>CAVWKW010000002.1:0-720789 GCA_963755705.1 uncultured delta proteobacterium
CTACGCTCATCATACTCGACGAAGCATGGATCATGCTCACCAACAGCGTGTTTGGTGCGAAAGTCGAGGAGTGGTTGCGCACCCTGCGCAAGAAGAACGCCGCAGTCGTGCTGGCGACGCAGAGCCTCGCGGAGATCGCCAATTCACCCCATCGCGACGTGATTCTGGAGTCGTGTCCGACGAAGCTCTATCTGCCGAACGCTGAGGCGAAAAATGCGGCGAGCCGTGAGATGTACCGACGATTCGGACTCTCAGATAGGCAAATCGATATTGTCGCTGATGCCACGCCCAAGCGGCACTACTATTACGTCTCACCGCTCGGACGGCGGCTGTTTCAGTTCTCGCTTGGTCCTGCGGCACTCGCATTTATCGGTGCTGGCTCGAAAGACGACGTGCTGTCCGCGCGGCGAATGATCGAGCAGTTCGGCGACCGTTGGACTGTAGAATGGCTTCGCATTCGCGGTTTGCCGGACTGGGCCGAGTACCTCGAGAAACTCTACCCACACGGCGATCGGCCGGTTGTAACGCTGATGGGAGCGAACGGGAATTCCTTCCATGCCAACGGGAAGCTCGATCACAGGGAGATACGTCAATGAATTGCAGAAAACGCTCTCCGCAATTCCTCGCGATCGTGGTCGCGATAATTTGTCTGGTCGGGAAGCCAACGCCAGCACACGCCCAGTTCGGAGGCGGCACTCAGATCGTCTTCGACCCACAGATGTTCGCCCGTCAGCTGCAGCAGCTTCAGCAGGAGACCACCACCGTCACTAACCTGGCTCAGCAGCTTCAGTACGCGATTAAGAACACGACCGGCGGTGGCGCGGGAGTCTGGCAATCCAATCAGAATCTGCTTGCGAACCTAGGAAATTTGATCAACGAGCAGGAAGGGCTTTCGTACACCTTTCAGGGACTCACGCAGGAGTTCCAGCAACTCTATCCGGGCTTCAACGCGGCCTCGACCGCTGGAGTTCAGAGTCCGCAGGCAACCGTCGGCATGACACTGAACACTCTGAACGGGGCGCTCGCTTCGGCCCAGGTTCAGGCCCAGAACTTTCAGGCGGAGCAGGCGTCGCTGCAAACCCTTGAGCTCAAGAATCAAACGGCGATAGGAAATCTGCAGGCGGTTCAGGTCAGCAACGAAATCGCGCTCGCGCAGGTCCAGCAGGTTCAGATGCTACGTCAACTCGTCATGGCCGAGATGAATTCGCAGAACGTAGCGGCGGCAAATCAGACAAACAATCAAGTCCAGAGCAACCTTGCTGCACAGGCATTCTTTTCTGCGCCAGCGTCACCCGGCACTCCCGATGCTTTTCATAGTGCGCCGACTCCGCCTCAACCCTAGCATTTCGAAGATGTGAGGTCGGAAATGAAGTCCAGCAGAAAGCGGCTCGTCCTCGTATTGGCAGTTGTCGGACTTTGCGCAGTGGTCTATGGCGGCTGGCGCATCTATGAAGGGCAGGTCGCTGAGAACGAGAAACGTAATTTCTTTGCTACACCAGCATCATCGGCATCAGGGGCGCCTGACGCTTTTCACAATGCAGCCCCACCTCCTCAACCATAGAGGGTCAGGACTGGCTTAAGGAGATGTCCCATGACTTTCAATGACATCGCGACTCAGTTCTACAATGCAGGAGCGCACTACAGCGCAGCGGTTCAGCCCTACGCCATCAAGCTTTTCTTCGCTCTGCTCCTCCTGGACATCCTTGTCACCTGGATTCAGTTTACGGCTGAAGGCCAACTCGACGCTTCGCACTTCTTGGGTCGGCTTATCAAGCACATCCTCAGTGGCGGGTTCGTCTACCTGATGATCGTAAACGCTTTCTCATGGATGAACGCTGTCATCAAGAGCTTCTCATCCATCGGCGCGGCAGTCACAGGTCTTCCAGCCCTCAACCCGCAGACCGTACTGGAAGTCGGCACCAACATGGCCAGCACGATCTTCAACTCCCCAGGTAACGCGAGCATGATGACGAACTTCGAGCAGGCAATTGTCCAGAGCGTAGCCGCCTTCATCGTTCTGCTCACGTTTGTCGTCACGGCGGCAATGCTCCTGCTCACTTTGGTGGAGTCTTACCTTGTCATCGGCGGCGGTGTGATCCTTCTCGGTCTGGGAGCAAACCGATTCACAGCTCCGGCCGCAGAAGGGTACTTTGGCTATGTCATTCGCGTCGGCGTTAGACTTCTTTTTTTCTATTTTGTGCTCGCGGTCGGCGTGCAAATGGCTAACCAATGGAGCGCGGCCTTGGTCGCTGCCTGCAAGCCGGTTCCGGCGACCCTGCCTTGGTGGACTACCTACGGTCTACCGCCCAGCGCGATCGTGACGACCGTTTGCTCCGGGACCATTTCCGCAGCGGACATGCTGAACTACACGGCCTTTTCGGTGGTCTTTATGGTTGTGAGTATAGCAGTGCCTCATATGGCCGCCGGGATCGCGGGCGGAACAGTCGGCCTTGCGCTGAGCCACGCCTTCGAAGCCGCATTTATCGCTCAAACCGTCATTCGCCCTATCACAAGCGCGCTCCAGACGGGATTCAATAAAGTTTCTCAGCTTGGGAACGCTGGCGCAGGCGGCAACAGCGAAGCCACTGGCTGGGTCAACGCGATGGATTTCGGTCGACAGACCCAACGGCTCGGCAATCTCGGCACAGACGGCGGACAGCGTGTGCCTGCCCCGAAAGACGTTCGCGCCACATCGGTCATGCCATCACGTGCCTCAAATACAACGCCGATGAATCCAAGTACGGCGCGTTACGGCAACGGCGACACCAGCACAACGGCGATGAGTAAATCGACCAGCAAGATCTGAACAGAAAATTTCTCCGGTCGCGGCGCCGGGCGGAAGCAGTATTCATGAGCGCGTCAGCTACACAATCGGTCGTCCGCAAGCACCTCCGCGCGATGGGCTGCGAACTATTTGAAATTGGCGTTCTCCGGCTGGACGGCCGGATGTTGCTCCGAAGCGGCTGGAGCGCCGATCAGATTGACGCCGCTCTCGCGTGGCTCAGGTGGGAGAATGCGCGCGGTGCACAAATATTCGTCCGCCCACATGGTAGTCATGCGTTGAGCCTGGTCGACGACCTCAGCGCTGACACGATCCCCCGAATGACGGATGCCGGATTTCAGCCAGCCGCCGTTGTTGAGACTTCGCCTCGCAACTTTCAGGTGTGGCTAAACCACGGACGGATACTCTTTGATCGCACTTTTAGTACCCATGCGGCGAAGGAGCTGGCGCGGCGCTTCGGAGGTGATCCCTCTAGTGCCGATTGGCGGCACTTCGGTCAACTTGCGGGCTTCACCAATCAGAAGCCAAACAGGCGGCTGCGGACCGGTCTTCCACCATTCGTTCGGTTGCATGAATGCGAAGGGCTCGCATACAGAGCAGCGCGCGAATTTCTCGAAGAGGTGAAATCGCTCGTACACGAGGCCGGTACGGAATGCTCGCCGCGGACGATTTGTGGAACAGCCTCGGAGGAAAACTCGGTCCGACCCCTGCCCGAGTTTCACGGCGACCCTCGGTACAGCGGCGATCTACATCGCGCCGACATGGCGTGGGCTTTACATGCAGCGAGCCGAGGACTTCCCGAACAACAAATCAGGGACGAAATACTGCATGGTCGAGATCTGTCAAAAAAAGGCAGACCTCGGCGACAGCTCGACTACGCGCAACGAACTGCGATCAAGGCGGTCGTCACGGTCGAACCGCCCCGCTGAGCGCGCGGTGCGATTGAGAACCCCAGCGCTTTCGAAGTTATCCACACCACGACGTACTACTGCTGTTGAAAGCTCCACCGGGATTCCCCAGACCATTCTTGTAATACAAAAACCCTTCAGTCTAGCATGATAACGCTTTACAAAAATGGAGGTGGCGGGGTGGCGAGGCCGAAGTCCAAGAGTCCACGAACATCAGTCGCGAACATACGATTCACGGAATCCGAACGCGTCGAGCTCGAAAACACAGCGAAGCGTCTGGGGTTCGTTACTGTTAGCGCTTACATTCGGTACCTGCACAATACAGTCCATAGGACAGTCTGAAGAAACCGACGAGGTACGTGAGATGCTGGTGCCGGTGCCGAAGGTGATCAAGAGGACGCCGTTCGGTCAGATCATGCACGGAGATTCATTAGGTCTTTTGCACAAGGGGCTACAACCGAAGTCCGTCAACTTGATAATGACCTCACCACCCTTCGGTCTTGTACGGCAAAAGACCTACGGCAACGAGGAGGCTGATCGCTACCTGGACTGGTATCGACCATTCGCGGAGGGCTTCCGGAGGGTGATAAAGGAATCCGGTAGTATAGTTATAGACATAGGTGGGTCGTGGAAGCGTGGAACACCGACACGCTCGTTATATCATTTCGAACTGCTTGTTATGCTCTGCAAGGAGTATGGCTTCCATCTGTGCCAAGAGCACTATTGGTGGAATCCTGCTAGGCTTCCCAGTCCCGCCGAGTGGGTCAACATACGCAGAGTGCGAGTAAAGGACGCGGTGAACTGTATATGGTGGCTGTCGCCGACACCTTGGCCGAAGGCCAACAATCGCCGAGTTCTCGCGCCCTATAGTGATTCGATGCGTGAACTCTTCAGAAATGGGTATGTGGCCAAATTGCGTCCCTCCGGCCACGATATCTCTGAGAAATTCGACAAAGATAACGGAGGTGCAATCCCTCCGAACTTGCTTGCGTCAGCAAACACGGAGTCAAATGGTCGTTACCAGGACTATTGCAGAGAGCGAAATCTCCCTATCCACCCGGCGCGCTATCCCTCCACCATACCTGAGTATTTTATACGGTTTCTAACTGATAGTGGCGACTTGGTGGTGGATCCGTTCGCTGGTTCTTGTGTCACAGGCGAGGTGTGCGAACGGTTACAGAGGCAATGGATCTGTTGTGAGTTAGATCTTCAATATCTCGATGGCGGCTTGGCGCGGTTTCCCAAAGAGGGCCACCATGATCCATCACCGGCGACAGCAGCTAGTCGAGCGAAGAGTCCGTACAAGATTTTCCCACCTGGTTCACTTTACGTGGACGAATCCGAGGCTCCCCTGATTAACGATGGAGGTAGGCGGAGACCCAAGTTGGGACGCCTGCTAAAACCGGAGGTGGGCCACGTTAATGGAAAATCATCTTCGACTCTTGAGAAAGCTACCCAGCTGCCGCTAACGATGCGGTAGATCTCACCTTCGTGTTAGATCGCTTTTGAAAGGAACGAGTCGCGGAATATAAAGGGCTGCGTCGCACGATTGAGATCTCTTAGCTATGGCTGACACTCTGATCCGCAACTATGGACTCTTCTGGCGAAGACACGACGTGTTCTGGGGCAGGCCACATGTTGCGGGGCACCTGAAAGGTAAGCGTTCCACAAAAACTACCGCTAAACCGGTAGACTTCAGGGATCAGCAGGGTGTTTACGTGCTATACGACGAAAGCTTCAGAATAGTCTACATCGGTCAAGCAGGAGCGAACGATCAACAGCGTCTTTTTAACCGTCTCAAACAGCACAAGAGCGACGACCTCGCAGACCGCTGGAGCCGATTTTCTTGGTTTGGCATTCGATGGGTCAAGAATAACGGGGAATTAGCAGCTGAGGCGGATAGCGCTCACACTACTTTTGGTGCAGTGCTTAATCACGTCGAAGCAATATTAATCAGTGCGGCTGAACCACCTCACAATAGGCAGGGCGGTCGGTTCGGTGAGAAAGTTCATCAGTACCTTCAACACCGGGACGACGATGAACTGGGGCCGGATATGGCTCAAATGGTCACGGAGATTTGGGAACGTTCAAGACTGAAATGATTCGGCGCTTTCGTGTTTATGCTGACTGTTGCGTTGGTGTTTGTTCTGCTACCACACGACTAGCCCACACTTCTAGGCCGCCCTTGATCATTGCTTCCAAATCAAACATCCATGGAACTCCGTCCGGTCGTGTTGCTGAAGCCGCAATTGCACCCCGACGAGCTAGCGCGACGAAGGAATTGTCGAGCAACTCCGGGACGAACGCCTGCTCGCGATAGCCTCGCGCGTAGCGGACGATCTGGCTCAGAGCCGCACGCATGGCATCAGCGCTATTGTCGTCAACAAAAAACTTTGCTTCTATCACCGCTAACACCGAGGACTCAATGGTATCCACAACCAATAAATCGGGCCTGTCGCCTGCGCTCCCGAGTCCATAGTGCTCCAAGAGGCCAAGGAGAATCGCCTCGGAGGGCTCGGGGACAGGGGGCGTGTACGCAGCGGTGCGAGTCTGCCAGTAAAGAGCAAACCTGCCGGCCCGCGCTATCGGTTCTTGGCTTCCGGCGGCGAGAAAACTGAGCGCCACGCGGTCTCCAGTCGCGTGCGCCAAAGCGCCGACTGTACCAATAGCGACCGCCAACTCGAACCTCTGCCAAATGGGCAATGGCCCTAGCACCGTGTCATTGAGGAGTTTCGAGAGTGCGTCGCTCTCACCAGCTTCAATCAGACATAAGAATCGGTATGCCTTTGCAGCAGCGACGTATATTCGACGCCGCGAGCGTGATGCCTCTTTCACCGCTGTTGATACGGGGCGGCGGTAGAGATCCGATTCCTTTAAGGCACGCCGGATAGGCTCATAACGCCTTAGTCTCTCCAATTTGCTAGCGGACGACTCGACGCGTCTCCGGTATGTGGCGTCAGCGGGAAGCAGATGTTGAAAGCGAAAAACCAAACGCCAAGCTTGCTCGATCACCCAGGTGAGCACATGGTTAGGCCCGGAATCCAATGAACGAACTGGTTCCTGAGAAATGCTAAGGGTCGGATGTCCCGTGAGCATTCGGGCAATGATCGTCGCTCGGGCATCGATGCGTCCACGAACCACAGCGTCGTCCGCTCGGCGGTGAACCTCGAGCACGGCCTGAAGTTCATGCGGATGTTCGGTCAAATAGTCGATAAAATCGATCACTGGTTTCGACGACGCCCAGTGCAATCTCAGTAGATCGATGTCGTCTCGGTGTTCGATCGCAGGACGTTGGACCTGCAGTGTCACCGCATCGCGGAAGTAGCGCAGCAAGAAACGGGCGATGTAGTCGTTAATAGATATGTCCAAGTCGTCCGTCGCCATCAGATCGCTACATTAGCCAAGCGTTGTTTGAGCATCAGCGCATCGGGATCGTCCGCCGACAAGCCGAGCGCTTGGCAGATCCTATCAGCGATCGTACTTGCCTCGCTTCTTAGGATCCCATCGAGCATTGGGAGAAGAAACAAATAAAATCCGTCGAGATAGAGAGCGGCCTGGGATTTGCCCGGAATCTCAAGAAAACTTACTGTGGTGTCCATCGCCCGAACATAGCTAATGAGATCGATGATCGGAGCCGGGCCAATTACTCGCACTTCGTTTATCGCACGCCATGTCTGAGTGATGGGTGTTTCCGCGGCCGACTGCACCTCGTCTCCAATTATCCCTCGGATGCGAAGTAACTCGAGAATGAAGCCTTGTAGATCGCGGGGTACATCCACGAAGACCCAGCCAAACCGACGAGTGAGAGCAAAGCTCATCTGATATAGCGCGGCTTTGTCGACGGAGTTAATGGTAGCGAGAATTCGCCATGACTTTGTTGGTGCAAACTCATGTGGTGCGGCACCAGGCTTCTGATTGGGCAAAATGACGAAGGGAGCGCTGTGCTCATCCTCTACGACAGTGCGGTATGGCAGGGTTGTTGGCTGATCGCTGAGTACGGTGAACAGCGGGCCTATGACTTTATCGATATCGCAACGGTTTAGCTCGTCGATTACCAACGGGCGATCGAAGTTCTGCAGCAGCAGGCCAGGAACAAATCTGATTTTACCTTGACCTACGGGCTGGTATCCTCCGATCACATCTTGCGAGCTCCAATCGGCTGAGCCGGTGATCATGTACCAGTTCGGTTGAAGTCTGGTCGCAATTTTCTGCGCCAAGGTGGTTTTCCCGGTGCCTGGTGGTCCGTACAGCATCAAGTGTCTTTTGCCTGCTTTGAGAGCACCGTTGATCTGGCGGTAGACTGACGGATCTATGCCAATTAGGTCCGGGAATTCTGGTATCTCCGGAATTTCGCCTTCGTGTGTCGGCGGCTCTGGCGTCTCGTCGTCTTCGTCTTTTACCGCAGCAGTTTGTGAATCGGCTGCGCTAACGTAGGCGCGCTTGATCTCTTCATTTAGGCGACGCCGCTCGTTCTCATCTAGTCCATGATAAACAGAAATCGGGTCCGCCATAGATGCCTTTCCGTATTCAGGTTCTGACACGCCTATTTGACCGGGGATACCTTCAGAAATGTTGATATCGCGGTCGTAGCATCTGCGTATTTGATGCTTCTCTCTAGTTGTTCAGAAGAAAACTCATGATTAAGATCGTTAAGCGTAATTAGAGCTGCGAAGATATATGGCTGCTCCTTTCCGAGATAAAGCAGTGTGCCAGTCTCTGGATCGAAGTCATCAAAGAGCTGTCCGGATGAACCCGCCTGCAGTGCAGGTAAGAAAGCGAACAACAGTATCCATTCCCAGGCTTCGTAAAATACATATTTGTGTTCGTCGACCTTGATGGCGGGAACGATTCGAATTGTTACGGCACCGCTATTGCCCTGCGCTGTGTTGGCAAACGCGATGCGTCGGTTGCCGTGCTGCTCTGGCAGCTTCGCGAGAACGTGTTCGCCATCAGCCTCCAATTGCAGAATCCAACGAAGAGGCTTGTTCGTTGCGTCCGGCTTAGCCCAAAAGCCGGTTCCGTCATCAGTCGGATAGCAATCCGCGAGAGTTTTCTTCTTGCTGCCACACTGACGTAACTCAAGACCATAATTGCGAAGTGTAACGTCGAGTTCGCTAGCGATCTGGGCGCGCGCCTCGTCGCGAACACCGCTCCACCATTGCTGGTAGAGCGGTGGTTTGTAGAAATCGAGATCCTTAGTCCCGAGTTCGGCCTCTAGAGCTTGGCGGATAGTCCAAATTGCGCGATCGCACTCGAAGAGGCTGGGTCTGGCCGTTTTCGGACGAACATCGGCAGGGATTTTGTTCCGGAAGGCGTAAATTATCTGGCGGCGATGGTCGTTGCTCAGGTTGCGTTCGAGCGCGTCAGGGAAGAGAAAATATAGGATTGCGTTCCGCACCGGTCTTCGATCTGCCTTGGGAATTTCGTCGAGCCAACGCACGAAACCCCAAGGAGCGTCTTGAGTCATCGAGCTCCTGCTTCCGCTCGGGAGCTAAACTCTTCCAGCGCTCGAAAGCTTCCAAAAAGAACTCCCATTGCTCGAAACGGCGAGTGAGGTAAGCGATCCCTGGATTTCCAACGCCCATCAGACTCGTAGGTTCGAGATAGGGGCTGGCAGGTAAACTAGTGCCCGACCACTCCCAAACCGTTCGAATTTGTTGGATTTTCTTCTCGGTCCCGAAAAACGAATGGTGAGGGAAGAGCGCCATGAACCAAGTCACTTCAGCGGCCAGGCGGAGGACCTCAGGACTCAAGCCGGTGAGCTGCTCTTTCAATTTGTCGTAAAAGTCTCTTTCGGAGCCCTCTATTGGATTTTCTATGTACCGCTGTTTGAGGGTTCTTATGTTTTCAAGCGTCCAGAGCGCCTCCTCACTGAAGAGCGAACCGTCCGCCACTACGCAACGTTCTCGCCAAGCGTCAGCCGCTGCGAGAACGTCGCCGCTGCTGGGATCTCCTGTCCAACGCGCCAATTTTAATCTGCTCCGTTAGTGCCCGAGGTTGACCCGCTCGCCGGCGGGAACGTGCGCTCAAGAATGCAGCAATTTGCGGTCAATGCAAAGACTGGCACGGCCTCTCTGCAGCATCGCTATTGGGTTCGAATTCCTCGGAAGCGGTTCGCCCTTCGAATGAAATCCGGATCCGGCCACTGCTCTCTGTCGGGAGGGAGATGTATCCGCCCGAGTGGAGTCCTCAATTGATTCAATCCTCCATGAAGCTTCTCTGACTTCAACAAGTTCGCTTTCGAGGGATTTAGCCGTGCGACCAGCCTTTCATCGAAATAAATGAGCCCATTGTCGTAGGCGCGATGATAGCTGGGAGCAAGGGCGATCCCGTTGCGAACATGGTCCACGCTTCCCGGCGCGCTGACGGGGAGGATATGAGCAGCTTCAACAAGACCTAACTGGACCCGAGTGATCGCACATCGGTTGCCGTAGGCATTAAGAACCTGCTGACGAAAATTTGACAGTCTGGAGAGTCGATTGACCTCCTGAAGCACTCGCCGACGTTCGGTAGAAAGCTTCTCCATATCGCGAGATCTGAGTGGCCCAGGCGTGGCGGCCTTATTCAGTAAAGCTACCATCTTTCTTGTTGAGCCGAGGCGGTGAAGATCCATTGAATTCGTTGCATAAGCAACTAGTAAATCCGGGCGGACGCCTATAGCGATTTCGTCGTTCGCCTTCCTGCTGAACGTGATCCCCTGTTCGAGCGACTCGCGTAACACGCGAACATCGATCTGGACCGACGGAGAACCAGTCGTGAACATTCTATGTCGCAAGATGTCGAACCCGGCGAATACGTTGAGATCTGGTTCATAACCCACCAGAATCGTTGGGCCGAAAGGGTTGAGACCGAGAGGCGACTGCACCCCCGTCATCTGAATGCGATACTCGAACTCAAGTTGTGGACGCCCTCCGGGGGTAACGGTCCAAAGATAAACCCAAAGTTCGCTGCCGCGACCATCTGGCGCGACCACGGAAAACTTACGTGGCTGCGATCGTGCAGAGCTTATGAGCAGTCCGGAGTACCCTGACTCCTCAATTGCGTTTAGAACCGCTGCAACGAGGTCGCTAGGCGTGATCGCGGGCATGTCGGCGAGTTAGAGAACGCTTCAAGAAGGTCCGTTGTTCAGTCGAGTAATCTTGGGCCGCCATCTGCCCCGCCAGATCTTCGATAAGTACAATCTCACAAAAGTTTACGAGGTCCTGGAAACCAGCTACGTCCGTGATTTCGAAGGCTCTCGAATTCAGGTTAGCGAGCACTACAATTTTCTACGCAGTCTCTTCGAACTTGAGTGCCCCTACCCACCCCACAATTCCTCCTCTCCCACAAGCCTCCCAATGGAACGCCGCGAACGCCGGCAAGTCAATATGGCGAACATCTGGATTTTGATCCAGGAATGCCTTATTCAGGAATCCAGTGTTCGACGAACTGTGAATACGATAGGTCCGCTATTACGCTGTCTTGATGGTCAAGGCTTCATGTGGATCCGTCCTTTGAGGGCTCCAATTCTGGCCGCCTTCGCGCTGCTGCTGTTTCCTTCTCCGGCGTTTGTAGCGGACATTCAAGTCTGCTTCTCTCCGGCTTCGCACCAGGGCTGCGATCCCCAAGAAACGATCATTTCTGCCATCAACGCCGCGCGGCGCACAATTTTAGTACAGGCCTACGCCCTAACGTCACGCGAAATCACAACCGCGCTCATCCAAATAGCGAGCAGAAGCAAGGCCAAACTATTGACGATTGCATAATATAGTTACAATGGAAACAGATCCGCTTGCTCCCAGAAAGCCATCACCAGCGTGGGCCGGCGGCGCATCCGTCGCAGCGTGTGTCGAGCGTGATAGCTGAGCTGGCTGAAGTCATGCGGGCAGAAGTTAGGCAGCTCGTGATGTTTCCAATAACCCCAGATGTACTCCACCGGATTGAGTTCCGGGGCGTAGGCCGGCAGGTAGTCCAGCGCCAGGCGGCCCCGCTGGCCGGCGACAAACTCCCCGACCAGGCGGCTGCGATGAGTCTTGGAGCGATCCCAGATTACCAGCAGGCGGCCCGGCAGCTGACGCAGCAAATGGGCGAGGAAGTCCACCACCTGCGGGGCGCGGATGGTGTCTTCGTAAAGCCGGAAATAGAAGTTCCACCAAGTGATGCCAGCGACGGCCGAGAGCACCTTCCAGTTGAAATGATATTGCAGCACTGGGGTCTGTCCGCGCGGGGCCCAAGTGCGCACCCGATGGGGCCGCTCGCTCAGCCCACTTTCGTCGATGAAGACGATGGTGCGCCGCTCGTCGAGCGCTTTTTTTTAAGCCGTGGCCAGCGCACTCGCTTCCAGTACCGGATCGCCTCCTCGTCGCGCTCCAGCGCCCGCCCGGTGGGTCGCTGGCAGCTCCACCCAAGCTGGCGCAGGATGCGCCAAACGTGGGCTTCGTGATACCGCACCCCGCACTGGTCCTCGATGAGTTCACGTACCCGGCCCGCGGTCCACAGTCCGTTGGTGTAGCCGAGCGCCTCGGGACCGCGTCTGAGCGCCTGCTCGATCTTCCGCAGTTGGCGCGCGCTCAGTTTGGGCTTACGCCCGGCCCGTCCAGCCTGCTTCAACCCCGCCCGACCGGACTGCGCAAGCTGCCGCGCCCAGCGAATCACCGATTGCCGATGGACGCCCAGGCGCCGCGCCACTTCACTCTGGCTCACGCCCTGCTTGAGCAACTGCGCGGCTTCCATCCGCCGCCGTTCCAGCCCCTCAAAGTCCCGCCGCTCACCCGCTGCGTTACCCATAGCAGCAAGCTATTATATGTATCTATATTATGCAAGAGTCAATAGGAGCCGTCGATGTTCGTGTGATTGTCGATCGTTCTCAGCTCAACCAAGACCGCGCGGACGCGAATGCGGTGTCCCGGCTCGTTGCTGCTGGTATCCCAGTCCTCATCGATTCCCCTTCAGGCGGTATTGCTCATAACAAAGTGATCATCATCGATGGGCGAAGCGTGTTGACAGGCAGCTTTAATTTCACCACGGCCGCGGAAAACCGCAACGTGGAGAACCTGATTGTCATCAGAGACTCGATGATCGCCGAGCAGTATGAAGCGAACTGGCGAACCCGAGCAGCGGTATCTCGGCAGCTTCAGGCTGGTGCCGATGAGACCGGCGTTCAGCCCAGCAACACAAGGAGACCAGGCAGTCCCCCTGTGGGTCCGGTGGTAGGCAATCGCCGCTCACAAATTTATGAGTGGCCTAGCTGCCCCGGCTACAACGCGATATCGGCCAAAAATCGAGTGGAGTTCTCAGGCGCCGCGGCGGCTGAGTCGTCGGGGTTCCGCGCAGCACGGAACTGTCGGTGATTGGAAACAACCTTGAGACCCCACGGAATCAGCTTAAATCACGCCGGCCGCCCTCACCCCAAACTCGTAACTTGACATTTCCACCTTGCGGACCTTTCTCATTCGTAGCGTTCGCTTCGCTTCCATATTCTGCACACTGCGGTTTCCCTGAGCAGAGCAAATATCCGGAGGAAGTCGCCGCGCGCTTCGACGAGGCAGAAAGTCCTCGAGAAAGTACACAGTCTCACGCGCAGCCCACTAGGATCTGCGAGGCTACGCTATGAGACGCCCCGCGATCGCTCCGTAAACTACGCTTCGCGGCCCCACTGCCCAGCCTAACACAGCCCGCGTCTCCGCTTCGCCGTCGCTCTCAGTGGTGGCGTTCGCTCCGCTAGCAAGCCGCGCCAGGTTCGCTGCGCGAACACGATACCGATCCTCTTGCTCAGCAAGACGGTATCTCTGGCACGTCCTGCCGCCCGCTCCGCTCGCGCATCTAGAAATCTGCGCAGGGACCTCCAGTTCGGGTTGAGAGGTCCCCGCGAAAATGTTGCGCGGGAATAAAAGCAACGCGAAGCACGCCCTGCCCGATGACGGGAAGCGGGCGTAGAAAAGGAGCGAAGCAAATGGATGTATATGCTATTGTTACCGAGAAGATCATCAACCTGCTTGAAAACGGGGTTGTGCCTTGGCGCCGGCCATGGACCTCAACGGGGCAGCCGCGCAACCTTGTCAGCAAGAAGCCGTATCGCGGCGTGAACTTGTTTTTGCTTTCTGCATCGAAGTACGTTTCACCGTTCTGGCTAACGATGCGCCAGGCTAACGAACTGGGCGGACACGTTCGCAAAGGCGAGGAAAGTACGGTCGTCGTGTTTTGGAAAATCGAAGACTTGAATCAGAGCGGCAACACCTCGGAGAACGACGAGAGCAATAGCAGGCGCTTCCTGCTCAGATATTATCGCGTATTCAATCTCGAACAATGCGAACTGCTTCAAGCGGTTCTCGACAAGCTGCCGAAGATCGAGACGCGCGAGCATACGCCGATCGCTGAATGTGCTGAAATCGTCGGATGCATGCCGAACGCGCCCGAGATTCAACACGCTGGGTCGAAAGCGTTCTATAGCGCGCTGACTGATCGGGTCACATTGCCACCGCCGGAGTTGTTCACGTCGGACGAGGAGTACTACGCAACCGGCTTCCACGAACTGATCCACAGCACGGGCCATCAGAAGCGGCTCGCGCGCGAATCAGTCCTTGAAGCCACGCCGTTTGGATCGGCGAGTTATAGCCGCGAGGAGCTCATTGCGGAGATGGGCGCAGCTTACCTTTGTGCTGAAGGGGGAATCTCGCCCGCCGTGATTGAAAATCAGAGTGCGTACCTCGCGGGCTGGCTGAAGAAGCTTCGCTACGATCGAAAGCTCATCGTTCATGCTGCCGCCCAAGCGCAGCGTGCGGCGGACTACGTTCTGGGGAAGATGCCTACAGTGATCTGAAATTTTCGGCATCGCTCGGCATGGAGCCGAGCGATGCACTTTCCCTTCAGCAAAGCTAAGGCGAGTTCAGCCGAGCAAAGCCCAGATCGTAGCGATTACGCACATTTTAGCTTCTCATCTTTCAGTCGCGAAATCTGACAGTTTGGTCTGGTCACGGGATGCATAATGGGGATAAACTCTGCGGCACTGCACGGCTATTCACAACGTGCTAATAACGATGCGTTTGGTTTCTGCGATGCGTCGGGTGTCACCAAAACCTCGTCTTGAAGTCGCTTCCCCGCGTGGTTCTCTCGCGCGTCGGCCTGAATCGTACCGACTCATCAATCGGATCTGGAGGCGGCTCTTCTCACATTGGAGCGGAGCCACGGCAGACGTCTACCGAATCAACACCGACCGGAGAAGTAGTTTATGCGGAATACCACGGGAGGCGATGGCTCTCCTCGTGTGCCGCGAAGGTCGGGCGTGGGGGGACTGTATGCGGTCCCAGTGTTGGTGGAATTGGCGGTTGACCCCGGCGATACCGGGGTGCCCAACGAACGTGCGGCACGAGTTTTTCGTAGTAAAGAACTGAACGCATCAGTTCCCTTGATTTGGCGGTTGCCATCGTCGCGTGCCGTCGACGATGAGGCGAGCGGAGCGTTCGAGATCGAAGCTCCGACTGCCGACGGACATCGAACACTGCCGGACCTGAATGATATAGCAACCGTCGAAGAAGTTGCTGCCGCTCTGCACGTACCGCGTCGCTGGATCATACGAAAGGCTCGCAGGCTTCCGTTTGTCATCCGGCTTTCCCGTAAGAAGTACGTTTGTTCCCGGACCGCTCTGCGGCGGTGGCTCGCCAGTCGGCCCAGCTATACAAAAGGCGCTTGACGGTTCAGCGTGATGCCGGTGGTATCGCCCCGAGACAGGCTCTAGCGTACAGTACAGCGCCTTTTTTCGACGCGTAATTGTAGCTCGCGGAGCCAGCGCGATTGGGGAAACTTGTTGCGGCCTCCGAGTTGATCCTCAGAGTGATCCGCCACTAGGCTGATCGCAGCATGCACTACGATTTGAGCAAGGCGCCGCGATGAAGAAGGCGCGCGGTCTGGGCTTCGTCTACCAGCCGACATATCGCGATCAGGTTACCGGCAAGCAAAAAACTGCGTCAACCTGGTGGCTTCAATACTCTGTGCGCGGCAAGCGATACCGCGAATCAGCCGGATCCTCGAATCAGGCCGTTGCGGTGAAGTTGCTTAAGAAACGCCTTGGTGCCGCTGCCGAAGGACGGCCGGTCGGGCCGGATATCGAGAAAACAACGTTCGAGGACCTCGCACGGATTCTCCTCGACAACTACCGCGCCAACGGTCGCCGAAGTCTGAGCCGAGTCGAGGACGCGGTCGAGCACCTGCGCAAGTTCTTCGGCGATTCGATGGCGATCGACATCACGGAGGACCGGCTAAGCGCCTACATCGTGCACCGTCAGGATCAAGAAGCGGCAAATGCAACAATCAACCGGGAGCTGGCCGCCCTGAAGCGCGGATTCCGGCTGGCCGGCAAGAAGGTGGGGCAAGTGCCGCGCTTCCAAATGCTTCAAGAGAACAACACGCGGAAAGGATTCTTTGAACCGGAACAATTTCAGGCAGTACTCAAGCATTTACCTGAACATTTGAAGCGCGTCTTTCGAGTCGCATACATCACTGGTTGGCGAGTCCCTTCGGAGGTGTTGACGCGCAAATGGCAACACGTCGATCTTGCGGCGAATTGGCTTCGGCTGGACCCAGGAGAATCCAAGAACAGCGAGGGACGGATGTTCCCGCTAACTCCGGAATTGCGAGACGTTCTTTCACAGCAGCTGGAGATGACCCGGCAGCTTGAGAAGGCGACGGATCGCGTCATTCCATGGGTCTTTCATCGTAATGGCAAACCCATCAAGGACTACTACGGCGCGTGGGATGAAGCTTGTCGTCTTGCTGGACTACCCGATCGAATCGCGCACGATCTTCGCAGGACTGCGGTCAGAAACCTTGAGCGGGCCGGTGTACCACGTTCATCGTCAATGAAGATGACAGGACACAAGACCGAGTCTGTCTATCGCCGCTACGCGATAGTCGACGAAGCCATGCTGCGCGAAGGTGCTGAAAAACTCGCGGCGTTTCACTCACCGAAGAAAAATGCCCCGAGGAAAGTAGTCCCGCTAAAGAGCCGGAAAAACGAACTTTAGAAAAACGAAAGCAGAGCGACCCTCGCACAGCAGTTGGAGCTCAGCTGTCTCGATGAATCGATGAGGCCGAGCACGCATTCGACGATAGCGCGGGTGTCCAGCGCCGTCAGCGGCACCTCTGCAGTTGGAAAGCATCGGGCAGCAGGTTAGCTAGGCGGAAGATGCCGACGCCATCTACAACAACCTCTGCGTCAGCCGACATAAACTCTGCCATTACCTGCCTACACGCCCCGCATGGCATTGAATTGGCCGGCTGGTCTGGTGACGCATTTGGGCACGAGACCGCGAGCCTTTCGATCTTGCGGGCGCCGGCGGCGACGGCATTGAAGAGGGCTACGCGTTCCGCGCAAATCGCTAGTCCGTAACTAGCATTTTCGACGTTGCAACCGTCAAAAATCCGCCCATCTGCGCCGAGGACGGCGGCTCCCACCGGGAATCCAGAGTACGGGCAGTATGCGCGGCTGGCGGCTCGCTGGGCCGCTTGGAGAAGTTCTACGCTAGTGTCAGGCGACTTTGAGCTTGGCGGCATCTTGCTCTATCTGTTGCACCTGCTCAGAAACATCGGCCACCCAATTGAGTTTTTCCCGTTTCACGAGTTCCTCTCCGCGCACGTAAACGCCCGGAAAACCGCGCTTTATCACCCAGCCATTCTCTGTCAACGCCGCTAGAGTCTTCTCGTCCATGTTCCACTCCTCCCAATCTACTATCACGGACGCAGCAACGTGGCGAGTAGCGCCGATGCGTTTTTTGCTTGCACTCGGACGGACTGTTTGGAGAACTCCACAAGCAACTCGTCGTCGCTGTCGAAACTGAGAACCGCGACAAGCGGGTTCTCGATGTCGGGGCGATTCCCGTCGTACTTCTTCCTGTCAAATATCGGGACAGAGAGTAGGGACCGAAGCGATGGGCGCACCGCCGCCTGCTGATATTTGTTCATTTTCCAGTTTGTGGCGAAGGTCTTCTTGGCGTCTTCTAAATCGCAGATCACAAAGTCATGTATCTTCCAGCACAGACCGCAAGCGCCCCCACCCGGATCGAATTCGAGTCGATCATCAGCATCGTTGTCCATGTTGAACGAATAAGCGATCCGAAGGCGCTTCCTCGTCGTTTCGAGAGCAATATTAACCCGCAAATGAATGTTGGCTCTTCCAAGAACCCCGAGCATCGCAGCATGCGCAGTTTGGAGAGCGGTGGCCATCACAGTTTGTTCGCGTGGCACTTCCTTGAGGAAGAAGCTGCGCGCCCCGTCACGTCCCTCCAAATAGAGGTTATCTTTCTGAGCCTGGGAAAGATTGAAATCCAGCGTGCCCACAGTCACGAATAGTGGCACGATGTACATCTCCTCGATCTGGCGAGTCTCGAGGACCTCGTCACCGGCCAGTGTGACCGCCACCAACCTGCGGACGAACTCCCAGCGCGACGGAGAATTTGCCGGGGGCGGGCGCTTCACAAGCTTGAAGCCGTAAGTGGGAGTGAATGGCCCTTCTAGCTGTCTTTCTTCATCGAACAGCCACGCAGGAAAATTGGAGAGTAAGCCACCATCAACAAGCTCCATTATTCCTAAGCGGAGTGGTCGAAAGAAAAACGGGATACTGATGGAAGCGGCTACCGCGAGTGCGACCGCATCCGTGGCATCAATAAATGTCTTGTTCGTCTGGCTGACGGGAAAGACCTTAATTGCTTGAGTAGTGAGATCGGTTCCGACGATCTTCAGCGGGATCTTGAGGTCTTCGAAAAGCACAAAATCAAACGGTCCGCTCGCCTTCCCGATACGCTCCTTTAACAGTCGATTCAGCCACAATATGAATTGATCGGTCTGAAAAAGCCCATACGCCGCAGTGAGTTCGGATAGCGCATGTCGGTTCCGCCAATAGAAACGTGGAATCGACGCCCAGAGTCGGGGGGTCGAAAATTGCGAAAGTCGTCCGGCGTCAACCTTTAGTGCCTGAAATCGCGCCCACTTGACCGGATCCAAGAGGCCTAGAAAATCGAAGTCGAAGGCTCCTCGCGGGTCCGTTTGGGGATCGTATAACTCATCGGCCCGGTAACCCGCTGCGACCAATGACGCGACGATAGCACCGGCTGATGCTCCCGCTAGTCCAACAAATTCAACCCCACGCTCGTCGGCGGCCTTCACTGCCCCGATGTGCGCTAGGCCTTTCGCACCTCCACCTTCGAAGACGCCGAATGCCTTCAATTCGCCACTCTCTCGATTTTGGTCTTCGTGTGATGTCTAGCGACGGGCAGCAGCGCTCGTTCGATTGCAGCCCAGTTGCGAATTCGTTTGATCAGGGGACCGGACGGAACGTGCCGATTCCATGGGTGCGCGAGAACATAGCACCGCTGGCCAGTCGCCGCGAATTCGACGGCCTGCGCGGGGTCATCCTCAATCGCGGTCTGAAGCCCGCCGAGCAATAGATGCTTTTCGCCGCGAATCAGGAAGTGAAGGCGATGCGGCGGAAAGCTGTGCTTCTCGAGCCATTCAACCGTTGCTTTGCGCGCGTCGGCAAGCCTCGAGGTCGCCAGGTGAAGATCGTATCGCTCACTCAAGCGCCGCAGAATGTTCTGGATCGACGGATAAGGTTTGACAGACATGATCCAGGGCGGTCGAGAGAAAAGCTTGTGAACGGCATGCCACTCCTCAGCGCTTATATGCTGTCCTCGCGCATCGCGGCACTTGGCGTAATCGAAATCGAGGATGTGCCGATACAAAAGGTTCACTCGGCCTCCGGTGTAATCGCGAATTACCTGCCGCATAATCGAGTCGGTCTGTGCGATGACATTGTCGATATCGATGCACAATCGTGGTTTGGACATCGTCCGACTTCCTGTGCGTCAGAAGCGAGCTCCGTCGCGTCGCATCTCGCGAGTTACGCCCACACGATCGTCGCCTGACCGTCGTAGAACGTATGGTACTCTGCCACAGACTTACGTTGGCGCGGAAGATCGTCGCCTCTTATTCCTTATTTCGTAGGGCCAATCGGACTGACCACGTTAGCTCGTGACCATCCGAATCCATCGCGCCCACATTCTGACTACTTTGCTGCGCATTTGCCCCCGAGCGTCGCTGCTCATTGCGGCGGTGGCTATGGGAGAAAAGTGGCCTACATCGAGAAAAGCCGCAATTCGGTCTGAGACAGAATTCCACTCGCTGTCCAATTCATAAGCTTTGACTTTGCCCCGCGAAATTGAGCTGCCAGCCGGTGCAATTGCGCGATCATGTGGCTGACCTTGTGAATGTTAGGACCACTTCGCGTCGCATTCGCGCGTTCAGCGCATCGCTGCTCCGCGCCGAAGGCGGCGGCAAGTACCGACGATTCGCAGGCAACGTCCGCACTGTGCGCTCGGTGAGCTTCAAGCCTGAAAGTTCGGCCAGTGCGCACACAATTTTGGAGTTTCGTACAAACGTCCCTCGAATAGTGTTCTCGCCCACCACGTACACGGCTTTCGCTGTTGCGGACAGAACACGCGCAACCTCGCGTACTGCGGACCGCATGTCGGCTATGTACCGCACCAGCACCGCCTCGTCGTGAGGCGTTAATCGCGGATGTAGGCTCAAGTCGGCAATGATTTTTCGGATATCTCCGTCCTCAGCAGCCCCATTGGCAGCTTCGGTCCCAACACTGTTGGCCCGAACCCTTCTGAGCTTCTCAACACTGTGTCCCATCCAAACCAAAGAAAACTTACTGCATCGCATGTAGTCGATCGCGTTGAGATACGGAGGGGAAGTCAGGACCAGATCTACGGAACCTTCGCTTATCTGGAGAATGCGGGCGTCGCCTTGACGAATGCAGGGAGCAGGCCCGCGATGTCGGCTATTCCTATCGACGCAATTTTCGGCGACGCGATCTACTGCCGCAAGAAACCGGCGAAATGGCTTAGCTGGTGCTCGGTCAAAACGCTTGTGAGGCCGACTATGCGACAAATCCATAGCCAATGAAGCGCCGGACTGCTTGGTGATGATGAGTCTGGAAAAGCTGCACCAAAGAACGTCGCGGATCGCGTCATCTCGCACCAACGCAATAGTGCGGGAAAGCGACGTCAGCTGCCGACGCGCGTAGTCGTCGAACCAATAGCGGATAAATTGTCGGGTCTCGTGATCTGCGCGCCTTGGATATGCCTCGTGAATGGAAATATCCGCGAAGACTCCTAGGGCCCGATCTAGCACCTCGGTCGCTTTATCTCGCACCTCTTCGGCATCGATGGCTGTTGTCCAGACCCTTGAAATGAGGACCGCGAGGGGGTCGATATCCAGGCCGAGCGCATGATGCCCGTGTGAGCGAGCTAGGGCAAGCACGGTGCCCGAACCCATCATAGGATCGAGAACTCGCAGTGGCTTCTTTGCTTCTGCAACGACCTCCAGCGCTATGTCAGGCGCCATGCGTGCGGGGAAAGGATGGACCGGTTCGCGCCCAAGCGCTTCATAGATCGTTTTCTTTTTGAACTTTCGCATAATCTATTGTGAGTCAGTCTCGTATTCTCTCGTTGCGGCATCGATTGCGGCAATGACATTCGCGGTGCTCTGGTCGAGTTCTACCGTATCTGCTGCAGCGTACATGGCTCCGTCGGACATCTGCGCCATTGCCTTGCAGAGATCAGCGAGGTCTGCATCAGTCTCGTACATGATGGGCGGCGTTAGATTCGATAGCGCTTCGCGCAAGGCCGCGTATTTGACCGCGCTCTTTCGGAATTTCTTTTGCTGAACCTCGATCGTCTGGACGATGAGTTTGTAGGGAGGTTTTTGGATTTTTACCTTCTTGATCTCTTCAATCCATGCATGACTTTGATCTGGAAGCGCGCATTCAAATAGCCCACGGAGCTGTCTCAATCCAATTCGCTTAATGGGCCGCAAGCGGACGAGTTCTGCAAGGTCGTCGATTGTAATGAGGGTGATGGTCTTCGGATCGTTGAGTGCCTTGGTTTTGCGGCGATCATCTGCGATGTCTTGCGCCAATGCTGATTTCTCGCCTTGGGTAGTAGGGAACGACCGGCCTACCACGAGCGCGTGTTGGCATTCGAACTTATCGCGGTGGCGAATGACGGCTGCAATATCTACAGTTCCCGCCGCCACCTTGCCCTGGTCCTTCTCTTTGCTTTTAGCTTCCAAGCTGATCGCGTATTGGCGTGGGTTGCCGCCAGCGTCTCCGGATAACATGGCAACTGCCTTGCCGTCCGGATTGCCATTACCTCCGATTCGCCTGCAGTCACATCCGAGGCTGGTGAACCCCTCGCAGAGCCTTTCCTCAAGCGCGTCTGAATCGTTGCGAGCGTCTTGGATCGCTCGGGCGATCGCAAACGGACTCTTGCGTCCCGACTCGTTTGCGAGGTTCCGAAGCAGCTGGTCGCGCGCATTCAGGAATTCTGCGATTTGATCGGCTCTTACCCCGATTGCGTGGAGGTGTGCTTCTGTGAGGATTTCAGCCATCGCGAGAAGCTCAAGTGGTTGACGCGCATTCTTGTTCGAGAATTCGTCATGGAACGTAGAAACGAAGGGGTGCCATGCGTTGATCCGAATGTGGCCGTTTTGGGTGTCGTATTGGGCAATGCCGGCGTCGGGCGATCCGTCGTAGTCGATCGTTAGACCGGTTACGAACTGGCTTCCCTCTTCGGCACGTTCCTCAAGCGCTGCGAGAAACGCTTCCGTATCCTCGTTCGAGCGGGGCCCCGGAATGAGCAAGTATCGCGATCGGGCCTTGCCAGCCACGACAGCGCGCGCCAGTTCGACAATTGGCATGCGCGAAAGGCTTGCCGGAGTTGCGGCAAGATGGCGCGCGAGTTTCGCGCCCGGCTCTTCTTCTTCGTCGTGCTGATCGATAAAAGGCCGAACATAATTGAAAATGGCTCTCAGAACATTCTGCGCCGTTGTGAGAAGCGGGCCTGTGCGTATGGTCTCACGGTTGGACCGAAGATCCTTGTCGAGGCTGTCAATGTTTACGACCAATCGGAACCGGCCAAACGTGCCATGGCGGAGTTCATCGGGCGAAATTCCGAAGTGGCCGTCATCGACGTTGATGAGCCGCCCAAGAATGTAGACAAAGAACCCATGGCTGCGTGAGATCTCGTCGGACTTGCCGCGGGTAAGAAGGTCCTTGGACGCCTCGGCGTATCCCGTGATCCGGCCGATGCCGGCGACCTCCAGGCCATAGTGATCTTCGTCTGCCGCGGGAACTTCGATGTTTTCGCGGACTGAAATTTCCTTAGGCGCCGGTTTCGGTAGCGTCGTAATGTCCTTGCCGAGTACCCATTTCTTTATAAGCCCCTTGCCCTGTTTGCTGGGCACTAGCTTCTTACCAGTGAGCCAGATTCCGAAATCGTCGCGGAGAGGAAGGGCTGTACGGAGCACCCATTCGAGCCTCCCCGGCGCGATTTCGTGGACCTTCTCTTTCAGCGAAGACATGATCGCGACGGTCCATGTTTTTGGTGCTTCATTCCCGAACAGCGCCATTCCGCTTGCCTTGAACGCGGCTGTCTCAGTCCAAACCCTGACAGCCTCTTTAGCCTCGGCTTCGGTCAATTTCCGCAGCGAGAGTTTGATAGGAGTTTTCGGCTCGACTTCCCGATCAATTCGCTTGTCGATGGATCTGTAATCCATTGAGGTCGCGTAGTATTGTCCACCGAATTTGCTGACGTGAGACAGACGATGCGCCAGAACGTAGGTAGCGAGTTTTCCAATTCCGAACTGGCCGATCTGCTGGCGACCACGTGGTAACTTGGCGAGTTTCCGTTTGTCGCTCACACCTATCAGCCAATGCTGTTTGAGCCCCTCGATTCCCATGCCCTCGCCGTCGTCGATGATCGCGATGGTTGCGTCCTGGTCGTGAATATTCGCCGAAAGAAGAACTTGAACCCGCTGAGCGCCGGCGTCAAAGGAATTGGCGACCAACTCCTCAATCGCCTTATTCGGACTCGCGTAAAGCCCCTCTGAGAACAGCTCGACGATCTTGTAGCTCAGCCGGACATCGATCGTGTCAGTCTGCCTGCCGACAGACGCGAAGGTGGGCTCGTTCGCCATAGGAATTACTTATACCTGATCCTCGTTTTGCATGGATGTGTGTCTTCACAAGTGGCCTCGAAGTTTCGAAGCCGCGAACGGACCTCAAATGAGTCGTCGCAGTTTTGCTCCGTTTGTGTCCGCCGTCCAGCGTTGCGGAGCATCGTTGATGTGAGCCAAACGGGGAAAATTAGAGAACAGCCAAAGTACAGCCAAAGTCAACCCGAAAATCGATCCTCGCTGCCCTTGACACTAAAAGGCAGCAGAGCTAGAAATGCCACATGCACGTTGAAGAAACATGGTGCCGGGGGCGGGACTCGAACCCGCACGGAGCTTTCGCTCCAGAGGATTTTAAGTCCTCTGTGTCTACCGATTTCACCACCCCGGCATCGATACGCTCAAATTAACCCATTTTCCGTTTTCACCAAAGTATCCTCGAGCACCCAGACGCTGCACGCGCGGCGATCGACCCAACGCTGCCCGGAGGCGAAGGGAACCTCTCTGCTGGCAACCGTGTTGGTTGGAAGCGCGGTGGGTCAGCCCCAGACTTCTTGCGCGACTTCTACTACTCGGCGGAGCTTGGCTCTTTGATCGTTTGGCGTTATTCGGTTGCCGGGAGCGGTGCTGGCGAAGCCGCATTGGGGGCTAAGCGATAGTTGATCGAGATCGGCGAATTTCGCGGCTTGGTCGATTCGCCGTTTCAGTATTTCTTTACTCTCCAGCTCCGGAAACTTGCTTGATACCAGTCCCAGCACCGCGGTTTTGTGCTTGGGGAGCATCCGGAGCGGCTCGAACGTTCCGGCGCGATCGGTATCGTATTCGAGAAAGTAAGAATCTACGTCGATTTGATTGAATACTACGTCCGCTACCTGATCGTACGCGCCCTCGGCGCTCCAGTGGCTCTGGTTATTACCCCGGCACATATGCATCGCAATATGCAGTCCCGGTGGACGCCCGGAAAGTGCGCGGTTGATTATCGTGGGATAGATCTCCAGCAGCAGCTTCTTGCCGTCGTCGCCGCGCTTGCGCATAGTAATCTTGGGCGTGCGCGAAGTCGCAGCACGGACAAAGTTGAAATCGTCGGTATGTATCGGCGCGGTCCATCGCATCCGGCTCTGTATACGCGGAATCAGCAGCGGAAGCTTGTGACCGTCACGATCGATGAAGAACGCGTCGTCGATCGAAGTTGGATCATAGGCGACCGTCCCACCTCCGAGTCCACGAAAATAGAAATCGGAATAGAAGACCTCGCGGCGATACTCGCCGTCGGTGATCGACTGAAGGCCGACCTCTTCTTCGAATGCGATCACCTCGCGAATCGCGGCGTCCTCGGCAGCGCGGAGTTCGGCGGCGGAAATCTTTCCCGCGGCGCGCGCGGCCCTCGCGGCCAGCAGCGCGGGCGGCCGGAGCAGACTTCCGACGTGGTCTGCACGAAAGGGAGGATTATGCGGTGCTGCGATGGGCATAAGATGATCTCCTGTACAGCCTGGCCAAGGTCCGGCCGCGGCGCGAATCACACGTCGAAGAACACCGTCTCGTTGTCGCCTTGCAAAACAATATCAAAGCGCAAAATACGCGGACGCGATTTGCTCGCGTCGCGAGCGATAAGCGTCGCGCGGCGCTTCGGCTCGACCAGGTTCAGAATCAGATCGGCGGCGTTGGCGGCGGATTCGTCGGGAAAATAGACTCGCGTCATCAAATGATGCAGCAGTCCGCGCGCGAAAATACATACGTTAATGTGTGGAGCTTGCGGCACCTCGAGGTCACTCGCGACAGCGCCGGGCTTGATCGTATCGAAGCGGTACTCGCCGGATGAATTCGTACCCGCGCGACCGAAGCCGTGGAAACTAGAGTCGAGCACCTTCTCTTGCCTATCTTCCGGATGATCGTAGCGGCCTTCCGCATTGGCCTGCCAGATTTCGATCATCGCGTCAGGAACGGGAGCGCCGTCGCCGTCGAGCACCCTGCCCTCGATTATTATGCGCTCGCCTCGCGTGCGATCGTCGGTCAGACGCTCGGCGCCTGAGCTGACCAAAGCAGGACCGAAAAATGGCCCCACAGTCTGCGAAGGAGTCAGCCGGGTGCTCATTTCATTCCTGCGCAGGAGTGGCTTCTCGTCCGCGAAGCACTATATCGAATTGGTATCCGAGTGCGTATTCGGCGATGGTCGTATCCAGCTCAAAACGGGAGACCATTCGGTCGCGCGCGGCGGCGTCCTCGATGCTATTGAATATTGGATCGAGTGCGAGCAGCGGATCACCGGGAAAATACATCTGCGTAACCAGACGCGTGGCCATCCCCGCACCGAAAAGACTAAAATGAATATGCTGCGGACGCCACGCGTTGGGATGATTTCGCCACGGATATGCTCCCGGCTTGATCGTGATGAAGCGGTAGTCACCGTCCTCGCCAGTGAGTATCCGTGCCGCACCCGAGAAATGCGGATCGAGCGGAGCGTCATGTTGATCGGTCGGATGCGCGTAGCGGCCCGCGGCATTGGCCTGCCACAGCTCGATGAGAGCGTGCGAAACTGGACGGCCGTCGTCGTCGAGGACTCGTCCGGCAACGACAATCCTTTCACCCAGGGCGGTGCCGCCCGCAAACCGAGTCAGATTGGCGCTGTGCGCAACGAGGGGCCCGGATGCTGAATCGAAACGCGGACCAGTTATCTCGGAGAGGGTGTGCGGAATCTTGATCGCGGGACTTTTCGGCGCGCGTTTGGCGGTGCTCGCATACGCAGGCGAATCATTTCGAGGATGCACGCCTGGCGCGGGACGGCGGTATCCGCGATTTCCCGAGGTCATGTGGCGCCTCGCTTCACCGCGCGGCCTTTGGCCGCCGGGCGCTGTTGCGGCTCAGCTTCGTTCTCCGCGAAGACCGCCTTGGCGATCCGGAAGGCGGCATTGGCTGCGGGGACGCCCGCATACACTGCCACCTGCATCAGAGCTTCCTTGATTTCGTCGCGGCTCGCACCGGTGTTGCGTGTGGCGCGCAGGTGAAGACGCAACTCTTCTTCATGTCCGAGAACGGCCAGGATGGTGATCGTGAGCAGGCTGCGGGTTTTGCGCGCGAGTCCGGGCCGGGTCCAAACGGCGCCCCACGCATTCGAGGTCACGAAGCGCTGCCATTCGCGATCGAAATCCGTCGCCGCCGCGAACGAGCGCTCGACGTGCGCCGCTCCGAGCACGCGCCTGCGCACGGCGAGGCCGGCTTCGTACGCGGGATCCTTCATCGTAATCTCCCGGATTGATTCCTCAAGCCCGTGGACTATCGCGCCGCGCGCCATGATGTCAACGCAGGCGCGAGGGTTAAGCTATTGGTCCGCTTTCGCAATCGTCGCGGCTGAGAGAATATGGGATCGGAGGCCTTTCCCGGCGATTTATCCAATCCGAAGGCAATCGGAATGCGGAGTCGTGGTGCAATAATCGCGATCGCCTGCTCGATACTATTCGCGGCGGCAGGATGCTCGCTGTATCAACAGTACGAAGCGTCGCGGCCTGCCGCGGTGAGCCTGACGGAATCCGCGCTGGCAGAGGCAGGTTTCGAACGGATGGAGGCCCGGTACCCTGACCAGCTTGAGATGGTGCAGGGACTGCCCACCTACTCGATGCATAGTTATCCGACACCGAATGGGAACGTCTATTGGTACTACGATCCGGGAAATTGCGGATGCGTATTCGAGGGCAACGCGCAAGCGTTTCAAAAGTATCAATGGGAACTCACGCAGGAGAACGATACTGCGGCGTACGTGGCAGACTCGGAGGATGACGACGTGGTCGCGCTGAACGCGCTTAACGAATCGATGTTCCCTCCATCGATCTATCTGCTTGGGCTCGGACCCATCGCGGGCGGGATCGGCATACATCATGGCGGCGGCGGAGGTGGCTGGGGCGGCCATCATGGCTTCGGCGGCCATGGCTTCGGGGGCCACGGTGGCGGAGGGCACGGCCGCTAAGTATCGATCACGCGAGCCCGAGCCGCTCGAGCTGATCGGCAGGCGCGTCGATCGAGAGCAGCGCGGCGCGCAACGCGTCTGCCGCATCTTTCTCCGCGCGCGAGCCGGTGAGATTGTTTTCCTCGGCGGGATCGTCGCGCACGCGGTAGAGACAATTTCCGCCGAACTTTCCCATCGCCCAGAACGGCAGCAGGTCGCCGGCGCGAAACGGCTGGCGGATAACCGGGATTCGCGATCCGGGCATCCGGTCGAGCACCGCACGGTCGTCGGGGGTCGGCAAAGTTAGTTCGGGAATCCGATGCACCGGCATCGTGGACCACCTGTTCGACCACAGGCTAATCGGAGCGTTGTCGCCCGAGGGCGCACGCGCGTATTTGCGCTCGGCGTCGATCAGATGCACCTCGCGGCCCCATACGCCGGCGAGCGCGAACTCGCGAATCGAACTCTGCTCGCCGGTGAGCAGCGGCAGAATCGAGCGGCCGTGCGTGCGATGCTTCATCGCGACGCCGAAAATGTCGGCGATCGTCGCCGAAAGATCTACGTTGGTCGTAAGCGAATCGATCGCGCCTGCGGGCGCGCCCGGCCACGCGATAAACAACGGGGTGTGGCCGAGAGGCTCGTAGATCGGAACGGCGGGTTTGCCCCAGATATCTTTTTCGCCAAGGTAGTGGCCGTGATCGGTGCATACGATTACGGCGGTGTTGTCGTAGAAGCCGCCGCGCTCGATCGCTGCGAACAGCTTTCCCACCCACGCGTCGATCATCGTGAGCTTCGCGCCGTAGGACGCGCGCACCTGCCGCGCCTGCGCGGGCGTGAGGACGCCTTTCTCGAGCGCGCCGCGCATGTAAGGCGGCCAGATGAGATGCGGTCCGCTCCACGACGAATCGTACATCGAGGCGTAAGGCTCGGGCGTGTCGAACGGCTCATGCGGATCGAACTCGTCGACAAAGAGCATGAAGCGCGCGTCGGCGGGCGCCTCGCGCTCGAGCCATTCGCACGCCGCGCGCATCGTGCGCGGACCGGGAAAATCCTCTTCGCCGCGAAAATAACCGCGCGAGTTGTCGTAGGGCATATGTCCGCGGCCGAATGACGGCGTGCCGATCCACGACCGGTCGGGGCGCGTGCGCCAAGGGTCGCTCTCGTGTCCGCGCTGGTAATCCCACGCGGTGAAATCTGTGTGATAATTTTCGCCGCCGCTTTCGAACAGATGCGGATGATCCGAGACCAGCTTGGTGACGACGCTGGCGGCGCGCAACCATGCGGTGACCGGGCGTTCCCAGATTTCGATTGAGCCCCACGGCTTCCACAGAAAATCGAGCGCGCCGCACAGGATGTCGTGGCGCGCGGGCATGCACGGCAGCGAGCCCGAGTAATGGTGATCAAAGCGAATCGCACGGCGCGCGAAGGCGTCGAGGTTGGGGGTCGCGAACTCATGTCCTCCGTACGCACCCAGCATGTGGCGATTCAGGCTGTCGAGTAATATGACTATCGCGTTATTTGGGCGCGGCGCCGTTTTCGGGAGCATCGCGAGTAATCTAGCAAAGCCCGCAGCCGGGTGCGCTATGGACTCAGATGAGGCCTGGTCGCCAAAATAATTTGCGATGCCAATGGGGGACCGAAAAATGGCAAGCTCGCGACGGGGCAGATTTTGGGGATCGCTACGCACGGCGACTGGTGCGATTTTCGTCGGGGCGACGGCCGTGGCGTTTGCGGGATGCGCGGTCGCGTCGGCGCCGATCGCGCATACGCCCCAGGTGGTCGCGACTCCGCTCGCGGGGCAGTTGACGATCAGCGTGCAGTCGGCGCCTTCGGTGGGCGAAGTACAGCCGGTTTTCGTCTCGGTCGCCAATGGCACCGATGATCCGCGCGCCGTGGTCCCGAGCCAGGTCTTCGCGCTCAATTCCGCGGGCGAGCGCGTCGCACCGCTGCCTCCGGGCGAGGCGGCGCGCCAGGCCGGAGGCGCAAAGGAACTAGGAGGAGCGCTCGGTAGCGCTGCGATTAGCGGCGCGGCAGGCGGCGCGGTCGGCGCGGGGCTGGGAGCGCTGGCGGGCGCAGGCTTCGGCGCGGTGGGACCGGGAGCATTGGTCGGCACCGCGATTGGCGCGGGCACTGGGATGTACCGCGGCACAGAGCGCGGCCAGGACAAGGCCGATCAGCAGGCGAATCAGCAGCTCCAAGCCGTCGCGCTGCGGCCGCAAGATGTCGATCACAACTTCACCGCCAGCGGCTATGTGTTTTTTCCAAAAGGCACCTACCAGCAAGTCGAGATGCTGGTGGTGGACAAAGAAACCGGCGACACGCAGACGATCACCGAACCCTGGCATTGATCACGGCGCGCCACGCCATCTGTTATGACTGACCTTTCATATGGCCATCGCTTGCCTTGCGGCGCATGGCGGAGAACTATCAGTTTCGACCGCCCTACTCGCCCGAGGTTTATAGCACCCTGCTCGGCTTGATAGCGCCACAGTGCGGAGCCGTTCTCGACGCGGGATGCGGCCCCGGAAAGATCACGCTGGGGCTGGTCGATCACGTCGATCGAATCGACGCGGTCGATCCTTCGGAAGAGATGCTCCGCGTGGCGCGCTCTCGTCCAAAGTCGGACAGCCCGAAGATCCGATGGATTCGCGCGACGATGGAAGAAGCTCCGCTCGAACCGCCTTACGGACTGATCGTGGCGGGATTGAGTATCCATTGGATGAACCTCGACCGCGTCCTGCCTCGCTTCGCAAGTGCGCTGTCCGATGGGGCGTTCCTCGCGCTGCTCGACTACGACGGTCCGAGAAATTCGCCTTGGGGTCAGGAAGAGATTCTCTTCGCGGTCAACTTCCTTCAGAAGATCGATGGCCTCCGTCAACGGCCGTGGAAGCCGATTAGCGACCGGATCGAAGAATCCATATTAGTGCATCCTGCGTTTGAACCGATTGGCCATAAGATCACGGCGCCGATTCAGATCTCGCAAAGTGTCGAGGACTATCTGCGATGCCAGCATTCACGAGCGACATGGTCGGAAGATCACCTCGGTGCGGAGGCCTCGCAGGAGTTTGACGCGGGGATGACGAAGCTGCTCAGCCGCTACGCAGTCGCAGGGATGCTCGAGTTCACCGTGCAAACGCGAATCGAGTGGGGTCGCGCTCGCACCTAACCAGAGCAGCGAACAGTCAAGTGAGCCGCCGAGCGGTAGCCATTCGCGATGCTCGGCGCTAACTTCCACCGATGGAACAAAACCTTCCTGGCAGTTGTCTTTGCGGAGCGGTTACTTATCGGGTCTCCGGACCGTTCTTGAATTTTGTGCATTGTCACTGCTCGCGGTGCCGCAAGGCGACCGGTAGCGCGCACGCTTCCAACCTGCTCGTGGTGCCGGAGCAGTTCGCGTGGAGCTCCGGGCAAGAACTTGTCGTGCGCTACGACCTCGCGACGGCGCACAGCTTTGCGACGACCTTTTGCTCGCGATGCGGCTCACCGCTGCCGCATTTCACGCGCAGCGGACGGGAGGTGATCGTCCCCGCGGGCTCGTTCGATGCCGAGCCGCCGATCCACCCGCGGTCGCATGCGCATTGGAGCTCGCGTGCCGCATGGAGTTGCTCACAGGAAGATTTGCCGCGCTCTCCCTGAGCTCGTGAGAATTTTTTCACTCACGCGAGGTACGGATGACTTGCCGGTATTAAGCTTCGCGCATATTATGGCACTCACTGTGCAAATATATCCCCTCGAGCGCATCTGCAATTGAGAATCTGGCGAGTCCTGCCCGGCGCGGTCGTCGCGCTCGTCATTCTTGCCGTGGCGGCATTTTTCCTGCTGCGCCTGCCGCAGGTTCAGGATGCGATTCTGCGGCGCGTGATCAACCGAACGCTCGCCGCGACCAGGAACGATCTGCTCGCCCCCGACGCACTCCGCGTGGTTCTCTGCGGCACCGGCAATCCACTGCCCGATCGCAATCGCGCGGCCGCCTGCACCGCGATCTTTGCCGGCGGCAATTTCTACCTGGTGGACATCGGTCCGGGCTCGTGGAAAAACCTGGCGCTGTGGCACGTTCCCGCGGCGCGGCTGGCGGCGATACTGCTCACACATTACCACTCGGATCACATCGGCGATCTCGGTGAAGCCAACCTGGAGACGTGGGCGAACGGACGGGATCATCCGGTGCGCGTGTACGGTCCCCCTGGCGTCGACCAGGTGGTCGGCGGATTCGCGCAGGCATACGCGCTGGATGAGGGCTACCGGGTGGCGCATCACGGCGCGGCCCTGATGCCGCCGGCAGATTGGAAGATGGAGCCGTTCGAGGTGAAGATCGACACTCCTGCCGGCGCGCCGCCGTGCGCAGGCGGATCGGCGACGGTGTTCGATGAGAACGGGCTCAAGGTGACGGCGTTTACCGTCAATCACGCGCCGGTCATCCCGGCCTATGGATATCGATTCGATTACAAGGGTCGCTCGGTCGTGGTGAGCGGCGACACCACCGTATGCGCCAATCTCGTCGCGCAGTCGAAAGGCGCAGACGTTTTGATTCACGAGGCCCAGTCGGCGACGATGGTCAAAATGATTCAAGAGGCAGCGCATCAGGCAGGAAACGCGCGCGCGGCCAAGATCATGCACGACATCCAGTCGTACCACACCACTCCGGTCGAGGCCGCGACCGAGGCGAACGAGGCGGGGGTCCAGTTGCTCGTGCTGAGCCATCTCGGGCCGCCGACGCCCAACGCGATCGCACGGATGGCCTTCATGCGCGGCGTCGCGGCCGTGCGGCCCGGCGGCGTCGTCATGGGCTTCGATGGGATGCTGCTGACATTGCCGATCGGCTCGAAAACGATCATTACTTCGTCAGTGGAATAGCTCGCTGCCGAGCCGGAGGGCGAATCACGATGGATCTGTCGATCAAACGCGTCATCATATTCACCAACGCGATGCCGGCGATGGCGCGCTTCTATCGCGACGCACTCGGGTTGAAGCAGAGCGCCGATGAGCCCGGCTGGAAAGTATTCGACGCCGGCTCCTGCGACATCGCGCTGCACAATGGCACTTCGGAGGTCGGACGCAGGCCGCCGAAACTCGTGTTCTTTTCCGCCGACGTTGCCGGAACGCGCGATGCGCTGGTGAAACGGGGGGCGAAGCTCGGCAAGGTCAAGTCGAAAGACGGCCTGGATCTTTGCGAGGGAACCGACCCCGACGGCAATCCGTTCCAGATCTCCAATCGAACTTGATCGGAAGCACCCCCGGCGTCAGCCGATGCTGACGCTCGCGCCGATCATGCGAAGCCCGAGCCTCTCTGCGACGCGCTGAGACGATCGATTTGATCGCGCCGTGCTGTAGAATAGCGCGCGTCCGTCAAGCGACGGCATCGACGACCAGCTCGCCGTCACCGCGGCTGCGAATCCTCGCGCGCGAAAATTCGGAAACGTATAGACCCCGATCTCCGCGCCGCTATCGCCGAGCCGAGCCGCGAATGCGATCGCCGCGATCTCCTGGCGCTCGACGGCGACGCACCACGGCTCCCAGAAGTCGCCGACTCCCTTGAATCCCGCGGCGAGCATCGCCTGAGGCAATCCACGCTCAGCGAAGCGCGCCAGCATCGCGGCGCCCTCGGCAGAATCGCCCCGCACGATCGTCGCCGGGTGCTCATAGCTCAACCGGTTCGGAAGCCGATAGATAACATGCGGAGCAACCGTCGCGACCGGCTGCGCGATCGAAAGAACGTCGATAAGTTTTCCCAGGCATTGTGGCAGGACATCAGGATCGCGCCACGGGGGATCCTCCGCGCCGATGACAAGTAATCTCGAAGCGATCTGATCGCCGAGGTCATCGCGGACGCGCACGATATTGCCGAGAGGGCATCCGGAGAAATAGAGGCGCGGCCCGGGTGAGCAGTCAGGATCGTTCGACCGCTCGATCCGCTCCGACGCGGACATCACGAACATCGTCGCAACATCAACGTGCAGGAGCCGCAGATCGTTGCTCTGAGTCTTATTCGCGATAGGTTTCTTCGCTCACAGGTCATCGCGCTCGAACTGTCGGGGCGCCAAAACGCTGGATTCGCCGTCCGGGCTGGCTATTACCACTACGTACCCGTCGGGATCGCGCAGCCACATCTCTCGATGCTTGGGCGCCGGGTTGACGTGCGGCTCCTCGACGATTTCGGCGCGCAGGGAACGCGCTCGCTCGACCGCCGCATCAAAGTCGGACATCTCGAACCAGAGCAGCACGCCATGGCCTGGCGGGGCCGCGTCAGCGTTGACGAGATTTGGATGATCCTCCTCGTCCCATGCATGGAGCTGCAGGATCATCCGGCCGTTGCAAAACAGCCGCTCATAGGCGTCGCGATGCACGTGCTCCGGAAGCGCGTCAGCTCCCAGCAGCCGTTGATACCAGCGGCTGCTCGCCCTTACGTCCCGAACCGCAATCAGAGGCTGTGAGTAGACGTCCATCCTCCGAGCTGCGGATTTCTTTTCCTCTTCGGGCATTGAGCCTCGCTTCCGATTCACCGCCGCTACATCATCGAGGAGATCACCACGATCGCGCCGGAGCCCACGCCCTTCGCCGACGGGTCGGCCAGCACCATCTTGTTGCCGACGAACCTCATACAGTTCGGGTCGGCGACGTTGCCGACGAACGGGCGCGCGACGTCTTTGTAAACGCGATAGACCGCGCCGTCTTCGGTGCCGCCGCTCTCGGCGGGCTTGCCCATGTCGGCGATCATGAAGGTGTCGCCGTAGGTGCCGAAGCCGGACGGCGAAGTACCGAACCCGGTCGGGTTGATGAATCCGACCAGGTAGGGATCGCTGTTCATCTTGCCGTCGGGACCGACCACCGATATGCGCCCGATCTTCGACGCACCGGTCATCCGCGGACGCATCCCGACCAGCATCTTGCCGGCAGCCTTGCTGTCGCTCGATGGCGCGAACGCGATTGCGCTGAGATCGAACGCGAGCGGCTTGTCGAAGGTGCCGAACGCGCTCGCTTTACCCGATGAATCGACCGCGTAGATCGTTGAGTTGCCGGAAACCGCCGCGTAGAGCTTGCCCGCGTAAGCGCCGGCCGGAGCGAACTCCAGGTCGCGGCAGACGGTGGGTTTGTTTGCGCCAACGTCGGGCAGCTTTGCAAACACGCTGACCGTCCCGGACTTGTCGATTCGATCGACCTCGCACGAGCCCTTGGGACCGTCGGGCGCGTTGAGCACGAACACCTGTCCCGCGTATGAGCCAAATCCAGCAGGTGCCTCCGCGAGCCCACCCGGATGCGGAACCTTGGTCTTGTCGGCAATCGTCTTCGTCCCGCCCGACATCGTGACCGAGTAAACGCCACCCGCCGCGTCGGACACGATTAGGCTGCCGCCGACAGGTTGCAAATAAAGCGGCTGCTTGATCTCGGGGGTCTTGAGCTGAGAACCGTCGAATGGAATCTCGACGTCAACGCCTTTGGCCTTGGCGAGCGCTGCCCCCGCGGTAATCGAGATTGCGGCGGCCAGCGCGACAGCCGCCGTGGCCCCAATGCTGAAGATGATGAAGAGGAGGTTACCGGTCTTTCTTGTGGATGAGTTCATCTAACGCCTCGTTCACGAAATATCTGCGGTCTGGATCGAGATTGTCGAGCTCGGCGGCACGGCGCGAGGTCCAGTCCGCGATCGCGATAATCGCAGCCTCGCCAAGCGTCGTGATTCCCAGCGCTTCGGCTACCCGCTTAAGCGAATTGGCCAGCTCGTCGGGCAAATCGACTTCAATCTGGTTTCGAGCCATCGGTTCGCCCTTTCATATAGTCTTTGTCCACGGGCATCGTCAAAATGAAATCTGCGATGGCGACAGACGCAAAATATCCGGGCCGCTACGCCGGCGCGATTGTCGAGTACCTCGACGAGGGGCACTTTCGCGCCGCGCTTGCGCTGCGCGAGCAGGAGCGCCACCTCGCGGTGCTCGGCGCTGACGGCCGCGAGCGTCTGATCGCGCGCGACCTCGTGATGATAGCGCATCCGGAGCGCCGTCCCGCTCGCGAGGCCGCCGGCGGCGCGATCGCGGCGCTCGAAGCCGAGCGCACGGCGCTTGCGCGCGAGCTCGACCTCAATCTGCTCTGGGAAATCGTGCAGGAGCAGGGGCGTAGCTTCACCGCTCCCGAGCTGGCGGATCTGTTTTTCGGACGGCGCTCGGCGATCGCCGAATCGGTGATGCTCGAGGCGCTGATCGGCGACCGGCTCTACTTCACGCGCCGGCACATGGATTTCGTGCCTCGCGCATCCGACCAGGTCGAGCGCCTGCGCGTCCAGCAAGAGCGCGTCCGCACGCGCAGCGACGACTATCGGCGGATCCAGACGACGCTGCGGGAAGTCCTTACCTCTGACGCGCGGCCCAGCGCGGAGGAAGCGGCGGCGCTCAGCGAAGACTTAAACAAGTACTTGAAGAATCCTTTTGCCCGCTCGCGCGAGCTCAGCCTGATGCTGGCGGCTGTGGCACCGGACCTCGATTCCGCCGAGGCCGCCTTCGAGATTCTCGAACGGCTCGGAGCCCGTCCTGGGGCGCCGCGGTTTGCGCTGGTAGCCGGCCTGCGCGAGGAATTCAGTTCGGCTGCACTGGCCGAGGCAGTGGCAGCGGCCCCACCGGCGCGTCCGCTTGCCGATAGCGGTTACACGATAACGATTGACGACGAGGATACTGTCGAGATTGACGACGCGCTCGGATGCGAAGCGTTGCCGGACGGCTCGCTCCGAGTACGCGTCCATATCGCGCTGGTATCAGACTTTGTGACCAAGGGCGACGCGATGGATATCGAGGCGGCGGCGCGCGCGACTACCGTCTATCTTCCCGAGGCCACCATCCGGATGCTGCCCGACCCGGTCTCGTGCGCGGCCGCGAGTCTGATCGCGGGCAGCGAGCGTCCGGTGCTGACTACCGACGTGACGATCTCGCCGACGGGCGAGGTGCTGAACGCGTCGATCTATCCGTCCAAAATCGCAGTATCGCGCCGCCTCGATTACGTGGAAGCCGATCGAATTCTTTCGGGCAAACCCGCAAGCGATCCCGCGTTATCGACGCTCGCAATGCTTGCGGATGCTGCCGAGCGGCTGCGCGAGCGCCGCCGCACCGCGGGCGCGATGCTGATGCATCGGCGGGAGACCAAGGTCCGCGTGCGCGAGGATGAGATCGAGATCTTCCTGCTGGATTCGAATTCGCCGAGCCGGATGCTGGTGGCGGAATTCATGGTGCTGAGCAACTTTGTCGCGGCGCGCTTCGCCGCGGAGAACCGGATTCCGATTATCTACCGGGTGCAGCCTGACATGCGCGGCGACGCGGCGATGCAGCGGCCGCGGCTCTCGATGTACCCGGAGTTTCATGCCGGAATCGGACTGGACTACTACGCGCAGTTGAGCTCGCCGATCCGGCGTTATGCCGACCTGGTGTTACAGCGCCAACTGCTAGCGGCGCTTTCTAATCCGAAGGCGCAAGCCTATAGCGTCGAAGAGTTGCTTACCGTGCTGGCCGGAGCTGAAAATGCCGAGACCTCGGGCCGTGAACTCGAGCGCCGCGCCAAACGCTACTGGACGCTCCGCTATCTCGAGCGCTATGTCGATAAGGCGTTGCGCGCGAGCGCTACCCGCGACGGCGCCGGTGCGGAGCTGGTTGACTACGTCGTGCGCGGAACCCTGCGCGGCGCTCCCGAGCTCGCCGACGATACACCAATCATGGTGCAGGTGAGCCGGGTCGATCCCCTGCGCGGATGGCTCGCGTTTGATTTTCTGCGCGTCGCCGACCCGGCGGATACCGCCTAGCGACTTCGTCAGCCGACGCCCCCCTGGCAGGGTTGAGATCATCCTTCCAACACACTGCCAGGAGGCGCCTCATCGACCACATTCCCCTCTTTCCCCGAAGTCAGTTCCGAGACTTAGATGGACGCACCGCGAAATGCGTCCTGCTCCAAACGCCACCGGTCGATAGATTCGATATTAAACCGCCAATCACTGCCGACCTTGAACGCTGGCAACTTGCCGCGCTTGAGCTGCCGGTAGATCGTGGACGGATGAACCTTCAGGTAGTCCGAGAGTTCTTTTACTGTTAACACGTGGCTACTGTCGTTCTTCATCATTGCTCGCTTGCCCTCCTTTGCTGTGCTTGCTCGTCGTCGCCGAGTTGACTTTCTGTCAACGCAAACGCCGTGCCGAAGATTTCGCGTCTCGATCGCCTGCAAATAGAATCGCTCTTTAACAACTTGTATCTTTGCGGACGTTCGGATTTTGCCGCGATGACGAGAAATTGGCAGTCCCAAGCGCATAACAAAGCGCTTAGGGCCATCGTGCCGCCGCCCTGACGGTATCTGGCATTGGTTCCCCAGGGAACCGATGCAAATCGTAAGTCAACCGTGCCAGCCGCTGGAGGCAATCAGGAATCGGGCGGCCGCGAGATTCGCTGGGACGGGCGAGAGCCGCTTGTCGCATCCGCCTTTGCGTGTATTCTGGATACATCGCCGCCGTTCCAACTCGAGGCGACTGGTCGAGGGCTGTTAACCGGAGGTCGATCATGCGGTACCTCTCGATGCTTGCGCTGGCCGCCCTGGTTTCCGCGGTCTTTCCGCTCCTAGCAGACGCCGCCGCGGTCAAGCCCGGCGAGGTCATCACGCCCGACAACGCGGCGGCGGTGGCAGATCTGGTAAACCCAGGCAACCTGTTCCTGGTTAAACAGGGAATGCGAATGACGATCGTTCCGGCCGCGCGCCTCGCATGGCCTCCCCCCTACCAGAGCGCGACCGAAAAGTATGCGCCGCAAGTGCGCCTGAGCGATCAGGGGTTTCTGGAAAACTACGTCGCCGGATTGCCGTTTCCGCTGCTGGACCCGAACGACCCGCAGGTCGCTCCGAAAGTAATGTGGAATTTCAGTTACCGGCCGGTCGCCACCGATGATTCGGAAATCCGCAACGTCGAAACCATAAGTCATCGCGAAAAAGACGTGATTGCCGGTCAGCCTGTAATCCACATCACAACCGCGCACGTCTCCACTTACTCCAATATCGGGCGCACGGAAGTGCAGCCAATCCCGACCGATCCCGATGCGCAGACCAGCGGCATCCGTTACCGTTTCGGCGCCTTCCCGGTGCTCGAACCCGCCGCCCTGCGCGGATTCGGCTACTGCGCTATCGGTACATCGCACCCACTCTCGAGGACAACATCTGGATGTATATTCCGAACGCGCGCCGCATCCGGCGCGGCCGAGCCGATATGCAGTCCGACGCCACCGATGCGAGCACTATCGATCCTGACTCCTATTCCGGGTTTGCGGCGAAGATCGAAGATTTCAACTATCGCCTGCTCGGCATCAAGCCGATGCTCGCAGTCGTGCACGCCGCGAATCTTCCGGCACAGGCGTGCGAATTCGACAACAACCGCACCGTATGCCCCGAGAATTGGGAGATGCGGCAGTTGTACATCGTCGAGGCGACCCAGAAGCCGCTGTCATGGCATCGGGACATCGGCAGCAGCGGTCTGAGCATCCCGAAGCGCATCTTTTATATCGATTCCGAGGGATGGTTCATCACTGCATCCGACCAATACAGCAAGGACGGAGCGTTGTGGAAAACGCTGGCGCTCTTCACTGCCTATCGCGATCGATCAGCGATCGACGCCAAAGTGGCTGTCTATCCTTTCAATCGAATCTTCCAGACCGCGATGGTCGATGAAGACGTCGATACCGGTTTTGCCACCGTCTCTTATACGCCGGGCCACGACACCAAGGAGCCAGAAGGCTGGTATATCAACATGGGGATGGTCCGACCGGACTCGCTGGATCCCCATCGGATGGCGTGGGCCGGGCACTGATCCCGCGCCTCGCGCGAGCGCGCAATGCGCCGATCCGCGCTTAAACCTGGCCGATCAGATCTCGTCCGACTTCGCGCACCTGCTTCAGGATCGAAGCCTCGTCGGTTCCGCTTTGCAGCAGTATCAGCCGATGCACTCCCGCCTCGGCAAATCGGCGGGCCGTATCAAGATCGACCTTACCGCGTGGAGTGACACTGATCTCGACTTCGGAGAAACTGCGCCCCGCTTTCGTGCACGCCTCCTTGACGCCGGCGATGCACTTTTTGCTGCTCTCGAGGTCAAGCGCGAACCCGTACCATCCCTTTGCGAGCCGCGCGGCGCGGCTAAAGGCCTCTGCGCTGTGTCCGCCGAAGACGATCTCCGGATGCGGTTTCTGCACCGGCCGCGGCATCGTATTGACGCCCTTGAATTTCACCCATCGTCCGTTGAATTCAGGCTTGGCCTGTGACCATAGCGCGATCATCGCGGCCAGATATTCCTCGCTACGCGCGCCCTTGTGATCGAACGGAGCGCCAATCGCGTCGAACTCCGGTTTGAGGTAGCCGACTCCGATTCCGAAAATCAGCCGCCCGTTCGAGAGTACGTCGGTAGTCGCCAGCTCCTTGGCCAGCACCACCGGATTGCGCTGCGGCAAAATGATTATCCCGGTGCCGAGGCGGATCTTTTCGGTGTGCGCGGCGACGAACGCGAGCGCGATCGCCGGGTCGAGCATCGGATAGTCGGGCGCGACCGGCGACGGCGGGACTTGCGGGTCGGGAACGATCACGTGCTCTCCCGTCCACAGGCTCTCAAATCCGGCCTGTTCGGCCGCGCGCGCTACGGCAGTCGCGGTTTTTGGGGAAGCACAAGCGCCATTGTTGATTCCGAATAGTCCGAATTTCATAAGACGAGGATTACCACGCCCCGCGTGCACACGGAAAGCGCCCAACCCAATCCAACCATCAAGTCCGCCTGGTGCCTTGGTGTTTGAATTGAGGTTGCCTATCGCGCGATCGTTTCAGCATAATCTCGAATCAGGGCGGGAGGTGGAAGCGCGGCGCGATGCGATGTCCCCAGTGCGGAAATGAATGCCCTCAGGGCGCGCAGTTTTGCTCGCGCTGCGGCACGCGGATGTTCGCGCCCAAGCCGGCGGCGGTGCGCGAGTACACGCTCGAGAAGATCAACCCCTCGATGTGGCGGTATGCTAACTCGATGGTCGTCGGCGGGGTGCTGATTGTCGGCGGCGCAATCGTGCTGGGAGAGACGCTCCAGAAAAACCCGAAGATTTGGCCCGCGGGATTTGTGCTGATGGGGCTAGGAGTGATTGCAATCGTTAACGCGATGATTCAGCGGCGGCGTCAGAGCTGGACCGTCACTTCCGATCGAATCTTCGAGCAGCGCGGAATTCTGGCGACCTCTCGCCGCGAAATGGAGCTCGCGGATATCCGCTCGGTTGAGGTTTCCAAGCGTTTGATGCAGCGGGTGCTCGGCCTGGGCGACGTCACGATCGCGTCCGCCGCGAGCGCCGACTTCGCGATCCATCTGCGCGATATCAGAGATCCCGATGGGGTCGCCGAAACTGTGCGCAAGGCGCGCCTCAAGAGGCTCGCGTAACGCCATGTCCAAGCGGCCCGACCTTCGCTATGAACGCCGCCTGTGGGTGAGCGGATGCACCGAAGTCGCGGGCGTCGATGAAGCTGGAGTCGGTCCGATGGCGGGTCCGGTGGTCGCGGCCGCGGTGATTTTCGCGCCGGAGAAATTTATCAAGGGCGTGCACGACTCCAAGCAGCTTCCGCCCGAGAAACGCGAGGCGCTGTTCGAACCGATCCGCGCAGGCGCGCTCGCGGTCGGAATCGGAGTTGCCGAAGTCGAAGAAGTCGATCGGATCAACATATTCTGGGCCACGATGAGCGCGAGCCGCCGCGCGATCGCGGCTCTCGGACGCACGCCCGAGCACGTGCTGGTGGACGGCCGCAATATCCCGGGGCTCGAGCTTCCGCAGACTCATATCGTCGGCGGCGACCGCAAGAGCTTCTGTATCGCCGCGGCGTCGATAATTGCCAAGGTTACGCGCGACCGCATGATGGTCGAGTTCGACGCGCGCTTCCCCGGCTACGGACTGGCGCAACACAAGGGCTATTGCACGGCCGAGCACATCGAGGCGGTGCAGCGGCTAGGCCCCTCGCCGATTCATCGCCGTTCGTTTTCTCCGGTCGCGATGGCGGCGCAGTTGAAGCTGCTGCTCGTGGATTGATTCGTTTTGCACGCCCTCGATTGCCTTGCGCGCAGAGCGCGTGTTAGCAACCCATCCGTGCCGCACCCGCAGAAAAGCTTTTCGCGCATATCTATCGGCGCTGTGCTCATCGGCACGATTATGTCTGCCGCGCTTGCGGCGCTCGCCGCGGGATGCTCGAGCGTTTATCCGTCGCGAGTCGAAATCGAATATCTGCCGTCTCCGGTTTACAGCCAGGTCGCGGGGGCTCATCGGGTCGCGGTGCGAGTCAATGTCCGCGACGTTCGCAGCGACAAGATCGATGTCGGCCAGACGCTCGACAGCGTCGAGCAGGAGTCGGCGCAGATCACGATCAAGAACGACGTTGACTACGTACTGCAAAAGTCGATGGAACAGGCGCTCACGATGCGCGGGTTCACCGTAGCCGCGAATGCGCCAGTCACAATAAATCTGGAGCTGTCGCAGCTCTACTCGACCTTTCAACCCAACTGGCGCGCGGGCGACGCGCACGCGACGCTGGTGATGAACGCGCAGGTGGTCGCACGCGATGGCGCGGTGACATTCTACCAGGCGGTCTCCGGTGACGGCGGACGCAACGACCAGGATCCCATCGGCGACAATCGCGCCGCCGGGCTGGATCAGGCGCTCAGCCGCGCGGTGGACAATCTTGCAAATCGTGCAGACTTCCAGCGCGCGCTCCTGTATGCCGATCGCCTTCGCCCCGTGCCGGTTCCCGTCGCGACGCCCGGCGCGCCCCGCTCTTCCACTATCTCGCCGGTCCACTAGCCGCCGAGGGTCGTTTCCCGGCAGAGGCGGTTGGTCTAGCGTAGAGCTCTGCCGCCCATGGAAACCGAAAAGAAGGATCTCGCGGAAAAATCTGAACCGGATGCACCTGCCGTTTCCGTCGAACGAGCCTTCGAGCTGTACCGTGCGATGCTGCTGATGAGGCGTTTCGACGAACGCGCCGCCGCGATCGGCCTGAGCGATTCCGCGCACGCGAGTCTTTACCGCGGTGAGGAGGCGACCTCCACCGGCGCGATTCTCGCGCTCGTGAAGCGCGACTACCTGGTGAGCGCCTATCGCGGCCATGGTCATCGGATCGCTGCGGGCGCCGACGTGAAGATCGCGATGGCGTATCGGTGCGGCAAAATCTCTCGCTACGCGATTAGCGAGCTGGATGCGGACCTGCATTTTGCACACGCGCCCGACGCGCTTGCGATCGCAACCGGGCTCGGCCTGTCGATCGCGTACGATGAAGCGCCGCACGCCGTCTGCTGCATATTCGGCGACCAGGTCCTCTCGCAGGGCGCGTTCCACGAGGCGCTCAATCTCGCATCGCTGTGGAACTTGCCGGTGGTGTTCGTGTGCGAGAACAATTTCTCCGCGATGGGCACGATCGCCGACAACGCCGTCTGCCAGGAACAACTCCATCGGCTCGCCGCGTCGTACAAGATGAGCGGTACGCGCGTGGACGGAATGGAAGTGCTGGAGGTTCATGGCGCCGTGGCCGCCGCGCTCGAGCGCGCGCGGGCAGGAGAAGGACCGTCACTGATCGACGCGGTGACGTACCGGCCCAGCCGCTCGCATGGGGATCGAATCGCGTTCCAGCGCGATCCGATTGCGACGATGAGGCTACGAATGATCGATCAGGACGGCTACGCGGCGGCGGGCCTGGATCAGATAGACGGCGATATCGAGCGCCTTCTCGATGAGGCGGCCGTCTTCGCGGACAATCTTCCGCCATGCCGATAATCAGCTACCGGGAAGCGATCGCCAGCGCGCTGCGCGAGGAACTCATCCGCGATGAGCGCGTGTTTATGCTTGGCGAAGGAATCGGATACGGCGGTGGCGCGTTCGGAGTCACCGCCGGGATGCTCGCGCAATTCGGAGAGCGTAGAATTCGCGACGCGCCGCGTTCCGACGCGTCGCTGGTGGCGGTCGCGATTGGAGCCGCGATGGGCGGCCTTGTGCCAGTGGTTGAAATGCGACGCGCCGCACTCGCGCTCGTGGTGGCGGGGCAATTGCTGAACCATCCCACGCTGCCAATCGTTGTTCGTGCGCCGCTCGGCGATAATGGAGCCGTCGCGTCCGCCGCGATCGGGCGGGAGATTTGTGTGCTCGCACCGGCGTCGCCAGCTGACGCCAAAGGGATGCTCAAGTCGGCGATTCGGCACGGCACTCCGGTGATCGTACTGGAGCATCGCTTGCTCTACGACTTGAGCGGCGAGGTGCCGGACGATCCTGAATACGTGGCGCCGCTCGACGGCGCGCGGATCATTCGCGGTGGCGCGGAGCTGACCATCGTGGCGTATTCGCACGCAGTGGAGGAATCGAAGGCGGGGGCCGCGATTCTGGAAGATCGCGGAGTCGGCGCTGAGCTAATCGATCTTCGCGCGCTGGTTCCGTTCGATCTCGCGGTCGTCGCCGGATCGATCGCGAAGACCGGACGCGCGATTATCGCGGGTGAAGGGCACGCGGAGCCGGAAATCGCCGCTAGCATCTATAGCCGTGCGTTCCGATCCCTGCGATCGCCGATCGAGATCGTCGCTCCCGCGCGCGCAAGTGATATCGTAAATATGGCGATGCGGCTCGTGTAAGCTCGTGCACGCAAAGGACTTCATCTTGGCCAATACACGTTATGATCTGATCGTTATCGGCTCCGGACCGGGCGGCTATGTCGCGGCGATTCGCGCGAGCCAGCTCAAAATGAAGGTCGCGGTTATCGAACGCGACCGGCCCGGCGGGGTCTGCCTGAACTGGGGATGCATCCCGTCCAAAGCGCTGCTCAATTCGGCCGAAGCGATGGAAACGATTCGCGGCGCGGCGAAGGAACATGGAATCGAGACCGGCACGGTGACGGTCGATTTCAAAAAAGTGATCGCCCGTTCGCGCGCCGCCGCCGAAAAGCTTTCTCGCGGTGTGCGCTTTCTCTTCAAGAAAAATAACATTGATTTTTTCGAAGCGAATGCCACTGTCGCAGGACCGAACACCGTCGCGTTGACCCAAACCGAAGACAAGCCCGCGCCGGCATTCGGATCCCTCGAAGCGGATAAAATCCTGCTCGCCGCAGGCTCGAACGAGCGGCTCTTTCCGGGAATGAAAATCGGCGACGGCGTGATGACCAGCAAGGAAGCGCTGGTGCACGACGTGCTTCCGAAGAGCATCGTGATTATCGGCGCCGGCGCGATCGGGCTTGAGTTCGGTTACTTCTACCAGGCCTTTGGAACCGCGGTGACGATCGTCGAGCTGGAAAAGCAGATGCTCCCGGGGTTCGACACCGAGATCGCCGAGGAGCTGCGCAAGTCGTTCATCAAGCGCAAGGTCCAGGTGATGCTCGGGCACGGCTTCAAATCGATGGCAAAAAACGGCGGCACGTGGAACGTCACGCTCGACGCGGCGGGCGCGGCGAAATCGGTCGAGGCGGAAGCGGTGCTGGTCGCGGTCGGGCGCACGCCGCTCAGCGGCAGTATCGGGCTCGACCAAGCCGGCGTCGAGCTCGAGCGCGGCGGTTTCATCAAGGTGGACGATTCGTTTCGAACCACCGCGCCGACTATCTATGCGATCGGCGACGTGATTCGTCCTCCGCTGCTCGCGCACAAGGCCTCGGCGGAGGGAATCGCCGCGGTCGAAATCATGGCCGGGGTGCGCGAGCCGGGCTTCGACCTGCTCTCGATCGCGGGATGCATTTACTGCGAGCCTGAGGTTGCGACGGTCGGACTCAACGAGGCCGAGGCGCGTGCGCGCGGGATTGACGTCAAGGTCGGTAAGTTTCCGTTTCGCGCGCTCGGCAAGGCCGTCGCGATCGGCCACACCGAGGGCTTCGCCAAGATGGTCGCGGAGAAAAAATATGGCGAGGTGATCGGTTGCCAGATAATCGGCCATGGCGCGACCGACATGATCGCGGAAGTGGTTCTCGGAAAGACGCTCGAAGCGACCACCGAGGAATTCGGTAAGATGGCGCATCCGCATCCGTCGATGTCCGAAGCGATCATGGAAGCGGCGCTCGCGGCCGACGGCGAATCGATCAACTTCTAAATGCCATGAACCTCGAGCATCGAAATCTCGCGGTCGCGGAGCTTGGCATCGTGGATTATCGCCCCGCGCTCGCGCTGCAAGCCGCGATGGTGCAGGCGCGGCTCGCGGGTGCAATCGGCGACACGCTCCTGCTGCTGGAGCATCCGCATGTCTATACCCTCGGGCGCGCTGCCGATGACAAGTTCATCGTCGCGCCGCGTCCGGAGGTTCCGGTCGTGCGGGTCTCGCGCGGCGGGCAGGTGACCTACCACGGGCCTGGCCAGATCGTCGCCTATCCGATCGTGAAGCTCGAGGGGAATGCGCGCGACGTCGCGAAATATCTGCGCGCGCTCGAGGCCGCGATGATCGCGGCGCTCGCACGATGCGGTATCGAGGCGCGCAGCCGTCCCGGTCTAACCGGGGTGTGGAATGGCCCGCGAAAGATCGCGTCGATCGGCGTCGGTATCCGGCGCTGGGTCACGTATCACGGCCTGGCGCTCAACGTGTGCCCCGATCTCTCGTTTTTCGAATCGATCGTGCCGTGCGGAATCGAAGGATGCGAGATGACCTCGATCACGCGGCTCGGCCGGCCCGAAATCAGCGTTGCACAATTCTCGGGGATTCTCGCAGAGTTCTTTCGCGCAACCTTCGGGTACGACTCGATTGAATCAATAGATTCTTCGGCGCTGTGGGCGTTGGTTGACCCGCCGCAGGTGATGGCTGAGGATCGAATCGAGTGATACCCGAGCGAAAACATCCCGACTGGATCAAAGTGCGCGCGCCCGCATCGGCCGAGTACCTGCGCACGAAATCAATCCTCTCGGAGCTCAAGCTGCACAGCGTCTGCCAGGAAGCATGCTGCCCGAATATCGGCGAATGCTTTTCGCATCGCACCGCCACGTTCATGCTGATGGGCGACGTATGTACGCGCAACTGTCCCTACTGCGCGGTCGCGCACGGCAAAGTGAGGCCGCTCGATCCCGAAGAGCCGGGCAGGATCGCGCAAGCGGTCGCGCGGCTCGGGTTGCAGCACGTCGTGGTGACGTCGGTCGATCGCGACGATTTGCCCGACGGCGGCGCCGCGCATTTTGCCGCCACCGCGCGCGCTATCAAGCAGGAGCTTCCGGCATCGCGGGTCGAGGTGCTGGTGCCGGATTTTCAAGGAGACTTCGCAAGCGTCGAGACGGTGGTGCGCGCGCCAATCGATATCTACAACCACAATATCGAAACCGTGCCGAGTCTTTACCGCGGCGTGCGCCCGGGCGGAAATTACGCGCGCTCGCTGGCGGTGCTGAGGCATGCGAAGGAGACCTCGCGTGCGCTTGGGCGCGAAGTCTTGACCAAGGCGGGAGTGATGTTGGGGCTCGGCGAAGAGCGCGGTGAGCTGATGAGCGTGATGCGCGATCTGCGCGGCATCGAATGCGACATCGTGACGATCGGGCAGTACTTGCGCCCGTCGGGCGAGCATCTGGCGGTGGTCCGTTATGTAACGCCCACGGAATTTGCGGAGATTGGGAAAGAAGCGCGGGCGTTAGGTTTTCGGCACGTCGAGTCAGGACCGCTGGTGCGCAGTTCCTATCATGCATGGGAGCATGTGCGATGAACTCGGCCGGGGATTGATGCAGTAAACCCCCTCAGCGCGCGACGGCAGCGGGAGAAAATAGACGCGCCGCGTGATTGCCGCGCGGCGCGTTTGATTGTCGGTTGAGACGCGCAGTCGCGCTACTGTTTCAGCTCTTTCGTCTCGTGAACTCGGGTCTGCAGGTACGCATCCTGAACCGCGCCGTAGAGATCGACCGCATAGCGGTCGGCTTCTTCGAACTGGTTCATATGCAGCGATCGGTAGTTGATCGCCTCACCCACCCGCTGTCCGACGTCGGCCGGAATATATACGTACCACGGCAACAGATAGCTCATCGGATTCATCGCGCCATCGACGATCATTCCGAGAGTGTCGCCGATTGTGGAAGGTCCGAAGAATGGCAGCATCACGTACGGTCCGGTCGGAGCGCCGTAATAACGCAGGGTCAGGCCGAAGTCGTCGTTATGTTCTTTCAGTCCGAACCACGCGTCGGCCGGATCGAAAAATCCCGCCACGCCGAGAGTACTGTTGATTCCAAACCGGGCGACTTCGCCGCCCGCATCCGCGAAGCGGAGCTGGAAAAGATTGTTCGCGAAGCGCGGAATCACGTTGACGTTGTCGAAAAAACGCCCCACGCTCTGGCGCACCACCTCGGGGGCGATGAACGCATATCCCGACGCAACGGGGCGCAGAACCCAGTCGTCGAGTTTGAGATTGAACGTGAGCATCGATTCATTGAACGGCGCCAGCGGATCGCTATAGACGCCCTGGTCCTCGCCCGGGGGAATCGCTTGCGAGGGCTCGTTGACCGCCTGCGGTGATTTATTCGTGCTCAGAGGCGCGACGTCCTGGGCCATCGCCGAGGCCGTCGGTATCAGACAGGCAGCGATCGCAGTGGCGGCAACCGCCGCCACTATCCGCGATATCGCGGCCGATTTACGAACCGATCTCATAGTTTCCTTCTCCATGCCGACGCGGGGAAAGCCAAAGTGACGTGCACTCTCGGCGGCGCTGGCCGAGCCATAGCGTACCATGCCGCCTTATTGTGGCAAGGGATGGCCAACTCAATGGCGATCGCCAAGCGATGCCGCCAGCGAAGCCTGCTTGCTCTTCAAATCCGCGATCAATTTTGGGTAGCCCTGGTTATTCATCACCCGGTTAAACTGATTGCGATAGTTGGCGATAATGCTGATCGCCTCGACGGTCACATCATAGATCTTCCACTGGCCGTTCTCGCTGAGCAGCCGGTAATTGACCGCAATCGGCTGCTTGCCCTGCTGCACGATATTGGTTGCGACTTCCGCGTATTGCGCGCCGTCGTTGGTCTGGCGAACGAATTGGACCTGCTGGCCCGAGTAATCATTGATCTTTGCCAGGTACGAGTCCTCGATAAAGGTCGTGAAAACGGTGGTGAACTCCTGCTGCTGAGCAGGCGTGATCTGCTTCCAGTGATAGCCCAGCGCGGAGCGTGACATCTCGGTGAAATCGAAGGTGCGCGAGATGATCTGCCTGAGCTGGTCGCGCCGCTGTTCGGGCGGCACCTGTTTGTTACGCAGCACGCCAAGCGCGTCGTTGACGGTCTGCTGAACCACTGCCATCGGATCATCCGCGGCGAGCGCGGGACGAACTCCGGCGGCGAGGATGAATGCGGCGCCGAGCAGGAGAATCGTGGCGGTCTTGAGGAAGCCCGCAATCGGGCGGGGACGCGTTGCCATTGTCACTTGAGTATTCTCCATCGAATTGTTCCGAATTTGATTCTACGATTTACTGGCCGGAGCGGAATGTTTTTTTTCTTTTCCGCCGCTCGCGGCCGGAGAAGCTTTTGCCGACGGAGTCGCCAATCCCGGAGGCGCGCCGATGTCATTGTCGCCGCCGCCCGAGGCTCCGGCTCCGCCGGAATCTTTGCTGGACGAAGACGATCCCGCGTTGTTGATCAATTGCCCGATCGCGTTTTCGATCACGAACGCCGACTGCGTCTGCCTGATCGTGTCGCCGTTGACCAGGGTCTTCTCGCCCGGTCCTGGAGCGATCGAGACATACTTGCTGCCGATAAGTCCGCTGGTGAGGATCGAGGCGATCGCGTCGTTATCAACCGCGATACCGTCGTCGATCCGCATCGCCAGGCGCGCGCGTTCTTCTTTGAGCTCGATCGACTGCACGCGGCCGACGTGGACGCCCGCAATCTCGACCTCGTCACCCGGCTTCAGGCCCGCGATATTGTCGAAGCTCGCGTAGAGGGTATAGCCGGGCGGCGGAATGATCGAAATCTGGCCCAGGCGGAAAGACAGGATCACGAGCGCAAGAATTCCGAGCAGCCCGAAAATCCCGACGATAAATTGCGTTGTGCGGCTTGCGTACATTTACTTGCTTTGGGTCTCTACGAACTCACTTGGTTGTTTTCCAGGTCGTCACCAGAGGCGCGGCCCGCCAGAAAGCGTTTGAACTCGTCGTCGCTTGAACCCATCACTTCGTCCACCGTTCCGGTCAGCCGCATCTTGCCGTGATGCATGAAGGCGACGCGATCCGAGACCTGGAACACCGCCGGCACGTCGTGACTCACCATCACCACCGACAGCTCGAACTTCTTCTGGGTCGCGCGGATGAGCTCGTGAATCGCGCCGGTGCGGGTCGGATCGAGTCCGGTGGTCGGCTCGTCGAGCATCAGGATCTTGGGGCTATGCACCAGCGCGCGCGCAAGCGCCGCGCGCTTTTGCATCCCGCCGCTCATCTCGGACGGATATTTTTCTTCCATGCCCTGAAGCCCTACGGCGGTTAGCGTTTCCAGCACCTTGGCGCGAATCTCCTCGCGGCTGAACGTGGTTTTCTCGACCAGCGGAAAGGCAACGTTGTCGAACACCGTCATCGAATCGAACAGCGCGCCCGCCTGGAACAACATCCCAAACTTTTCGCGCACCGAATTCAGCGCCTTCCCGCGAAGCCTGGTTACTTCCGTCCCGTCGATAACGATCGAGCCGGCGTCTGGACGCAGGAGCAAATTGAGATGCTTCAGCAGGACGGTTTTGCCGCATCCCGACGGCCCGACGATGGTGACGATCTTTCCGCGCGGCACCTCGAGATCAACCCCGTCGAGCACCACCTGGCGGCCGAAGCTGCGCCGCAGGCCGCGCACTGTGATCGCGTTGCCGGAATCGTCGCGATCGGTCTTGCCGTTGGTTTCTGAGTTCATCCGATGCTCAGGGGAAGAAGTGATGCCAAGTGCGCCATGTTACAGAAGAAGCGCGCCAAGGATATAGTCGGCAGCCAGGATTAGAACGCTCGACACGACCACTGCCTCGGTAGTTGCGCGGCTGACTCCGGTCGCCATCCGCTGCGCGTGGTAGCCCTTGTAGCACGACACCCACATCACGATGACGCCAAAAGTGAGCGCCTTGTAGAGACCGAGCGCGATATCGTGCGAGCCCATCTGCGACGCGATTCCATTAAAGTAGTCGCCCGACGGCGCGCCCATCAGGCCGCATCCCACCAGCCATCCGCCCCAGATTCCGACCACGTCGAAGATCGTGGTCAGAAGCGGAAAGCTGACGATGCCGGCGATCATCCGCGGCGAGACGAGATACTGCACCGGGTTGATTGCCATCACGGTGAGCGCGTCAACCTGCTCGGTCGATTGCATCGAGCCGAGCTCGGCGGCCATCGCGGAGCCCGCGCGCGCGGCGATCATCAGTGCGGCCAGGACCGGGCCAAGCTCGCGCACTATCGTCAGGGCGACCACAGTGCCGAGCGCGCCCTCGGAGCCGAAGCGGCGCAAGGTGGTGTATCCCTGCAGTCCCAGCACCATCCCGGTGAACGCGCCGATCAGCAGGATCAGCAGCAGCGAATCGGCGCCGATGATCCGAATCTGGCGAATCGCAAGGCGCGCCTTGTAGGGCGGCACGACCACATAGACGATCGAGTAGAACAGGAACAGGATGAAATTTCCGAGCGCAAAAATTCCGTCGATTATGGATGCGCCTAGCCGCTCAATCATTTCCACTGCCGCTATATCCGTTGGCGAAGGATTTCGAAGGATTTCAATGATGCGCAATTCCCAGGCGGGAAAGCTGGTTCAAGGTGTGAGTAGTCGAAGCCATACGTACAAATTCGTAAAGGTCGTTTACAAGATCCAGATCGAGCGCGGGTCGCGCAAGCCTTAGAACCTGGCACGGCACCGCGCGCGCGCGGCAATCGTCCAGGTGCTTTGCCAGGCTCTGACGTCCGAAGCGGGTCCTGATGATCCCGGCCGGAGAGCGCGCGATAACATTGGTGCCGCTGAAATCGCGCGAGGGCACCAGCACCACGCCCGGCCCCGGCTCCATTTCCATCGCAGCGAATACCGCGTCGATATCGCTCGCCGTGATCATCGGGATATCGGACAATAGCGTGCAGAGCGTGGTGGCGCCGTGCTCGGCCAAGGTTGCCGTCGCCATCGCAACCGCAAGGTTGAGTCCGCGCGCATAGCCTTCATCGATCGCCATTGCCCCCGCCGCGCGCGCCGTCTCGAGCAGACCGCGGTCCGAGCTCACGACCGCGACCAGCTCCGCCGCCTGCGAACCGAGCGCCGCGGCCAGCACGTCGCGGTACATTGCCTCGGCCAGCGCGCCGCGCTCGGCTTGGGGCATCAAGGGACCGAGCCTGGTCTTGGCCAGGCCAAGCTCTTTGGCGACGATAAGAATCACACGCACGGCGACACTCTATAACGCACCCGCCGACTAACGGAAACCGCGCGCAACTGCCGCGCTGGGTTACGCAAAGCTCTCCGGCGGGAGGAGGGTATCGGAAGGACCGCCGCAATGTGCCAGCGGCACCCCGCTGAAGCGCTGCCACGCGCAGCCGTCTCGCGCGGGAATGACACGGTGCGACTCCTGGCGATCAAAAAGCTTCTCACTTGACAGCATTTACGAACGAGTCTCAACTTGTTTGAAGAGCCGCGCGGTGACTTCCGCACGATGACAAATCGTACTTGATGGTGGAGGTGTCGATGGGGAACGGTGACCAAAAGATGAGGCTGCGGTCCGGCGTTGCATTCAGCGCCGGGGTATTGGCGATCGTCCTGGTAGCGGGATGCAGTCACAAAGGCGTCGAGGATTATCTGCAGGCGGGCGACACCGCGATGCAGAACAACAAGCCTGGCGACGCGGAAAAAGATTACGCCGACGCCGAGAAGCTCGCGCCCAACGACCCGCGCGTGCACGTTGCGACGGGCAACCTGTACGTGTTCGAGCATAAGCCCGGCCCCGCGCAGATCGAGTTCATGAAAGTGATCGAGCTCGATCCGAAAAATCCGGCCGCGCACGTCGCGCTCGGCAATCTGTATCTCGACCAGGAACAGGATCACCTCGCCGAGGGGCAGTATCGCGCCGCGATCGCGCTCGATCCGTCGCGCGGAAATTACTACCTGCAGTTGGCCAACACCTTGCGCAAGGAAGGCCGGCCGGTCAACGCCGAATCCGAAATTCGCACCGCGCTCGGCCTGGACCCGCGCGACGCCGAGGCGCATCTCGCGCTCGCCAATCTGCTCGAAAGCGAACCGGGCCGCCAGAGCGAGGGCGAGGCCGAGATGGCGGCGGCGCGCGCGATCGATCCAAAGGTCGTCGCCGACAGCTCCGGTGTCGCGGCCTCCGCCGATGAGCCTACTGCAGCGGCGGCGCAGCCCTCTCCGGCAGCGGGCGCAGCCGCGGCGCCCGTGATCAAACCGCTCAACAAGCTCTTCCTGCTGACGAAGAATTCGGCGGTCTATCAGACTCCTGATGCGACCAGCGCCGTAATCGCGCAGGTGAAGCGCAGAAAGTACGTGCACGTCATCGGCATCACGGGAAATTTTTTGCAGATCAGGCTGCGCAACAAATCGATCGGCTTTATCCCGGTTAACGCGGCCGAATAGTTCGGATAGTAAAATCGGCGGGCGCGATGCTCGCCGCGATCGAGGTTCACGACGATGGCGGATGCGCAAATTCTCGAACGTGAAGTCAGTTTTGCGGGGCCCGCGTGCACCATCAACGCCTTCAGCGCGGAACCGTCCGACGGTGCGCCCTGCCCTGCGGTTATCGTGGTGCAGGAATGGTGGGGGCTCAACGCCAACACCAAGGAGATCGCGCGGCGCTTCGCGCGCGAGGGCTACGTAGCGCTCGCGCCCGACCTCTACTCGCGCCAGGGGCACAAGGTCGCGAGCGATCCGAATACCGCGGCGCAGTTGATGGGCGGGCTCAAGATGGACGACGGGATCGCCGACCTGAAGGCGGCGCTCGGATGGATTCGCGAGCAGAAGCGAACGCACGCGAGCCGCATCGGAATCACCGGCTACTGCATGGGCGGAAGCTACGCGATGCTGCTGCCGTGCGAATCGAGCGAGATTGCCGCGACCGCGCCGTTCTATGGCGAGATTCCCTCCGACGACAAGATCGAGAAGCTCGGATGCCCGATCTTCTACGCCTACGATGCGAACGACGGATGGATCCAGCGCAAGGACGTCGAGCGTCTTGCCGCCGACCTCAAGAAGTACGGCAAAAGCGGCGAGGTAAAGATCTATCCTGACTGCTCTCACGGGTTCTTCAACGACACGCGTCCCGACGTGTACAACGCTGCGGCAGCCAGGGACGCGTGGACGCATACGCTCGCGCTGTTTGCAGAAAATCTGAAGGGCTGAACTTTCTCTGAAATACGGATGCTCCGGGCGGGAGCCTCACTGACGCTTCTTCCGCGTGCTCGTAGCATTGTGGCGCACGTGGTCGGTCACGGCCTCAAAGTATTCGTCGTCTGGTCGCGGTAGAATCGGGAACAAGCCGATTAGATCGCGTCCCTTCACCGTCTTCGGTCGAGCCGGGATGATCTCGCAGATCGGCTCGCCGCCGCGCTCGACGATGAACGATTCGCCGCGATAGCGCACGCGACTCAGCAAATCTGAAAAGTTGCGCGAGGCTTCCGTCGCGCTGATTCGTGACTTAGCGGTGGTACGCGATTTCATGATTATCTGATTCTATGAGTTTCAGATTGAGCGGGCAACTACGCTCATCCGCTCAGCACGGCCGGATCGAGGCGGGCGTCGCTTAAATAGACCAAGCGCCCTTCGTCGGACGCTCGCTCGTGGAGCCATCGTGCGACGATCGTCATCGCTTCGAGCTCGCCGCGAATGATGGGACGCGCGCGGTAGCGCTCATAATTATCCGCGACGAATGCAGAGACCTCGCGCGCCGCGTCCGGCGAATCGAGCGGCAGCGTCATCGCGAGGCGCCCCGCCAGCACGACGTGCGCGGTGCGGGCGCTTTCGTCTGCGGTGATGATCACCAGGTTGTTCTCGGTCACGACTTCGCTAAGGCGCGACGCGCGATGCGCCAGCGTGGCGAGCGCTTCGAGCTCGCGGCGCATCCGGGCGGCTTCTTCGTAGCGCAGCGCTTTGGCGGCGTCGTCGCGGGCGCGCGCCAGATCGCCCAGGAGCGCGCCGCTTTGTCCGCGCAGGAAGCCTAGCGCCTTGTGTACGCGATCGGCGTAGCCGTCTTCGCCGATACTCGTGTTGCACGGCGCGGCGCAGTGGCCCATCTGGCCATAGACGCAGGGCGAGAAATCCTCGTCCGGATGAAGCTTGCCGGTGCAGGTGCGCAGCCCGAGAATCCGCGCGAGCGCGCGCACCGAGCCGTCGAGGCTCCTTCGCCCGATGAACGGGCCCAGGTGCATCACGCCGAGGCGCGCGGTCATCTTGGTGGTGAGAACGATACGCGGAAAATCGTCCATCAGGTCGAGCTTGATGAAGTATGCGGGGGCGGCGGATTTGAGCATCCGGTTGTAGGTCGGCTTGAGCTCGCGGATCAGCCGGGCTTCGAGCAGAGCGGCTTCCAGAGCCGACGCGGTCAGTTGCGTGTCGATCTTGTAAACGTGGCTGATCAGCTCGGCGGTCTTCGCGTTCACCGCCGAGTTGAAGTACGAGCTGACCCGATCACGCAGGCGGCGCGCCTTGCCGATATAGAGAATATCGCCGCGCGCATTGCGCATCAGGTAAACGCCGGGAGTATGCGGCAGCTTGGCGATTTCTTCCGGCGGCACGTGACGCTCGAACCGGCGGCCGGAAAGCCCGCGGCCGTGGTCGTCGAGCAGACGATCCAGGCGCGTAATTCCCATCTTCGCCGCGATCTCGAGGAAGATCGAAAGAATCTCCGCCGCCATCCGCGCGTCGCCAAGTCCGCGATGACGCCCGTCCGTCGAGAGCCCAAAATGCTCGGCCAGCGAATCAAGCCGGCGGCGGCGCAGCGATGGCACGTAGCGGCGCGACATCCGAAGCGTGCACAGGACCGGATTGCGCAAACCCATTCCGAAGATTCGCCGGAACTCGAAATCCAGAAATCCGCGATCGAACGCCGCGTTGTGCGCGACCATCACCGAGTCGCCCATGAACTCGCGGAACTGCGGCAGCACGCGCTCGATCGGCGGCGCGGACGCAACCATCTCATTCGTGATCGAGGTGAGCCCGGTGACGAAGCGCGGAATGAATCCCTGCGGGCGGACCAGGCTGGAAAAAGAATCGACCAGCCGCCGCCCGATCATCCGGTATGCGCCGATCTCGATAATCGTGCCGGGACCGGCGCGTCCGCCCGTGGTTTCGAGATCGACGACGGTGAATTGCGCGTCGTCGAGCGCGACGCGGTAGCGGTCGCTCGACTTAAGCGACCACATCCCGGTGGCGGCGTCGAAAGCGAAATTCGGATCGCCGCCGAGCAGTCGATAAACAAGCTGCGCGCCGAGTTCAGTGTCGGAAGAGAGTCCCTTGAGTAGCAGGCCCGCGAGCTCGTTCGCGTCGGCGCCGCCGGGATGAGACTCGAGAAACGCATAGAGCTTTTCGCGGACGGTCGCATGCGGATCGCCGGAGGAAAACGGCTCGGACCCCGCGGATACTGTCTGTGGTGTACGATATTCCTGCATCCACCCTGCCTCATCACCTTCGTCGCATCTTCGCTCTAGCATCGCCGGAGGTTCAACGGCAATGCTCGGGCACTTGCGAGCGATAGAACGTCGTTAGTCGCATGGGTTCGTTCAGCGAGTTTTTAGCTTTAGAATTTGGAATTGTCCGCATAAATGCTGGAGAATTACGTAAATGAATTCGCTTCGTATTTTATTTTCGTTTTTTTTTCCTCTATAAGTCGTCACCGCTACGGGACGGCCGCCGCTCACGCGGCATCTCGATGCTTCCTATTCTGCACACAGGGCCGATGAAAATAAGGCTGAACTGTTCAGCCTTGTAAAATTGAAAAAAGCTGCTATGGGCGGATCCTCCGTCTGATTCACGAGGACTGCCGCTTCGCGTCGCCGGCGAGCAGGATTATCCTCCGCGAGTGGCGCCGATGCGGCGGGCGGTCTACAATTGCAGTTCAGTCACAGAGGAAAATCAGCGATGGAACCAGTTCTGATTGCGCGCGAGGTCGAGGCCGTGCAGATTCCAGCCGGCATCAAGACCACGCTCGAAAAAGGTATCGAGGCCTATATCACCCAGTCCCTCGGCGGGACGTTCACCGTCCAGGTGCCGGCGCATGGCGGACTCTTTCGCATCGCGGGCAAGGACGCCGATGCTATCGGCAAGACGCCAGCGGACGCGGGCGGCGCACAGGCGGGCGGAGGCGGCGACCTTGAATCGATGGTGTGGGATCAGCTCAAGACCTGCTTCGATCCTGAAATTCCGGTCAATATCGTTGACCTGGGTCTGGTTTATGGGATGGAGGTCAAAGACCAGCCCGACGGCACGCGCAAAGTCGAAGTGAAGATGACGCTGACCGCGCAAGGCTGCGGCATGGGCGCATCGATCGCGTACGATGCGAAGAACAAGCTGATGACGCTGCCCGGAGTCTCGGAGGCCGACGTCGATCTGGTGTGGGATCCTCCGTGGACTCCGCAAATGATCTCGCCCGAAGGCCGCGAACGACTGGGCCTCGACTGAGTTGGCGTAATCTCATTGCGCTAGGACCCGTCGATACATTGACACGGTTCGGGCGGTCCGATAATTAAAGCGGTTCTGGCACAAGCATGTTTGCAATACTAAAGACTGGCGGAAAACAGTACCGGGTCGGGGTCGGCGACCAGATTGTCGTCGAACGGCTCGAGGGTGACGTGGGCGCGCAGATTTCGCTGACCGACGTGCTCGCGCTCGGCGGCGACGCACCGCAGGTCGGCACTCCGACTATCGCGGGAGCGGCGGTACGCGCCAAAATCGTGCAGCAGCCGCGCGGCACCAAGGTGATCGTGTTCAAGAAGAAGCGGCGCAAGAATTACCGGCGCAAGCGCGGTCATCGGCAGGAACTGACGGTGCTCAAGATCGAGGAAATTTCCGCGGGCGCATAGCCGCCCGGTCTGATTTGTAATCAAACTCGCGGCGCTTAAAGCACCGCTTTTCTGAAAGGAGAACGCCGTGGCGCACAAAAAAGGACAAGGTTCCACGCGCAACGGCCGCGACAGTCCGGGCCAGCGTCGCGGAATCAAAATCTACGCCGGACAGACCGTTAAGGCCGGCAATATCCTCGTGCGCCAGTGCGGCACGCGGATTCATCCGGGGCGCAACGTCGGGATGGGCCGCGACTACACGATCTACGCGAAGATCGACGGCGTCACGAAGTACGAGCCCAAGGGCGAAAAGCGCCAAGTCAGCGTCGAGCCGCATCCTGCGCAATCCGAACAGCCCTCCGCATAGCAACTGACAGTATCGAAGATTCGAGAAGCCTCGCGCGTCGTGCGCGGGGCTTTTCATTTTCGGCGGACTGAGGTTGACTGTGCTGGCTCGCGACGATCTATTTCGCGCGGAGGAGGAACGGCAATGCGATTAGGACTTATCTCCGGATATTCGGGCGCCCAGATGGGGATGCCGATGGATTTGATTCTCGAGGCGGAAAAAGCCGGGTTCGATTCGGTCTGGACCGCGGAGGCTTACGGCTCCGACGCGATCGTGCCGCTTGCGTGGATCGCGGCGCTGACCAAAAAAATCCGGCTGGGCACCGCGATCATGCAGATGCCGGCGCGGACGCCCGCCGCAACCGCGATGACCGCGATGACGCTCGACGCGCTTTCGGGCGGACGATTCATTCTCGGCATCGGGCCCTCGGGGCCGCAGGTGGTCGAGGGATGGCACGGCGTCGCGTACGGCAAGCCGCTCCAGCGCACACGCGAGTATATCGATATCGTGCGCAAAATTTTGGCGCGCGAGGCGCCGGTCGAGCATCAGGGCAAAGAATACCAGATTCCATACAACGGCCCCGGCGCGTCGGGCCTCGGCAAGCCGCTCAAGAGTATCCTGCACGGCCGCAAGGACATGCCGATCTACACCGCGTCGATCAGCCCCAAGGGAATCGAGCTCGCGGCCGAGATCGCCGACGGCGTGATCCCGGTCTGGATGAATCCCGAGCGCTGGGACCTCTACGACGCGCCGACCAAAGCCGGGTTCGCGAAATCGGGCGGCAAGAAGTCGCTCGCCAACTTCGAGGTCGCGCCGTTCGTGACCTGCGTGATGGGCAACGACCTCGATAAATGCCGGATGCCGGTGCGGGCGCAGCTCGCGCTGTATATCGGCGGGATGGGCGCGCGGTCGAAAAATTTCTATAACAACTACGCCAAGCGCCTCGGCTACGAAGACGCGGCCGGAAAAATCCAGGACCTCTATCTGACCGGAAAGAAGAACGAAGCGATGGCGCTGGTGCCGGACAAGCTGATCGACGATGTCGCTCTGGTCGGCCCGAAGGAGCGGATCAAGGATCGTATGGCGGCGTGGAAGGCGTCTCCGGTGAAGACGATGCTCATCGGGACGGGTTCGGCCGACGCGGTCCGCGCCCTCGCGGACATCTGCGCGTAGGCGACAAATAGAATCGATCGATCGCGGCTGACGCGGTTCCCCCTTCCCGCACTGGAAGGGGTCAGGGGTTAGGTCGGTTTTTCGCGGATGCAGCGGTGCGCGCTTCAAAGCGGCGCGGCCTGCTATAATCTTCGCACTGCGATGCGGTTTATCGACGAAGCGCGAGTGTTCGTGCATGCGGGCAAGGGCGGCAACGGCGCGATTGCGTTCCTGCGCGAGAAATATCGCCCCTTTGGCGGTCCCTCGGGCGGCGACGGCGGCCGCGGCGGCAGCGTTATCTTCGAAGTCGATGAAGGCCTCTCGACCCTGCTCGATTTCAAATATCAGCCGCGGCTGGTCGCGCGCGACGGCGAATCGGGCCGCGGCAAACAGCAATACGGCAAAGCCGGCGCGGACCTGATCGTGAAAGTGCCGCCGGGCACGGTCGCCTTCGACGACGAGACGGGCGAAACGATCGCGGACCTGGTGATGCCGGGGTCGCGCGCGACGATTGCGCAGGCTGGAGACGGAGGACGCGGCAATATGCACTTCGTCAGCTCGACCCGCCGCTCGCCGCGAATCGCGACGCCGGGCACGGCGGGGGTCCAGCGATGGGTGCGGCTCGAATTGCGGCTGGTCGCGGAGGCGGGATTGGTCGGGCTGCCGAACGCGGGAAAATCGACGCTGCTCACGGCGCTCAGCGCGGCGCGTCCGAAAATCGCGGCCTACCCTTTCACGACGCTGGCGCCGAATATCGGGCGCGTGTTTATTTCCGACGAAGAGAGTTTCACGCTGGCCGATATTCCCGGCCTGATCGAGGGGGCGCATCTGGGGCACGGGCTTGGAATCCGTTTTTTGCGTCATCTGGCGCGCACGCGGATGCTGGTGTACGTGCTCGATGCTTCGGAAAATCCGGCGCAAGCGTATGAGACCGTGCGGGCCGAGATTGGCGCATTCGATCCGGCGCTGCTCGAGCGGCCGGCGGTAATCGCGCTCAACAAGATCGATCTTTTGAGCGACAAGGAAGCGCGCAAATCAGCGCGTGAGCTGGGGCGCAAGCTCGGCGCGCCCACCTTTGCGATCTCGGCGGAGAAGAGCACCGGGCTGAAGCCCCTGATCGCGGAGATCGCGCGCGCGCTCTCGACCCTCGAACCCGTTTCGGCCGTATGTCCCAGCTAAACTACAAGGCGCAAATTCTGCCGCGGGTGAAGCGGATCGTGGTCAAGGTCGGAAGCGCGGTGCTGTCCGACGCTGACGGGCTGCGCGCCGACGTGATCGATCACCTGGCCGCCGATATCGACGCCGCGATCATAGGCGGGCGCGAAGTGATCGTCGTGACCTCGGGCGCGGTCGCCGCGGGACGCGCGCGGCTTAAGAAACTTCACGGCGCGACGATCGCGGTGCGCCAGGCGGCGGCCGCCGCCGGACAGATCGAGCTGATGAGCGAGTGGTCGCGCGCGTTCAGCGCTCACGGACGAACTGTCGCGCAGCTTCTGCTGACGCATGAGGATTTGGCCGAACGCAAGCGCCGCCAGAACGCCAACGCGACCATCGCGGCGCTGCTCGCGGCGGGAGTGATCCCGATCGTTAACGAAAACGACACCGTCGCGGTCGAGGAGATCCGCCTGGGCGACAACGACTTTCTATCCTCGCTGGTCGCGACCCTGGTGCAGGCGGGGATGCTGGTGATGCTGAGCGACGTGGCCGGAGTTCTGACCGGGAATCCGCACAAGCGGCCCGACGCGCGGCTGATCGCGCTTATCACCGATCCGGAAGCCGCGATGAGCGGGCTGGTCGCCGAGGGCTCGGGACCGCTCGGCAGCGGCGGCGGGATGGTGACAAAATTGCGCGCCGCGCGCGAGGCGGCGCGCGCGGGAATCGTGTCGGTGATCGCGCCCGGGCGCGAGGCTGGAGTGCTGGCCGCCGTGCTCGACGCGGAGCGCGAATGCGGCACGCTGATTGTTCCGGCGGGCGCCAAGCTCAAGAGCCGCAAGCATTGGATTGCCTTCGCGCTGCGGCCTGCAGGCGCGCTCGGCGTTGATCGCGGAGCGGCGGACGCGCTGCGCACGCGCGGGCGGAGCCTGTTGCCCTCGGGAATCCGCGAGGTGCGGGGAGAGTTCGCACTCGGCGAATGCGTGAGCCTGCTCGATCCGGAAGGGGTCGAGTTCGGGCGCGGGCTGGTCAACTATCCGGCCACCGATGTACTCAAGCTGATGGGGCGGCGGTCGGCCGAAATCGCGAGTTTAATTGGCTACAAGCTGGCGGACGAGATTATTCATCGCGATAATTTTGTGCTGCTGAAGGAAATCGGATGAGTCTCGAAACTGATGTCGCCGCGATCCTTGCAACTGCTCGCGCCGCGGCGCGCAAGATCGCGCTTGCGTCAACCGAACAGAAGAATGCGGCGCTCGCGACGCTGGCGGAGATGATCCGGAAATCGAAACCGTTGATCATGGCGGCGAATCGAATCGATCTGGAACGCGCGCATGGCGAGCGGCGCACCGGCGCGCTAGTCGAGCGGCTGACCCTTAACGACGATCGGATCGAGGCGATCGCGCGCGGCGTTGACGAAGTCGCGGCGCTGCCCGACCCGGTCGGCGCAACCATCGACGAATGGGCGCGGCCCAACGGGCTCAAGATCGAAAAGCGGCGCGTGCCGATCGGACTGATCGCGATCATCTACGAGTCGCGGCCCAACGTCACGGTCAACGCCGCCGCGCTGTGCCTCAAGTCCGGCAACGCCGTTGTGCTGCGCGGCGGAAAAGAAGCGCACGCCAGCAACGGCTGCCTTGCGGACCTGGTCGCGCGCGCGCTCAAGGAGACCGGACTCGATCCCGCCGCCGCGATGTTCATCGAAAATCCCGACCGCGAGATCGTGCAGATTCTGAAACGCAGCCGCGAGGCGCTCGACCTGATAATTCCGCGCGGCGGGGTTCAGCTCAAAGCCGCACTCGAAGGCTCGACGGTTCCGCTGCTGCCGCATTTCGAGGGAATCTGCCACACCTATGTCGATGCGGCGGCGGACTTGAAAATGGCCGAGAAGATTTGCTTCGACGCGAAATGCGGCCGCCCGTCGGTGTGCAATGCGATGGAGACCCTGCTGGTGCATCGCGGGGCCGCGGCGAGTTTTCTGCCCGCATTCGCGGCGCGGATGAAAAAAGCCGGGGTCGAGCTTCGCGGCGACGAGCACGTGCGCGCGCTCGTGCGCGAAGCGCGCGCGGCGACGCCCGAGGACTGGGACACCGAGTATTGGGATCTGATTTTGTCGATCAAGGTGGTCGATTCGCTCGACGAGGCGATCGCGTTTATCGAGCGCCACGGGTCGCACCTGGCCGACGCGATCGTGACGCGCGACCCGGCGGCCGCCGCGCGCTTTCAGCATGAGGTCGATTCGGCTACGGTTTACGTCAATGCATCGACCCGCTTCACCGACGGCTTCGAGTTCGGCTTCGGCGCAGAAACCGGAATCTCGACCAACCGGCTCCACGCGCGCGGACCGATGGGCCTGGCGGAACTGACCACGTACAAATACGTGATCCACGGCTCCGGACAGGTGCGCGGTTAACCGGGTGCGCGAGTAACGCGATGCGAGTAGGGCTGTTCGGCGGCAGCTTCAACCCGATTCATTTCGGTCATCTGCGCTCGGCGGAAGAAGTCCGCGAGGCGCTGGAGCTTGACCTGGTGTACTTCATCCCGGCCGCGTCACCGCCGCACAAGGCCGAGGGCGAGCTTGCTCCTGCCGAGCATCGCCTGCAGATGGCGCGCCTGGCGACCAAGGGTAATCGGCACTTCATGGTCTCCGATGTCGAGATGCGGCGCGGCGGCAGCTCTTACACGATCGACACGGTCAAGTTTTTTCTGGCGACACTGCGCCAGCCGGCCACGCTCTACCTGCTGATGGGCGCCGACCAGTTCGCCGAGCTCGAGACCTGGAAAAGCTGCGACGAGATGGCGGCGCTATGCAATATCGCGGTCCACACGCGGATGGCCGAGGGGGAAGAAGGTCCGACGCGTTTCTCGCTTGCCGCGCTCAAAAGGTTTGGCTACATTAAGGCAGACGATCACTACGTGAACTCGAGCGAAAAAACGCTTTCATTCGTAGCCACGACTGTCCTTTCGATTTCCGCCACGGCGATTCGCCGCAAAATCCAGCGCGGTCTTTCGATTAATTATCTCGTGCCCGGCGACGTGGTGGACTACATCAATCGCCATCAGCTCTTTTGAGAGGCAACCCCGCAAGCGTGGATTCAATCACCAAGGCGATAGCCGCCGCCGAAGCGGCCCTGGAAAAAAAGGCTTACGACCTGGTCGTACTCGAGTCCGAACATCTCTCATCAATCGCGGATTACTTTCTGATCGCGACCGGGCGCTCGGACGTGCAGGTGCAGGCGATCGCGCGCGGAATCGAAGAGCGGATGCAGAAGAGCAAGATTCGTCCACTCTCGGTCGAGGGCGTCAAGCATGCGCACTGGATCGTGCTCGACTACGACGATCTGGTCGTGCACGTCTTTTATGAGCCGGCGCGGGAGTTCTATCGGCTGGAGCGCACCTGGGTTGACGCGACGGCGGTCGCGCTGCCCGAGCCGATTCGCAGCCAAGCCAAAGAGCTGCGCCTGCGCGCGCTCGCCTGAACAACGGGCGCCACACTCGGCATCCGTCATATCGCGGCGGAGTATGCGCGCGGTGCGGAGACGGACCGCGTCAGTTGGCGGATTGCGTGGGCGCGGCATTTCGAGTCGGCGGCTGGTGCCAAGTCGCCCTCACCCGCGCGCCACGATGCTTGCGAAAAGAGCGCAAGCATCGCGCCGCTTGCCCTCTCCCGGCGGGAGAGGGAATTACCAATATTTTCTTCGCGTCAGACTTCGCCGCGAATCAGATGCGCGATCCAGACCAGGATGACCGCGCCGATCGTCGCGACGACGATCGCGCCGATGGTTCCGTTGGGGCCGGGGATGTTGAACGCGCCGATAATCCATCCGCCGATCAGGCCGCCGACCAACCCGAGAATCAGGTCGCCGATTATCCCGTAACCCTTGCCGCGCACCAGTTTCCCGGCCAGCCATCCGGCGATGATTCCGACAATTATGGCTCCGATCATCTGGAGATCCTCCTCATCGATAGATCATCCTTGCCGATCCTCTTCGGACGCCGCGAGGGGCGGCGGATTACTTCTTTTGTTCCATCGGAGCGCCGCAGCATTTGAGCACGCCGGTGCCGCCCTTGGTCACGATCACCTGCGAGCCGCATTTGGCGCAGATATAAACTTTGCCCAGTTGATTGGCCATCTCACCATTCCTTTCACAATTCGGATTGTTCAAGCGCCGCGGAAGATGGGCTTGCGCTTGTCCAGAAACGCGCGCACGCCCTCGCCACGGTCGGCAGTCGTTTGTAGCAGGGCGTACAGATCTTCCTCAAGCCTGACGCCCTGATCGATAGTCATATCGTACCCCTTAAGCACCGCGTCTTTAACCAGCCGCGCCGCGAGCGGGGCGCGCGACAAAATCGCCTCGGCGAGGGCTCCTGCAACCCGCGCGAGGTCGCGCTCGTCTTTGGCCAGGTAAGTGGCAATACCGATTCGCTCGGCCTCACCGCCGTCGAGCGCGGCTCCGGTCAGGAGCATCCTGAGGGCCTGTGCGGGCCCTGCGATTCGCGCCAAGCGCTGGGTTCCGCCGAAGTGCGGAAGCTCGCCGCGCGCGAGCTGGGTCAGCGCGATCCGCGCGCGGCGGACCGCGACGCGGATATCGGCCGCGAGCGCGAGCTCGAGTCCTTCGTCGATCGCGTTGCCGTTGATAATCGCGACGGTAGGTTTCGAGATCGCGGCGAGCGACTCGACGATGCGCGGATCGACGTCGTCGCCAAAGCCTTCGCAGAACGACGCGCCCGTTCCGGTGAGCGCGAGCATCTGGATCGACTCGTCGTCCTCGACCTGCTCGAACAGCTCGAGCATCCGGTTGGCGCCCGTCGAGCCGAGCGGGCGGCGAGCGTCAACGATTCGCGCGGTGACGCATCCGCCGGCGCGCGAGATATCGATCGGCTCGCTTGCTACTGCGCGCCGGTGGGTTTTCGCACGGGACGCCGTTGTTCAGTCTCCCGACGGCGCGCGCAGATCCTTGCGCAGGATCTTGCCCAGCGGATTTTTGGGCAGTGCGTCGATAAATTCGATCTGCTCGGGGCGTTTGAAGCTCGCCAGGCGCGAGCGGCAGAACTCGCTCAGATCATCGCGGGTGATTTTTTCTCCTGCGCGGCAGACCACGAACGCCTTGACGGTCTGGCCCCATTCGACCGAGGGAATTCCGATCACCGCGCATTCGTCAACGGCAGGATGACTCATCAGCACGGTTTCGATTTCGGCGGGCGCAATATTCTCGCCGCCGCGGATAATCATGTCGTCCTTGCGTCCGGCGAAGAATACGTAGCCGTCTTCATCGATCCAGCCGAGGTCGCCAGTCGCGCGCCATCCTTCAGGCAGCGCGGCGTCGTCGGTGCGGCCGGCGTAGCCTTTCATGTTGCGCGGCGTGCGGATGACGATCTCGCCGACCTGCCCGTGCGTGAGCAGCGCGCCGTCTTCGTCGCGCACGCGAATTTCGACGTCGGGAAGAGGTTTGCCGATCGAGTTGAGGCGGCGGAGCTTCTGTTCCTTCTCTTGCGGCGTGCCGGTGATCCGATGGTCGTCGGGACCGAGCACAATGAGCGACGAAGTGGTTTCGGTCTGTCCGTATGCGTTGACGAAGCCCACCGTGGCGGGGAATGCCTCGATCGCGCGGCGGATCACCTGGATCGGCATCGGCGCGCCGCCGTAGGCCAGATTGCTCAGACTCGAGAGGTCGGTCGATTTGAACGACGGCTCGTCGAGCACCTGCTTCATCATCGTGGGGACGACGAACGCGTGCGTGACGCGCTCGGTCGCGACTAGTGCCAGCCACGCTTTGGCGTCGAACTGCGGCATCACGACCAGGCGCCTGCCGGTCCAGATATTGGTCATGTACGCCGTGGTTCCGGCGATATGGTAAAACGGCACGCAGACAAGCGCGACGCCGCGGTCGGTGCCGTCGGCCATCTCGACGTTGGCGGTCACGTACGCGGTGAAGTCGCGAAATGACAGCATTACGCCCTTGGGCAGCGACGTGGTGCCGCTGGTGTACATCAGGATCGAGGTGTCCTCGTCCTCGACTTCGGCTTCCGCTTCATCGGGCTCGGCTTTGGCGATCAGATCGGCCAGGCGCGGGACTCCGGATTCGCCTTCACCGATTGCCAGGACCTTCGCGAGCTTGAGGCGCGGGCGCAGCCGTGCGATCAGATCGAGATAGCGATCGCCGGCAAGCAGAACTTTGGTGCTTGCAGTGTTGATCATGTATTCGAGCTCGGCTTCTTTGGCGCGGTAGTTGAGCGGCAGGAAGGTGAGCCCGGCTTTGGCGGCGGCGTAGTAGGCCGCGATGTACAGATCGGAATTGGTGTCGAGCACGGCGACGACGTCGCGCGCGGCGAGCCCTTGCTGCTTGAAGACCGAGGACAGGCGCGCAACGGTATCGGCAAACTGCGCGTAATTCAGCCGCCGATTCCCAAAGATGACAATCTCCTGATCGGGAACGATCGAGGACGGAATCGTCACGAAATTAACGGTGTTCACTTAACCGCGCTACCTCCTGGATTGTGCCGCTTGAGGTCGTTGCGTTGCGTCATTAGCGCTATGCGCCGGGCGAGCCTGCGCTCGAGATCGAGCCCCTCGCCGAGCGGCAGGTCGAGTCCGCCCCAGACCGCGAGTTTGGCGATTGCCGAATGTTCCCGGGGCATGCGAGCAAGTCCGCGCGCGATTTCGAATGCGCGCCCCTCAAGCCGCGACGGCGCAACGACTTCGGCGACCAAACCTATAAGCAAAGCGTCTTGCGCGTCAATCCAGCGGCCCGTGAGGTTCAGATCGAGCGCGCGGCCGAGGCGCAGGCGCCGCGACGCGGTCTGCGTGCCGGCAACCCCCGGGATCATACCGACGCCGGTTTCCGGCAGGCAGATGCGGGTGTCGTCGGCCGCGATCGCGAGATCGCAGAGGAGAGCCATTTCGAGTCCGCCGCCGACGGTGAAGCCGTGCACCGCGGCAAGGGTCGGGACCGGCAGCGATTTGAGGCGGCCCCAGACATCGCGCCGGAACCGGATCCATCGCGCGGCGACGGGCGACGGCGCGGTGCCGAACTCGTGCAAATCGCCACCGGTCGAAAACGCGTTGCCCGCTCCGCACAGGACCATCGCGCGGACCTCGGGGTCGTCGTGAATCGCGCTCAGAATCTGGAACAGGGCATCGCGCATCGCGACGTTGTAGGCATTTAACTGTGCTGGACGATTGAGCGTGACCCACGCAACTGTGCCGCGCTTCTCGTAAAGGACCGCGCTCGGGTCTTTTTCCGCGAAAGCCATGGCCATCACGTTCAGGCTGAATGAAGATCCGCGCTGTCGCTGTGCGCGACCGCCGGACGGCCGCGCTCGTACACGACGCGCCCCGCGATGACGGTCAGATCGACGTTGAGGGTTATCAAGTCGGCGGCGGCAAGGGTCATCGGGTCGCGCTGCAGCACCACCATATCGGCGAGCATCCCGGATGCAATCTCACCTGCCTCGAGCCGCTGCAGGCGGGCAGCGTCGCGCGTGAAGAGCCCGAACGCGTCGGCGGGTGCGAGCCGTTCGTCGGCGCCCAGGACGTTGCCGTCGATAGTCGCACGCGAAATTGCGGCGGCGACGCCGGCCAGAGGACGCGCTGGAGTCACCGGGGCGTCGGAGGCGCCGGCGAGCTCGATTCCCGCGGCGCGTAATGACGCAGCGCGGTACAGATGCGGCGCAAGGCCCGGTTCGGCGGTATATTTGGGTCCGCGAAAATAGATAAAGCCCGGGTTGGTAACGACCCACGCACGAGCGGCTGCTATTCGCGCGATGTGGTCTGGCGAAATCACGCCGCCGTGTTCGATTCGGCATACCGCAGGCGTGTCGGCCGAACCGATCTGGCGCTGGGCAAGCTCGATCGCCTCGAGCGCTTCGTCCAGTTCCTCGATTTCGGTCGCATGAAACGCGCAATCCAGTCCGCTTGAGAGCGCAATCCGCACGCGCCGCGCCGCGGTCGATCCGTCGTAGGCGGCTCCGGGCATGAATTTTAGCCCCGCCATCCGGATACCGGCGGCGTGCGCAACCTCGGCGCTTTTGGCGGCGGCTTCAAGATGCCGCGCGCCGAGCATCATCGCGACGCGCTGGCAGATCGCCCCCGACGCCGCGAGCTTCGCGAATAGATTGACCTCGTCGGGGCCGTTGCGCACGGTCGCGTCGGTGAACGCCGTCACTCCGGCGGCGCACAGCTCGCGGCTCATGGTGCGGGCGCGCGCTTCGAGCTCGGCCTTGGTGACGAGCGGAAGTTGCGTTGTCAGCCATTCTTCCATCCCGACTGCCAGGCCGGTCAGCCTGCCGGTTCCGTCGCGGTAAAGCGTTGCGCCGGCGGGCGGACGAAAGTCTTTGGCCTCGAGACCGAGCTGATTTATCGCGCGGGTGTTCAGCCATGAAGCGTGGAGCGTCTGATGCCGCAGGCGCAGGGGATTCTTCGCGACCGCCTGGTCGAGTTCGTCGCGGGTCGGTCCGCGCTTGCCCGCCAACAGCGCCTCGTCGCATCCGAACGCGCGCAGCCAGTTGCCGGGCGGAGTGCGTCCGGCGCCGACGCGCAGATCGGCGAGAAGATCGGCGACGTTGCGGCATCGCCATACCGCGAGCCCGCTGACGGCGGAAGCGGCTTCGAGAAAATGCAGGTGCGCATCGACGAAGCCGGGGGCAAGCGTGCGTCCACCAAGCTTGATCAGATGGGTGCTGGGGCCGACCAGCGCCTTCAGCTGGGAATACGGACCGTGGCTTACGATGCGGCCACCGCTGACCGCGACCGAGTCGCTCTCGCGATGTCCCAAGATCACGCCCTGATGCAGGACGAGATCGGCCTTTGCGGGGGTGGCTGCCACTGCGATCCGGTGCGGCGCGCGCGCTAGTCCTTAGTCAGAGGAAGGAAGCGGCTTGGCCTCTTTGATCTTCATCTGCAGATCGCAGCATTCGAGTTCTCCCGGACCCGCCTTGTTGCACAGGACCTCGGTGCCGCACTTTTCGCACTGGTAACGTTTGCCCAGAGTGTTTGCCATGTTGTTTGCTCCTTTGCCTGTTCCCGAACGCCAGCCGATGGCCGGCACAAACTTAAAGTACTGCTTTAATCATTCTAATCATTAATCGAAAGGAATCTCGCTTACCCGCGCGGCGATTTCACCGGCCGGATCGGAGATCGAAAGCGCTGCCGCTTTGTCCCACGCGCTCTGATTCAGGATCGCGAGGCCGATCATGCCAAGCTTCGGCGAATGCACGATGCTGGTGACACGCCCTACTTCCTTGCCTGCGAGCGTCACCGGCGCTCCGGACTGCGGAGCGCGCGGTCCCTCGATACGCACGCCGAACAGGCGCTTGCGCATCCCTCCGCGAGCGGTCGCGCGCTCGATCGTCTCCTGCCCGACGTAGCATCCCTTGCGCAGCGAGATCGCTCGGTCAAGCCGCGCTTCGAGCGCGATAGTTTTCTCACCGGTATCGACGCCGGTCAGCGCCAGTCCGTTCTCGACCCGAATGATCTCGAGCGCATCGGCGCCGACTGCGCGAAAACCTTCGCCGAGCGCGGTTATCTGCGCAAGAATCGACACGGATTTTTCAGCCGGAGCCAAAATCGTAAACGCACTCGATCCGAATCGCGGAAGATTGCCGACGGTCACGTCGTCAGCGCGGAGGAAGGTCCATTCGCCGAGAGCCGCGGCGTTGCCGCCCGCAACGGCGCGAACCGCCTGGGAGGCGCGCGGACCCTCGATATCTATTACGGCAAGCTGAGAGAGTTCCTCGAACTCGACGTCGTCGGCGACCAGCAGCTTTTCCAGATGCGCCCGTGCGCGCGTCCATAGCGCGGAATCAATCTCGATGAGTATCGCTTCGGGTTCGACCCACGCGAAGAAATCCGCGATCAGATGCGCATGTTCGGTCAGGAACAGCGCCGGCATGATCGTGCCCGCGCTTGCCTGCTTGATATCGTTGCTGCTCATCCCATGCAGGAACGAGACGCGGTCGTCACCGGTGACGCGCACGACGATGCGTTCGTCAAGCGCGATCGCGCCCGCGACCTGGCGCAGGGCGCGGTAATCGTCGGTGGCAGGTAGCGCCTGCGCCGAAACCGCGGCATTGATGTCAAGATGTTCCACTTTACAGACGGCGTCAGATCACGAGTATCAAGCGAATATCAGGGAAGATTTTACTAACAGATCAGCCTGCGGCGCCACAACCTGAGCGGGATTTGCGGCCGGGGACGTAAAATCTGGTTTCTTTAATGGACGCCCGTTGGACTATAGTTATGCCTTGAGGAGCCGAAGATGGGTGCGTTTCTTCTAGGACTGATAATTGGGGCGGCCGGCGCGCTCGCACTCTTCATCTACAATGAAGGCGAGTTGTTCCTGAAGCTCGGCCGTCAAATCAAGCTGACTGCGGATCGGTACAAACAATCTTCCTGAGGTGAATCGCGGGGGCGATGCGAACCGTACGGAATTTTCTCTTTCTGCGCGACCGGGTCTGGGCGCGGGCCGTCCGAACGGCTGCCGCAACTCTCACGCTTGCGCTGGTGGTGTCAGCTCCTCTCATGGCGCGCGCAGATAGTCCGCAGGCGGTAGCGTCAGGGCTTAGCGATGCGGCGTTTGCGATGCTCAACTCGATCGACGCGGACGCGAAGGCCGGGCCGATGCTGGCTCCGGTGGCGAGCCTTGCGAGCGACGCGCAATCGCTCAGCGGTGCGTTGGACAAGGGCGATCGCGCGGGGGCGGGCCATGCGATGGCGGCGATCGTGAAAGATCGCAATCAAATCGACGCGGCGCTCGCAGCCAAGAGCGGACCGGAACTGCCGCAGTGGAATTCAATCAAGGGACAGATCGCCGCACTCGAGGCGCAGGTGACGCCGGTAGCGGGACCGGTCGCGACCAGCGCACCGCCCGCGTCGAGCCCCGCGGCGCCGTCGGCGAGTCTGCCTCCGGAAGCTCCCAAAGCACCGCAGGTCGTGATCAGCTCGCGATCGTTCTCGGGCGGCGGCGTACGGGTGCGCGGATTTTTCGAGGGAACCAATCTCCGATCGGCGGGAATTTACGATGGCTCGACGGCGCTCAAGACGATCGCGGTCAGCGACGTAAGCGGTGAGCAGCGTGTGAATTTCGATTTCGGATTGCAGGATCCGTCGCCCTCGCAGACGCTTGAAGTGACCGACGCGCTGGGCCGCGTCGCACGCGCGCAGCTTGCGCCGGATGCGGCCGCACTGACGCATTCGCATGAGGGCCGTGAAAAAATGATCGAGCTTGGCGGGGGCGAGCTCGATTCCGACGCAGTTGCCTCGGCCGATCCAGCTACAATTCCCGGTACACGCAACAACACCGAAGAGATTCCGCGCGCCGACGGCTCCGAAGACGCGACCGGTGCGCCCGGACGCAGACTGCCCGGAGGCGTCGAGGGACCTCTGACCAACGTTCAGATAAACGTGCTCGGCGTGATGCCGTCGCCGTCGCAGCCGGGCAGCTATGAGGTGGTGGGACAGATCTCCGGCGCGGGAGTGCATCGCGCAGGCGTGTACGAGAACGGCAGACTGATGAAGACGATTCCGATCAGCGGAGGCGCTTACAATTCGTTCGACGTCATCTTCCAGATGGCGCCGGGGCAGCAAGCCTCGATTCGCGCGTACGGTCTGGGCAGTAATTTCGTCGAAGCGTCCGTCGATGCGAACAGCGACGGGATGAGCACTGCGAGCGCGCCGCCAGTCATGGTCGTTCCCGGTGCGAGTCCTTATGGCTACGGATCGCCGTACGCCTATCGAAGTCCCTATGGCGCACCTGTGTATCCCGGCGGCTATCCTCCGGGCTACGGCGTTCCAGGTTATGGCGCCCCCGGCTACGGCTATCCCGCGCCGGGCTATGGCTATCCTCCGGGCTACGTGCCGCCGTCGGCTCCGTGGTATCGCCGCCTGATTCCGTAAGCTGGCGTCCTTGCTCCGATAGTCGGCGTTGGATAGGTTTTCGATCTTAATCTTCGAGTCGAGAGTGCATCTACAATGTTGATTCAAGCGACGCAGCTGCGCGCCGGGATGGTGGTCGAGTACAACAAGGATCTGTGGCGCGTGATGACGATCACGCATATCACGCCCGGCAACTGGCGCGGGATGGTCCAGACCAAGCTGCGCAATATCAAGACCGGGTCGCAGACCGAAAACCGCTTCCGCTCTGAAGATCGCGTCGAGCGCATCATCCTGTCCCAGCTCAAGATGCAGTTCCTCTACCAGGACGGCGACGACTACCATTTCATGAACACCGAGACCTACGATCAGATCACGATTCCCAAGGAGCTGATCGAGGACGTGGCCGGCTTCCTGACGCCGAACCTGGAAGTCGAGGTCGAGTTCCATGAGTCCACGCCGCTCAACGTCACGCTGCCCAAGACCGTCACACTCAAGGTGACCGAGACCGAGCCGGGTAATCGCAATGCTGCCGTGACCAATACGCTCAAGAACGCGACGCTCGAAACCGGGATGGTGATCCAGGTGCCGCACTTCGTGAATACGGGCGACACCATCACGATCAATGTCGAGAACCACGAGTATTTGTCCCGCACCAAGTAGAGAGCCGCCCACAGCCGAACGCGGCTCAAGGAAAGCCGTGAACCGGTTTCAACATCAGGTCCGAGCAAAACGCGCGCCGCGTCCCGCGCCGCAGGCGCTGCACTTTGGGCCAAATCAGTACATCGCGCAGACTCAGCCCGGGTTCGAAGCAATCGCGACCAGCGAAATTCTGGCGCGGATTCCCCATGCTCACGAAGTCGGACAGCGAATCGTGCCGGAACGCTGTGGGATGGCGATTTTTTCCGCGCGGGACCCGTCCGCGCTGCTGCGTCTGCGATGCGCCGAAGATATTTTCGCGCTGGTTGGCTACCGCGCCGGCCCCGATCCTGAAGCCGTGACGCCGGACCGGATTCGCGCCGCTGCTCGCGACGCTCCGCTGATCGAAGCAGGAGTGCTCGCGCGCGTGCGATTCGACCCCAAGGCGCGCGGGGGAAGGCGGCTGCGCTACCGCGTGGTCGCGCGGCAGGCGGGCGAGCATGAGTTTCGCCGGGTCGATTTGCAGCACGCCGTGGAACGCGGAATCTCCGAGCGCAGCGACCATACCTGGCGCCTCGACGACAACGAGGCCGACGTCGAGTTCTGGGCTACGATGTTCGAGTCCGAGCTTTTGCTGGCGGTGCGGCTCTCAAGCGAAGCGATGCGGCATCGCGAGTACAAGGTGGCTCATCGCCCCGCGTCGCTGCGCCCGGCGGCGGCGGCGGCTCTAGGATGGCTCTCCGGTGTGGACGAGCGCGATGTCGTGCTCGATCCATTTTGCGGCGCGGGCACGATCCTGATCGAGCGCGCCGGTTTGGGACGATACGCGGAGTTGATCGGCAGCGATCGTGATACGGAGGCGCTCGCCGCGGCGCGGCTGAACGTCGGCCCGCGTTACAAACCTATCCGTCTGGAAGGATGGGACGCCGGGGCGCTGCCGCTGGGCGATTCGAGCGTGACCAAAATCGTCACCAATCTTCCGTGGGGAATTCGCTATGGCACGCACGGCGAGAATCGCAAGCTCTATCCGGCGTGGATCGCGGAGTTCAACCGGGTGCTCGCTCCGGGCGGCCGGATGGTCCTGCTCTCGGCCGAGTGGACCCTGATGCGCGAGCTCGCGGCGCGCCGGCGCATCCGAATCGAGAAGGCGATACAGGTCGCGATCCTGGGCGCGCGGGCGTCGATCTTTATCTGCGCAAAGGCGTGAGGCGCGATGGACTACGACAAGACGAAGATGCCGTCTTCGTACGATGCGGGTCGCAGCTACCCGCCCGCGGTGCTGGCTTTTTGGCTGAGCGTGATTTCGCGATGGGTTCCGCAGGGAACTATTTCCGACATCGTTGATATTGGCTGCGGCACCGGCCGCTACTCAGTAGCGCTCGCGAACTACTTCGATGCGCGAGTGTTTGCGCTCGATCCGTCGGAAAAGATGCTCGCGGAAGCGCGCAAGAAAGTATCGCCGCGCGTGCGCTACGAGCAGGCGTCAGGAGAAGCACTGCCGCTCTCCGATGCCTCGATGGATCTGGCGTTCATGTCGATGGTCTTTCATCACTTTGCGCATCCCGACCGCGTCGCGCAGGAATGCCGCCGTGTGCTGCGTCCGAACGGCGCGATATGCCTGCGCGCCGGCACCGTTGAGCGGTGCGAGGCATACGCATACGTTCCGTTCTTCCCAGGCACTCGAGCGATCTTGAACAAGGCCCTGACATCGCAAGCGCGCATCGAATCGGTTTTGGTTGCGGCTGGATTTCGTCTCGTCGGCCATGAAATCGTTCCCAGCCAGGCGGCTGAGAGCTGGAATGCATACGCAGAGAAGCTCACGCATCGAGCGGATTCGATTTTGATTCAGCTTTCAGATCCCGAATTCGAAGACGGCCTCGCAGCCGTGCGCAAACACGCGGCCGCCCGTCCGTCGCACGAGCCCGTGATCGAGCCGGTGGACTTCTTCGTCTTCCGCCCGGCTTGAATCTCGCGCCGGACTCTCGATCAACGGACGGTCCGAGTCTTCGCCGTGCCCATTGGGGGCGTGTGCTATTGCCAAGAGCGAGATTCCTCGCGATCTCCGCAACTCGGTATGAGGCGGATTACGCGATACACATGCCGCTCGCGCTCGGAATGACACAAGCAAAAGGCTCCGCTCGAGAACTTCAGCATGGTTCGCCTTTAGTTTTTTTTCATTCCCGCGCCCTTCGACAGGCTCAGGGCAGGCTCCGGCTGCCGCGCAAGGAATCCCGCGTTTTCGTTTATCATTGGTGGGCGGGCCTCTGGCCCGCCATCTACGACGGGCGAGACGCCCGCCCTACTGTAATTATATATACTTTCTGTATATACCCTCACCCTCCGGGAGAGGGCGACGCGGCGCGATGCTTGCGCTCTTTTCGCAAGCATCGCGCCGCGTGGTGAGGGTACTGCTCTGCTTTCTCTTTAACCGCGCGGCGCTCGCGCGCCGCATTGAAGAGGCCGCCGGGACGGCCCTACTGGCGAACCCGCAATCGCGCGCGCGTCGCACGTTTTTCTTCACGGTGTCAGTACTGTGTTGTCGATTAGGCGAGTCTTGCCGACTCTCGCGGCGATTGCGATTAGGAGCGGCGAGGCGAGGGAGCGCGCCGGGGCGAGCGTGCGCGCGTCCACCGCTTCTACGTACTCTACTTCGACGCCGGGGGTTCTGCGCAGCACGCGCGAGGCTACGGCGACCAGCTCCTCGACACAGCATGAGCCGCATTTGAAACGATCGCGCGCGGCGCGCAGCGCGAGGCTCAGCGCCAGGGCGCGCTGGCGCTCGTCGGGCGAGAGGTAGGCGTTGCGCGAGCTCATCGCGAGGCCGTCTTTTTCGCGCACTATCGGCACCGGCAGGATTTCGAGATCGAAATTCAGATCGATGACCATCCTCTCGATCGCGCGCAGTTGCTGAAAATCTTTCTCGCCGAACACCGCGAGGTGCGGCTTCACGATATTGAATAGCTTTGCGACGATCGTCGTCACGCCGCGAAAATGGCCCGGCCGAAACGGACCGCATAGCCCGCGCGTGACGCCCGTCACCTCGACCCACGTCTCGGCGTCCGCCGAGTACATCGCGGAAGCCTCCGGCGCGAAGACGATATCCACCGGCACAGTCTCGAGCATCGCGAGGTCGCGCTCGAAGTCGCGCGGGTAGCATGCCAAATCCTCGTTCGGGCCGAACTGGGTTGGATTTACGAAAATCGAGGCAACCAATGTGTCGGCGCGCGCCCGCCCCTGCCGCATCAGGGTCATATGACCGTCGTGCAGAAAGCCCATCGTTGGCACCAGCGCGATCCGCTCGCCGCGCGCGCGAGCCGCGTCGGCCCACCGCGCCATTTCATCGGGATGATTAATTATTTGCATCTGCATCCTCAGATTTCTTTTTGGCGCGCGCGCCGGCTTCCGCGTAGCAATGTTCGGGCGCGGGAAACGCGTGCTCGCGAACCTCGCGCACGTACGCCTCGGCTGCCGCCGATGTGTCTTTCCACAACGCCGCGAATGGTTTTGCGAAGCGCGGGATGAATGATTCGCTGAGGCCGAGCATGTCATGCATCACCAGCACCTGACCGTCGAGGTCAGCGCCCGCGCCGATCCCGATTGCGGGAATGCACACGCGCGCCGCGATCTCGCGGCCGAGTGACGGGGGCACGCCCTCGACCACGAGCGCGAATGCACCGGCGGCCTCGAGCGCGAGCGCGTCTTCGATCAGGCGCTCGCGGCATCCGGGCGCGCCTCCGGATTTGCGGCCCTGCACGCGATGCCCGCCCATCCGATGGACCGACTGCGGAGTCAGACCGACGTGCCCCATGACCGGAATATCGACGGCCGCGAGACGGCGCACCGTTTCGGCGATCGCGACGCCGCCTTCGAGCTTGACTGCCTCTGCCCCACCCTCCTTGATCAGACGGCCCGCGTTGCGCAACGCGTCTTCGGGTGTGACCTGGTAGGAAAGAAACGGCATGTCGGCGACCACCAGCGCGCGTTTGCGGGCACGCGCGACCGCGCGGGTATGGTAGATGATCTCGTCAATCGTCACGGCCAGGGTGCTGTCTTCTCCCCGCACCGCCATCGCCAGGCTGTCGCCGACCAGCAGGACGTCAACTCCCGCAAGGTCAAAAATGCGCGCGAACGGGTAATCGTACGCGGTCAGCATCGCGATTGGCCGCCGCGCCGATTTCATCCGCGCCAGATCGGGCACGCGAACTTTTTCTTCGTGCATCGCAGGCTCCCAGAAACGCAAGCGGGGCTGCCGCATTCCGGCAACCCCGTGTGGGAGCGAACTCATCAGGCCGCCAACCGCTCCCGATCGGCGCTGACTAGTGCTCAAGTCCCGTTGGAGTCCCGGTCCGATTCGCGGATCCAGGCGCGAGCCCAAGCTCTCGTTTCGTTTCGAAATCGTCCGCTCAGATGAGCGGAGCTTTGCGCCCCGTCGAGGGCGCTGTTTCAAGCCTCGCCGGGAAGAATTCCTCGACGGGCAGGCGAATTACTTAGTACGAAATTTGATGCGCGGTAAAGGGGTACGATCGATTTACCAGGCGGCGAGGTTGGTGCCGAGCGGAACGTTCACGCGGAACTGATGGCGGCGGCCGTCGCGCACTACGCTCAGGTACACGATTTCGCCCGGCTTGAGATCGCGCATCCGATCCTGAAAATCAAGAAAATCGGTAACGCGGACTCCGTCGACGCCGATAATCAGGTCGTAGCTTTCGCCGATTTCCGTGTAGTCGAGCAATGGGACGCCGATAATCGCAGGCGGAAATACCAGCGCCGCGGCGATCATCGCGCCCGTCAGTGCGTTGTGAACCCCGCGGGAGTACGCGTGCAGCCCGGCAATCGCGGCGGGACTGCCCTTGGTGACCTCTGTGATCAGCAGCCCGTCAGCCTCTTCGCCCGACTTGAGGGTGCGCCGCGCTTCGCGCAATTCAAGTCCGATCGGCGTGGTAATCGCGTCTCCAGACAGCGCCGACATCTGCATCGAGGACGGACCGAACGCTCCGGGGAACGTGGCGTCTTGCTGATGCTTCTCGTAGTCAACTACTTCGGGACTATTTACGAAGCTCGAGGAGTCTTCCTGGATGACCGGCGGCGAAGGCGCGGCTTGCGGCTCCGACACGGCAGGAGCGATCTCGACCGTCGTCGAAGGGACGGCGTTCGGATCGGGAAGTGTCTTCAGGAGATTCAGCGGAATGGTGGCGATCGGCGTGTCGGCCGGATCAGGCGCGTCGGCATCAAGGTCGGCCACCGGCGAAGAGACGGGCGACGCGAGAATCGCAGGCGCCGCGCTGTCCGCGACGTAAGACGATACCCCTCCTACAGCGGACGGAACCGCGGCAGGTGTGATCGCTGCGGCAGGCACGCTCGCGGCCGCAATCGGGGCGACCGGTGAGACGGACGCGGCGGGTGATGACGCCGGACTCGCGGCCGCCGCGGCTGATGCGTCGGCGGCGGCGGACACGCGCGGGCGGCAGATGGCCAGGGCAAGCGCGATTGCGCATGCGAGGCCGAGGATCGGCGCTCGAAAGATACCGCACGGGCGCGTCCGCTTAGTTAAGACTCCAATGCTGCTCATGCTCCTTGACCCGGCCCTCGCTACCGAGCTTTTTAAGATGGGAGCGAACCGAACGAGCCGCGGCCGGATGCAGATATTCCGGCACGTCGGTGTAAATCTTCTTGACGATCGTGACCACCTCGAGCGGGCCCTGTGCCAGCGCTTCGAGGATCTGTCGGTCGCGCAATTCGCGATGCGCAATATACTCGCGAATCTTTTCCTTTGGATTGCGGATGACCGGGCCGTGCGCCGGGTAGATGGTCTCGAGGTCAAGTTCCAGCAGACGGTGCAAGGAGTCCATATATTGCCCCAAGTCTCCGGTGTCATCCGGGATGACCGTCGTTCCGGCTCCCAGAACCACGTCGCCGGTGAACAGTGCGCGTTCCTCGACCAGATAATAGCATAGATGGTCAGGCGCGTGGCCGGGAGTATGAATCGCGCGCAGGGTCACGCCGTCGGCCTCGACCACAGCGTCGGCGCCGATCGCGGTGATCGAGTCGGACGCGACCTTGTCGTGCCCCGGCCACGGCATCTTGAGCACGGGGATATCGCCGAAACGCTCGCGCGCATGAGCGACACCGCCGTCGTGATCCGGATGTGCATGGGTCACCACGATTCGATCGAGCTCACTCGAATGAGACAGCTCCTTCATCGCGTCCACCAGCAGGTCGGCCCAAATCGGCACGCCCTGCCCGGTGTCGAGCAGGATAGGACGCCGGCTCGAGCCGACGATATAAGTATTGGTGCCGGGTCCGGTAAATGGACCAGGGTTATGGCCGAGCACGGTTGCGACGCGCGGCGAATGACGCGCGTAGTCCGGCAGCTTCATTCCGATCATTGAATCGGTAACGATCCGCGCGGGCTGCTTGTCCATCGAAACTTCCTCCAAAACTCCCACGAAATTCCCGCGGCTCAGTCTACCTGCGGTTGCGCTCGAAAATCAGCCTGAGCCCCTTGAGCGTCAGGAACTCGTCCACTTCTTCTATGGTCTCGCTTTCGGGCGCAATCAAGTCCGCCAGGCCGCCGGTTGCAAGCACCCGGGTCTTTTCTCCGCGCTCCTTGCGGATGCGCTGAACGAGTCCGTCCACCAACGCGGTATAGCCGAAAATCAGGCCTGACTGAATCGAGCCGATAGTCGTGCGGCCCACGGCCTCGCGCGGACGCACCAGCTCGACCCGATAAAGCTTGGCCGCGCGCGCGATCAGCGCGTCCATCGAGACTCCCAAGCCCGGCGCTATGGCGCCACCGGCATACTCGCCGCGGCCAGTCACGTAGTCAAACGTGGTCGCGGTGCCGAAATCGACGACGATACACGCGCTCGCGCATTTATCGAACGCGGCGACCGCGTTGACGATTCGATCAGCGCCGACCTCTTTGGGATTCTCGTATAGAATCGGCATCCCGGTTTTGATTCCCGGTCCGACCATCAGCGGAGCGCATCGGAAGTAGCGCTCCGACAGTTGCTCCATCGCCTGGTTGAGAGGAGGAACCACGCATGCGATCGCGACCCCTTCCGGCTTGAAGCCGGGCTCGATTCCCGCGCCCAGCAGGAGAGTGTTCAAAAGGGCGCCGTGTTCGTCGGTGGTGCGTTCGGGAACGGTCTGAATCCGCCAATGATGGGTCAGACGATCGCACTCGTAGATTCCGATAACCGTGTGGCTATTGCCTACATCAAGCGTGATGAGCATGAATTGACGCTCCGCCGCGGACGCGCGCCGCGGGCGAGAATGATAGTGCGAAGATAATAGCGCCCGCTTCAGCGGCCGTGAAACGACCGCCCGCCTCCGCGAAACGGGAACCCGCCAACGCGCGAGCTGAAATGCGGCGGAATCATCCACGGTCCGGAACCGAACGGCCGCGCGATCGTGACCGGAGCCATCGGACGCAGCACCATCGGCACGGCCGGCACGAAATAGGTCGAGGGTCCCATCGGTGCGATAGTGTCGCCCGCGGTGTATATCGGAGCGATCGGCGCTTCGGCAATTCCCTGGTTTTCGTAATCCTGCAAGTTGCCGAGGCTCGGGTCGCTCGAGGCCTCATCGGTGTTGCTGGAATTGGACGAAGTTGGCGCGGCGCTCGGGTCGGATGCGGGATCGGCACTGGAGGCATTCTCGACCGCGGCGGTTCCGGCGGAATCGTCGCCGGGCGGCAGCGCGTCGCACGTCATCACCGCGCCGTCAGGGATACAGGCCTGCGGAATCTCGAGCACCTGCTCGGAGAGCTCCCAATCGTCGGGAGCGGGATCTTCGGCCCGCGCGATTCGCGCGGCGGCCAAAACAATCAGCAGAGCCGGGCAGGCGCCGCCAGCGATCAGAGCAGCGAATCTGCGGACGAATCTGCTCTCGGACCTTCGGGCGGATTTTCGATACTCATCCACCGGCATTCCGAGCCGCGCGCGGGCACGCGGCGCTCCTTGATCGAAAGGCTACCACTCGCAATGCGCGTCGCCAAGGCTCGGACCGCCAATGGGTTTGCAGACGCGCGGAGTCTGGATAAGATTGCCCTCTATGCCGGAAGCAAAAATCGCTCTTGTCACTGGCGCGGGCCGGGGAATCGGCCGCGACATCGCTCTTGGTCTCGCGCGCGAAGGCTATGCCTGCGGGCTAATCGCACGCACCAAATCGCAGCTCGACGAAACCGCGGATTTGATCCGCAAGGCCGGAGGCAAGGCGCTCGTCACGCCGACCGACGTCTCGAAGCGTGAGCAGGTGCTCGCCTCGGTCGAGGCGGTCGAGCGCGAGCTCGGTCCAATCGCCGTTTTGATCAACAATGCAGGCGCATACCTGAAGAAACCGCTCCTCGAAATCACTGAAGAGGATTTCGATTTCCAGCTCAAGGTCAACACCTACGGTCCGTTCTTCTGCACCCAGGCGTTGGCGGGCAAGATGGCCGAGCGCGGACACGGCACGATCATTTTCGTGCTCGGGTCGGAGACGCGCGGCGGCCCTGCGCAGTACTCGGCCTACACGGCGTCCAAGGTGGCGCAGCGCGCGATCGCGGAATCGGTAGCCTACGAGTTTATGCATCGCGGGATCCACGCGGCGGCGCTCGACGTCAACGGCGCGGTGGACAGCGCGCGAGTGCGCGAGGCGATGCCGGACACCGATCCGTCGCACTTCGTCGCTCCGGCGCAAATCTGCGCCGAGATTGTTCATCTGATCAATCAGCCGAGAAGCTCGTGGACCTTTCAGGTGGACCTGCGCTCCTACGTCCAATGGCGTCCGCGCGTGGCAGCGAAGAAGAAACCGTAAGCGCGTCTCGCGCGGCGGCGATTCATCTTGTGGAGTAGTCGCGGCGAAAATTATACTGTCGGGTCCGATGTTCGCGAACTCACGGTCGGGGTGTGGCGCAGACTGGTAGCGCACTCGCTTGGGGTGCGAGTGGTCGCCGGTTCAAATCCGGCCACCCCGACCAAACTTTCCTCGACCACGCAGGTAAGCCGCATTCCAACATCGGCGCAAGTTTGAAAACGATATCGCCCACGCGTTCCCGGTGCGCCAATACGTCCATGACGAGTCAATGAGCGCTGCACCCTCGCACACGGACCTACGGTGACTGTGGGGGATTTTGTGGGACTCTCGACAAATGTCAGTATCGCCCGGTGGGACGCGGGATGAAATCAGCCGGGGATTACGCCGACGAGTTCGAGGCACCGGTCGGCGAGATTGGAAGTCATCGGCGCCGCAGTTTGCTGCGATGGGCGCCGTCCGCAGTGCTCATGATCGTGATATTGGCGGATTGTATCAATTTTGCCGGGACTGATCTTTGGATGCATATTCGGTTCGGGCAGTTCGTTCTTCAGAACCACTATCTGCTGCGCCACGATATTTACTCATACTCCGCACCCGGCTCGCCGTGGTTCAACCATGAATGGCTGGCCGATACGCTGCTGGCGCTTTCGTATAATTCCGGCGGGGTGATCGGACTCAAGCTGATGAAGTTCATCTGCGCCTGCGCGATCGTCGTCCTGATGGCAGATGGGATCGCGGAGACCGGCGCCAGCTACGCGGTTCAGATGGGGACGCTGCTGTGCGCCGCGATTGCGATCATGCTGCAAGTGCAGTTCCGGCCGCAGCTCTTTGACTATGTTTGCCTGGCTGCGATTCTTGCGCTGTTGAATCGTCACGCGCGCAAACGCGCAGCGCCGCTGTGGCTCGTGATTCCAATCATGACGCTGTGGGCGAACCTGCATGGCGGATTTCTCGCTGGAGTGGCGGTGCTCGCGATATACACCGCCGTATCGGGGGTGAAGGATTGGTTCTTTCGCCGGGAATGGCGTAGTGCCGCGTATCTGTCGCTGCTCACTTTGGCCGCAATGCTCGCGACTCTGATCAATCCTTTCGGTATCCAGCTTTGGTATGTCGTGCTGACCAAATTCAGAGAGCCGATCGTTGCGATGAACCTGAACCTGGAATTTCAGAGCCTGCCGGATCATCTGGCCGCGAGCGGAGCCTTCCAGATCGCCGCAACTTATTTCTTCCCGACGCTGATCACCTTAGCTGGCCTGGTTGCCTTTCTGATCGCGCCCACAACTGACGATCTGCCATTGGTCGCGATCGCCTTGATGATGACCTTCGGATGGATTTATGCGATCCGCAACATGGCCTTCGCCGTGATCGCGTGGACCGCACCGCTCGCGCATCATCTCGATCTCGCGCTGAGCCGGTCAGGTGGCGCCGCAAGCGCCAGCGAAAAATCCGAGCTGAACGCTCGCGCGCCGATGTTTCTTCAACTGCCGATGCTCGCCGTGTCCGCGGTGCTGGTGGCGGGTCCTGCGAGCCTGTTCTCTGCGCGTCTTCCGGCCCATGCACAATTTCCAGTCGGCGCGGTCGCGTTCGCGCAGCGCAATGGGCTCCGAGGAAACATCCTGACGACCTACGAATGGGGTGGATACGTCGTCTGGCACGAGGTGCCACCCTCAAAAATATTCTTCGACAGCTTTGATGAACGATATCCTGACGGCGTGCAGTACTCGTATATCGGATTTCTCAATGGAGGCGAAGCTGGTGAGGCGGCCACGCTCGCCGAATATCCGCACGATTTCGTTTTGATCCCTACGGCATCAGCGCAGGACCGCTTCATGACCGCGCGCAAGGATTGGAGTCTGATTTATCGTGATCCGGCGGCGTCACTGTTCGCTCGAGCGAAATCTCCTGCCGCCAAGGTCGCCGGAGTCCCGGAACTTCTCGCCGCTGCGCCGCCCAGCCTGTTTCCGTGATCGTCACCAAGCATGGAACTGGACCCGCTCAGGCGTGAGAGCGAGGCGCTGGTTCGAAGGTGTTTGCACTGCTGCTCCGTTCATTGAGGCATGCGAACACTGCGGCCCGAACGCATCCGGATAGCCTTCACGGCAGGCCTGTGAGGTTTAGGCAACGGCCGTGCACCGGACGATAGAGGCGCAAGATTCATATTATCTTCCCATTCGTCGAGCGATACATTTCGGTACGCGATCGCACCGAGCAGAGCTATCGCGAGCGCCTCGAGAATAAGGACTGCAGACGAGCAGGCATCTTTGAGGGCATGCATGGTTGTACCTCGCTGCCCCCCAACGATGCCGGAATTTTGCCGCATTTCGCGGCGGAACGTTGTTACCAGAGAGCATTACACCCGGTTTTGACGGTAGAATTCACCGTTGCACTAATTTGAGATGTCAGGGCGCACAACGCTGCAAAAATTAGGGAGTAGAACTGTGACAGCAGCAAGCGTACCTAAATGAACAAGCAACATCGCGACGTTCGCACTCTGTTCGCAAGCAGGGGAAGTTCCGAAGTGCATAGTTTCGGGAAGATCCTGACAATCTCTGAGGTCGCGCAGATTCTGCGAATGCATCGCAACACGGTCTATAGGCTGGTGAAACGCGGAGACCTGCCCGGCTTTAAGATCGGAGATAACTGGAGGGTCGACGAGAAGGCACTCCGAACGCTCCTTGCGCGCGAGTCCGACCGAAAGGTTTTATCTCCGAAGAGTTGAAGTTCCCGCCGACCGCAAGGCTGGCGCCCTGTCGCGGCGTCTTAACCAACAGCCGACCGCTCTCAAAGAAACTCGTTACGATCGCTTAGCGAGCCAGGCGGCGCCATGCGCAGACCCGCATCGTCTCGAGCATGATCTGAAAATCGAACAGAAAGCTGGCGTGTTTTACGTAGTAGAGATCGCGAGCAAACACTTCGCTGCGATCTTCGACGCTGGCTGCGTAATCACATCGAACCTGCGCCCATCCGGTAATTCCCGGCTTCACGAGATGGCGCAATCCAAAGTGCGGAAGAGTAGCTTTTAGTTCGTCTACCTGCAGTGGATGAAATGGCCGAGGACCCACCAAACTCATCTCGCCCCGGATCACGTTGATCAATTGAGGGAGTTCGTCGAGATGCAGCTCGCGCATGATTTTGCCGACTCGGGTAACGCGGGGATCGGCATTGCCGGTTGACCAAGACGATGCTTCATCAGACGCGGCCGTCTCCACATACATCGAACGAAACTTGAACATAGTGAACGGTCGCTGGTTCTCGCCGATTCGCACTTGTGTGTATATCGCTGGTCCCGACGAATCGAGCTTGATAGCTAGCATCGTCAAAAGCGTCACCGGGAGGGTCACTATCAAGGCAAAGCAGGCCAGGATTAAGTCACGCGTCCGGCGGCCGGCGTATCCGATGCCGGACAACGACAACATGCGGGAGGTCGCAAAATCAGAGATCGTGTCAGCGCCCAGGATCACTTTTCCGTAAGCGCGTTCAGAAAAGAATCGCAATTCCTCGATCGAGATTTTTTGCTCCCGGCAAAGTCCAAGAAACTGCACCGCGTAATGGCTATCCAGGAGTTCCGGATCCACCAGTATTTTCCTTGGGTACGAACCCGACTGACCTCTGACTGCCAAGGCTGCATAAGCTTTTTCCAGCGAATCTCCGATCCATAGAAAGTCGAAACAAAGATCCTTGCGGCGCTCGTTTTCCGTCGTGAGTTCTCGGCGGAGGGGATCACGCGCGACGATCCCCAAAAGCGTGCTCGGATTGGCGGGAATGGAGGAATGCTGGATCGCCAATCGGGCAAGGAGCACGAACAACACGGTTAGAAGCGTGTGTGCGATCATCAGACGGGGATTGAGATTCAAAACATGGGTTCCCGCCGTGACCACTCCGACGATAACAAGCAGAATACCCGTCGCCTGGACCAAGTTCAGCAACAAAGCCCCGGTAAAGCTCATCAAAGCCGAGTCGTAAAGATCCATTACATAGAATATCGCCATGTAAAGGGACACGACCGCAGTGGTTTGAAAGATCAGCGCGCTCAGCGTTAGCGGTTCGCCCAGCGAGGCACAATTCACGATGACGAGGAAGACGGTGCTCAGTCCCAGCCACAGCAGCTCAGCGCTGAATGTAATCAGAGTACGCGGACCAATATATATGCCGCCTATAGACATATTATTAGGCAGCCGCCTCATTTTGCGGGTGTAGGCGATCTTTATTACCGCCGAATGATCGAAGAAAAATCCTGTCAATGACTGTGACGAGAACCATGTTTAGGACACAACAAAGACCATCATGGCGAAGACTGGAATTTGGTTCTGTCAGAATGCAAAGACGCCGTTTCGAGGCGAGTGCGAATTCACCGTAAAAGAATGATCAGCGGCTCGTGCTGCCCTGCTCTCGCGGCAACGCCAGCGCGATCCGATTCAGCATCGACAGCCAATATCCGAGTATCGATTGGTCTAGCTTAGCGATACTCGGCGAGCAGACTGGACAAAGGGACCTTAGCCAGGAGTCAGTCGCCGAACGAAGACGGCCCCGCCGACCAAGCCGAAACCTACCAAAATGAGAGGTAACCCGGAATCGGTGGCGGGCCGGGGATGCGTACTTCCAGTGCCATCCCCTGCCGCCTGCGTCGGACCCGTAGGCGCGAATTCTGGCGCGGGCGCGCTACGGGTCAAATACCTGACCGAAATTGGAGACACGGCTTCCCGAGCGGTATAGCTGTCATTAAACAGCTCGCGCTTGGCGCCGATCGCGATAGGCGAAAGCCCGAAAAAGACGACCGCAAGAACGGTAGCCACGAATCGGGGGCGCGCCCATTTTTTCCAAAATCGCATCCGATTATTTATCGACTAGTTTGAGCCTGTTTCGGATTGCTGACGCTTGGAAGCTCTGCGACGGCTCTCGAGAAGGATCAAGCCCGATAGTCCGACTGCGAAGAGGATTATTGAATTGGGTTCCGGAGTCGGGGAACCGCCAACTGGATCGCCACCGGTAGAAGAGCGGCCGCGATTTGCCCCCGAGTTGCCAGCGTACGGACCGCTGCTTGAGTTCTTTCTCGAGATGGCGTTGTCGCGATGATCGGGCTGGTCGAGTATGATGTTCCGGAGATTGGATCCGGATTCGGCCATACTGCCCGAGGCAACGATACCCGCTGGCACTGACGGATAGGTCGCTGCATTGACGATCGGCGGCATCATGAAGGCCGCGATCGCGATTCCTGCGATGGTGGTGACGGACTTGAGCATGTGGAACCTCGTTAACGTTTGGTTACGTAGGTTGATACTACTATCCCCAGCAAACGAGATCGATCGTTTAGTGGCTACACGAGCCAATTCCGACTCCCCAAGAGGGTGCGTTTTCCCGGCGCTGTCGTACCCTTCGGGTAATTCTGACATTCGGCATTTTAAAACGGCGCGGAACTCAGGTTTTAGTGGCTAAAAGGCTTGCGTTGTGATTTGCCGGCGCGGCGCCGGTCCACGGCACCTCCGCCAACTCGAATATGCCTTTTGAGCGGGTGACCGTCGCTCTTTTGTGGTCCGAACCCGCGGCAACCGTTAGAAAGGTGCAGGCTTAGTAATCCTGGGGGCTGGCAAAAACTTCTGGTCCAGGATTGGCAGCGTCGCAGCAGCCAGCGCAGAAGTGCGAGCGAGCGCGTTTTCGGTGGTGGTAGTGATCGGAGTCGAAAATCTGATCAGACATCCATAACTGCGGCCCTCCGTAGCACTGTCCCACATGGTCTCAAAGGCTCCTCTAAACTCGCTGGTCTGAGGATCGCCTTGTTCCAAATACCAATACAACACCAGAATCCGATCGTTTTCATGGCGGAATACGACTTCGTTCGCGTCGAACGGCCGGCCAGATTCCCCAATCGATAGCGGAATTAGCGTGCGCCGTTCGGCTTCCCAACCAGATCCCGGAATGCAATGCAGCGGCGAATGCATCGTGCTCCCCTGCTGTTGGCGCGGATAAAATGCCACGTGCAGAAGCACGGGTGCTTCCTGCTGGCCGTCTGAATATTCGCGCATCAGCACATCGCGAGTGCCCAAGCTGTTGAATTGGCTTTCGGTCAGGAGGACGTCGCTACCGCGCCAATTATCAATGTCGAGCGGAAACGCCGCCAACGGCGCACGCAGTGGCTCGGCTTGAACCGTTCGCATCCCCTCGCGATGGATCGCAAACGTGATCGAAAGGATGGTGATAACTGCCAGCACCGAAATACCCGCGGGAGCGGACAACTTCGGGAGTGACCTTGCCTCTGTCACATCCTCGATGCGCCCTTGGCCGGAACTGCCGAGTCGGCGGCCGACGAAGAGAATTATCAGGGTCCCGATCGCAAAGATCGCGATACCCATCGAGGTATGCGCGAATCCCTCGGCGGCATCGGCCCCCCAGAGATTTGCCGCGAGGGCTGCTGAAGTTATGCGGGCCGCGTTTAGTCCAATTGCGATCGGAATCGCGCTCAAGACCAGCAGAATTCGGCGAATCGGCCCACGCAGAAAAAGATAGCCCACGATACAAGCGAGCGCGGCCAATGCAAAAACAGAATGCAGACCCGCGCAAGCCTCGACCACCTCCAGCGAAATATTTCTGAGCACAAGAATATTGCCTTCCCGCACCACGAATACTCCGGCAAGGTGAAGGAGGCGGGTTGCCAGCACACTCGACAGGAGCTGCAATTTAAAAGTCAAAGGCAAATAGATGAGCGCGGGGAGAGGCAGCCCGAACAAGAGAATACCGAAGGGGAAGGCTATCCTGCGCATCGTACCGCGTCCCAGGAATGTCACGATTAATCCGGCAATCACTATCAAGAATGAGAGGCGTGACAGAAAAACAATCGTAGACAGGTCGGCAATGATGAGCAGCGCACACCCACCCAACACCACCAACACACCGGCCGCGTCCAGCCGTATGAGACGCACATCGCCGCCGACCGGGACTTCATGGAGCCTGCGATATGCGAGGTATCCGGCAACGAAAGGAAGCAACAGCGCGAATGAATAACTGGGATCGCTTTCCAGATCGGCGATCCAGTCGCGCAATATCGGAATGTACAGCGCGAGCACCAACGCAATCGAGGTCAAGAGGCCAATGGCCACCCATCGATTAGAAGCGGATTCAGAACGCCGCGTTTCCTGCTCGCCGACCGAATCCAAAGCATGTTTCATGGCGTGGTCGAATGGGTTCACTTGATCTCTCACAAGATCATCACAGATCAGGTTGTTGTGCGAAATTCAGCCGGACAATCGAGCCGTCGGCGGGAGCCGGGACGGTCGGCGCAATTGAGAAGCGTAGAGCATAGGTAAATCATTAAATGTGCATCGTGGTGGCAGGACCATAGAAATAGGTTCAGGTGACGCGCGTTGCTCGTCTTATCAACCAATACATCGAAGGCTGTGCAGATTCACCCCATTACGTGGGGTTTACGATAGAGCCAGAAGATAGTCGCTCGCTCGATTCGATATGATCTTGGGTGGAAATGCGGCGGCGGTGTGCTTGAGGCCGGACCCGACGGACATAAGGATCGCGAAGATATCCAGCGCGAAATTAGGCCCGCATCTATGGGAGGGCGGACGCTTATCTGACACAGGCGCAGCTTTCACAGTTCGGAACGGAAATGACCTATGGCTCGGCAAAATCTCAACTTGGCGGGGGCCTGAAACAGATGTTCGATGCTAGCGATACTTTAGGAACGCCACGCGATACACGGCGTGTCAGTCATGGTCGATTTTCGTTCGCGATCCTTCTGGTGACGGCGCTCATAGCGTCTGGATGTTTCGGCGAGGCACCGGTTCAAACCCAAGTTGTTGCGCAGCCCGCGGCGGCGGCGGATGTCGGGCCATACAAGATCGGACGTGACGACGTGCTTGATGTTCTGGTGTGGAAGCAGGAACAACTCAGCGGCCGGATCCGCGTCGCCAGCGACGGGACAATCATGTTGCCGCTCATCGGACAGGTTAAAGCGGCGGGCCTGACCACGACCGAGTTGCAGAACGACCTTGCCACGCGCATGGCTCGCTTCGTACACGATCCGAAAGTGACCGTACGGGTTTTCGACCCGGCGAGCCGGGTCTTTTACGTGCTGGGCGAAGTTTCGAAACCGGGGATGTACAAGCTGATGTCAGGAGAGACGCTTTCGCAGGCGCTTGCGGCTGCTGGTGGACCAACGGAGTACGCCAACCTGAGAAAGATCAAGATCGTCCGCCGTAGTGGCGACCAACAGGTGGAGATGACCGTAAACTATAGTGATGTCCACAATGGTGATCTTCGCGCAGATGTAGCGCTGGAGCGTGGTGACACTATCACGGTACCATAGCCGGCATGCGACTTCTGATAATTGGATGCTGTCTCGCGGTGGTGACGCTCGTTGCGGCGCGTCGCGCCAGCGCTGTAGAACTCTCGTTATGGCCGATGGCCGAGCTGGACGAGTTTTACGACAATAACGTCAAACTGACCCCGACAAATCGTAAGGGCGACTTCGTGACCGCCGAATCGTTCGGCGCGACTCTGGAGGCATCCACTGCTGCGCGGGATTTTTTTCTGACGTACCAGACGCAGTTGCTGGAATACGTGTCGTATCCAGGTCTCGATCGTTTTGGGAAGGACCACGCCGCGAATTTGCGCGACGAAGAGTTCCTGACTCCTGCGACCACACTCACGATCTCTGACAGCCTATTGGTGGGCAATGCTGTAAGCATCGGCATCCTGGCTAACGGCGTCACCCCGATCGGCACACAGTTGATGCAGTCGCTGTTTTACCAATCCTCAACCCTCAGCAACGATTTTTCGCTCGATTTGTCCTCGCGCTATAGCGACTCCTTCACTTGGACGGCGAATATACATCAGTACGTTTTTACGACTTTGTCAGGCACGTCGGCCTCTTCCTCCGGCAACAGCGGAGTGTTTTTCGACCAAGGCGGATCGGTGGGAGGACTCTGGAATCTCCCGGAGCGTTTTGCGGCTGGGTTTGTCTGCCAATTCGACGATTTCAGGTCTAATACCGATCTTCCGACCACGGAGGCGTACTGGCCTCAGGCCACGATGAGCTGGGGCGTCGGTACGCCCTTCTCGATTCTGGCGCAGGTAGGGCCAATCGTTTCCGACAGCTCCTCGGGATCTGTAGCTACGACGACTGCCGCGGGCATCCCTACCACGACCGAACTGCCCGCACGGACCCAAGTCAATGTTGGCTACTCCGTGAGCGGGAATTATCACGATCGTCGCCTGACAGTCTCGGCCTCCGCGTCGCAAGAGCCGGGGTTCGGCGCAGGATTCGCCGGCTACGCGACGGAGCAAAGCTATGGTGTACTAGCCAATTACAAGCTCACTCGCCGTGCTACTGTATTTGTCAACGGCGGTTATTTCACGATCAGCGGCTCTGGCGTTTCGGCCGATGTAATCACCTATACCGGCGGTATGACTTACCGACTCAACGAGTATTTTACCCTTAGTGCGAACTACCTGGGCTTCCAGACCAAAGCGAGCGGAACGGCCGTGGTAGGTACCCTGGTCGCGGTGCCGGGAAAGAGATCGACGGTCAACTTGGTGCAAGCCGGTATCACTTTTGTCCCGCCGGCGTTTAAGTGGAGACTCTAGATGAACGACGCGAAACCGATCAGTATCGCGCCTTATCTCGATGTAATTTACCGACATCGTTTGATGGCATTGTGCGTCCTGGCGCTGGGATTAGGTACCACCCTGTGTTTGATGTTGATGCTGCCCGACGTATACCGATCAACCGCCGTCATCGTGATCGAACCGCCACAGGTATCACCCGATTATGTTGACGTGGGCAACGTTTCGGGTCCCAGCCAACATGTTGATGTTGCGGATCAGCTCGAGGCGCTAGCGCATCAGGCGTTCAGCCAGGACCGGCTGGAAGAGCTGATTCGAAAATTTGGACTCTACCACGCGCGTCCGGGCCAACCCCTCGATGGCGCTGTGCGCTATATGGGACGCAACATCGATCTTGTCGTTCCGCAGGACGCCATCCTGTATGAGAATGCGCGCTCCACACAGGAAGCGCCCGACGTGCTCAAGCTGTCGTTTGAATATTCTAATCCAGAGGTTGCGCAACAGGTCACGCAAGAGCTCGCCAAAAACTATATCGACGAGGGCTACCGCGAACGAATTCAGCGTGCGGATGACGCGACACGCTTTCTGACTGCCCAGGTCGCGCGCTCTGATTCCGAATTGGAAGCCAAGGGTAAACAGGTTCAAGAGATTGAACGTCGCTACCAAGGAAGTTTGCCGGAGGAACTCGAGCCGAATCTGGCGGAGTTGGGTCGCTTGCAAAACCAACTCAGCATGATCAACCAGCAACTCACGACTCAGCGTCTTACCCCGGCGGCGGGCGGGCAAGCGGTGGCAATGAGTCCCGAGCAGGAACTTCCGGTGCTGCAGCTTAAGCTCGCGGGATTGCGCGCCGAATACAGCGACGAGTATCCCGACGTGGTTCAGCTCAAGGAGCAGATCGCGAATCTGAAGCAGCAGATCCGCGATGATCGTGCGGCGGATTCGAGCTCATCCTCCGCTCCGGGTGCCGGAGCCGGGGACGAGCCGCCATCGGTCCAATCCGGTTTGGAGCGCCAGGCCGCGATGCTCTCTGCGCAGATCAATTCGCTAAACGCCCGAATCGCAGTCACCCCCGTGCATGGTCAGGAACTCGACGCGCTCAAGCGGGACTACGATGCGTTAGATACCGAATATCATAACCTGCTGAAAAAACAGCTCGGCGCCCAGCTCCGTGAAACCCTGGAGCAGCGTCATCAGGACGAACGACTGCGTCTGCTCGAAGACGCGAACCTGCCCAAAGATCCAATCCGTCCGAACCGGGTCGCGATCGGACTTCTCGGAATTATTTTCAGTTTCATGGTCGCAGTCGGAGCGCCCTTTGGAATCTACTTTACCGACACATCCTTCAAGGAGCCTGCTGAGCTTCAAAGCGAGTATGGAATTTCGGTGGTCGCGATGATCCCGGTGATCGAGGTGCCGTTCGAGCGTCGCACTGCGGCACTGCGAGCGGTTTTCGCCTCGTCGGCCGGGATGCTCCTGATAGCGGCCTCAATCTGGGCTTACGCCAACATAATCCTTTAGTAAGATGGCGGTCTACGAATCCTATTATCATTGCTTGCGGGAGCCGTTCAGTCTGAGTCCGGACCCGAGTTTTCTTTATGCCGCGGAGCCTCATCGCGAAGCGCTGGCGCAGCTTCGTTATCTGGTACAGGAGCGCAAGGGTTTCGCGGTTGTGACCGGTGAGGTCGGAACCGGCAAGACGATGCTGCTGCGCACCCTGATCGAATCGGTGGGGCCAAAGGTTCAGACTGGATACATCTTTAATCCGCCTCGCACGATACACGCATTGTATGACTCGATCGGGGAAGAATTCGGAGTTACGCTAAACGGCGCAGCGAATCCGGCGGCGGTCCTAAACCGCCACTTCTTGTCGGTCTTTCAGGCCGGCGGAACCGTCGTAATGATCTTTGACGAAGCTCAGTCGCTATCGATTGAACTACTGGAAGAAATTCGCCTGTTGACCAATATCGAGACCTCGAGCGCCAAACTGGCGCAGGTCATTCTGGCGGGCCAACCTGAGTTTGATGCGATGCTCGACTCGACCGAGTTGCGTGCGCTCCGACAGCGCCTGGTGTTTCGATATTCGCTGGCTGCGTTGAATCCTTCGGATACGGTGCGATACATCGCAGCCAGACTTGGGGCGGCCGGAGCTAAGCGCTCACCATTCACGCTTAAAGCGTGCGTGGCAGTGCATCGTTACTCCGGCGGAGTTCCGCGTCTGGTCAATGTTATCTGTGACAATGCGATGCTCACCGGGTTCGCAACCGAGAGCTTGATGATCGATGAGCAACACGTCACCGCCGCGGCAGCGGACTTGCGGCTCACGAACACTCCCAATCGCACGTACGAGCGAAAAAGCGCCCCAGACCGAGAGAGCGTTATTCCGCGCTCGGCGCATCGGCGCTCGTACTACATTCTAATGGCCTGCCTCACGGCGGTTCTGGCGATCGCGGCGATTTTCTTCGCAATCCGACTGAACAATAGCAACTACACTCCACTATCCCAGTTTCAAGGTATGTTTGAAAATACCTTACGCCGGCTCGGGGGGAGCGCCAACAGTCTTATTAATTATGGTACCAGTTCAATTATCTCTAGAGTTTAGATTGAGGCTGCCATGAGCCGAGTCTACGAAGCCTTGAAGAAGGCCGAAAGCCAGCGCGCCGGTGCAGAGCTCCGTATTGCGGAGCCTTCGGTGATAGCCGAGGCCGAATTACCCTCGCCCAAGGAAATGCCTATTGCAAATGGGACGCCGACACGCGTCGATATGTTCAAACCTGATGACGCGAATTTCGGTCGTGAACCGGAGCTATTGCCTTTGGAGCATGCGGTAGCGCCTCCGACGGATCACCGGGGACCATTGCTGATCGTCGGCAAACGCGAATACGCGGCGGCCGCCGAACATTTCCATGTCTTCGGCCGAACACTGCAAGACTGGGCGACCAGAAATGAAAAACGGATCTTCACGGTTACGAGCGCACTCAGTGGCGAAGGCAAAAGCTTCATCTCACTCAATCTGGCAGCAAGCCTCGCGCGACTCGGAAACCAGGTAATCCTGGTAGACGCGGATCTGCGTGCGTCCTCGCTCGATCGCTCTTTCAATCTCGTCACGATGAAAGGCCTTGTCGATTATCTCAACGGTGAGACTGACTTAAGCGGATGCCTCCATCAGACGCCGATTCCTGGGCTAATGCTGGTTCCCGCGGGCGGGGCAATAAGAGCGCCAGCCGAGGCTTTGGGCAGCCAGCGCATGCGTGAGTTCGTGAGCGAAGCACGCGCTATGGTACCGACGCCGTATGTGATTATCGACACGCCGGCGGCTTCGGCGGTCCCGGAGCCCCAAATACTCGCCCGGCTCTCCGATGCCTTGGTGATCGTGGTAGCGGCCAACCGTACACCACGCGAACTGGTCAAGCAGACCATCGAAAACGCCGCATCCGCAACCATCTTTGGAATTGCGTTCAATCGCTTCGAGCCACCCCGCTCAACCGTAGTACACTACCCCGACAAATATACTCTGCAGAAGTAATCAGAAGGCTTTGCTCGGTTCTGCGGGCGATTCCTAGCTCGAGATCAACCGAGCGGCTGCTTGAATGAGCCTTTACTACATATTGCTATTATTGACTCGGTTTCATGCGGATCCGCGAGTCGGCATGCCATTATTTTACGCTGGATTTGTACTCGTGACACCGGTCAAAATTGTGGGGCTATTTGCGATCCTCGCAGCACTAATGACACCGTCGCCCGCTGGGGCAGCGCCTCGCGCGGGAAATTTGTTGGGTTTGGTCTTCTTTGTATTTGCGGCCCTGCAGATTCTCGAAGTCTTTATTTTCAGCGTGCCTACGCCCTCCGGTTCAATTGCTTCGCTAATATCGATCGGCCTACTTTTGGTGGCGACACGCGTGCTAATCAGTACGGAAGAGCGGATGCGAAAGGCAGTGAGAGTAATGATCCTGGCGTCCGCCTTCGCGAGTCTTTGGATTTATCGGCAGCATTTTTTCCAACACATGGCGCCCGCAAATGGGATCGAAGGCGATACAAATTATGAATCCTTAACATTAGTAACAGGTATTCCATTAGCTATCTGGATGGTGCGATACGAAACAGGGCCACGGTGGAAACGAATAGCCGCAATTTGCACTGGACTCATGGCGGGTGGTGTTTTACTAACTGAATCTCGCGCAGGTGTGATTGCGGCAATCGTGATGGGATTGGTCGCAGTAGTTGTCGCGCGCCGCAAGGTCATGACCTTGGGATTCGTCGTATTCGATTCTCGCCGCTGGGGTATGCGTGGCTCCTGCTGGATTAGCAAGCCGATTCCGGAGCATTAAGCTCGAAGGACCGGCAGCAGATACGGCGCTGAAGAATCGACACGTATTCATTTGGAATTAGTAAAAGCGGGCCTCGCGATGATTGAGACTTATCCGTTGACAGGCATGGGGCTTGAACAATTCAAAGATAGCGCGCCGGCTTATGATCCCGAATTGCTCCAAGTCGCGGGCCGTCGTTATCTCGCTCATGACACCTATATCGAAATAGCTGCCGAAACTGGCCTTCCGGTCTTGATGCTATTTCTCACTCTATTATGGCGATAGCCGTCTTCTGAATTGTCGCGCGGCAGCGACGTAGCGCCAATGCTCCCGCTGGCCCGTATGGCCACTGCGATGCAGCTGGGCCTCATAGGGTTTAGCATTGCCGCGGCGTCGGTCACGGCGGAGTACGTGACGACATTTTGGATCGTAGTTTTCCTGTCACAGAATCTTCGCGAGATTGTCGCTGCGCTTCCAGCACGAGATATTCGCCACGGCGGCCAATCGGAGCTGGCGGGTGCGCGGATCAACAAAGAAATGCGCGCAGCCTGATTCAAACTAGTCGGGTTTAGTTTCCGAGCGAGAGTCGATCGGGAAGCATTATATTCTTACTTGTACGCGTTTTTTTTAGAAGCGCGCCCGATGAAAAATCTGTACTATAGGATCTGTTTCCAGATCCGAGATTGAGCCGTTATCGCGCTCCTGTTTGATAACGATGTGCTTGCCTCGATGAGCTTGCTCTTAACTCTGCGGCAAGGGTGGACTGCGAATATCAGCAGGTGCAATGGAGCTTCGTTACAATGAAGCTGGTCTTTATGGTTGCAGTTTTCTGGCTGGCTTATATCTATGCTGGATACCCAATTATTCTGGCGTTGCTGGGACTGACCAAACGAGTTCGCCCGGTTAACGACGAAAATGAACCTAGGATTCCGAGCGTTTCGGTACTGATAGCCGCTCGCAACGAAGAGCAAGACATCGGATGGAAAATTGCCGAAACACTCGCTTGGGACTATCCGCCGGAAAAGCTTCATATCACGGTCGCTTCGGACGCGTCGGAGGATTCCACTGACGAAATCGTCCGTGGATTTTCGGACGCGCGAGTCACGCTGGTCCGAATGGATCGGCGCGGCGGTAAGGCGCGTGCCCTCAACCGCCTCGCGGAATTGTCGAAGAGTCAGATTTTGTTCTTTACCGATGCCAACGCCCACATCGCTCCGCAGGTTTTGCGTCTGATGGTGCGTCATTTTGCAGATTCTCGTGTCGGCTGCGTGACTGGCGACTCGCGGTCGATCGAGGAAACGGATAGTCCGGCTGTATCGAGGGGCGCCAGTGTCTACTGGAGCTATGAAACGATCCTCAAACGCATGGAGAACAGAATTGGATCCGTCCTTGTCTGCGACGGCGCAATCTTTTGCATGCGCGCAGAATTATATCAGCCAGTATCGGTAAATCTTGCCAATGATTTGGAGATTCCAATGCGCGTCGGTAGGGCTGGCTATTGGGTGACCCACGAACCTGAGGCCATAGTCTTTGAACGCGACACTGCCTCTCCACTTGAGGAATTCAATCGGCGCCGCCGAATGTGTGCGCAAGGGATGTTGGCTGTGTTTACGTTGCGCGGTGCTCTTCGCGGAGTGCGTGGTTGGCAGTTCATTTCACATAAATTGTTGCGCTGGCTTTCGCTGATTCCGATGCTGATGATCCTGATGTCCTCGGCTGTACTCGCCGAAAACTCGGGATTCTTTCTATGTGTATTAGCGCTCGAAGGGATATTTTTCGGATTGGCCGGATGGGCGCTCGTTTTGACCGCCTTCCGCCGTTCTGTCCCGGCACCCTTGGCGATTCCGTTCTACGTGGTGTTGGGCGTGGTCGGGGCGCTAGTAGGGATTGGCGAGTCGTTACTCGGCAGGCGTTTCGATGTCTGGGACATTCCGAAAATGTCGCGCGGGCCAGCGCCGAAGGTCTCATCTACGACTACCACGCAAGAGGTTTAGTAAGTTGGATCGCGCAAATGATCGTTGTGTCTTGTCGATCGACGTAGAAGATTGGTTTCATATACTTGACGTGCCATCCACTCCCAATATAACGGAATGGGATGGGCTCCCGTCGCGAGTCGAACGTAATTTTCTTCGGTTGTTGGATTTGGCGGCCGAACATCGCGTGCGCTGCACTTGTTTTTTTCTGGGCTGGGTTGCACATCGCCATCCCGCTCTGGTTAAGGCTGCGCAGCAGCGCGGCCACGAGATCGCTTCACACGGATGGGCGCATCGCCTGGCGTATAAGTTGACGCCTAGAGACTTTTATGAAGACGCTGCGAAAGCCAAGGATGTTCTTGAACAAATCTCCGGATCTAATGTTCTTGGATATCGATCGGCCGGATTTTCGCTCTCCGAAAGCAACACCTGGGTGTTCGAGGAGTTGCTGCGAGCCGAATATGTTTACGATTCCTCCGTATTTCCTGCGAGCCATGGACATGGTGGATGGCGGAACGGCCATTACGCTCCATATTTGGTGAAGCGGCCTGCAGGGCATCTGATCGAGTTTCCGATGTCGGTCGAGGAAGTGTTTGGCCGACCGTATTGTTTCTTTGGTGGCGGTTATCTTCGACTCTTCCCGCTTTCCGTTATTCGAAGAATGACCGCCAGCGTTCTTCGGCAGGGGAGGCCTGCGATCTTTTACATTCATCCGAGGGAGATCGACCCCGATCAGCCTCGTCTTGCGATGAACGCATGGCGTCAGTTCAAAAGTTACGTCAATCTGGCCGCCACCGAGTCCAAGCTGCGCGAATTGTTGGCCGAGTTTGAATTCGTCACTCTCGAGGAACTGGCAGAAGAGATATACCCGTCTATCATGCGACCACCCATTAGCCAGTCGTCCATCGTCAACGCGTCACTCGGATCTGAAATATGAATATCGAGCTGGCGTGTCATCCCGAATCATGGGACGCATACATAGAATCTGCAGCCCCCGAAAGCTTATATCATCGCTGGGTTTGGCGTGAGATTATCGAGGAAACTTTCGGGCATCAACCTTATTATCTGATCGCCACGGAGAATGGTGCCATTCGGGGCGCGTTGCCACTCGTTTCGATTCGCAGCCGGATCTTTGGGAATTCGCTCGTCTCGATTCCATTCTTCAGCTACGGCGGCGTGATCGCCGACACAACAACCGTCCGAGAAGCGTTACTGGCGCGCGCGGCGGAATTAGGTCGAGAACTTGATACGCGACACATCGAACTCCGGCAAGGTGATCAAGGTCCGATATCTTGGCCCATGACCTCCGCCAAGGTGACGATGGAAATCCAGCTTCCTGGTAACATCGAAGAGTATTTCAGCGGATTGAGCACCAGCAGGCGAAAAAAAATTCGTTACGGTCTCAAAAGAGGCTTACGCGCTGAGTGGGGGGGTGCGGAGGCCGTTCCAATATTCTACAAAATTTTCGCGACCAATATGCGGAATCTTGGAACTCCGGTTTATCCAATCGCCTTTTTCGAAAATCAAATTCAACGGCTTCGCAACAAAATCCGGATCTTGAGCCTATGGGACGAAGCGAAGCCGGTGGCAGCCTCATTCGTCACGGCTCATCGGGAGACGCTCGAACTTCCATGGGCCGCATCGCTTCCCGAGTCGAGAAAGAAAGAAGCGCCCATGATGATGTATTGGACGCTGATCGAAAAAGGCATTAAAGAAGGATTCCGGAAAATCGACCTCGGCCGGTGTACGCCTGGAGGCGGCACATATGAATTTAAGCGCCACTGGAATCCGGTCGAACGTCCGTTGCATTGGTATTACTGGCCCGCAAGCGACGATTCCAGTAAACCGCCTTCGATCAGACAGTCCCAAATTCAAATTCGCAACCAGCGTATGGAAACGCTTGCCGCTTGTTATCGCTAACGGCCTGGGTCCTCGGCTGGTGCGATCGATCCCGTGAAGATTGAAGCAAATACGGTAGAGTCCGGAGCCGCTGCTGGATTGGCGATTGAGCGCGCGAGGCGTTTGCACATTTTTGTCCTTATTGATGCGCTCGGTTGGGAAATCATCAAGGAGCGCCCGTTCCTCAATCAAGAGCTGCCGTTTCGCAAACCGCTCGAAACCGTTCTAGGATATAGCTCGGGCGCTATTCCGACTATCCTGACTGGTCGGCACCCGGCGCAAACCGGGCATTGGAATCTGTACTATTACGATCCCAAGGGGTCACCATTCCGCTGGCTGCGTTGGTTTGGTTTCCTGCCCGAACGCCTTCTCGATAACCGCATCTCCCGGAAGCTCATTAAGGAGCTCGGTTGACGCGTACTCGGAATGGGCCCGCTGTTCGAATGTGGGGTTAAACCTGCGCTGCTGCCGTTATTTAATTTCGTGGAGAAACAAAACATATATTCCGAGGGCGGAATACCAAATTCAGTATCTATTTTCGACTTGCTACATACGCGCGGAATTGCTTATCGCGTCTACTCATATCATCAGTTGTCAGACAGCAAGATCGTCGAGCGCGCCTGCAGCGACATTCAGTCCAGTGATGCGAAATTCTTTTTCCTTTATCTCAGCGAAATGGATCACTTTCTCCACAGCCATCGTAACGAACTCGAGTCCATAGCAGATCGCCTAGCTTGGTACGATCGGCAACTCCGCGAACTATTCAAGATAGCTCTACGGGCCGATCGAGAGATGACTTTCACCGTGATTTCTGATCATGGGATGACGCCAGTGCACTCGCAGTACGATCTGGTCGGGAAGATTGAGGCGCTCGGATTTTCGATGCCGAAGGATTATCTTTCCGTCTACGATTCGACGATGGCACGCTACTGGTTCTTCAACGACGCCGCGCGCAATGCAATCCTCGGCGAACTGAGCCGCACGTCGTGCGGCCGAGTCGTGGACGATTCGGAGTTGGAGCAGCTGGGTATACTTTTCCCTGACCGGCGCTATGGCGAGGTCGTGTTCTTACTCGATCCCGGGTGGCTGCTCGCGACCAGCGACTTCAACGGCGACGGATGGCATCCGGTGGGAATGCATGGCTATCACCCGTCAGATTCTCACTCCGACGCGATTTTTTTGAGCAATCAGCCCCCGCGCCAGCAAATGAGTACCATCGCGGACATCTACCCATGTCTCGAGGAAGCGGCATCGCCCCAGTGAATCCAGATCGGCGTATCAACGTAATGCATTTCGCCAGCGAGCGGGTTCGCGGTGGAGCTGAGGAGCATATGCTGATGCTGCTCACCCATCTGGATCGCGCGCGGTTTCGGCCGATATTGGCGGCGGCGCCGGAACTAATTGAATTGCTGCGACCTGACCTGCCGCGCGATGTCGAGGCAATACCCGTCAGCTTGCGCGAAGCTAGTGATTTTAGAGCGGCTTGGCGCTTCGAGCGTCTGCTCGCCGCCCGTCGAATCGATATTCTGCATTCGCATATGTTTCAGGCGAGCCTACTCGCGTCGCCGCTCGGATGGCTGGCGCGGGTTCCGGTAATAATCGAAACGCCTCACGTCCGCGAGCATTGGCGCAAGGGCTTTTTCAAGGGAAGTTACGTTATTGACCGTTTCGCCGCGCGCTTTGTCACGGCATTTATCGCCGTGTCGAAAGCTAACGGCGAGTACCTTCGGAACGAAAAGCAGCCTGCCGGCGGAAAAAATTTTCGTCATCCAAAATGGTTCTCCACTCGAAAGATTTGACCCCGAACGCGTCGCTCCACCCCAATTGCGGGCTGGACTAGGTATTGAACCAAAGGCGCCCGTGGTGCTGATGCTCGCGCGACTCGAGCCGCAGAAAGGCCACTGCGTACTCCTGGAGGCGTGGAGATCAGTAGTGCAATCGTACCCAGTCGCGCGCCTGGTGCTCGCTGGTGATGGCGTCTTGCGAGCCGAACTTGAAGCGCAGACCGCGGCTCTCGGGCTTGGCAGTTCGGTCTCGTTCGTGGGTCGGCAGTCAAACATACCTGATTGGCTCGCGCTCGCGGAGTTCACTGTTTTGCCGTCCTTCTATGAAGGTCTTCCGCTCGCGGCTATCGAATCTTTGGCGGCAGGCCGTCCTATGGTTGCCACTGCGGTTGACGGCACCACCGAGGTTGTGCTCGACGGGAAGACTGGCCTCACGGTCCCTGCCGGCGACTCCACCGCACTAGCCAGCGCGATATCGCGGATGCTCGCCGCGCCGGAGTTAGTACGAAGCATGGGCCAGGCAGGACGCCAATTCGTGCTGGAAAATTTCGGGCGCGCGCGGCAGATTAAGCAGACCGAGGCGCTCTACTTAGACACATGGCATCGTAGCAGCCGCGGCCGTGTACCCGACTCAGACCTCCATAGCGTCGGCGCGTACGAGGACGTGCTAGCGAGGCAGAGCAAGTGAACGCGTGTGCCTCGATCACCTCCACTCCGTTTTTTGCGGTGGGCTTCGACACCCATATCGCCGATACTATCGCCGAGCTCTCGACCGCCGCTTTTCCGGATGGCCTTCGCTCCGTCGTGCTGACCGGCAGTCTCGCGCGAGGTGAGGGAACCTGGATCCGTGAGGACGCATGCGTTCGCCTGGCCGGTGACGCCGATGTTTTCGCGATCTTCGATGGTCGAGCCGCGCTCCCGTCCGCCGAGTGCGTTACGCAGCTTCAGAACTTGATCGAAGATCGTCTTCGTCGGGAAGGTGTCGAAGCTCATATCGGGTTGAGTCCGGTTCGAAGTGACTATCTGCGCCGGCTTCAGCCAAATATTTTTTCGTACGAACTGACTACTCACGCCAAAGTGGTATGGGGCGATCAGAACATTCTGAAGCTCGCGCCCGCGTTCACGGCCGCGGACATACCGCTGGAAGACGGGGTTCGCCTGCTGATGAACCGAATGATCGAATTGCTCGAAGCCGTATGCGAGGTTGACCCGCCGGTTACGAACGCTCCGGCGGTCCGATACCGCGCGATTAAATTGCAGCTCGACATGGCAACCTCGTATCTACTCTTCCAGCGCAACTATGTCCCGACCTATCGCGGTCGCGCTGCGCGTCTGAGCGAACTAGCCGCGGAGCCTTCCAACACCGCACCGATCCCTCTGCCTCGATTCGCAAAGACGGTCCTCCAGGCTACACGCTGCAAGCTCAGCGAATTCATTGAGATGCGGGAATTTGCCGACCTCGATACGCTCATCGACGACGCGCACTCGCTGTGGCGTTGGGAGCTGGAATGTCTTACAGGAACCAGCGCGAGTGATACCGATTTGCTGGACCGATGGATCGTCGCAGAGCCGATCCCGGCGCGAATGCGCGGATGGGCCGGTGTCGCCATGCGCTCCGGCGCAGCGCGCGCGATAGTCAGGATGCCGAAGTGGATAGCGATCGCTCGCAAAGGCTCACCCCGGCGTCTGATATACGCTGCCGCCAGCGAGCTACTGTTCGCGCTGCCCGGTCTCCTCGAAGAAGACGCGATGCACGGCGGCAATTCGCGCTGGGATAAGCTGCGCAACGGGCTGCCAATCACAGCCAGTCCTGAAAATAGTGAAAAGTCGAATTCGCTCCATGAATGGCGTCATTTAGGCCGCGCCATATCTTTCAACTACAACTTCTTCCTCGCACCCACGCGGACTTGACATGACAACCTCCTGTCTCGTGAGCATCGTTATTTTGAATTACAAACGCCGCGAGGCGTTCGTCCGCTGCCTTGATTCTGCACGTGCCCAATCTTACGAAAATCGCGAAATCATCGTCGTGGATAACAATTCTCAAGATGGGATCCGGGGATTTCTAGCTTCTTACGCTCCGGAGGTTCATCTTATCGAGCTAAACGAAAACCTCGGTGCATGTGGAGGACGCAACGTCGGCATCCGCGCGGCCAAAGGCGACTTCATCATAACTTTAGATAACGACGTCTTTTTCGAAGGACCTTTCGAAATCACCAAGGCGGTCGACACTTTCAAACGCCGCCCCGACATCCACGTTCTCGCCTTTCAGCTATGCGACGAACTGACGGGCGAAATACGCGTACGCGAATGGTGCCATCCGCGCAGTATGGCGACGTACGGCGACGCTGAGTTTGAGACGAATCATTTCATCGAAGGAGCGTGCGGCGCGAGACGAAAAGTATATGAGACGGTGGGTGTATATTTTGAACCGCTCTTTTTCGGCTGCGAGGGTTGGGACTTGGGTCTGCGAATAATAGATAGCGGCTTTCGAATACTTCATGCTCCTCAAATTCGTTTGCGGCATTTGATGTCGATGGAGACCAGGACGCCGGAAAGGCCGTTTTACTATTACACTCGGAACTATGTGTGGATGGCATATAAAGACTACCCGGTAGGCGCGGGTTTATCGTTTGTCGTTTGGAAGCTTTTGATGATGCTGTACCTATCGACAAGGTCTCGCCATCTTCCGGCTTATGTTCGTGGGGTCAGGGACGGTTACCGGGGGCTGCGTCAGATTCGTCCCCAACGGAAGCCAATCCAGGCAGTGACGGTGAGATACCTCAGGGAGCTGGAGAGTTGGAGACCGTCCCTGTGGACGCGGTTCCGGAAGCATCGCGATGCCGTTCAAATTTAGCCTTTACGAACCGATTTCCCGATCAGCTACTCCTTCAAGTAAGCATGACTGCGGTGAATAAAGTTACGGACCGAAGCTGGCGAGTGGGTTTGGTAGGCGCCGGATATGTCAGCCAGTATCATCTGCGAGCCCTAAAGAGGCTATCCAATATCAAGATCGTCGGAATTGCCGACCTTGATCATGATCGGGCGACGATCGTGGCATCAACCGCCGGAGTGGGCGGAGTATTTTACTCGCTGCGGGATATGGCAGTCGCTGAAAGACCCGAGGTTGTCCATATATTAACTCCACCTAGCTCTCACTGCGCGATCGCATTAGAAGCGCTGGACTTGGGTTGCCACGTATTCGTAGAGAAACCCATGGCGCTGAGCGAGACTGACTGTGACCAGATGATCGCTAAGGCGGCGGAAACTGGTCGCATATTATCTGTGAATCATTCCGCGCGCTTCGACCCTGCTTTGCAAAAAGGTCTTGAAGCCGTACGGAGCGGGCGCATCGGCGACGTTCTCGCGATGGAATACATCCGGAGCTCTGAATATCCTCCGTTCGGCGGCGGTACTCTACCCGAGCACTTTCGCGCCGGGGGCTATCCATTCAGAGACCTGGGCGTGCATGCGTTGTATGTGATCGAGGCCTTCTTGGGCGAGATCTCGCACGTGGCAGGATCGTTTCGCTCCACCGGACGTCAGATCCATTTGAAGTTTGACGAATGGCACGCAAAAGTGACCTGCGCTCGCGGATCGGCGCTGATATACTTGTCCTGGAATGCATTACCGATGCAGAACAGTATCGTAGTTCACGGAACGGCAGGCAGGATAATCGTCGATTCATTTCTGGAAACGTGCAAAATCGAGCGCGCACTTCCCGGTCCGAAGGCCGTCTCTCTTATTTGGAATTCCACAGTTGGGGCGGCGGCACTGGCGGCGAGCGTCGGAGTGAATGCGGTGCGTTTTGCGACCGGAAACATAGGTCCATCGCCAGATATTCAGCGATCAATTACGGAGTTCTACTCCGCGCTATCGAAGGGAACTCAACCCCCCGTGTCCGCTGAGGAAGGAAGACGGATCGTTACTTGGGTTGAGAAAGTAGCTCGCCCAGCTGACGAGTTGATCAGTCGGTCGGAACCAACAAGTGATAGACGACCAGCTCAAGTGCTGGTCACTGGGGCGGGCGGCTTTCTTGGCCGACGACTCGTCGATGCATTGATTGAGGGTGGCCGATCGGTCCGCGCGCTCGTACGTCGCCCTTCAAACACTCTTCCAGACCATTTGCTCCTTCGCCTGACCTATGGAGATCTAGGGCAACCCGAGGTAGTCGATGCGGCGATGGATGGCATTGAGACTGTTTTCCATGTTGGTGCGACTACTAACGGCGGATTGGAGGACTATCAATGTGGAACCATCTGGGGCACACAAAACGTGGTGGAGGCCGCTCTTCGGCATCACGTAAAAAAAATCGTACATGTGAGCTCATTGGGCATTCTCGATTACGTGCGGCTACCGGAAGGTTCATCTGTTGACGAGCATTCGCCACTGGAACAGTTTCCCGAACAACGCGGACAATATGCAAAGACCAAGTTACAGGCCGAACAGATTATTCTGGGAGGCGTAGCGCGTGGTCTGAACGCCGTCATGGTTAGACCCGGGCAGATATTTGGTCCGGGCGCGGAGCATGTCGCGCCCTATGGTGTTTTTTCCCTAGGCAGGCGATGGATCGTCATGGGACGCGGTCAGATGGAACTGCCACTGATTTATGTGGATGATGTTGTCGATGCGTTAATCAAGGCTGCCGATGCTCCAACCGCACCCGGAGAGATCGTCCAGGTAGTGGATGATCAAAAAATCACGCAGCGCGAATATATCAGCGTCTGCATGAAGAAGCTTCAACCTCTCCGGGCATCCTATATGCCGATGCCACTACTTTATGGCGCTGCGGCTATGCTCGAGGTCCTCGGACGGGCGCTAGGACGCAGCGTCCCTCTTACCAGGTACCGGCTCCGCGCGCTAAAGGGGCACCTTCGATTCGATTGTACAGCAGCGTCGAGGCGACTTGGTTGGAGGCCTCGGACAGGAGTCGCCGAAGGAATGAAAATTACCTTTGGGGTAGTTCCGAATCAGTAATGCATGTCGAAAGCGCTTAGCTGCCCATAGATGATTTAGTCCTCGGCATTAGCGCGGCTTCGCCGCTGATATTTATCCCAGCGGGCACTAAGACAGATCGCACGAGATCCAATTGTTTTTCTTCGAATGGTTGCGCACGTTAGATACTACTCTGGACTCACAGCAATCTTTCCCGACCGTTCAATCTTTCTCTGGTGATCTGGTTTGGAATGTAGAGTACCTCACTTCGGAGGTGCCTCTATTGCGGGCTGCGGGCCAATTCACCGCCGACCTACGACCGATGTCGCTGCATAAATCTGTTCAAGCACAAGTCGCGATGTTCAATAGAAATACGTCCACCGCTGTCACAAATAATGCCCGTTGCGCAGGAAAGGATTGGGATCGCATAAAAGCGGTGTGCTTCGATCTGGACGGTACGCTTTATCCGCAAACCTTGCTGCGCTTAAGAGTCGCCAGCATGATCGCGAAGAACTTGCTGACGGGCAAAATTACCCCGAGAGATTTGTGCGTGATTCGCCAGTTTCGACGGGAACGTGAGGAGGCGCGGGCCTGGGGCGAGATGTGCGATCTGGAACTGCGGATATCAAGGCTCACTGCTAAACATCAGCAAATCTCTACCGAGCGCGTCACCGAGCTTGTGGAGCGTTGGATCTATCGGGCGCCCCTGCCTATCCTGGCGTCGATGCGCGATGAGCGGCTTCATCAAATGCTGGGGCTGTTACGCCGCCGTGGTTATAGCGTCGGCCTGCTGTCGGACTATCCCGTTGGCGACAAGCTCAGCGCGCTGGGGCTTCCGCTCGAACTCTTCGATGCGGTTGTCGAGGCCGGCGAACCCGAAGTAAACAGTCTTAAGCCGAATCCCAAGGGTTTTCTGACTCTCTGCCAGAGGCTACAACTCGAGCCGCGGGATATACTTTACGTCGGCGATCGCGAGTCTATCGATGGTGCCGGGGCGCGCGCCGTAGGAATGCAATTCGCACTGTGCGCTGCGTCTAGATTCGATCGAACCCAATCGAAAGCTTTAACCAGCGTTTTACAACTCGAAGACCGTCTGGGTCCCTGTACCCCGAATAAAACGCCTCGAGGCCCCGGTGACTGCTGGCTTTGCGGAAGTTCCTCGCACGTCGAGTTCGCTGCGTCGTCTCTGCCGGAAAATCCTTCGTCCAATTTGGTAAGAATAACTGACTTTCATTACGGCCAGACCGGCCATCTGCTGAAATGCGTCGACTGCGGATTCGTATTTGCGGATGCCGAATCGGTCCAAGCGATAGAGCCCCTGTATTCCACCCTGGTCGATCCCGACTATCAGGAATCAGCCGGCGCCCGCGAAAGGGCTTTTGCCCATATTGTGAGACGCATTCGAGAAATCCGGCCTTCGGCGAAAACGCTCCTCGATGTCGGCGCCGGCCTTGGAGGTTTCTGTCTTCAGTCGCAAGGAGCCGGCTTCGAGGCGGAAGGAGTCGAACCGAGCGCTTGGGCAGTGGCGCAGGGGCAGACCAACGGCGTCACTCTACACCACGGATATTTTCCTGACGCTTTATCAGTGAATAAAAAATTTGACGTCATCACAGTCCTGGACGTTATCGAGCATGTAGGACGCCCTGTCGAGCTTCTCGACGCCTGCCGCAAGCATCTCAATCCAGGGGGGCTCCTGGTAGTGGTAACGCCTGATATCGGCTCTATCACTGCCAGGCTGCTGGGGCGGCGTTGGTGGCATTTTCGTTTTGCTCATATCGGCTATTTCTCACGCCGAACGATGCGCGCGGCGCTCGGTACAGCGAGCTTCAAGATCGATGCGGTCGAGCCCTACACCTGGTGGTTTCAGAGCGGGTATCTCCTCGAACGCGTGGCACAATACGTTCCGGGCGGCGCACTACTCGCAAAGGTCGCACACAGCCGCGCTTTAAGATCTCTAACCGCGGTCGAGTTGCCGGTTCGCCTGTACGACTCGTTCGTGTTCTATGCGACCACATCAGAGGCAACCCATGGCGCTTGATGCTCACCCTGCTTCCGCTCAAGTAGAAAGATCCCAGGTTCACCTCCAGTCGGCCCAGCCGGTTTCCGCAGCGGCTACCCCGCGCGACCCCCTCAACGCGCGGCTCCGTCATTATGTCGCCTTGGCGAGGCCCGACCACTGGGTAAAAAATGTTTTCATGCTCCTCGGGACGGGCGCGGCTGTCGTTATCCATCCTAAAGTCTTGTCGGTCAATATTGTGGGGCCGGTGATTCTCGGCTTGGCTGCGACGTGTCTGATCGCGTCGAGCAATTACGTATTGAACGAACTGCTCGACGCTGAATTCGATCGGGAACATCCCAATAAACACCTGCGGCCCGCTGCTCTCGGGCTGATTTCGAGACCGATCGCGCTTGCGGAATGGCTTGCGCTCGCGATCATCGGGCTGGCTATGGCCTGCCAGATCAATTGGCCGTTCTTCTTTGCCGGTCTGTCACTGTGGATCATGGGGATCATTTACAATGTTCCCCCGATTCGATCGAAAGAGCTTCCGATCATCGACGTACTCTCCGAGGCGGTGAACAATCCGATCCGCTTTCTGCTCGGATGGTATGCCGCCGGATTGATGCTGTTCCCTCCGTCATCTCTTCTTATTGCCTATTGGTCGCTAGGTGCATTTTTTATGGCCGGCAAGCGCTTCGCGGAATACCGTGAAATCGGCGATCGGCAACTCGCGATTCGCTATCGGAAATCTTTTGCCTGGTACACCGACGATTCGCTGATGATCTGCATGCTTTCTTATGCCTCCGGATTCATGTTTTTTTTCGCCGTGATCATGACGAAATACCATCCGGAACTCATTTTGAGCGCACCTTTTCTGATGGTTCTGATGGGCTACACGGCTAAATTAGCGCTCGAACCCGACAGCATCCTGCAGCATCCCGAGCGGCTGCTCGGGCGCCCCGCGTTTCTATCGTATGGCGTGTTCTGCCTGTTACTCCTGCTGGCTCTGGCACTTGTCAGGATCCCGGAGATACGAGGTTTTTTGGGGTTGGTCGGCCCGCAGTGGTAATGAACAGTGAGTGTTGCAGGCCTCAAAGTCCTACATCTTCCATTGTGGAGGCGAGGCCGATCTTCGTTCTGGCAATATGCTGGAGCAGTAGGAGCATTAGTCTTTTTTGCGTATGTGGGTTGGGGAAATAATGGACTCTGGTATCAAGGCGATTCCTCCATTCACGCCACCAATGGGCTCTTCTGGTCCGACTTATTTCGCGCTCTTCCCTTGAGACCGGTTCACTTCGCGCTCGGCTACTACGCCCGCTTCCCCTCAATCAGCCCGATCGCATATCCGCCTTTTTTCTACCTGGTGGAAGCTGCCGCATACGGACTGTTTGGCCCTTCGCCTTTCGTGGGCAAAGCGCTGGTGATCGGATTTTCCTTTCTCGGCGCCTTGTATGTGATCGCATGGATGCGGCGATGGGTCGCGCAGGAGGCTGGATGGCTCGGCATATTATTTCTCCTCCAACCCGCGATTCTGGTCTGGGGCCATGCCGTGATGCTCAATGTGCCCTGCACCGCGCTAGGGGTTGCTGCCCTCTACCACTGGCGGCGATGGCTTGAAGAGCCGACGAGTAACCAAATCTGGTATAGCGCGAGCTTCGCGATATTAGCGGTATTCACTTACCTTCCAACCGTGGTGATCGTGCTGGTGATGCTCGCTTGGGCGATTGCGACCGGTAGGTTCCGGCTTCTGCTCGACCGCCGCGCGATTATCTGCGCGATTCATGGCGGCCGCTCCGCTCCTGCTTTGGACCCGAATCGAAGGCCATTGGGATGAAGGATACCGCCAAGCTGCCTTGTACTTGGGTCCCTATCCCGTGTGGAAATTCTCCGCTTGGACCTTTTATATCGACCGTGCGCCGGAACTGGTTCGCGTCCCGATTCTCGCGTTGGCTGTCGTGGGTTTGATTCTGGCTTGGATACGGCCATCGTGGCGAACCGATGCCACTATGCTCCTGATTTGGCTTCTCGTCTGTTATGTCTGGTTTTCTGTATTTGCCGTAAAGGAGCCGCGCTACGCGCTGCTGCTTATTCCTCCCTTGCTGATTCTTGCCGCTATCGCGCTGACCGAGGCTGCCCGCTTCCTCGGGGCCGCCGGAGAGCCTGCATTGGTGGCTGCCGCCTTTGTGCTGCTGCTATGGCAGGGATTCAACGCCAGCGCGCTTCGGCTGCCTGTACTGTCCGGATTTTCGCCAATCGTGGCCTATCTGCGCCATCGCGACCCCAATGCGTGGATATTCTATGACGGCAACTATAGCGAGCTCTTCACCTACTACTATCGCCTGCAGGATCCCGATTTCAGCGGCGGCGTTGTCCGCGCCGACAAGCTCCTGTACGCGACCAACATCGATCCCGCATTCGGCCTGCGCGAGAACGTGTCGTCGGTTGCTGATGTGATGGAACTTGTGCGCGAGGACTGCGGCTGCCGCTACGTTGTGGCCGAGCGCCGCGACCCCGACGCCATCGCCAGCGAGCGATACCTGCGCGAGGCCCTTCGCAATCCCGAGTTTCATCTACTCGCGTCTTTTCCGGTTGACACTCGGCACGCCAGTATCGTCGATGTCTATCAGTACACTGGCCCCCTGACTACGCCGACCGAGCTCACGTTCCGCTTCCCCGTGGCGGGTGACAATGTCCGCCTGGGCATCAAGCCGATCGGCCATCGGTAGCTGCGTCATGACCTCAAATTTGGAATACCGCCGAAACGTTACCGATGGTGATAATCTCATCCGTGGAACTCCTCCATGGCGACTAATTTGACCACCGCGCCAGTGCTCGGCGACGTGCCGGAACACCAGCGTCATCGCATTCTTTCGGGCATGCGATGGACCGTCTGGCTCTCGGCGATTGCGGTTCCATTCAGCGTCGCAGTCAACCTTTTGCTCGCTCGCGTTGGTCCCGAGACTCTCGGCGTCTACGGCCTGCTCTCCGTATACGTTACCTTGACTAGCGCTTTTCTATACTTCGGTGGCGATACGGTGGTGATGAGGTATATCCCAGAGTGTCGTCCCGAAGAACGCGCATCCTTTTTGGTTTCCTACCTGAGCGTGATCCTCGCCGTGATGAGCGGCTGGCTGGCTTTCGCCTGGTTCTGCCCCGCAGCTATGCGCCTCGTATTTGGCGAAAGTCACGGTGACCGACTCAATTTTCTGCTCCTCTGTCTGTCCGTAGTGCCGATCTCTTATGCGATGGTCATCGCATCCTTGAAAGGGATGCTCGAAATACAGACCTCGCAACTGCTCGCCAAGTCATTAACGATTGGGTCGCTGGCGATTTATGCGGCGATCTTCATGTTCAATCGTTCTCTATTGTCTGCCCATCCCATGGCGATCATCTGGAGTGTATACCTCGGCCTAAGCGCCGTGCTCGGAGTCATCGGCGCCGTCAAAGTCGTACGGCTCTGCCGTGGGGCGCGGCTGCGCTGGTTTCTTCCCGCCGGTTTCTGGCGGTATTCCTTCAGCACCCAGCAGGTCAGCATTACGTCCTTCCTGGCGCATAAGCTCGACTACGTATTGATCGTCAATTTCGGCGGATTGAAGCTCCTGGGCGAATATGTGGCTGTAATCACCGTGGCAGGCATCGTCCCGATGGTGAGCGGCTTTTTCATGGACACTCTTTTGCCCGCGCTCACTAACACTGTCGTCTCTCGCAATTATGCCGGTGCGGCGCAAGTCTTCATGATGCACATGCGGATATTTTTTCCTCGTCATTACCGCGATGAGCTGCGCCGTCATGGTACTGGCCGTCCCCGCGACTGTGGTTATGGGGTTCAAGTACGCGTCGTTCGGCGGATTGATCATTTTCATGGCGGCTGCGTACGGCATCGCAAATCCCGGGGCGTTCGGAGGAACTGTTCTTGCCAGTATCGGCCGACAACAGCTTTCCGTCTGGACGCGTGTACTTAATCTGTTGATTTTCCTTGGCCTATTTGTGCCTTTATGGCATCGCTGGAATCTAACGGGCGCCATCGTTGCTTATGGTGTGTCCGTGGTTGTCTCAAACATGATTTTGATGGCGATCGCACTGCGAACGGGTCGATTCTTTCCTTCCATCTCAGGCCTCTGGCTGAAATCTGCTGCTGTGCAAATGATAGTCGCTTTAATCGCATTATGGTGGCTGCCACTCGGAGTTACCAGTGCCGTTACGGTCTGGCTTTGCGCGATGGTGCTATTCGTTTGGATGGCGAGGTATGACTGGTCTGAGTGCAAGAATTTGGTACGAACATTTCTACCCGGCTCCTCGCGGAATGCGACCGACAATGGTGTCGAGTCGCTGTCGGAGCCCGTCCACCCCCCCGTCGCGGCCCTACACTAGTCGCATATGTAGGTCGCAGCCGAGCCGTCTGTGAACAGACTGTTTCAAAGGAGCTGACTATGAAAATCGGATGGATTTCGCAGGCACTACCGTACCTACCATCGCGAGGAGGCTTTCGCTTGTACGGCGGAAACCTCATCAAACAATTGTCCAAGCGTCATCAGGTCGATCTGGTTTCCCTGCTGATTGACGACGACGCCGATCATCTAGACTGGGCGGCTCCTTATTGTGCATCGATCAAGACGATTCCGACCAGAGGACATTCGCTGCTAGAGCAGGTTGCAAACGCATTTTCTGGGTATCTTTCAGCCAAAAACCTTCACTATCGCCATGAGTTGGGGGCCCTGCTTGAGAACGGAATCCACGAAGGCAAGTGGGACGTAATTCACGTCGAAGGGGCTTTTGTGGGCGCCCTCATTGACCCCGATCTGCCTGTCCCGAAAGTCCTATCGGTCCACGATTCGTGGACTCTGCGCGCGGCCGAAATGGTTAAATGTGCGCAGAACCTGCGCGAAAAGACCTACAATACTTTGCTTTCATTATACGAGCCGCGCTTCGAACGCTTGCTCTATCCGAGGTTTGAACGCTGCACGGTGGTAGCGCAGCCTGATCTCGACGAGGTGCGGGAAGTGGCGCCCAAAGCGCGTGTGGACTTGATTCCATATGGAACTGACAGTGAGTATTTCCATGACGTTGGAGCCACCAAGCAGCCAGCATCGCTCGTATTCCACAGCCATCTCGGTTACCCGCCGAACGTAGAGGCTTCGCTCGAATTCGCCAACGATATATTTCCCCTGGTGCGCGCGCAGATTCCTGAAGCGACGTTGCATCTGATCGGAGCGAAGCCAGGGCCTAGCATTATGGAACTTGCGAAACGCCCCGGAATAAAAATTTCGGCCGATTTACCAGATCTTCGTGCGGCAGTCTGCTCCGGAGAAATCTACGTGTCGGCAATCCGCCACGGTACCGGACTCAAGAGCAAGATCCTTGAGGCGATGGCTATGCGCATGCCAATTGTCTGCTATCCGGGATCTGCCGTGGGAATTGCATGCGAACACGGGAAGAATTTGCTGATCGCGCAGAACTCTCGCGAGTTTGCAGATTACATAGTCGGACTACTGCGGAAACCAGAGCAAGCGGCTCGTCTGGCCGGCGAGGCGCGATCCCTCGTCGAACGTGAATACAGCTGGGAATCGCGCGAGAAAATGTACGACGAACTTTATCATCGCGTCATCGAGGAGCGGCGCGAACGCCGGCAGGCGACCGACGCACCAGACGCTGTCGGGCGACATGTTTCCACGAACGACTAACAATTGAATCAGGAGAAAATTGAGTGAACTGGAAAGATCGAAAGGTCTTGGTTACCGGTGGAGCATCCTTCATCGGCTCGCATCTCGTCGAAGGGTTGGTGGAGCGCGGCGCGAGGGTACGTGTAGTCAACGACCTGAGCAGCGGGCGATTGGAGAACATTCAGCACCTGTGCGATGGTGCGCGGGTCGAGTTTCTTAAAGCTGACCTCGGAGATTCTGAAATTGCCCGCAGTGCCGCTGACGGGATGAGCATCGCTTTTCATCTCGCAGCGGATCATGGAGGGCGCGGCTATGTCGAAATGCATCAGGCAGCTTGCGCGCGCAATATGTTTCTGGACGGCGTCGTCTTCGACGCCTGCCGCAGGGCCAAAGTGGACAAGATAGTATTCGCGTCGTCTGGATGTGTGTATCCTAATGGGCTCCAAACGGATCCGACTCAAACTGTGTACCTGACCGAGGATCTCGTTGGCCCACCTTACGACGCCGACAATATGTATGGCTGGGCTAAGTTAATGGGCGAGATGACACTGCGGGCATATTCTCACGACTGGGGGTTGAAGACAGCGTCTTGTAGGTACTTCACGGTCTACGGTAATCGTGGGCACGAGAATCATGCTGTGATTGCCATGATCGCGCGAGCTTTCCTAAAGGAAGATCCATTCGATGTGTGGGGCAACGGTGAGCAGATCCGGAATTGGACTCACGTGACTGACATCGTCGAAGGAACGATTTTGGCCGCCGAGAAGATCGATGACGGCACGGCGATCAATCTTGGTACGATGGAGCGCACGAGTGTGATCGAAGCGGTCCTAGAGGTATTCAAGTATACCGGGCATCAGGCCGAGATTCGCTATTTGTTGGATAAACCCGTGGGTCCAATGAACCGTGTCGCGGACAATAGGTTAGCGAAGCAATTGCTTGGCTGGGAACCGAAGATTAAGTTCACCGATGGACTCCACCAAACGATTGATTGGTATTTCTCGTCGAAGAACCGCGAGGCCGTAAGTGCCGATTTCGCCCGAAAACTTACAGAGCGTTGATTTCAACTCGGCCTCTGCCTGTTGTCGGAAGGCCTTCCGAGTTCTGCAGGTTTCCAATATCGTCTCACCAATCCGGAGACTACGGATGCGCCGCTCCTGTATTGTTAACGCCTCCGTTGCTCTTCCCCGTCAATTGCGGTTCCACCAGGTGGTTTGCCTTCATTACCGCCGAAATAAAATCTCCATAGTTCGCCCGCTCTCCGCCGGTTGGATAGGCCCACTGGTCGGGCCCTGCTCCCTTGATGGTCGCGCTCTTTCCGTCGTAGGGATTATCGTGCGGGGTCAACAGCCCCCAGTTCGATTTCTGGCTATCCAGATCGTACATTCCCCACCAATCGAACCCTACTATATGATGCGTGCCTGCCGCTGAGTCCTTCGCGTTCACGAACGCATTGATCATTCCCTGATAGCCATCCCCACGCGCCGGTTGTGTAGTATAGTACGATGGATTCGACCTTGCGTGAGCGGACTCTGCCGAGTCAGGCTGCGCCAAAAACCCTGCCCAGTTGATCCACGGATGATCGCCCAGATACCGCGCCGTAAAATCGATCCGCGCCTGAATATCGGTGCAATTCGCGCAGGGCCACGGCGGAACCGATGGAAAGATGGGTAAATCCAGGTATTTGCCAGCTTCGGTCAGAACCTCCCGGCGCGGCGGCGCTCCCCATCCCCCGATCTGCATCTGCAATAGAATCCCGGGCGCGGATTTACGGTATGTGGCCGTCAGTACGCTAAAATACTGGTCCAAATAGTGAACATAGAACGCGCTCATATCCGCTTGCATCGCCGCCGTTTCCGGAGTTGGAAATGCTGCAGATTTCCCCAGCGTGTACGGGTCTCCAACCCAGCAGCCTCTTCCAAATCCCCTGGCCGGACACGTCCCATTTTCATCCAGAATACCCGATCCGATGCCCCATCCTCCGGCACTGCCGAAAGTAGTATAGTGCGAGGCCCACGCAGTATTTAATTTTGCTATGTTATTTTCGTAGCGCGCGGCCAACCATCTGCTAAGCTCCTGCTTTGTGTAGACGGTACTATCGGAATAGGTAACGTTCTGACTGTGGTTTGACGTTTGAGTGGGAGCCGAGGCGAGCGTGATCCAGGCGGCGTGTGCGGCCGGATCTGGACCGTCTCCAACATTCCCGGATCCGCTGATGGTGGGAAAGTCCGGGCCCTGGTCAAGAAACCCTGTCTGGTCCGACTCGTCGATCGTAACATAGATCAAATAGGTGCTGTATTTTGAGTTCATCGCAGACTGGATGCCCCAGATATCGTGCGCCAACACGTTGGCGGCACAGACGCCGAAGTTAGGATCAAAATAGTCGCCAAAGTTGTAGCGCCATCCGGTATACACTGACCCTATCCCGTTCATCATGTCTTTAACTGGGGAGTTGATACCGCAGCCATTGACATTCTGGAAGGCATCGTGGCTTATCATCGCGCCACTGTTGAACGGCATCTTTATCGGAATCGTTTTGTCGCTGGTTCCCCACGCGGGATCTGTGGCGACTGGAGTCACCTCGCCTATCGCGTAATCGGCGACGGTATTGAAGCCCCATTCGTAAACTCGGCGGACCTGCTCGAGAGCCCAGTTGGCCGTCCAGTTCGATAGTGGTGCCGCATATTTGGCCTGGATAAAACTCGTCTGGGCACTATTGCTGTTCGGAGCAATTGCATAGACACCCTTAAGAAAAAATCCGTTGCCGGCGGGGTCACAGATCCACCATCGGATTCCTATTTTCTCCGTATAGAAATGTGGCTTTGGGCCGCTCGGGCATCGGACCGCCGCTGTGCCGCCATAAGTATCCAGCGATTGCGCACTGCACGGCAAAACCGTGCCAAGGAAAATTACGGTCAAGACCGAGATCAAAACTCCGCAATGTCGTATACTCATCTGGATGCCTTCCTCGGTTTGATTCTACGCGCTTTGGATGTGGCCACGTTGAAAGAACATGATTAAAGAAATTTATTCCAAGGCGCAATTTGTTCCATAGGGACGAGCTCACACCTTATCCTACTCTGGAATGGCCGCAGTATAGAAACATCATCCGTGACGTGCTCCGAACTCATTCACCTGCATCCACGATGTCGGCGCGAACGTCGGCCAGTATGCTAGTGATCTTCAAGCACTCGGATGTACCTGCTGGGTCATCTCCCTTGAACCAATTTGCGAAACTTAGACCAACCAAAAAAAGGCTACTGGCGATGTGCCAAGTGGCGAGTATTTCCGTGGACATTAGGAAGCGAAGATGGTTCGGCCGATATCGACGCGATGGAATCGAGCGTATCCAGTCCTGCCTTCAGCCCGCCCCAGCAGCGCACTACGTTTCGAGTCCGTGGATAGCCACCGAACGCGTGAAGGCGGAGTGCCTGAATGGTATTCTCTCCGCATGCCTCAAAGGCATTGAATCGCCCGTATCTATCTTAAACTGGATACTCAGGGTTTTGATCTCCAAGTGGTGGAAGGTGCGGAAGCCATTTTTGCCCGCGCATTCTCGCTCTTGAAACCGAGATCGCATTTCATAAAATCTATCTCGAAATGTCGGAATTTTCCCGATCGTTGAGCCAGTTCGGGACAAAGGGTTTCGAAGTTGGCGACTTTGTTCTCGTAACGCCGGAAAACGACCATCTAAGGGAAATTGAGATGAATTCTATCATGCTCCGGTCGGCGGTTGCTCGCCATTAGCAGCGATGGATCCTTAGACCTCTAGCTGTCGGCCCGAGACATATTCTTGGACGTGTCGGCCAGCCTCAAAGCCGGTCCAGGTGCGAAAGCGGCAATTGCACGCAATAGAAGCTCGAGGCTGCCGGTCTTTGAAAAGCCAGTAAGACATAGGCGAGCCGCGGACCACCGTCTGCCTTGCTCCAGATATCGTCGATGCGACTCCCTCGTTTCGCTCACCATACCTCTGCTGATTGCAGCAAACGCCTCCTTATCGATGGGATCGGCTAATCCCTTTTCGTTATTAAGCATCCTGTAAACACTGGCGATGTTTTCGGCGACGCGGCTAATATGGATAGAATCGGGCGAAACCCGAATCACAGCAAGCGGCTGATCAACATACGCAAATTCATTCACTCTGCAAAACCTAAGCAAAAATTCCCAATCTTCGGCCATCGCCACGGCGCCAAAGCCACCGCAGTTCTGAAACGCGGCCTTGTTGACGATCAGTGCCGTTGGCTTTATAGGAACCTCCTCCAGCAGCATCAAATATATTTCGCGCGGAGTCAGAACTCCGTCGGTCGATCCGTTTTGTGCCGCCAGCCACCGCCGCATCGTTGGCGAAAATGCGCGAATCAGCGATGGTTTAACCTCATCGCCGCGTTGCCATTCCAGATCGTGAAATACCGCAGTCACTTCCGGATGCGCCTTGGCGCACGCCACAACGACCGCCAGCTTCTCCGGCATCCACAGGTCGTCCGAATCCAAAAATGCGACCAGGTCAGCGCTCGACTCCTCCACCCCCCGGTTTCTCGCCAATCCCGCCCCGGCGTTACTTTGACGGCAATAGCGAATTCGGGGATCGGCGAAACTTTTGACGATCTCCGCGGTGTTGTCCGAAGATCCGTCATCAACGAGAATCAATTCGAAGTCGGTCAACGTCTGAGCAAGGGCGCTCTCGATCGCCTGACCAACCACGTGGGCGCGATTGAAGGCTGGAATTACGACAGAGACGGTCGGCATTACGGTTCTTATGCTGGAGTGTCCCAGCGACCCAAGTTTTCCAAACGAGAATAACATCGGAAAGGCTCGTTGGAAAGACCAAGTTGACGCGGTAGGAAAAGCTCGGTGAATTCGCCTGGAAAATTGCCCGGCAGCCGCGGCGCCTCTATAAATTGAAGACCGCGCGAATAGTTTTCCGCCCCCGAGTGCTTCACACTCGGGGGCGGATTGCTGTCTAGCGTACGACGATCGAATCTCGTCAGGGCGTGCTCGTTAAAGCGCTGTAAGCGCCGGTATTTGCGCCGGTGACGTCGTCGATGAAGTCGCCATAGTTCGCTGCTTCCCCACCGGTCGGATAACCCCATTGGTCATTGCCATCACCGCGGATCGTAGCGCTTTTGCCGTCGTAGGGGTTATCGAGCGGGAGTCAGCAGTCCCCAGTTCGATTCTTGGCTATTCAGGTCATACATTCCCCACCAATCGAAGCCAACGACATGATAGGTGCCGGTAGCGGTATCACTCGCGGCAACAGACGCATCGATCATTCCCTGGTAGCTACTCCCGCGCTCCGCCTGCGTTGTAAAGAAAGACGGATTCGATCGCTGCGTACATCGGACTCCGCGGAGTCAGCCTGAGCCATGAAACCGATCCAGTTTATCCACGGACGATCGCCTAAGTATTGTGCGGTAAAGTCGATTTCCGCCTGAGTATCCGTGCAGTTTGTGCAGGGCCATACTGGGATAGCCGAAAAAATAGGCAACGTGAGATATTTCGCAGCCTCGGTCAGCACCTCTTTTCGCGGCGGCGCGCCCCATCCTCCGATTTGCATCTGCAATAGGACGCCAGGGCGCCGCGGCGCTGATACCGGCTCTGCATTACGCTGAAGTATTGATCCAGATAATAAACATAGAATGCGCTCATATCCGATTGCATTGTTGTCGTCTCGCCCGCCAGCGTAAACACGTTCCCTACCCAGCAGCTCTGGCCATTGGACTTGGATGGGCACGTCCCGTTCTCGTCAATGATTCCGGAGCCAACCCCCCAACCCGCGCCGGAAGCCCCGAAGGTCGAGTAGTTGGAATTCCACGCACTGTTTAGTGCCGCGATATTGTTGGAATAGCGTGCCGCCAGCCACGTGCTGAATGCCTGCTTCGTGTAAACGGTGGTATCGGAATAAGTAACGCCCTGGCTGCTGTTCGAGCTTTGGGTCGGGGCCGAGACAAGCGTGATCCACGAGGCATGCGCTGATGGGTCCGGACCGCTGCCGCTCTGTCCAGTACCACCCACGGTCGGAAAGTCCGGGCCTGCGTCGAGCAACCCGGTTTCGTCGGACTCGTCGATTGTGACATAGAGCAGATAGCTGCTGTATTTCGACTGCATCGTCATATTGAAGGCCATATGGTATCGTTGGCAATGACATTGGCGGCGCATGTGCTGAAATTCGGGTCAAAGTAGTCGCCGAAATTATACCGATAGCCAGCGTAAACGGACCCAACTCCGTTCATCATGTCTTTTACCGGCGAACTGATTCCGCAGCCATTGACATTTTGAAAGGCGTCATGGCTGATCATCTCTCCACTGTTAAACGGCATTTTTACCGGAATTGCATTATCGCTTGTTCCCCAGGCCGGATCGGTAGAGGCTGGGGTGAGCTCAGCAATCGAGTAATCCGCAAGTGTATTGAAACCCCATGCTTGCAAACGATGGACTTGCTCAAGTGCCCAGTTCGCTTCCCAGTTCGAAAGTGGGGCAGCGTACTTGGCCTGTAGGCTGTTGTTGTTGCAATTCGGGGCGATGGCGTACACACCCTTTCAAGAAGAAGCCGTTGCCGGCGGGGTCGCAGATCCACCATCGATTGCCGATCTTCTCCGTGTAGAAATGCGGGGCTGGCTCCGTTTGAGCATTGCACGCTCGTCGTTCCGCCATATTGGTCGAGGCCTGACGCGACCGGCGATCCGGTGGCAGTCGGAACCGGCGTCGCGGTAGTAGTGGACTTTGCGGTTGGGGTCGCGGTACGTGTCGCGGTGCGGGTCGGCTTCGGCGTTTTAGTCGGACGTGGAGTGGGCGTCGGTGTTGGTGTACGGCGCGGGGTCGTGGTTGGCGACGGTGTGGGCGTACTTGTACCGATCGGCGTCGGGGTTGCGGATTCGATTGGGGTCGGTGTCGGCCCTTGCTTGGTTACTCCGTAGGGGTTAGTCCCAGTCAACCGCTGTCCGTGATGAAAAACTTCCGCGGCTACGTTGTAGCTGCCGGCCGGCACAGACTTCATATCAAGATTCGCCGTGGACTGGCTGGAGACGGGATGAAAGGCGTGATGCCGTACGATGCGTCCCTTGGAATTAGTTACGGTAACGACTACGCGATATTTATTGATCGCGACGGACGGCGGAGGGCCCACGGTTATTTGAGCTTGAATTCTTTCGGGACCGCTCGCGTTCAAGACACCATTGGTCGGATAGATCAATGACATCTGCAAACTGGGAGCTGCTGGAGTAGGAGTCGCCGACGCCTGTGCACGTCGCATCGAGGAGAGTTCGGCGGTCGATCCAATGTTGGTTAAGCCGAGCAGAGTACCTAAAGCGCTCGCGAGAATTATTGCCAAGCGGAACTTCAGTGATCTCAATTCCTTGCCCCCTGCGTGCGAGGACCACCCGCACCCAGAGAGGAGCCCGGAGCCGGTCCGCCGCGGAAATCGTGCACGGCGTACAGAGCAAGGCGAATGCCATCATCGCCTCCGACCAACGTGAGCAAACCGTAAGGCGTGAAATCCTACTAAGAGACATGCGTCAAAATGAGACAATCCAGTGGCAGGCCGGGTCGGGGTGTTGCTCGGGCGCACGATCTGATGCGCTCGTGCAACGTCTGTTGTGCGGCGGCTGGCAACCCGGGACGTCCGCAATATCGTCATTCCCTGCGCGTTTCGCACGCAGGAGCAGCGGGGCACGCCTCGTCTCAATATCGGCCATTACCGCCGGTCGTGACCTTTGGGACTTGGCCCGACACATTTATGTCGCGGTTTGGGACGCGCGAACGGTTCGCTTGAACTCGAAATTGTTCGAAATAATTGAGGGCTTCGAGACCGGAATCTACTTTGATGGACAGGAAATTAGCGCGGCTTCAGATGCTCGCCAATCATAGTTTTGCGGGCGCGCGAAAGGGCGATAATCCAAAAGACGCGGGCCTCGAGAGATCACCCGCAGAGACCGCGTGGCTGTCGAAACTTTCCGACAAGAATCAACTCCTCATGCTCGACAGATAGAAGCATCATATGTCCAGACTGTTTTGTTTTGTTACCGAAAAAGCGTCTCCGTCCACTGAGTCGCGCCCTCGAGGTTCCCTGGCGGCAGTACGCTCGCGTCGCCGGATCCATCTTTCCATCGTTGCGCTGTCAAAGCGCCAGCTCCGGCCAATTTTGGCCCCAGGCAACTGACCTCGTTCAGCCAATCGATAGATTGTAATTTGAGCGCATTTCAAAAACCGCGCGACTTCGCTGACCGTCATTACCGTTGGGGCCTTACGATCTAACACTGCCATCTATTCCAAATCACTTCTTGGGCGACTACGGGCAGCAACATCACTATCGCAGCGGGGCGAGCAGGACTTACAAGATTAGCCTGATAGCGAGCGGCACGGGTCAAGAGTAACGCCCACAAGATTACGCTCTGGCTAGAGTCTGGACGGGGTTCGGCCTCGAAGGATCTGGAGCGGCTTGCGGACTGCGATGTGGAATCCGCATCGGATTCCCATATGCACTGGGCGCGAATCGAGCGTCGAGCCGGAGATCTCAGCCAAGTTAGCTGAGTTGGCTGTGTCAGGTGTGCAACCTGACGTTTTCAAGCGTTCTGGGGCTTAAATCTTATCAATTTGGCTTCTTCGATATCGCTAAGCTCTGCGCTACTAAAGACGCGCGTTGCGCGCCAGGTGAGCATAATGCATGACCTCGGAACGATACTGACAATCTCTGAAGTCTCTGAATTACTACGTGTCCATCGAAGCACGATTTACAGGCTCGTCAAACGCGGCGAGTTTCCAGGCTTCAAGATTGGCGACAGCTGGAGAGTAAGTTCGGACGCATTGAATGCATGGCTGGCGAACCGAACCCCAAGCGAAATAAGGCAGCTGGTGAATTAAACCGCTAGAGCGCTTCGCAGGCCAGCCCGATTCGGTTCGATTAGGAATTTGACGGTACGCAGCGCCGCGTTCTTGTTGCGAGCTATTGCGAACCTGAACTTCAACTCGCACGCAAGACCAGTAGCATCGCTATTGGGCTGGCGTTGCGTGATTGCGCCGATTCCGTGCGGTTACCTTTTCATCTATACCAACGATGCCGAGAGTCGCTGAAGCTGGTCGTGCGGCTGCTTTCTTGGAAAACATCAAGGCAGGATCATCAGATTGATGATCGCGAAGAGTTCCATTTACTTCACGCGCGAGGATTCTAACGTTCGGTTCTCGCATCATGTCGGAGTGTGTCCCGGGAATTTCATGAACCGCGACTCCTCCCTGCGCCAACGGACCCCATCCAAGTTCGCGATCGTGAGATAGATCTGCAAATCCTTCCGCTGTTGCGGCTCGAAACAGAGTGATACTGCCGGAATAAGGCAGAGCTTGATATCTGAGCGCGGCAAACCAGTTCACATCCTGGGCGCGCTCCAGAGACTTAGGAATCGGACGACCGCGGGCATCCAGGAAGGCATAAATCGATTGCCGGAACTCTCCGACAATTTCGTGGAAGCGTTGGCCGAGATCGTCCCTCAAATATGCACGCCGCCCCGGACCGAAGATGAGCCGCCGGGTATGCCTGCAGAGTCCGGCGGTTCTCTTCTTTAAGCGCGCGTATACTGAACGCTTCAAGCCTGCAGCTCGAGCCTCATTCATCAAAAAAGTATCCACCATTCCCAGCAGTTCGACCTGTTGTCCCGCCGCGGTCAATTGCTGTGCGATCTCGAACGCCAGCAAACCGCCGAACGAATAGCCGAGCAGGTGATAAGGTCCGTTCGGTTGAAGCCTGCGGATTTCCTCTAAATAATGCGCCGCCAAATCCTCCATCCGGAGCAGCGCGGGCGAAACCTTACTAATCGAATATTCGACTCCATAAATCGGTTGATCAGCGTCCAGATGCTTTATCAACTCTCGAAAACTGAGCACGCTTCCGCCGATTCCATGAATGACGTACAGCGGCGGTTTCGTGCCGTTGGGTTGAATTGGAATCAGGAAAGAAAATGACGACGGTTCCGTCTGTTGACGAACCAGCGCAGACAGCTTTTCGATTGTCGGCGCCGTAAACAGCGTGGCGAGCTGTAGCTCCACGCCGTACTTCCTCTTCACTTGTGCGAGTAGTCTGACCCCGGTGAGTGAATTGCCTCCCAAGTCGAAAAAGCTCGCTCGGCTATTCACTGACTCGACACCCAGCAGTTCTTTCCACCAGCGCGTCAGCGTTAACTCGACCGCGTCGTCCAGCCCGGCAGACGGCACGGGATCAGATTTATTCGTGGCATTGTACTTAGGTTTCGAGCGCTCGCGGAATTGAGAAAAGTCAGAAGGAAAAACGATAACATTGGAAATCTCCGGATTTGCGAGAATCCGCGCAAATACCCGGCTGCCCTCCTCCGACGTGATCGCATCAGTCCGTCGTATCATCTCGCGATCCGTCAGATCAGAAACGATGCCAGATTTTGCACTTTCGAGGAGCGACAGATCGCGAACCTGACGAACTGAAAAATCACTTATCTCGACGATCGCATTACCTTCGCGATCCAGAATTGTGACGTCGAACGTAGCTACCGGATTTTCAATCGACGCGCCGGCCTTGCTCCGGATATATGCATAACAAGTAGGCGGTAGCTGGCCCGAAACAGAAACCCTGCCATAGGAGATCGGCACATACAGATAGCCCGCCGTGTCACTGCCCTTGATCAGAAACATCGCGCTGCCGGTCGCCATATCGAGCAATGCAGGATGCAACCGATAAGTGCCGACTTCCGCCCTGTATTCTGGCGGCAATTGCAGCAGGCTCAAGGCTTCATTACGACCGAGCCAGATCCGTTCGAGGTTGCGCCATCGCGGTCCGAATTCGATGTGACGCTCCTGCGCACCGTTTCGAACCGAACCCTCGCCGCCGAGATTGTCCGAGTCACACCGGCGCCGGAGGCCCTCAATATCACACCGGCTGACCGAAGGCAGCCTCGCGGTAGCTACTTCTCCGCCCGCGCATTCGATCCATTGCGTCGAACCGTTGACGATTGTGCGTGCGGAAAAGCGGTAGGTTTCGCCCTCTTTGTGCATTGAAAAGCGAACGGGCTGTCTTGAATGCGCCTCCACTTTCAGTGGTTGATTGACAAAGAAGTTGCTAATTAAACATTCTGAGGCGCCGGTTAGATCAGCCACCGCGGCTCGAACCATCTCCAGGTAGCCTGTCGCGGGAAAAAGCCCGGTGCCGCCGCTTAGCCGATGCTCATTTACTATCCAGTCGGTTTCCAGACTTAAGCTCGTGGAATAGGTAGTTGCGTCGTTTTCATGCTCCGCATGGCCGAGTAACGGATGAATTGGATTGAGCTCTGAGTATCCATTCAACTCGGCGGCCATTCCGGTATCTATCCACCGGGGCCATTGGATCGAGACACAGCGCGATCCGCCTGACGACCGAGACGTGGCGAAGGCGTCCAAAAACGCGCTGGCGGCGACGTAGTCGATTTGTCCCGCCGGTGCCACATGCGAACTGACAGAGGACATCAAAAGAAAAAAATCGCTCGGATCATGACGGAACACTGATTCCAGTACCAGCGCACCGCGAACCTTTGGCTCTATCACGCGAGCTGCACTCGCCCGATCCTTTTGCAGCAGGGGCATATCATCGAGCACGCCGGCTGCGTGGATAATTCCATTAATCGGACCGAATCGTGCGCGAACCTGGTTCGCGGCCCGCTTCATGGTTTCCTCATCGCAAACGTCGGCCGTACCGATCATTACTTCGGTACCCAAACTCTCGATTTCGCGAATCAATCTGATCTTCCGAGAGGTTGCATCGTCACGATGATGACTGGTTAACCATTCCTCCCATGTATCTTTGGGAGGAAACGTCCGGCGGCTGATCAATACGAGCCGCGCCCGAATCGTCTTGGCAATCGAACCAGCCAGAACGAGACCAATTCCCCCAAGCCCCCCGGTTATCAGATATACGCCTTGATCACGAAGAACGATCGCAGACTTGCTATCCGTTGCACGACATTTCGCGAAAGTCTGGATCCAGCGCCGGTTCCGTCGATATGCCACGGGCGAGTCAACATTTTGCGCCCGAAGTTCCGCGAGAATCTGGGAAGCGGCTTCCATGGTCATCTCAGTTGAGTTGTCTACGGAAGAGGGGCTGCGATGAATTTCCACATCGATATTTTGGCAGCGCACGTTGGCGAGTTCTTTCGGAATAACCCCACACGGACCCGCCAGCAGCGCGCGGCCGGGAGCCAGCACTGGCTCTTCGGCGACCTGGTGGAGATTGTTGGATACAACTGCAATCTGCACTGAGGCCGCAGGATCTATGGCTCCCAATGCCTGACCGAGAAACAGGAGACTGTAAAAGCTCATCGTCTCCCTGACCGATAGTTCACCAAGCGAGTCCTGACCGTCGCCGGGCGCGCATACAGACCAAAGATGGACGATCGTACGCGGGAGATTTCCTTGCGCGGCGATTTCGGAAAGTAGTCTCTGATAGTCAGTTGTATTATCGGGATCGATCTCGAACCGGGCGGGAGCGAGGCGCGCAAATTTGCGCCCGGGCTGCACCGCGAAATATTGCTCGCCACGACGCAGCAGCAATTGAATGATTTGGGCGCCGACGCCCTGCCGATCCTCGAAGACGAGCCACGGGCCATGACTCTGTGCAATCTCTTTCCGACTCAAGTCCGCACGCTTCCATGACGAACGAAAAAATCCAGTCTCCCGGTCCTTCGACGGCTCCTCGTGCGAGTCCATGACGGGTGCAATCTTCCGTCCCGGTTCGATCCAGAAACGCTCGCGCTCGAACGGGTATGTCGGCAGCGGCAGCCGTCGCCTGACTTCATGCGCGTGGAAGCCTTTCCAATCGATCTTCTTTCCAGCAGTCCACAACTGTCCGAGAGCGCGAACAATGAACTCCTGATCAGAGGTGTTGTCGCGCCGCACTCGCAGCGAGGAAATGACGATCTGACTGGCTGAAAAACCCCGGTGCTGTTCGCACAGAGCACTCAGCGTGTTGCCCGGCCCGACCTCCAGAAGGATTGCCCCGGGGTCTCGAGCGCCCGAGCAATACCGTCCGAGAAGCGCACCGTCTGACGGAGCTGCCGCGCCCAATAATCAGGATCGGTCGCCTCGCCATCGGTGATCCAGGAGCCGGTCGCGCTCGAAATGTACGGAATCCGAGGCGGTGACAATTCGAACTTTCTCACAAAATCGGCAAACCCGCGCAGGATCGGGTCCATCATGCTGGAATGGAATGCGTGCGAAACCCGCAACCGGCTATATTGGACGCCCGCGCCGGCCAATGACTTTTCGAGCCCTCCGATCGCCTGGTCCGGACCTGATACGACACACTGACCATCACCGTTGACGCTGGCCAGGGAAAGTTTTCCGTTAAGGAGAGGAACGACCTGGTTTTCAGGCAGCGGCACCGCGGTCATCGATCCGGAGGGCAGACTCTGCATCAGGCGTCCGCGTTCCGCGATAATCTGCAGGCCCGCTTCGAGTGAAAAAACTCCGGCAATGCAGGCCGCGGCCAGTTCTCCGACACTATGACCAATCATCGCCGCAGGTTTGACGCCCCACGAAGCCCACAGCTTGGCCAATGCATATTCGATGACGAATAACGCAGGCTGCGTGAGGCGCGTCTGATCGAGCAATTCGGTGGCTGAGCTGGTTTCCGTGTCCGGCGGAAACAGGATGGTGCGCAGATCTATTCCAATGAATTGGTATAGGTAGTCAGTGCAGAAATCGATTACGGATCTGAACTCCAGCTCGGATTCATATAGCCCGCGGCCCATCAAGAGGTATTGCGATCCCTGCCCCGAGCAGAGAAAGATCACCGGTGGATCGTTCTCCGATGCGAAATTCGCGAGCACGCGTTTCGGGTCGCTTCCGCGCAATGCTTTGACCGCATCACTCGAATCCCTGCAGATGACGGCGCGCCGGAGCCGAAAAGCTTTGCGGCCGAGATGACCAGTGAATGCCACATCCGCGAGGTTTGGCGATTTCTCCTCCACATGATCGGCGAGGTTCCCCGCCATCGCATCCAGAGCCGCCGGCGTTTTTGCTGACAGGGTCAACAACTGCCACGGCCGCGCGGGCCCAGACGGAGTCGCCGGAGGCGCCTCTTCCAGAATTGCGTGCGCGTTGGTTCCGCCGATCCCGAGCGAAGTAACTCCGGCGCGACGCGGTTGTCCGTCGCTCTCCCAGTCCCGCAGTTTGGTGTTCACATAGAACGGGCTGCGATCAAAATCGATCAGCGGATTCGGCTGAGAGAAGTTAAGGCTGGGCGGAAGCTCTTGATGTTCCAGCGCCAGCACGGTCTTGATGAACCCGGCGACCCCGGCAGCGGCGTCGAGGTGGCCAATGTTCGTCTTCAGCGAACCGATGGCGCAAAATCCTTTGCGTTCGGTGCTGGTGCGAAACGCGCGAGTGAGAGCGGCTATTTCGATCGGATCGCCCACCGCGGTGCCGGTCCCATGTGTTTCAACATACGAGATCGAGTCAGCCTCGGTATCGGCTACCGTGAGTGCCTCGGCAATTGCATCGGCCTGACCGGCCACACTTGGCGCGAGATATCCGACCTTGCGCGCGCCGTCGTTGTTGATGGCGGTGCCGCGAATTATGGCATGAACGAGATCGCCGTCCGTGATTGCGTCCTCGAGCCGGCGTAAGACGACTATACCAAGTCCGCTCCCGAAGATTGTGCCGCTAGAAGCGGCGTCGAAAGAGCGGCAGTGGCCATCACGCGACAAGATTTCGCCTTCGCGATATAGGTAGCCACGCCCATGGGGTATCTCGATAGTAACACCACCCGCCAACGCCATATCGCACTCGTGGCTCAGCAGACTTTGGCAGGCCAGATGGATTGCGACCAGAGAAGTTGAACAGGCAGTCTGCACGGCAAGACTTGGTCCCGTGAGGTTGAGTTGGTACGAGACCCGTGAGGCGAGGACATCTTTGTCGTTGCCGGTTTGCTTCAGAAGAAACAGACCCGCACTCGCGACAAGTTCGGAATTGGCGAGCAGATTATTGATCAGATAACTGTTCATGCCCGATCCGGCATAAACGCCAATTCTTCCTGTGAACTCGTCAGGACACCATCCTGCATTATCAAGCGCTTCCCACGCACATTCGAGAAAGTGGCGATGCTGCGGATCCATGATTGCAGCGTCGCGTGGACTCAGACCAAAGAAGTTCGCGTCGAAGCGGTCGATATCTTCAAGAATTGCGGCGGCTTTAACGTAGTCCGAATTTCCAAGCTCGGCAGCGGTCACACCCGCCTCGATCAATTGTTCATCGCTAAGCCTGCTGATCGATTCCACTCCGTTGCGAAGATTGCGCCAGAACTCGGTCAAGTTGCGCGCCCCCGGGAATCGCCCGGCCATCCCGACGACCGCGATCAACGGGCCAGCAGAACTATTTTCGGCGGCGTTGACCGTAAATTTGACTTGGCTGCGATCCATTCTTGATGCCGTTATTGAGAGGCGTTGTGCGATGCCGTCCGCGTGCGTTTCAGGAGCGTCTGTCGCCTGATGGCTCCGCGGTTCGAATCGTTGGGCGAATTTCCACCGCTGCTACCCGTCCCTCCGCTCAAATGCGCAGCGAGCGCTGCGATAGTCGGATAGGAAAACAAGTCAGTTAGAGGTATCTCACGCTTCAATCTCTGCCTGAGACAAGTGGCAACCTCGGCCACGACTAGAGAGGTCGCTCCAAGATCAAAAAGATTGATCTGAAGCCCGACCGTATCGAGGCCGAGCGCGTCCTGCCAAATTCCGGTGATGACGCGTTCAAGGTCCGTGCTCGCTCGAGCAAGAGTTGCGTTCCCTCCTCCGATTGTATCAATGTTCGGAGTGGGCAGAGCGTTTCGATCGATCTTTCCATTAGGGGTCAGAGGCATCGTCTCCAGGAACGTTATAACCGACGGAATCATATACTCCGGCAGTTTATGACCCGCATAAATTTTCAGCTCCTGCTGACTGACGTTCCTCCCGGGTCTGGCAACGATATAGGCCGCTAACAACGGATTTTCAGCCCGGTCGCGGCGGGCCACCGCCACGGCTTCGTGCACAGCGGGATGAGTGCCCAGCACCGTCTCGATTTCGCCAAGCTCAATCCGGAAGCCGCGAATCTTCACCTGTTGATCAGTCCGCCCAATAAACTCGATTTCACCGTTATCGCGGAACCGGGCAAGATCACCCGTTCGATACAAGAACTCGTGCCGATCGGGTTCCAATGAATTGAAAATGAATTTCTCTGCCGTGAGATCGGGCCGTCGCCAGTAACCGCGCGACACTCCCGCCCCGCCGATATATAGCTCACCGGCGGCGCCTATCGGTGCGAGGCCACCTTGCTCGTCAAGGATGTAAATTCGGGTGTTCGCGATCGGTCTGCCAATTGAAACCGCAGCAGCCGACCTTGTCAGTGCATGGGTCGTTGACCACACTGTGGTCTCGGTCGGGCCGTACATGTTGAAAATCTCGGCGCTCAGTGCATCGCTCAGTTGATTAGCCAACGGCAGCGGCAACGCTTCTCCGCCAAGAAACAGCTTTCGAAGCTGTTTCATTGCCAACAGAGTCTCTGGTGAACGAATCAACGCCCGCGCGAGAGTCGGAGTGCATTGGAAATGAGTCACATGATGGCGGCTCAGTTGGGCCGCGATCGAGTAATCGCCTGTGGCGGCCAGGCCGTCCTCGCCGGTCTGCAATACGATCGTGAAACCGCGCGTGAGGGTCCATAAAAGTTCCAGCACGGAAATGTCGAAAGAAATGCTGGTGACCGCCAACCAGATTCCTTCTTCGGGCCCTACTACGCGATCCATCCCGGCAAATAGGTTCACCACGTTGCGATGCTCGACCATCACGCCTTTGGGCGTTCCAGTCGATCCGGAGGTGTACATCAGATAGGCGAGGGAAGAGGCTGTCGCATCCGATGTATGGCTATCGGGGACGCCGGCCGTGTTGTAATCAGCTTCGCAAGCGTCGGTTTCATCGAGCGCGACTACGATCGCGCGCGAATTCGCAAAACGATCTTTAAGGTGCGGCTGAGTAAGAATGACGCTCGCGGCGCTATCTTTCAGCATGAAGGCCAGCCGATCGAGGGGGAAGCCAGGATCGAGCGGAAGGTACGCCGCGCCTGCCTTCAATACCCCAAGCATCGCCACCACCATCTCGAGCGAGCGCTCCATTGAGATAGCGACGATAGTTTCGGGACCGACCCCGAGCTTGGCCAACCGGCCAGCGAGAGTTCCGACCCGCTTCCAGAGGCTCGCGTACGTCAGCGCCTGATCGCGGCAGATCACCGCCGTTTTTTCGGGAGTGCGAAGTGCCTGGTCGTCAAAGAGATCATGGACCCGCTTATGAGAGTCAATCTCCACATCAGTACGGTTCCATTCGACTAACCGATACCGTTGATCTGACACTGGCACTGAATCGTGATTCAAATCATTCAAGAGAGTGATCACCTTATCGCCAGACTCATACGCGACTCACAAGATTATCTTCGATAAACAGACAATCAATTCCGGTACTCAGAAAAGTCTCTACCGCTTCGCGCGGGGTATTAACTATCGGCTGGCCTTTTACATTAAAGCTCGTATTCAGCACGATCTCGCGCCCTGTCGCCCTTCCTACTGCGCGCAGCAGCATGTGGAAGGCTGGGTTGTCGTCAGACCCAACGGTCTGCACGCGCGCGGAGCCATTGACGTGGGTTATTGCGGGCAGCGTCGCACGATACTCCTCCCGAACATCCACTGTTGCGATCATATAGGGCAACGCAGTCATTGGCGGAACTTCGAACCATCGATGAGCTTGCTCGATCGAGACGGCAGGAGCAAAGGGGCGAAAGGCCTCGCGCTTCTTAACCATCGCGTTGATCCGATCACGCATTTCCGGAATCGAGGGATCGGCGAGGATGCTTCGATTTCCGAGCGCGCGCGGTCCAAACTCCATCTTTCCGCGATACCAGGCGACGACCTTCCCTTCTCCAATCACGCTTGCCGCCTGGGCACAGGTCTCTTCAAGGTTTGCGAAGTGGGTAACCTTAATCGAGTTGGAAAAATCCCTGAATGCCCCATCAATCTCGGATGACGGATGGTCCGGGCCCAGAAATGGAACGGAAAACCTTTGATTGGGGACGGAACCTGCCATCGACGCGCGATACAGCGCCGCACCCAGCGCGGCTCCGTCGTCGCCGGCGGCAGGCTGCACGTAGATTTCATCGAACAGGCCCGCGCGGATCAGCTTTCCGTTCGCGCTACAATTCAAAGCGACGCCTCCGGCCAAAGCGATTTTCCGGAGTCCCGTAGACGAGCCAAAATGCCCACAGATGTGAAGAACCGCACGGTCCAGGGTGGCTTGAAGCGCCGCCGCCACGTCACGATGGGTTTGAGTAATTTCCGTTCCCGGCTCGCGGCTAGGAATAAGATTCCGGGAAAGCCATTGGCGCGTTTGCAGATAATTCTCGCGCTCGTCGCGGGTGCGGTTCAGCCGAAGGATTGGAACCCTTACGGTGCCATCAGGACGGCATTCGAGGGCTTGGCGAAAGACTCCCTCGAAACGCTGCGGATCGCCATAGGGCGCCAGCCCCATTATTTTGTATTCGTCGGAATTGAAATCGAAGCCAAGATGGTAGGTGACGAGAGAATACAGAATCCCCAACGAATCGTTGGCCGATATCTCACGGAGCTTTTCCAACTTTCCGCGATTGCCGTGATAGATCGACCCGCTCTGCGTCTCGCCCATCGCGTCCAGCACGACCACCAGACACTCGTCCCATCCAGAAGTAAAGTATGCGCTGGCGGCATGACTCAAATGATGATTGACCTGGTGAACGCGTTCGGCAGGGAAATCCGGCCACCGCCGATGGACCTGTTTGACCAGCGCATTCCTGGAAAAGACTGTTTCGTAAAGCAGCGCACTCGTCGGGTCGAGACCGAAAATCTCTCCAAACGGCTCGTAATCGAAGCAATGCGCGACTTCGTCGATGTCGCCGAAGGATAATCCGGCCCCACGCAAACAATACGCGAGCGCTTGAGCAGGAAACTCTCCGGATTGCTTGCGTCGATTAAAACGTTCCTCGCTGGCGGCCGCGACAATGACGCCATCGAGGACCAGAGCGGCCGCCGCGTCGAATCCTTGCGCGATCCGATATTCACGCTCCTCCAAGCCGGGCCAGTGTGCTCGTTTGAAGCTCACAGCTTCCGATAGCCCGCTCACACCCACAATTGCCGTCATCGATTGCATCCTTACCAAATCATGTGCTGATGTAGCTTACGTGCCGTAATCAGCTATTCCTTCATCATCCTCGTCTTCGCTAGAAATCAGTGGCAGGATTCACCGAAAGCGCTCATTCATAGGCTGAAAAGCACCCTGCGAGCGAGCGCCAAGGGTCGTACAGGGCCCTCAAACAGTAGCCCTTAGGTTGAAATTCGCTACGCTAAAACGGACTTTTCGGCGAAGATCTCTCGAGTCGCTTCTTGCAGGATGGGAATCGTTGGTGACCAGAAGGAACGAAATGGCAGGAAATACCAGCTCGACCGCTGGGGCGCAGTTGCTCGAGAACGAATCCACCCGGTTTCTGGAGCTGGCCTCGACTACCTTCGCCAGAGACTTTAATCGCCAACCATTCCAGTTGCGCCATAATCTTGCCGACAATCCCATCCTTCAACTTGATCGCCTGGTCGAACTATCGTTGCGCCTCGGGGCGATACCAGGCGAGGTCTATTTCGACGTAGGGATCGACAAAATTGATCAGCGCTGGGACCAGACACCGAAAGCGGCAGCGACGGTCGCAGATGTGATCAGGAATATCAGCGAATCGAAAGCCTGGATCATTCTTCGCCGCGCCGACCTCGATCCTCGGTATCGCGCGTTACTCGAACAATGCATGACGGAATTGAGAGGTGCCGGCGGGAGCGAATGGCCTGAGCGGGTGCGCGTGCAAAACGCGATCGTTTTTATAACCTCGCCCAAGCGCATAACGACCTACCACATCGATCGGGAATGTAACTTCATTCTCCAGATTCAAGGAAAAAAAACCATCTACGTGTTTGACCAGAATGATCGCGAAGTTCTGTCCGAGGAAGAACTCGAGCGTTTCTGGGCGGTCGATAACAACGCGGCGCGCTACAAGGAGCGATACCAGGATCGAGCGAAGATATATTGCCTCGGGCCTGGTGACGGCATCCATGTCCCGGTAAATGCACCCCATTGGGTCCAGAATGACGATAATATCTCCATCACACTGAGTGTGAATTTTCAGTTCAAAGATACCTATCGAGCCGACAAATACCGGGCAAATTACTATCTGCGGCGGCTTGGCGTCACGCCGGCACCTCCGAACAGTTTCCCGCTGCGGGACGCGCTGAAGGTCTCGGTCATTCGCGGTGCCGCTTTGCTTGCCAAGCCGCTCAAAATGTTCCGGTCCTGACGCTCGGCGGCTCCTACTTCCATGCCGTCAGATCGCGATCAATAAGCTTTTCGAGAGCGTCGATCTCAGTTCGTAGCTCGTCGATCAGCCTATTCGCAGTGTCGCGTGCTACCGGGGGGTATTTTTCGCCGCGCCCGCGGCAGTATTCAAAAAATCCGGCCCGGTCTATAAGGTCGATCGAACGGTAATACTCGTTGTTCTGAAGTGTCAGCCTGATTTTCAACGCCAAGCGGGCAAGAAAGGGACTCTTTGGCGGGGAATCAAACGAATTGATGGTCATTTTGTCGAGTGTGACCGGCCGAACAGGCGGCACCCCGATGAAGTCACAGATCCGGGCAAGGTATTTTTCTTCGTCGGCCCGCAGATCGTCATAGAGACAGACCAGCACCCGATCTTTTCCGAAACGCTTCTGCCAGTCGATCAGATGCGAGGCATATCTGCTGCCGTCGATGATCGCCGGATTCAAAATCAAGGCCTGTTCGAAGGTTACATCCCCCAGGTATGCGGCATGGCGCAACATCTTGTATTGCGAATAGGCCCGTTCCACCGGGTGGCGCAGCGTAACAATTATTTTGCAGCGCGGAATATCACCGGCAATTCGCTCGAGGACATCGCCACGCTGAAAATAGGTGGGGCAAAATTCGCCAATCGGCCGATCACTCGGACAGTTGCGAAAATAACTCGCATACCAGGCTATTCCACGATCGTAATACCAGTCGAAAAATCGGCTCTCCTTGCTTAGCGGAAGTCCGACGTGGTCCTTCAATTCCTCGTGCAGCCAGGTTGTCGCCGTGCGAATTGGTCCGACTCCAATAAAATCCGGAAGCCGCAAACAGTTCCTCTTCTCCCGCGACGACTTCATAAGCTCTCTATCGAGGATCAAACGTGATCACGATTCGTTACGATGCTCACGGAGCGACAGCGATTCCGTCACGCCAATCCCACCACGATATTTGGCCGTAACCTGTATCCGTAGCGATCGCTGCTATATGGCCAGGTTGCGGCTCGAACTGGCAAAAGGTCCAGCCGATCCTCCGTCCAGAATCTGTGGAACCTGCATCGTCATATGAATTCCGTTCCACGGAGACCACTTCGAACTCGTTCAAGGGCATCGAAAGGCCCGTGCCCAGAGCCTTGAGGTATGCTTCTTTGCGAGTCCAGATCTCAAAAAATCGTCGGCATTGTTGCTCGTCGGAAAGCGTCGTGATCGACTTTATCTCTTCAGGTGCGAAGAACTCCCGCGCTATTTGAAGATACTCGACGCGCCGATCCAACTGTTCAACGTCAACACCTATCTGATGGTTACGGCGGAAGGCGTAAAGCACTGTTTCCCCAGTATGTGAAAGATTGAAGGAAAGCGACTCGTCTCGACCATCGCTCTTGATCCACGGCTTTCCGTTGGAACCATATGAGAATTCCAGATTCGCAGGAGGTAGTCGCAGATACGCGCCAACGATCGACCGCAGAATCCCGCGCGCTGCTGTGAATCGGCGGCGATCATTCGCGAAATGAAATCGGTTCGCCCTGGTGCGCTCGTCTTCCGAGAGCAATGCTTCCAGAGATCCTACCGTTTTGTCGTCAAGCTCTAAATTCGCGCGCCAGATATGGATCATTTCCAGGCCGAGCTGTGGCGATGCCCCAGAGTCAATCCAAGTCGGTGGCTCGCACGAATTCATCTTTCTTGAAATCAACGCGTTGGAGTCTCACGACAATTCAGAAGACGGCCGCAAGCCGGAGATAGCCGAGTTCGTACCTTCCAATCGAAAATACATTCCCGAATAGGCCTTGATTGTGTGGTCCGGATGAAACGGGATAACGCAAGAGAACTCAGGCGTTTCCCAGCTATCGATCAAAGAATAGCCCAATGCGTTGAAGGCCGCGACGAACGCGCTCCGATCGTATATACGATAGACGCAACTCGCAGGACCGAAATTATGCAGCGTTGCGAATGAAGGTCCATTATTCAATGGCGTTCGATTGATCAGAATATGGAGCGGTTTCGACGGCAGACGCGATAACGAGCTCCACAGGGGAACCTCGAGAAACTGGATTGAACCGGATGCCAGCAAAACATCCGCACCCGACGCCTCTTCGACCTCGGTGGTAAAATACAAACCCTGCGCATTCTTTTGTTCCGCTAATTCCCGTCCCCAACGCACGGTCGCAGCGACCTCACAGATCCGCCAGGCTAATCCATCCGGATAGGTAAGATATTTTTTGAACGAGAAGAACGAAATACCGACATTTCCTCCAAGGTCAAACACGGTGCCATTCGCCTTCAAAAGTACCGAAAGCCAATAGATTACAGGATAGTCACTGGGCCAGATATGATTGATTTCGGACGTATGGCGGTCCGCGGCCTCGGGATGGTCGTGACCTCTTCGAATGCCGAGCGCAATCGCGCTTTCAGCTGCCTCAAAACTATCATAAACCCCGGCGAACATTCTGGCCTTGGACGTCTCGCGCGCAAAGTGCTGTTCGTATTCAAATCGATGCCATGCACGCAGCGGCGGCAGCTTTTCCTCAAGCGTATCGATTAGCGAGCGGACCGCGCGCGATTGAAGAAGCGTGCTTGCGAACTTTGCCATTACGTTGTTATCGGAGCTGCGCAAACTGAGGTGATGGACTGATGGTTGGTACGGCCTTAGTACCTAAATCCCCGTTCCGGTCAGATGCTAATACTGTAACTTTACGAGAGCGCTGGCCTTCGATGCAGTCCTCGAGTTCCTGGGCGAGCGATCGTGCATTGGCGCCGGAAGTCATGTTGTCATGGTCTCCGGGAACCTCATGAACCTCTACGCCTTCCGAAGCAAGTCCACCCCAGCCGAGCTGATAGTCCTCGGTACCGATTGGAGTTTGAGGATGCGTTCGTAAAAGCGTCAGATGCCCGGAATATACCTGCGGTTCGTAATGCGCGGCTGCGAAAGCATTAATATCAAGCATCGTACCGATATGCTGCGGCACGGCACGCCCAAAACTTCGGTAGAGCTCGTATACAACTTTGATCAATCGCCTTCTAAACGCCGTACGTGCATATTCCCATCGCCCAGGCCCGCGCACGAGCTTTGTTAGACGCTCACGGTAGCGGCTAGTCTTCTGGTGCGAATCCATCGCTTTGACTGATTGCCATTGGTAATGCCACTCGGGAGAATCCAGTAGCGCCAACAACCCGATCGTATCTCCGTGCTGCGCCAGTTGTCGGCCCATTTCGAAAGTGACCAGGCCACCAAATGAGTAGCCGGCCAGATAGTAAGGACCCGCGGGCTGTTTTGTTTTAATTTCCCGAATGTAGTGGGCCGCCATTTCTTCCAGGCGCGTCAGATACGGTCCCGATCCGTTCAAACCCGGTGGTTGCAAGGCATAGAAAGGTCGATCGGGGTGAAGATGTCTTGCCATTTCGTTAAAGCGGATGACATTTCCTCCCAAACCCGAGACAATGAATAGGGGTGGCAAGGAACCCGCCGGCCGGATCGCAACCAGCGACGACGACGACGGCCGCCATCCCTGTTGACGCAAGATCTCTGCTAAGTGCTCGATCGTGGGCGCTTCAAACAGGACCGACAGTGGAAGCCGTGTAGCCCAAATAGCATTGATTTTCGAAAACAGCCGCATCGCTAGCAACGAGTGGCCGCAAAGCTCGAAAAAACTGTCCGTGATGCCTATCGGATGAACCCCGAGAAGCTCTTCCCAAACCGCAACGAGCTGAGATTCAAGCTCATCTCGCGGTGCAATCACAGAGCGGTTATGTTTCGGCCGATCTGCTCCGACCGGCGGAAGCGATGCCAGCTCGGCATGCCCATTGTGGTTGAGCACCAGCCGATCCAGCGCAACGATCTCTGCCACGTGAGGATGCCCCGGGAAGGCCTTTTTAACCAGGCTCCGTAGTCGTTGCTCGAGATCTGAATCGCGCAACGGATTTGCCCCCGTGGCCATCCCGGATTCAAGTTCTACGTACACAATAGCCTGTTGGTCCCTGCCGAGAGGCGGGGTCGAAATTGCGAGCGCTTCCTTCACGGCGAGATCTTGCGTCAGTGCCGCTTCGAGTTCGCCGAGGTGCAGTCGATATCCTCCGAGATTCAGATGACGGCTCGGTGGGCCCAGGAACTCGATCCGTCCATCGGGTAGATATCGACCCAGATCGCCCGTTCTGAACAGTCGTCCCGCACCTGCCGGGACAGGCTGGAGGTTTGCTGCTGTAAGCTCGGGCTCGTTTAGATAACCGCATCCGATCGCCGAGCTTTCCACACAGATCTCACCGGTCGCTCCAATCGGAACAGGTTGCAGATGCCTGTCCAGCAGACGAATCGTAGCCCCAGCGGATGCAATTCCGAGTGATACGACCGGCTCGATCGCCGAGGAGCGCTCGCCGGCAGCCAATTCATAGACCGCGACGTTAGATCCAACTTCTGCCGTGCCATACGTCGAGATGCAGCGAACTCGATCCTCCGTCAGTCGCCGAAAAGCCGCGACCGCTGCCGCGGCCGGTCTGTCTCCATGGACCACCACCAACCGTATCGGAGCTGAAAACACCGACGGGCTATCCGCACCGCGCAAACTCAGTCGCTGCCATATCCGGGTAGGCAGGACCAGAGCAGTGCATCTTTCCTCTTTGACAAACCGAACAAGGTTCGCATCTGATTCGAATATCCGCTCAGGAACGACCGTGATCGCGCTTCCACGAATCAAGCTCGCGAACATCGCGTCGTTAGCAGCCCCGGAATCTACTATCGCGACTCGATCTTCGTCGGAAAGATTGTAGCTCTCTGCTACCGCCAGGGCCCTGATACTCAAGGCCGAGTGCGTCAGCAGCACCGGCTTCGGCCCACCGCTTGAGCCGGAGGTGAACTGGACACAGGCGAGAGTATTAGCGCCAGGTTTGCTGAACGGCACCGACGACGTAACGCCTTCGCCGCCGCGCTCCTCGTCGAGACTGACGAATGTCAGGTCGTCATTCAGAAAAGATTTTCGCAGGCGATCATTAGTCGCTACAGTCTTCATACCTCCGGTGGCAAGTTGTCGCAGGAAACGATCCTTTATCAATGGCGGAGAAATCCATGCGAAAGTTGCTTTGGCTTTGAGCGCAGCCACGGCGCCAACCACCATTTCTGAAGTAACATCAGTGCATATGCCAATTATTCGGTCGGATCCAAGTTCTAACTTGGATAGGCGCTCCGCGAGATTGTTGGACAGAATCTCAAGCTCTCGATAGCTGAGCCCGCCGCTTTCTCCGAAAACCGCGATCGCGTTGGGCGTCCGCTGCGTCCGGTCCAAAAATAACTCGAGAACTGAAATCGTGTTTGAACTCTCGTCCGCGACGGTTCGACCGGCTGCGGCGATGATCTGCGCTTCCGCGGTACCCAGTAGTGGAATCTCCGCGATTCGTAATTCCGGGCGCTCGACAACAGCTTCGACGATAGATTGAAAATGACTCAACATCCGCTGTGCGGTGCTGGCATCAAACATTTCGGAATTATATTCGAGCCGAGCGATGATTTCGTCGCCACGCTCCAAGGTCGCCAAATGTAGATCGAATGCCGTCCCCGGGCTCTCCCACGCAAACGGTATCCACGACAGGTTCGCAGTTCGCAGCGGCTGCAGGAACGCCACTTGATGCAGAAAATAAACCTGGAACAGTGGATTTCGGCCCTGGACCTGTTCCACTTGAAGCTCATTTGCCAAACGGCCAAAAGGCAAGTCCTTGTGCGAAAGCGCCTCCACGGTCGCCTCGCGCACACGATGCGCCAACTCACGGAACGTCGGCTCGTCGGTTAGTTCGATTCGCAGGCTGATGGGAAATGAAAACGGTCCCACGATGCTTTCAGTTTCCGGCGTCCGCCCGGCAACCGGCGAGCCCACGAGAATATCCTCCTGGCCGCTATACCGGTTTAGCATGACGTCAAAAACGGAAAGGAACAGCATGAACATCGTGATCTCTTCCCGCCGGCAGAACTCTTTCAGGCTCGCAGCGAATTCGGCAGATAGCGTCATCGTCTCGGCTGACCCGGCCGACACCAGTCCGGTTTGCCGTGGTCGATCGGAAGGAAGATCAAGTAGCGGCAGCTTCCCTTGTAATTTTTCCTTCCAGTACGACAGGTCTTCTTCAAATACCGCGCCCTTCAGCCATTCGTGTTGCCAATGAGCAAAATCCCCATAGTCAATGCGAATATCCTCGAGCGGCGAACCGCGACCTTGCGAATATGCTTCGTATAATTCGGCCAACTCGCGAACTATGATGCCGTTTGACCATCCGTCGCAAATAATATGCGGCATCGTGAGCATAAGAACGTGATCGTCCGTATCCAATCGAATCAGTCCAGTGCGAAAGAGCGCTCCGGTCGAAAGATTAAACGGAGCTAAAGCCTCGGCATGTATAAGCTTCTGCGCCGCATCTTCGCGCGTACATTCCGGAACCTCCCGAAGGTCGGCTATATTCAAACTCAAGTCCATAGTTTGGTGAATAATCTGCACCGCCTGCCCATCGACGACAGAGAATGTCGTTCGTAACATTTCGTGTCGCCGGCTGAGCTCGCTCAGGCTTCGTCTGAGTATGACGTCATCAAGCTTCCCGTGGAGACGCAGCGCCGCCGCCATATTCAGCGTCGGGTTACCGGGCATTAGTTGATCGAGCAGCCAAAAGCGCTGCTGGTTTATTGTTATCGGAATGGCGTAGGTTTCAGATGGGGACGACTCCGCCGAGAAAGCATTCGTCAACGCCGCGCCGCGAGACACTGTGACTACTTCGGATTCTGATGCGGTCGCTCCGGGGACCTCCGGATTATCCACAGTTATCACATCGATCGCGGGCTGCAGATTGATAGCCAATCCGGATTTCGCCGGGACAGACGACGTGTAGATTTCCGAAATTCTCCGCAGCGGGTTTATTGCAACCTGTTCGAGCGTTATGCGATAGCTATCCAGCAGCCGCCGGACCGTATCAGGATTGTAAAGGTCGCTATTGTATTCGCACGAAAGCCGCCAACCTTCCGTGCGCATCACCAAAAATACATTCAACTCATAAGGTGCGCCCTGCGACTTTGAAGGTATCGTCGTCAGTGTGATTCCAGAAAACTCCACCGGTTTCACAGCGTCGCGCTGGCAGATGAAATTCAGCGGACACAGCGCGTGATGGCTGGGATAGACCTCTGGCTGAATTTCTCTGAGTAACTGCTCGAAACGCAAATTCTGGTTCGCCAGCGATGCGGTTGCGGTGTCTCTTACCCGGTGCAGCAACGCGAGAAAACTCGGATCGCCGGAGACATCCATTCGCAGAATAATTGTGTCAATGAACAGTCCGACCAGAGGCTCGACCTCGAGGCTGTCGCGGCCTGCAACCTGTGTTGCCACGCCGAACCTTGATTGGCCCGTTTGATGACACAATGCGAGCGCGAGCGCAGCCAGAGTAATCTGGAAATACGTAGCGCCTTCTTGACTGGCTATTTCTTCCAGTGAGTTGGTAAGTTCGACCGGAAGCAGCTCGGAGACTATTTCGGAGTTGTAGGTCGGATTCGCCGATCTGGGATGGTCAGTTGGCAACTGCGCCACTGGGAGCCGCGCCAGTTGGTCTTTCCAATAAACAAGCTCGTCTTGTACCTGCGGATCCTGCAGGCGGTTCTGCTGCCATATTGCATAGTCTCCGTATTGAATCGCCAGCGGAGCCATTCGGGGTTCGAGGCCGCGGCAATATGCTGTGTAAAGCTCTCCGAGTTCTTTCGCGACGACGCCGATCGACCAATAATCCGCAATCGCTTGATGAGTCGTCACGGTCATTACGTAATCTTTGTCATCGACCCGGAGAAGACGAACCCGCAGCAAAGGCCCGGAGGTCAAATCGAAGCGCTGGTGTGCTTCCGCGAGACAGAAGCTATCCATTGCCCCGACGCGGTCCGCTTCTGGCAGCTCTCGAAGGTCCTCCACCGGCAGCACCAGCGGCATCGAAGGAGCAATGACCTGAGAGACACGGCCGTCGACTATAGTCAGATTGGTGCGTAGCACCTCGTGACGCCGGACAATTTCTTGAATGGATCGTTCCAGTATTCCCGGATCAACCGCGCCCCGAAGAGCGAAGCGCACGGCGAGGTTCCAGGCCGGATTACCCGGGTCGAGATGGTCCAAAGCCCAGAAGCGGTCCTGCGCGAGCGACGCTGGCAGCACGTAAGTGTCTCCGACGCGATCGGCAGAGACTGCGACGCTATCCATCAGTCCATACTCTGTTCGAACCGGCGCACTCATCAAGAACCAGCCTTCCGATCCAATATTGTCGGCCGAGTCATCCGGTACTTTGCGCGCGAAACTGGAACTATAGTCGGCATCGGAGTACTACTTCCGCCCGGGCTATCTGTGTCCGCGTGTGCGAGCAAGCCCTCGATGGTCCGGTGTTTGAAGAACAATGGCGCCGCCACGCTGATGCCCGCCCGCGTCGCACGCGCGGCGATTTGAAAAATGTGTAATGAGTCCGCACCCAACTCGAAAAGATCGTCGCGCACCCCGACCCGATCCAGATGAAGGACCTCTGCCCAAATCTCCGCCAGCGTCCTCTCCCGGGCCGTTCGCGGAGCGACGAATTTGTGAGGCCGAGAGACCCGGACCGTGCCCGGAGCTGGGAGTGCACGCCGATCGATCTTTCCGTTCGCGGTAAGTGGCATCGCATCCAGCCGTACCACCGCGGATGGCAGCATATAGTCGGGCAGTTTTCCGATCAGAAATTCGCGCACCGCCGTGACGGTCAGCGCCTGCTGATTGGTGACAATATATGCAACCAGTCTCCGATCGCCGGGAGCGTCTTCCCGCAGAATTACCGCCGAACCTGTCACTCCCGGATGCTTATTCAGAGCCGATTCGATTTCTCCGAGCTCGATACGGAAGCCACGCAGCTTCACCTGATCATCGAGCCTGCTGAGAAACTCGATGGTGCCATCTGCCAGACGCCGGACCAGATCTCCCGTCCGATAACATCGCGCATTCGCACCGCTGCGAAATGGATCGATGATAAATCTTTCCTCGGTCAAGGCAGGCTGGTTCAGGTACCCACGCGCAACACCAGATCCTCCTATATACAACTCTCCCGCACATCCTATTGCAGCGAGTTGCCCGGCGCGATCAAGTACGTAGAACTGGGTATTATCGATCGGCAAACCGATAGGCACAGGACCGTCTCCGGCCTCAATCCTGATCGCTGATGACCAGATAGTAGTCTCGGTCGGGCCGTACATATTCCATACCGAGCTGGTCCGCTCCAATAATTGATTAGCCAATTCGCGAGATAGCTTTTCGCCGCCGCATAACACTCTAAGCTGCGCGTTTCTCGTCCATCCTGCTTCGATCAAAAGTGTGAATGTGATCGGTGTTGCCTGGATTACCGTCGCGCGGGATTCGCGCAGCAGCTTAAGAAGCTCGCTTCCATCGGATGCGGTCGCGCGGCTAGCAACGGCAACCTTCGCCCCGACGCAGAGCGGCAGAAAAATTTCAAGCGCCGCGATGTCAAAGGAAAGCGTGGTCACCGCCAGTAGTGTATCGCTGGAAGTGAGGCCAGGGCTCTTACGCATCGAATTCAACAGGTTGACAACAGCGCGATGCGGAATCTCGACGCCCTTCGGCCTACCGGTCGAACCCGAGGTATATATGACATAGGCAAGATCTTCAGAACCGACCGCCCGGGCCGATTCATTTCCGTCACCTTCGGCCTCAATCGCACTCCACTGAGTATCCAAACAGAAAACCCGTTCTGCACCCGGCGGCACGCTGCGCGCCAGTGCTTCTTGCGTTAATAGAATAGGTACTCTGGCGTCTTCGAGCACGAACCCGATTCGTTCCGCAGGGTAAGTCGGATCCATGGGCACATAGGCCGCGCCGGCTTTGAGTACGCCGAGCAACGCCGTGATCATCTCGAGTGAGCGTTCCACGTAAACTCCGACCATCATGCCGGCGCCGACGCCGAGCTTACGCAGATGTTGGGCTAACTGATCCGCTCGGCGATTCAACTCGAAATAGGTCAGTTGCTGGTCATTGTAAACCGCGGCCACCGCTTCAGGGGTTCGCGCGACCTGCGCCTCGAAGAGCTGGTGGACGCAAAGGTCAACAGGAAAATCCGCCTCGGTATTGTTCCAGTCCACAAGGTAGCGTTGCCGCTCGGCGGCCGACAGCAACGGCAGCGTGCAGATCTTCTGGTTTGAGCCGGCGCTCATCGCCGTCAGCAGAGTTGCGTAATGCCCCAACCAACGTTCAATCGTCGCCTGGTCGAACAGCCCGGCATTGTAATCGCAGTCGAGCATCAAACCATCGTCGGATTCGACCACGTTGAGAAACAAATCCTGATTGACGAAGGACTTTGCGTTCGGATCAACAGTTACTCCGAGCCCGGAGAAGTCGATGCCGGATCCGACTCGTTCGAGATTGAACTGCACTTCGGTTAAAGGCAGCCGGCTCGGATCGCGCTTAATCGAGAGCTTTTGAATCAAACGCCCATACGTATAGTTCTGATGTTCGTAGGCATCGAGCAGCGTTTGCCGCGCCGCCGAAAGAACTTGGGCAACGAAAAGGTCATTGGCCACGCTTCCGCGCAGCGGCAGAAAGTTTACACAATGGCCTACCAGGCTCTCGCCCTCGAACGTCGATTGCCCCGCCGCAGGGATCCCCACGACGATATCTTCCTGCCCGCTGAGCCGGCTCAACAAAATCTGAAACGCCGCCAGCAGCGTGACAAACAGCGTGCACTTTTGCTGCGCACCGAAACGCTTGATATCTCTATACGATTCCCCCGGAATCCGGACGCGGCAGGTGGCTCCCGGATAAGTTCTAAACGCCGGACGCTGACGATCCAGCGGCAGATCGAGGAACGGAGCGGGCTCGCGAAATTTTTCCTGCCAAAAGGTTTCGACTGCAGCAACTTCGGCGCTCTCAAAATACCTCGATTGTGATTCTGCGTAATCGCCAAAAGCCATCGGCGCCGGAAGCTCAGCGGCATGGCCCTCACGCGCAGAACTGTACAAACGCGAGAGTTCGTCAAGTACTACGTTGGTTGACCAACCGTCGCATACGATGTGATGAGCGGTGACGATCAGATGATGCTCGCCGGGTTTTGCTACTATGAGTATCGCGCGGACCAACGGTCCCTGCTCGAGGTCGAACGGTGTGCGCGCATCGTCGCCGATAATTTCGGCAAGCCGTTTCTCGCGCGACCGATCGTCGAGCGCGGATAGATCCAGGAGCGGGATCGCCAGCTTGAGTTCGGACGCGAACTGCTGGAATTCTCCCTCAGCATCAAAAGTCGCCCGCAACGCCTCGTGCCGAGCAAGCACGCTGTCGATAGAGCTGAAGAGAGCCGAGACATCTAGATCACCGCGCATTTTCAAAGTGAAAGACTCGTTGTAACAACACGACGCCTCTTCACTCAGTTTCGCCGACAGCCAGATTTCCTTTTGGGATTCAGTCAGCGGCACCCGCCGCGACGGAGTCGCGGACTTCTCAATAATGCTTGTGTCTGATGCTCCCAGACCGGGAGTGAGATTTGCCGCAGGCAAATGAACCCCGTTCCCATTCAGATGCGGCAAGGCGCCGTTGAACGCTACGTTGACCGGCGCAGGCTGAGGAGCAGGCAGAAATCCTGCCGCCTGCATCTCGAGTATGGACTCTTTGAAAGCCCGCACGACGTGCTCGATATCCGCATCGCTGTGCGCAGTCGTGAGAAACAGCGGAAACCCTTCCTGAATATGCACCCCGCGTTCGCGCAAGTAGTAATACAGAAGACCTGCATGGGTCAGTTCGGCAGGTAGCGAGAAATAGGCAATCGAGCCGAAAGTATCAACATGCGCCGGGATCTGCCGCTCAACGAAGAACGCATTGATGGCGTCCGCCATGCGGATGGTTTTGGCTGCCAACTGCTCCCACAGTTCAGGACCTGCGGCCTTTAGATGATTGAGTACCGCCAATGTCGCGGCCAGCGCGAGTGGATGGCGTACGAATGTTCCCGCGAAAAAGGTCACCCCGGTTTCGGGATATGAATCGTCGCCGTAGTTCCACATTCCGCCGTCGAGCGCGTCCATAAAGGCACTACTGCCGGCGAGAACCCCGATTGGCATTCCGCCCCCAAGAACTTTTCCGTAAATCGCAAGGTCCGCCTTGATTCCGAACAGCGCCTGGCAGCCTCCGCGGTCCACCCGGAAGCCGGTTACTACTTCATCGAAGATAAGCGCGGTTCCCGACCGCTGGGTAATCCGCCTGACCTGTCGCAGAAACTCAATTGGCTGCAGCGCCGGATGACGGCTTTGTACGGGTTCGATCAGAACCGCCGCGAGCTCGCTTGCATGATCCTCGATATAGCGCAGAGCTTCCGGCGTGCCATAGTCGAGCACGACTACGTTAGCAACTTTCTCACGCGGTATTCCCGGCGCCACTGGTAGCGAGCGCGGTCCGTTCGGACCGTTGACGCCTTTGACTACTACTTCATCAAACATTCCATGATAGGCACCGGTGAATAGCACCACCTTGCTGCGCGCGGTGATGGTGCGCGCGACGCGCAGCGCTGCGGTCACCGCTTCAGACCCGGTGTTGCAGAAGGTAACGCGCTCCATTCCGGTCATTTCGCAGATAAGATCCGCAACCTTGCCGGCCAGGGGTGATTGCGGTCCCGTCTCGTATCCATGATCGAGTTGTTCGCGGACTGCTTCCGTAACGAAGTCCGGCGCATGGCCAAACATTACGGGGCCATATCCATTAACCAGGTCGATATACTCATTACCGTCAACATCCCAAAGCTTTGAGCCACTGGAACGGACCGTTACAATTGGGTAAACGATTTCCTTCCACAGCAGACGAAAGCCGGCCGCGACCCGGGGGTCCGCAAGATGGTCTCGATCCCGTTCGGTCAGCCGTTTCGAACCTGCGGTCTTCTTGCTGTAGCTATCTACCAGCGCACTCAGATGTTTGGATTGAAGCGGCGTCAAATCCCGGGCCTGACCTGTTTCGACCGGTCCGAATGGGATGAACTTTCTTGAGGTAGGTCCGCGCGACGGGATCGGGGCGGAACCATTTAGCTCCTCCGCCTGCGCCGCACTAACTAGCGGTTTGCTGGCCGCAACTTGCTCGAGCCCGGCCGGACGCGCCGTGTTTTCCCTGCCGCGGAGAACCTCCAGTTGTTTTGCCATCAGATCCGAAAGCGCCTGGATCTGAGCTTTGAACAGCTCCTGAAGCTTCAGGTCTCCCGGCTGAGGCGTCGCGCTAGCGTCCGCAAATTGCGCCATCGAAGCAGGCGCGGCGACTGGCGATACCTCTTCGCGCAATGGCGGCCTCAGCTCGGAATGCGAGTCATCGGGCTCGATGATATCCGCCTCGCCTGCGACTGAGATCTCCTCCGGTAGTTTGGCATCGAGATAGGCCGCGAGCGCCTCGAGAGTGGCTAATTGATCGAGTAACTGCCTGAACGTGATCTTTATACCAAACTCGGCGTGCAAGGCTTGCGAGATCTGCGTCAGGAACAACGAGTCGAATCCCAATTCGAGAAAGGTGACACCGCTGGCGGTTGCGCCGAGCTTGAGACCTGATAAATCTTCAAAAATCGACTCCAATCTCGATCGGATTCGAGTCGCGCGACCTTCTGTTTGAGGCAACGGTACCTCCATGCCCTTTGCCGGGTCATCTGCCGGTCGTGCAGCTTCCGGTGCCGGTCGTGCAGCTTCCGGGCGCTGTTGGTCAGGCCCTGCACTTGCGAGTGATCGCAGGCCTTCGGTGCCGCCGCCAGATTTTTCAGCTACATCGACCACGACCGATAAACCTTGGCGACTCCTGGCAGCTTCTGCGTTTAATGCGGTCCCGCGCCAGAACCGCTTGCGTTCGAACGGATACAGCGGCAGCGTGACTCTGCGGCGCAATTCGTCCGCATAGACCTGCGCCCAATCAGGCTCGGCGCCGTGCAGCCAGAGTTGGCCGAGCGCGCTGAGCATCGACTCTTCTTCGGTCTGCTGGCCGACGCGATCGGGCATCGACGCTACTACGAGCTGTTCAGGACTGCTCGCCTGATGCTGCCGAGAGAGCACGGACAGAGTGTTGCCCGGACCAACTTCCAGCAGGGCGCAGTTTTCGGCTCGCAGTTTCGCCGCGCCGCTTGAGAATCTCACCGGCAGCCTGAGATGATTCGCCCAGTAATTCGGATCGGCTGCTTCGCGCGCCGTGATCCAGTCGCCGGTCACGCTCGACAGGAATGGAATCGCGGGCGTGCCCACCTCGACCGAGCCGAGCAATCGGAGGAAAGGCTCCCGCGCTGGATCCATCATGCTCGAATGGAACGCGTGCGAAGTCCGCAGGCGCCGGGACACGATTCCTTCGCTCTCGAACCTCTTCTCCAGATCCGCGATCGCATCGGAAGGTCCCGCCAACACCGTGAGCGATGGACCGTTGACCGCCGCGAGGCTCGTAGCCTCATCCAGATAGCGCGCGATATCCGCCTCGCCCAGCCGCACCGATAGCATCGCCCCGCGGAGAAGATCGTGCATCAGGGCTCCGCGCGCGGCCACCAGGCGAAGCGCGTCCTTCAAAGAAAAAACTCCCGCGATGCAGGCCGCAACAAACTCGCCGACGCTGTGGCCGATCATCGCCCGCGGATGAATACCGAATCGGCCCCAGAGTTGTGCCAATGCGTATTCGACGATGAACAGCGCCGGCTGTGCGACTGCGGTGTCGTTGACTTGTTCGTCAGTCAGTAGCGTATCGGCAGAATCGAACAGGCTACTCAGATTGAGTCCGGATCCGTCTGCGAGAATTTGCAAACAAATGTTGACATGCTCACGGAACCATGGCTCGGCGAAGTATAGTTGCCGGCCCATCCCGAGGTATTGCGACCCCTGCCCCGGAAACATGAATGCAACTGCAAGGCGGTTCGACGGCGTGATTCGCGTGAGCACTCGCCGCCCGCCACCTTGCAGCGTCGATATCGCGTCGGCGCTGTCGTGAACCACCGCCATCCGGCGCGCCTCGAACGAATGACGTCCCACCATCAGGGTATGGGCAACGTCAGCCAGTTCGGTAGCCGGCTTGGCCGCCAGATAAGCCGCCAGATTCACCGTCGCGGTGTTCAGCGCGGTCTCAGTTTTGGCCGATAGCAACAACAAATGAGCGCCGCGCCGCGACTTCGTCGCGAGGGCTTCCGGCGCCTCTTCCATCACCAGGTGCGCATTGGTGCCGCCGATTCCGAATGCGCTCACGCCCGCGCGCCGGGGTGTTGCTCCGCGCGGCCACGGCGCCAGCGCTGCATTCACATAGAAGGGAGAGTCTTCGAGGTTTAGTTTTGGATTGGCGCGTTTGAAGTGCAGCGTCGGTGGCAGCATCCCGTGATGCAGCGACATCGCCGTCTTGATCAGCCCGGTAACGCCCGCGGCAACATCAAGATGCCCTACATTGGTCTTGGCGGTTCCCAGCGCGCAGAACTGGCGTTGCGTGGTCGCGCGCCGGAAGGCCTGCGTCAGTGCGGCTATCTCGATCGGATCGCCCAGCGGGGTCCCGGTGCCATGTGCTTCGACATACGAGATCGACGCCGGGTCCACGCCCGCTGAAGAATGCGCCATCGCGATCGCGCTGGCCTGGCCGTCAACTCCCGGCGCCGTGAAGCCGACCTTTGCGGCCCCGTCGTTGGTTACTCCGAATCCCTTGATGACGGCGTAGATCTGATCTCCGTCCGCGACGGCTTCCTGAAGCCGCTTTAAGAGCACCACTGCGGCTCCGTCCCCGAACACCGTGCCCTGGCTGGAGGCGTCGAAGCTTCGGCAGTGGCCGTCGGGCGATACCATTCCCCCCGGTTCGTAAAGGTACCCGCGTTTTTGTGGGAAGGTGATTGAAACACCACCCGCCAGCGCCAGGTCGCATTGGTAATTCTGCAGGCTAAGACACGCCTGGGATACCGCGACCAGCGAAGTCGAGCATCCGCAGTTGAGCGAAAATGCAGGTCCCCGCAGGTTCAGCTTGTATGCGACCCGGGTTGGAAGAAATTCGAAATTGCTGCCAAGCGTGGTGATGAAGTCGCTTACTTGATAACCCGCCGCATACCTGGATATGTCCTCGCGATCACCGCATATTTGCTGCGCGAAGTAGCTGTTGAAACTGCAGCCCGCAAAAACCGCGGTGAGTCCTTTGTATACCAGCGGGTCGTATCCGGAATCCTCGAACGCATGCCAGCAGCATTCAAGGAAAATCCGCTGTTGCGGGTCGATCAGTTCAGCCTCTTTCGGATAGATGCCGAAAAAGGCCGCGTCGAACTTGTCCGCGTCTTCGATGATAGCGCGCGCACGCACATAGTTTGGCTGGTGGGCCACGGCCGCCACGGCGTCATCGGCCTCGAGCTCGGAGGGCGCAAAGTGTGTGATGGATTCGATGCCGGCGCAGAGATTGCGCCAGAATGTACCGACGTCCCCGGCCCCCGGAAATCGCCCGGCCATTCCGATAATCGCGATGTCAGTCAGAGCGTCACTCATCGCGGATCAGTTTCCTCTAGGCTCCATCACCTCGACTCGAGTAATCATCGTGCACGCCGCGACAACAGCTCGCGCTGCCGCTGCGCCCGAAACCCCGGATCATTTCCATTGCCCGGATCACTCCCTTTCCCGGCCGCAGCGGCTCGCGCGCCGATGCACAGATGCGCCGCGAGCGAAGCAACCGTCGGATATTGAAACAGGTCGGTGATCTCGAACTTCCTGGCGAGCACCCGCTGCAATTTTGCGTGAGTCTCGATCAGTTGCAGCGAATCGCCGCCGAGATCGAAGAAGGTGGCATCGAGGTCCGCTGACGGCAGACGCAGGACCTCGCGCCACACCGAAGAAATCGTCGCTTCGATCGCGGTGGTCCGCGCGCCGGACTCTTGCGCGGATTGAGAAACCGGGGCGTCGGCGCGAAGCCGCGCCAGCGCACCGCGATCAACTTTGCCGTTGGGAGTCAGCGGAATTTCATCGACCGTCTCGAACGACCCCGGCATCATGTAGTGCGGAAGCTTGCCCATTAGAAACGCACGCAGGTCATGCTGACCGGGCGCAGGACGCGAACGCGGCATCACATACGCGACCAAACGCTTTACTTGGTGGGAATCTTTTTCGGCCAATACTACGGCGTCCCGAACCGCCGGATGCTGCCGCAGGGTCTCGGCGATCTCGCCCGGCTCGACCCGGTATCCATAGATTTTTACCTGATCGTCAACCCGGCCGAGAAATTCCAGTGCTCCATCGGGGCGCAACCTGACCTGATCGCCGGTGCGATAGAGGCGTCGAGAAGTATCGGTTTCCCAGGGCGGCACAACGAACTTCTGTGCAGTCAGATCACGCTGATTCAGGTATCCCCGAGCAACGCCGTCACCGCCGATATAGAGTTCTCCGGCTTCTCCAGCCGGCACCTGATTGAATTCAGAATCCAGCACCCAAACCGCGGTGCCACTGATCGGGAATCCGATCGGAACCGACGCACCTTCCAGATGCTCACGGCGCGCGGTCAGACATACCGCAAAGGTCGTGGCTTCGGTCGGGCCGTAGCCATTGACGAGCCGGCAGCCGGGCAATCCCGCAACCGCAGCGCGGAAATGTGCGAGCGATCCGGAATCCCCGCCGGTCACCAACTGTTTAAGCAGACTCAGCGCCTCGGGATGCTGATCGATCATCAGATTGAACAGTCCCGCGGGCAGCCATACCGTCGTCACTTCGTGATGACGGATGACCGCCGCGATGTCCTCGAGCGACGGCGTTCCCGGCGGCATCAGTACGAGGCTGCCTCCGTTCAGCAGCGGTCCCCAGATTTCGAGGGTTGAAGCGTCGAAACAGATCGGCGCGAGCTGCATGAAGCGATGCCCGGCGTCGAATGCAAGATAATCAGTGTTCTTTACCAGGTGAGCGACGCCGCGATGCTCGATCATCACGCCCTTGGGGCTGCCGGTCGAGCCCGAGGTGTACATCACATAGATCAGATTGGTGGTAGCGACGGGGAGATTGAGATTTTCGGCGCAACGCTGCTCGATCGCGGCTGCCTCGCGATCGACCAGCAACAACTTTGCGATCTGTCGCGGCAATCGTTCGCTGCAAGACGAATCCGTTATCACGACAGAGGCGAGCGTATCCCGCAGCATGAATTCCAACCTTTCGGCGGGATAATCGGGATCCAGGGGAACGTAAGCGCCTCCCACTTTGAGTACCGCGAGCAGCGCGACCACCAGGTCGAAGGAGCGTCGTAAGCAGACGCCCACCAATGCTTCATTGCCAACTCCCAGAACCGCCAGATGGCGGGCCAGCCGGTTGGCTCGTTCATTCACTTCGCCATAGGTGATCCGCTGCGCGCCCATAATCAGCGCGATCGCTTCGGGATCGCGCGCGGCCTGCTCCTCGAACCAGGCGTGAACGGTGCCGATATGCGCTCCGTTCAAGAGCGTTTCGTTGCTCGTCGGCGCCCAATGAGTACCCTGGCTCGAGCCCGACAACGCCAGCAATGATTGTGCTCCCTTGGTCATATCTACTGTCACAGCCTGATTCGTCTGCAATTTGGCTCACACCAGGAACCTACAGTCATTTCCTCCGTCACTTTTACCGCCTCACGCGCCGAGCATCCGGCTCGGCTCGGCGCGAGCTGGCAGGATTCGTTCCTTACATCCAAATAATCGTTCGGCCACGATACCGCGCTGGCGAGCCGTCTTTAGAACCCGGTCCGATTCCACGATCGGATTGGAGAGGTCGTCGTAATGAATACTGCTGATGAACTGGAGCCACGGCTCCTGCCCCATCGCATAAACGTAAAGTTCCCGGCATTTGAACTGCTCGACCAGGCCTAGCGCGCTGGAATAGTCCGATGCGTTGGCACGCCGGGACTGATCCATCTCCCGCTCCAGCCGCCGGCTGAGCAATGGTCCGTAGATCCAGCTAAGCGGTGCACCATCACATTCCATCCCAATGAAAATGGTTTCAACATCGCCAATTTGCTCGTGCACGTTCCGATACAGGGCCGGATTAAGGTTGCGGGAGTCCGCCAGCAACAGCATCGAATGGCAGCCCGCCCGAACCAACCACGCGGTTTTGCTGCGGATAGCGAGATCGCAATGCTCACCGGTGAATGGGATTGCCTGGATGGTGCCGGAAGTTAAGTCGATTGTTTCCATCTCGTCAATTTCGCGCACATGCTTGAATCCGCAGGCTTCAAGAATCAGCTTCAGCGAAGGATCCTGAAGATCGCCGCCCGAATTTCGAGGTACCAAAATGGTCCCGATGCGGTCGCGCAACTGGAGCAAAGTCTCCAGCAGGACATGGTCTTGATGAGCGTGCGTGAGGAGAACGAAGTCGATCGTCTCCGGAAGGTCAGCGTAGGTGAATCGTTCGGACGCGCCGTCGTAGGCATAGCTGACCGCGGGATCGGTAAGAATCGAGAAGTCAGAGCTTTCGATAAGAACACATGCATGGCCGAAATACTTCCAGCGCAATCCGGCGCCTGTATAGCATGAGGTTTTGAGTGGCGTTTGGTCTGTCAGGAATGACCTGAGGATAGCATCCTTGTGCTCCGAAACACCCAGCAGCACTCGAATTTCGCTGAAAGAGGCGGGGTGCGATTTGAGTCGATAAAAAGCGTCCACCGAAGCAGCAGCAAAAGGGATCCGCCAGCCGACGGAATCTGCACTATCGAGCCGTGGAGTACTGAAAATAAACGGCCGGCTGTCGTCATTTATCGCCGAAAGCCGGAAACTCTGTGCCGCGGGATCGTGGTATTTGCTGGCATAAAGCAGACGCTCAAAAAACCTGAACGAGGCCTGATTTCGCAGATCGTAGGCTAGCTCGACATAACCTTGCAGCGCGGCCGGGACCAATCGATATAGCGGCTCCAGCGAGTACCCCTTCGCTTGTTCATTCAACAACGAATCGAGCTCATCAATAGCAGCGGACATCTCGATCAGGTTACGCCGCGCGGCAACCGTATGGTCCCGCAATGCGGATATTGCGGCGACCTGGTCGTGTTCGAAATTCATGAACGGCCCACCCGCCAAACCTGGAGCGCGCGACGCCGCCGCATGAGCCTCAGGATTCTCGAGGTAGGATTCCATTATCCGCAGGTGTCGATGAGTCAAATTACGTGCGGCAGTCGCGGGCGCGATCAGATGCGGCCACGCGTACCACTGGTCGATCAGCGGCTCGACCGCGATATTTGGCCGCAAAAAGAGCTTATCGATCCTGTGAGACACCGGCGTTTACACATGCTCCGTGAAACGAGGCCGGGTCGCCTAACCGACGGCTCGGGATCGTGGAACAAGTCGCGGAGGATTCATTCGTGCCGCCGTGTGCTGCTGCCGCTCGGGCTTTGCGGCGGGCTTGAACGCTGCGGCCTCAACCTTGTCCCTTATCTGAGAAAGGTTCTGAGCGTCGTCAAAGTTCCATTTGTTGAGCAGGAGATATTGCTTTCCGCGCCGGCTCAGCAGCCCGCCCTCCGCCATTTCCGCAATCAAGCGGCTGACCATGGGTCTGGAGCAACCGATCATTTCAGCCAGGTCTTCGTGTGCTAGGTCCGGAATCAAAATCGTTCCGCGGGAATCTTTCACTCCAAAGCGCAGCGATAAATCGTTCAGGACCACTTCCAGGCGCTGCCAGAAAGGCAGATTGAGCAGAGTTGCAAACCATCGAAGATTCTGTGACCAGAACGTATTCAGCGACTGCAAGATTTCCACCAGCATTTCGGGGCCCAAACCGCGCAGCAGGCGCGCCACCTGATCACGGTTGATGAGCGCCACCGTACATTTGCTTGCGCTTTGCGCCTCGAACAGCTGCGCACGCCGATTTTTGGAATCGAGGTACTCGGCGTATCCGATAAGTTCGCCCGGCCCAGCCAGCCGCACCAAGGTGCGATTGCCGTCTGCGACCGAGCAATAGACCTTGACGAAGCCGCTCAGCACGCATCCGAAAAGATCGTTGGTTGAGCCCTCGCCCAGGACCAATGCGTTTTTGTCGAAGGTTACCGCCAGGTTGTGCTCGGCGATTTCGTCAATGAACTCGGGCGGGATACCCCATTGGGTAAGGTTGCCACGAAGGTGAGAAAATGCGTCCGTGTAGTTCTGATGCGAATTCAACTTCATTTTTTCGCCTCTTCACCAGCGCGATTATTTAGGTTTCAGCATTACATCCACCTCCTCTTCCACACCTCACAGTCCGCGCACTCCAAAAGCCGGAAACGCTTCCACTGGTTCGTCCGACAACGTCGTTCCAGTTGCGCCTGACAGCCGTCGATGCCCCTAAAAGGTCAACGTGCCATCTCTAGCTATCCAACTCTCGCGACCGATCCACTGATGCCGCTAAAGTTGAAAAGTAACGGACTCGCGCTCTAAAAGCAATCTAAAATAACCTTATTGATGAGCGTATCGCAATAAAAGGCACGTAAGCAAGGTCGGCTATCCTAACGTGCATCACGCAAAATTTTGTCAATCGTGACGCTTCCGGTGCCAGCTTGAGAGGAGTCTCGTCACATTGCGAAACGGAATATGCGACTCGGCAGACCTGAGGGAGAGAACCGTCACAAGGGTAGAAGAGTCGCTAACGGCCAGCGGACGCTCCCACGACCCGCGTGCGAGGCTCCAGCTTCGACGGATCCAGCTGGGTGCGCTGAAATTTTGATGTTGCCGCAGGCTGGAGAACGGAGGCCGGAAGCTTACCTCTGACCTGTAACAGGTTTTGGCCCTCCGAGAAGTTCCATTTGTTGAGCAGAAGATATTGCTTTCCGCTACGCGTCAGCAGGCCGCCTTCAGCCATTTCCGCAATCAGCCGGCTGACCATCGGTCTGGAGCATCCGATCATTTCAGCCAGATCTTCGTGGGCGAGATCCGGAATCAGAATGGTTCCTCGCGAATCCTTGACCCCGAAGCGTTGCGCCAAGTCGTTCAGGACCAACTCGAGGCGCTGCCAGAAAGGCAGGTTGAGCAGGGTGGCGAACCATCGCAGGTTTTGAGACCAGAAGGTATTGAGCGCTTGCAGAATCTCGACCAGCGCGTCAGGTCCCAAGCCGCGAAGCAAGTGTGCTACCTGGTCACGGTTTATCAGCGCTACCGAACATTTGCTCGCGCTTTGCGCTTCAAAGATTTGCGCGTGTCGAGACCTGGTGTCGATATAATCGGCATAACCGATCAATTCGCCCGGACCGGCCAGCCGCACCAGGGTGCGGGTCCCATCACCGACCGTGCAATAGATCTTTACGAAGCCGCTGAGCACGCATCCGAAGAGATCGTTGGTCGAGCCCTCGCTCAAGACCAGGACACCTTTTTCGAAATTAACGGCTAGATTGCGTTCGACGATTTCGTCGGTTAGTTGGGCCGCGATGCCCCAGTTGGCAAGATTGCTGCGGAGTTGAGAAAAAGCGTCGGCGTGGTTCCGATTTGAGTTCAGCTTCATTTTCGCCTCTCCTTAGGCGCGATTATTTTCCGCTCGGCATTACCTCCCCTCCTCCCGCAAAGCCCCAGATGCCTTCGCACACGCGAATCTAATCTTTACGACCCAACGATCCTGCCGTCGTGCATCTACTAGTCCGGGAATCCTCCGCTGCATTCACGCGGTTGTCACGATGGTCACTAACAACCACAGGTTATCCACAAGTCGCAAAAAACTCGGTTCTCACCTAGCCTGATGGCTCAAATAAACTAGATTTAGTAGCCTATGCGACAAAAAGTAACCATATTGATTATTGTACGTTCAATGGTACCCGATTGCCCGCGAGCGTCAATGGAAAATTTGCGTCCGTTATGACCCGGATGCTCCAGAATTTGGTGAAACCTGACGTCATTGCGCTTTTCCGCGTTCACGACGCGGGCGACCGGTGGAGCGCCTAACCTGAAGAGTTAACCTGCAAAACTGACCTGAAGGAGATGGATGGCTCAACCGAAGGAGAGCCTCGGATTGGCGGTGATCCGGCAGCGTCGCGGCTGGTGCGCCTCCTCTCGAATTTGCCGAATCGTCTGGGAGCGTTTCGCGAACCCGCGCCCAAGCATGTTGAGGCAATTCGGGGTCGAATCAGCTCAATTCTGGACGCGCGTGAGGTCTACCACTTCGGTGCGCGATTCTAGTGTCGCGGTGTTGCCGTCGAGTTCGACGCTCACGAATTGACGGTCGAGGTGTGGCGCAGACTGGTAGCGCACTCGCTTGGGGTGCGAGTGGTCGCCGGTTCAAATCCGGCCACCCCGACCAATTTTTCTCGACCGCGCACCGCTGCGCTTAAGCATCGCGGCAAGTTTGAAAACGATGTCTCCCGCGCGAAATTACGGAACTGAGCCCGCAATCAGTTGCAGTTGCGCTGTTACAGATCTTGCGGCCTAAGGCCGGTTTGCTCGGCTACGCGTGTCAGCATTGCGGGACCGATTCGGCATCATCGTGAAAAGCGAAAGTGTAGTCAGGGCATCCGGGCCGGGATAAGCGACGATGGGAACCAGACTGGCGCTTAATTCGCCATCCAATCCGTAGGAGCGCGGCCAGCACGCGTCCGGCCTTAGCGGCCCGCCACTGGCTCACGCCGCAAGGTCGAAAAGCACGCTGGAGGGATCGCGCGGGCGCTCGCCATGTTCGATTTCATCGGCGATGACGCGCAAGACAAGCACCTTGACGTTGGCGATCGCGGCTTCACGCGATGGGCCGTAGGCCATGACTCCTGGCAACGCGCGAATCTCGGCGATCCAGCGGCCGTCCGCTTCCCGATCGATTTCTATTTCGAGCCGGATTTCATCCGCGTTCATAGCGACTCACCGTCGGCAACCTGGATTTCACTTGAAACCCCGAGAGCGCGACACGTTTCGAGCGAGGCAATAATCGCTTCGCGGATATTCGCGAGCGCCTCTTCGCGAGTGCGCCCTTGGCTGACGCAGCCGGGAAGCACCGGACATTCGGCAACCAGCCATCCGTCTTCGTCAGTCTCCAACGTAACTAGAAACTTCTCATTCATGGGTATCGCTCCATCGTTTTCCATAGCACACCGCGTCCGCCGATGGTCACGACGGACAGGCTCGCGCGGATTTCAATCCGTGGTCGCCGCGCAACCCCCGAACGGTTCGACGGCTAAAGAAAAGTCGAACGTTCCGGCGGCGTTGACTCCGCACCCTTTGAGATCAAAAGCCCCAACGAGATTACCCGACTCTATTCTTCCGTCGAACCTCCCATGACAGGACTTACTGTAAGCGTGTTTTTGATACTTTAGATGAAAGGATACCGGGCCTGCGGTACCCATAAGATTCACGTCTACGGTCGATCCATCGGGGAAGTTGAGTTCGGCATTCGTGCCCTGAGTGAACTTTTTCCCGCTCTGAAGAAGATAGAGATACCCAGTGCCGGAGCCGCCAGCATCAACGTCAATTTCCCCGTTCCAACATCCGTAGAAATTAAACGGCTGCCTAGCTTCCGGCTGGGCAATTGGGGGGCCCTGAGTCACCTGCGGCCAATCGCCGGTCTCCTGGGCACGCACGTATCGCATCGACCCCCCGATTACCCCCGTGATCAAAACTGCGGTGACTGCGCCGGCCGCGAGCGTCTTCAAGAGCTTCGTCATTTCGCGTTCCCCCTTAAGCGCCTACCAAGCCCTCCCCGCGCCGCTCTGGAAGATGCGGGGGCTGCGAAGACGATGGCCAATTCACTGGCACGCCCAATAGGCGGAGAGGGGAGCCACCGCATTACGGTTGTATGGCGTCACCTGGAAGCCTGTCCCCATCGATTCGATCTGAAACGAGTCGGGCGCCGTCATTTGTTGATAGCAAAGTGCGCGCGCTTGCTCGCGTTGCGCTTGAGCTTGCGCTTGTAACGCGGCCACGGCTTGTTCTTGAACCTGCGCTTGGGCGACCGCTTGGACCTCCTGCTCCTGGCGCTTTTTGGTGGCGATCCTATTTTGCAGGTCTATGCACGCGGCCTGATCGTCCTGGTTCGCGCATGCAATAATCAGTTCCGCAGCCTGTTGCACGCGGTCGCTGCAATTCTGGAACGGCTCATCGCTCGCGGTTGGGTCCACCAGCGGTGTGCAATTCCTTTCGATGACCGTGTCGGCGAGGTATTTGATGCAGTCATCGCTGTGTGGCGCGCCACTCTTCTTGCAAGCGCTCCGACGAATGGCGAGCTCCGCCTCGAGTTCCTGTTGGTCTCGTGCGGCCTGCGCCTGAAACTCCTGAGACTGTAAGTCGAACCCCGCCGATGACGGCTGCTGCTGAGTTGAAAGCGCCAGCTGTGTCTGAAGCTCACCGCACTTGGAACAAGCAACCGGACCGATAAGCCCACAAGTTGATGGATTGCAGGCCAGTTGCGCCCGACTTGCGACTGAGCACGCGGGACAAACACCGATCACCGCTACGCACAACACGATCCGGGCGAAAAGCTGGCCAGCGCCGATTCTCATCGCGCTCCCTCCTCGCGCTTTTTTTGACGGCGGAGCAAGCGGCGGCTCGAGAAGAGCTTCATATGCTACAATACGTATGAATTTCCGACAATCGAGTCAACTGAGGACTGCTAGGCGCGCAGCACCGTACTAAAGCGGGCAAACCTGAATCGGGCCGGACGTCGCCGGTTCAAATCCGGCCACCTCGACCAAATCCACTACAAATCAGCTCAATTCTGGACGCGCGTGAGGTCTACCACTTCGGTGCGCGATTCCAGTGTCGCGGTGTTGCCGTCGGGCGCTATATGCAGCGTATCGATATCGGCACTGGTGTCGCCCTTGCGCGACTGCAGAATTCGCACATCGGTCGCTCCGCTCTCCAGCCCGGCCACGCTGTAGTCGATATCGTTTTCGGTCTGGTCCGCGCTGCCGCCGCTGATCACGATCGAGTCTTTCCGAAACTCGATTGTGGTCGCTGCTTTCGAGGTCCGGATGTCATGCGTCAGCTCATCGATATCCGAAGTTTCGACTTCCTTCTCGCGCTTGCCGATGCTCCATTTGCCGATCGCCGGATTGTGGCCGCATCCGACCAGCGCCAGCGCCACGACCAGAATCCCGCATCGCCACCATCGCACACCGCCCAAAGCATCAACCAAACCCTCTGCGACCGCCATCGACAAGTCCTCCAAGATGAAACGACGGTATCGCCTAACCGCCCGGCAAAATCAATAACGTTACGACGCGAGCGGGGCGAGCGAGCCTACCGAGTCGGGGATTCCCGAGACGGGTAGTTTGCGCGAGCCGGGCTTTACGTCGAACGGCGAGACCAGCCCGAGCTCCTTTGCGATCTCGCGCGTGGCCGGCATCACCTCTTCCGCGATCATCCGGATATTCTGCGTGCGCGCCTCGGCCGAGATCGGGCCGTCGTTCTGCCAGAAACCAAAGATGCCGGGGCGCAGCACCTCGAGCACCTTGCGGATTTTGGGTATGACCGTCTTCGGCGTGCCGCAGATTACCTGCATCGCGCGCTCGACTTGCGGGAACGCGTCGAAGATCTGCTTGCGCGTGGCTTCGATATCGATATGCTCGTCGGCCCACGCGCCCGCCCGCATATCGATCTGCGACTGCGCGATCCGCTCTTCCGCGGTGGAGTCTTTGGCCGGCGCCGCGCCGCCATTGCCGGCGAATGGACTGCCCTTGGCCGCCGCGGGATCGGAGAACTGGCGCGCGACTCGGCGGGTCGCGTCCTTGCTGTTATACCCCGGCGGGAACATCCACTGTGGCTTGCCGAACAGGCTGTAGCCGATTCCCGCACCGCCGAACATGTCCCACTTGGCGAGTTCGCGCGCCTTCTCGTCAGTCTCGGCGACGAACACTTTTTGCAGATAGCCAAAATTCTCGGGACCGACCTGGTAGCCCACTTTCGCCGCCGCGTCACGGTAGATGTTCCACAGCTCGACGGTGGGTTCGAGGAAGGTTGCTAGCGCGATGTACGGATAGCGATGCTGCGCGCACCAGACCACGGTCTCGGGGCTCAGCAGGCCCGGAATCCAGATCGGAGGATGCGGTTTCTGCAGCGGCAGCGCCCACGGATCGACAAACCGGTAATGGAAATGCTTGCCCTCATAGCGCCACGGACCGGGCCGCGTCCACGCCTGCACCACCAAGTCGTGCGCCTCGTTGAAGTATTCGCGATTGAAGCCGGGGTTGGCGTTGGTCGCGAACTGCTCGCTGCCCGCGCCGCGAACCCATCCGGTGACGAGCCGCCCGTGCGAGATCATGTCGATCATCGCAAGCTCTTCGGCCATCCGTAGCGGATTGCCGGTCACCGGAAGCGGATTGCCAAGCAGGATGATTTTTACCTGCTTGGTGATTCGCGCGAGGATCGACGCCTCAACGTTCATGACCGAACCCATGCAGAAGGCGGTATCGTGATGCTCGTTCAGCATCACGCCGTCGAAGCCAAGCTCTTCGGCCAGAATTTTCTCGTCGAGGTATTCGTTGAGCAGAACCGAGCCTTTCTCAGGGTCGAAGTGCTTGTTGGGAATCCCGAAGAATCCGTTTTTGATCACCTCGTCGTTGGGAACCGCCCGATACGGGCGCTCGGTGAAATACATTATGTGCATCGTCGAACCTCCCTGGCGCTCTAGTCGCCCAGGAACGCTTCCGCCTCGCGGATGAAATCCGCGGACCTTTCTATTTCGGGGCGATGGCCGCACGTATCGAACATCACGACCCGCGCCCCTTTTATCGCCGCACGCCACGACTCCGCCGCGCTCGGCGGCACCACACCGTCCTGCCTGCCCCACATCACGAGAGTAGGCAATCCCGCCGCGACTCCCAGCAGATGCGGCAGCGAGGGATTGTGCATGAAGGGCGTCCACGCCAGGCGCGCGGTCTGCGCGCGGGCGTCCTCGAACGACTCGAACTGCTCGGGTGACATCGGACCGCCGTAAAGCTCGGCAAATTCGGGCGTGCCTGCGGGATCGCGCACACTGGCCAGCACCTGCTGCGGCGCCATCATCTGGAAGAAATCCAGAATATCGCCCTGCGGCGGACGAATTCCGGCCGGCGCCACCAGGATCATCTTGCGGAACTGGCCCGGATTGCACGCGGCCATCTCGGCGGCGATCCATCCGCCGAGCGAAAAGCCGACCACGTCGATCGGCGCGAGATTATTCTCGATCAAATAGCGCGCGTAGAACGCCGCAAGATCGCGAATCGAGGCGATCCATTCCGCGCGCGGCGTCCGGCCGAAGCCCGGATGCAGCGGCGTGACGACCGTCCGCCGCGCGGCCAGCGCGCGGTTCCATTTGAGCAGTCCGGGATTCCCCAACTCGTCGTGCAGCACCAGAATCGGCCGGCCCGCGCCGCCGATCGCGACGCTCAGCTCGGTGCCGTCCACGCGGACGGTCTCTTCGCGCCATGGTTTCGCGCTATCAGCCATCGCCGTTTCACTCCATCGGCATCGCGGTCGCGCCCATCACATCTAACTTCAGACCCTTCAATTCCGCGTAACACATCGGTCCCAAATTTTCCATGCCGCGCGACTCGGTTGTCATTCCCGCGCGTGGCTGCCGCGCGAGGAATCCTGATCGAGGAACCTCAGCATCAAGCGTGGGCTCGGAGCACGACCGCCTCGGGATTCCTGGCCGGAGCCTCCCCTGAGCAACGTCGAAGGGCTCGGAACGAAAATTGAGGGCTTGGCTAAGCCTACTACAATCATGCACAAAGCCCACGTCCGTCATTTCGACCGAAGGGAGAAATCCCGAAGCGTCCATGTGCTCACCCGCGAGTTGTGCGAAGGCCAAGGGCCGAGCAAGGGATTCCTCGCGCGGCAGCCACGCGCGGGAATGACAACTGAGGAGCGCGCGGTAACAGTGGAATGATCGTGACCGCATGACGCTGCAGAAAAGACCGGCGGCGGATAAACCTGGCGCGCTATCCCGAAATCGCGTGGCTTACTCGACGCGTGCGCCGCGGGTATAATTGATTCACGATGGCTGACGATCTGGAGCGGGCGCGCGAGCGGATGGTTGCCGAACAACTGGCCGCGCGCGGAATAAGCGACCGCCGCGTGCTGGCGGCGATGCGCGCGATTGAGCGCCATCGCTTCCTTCCGCCCGAGCATGTTGGGCATGCCTACGACGACGGCCCGTTGCCAATCGGCGATTCGCAGACAATATCCCAACCCTACATGGTCGCGCTGACCGCGCAGGCCGCCGCTTTGACCGGACGCGAGCGCGTGCTCGAAATCGGCACCGGCTCGGGCTATCAGGCCGCCGTGCTGGCCTCGCTCGCGCGCGAGGTGTGGTCGGTCGAGTGCCTGGCGCATCTGCATGATCGCGCGCACCTGATCCTGGCCTCACTGGGCGTGTCAAACGTCTATTTGAAACTCGCCGACGGCTCCGAAGGCTGGGAAGAGCCGGCGCCGTTCGACGTGATCGTGGTGAGCGCCGCGATGCCCGGCATCCCGATGCCGCTGCTCGGACAACTTACTCCAGCGGGACGGCTGGTCGCTCCAATCGGCGAGGATGAGTTACAGAGCCTGGTGCGAATCAGCCGCAAGAGCGGCCACTGGCAGGAAGAATATTTCGGCGAATGCCGGTACGTGAAGATGACCGGCAAATACGGCTTCAAAGACGAGTGAGGTTAATCACTAGCGCTCTCGATTGATCGGCTCGCGGCCGCGCAAGCGCTTTATGCTGCGGATGTCGGCATTGGATGTGGTGGTGGATGCGATGGCGGCGGTGCGCGATAGCGCGGCAAGTGCCGGACGAGCAGCGATATCCGCGGCGCTGGTGTTATGCGTCGCGCTGGCGATCGCGGGATGCGGCGGCGCGGGTAGCGCGACATCTTCCATCTCAGGCTCCGAGCGCTCGTACACCGTCCAGCCGGGCGACACGGTCTATCATATCGCGACGAAATTCGGCGTCAGCGTCGGACGACTGATGTCCGCCAACGGACTCTCCGACGCGCGCGAGTTGCGGGTTGGGCAGACGCTCATGATTCCAGGATCGCATTCGGTAACCGCACTCGGCGCCGCTCCTCACGGACCCTCGAATGCGATGCCGTACCGCGGGATGCGCGAGTCGCGGCAATTCGCGTGGCCGGTCGCCGAAGGAGTGGTGTCCTCGGGATTTGGAATCCGCAATGGCGCGATGCATGAGGGAGTCGATATAGCGGCGCCTGCCGGAACTCCCGTGCTCGCCGCCGACAACGGCGTGGTGGTGTTTGCGGGCACGCTGCATGGCTACGGCAACACCGTCATTATCCAGCACGACGATCACTATGCGACGGTGTATGGACATGACGAGCGCAATTTCGTGCGCGAGGGCGACCACGTGTCGCGCGGACAGATGATCGGGGAGATCGGCACCAGCGGACGCACCACCGGCGCCAATCTGCACTTCGAGGTTCGGCACGACAACGTCGCGCACAATCCGCTGGCCTTTCTGCCCGAACCTCCAGCGGCGCCCGGCATCACCTATGCCGCCGGCGGAGCCATGTAGCGCACGAGAAATTTCCGCACGAACGAGCACTCTTCAAAATGGATTTTTCGCCCGGCGCCTAGTAAGCTCTCTGGTTCGCGCAGCGCGCGGAATCCCAGTCCAATACTCGCAAGGCAAAATGACTCCCGAAGAAATCAAGAAACTTATTCGCGACATCCCCGATTTCCCCAAATCCGGAATCCTGTTCCGCGATATCACTCCGCTCATCGCCGATGCGCGCGCGTTCGCGGCTATAGTTGACGGACTCGCCGAGCCCTACCTGGGGCAGGTCGATACGGTGTTGGGAATCGAGTCGCGCGGTTTCATTATCGGCGCTCCTGTAGCCTATCGGCTGGGAGTTGGCCTTGCGATCGCGCGCAAGCCGGGCAAACTGCCGTTCACGACCGTGGACGAATCGTATGACCTGGAGTACGGCAGCGCGTCGCTGCAGATGCATAGCGACGCGATCAAGCCCGGCGCGCGCGTATTGATCGTCGATGACTTGCTGGCTACAGGCGGCACCGCCGAAGCCTCGCTGAAGCTGGTGCGCAGGGTTGGTGGCGTAGTGGTCGGGTGCGCGTTTATCGTCGAGCTGGCGCAACTCGGCGGCCTTGCGCGAATCGCGCCGGCGAAAAGCTTCTCGCTCGTCACGTATTAGCAGATTCCGTCCGGCACCCTTTCGCCGCGCGGGCTTTTGATCTCGCGATCGCGTCCTGCAACAACCTGCAAGCATTCAGCCGTGGAAGCATCCAGCCATATCGCCCGCCTTCCTGCCGATCGCCGCCGGCTTTATCTCGTGCTGGCGATCGCGGTCGGCTATTTCGCGCTCGAACTCGTCGCCGGATGGCTCACCAACAGCCTTGCGCTGTTCTCCGACGCGATCCACATGCTGACCGACATCGCGGCGATCTGCCTGAGCCTGCTGACGCTGTGGATTTCGGCGCGTCCCGCAAACCAGGGCAAGACGTTCGGCTACCTGCGCGCGGAAATTCTGGGCGCGCTGCTCAACGGGTTATTTCTATGGCTGCTGGTCGCGTTCATCTGGATCGAGGCGTTCGAGCGACTGCGCCATCCCGAACACGTGCACGGACTCGGCGTGATGGCCGTGGCGGTGGTCGGGATTATCGTAAACTCGATGGCCGCGTGGATCACCGCGGACGCTTCCGCCGACGGCCACGGCGCCCGCGGGATGGCGGTGCGGGCGGTTTTCGTCCACGTGATCTCGGACCTGATCGGTTCGCTGGGCGTGCTGGTTGCCGGAGGGCTGATCTACTTCACCGGCACCTGGCAGGCAGACCCCGCCGTCAGCATCCTGATCGGCGCGCTGGTGCTCTACAGCTCATGGGGGCTGGTGCGCGAGGGGGTGGACATCCTGATGGAGTCGGTGCCGGGGCATATCGATCTCGAACGGCTGCGCGACGATCTGCTGTCGGTTGACGGCGCCGAGGAAGTTCATGATTTGCACGTATGGTGCCTGACCTCGCACCAGTTCGCGTTGGCGGCGCACTGCGTGGTGCGCGCCGATATCGATCAGGATCTGGTGCTGCATCAGATGTCGGAAATGCTCCGCGCCAATTTCAATATTCATCACATGACCGTGCAGCTCGAGCGCGACAGCCGCCTGGAACACGAGCCCAAACATTTTTGAAGCCTGAATTTCCCAGATGAACGTTGAATCCCCTGGCATTCCGCACGAGGGCGACGACGATTGGGTCACGCCGCCGTTTCAGCCGGTGCGCGCGATCGCGGCGATCGTGCTGACCGCGAGCGGCTTCGGACTTTACGAGTTCATGCTGCTCAACTTCTGGTCGTCGCCCGCGCTCGGGATTCACGACCGGATTCCTTGGCCCGCGTTCGCCGCGCTCGGCCTTGCGATGCTGTTGGCGCTGGCGGCGGTGCGTATCGCGTTCGGGCTTTGGTCGCCGCATGCGAAGCTCGGCTTCGGCCTGCTCGCATTCTTCGCCTGCGTCGTGATCGGAGTTGGCGGCGGACGGTTCGCAAGCTACATCATGCGCGGAACGCTCAACCCGCCCTATCACCTCGCGCTGGCGGTCGGCGATCGCTTTCCGGAATTCTCGCTCGCCGATCAAACCGGCGCGACGGTTAACCGGCTCACTCCGCAGGGTGACCGCGCAACACTGATATTCGTCTATCGTGGAGACTTTTGTCCGTTCGCGCGCCACGAGCTGGCCGAGCTGACGGCGCTTTCGCCTGAGCTCAACCTGGCAGGCGCAAGCGTTGTCGCGATCAGCGCCGATCCTGTCGATAGATCGAAGATGCTCTCCGGCTATCTGCATACCGATATCCCGCTGCTGAGCGATGAGCACGAGACGATTCTTGCGCCGATGGGGCTGGTGCAGCGGCGTCGCGACGGCCAACCCGATAACGCGATTCCCGCCTTCTTCGTGGTTGACGGCGCGGGAACCATCCGGTGGATTTACACCTCGCCGTATTACCGCATCCTGCCGCGCACCAGCGACCTGATGGCGGCGGTACGCTCGGTCACGCGGCCGTGGAAGAAGTGAGCGCCGCGAGCATCGCCCGCATCGCGTCGGGCGGAGACTCCGCCCCGAGAATCGATCCGATTCCCGCCGCACCCGCCGGTCGCGCGCCGGAAGCGGAAGCGCCCATCAGATCGCGTGCCCGCGCGGGAGTGATCCCGCCCAGCGCATAGACCGGCACCGAGCCCGCGCGGCACGCGGCGGCAAGTCCCTCGCGTCCCCACGCGGGTCGGTACGCGCGCTTCGAGAGCGGATCGAAAATCGGACCGAAGACGACGAAGTCGGCGCCCTCGCGCGCCGCCGACGCGACATCGGGCGGCGAATGAGTGGACGCACCGATCATCATGCCATCGCCGACTAGCCGCCGTGCCATCGCGACGCCGATCGAGTCGAACGGCAGATGCACTCCGTCGGCGCGCGCGGCGAGCGCGATATCCACGCGATCGTTCACGATCATCGGCGCGCCGTAGCGCGAGCAGACCTCGCGCAGCTCGAGCGCGAGCCGATAGAGATCGCGCGCGGGCAAATCTTTCTCGCGCACCTGGAGCGCGACCGTTCCGCGCGGCGCGACGGACAGCGCTGCCGCGCACGCATCCGCCAGCGTGCCGGCGCGAACCGCGTTGCGGTCGGTTATCAGATAGAAAAGAAATTCCGCGCGCCGCACTGCGTCACTGGATCATCCCGATAATCGGGCTCGACGCGGTGGCGTAGAGCCTGCGCTCGATGCGCCCCGCCCCATAAGCGATCCGCCCCGCTTCGACCGCGAGCTTCATCGCCCGCGCCATCGCAAGCGGATCCTTGGCTCCGGCGATCGCAGTGTTCATCAGGATCGCATCGCATCCAAGCTCCATCGCATACGCCGCGTCCGACGCCGTGCCTACGCCCGCATCGACGATCACCGGCACCTTCGCCTGCTCGATGATAATCGCGAGGTTGTACGGATTGCGAATCCCGAGGCCTGATCCAATCGGCGCCGCCAGCGGCATCACCGCCGCGCATCCGAGTTCCGCAAGCCGCAGGCAGGTGACGGGATCGTCGGTGATGTAGGGCAGGACTTTGAAGCCTTCCTTTACGAGAATTTTCGCCGCCTCGATAGTGGCGGGCACGTCTGGAAACAGCGTCTTCTGATCGCCGATGACCTCGAGCTTCACCATGTCGCCGACCCCGACCTCGCGCGCGAGCCTGCACGTGCGCACCGCGTCCTCGGCGGTGTAGCATCCCGCGGTGTTGGGCAGAATCTGGTAGCGCTTGGGATCGAGGTAGTCGAGCAGATTCTCCGATTTGCGATCGGTGATATTCACCCGCCGCACCGCGACCGTGACCATCTCGGCGCCGCTTTCCTCGACCGCGCGGCGCGTTTCGGCGAAGTCTTTGTACTTGCCGGTTCCCACAATCAGGCGCGAGCTGAATTTTCTGCCGCCAAGTTCCAGGGGAGTGTCAGTAGCCATGGTCTTACCTCACGCGCCGGAGATTGGATGAGCGGCGGCGCTCATCCGCCTCCGACGAAGTTGATTATTTCTACTTCATCGCCCGCGCGCAGAATCGTGGCCGCATAGTCCGACTTCGGCACCACCCGCCGGTTGATCTCGACCGCGATTCGCTGCGGTCGCATCTTGAGCTGGGCGATCAGCGCGGCCAGACCCGCGTCGCCCTCGATCGTGCGCGGGTCGCCATTGAGCGTGATTGTAATTGTCGCCTCGGGCATCGAAGAAAGCCGCCCTCCGGGCACCCGGGGAAGCGGCTTTCGGCCGAACTGCGATCGTTCGGTCCTTGCGGGCTTCCCTACGCCGGCAGGACCCGGATCAGGTTCGAGGGGTTCTCTCCTGGCGAGAGTTCTCAGCGCGTACCACGCGCGCCCCCAGCCTGGTTTTGTTATAGCATCGCGCGCCGCGGAGAAAAACCGTCCACAGCGCGGCGCGGTTGAATCCACAGGCACCGCGGACGTTTCATTGACTGTCCGTTCGGCGGATGGTTATCTGAATCCGCCTTCACGGCGAATGTAATTTCTGCGATTCCGCGCGGCCCGATACCTTGTCTTCAATCGATTTTGTGTGAAGCCGATAGCGATGAACTTCGAGGAACAGCGCCCTACTATCGCGGAGATCGATCTCGGCGCGCTGCGCTCGAACTATCACGCGCTGCGTGCGGTCGCCGCGCACGGCGAGCTGATGGTGGTGGTCAAGGCGGACGGCTACGGGCACGGCGCGGTGACGGTCGCGCGCACGCTGGGCGTCGAAGGATGCCGCAATTTCGGAGTCGCGACGATCGACGAGGCGCGCGAGCTGCGCCGCGCCGGAATCACCGCGAGGATTTTTCTGCAGGCGGGTTTCTTCGCCGCGCAGGCGCGCGAGATCGTCGAGCTAGGGCTGACGCCGTTCGTGTTCGACCCGGCGCTCATCGCGCCGCTTCAGGCCGCCGCCGCCGCATCGCATGCCCGCTTTCCGATCCATCTGAAAATCGACACGGGCGCAAGCCGCCTCGGCGTGCTGCCCGCGGACCTGCCCGTGGTGATCGATGCAATGCGATCGGCGCCGTCGCTGCATCTCGAAGGGCTTTGCACCCTGCTCGCCAACGCGGGCGATCCTGCCAGTCCCATTACCGACCGGCAACTGGCAGTCTTTCGCGCGGCGCTCGACACCTTGCGCGCGGCAGGCTTCGCGCCCGTCGCTCACGTTGCAAACTCCGCCGCGCTCGTCCTGCGCGACGATTCGCACTTCAACCTGGTCCGCCCCGGCCTCGCGATCTACGGCCTGCCCCCGGTCGCCGCGGTCCGCGAGCGCGTCGAGCTGCGTCCTGTCATGACCTTCAAGACTCGGCTGATGCAGACCAAGCGCGTGCCCGCCGGAAGCGGCGTCGGCTATGGACACACCTTTGTCGCGCCGCGCGAGAGCGTAATCGGCGTGCTGCCCGTTGGCTACGCCGACGGTTACCGGCGCGGACTCCAGCACGGCGGCGAGGTTCTGGTGCGCGGCGCGCGCGCGCCGGTGGTCGGCGCGGTCTCGATGGACCTGACCACGATCGATCTTACCGACGTAGCGGCCGCCGCGGTCGGGGACGAAGTGATATTATGGGGACAGAGTCGCGAGACCGCCGATAGCGAGGCGGCGATCAGCGTTAACGACGTCGCGCGGCTGGCGCAAACCATCTCCTATGAAATGCTCTGCACGGTCGGCAAGCGCGTGCCGCGAATCTGCCGCGGGTAATGTTCGAAGGGCTCAAGTAAAAATGAATAGCGACAAGATCATCATACGCCGCGCGTTGCTTGGCGTGTCCGACAAGGGCGGGCTCGCGGATTTCGCGCGCACGCTCGCGCGCCGCGGCGTCGAGCTGGTCTCGACCGGAGGCACCAAGGCCGCGCTCGAAGCGGCGGACGTGCAGGTCAAGGCGGTCGAGGAGTTCACCGGATTTCCCGAGATGCTCGACGGCCGCGTGAAGACGCTGCATCCGAAAATCCACGGCGGAATTCTGGGCCGCCGCTCCGAACCGAGCCATCAGAAGCAGATGAAGGATCACGGAATTGAGCCGATCGATCTGGTGGTCGTCAACTTCTATCCGTTCGAGAGTACGGTTGCGAAGCCCGGCGTCACCCGCGACGAAGCGATCGAGAATATCGATATCGGCGGTCCGACCCTGGTGCGCGCCGCGGCGAAAAATTATCCCGACGTCGCGATCGTGGTCGATCCTTCGGACTACGCCGCGATCGCCGACGAGATCGAAAAGAACGACGGCGCGCTGACCCTCGCGACGCGCTGGCGCCTCGCGCGAAAGGCTTTCGCTCGCGTCGCGGCCTATGACTCGGCAATCGCCAACTGGCTCGGCGCCAATTCCGGCGAAGGCGATCCGTCCGCGCTCGGCGAGACTTTCAGCCTGACCCTCGAGCGCGAGCAGAAGCTCCGCTACGGCGAGAATCCGCATCAGGAAGGCGCGCTCTACGGCAACTTCCACAAAATCGCGGAGCAACTCCACGGCAAGGAACTTTCCTTCAACAACGTCTTCGACATCAGCTCGGCCGCCAACCTGATGCTCGAGTTTCAGAGCGAGCCGCAGGCTGTCGTCGCGATTCTTAAGCACAACACTCCCTGCGGCGTTGGAATTGGGCCGACGCTCAAAGCCGCGTGGGACAAGGCTTTCGCGACCGATCCGGATTCTCCGTTCGGGGGGATAATCATTTCGAACCGGCCGTGGGACATGGAGTTCGCACGCGCGGTCAATGAACTTTTCACCGAAGTTCTGATCGGCCCCGACTTTCCCGCCGAGGTGCTCGAGTTTCTGAAGAAGAACAAGAATCGCCGCCTCATGCGCTTTCATCCGGAGGCGGTTCCGCGCGGCGAATTCGATCTCAAGAAAGTCGTCGGCGGGTTACTGGTGCAGTCGCCGGATCTGTCGATCGAGGATCCGCGCCAAGGCAAAGTCGTCACCAAGCGCGCGCCCACCGACTCCGAGATGCGCGCGCTCGAATTCGGCATCAAGGTCTGCAAGCACATCAAGTCCAACGCGATCGCGTTCGTCGCCGAGGATCGCACGCTCGCGGTTGGCGGCGGCGCGACCTCGCGCATCGATCCGGTTTACGCCGCGCGCGAGAAGGCTGCGCGCCTCAAGGTCTCGCTCGAAGGCTCGGTGCTGGTCTCCGAAGCTCTGTTCCCGATGCCCGACGGCCCGACGCTCACAGCAGAGGCGGGCGCGACCGCGATCGCGCAACCCGGCGGCTCGATCCGCGACAAAGAGGTAATCGCCGCGGCGGACAAGTACGGCCTCGCGATGGTCTTCACCGGAGTGCGGCACTTCCGCCATTAGGCCGCGATGAAAGTTCTAGTCATCGGACAGGGCGCGCGCGAACATGCGCTATGCTGGCGGCTGCATCAGAGCCAGTCGGTGTGGGGACTCTATTGCGCGCCCGGAAATCCAGGAATCAACCAGCTCGCCGAGCCGGTCGCGATCGCGCCGGACAACTTCGCCGCGCTGATCGATTTCGTCCGCGAGAAAAAAATTGACCTGACGATCGTCGGTCCGGACGATCCACTCGCTGCGGGAATTGTGGACGAGTTCCGGCGCGCCGGCCTTACGATCTTCGGACCGACGCGCGCCGCCGCACAAATCGAGAGCAGCAAGTCGTTCGCGAAGTCCGTGATGGAGGCGGCCGGCGTGCGCACCGCCGCCTATCGCTCCTTCGACGACGCCGGCGCCGCGCGCGACTACGTTCGCGGTCTCGAGCGCCCGCTCGTGGTCAAGGCCGACGGGCTCGCGCTCGGCAAGGGCGTCACCATTTGCCCCGATCGCGGCTCCGCGCTCGCGGCGGTTGACGCCGCGATGACCGAAGCGAAGTTCGGCGCGGCGGGAAAACGGATCGTGATCGAAGAATTTCTCGTCGGCCAGGAAGTTTCGTTCTTCGCGCTCTGCCACGGCGAAGACGCGATCGCATTCGGCCTGTTCCAGGATCACAAATCGATCTTCGATGGCGACCGCGGCCCCAACACCGGCGGAATGGGCGCGTACTCGCCTCTTCCGCAATTCGGTCCCGATCTGGAAGAACGCGCTATGCGCGAAGTCGTGCGGCCGGTCCTGCGCGAGATGGCTGCGCGCGGAACTCCGTTCACCGGCCTGCTGTTCGCGGGATTGATGATTGATGCGGACGCGATCAGCGTGATCGAGTTCAACGCGCGCTTCGGCGATCCGGAAACCCAACCGTTGATGATGCGTTTCGACGGCGACCTGGCCGCGACTCTGCTGGCCGCCGCCGAGGGCCGGATCGCCGACGCCGACGTGCGCCTGTCGCCACGCTCCGCCGTCACCGTGGTTCTCGCCTCGGGCGGTTATCCCGGCGACTATCGCAAAGGAATCGCAATCACCGGGGTTGAGAAAGTCGAAGGCGGAGCGCCATCGGAGCTCAAAGTCGATTGGGCGATGAAAAAGATTCGCGTCAAAGTTTTCCACGCCGGCACCGCGCTCAAGGACGGCCAACTCGTCACCAACGGAGGCCGCGTGCTTGCGGTGACCGCGATGGCGCCGGCGCTCGAGACCGCGGTCGCGGCGGCATACCAGGTCGCCGGCCTGATAGAATTCGAAGGCAAGCACCTGCGCCGCGATATCGCGCATCACGGGCTGGCCGCGCGCGCGGATTCCACCCAAAAATAAATTGGAAGGAGCACTTTAAGTTCTTGCCTGCCACGAAATCCGCCGACCCCGCCCATCGCGACCGTTCCAGTCTCGACGAAGCCCTCGCCGCGCTGCGAGCCGCCGAGCTGATCGTATATCCGACTGAAACCTTTTATGGACTCGGCGCCGACCCGTTCTCGTCCGCCGCGCTCGAGCGCCTGTTCGCCGCCAAGGGCCGCGACGCGGAAAAGACCGTCGCGCTGATCGCCGCCGACGCGGAATCCGCGCTCGCTCTCGCGCGCGAGGTTTCTCCCCTCGCGCGGCGTCTTGCGGACATGTTCTGGCCCGGAGCATTAACCCTCGTGCTACCCGCGCGCGCGGGTTTGCCCGACGCGATCGTCGGAATCGGTGGTGGTGTGGGCGTTCGCGTATCGCCGCATCCCGTGGCCCGCGCGCTCGCGGCCGGCCTTGGTCATCCGGTGACGGCCACCAGCGCTAACCGCGCCGGCGATCCTCCGGCGCGAACCCTGGCCGAGGCGCGCGCTGCGCTCGGCAAAGAAGTTAAAGTGTTTCTTGAAGGTGGGACGTTGACCGCCGCGGCGCCGAGCACCGTCGTCGCAATCGAGCACGACACCTGGCGGCTAATCCGCGTCGGCGCGATAAGCCAGCTCCAGCTCGCCGCCGCACTCTCGGGCGAGGTGCTCGAATGAGCGCAGAGCGTATCGAACCATTGCGCGCGCTGCTTTACGATCGCGCGACCGCCGGCGAGCCCGCGACTGTCGTAGCTCCTCCGTACGATCTGATCGGCGCGGCGCGCCAGAACGAGCTGTACGAGCGCAACCGCTACAATATCGTGCGGCTCGAATTTGGCCGCGACGCGGACCGCTACGCTGCCGCCGCCTCGACCCTTCGCGAATGGCTCGCGGCGGGCGTGCTGCGGCGTCTCGAGCGTCCTGCGATCTTTCATTACACGCAGCGCTTTACGATCGAAGGCCGCGGCCTCGCCCGCACCGGGCTTATCGCGCGCATCCGGCTCGAACCGTTTGGCGCCGGCAGAATTCTGCCGCATGAAAAAACCTTTCCCGCCGCCAAGGAAGATCGGCTGAAGCTCCTGACCGCGATCCGCACCAACACCAGCTCGATCTTCGGACTCTACTCGGGACAGCATCCGGAGCTCGATCGCTTGCGCGGCGAGGTCGCGACTCGCGCGCCGCTTATCGCGCTGACCGACGATCTGGCGATTCGCAATGAGCTGCGAGTGATCGACGCGCCCGAGGAGGTCGCGACGATCCAGCACGCTCTCGCGACGCCGCGCGTCCTGATCGCCGACGGACATCATCGCTATGAAACCGCGCTCAACTATCAGCACATCCGCCGCGCGGCCGAGAATCCCTCCGCACCGCAGGGGTATGACTACACGATGATGACGATGGTGGCGTGCGACGACCCGGGCCTCGTGATTCTGCCAACGCATCGCGTCGTCCATCGCCTGCGGCCCGAGGCGATCGCGGCGTTTGCGGCCGAAGCGCGAAAAGCTTTTGCGGTCGAAGAAATCGCGGATCGCGATATCCTGCGCGCGCGGCTTCACGCCGTCGGCCACGGCGCGCTCGCAGTCGCACTCAAAGGGCATCGCACGAACTACCTTTTGCGGATTCGCGATCGCGCCGCCGTATCGGCGGCAATTCCCGAAACTCCGCCGCCTGTCCGCGAGCTCGATGTCACCCTGCTGCATGCGATGATCTTCGACCGGATTTTCTCGCTCACTGCCGCCGAGATTCGCAAGGGCGGAAATATCGAGTACACCATCGACGCCGCCGCCGCGCTCGAAGCGGTCGCAACCGGCGCCGCCGACGGCGCGTTCCTGATGAATCCGCCGTCGATCGAAGACGTCGAGCGCGTCAGCGACGCGGGCGCCACGATGCCGGAAAAATCGACCTACTTTCATCCCAAGCTCCTGACCGGCTTGGTGATGAACCCGCTCGACGATTGAATTGACCGCGAGCACACGCCGCCTCCGAGCCGATCAATGACGCCTCAAACATCCCCTCGCGCAACGCTGATCCTGGCGCGCCACGGCGAGACCGCAGGCGAATCGAGCATCCGCTACCACGGGCGCAATGACGTGCCGCTCTCGGAACTCGGACGCGCGCAGATGCGCGCCGCGCGTGCCGCGATCGAGACTGATCACGGCGGTCTCGCCTTCGAGCGCGTCTTCACCAGTCCCCTAGTTCGCGCCGCCGAAGGCGCGCGCATCATTGCGAGCACGGTCGCGCCTGCGCCAATCGCGCTCAAGGAATTCGCCGAGGTCCACTTCGGCGATTTCGAAGGACTGACGCGAGAAGAAATCAGCGCGCGTTTCCCCGACGAGTACGCGCGATGGCGCGCCGACCCGCTCTCCCCCGCCTACACCTACCCCGGCGGAGAGAACCGCGCGGCGTTTACCGCGCGGGTCGAGCACGGCGTCGTGCTGATGCTCTCGTTATGGACGCCCGAGAGCGCCACTCGCGCGCTGGTGGTCGCGCATCGCGGCGTGATCCGCACGATCGTCAAGACGCTCACCGGCGCGGAGCCGACCCCGGAGCTCGGATCGATCCAGATTCTCGAATACGCGGACAGGTGGAACCCCGCCGCGCTCGATCTCGTCGCGCACCTGACTGACGTGCAAGGCTGACGCGCCGTTTCACACGCGCCGCAGCACGCCCCACCATCGCCGCTCGCAATTGTCCATCGCAATGCTGAACGACAAGTCGGCGTACGCCGCGATCATCTCGAATTTGCCCGACGCGCGGGCGAGCAGATCGAGTGTGGGCGGCAGAGTATGGCGGATCGGCACAATATCGCGCGTCATCACGGTGCGCGCGGGAAACCTGAGCTCGCATTCGAGCTCGAAGATCGAGTGGATCGCCGAATACCACGGCATCGGGCGGTTATACGCGCGCACGCGCACCGTCGCCCCTCCCGCGCGGATCGTGTGGTCGCGCCACAGCTTGCGCGTGCGCACTGAGCGCAAGCCGTCTTGCCGATCGACGTCGATCACATACAGACCGCCGCGCTTGAGTGTCGCCGCGACCGATTCGAGATGCGACAGAATCGCCTCGTTCTCCGTCATCACGGGAAAGGTCTCGGACATGAAGATCGCTGCGTCGAATCCGCGCGCGGGAATTTTGAAACGCTCAATCGGCCGCCGATAGAAGCGGATATTTTTCATCCCGCGCGATTCGCGCCGCCCGGCCGCGATCATCGTGGCCGAGCGATCGACTCCCGCTACTTCGATTCCGCCGCGCGCCAGGATTTGCCCGTGAGGCGAGTTGCCGCACGCCAGATCGATCACGCGCCGGACCGGCCGCCGCGCATGACGGTTCCATACCTTGCGCAGAAATCGCACCTCCTCGCCGATTTCGTAAGGCTGCTCCTTGTGGACGCGGCGAAAGATATCGGGGAATTCGTAGATGCTGGATACCATGGCGCGCAAGTGTAGCCGCAGCCGCCGCACGCGCAAATCCCCGCCGAATGCACTTGAGCTTTTCGCCGCGGCGCGATAATTCCATCGGAAGGATACCTGCCCTGAACGACCGTTTAGCCGGAGCGACAAGCGATGACCAAGCCGCTGGATGGAATCAAGGTGATCGAGATCGGCCAGGAGATCCAGGGCCCGTTCGCGGGACTGTTTCTCGCCGACATGGGCGCCGACGTGGTCAAGATCGAGAATAAGGAGACCGGCGATCTCAGCCGCTGGATGCTGACCGCGCTGATCGGCGGCCCCGAAGTGCGCAACGCAGACGTCTCGCACTATTTCATCGCGATGAATCGCGGCAAGCGCAGCATCTCGTGCGATCTGAAAAATCCGCAGGCGATCGAGCTGGTCCGCCGGATGGCGAAGACCTACGACGTGCTGCTGACCAACTATCGCCCCGGCGTGCTCGACCGGCTGGGACTCGGCTACGAGCAGGTCCGCAAAATCAATCCGAAAATCGTCTATGCGCAGGGCAGCTCGTGGGGACCGAAAGGACCATGGGTCACCCGCCCGAGCCGCGACACGCTGGCGCAGGCGGCAAGCGGCGTGATGGCGAAAACCGGGATGCCGACCGATCCGCCGCTCGCGGCCGGGATGTTCGTCGCGGATCACTCGGGCGCGCTCAGCCTTGCCAGCGGCGTTCTGGCCGCGCTGTTCGCGCGCGAGCGGACCGGCAAGAGCCAGAAGGTCGACGCGTCGATCTACGGCACGATGATCGCGATGCAGGGGATGGAGATCAATTACACCTCGATCACGCAGCAGGAGCCCGAGCGCGCCGGCCGCGGGCATCAGTTCCTGCACGGCGTGTGGGGCGCGTTTCCTACGAGCGACGGGCATATCTGTATCGCCGGCGTCGATGACAAGCGCTGGCCCGCGTTCTGCAAAATTCTGGGAATCGAACATCTCGAGAAAGACGCCGAATACGGCGACAACGTTGTCCGCAATTTTCACGGCGACAAGATCGCCGCCGTGCTCGATGCAATCTTCCCGAAGAAGACCAGCGCCGAATGGCTCGCCGCGCTGCACGACGCCGATATTCTCGCGACCGAAGTCGTGGACTATCGCACCATGCTCAAGAGCGAGCAGGCGCGCGAGAACGGCTACTTGCAGGAACTCGACCATCCGATTGCGGGCCGCGTGCTGGTCTCCGGAACCCCGGTCTCGCTCAACGGCGAGGTCGAGAAGCAGACCCGGATGCCGCCGGAACTGGGGCAGCATGCGGAAGAGGTGATGCTCGAGCTCGGATATTCGTGGGAAGAGATCGGCGCGATGCGCGAGTCGGGCGCAATTCTGTAACGCGTCGCCCGCGACTGCTACGATACCGCGATGCCCGAGCGTCAAGAGCGTCATATCGTTGCGATGGGCGGCGGCGGGTTCTCGATGGAACCCAAAAATCCGCTGCTCGATGACTTCGTGCTCGACCTCGCACGCCGCACCCGGCGCATCCGCAACCGAAAACCCCGAATCGCGTTCGTCGGCACCGCCAGCGGCGACAGTGACAGTTACGCGCGGAATTTTTTCGAATCGTTTCCACCTTCACGCGCCGAAGCGATGCTGCTGCGGCTCTTCGATCGCACCGTCACCGATCTGCGTGGGTTCGTTCTCGCGCAGGACGTTATCTACGTTGGCGGCGGCAGCACCGCGAACCTGATCGCGATCTGGCGCCTGCACGGGCTTGACCGCGCGCTCCGCGCGGCGTGGCACGCCGGCGTCGTGCTCGCGGGAATCAGCGCCGGAGCGCTCTGCTGGTTCCAGGACGGACTCACAGATTCTTTCGGCGGAGGGCCTCGCGCACTGGGCACCGGTCTCGGATTCCTCCGCGGCGGATTCTGCCCGCACTATGATGGCGAAGCAGCGCGCCGCCCGGTCCTGCATCGCCTCGCACAGCGCAGATTCTTTCCGACGCTCGCGCTCGACGACGGCGCCGCCGCGCACTTCGTCGGCACAAGGCTAAAGGAAGTAGTGTCCTCGCGCCCGCGCGCCCGCGCCTTTCGGGTAACCTCGATCGGCGGCAAAGTGATCGAGACTCCGCTACCGGTGCGATATCTCGGCCGCACGCGCTCGGCGAAATCGCTCGCCTGAACCCTACGCTCTGCACTGAGCCCCCGATCGTCATTTCGACCGAAGGGAGAAATCCCGAGGCGTCCGTGCACTCACCCGCGAGCAGTGCACGAGCCGAAGGCCGAGCACGGGATTTTTCGCGCGGCAGCCACACGCGGGAATGACAACCGCCAGAAGCGAAGACGCCCGCGCCGCGACGCGCCCCTACGAATTGAACATTTTCTCTTCGCACGGGCGGCTCGCGGGCCGCCCGTCGCCGATCAAACTGACCGTGATCGTTACACCTGTCCGTTTCCCTGAACCGCGGCTGCCCCTTCTGCGCCAAGCGATTAATGCGATTTTTATCCCTAACGAGCGTTAGGTTTTTTGCCAGATTTGTTCATGGCTGAACTGTTCAGCCTTATGCCCGAATCCACTTCGTGCAAAACTGGTCGGGTGGAAGCGAACCGCACACTATCGCAGCCTCATTTGCGAGCCTTATGCCCTGCGGTAGAAAACGGAAAAAAGTCGAGTGAATGAGAAGCCAGGAGAGCGGGCGATAGTGGCGCGGGCGTCTCGCCCGTGGAAGACGGGTGCGCCGCAGGCGCGCCCCACCAATGAATTCTTCCGGTTGGCGCCGGACGTCTTCCGGGAGCGGAATTCAACCGCGCTCTCGAGGATGCCTTCGCGATCGCGGCAGTTCCATCCAATGTCCCGGTGCCCGCGCGTCCGCGTACTCATTGGAAGGCGGGCCGCTGGCCCGCTGTCGCCCACGGGCGAGACGCCCGCGCCACTGATCACTTGTCGGGTAGTCAGACTATCTGGTGGTCAGACCGGCCGAAAATCGAGGTACCAAAAAGACGGTCGAAGCGAACCCATTTCGCGAAATCGCTAGGATCTACAAGGAGTTTATTTTTTAAGCCACTAGAAAAGATACCAAACGAACCCACCGCAAAATGACCGGAATCAAAAATCCAAGGCACCACCTTGTCCAGGAGTCAGACCACGCGTGCACTGATGACAGCGTGCGGGATTCTGGCTTAGAATCCCGCTTCCGTAGACACGAGAGGCGGCATATGGCGACAGCAATGAAGATCAGCGAAATCAGGGCGCGCGAGATACTCGACTCACGCGGATTTCCGACCATCGAGGTTGACGTGCGGCTCGACGGCGGAGCGTTCGGACGCGCTGCCATTCCTTCCGGCAAATCCACCGGTGTGCACGAAGCGCTCGAGCTTCGCGACGGCGACCAGCGGCGCTTCGGCGGCAAAGGCGTGCTGAAGGCGATCGCGAACGTGAACACCTCGATCGCCGCGAAGCTGAAGGGCGCCGACGCCGGCGACCAGAAGGCGGTCGATGAGGCTCTGATCGCGCTGGATGGAACCCCGAACAAGTCGAAGCTCGGAGCCAACGCGATCCTGGGCGTGTCGCTGGCCTCGGCTCACGCCGCCGCCGCCGCGCGCGGCCTGCCGCTCTATCGTCACCTGAATCCCAACGCGCATATCCTGCCCGTGCCGATGATGAACGTGCTCAACGGCGGCGCGCACGCCGATTCGAGCGTCGATATGCAGGAGTTCATGCTCGTGCCGCAGGGCGCGCCCACATTTGCCGAAGCGATTCGCGCCGGCGCCGAAGTTTTTCACGCGCTCGCCGCGGTGCTCAAGAAGGCCGGCCATTCGACCAACGTCGGCGACGAAGGCGGCTTTGCGCCCAGCCTCAAAAGCAACGAAGAACCGATCGAGGTGATCCTGCAGGCGATCTCCAACGCGGGCTACAAGCCCGGCACCGACGTCGCGATCGCGCTCGATCCGGCCTCGAGCGAATTTTTCGAGAACGGGAAATACGTCTTCTCGCGCTCCGACAAAAGCGCGCGCGACGCGGCCGCGATGGTCCAGTTCTACGGCGCATGGCTCGCGAAATATCCGATCGTGTCGCTCGAAGACCCGCTCGCCGAAGATGACTGGGCGGGCTGGCAGCTTCTGACTCGCGCGCTCGGCGGCAAGGTTCAAATCGTCGGCGACGATATCTTTGTGACCAATCGCGAACGCCTCGCGCGCGGAATCAAAGAGAAAACGGCCAACTCGATTCTGATCAAGCTCAATCAGATCGGCACACTCACCGAAACCCTGGCGACGATCGCGATGGCGCGCGAGGCCGGCTTCACCTGCGTCATCTCGCATCGCTCGGGCGAAACCGAAGACACCACGATCGCGGACCTCGCGGTGGCTACAGGAGCGGGACAGATCAAGACCGGGTCGCTCAGCCGCAGCGAGCGCAACGCGAAATACAATCGCCTGCTGCGAATCGCTGAGGAGCTCGGCACGCGCGCGGTCTATCCCGGCGCGTCGGCGTTCGCGCGCGGCGGAACGCAACGATGACGGAACGACCGCCGGTCGCGGCGCTGATTATTTTCGACGGATGGGGCCTTAGCGCGGGGCGCGAATCCAACGCGATCGCGAAGGCGCGCACGCCCGTGATGGACGCGCTGCTCAAGAGCTCCGCGCATACCGCGCTCGACGCGTCGGGCCAGTCGGTTGGCCTGCCGCCGGGAGTGATGGGAAATTCGGAAGTCGGCCATCTGACGATCGGCTCGGGCCGCGTGATCTACCAGGACCTGATGCGGATCACGAAAGCGATCGAGAGCGGCGCGTTCGCGCGCAACGAGGCGATCCTCCGCGCGATTCGAGCCGCCAAGTCCTCGCGTCACGCGCTGCATCTGTGGGGACTGCTCTCCGACGGCAGCGTGCACAGCCATATCGATCATCTGTTCGCGATTCTGGATCTCGCCGCGCACGAGGGCCTCGAAGATATCGTCGTGCATGCGGTCCTCGACGGACGCGACAAGCCTCCGCGCTCGGCGCTCCCGTTTATCGACGCGCTCGAAGCGAAGCTCAAGCAGATCGGACACGGACGAATCGCGACGGTGCAGGGCCGCTACTTCGCGATGGATCGCGACAAGCGATGGGAGCGTATCGAGCGCGCGTGGCGCGCGATAGTCGAAGGCGAAGGCGCGCCGGCAAAAACCGCGCGTGAGGCGATCGAGCGATCCTACGCCGCCGGCAAGAACGACGAGTTCGTCGAGCCATGCATTATCGATGCGCCGGCAAAAGTCGCCGACGGCGATCAATTCATCTGCTTCAACTTCCGCGCCGATCGCGCACGCGAGCTTACCGCCGCACTTGCGCTTGCGGGCTTCAGCGACTTCCAGCGTCCGCGAGTGCCGAAGGTCGGGTACGTCTGCATGACCGAGTACGATCGCTCATTCGGACTGCCGCTCGCGTTCGCCCCCGAGGACGTGCGCAACACGCTCGCCGAAGCTCTGGCCGCCGCGAGAATTTCTAATCTGCGCATCGCCGAGACCGAGAAGTACGCGCACGTAACTTATTTTCTGAACGGCGGAATCGAAAAACCATTCGCAGGCGAAGAACGGGTCATGATCCCTTCGGCGAAAGTCGCAACTTACGATCTCGAACCCGCGATGCGTGCGCACGAGATCGCGGCCCGCGCGGCGCAGGAAATCGAAAGCGGAAAATTCGGCGTCGTGGTGATGAACTTCGCCAATCCCGACATGGTCGGCCACACCGGACATTTTGATGCGACCGTCAAAGCGGTCGAGGCCAGCGACGCGGCGCTCGGAATCGTGCTCGACGCGATCGCGAAGCGCGGCGGCGCGGCGCTTATCACCGCCGATCACGGCAACGCCGAGTTCATGGCCGATCCCGCGACCGGTCAGCCGCACACCGCGCACACCACCAACCCGGTTCCGCTGATTCTCGTGGATCCGAAATTCCACGGACGCCTGCGCGACGCCGGCACCCTCGCCGACGTAGCGCCGACCTTCCTCGCGATGCTCGGCCTCGCAGTGCCGCGCGAAATGACCGGTCACGATTTGCGGGAAGCTTCCTAGCTAGCGCGCGAGGTCTACCAGCGCACGACTTGTTCGTAGATTTTTGGTAACTGGCGCGGCAGCGAGGTTATGTCCTCGATCACGAGGTAGCGCGAGGATTGGCACATCTGGCGCAAGTAGTCGTGGCCGGTCTTGTCCACCGTGATGCAGAACGGCAGGACGCCCGCCATTTCGAGTTCCTTCAGCGCCACCATCGTGTCCTGGATTCCGTAGGCGTTCGAGCGGCGGTCGTGGCCGTAGTCGAAATCCTGCGGGAAGCCGTCGCTCAGCAGGATCATGTGCCGCGCGCGCGAGTTGACGTTTTTGAATTTCTCGCGCACGTGGCGAATCGCCGCGCCCATCCGGGTCGAGCGCTTGGGCTCGACCGCGCCAACTCGCGCGCGCACGTCGTCGGAGAGTTCCTGGTCGAATTCCTTGATCACGTAGAACTCGACGTTGTCGCGCCCGTGGCCGGAAAATCCCATGATCGCGTACTGGTCGCCCAGCTCTTCGAGCGACTGCGCCATGATGATCAGCGCTTCCTTGTTGACGTCGATAATCCGGCGCGGACGCTGCGCGGCTTGCGGACGCCGCTGCCACGCCTTCATCCAGTCGTCGTTATCGTCGTCGTCGGTGAAATTGCGCGGCTCGCGATGAATCGGCTCGTCGGTCGAGGCCGACATGTCGAGCAGGAACAGCGTCGCGACGTCGCGGGCTTCTTTCTTGCGCGCCTTGTACACGCGACCGTCCGGAATCTCGCCCATCTTGCGCGCGACGTGCGACTCGACGGTCTTGTCGAAATCGATCTCCTCGCCGTCTTCGAGTCCGCGCACCATCCGGTACGACGCCGGGCGGATGCGCTGAAAGTTGCGGCGGATCACCGGCAGCAAATCCGCGTAGCGCAAAAGGGTGTTGTTGTAGAAGTCGCCGTCGTCGCCCGAGAGCTGGATTTCGCGCAGCCGGCACCAGTTGCGCCGGTAGTCGGCCAGCACGTAGTCCCACTCGTCGTAAGCGTAGTACGAATCCTGGCGCGAGCGCGCGATCATCAGGCGGCCCTGTCCGGTCACGCTGCCGACTTCGGCAAGCTGCTCGCGCATCGCCTCGAGCTCGCTCATCTGCTTGCCCGTGAGCTGCGTCAGGTACATCCCGTCGCCGTCGGCGTTGCCTTCGCCTTGCGAGGGATTGATCTGCGCGCCCTGCTCGATCAGCTTGCGCAGCTCTTCGGGCGACAGAGCGCGTCCCTGGTTGCCCTTGGACTGCCGGCCCGAGGTCTCCATGCTGAGTTTCTGGTCGGGCTCGCCGCCCGCCTCGCCCTGATCGCCCTCGCCTTCCGCGCCGTCGTCGGCGCCGTCGCCGCCTTTGACACCGCTAATCAGATCGTTGCGCATCTGCTCGGCCTGGCCCGCCAGCGGATCGGCGTTGCCCGCGGCGCGCGCCTGCTCGATCAGCTCCTGCAGCCAGTTGTAGAGCGCCGTGGTCTGGCGCGCTGTGGTGAAGATGTCGGCGTCAGCGCCGCGCAGCGGCGCGAAGAACCGCTGCGCCATCCGCGCGAAGCCCTGCTCTCCCGGTTCGCCGTCGACCAGATCGAGCGACCCGCGTACCAGCATCGTCGAGAGCGCGTCGGGCGGCAGGAGCGCGGTGAGCGAGCGGTTGATCGCCGCGATCCGCGGCGCGAGTCCGAGGTAGCGCCGCCCAAGCGCCGCGTCAATTCGCGCGGCTTCGCCCAGGCGCATCAGCGCGCCAGCCAGCGCGGCGTCGTCGAAGGAGGCGACGAAGCTGTCGATCGCTTCGACGCCGGTCTCCGCGCGATCCTCGAACCCCTCGATATCGGCCAGGCGAAAATCGAAAGTGCCGAAGTCGTGGCGCGAGGCCAGGTGCGCGGTGGTAACCAGGTAATAGCTGTACTCGTCGCCGGCGCTGCCGAACGCATCGATTTTTTCCGGCAGATAGATCATCTCGCCCGGCAGCAGCGGAAAATGAAACGGCAGCATCGGACCGCAGTTCGCGATCGAGTCGATGCGGAACTCCAGCGGAAACAGCATCCGCATGAACTTCGTGAGCACGCCTTTGATCTCGAATAACGGCTGGCTGGCAGGCTGGGTCATCTGGTTTCTAATCCTGATTGTGGCAAACTCACGGCCCGCGATGCAATTTGCCGCCGCAAGGAAAAGCACCGCGGCGCGAAAGGCTTTCTTGACTCCACGCCAAGGCCCGGCGTTAGATGGTTATTCGTCATGAAAATTATCTTCTTGCGTAACCACCTTCTGGCCCGAACCCTGTCGTTCCTGATCGCCGCGATGCTGCTTGGCGCCGGCGCCGCGCGCGCCGGGATGACCGACGCGGTCAAGACCGAAACCCTGCCCAACGGCCTCAAAGTGATCGTGCTTGAGAATCACAAGGCGCCGGTCGCGTCGTTCAACGTCTTCTATCATGTTGGCTCGCGCAACGAGCAATTCGGCAAGACCGGAATATCGCACCTGATCGAGCATCTGATGTTCAAGGGAACCAGGAAGCTCGGGCCCGAGGAATTCTCGAAGATCATCCAGGCCAACGGCGGCGAAGACAACGCGATGACCAGCTCGGACTACACCGAGTACTTCGAGAATATCAACCGCGATCGCCTGAGCGTGCCGATCTCGCTCGAATCCGACCGGATGGGAAATTTCGATCCGCAAGAGTTCGACAAGGAACGCGCGGTGGTCGCCGAAGAGCGCCGCCTGCGCACCGACGATCAGCCCGAGGACGCGCTCGACGAGCAGGTGCGCGCGGCCGCGTTCGTCGAGCATCCCTACCACTGGCCGGTCATCGGGTGGATGCAGGATATCCAGCGCCTGACGCTGCAGGACGCGCTCGCCTATCACCAGATCTACTACTCGCCGCAAAATGCGATCATCGTGGTGGTGGGCGATTTCAACGCCGACCAGGTGCTCAAGCAAATCAGCGAGGCGTTCGGTTCAATCAAGAACGGTCCCAAGCCTCCGCCGATGCCCGAGGTAGAGCCGCCGCAGGAAGGTGAGCGCCGGGTCGAGCTGCGTCACGCCGCCAATCTGCCCGCGTTCGAAGAGGCCTATCACGTTCCGAATCTTTCCGATCCCGACGCATTCGCACTCGAGATCGCGTCGGAGGTTCTTTCCGACGGAAAGAGCTCGCGCCTGTACAAGAAGCTGGTGGTCGACAAACGGATGGTGGTCGAGATCGGGGCGGGCTACGACATGTCCTCATTCGACCCGAACCTGTTCGTCGTCTCGGCGCAGATGCGGCCCGGGGTGAAGACTGACGACGCGCTAGCGGAAGCCGACAAGGAAATCGCGGCGCTGCGCGACCAGCCGGTCGCCGCACAGGAGTTGCAGAAAGCCAAAAACCTCGAGCAGGCGGAGTTCGTCTTCTCGCAGGATTCGATTCTGCAGGAGGCGATGCTGCTCGGAGTGTATGAGATGCTCGGCAGCTACAAGATGGTTGACCAGTATCTTTCTAATATCGACAAGGTCACGGCGGCCGACGTGCAGCGGGTCGCGCGAAAATATTTCGTGGATACCAACCTCACGGTTGGCGTGCTGATTCCGACCGGCGTGCTCCCGCACGAGATGGCCGGCGGGGGAAGCGGCGGAGTCCGCCATGCTGACATCATCGGCGAAGCGGCATTCGGCGAGGTGGCGCGATGATTCGGCGCGGACTCAATGGCGGCACTTTCGCAGGCGCGATGCTGGCCGCGGTTTTCGCGATCGTCGCGATTGCGCCGCGCGCGTACGCGCTCGAGATCAAACGGATGACGCTGTCCAACGGCGCGGTTCTGCTGGTCTCGGAAGAGCATGAGCTGCCCATGGTGACGGTGTCGATCGCGTTTGACGCCGGCGCGCGGCGCGACCCGGACGGCAAAGCCGGACTCGCCGCGCTGACCGCGCAATGCCTGGGCCAGGGAACCCGGAGTCTCAGCGCCGCCGACTTCAATCAGAAAGTCGATTTCATGGGCAGCTCGGTCGAAGTTGGCGCCGACCGCGACTACGCGGTCGCCGGCTTCACCTCACTCAAAAAATATCAGGACGATACCATGGCGCTGATGGCGGGAATTCTGACCGAGCCGGGCCTGCGCGACGCCGATATCGAACGCAAGCGCGCCGAGACTATCGCGGATATCCATGCGCAGGAAGAAGAACCAGGTTATACCGCCAGCGTGAAGTTCCAGAAGGCGCTGTTCGGCGACACGCCATATGGGCATCCAGAGGACGGCAGCGCGGAGTCGGTCGCCAAGCTCACGCCTGACGACGTGCGCGCGTTCTATCGCAACCACTACAAGCTCGGCAGCGCGGTGATCGCGGTGACCGGCGACGTCCGCGCGGACGAAATTAAAGCATCACTTGAGAAATCGCTGACGGGCATGGCCGGCACCGTCGCGGCGCAGGCCGTGCCGCCCGCGCCGCCGGCGCCCAAGGGACTCGAGGCCAAGCTCATCGATCGCAGCGTGCAGCAGGCCAATATCATCATGGGCTTCGGCGGAATCGCGCGCTCGAATCCCGACTTCTACAAGCTGCAGGTGATGAACTACATCTTCGGCGGCGGCGGCTTCGCCTCGCGCCTGGTGCAGGTCGTGCGCAGCGAGCATGGTCTGGCCTACTCGGTCGGCAGCGTCGTCTCGGCGGGCAAGTTCGAAGGCGCTTACGGCATCCGTCTGCAAACCAAGAACTCGAGCGCGAACGACGCGATCAAACTCATCCTCGAACAGATGCGAATCATGCAGGAGCATCCGGTCACCGACGCCGAGCTCGACGGCGCGAAGAAGTTCCTCATCGGAAGCTTCCCGCTCAAGTTCGATCGCCAGAGCGCGATCGCCGGCTTCATGCTTGGCATCGAGCTCAACGGCCTCGGACTTGATTACGCCGATCGCTATCCGAAGCTGATCCAGGCCGTGACCAAAGAGGACGTGCAGGACATGGCGCGCAAGTATCTGCATCCCGATGCGATCCTGTTGGTCGCGGTCGCGAATCTGAAGGACGCCGCGATCAACACCGCGATGCTCTCGCAGATCGCCGCGGGAGATTCCGCCGCCGCGCCCGCCAAGCAGTAGCGCGTTCCGCGCGCCGCGAGGAAAATCACGCGAGGGGTCGATGCCCAGCGCATCAGAAGAGCCGGTGGCGGAGCGGCCGCTGATTTTCACCTTCGGCCATTCGACGCATCCGATCGAGCGATTCCTCGAGCTGCTCGGCGAGCATCGCATCGCGACACTTGCCGACGTGCGCTCGTTTCCGTCCTCGCGCAAATGGCCGCAGTTCAATCAGGAGGCGCTGGCCGAGTCGCTGGAGCGCGCGGGAATCGCCTACCGATGGATGAAGCTTCTCGGAGGACGACGGCAAAGCAAGCGCGCGGATTCACCGCACTCCGCGTGGCAGCATCCAGCGTTCCGATCCTACGCCGACTATACAGACAGCGCGGAATTCGCTGCCGGTCTGGCGGAGTTGATAGAGCTCGCGAAGAACGCGCGGACTGCCTACATGTGCTCGGAAGGATTGTGGTGGCGATGCCATCGACGGATCATATCGGACCATCTGGTGGTACGCGGATGGCGCGTCGAGCACATCATGCCGACCAGTAAGCTCTCGCCGCACGTGCTGTCCGCGTTCGCACGAGTCGCCGACGGAAAAATAATCTATGACGGCAGCACAATCCAGGGCAGCGACGGCACCACTGCGTCGAAACCCGCGCGATAAGGTTTCTGCTGCTGGTAGAGCGCGAGCAATTTCTGCTCCTTGGTCGCCAGCGGATTCGGCGCAATTTTATTGTGCGAGATTGCCTGCTGCTGCACCGCGACGGCTTGCTGAAAATCACCGGCCTCGGCATACGCGGCGGCAAGCGCGTCGAGCGACCACGCCAACGACGAATTGTTTTGTGCGGGTTTGACGTCTGACTTCACCGCTGCGCCGGACACTGCTGCCACGAGCATCGTGGGCGCGCCGAGTCCCGCGCCACGCTTCGCGTTCTCGAGCGCCTGCTTGGCGTCACGATATTTGGCATCCGGACAAGTCGCCTGGAGCCATCCGAGTGCGCTGTAAGCCGGTCCATAATCCGGCCGCATCTTAATCGCCGATTGCCAGTCGGCCTGAGTCTCGCCGTAACGGCCCGCCATGCCATACGCGAATCCGCGCTGCACGAGAAACATCACGTTGTTCGGATCTAGCTCGATAGCGTGCGAGAGGTCCGCAATCGCCTTCGCGCTGTCGCCCATCGCCATGTAGATGAATCCGCGCGACGAGTAGCAGAGGGCGGTATGCGGCGCGAGCCGAATAGCCTCGTTCGCGTCGTCGAGCGCAAGGTCCAGCCGAGAGGTTCGCGTGTATGCTTGCGAGCGGAAGATGCGATACTCGGCGGCGTTCGGTTCGAGCTCGATTGCGCGGCTTATGTCGGCGATACCCTGATCGTTCTCGCCCGCGTAGAGATAGTCGTAGGCCTGCGCCATATACACCTGCGGGTTTTCCGGATAGGCGTCGACGATCGGATTGAGATCGAGCGCCGCAGTCTTGTAGTCGCCCTTGCGCTGCGCGGCTTGCGAATCCGCCCCGGCTTGCCGAAGCGCGGCTTGCTGCGCGCAGCCAGCGCAGACCATCGCGACCGTCATCGCAAATACGAGTGAACTCGATTTGATCATCTTCGATCTGGTCCTCATCCCGCGTGATGATGCGTTCGCATGCGCTTTGGCCCGGTGGCCATCGCAGGTTGACTGCCAGTCATACTACGAGCGGCAGACGCGCGTCGAGATGAGCAAATCGATTTCGGAATCTTCAGGCGGCGGCGCGATGACTCAGTGCGTGGCGCAGGAACTGCCCGGTGTAGGAGTCGGGTGCGGCGGCAACTTCCTCGGGCGTGCCCTTCGCGACGATCATTCCGCCGCGGTCGCCGCCCTCGGGACCAAGATCGATTACGTAGTCAGAGGTCTTGATCACGTCGAGATTGTGCTCGATCACGATAATCGTATTGCCCGCGTCGGCCAGCCGCCCAAGCACCGCGAGCAGGCGCTTGATATCGTCGAAGTGCAGCCCGGTAGTCGGCTCGTCCAGGATATACAGCGTGCGGCCGGTAGCGCGGCGCGAGAGTTCCTTGGCGAGCTTGATGCGCTGCGCCTCTCCGCCGGAAAGCGTGGTCGCGGACTGTCCGAGATGGATGTAATCCAATCCGACGTCGCGCAGCGTCTCGAGCTTCTGCCGAATCGGCGGCACCGAGCCCATGAACTCGACCGCCTCGGCCACGGTCATGTTCAGCACCTCGGCGATATTCCTGCCCTTGTACTGAATCTCGAGCGTGTCGCGGTTATAACGCATCCCGGCGCAGACCTCGCAGGTCACGTACACGTCGGGCAGGAAGTGCATCTCGATCCGGATGATGCCGTCGCCCTCGCATGCCTCGCAGCGCCCGCCCTTCACATTGAACGAGAAGCGCCCTGGTCCGTAGCCGCGCATGCGAGCTTCGGGCAATTGCGCGAACAGTTCTCGAATATGGGTGAACAGACCGGTGTAGGTCGCGGGGTTCGAGCGCGGGGTGCGTCCGATCGGGCTCTGATCGACGTGGACGATTTTGTCCAGATGCTCAATCCCCTCGATCGACTTGAACACGCCTGAGCGCTCGCGCGAATGGTTGAGCCTCTGCGCGAGCGCGCGGTAGAGCGTATCGAGCACCAGCGTGGATTTGCCGGATCCGGAAACTCCGGTGACGCAGGTCACAACTCCGAGCGGAAATTGCACGGTCAGGTCGCGCAGGTTGTTTTCGCGCGCACCCTTGATCACCAGCGTGCGTCCGGTCGCCTGGCGTCTGCGCGACGGCACCTCGATCTCGACTTCGCCGGACAGATATTTCCCGGTCAGCGATTTCGGATTTCGTATCACCTGGTCGGGCGTGCCCTGCGCCACCACGTATCCGCCAAGCGCGCCGGCGCCCGGACCCATATCGATCAGATGATCGGCCTCGAGCATCGTGTCTCGATCGTGCTCGACCACCAGCACGGTGTTGCCGAGTTCCCGCAACCGCTTGAGCGTCGTGAGCAGGCGCTGGTTGTCGCGCTGATGCAGTCCGATCGACGGCTCGTCGAGAATGTACAGCACGCCGACCAGGCTCGAGCCAATTTGCGTCGCCAGGCGAATACGCTGGCCCTCGCCGCCCGAAAGACTGCCCGAGGTGCGATCGAGAGTCAGGTAGTCGAGACCGACGTCGCCGAGAAAAGAGAGCCGCTCGCGAATTTCCTTCAGGATGAGCCTGCCGATCTCGGTCTCCTGCCTGGTGAGCTTGGGCGCGACGAAAAATGCGAGCGCCTGCTTGATCGACATCGCGGTCACTTCCGAGATCGACTTGCCCTGGAAGCGGACGAACAGGCTTTCTTTCTTGAGCCGCGCGCCGGCGCATACCGGGCACGGGCGCATGTTCATGTAGCCCTCCAGGACTTCGCGAATTCCCTCGGACTCGGTTTCCTTGTAGCGGCGATCGAGCCACTGCAGCACGCCCTCGAACGCACGCGAGTATTCAGAGCGATGATGCCCGCGCTGGTAGGCGAACTCGATCTCCTCGGTGCCGGAGCCGCCCAGGATCGCCTTGCGCACTTTGGGCGGAATATTCTTCCACGGCGTGTCGAGGCTGAATTTGTAGTGCGCGGCCAGCGCCTCGAGCACCGGCTGCATGTAATTCATGGTGGCCCATGGCGCGATCGCGCCGTCAGAGATGCTCAAGTCTTCGTTCTGCACCACCAGCTCCGGATCGAAGTACATGATCGATCCGATGCCGGAGCATTCGGTGCATGCGCCGTGCGGGCTGTTGAACGAGAACATCCGCGGCGTGATCTCCGGATACGAAATTCCGCATTCGACGCAGGCGAAGCGCTGGCTGAAGTAAACGCCTTCCGCGCTTTTTTTGTCGTCGAGCTTTTCGACCTTCAGCAGGTCCTGCCCGTACTTGAACGCCACTTCGAGCGAGTCGGCCAGCCGCTTCTCGATTCCCTTGTGGATCGCGAGCCTGTCAACCATCACCTCGATCGTGTGGCGGGTGTTCTTGTTGAGCGCGGGCTCTTCGCCGAGCTCGCAGAGCTTGCCGTCGATCTTGACCCGCACGAAGCCGGCCCGGCGCATCTCGGAGAGCTCTTTTTTGTACTCGCCCTTGCGATCGCGCACGATCGGCGCGAGCACGTGGATCCGCGAGCCCTCGGGCCACGCCATCAGGCGATCGACGATTTGCTGGACGCTCTGCTGCGAGATCTCGCGTCCGCAGTTGTAGCAAAACGCATGTCCGACGCGCGCGAACAGCAGGCGCAGATAGTCGTAAATCTCGGTGATGGTGCCGACCGTCGAGCGCGGGTTGCGCGAAGTGGTCTTCTGCTCGATCGAGATTGCCGGCGACAGCCCCTCGATCGAATCGACGTCGGGCTTCTCCATCTGCTCCAGGAACTGCCGCGCGTACGCCGAGAGCGACTCGACGTACCGGCGCTGGCCCTCGGCATAGATGGTGTCGAAGGCGAGCGAGGATTTGCCCGAGCCCGAAAGTCCCGTGATCACCACCAGCTTGTCGCGCGGAATCTCGAGGTCGATATCCTTGAGGTTATGCTCGCGCGCGCCCTTGATTATGATTTTATCGGCCATCGCGATTCGTGCCGTTCAGTCCTTGCGGCTGCGCGCCGCTGCCGCCGCGTATTCGATTGCCGCCAGCATGCTCGAGGGACTGGCCGCGCCCTTGCCCGCGATATCGAACGCGGTGCCGTGGTCGGGCGAGGTGCGGATAAACGGAATCCCCAGGGTGATATTCACTGCGCGATCAAACTCCAGCGTCTTCAAAGCGATCAATCCCTGATCATGATACATCGCCACCGCCGCGTCGAAACCGAAGCGTCCCTTGGTGCGAATGAACGCGGTGTCGGGCGCAAGCGGTCCGAACGCGTCGATCCCGGAGCGCCGCGCCGCCGCGATCGCCGGCTCGATCACGCGAATCTCCTCGTTTCCAAACAGTCCGTCCTCACCGGCGTGCGGATTAAACCCCAGCACTCCGATTCGCGGCCGCGCGACTCCGAGCCGCGCACGCATATGGTCGCGAAGCAGCACGATTGTGTCGAGCACCGCCGCGCGCGTGAGCTTCTTCGATACGCCGGCGAGACCCATATGCACCGTCACCAGCGCGAGTTTCAAATGGTCCCCGGCGAACATCATGCGCCATCGCCGCGCCCGTCCCAGATGCGCCAGCAACTCCGAATGGCCCGGATAGCGATGCCCGGCGCGATCCCACCACTGCTTGCTGATGGGGGCTGTAACCAGGGCGTCGGCGGCGCCGCTCAGCGCCATTTTTGCGCCCTCGACGACATAACCGAACGACGCGTCGCCGCCCTCGATCGAGGGCTTTCCGGCGCGCCGTGCGCGAGCGCTCAGGGGGGCGTGGGTGATGACACCGATACTGTAGCCGCCCGGCCTGGATTCGTTGGGCTTCCATTCACGCGGGCGGATTCGCGAATGCAGCCGCCGCGCGGTTTCAGTCATCACGTTCAGATCACCCACGACGATCAGCGCCGGCGCATCGCGCCGTGAAGCGAGCCGCGCCGCCGATTTGAGGATCACCTCCGCGCCAATTCCCGCCGGATCGCCCATGCTGACGGCGATAAGCGGCTGCGCCTTTTGTCGCGGCGCCATCAAACCTAGTAAAGCGTCTCGACGTCGTGTTGTTTGACCAGCTCGGTTTCGACCCACTGCTGGGTTTCCGCTTTGGCCTTTTCGTCGATCAGCTTTTCACGGATCTCGTCCTTGACGTCGGAGAGCGGACGAACTCCGGGAACCTCGTGCGCTTCAACCTTCAAAATATGAAATCCGTGGCTGGTCTGGACAACCTGCGAGACATCGCCGGGCTTGACCGTCTTAATCGCGGCCAGAATCTGGTCCATGATGTCCTGCGGCTCGAACCATCCGAGGTCTCCGCCGTTATTCTTGGAAACATCGTCGGAATATTTGTGCGCGAGCTCGCCAAAATCCGCGCCCTTGAAAGCTTCGTTCCTTAATTCCTGGGCCTTGATCTTGAGCTGCGCGATTTGCTGCGGGGTCGCGTTGGCAGGGATTCCGATCAGTATCTGCGACAAGCGGTAGCGCTCTTTGGCGACGGTGAAATCGTCCTGGTGTTGATCGTAGAAGTCCTTGATATCGGCATTTGAAATATCAACCCGGTCGCGGACCTGCTGCTGGATCATCATCGCCTTCTCGAGCTCTTCGCGCGCGTGCTTGCGGAAATCGTGCATGCTCATCCCACTCTGGGCGATCGCGGCTTTGAACTGTTCGGGGGTCATGTGCCGATCCTGCCGGAGCTGATCGGCGTAGTGATCGACCTGCGCGTCGTCAATTTTATCGGAATATTTCTGCGCCTCGTTCTGAAACAGCTTGGCCGCGATCAGCTCCTTCAGCATCAGCTTGGCGTCCGGGTTGTTCGCGATATCATCGGTGTTGACCGGATGCCCCATCGCGACGCTGAATGCCTGCACGTCGTGCGCGGTAATTGGATCGCCGTCCACGCTGGCGACCACCCGATCGACCGATTGCTGCGCCGACGCCGGCACCGTCGCACAGCACAGGAACAGCGCGAGCGCGGCGCCAAGCGCAACAGCGCGTGTGACATTCGCCGACATAAGGATCCGCATGAATCTAATTGGGAGCCGGCCCCGCATGACCAACCGGCCAGCTCTCCAATTTTTCACAGCCCGCCAGCACCTGCAAGACGCCATCGACCTGCGCAAACAGCCGCGCGTACTCACCGACGGCGGTCTCGATTCGCACCAGCACCTGGAACGACGGGGTCAGCTTCATGGTGCGCCGGTTCGCGTCGGCCATCGCGGCCAGCTTGGCGGTGTCGACCGGGGCGTCAGGATGAAACCGCACCTCGAGCTGGCCGCCCTTCAGGATCGCGCTGACGATCAGCAAGAGCCGCATCTGCCGCCGCACGTTCATCGCCGCAACCAGATTATCTATTAGAGTCGGCACCGGACCAAAGCGGTCGCGCATCTCATCTTTCAACTCCGCCAGATCCTGCTCGGATTCGGCGCGCGCGAACCTGCGGTAGAGCACCAGGCGCTCGTTTTCGTCGGGCACATAGGTCTCGGGGATATAGGCGGGAATTCCGAGCTTCAGTTCCGGCTCGAAATCGGGCCGGCGCTCTTCGCCGCGAAGCTCGGCGATCGCCTGCTCCATCATCTCGGTGTAAAGCTCGAAGCCGACCGCCTCGATCTCGCCGTGCTGCTCGCGGCCGAGCAGGTTGCCGGCGCCGCGATGCTCCAGATCCGCCATCGCGAGCTTGAAACCGCTGCCGCTCTCCGCGTCAACCAGTTCGCGCAGCGCGTCGATGCGCCGCTTGGCGTCGCGCGTGATGATGTGTTCGCCTGGAATCAGCAGATACGCGAACGCCTTTTGGCGCGAGCGCCCGACCCGTCCGCGCAACTGGTAAAGCTGCGCCAGACCGAAGTGATCGGCGCGGTTGATGATCATCGTGTTCGCATTCGGGATGTCGAGGCCTGATTCGATAATCGCCGAGCACACCAGCACGTTCACCCGGTTCTCGATAAACCCGCGCATCACGTCTTCGAGCTTTTTTTCATGCATCTGGCCGTGCGCGACCGCGATCTTCGCTTCGGGGATCAGAGTATGCAGATGGCGCGCCATGTACTCGATATTTTCTACCCGGTTATGGACGAAAAAGACCTGCCCGCCGCGGTTCAGCTCGCGCATGATCACGTCGCGAATCAGGCTGTCGTCGAAATGCGCGACGAAGGTGCGAATCTGCTGGCGATCCGGCGGCGCGGTCTGAATCACCGACAGATCGCGGATCCCCAGCATCGCCATGTGCAGCGTGCGCGGAATCGGCGTCGCGGTCATCGTCAGCACCGGCACCATCTTCTTGAGCTTCTTGATCCGTTCCTTGTCCGCCACCCCGAAGCGATGCTCCTCATCGATAATCAAAAGGCCCAGGCGCGGAACGTTGACGTCGGCCGAAAGCAGGCGATGAGTTCCGACGACGATATCAACCTTGCCGCGCGCGACGTCGTCGATAACCGCCTTGTTTTCCTTTGCGCTGCGGAACCGCGAGATCATCTCGACCCGAATCGGAAGCTCTTCGAACCGCTTGCGCATCGTGTTCCAATGCTGCTCGGCCAGAATCGTGGTCGGCACCAGCACCGCAACTTGTCGGCCGTCCATCACCGCGATAAACGCGGCCCGCATCGCAACTTCCGTCTTGCCGAAGCCCGCGTCGCCGCAGATGAGCCGGTCCATCGGCTTGACGCGCGTCAGATCGCGAATCACGTCGTCGATCGCGGCCTGCTGGTCGGGGGTTTCCTCGAATTCGAAACGATCCGCGAACTCATGGTAGTCGCGGCCCGGATGCGGGAACGCGTGGCCCTCGAGGACTTCGCGCGCCGCGTATATTTCGAGCAACTCGGACGCCATCGCGAGCACCGCCTGCCGCGTGCGCCGCTTGACCTTCTCCCACGAGCCGCTGCCGAGCTTGTCCAGGCGCGGCGCTTCACTGTCGCTGCCGATATAGCGCTGGACCAGGTTTATCCGCTCGACCGGGACATACATCGTGTCGTTGCCGGCGTACTCGAGGTTCAGGAAATCGCCCTCGACGTCGGCGACCTTCAGATGCTTCAGGCCGCGGTAGCGTCCGATTCCGTGATCGATATGCACGACCACGTCATCGGGCTTTAGCTCGGCGAGATTCAGCATCGCGCCTTTGGCGGTAGGGCGATGCTTTCGGCGCGCGCGCGGTTCGCCGAAAATCTCTTCCTCGCTGTAGAGATAGATTCCGTCGTCCTGCAAAACGGTACCGGCCGAGATTTCGCCCTCCATAATCGCGGGGCGGAAATCCGGCCACGCAAGCAGCGCGCCGAAGGTCTTGCACTCGGTGTTCACTTCCAATTCGTAGGCTTCGAGATGACGCCGCAGGCGCGCCGCCTGGTTCGGCCCCTCGACGATCATCAGCGCCCTGCCCTGTCCGCGCTGGACCTCGCGAAGCTGCGCTGCCAGCGGCTCAAAGCTGATCGCGGCGCGCGCGCCCGTGAGCTCGGGTGAAGCCAGACGCAGACTTGGTTGCGACTTGACCTCGATCGGCGGGGCCCATCCTTCGCGCGGCGGAGCGGCGGTGATGAGCGATCCGATTTCTACCGCCGCAAAACCAGCCAGCGCGCGCTCGAACTCCTCAGCCGACAGGTACATCGATTCCGGCTCCGGAAAAAATCTGGGCGCGCCCGCCGCGATCGCCGCCTCTTCGGCGACTCGAGTCGCAAAGCGTTCCGCGTCGGCGCGAATCCGCCCGGGATCGACCAGCCACAGAACCGTCTCGGGCGGCAGATAGTCGGCGATCGACTGCAGCGGCGCGCCGTACACGTAGGGCATCAACAATTCCGCGCCCGGAAAGAGCAGGCCGTTCTCGAGCGTCTCGGCCAACTCGCCGGCCTCTTTGCGGACCATTCCGATATCCGCGGCGCGCACCGCCGCCCGATCGCGCACCCTCACGTCCTTGAGCGCCTCGGGCGCGACCAGCCGTGTGCGCACGATCGTCGCTTCATCGAGCTCACCCGCCGAGCGCTGGCTTGCGATATCGAAGCGCCGGATCGAGGTCACCATGTCGTCTTCCAGCTCAAGCCGGACCGGCGAGCGGTAGAGCGGCGAAAATATATCGACGATTCCACCGCGCACGCTGAAGTCGCCCGGCTCCTCGACCTGCGGCAGCCGCTGATAGCCCGCATTGGCGAGGGCCTCGACCAGCAGCTCGAGGTCGATCCGCTCGCCCGCAGTGACGCGGATGATCGAGTCGTTCAAGATCTCGCGCGGAATTGTGCGCGTCATCAATGCTTCGACCGATGTGATCACGATCGGCGCGGGCGTGCGCAAGAGCGCGAACATCGCGGCGATCTGCGCGGCCTGCGTGTCTGATCCCGGCGAGAGATTCGCAAGCGGCTTCAGCTCCCACGCGGGCAGATGATGCACGCGGCGGCCGGGAGTGTCGGCGTCATCAGCCTCATCCAGAAAAAACGCGGCCTCATGCGCGAGCGCCTCGGCCTCGGCCGCACGCGACGTCACCACGACGATCGGGCGAGTGACGCCGAGCGCGGTCTCACGCAGCAGCAGAACGCCCGCGGCGCCCTTCAGCCCCATCACCGGGAAGCGGCGCTCGCTGCCATTTTTGAGCCGAGCCTGAATTTCGCCGGCCGCATCTTTTACGCTTCGGAGCACGATTTATTTCCCGCGCAAAACGCAACTCCGCCTGCCCGCAGCGGACAGAGGGCTCCACGCGGGCGGCATTTGAAGCAGTATATCAGAGAATCGAGCGCGAACGATTCGTGTCGAGCCAAAATCGCCGGACACTCGCGCGAGCGTTATTCCGTCAGCGGCGGACCCGCATTCGCAACCGGCTGTCCAACCTGCCCGACGTGCACCGCGAGTTTTTGCGTCGTATGGCTCAGGTCAGGCCCTGGACGAATGACGGTAAGGTACATCGTGTCGCCAGGCTTGAGCCGGGCGATCGCGTCGTCAAAATCCTGCTGGCTCCGCACCCGTTGGTCATCGACGGCGACGATCAGATCGCCCGACATCCCCATGTCGCCGCGCTTCTCGAGCTGTGAAGTGATCAGCGTTCCCGCAAAAGGAATCAGCGCGCCGAGCGTCGATGCGGTCGCGCCGACCGCATTCGCACCCGTGCTGCCCTTCACACCGGCGGCAGCCGCCGGACTATTCGGATCAACCGTCATGACTTCGAGTCCGTGCTCCTCTTTTCCTTTGAAGCACTTGTCGGTTTCCTGAATCGTGATTCCGAGATAGGGCCGGCCGTGGCGCGCGAGGCTGTTGGGATTGTTGCCGTAGCTGGAATTGGAATCGCCGTTCTCGGTCCCTGGCCGATAGTTGGGATTGTCTGAATCACTGTTCTCGCCGGGTCTGAAGTTGTCGCCGCCGGGAATCTCGTCGATTCCGGGTTTGGGCGCGGTGACTCCGGGCTGCGGTGCGATCTCGAGCGTTGCGTCCGGTGCGCCACCCTGCGACCCGATCGGCGCAGGCGGCGCGCCTGCTCCCTCCTGCGTCTGCGGAGCGGATGGGGGCGCGGAAGTCTGCGCCGCTGCGATCCCGACGACCGCAACGATCGTAACAGCGAAGGCGCCCAGCGCGAGATTGCAAAACCTGTTCATCGTTATCAGCCAGTTAGCCCAGTCCTGCGATCATAGGCCGCCGATCGGCGCTTCTCAAGAAGCCGCAGATGGCGCTTGATGCGCCCGCCGCAGCGTGCGAAATATGGTCGTTGCCAATCATGAAGATAATCTCAACCGTCGCCCTCGAGGAGCCGCAGCGCGCCACGATTATCGCGGCTGCGCCCGGCGCGGAACTGCTTGACCGTGCGTGCAAATCGCCAGAGGAAATCTCGGAGCTGGTTTCCGGCGGATGCGACGTGCTGCTCTCGTTCCGGATGCCGAGCGACATCCTCGAGCGCGCGCGCGGACTCAAGTGGGTGCAGCTCCTGAGCGCCGGGGCGGATCACGCACTCGGCGGACCGATGAAGTCGGCGACGATTCCGATCACCACCGCCAGCGGCGTGCACGCGACTCCGATCGCGGAGTACACGCTCGCCTCGATGCTGGCGTACGCGCGCCGCCTGCATATCACTATTCGCGCGCAGCAGCGCCACGAATGGTCGCGGCGCACTGTGATCTCGAGCCTCGACGTGATTCGTGGCAAGACCCTTGGCATCGTCGGATACGGATCGATTGGGCGCGAGACCGCGCGGCTGGCGGACGCGTTCGGGATGCGAATCCTCGCGCTCAAGCGCAATCCGTCAGAGCGGCGCGAGACCGGATGGACGCCGCGCGGCCTGGGCGATCCGGAGGGAAAGATTCCCGCGCGATGGTTCGGGGCCGAGCAATGCGCGGAGCTGCTCGCGGAATCCGATTACGTCAGCGTGACACTGCCACTCACCGATGCGACGCGCAAATTTATCGGCGCGAAAGAAATCGCGGCGATAAAGCCCGGCGCGTATTTCATCAATATCGGACGCGGCGCGGTCGTCGATGAGGCGGCGCTCGCCGCGGCGCTCAGCGCCGGGAAAATCGGCGGCGCGGGACTCGATGTCTTCGAGCGCGAGCCGCTGCCGGCCGAGAGTCCGCTTTGGGACCTCGAGCAAGCGATCCTGACGCCGCACGTCTCCGGCGATTTTCGCGGCTACATGGAACTCGCAAGCGAACTATTCGCCGAAAACCTCCGCCGCTTCCAAACCGGCACCCCGCTGCTGAATCAAGTCGACCCCGCGCACGGCTATTAGGATTCGCGAGCCTCGATCGATAGTGGGCGCGGGCGTCTCACCCGTGATCGACGGCGGTCCGAAAGAGCCGCCCTCCAATGTTTGACCGCCTCAATCCTCAGGTGGCCAGACCCACTCGTACGAATCGATCTCGGGCCATCGTTTGAATGGGTTGTTCAAAATGTAGACAAATTTTTCATTCATCTCCTTTTCGTCTCTGACCACACGATCGAGATACTCATCTTGCCAAATTCTGCCCCCACCACGGCCGCGCGCGCTCTCATGGGCGGAATAGGATCGCAACGAACGAACAATATCCTCCAACTGCGAGTCCCCGATTGGGCGAATCATCGCATGAACATGATCGTCCATCACGACAAAAGCGATCAGATGGTAGCGCTGCCCTTCAAAGTGGCGCAGCGCGCTCATTACAATTGTGCGTTCGGCCGGAGCGAGTTCCCGCTGGCCGCGCGCCAAGCGCCAGGTGACAAAATAAACCGCCTCCGACATCCGCCAGTGCGGAAGACGCCGCCGATACGTTCTGAAGGACTCGCTCGCCATCGAAGCCCGTCTATTTTCAAACAGACTCAAACCCATCCGGTAGCGCGAGCGTGCCCGCCCGCGATCTACGACGGGCCAGAGGCCCACCCCACTATCGATTTGCTACCCGTGCGGCAACAATTCCGCGCGTCAAAGTTCTAATCCCGCAAGCCGGAATTCAGTCGTGGCGCGGGCGTCTCGCCCGTGATCGATGGCGGGTCGAAGACCCGCCCTCCAATGTTTGAATCCCAGTGCGGCAGCGGCTCCGCGTCAGGATACCGACTTCGCAAGTCCCAATTCTCGATGACACGGGCAGCACCGCGTAGCCGACGAATTTCACCATTGGTGGGCGAGTCTTCGACCCGCCATCGATCACGGGCGAGACGCCCGCGCCACTTTGGATTTGATGCTTTCAAAGTTTCAAATCCTACGCGAAAATTGACACCACGCGAATACACCGCGCGAACATCCCGCAGGTTGAATCACTCGCGCGCGCGCAGAGCGGCGAGGAAGCGGTCCTTCAGGCCGTCGAAGGGGCCGTTGGACATGAACAATGCCACGTCGCCCGCGCGGGCGTCGGCGACCATCCACTCGAGGATTTCGTCGTTTGACGCGCACGCGAATGCTTGCGGACCACGGGCAGAGATCGCCGCGACCAGGGTGCCGGTGGCGAGACGTTCCGCGGCGGGTATTGGATCGTTCGCCTTGAAATAGACCGGGCCGAGATAGACGCGCGCGGCGCGGTCGAACGCCTGCGCGAACGCGTTTTGGAAAACGTTGCGGCGCGCGGTGTTCGAGCGCGGCTCGAAGGCGGCGAGAATCCTGCGTCCCGCGAAGCGTTCGGCAACCGCCTCGAGCGTCACGCCGATCGCGGTTGGATGATGCGCGAAATCGTCCACGACAATTATTCCCGCGGCCTCGCCGATAATTTCCTGGCGCCGCACCACGCCGGTGAACGACGCGATCCCGCGCGCGATTTCCTCCGCGCCGAATCCGCATTCGCGGAGCAGCACGAATACACCCAGCGCGTTTGCGACGTTCATCCGGCCGCCGATCGGCAGAAAGATTTCCGGCGCCACGCGCACTCCACGACGCTCGACACTGAAATGCGCGCCCTCCGCATCGATCCGAACCTCGACCGCGCGCCAGTCGCCCGCGCGCAGGCCAAAGCTGCTCACACGCGCGCGCGCATCTGCGCTGACTTCGAGCGCGTGCGGAAAATCCGCGCAAACCGCAAGCACCTGCGACGCATCCATCGAATCGACCAGCGCACGGAAGCTCGACTTCACGTCCTCGAGGTCGCGGTAAATGTCGGCGTGGTCGAACTCGACCGCCGTGATGATCGCGCCGTGCGCGCGGTAATGCAGAAACTTGGGTCCCTTGTCGAAAAATGCGGTATCGTACTCGTCCCCTTCGATCACGAAATCGCGGCCCGCGCCGAGCCGGTAGTTCGAGCCGAAATCTTTCGCAACTCCGCCCACCAGCATCGACGGGTCGTGACCCGCCGTCGTGAGCACCTGCGCCATCATCGCGGTCGAGGTGGTTTTCCCATGCGTGCCGGCGACCATCAGCACGCGGCGCTCGCGCAGAAAAAAATGCCACAGCGCCTCGGGCATCGACAGGTATGGAATCGCGGACGCGAGCAGCGCCTGCGCCTCCGGGTTGTCGCGGACAATGACGTTGCCGACAATCGCGAGGTCGGGTGCCGGCGAAAGATTCGCCGCCGAAAATCCCGTCCTCCGCTCGACGTTCAACTTCGCGAGCAGCGACGCGGTCGGCTCGTAAAATTGATTGTCGGAGCCGCTGACCCGGTATCCGCGTTCCGCCAGCATCCCGGCCAGCGCCGCCATCGCGGTTCCAGCCACTCCGATCAGATGCACGTGATGGGCGTGCTCGGGAACTCGCGCCAGGCGCGCGGCGCTGTCTGGTTCATTCACCGTCGATCGCTTCCATGATCAGGTCGTGGATTCGCGGGCGGAACTCGCGAATCGCCTGGTTGTCTCGGCGCGGATGCACCCGGTTGGTCATGATTGAAATCGCGATCTCGCGCGCCGGCTCGATCCAGATCGAGGTGCCACTGAAGCCCAGATGCCCGATCGCCTCGGTCGAGAAATGGCGGCCCGAGCTCGAGCCCTGCGCCGACGGCATGTCCCATCCGAGCGCCCAGGTCGATCCGGGAACGGTTTTATCGCGCGTCCAGAACTCGCGGATTATTTTCTGCGGAACAAAATCCGAGCGGCCGGCCCAACATGCTATAAGCTCGCGCGCGATCCGGTCGACTTCGCGAACCGGCGCGAACAGTCCCGCATGTCCCGACACTCCGCCCATCGCGTAGGCGTTTTCGTCGTCAACCTCGCCGACCAGCAACCGCTTGCGCGAGGGACACACCTCCGTCGGCGCGAACATGTCGGCGACCGGCTCGAGCCGGCGCGAGCGCACCAGCGCGATATCGATAAAGTCCGTGGCGCGCAGTCCGAGCGGCCGAAAGATTTTGTCGCGGCTGAACCGGTTGAGCGCGACGCCCGCGACTTTCTCGACGGTTTCGCCCAGCGCTATGAAATTCAGGTCCGAATAGATCGCCTTGGTTGCGGGTGTGGCCTCCGGCTTTTCGCGATGGATCTGTTCGTACACAAATTCCTTGGCGCCGTAGCTCGCCATGAAATTCACCTTGCCCGAGCGCTCGACCTCCGCGACCCGTTGATAGAACGGCCGCCACGGCGCCAACCCCGAGCAGTGCGCCAGCAGATGGCGAAAGGTAACGCCGGTTTTACTGTGCACGCCGAAATTGTGAAAAAATCGCGTCACCCGGTCGTCGAGCCTGAGCTTGCCGTCGCGCGTGAGCATCATCACAGCGATCGTCGTCGCCAGCGCCTTGGTCAGCGACGACAGATCGAAGACCGTGTCGATCTTCATCGGTGTGCGCTCAGGCACGATCGAGCGAAATCCGAACACGCCTTCGAAAGCGATATCGGCGCCGACGCGAACCACGGTCGTCGCGCCGGGAATTGCGCCACGCTCGACCGCGTCTTCGAACGCCCTTTCGACCTCACTCCAGCCCACGGAACACCCGCTCTGTTTGCGCGCGATCAGCTATCGCTCGATAGAATCGAAATGAGTCCAAATATGCGGCCAATTTGCGCGGCTCTGCAAGCATGTGCGCACGCGTCAGCGGATAAATTTCGGCAGGATTCACACGGCGACTGCCGGCTCGAGAATCCGAAGCGTCCTCGCGCCCGCGTCCAGCCGCGCGCGCACTCCGAACGGCAGCGCCAGATTCTCGGTGCCGTGGCCCGCCTCGATCCCCGCGATCACCGGTATTCCAAAGCCGGCGGTCTGCTCGGCAATAAACCGCGCGATCATCCTGGCCTCGTCGGCGTTGCCTTCAACCGGACGAATTGCGCCGAAAACAATTCCCGCGGCGGCATCGAATACTCCCGCCTGCCGAAGCTGCACCAGCATCCGATCGATCCGGTAAGCGCGCTCGCCCGTGTCTTCGAGAAACAAAATCCTGCCGCGAAAATCCGGCGCGAACCGCGTCGCCAGCATCGCGACGACGACCGACAGGCATCCGCCGACCAATTCGCCCTCGGCGACTCCCGGATGCACCAGCTCACGCGCTTCGAGCTCGAAGGCGCGGAGCTCGCCGGTGAGCATCCGGCGCAGATGCTCGAAACTGCGCGCGCTCAGCCCGCGCGCGAAGTCCATCGCCACCATCGGGCCGTGAATCGCGACGATCCCCGCGCGCGTCACCAGCGGATTGAGGATGAAGGTCTCATCGGAGAAGCCGATGAAAGGCTTGGGCATGCGGGCGAATCGTGCGAAGTCGAGCAGCGGCAGCAGGCGGCCGCATCCGTAGCCGCCGCGCGCGGCGAATATCGCGCGCACGGAATCGTCCGCAAAATAATCCTGCAACTCGGCGGCGCGTTCGCGATCGTCACCAGCCAGGATTCCCGAACGCGCCAGCGCGCGCGAGGATACCTTGACCCGAAAGCCCATCGCGCCGAGCGCGCCGACCCCGCGCTCGAGGTATTCGCGATCGATCGCCGCGGCAGGCGCGACTACCCCAACGGTATCGCCTGAGCGCAGGGCGGGAGGTTTTACGACGTGGATGGGCGCCGCCACGCATCGCCTACAGGTTGTTTTTGTAATCCTGCTCGATCGCCTGATCGATCTGGCGCGCGAGATCCTCGCCACCGCCGCCAAGCTGCTTGCCGAACGATACTCTGGTGTGAGCGGGCCAGGTTTCCGGCTTCCACAACGCGGAGCGGATGAATGCCTTGCCGCAGTGGAAGAAGCATTCGCGGACCGTGACGCGCATCGCGAGCAGCGCCGAAGCGCCGCGCGCCGGCAGGCTGTCCAGCACGGCAGGGTCGGCGGTCAACTCGGCGGTGCCGTTCACGCGCAGAGTCTCGTCGCTATTGGGAACCAAAAAGATCAGCCTAACATGCGGATTGGCGAGCACGTTGCGGAAGCCGAATTTGAGCTTGTTACCTTTGCGTTCGGGAACCAGCAGCGTGTTGGGTCCGGCAACCGCGACGAATCCGGGATGGTCGCCTTTGGGCGAGACGTCCTGATTGCCGTCCGCGTCAGCGGTGCCGATCACCAGCAGCGGCGAGCGCTTGATGAAGCCGATCGAAATTTCGTCGAGCGCGGAGAGCAGCTTCTTGCGCGTCCTCGGATGCGGCGTGCCGAGCAGCGCATCGAGTTGTTCCTCGGTAGTGATGCGATGTGGGTCGGAATGTTCCACCGATATATTCCTCCGGTTCAAACCAAGGCTAAGCGATCTGCATGCGCTAGTCGAATTGTCACAGCGAGCGGCCGACTGCCGCGGCTACCGGCTTTGCCGCCCTGACCAGATCGGCGAAGCGTTCGGGCTTGAGCTGCTGCGGGCCGTCGGAGCGGGCAAGCGAAGGATTCGGATGCACCTCGATCAGCAGGCCGTCGGCGCCCGCCGCAATCGATGCCAGCGCCATCGGCGCGACCAGCGACCAGATACCGGTGCCGTGGCTCGGATCGACGATCACCGGCAGATGCGTCCATTCCTTGAGCAGAGGCACCGCGGTCAGATCGAGCGTGTTGCGGGTGGCGGTCTCGAAGGTGCGGATTCCGCGCTCGCACAGGACTACGTTGGGATTGCCTTCGGACAGGATGTACTCCGCGGCCATCAGGAATTCCTCGAGCCGCGTGGACATCCCACGCTTCAGCAGGATCGGTTTCCTGGTTCGGCCCAGGCGCCGCAGCAGCGAGAAATTCTGCGCGTTGCGCGCGCCGACTTGCAGCATATCGGCGTGCTCGACGAACAGATCGATATCGTGCGGATCCATGATCTCGGTCACCACCGGCAGCCCGACCCTTCTGCCCGCGTTTTCGAGCAGCGTGAGCCCCTCGCCCTCCATGCCCTGAAAAGCATAGGGAGAAGTGCGCGGCTTGAACGCTCCGCCACGCAGCAGATGCGCACCTCCCGCCTTGACCGCGTCGGCCGCGGCCTCGACCTGCTCCAGGCTTTCGACCGCGCACGGACCCGCCATGATCGCGAGCTTGTTGCCGCCAATCTTCACGCCGCCGACGTCGATAATCGAACCTTCGGGGCGGACCTCGCGCGCCGCGAGCTTGAACGACCGCAGCACCGGCATCACGCGCTCGACATAGCTAAGCGCTTCGAGATGCTCGAGCTGATGCTCGCCGCGCTCCTCGCCGACGCAGGCGACGACGGTGCGCTCGACACCGCGGATGATATGCGCGCGGTAGTCGAGTTCCTCTACCATCTTCACGATCGTGCCAATCTGCTCTTCAGTGACCTTCGGTTTGAGTACGACGATCAAATGATTCTCCCGACTGGTTTTCCGACTGCCCGAGGGCGCGCGCGTGTGATGAAAACGATGGAATGCGCGGCGGAAGTCTAGTATCTAGAGTGTATAGCACACGCGGAATTGCTGGAACCCGCGACAGGCTCACTCATCACCCTCGTGAACAATCGCACCAATCGCGCGCTCCGGATGCTCCACACCTCGGACGTCCATCTCGAGACCGACACCTTCGGCGCGGGACCGCGCGGCGAGGAACTGCGCGACCGCGTCCGTGGCGCGTTCGCGCGGGTGATAGATCTGGCCAACGAGCGCTCCGCCGATTTGCTGCTGATCGTCGGCGATCTGTTCGATTCGGCCCGAGTCAGCGAGGCGGGTCTTGCGTTCGCGCTGGGGACAATAGGCCGTGCGCGGATGCCGGTGGTGATGATTCCGGGCAATCACGACGCGCACGACGAGCGATCGATCTACGCGGGGCTCGCGCCGTCGGCGATGCCGCCGAACCTGCATCTGATCCTCGAGCCCGAGGGCCGCACGATAGACTTTCCCGAGTTTGCAGCCCGGCTATGGGGGCGAGCGCTGGTCGAGCATACGCCGGAGTATCGGCCGCTCGCCGGCATTCCCGCGCCGGATCGAGATTTGTGGAATATCGCGCTCGCGCATGGCTTCTACATGGAAGATGGCGACAGCTATCGCTCGTCGCCGATCGCGGGCGAAGAGATCGCGGCGTCGGGATACGACTATATCGCGCTCGGACACGTTCACGTCTGGAGCGACGTCTCTCACGGTGCGACGCGCGCGTTCTATTGCGGCACACCCGCGCCGCTCTACTCCGGCGATCATTGCGGATGGGCCGCGTGGGTGGAATGCCTTCCCGGCGAGCCGGTGCGCATCGAGCGCGTAGTCGTCACGCCCGGACAGCCGGAAGACCAAGCGGTCTGATCTCTCGCCTGGCAACGGCGAGGCCAGGTGAAGGCGCTTGGCGCCGGAACAATCAGAGAGAGAGAGACGACGATTACGTTCTGTTGCTGCCGTTGCGGCGGGCGGCTTTTGCGTGGGGAAGCTCGACCGGACGGAGTTCTGGAAAGCGCGTCAGGAGCTTGTGCCATACGCGCTCGAAACCGTCGCTCAGGAATGGCTGGACCAGGCACTCAAGTGCACCCTCGTCGATAAACGCGCGCGCGCGTTCGGAATCAGTCGCGGGAATCACTGCGATAATTGCGGTGTCAGGAGAATCATGACGAATCATCCGGACCAGCCCGAGCGCGTCGAGATCGCCGCCGGTTTTGAGGGCGCTGTCCAAGATCACTACTTGCGGATGCACGGTTCTAAAGAGGTTTGCGGTTTGCACCGCGTTGTCCGTCTCGGCGATCACATCGCATCCCATGCAGTCCAGATGATGCCGCATCACTTCGCGACCCTCACCTGAGCTATCTGCTATCAGCACACGGACAGACATTCGGAACGACCTCCTGCCCACCCCCGGGCCCGACTTCATCATTGCGACTTCACGTGTCATCAAAAGATTAGCAAGCAGCAGGCCAATCAAGTTGTGTAAGCGTTGCAACCCAAATTTGATCACCGATTGTCAATTTTACTACGCCATTTCACATTTATCCGACTCCGCGTCGCATTGCGGGACAACCTTTCGCTTGCTGAGATCCGCGGATCGTATCGGTAAATTCGCCTATATCTACGGTACGCACCAACTGGGGAACGGCTACGGATTTATTTCTTCGGTTAGTGCTGCGAGTCTTGGTATGCTCCGCGACCGAGCAGATTTCGACCGCGGCGCGCTCAGGTCGGAAATGTGCGAGTAACGCTAATGAATAGCATCGTTACGTAGCAGCGGCGTGAATTGTAGCATGCTCGTGACAGGCGCCGCGGGTGAAAATCGCCCCGAGAGGCGAAGTAGCATCGGTGAAAAAACCACGGCGGGACCGGATAATCCGGCCCCGCCGCTTGGCAATCAGTCAACTTGTTCGGACGCGTTACATCATGCCGCCCGGAGGCATCTGCGGTCCGCCGCCACCGCCCTTATTCTCGTCGGGCTTCTCGGCGATCATGCACTCGGTGGTGAGCAGCAGGCTCGCGACCGACGCCGCATTCTGCAGCGCGCTGCGCACGACCTTGGTCGGATCCATGATCCCGGCCTTGGTCAGGTCTTCGAACTCTTCGTTGGCCGCGTTGAATCCGAATGAGCCCTTGTTGCTCTTGATCTTGTCAACCACGACCGAGCCTTCCCAGCCGGCGTTGTGCGCGATCCACCACGCGGGTCCTTCGACCGCGCGCTTGATGATCCCGATACCGACCTTTTCGGCTTCGCCGGCGCGCAGGTTGTCGAGCACGCTCGAGGCGCGCACGAGAGCCACGCCGCCGCCAGGCACGACGCCTTCTTCGACCGCGGCGCGCGTCGCATGCAGAGCATCCTCGACGCGGGCCTTCTTTTCTTTCATTTCCATTTCGGTCGCCGCGCCGACGCGGATCACCGCGACGCCGCCGACCAGCTTCGCCAGCCGCTCCTGCAGCTTCTCACGATCGTAGTCCGAGGTGGTCTCCTCGATCTGCGCGCGGATCTGCTTGATACGGCCCTCGATATCGGCCTTCTTGCCGGCACCGTCGATAATCGTGCAGTTGTCCTTGTCCACCACGATCCGCTTGGCGCGGCCGAGGTCCTGCAGGGTGACGTTTTCGAGCTTGATTCCGAGTTCTTCGGAGATCGCGCGGCCACCGGTCAGGATCGCGATATCTTCGAGCATCGCCTTGCGCCGATCGCCGAAGCCCGGTGCCTTGACGGCGATACACGACAGCGTGCCGCGAATCTTGTTAACGACCAGGGTCGCCAGCGCCTCGCCTTCGATATCCTCTGCGATCATCAGGAAGGGCTTGCCCGCCTTCGCGATCGTCTCGAGGATCGGCAGCAGATCCTTCATCGAGGAGATTTTCTTCTCGTTGATCAGGATAAACGCGTCGTCGAGCTTCGCTTCCATCCGCTCCGGATCGGTCACGAAGTACGGCGACAGGTAGCCGCGGTCGAACTGCATACCCTCGACCACTTCGAGCTGGGTCTCGAGTCCGCGCGCCTCTTCAACCGTGATGACGCCTTCCTTGCCGACCTTCTCCATCGCCTCGGCAATGATGTCGCCGATGGTGGAATCGTTGTTGGCCGAGATAGTGCCGACCTGCGCGATTTCCTTGCGATCCTTGGTGGGCTTGGACAGGCTCTTGAGCTCGCCGGTGATCGCCTCGACCGCACGATCGATACCGCGCTTGAGCGACATCGGATCGTGCCCCGCGGCGACCATCTTGATCCCTTCGGTGTAGATCGAGCGGGCCAGAACGGTCGCAGTGGTGGTGCCGTCGCCGGCGACGTCGGAAGTCTTGGAGGCGACTTCCTTGACCATCTGCGCGCCCATGTTTTCGAACTTGTCTTCGAGCTCGACTTCCTTGGCGACTGTCACGCCGTCCTTGGTGACGGTCGGAGCGCCGAAGCTCTTTTCGAGAACGACGTTGCGGCCCTTGGGGCCGAGCGTCACGGTAACGGCGTCAGCGAGGACATTGACCCCTTTCAGGATCTTCTCGCGCGCCTCTTGTGAAAAACGAAGTATCTTCGCAGGCATGGATTCTTGCCTCTCCTCTGGTTCAAATTTCGGTTAAGCGCATCAGGACGCGAAAGCTTCTTTGCGAAGCTCCGCTCAGTCGAGGATGCCCAGGATGTCGTCCTCGCGCAGGATGATATGCTCATCGCCTTCGAGCTTGATCTCGCTGCCGGAATATTTTCCGAACAGGATCTTGTCGCCCGCCTTCACCTCGATCGGGATGAGCTTGCCATCGTCGCCATACTTGCCCTTGCCGACCGCGACTACCTTGCCCTCTTGGGGCTTTTCCTTCGCGGTGTCGGGGATGATGATGCCGCCCTTGGTCTTCTCTTCTTCCTTGATACGCTTGACCAGAATGCGATCGCCCAGCGGTCTGAATTTCATTGGGACTAGCCGCCTCCTACTGTGGAATTTCGATTGTTACTCGGCCTGTGAATAGATCGGGTCGGGTTAAATCTAACCACGATCGACCATATGTCAATTGGCACTCTCACGACGAGAGTGCCAACGAGTCGAGTGTGTCACGTGAGTTGGACAAAAGCAAGCGCCGGCGCCTGCCCCGGTCATTTCGACCCAAAGGCAAGAAATCAAAGATTCCTCAACATTTACAGGGAGAATTTCTTCTCCTTCGTGTCTTCGTGTCTTGGTGGCCGGTCGGATGGAGACTTGTCACGCGTCGAAATCTACCGGATGGCCAACTTGCTCCGTGACCAGTTCAGCGATCCGCGCGTAGAGCTCGTGATGGTCTTTGTCGTCGCGCCATACGTCGCTCGCGGAGTCGTAGTCGTAGTGATAGCCATGAGCGGCGGCGGCGAGCCAAATTTGATTGGTCGCGGATTGGCGGCTCAGGATGAATTTCATTCCGTCAGGAAACTCGATGGTAACGGAACCATCGGAAGTCGAGTAGTCGGCGTCGTCGGGATCGAGACCCTCGAGCCATTTGGCGACGCGTGCGAGGCACGCGTCGGCGGCTTTTTGAAATTCGCGATCGTCCACTATCCGACCTTATCATCCGCGCGCGTCAGACGCGCGTTCTGCGACGACTATCATCCTGCGGCCGAATAGGAGCGCGGGTGACAGGACGTCGGCGAAGAGTTCGCGCGTGACGCGCGGGTCGGGCGCGCGCTGGCCGCCGTGGCGGACGTTGCGGGCGGAGACCGCGACCGCGAATTTCATCGACATCCACAGCAGCGGGACGACTGGCGCCATCGCGATCGAGGTCGGGCTCAGACGGTCGGTATATATCGCGAGCTTGTCGAAGCCGCACACGCGCAGGATGTAGCGCATCCTGTAGTAATCGAGCAGAAAGACGTGGCCATGGTAGAGACGCGAGCCGTTGCGTGCGCGCAGCGTCTGCACTTCGTTGACGAGTCCGCGGCGCAGGTTTCGCTGGCCGGTAAGAAAGGCGCTGGCGCGCGCCGCCAGATGCATCACATTGGGCGTCGTCAGGACAATCTTGCCTCCGGGCTTGAGCACGCGCGCGCATTCGCGGACGAAGCCCATCTGATCTTCGAGATGCTCGATTCCTTCGCGGCACAGGACGTAGTCGAATGCGGCGGCGGCAAACGGCATCGCATCGTTGGCGTCGGCGCGCACCCACGACCATGACGGCGTTCCACGTCCGTTGGCGAATAGATCGGCGGAGAGAACGCGGTAGCCAAGCTGCGCGAGTGCGGCGGATTGAGCGCCGCCGCCGGCCGGGATATCGAGCACGAGCCCGGGAGGCATCGCGGCGAAGAGTCCGCGCATCTGGCCGCGTATCTTGCCGCGCGCGTGAACGGCGATATCGCCGGGAATAAGAGCGGAGGTTTCGGCAGGACTCGGCGCCATCAGCGCAACAGGCCGCGCTTGCGCAGTTCCTCATCGCGATAGCGGCGGAACAGGATGGCCCATTCGTTGCTGCCCTCGACGATACCGCGCTTGATCGAGGTGATCTTGCGCCGCACGACCTGATCGATCTCATCGCCCTTTTCGTTCCATTCGGCGATCAGCTCGCGGCCCTGGCGCAGCGCGAGCGGGAAGTTCGCGATTTCGGCCAGACCTTCGTCGCGCAGCCGCGCGAGCGACTCGCGCGCCAGGAACAGAATTCGTGCTTCGCTGAGTTTCATTGCTATGCGGCTAGAGTGTGAAGCCTTTTTTCTCGGCGATCTTCTGGCGGATCATCGAGCGCAGGCGTTCGCCGTCCAGGCGCGTATCCTTGCGCATCAGATCCTCGACCATGTTGTCGGTCTCGAGATCGATAGCCGCTTCGGTCTCGAAATTCGAGGACATCAGCTCAACCACGCAAGCGATCAGATCTTTCTCGTCGGCCTTGGGCTTGATGATGCCCTTGGCGATCAGGCCCTGGACCAGGAAGCTCGCGAGCGAATCGATCTGTGTTTCGCGCATCGCCATACGCATTCAACCTGCACCGATTGCGCCGTCCGTGTCAAAGCCGCGTGCGCGGGTCAGTGCGCTCCGGGCTGCTTCTTGGCGTTCTCTTTTTCCTGTTCCTTCTGGTAGACCTCGTCCATCATCGGCTCGAGGGTTTCGGTGAACTGCTTGATATGGCCGATGTTCGCGCCGAAGTCTCCGGGAAAATAGCGGCTGAGCGAAGTCGAATCAGGACGCGACGCGCCCGAGCGCGAGCACAGGTTGATTTCGCTCCTGGAGGTGACGGTGATCCGGATATCATCCTGCGACTGGAGAATCCGCGAGGTGTAGATGCAATCGATAACCCCGGTTTTCGGATCGGCGTTGACGATTTTCCATCCGCCCAGCGAGTTCACCACCTGCTGCGAAAGTGCGAAGAGCTTTCCCGGTGCGATTCCCGGATAGCTTGGCGTGATCAACTCGGGATAGACGTCGTCATCGGGATTTGACGCGGTCGCAGCCGGACTTGCCGCGGCGGCGGGGCTCGACGCTGAGACTGGCTCGGCCTTCGCGTGCTTGCGCGGCGATTCGTGTTTAGCCGGCGACGGCGACGCTGCGGGCGTCGGCTGCGATCGCGAGGGTGAAGCTGCGCTGACCGCGTCGGGCCAGTTGCAAGTCGCGGAGCCGAGGCCTTTTTCGCTGGTGGCGGCGCCGCTCTGGGTGAAGAAGCGGATCGAGCGCGCTTCGACGCCGGGCTTCTCGAAGATGGTTTCGTTGTTCATGAGCATCGAGACGCCGCCGATCGCAACAACAATCGCGACGACCGCGATCACGATTCGGAACAGCAGGAAGACGAGCCGTCTGATCACGCGCACGAAGATCAGGATCAGGATGATGACGACGGCGATGATTTCTGGAGCGTAGGGGATATTCGCCATGGCGGTACCGGTGATGAATCCCTATCCGCTTTTGGCGGTAACAGGCAAGCGCGGGACGGTCAGGCGGTCGCAGACGGCAGTCAGGCGGCGGCGATCAAGCGGCGGGCGGCGGGAGAATCCAACCGGCCACTAAGACACTAAGGCACCAAGCAGAAGCGGGTCTTTCCTGCTGGAAAGGCCCGCTTTGTATTCTTGGTGTGTTCGTGCCTTCGTGGCCGATTGGGTCTTGTCTTACGCGGGGGCCGCCGCGAAGCCGCCGTCCGAGTCGCCGCGCAGAATTGCGTCGAACCGCATTCCGCCCAGATAGTGGCGGCGCGCTTCGTCGTCAGTCACGGCGACGCGGCGCACGTCGCGGCGCAGGATCGGCCAGATGCCGCCGACCATCGGATGACGCCCCTGCCGGTACGAGAAGAAGTAGTACATGAATTGGCGCAGGGTCGAACGGCGCGACTCCGGCGCGAGTCCGCGTCCACCGGCGACGGTGAAGATGGTGTGGAGCATCCGCGGGACCGAATAGAAGCCCTTAAACGCGTCCCGATACGCCTGCATCCACGCGGCGCTGTCGAGCTTCGGATGCTTCAGCGTCACGTGCTGTGAATCGAGCTGGTTGAAGTCCCAGTCGGTGATGTCGCCGTCTTTGGCGTAGCGCACCTGGTCCTCGGTCCCGGGAAGCGGAGTCATGATGAAGAACGACACGATATCGAAGCCAATCTTTTTGAGCGTCTCCGCCGCGACCCGGCCGCAGTCGGGTCCGTCGAACGGGAAGCCGAGCATGTAGCCCGCGTGAACCGAGATACCGACCTTGTGCCAGTTATCGACCACGCGGCGGTACTTGTCGATCACGCGCGCGCGCGACTCTTCGAGCTTCATCTTGTGCTGGCGGTCGTCGGTATTCTGGTACTTGGTCGCGAAGTTCAGGTTATCCGGATTGAGTGATTCGATCCCGACGAACGCCTGGTAGCATCCCGCGGCCGCGCACAATTCGGTGAAGCGCTCGGAGCGCCGATGCTTTGCGGTCTCGGTCTCGCCGGGTGCGGCGGTCGCGTAGCACGAGGCGTCCACGTCAACCTGCATCATGAAAGAGAAATTCGGATATTCCTTTTTGACTTCGATCAGACCGGTCAGAATTTCTTCCCATCTGGGCGAGCGGAAGAAATCGTCATCGACCAGGAACAGCGACTGGATGCCGTGGTTGCGGCAAGCGTCGCGCACCCAGGTGACCACCGAGTCCGGCTCACGCGAACGCATCGTGCGGCCCATCACGTTCTTCACGCTGCAGTACGAGCAGGTAAAGGGGCATCCGCGCGAGGTGTCAATCGTGGTCATCGTGGTGTTGAAAAAGCGCGTCAGATAACGATCATCGAGCACCGGCAGCAGCGACTCGGTGATGAGCGGGACGATAATATCCTCGCGGCCGGTCTTGGCGCGGATTCCTTCGGTGACCGAGTAGCTGAGCTTCAACTCGCCGCGCAGAAAATCCTCGACGATTCCGCCCCACAGATTTTCGGCCTCGCCGACAATCGTGGTGATGCCGCATTCATTCAGGAACTTGACCGAATCGGGATAACCGCTGACGTGGAATCCACCCATCATCACCGGCACTTCCAGCGCCTTGAACTGCAGCGCGATATCGCGGCCGCGCGGGTACTGATTCGACTGGACACCCGCCATCCCGACCAGCAACTCGACGCCGTCCTCGTGCGCCTTTTCCTTGATCGCCTTGATCGTGTCGGGGCTGATCACGCCGTCGCAAATTTCGTCCCAGATTACGGTCTCGAGCTGTACGTTACGCTCGGCCGCGAACTTGTTGTTGAACGCCGCGTTGAGCGCGGTCAGAACCGTCAGCGTGTTGTTGGGCTGTACGCCGAAACGGAAGAATTGGACGTAGCCCTCCTCGGTGTAGCGCGAGGGCTTGATGAAATAGACGCGAATGGTCCTGACCGGCTCGGGCTTTACCGCCGCCTGCGCAAGCGCGCTGGGCGACGCGGCAATCTGCAGCGGCACGGTAGAGCTGTCCCCGCCGTATCGGTTGCGCCCGAGTAACATGTACAGAACTACCGTCGCGAAGACGAGGAAGCTCGCAAGTGCGACCAGAATTAATACCATCGACAAATCCTCTTCAGTATCCCAACCCCATCCTAGCCCCGTGGGCCCTCGGTAAGGGTCTCGGTCAAAGTCTGGCCGGGACACCTAACCGACCGGTTAGAGATTAACCAATCCCGACCGGCGAAGTCAACAATTCTCGGGGAAAAAGCCCGTCATGGCGACGCTTTAAGGTGCTTTGGAGAACCTTGGGCCGTCTCGCTATCGGTACATCTCGACCAGATTTATCAGTCCCAAGTCCCGATAGCGCTCGACCAGGTAGCCTTTGATCTCCTGGACCGACGCCATCTGCAGACACTCGCGCGCGATCAGCCGCGTGGTTTGAAAATCGACCTCGCGCACCAACTTGCGCACGACGGGGATAAACAGGGGCGAGAGGCTCAGCTCGTCGAGCCCGATCCCAACCAGGAGCAAAGTCGCAAGCGGGTCGCTCGCCATCTCGCCGCACAGGCCGACTTCCTTGTCGGCGGCGCGGGCGACGTTGACGACCTCGGCGATCGCGGAGATGACGGCGGGATGAAACGCCTCGTACAGATGGGCGACTTTGGGATTATTACGATCGGCGGCGAGCAGATACTGAATCAGGTCGTTGGTGCCGATCGAAAAGAAATCGACTTCGCGCGCCAGCCGCGGCGCGAGCCATACGGCGGAAGGCACCTCGACCATGATCCCGACTTCAATGTTGGGATTGTGTTCGAGGCCTTCCTTGTAAAGCTCGGCCTGCGACTCGGCGAGAAGCTCCTTGGCGCGGCGCAGCTCTTCGAGCGAGGAGATCATCGGGAACAGGATCCGGACGTTGTAGCGCGCGGCAGCGCGCAGGATCGCGCGCAACTGAACTTTGAACAGGCCCGACATTTCGAGCGAGATCCGGATCGAACGCCATCCGAGGAACGGATTCTCCTCGCGCGGAACCCGCATGTAGGGCGGATACTTGTCGGCTCCTATATCGAGCGTGCGGATCGTGACCGGCTTGCGCCCGCCGACCGCCTCGAGCATCTGGTTGTACAGCGCGAGCTGCTGGGTCTCGTCGGGAAAATCCTCATAGGTCAGGAACGAAAATTCCGAGCGCAAAAGCCCGATACCTTCCGCGCCGTAACGCTTTGCCAGATGCACGTCAGCCAGCAGCGCGATATTCGCCAGCATCATGACGCGATGCCCGTCGCGCGTCGCGGCGGGTTCGCTGCCATGTTCCATCAGCTCGCGCTTGAACGCTTCGTACCGGCGCGTCATCCCCTGGTAGTCCTTTTCGACGTCGGCGGGAGGATTGACGTAAACCACTCCCGAGTTGCCGTCGAGGACCAGATGGTCACCCTCGATGACGGATTCCATCAGATGCTCGACGCCGACGACGGTAGGAATTTCGAATGAACGCGCGAGGATTGCGGCGTGCGAGGTTGCGCCGCCCGACTGGAGCGCGATAGCGGCAAGGTTCTCGTGCGAGACCAGCGTTAATTGCGAGAGCGTCAGCTCTTCGGCCACGAGGATGGTCGGCTTCGCGTACGCGCCGCGGCGATCTTCCTGGCGCAGATGACGCAGCACGCGATGGCCGACGTCGCGGAAGTCGGTGGCGCGCTCGCGTAGGTAGCCGTCAGCGACGGCGAGCATCTGGGCGGAGAGCTCGTCGATCACGCGGAACAGCGCGCTCTCGGCGGAGTAGCCCTTCTCGACCGTGTCGCGGATTCGGCCGACAAATTCGTCGTCCTCGAGAATCAGGCGATGGCCATCGAAAATCTTGAGGTCCTGCTCGGGCATCAGCGGCGCCATCCGGGCCTTCAGCACTTCGAGCTCGGCGCGCGAGCGTTCGAGCGCCTCGTCCAGGCGTTTGCGCTCGGCCTTGGTGTCGCGGGCGCGCTGATTGCGGTCGATAGTGCTTAGGAAAGTGCCGACCACGTGCGCGACGCCCTGCGCGAAGCCGGGGGCCGCGGGCAATCCGACCAGGCGCGGGCGGCGAATCTTCTGCGGCGGCTTCATCCGCGCTTTGCCGCCGACTTTCTCGTAGTCCTTCAACTGGCGATTTGCTTCGATCATCCGGCGGCGGTACTCGGCGCGCTCTTTTTCCTTGGTGGCGAGCGTCTCGCGCAGGCGGAAATGCGAGAGGATTTGCGCGACCTGGGTCGCGGCGGTGCGCAGCAGCCGCTCGTCGGTGCGGGTGAATTTGCGGCGCGAGAGCGTCTGCGCGACCATCACCCCGATCGCCTTCTGCCTGCTCTCCTGCACCGGCACGCCGAGGAAGCTATGAAAGCGCTCTTCGCCGGTCTCGGGGAAATATTTGTAGCGCGGATGGCTGATCGCGTCGGGAACCGTCACCGGCTCGCCCGATTCGATCACCATCCCGACCAGCCCCTCGCTCGGGCGCAGCGAGACCTTGCCGACTGAGTCGCGATCGAGGCCGAAGGTCGAGCGCAGCACCAGGCGTTCGCCCTGGGGATCGAACAGGTAGAGCGAGCAGACTTCGGCCTGCATGCCTTCCGCGATCGCGGCGACGATCCGATCGAGCGCGGAGCGCAAGTCGTCGTGGTCTTCGCCGCCGATCGAAGAAATTTCCTCGATCAGCGTGAAGCGATCTCGATTGGTTGCCATCAATGACGCCGCGTATCAGCCCGCGAATTGTATCGTACCATTGAAAGCGCAAACAATCGCGCGAGAGAAAATCCAAGCGGCCACTAAGACACGAAGACACCAAGGCGGACCCTCCAGCCCCGCGCGAAACCCTCTTCTTCGTGCCTTTGTGCCTTAGTGGCCGGTTGGTTTTATTCTCACGCCGGCAGGTCGAATTCGGCGAGCGCGTGCTGCAGGAGGCCGCGGCCGGCGCGGCATCGGCGGGATTTGATCGAGTCGATCAGCTCGCGCTCGTCGGCGACCGGAGCGTCGAGCAGCGTCGTCACGCATCCGACTGAATTCATCGAATGAGAATCCGAGCCCGCGACCTCGGGCATCCCCAGATGACGCGCGACCCGGAGCGCGAAGACGTTTTCGTCCTCCGAGCAGGCGCCGTTTAAGACCTCGATCGCATCGACCAGCTCGAAAATCTTGAGCTTCGCCGCGCGATCGGGATAGCCCGCGTCGATCGGCTCGTGATCAGGGTTGATAAACGAAAAGCGCGGGTCGAGCTTGTAGCGGAACGGATGATTTGCGACCAGCAGCGCGCCATTCAGATCGGCGACCCTGCGCAACTCCGCGAGCTTGTAGATTCCGCCGATATAGTGGTCGAGGCCGAAGACCCCGATATGTCCCATGTCGGTGGTGACTTCCATCCCGCGCAGGAACAGGAGACCCGAATCGCGCCCGAGCGCGGGCGCCTCGCGCAGATCCCACATCGTGTCGTGCTCGGTGATACAGACCGCGCCGATACCGGTCTTGCGCGCGCGCTCGACCAGGTCGGTCAGTGCGAGGTTCGAGTCCGAGCTGCCGCGGTTGGTATGCAGGTGCAGATCGACGCTGAAGTAGGGCCCGCTTGGGTGCCCGCTTGCGTTAGCCGCCATCGCGAAATTCGCGCGCTTACTTTGGCGGCTCGCTCGATAGCGTGATCGTCTTCATATGGTCGCCCTTCTGAATCTGATCGACCACGTCCATCCCCTTCACGACGCCGCCGAAGATGGTGTAGTCGCCGTCGAGGCCGGCCTGCGGCGCAAGGCAGATGTAGAACTGGCTGCCCGACGATTCCCGCTTCGGGTTCACCTGATCGCCGGTGCGCGCAGTCGCGACGGTGCCGCGCAAGTGATGCTCGTTCTTGTCGATCTCGGCCGGGACGGTGTAGCCGGGGCCGCCGGTGCCGGTGCCGTCGGGGTCGCCGCCCTGGACCACGAAATCAGGCACGACGCGATGAAAGGTCAGGCCGTTGTAGAAACCCTTTTTGACCAGGGTTTCGAAGTTCTCGACCGTTTTAGGCGCGACCTTCGGATAAAGTTCGATCACGAAAGTGCCGCGGTCCGAGTTCACGATTGCGTAATGTCCGGTGTTTCTCAATGGTAGTCCGTCCGTTGAGCCGTTGCAGGCCGAGGCGACAATTAGTATCGCGGCGAAGGCGGCAAGGCAGGATAGTTTCTTAAGTTTCACTCTCACGTCTCCGATCATCATCGTTGCACGCAATTTCCTTTGAGTATTCGACCCCGCGCGTGCGCGCAAGCGCGTGGCTTTCCGGGTAGTGTCTCAGTTTGAAGTTTCGCCTTTCTGGCCTTGGGATCCTTTGGGCATCAAACAGCTCCCGGCTGACAGTGACCGCATTTTCCCTTGTCGGTAAAGTCTGGAAACTTGCTCTCCATAAACGCTTGGGCTGCTGCCACGGTATTGAAAGGACCGAACCAACCTGTATTTCCCGAATCAGTCTTGTCCTGACCAACCTGTCCTTGGCCCTCATTGCAGTGGGGACACGAACCCTTGTGGATTCGCGCTCGTTTGATCGGATTCATGTGTGAAACCCAGAATGCCATTTCTCCCCCTCTCAATTTTCAAACCGAGACGCTACCGCTTTCCGGAATTCCGGCATACCATGCCGTCCGCCCGCCCACTGGCATATTACTTCCTTCGGTCAATTGCTCTCTTCCGTCAGTGGCGGCCGACGGCTCGTCGGCCCGCTTGCCAAGAGGAAGCAATGCGTAAGACCCCGGATTTCCTTCGTTCATTACTTCAAGAATTTCGTGACGGCGGCGGCGACCTTCGCCGGGTCCTCGACGGTCATCATGTGCGCGGCGCCGGGGATCATTTCTACTTTCGCATCGTGAATCGCTTTGCGGAAGTCCTCGGCGTAAATCGGCGCTACAACCTTGTCTTCCTTGCCCCACAGAATCAGGGTCGGAGCGGTGATTCGATGAAGCCGTTTCTTGAGTCCCTTGTCGGGGATCGGCCAGTAGAACTTGCTGGTGCATCCGAGCGACCAGGTGATTCGGATGAAGCCCTGCTGATCCTCGGGATTGAGCACGATTCGCTTGAGCGCGGGATGATGCGGATCGCGGAACAGGAGCTCGGGCAACTTCGTCTGCGCCGTGATGACGTAGTTCGCGACCGGATACGCGTCGCGCCACAGGCCGAGCGCGTTTATCAGCACCAGCTTGCTCACGCGGTTCGGATCGGTCGCCGCAACCTCCGCCGCGACCATCGCACCGAACGAATGCCCTACCACCGCGGGCGATTTGAGTCCGAGCTTGTCGAACAGGTCGTAGTAATAGAGAACCAGGTCCCAGAAATCGTCGAGCGCCTTGATCGCGTCCTCGTCGCCGGCGCTGAGCCCAGGATGCTCGGGCGCATAGACGGTGTGATGCTTCCCCAGCTCCTCGACTAATTCGGTATCGATCGGTCCGTAGCCGCCGTGCAGATAGACCACGGGCGATCCGCTGCCGGAGATTTTGACCTTGGGATGAACTCTGTCGCCCCAGACGCTGATACTTTTTTCGGTGGCCATATCAATCTGTCTCGTCTTTCCCTGATCCGCTCAGGCGTGCGCGTGCTTCGGCTTGCCGCCTGATTTTCCGTTGCCGCCTTTCGCGATCGCGTTGGTGCCGCGCGCGCCGCGCAGCTTTTCGGGCCACCACTTATTTTCCCACTCGTCGTCCCAGACATCGCGGAAGTTCGGCAGCACCTCTTTGCAGAACAGCTCGACGTTCTTCATCGTCAGCTCATGCGGCATCGAGCCGATATGCAAAAGCACCATCAAATTACCGACGCGCAGTTTCTTGACCGCCTCCATCAACTGCTGAGTGACGGTCTTGGGCGAGCCCGCGATGACGAACTGGTTGTCGATGAAGTCCTTGTACTTCCAGGTCGGGATCTTGCCCATCAGATCGAACATCTGCGGATTGAGCTTGGTGACCGAGTTCACCAGGCTCTTGTAATCCTGGTTGCCGGCGACGGGAAAGTACTCGGGCTGGATGTGCAGGCATTTGTCGTAAAAATATCTGATGTGTTTGTAGTAATCTTTTTCGGCGCTCGCGTCGGTTTCGGAGACGGCGACGAGCTGCAGGAATCCTGCGCGGTAGGGATTCGGATCGTGATTGCCCTTGGCGACGAAATCCCACCATCCGTCCATCACGCGCTTGCCGAAATTATTTCCCCAATAGCTGAGAAAGCAGTAGCAATGGTCGTTGCGCGCGGAGAAATCCCAGGTGGATAAGCTGCCGCTGCCGGGAATCCAAATCGGAGGATGCGGCTTCTGGATCGGTCGCGGCCAGATATTGACCATCGGGAGTTTGAAGTACTTGCCGTTCCACGGAAAGATTTCTTTCGCGGTCCACGCCTTGATGATCAGGTCGTGCGCCTCGTAGTAGCGCTCGCGCTGCTCGATGGGCGAGATGCCGTAGCAGAGGTTCACGTCCTGCGAGGTTCCCAGCGGCATCCCGGCGACCATCCGTCCGCCCGAGATGCAATCGATCATCGAGTATTCTTCGGCGACGCGGATCGGCGGATTCGAGGTCGGCAGCGTCGAGCCCATCTGGACTATCGCGACGTCGATGCCGTTGGTCGCGCGCGCCAGGATCGAGCCCATCAGGTCGGGATTCGGCATGAAGCCGTAGGCGTTCTGATGATGCTCGTTGACGCAGATCCCGTCAATGCCGTTGTTGGCGGCGTGGATCAGCTCGTCGAGCGTCCAGTTGTAGTACTGGCCGACCTTGTTCGAATCGGCGAGTTCCCAGTACGGCGGATCGACCCAGACCGAGTTGTAATGCTGCTCGAAATCCGCGGGCAGATCGCGGTAGGGCATCAGATGGAACATCGAGATCTTCATCGCGCGTCGCCTCCTCACGGGTGCGGTCGCCGATACGCGGCCGGCACCTGATCGATTGCATACCACGAGGATGCGCCGATCCTCAAAGCGGACGGGCCGGGTAGATGACGCGGGCAATCGTGCATGAGCCGCCCTCACCCACGCGTCACGATGCTTGCGAGAAAAACGCAAGCATCGCGCCACGTCGCCCTCTCCCGGTGGGCGAGGGGCAACCAACTGCGCGCGAAATCCGAAATACCCTCTCCCGCCGGGAGGTGCCACTGGCACGCGGGCGACGCGGCGCGGCGATTGCTCCTTTTGCAATCGCCGTGACGCGCGGGCGAGCCGGCGATATGGCGCCGAGCATCGCCCGTTCGCACGCGCGCGATGGACATCGCGGGCGAGGCGCGCGACAATCCGCGGAGTTATGGAAAAATGGTTCGATACTGCTCGCTTCGGGATGTTCATTCATTGGGCGCCCTCGTCACAACGCGGATGGGAACTGTCGTGGCCGCTGGTCGGCAGCATCAACTCGCTGCCCAATGCGCAAGTCGTCGCGGTGGACGAATATCATTCAGCCGCTCGGACATTTAATCCGACGAAGTTCGACGCGCGCGCGATCGCCAAGCTCGCTAAGCGCGCGGGAATGACCTACGGCGTCCTGACGACGAAGCATCATGACGGCTTCGCGATGTTCCATACCGCGACCTCGGATTACGGCGTCGCGCACACTCCCTTCAAGCGCGATATCGTGCGCGAATACTCCGACGCCTTTCGCGCCGAGGGTCTGCGCGTCGGCTTCTACTTCTCGCTCATCGATTGGCATCATCCCGACTACCCGGCGTTTACCGAGGCCGACAAACCCTACAAGTGGGGCGAATGGCGCCGTAGCACGCCCGAGCAATGGGAGCGGTTTATCGGCGTGATGTTCACGCAGATACGCGAGCTGCTGACCAATTACGGCAAGATCGATCTGCTGTGGTTCGACGGCGGATGGGAACGCTCGCCCGAAGAATGGAAGGCGCGCGAGCTAGAAAAAATGATCCGCGAGCTACAGCCCGAGATCGTCATCAACGATCGCCTGCCGGGATGCGGCGACTACGACTCGCCCGAGCAGGCCGTTCCCGCCGCGGCGCCCGCGCGCGCGTGGGAGACCTGCATGACGATGAACAATAGCTGGGGCTACAACCCGGGCGATCGCCATTACAAATCGGCGCGCAACCTCGTCCATACGCTCGAAGAGGTCGCAGGCAAGGGCGGAAATCTGCTGCTCAACGTCAGCCCAACCGGCGACGGCACCCTGCCGCCCGAGCACGTCGAGCGGCTCGAAGCCTTCGCCCGATGGGCCGAGCGCAACGGCGAGAGTATCGCCGGGACGACGCCGGGTCTCGAGCCGTGGCAATTCTACGGACCCTCGACGCGGCGCGGCAGTCGCGTGTACCTGCACTGCGTGATGCGTCCATACGAAGCGGTATCAGTGCGCGGGCTGCACGTCAGACAGGTGAAGAGCGCGACGGTGCTGGGCTCCGACGAGAAGCTCAAGCTTCATCGCCGGATAGCCGCGATGGACGCCGTATTCAACAAAGACCCGGTGGGCGAACTGATAATCGACATCCCCGAGCGCCTGCTCGATCCAATCGCAACAGTGATTGCGCTGGATTTTTGATCGCCGCCGGACGCGAAGCTGAGCAGCGTGCGCAACCGGGCGCGTCCCGACGCGCCTCTACGAAGACTGGGTTGTCTTGTCATTCCCGAATGCCCACGCCACCATCAGCGGGAACTCTTCTCCCCAGAAGGCGCCACCGTGCGTCCCAGCTCGCTCATTCATGACGACATCCGCATCTGCATCGCGCAGCGCGTCCGCCCACCTCCTTGCGTTCTCGAGGAAGAACGGCTCCTGTGTGCCAGCGACAAGGTATGTGCGCGGAAGCGGACTCGGCATAACGCCTGGCGGCTTGTAACCCCCGCCAGGCGAGGCGCAGAAGACCGCGCCGTAGATATGCGGATGCCGAAGCCCAAGAGCGAGGGCCAGCTCTCCACTCGCCGAGACGCCGAACACTGCGGTACGTTCAGCGGGCAACGCCATGCCAAATCGCGACTGCGTCCATCGGCGAACGTCCTCGACGAAGAACTTCTCGTGTGCCGCGAACCGCTCCGGCTCAAAGCCCGGTGAGTACTCGTGGAGCCGCAGCGTCTCATTGGTCAGCCTATGTACACCGACGATCATTGTGGACGGTAGGTCAACCTTCTCGAGCAATCGGCCCCACTTCGAGATCCCCTGACCGTCACCGGCGAAGACTATTGCTTCGGCCGGGTCCGGTGGAACGTACACCGTGACCTGCCGTCCACCGTCGTACTCGAACATCTCGGTGACAAACTCTCCCGACACTGCGCCGGTGGACTGCGCGGGTGTTCTGCCGGACTCACTCAGCTTGCGGTTGACGTGATTGCCGGCTTGCTTCTTCATGGCGTGGCCTTCATGTGTAGAACTTTGGAACTGGTGGTGTCTCCCAATTTAGTGGCGAGAGTTAAACGATCCGGGCGTTGAGCGATTCTACGTTCCATCGGCTATGCAGCCTTAGCTGATTTACTACTGGACTCGTCGTCGCGCCAACCGACGTAATTTGATTTGTCCGCTGCGCAAGAAACCAAGAGCAACACCGCCTCGTCGGTTGGCAGCGAAGCTCGGGCTTTGTACGCCGCCGAAACTCCTCGTTGATTCGCTCCAAGCGGGCGCGAGTTGTGGCTCAACTCGCCGGATCTTGACGCTTTTTCATTTTTCCACCAACTTCCCGACACCATCCCGTCGCTCACGGGCGAGACGCCCGCGCCACTGATCACTTTGCTCCTTTAGCGATCGAAAATGTCCATCGATACTGCGTGCCGCTTGCGGTGATCGATACGCGATAGGTTGCCCCGGCAGTCAGAGGGGCCAGCGGGATCACTACTACCGTGCCCTGGCCGAGCAGGACTTCGCGGGCGGTTTTCTGCGTTGCCGGATCGAGGTTGGTGTAGGTCGAAGAGTCGAAGCCGCAGGCGTCGAGCTTGGTTGCGGCGCCGTCAGTGGAGATGCGCTCGAAGGAATACGCGTCGAGACTCGTGTGGATCCAGTAGCCGGTCGCGAGCGTGATCGGCAGTCCGGTTGGCGCTTTGTATCCGGCGCACGCGCTCAGCGGATCGGGCCATTCGTCGGTGAAGGTGCGCAGATCGATCGACGTGTGGTCGGCGGGAAATTCGATTGGGGTGGCGTACGCGGTTCCCGCCGCGCTCGACTCGACCCCGCTTTGCGCGTCGAGCGCGGCGACGCAGAGCCCTCGATCGCACACCTGATTGAAGCCTACCCGGCGCAGGCGCGGATTCAGAAGCGGCAGGCGATGGAACGCGCCGCTTATCCAATCGACCAGCGCCCATCCGGCCGGATCTTTGATCTTCGTACCGGCGAAGGCGATGAAATCGACGTCGCTCGATTCGCCGGCGCGAGCGCCCACCGCCGAGTAGCCGGGCTTGTCCTTACTTTCGAGATGCGAATCGATGCCGGGATTACCGCCGGCGCGCAGCGACGGACCGAGATTTTCGACCAGGTATTTCACGTGCGCGCTGTCGCCCGCGCTAAGCGTAGAATCTTCGACCACCGGCGCGACCTTGGCCATCGCTCTGTAAGCGTTGAGCCGCTTGAGCCATTCGGGTTGCGGACCCGACGGCGTCGCAATGGAAGTCGCGGATATTTCCGCCGCGGCGAGCGTCGTACCTGCCGCGGCGGGCGCGATCGAGGCTCTTGGCGCGGGCGATTCACCCAGCGCCTCGCGAGCTTCGCGCTGAATCCATCGCCGGGTCACCGAGAAGGCAATCAGGAACAGCAGGAGCATCAGAGGAACAGCGATGCGCAGGCCGGGTCCGCGCGCGCCCGCGCCGGCCATGAAAGCGAAGCGCGCATTACCGAAACCGATTTCGTCGCCGCGCTTGAGCCGTATCGGATTGGTGACGCGCTTGCCGTTTACGTAGGTGCCGTTGGTCGATTCGAGATCGATCAGATCGTAACCGCGCAGTCGGCGGCGAATTACGGCGTGACGGCGTGAGACGGTCTTCTCGTCCAGAACGAAATAGTTGCCGATAGCGCTGCCGATGGTGGTCTTGCGCTTGACCAGCGGCAATTCCCTTGCGCCGGCGGCGCCGCCGATCGCGACCAGCCGCGGCTGTTTGATCGTACCCTTGGCTCCTTCCGCCACACCCCCTCCCCTTCTTTCCGGCGTTCGATCAGCCGAGGTTCCAGAATTTGCCGACGCCGTGCGCGGCGCGCTCGATTATCGGCATCACGCGGTCGCCGCCGCGCGCGCTCGCGATCGGCTCGTCGGCCTCGCGCCCGAGCTCTTCGATCACCGCGCGTCCGGAATTGACTATCGCCGCGAGATCGTAGCCGCCCTCGAGCGCCGCGATCATCCTGCCCCCGCAGCATTCGGCCGCGAGCTCTTTGACACGCCGCGTCATCGCGGTGAATCCGTTTTCGGTGACGCGCATGTCACCGAGCGGGTCCCGGTAATGGCAATCGAAGCCGGCCGACACGATTATGAACTCGGGCTTGAACTTGCGCCCGATCGGCAGAATGAACTCGTCGAAGAAGCGCAGATATTCGTCGTCGCCATACTCCGCCGGCATCGGAGCGTTCACGGTGAACCCCGCGCCCGCGCCCGCGCCCATTTCATGTAGCGACCCGGTGCCGGGATAGTGCGGATACTGATGGGTCGAGGCGTACAGCACCTGCGCCGACTGGTAAAATATTTCCTGGGTGCCGTTGCCGTGATGCAGATCCCAATCGACGATCATCACGCGCTCGAGGCCGCGCCTCTCGACGAGCCATCGCGCCGCGATCGCGACGTTGTTGAAAAAGCAGAAGCCCATCGCGCGCGCGGGCCGCGCATGATGCCCCGGAGGACGCACGAGCGCGAACGCGTTGTCGGCCGCGCCGTCGATCACCGCCTCGGCCGCCGTCAGCACGCCGCCGGCCGCGAGCAGCGCGGTACGGTATGTGTCGGCGCAGGTGTGCGTATCGGGATCGAAGTCGAAGCGCGGGACTGACGCGGTGTGCTCGACCGACTCGATATAGTTCACGTCGTGGCACAGCGCTATCTCCTCGAGGGTCGCGGGGCGCGGGGCAAGCAGGCGGAGATTTGGGCGGTCGAGCGACTCCGCCATCTCGATCATCGCGGCTATTCGCTCGGGGCGTTCAGGATGCGACCGTCCGGCGAAATGTTTTTCATAAGATCGGTCGGTCACCAGCGCGGTCTTGAGCATCGTTGACTCCACCATCTGTGCTAAGAATGATCAGTCGAGCGATATGCATCCGAATCTGCTGAAACAATATAGCGCCTGCGCGGCGCGACCTTGCGAGTGGACCTGTTTGAAATAGTAATCGTGCTGGCGATCGCGCTGGTCGTGCTCGGTCCGGAGCGTCTGCCCGAGGTCTTGCGCACGGTAGGCAAGATATTGCGCGAGCTACGCGCCGCGAGCAACACCGTGATGCGCGAGCTGAGCGACGTGCTCGAGGAGCAGCCGGCCCGCGCCAATCCTGCGGCTCCTCAGCCGCTCGAGGATCCTGCGCGCGCGAGCCGGCCCGCGGTTCCGCAACCGATGGCCGCCGCATCGCGAGCGCCGGAACCCTCTGCGGCGCCTGCCGCCGACGCTACCGCGGCAAAGCCCGATCCGCCGGGGCATGAGCCCTCCTGAGCGCGCGCGACCGTGGCAACCCAGGACCTAACGACACCGCCGGCGCAGCCGCCCGAAGCGGCGGAGGTGACGACCGTCGCGCCGCCGCCAATCGGGCCGGAATCGATCACGCCGGAACCGCTGGAAGACAGCGACGGCGGACTGCTCGGGCGGATGTCGCTGATCGAGCATCTGAAGGAATTGCGGGTGCGGCTGGTGTACGCGGCGATCGCGCTTTTGGCCGGCTTCCTGATCGCGTACGCGATCGCCGACCCGCTGTTCGCGGCGCTTACCATGCCGATTCGCGAGGTCTCGCACGGCAAGCTGCTGCTCATCGGGACGGGCGTCGGCGAGGCGTTTTTCACCAAGATCAAGGTCGCGCTGATCGCGGGACTGTTTATCGCAAGTCCGGCGGTTTTTTATCAAATCTGGAAATTTATCGCGCCGGGGCTGTACCAGAATGAGCGCCGGATGGCGATGCCGTTTATCATTTCGGCGACGCTGTTTTTTCTACTGGGCGGATATTTCTGCTGGGCGGTGGTGTTCCGGATCGGGTTTGCATTTTTCCTGGAGCAGTACGCAAGTATCGGAATCACTCCGACCATCCGGATCAGCGAATACCTGGCGTTCTCGGCCAAGCTGCTGCTCGCATTCGGGATCACGTTCGAGATGCCGATCTTCGCGTTCTTTCTGACCAGGCTCGGCATGATCGACTACAAGCTGATGATGCATTATTTTCGCTACGCGATATTGGTAATCTTCATCGTGTCGGCGATACTGACGCCGCCCGACATGGTGTCGCAATTCCTGCTCGCGATTCCGCTGCTCGGCCTGTACGGACTGAGTATCGGAGTGGCTTATATTTTCCGGACCGCCGCGGCTGCGGCGCCCGCGGCGACGCCGGCCGGCGGAGCAAACGTGGGCTAGCTTTTCGAGGGACGCGCGCGGCGCACAAAAAGGATTCACATGGCAATACTTCAGGATCGGCCGCGCGCCACTGGCGCTCCGGGAATTCCGCCGCGATGGACGCGCAGCGCCAAAGATGTGGTGGGCACGGCGTATTCTTCGGTGAGCCGGGTGTGGTTCACGCTTTCGAAGGGGGTGCTCAACGAGATTTATTATCCGACGATCGATCAGCCGCAGGTGCGCGACCTGCAGTTGCTGGTGACTGACGGCAAGACCTTCTTCCACGAAGAACGCCGCGATCTGATCGCGCATACCGAGTATCTGGCGCAGCACGGATTGGGCGTCCGAATCGTCAATCGCGATCCGGACGGACGCTATCAGATCGAAAAAGAAGTCATTTCCGATCCGCATCGCAATTCGATCCTGATGGACGTGCGGCTGGCCGGCGATCCTGATTTCCTGGCTAAACTGCATCTCTACGTATTGCTCTCGCCGCATCTGTGCGTCGGCGGATGGGGCAATAACGGCAACCTGGCCAGCATCATCGGCCGCGAATTTATCACCGCAAACAAAAACGGCACCTGGCTCGCGATGGCGGCGACGGTTCCGTTCGTCAAACGCTCCTGCGGGTATGTCGGCACGACCGACGGATGGCAGGATCTGTCGCAGAACTTCCAGCTTGACTATCAATTCGGCTCCGCGCCCGACGGCAATATCGCGCTGACCGGCGAGATCGATCTGAGCGTGTCGCGCAAATTCACGCTCGGGCTCGCCTTCGGCAGCTCGACCCATCGCGCGGTGACCTGCCTGTTCCAGTCGCTCGGAACTCCGTTCGAGGAGCATCGCGAACGCTTCATCGAGCAGTGGGAGCGCGCGGCCCGGCACTTCCTGCCGATCGGCGCGTCTTCCGGCGACGCCGGCGAGCTATACAGCCGCAGCCACGAGCTGCTGCTCGCGCATGAGGACAAAAGCTTTCCCGGCGCGATAATCGCCTCGCTCAGCATCCCGTGGGGGGAAGCCAAAGGCGACGAGGACCTGGGCGGATACCATCTGGTATGGACCCGCGACATGGTCAACAGCGCGACCGGGCTGCTCGCCTCGGGCGACGCGGCCACGCCGATGCGCGCGCTGATCTATCTTGCGTGCACGCAGCACGCCGACGGCGGTTTCTCGCAGAATTTCTGGATCGACGGCTTGCCTTACTGGCAGGGAATCCAGCTCGACGAAGTCGCCTTTCCGATCATGCTGGCGTGGCGGATGCACAAAGCGGGCGCGCTGCAGAATTTCGATCCTTACCCGATGGTGCTGGCGGGGGCGCGCTATCTTTTGCGCCACGGACCGGCGACCCAGCAGGAGCGTTGGGAAGAGAACAGCGGGTTCTCGCCCTCGACCCTGGCGAGCAATATCGCCGCGCTGGTTTGCGCCGCCTGCTTTGCGCTCGAGCGCGGCGATCGGGTGACCGCGCAACTGCTGGAAGAATACGCGGACTTCCTGGAGTCGCACGTCGAGCGCTGGACCGTGACCAATCACGGCTTCCTGGTGCCGGGAATCCGCCGCCACTACGTGCGGATCACGACCGCGGACGCGGAGAGTCCCTACCCCAACGAAGATCCCGACGCGGTGCCGGTGCATATTCATAATCTGCCACCGGGCGTGCAGTCGGATTTTCCGGCGGCAGCAATCGTCAACGGCGGCTTCCTGGAGCTGGTGCGCTATGGAATTCGCCGCGCGGGTGATCCACTGATGGAGGATTCGCTCAAGGTGATCGATGCCGCGTTGAAGACCAACTTGCCGCAGGGTCCGTGCTGGCGTCGCTATAATCACGACGGATACGGCCAGCAGGATGACGGCGGTCCGTTCACGGGCGTTGGTCGGGGCAGACCGTGGCCGCTTCTAACCGGCGAGCGCGGACATTACGAGCTGGCCGCCGGACGCGATCCGGCTCCGTATCTTCGCGCGATGGAGGCGTTCGCCAACCAGACGCGGCTGCTGCCGGAGCAGGTGTGGGATCAGGCCGACATCCCCGAGGAACTGCTCTTCCGGGGCAAACAGACGGGCGCCGCGATGCCGCTGATGTGGGCGCATGCGGAATATATCAAGCTTTTGCGCTCGTCGTGGGACGGGCAGGTGTTCGACCTGATTCCAGAAGTGGCGGAACGTTATCTGATCGCGCGTCCGCGGCGTGCGATGGAGATTTGGAAATATAATCGACGCCGGATAGCCAAAGTTAAGGCGCCGGTGCGCCTGCGCTTCATGCTGGCCCGTCCATTCATTTTGCACTGGACCAAGGACGAATGGCGTCACGCTACCGACACGCAGGCGACGAGCGCTCCGATGGAAGTTTATTTCGTCGATATCGATATCGGCACCGCCGATCGCGCGCCGGTACGCTTCACCTTTCATTGGCAGGACACCGACCAATGGGAAGGCAAGGATTACGCCGTCGAGATAGAGCAGTAAGCCTCAGTCGAGGCGGCGGATCCCGAATTGCGCAGTGAGCGAATCGAGCACCTGCTCGACGTCGGCGCGCTGATCCTCGCCAAAGAAAATCCGCAGGTAGTGCCGCACGGGATCTTCGGTCCGCAGCGTCGCCAGGTTGTCGTAGGCTTCGAGGATCGACTTGAACAGCACGATCTGCGCGGGCGCGATCGCGATCAGGATGCTGCCGAGTCTGGGCGATGAATCGGTCATTGCGGTCCTCGGGTGTCGTTCCCGCGCGTGGCTGCCGCGCGAGGAATCCCGAACGACAGGCCGCAGCATTTAGCAAAGATTGGAGCATGACCGCCTCGGGATTTCTCGCCTATGGCTCGAAATGACGGTTGGAGCTCGGCTGAGACTACGATACTGATGCGCCAAACCCACATTCGTTCCACCAAATCCACACCCGTTCCACCAAGCTCACATTCGTCATTTCGACCGAAGGGAGAAATCCCGAGACGGTCGTGCACTCATCCCCGCGCTGCGTAAGCACCCGAGGCCGAGCACGCGATTCCTCGAGCGGCAGCCAAGCACCGGAGCGACACCTACTCTCTTTTCAATTCTCAATCCGACCCGCCACTTGTCTTGCGGTTTACTGCGCGGCTCGCGCTCCATAGATTCTAGCCGATGGCGCTCGCGCGGCTTCTCTTCGTAACCGGAAAGGGCGGCACCGGCAAGAGCACGGTCGCCGCGGCGCTGGCCCATGCGCTGTCGCTTGAACGTCCTACCGTCTTTGCCGATCTCGATCCGCGGATGAGCGCGGCTGCGATGCTGCTCGGCGCGCCGATGCCGCGCGCCACTCCTGCGCGCGCCAGCGCAACCCTCGAAGTTGTGGCGCTGACCGCGCGCGCCGAGCTCGAGGCGTTCATGCGCCGGATCGTGCCGGTCGCCGCGATTTCGCGCCGGATGCTCAAGAGCAGAACCTTCGGCTACGTCACCGCCGCGCTGCCGGGCCTCGAAGCCTTCCTGATGCTCGAACGTCTGCGGATCATGGGAGGAGACGCCGCGCTGGAGGATCGCTACGTGGTGGTCGATGGGCCGGCGTCGGGCAGCGCGCTCGAGCTGTTGGCGGTCGCACGCGGGGTGAAGGGAATCGCGCCGGTCGGCTCGCTAAATCGAATCGCGCACAGCGTCGAGAGCTTTCTCGTCGATCGCGATCGCTTCGGCGTCGTGCTTACCGTAACACCCGAGGAACTCGCGATTCGCGAGGCGCTCGAGCTCTCGGCCGCGCTGCGGGAGCATCTGGGAATCGCGACGGTCGCCGCGATCATGAATCGCGTTCCGACGGCGCTCTTCAGCAAGAAGGAACTCGAGCCGATCCCTGGACTCGAAGCGCATCTCGCGCTCGCCCATCGCCGCGAGCGCGAACGCTCCGCCGCGGGCCGCGCGCGCAAGGAATTTATACGCGCGGGAGTGCCGATGATCGAGCTCGCGATGCTCTATCGGCCCGCGATGGGCCGGCCGGAAATCGCGGAGCTGGGCGCGATGCTCGCGGCGGAGATGCCCGCGCGATGAATCGCCTGGATCTCGCCGGGTGCAAACTCGCGATCTGCCTCGGTCCGGGCGGCGTTGGCAAGACCACGATCAGTGCCGCGCTCGCGATCGACGGCGCGTGCGGCGGCCGCGCAGTGGATGTGATGACGGTCAACCCGGCGCCGCGGCTGCTCGATGCACTGGGGCTAAACGCGGGTGCGTCGGAGCCGCGCGAAGTAGAGCTCGATTCGATTGCGCCCGCCGCTGGTTCGGTGCGGCGCGGGCGTCTGCGCGCGCTGCGCCTGGACCCACGGTCAACCTTCGACGCGATTGTGCGCCGCTACGCCGCTACGCCCGCCGCAGCCGAGGCGATTATCTCGGGCCGTATTTATGCGAACCTCGCAAGCGCCTTTGCCGGCGTCGCCGATTACATGGCGATGGAGAAATTGCTGGAGCTCGCGGCGGAACCCGCAACCGATTTAATCGTGCTCGACACTCCTCCCGCGGCCGAGGCGCTTGACTTCCTCGATGCTCCGCGCCGGCTCCTGGAGCTGCTCGACTCGCGCGCGGTCAGCCTGCTCGGCACTCGCCAGGGACGCTTCGCCGGCGGGATGGTCGATCTCGCGGCGCGCGCGGTTTTGTCGGCGTTCGATCGGGTGACGGGCCTCAAGCTGCTCGGCGACGTGCAGACGTTCGTGCGCAATTTCGAGGGCATGTACGAAGGCTTCGCCGAACGCGCAAAGCGTTCCAGCGCGATGCTGCACGCTGAGAGCACGGCGGTTATCGTCGTGACGACGGCGGAAGCAGGAAGGATTGCGCAAGCAGGCGAGTTTATCGACGCATTGGCAAATGCCGGTTTGCGAGTCCGCGCGGTGATAGTGAACCGTGCGATGGCTCCGCTGCCCGGCGCGGCCGAAATCAGCCGCGCGAAAATTCCCGCCGCGCTAAGGCGCAAGCTCAAACGCAATCTCGAGGACTACGCCGCGCTCAAAACCCGCGAGGCGATCTCGTTCGAGGCGTTGCGCGCCGCGATGCCCGCCGGGGCCGCGCTGATGCTCTCGCCGGAGCTCGACCAGGAGCCGCGCACGCTCGCCGACCTCGCCCAAATAGGCACCCATATCCGTCCCGCCTGATTCCTCCCCCGTTCTTTAACGGGAGGATTAAAGGAGGGGGTGCAGCGATCGTTTTCAGCACCCCAATCCTCTCCGCACTAATCACTTCAGGAGATCCTTCGCCTGCGAATCAGGATGACGGCTTGCCATGTAGCTACAGGTTGCGCGAAGACGGGCGGCTCGCGAGCCGCCCCTACGAAGACAGGTACGTTTGAGCTCTCCGGAGTCGTCGCGACTTGATTGCCGAGCGAGCGCTCGCACTAAAGAATCGCATTGAATTCGTAGGGGCGCGTCGCGACGCACCCGTCTTCGCGCGCCAACGATCTGTGCGATGCGTTCCACCGCGCGTCATTCCACTTCCGCTTTCATGGCAGGATGAGAACAGCACGCGGTTTGCGAAAAAAATCGGCGCGGCCGCGTGAGCAGGGGTCGCCGGCCGCGCCGTTCTTCAGAAGTCGCAAAACCCTTGGGAGACAGGCGCTTCAAGCGATCCAGAGAGGCCGCCGATTCCCTAACGATCGTTAGAGTTTTTGCCAGATTTGTTCATGGCTGAACTGTTCAGCCTTATGCCCGAATCCGCTTCGTGCAAAACTGATCGGGTGGAAGCAACCCGCTCACTATTCGGCACCAGTTTGCCTGTCTCATTCCAGTGGAATGCTCCCGCGACCAGCCGCATTCATCAATCCAACCACCAAGACCGTCTTCCTTGGTGCCTTTGTGTTTAGTCTTTCTGGCCGCGCACAAAGGCCGAAAATTCGATGACCAAAAAAGCGCCCAAAACGAACCCGATTGGGCAAATTCACCAGCATAATCAAGGAGTTTATTTTTTGAACAATTAGAAAAGATACCAAACGAACCCACCGCAAATTGACCGAACCCCAAAAATCCAGGGTACAGTTTTGCCCGGAATCTGGCGCGGCGCGGAAATGATGTCAGCGCTTGGGAGCTTTTCTTATCGGCTTGATCGCGGCGGGCCGATCCTGCTCGGCGAGCACGCGATCCAGTTTGATGCTGAGGTTCAGAAGCTGCGAGCTCAGATGATCGAGGCGCTGCTTCAGATCGCGCACGTCTTTCTTCGATGGGATATTCACGAAGTCGAGCATCGATTCCACGTTGCGATCGAATGACGACTTGTTCGCCATCAGCTTCTCGCCCGCACGGCCCAGGCCCGAACGCAGCTTTTTGTTGGTCATCGCCTCACTGACGATGCTGGAAAGGCCTTCCTCGCCCATTTGCCGGAGCTTCGCGATCACGCTCTCAAGGTCCTGTCGTGCCATGGCTGGTGACTATATCATGGATGCCACGTAGCCGCGCAAAAACCATGCATACACTCGCGATCATCCTGAGCCTCACCTCGGGCTTTGCCTTGATGGGCAACCGGCTTGCGCCTGAGACTATCGTCGCGACTTCAATCGTGGTCGATCTCGCGCTCGCGCCGTTGACCGCGGTGATCGCCGCGCGCCGCGGACGCCGTGCCTCGGTCTGGGCGCTCGCGGGACTGGCCTTTGGGATGTGGACGCTAGCGGCCGTACTGATGCTGCCGGAGGTGCCTGCCGAACTCTCGGCACGGCCAGAGCCTCCCGCCTATCCGCCTACTTCGCATGCCGCCTGAGCCATTCGAGGGTCGGCGCAAAGACCTGCGCTTCCGCGGCGTTACCGCATAGCACGTCCAAATGCCCCCATCCGGGGAACTTGGTGAAGGCCGGGTTGCCGGTGCCGGTTGAGGTTGCGGATTCGTACACCCAGACGGGCCAATCGGTTGCGATGTTGGTGCTCGAGAACGCGATCACCGGAATCTTCGAGGCCTTGAGCGCCTCCAGCCGCGTCGGCGTAAATGGATTTTCGTAATCCTGCACCGCGGGCCAATAGCGATCGTAGCCGATCAGCAGCCGCGCCAGGACCACCGGATCTGAATGACCGTCGACAGGATTGGCAAGTCCGCCTTTGCCGCCGAAATCCTTGGCGTCATAGACCACATGAATCAGGTTCTCACGCGCGGTTTTGTATTTCGGGATCGGCGCCGGACCGTCGGGATTATCGATCACGAACTGCATCAGCATCCGCCGTTTCTCGTAGGTAAGATGTGCGCCGCCGATATCGTCAACGATTCGGTCGGGCGGCTGCTGCGTGGTCGGATGACGTGGTAGAAAGCCGTCGAGCGCGATGATCCCGCGGACCTGCGCCGGATGAATCGCGGCGAACAGGTAGGCGAACTCGACTCCGCGGCTGAAGCCGGCGACGAAAATCTTGTCAGACCTGGTCTGGTTCAGAACAAATTCCGCCGCCGATTCGATATCGCCGGCGAACAGTTCGTTGGTCCAGCGCCTCATGACCGGCGCGATCACGCTCACGGGAACCGCGGCCGGAACGAAATGCGTGCGGTAGTCCATCGTCCACACGTCAACCCCGTTCGCGGCCAGGTAGACCGGAAACGAGTAGCGCGGATTTTCGAGTGCGACCTCGCCATTCATGTTGGTACCGGGAAGATAGAGCACCGTGATCGCGCGATGCGCCTTTACCCGGGGGCCGAGCGCGATTCGATGCAGCGCAATCTCGTCGTACTCCGTCGGACCCGGCTTCGCGAGATAGCGCCATTCGTAAACCCCCGGCGCCTGCTCGATCGCGCGCGGACCTCCAGCGCTGGTGAACTGTGCCTCGGCGCTGGGCCCGGCTTCCGCGCACGCGACGCGCGAAGTGAACGCCGCGCCGAGCAGAAAAGCGATCGCGATCGCGATTCGCGCGAATCGTACGAGGATTGCGGCCTTACGCGGTTGTCTGGATCGGCCTGGCAGTGCCATCAATAATCCTCCAGGTTGCCGCGCTCTTATAGCATCCGGACCGCCACGGCGCATCGCCGGTTGACCCTTCGCTGCAAGCCGTGCGAAACCATTGCGGTAGCCCGATTTTTCACAATCACCAGGTGGGAGTTTTACGATGGCCAAAAAACCACAATTTGCGCTGTTCTCTCCGCAGGCCGGACTCAACTTCAAGGGGCTGCTCGAACGCGCGCTGCTCTGCGAGAAGCTCGGCTATCATTCGATCTGGCTGGTCGATCACATGTGGACCCGCGGGATGCCGGATCTCGATCATATCGAGTGCCTGACCGCGATGGCGGGGATCGCCGCGCGCACCGAAAAGATCCGCATCGGTACGCTGGTCATCTGCAACTCGTACCGCAACCCGGCGCTGCTCGCGAAGTCTCTGACCACGATCGATCAGATTTCCAGCGGGCGGCTCGAAGTGGGGATCGGCGCCGGCTGGATGAACGAGGAGTACAAGGCCTACGGATACGAGTTTCCCTCGATGGGTGTGCGGCTGAAGCAGTTCGAGGAAGGCGTGCATATCCTGAAGTTGATGTTCACCGAGAAGCGCGCAACGTTTAAGGGTCGGCATTATACGATCGATGAAGCGATCAACAGCCCCAAGCCGGTGCAGAAGCCGCATCCTCCGATCACGATCGGCGGCAGCGGAGAAAAGGTGATGCTGAAGCTGGTCGCGCGGTACGCCGACCGCTGGAACTGCCCCGCCGGCTACACCAGTTTCGAGCACAAGCTGAACGTGCTGAAGCAGCACTGCAAGGACGTCGATCGCGATATCAACCAGATCGATATCTCCGAGCAGTTGCTGGTCGCGATCGGCGCGACCGACGCCGAGGTCGAGCAGAAGTGGAAGATGGCGCAGGCGCTGCCGTTCGCCTCGACCGCAATCAAGGGAACTCCCAAGGTGGTCGTCGAGGAGCTGAAGAAGCGCGTCGCGATGGGGATCAACACCTTCACGATCATGTTCGCCGATTTCAACCAGCCCCAGTCGGTCGAACTGTTTGCGCACGAGGTGATGCCCGCGTTCGCGTAAGCGCCGGCGGCCGATGCGCAAATTTCTGGCAATCGTCGCGCGGAGTCTCGGCTGTGCGATTACGATCGTGCTCGCCCTCGCGCTCTCGGCGTGCGCCGGACCGGCGCATTTTTCGACCGTGCTCGATGCGCCCGACGGCCTGGGGCCGGGTGACCCCGTAACCCACGGCGGCGCGACTATCGGGACCGTGACCGGAGTGGCGCCGCTTGCCGGTGGGGATTCGCAGGCAGCGATTACGATTAATCCGGGATATTCGGAAAGCGTGCGCGTCGATTCGATTCTGCTGCTGTCGGGCACCGGAACCGGACCTTCGCTGGAACTTGAGAATCGCGATCTCTCGAGCGCGTATGCGCCCGAGGGCGCGGTTCTGTACGGCGCGTCGAATCCGAGCCAGGCGCAGCTTTTCGTTTCGAGCCTCGGGCCGACTACGATCGCGAAGCGCTACGCCAATCTGTTCGCAAAGATGCAGGCGAGTGCGCCTTCGGCAGCGGCGTCACCGGCTGCGGGAGCTGCGGGAACTCCTCCCAATGTGCTCTCGCAGCAATTGCAGCAGCTCACCCAGCAGACCCTCGCGGCGGCAGCGGCGGTCGCGGCAACTTCACCGCCCAGTGCCGCGCAGATGGACGACTTCCGCCACGACGCTGCCGCCGTCGAGCGCCAGCTCCGCGCGCATGGCAAGAATGCCGAGGCCGACCAGTTGAAGGCTTCCGTCGATCAGATGAATGCGGCCGCGCCGGCGGGCACCCCAGCAGGGTCAACTCCCGCGGTTCCACCAAATACTCTGACCGTCCCTCCCGCTGTCCCGGCGACACCGTAGGCACAGCGGCGGGCTGGATAAATAAGCATGGATCACCCACGACTCACCGAATACCTGAAGCGCGCGATGCCGCAGGCGGAAGATCTCCGCGTGCAGGGGCTAAAGCGTATCTCCGGCGGATCCTCGCGCGAGACCTACGCGTTCGAGCTCGAATGGAACGCGCGCGGCGAGCGGCACTCGCGCCCGCTTATCGGACGGCGCGATCCTACCGGGGGATTACTCAAGTCGGATCGCGAGCGCGAGTTTCGCGTGCTCGAAGCGATGTATCGCGCGGGGTTGAAGGTGCCCGAGCCGCTTTACCTGGAACTCGATCCAGCGGTGATGGATCGCCCGTTCTTCATCATGCATCGCGCGGGCGGCCGGACCTCGGGCGGCGCGTTTCCCGAGACCGAGCCGGCGGCTTTGCGCGAAAAAATCGCGAACCAGTTTCTCGAGGAACTGGCCAAGCTCCAGGCGCTCAATTATCGCGCGCTCGAACTCGAGTTCCTGGGCGAACCGAAAGACCTGGCCGATCCCGCGCGCGTGCAGACCGCGCACTGGCGCGAAATTTACGATCGCGACCGGATGGGCGAGCACTATCCGATCCTCGAGGCCGCATTCGCATGGCTCGCCGCCAATCCCGTCGTCACCGACCGCGTCGTGGTGGTGCACGGCGACTATCGTTCGGGAAATTATCTGTACGATGACACCGAGATGCTGGCGATGCTGGATTGGGAAATGACTCATCTCGGCGATCCGATGGAAGACCTCGCGTGGGCGTCGATGATGTTCTGGGGACGGGGCGAGTTTGCCGCGGGACTGATGGAGCGCGAATCGTTCTATCGTCTGTACGAAGAAAAGAGCGGCCGCAGCGTCGATCGCGCGCGGCTGTTCTTCTACCAGGTGCTGGGCAACGCCAAGATGGCGACGATCTGCCTGACCGGCGTGTGCGACTTCACCGAGGGCCGCACCGCCGACGCGCAGATGCCGTTTCTAGAGCAACTGCTCGCGCCGCTGTGCGACGACCTGGCGCTTCAACTGAGACTCATCTAGAGGGCGGCGATGCTTCGACCAACCATCAAGGAATTGCTCACGAGCCTGCAAGGAACCGTGGGCGGGATTTTGATTCCGGAACTGACGTCTCCATACGCGCAAGGACAGGCGGCGTACGTGGCGGCGATGCTGTCGCGGGCGGCGGCGGTTTACGATCGCGAAGGCGGCTACAACGCCGCCGAGCTGAAGGATCTGCGCGCGACGCTGGCGGCGCTCGCGCGCGTGGCGCCGAAGCATCTGGGCCGCGGGTACGGGGATTTGAAAAAAACCATCGCGCGCGGACAGAAAGCCGCGAAACAGAATCCTCCGGACCATCGCGCGATGGAGGCCGCTATCTCAGAGTTCGCCGTGGCGCTCGCGCTCGGCCGCCTCGACGACGCAGTCGCGCGCCTGGTGCGCGCGTATCTGAAGCGTCATCTCGACCGCGCGCGCGAGTTCCTGGGCAACGTCGTCATGGGTTGATGGCGCAACCTCAATAGAAATATTCCCGGTGGGTCGTGAACCGCTGCGGGACGATCCAGCGTTGCGAAATTATGCCTTGGTTGATGAACCAGGTGTCGTGCTGCGGACGGTCCGGGCTCGGCGTAAAGAGAATCGTCGAGTAACCGCTTTGCACGTCTTCATCGACCAGCGCGGTCTGAAACAGCCGATCGAACGAATAGACCGCGGCCTTCGAGTTGGGATATTCGCGATCGCGCACCGTGTTGAAAATCGCAAGTGTCTTCCAGAGTCTATCGTAGTGGTCGTATTGATCCGACGCGGTGATAAACCATCCCTGCGAATCGATATACAAAATCCGCTTGGCGATCGCGGGGACGTCTGCGTAACGGGCCGGCCTGCGCGCGTCGGCTTCGATTACATAGACGTGGCGCATTTCCCAATCCTCTGGGCATATCGAGCGGCCGCCGTCGGTCGCACATGACTTGGCGGGAAGCGACTTCGCGTGCACCACCGCGAGCATGTCCCTTTCACCCAAGAACTTGAAACTAAAGTCCTGAAGCCTGCCCGCGAAGCCGAACAGCGAATCGAAATCGAGGTTACCGAAGAAGGCGTTGCCCAGGAGATAACTCGAATTTCCCATGCCCGGAAATTCGCCCAACCAACGCGACAGCGACGTCCCCGACCATACGAGGTCCGATCGATCGGGATTCGAGTATCGATAACGGACGAAATAGGTCCACGGGGTCTGCCAAAAGGGCGGCTCGATCGGAACGATGATCGGGCCGACCGCCATCCGCTCCATGATGCCGGTGTCGCCGTCATAGTCAGTCGGAGCCGGCGCAACTTCCTCGCGCCCGAGGTTTCGATAGACGGCCAGATGCCCGATCGGATAAACCGCGAACGGATCGCCCGGATGGCCGGGCGCGAAGTCCTGGATCTCCGCGTCCTGTGAATCGATATCATCGGTGTAAGCGGGACCGAATTGGAAGTTCCACATGATCTTCTGCGCGATATTCGGATCGTTCGCATCGACCATCGGAAACGGCAGTCCCGCCAGATAGTTCATCAACTCGCCGTTGGGACCCAACTTCACCTGCGGGGAATATTGCTCGGTCGAGCTCCAGAACGGCGCCGGCCAGTTGTATTCCCGGGTCGCGACAATGTTCATCGCCATCCCCTGGCGCACCAGCACGTAGTTGCCGGGACTGACCAGGTCGGCGACCCTGGCCGCGTTCTCTTTGGTATGTGATCGCCGGGCTTGACCGGCTGCGGCGTCGAAGAGGGCTTCAAGTCGCCCCCGATAGCTGGCTGAGCGGCAAAGACCAGAGCGGCGATAGCGATCGTGAGGAATAGCGCGCGGTTCATGGGTCACCTCCCGGCGCTGGGGGCGCGCAACGCCTGTCGATTCAGGCGTCCGGCACGGTTTGCGGGCGATCCTTGCTCTCGAGAACCCTGTATTCGGCGTAGCAGTTGGATCCGTTAGGGTCAATCCAAATTCGTGCCTTGGAGGATGAACGAAGGCGCACCGGTTCCTCCCCGGCGAAGGGGAATTGTAGCGGGGAAGACACCGATCTGCGCCCTCTGGCTATTTTTTGCTCCTCTTGGTATAAAGTGGTAGCGTTCGATTGGGCTGAAACGATCGCCGCGCGCAATACGTCCTATCACCCAAGGGTTTGTGCCTTGGATGGGCGCGGCCTTTAATCGCGGCACCGAAAATCCTGCTCGCCACGATTCGTTCTTTTCGTGGGAGGTATCGGGCGATGGAAATTCTGACTATCGCGACTCCGGGCGAACCTGCTGGTCCATGCCGTGGCTCATGTGGCCATCCCGCGTGCCTGTCGATTCGGCGGCTCGCGTCAGAGCGATGCCCGCAATGCCATATGCTGCTCGGCTTCGGCGCGAAGGTGACCGGCACGCCGCCGATGCATCTGCGATGCGCGCGTATGAGCGGGGTCGCCGACGGCGATATGCCGGCGCAAACCAGTCCGCGTCCGAATCGCCCCGTCTGAGCCGCTCGCGCGCGCGACTCGCGCTTGACAGCGCTCGATAGCACGCGCTACCGGTCGCTCATTAAGTCAAGGGCGGACTGTCGCCTGCTGAAGGAGTGCGCGGCCCATGCAATCGGACCATTCTCGAAGCGTAAAGGCATTGCGCGCGAAGCTCGATCATCCGGTAATCGACGCCGACGGACATCTGATCGAGCCGCAGCCTCTGTTTCATCATTACTTGACCAAGGTCGGCGGCGCGCAAATGGCAGATCGCTACCGCGCCGAGCTGCGCGAGCATCCTACCGGCTCGCGCGGTAATCGCGACTCGGGCGACATGCGCGGCGCATGGTGGGGAATCGGCAACAATGCCTACGACCTGGCGACGGTGATGGCGCCGCGGCTGCTGCATGAGCGGCTCGAGGAAATCGGAATCGATTTCGCCGTGATGTATCCGACGCTGGGGCTGGCGCTCCCGACGATCCACGACACCGACGTGCGGCGGGCGGCATGCCGCGCACTCAACATCATGAACGCGGAGATTTGCGGCGCATATCGCGATCGATTGGCGCCTGCCGCCGCGATTCCGATGCATACGCCGGGCGAGGCAATTGAAGAGCTCGAATACGCGTCGCGGCTGGGGCTCAAGGTCGCGATGATCCCGCCCGGGGTCGCGCGGCCCATACCCGCCCTGCACGAAAAAGCTCCCGACGCATTTCCGAACGCCGCGTACTTCGACAACTACGGCCTGGACAGCTTTCACGACTACGATCCGGTGTGGCGCAAATTCAGCGACCTGCGCATCGCGGTCACCTCGCACGGCGGCGTCGGGCTGCGCTACCTGCCGCTCGGTCGGCGCTCACCATCGAACTACATGTTCAATCATATCGGTGGCCATTCTTATCAGCAGGGCGAGTTGTGCCGCTCGCTCATCTTCGGCGGAGTTCCCGCGCGCTTCCCTGATTTGGCGTTTGGGTTTCTGGAGTGCGGAGCGGGATGGGCGGTGGATTTGCTGCACTCACTCGAAGAGCATTGGGAAAAGCGCAACCTCGAAGGACTGAAAAACTACGACCCTTCGCTGCTGGATCGGCCGAAGCTGCACGGTCTTTTGCGCGAATATGGCGGCGCGGCTTTTGTGGACGCCTCGACCGCGGCGGGGATGAGCCGCGCCTACGACGAGGGCATCGGACGCCACGATCGCGCCACAGACCGCGACGAATGGTCGGCGACCGGGGTTCGCGACGAGGCGGACTTCGCACGGATGTTCTCCAAATTTTTCTTCGGATGCGAGGCCGACGATCCGAGCGTGTACCGCGCGCTCGACGCGCGCGCAAATCCCAAGCGCACACGCCTGCAGCCGATCTTCAGCTCCGACATCGGGCACTGGGACGTTCCCGATATCGCAAGCGTGCTGCTCGAGAGTCATCAACTGGTGGACAAGGGAATCCTGACCGACGCCGACTATCGCGATTTCGTTTTCACCTACCCGGCGCGGATGCATCTGGCGGCGAATCCGGACTTCTTCGCCGGAACGGTCATCGCGGGCGCCACCGCAAAGCTCGCCGCGTGAGCGAATTGCCGACACCCTCTCCTCCGGGAGAGGGCGGCGCGGCGCGGCGATTGCTCCTTTTAGCAATCGCCGTGACGCGTGGGTGAGGGTGCTGCTCTGCGCAGTGCGAGCACGACTACGCCAATTCCGACAGCATTCTCTCGAGCGCCGCGGGCAGCTCCGCGATGCTTGCGATGCGGCGGTCGTGCTCGACGCGCGGGCCTACCGCGATGAAATGCACGCCCGCCTCTAACGCGGCCACGCGGTCGATTGGGCTGTCGCCGACGTACACCGCGCGCTCGCGCGGGACGCCTGCGCGTTCGATGCACAAATTCAGGATGTCGGGTGCGGGCTTGGGACGCACGCGGTCGCGCGCGCAGGCGACCGCGTCGAAAATACCGGCCAGCTCAAGATGCTCGACCAGCGCCGGGACCGTGCCCGAGCGATTGGTCGCAAGACCCAGCCGGAAGCGGCGGTGCAACTCGATCATGAATGGACGCAGCTCGAACGGTGGACGGAGCAGCTTGAGGAACGGCGCCGAATCGAGCGTGCGCGCGATCTCCTTCATCCTGCCGAGCTTCGCGTCGTCGCCGCGCGTGCGCAGCGCGAAGACCTGCTCGGTCGAGTAGGAGATCGCCTTGCCCGCCTCGTCAGCATCCAGCGGCGGCTCGTCCATCTGCGCATAGATCGCGTTGTAGTACGCGACATTCGACGCGTCAGAGTCGAACAGAACGCCGTCGGCGTCGAACATTACGAGATCGATCATCGCGTGCGAAGTTTAGCGCGAGGCGGGACGGCGCTCGACCCGTTCAGTGCGCCGCGCTGGATGCGCGGAGCGGCGGGTGACCGCAATCATGTCGCGTGCGCCGACAGGATCTCCGCAATGCGGGCAGACCAGCGACGGCGTCGCCTTCGCGCCGCACCCGCGATGCACCAGTTGAAGCGGGGGGCCTTTGTCGCCGGCGGGCCATAGCCACGCGTCGCCCCACTTCAGCATCGCGACCATCACCGGGTAAAGCTCCATGCCTTTCTTGGTCAGCCGATACTCGACGCGCGCATGCTCGCCATCGGCACGGGAGCGTTCCAGGATTCCGTCCTTAACCAGCGCGCGCAGACGGGTCGCAAGGATATTGCGCGCGATTCCGATGTTGCGCTGAAAATCGTCGAAGCGATGCCGGCCCATGAATGCTTCGCGCAGGATGAGCATCGTCCAGCGCTCGCCGATCACGGCCAGCGTACGCGCCACCGAGCAGTTAACTTCACCGACCGAACGCCATCGCATCGAATGTAATCGCTCCCCCGAGCGCTTCCGAATCAGCCCGGCGGCATCCCCATGCCGCAAGGCTGACTGCCGCTATCGTTGCACTTTGAAACTCCGTTCGCTAGATGGCGGTATGCGGCGGCGCGCGCGCCGTTTGCGCTCCGCACAAGAGAGGATTCAAGTATGAAGGCAATCATCTTCGATAAACTCGGCGGTCCCGAGGTCATGCATCTCGGCGATCTGCCCAAGCCGGAAGCCAAGCCCGGCACCGTGCTGATCAAGGTGCGCGCCGCCGGAATCAATTTCGCCGACACGCTGTTTCGCCAGGGACAGTACGTGATGGAACCCAAGCTGCCCGATACTCCCGGCCTGGAAGGCGCGGGCGAGATCGAGGCCGCCGGCGCGGACGTGCAGGGATTCAAGCCCGGGATGCGCGTCGCCTTTCTCGGCTCGAAATCCTACGCCGAGTACGCTCTAGCGCCGGCGACCCAGGTGATCCCGCTTCCATCCGGCGTCAGTTTTGAAGAAGGCGCCGCGTTCCCAGTGCAGGTCCTCACCGCGTGGCACATGCTGCACACCGCACATCACACGACGCCCGGACAGACAGTGCTGGTGCATTCCGCGGCGGGAGGGGTTGGGATTGTCGCGGTGCAAATCGCGAAGGCCGCGGGGGCGCGCGTGATCGGCACTGTGTCGAGCGAATCCAAGGCGGCGCTCGCCAAAGAGTATGGCGCCGACCAAGTGATCAATTACTCGAGCGGAGATTTTGCCGCAGAGGCGCTGCGAATGACCGGCGGCCGCGGTATCGACCTGGTCCTTGACGCGGTGGGTTCAACAATCGATCAGGGTCTCGCCTGCCTGGCGCCGTTTGGGCATCTGATTTTGTACGGACGCTCGGGCGGAATCCCGCAGCCGCTCAACCTGTTTCGGCTGTTCCCGAAATCGCAGAAGGTGAGCGGATTTATCCTGTACACCGCGCAAGCCGTGCCCGAGGTGATGCGGCACGGAATCGACGAATCGTTCAAGCTAATCGAGCAGAAGAAACTTCGGCTGTTGGTCGGGCGCAGCTTCCCGCTTGCACAGGCGGCCGATGCGCATCGCTTCATGGAATCGCGCGGGTCGGTCGGCAAGCTGGTGCTGATCCCATAACTGAGCTCGCGTCCAGTAACCTCTGCAAAACGGGCGGCCAGTGGATGACCGCCCGTTTTTTATTGCAGGGGGGCGAAAACTTTTTGCGAAACGTCAGTTGCAATTTGCAACTATTAGTCCAGCGCGCGATTCGCGCCTCGCGGCATTAGCATCCGCTGTCGCCGATCATGCGCAAAGCCTTGCTGGCGCGGCGATTTCCGATCGGCCGCAAATCATTCGCGCGCGATCGCAGCGCCCGTCCGCTCGTTGGTGCTGCTCGCATCCTGCGCAGAAAATAATTTGCGCCGAGTTCGCGATGCCCGCGCATCCTTGACTTCTTCGCCCTCGCGCGATGGCCGCAGGTTTGCTTACTGGCAGCGACTTCCGCCAAGGAGGAAGGTTTTATGCGTCTTGCATATGCAGGGAGACGAATGCTCGCGCAGCTTCGGCGAGCCGCCGCCGGGTTTGCAACGATCGCCGCGATCGCGGTTCTCGCCATGCTCGCCGCGTCCACCAACGCGCGCGCGCAGGTCAAGCCCGGCGACGTGATCACGGCCGACAACGCCACGAAAGTAAAGGACCTGGTCTCGCCCGGGGTCTATTACAAAGTGCAAAACGGGATGTCGATGAAGATTATTCCGGGCGACCGAATTGATTGGCCCCCGCCATACAAGGACGCGACCGAGAAATACTCATCGCAGGTGAGGCTCAGCCACGACAATCGTTCGCTGGTCGGATACGTGGCCGGGCAACCGTTTCCGCTGATCGATCCGAATGATCCGTACGTGGCGACCAAGATTATGTGGAACAACGTGTTCCGGCCGCTTCTGACCGACGACTACGATCTGCGCTTCTACGATTGCGACAGCGTGTACGGCGGCCACAACAAATCTTTCTTTCCGATTCAGTATTACCAGATCGGCCATTACGCCGGTTACGATCTGGTGGGCCGCGTCGAGGTCGAGCCGATGCCGACCGACCCCGACTTCAAAACCACCGGACGCCTGTGGCTGTTCGGGCTTTATCCGGTGCTGGCGCCGGCGACCGATCGCGGCGATGGCTTCATCCGCTATCGCTACGCTGATCCGAACCGCGGCGACGACGATTGGTCGTGGACCCCCGGAGCGCGACGTGTGCGGCGCGACAATGAATCGATCATGAGCACCGCCAGCGGTCCGACCGCGTGGAATCCTGACCACTACTCGGGCTTCAACGCCAAGACGGAGGAGTACGACTACCGCTTCCTGGGCGACCGCGAGATGCTGGGCGTGGTGCATGCCGAGCACGCTCCTGAGGTCCGGTGCTCGACCGACGGCGGCGCGAGCGCGTGTCCCGAAGCGTGGGAGATGCGCCACATCTATGTGGTCGAAGCGACCCCGCGGCGGGACCGGATTGCCGGCGCGCTGCAATCGAAAACCCTGGTGTATATGGATTCGGAAGCGTGGTTCGAACCATACATCGACGAATACGATCAGAAAGGACAGCTCTGGTACAACCACATCTGGTGGATGACCTATCGCGATCGTCCGGTGCCTGACGCGCGGGTCGCGATCTATCCGTTCAAACGCGAGTTCGAGGTCGGTGCCGTCTCGACCGACGTGCAAAGCGGCTTCGCGACCATGTGCTACCTGCCCGGACTGAGCACGCCCGAGCGCGAATGCTGGTACATCAACATGGGCGCGGTGGACAGGGACTTCTTCACCACCCAATCGATGGTTAAGGCCGCGCCGTGATCTCGCGGGGATCGCGCGCTCAGCTTTGCGCGTGATCCCCGTTCTCCGCCGCGCATGGTTTCAACGCCCGGCTTCTCGAAGGAGCAGTTATGAGAGCCAAGGCTTCGGCAATTTTTCTTATCGCGATTATCTTCTCCGTGATTTCTGTCGCGGGTCTCGCGCTCCGGGTGCGACAAGCGCGAGCCGTTTCACTGACGCTGGGCGCGGACGGCGCCGAGCTCGCGATGGATCACGTCACGGTCCTATATGTGAGCCGCCCCGGCGGCGAGACAACTCCGATTCTGCGCGTGGGCGATTCCGTTCCCGGCGGAACCATCAGCGAGTTCGGCGTCCCCTATCAACTGAGCGGCGGGCGCGTGTTGTTTGGCGCGGACATTATCGACGCTGGACAGCATGAGTCGTGGGATATCCTTATCGCGAGTCCGGGCGCGCATGGCGGCACGCAAATTACCCGCGCGCTGGAGCATGCGGCGGTATCGCCCGGATGCGCTCCGCGATTCATCGAAGATCCCTCGCCAGTCGCCAACGCCGACGGCGCGATCGCATTCGTCGCACCGGTCCAGTCCGGCGGCGACGCCGTCTTCGTTTCTCGCGAGGGCGAGCTGCGATGCGCCGCGCGCACCGGTGACAAGACGGACGGGGGTCATCGGATCGCAAGATTTGCGTTCGGCAGCATGCAACTCGGGGCCGACGGCGCAACCATCGTAGCAAATGCCTTCGTGCGCGGAGGCCGGGTATCGCATCCCGCGCTCTGGTGGCATGACGATCCGCTGGCGATCATCGAAATCACCCCGGGGCTACCGATTTCTGAGATCGCGGTGGAAGGCGAGGCCGGGCCCGGCGGCAAACGCTACGCCGTGCTTGGTCTGCCCGCTCTGGCAAGGACGCGCGGAGAAGTCGTCTTCGCCGATGACGGCCCGGGCGAGAATTCGGTCTACGTTTCCGAACATGGCCGAACGCGCCTTGTCCTCGAGCGCGGCGCCGCAAGCCCCGGCGGCACGATCATATACGTCGGACAGGGACGGCCAGGGATCGCCTCCGATGGAACTATCGCGCTGCGGGGCGCGAGCCGCGCGCGCGAAATGATCTTGCGCCTTGACCAGCGCGGACGGATTCGCGTCGTCGCGAGCGCGCGCGAGACGGCATCGGCACCCGGCGAGTTGGCGAGTTTCGGCGATCCTGTGGCGCCGATCGGCGCGGCGACGATCTTTCCCGCGATGGACTCGGCAGGGGCTGAGGGAATCTTTTTCGTGGACCCGCACGGCACAATTCACGAAGTCGATTCCGCCCCGGTCCACAATGCGGCGTTCGAAGTGGGTGCGCCCGCTCGCCATTTTGTCGCGAGCCCGACGCTCTCGGTGGCGCCCGACGGCGGCTTTTGCTACCTCGGCGGACGCTGAAGGTCGAGACCGTGCGACGCTTCTCCCGTCATGAAGGTGGCGATCAGCTGCGCAAGCGCGCGCGGATCCGAAACCGGACGCGCACAGGCAGTTCCTGCGCAGACGAAGGCGAGCGGAGAATCGTGACTGGCGGCAGCGGTGTACATCGCCTCTGCCGCTGCCGGCATCGCGCCTGATTTCGCTCGTGCCGGATCGACGCGGATCACGATCTTCCCGGGCCGGTACGCCGCGAATGCGGCCGAGAGCAGCGCCGCGGTCCTCGCATTGTCAGGCGCGCCCACGATCGCGATCGTCGCGCCGCCATCAGCGACCTCTCCGAGTGCGAGTCCGACTGTACCGAGTGAGGAATCCGCGCCGCCGCCCGCGAGCGCGGCGGCCGGCGCGAGAAATTCTTCGGCCTGCTTCTGGCAGCGGGCATCCGAGCTGATCTCACCGAGCGTCCACATCACAATCGCGGCCTGCCCCTGCACCGACGGCATCGGCGTGTCGTACATTACTTGCGCGCTCGACGCGGACAGCGCGAGCACGTTGTCTTTGGGTTCGGTGCTCTGATTCCTGATGAGTCCCGTAGATGGCTCGCGAAATTTGGTGAAGATGAGATCGCATAATGCGCGGGCCTCCGCCAGATACTTCGGATCGCCGGTCGCCTGGAACGCGTCGAGCAGCGCCGACGCGAGGTAGATCTGGTCGGCCGCGATTCCCGGAACCGCCGGGCGTCCCGCCGACCATTCGTGATAAAAGCCGCCGCCGGGCGCGCGCAGATGCTCGAGTATGAAATCGAGCGCGTAGAGCGCGGTCTTCTCGTACCTTGAGTCGCCGGTCGCCCCCGCGACCGCGATAAATGCCGACGCCATCAGCGCGTTGCGATCCGTCATCAAAGCCTTATCGACCGCCGGCGTCCGGCGGCGGTTGCGAGCCGCGAGTAGTCCGCGATTCGCTTTCGCGATGATCGTCCGCGCGTCGCTCGCGGAGATCTTGAGGCGATCCGCAAGCGCGTCGGGTGTCAGCGCCTGCGCGAGCACGATCCGTCCGTCGGGGGCGTGCGGCGGCGACGGCGCGTCCATCCCGTAAAAAAGAATCGCGGCGTGCGCCTGGTCAGCGGGGAGCGCGCGCCTCACTTCATCGAGCGTCCAGGTGTAGTAGCTGCCGTCGTCGCCCTTGAACGAATCCGCGTCCTGATGTGCATAGAAATCGTGCCGGCGCGGATCGAGCAGCGTGCCGTTAACGTACGCGAGCGTCTGCGTGATCACCGCGAGCATCCGCGGATCGTGCGTGAGCTGATAAGCCTCGCTGTAGGTTGTGAGCGCCATCGCCTGGTCGTACGACATCTTCTCAAAGTGCGGCACGCGCCATCGCGGGTCGGTCGAGTAGCGATGAAACCCGCCGCCCAGTTGATCGAACACACCGCCGCGCGAAATCTTGATTAGCGAATCGAGCGCGAGCTGACGGTACTCCGGATGCGCGAAGAATCCGTAGGCGAGTGCCAGGCGCAGCGCCGGAAAATCATAAAAGCGCGGCCCCGCGCCACTTCCGAAACCTCCCGCTTGCGGATCGTAGGAGGACTTGAGGCCCGCGAGAATCTGCGCTCGCAGCGCGCGCGAATCTGCGCCCGAACCCGATGCGGGCGGCGAATGCGCCTCGGCAGCGAGCTTCATCGCGAACGCATTCGCCTGTCCGGTGAGCTGATGCTGATCGTTCGTCCACGCCGTCGAGATGCGCCGCAAAAGCGGAACCATCGCGGCCGACACCGCGCTATCGCCAGCCGTCGGCTGCGCGGGAAGGTAGCCGGCCGCATACATCAGCGCTCCGTCGGGAGTAACGAAGCACACCAGCGGCCACCCGCCGGCGCCGGTCAGAGCCGCGGCGGCGGCCTGATAATAGGAGTCAACGTCGGGGCGTTCGTCACTGTCAACTTTGATCGGAACGAACTGCGCGTTGAGGACTCGCACGACCACCGGATCGGTGTAGGTCGTTTCGTCCATCACGTGGCACCAATGGCACCATACAGCGCCGATGTCGATCATGACCGGACGGTTGAGCTTGCGCGCGAGCGCGAACGACGCGTCGCGCCACGGTTGCCAGCGGATTTTGTCCGATGCGGCGTCGCGCAGGTAAAGGCTCGCACTGTGCGTGAGCGCGCCCGCCGGAAGGGGATCGGGCGGCGCGCCCGGCTGCGCACCGAGCGCGATCGATCGGAGAAAAACTCCGATCAACAATGGCAAAAGCGACGCAAGCGGGATTTTCGTTGACAACTTCATCGACGCGCGATAGCAAGTGCTCTGGCGACCCGTAGGGGCGCGGCGGCCACGACCGATCAGAGCATAGCCGGCCCGCAAATGCGCGCCTTCCGGGTAAACGAAATCAACCGCCCTCATCGAGATTCACATGAGCGGCACATGAACGGACGCTCCGCCAACAAACGACCGGCAACGCATCGCGTAAATCGCGGACCCGCCAAGGTGATCCGGATGCCGACGCCGGCGTTTGTGCGGCGCCGCCGTGTGATACGCGCGGGCGTGGGCGTCCTGATGGTTTCGCTGGTCGGCGCCGTGATTGCGCGAATTTATATTTTTCGGACCGCGCAGCGCTCGCCCGAGCAGGTGGCGCAAACCAGCGAGCAGGAAGCACAGATTCTCTCGCGGGTGAATCTGGAACGCTCGCGCGCCGGGGTTCCCGCGCTGAAATTCTCCGCGCGCCTGGCGGTGGTCGCGCGCGGACACAGCTACGACATGGCGTTGCGCCGATATCTGTCGCATCAAAGTCCAGAGGGGATAGGCCCCGCGCAGCGGATCGCCGGCGAGGGAATCGCCTACCACGCGGCAGGCGAAAATATTTATTCCGACGATTACCGAGAACTGGACAATTTAGCCGCGCATACCGTCGCCGCATGGATGAGCAGCCCGGAGCATCGCGCCGCGATGCTCTCGGACCGGTTTTCCGAAACCGGCGTCGGGGTAGCGCATTCCGCCGATGGGACGATCTACGTCACCCAGGATTTCGTGCGCTGAGCGGACGACCCGACCGATATGGAATTCGCCGAGCTTGCAGCGATGGCGGGTGCACACGCCGAGGCGCGCGCGATCCAGGTTGCGCTGAAACTTGGAGTCTTTGAGGCGCTCGCCGAGCACCCCGCTTCCGCCGCCGATCTCGCGCGCAGCCTCGGCGCCGATCGGCGTGCCGTGGAAATCCTGGCCAATGCGATAGTGGCGCTTGGCCTGCTCGAGCTCGAAGGCGGGCGTTACAATCTGGTCGCCGCGTCGCGCCGCTTCCTGGTGAAGGCATCGCCGGAATATCTTGGCGGCTTGATTCTTTTCGACGAGGCAATCTTTGCGCTGTGGACCTCGCTCGAGGACGCCGTGCGAAGCGGGCGCCCCGCCCGAGCGCCGGACATGTACCAGGGCGATCCTGCCGAGACCGAACGCTTCATCCGCGCGATGGACAGCCTGACCCGCGCGCGCGGCGATGCGCAGTGGGTGGCGGAGCATCTGGATTTGCGCGGCGCGCGCACCATCGCTGATTTGGGCGGTGGGCCGGGGGCCTATCTGGCGGCGCTGATGCGCAAATATCCGGCGGCGTCGGGCGAGATCTGGGATCTTAAAGCGACACTTGAAGTTGCACGAGGGATCCTCGCCGAACGCGAGACTGACGCCGCGGCGCGAATTACCCTGCGCAACGTTGACTACCTCAACGACGAATTGCCGGGACCGGTCAACGCGATCTTCGTGTCCAATATCATCCACAGCGAGACCGCGGAGACCAACTCGGAACTGATGCGCAAGTGCTTTCGATCGCTCGTCCCGGGTGGCACCATTGTCATCAAGGATCACGTGATGAACCGCGAACTGACCCATCCGCGCGCCGGCGCGGTCTTCTCGCTCTACCTGTTGCTCGCGACGCGCGGCCGCGACTACTCGTTCGAGGAAATCGCCGGATGGCTCGCCGACGCCGGCTTCAGCGGCGCACGCCGCGAAGATCTGCCAAGCCCGCCATTCACCTCATCCCTCGTGATCGCTGTCAGGCCCTGATGCGCGTGCGAGTCACGAAATTGCGCCCCTGTGCGCAGGCTCTGGCGCTGCCGATCTTGTGCGCGGGGTTGAGCGCGCTTGCGGGATGCGCCCTCGGGCTCACCACGGTTGCGCCGGCCGCGATGAGCCTGGGCGAATACGCCGGAATTCAAGCTGCCAAAGGTCCTGACCGCAATACTGCCGGACCGAGCGACGAGCAGGACGAGCGATGCGACACGCTGGTGCAAACTCCGCCGGGAGTCGAGGAAGTTCGCAAGAACGCGGATGACGAAATCGAGTCGCGGCAATGGCGCCTGATCGACTCCGGCGACGGAATGAAATGGGCGATCGTGCAGAAGAAGATGGCGCCGGCGGACGGATGGCAGCCGAAACCGGGAATCGCCAAGCTGCAGTTCTCGCCCGAGCTGGCGAGCCAACTCAAACGCGGCGGCGATCCGAAGTACCTGGCCTATGCGCCCGAAGATACCGAAACTATCGCCGATAGCGATCAGGAAACGACCGTAACTGAAGTGTTCGGGCCGGCCACCGGCAAATTCCAATGGCACGGGCGCACCTACGGATACGTGCTGGTGAAAAACCTTCCCTGCTTCAAACCGCTCCATTGAAAATCACCGGCGACTCACGCGTGAAGCGCCGGACCGCGGCGATCCGCTTCTTCGCCGCCGCGTTCGCGCTGGCGCTGGCATGCGCGGTCGCACGGTCATACGCTGGTGCGATGGAATCCGCCGCGGCCGAATCTGTCGGCCATCCGAATCCGGCAGCATGGCCCAATAGCGCGCTCAGCATCGCGAACCTCGGCCACGCGACGTTGGTCATGAACTACCTGGGCGTGCGCGTGCTGACCGATCCGTCGCTGTTCGACCGGGTCGGACTCGCGTTCGATTCGATCTTCACGATCGGGCCGCGCCGCGTGACTCCGCCTCCGCTTGCGCCGGCCGATTTGCAGAACCTCGACGTCATTCTGATAACGCACGCGCATATGGATCATCTGGACATTCCGTCGCTCAAACGGCTTCCGAAGAGTGCGACCGTGATCGTGTGCGACAAGTGTTCGGCGCTGATCACGCCGCTCGGCTTCACCGACGTGCGCGAGCTCAGGTGGGGCGAATCAACCGAGGTTAAAGGGCTGACCGTGCGCGCGATGGCCGCCAAACATTGGGGTAAGCGGTGGCCCCCGTTCGGCGACGACTACGGATTCAACAGCTACGTGCTCGAGAAGAATGGCGTGCGGATGCTGCTGGCGTGCGATAGCGCGAACACCGATGTATTCGCGGCGCTGGCGAGCGATCCGCCCGAGGTCGCGGCCTTTTCGATCGGCGCCTACGATCCGTGGATTCGCAATCACGCGAATCCCGAGCAGGTCTGGTCGATGTTCCAGCAGACGGGCGCGAAGTATCTGCTGCCGATTCACTGGGGGACGTTCAAGCTCTCGAAGGAGCCGATGGACGAGCCGCTCTCGCGGCTGATACGAGCGGCCGGAGATCAGGCGAATCGGATCGTGCTTCGGCAGATCGGCGGAACCTGGCAGCTTCCCGAAAGCGATACTGCGCGCGCCTCTGCCGCCGCAGAGCCTTTGCCGCGCGCGGCGTCATCGCCCGCGCGATAGCTGCGCACTCGCTTCGGCGATTCGGCTGCGCGCGATCGCGGCATACGCGGGGTCCCGCTCGATCCCGATCCATCGCCGTCCGAGCGTCTGCGCGGCAACCGCGGTCGTGCCAGTGCCGAGAAAGCAGTCCAGCACCAATTCGTCTGGCCCGGTCCAGAGCCGCACGATTCTCTGTGCGATCTCGAGCGGCTTCTGCGTCGGATGCTTGCCGGCGGCTCGCTCCGATCGCGGCGTGCACGGAATGCTCCACAGATTGCGCAGTTGCTTGCCGCCGCCGATCTCCTTGGACATCGCGTAGTCGAAGGTCCAATGGCTTGCGCGCTCGGGCGTGTTGTTGCAGGCCCAGATGACATACTCGGTGCTCTCGGTCGGAAGCCTGCCGGTGATGTTCGGCTGCGCGTTGGGCTTGAACCAGGTGATCTGCTGCAGGATGCGCCGGTTGAGCAACTGCCCCAGCACGTATCCGATCACATAGATGTTATGGAAGCTGCCAAACACAAGGATGTTTCCGTTGGGACGCACCACGCGGCAGACCTCGCCGAGCCACCGCCGCGTAAACTCTACGTACTCTTCCGGGGTGAACCGGTCCCAGCGCTGCTCCATGGTAACGTGCGTGCTGAACGCCCACTTGAGGCCTTTACGCCCGCTCATGTTGTAGGGAGGATCGGTAATGCACGCGTCGATCGACGCGTCGGGCCATCCGCTCATCACGGCGATCGCATCGCCCTCGTGGATAACGCCCGCCGCCGGTGCCGCGCAATGCTCGCGGCGCGGCTCAGGCACGCTTGCGCTTCTTCGAGAGATAATCGACCAGCATGTATTCGCCCAGATGGTCGGGGCGGGTGTAGAGCGCGCGGCCGCGATTTATCTGCGTCATCTTCTCGACGAAGGCGCGCAGGCTCGGCGAGTCGTCGAGCATGAACGTATTGATCGTGATGCCCTTGCGCGTGATTCGCTCGACTTCCTTCAGCGTCTCCTGCGCGGCGCGCATGCTGATGCCGCCGAACGAGAGCGGCCATTCACAGTAGAGCCGCTTGTTCAGAAAATACGCGGTCGGCTGTCCGTCGGTGATCACGATGATGTGCTGGTTGCGCGACGGATGCCGCCCCAGCAGGTCCGACGCGAGGCGCAGTCCGTCCTGCAGATTCGTGAACGGGTCGCCCATGTTCCACGACGCCTCGGGCAGGTCTTTGAGCTTCAACTCGACCGCGCGGGTAAAGAACCCGACGATTGAAAAATAGTCGCGCGGGAACTTCGACCGGATGAGCGTCTCCATCGCCATCGCGACTTTCTTCGCCGCCGCGAACCGCCCTTCCCAGCTCATCGACCACGACATGTCGAGGCACAGCACCGTCGATGAGGTACTGCCGAAATCGCTTTCGTAAATCTCGAAGTCGCTCGGAGCGAGCTCGAGCGGCACGCCGGCCTTGCGCGCCAGTGCTTTCTTGAGCGTCCCAACCAGATCGAGATTCATCGGGTCGCCGAAGGTGTAGGGCTTGGTCTCGTCGGGCCGCATCTCGGTGACGCCGCGATGGTCGGTCGCGTGCGAACCGCCGCGGTCCTTCAGCAGGTTCTGGTAGATGTCCCGCAGCGCGAGCTGGCCGATTCGCCGCACGCCCTTGGGCGAGAGCTGAAAGTGATCGCCCTTGGGCATCACGTAGCCCGAGTCCGCCAGCAGCACCATCACCTGTTTCAGATTCTGAAAATCTTTGGCCGCCTGCTGTCCGAGAATCTGCTGAAGATCCTCCATCGAGATGGTCTCGAAGTTCCCGGACATCAGGTCCTGTTCGAGCTGGCGCATCCGTTCCATCTCGCGCATCAGGTCGAGCGACTCCTGGTAGCCGAGGCTCTTCTGCCCGTGGAACATGTGCTGGTTGCGATCGCGGAAATTTTCGAGATCGCGGATATTTTCGTATTCTTCGAGCAGCTCGTCGAAATCGGCTTTGGCCTGCGCGTCCTCGAAGTCGTAGCCCTCGAGCTTGCGGATCGCTTCCGACAGGCGCCGCGGCGTTCGGGCGAGTTCGCGCTGTTTGTCCTCGACGCCGGGCTTCTGCCCCTTCAGCGAATCAAGCGTGTTGCGCTCGCGGTTCAGGATGTCTTCGAGCTTCTGCTCCATTTCGGAGAGCGAGCTCTTGAGATTGAAATCGCGATAGCGCTGGCGCATCTCCTGGCGCAGTTGCTCGATGAACTCTTCGAGTCCCATCACCTGCACGCCGTCGAACTCCATCCCCTGGCGCATCATCCAATCCATCGCCTGGCGGACGTCGTCGGTATAGGACATGTACTCCGCGAGCTTCTCGAACACCTTGTCAGCGTCGAGCTTGAGCTTCTGCGTGCCGTCCCACTGCGTGTAGCGTGTATTAACCATCGCGCGCCTGTTTATCCGCCAGGATCAGGCAGGATCAGGAATGATAGGCGAAGCGGCCGCCCTGGCGGTCCTTGTTTAGTTTCTGATGGAGGTGCAGACCCTCGAAAATAAATTCGCTCGCCGCCGCCATCAGCCCCGGAGTCTCGAACGGTCCGAGCGCCGCAATCGCCTCGCGCAGGCCGGTGACCTCGCGCAGCGGCTCCATGTATTCCGACGAAGGCGCGCGATCGGAAACCTCGACGCCCCAGCCCTGTTCGAAATAGCTGCTGACCTTTTTCAGGTCGTCGAGTTTCAAGTAGCGATCGAAAACTTTCAGCACCGCGCGATTGATCAGCCGCTCGACCAGGTCGTCTTCCTTCTTGTCCTCGCCCACGTATTCGAGCTCGATCTTTCCGGCGGTCGAGGCGTAGAGCGAATGCAGATCAGAGATGCGCGGAACGATCTCGTTCTCGCCGTTGACGACCGAACGCTTCTCCGCGTTCGAGAGCACCGATTCGAAGTTGTTGATCGTCACGCGAACCGAAACTCCCGACGACTGGTTGATCTCGTTCGAGCCGCGCGCCTCGAACGTAATCTGCGCGATAATGTCCTTCAGAAATTGCGGAACGCGCACGTCCATCCCGGGGCGCGGCGGATAGAGCGCCTCCTGCTCCATAATCGCGATCTCGTCTTCGATCTTCTTGGGATAATGCGTGCGAATCTGAATATCGAATCGATCCTTGAGCGGCGTGATGATTCTGCCGCGCGAGGTGTAATCTTCCGGGTTCGCGCTCGCGACGAACACCACGTCCACCGGCAGGCGAATCTTGTAGCCTTTGATCTGGACGTCTTTCTCTTCCATCAGGTTGAACAGTCCCACCTGCACCTTCTCGGTCAGATCGGGCAGCTCATTGATCGCGAAGATTCCGCGGTTGGTGCGCGGGATAAGTCCGTAGTGGATGGTTTCCTCGTCGGCGAGGTAGCGGCCCTCGGCCACTTTGATCGGATCGATCTCGCCGATCAGGTCGGCGACCGAGACGTCCGGGGTCGCGAGCTTCTCGGCGTAGCGGCGGTCGCGGCCGATCCAGTGAATCTCGAGCTCGTCGCCTTTCTCCTCGGCCATCCGGCGGCATCGGCGGCAGATCGGCGCGAACGGATCGTCGTCGATTTCACATCCGGCAACGGCGGGCACAAACTCGTCGAGCAAGCTCACCAGCGCGCGGATGATCCGCGACTTCGCCTGGCCGCGCTCGCCCAGGAAGATCATGTGATGCCCCGCGAGAATCCCGTTCTCGATCTCGGGCACCACCGTCTCTTCGTAGCCGACGATTCCCGGCAGGATGCCCTCTTTCGCGCGCAGCCGCGCGAGCAGATTGCGGCGCATCTCCATGCGCACGGGCAGAGTTTCATAACCGGCGGAACGAAGTTCGCCGAGGGTGCGGATATTGGTCAGAGTTTGGTCCATCGGTAATTCCCGGAGCGCCTTCCCTGTTCAGGATAAACCAGCCTCGATCGCTTTGAAAAGCGGGCTCAGTTGCGTGTAGCTGTCTTCGAGACTCTGCGACAGCACGCGCGTCGAGGCAAGCACCGGCATGAAGTTGTTGTCGCCGTCCCAGCGCGGGACTACGTGCCAATGCATATGCTCGGCGAATCCCGCGCCGGCGCTGCGGCCCAGATTGGCGCCCACGTTGACGCCCGAGGGCCCCAATTCCGCGCGCAGGATCGTGATCGCTTGCGCCACCAGCTCCCCGATTTCGGTCCGCTCGTCGCGCGACAGCAGCTCGGGCGACGCGACATGGCGCCGCGGCGCGACCATCACATGTCCATTGCTGTAGGGATAGCGATTGAGCATCACGACCGCGCGCCCGGTCTCGAGCATCACCAGCCGCTTGCGCCGTCCGGCCGCGGTCAAGCGGGTGAAGCAGAAGATGCATTCGGGCTTTCCGCCTCGCGCCGAGGTCAGATAGGTGTAGCGCCACGGCGCCCACAGGCGCGCCCCGGCCGGCGGCGGCTCTTTGAGAGAGCGCGCGGCCTTAGCGCGCCGCGTCTTCCGAGCCATTAACCTCGATGCGTAATTCCTTGCCTGCGCGGAAATAAGGGATGCGCTTGGCGTCCACCGGGACTACTTCGCCGGTCTTGGGATTGCGCCCCTGGCGGGCGCCGCGATCCTTGACTCCGAAACTTCCGAAGCCGCGAATCTCGATTCGCTTGCCGTCCGCCAGCACATTCGCCATCGCATCGAACATCGCGTTGACGATCGTCTCGGACTGCCGATGCGAGCAGCTATGATGACGCGAGAGCAGCTCCTCGATAATCGCGCGCTTGGTCATGGCCGTGGCAGTGCGACTTTCCCCAGGCGGCGCGGTTAGCGGTCGCGGCGGCCGCGTGAGGCGCGGCGGTCGCCGTCATCGCGATCGAGGCGCAGTTCCTCGTTCAGGATATCCTCCATCGAGAACCGCGCATTCTCATGCTCGCGCTTGAGATAGGCCTGCATTTCTTCGCGTTCCTCGTGCGCCTTGAGCGCCTTGATCGACAATCCGATACGGCGTTCCTTCGCGTCAAGCTGAACCACCAGCGCTTCGACCTGGTCGTCAACCTTGAACAGCGACGACGGCTTGTCCACGCGCTCGTTGGAGAGCTGCGAAATGTGGATCAGCCCTTCGATCCCTTCTTCGATTTCGACGAACACGCCGAAATCCGCAACTGAACTGACCTTCCCATGGATCCGGGTGTTGGGCGGATACCGCTCCGCGATCGTGTTCCACGGATCGGGCGTCAGCTGCTTGACGCCCAGGCTGACGCGCTCGTTCTCCGCGTCGATCCCGAGCACCACCGCCTCGACGTCATCGCCCTTCTTCACCATCTCGCTCGGATGCCGGATTTTTTTGGTCCACGACAGATCCGAGATATGCACCAGTCCGTCGATTCCCGGCTCGATCTCGACGAACGCGCCGAAGTCGGTGATCGACTTAACTTTGCCCGAGACATGGCTGCCCACCGGATGCTGCTCGGCCAGCGCAACCCACGGATTCGGTTCGGTCTGCTTAAGCCCGAGCGAGATGCGCCGGTTGGCTTCGTCGACACCCAGCACCTGGACTTCGACTCCGTCGCCGGGATTAACCACCTTCGAGGGATGAACCGCGCGCTTGCTCCAGCTCATCTCGGAGACGTGAATCAGACCCTCGACGCCTTTCTCCAGCTCGACGAAGGCGCCGTAATCGGTGACACTCACGACCTTGCCATGAACCCGCGTGCCCGGAGGATAGAGCTCGGTCACCTTACTCCACGGGTCGGCCATGATCTGCTTCATCCCCAACGACACGCGCTCGCGCTGCGCGTCGTACTTGAGGACCACCACCTTAACTTTCTCGCCGACCTTCAGCACTTCCGACGGATGCGCCAGGCGTCCCCACGACATATCGGTGATATGGAGCAGGCCGTCGATTCCGCCGAGATCGATGAACGCGCCGTAATCGGTGATGTTCTTGACGGTGCCCTCGAGGATAACGCCCTCTTCCAGAACCTTGAGCGTCTGCTCTTTGAGCGAAGAGCGTTCGCGTTCGAGCACGCTGCGGCGCGACACCACCACGTTGCCGCGGGCGCGATTGAACTTGAGGATCTGAAACCGTCCGCGCTGGCCCACGTAGCGATCGAGGTTGCGCGCCGGACGAATATCTACATGCGAGCCGGGCAGGAACGCCGGCACTCCGATATCGACCTTGAGGCCCCCTTTGACTTTGCCCAGCACGACGCCTTCGACCGGCGTCTCGCTCTGGAAGGCGCGGTCGAGCTCGCGCCAGACTTTGAATTTCTCGGCCTTCGCGTGCGAGAGCATCACCGTGCCGTTGTCGGTCTCGGTGCCCTCGAAATAAACGTCGACCTCGTCGCCTTCCTTGACGGTCGGATTTCCGTTGGCGTCGTAGAATTCAGCGACGGGGACCTGGCCCTCGCACTTGTAGTTGATATCGATGATGACGTGGTCGCGGGTTATGAGGAGGACTCGCCCGATGAGCACATCACCGGGGCGCGGAGCCTTCAGGCTCTCTTCCATCAGCGACTCGAAATCATTTTCTCCTCCGCCGAGTTTTTCAGGCAAAACTTTCTCCATGTAGTGGGACCTTCCGGGAACTTCGAAGCTGATGCGAAACTTACAACCGGGCTAGCTGCGTTTCAACCCCTTACCTGCGTTGGTCGCAGCCAGTATATGTTCTTTTATCGCATTTGTGACCGCAGGTATATCGAGCGCGGTCGAGTCCACGACTATAGCATCATCGGCGCGCTTGAGCGGAGCGAGCACCCGGCTCGAATCGCGCGCGTCGCGCTCACGCAATTGCTCGAACACCTGATCATAGCTTATCGACGCGCCCTTGGCAGCCAGTTCCTCGTAGCGCCGGCGCGCGCGCACTGCGACGTCGGCGTCGAGAAAGAACTTGAACTCCGCGTCGGGGAAGATTGCGGTGCCGATATCGCGCCCTTCCATCACCACGCCACCCTCGCCTCCCGCCGCGCGCTGCAACTCGCGCATCCGCGCCCGCACCGCACCCAGCGCGGACAAGCGCGAGGCCAGGTCGCTGATCGCGGGATCGGTCACGCGCTCGGTCACGTCGGCGCCACCAAGCACGATCCGCTCGCCTTCGAATGAAATTCTGATCGCGGCGAGTACCGGCGCAAGCTTCGCTTCGAGGTCCGGCGCCGACAGATCGAGTCCAGCCTCGCTCGCGGCAATCGCAACCGCACGATACATCGCGCCGGTGTTCAGGTAACGAAAGCCCAGCTCGCGCGCCAGGGCGCGGGCCACGGTCGATTTGCCGGCGCCGACTGGTCCGTCGATCGCGACGATAGGTTTCGCCCGCGTCACTTGAGTCTCTCGCGCATCACGCGGCCCCGGTTGAAAATTTTCTCCAGCGCGGGCATATCGCCGGTTTCGATCAGCTCCTGGAATTCATCGACGGTCGATCCGAACAGCTTGAGCGCGGCGACGATCGCGTCGCGATTGGTGATAAAGATGTCGCGCCACATCTCCCACGACGATCCCGCAAGCCGCGTCGTGTCGCGCAGCCCGCTCGCGCCGAACTCCGCCGCCAGCATCCCGCCCACGCGCTCGTCGGCCAGCGCCGCGCCCAAAGCACTCGCGACGATCTGCGGCAGATGGCTGGCGCGCGCCAGAATCGCGTCGTGGAGATCGGGATCCATCTTCTCGACCCGCGCTCCGGTCGCCGCCCACAGCGCCTCGACTCGCGCGACCGCGTCGGCGGTGCTTTTCGCCGAGGGGGTGATGATCACGCGCCGCCCGCGAAACAATTCCGGATCGGCGGAAACAGCGCCCACAGTTTCTTTGCCCGCCACGGGATGCGCCGCGACCAGCGCCATCCCGGCGGGAATCAGCGGTTCGAGTTCGCGCACGACCCATCCCTTGACGCTGCCGACATCGGTAATGACCGCGTGCGGCGCGAGCTTCGGAATCATCTGCTCGAGCGTCGCGCGCATCGTCAAGATCGGCACCGCGAGCATCAGCAGGTCCGCCCCCTCCGCCGCAAGGACCGGATCGCGCGTGGCGGCGTCGAGCATCCCGCGCTCGAGCGCGACGTCGAGATTCGGCTGCGTGCGTCCGAGGCCGACGATTCGGCCGACCAGACCCTCGCGCCGCGCAACCAGCGCCAGCGAGCCGCCGATAAGCCCGACGCCCGCGATCGTCATCTGTTTGAATAACTGCGTCATCGGCGCGCGCGCTCAGCGCGGAATTACCTGCTCCAGCGCTTCGACCAGACGGCGATTTTCCTCGGGCAGTCCGACGCTGATACGCAGATGGTGAGGATAGCCGTAACCGTTCATCGGGCGCACGATCACGCCCTTGCGTAGAAGCGCGTCATATACGGCGCGGCCGTCGCCGACCTCGGTCAGTAGAAAATTTGCATGGCTCGGCACAAAGGAGAGCCCGAGCCGGCGAAACTCGTCTTCGAGATACGCCATCCCGTCCGCATTGACTTTGAGCGTGCGCTCGACGTGCGCCGTATCGTCCATCGCGGCGAGCACCGCGACCTGCGCGAGCGAGGTCACGTTGAACGGCTGGCGGACATTGTTGAGCAGCCGGACAATATCCGGCTGCGCGACCGCGTAACCGACGCGGAGTCCCGCGAGCCCGAAAATTTTCGAGAACGTGCGCATCGTGACGATCAGCCGCCGCCCGTCGTGATCCTCGAGCGAATCGGGGTAGTCGGGGTCGCGCACGAACTCGAAGTACGCCTCGTCGGCGACGATCACCACGTGCTCGGGCACCCGCGCGAGGAACCGTTTCCACTCGGCGCGCCGATAGATCGTGCCGGTGGGATTATTTGGATTACCGAGAAAAGCGATACGCGTGTTGGCGTCGATCGCGTCGGCGATCGCATCCAGATCGTGCGCGTAGCCATCGCTCGTCGGCGCCGCCTTGAAGCTTCCACCCGCGGCCACAGTCGCCAGCGGATAGATCGCGAACGCATGCTCGGAGAAAACCGAATTCAGCCCGGGCCGGATAAACAGAAACGCGAGCAGATTGATCACCTCGACCGATCCGCCGGCCGCGAAGATCTGCTCCGGCGCGACGTGATGCTTCTGAGCGATTCTTTTGCGCAGCTCGTAGCATCCGCCGTCGGGATAGCGGTTTAAGTCCGCGAGCGCGGCTTTGACCGCCGCGACCGCGCGCGGCGAGGGGCCGAGAGGATTTTCGTTCGACGCGAGCTTGACCGGCTCTCCGATTCCGAGCTCGCGTTGCAACTCCTCGATCGGCTTTCCGGGCTCGTAGGGATTTAGCGCCGCAACCGGCGGCAGAACCAGATCGTCAGCTTTGATCAAAAGAGTTGAGCAGCCGCGCTAGCCGGCGGCCGACCTGCCTTCAGGATACGATCCCAGCACCTTGGAAAAAAGGGCTTCGCGTTCCAGCGCCTTGAGCGCGCGCTTGAGTTTTGGGTCCTCGCTATGCCCGGTAAGATCGACGAAGAAAATATATTCCCACGGACGCGCGCGCAGCGGACGCGATTCGATTTTCGAGATGTTGATCGAGTTGCGCGCGAACAGGCTGATCGCCTTGAACAGCGCGCCTACTTTATCGGCCACCGCGAACAGCACCGTGGTCTTGTCCGCGCCGGTGCGCTCGACCGGCCGCGCCCCCATCACGAGAAAGCGCGTGGTGTTGGTCGCGAGGTCCTGGATATTTTCGGCAATCGTAGTGAGTCCGTACGCCGCACCCGCCGGACGCGGGGCGATCGCCGCGAGCGACGGGTCGCGCGCTGCGCGCTCAGCTGCAAACCCGTTCGAGGCGACCGCTTCGATCTCGCAATTCGGAAAGTTGGCTTGCAAATATCCGCGGCACTGCGCAAGCGACTGCTGATGCGACACGATTTTGGTGATCGCGCGCGGATCCCCGCTGAGCGACAAGAGCGCGTGGCGGACCGGCAGCAGGATCTCGCCGATAATCTTAAGCCGCGTATCGATCAGCAGATCCAGCGTCGATACGATCGAGCCTTCGGTCGAGTTCTCGACCGGGACCACGCCAAAATCCGCGCGACCGCTTTCGACCGCCTGGAACACCGCCGCAAACGAGCTCAGCGGCGCAAACTCGACGCTCGAACCGAAGCGCTCGCGCGCGGCCTCGTGCGAGTAGGTATGCTCCGGGCCCAGAAACGCGATCCGCGCCGCATGCTCTAGCCCGCGGCAGGCCGAAATCACTTCGGTGAAGATGTGCTTGATATGCTCGGGCGCAAGCGGACCCGGGTTCTCCGCGATCATTCGATCGATAATCGCCCGCTCGCGCGAGGGCACGTAGACGATCTCGCCGGTCGAGTGCTTGAGCTGGCCGACCTGCAGGGCGATTGCGCCGCGCATCGCTGCCAGCGCCAGAATCTTGCGATCGATCTCGTCGATCCGTTCGCGCAGGCTCACAAGCGAGGGAAGCTCGTCGAGGATCGCGGCGCGCTGTTCGACGCGAGCTGCTTTACTACGCGCGGGAGCGCTCTTTTTCGCAGTCCGGGAAGCCATGAGGAACGACTATGGCTAACTGATCGTCGCGGGGTTTTCAACGCGCGTCAGGTAGGAGGTTCCGATCGCGGCGAACTTGCGTTCGCGCGCCATCCGCAGCTCCGCCGGTCCACGCTTGCACAGGCGCGCCAGATGCCGCCCGATCGCGTCGCCCAGGATATGCGCTGCTTCGTCGGACGCGGTATGCGCTCCGCCCGGTGGCTCCGGAACGATCTCGTCGATCACGCCGAATTCGAGCAGATCGGGCGCGGAGATTCTGAGCGCCGCCGCCGCCCTCGCGACGTTATCGTCCGTCGCCTCGCGCCACAAAATCGCGGCGCAGCCCTCGGGCGTGATCACCGAGTACGAGCTGTTTTCCTGCATCAGCACGACGTTCGCCACTCCGAGCGCGAGCGCCCCTCCGGAACCGCCTTCGCCAATCACACATGCGATGACCGGAACCTCGAGGCGCGCCATCAGCTCGAGGTCGCGCGCGATCGCCTCATGCTGCCCGCGCTCCTCCGCGCCGACTCCCGACTCCGCGCCCTGCGTGTCGATAAAAGTTATCACCGGAAGCCGGAAATGATCCGCCAGCTCATAAACCCGCGCCGCCTTGCGGTAACCCTCGGGATGCGGCTTGCCAAAGTTGCGCTTGATTCGCTCGGTCGTGGTGCGGCCGCGCTGCTGCCCGACGATCGCGACCGCACGCTTGCCGAAGTAGCCGAGCCCCGCGACGATCGCGCCGTCATCGCCAAACCGCCGGTCGCCGTGAACCTCGATAAACTCTCCGATGAGCGCCCCTATATAGTCGAGCGTCTGCGGACGCGCCGGATGCCGCGCCAGGCGCACGCGCTCGATCGGGGTCAGCCCCACCGCGGCTTCCGCGGCGACCGCCGCTTCAAGTCTCGCCTGCGGACGATTGCCGTTGTGATTGGGTTTGGGTTGCCGTTTCACCTTTTCTCTCACGATTCTTTCGGAGCGAAAAATTCCGCGAACAGTTCCAAAGCGTGCTCGGTCGGACGCGCCGGGTCAAGCCATTTGAGTTCCGGATCGGCGCGAAACCAGGTGAGTTGGCGCTTGGCCAGCCGGCGCGAGTCGCGCTTGGCGAGCGCGACCGCTTCGGCCAGCGTGATTTCGCCGCCGAGATGCCGCGCGATCTGCTTGTAGCCGATCGTCGCGAGCGGAGGCCGCTCGGGCGCGTATCCCGCCGCCAGCAGCGCACGAACTTCCGCCACCAATCCGGCAGCCAGCATCGCGTCGAAGCGCGCGTCGATCGCCCGGTAGAGTTTCCCGCGCTCAGGCGAAATAGCGATGGTCAGGCTGTCGTACTCGCGCGCGGAAAACGCGTGGCGCGCCTGATGCGCGCTTATCGGCTCACCGGTCAGCTCGAAGACTTCGAGCGCGCGCATGATGCGATAGAGATCGTTGTGGCCGATTCGCGCTGCTGCCGCAGGATCGATCTCGCGCAGGCGGCCATGCAGATGCTCCAATCCGTGATCGTCGGCCTCACGCGCAAGCCGCGCGCGAATTTCCGCCGACGCGGCCGGACCGTGAAAGATACCGCCTTGCAGCGCGCGCAGGTACAGTCCGCTGCCGCCCACGACCAGCACCCGCCGACCGCGAGCCGCGATCTCTTCGATCGCCGCGCGCGCAATCGCGACGAACCCCGCCACGTCGAGCGGAGCGTCGGGCGCGCGCACATCTATAAGGTGATGCCGCACGCGAGCGCGTTCGTCGGCCGTCGGCTTCGCGGTGCCGAGATCCATCCCGCGATAAAACTGCCGCGAGTCCGCGTTGACGATTTCTGCGCCGAGCCGCTCGGCGACTTCGAGCGCGAGCGCAGTCTTGCCCGCGCCGGTCGGCCCGACGATAAACCCGGCGCAAATTCGTATGCGCGGCCGAGCCTCTGAAAAACCGGACCGTGGATCAATTTGGTGAGCCACTAGTCTTCCATCCGCCGTCATTCGCATTCGACTGTTAACGCCCGCTCGCAGCTTGTCATCGGCGCAAGCGGCTGCCGCTCTTACCGTCAGGCTCTCCGCCACTCGCAGGCGGCTGCATCACCGCCTCGGGATTTCTCCCTTCGGTCGAAATGACGGATGCGGGCTTGGCGCATGAGTTATGTGGGCGTGGTGCATGAGCTTCATATCTTCAGCCGAGCCCGCAATCGTCATTTCGACCGAAGGGAGAAATCCCGGGGCGTCCATGCTCCGAGTTCACGCCTCATGCAGCGGCCTCTCGTCCGGGATTCCTCGCGCGGCAGCCACACGCGGGAATGACACCGCAGTACCGGGAAAGTTGCCAATTATCAAAGCGGGCTCATCGCCGGAACATCCGTTCGATCTGTCCGCGCGGGAAACGTATATGCACCGGGCGACCGTGCGGGCAGTTGGTTTTAAATTCGGTGCGATCGAGCTCGGCCAGCAGCGCGTGAATCTCCGGCGGTTCGAGCACGCGGCCCACCCGCACCGAGCCGTGGCAGGCGAGCTGCTTCAGCAGGTTTTCGAATGCCGCCTCTCCGCCCGCGCGAATCGGTGTCTCGCCGATACTGTCGATCATGTCCGACAGCAACTTCGCGCCGCCCTCGGCTCCGAACACCGCCGGCGTTCCCTTGAGCACGAGCGAGGATGGCCCGAAGCTCTCGACGTCGAAGCCCATCGCGCGCAGTTCCGGTATCGCGCCATGAATCTGCGCCGCGCGCGCAGGGTTGAGCTCGATCGTGGCCGCGACCAGCAGCGCCTGGATGCGGACGCCGCCGTCGCGCAACTCGGCGCGCAGTCTTTCGAACGTGACCCGTTCGTGCGCGGCATGCTGATCGACCAAGAGCATTCCCTCGTCGCTTTCGAGCGCGATATAACCGGCGAAGATCTGCCCGAGCACCCGCAGTTGCGAATACATCGGCACGCCCGCTTCCGGACGCGCATCGGTGCGGGCGGGATCGGCTGCCGCAGCGAAGCCCAGGCCGAGCGCGCGCTGGGTCGCAACCGATCGCGCAGCGTCGGGAACCAGTCGTAGCGCACGCGGGGAGTCCGTCGCGGGAGCAGGAAAATCATGCGTCGGAGATTCAGGCGCGCGCGCGAGCGTCGCCGCTGCTTCGATGCTCGCCACAGGAACGGCTGGCGGGAAAGCGGCATCGGGGACCCGATCGCGTGCGGCCTCGCTCTGGTTCGAGAGCCGATCGCGCAGCGCATGATAGACCGCCTCGAACACCGCGCCCGAATTGCGAAACCGCACCTCGGTTTTCATCGGATGGACATTCACGTCCACCTCTTCGTGGCGCAGCTCAACGAACAGCACCACCGCCGGGTAACGCCCGCGCGGCAACAGCGTCTGATAGGCCTGCGCGATCGCGCGCGCGAGCAGCTTGTCGCGGACCACGCGGCCGTTGACGAAAGTGAAGATCATCCGCGCAGAGGCGAACGACTCCTGGCTCATCGTGGCGAGTCCGCGCACGCGAACCGGCGCGCGTACTGCGTCGAACCCGAGCATCCGCTCGGCCAGCTTGGCGCCGAACAGTTGCCGCACGCGTTCCAGCGGCGACGCCGCGCGGGTGAGATCGAACATCACGCGGCCGTCGGCATTAAGCGAAAATGCGACCCGATGATTCGCCAGCGCGACGCGCTGGATCGCCTCGGCAATCGCGCCCTGCTCGGTCGCAACCGTTTTCAGGAATTTGAGCCGCGCCGGAGTGTTGAAGAAAAGATCGCGGACGTCGATCTGGGTGCCCTGCGCCGCGGCCGAGTCGCGAACCTCTTCGATCTCGCCGCCCAGCGCCATGATCTCGACCGCCGATGAATTGGCGGCGCGCGTGCGCAGCGTCATCCGCGCCACACTTGCGATCGAGGCGAGCGCTTCGCCGCGAAAGCCCAGCGTGCGGATCGCAACCAGGTCGGAGGCGCTGCGAATCTTCGAGGTCGCATGACGCCGCAGCGCGAGAATCGCGTCCTCGCGGCTCATCCCGCATCCGTCGTCCGCAACCGCGAATCGCGCGCATCCGCCCCGTTCAATCGTGATATCAATCCGGCTCGCGCCCGCATCGAGCGAGTTCTCGACCAGCTCCTTAACTGCGGAGGCGGGCCGCTCGACGACCTCTCCGGCCGCAATCTGGCTCGCAACTTGTTCGGGCAGGATGTGGATCAGCCGCTCGCTCATCGCACCACGACCGTCATTGGAAGGAAAGACATCCCGCTAGACAATGCGGCTTTTGCACCGGATACTCAAGCCGCTCCGCGGCGGTCGGCCTGAAATTGAACTTCGACGCGTACTCAGGATAGCTTGGCGGGTCTCGCAAGGGAGCTTTTCAGGATGACACGCAAATTCTCCATCACATTGATGCTCGCGCTCGCGGCGGCGGTGCTGCAGTTCGCGGCTCCCGCGCTGGCCGAGGTCAAGATCGGAGTCGGAGCGCTCGGCCCGATTTCGCCCCAGGCTGAAAATGACGTCGAGAAGCTGGTCGGTGCGATGCCGAACGTCAACGCGGTGCCGATCCAGCCGCCGGGCGACGTTGACGCGTGCGTGAAGCGCTTCGTCGCCGGCGACCTGGACGACAGGCTCGACGCCGTAATCGTCGTGAGCCTGCCGACCGATTCGTTCAAGGTCGTACAGACCGGCTCGGAAGCCAAGTTTACCGGCTCGTATCAAATCTGGACGCTCAATCTTTCGACCCTGGCCGAAGATCGGCACACCTTCACCTTCACCGACAGCGAGACGATCATCAGCGGACCGGCCGCGATTCTTTCGATCCCGGCGCAGTTCCTGTTCGAGCGCACCAGCGGCCAGCGGCTGATCTCGAGCAGCACCTGGCAGGCTTATGAATCGATTCAGGTGCGGGTCGAGGCGAAGCTGGTGGCGGCGACCAAGCTCTATCTATCAACCTCGACGCTCGGCGCGACGCAGCCGCTCAACCTGCTCGAATGCGCCCAGGCTCTCGTCAATCGCGGCGACCCGGACACGGCGCTCGCGGTGTTCAAAGCGGCGGGAGTGGACAATCCCGAAGTGCGCAGGATGATGGCGGACGCGCAGGAAAAGATGCGCCGCGCCAAAGCGCAGGCGCTGCTCGGGCGCACGCTCGGCTCGATCGCCGGAGGGAATACCGCGGGCGCATCGACGATCCTCGCGGAGTATCAAAAGGAGCCGACCGCGGAGCCGTCACGTGCCGAGCAGGTCCGCCGCACGCTCGCGACGCAGACCGATACTCGCGCCGACGCCGCATATCGCCGGCTCCTTATGAGCGACGTGCCCGGACTCGATCAGACCGCGTTTATCGCGATGCTCTCCCAGATGATGTTTGACGCAACCGGGTCAACGCCCGACCAGGTGGTGCTGAGCGACAAGGACGTATCGATCGAGGACAAGAAATCCGCCGTGGGTCTCAAGACCGCGCTCGATCAATACGCAACCGCGCTCGGCAAGGCCGCGTGGCTGATGAGTATCAGGTGCCGATGCGACGCGGGCGCCCTTTTGACCGCCGAACCCGACGGGCAGGCGCTGTTGCGCGCGAGCTTCGCACCCTCTTTCACCAAGCCGCAGGTCGGGCTACCCTAGGACGTTCGACTTCAGCTTCGGAATCCATTCAGAGAGACAAATCCATGCGACAATGTGCACTTTGCGGCAAGCAGCCGTCGGTCGGAAATAACGTGAGCCACGCCAACAACAAGACCAAGCGGCGATGGGAACCGAACCTGCAGGAGGTTCGCGCAAAGATCGGCGGCGGCGTGATGCGAATCCGCGTCTGCACCCGATGCATCCGCAGCGGCAAAGTCCAGAAGGTCGCCTAGCCTCTTCTAGAACAGCGCGTCGAGCTTCTCGGGCGGACGCGCGATCACCGCGTGCTTGCCGCGGACGACGACCGGCCGCTGCATCAGCTCGGGATGCTTCAGCAATAGCGTGATTACCTGCTCGCGGGTCGTGTAGTTCTCGGGCTTCAGTTTGAGTTCCTCGAACCGCTTATCCTTGCGCACCAGGTCGGCGGGAGGATTTTCGATCATCGCCAGAACCCGCTCCAGTCCCGCGCGATCGAGCGGCGTCTTCAGATACTCGATAGTTTCGAAATCAATCCCGCGCTCGGTCATCCGGGCAATCGCCCCGCGCGAGTTTCCGCACTTGGGGTTGTGATAGATTGTGGTTCGGTCCATGCTTTCCTCGCTTGAGAATTTTGATAAGCATAGGCGCGAAGCCGCCATCAAATCGAGTATCAAGGGATAATCCGATGCGTGCGAAACTGAAAACCTCCGGAATGCTGGCGCTCTCGATCCTCGCTACGGCGATTACCGTGCCCGGCGCGAGCGCGGCCGTGGTGACCGGCAGCTTCGTTTATCGCGGCGGCAGGCCGGCCAATCAGCGCCAGCTTCATTTCGAAAACCGCGTCTCGCACGATATGTTCATCGCGCCCACCGGCAGCGACGGCACCTATTCCGTCGATCTGCCGCCGGGAGTTTACGACCTGCGCGCCGAGCGCGGCGTAATCCTGAAATCAGGGGTCGTGGTGGTTGACGATCAGCCGATCGATGCCGGCCAGGCGGTCGAGCCCGCACCGCTGGACCTGCGGCGCCCGTTCGAGCGCGAAGGCGTTGGCGAGAATATCGTCCAGACCGAAGCGCCCGCGACCGCGAATCTGCACGGCCGCCCGCAGGAAGCGATGGCATACGGCCACGGCTTGATCCAGCGATTATGGGGTCCGACACAGCCGCTGCCGCCAATTCCCGAAGCAGCAGCCTCGCCGGCAGCCGCGCCCGCGGCATCCGCGACAACCGGCGGTCCGAACCTCTAGGATCGGGAACCCGTAGGCGCGATCAGGTGGCGATTCGGTCAGAGCATGACCGCTGCCATCACGGAAGCGATTCGGGAGTGTCTGAACCGCGTGCAGCTCAGCGGCGTTTGATGGCGGGGCTTGGATGCGCGGGGACGTCGGCCGTGCTGTCCTGCGCGATATAATCCTGAAGCCTCAGCGCCAGTTCGGGCGATAGCGTTTTCAGCACTCCATACTCGCGCGTCGCGAGATCGCGACGACCCTGGTCGGCGTAGGCGACGCCCAGATCGTAATGCGCATGCGCGAAGTCGGGCTTGAGCCGCACGGCGCGATCGAACGCGCCGATCGCGTCGCCCGCGCGGCCGTCATTGCTAAGGCAAAGTCCCCTGCCCCACCACGCTTCGGCGAACGACGGGTCGCGCTTGAGCGCGCGTTTGAAATAGTCCAGTCCGGGACCGCAATCCTGCAGCCGCCACGACGCCATCCCGTCCACATAGAGGTCGTTCGAGTCGGGCGCGCGGCGCGGCAGATGCCACTGCGCGAAGGTGCGCGGCTGATGCCGTCCGAGTGCGAGGATTCTTTCGAGCGGCACCGCGAAGCTCAGGTTTTCGCCGTCGCGCATGAACGCCGTCGCTACGCCGATCACGTCTCCGTTCGCGTTCAGCACCGGGCCGCCGCTCGACCCTTCCGAGATCGCCGCCGTGATCTGCAAGGTGGCGGGAACCAGATCGCTCTGGTCGTCGCGCTGTTCGGGAACCGCCGAGACGATTCCCTGCGTGATGGTTTCCTCGAGACCCATCGGACTGCCGACGACGATCACGCTGTCGCCGACCTGCGGGCGCTGCGCCGCGATCTTCAGGTACGGCGCGTCGGAATCAACGAAGGCCAGAAGCTTGGCCAGATCGGCGTCCTTGTCGTCGGCCAGGACCACCTGCACCGGATGCGTCGCGCCATCGGCGGTGCGCGCCTTGACCGACGCCGCGCCCTCGATCACGTGATGGTTGGTCAATATCTCGCCGTTGCGGTTAATGAAGAATCCGCTGCCGAATCCGATCTCTTTGCCGCGAGCATCGTATATCTCGAGCGTCACCACGGCGGGCCGCACGCGCTTGATGAGCGCTCCCAGCGGTTCAGCGGCGGGCGCAGCCACAGGTTTCGCGACCGCGATCTTCTGATCTTCCGGGTGGCGTACGATCAGCGTCATAACGAGCGCCGTCACCAGCGTTCCGGCGATCGCTCCCGCAATCGCAAACGCAGCCGCGCGCCATCGGCCGGCGCCCGGATACTCGCCAGCGCTGCGAGACGCGGAGTCGATCTCCGCGCCGCAAGCGCGGCAGAACCGGTCAGCCTCATTGACTCTGGCGCTGCCGCATCGTCCGCAAAATCCGGCTCGCATCACTCACGCTCGCCCGGGAATTGCGCCGCAGCACATTTTATTACCCGCCGATTTGGTACTTTGACTGGAAAGTCTGTAAGGACGTGCAACACAAGCATTCATCTACATTCTGCCGTGCGGCAAGTAGCGACAAATACAGTGATTGATAACATCGTGGCTGTCAAAGTGGCGGTCAGATCGCGCGCATGAATATTCCGAGTTGGCTAAAGGCTACAAATACGATGACACGAGGGCGTGGCATTGGCACTCGCGGCCTTTGCCACGCCGGCCTTGCGTGACGATTCGATCAAGCTAGTCTCGCAGCGCTGATCAGGGCTGCACGCTGCCGTTGAACGACGCCTGTGAAGGAACGCCATTTCCACTCGGCGGAGTCACGAACAGGAACGACGCGCCCGCGCCGATGGTGCCCGCGCCGGTGGCTGAAGAATATTTTCCGGTTCCACCGTTGATCACATAGGACCCGGTGAACACGTCGGCCGCAGTGTTGTTAGTTGAGCATACCGGCCCCGACGTGAGAAAGGTGATCGTCTGACGGCCTTTCTTATCGCTGATGGTGCCGACTCCGGTTGCAGGAGCGCAGGATGGTACTGCGGTGATTGGATCCCCCAAATTGGTTAGATCGATGCCCAGGGTGAGTGATGCGGTCCCGCCGTTGAAGCCATTGTTACCGATGATTGAGTAGGTGCCGGTCATACACAAGCACGCGTGCCCGGCGGGGCAGGAGATCGTGGGTGTCGTGCATCCGCCGGAAACAGTAACTGCGGTCCCGGTAGCTTGCACGCTGAGCGGCTTGAGTCCTGCCGTCACGCTGGCAGCTGCGAACGCCCCCGAAGCGAAAAACAGTCCGGCGGCGACCGCCGTTATTATCGTACCAAGTTTGACAAACGGTTTTCTCGAAAACATCGATTGACCTCCCATCTGAATCGATTGAAAAAAACTAGTCGTCCCATCACACGCGCTCACGCGAGACAGATTGCTACGACGTGTCTCGAGATTTGGTGACGGACGGCTGCCCGCTTCTCATTTTATTAGAACCTCTTCCTGCAAATTCGGGTTACAGATTTCCAACGGAGTCCAATCCTGCGCCTGCATCGTACCGGAGGTCCGGGATGATCGGGATGAAGCGGTACGGCTAGTCTCCCTTGAGGCGGGGATCGTCGGTCGCGGTGCAGGCGGCGCTGTCAACGCGCCCATGTGCGAGTTCGGGGTCGGCCGCTTTGCTGTCTCTGAAAGCGCCTCGGCTCCCCGGCGTCAAGCTTCGCTGGATCAACCATTCTTATTAGGGAGTTCCGTGAGCGCGGTCTTGCAAAGGCATAAGTCTAAGGCATCGGAAGCCTACCCGCCGATTTGGTACATCGAGCGGTCGCGGGTGGAGCGGCCCTCCAGCAGGTGATGACCGGTCGGCTTGAGTTGGACTGCGCGCTTTAAGATTTGCGCGACTTGGGTGAGCTCGTCGCCGGAGCCGGAGCGCAGCGCGCGGCGCACGTCGAGTTCGTCGTCGTTGAGCAGGCACAGATGGAATTTTCCGTCCGCCGTCAGGCGCATCCGGTTGCAGGTGCCGCAGTAAGGTTCGCTCACCGGGCTGATGAATCCGATCACTCCGCGGGCGCCGGCAACGGAATAGTTGCGTGATTCGTCGGCCAGGTTCTCGCTCGGCAATTCGCGCATCGGACCGAGCGCGGCCTCGATTCGCCTGCGGGTTTCGATATTCGAGACGTAGCGCTTGACCGACAAGGTGGCGCATTCGCCGCCGCCCAGCGGCATCAGCTCGATAAACCGGACGTGCCAGTCGCGCTCGAGCGTCAGCCGCGCCATCTCGACCACACCGTCTTCGTTGTAACCCGCCGTGACGACCGCGTTGAGCTTGATCGGCGTAAGCCCGGCGGCTTCCGCGGCCATGATGCCGCGCCAGATCTTCTCGAAGCTGCCCCATCGCATCTGCCGCTCGACGGTTGCGGGATCGAGGCTGTCGAGATGAACGTTGATTCGGGTAAGGCCCGCGCGCTTGAGCGGCGCGGCCAGCTCGTCGAGCATCAACGCGTTGGTCGTCAGCGCCAGCCCTTCGACGCCATCGAGGCGCGCGATCCGCTCGACGATTTCGATCAGGTCTGCGCGCAGAGTCGGCTCGCCTCCGGTCAGGCGAAACTTGCGAAAGCCCACGCTCACCGCGGCGCGCGCGACGGTCTCGATCTCGGCCGGGGTCAGGAGTTCCGAATTGGGCAGGAAGCGAAGTCCTTCGAGCGGCATGCAATAGACGCAGCGCAGGTTGCATCGATCGATCACCGAGATGCGCAAGTAGTCGATCTCGCGGTTAAAAGAATCGCGCGGCATACGGTCAATTCTAATCGGAGCGATCATGGGGAAACAACCGCGGTTTCGTAATGCAACCTCCGCCGCGTGGCACGCGCGCTGGTTTCGCAGTCCGCGCGGAAACTGTTAGGGTTTTCGCCGTGGCAAATCTCGAAAGAGTCAAACCTGAGCGAAAAAAGGCGGGGACCGGGGCGCTGCGCCGCGCGGTCATCATAGCGTTGGCGATCGGCGCGTGCGCGATATTTTCCGCCGCCCGCGCGCCAGCGGCCGGAACCCGCGCGGAATCGGACCAGATGGTCGCCCAGGCGGAAGCCACTATCCGGGCGGCGGGAAAGTCCAATCCGATCGACACTGCGAAGGTGCATCAGGCGATCGCCGAGCTGCATAAGGCGCTCGACGCGGATCCGAACAACGACTCCGCCTACGTGGATCTGGGGTTCTGCTACGGGCTGCTGCGCGACGGGCCGACCGCGGTCGATATGTACATGCATGCGGTGCATATAAATCCGTCGCCCGCAAATTTCCTGGAGTTGTCCGATATCTACATGCGGGTCGGCGATGCCGAGCACGCGCTGATGGCGGCGAACGCGGGAATTGTGAAGGCGCCGCGCGACGCGCGGCTCTACAACGCCAAGGGGATGGCGCTCAATGACCTGGAGCGTCCGGCCGAGGCCGCGGATGCGTTCCAGAAAGCAATCGCGATCGATCCGAACTTCCAGGTCGCGCGTGATAACCTGCATGCACTCAATTCCGGATCAACCGGGCGTGGCAGCGTCGTCAAGCACTAGGACCGGTGCGCGACGCTCATTGGTTCGAGACTGACTTAACCACCAGGAACGGGCTGGTCCGATCGAAGACGTAGCCCTGGACCTTGATCGGCTGGGATTTATCGGCCGAGGCCATGATCTGATCGCGCAGGTCCTGCTGGCCGACCACCTCGATACGCTTGGTCAGAATCGCGCGGTAGAGATCCCGGGCGTAACTCGCGTTCGGATCGAACTGCAACTCGGCGTTGCTGAGTTCGGTGTCGAGACGCATGTAAACGTCGTGGCCGTCTACCCGCAGCCGCACAATTTTGGCGCCTGTGGGAAGCTCGGATTCCTTCATTCCAACGTCGCCGACCACGTTTAGATTGCGGAACTGCTGTGTGGGCATCGCCGGCATCGGATTCAGCATCTGCATCGGCATGCTCGGGCCCGGCGTCGCCTGAAATCCGGAACCGGCGCCGATGTTGACGGGGAACGCATGGGCGGCGCCCACGGCTGCGGCCACCGACAATCCCGCTGCCAAAGCTGAAACGGTAATTTTACGCATCGTCGTCGGTTCTCCCTTCGGCGCATTCGAGCGTCGTGCGAGAAGATTTGTCATCCCGTGATCGGACGCTCCGGCTCCGCGACGCAATAGGCGCATCGGCAGATGTCGCGTAGCTGGCGCATCGTGAGGATCGTTTCATGCCCGTCGGCCCATCCAAGGAACATCGCCTGCTCGCCGAGCCGCGACAGGCGCTCCAAACGCTGGCTGGCCGGCGGAATATCGCCTTCGACGGCGCCGTGGCATGCGTCGCACGGACAATGGCGGCGCAAGTTGTCCAGCGGGTAGATGCTGTCGTGACCGTCGGTCCACTGCACGCCGACGGCGTAGCGGCCGACTTCGTTGAGGCCCTTGATCTTTGGGTTCTTAGGCTTGATAAGAGCCATAGGTGATCTCTCGGGAAGATTATACCACTTGGGCATCGCTCAAGCAGGAGTCCCGGGCGATCGGCCATAAGTACAATTCCGCTTAACCCTGGAGGCTCTAAAACCATGAATGAGAAAGCGAAAAAGCAGGCGTTGCTGATGATCCCGTATGGACTGTTCATTCTCGGCGCCGCGCACGGCGGGAAGAGCACGGTCGCGACCGTCAACTGGGTGACGCAGGCAAGCTTCAACCCGCCGCTGGTGGTGGTCGGGATCAAGAAGGATTCGGGATCGCACGCGATGGTGAAAGATTCGAAACAATTCTCCCTCTCGATGCTGGGGACCGGGCAAAAGGGGATCGCCGGCGCGTTCTTCCGCCACGTCGAACCGAAGGACGGCAAGTTCGGCGACTTCGCGTACGAGAACGGCAAGAACGGCGCGCCGATCGTGAGCGACGCGCCGGCGGCGGTCGAATGCGAAGTGGTCGGCTTCTACGAGCTCGGCGATCACAGCATCGTGGTCGGCAAGGTGACCGAAGCGCACGTCAAGAAAGACAGCGAAGTTTTGACGATGAAGGAAACCGGCTGGAACTACGGCGGCTAAGGTTTCGCGGCGCGCGGACCGTATCAGGAGAATGAGTTGGCAAACAAGAAAGTTGTAGTGCTGCCCGGTGACGACGCCGCGCCCGAGGCGATGGCGGCCACGATGGAAGTGCTGCGGGCGATCGAGCTGCCGATCGATTACCTGGAATTTCCGCCGGGCGAAAAATGGGTGCGCGGCGAGACCGACGCGAAAGCGCGCGCCGCGATCGACGCCTCGGACACGACGCTGTTCGGCTCGACCTCGGGCAAGACCACCTCGATCACCTATCTGCGCTGGGGCAAGCAGACATTCGCGAACGTGCGGCCGGCCCGATGGTCGAAGGGCTATCGCAGTCCGATGGCGCGGCCCGAGGGAATCGATTTCGTGATCGTGCGCGAGAACCTGGAGGACCTGTACCTGGGCCTCGAAGGACCGATCGCGAACCTCGCGCCGCTTGCGCCCTACAGCAGGATCCTGCGCGCCCCGCTCGATACCGGAGAGCGCGGAATCTATGCGATCAAGATCATCACCGAGCGCAACACGCGTCGTATCGCGGAATTCGCCTGCCAGCTCACGCTCAAGCGCAAACGCGCGGGCGGCAAAGGCAAGCTCACCTGCTCCTCGAAGTACAACATGCTGCACGAGTCGGACGGACTGTTCCGCAAGATCGTCGAGGAGACGGCGGCGAAGTATCCCGAGATCAAGTACGAGCAGTTTATCGTCAACGACTTCGCGCGCAGGTTGGTCGCGTCGCCGCACGATCTCGACGTCGTCGTGATGCCGAATCTGTACGGCGATATCCTGTCCGACGCGGCGGCCGGAATTATCGGCGGACTCGGACTCGCGCCGAGCGGATGCTACGGCGAGGACTACGCGTACTTCGAGTCGGTGCATGGCACCGCGCCGGATATCGCAGGACAGGGGATAATCAATCCGAGTGCGACGATGATGTCGGCGGCGCTGATGCTCGAGTACCTGGGCTTCGACGACGCGGGCCGCCGGTTCGACGCGGCAGTGCGCAAGGTTTACGCGGAGGGGAAAGTGCTGACGCCGGACCAGGGCGGGAAGGCTAAGACTGGCGAGTTCGCGCGCGCGGTGATCGCCAATTTGTAGGATCATGATCACATGATTTTTGGGCAAAGTGGTGCCCTGATTTTTGGATTTCGGGCATTTTTCGGTGGGTTCGTTTGGTATCTTTTCTAGTAGGTCAAAAAATAAACTCCTTGAAAATGCTGCCGAATTAGTGACATTGGGTTCGTTTTAGCAGCTTTTTCGGTCATCGATTTTTGGACCTTCTGACGCGCCCGACAAGTGATCAGTGGCGCGGGCGTCTCGCCCGTGGGCGACAGCGGGCCAGCGGCCCGCCTACCAATGAATGCGCGGACGCGCGAGCACCGGGACATTGGATGGAACTGCCGCGATCGCGAAGGCATCCTCCAGAGCGCGGTTGAATTCCGCTCCCGGAACACGTGCGGCGCCAACCGGAAGAATTCATTGGTGGGGCGCGCCTGCGGCGCACCCGTCTCCCACGGGCGAGACGCCCGCGCCACTATCGCCTGCTCTCCTGGCTTCTTATTCACTCGACTTTTTTCCGTTTTCTCGAAAGGTTATTTTCCCGCAGGGCAACAACCGCCGGGCAACAAGGCTCGCAAATGAGGCTGCGATAGTGTGCGGGTTGCTTCCACCCGATCATTTTCGCACGAAGCGGATTCGAGCATAAGGCTGAACAGTTCAGCCATGAACAAATCTGGCAAAAACCCGAACGATCGTTAGGGAGCACGGCGCCGGCTGCCGGCGGCTTGAAACGCCTCTCTCCCAAGGGGTTGCAGTACGTAAGAGCGACCTAACCCGTAGCCCCTTCCCGCACGGGAAGGCGAACCAAACGCGCGCAATTGCGGCTCGCCGCGCCGAGATTTCGACCCGTTCACGTTGCACAAGAGCAGGCTCTGGCGGAAAATTCCGAGGGCGTTCGTGTTCGGCGCCAACCTCATATGCAGCGGCCCTGAATGCAGCGGCCCTTCGTCGCGGGCTGCTTTGGAAATTGGCGCCTTGACACCAGCGTGGCGCGCGGTAGAGTTGGAGCCATTCCGGGCAACACTGTACTGAAGGAGGTGCAGATCGCGATGAAGAGTACACGAAATGAACTTGCGCAAAATCGCCGCGTCGCGCCTTCCGTAATCGCCGTCCGGTAACTACCGGATTTCCCCTGCATATCGGCCACGGAGGCGAGCGCCCCGTGGTTTTTTTGCGTCCGCAAATTGCCGCGCGGCGCGGGTGTGCGTTCGCGCACGCCGATCGCGGATGTCTGACGCGGCAGCCAACCTCGAAGGAAGGAGGACTCGCAATGACCGTACTCAATTTATGGCAACCGGGTTTCGCGAAGATCGCAACGGCCCCGAAACGTGGAGCACCCAATGACCGAGAATCAGCAAATCGAAGCCGACAACGTACTCGAAGCGTTTTTAGGCGAGGGTTTGATCACTAAGGTTCTATACATCGTGCGCAGCGGCAAGGAGGCCACCGTCTATTGCTGCCGCGCGTCAGAAGATTTAGGGCGCGAGTTGGTTGCGGCCAAGGTTTATCAGCCGCTCGAGAAGCGCGGCTTCCGCAACGACGCGGTCTACCAGGCCGGACGCGGCGCGGATTGGGAATCGCGCAACCGGCGCGCGTTCGTGAACAAATCGCGCCACGGACGCGCGGTTCAATATGCAACCTGGATCGGCGCCGAGTATGAAACGCTCGAGATATTGTATGGCGCGGGCGCCGACGTGCCCGAACCGATCGCGCGAGCGCCGGGCGCGATCCTGATGGAATATTTTGGCGACGAAACCGCAGCCGCGCCGATGCTGGTGCGGGCGGAGATGGATTCCGCGACGGCGCAGCGATGCCTCCGGGGGATAATCGAGAACGTTGCGCTGTGGCTCGCGAATCATCGCGTGCACGGCGATCTCTCGGCGTACAACCTGCTCTACGCGGAGGGTCGCGCGGTCGCGATCGATTTCCCGCAGGCGGTCGATGCGCGGATGAATCCGAATGCGCGGTCGCTGCTCAGGCGCGATCTGGAAAATATCTGCGGCCATTTCACGCGCGCGGGAATCCATGCCGATCCGATTCGTATCGCGGAGGATTTGTGGCGCGGCTACCGCGTCGGACAGCTATGAACGGCCGGGCGAAGCCTGTTTGATCAAGGTTTCCGACTATGTACATAGTTGTGTACATGACGATCGATGGACTTTGAATGGGACGAAAAGAAGCGTGCGATAAATCTGGCGAGGCGTGGCCTGGACCTGATCGACGCGGCCGCGCTGATCGACGGGCGCCCGATATTCACTTACTCGTCTCCACGTCACGGCGAGGAACGCTTTGTCACCGTGGGGCGGTTGACGGGTAGAATTTTTGCAATCGTGTGGATCGAGCGGAAGAAAGCCATCCGGCTTATTTCCTTCAGGAGAGCAAGAGATGCGGAAGAACGAAAATATCGCTCGATTTTCGGCTGACAAAATCAGACGGAAAATTGCGCGCGGCGAGAGCAAGACCGATTGGAAGCGCGTCGAGGCGATGTCCCAGTCCGAGGTCGAACGGCTTGCCGACGAGGATGAGGGACGGCTTGCCCCCGACTGGGACAGCACGGTCATGGTTGGACTACCACCCACCAAGCAGGACGTTCACATTCGCCTTGACGGCGATATTCTCGACTGGTTCAGGGGGCGCGGCAGAGGCTACCAGACTCGCATCAACGCCGTTCTGCGCGCTTTCGTCCAGATGCGTCAGCGGGTGGAACGTCCGCGGGTGACGCGAAGCCGGGCAAACCGCGTCAAGGCGACTACCTCTCGGGACCGAAGTTAACGCGCGCGACCCTGCGCTATGGACGCGCGGGCTGATCGGAGGGAGTGGGTTCGTCGCGCGCGCGATCCGACGGATCGTCCTTCTTTGCCGGTGCGCTCCCTCGCGCCCACCAGAACGCATCGCAGAGAGCGCCGCATGCGCGGATATACACTCGCGGCGGCTCCGGCGATGAGGCGGGAGCCTCGGGAGCGGCGGGATTTTTGGATTCGCGCGGCATCGCGGGGAATCGTAGCGGATCGGAGGCGTTTTCGTAAGCGGATCGCGCTGCCACGGTACGGCAGCCCGTGCGTCATCCTGAGCGGAGGCCGTTGCGGCCAGAGTCGAAGGATCCCGAGGCGTCCGTGCACGGCATCGTGACTCCTCCTGAAGGCTCCGGCGCTTGCTGATCGCCGCGCGGCACGCGAGGATCACGCTGATGCGCACTTTTTCCGTGTACATCGTCGCGAGCCCCTCGCGCGTTATCTACGTTGGCGTGACAAACGACCTTGAGCGGCGCATCGCAGAGCATCGGGAAAAAGCGAGCGCGGGTTTCACCGCGCGTTACAACGTCACGCGCCTGGTTTACTTCGAGCAATACGATCGCGCCGCGGACGCGATCGTGAATGAGAACGGCGCGACGGTGATCGACGTCCCAAGGTCAGAGCAGGCGATCATGATACTCTGCGCGGTCGTCCCGGGATCCTTCGACTCCGGCCCCAACGGCCTCCGCTCAGGATGACGGACGGGAGAGTCAGCGCTAGTGGAGTCTCTCGATTAAATCGTCGCGAGAATGGACGTCCGATCTAATAAAACCGCTGTTCCCCGGGGGGACGGGTTTTCCAGCGGCGATGGATCCAGTTCCAGTGGTCGGGATGCGCGCGGATCATCGATTCGATTGGGCGGACGAAACGCCGCGTGTTCTCGAGCACGTCGGCGGCGCGATCTTCGGTGCGCTGAATCTCGACCGGTGGATGAATCGTGATCTTGTTCTTTGCGCCGGCGCCCTGGCGCACCATAAAGGTCGGTACCACGGGCGCTCCCGTCGCGAGCGCCAGGCGGGCGGCGCCGTCGCTGGTCGAGGCGGCGAGGTTGAAGAAATCGACGAACACGCCCTTGCGCACGTCGAGGTCGAGCGTGATCGCGACCTGCCAATTCTTGCGCAGCAGGCGCATCGCGGTCAGGCCTCCGGTCTTGCGCTCGATCAGCGCGTTGCCGAAGCTGACGCGCGCGGCGCGCACCGCCTTGTCCATCAGGGGGTTGCGCAACACGCGATTTACGATCGCGATCCGGTAGCCGTAAACCGAATGCGCGACGTTGAGCAATTCCCAATTGCCGAAGTGCGCGGTGAGCACGATGATTCCGCGGCCCTTCGAGATGCGCTCGGCTTCGTCCCAATGCTCCTTGCCCTGGTAGGTGACAACCTCTTCGATATTGGCGCGGTTGAGCTTGCGGATATGCGACCATTCGGCCGCCATCCGGCCCCAATTGCGGTAGCTGCCGCGCAGGATTTCGAGATGCTGCGCGACCGATTTTTCGGGAAACGCGATTTCGAGATTCTTGAGCGCGATCGGACGATTGGGCCGATCCACCTCCATCGCGATTCGGCCCAGCTTTGCACCCAGCCGCACCGCGCGGTCCAGCGGCAGCGCGCGCATCGCGGCGATATACGCCGCGGCGCCGGCCCATTCGACGCGCGCCTGGAGACCGCCTATCTGCCGGGGCATCGCGGTGGGCGAAGAGCGGCGCGCGGAGTTGAGCCCGCGCGCCGCGTGCGAAAAAACATTGGGTTCACGATAAAGTCTAAAGCTTGCTCAGGGTGCCGTCGGCGCCATCCCCGTCCGGGTCGCATCGAACGCGCGCGATGAGGGCATGATACCCGTGCCGGTGCTCGCCAGCGGAGCGCTGGTGGCTGAAGGGCCGCGCATGCTCGAGGGTCCGATCTCTTCGGTATTGAAAGGAGTATCGCTCGACGAACCGCTCGAACCGGGCGCAGGAACATCGGCGGCAGGCGGGACGCCCGGAGGAGCCGATGGCGTGCCAAGATCCGCCGACGGCGGCACCGCGATCGAGAACGACGGTTTGTAGAGCTCATGAATCTGCGAGGCCGGCATGTCGTGAACTTCCTTGCGGCCAATCGAATTGATGAACTGATGGCGCTCGTCCAGCGCGAGGTCGCGCAACTGCCCGCGGTCTCGAATCACGTGCGGGGTCAGGAACACAATCAAATTGTCTTTCTGCCGATCGGTGCTCTTGAAGCTGAACAGATTGCCGATCACCGGAATATCGGAGATGTACGGGATACCCTGGTTCGAGGCGCTGTCCTGGCTCGAAAGCAATCCGCCGATCACGGCGGTGCGATGATTCTGCACCATCACGCTGGTTGACGCCGATCGAATGGTGGTGGTCGGACCGAGCGGATTATTCGCCGTGCTCGCGACGACGTTGGAAACTTCCTCATACATATCGAGCTTGACGTAGTCGCCCTCGGAAACCTGCGGCACGATATCGAGGGTGATACCGACGTTCTGGCGATCCACGGAATTGAAGATCTGTCCGGGCAGTCCGGCGTTGGCGGAGGCCGAGCCGACAAACGGCACGTTCTGGCCGACGACGATCATAGCCTCTTCGTTGTCGGCGGTGAGCAGGGTCGGCGCGGAGAGCACATTGGTATGCGTATCGGCCTCGAGCGCCTCCAACAGGGCGACGTCGCAGGGGACCGTGATCAAGCTTGCCGCGGTGGCGGCCGTGGTTCCGGTCGCCGAAACGCCGGCGGCCAGAGTCGAGGGAATTTCGCACAGGCTTTTTGAGGCGACACCAATCGCGAGGCCGCTAAGTCCAAGCGGATTGGTGAGCGCGTTGGAAAGGTTTCCATAATTCAGCGCCGCGGTGCCGATTCCATTATAGGCGCTGTATTCGAAGCCGAGTTGACGGCTGCGTTCGGCGCTGACTTCGACGATCACCGCCTGCACGAAAACCTGCACCCGCGGAACGTCGAGCTCGTCGATAATCTGCTTTAGGGTCGCCCAGTCCTGCGGCGAGGCGCTTACCACCATCGAGTTGGTCGCGGGATCGGCGGTGATATTAACCGGGTTGAGGAAATTGGTGCCCTTGCCGCCGGCGGTGCTGGCCGAAGCGGCGCCGGAGGTTCCCGACGAATTGCCGCCCATCATGCCCATCCCGCTGCCCATGCCTCCGCCCATGCCGCCGCCGCCCATACCGCCCATGCTGCTGCCGCCGAAGCCGCTGTTCATCATACCGCCGCCCATGCTGGAGCCGCCCATACCGCCCATACTGCTACCCATACCGCCAAAACCGCTGCTGCCGCCCATGCCACCCATCATACCGCCCATGCCGCTGCTGCGGCCGAGCGAGCCGCGGCCGGTGGTGGGCGAGAGCGTGGTCGGAGCACCGCCGCCGTTGAGCAGATTGTTCATGACCTGAACCATCTCGAGCGCCTGCGCATTCTTGAGCCGGTAGACGTGGATGCGAGAGGTCACGTTGGGGGGCACGATATCAAGCTTGGAAATGACGTCCTTGATGTCGCGCATCTGGAGCGGAGCGGCCAGCACGATAAGCGAATTGGTGCGCTCGTCGGGGATCACCTTGAAGGCGCCCGAGGGTCCGACCGAGACCGGAGTCACGACACCCATCCCGGGCCGGGGACCCTGCGGAGTAGAGGTCGAGCCGCCGTACCTTGCCGCCATAATTTGCTCGATCTCGGGTGCGAGCTCGGCGGCGAAGGCGAGCTTGAGCGGTATCACGGCGACGGTTTCCTGGGTGCCCTCGATATCGAGGCTGCCGATAACCTGGAGCAGACGCTGCACGTTATACGCGTCGTCGGTGATGATGAGGGTGTTGTCTTCGGGATAGGCCGCAACCAGCCCGTCGTGCGAAACCATCGGCTGCACGACGCCAACCAGCGAGGCGGCTTCGATATTCTTGAGCTTGACCATCCGGGTCACGTACTCGTCGCCGTGGAGATCGGCCGGGAGCTGCGACTCGGTGAGCGGCGCGTCGGAGCGCACGTTGCGCGCGGGCACGATCTTTATCACCTTGCCGGCCTGCACCGTGGTGAAGCCCTTGATTTGAAGCACCGACTGAAACAGCGAGTAGGCCTGCTCGGGAGTGACCTTGGTGGGCGAGATGATGGTCACCTTGCCGCGCACGCTTTCGTCGATGATGAAATTCTTGCCGGTGATCTCACTGATGAACTTCGCCAGAACCGGAATATCCACGTTCTGGAAGTTCATCGTGATCTGGTCGGGAGCGACCCGGGGCTCGGCCGCCATCACGCCGCTCGTCGATGAAAATAGAAATGTGATCAAAGCCACGGCGATCGCCGCAGGCCAATAGCGGTTCATCCGAGCAACCTCCAGAACCGATTTCGGCGTGAGCATATGGCACCCCCACGAGACAGCGCAACCTCTGGCTCGCAAGATCGTTGCAAAAGCCGGATTGCTCGCGGACTATAGACGAATCCCGCTTTCGCTTGATTCAATGAAACGATCGCATCGCCCCAACGAACTCCGGCCGGCCCCGGCGCCGCGTCCAATCCGCCGGACCCAAGCGGCCTGAATATGCGGTTCGAGTACCTGATCGGCATCCGTTATCTGCGCGCCCGGCGCCGCGAGCGTTTTGTATCGCTGATTGCCGTCATTTCGCTTACCGGAGTTACCCTGGGCACCTTGGCGCTGACCGTAGCGCTCTCGGTGATGAGCGGATTCCAGGAAGACTTGCGCGCGCGCCTTTTGGCCTTCACTCCCGAGGTGACAGTCGAGCGCAGCGACGGTGCGGTATGGAATCCCGCGCAGTTACGCAAGATGATCACGGCGATGCCGTCGGTGACCGCGGTGGCTCCGTTCGTAACCTCACCGGTGATGGCGGTGTCGAACACGCCGTCGGGCGCACCGGGTTATGTCTCGGGCGGAATCCTGCGCGGGGTCGAGGCCGAGCACAATCCGGTGTTGACGGAACTTCAGCAGACGCTGGAATCCGGCACGCTCGAGTCGCTCGACGTGGAGCATCCGGTGCAGATCGTCGAGCAGGGGAAAAAGCGCAAGGTCAGTCTGCCGGGCGCGATAGTCGGCAAGACGCTGGCGTTCGACCTGGGCCTGCAGATGGGAGATTCGGTGATTTTGATTTCGCCCGCGAGCCTGGCCAATGGACTGGGAGCGCCGCGGCTCGAGCGGTTCGTGATCACGGGATACTTCTACTCGGGGATGTATGACTTCGACTCGACGCTGATATTCGTTGCGTTAAAGAACGGGCGCGTGCTTCTGTCCGACGATTCCGAGCTGCAGTCGGGGCTCGAGGTCAGGCTGCGCAACATGTTTGACGCGCCGGCGGTGGCGGCGGCGATCGAAAAGCTCGCGGGCGCCGAATACGCGGTTTCGGACTGGACGCGATCCAACGCGCCATTGTTCTCTGCCCTGCAGCTCGAGAAGTTCACGTACTTTATGGTGCTGCTTTTGATCGTGCTGGTGGCGGCGTTCAATATTCTCTCGACGCTGGTGATGATCGCGATGGAGCGGCGCAAGGAGATTGCGATTCTGCGTGCGATGGGCACGCGGACGCAATCGATCTTCCTGATTTTCCTGTGCGAAGGAATAGCGCTTGGCCTGGTCGGCACCGCACTCGGGGTCGGCGGCGGATTTCTGGTCTCGTGGGCGATCGGCCACTTCCATCTGATCCATCTGCCGGCCGATCTGTTCATGGTCAGCGCGGTCCCGGTGCGGCTGTATCCGATGAATTTTATCGCGGTCGCGGCGGCCTCGATCGCGCTGTGCATCGTGGCGGCGATATATCCGGCGTGGCACGCCTGTTCGCTCTCTCCGGTCGAGGTTATCCGTTATGAGTGACACGCTGGCGCCGCGCGCGCCCAACGGCAATCCATTGATCGACGCGCGCGGACTGGTGAAGACCTTTCACGACGCCACGCGCGAGATCCGGGTGCTGCGCGAACTGGACCTGGTGGTGCGCGCGGGCGAGGAAATCGCGATCGTCGGGCAATCGGGCGAGGGCAAGTCCACGCTGCTGCACGTGCTCGGCAGCCTGGAGGAGCCGAGCGCGGGCAAGGTCTTCTTCGAGGGCGAGGATCTGTTCGCGCTCGATCCGAAGGCGCTGGCGGAATTCCGCAACCTTCGTCTCGGCTTCGTGTTCCAGTTCCATTACCTGCTTGCGGACTTCGACGCGTTGGAGAACGTGATGATGCCGGCGCTGATCGCACGGATGACGGATCGGGAAGCCGAGGAGCGCGCGGCCGAGATGCTGCGGGTGGTCGGGCTTGGCGAGAAACTGCATCGGCGGCCGGCCGAGCTCTCGGGCGGCGAGCAGCAGCGGGTGGCGGTCGCGCGGGCGGTGGTGCTGAAACCGCGCCTGGTGCTGGCCGACGAGCCGACCGGCAATCTGGATCCGCATACCGCGGACGAGGTTCACGATTTATTTCATCTGCTCAACGCCGAATTGGGAATCACCCTGGTGATCGCGACCCACAATGAGCGCCTGATGCGCAGCATGAGCCGCGCACTCAGACTCAAAGAAGGAAAACTGTCTGATGAGCCGCGCGTCTAGCCAGCGTACGAGGTCAAACGCGCCGGGGACGCAACGCCAAATCAGTTTTCGGTTTACTTACCGGGACTGATTGGTTACGTTGGTCGCCGCTTTTTGGTGTTTTTTCTGTGACAGTCCTAACCCCTATCGCCAGCGCAAGGCGCTCGCTCGCCAGATGCGCGCCAATCGTGGTGCTGGGGTTGATTTTTGCCGTCACCGCCGCGTTCGCGCAGGGCTCCGCGCCGGTGATCACGGCGATCAGGATTGAGGGCAATCAGCGCGTCGAAACCGACGCAATCAAGATTCACATCTCGCAGAACGTAGGCCAGCCGCTCGATCAAAACGCGGTCGATCAGGACGTCAAGGCCATCTACAAGATGGGCTTCTTCCAAAACGTCGAGACCCGGATCGAAAACGTCAACGGCGGCCACGTACTGGTATACAAGGTCATCGAACGTCCGCAGATTACCGACGTCCGGATCGAAGGGATGAAAGCGATTCGCTCGACTGACGACAAGATCACCTCGGCGACCAAGCTTCATCCGGGCGCGATTCTCGATCCCGGGCAGGTGAAGGAGACCATCAACGGAATCACCCAGGTCTATCAGGACAAGGGCTATCTTGACGCCAAGGTGAATTTCCGGACCATCCTTCAGCCGGACAACACGGCGGTCGCGGTCTTCGACGTAACCGAAGGACCGAAGGTCGAAATCACCAAGATCGATTTCACCGGCAACAAGGCCTTCACCTCGGTCGAATTGCGCTCGGTGATGGAGACCAGCACCCACAGCGTGCTTCTGAGCTGGCTGACCGGCCAGGGGGCGCTCGACCAGAAGAAGCTGCAAGACGACATCGATCATCTGACCGCTTTCTACTACCAAAACGGCTATCTGAACGTTCATGTCAGCAGCCCGAAGATCCAGCGCGTCGGCAATGCGCTGCATATCACGATCGATATCGACGAGGGCACGGTGTACCGGGTGGGCAGGGTCGCGCTGGCGGGCAACATGAAGTTCCCGCATCGCGAACTGGCGCGGCTGCTCACGATCAAGCGCGGGCAGCATTTCCGGGGCGCGACTTTGCAGCACGACGTGCTGACGCTGTCGGATTTTTACTCGAACCGCGGCTATGCGTTCGTCAATGTTGACCCGCGCACCCAGCTCGATTCGGTGACGCATCGGATCAACATCACGTTCTACATCAACCCGGGCCACGAAGTGCTGGTCAACCGCATCAATATCAGCGGCAACACCAAGACCTCCGACAAGGTCATCCGGCGCGAGTTGCAGATCCAGGAACAGGAGCCGTACTCGGCCGCGGCGATCCGCGAATCGAAGAAGCGGCTGGACCGGCTGGGCTATTTCAGCGACGTTCGGATAACCACCGAGCCTGCGCAGCAGCCCGACAAGATCAATCTCGACGTGAACGTGGCCGAGGCGAACACCTCGTCGTTGCAGGTAGCGGGCGGATACGACACCTATTCGTCGGTGTTCGGAAATTTCACGCTGGGCAACACCAACCTGTTTGGCGGCGGCGAATCGATCGTGCTCAACGCGCAGATCGGATTCCTGTTCCAGAATTACTCGCTCAGCTACACCGAGCCATGGTTCCTGGATATGCCGCTCAGCCTTGGCCTCCAGCTTTTCGACAACAAGGAATATCTGCTGAGCTTCAACCAGTCGGCGGCCGGTTTTGCGGTCAATACTTATTATCCGCTGACCGAGCTGGGATTTAAGAAGCTCGGTCCGTTCTCGCTTAAGGATATCAGCGTGGGACTCGGCTATCAGTTCGAGAGCGTCGGCATCACCGGACTGTATCCGCTGACGACTTACAACATCCTGCGCTACAAAGGTTATACGCAGACGTCGGAACTGCTGCCGAGCTTCCGCCGCTTCACGGTCAACAACCCGGTCAACCCGCGCACCGGAACCGTGCTGACGTTCAACGGACAGATCGGAGGAATCGGCGGAGGCAATGCGTTCGTGAAGGGAGTTTTGCACGGCCGCTATTTCTACCCGTTCATCAAGAGCTCGACCTGGGGAACCTGGGTGGTATCGCAGGGGCTGACCTATGGCGTAGGAACCAATCTCAGCTCCGGGACGGGCGGCGAGCTTCCGCTCTACGAACGATTCTTCCCGGGCGGTGTCAACGGAGGGGCTGACGTGCGCGGCTACCAACTCTATTCATTGGGACCGCTGGTCACGATCTACAACGCGGCCGGCCAGCCGGTCAGTGTCCAGGACGTTGGCGGCAGCGAAGAATTGATCCTGAGCAACGAGATCACCTTCCCGATTCTGTCTGGGCTGGGGTTGCGCGGAGTGCTCTTCTCCGACGCTGGACAAGCGTACACGCTCAAGCAGGGAATCGATCTTACGGAACTGCAGGCCTCGGTCGGTTTCGGGGTCAGGTGGCGTTCGCCGTTCGGGCCGCTCAGCGTTGACCTTGCGTTCCCGATCAATCCGCGGCCCGCCGATCAGCGCACGGTGTTCGAGATCGGGGCCGGCGCGCCGCTCTAGCGCGGATGTGCCAAAACTGGCTTTAATGTCGGCACATGCCCGCGGCATTGTCACCGGGCCGGACTTGCAGGTGCCCGAGCCGAATTTTCGAGGAGGAATGTGCTCACGATGAGGTTACGTCTGATAACCGTTGCGCTGCTGTTGGCGATGCTTGCCGCCGCTCAACCCGCGCGCGCCGACCTGAAGGTTGCGTACGTGGACGTGCAGCGCGCGCTCAACGAATGTGACGCGGGCAAACGCGCCAAGGCGGATTTCCAGGGCCGCGTCTCGGCACTCGAAAGCCGGCTTCAGCACGAGCAGAACGATGTCCAGTCGCTGAAGGACGAGATCGAGAAAAAGGGGATGCTCATGAACCCCGATCAGCGCCAGAGCTTGCAGGACCAGTACGTTGCCAAGGCCAAGGATTTCGATCGCGAGTACAAAGACGCTCGCGACGAGCTGCAGGCCAAGGATAACGAGATCACCAGCCGGATCGTTCACGACCTTGCGCAGATAATCCGCAACCTTGGCGAGCGCGACGGATACACGCTGGTGCTCGAAAAGGGATCGATCCTGTGGGGCGCCCCTTCGATCGACATCACCGACCAGGTAATCCGCAGCTACAATGCGACCCACGTCAAGATCGGCACTCTGGGCGAGAACGGCGCCAGTGTTGCGCCCGCCTCGGCCTCGCAGGGAGCGGCTCCTTCGCTGGGTGATTTCGGATCGGCGGCGGCCAGGCGATCGACGATCTCGAAATAGGCGCGGCGGCTCGAGCGGATTTTCAGGACACGCCTGATGGCTGCGGACGAAAAAATGAGCGAGCTTCGGCGGGTCCTCGACTGCCTGCCGCATCGATATCCGTTTCTGCTCGTGGATCGCGTCCTCGAGATCGGCGAGGGCCGAATCCTTACGCTCAAGAACGTCACCTTCAACGAGCCATTCTTCCAGGGACATTTCCCGCATTATCCTGTCATGCCGGGAGTTCTGATCGTCGAGGCGATGGCGCAATCGGCGGCGGTTCTGGCGCTTAGCCAGGTGGGCGCCGACCCTGCGCGCCTGTTCATGCTGACCGGTCTCGACAAGGTGCGGATTCGCCGCCCCGTGGTGCCCGGAGATGCGCTCAAGCTCGAAGTGACGATTATCAAGTACCGTTGACCGCTATGGCGGATGCAAGCGATCGCGCGGGTCGGCGATGAACTGGCGGCCGAGGCGGAGCTTTCCGCGATGGAAGTCCAGGAGCAAGTAAAATAGCGGGCCGAATTCATCCTTCCGCGGTAATCGATTCGAGCGCGCAACTCGATTCGACCGTGGAAGTCGGGCCGGGTGCGGTTATCGGACCCAAGGTTCGCGTCGGCGCCGAAACCGTAATCGACGCGCACGCGCTCGTCGAGAGCAACACGATCATCGGCAAGCGCAATCGGTTCTTTCCGTTCGCGGCGATTGGGCTTGCGACTCCCGATCTGAAATTTCACGGCGAACCGTCAACCCTCGAGATCGGCGACGACAACATCTTTCGCGAATTCACCTCGATTCATCGCGGCACCGAAGCCGGCGGAATGGTCACGCGGATCGCTAATCACACGCTGGTGATGCCCTACGTTCACGTCGCGCACGACTGCCAGATCGGCGACCACTGCATCCTGACCAACTCGACCCAACTCTCCGGGCATTGTGTGATCGAGGATTGGGTGAATATGGCGGGAATGTGCGGCGTGCATCAGTTCTGCCGCGTCGGAGCGCATGCGTTTCTTGCCGCTGGCGCAAAAGCGGCGCAGGACGTTCCGCCCTACACGATGGTCGCCGGAGACCGGGCGCGGCTGGTCGGAATCAATGAGATCGGCTTGCAGCGACGCGGCTTTCCCGCCGAAACTATCTCCGCTCTCAAAGCCGCCATCCGCACGCTTTTCTACTCCAAGCTGCTGCGCGAAGATGCGATCGCTCAAGTCTTGAAACAGCACGACGGCGTTCCCGAGGTTCGCCGCCTGGTCGATTTTATTGCCGCGTCCGAGCGGGGCGTGGTCGGCCGCGAGCGTGAATAGCCTCGGACTCATCGCGGGCAACGGAGTGTTTCCGCTCGAAGTCGCAGACGCGGCGCGCCGCCGCGGAATCCGCGTGATCGCGATCGCGCATCTGCGCGAGACCCGTCCGGAGCTGGAATCGCGCGTCGATCAGATCACCTGGATCAAAGTCGGTGAACTCGAAAAAATGATCGAAGTGTTTCGCAGCGCCGACGTAAGCGAGGTCGCGATGGCGGGTGGAATCTCGCGCGAGCGCCTGAAAGATTCGTTCGCTCCAGACGCGCGTGCGATCAAGATGCTCTCGGGACTGGGGCGCATGAGCGATGACGCCGTGCTGCGCGGCGTGGCGAGAGAAATCGAAGCCGAAGGAATCGCGGTGATCGACCCGGTTCCGATGGTGGAAAACTGCCTCGCGCATCCGGGCCTCGCCGCGGGACCGGAACCATCTGAGGGCCAGCTTCGCGATCTCGATCTTGCTTTCGCCGTCGCGCGCCAGCTCGGCAGTTTCGATATCGGGCAGACCGTCGCGGTGCGCGACGGAATTGTCGGAGCGGTCGAAGCGGTCGAAGGAACCGACGCCGCGCTCCGCCGCGCCGCAGCGCTGGTGGGATCGCGCCTGGTAATCGCCAAGGCGGCCAAGCCGGGGCAGGATTTGCGCTTCGACCGTCCTGCGATTGGTCCGGAGACGATCGCGCTGGTTGCGGAGATCGGCGCCGCGATGCTGGGGGTCGAGGCGGGCGTGACGCTGGTGCTGGAGCGCGAGCGCACGATGCAGCTTGCGGCGCGGTCCAAAGTTTCAGTGTACGGGCATGTCTGAGCTGCGCGCCGCGGTGATTGGCGCGGGGCGTCTGGGCACCCTGCACGCGCGCAAATACGCGGCGCAGGAGGGGGTTCGCGTCGCGGCGATCGTTGATATCGATCGCTCCGCAGCGGAAAAACTCGCGGCCGAAACCGGCGCCGTCGCGCTGACCGATTTTCGCGATCTGGCGGGCATGGTCGATCTCGTCACGGTGGCCGCGCCGGGGAGCACCCACTTCGAGATCGCGTCCGCGATGCTGCGCGCGGGAATCGACGTGCTGCTGGAAAAGCCGATGGCGACCACGCTGGATGAAGCGTTCGAGCTTGCCGCGTTGGGTGCTCAATCTGAACGCGTGCTCCAAATCGGCCATCTCGAACGCTTCAACCCGGCGATCGTGCGGCTGCGCTCGATCATTTCGCATCCGCGTTTCGTCGAATGCCATAGGCTGGCGCCCTTCACCGAACGCGGCACCGACGTGGACGTGATCCTAGACCTGATGGTGCATGACCTGGACGTAATCCTGTCGCTCGCGCCTTCGGAAGCGGTCTCGGTGGAAGCGGTCGGGGTCGCGATTCTGACTGATTCGATCGACCTCGCGAACACGCGTATCCGCTTTAAGAGCGGACTTATCGCGAACATCAGCACCAGCAGGGTCGCCCCGAAGCGCGAGCGCAAGATCCGCTTCTTTCAGCCCGACGCGTATATCTCAGTCGATTACGAGGCGCGCCGGGTGCAGGTTTATCGCAAGAGTCCGGCGCCGCCGGGCGCCAAGTTTCCGATCATCTCCGCCGATCAGATCGATCTCGAAAGCGGCGATCCGCTGGCCGATGAGGTTGCCGCCTTCGTCACCGCCGTCCGCACGCGCGGGATTCCCGCAGTCACCGCCGAAGACGGCCTGCGCGTGATGGAGCTGAGCGAGCGAATCAAGCGCGAGATGATTATCGAGGAAAACAGCCATCACGAGGACGGGGGTTGACCATGGGCCTGCGCCGCGCAAGTCTTGGTAATCCTCGATGCGGCTCGGCAGAAATAAGATAGTGCTCGGTGTGTGCGTGGTGATCCTCGCGGCGGCATGGATGATTCATGTCTCTCGCGCGAGTTGCGTGCCGGTCTCGGGCAACGGCGCGATCACCATCAGCGTCGCCAACCTGTTGAACAACAAGGCGCAGACCTATTGTTATACTGATGAAGCCGGGCGGCGGCTGCGCTTCATTTTGGCGCGTGGGAGCGATGGGAAAGTGCGCTCGGTGTTCGACGCCTGCCGGCAATGCTTCACCTACCATCGCGGTTTCAAGGTCTCCGACGGCGAACTGATTTGCCGGGTGTGCGGAAATCATTACCCTATGGATCACATGACCGAGGGCAAAGCCTCGTGCGTTCCGGCAAGCCTGCCGCATCAGGATGCGGGCGCGACCGTGACGATTCGGACTTCCGATCTCGAGTCGGGCCGCTATTTGTTTTGAGCGCCGTTCCGATCGAGCTGATGAATCGTTTGGACAAATCCATCACGCGCGCGCGATTTTTCGCGGGCGCCTTCGCGATGCTCCTGGTTATGCTGCTCGCGAGCGCCGGATGTTCTCACGATGAGGCGCCTGGCTCGTATCCGGCGGTCAACCAGGCGCAGTGCCTGCCGAATAATCTTGCGCTGACCGATCAGGGAGGGAAAACGATCCCGCTCGATTCGCTGCGCGGAACTCCGGTGCTGGTCGATTTCATTTACACCACCTGCACCTCGACCTGCCCGCTCCTGACGCAAAAGATGGCGGCGGTCGCGAAGCTTTTGGGTCCCGCGCTCGGCAACAAGGTGAAGATCGTTTCGTTCACGATCGATCCGGCGCACGACGGGCCGCCCGAGCTCGCCAAGTACGCCGACCGGATGGGCGCAAGCGATCCCGGATGGATTTTTCTGACCGGCACGCCCGCACAGATCGCGCAGGTGCTCGCGATCTACGGCCTGAAGATCGGCCACGGCTCCGACGGCTCGATCATGCACATGACCGCCGCCTATCTGCTCGGCCCCGACGGCCGCCAGGTGCGTCAATACGACGGTCTGGAAGTAAGCGCGCAGACGATCGTCAGCGACATCAACCGCGCCAGCTAGCGCGAGCGCCTCACGTCTAGCGCCTGCGCGATATCGCTCAGGGGAAGAAACATCGGCGTGGGCGCCGGGCGCTGCTCGAGGATTCCTTCAATCCCTTCAAGTGCGACAAATCCAAAGCGCGAATAGTAAGCCTGCGCGTGCAGTTTCGCATCGACCACGACTCCGACGCATCCGAGCTTCCCGCGCATTTCGATTGCCGCCAGGAACACTGCATGCATCAAGTTTTCCCCAACTCCCGTGCCCTGCGCACCGATGTCCACGGCAAGCCGGGCAAGCCGAACAATAGGGAGGGGATAGTTCGGGAGCTTCTTGCGAAGCGCGGCGGGAAGTTGCTCGATCTCGATGTGTCCGGCGGCCACGGTTACGAAGCCGCGGATCTCTCCAGCTTCGACGGCGCGATAAGTGACGCCGATATGATGGCGGAACTGGTTCTGCCCGGCGTAGCGGCGAAAAAAGAGATCGAGCTGGTCGTCGCCGGAGTGAAAAGAAGCGCGGTCATCGCTCTCGCGGAGGAGGCGAACCTCAATCGCCACCGCGCATCAGCTCGACCAGTTTCCGAGTCGGCTTTCTCCGCTTGCTGAGCAACGCCGCGAGCTTGCGCCCGCTGGCAACGCTGACAACCAGACGCGGCGGGATAATGACCCCGGCTGGGAGCTCCTCGAGCGCCTGAATGTGATGGAGCACTGCATTCTCGATCAGGAATTGCTTCTTGACTCCATGAGCTCGCGAGTAGCGCTCGAGCAGCAGCCCGGTCCCCGCTGAAATTTTTGCTGAGATCTGCATGATGTTTACGTATTATTTCCTACGTAAACGTAGATCGATTTCGAGTCGCAGTAAAGAGTGGCGCGGCGGCCGGTCATTCCCACGCAGGCAGCGATTGCGCGAGCCCTTGCTCGAGCGGGGTGAACTCCGCGGTGTAGCCCGCGGCTCTCAACGCGGTCAGGTCGGCCTGGGTGAAGCTCTGGTATTTTCCTTTCAGGCGCTCGTCGAACGGCACGTATTCGATCTCACCGTGGCGGCCGCGAAGATCGATCAGAATTGCGGCCAGCTCGTTGAAGCTTCTGCTCCTGCCGGTACCGACGTTGATAATCTCGCGGCGCGCGGGCGCGGAGGCGAAATACAGATTCACCTTCACGACATCCTCGACGAACACGAAATCCCGGCGCTGCTCGCCGTCGCCGAAGCCGTCGGTGCCGACAAACAGGCGCGCGATATCGGATTCGCGGAGCTGGCGGAAGAGCTGATACGCCATCGAGGCCATGTTGCCCTTGTGCGCTTCGCGCGGGCCGTACACGTTGAAATAGCGCAGGCCCACGACCGTGCTCGCGGCGGTGTTGGCGGCGTGCCGCACGTGATTGTCGAACGCGAGCTTCGAGAGCGCGTAGAGATTTAGCGGATGCTCGTTCGCGGGCTCGGCGAGCGTCACCCGATTGGCTCCGTAAACCGCGGCGCTCGACGCGTACACGAACGGCACGCGGCGCGCGAGCGCGAAGCCGAGCAACTCGCGCGAGAACCCGAAGTTATTCTCCATCATGTAGTGGCCGTCGGACTCGGTCGTGTCGGCGCACGCGCCCTGATGGAAAATCGCCTCGATTTTGGGCGGCATCGCGTCGCGTCCGATCGCGCCGAGCAGCGCCTCGGGCTCCATGAAGTCGGAAAAGCGCAGGTCGCTCAAATTGCGGAAGTTCGGGCCCAGCCGATCGACCACCAGGATATCGGTGTCGCCGCGCTGGTTGAGCGCGCGCAGCAGATTGCTCCCGATGAACCCCGCCGCTCCGGTAACGATAATCATCACAGCTCCCCAGTCCGCCAGATCATACGGAGTCCGGCCCGCGCGATAAACCCCGGTCAAGTTCAGTGCCTCGAGGCTTGATATCTGAAGCTGACGCGGCTTGGCCGCACCTGCTTGCGGGAGCAGATTCGGATGTGATTAAGCGTTCCCGCTTACGACCTCGGGAATCTGTGGCGGCGAACCTTGCGCCGGGCGACCGTTCGATCTATACGGGAGACGACAATCAGAGAGTAAAAACAGAAACTCTGTATGAGGTACTTGCTTTCAAAATCAGACTGGCGGGCGCTGAGTTCGATGCTCGCGCTGATAGTGTTATTGGGCAGCATTCCGTTGTCCGCCAGCGTTGTGATTGTCTCCAGTCCCAATCAACCCGAGCTGACCGTCAACATCTGCCGGCCACTTCAAATGTTCGACCGCGTTTCAACCACCTTGCTTGGCCGCCCGGCAATGCATGCGCCTGCGTTCGTTCTCTCGCTTTCGGGTTTAGTCACGATTAAGCCAATCGTCCCCATAATCGAGTGTAAAGTGGTCCCTGATACCCCGCCCCCCGAACAGTTCGTCTAAGCCCCTTTCCGCAACGACAAATTTCTTGACGACCTCCTGACGCCCCGAGCGCCGTGGAGTTGATTCTTTCTCGATGGCGGTCCGTGCCCGCCCGGAGAAATGTTATGGAATCGCATGCGATAATAGGGTTTCACCGCCCATCGCCGAAGGTTTTGTCTGATTTTTCTCACACCGGCGCGCGTATGGTGCTTGTGATCGTGTTCGTCTTGGTGATGGCGCCCGGTTTCGTTTGGGCCTGCGCTTGTGGATGCGGCGTGTTTGAGGTGTCAACTCCCTCGCTGCTCCCTACCGGCGCGGGCGCAATGCTGTGGACCGAGTATGACTACATGGACCAGCGCATAAATTGGCATGCCAGCCGCCCGGGATCCGCCGGTCAAAACAACGACAAGGATCTGGAAACAAACTTCGTCACCGTCGGCGGACAATACATGTTCAATCGCAAATGGGGCGTGATGCTGGAGGTGCCCTATTGGGAGAGGAACTACACGGGCGCCTACTCCGGCAATAATGCAGACATCAAGTCGTTCGACATGAATTCGATCGGCGACATCCGGATAATGGGTCTCTGGACCGGATGGTCTGAAGACATGTCAACCGGACTTATCGGCGGCTTCAAGGTGCCAAGCGGTGATTGGCATTATCCGCCCTTCGACCGCGACACCCAAATCGGAACCGGCAGCACCGACCTGCTGCTCGGCGGTTACAAAACCGGGAACCTACCGTACCTCAGCCTGCTGGATCGTCCAGTGACCTGGTATTTTCAGGGAATGTACGATCTTCCGTTCGCCTATCAGGATCACTACAAACCCGGCCGCGAATTCGACGGCTCGCTCGGCGTTTACTACAACTTCGGCAAAGTTGGTCCGCTCAATGAACTGGCTCCGATGTTTTCGTTTCTCGGCAGCGACCGCGCGCGCGATCGCGGCACGAATGCAGATCCCCACGGCACTGGATACGACAAAGTAGCGATTGCTCCTGGATTTGAAATCGGGATCGGACCGGTTAAGTTCTACGCCGATATAGAGGTCCCAATTTTCCAGAATATGAATGGTTATCAGCTGACCGCGCCCTACGCGACCAAGATAATCGCGAGCTACAGCTTTTGAAGGAGCGATATCTTGATTAGACGCGTGTTGTGCGTGGTTGCGTTAGGTGCTGGCGTGGGCGCTCTCTTCTGCGCCGCGGGCTCGGCATTCGCGCGGGCTGAAGTTGGCCAGCTAGCGCCTTCTCTTATAGTCGAGCAATTGGATGGCCAGCGTTTCAATCTTGCGCAGGCGCGCGGCAAGGTCGTAATAATCAACTTCTGGGCGACTTGGTGCCCGCCGTGTCGTAAGGAAATGCCCGCGCTCGACGCGGTATACCGGCGATATCATGATCAGGGACTGGACATGATCGGCCTGAGCGCCGATCGTTCGCGCGATCGCTCGGACGTGCTGAAGGTGATGCAGTCGTTCAGCTATCCCGCCGCGATGTTGGGCGACGCCGAAGACGATGGTTTCGGTGATCCCAGCGAATTGCCGGTGACATACGTGGTCGATGATCAAGGTGTTGTTCGGGCCGAACTTACGTCCAATACGAATCCGGTAACGGAGAAGACTCTCTCGGAATTGGTGCTCCCGCTACTGCCGCAAAAGCCTGCGGCTCCCGCCGAGATACACTAGAGACCAATTCAATGATTATTGGAGACCCAAGATGAAGATGCTTGCGCTGGCCGCCGTCGTGATAGTTGGGTGCTCGACCGCGGGAACTATGACGACAAATTCGGATTCGAGGCTCGCAGATATAGAACGAGCGAACCAGAAAATCGATACGGGCGAGCAGCAGTGCATCGACGACGTGAGGATCCGGATCGACGATGAATTGGCGCGGATAGCCGGGACTCCTGATGCCTCCACTGACCGGCAAATCCAGACGCTCGCCGACGAGCGCAAGCGCATGATCCTCGAGTGCCAAGACCACGCGGACCAATTGAAAGAAAAGCTGACCTCGGATGAACGCGCAGAGTATCAGGCCCGCGAACAGGAAGAACGGGACCGTAATTCGCTGATGGCGATCCTGACGGTGTCGGGTCCCCGCTGAGACAACATTATCGGGAGAAGATCGATGTATTCTTTAAGAGGTATAGCGGTGGCAACCAGAATCCCAATAGCGCTGGCGCTGTTGATCGTGATCGTAATGGCGGTAACCGAAATCGGATGCCGCCAATTAAGTGACGATTCCGACGAAACTGGAGGGTTCGCGGTATTGCACGCCGCCGACTGCCTGCCCGACGTCACGCTGCTCGATCAGCACGGGCAAAAAGTTTCTCTGGCGTCGCTTAAGGGAAAACCGGTCTTGTTCGATTTTATCTACACGACCTGTCCCGGCCCGTGCCTGCTTCTGACCGCGCGTATGAAGCAAGTCGCAAATGCGCTCGGACCGGTGCTCGGCAAGCAAGTCCGGTTCGTTTCGATATCCGTGGACCCCGAGCACGATCAGCCACCGCAGCTTCTCACCTACGCGAATGATCAAGCCGCCAATCTCGACGGGTGGCTGTTTCTGACCGGAACTCCAAAGCAGATCGACGACGTGATGGCACGATTCAGTCTGACTCGCGAGCGCGAAGCCGATATGTCGCCCGACCACGCACTTGAGTTTTTTCTTGTCGCGCCCAATGGCCGCGAGATGCTCCAGTACCTGGGCGATAAGGCAACTGCGGAGCGGATCGCAGGCGACATGGAGCAAGCCGCCGCGGGCAAAGCCATAACAGCGAGCGACGGCTCAATTGTGAAGGTCACTCTCTAAGGTGTGAGCGCATGAAATCGGCGCGAGCAGCATTAATCGCTCCGTTGGCGGTTCTGGCCTGCATTGCAGGCGCGGCGATCTTGCTTGCCCGTATCTATACTCTTGGCTCGAATCGCCCTCCGCTCAGGGTCAGGGCCGTCGCGCACGAGTGGTGGTGGGAATTCGACTATCCGTCGCTCGACGTCAGGACCAGCGACGTTTTGTACTTGCCCAGCGGTAAGGAAATCGAGTTGGAGCTGGACTCTGCTGACGTGATCCACAGCTTCTGGATTTTGGGGATGAAAGACCCTGTGGACATCATTCCGGGCAAACCGCGGCAAATCGATTTGACGCTCAAATCACCAGGCGATCTGTATGGTAATTGCGATTCGGGCTGCGGCTGTGGAACCGTCTGTATGCGATTTCGCGTTTTGGCGAGGCCCCCCGCCGAGTTCCAGCGATGGGCCGCTGACGCGCGCTCGCGCCGCGCGGAGTTCAAGCCGCCGCAAACGCAGAGCACGCCTTCCTGCGCGCTGAGTACCGGCCGCGATGGCCACGCCGGTCACGACGTCCCAGCCAGTCATTTACAGCGATTGCTCGATGGAAGCCTATCCGCGAGCCGCCGGTCGCATTGACTTGTCGTATGCATTGAGCGCCACGAAGCCGGATCTTCGTTCTGAATTGAGTACTCTCGCACACCGGGTTCTGCCTGATCTTGGCGGCGTAGTGCTAATCGCGATTATATCATTGCGCGCTGGTCTCGTAATGAACCGGTTCGCGTCGTCGCTACTTCCGACGGTGTATCAGACGCCGGAGCGGCGGCCCGACCTCGAGCTGACCTCCCGGTTGCGGCGCCGCCGTTTAAGATCGCGCCGACCGCAACCATCGGACTTCCGGAGTTTCGTTCGGCGGGCGAAAAAAAACGCTCTCATCCTCGGCGCAAGTTAGTCGCCATAGGCGGCAAGATAGGAGAACGCTTTGAGAACGATCGCATTACTGATTTTTACGCTGACGATTATGGCTTGGGCGCCGAGTGCACGGGCGCACGGAGTCGTGGGCGACTATATTTTTCTGGAACCGCTGGTCGCTGAGGATCCAACTCCCGCCAACGAACTGGATATCGTGCAACCTCAGTGGACTCGCACCGCCGAAGGACGCACGTTTTCGATTGGCAGCTCGATCGAGAAAGTCCTCGGCACCGACAGCGAGGGGCTGCCGCGCTTCAGCGTCGGCGGCAGCACTTCATGGATCTACCAGTCGCCGAAAGAGGGACCCAATGAAGAGGGCTTCGGCAATCTTGAGTTGTTCGCGAAATACGCCTTCCTGATAATCCCCGAACATGAATTTCTGATGTCGTTCGTGGTTCAAATGCAGATCCCCGCCGGAAACCCCAGCGTCGAGGAGCAGCAGCACACCAGCCTCGGTCCAGAACTTCTGTGGGAAAAGGCGCTGGGCGATCTGCCTAATCTGCCGTACATCAGATTTCTGCGCCCGTTTGGATTCCAGGCGGATGTCGGATATCTGCCCGCGCTCGGCGGTCATACCAGCCATCAACTGAACGCCGATCAGGTAATCGAATACTCGCTGCCGTACTTGAGTAATAGTGTACAGGATATCGGCCTCAAGGGTCCGCTACGGAATCTGTTTCTATTCACCGAAATCAACTACTCGCAATTAGTCAGAGGACCTTCGGGCGAGACTTTTCCAAATCTGGTCGCGACACCCGGAATCGCATACGTCGGATATCGGTTCGAGGTTAGCGTCGGCACGCAAATTCCTCTCAACAACGCGAGCGTGCCTAATACTCACGCCGCGGTCCTGGGTCTGCTGGATATCTTTTACGATTCGATAATTCCGCAGGGCAACTTCAAGCTGTTCGGTAACTGAGGCAAATGGCGATGCGCACACAACCAATCAGAACACGGATTACACGAACCTCATTTGCCGGCTTCATGGCCGCGCTCGTCCTGATCGCGCTTGCCGCGACGGCGCGCGCGCACTCGTTCCCCGAAGAAGAAACGCCCTCGGCCGGGCAAACGCTTTCCGCGCCACCCACGCAAGTCTCGATCAAATTCGACGCGCCGATCGAGCATCTGTTTGCAAAACTGGAAGTGGATGGTCCCGACGGAAAGAATTGCGCCGTCGGTGATCCGACGTTCGGCGATGACACCCGGACGCTCGCGGTCAAGGTCGGAGCGCTCGCGCCCGGCGTGTATACGGTTAAGTGGGCCGTGGTCGGAATTGATACTCATCACACCAACGGTTCGTACGTCTTTACCGTGAAAGGAAGCGGCGCTTGATCGCAGGCCCGGCGACTTTTGCGTGGCTGCTGCTCGTCGCGCAATTGCTGATTTTCGGAACCGCGGCGTTCGCGCTGATCGCGCCGGATCTGCCCGCCGGCGCGGTCAGCGCATTTCATCGCCGCCTCGCGGCGCTCTGGCGGATGCTCGCCCTCGCGTTGCTGGTGATCTCTCCGCTGGCATTCATGGATATGGCGTGCGGCATGGCGCAGATGCGCTGGTGGCAGGTGGTGCCGCTGGTGCCGGAGATCGTGCGCGAGACCGACGCCGGACGCGTGTGGATCTGGCGGATCGGCGTGGTCGTAATACTCGCCACCGCCGCGTGGATACCGCTGCGCGCTCGAGTCCTGGCGATCGCGATGCTGCTGCTGACCACGCTCCTGCTGATCCTCGCGAGCATCACCAGCCACGCGATCGATTTTGGACGTCTCGCGATCGCGGTTTATTTCGTGCACCAGGCGTGCGCGGGCGTGTGGATCGGAGCGCTCGCGGCGCTGATGCTCGGATGCGTTGAACGAACCGGGGCGGGCCGATTGGATTCGCGCGGTGACGCCGCGTGTCTCCACTCTCGCCTTTTATGCAGTGGGACTCCTGACTCTGACGGGACTTTGCAATGCTTACGAAAGAATCGGATTTGATTTGCACCTGATGATCGACGCGATGTACGGGCGCACGCTCTTGTGGAAGCTCATGACCTTCGCCGTGATCATCGCATTCGCCGCACACAACAGGTTGCGGATCGTCTCGCGGCTCGAGGACTGAGCGCGCGCGAAATCCTGATCCGCAACGTCGCCGTCGAATGCGTTCTGCTGGCGATTGTGCTCGCATGGTCGGCAATGCTGGCGAACACGCCGCCGCCTCATTAGGCGCGCGCGCCCCAGTGGTGCGAAGCGGGATTTTCAATCACAATTTGCGCGATGCCGCTTTCGACTGACCAAAGCGCCGCCGCGCCGCATGCGAATCGCGCGGCCCGGCGTATCATGATCGTCGCGGGCGAGGCTTCGGGCGACCTGCACGGCGCCGATCTCGCACGCGAGATCCTCGCGCGAGACCCAGGTTGCGATTTATTCGGGATCGCAGGGGAAAAGATGCGCGCAGCCGGCGTGCGCGCGCTGGTTACGATGGAGGAAATTCACGGGCTGGGCCTGTCGGAGCTCGCCTCGACCCTCGGCAGCACAGTCAAGGCGTTCCTGCATCTGCGCCGCATCATCCGGCGCGACCCGCCCGATCTTCTGATCCTGATCGACTACGCGGAGTTCAATCTTATTCTGTCGGGCGTCGCCAAGCGCGCGGGCGTGAAGGTGCTTTACTACATCACGCCGCAGGTGTGGGCGTGGCGGCGCGGGCGGGTGAAGAAAATTTCCGATCGCGCCGAACACATGGCTGTGGTGCTGCCTTTTGAAAAAGAGGTCTTCGCCCGCGCCGGCGACCGCGTGAGCTTTGTCGGCCATCCTCTGCTTGATCGCGTCGCCACGGCAGCGTCGCGCGCCGAGACGCTCGCTCGCTATAGTCTTGGCGCCGATGCGAAAATTTTGGCGCTGCTGCCGGGCAGCCGCCGCGCCGAGGTTCGCTTGATGCTGCCCCCCTTCGCCGATGCGGCCAGAATCCTCGCGCGCGATCATGGTCTGACGCCGATCCTCGCGCTGGCGCCCACCCTGAGCGCCGATACTATCGCCGCCGACTCGGGCGCAGACCTGTCGGGAATCCGTATAATCGCGGGCGACACGTATAGTATTATCGCGGCCAGTGAGCTTGCGCTGGTGACCTCTGGTACCGCGACGCTGGAAACCGCGCTGCTCGGCTGCCCGATGGTGATAGCGTACAAAGTGTCAGCACTCACCTATGTTCTGGGCCGGATGCTGATAACCGGAGTCGAGTTTATCGGGATGCCGAACATTTTGGCGGGACGGAAAATTGTACCGGAGCTGATTCAGGGCGAAATGACGGCGAAGAACCTCGTGCGCGCCGCAGAACCGCTTTTGAGCGAAACTATCCATCGCGAAACCACCGCCGCATTGCACTCCTTGCGCGAGCTGCTGGGCGCTCCGGGAGCGGCTGCGCGCGTCGCAGATATCGCGCTCGAGATTTCCGCATGAAGTTCCTGTCATCGATGCATCGGCGCCTGTTCAACTATTTGCGCCCGTATCTGTTTCCCTACACCGCCCTGCTCGGCGTTTCGATGCTGGTGCTGGCGGGCGCGAACGCCGGCATCCCTTTCGTGATCAAAAACTTCGTCAATGACATGACGCGGACCCAGGCTGCCGGCGGACTGCACATGCTCTCTTTTATGCTGGCGGGTTTATTTCTGCTGCGCGCAGGCGGGAATCTCACCGACGATTATCTGAGCGCGTACATTTCGCAGAAGCTCGTGCTCGACATGCGCGCCGACTTGAACGAGAGCCTGCAACGCCAGTCGCTGAGTTTTTTCAATCGCACCCCGACCGGCATGATGGTCTCGCGAGTCCTGAACGATGTGAACGTGGTGGTTCAGACGCTGAGCAACGGTGTGTTCTCGCTGTTCGGCGACGGACTCTCGCTGATCGCTCTGGTCGCCGCCGCGTTCTACATGGATTGGCAGCTCGCGCTGGTCGCGTTCGTCGGATTTCCGCTCACGATCGGCCCGATCGTCAGCTTCTCGAAACGGGTGCGCAAGGAAACCAAGAACGCGCAGAAGCAACTCGGCGGCTTGCAGGCGCTGCTGCAGGAGACCTTCCAGGGCAATCGCGTGGTCAAGGCTTTCGGGATGGAAGACTACGAGCGCCGCCGCTTCAACGCCGAGCTGCGCCGCCTGTTCCGAATTTATATGCGCGTGGCGCGGATCAAGGCGATCACCGGACCGATGATCGAATCGCTCGGCGCGGTCGCGGTGGTGGTCGTGGTGTGGTGGGCGTTTCCGTCGGTCGCGGCCGGACGGCGCACCCTCGGATCATTCGCGGGATTTTTCACCACGATGCTGCTGGTATATGCACCGTTCAAATCCGTCAGCAAAACCAACAACACCATCCAGCAGGGACTCGCCGCGGCCGAACGCGTGTTCGAAATGATGGACGAACCGAGCGATGTCCCCGACGATCCCGAAGGGCTCGAGCTCGGCGCCGGATCGCACAGCGTGCGCTTCGAGCACGTGAGCTTCCGCTACGGCGCCGAATGGGTTCTGCACGATATCAATCTCGAAGTCGGCGCGGGCAAAGTGGTCGCGCTGGTCGGGATGAGCGGCGGCGGCAAGTCCACGCTCGCGGATCTGATCCCGCGCTTCTACGACGTGCAGGAAGGCCGCGTCGCGGTGGACGGGATCGACGTGCGGCGCATCCGGATCGATTCGCTGCGCGCGCAGATCGGCCTGGTGACGCAGCATACGTTTCTGTTCAACGACACGATCCGCGCCAATATCGCGTACGGCTCGGAATCGCGAAAGCTCGAACGCGTGACCGCCGCGGCCAAGCTCGCCAACGCGCACGACTTTATCATGCGGCTGCCCAACGGTTACGACACGATGGTCGGAGAACTTGGAATCCGCCTGAGCGGCGGCGAGCGCCAGCGAATCGCGATTGCGCGTGCGCTTTTGAAAGACGCGCCGATTCTGATCCTCGACGAGGCGACCTCGTCGCTCGATTCCGAGTCCGAGCGCTCGGTGCAGGAGGCGCTCGAGCTGCTGATGCGCAACCGCACCACCCTGGTGATCGCGCATCGACTGTCCACCGTGCGGCGCGCCGATCGGATCGTGGTGGTAGTCCACGGCCGGATCGTCGAGGAAGGCTCGCACGAGGAACTCTTCGAGCGCGACGGCGAATATCGAAAGCTTTACAATCTCCAGTTCGCTTCGGGCGATGAAACTCTTCCCGAAAACGGCTTGGTAAATTAGACGGATGCCGCGCTATCTTGCGCGCGGCCCGGCGAAATAATGCTTCGCTTAATATACAACGCGCTTTGGTACCCGGCCCTGCCGTTCGCCCTGGCGACAACCGGCGCGCGCGACCGCCAGGACCGGCGCGAACGGATGGGCGCGATCACGATGGCGCCCAACGGCCCCGGGCCGCGCATCTGGATCCATGCCTCGTCGGTGGGTGAAGTCGAGGCGCTGCGCCCCGTCGCTTCGGGACTGCATCGCGAACTCGAAGGCGCCCGGATTGTCGTGACGACCATGACCACGACCGGCCGCGACGCGGCTCGCCGGCGAATCCCTTCGGCTGCGACGTGCGCGCTCGCCCCGCTCGATTGTCCCGCGACGGTGCGCAGGTTCCTGCGCGGGGTACGTCCGAACCTGGTGCTGATCGGCGAGACCGAGCTGTGGCCGAATTATTTTATCGAGGCGCGGCGCGCGGGCGCGCGCGTCGCAATCGTCAACGGGCGAATCTCGGAACGCTCGTTGCGCCGCTACAAACGCGCCAAGTCTCTGTTCGGCCACGCGCTCAAGTCGGCTCATCTGATTCTTGCCCAAAGTGAGGAGGACGCGCGGCGCTTCACCACGCTCGGCGCGGCGAGCGACAAAATCACCGTGACGGGCAATACCAAGTTCGATGTCTCCTTCGCGGGCGAGGAAGTTGCGCTACGCGACGCGTTGGTGCGGTTCGCGCACGGCCGGCCACTGCTGGTGGCGGGCTCGACCGCGCGCGGCGAAGAATCGATCGTAATTGCCGCGTTCCAGATTCTGCGCAAGCGCTTTGGCGCGCTCGCGCTGGTGCTCGCACCGCGCCATCCTGCCCGCACTCCGGAGGTCGAGGAGACGCTGCGGTCAGCCGGCGTATCGTACGTACGTGCGAGCGCGCTCGAGTCCGCGCCGCCCGCCCACGACGCCTCAGTGATGCTGCTGGACACGATGGGCGAGCTGCGCGGGATGTATCGGCGCGCGAGTGTCGCATTCGTTGGTGGCAGCATGATCGCGGGACGGGGCGGTCAGAATGTGGGCGAGCCCGCGGCGGTTTCGGCGCCAGTCATCTTCGGACCGTTTCACGAAAATCAACGCGCGATGGCGACCGCGCTGGTCGAGTCCGGCGGCGGCGCGATCGTCCGGGACGCATCCGAGCTCGCTGAGCAGTGCGCCAAGTGGCTTGGCGACGAGAGCGCCCGCGCTCACGCCGGCGTCCGCGCGAAGGCCGCTGCCGAGGATGCGGGAGGCGCCGCGCGCGCCACCGTCGAGCATCTGCGGCGCCTTGCAGAGGACGCCTGACGCGCGATGCCGACGCGACCCACGCGCCGTCCGCGCCTGGAACGGCTGTGGCGCGGCGATCCGAAACCGATCCATCGTCTGCTCGCACTCCCGCTGCGCGGCGCGGCCGGTATTTTTCGCGGCGCGGTCGCCGCAAGAAACCTGTGGTGGCGATGGCGCGCGGCTGAACCGGGGGTGCCGGTAATCAGCGTCGGTAACCTGACCGTCGGCGGCAACGCCAAAACTCCCTTCACGCTTTTTATTGCCGCGCGCTTGCAGGCCCGCGGCCTGCGGGTCGCGATCGTCAGCCGCGGATACAGCGGCACGCGCGACTCCGCGAGCGCCGCGCTGGTCTCGGATCGCGGCGAATTGATCCTCGACGCCGCTTTGGCCGGCGACGAAGCGGCGATGATGGCGCGGCGCTTTAACGGGCCGATCGCCGTCGCGCGCAGACGTATCGATGCGATCGAGCTCTTAAAATCGCGCGGCCCGCTGGATGCGATCATCCTCGATGACGGCTTCCAGCACGCGCGCCTGCACCGCGACCTGGACCTGGTCCTCATCAGCCGCGAGCGCGGACTCGGCAACGGATGGATGCTCCCCGCCGGTCCGATGCGCGAGCCACTCTCCGCGCTGCGGCGCGCCGCCGCGGTCGTGATCGTCTCTGCCGACGCGAGCCTTGAAAGCGCCCTTTCAAAATCGCAACTTGCGAGTATCAATCGATGTCGCGTGCTTGTCGCCGCGCTTCACCCGCAGAACCTCGTCAGCGTCGCGAGCGGCTCCTGGAGCGAATCTCCGCCGTCACTCACCGGACGCCGCGTGCTTGCGGTCAGCGGGCTTGCGGATCCAGCGGCGTTTCACGCGATGCTGCACGAGCTCGAGGCCGATTTGGTCGGAGTGCTGGATTTCCCGGACCATCATTCGTACACCGCCGCCGACTGGCAGGAGATCGCGTCGGCCGCGCGCGAGGTTGATCTGATCGTCACCACCGAAAAGGACCTGGTTAAGCTCGAGCGATTTCCGTTCGCACGCGATTCCTTGTACGCTTTGCGTCTTGAGGTGACGATGCCGGAAGGCGATGCGCGCGCACTCGACGAATTGATCCTCGCGCGAATCCACACTCCCAACGCCGACGCCGCCGCCACACAGGAGGTTTCCCGCAATGCCCGTTAGTCAGGATTTGCTCGAAATTCTTGCCTGCCCGAAATGCAAAGGCGGGCTGCATCTGACCGACGCGAAAGACGGCCTGGTCTGCGACGGATGCCGCCTGGTCTATCCGATCCGCGAAAATATCCCGATCATGCTGATCGACGAGGCCCAGCCGCTAAAGTGACCCGCGCTCACTCGCCATGATCCAGCTCGAGGCCGAGCGCACGCGCAAGCTCGCCTGGTGCGCGCTCGCAATTTACCTTGTCGCGCTAGGAATCTCCGCCATTCTTCGAATGCAGGGTGACTTCGCCGTGTATTACGCGGCGGGCAAACGGGTGCTGCACGGCGCCGCGATTTATCCGCCCAGTGAAAAAGATCATTTCCTGTACGCGCCGATCTTTGCGATCGTGCTGGCGCCGTTTGCGCTACTACCGCGCCACGCGGCGCAGGGCGCGTTCTTTCTGGTCAATGCATGGGGGCTCGTCGCGCTGATTCTCGGATCGGGCATGATGCTGTTCGGACGCAGTCGGACTCTGCCGGCCGCGTTGATCATTGTGCCGGTGCTTCTGACCTCGATCCTGATCAACAACAATTTCGAGCATGGGCAGGTTAATCTTCCGGTCCTCGCGCTTTGCGTATGGTCGATCGTTTACGCGCGAGAATCGCGCACGATGGCTTCAGGAGCGATGCTCGCCGCCGCGATCCTGATAAAACCATTTGCACTTCTGGCTGGACTCTACCTTCTGCTGCGCGGCCGATTCGCAGTGCTCGGATGGACGATCGTCGCCGTGGTGGCGCTGCTTGCCGCGCCAATCCTGGTCTTCGGACCGCACGGACTGATCGAACAGACCGCCGCATACACTCAATCGGTAATGTCGATGACCGATCGCTATCGCACGATGCTCACCAATCAATCGGCGGTGGCGTGGATCGCGCGGCTCGAACTGCGCGCCGGCGCAGACCCAGCGGCGAGCACCCGCCCGCTGTGGATGGGAATGGGATTCGAGGCCGTGCTGATTGCGCTCGAGGCGCAATGGATCTGGCGCGCGGTGCGCGCAGAAGGCGATGAGGTCGAACACGATCGCTCTGCACTGGCGGGACTATTCTGCCTGATGCCGGGGTTCGCACCGATCTCGTGGAAGAGCTATTTCGCCGCGCTGATCGTGCCGTACATGCTGCTGTCCGCGATGCTGCTGACCACGCCTCCGTCCGGTGCGCGGCTGCGGCCCAAGGCGATAGTTTATCTTGTGATCTCCGTGATGTTGAATTTCGTGCCGGGCCGCCGCCTCGGAAACTTTGCGCTGTTTTACTCGGCGCATTTCCTGTCATCGATCGCGGCATTCTTTGCCGTCGCGACCGGAATCTGGCGGATGCCACAGCGGCCGGCCGCCGTCGCGGTCGATGGCGGCACCAATCCCGCCGCGGCAGTGCGATGAGACCGCGCGGAGAAATCGATTGGCGTCCCAATCCGAATTTCGCGCGTGTCGCCCTAGGGAAGCGCGTGCTGATTCTGCATCGAGAGATTCTTCCGTACGCCCCCGTTATCGCGGCGCGCCTGCGCGAGCTCGAATCCCCGGCGCAAACCCCAGGAGCCGGCAATCGCGCGAGCGCACATCGTATCAGCCTCGACGGCGGACCGGAGTTGTTCGCGCGGCGCGCCAAACGCGGCGGAATGATGCGCTTCCTGATGGAAGAAACCTTCTTCGGGCTCAAGCCCCGGCCGCTCGAGGAGCTCAAGGTTGCCGCGGAGGCGCGCCGGCGCGGAATCGGGGTCGCGGAACCGATGGGCGCGAGTGTCGGGTCGGTTGCGCCGGGCTTCTATCGCGGATTTTTTCTGACTCGCGCGATTCCGGGGATGACCCTGTGGGAATTCGTGCGCGCCGACGACGACCCGGTAGTGCGCGGCCACGTTCTGCTGAAGGCGCGCGCCGCGATCGCGACGATGCATAACCACGGGCTGTTTCACGCCGATCTGAATCTGCACAACCTGTTCGTCACCCAGGCGGGTGAAAGCTTCGCGGTCGTAATTCTCGATCTCGACAAGTCCCTGCTGTACGACGCTCCGCTGTCGGTGGCGCTCAGGCGCGAGAATGCACAGCGCCTGGTTCGTTCGGCGCGCAAGCTCGATCCATCGGGTCGCTACTTCGATGACGCGGCGCTGAAAGTGCTTGACGTGAGCTAGCGTCCGCGCCGCGACGAGCTTGGGGGCTTCATTGCAATGACTTCGATTTCGATTCGCGCGCCGCGCGGGAGCGCCGCCGCCTGAACCGTCGAGCGCGCCGGAAACGGAGGCTCGAAGTGCTCGCCGTAAATGCGGTTGACCAGGTCGAAATCGCGAAGGTCGGCAAGAAAGATTGTGGTCTTGACCACGTCCGCGAGTTCCAGTTTTGCGGCCGCGAGCACTTCACGAATATTGGCGAGCACGCGCCGCGTCTCGGCCTCGATACCGCCGGAGACGATCGAACTGGTTTGCGGATCGAGTCCGATCTGTCCGGAACAAAAGACCATCGCTCCGGCTACGACCGCCTGCGAGTAAGGTCCAATCGCGGCCGGCGCGCTTTTGGTTTCGATCGCGCGCTTCATGTCTCGTCGCGAGTCGCGTTGTGGTACCCGATCCGCGATACCCGCATCACTCCGTCGATCGCGCCGATCGCGTTCATCAGCAGGTTCAGTTGCCGCGCGCTCGACACGCTGACCTCAAAAATCGAAAGCGCGCGCCCGTCGGAGCCGCGGGTCTTTACTTCGGCGGTCGAGATGTTCACGCCCGCCGACGCGATCGTCTTGGTCATCGCAGCCAGCAGTCCCGGCTGATCGACGCACAGCACTTCGAGCCGGGTGGGACGAGGCGCTTCTTCGCCATCTTTCCATACTACAGGCACGCGGCGCTGCGGATCGGTCGAGAGCGCGTGCTGACACGAGGCGACGTGCACGGTGACGCCGCGCCCGCGCGTGATGAATCCGGTGATCGCCTCGCCCGGCAGCGGATTGCAGCATCGCGCGAACCGCACCAGAACGTCGCCGATTCCAGAGACCACGACCGCGCCGCTGGCCGCCTTGCGCGCGGCTTTTTCGGCGCGCTCGCGCGTGGTTGCGGGCGCGACGGGCGCTGTGGGCGCCACTTTGCCGTCGCGATAGAGCTTCAGTTCGTCGGGAGTGAGCGCCTTGTTGAGCAACTGTCCGGGAGTGATTATTCCGTAGCCGACCGCCGCCAATAGTCCGTCGACATCGCGCTGCGAAAATTCCTTGAGGATCGGGTCGAGCCGTTTGGCGCCGCGTAGTTGTGCGACGCTCAGATGTACCCCATCGAGTTCGCGATCGAGCAGTTGCACCCCCATCTCGCGCGAGCGTTCCGACTGTTGCGCGCGCAGCCATTGCCGGATGCGCGATTTGGCGCGCGCGGTCACACAGAAGTTCGCCCAGTCTTTTCCTGGGGTCTGCCGCTCGGACGTGATCACTTCAATCGTGTCGCCCGAGCGCATCTTGTAGCGCAGCGGAACCATCCGTCCGTTGACCCGCGCACCCGACAGATGCGTGCCGACCTGCGAATGGATTCGATAGGCGAAGTCGATCACGGTGGCGCCCTGCGGAAAATCCAGCACGTCCCCTTTGGGCGTAAAGACGAAAACCTCTTCGGGGAACAGGTCGTCCTTGACGGTCGAAAGAAATTCCTGCGGGTCTTTCAGGTTCTGCTGCCATTCGATAAGCCGGCGCAGCCACGCAAAGCGTTCGGTCTCCTTGATCTCCTTGGCGCGCACCCCTTCCTTGTAGCTCCAGTGCGCGGCGATCCCCTCCTCGGCCACCGCGTGCATCTCGCGCGTGCGAATCTGCACTTCCATCCGCTGCCCGCGCGGCCCGATCAGCGTCGAATGCAGCGATTGATACATGTTGGCCTTCGGCAGCGCGATATAATCCTTGAAGCGGCCCGGCACCGGCTTCCAGTTCGCGTGCACCACTCCCAGCGCTTCGTAACATTCGCGCACCGTCGCCACGATGATGCGGAACGCGACCAGGTCATAGATCTGCTCGAAGGAAAGCGCGAGCTCCTGCATCTTGGAGTGAATCGAAAAGAAATGTTTCGGGCGGCCCGTCACCTCGGCCTTGACCCCCGACTCCTCGAGCCGACGCGACAGGATCGCGATCACATCGCGGATATATTCTTCGCGCTCCTTGCGGGTCTTGGCGACGAACGCCTTGAGGGTCGAGTACGACGACGGGTTCAGGTAGCGGAACGCGTGGTCTTCGAGCTCGGACTTGAGCCAGTAGATGCCGAGCCGATGCGCGATTGGCGCGTAGATCTCGATCGTCTCGCGCGAGATTTCGAGCTGGCGCTCCGCGCTCAGCGATTCGAGCGTGCGCATGTTATGCAGCCGGTCCGCGAGCTTGATCAGGACCACCCGGATGTCATGCGACATCGCGATGATCATCTTGCGGAAGTTTTCTGCCTGCTTCTCCGCGCGGCTCTGGAACGTGATCTTGGAAACCTTGGTCAGCCCGTCAACCAGCTGCGCGACCTCGTCGCCGAACAGCGCGCGCACCTCGTCCAGCGGCGTGGCGGTGTCCTCGACCACGTCGTGCAACAGCGCCGCGACGATCGACGCGACGTCGAGCTTCAGCTCGGCCGCGATCATCGCGACGTTCAGCGGATGTGTGACGTAGGGCTCGCCCGAGACCCGCTTCTGCTCCGCATGCATCCGCGCCGAGAAGTCGTAGGCGCGTCGGATCAGTTGGAGGTCGGCGGCGGAGTTGTAGGATTGCACCCGCGCGATAAGCGGCGCGAGTTCGTCGGTCGGCGCGGCGGTAGCTTGCGCTAGCTCTTCCACGGCGCGAACCCCTCGCGCAGGCGGCAGGCTCTCAAACGTTCAGCGTTGACGATCGCGGAAAGCTCGCCAACCGAACGGTTGACTTCATTGTTGATGATCAGAAAATCGTACGAAGGCCATTCGCGAGCCTCTTCGCGCGCGCGCGTGAGTCTGCGCTGGATCGAGTCTTCGGTTTCAGTGCCGCGCCCGCGCAGGCGTCCCTCGAGTTCGGCGAAGCTCGGCGGCAGAACGAAGATCGCGACCGCATCGCGCGGATACTTCTTACGAATCTGAAGCGCGCCCTGGATATCGATATCGAGCAGGATGTCCCGGCCTTCGTTGACCGCATCTTCCAGCGGCGCGCGCGGCGTTCCATACGAAGCATCGAACACGCGCGCCCATTCGGCCAGTGCGTCCGCGGAGCGTTTGGCGATGAATTCCTCTTCGCTCACAAAATGATAATCGATCCCTTGAACCTCCGCTCCGCGTGCGGGGCGGGTCGTGAGCGAGACCGAGAATTCAAGTCCCGAGATCCCCTTGAGGGCCGCACGGTAGAGCGTGGTCTTACCCGCCCCAGACGGGGCAGAAAGTATAAAGATTATACCGCGTCTGGGAGGCGGAAGGTGTATCGAATTCGACACTATAAGAGCATCCAGGCGATTGCAAATGACGTTTTATACTACGCTCATTCGATGTTTTGCACCTGCTCGCGCATCTTTTCCGCTTCTGCCTTCACCTCGACCGTCACCTGAGAGAGCGCCGCATTCTGCGATTTCGAGCCCATCGTATTCACTTCCCGGTTGATTTCCTGCAGCAGAAACTCGATCGATTTTCCGACTTGCCCCTTTCGATCGAGCAGCGCATCCAGCCCCTCGAGATGAGTTTTCAACCGCGTGATCTCCTCGCTGATATCGCCGTGCTGCGACGCGATCGAGGCCTCCTCGTACAAGCGCTTCTCGTTCACCGGCAACGCGGCCAGCAGCTCGCGAATCCGCGCCTCGAAGGTTTTCATGATCTCCGCGCGGGTCTCTTCCGCCAGCCGCTCGATTCGCGGAAGCGCCTCGTGAATCCGCTTGATCCGGTCGCCAAAATCGCGGCGCGTGCTGATACCCTCGCGCACGCGTTCGGCGTCGAGCGCTTTGAGCGCACCCTTCAGCGCGCCCATCGCCAACTTGACCGCTTCGCGCGTGTCGTTTTCTTCTTCGACCACGTGAAAAATTTCTGGGCGGTTAAGGATCGCCTCGATTCCGGGCTCGCCCTTGAGATGCAGCCGCTTGCCCAATCGGCGCAGCTCCGCGACGTATTGATTGGCCAGCTTCTCGTTGACCTCGAGCCGCGTCGGCGGAGGCTTGAGCGCGGTGTACTTGATAAACAGCTCAACCCGGCCGCGTGCGACCGAGGCCTGGATAGTCTTGCGGATGTCGGCTTCGTATTCGCCCCATCCGCGCGGCAGATTGAGTTTCAGCTCGAAAAAACGCTGATTGAGAGATCGAATTTCCGCCATCACGCGGACGCCCGCGCGCTCGACCACCGCTCGTCCAAATCCGGTCATGCTCCGCATCGTGTCAGTTCTTCCTTCCGACCGCGGCAAGGCAGGAGCGGTAGAGTTCCACCGTCCGCGCCGCCATCGTGGTCATTGCAAAATCCCGCTCCGCGCGCGTGCGCGCGGCTTGTCCCATCGCGACGCGCTGGTCCCGTTGCGCCGCCATCCGCGCGATCGCGAGCGCTAGAGCCTCGCTCTCGCCGGGGTTCACCAGCATTCCGTTAACCCCGTCCTCGATCACGTCGCCAATCCCTCCGGTGCGGCTTGCCACCACCGCGAGTCCGCTCGCAGCCGCCTCCAGTATCGCGACGCCCAGCCCTTCGCGCAGAGACGGGAACACAAAGATATCGGTTGCGGCCAGCACAGTGCGAACGTCATCAACGCGCCCCAGAAAGCGCACCTGCCGCGCGATACCCAGCAGCTCGGCATCACGCTGCAAATCCGCGCGTAAGCTGCCGTCACCGGCAATCACGCAGATAATATTCGCGCCCTCGCCGCCGCGAACCAGCCGCGCGAGCGCTTCGAGCAGATGGCGATGGCCCTTGCGCGCCTCGAGCATTCCGACTGTCCCAAGCACCATCGCCTCAGGCGCGATTCCCAGCTCGGCCCGCGCCGCCGCGCTGGCGGATGCATCGGCAGGGTGAAAGCGTTGGCAATCGACACCGCTTGGGATAATCGTGATGCGCTCCGGTGCGACGCCCGCAAGCGCCAACGAGTTCGCAACTCCGTGCGAGATCGCCGCCACTCCGTCCACCGCCCGTCCATAGAGAAGTGGTGCGAAGAGCCGGTTCGGCCGGTAATCCATCCTGCGTGTCACGACCAGCGCGCGCGCGAAACCGCGCGCATACGGCGCCATCGCATGCGCCCGCGCGGTATGAAAATGCACCACATCGTAGCGCGCGCGGCGCAGGATCGCGCGAAACTTGATCGCCGCCGGCAGATCCACCGAGTTGTGAATTTTGAGCGGATGACAAATGACGCCGTCGCGCCGCGCCCGCTCATAGAGCCGTCCCGCGGGATCGCAGATCAGCTCCGCGCGATGCCCCAGCCGCAGGAGTTCGTGCGTGAGCCCCAGCACCTGCGTCTCCCCGCCGGCGAAGCCACGCTCCGGATCGACGCCGACCACGCGCAGCGCGGCATTCGATTCCAGACGCGGCGGTTCAGAAGCGGCTGGCGGCATCTCCCCTCAGTCGAAGAACCGGTAGTAGAAAATCGCGCCGATCGCGGCGAACGCGTCGCGCCATCCGATCTTCTTGCCTTCATCGTAGGTGCGGCCCGAGTAAGAGATCGGAACCTCGTAGATTCGCCAGCGCGCGCGCGCCGCCTTGGCGGTAATTTCCGGCTCGAAGTTAAACCGGTCCGCCGAAAGCTTCAGTTGCATCAGCTTGTCGCGGACGAAGGCCTTCTGTCCGGTCTCCATGTCGCTCAGGTTGAGATCGCTGATGATATTCGACGCAAGCGTCAGCATCCGATTACCCAGGTAATGCCAATACAGCAGCACGCGATGCGGTCCGCCCAGGAAGCGCGAGCCGTAAACCATGTCGGCGCGGCCGTCGAGCAGCGGCCCGATCATCAGCCGGTAGTCGGCGGGATCGTATTCGAGATCGGCGTCCTGCACGAAGACATAAGGATTCGCCGCGGCCGCGAAACCCAGCCGCAGTGCTGCGCCTTTGCCCTTGTTGTGCGAATGAAAAAAGCATCGCACCTTCGGATGCTCGAATTTCCGCAGGAACTCGGCGGTGCCGTCGGACGATCCGTCATCGACGACGATCACCTCGGCGTCGAAGCCGCAATTGAGCGCGCGATCGATTATCGTGCCGATCGTTGCCGCTTCGTTGAAGACCGGGATGACGACGGAAATCTTCGCGCTTTGATCGATCGCCTTTTCCATCACGCCTCCCGGACTCCACCGGCCGCGGGCATTTGCGGCGCGTGAAAAATCTCGGGCGCGCCATCACGCGCGATTCGCGCGTCGAGCATTTTCAGCACGCGGCGCAACTCGCTCCGTCCGAGCGCAGGCGCAGACGCCGCCGCGTAGCTGGACCATACGCGCATTCTGTCGCTGCGGGTCATCCCGGGAAACGCGAAGCGCCCGAGCTGAACCAGGTTCCTTCGGCGCGCGCGCGCCGCGGCCCTCCGGAACCACACTCGGCGCGTGCGTTCGTGATCGATAAAAGAAATCCGCGGCGCTTCGTCCGCGATGATATTGAACGGGGTCAGGTCGCCGTGAATGAACCCGGCGGCGTGAAGCCGGGCGATTTCCACACCGAGCGCACGCAGTAGAACGCGCTTTTGTGCGAAATCCGTCTCGGGCGCGGCGCGGAGATAGCGCGTCGCCAGGACACCCGGCGCGCGCCGCGTCATCACGATCTCCCGTCCGCTCGAGGTTTCGCGGCCCCACAGCACGACCGGCGGCGCATTCAGTCCAGCGCGGCGAATCGCGTCCGAAATCGTCTGGATATGCGCCGCGCGCGAACCCGAAGCCCATCGCTTAAATTTCGCGAAACCTCGAGGCGCGTCGATTATCTTTACAAAGTATGCCGCCCCTGACGGGCCGCCTATACGAACATGGTAGGTCGAGCCGCGGCGAGAGCGCCGTTGAAGCCGCGCTCCATTTCCCACCGCGGCGTTCAGCGCCGCCCCGACTATCGCGTCGCGCAACGCAATCTCCGCCGCGTCTTCGCCCGCGAAGTTGAGCCGCCATCCCCCACGCTCGATAACGCCGTCGATCATCACACAGCCTCGTTCGTGATCGTATCGACTGACTCGCGCGGCGCCGCGCCAACCGCGCGACGGACCGTCGCAGCGACCTCGCCCGGCGCGATCCGCCGCATGCATTCGCGGCCGATCGGACACTCGCGCAGATAGCATGGATGACACGGGATCGCGCCCGTAATCGCAAACTGCGCGAATCCCCACGGCGCGGAACGCCCGGGCGCGGTCGCACCCCATAGCGATACGATTGGGCATCCCACCGCGGCCGCGATATGCATCGGTCCTGAGTCCGGTCCGAACGCGGCAGCGCACGCGGGAAAGATCGCGATCAGGTCGCGCAACTGCGTGCGCCCCGCGAGGTTGAGCGCGGGAACACCGCCGAGATTGCGCATCACCGCGGCGGCGATTTCAGTTTCGTCCGGACTGCCGAGCAGTACCGGATAGAGGGCCGGTGAGCTATCAAGGGGCCGCGCCAGCTCGATAATCGCGGCTGCGACCGACTCGGGAAAGTATATCCGGCTCGGCCACGACGAGCCCAAGATCACCCCCAGCAGCGGACGCGGCGCGACCGAGAGGAATTCGCGCGCGCGTGATTTTTCTTCGGCTGAGGCCTCGAGCCCGAACTCGATCGGTGCTGTGGGCAAACCCAGCCGGTCACCGAATGCCTGGTACTGGAGAAGCTTGCGGCGCAGATTTGGTTGCGGCGCGACCTGATCGTCGAAAAGCGATGGTTGAATTCCTTGGTGTTGGCTGAGCCGAAACCAATTCGATCGTGCGCACCTGAAATAAGCGAGGTAACGCCACTTTTCAGATGGCGCTGCAGATCGACCACCAGGTCGAAGTGTCCGCCGCGAATTTCGCGCAGAAACGGGACGAAAGACCACGGCGCGCGCCGCCGGTCGTAAAGAATAAGCTCGTCGAGCCACGGATGGCGTTCAAGAATCGGCGCCGATTTCGGCTCGACCGCCCACGCGATATGCGCCTCGGGCCATCCGCGGCGCATTCTGCCCAATAGCGGCAGGGCGCGCACCACGTCTCCGATTGCGCCGTGAAGAACGATCAATATCCGCCGCGGAGGACACGCGAGCGACGGAACGGTAATAGTTTCGAGGTCGTTCATGATCGAGGCGGAAGAACACGCCCCTCGCGCCCGATCATATCGGCGCAGGCGCCGCGGGCAAAGCGGGGGTCAGAGGGAGAGCGCTTGCGGCCGCGCACCCGCGGCAGGTAAAAGGCGCGATAATGCCTGAGACATCCGCGACTTCCGGTCCATCGTCCGCTTCCATCCGCGACCCCGCGTATTCGAGCGGTCCGATCGTCCTCGTCCTGGCGATCATACTGACAATCGCGGCGATCGAGAAAAGCGGGCCACCGCCGGTCGTCGGCGCGGACGCTCCCGCGACGGATTTTTCGGCGGCGCGCGCGATGCCCGATCTGCGCAATATTGCCGCGCGTACGCATCCGCTTGCCTCGGCGGAGAACGGGCGCGTGCGCAGCTACCTGACCAAGCGCCTGACCGAGCTTGGAGTTGCTCCAGAGATTCAAACCGCAGCTGTTGCAACTGTCACGCTGGCAAACCCGTCGGGGCTGCGAACCTTCGCGATCGTCAACAATATCGTCGCGCGTATTCCGGGCAGCGCCAGCACCGGCGCGATCATGCTGGTGGCGCACTACGATTCGGTTCCGAGCGGACCCGGCGCGGGCGACGACTCGGCGGCCGTCGCGGCGATTCTCCAGACAATCCGCGCGCTCAAGAGCGATCCTCCCCTGCGCAACGATCTGATCGTACTCTTCACCGACGGCGAGGAGCTCGGGGCGCTGGGCGCGAAGGCGTTCGTCGAGAACTACCCTGCCCTGCGCGAAGTGAGGGTCGCGCTCAATTTCGAGATGTATGGCGACTACGGGCCGGTCGTAATGTCTCAGGCCAGCCATGACAACGCGTGGCTGATTCGCGCGCTGGCGGCGACGCCATTTCCGCGTGCGGGTTCGAGTGAGCCGGCAGATTATCGGCATATACCAAGCGACAGCGACCTGTCGGTCTTTCTGCGTGCAGGAATCGCTGGGATGAACTTCGCAGCGACCCGAGGGCTGACGCGCTATCACACCCGGCTCGATAATATCGCGAATCTCGATCCGCGCTCGATGCAGCATCAGGGAAGCTACGCGTTGTCACTCGCGCGCGAGTTCGGCGGCGCCGATTTGAGCAGGCCTCACGCGGGCGACGCGATTTACTTTTCCGCGTTCGGCGAGTTCGTCCACTATCCGGCAGCCTTGGCGATTTCTTTTGCGATTCTTGCTTTAGTCGTCTTTGTGATCGCGCTGGTCGAAGGCGTTAGGCGCGGAACTTTCAGCATCGGCGGAATCTGTGCAGGCTTGGGAATCCATGCGGCGGCGATCATGCTGTCGCTCGTGGAAAGCATCATAGTTCGGTCGATGTTCATGCTATTAGCGGCGCGCGCGATGCTCCAGTTCGGCACCAGCTATGGCGGCCCGTTTTTCATCGCGGCATCGACGGCCGTCATCGTCGCGACGCTGTGCGCGATTTACTGGTGGCTCGCTCGCCATGTCTCGCGCGCGAATCTGGCCGCCGGCGCGCTCGCGATATGGACGCTTCTAGCACTTGCGTGCTCGGTCGTGCTGCCAAGCGCCAGTTTTCTGCTCACCTGGCCGCTGCTGTTCGCCGCACTCGCGCTCAACTTCAGATCGAGCGAGCAGCAATCGCGCGACCCAACCTTGCCGATTGTTGCGGCGCTCGTCGCGGTCATCCCCTGCGCGGTCATGCTCGGGCCGATCTTTATCGCAACCGGCGACGCGACCCCGGCAATGTTCGGGTGGAGCGCCGTTCTGGCCGTGTTGATGTTCGGAATTTTTATTCCTTACATCGATCTCCTGTCCGGAAATCATGAAGGCCTGCTCGCCGCCGTGCTGGCCGCCGCCGGAGTCTTGCTGTTCGCGACCGGCCTGCGCGAGAGCCGCTTCAGCGACACGCAGCCGCGCCCCGACAGCATCTTTTACATGCTCGACGCGAACTCCAGCCACGCGACGTGGGCGAGCCTCGACCATGCGCCCGATCGCTTCACCGCGCAGTTCTTCCAGAGCCATGTTCGGGCAGGATCGCTCGCGCTCCTGACCGGAGAAAGCTCAGCGCCGGCGCAAAATGACGACGAGACCGCGCGCAAGCCCTCAGTCGATGCGGGACGCTTCTGCCGCCTCAATGGCGGTGCCACAATCGAAGGCGACGCGCCGGCGGCAGAGCTAGCCGCACCTGAACTTCGCGTGCTCAACGACTCAACCACGGCTGGAGTTCGCACGATGACGATGCATATCGCGTCAGCGCGCGGCGCGTCGATCGTTTGGATCACAATCGCGCGCGGAGTAGAGGTCATGGCTTCGTCAATCGACGGAAAATCGCCGGGCATTGGCGCCAGTAACGGCTACTCAGCGTGGTTCTGGGGCGTGCCCGACGGTGGGTTCGATTTGACGCTCAAGCTGGGAACGACGGGCCCGGTCCGAATCAACCTGATCGATCAGACCGACTGGCTCCCGAGCTTCCCCGGGATGCCGATAATTCCACGCTCCGCCGATCTGATGCCGACGCCCTTTCTCTTCTTCGATTCGTCGACGCTCGTCCGCACGACGTTCATCGTCGGCGGCCTGCCGACAATCCCGAACGCCTGAGCTGTCTATCGGATCGCGATCAGCAGAGCGTGGACCGATTTAAGTTCTCGTGCTCGCGTCGGCGGAGACGCCGGAGTTAAGAAGTGAGAGCGCGGCGGCTGCGAGCAGACCTATCGCGAGCAGCGCGGCGCAGAACCATGCGAAGATATCGCCTGCTTGAGAATAGAAAGCCCGGACGTTTTTCCACTCGACCATTTCTATCTCCGTCGTGCGTGTGAAGAGTTGAGTAGCGTCCTCGATACGCCCGACCGGTGTGATGACGGCACTGATTCCCGTATTTCCAACCCTGATCACTGGGGTGCGATTCTCCACCGCGCGTATAACTGTCATCGCCAATAGCTGAAAGGGGGCGGAACTCCGTCTATACCACGCGTCGTTTGTAATGTTCACCAAGAGATTCGCGCCTTTCTTGACCGCGCGCTGGCTCAGGTAAGGAAATATCGATTCATAACAAATCAAAACCGCGATGCGCGCCGGACCCACATCGAAAATCGTCTGCTGGGTTCCAGGGATGAAATCCCCCGGCGCCTCGGTCATTCGGCGGACGTGGTGTTGCAGAAGTTTCGGTACGTACTCACCAATCGGGACCAATTCGATCTTGTCGTAATATTTGACTATGCGGCCGTCAGCTCCGATCAGATATGCGCGATTACGCATCTTGATGTTGTGAGGGCCGATTTCCATAGCGGGTGCGCCGAGCAGGATCGGGGTCCTTACACTCGCAGCCAAGCCGGTCAGTTTCGGCCAATATGGTGCCTGAATCCGCAACGCGTAAGGATAGGCGTTCAGGGGCTCAAATATGAAGCCGGTTGCTGTCTCGGGCCAAATGATGAGATCCGGATCGCTTGCAGCAGCCTCTGTCGTCCCCTCCGAGTAAACTTTGAAGGTCGAAGGGAGCTTCGACGGATCCCATTTGTCACTCTGAGGGATGTTTCCCTGGATCATCGCGACCTTCAGATGACCGGCTGCCGGCATTCGTTCGAGTTCGCGAATCCGCAGCATCCCGAAGCCGATTACAACGGCGGTAACGAGCGCGAGCGCGGCGGCCGTTCGCGAGTTTCGCCTTCCGGCAATCGCGGAAGAAATCAATTCCCATAACGCGACGTTCACGAAGATAATCAGAGCGGACAATCCAAAAACACCGATAAATTCGGCGATTTGAATCACCGGAATTTCGCGGAACACGGCGTCGCCCAGCGGGTTCCACGGAAAGCCAACGGGAAAGAAACTTCGGACCCATTCCAAAGCCGTCCACGCGATTGGATAGCTGATCAAGCGTGATACGCGCAGGCGGCGACTTACGAACTCGGCGCTAAGAACAGATGCGGCGCCGAACAAAGCTTCCGCGGACGAAACGAAGACGATCACTCCAACTGTGATTGCGATCGGCGTATTTCCATCGACGTGAAGCGGTATCCAGAACCAGTACAGTGTACAGATCAGGAACGCGATCTGTTGCAGCCATGTCAGCCAGAAGACTCGTCGCAGTCGTTTGCCGTCGATCGCGAAATATAGTGGAACGAAAGCGCCCCACGCAAGAAAACCAAGCGACACTTTCGGAAACGCAAGCGCGAGGGTCGCGCCACTGACAAGGCATAATCCGCAGGCCCGCATGATATTGAGGTTGGCGGCCATTTCTTTGGTGCAAACGGCGGCGTTTGATGCAGGATCGCTCGCGGAATCGGTCAGACTATGCGCCCATACAGCGTCGCGCTGTGTACGCCCAATCGAATCATCCACGACGCGTATCCCTCCAAGTTCGAATATTTCCACAACTCGTCATTATGCTTGACTTTCAGATGCTTTAGCGGTACGAAAGCAAAAGAGCAATAGCGAGCAACAGGGCGCAGCAAAGTCCTTAGTCGGACATGCGTGCCGGGGGTGCTGCTCGCGGCGACATCGGTCTGCAAATGGGAGGAAGCCATGGCTTCAATGGATAGCCAGCTTTGTAGGCGTCGCGCAGTGCAGAGGAAACAGCGGTCTCGAGAACCTTTGGCGACCACATGCAACGCAGTCGCCAGATTCACACTCCTGCCGACACTCGCAATCTTGATCGTTCTCGGGACGCGGTCGCTCGCTGTTGCGCAGAATATCACCTATGGCTATGACCCGGCGGGGCGGCTGACCTCGGTGAAAAATGCATCGGGGACAATCGCCACCTATTCGTACGATCCGGTAGGAAATCTACTATCCATTACTATAACCAATCCGCCGCAGGGTAATGCCCAACCTTCCCTTTCTGCCGCCCCAACCAGCTACGCGGCGGCTGAGCTATACGGGAAGGCAAGCGGGGTTTTTGGCCTTCCAATCGAACTGGCCGGTACGCGGCCAGCCTCAGCCTCTGCGAAAGCCGCAGACGCCAGACGGGCCCCGAAGGTAGCGAATCGCGATATTCAAGGCGGGCGAGTACTCAAAATTAACGTCATGGCCGGGCGAGAGGGGAGCAGCCGATGAAGCTCATTTACCCTCTTCGATGGTTGTCAGTCGTTCTGCTTTTAGCGATCGGTTTCGCGGTTTGGCCTCAGATCGCTCATCCACAACTAAGCGAGGTCGAGCCCCTGACCGACATCTTCGGCGGCACTGCTATGATCCCTGCCAACGGCCCTAATCCGGAGGAACCGCTGACCGCGCTGGCGCGCGGATATTATGAATTCTCGACGACTGATCTCACCCTGAACGGCCCCATCCCGCTTGTGCTGACTCGCACTTATCGCTCGCAGGAACTCAACGGTTCCGGCACCGCCATTGCCTTCGAGTTCGGGGTTGGGATGGCTTCCAATTACGATCTCCGCCTGTTTTCGCAGAGCTACGTAAACAACGGCAACTACAAAAACATGCAGATCGTAATGCCTGACGGAGCTCAATACAATTGCGACCGGACGTCATCGTGCAGCAAAGGCAACTGCACAGACTATACGGACGCCGTGTTTGAATGCACGAACAACCCGGGAAGCTTTTTCGGCGCTGTCGTATCGTATAATTCTTCGGATCCGGGATGGAATGTGCAGCGCAAGGACGGTGAGATTTTTTATTTTCCGAACGGTTCAGCGCTGACCTCGATCACCGACCGCTACCAGAACTCAATCATCATCACCAGAAATTCGTCAGGGAACCCAACCGAGATCACCGATTCCAACGGTCGCTACATTAACTTCTACTACACCGACTCGAGCAATCCCGAACAGATTACCCGCGCGGTCGATAACGTCGGACGCACGGTCAACTACACCTACACCAGCAATAGCCAGATGGCGTCGGTCCAAGACGCCGACGGCAATACCACTCAATTCACCTGGGGCTCGATTGCCAACATGGCCACGGTGATTTATCCGATAGATAATTTGACCGGCACGATTACCTTCAACAGTATCCATCGCGTAACCGGGACCGGTGGCGCGTTCGGCGACTGGATCTATGCCTATCCTTCCGGCATGCAGGGCAACGGGATCGCCAATTGGTGTAAAATCACCAACCCGAACTCGGTCCTGCGCCAGGTATATTTCGATAATAACGGATACGTCACCGAGGATATTGAGGCCGACGGTCTGTCAATACAACAAACCACCTAGTACGCGCGCGAATCGGGCACGGAATTGGTATCCTCCGTCACCGATCAACTCGGACGCGTGACTGCGTATGTTTACGACGCCCTCAGCAACATCCTTTCGATCACACGGCTGTCCGGAACGCCTGAAGCGGTGACAACCTCATACACCTACGATCCCAGCTTCAGTCAGGTTACCAGCGTAACCGATCCGCTGGAACACAAGACCACCGTGACCATCGACGGCGGCGGAAATGCGACCGCCAGAATCGATCCGCTGGGCAACACGACCACGGCGACCTACAATGCTCAGGGACAAATCAAGAGCATCACCGATCCGCTTAAAAATGCGCCGACACAGTTTGTCTACGACGCGTCGCAGGATTTGAGCACCATCACGGACCCACTGCAGAATACCTTCACTCTGGGCTACGACTCGGAGGGGCGGATGATCTCGTTCGAGGACGCTTACCAGAACGCCGCGCACTTTGAATACGATAATCTGAACCACTTGGTGAACGTAAAAGATGCCAATGGATCGGTAACCGAGTTCTTCTTCGATTATGTGGGCAACCTGACAAATGTGATCGACGCAAACCAGCACCAGATGCAGTATAACTGGAACTATACGACCAATACGCTCATCCGGTGCGACGGCGCAGACCGCTGCGAGACGTTTGACATGGACCCGCTGGGGAACGTTATCAGCATCGTCGATGGACGCGGCTTTACCTCGGCTTTCACCTACGACGGACTTAACCGGCTGACGGAAGCGCAGTACAACACCAGCAATAAACAAGGCTACAACGAGACTCACACCAGCTATACCTACGACGGCGGAAACCGGCTGACCAGCGCTCAGGACGGTCAGGGAACATCCTTGGTGATTGACACCGTATCTGCGACCTATGACGGCCTGGACGACTTGCTCACGGCCTCTTACGCGTCGAGTCCGCTGAACGACACCGTCACTTACACCTACGACAATGATCAGAACCGTCTGACGATGACGGCGGCGAATCAGGCACAGACGAGTTATGGCTACGATAAGGACAACCACCTGACCTCGGAAAGCCGGAGCACGCAGAGTGTGGGTATCGAATATGATTCCGACGGCCGCTACACAGCCATAACGCTTCCTAATGGAGTTACGGTCAACTACAACCAGTACGATGCGGACTCGCATCCTACCTCGATCGCCTACAGCAGCACGGGCAGCGGCACGCTCGGCAACCTGACTTATGGCTACGATAACGATGGCCGTGTTAACAGCCTTGGTGGCAGCCTGGCGGCGGTTAACCTGCCTGCAGCGATGCCGACTGCTACGTACGATAATGGGAACCAACTCGCCACCTGGAACGGCACAGCCGCGACCACCGACGGTAACGGAAATCTCCTTTCTGACCCGTCGCTGAATGCTACCTACACGTGGAATGAGCGCAACCAATTGTCTTCCGCCAGCGTCGGCGGGGTCGCCAGCAGCTTCACCTACGACGCTCTCGGGCGCCGTGTCGGGCAGACGGCGGGAAGCTTGACCACGCAGTATATTTATGATCTTCTGAACGTTGCGCAGGAGCAGTTCTCGACTGGAAGTGTCGGTGACATGCTGCCGGGACTTGGACTCGACCAGTATTTGTCGCGGGTCGATTCGTCGGGAACGTCAGCAGTTTTGCCCGATGGACTCGGCTCGACGCTTGGGCTGGTGAACTCCTCGGGTGTGATCGGGACAGGATACGCCTATGGCCCCTTCGGTCAGACGACGACGAGCGGAACCATGAGCACGAATCCACTCCAGTTTACGGCCCGCGAAATGGATTCGACGGGGCTCTACTTCTTGCGCGCGCGATATTACAACCCTATCGCGCAGCGCTTCATCTCGCCTGACCCAATCGCCCTCAACGGTGGCCAAATAAATTTCTATGCCTATGTTTTCAACCAGCCCACGAATTGGACCGATCCGTTGGGATTATTCGGGGGTGGCGACGATCTGGGAAGTCTTGACGATTACAACAATCTTCAGCAATGCAACGGATGTGACGCGCCGCCCGCGACCACACCTCCAGGGGGAATAAATGGACTCAACAATGTGTCAAATCCAAACATTAACCAGCAACGCCAGCAAGCGTATATCGCTGGCGCCATATCCTTCTTGGGTCTCGAACTCCGCGTAGCTGGAGCGGCGTTAATTGCCTTAGGAACCACGTTGGCTATGGATGCAAACGAAACTCCGCCGGCGGGGGAGGCATTGGCCGCTAAGGGAGCGCTACAAACGGCAGGAATTGCGGCAAGTGTTCTAGGGGGAGTAATGATGGCCGCAGGAATCGCAATTGGTACGAGTCCTTCTGGGTCCAGCCAGGGCACATCCGGAGTTTCTGGGCAGGGCGCAGGTCCCGGAATTCCGGCACCGGCTAGCCCAGGCCCAACACCGTAAAACTTAGAGATATCGCTGAATTTCATGAATCCAAATGATGAACTTGAATTCTCGGATATCGCGGCCCGAACAAGGGCGACGGCGGCCAGCATCTATTGTCTTCGGCAGATGAACCTTGGAATCGGCGGAGCTGCAGGGATTAGTGCGTTCTTTCTTTTTCGCGAACAGTTTCCCGGCGCGCCTATCTCAATACTCGCGTTCGTCAGTCTTCACGCGTGCAGCCTCATGTTAGCAATCGGCTTTCTGCTACATGAGCTAATCCCTAATGCCCTGGGGGCTATTAGTAGAAGGGTCTCATATGTCGCCTCTGTTCTTGCATTTGCGGCTGCTGTTTCGGCGATCTATGTATTCAAAGAGTTTGGACCCGAGTTGGTGATATCGATTGCATTGATGGATTCAACGGTTGGTCTGGCACTTTTGTTCGGAAAATGGCAAAAGCTATTTGGTGGACTTTTAGGCATTATTTTATTCACTCTCTTTTTCGGAATGGTTAATCGTGACATAGGATCAAATTCGGTGTCTAATCTGATTTACGACGTTCTTATAACAGTTGGTTTGCTCTCCCTCTTTCTTCGCTACCTGCGCCGGACTACTCGTGCCAATGCGCGCGAGAGAGATCGAGTTGACTTGAAGATCGATTGAGCCGCAGAGGAACTAATTGCAGCACAGATTGAATCCGCGACCCGAACCTCCCTATCTTGAAATTGTCCGTAGTGCCAAGAAGCAGAAGTTCTACCTTAATGCGTATTCCACTATCGTGGGATGCGAGCCGGATTGTGACATCGAACTTACGGATCCCGCAATTGCCGGCCACAATCTCGAAATCCTGCAGCGCAATTTCGATCGATACTTCGTTAGACCGATCGATCTTTCGTATCCGATCCTCAAGAACGGCAGGCTAGTGCAGCGTACTGTTCGGCTGAAATCGGGCGATCTCCTTGGGCTTGGAAGCCTGACGCTAGCGTTCCGGGACACCACCCCGGCTTTTCTCAGGCGGCGAGGGACCGTTGACTTCGTAGCGTATGTGCTAGTGGCTATATGTCTGATATGGCTATTGCTGAATTTCTTTATCACAAGATCGTTGCCAAAACCTTACTGACGATCAGGGAATTTGACGCAGGAGAGTAACGGGTCGGACTGAGCCGTCCACCATCCAGTTTCTCAATTTTCGGACATCGGGAGGTGTAAGCGCCGGTGCAAAAATCCCTCAGTGAAGCGGCCGGATAGTCCGGTCGCGCCGGAGTAAAACTCCATCACTGATAGCCTTCAACCGAGAGGTTGGAGGCGGAGGGATGAAAGGCGTGGAACTGTACGGGCAGGTCCGGCGAGCAGTGTTTGTTGAGGGGCTGAGCCGGCGCGAGGCAGCGCGGCGCTTCGGGATCGATCCAAGAACAGTGGCGAAGATGCGGGCGTTCTCAGTGCCGCCGGGATACCGGCGGAGCGGGCCGCCGGCGCGACCAAAGCTGGACCCATTCATCGGGATCATCGATCGGATCTTGGAGGAGGATAAGGAACGTCCGGCCAAGCCGCAGCACACCTCCAAGCGGATCTTCGAGCGGCTGCGCGACGAGCACGGCTATACCGGCGGGATCACCGTGGTAAAGGATTACGTGCACGAGCGGCGACTGCGGTCGCGTGAGATGTTCGTGCCGCTGCGCCACGACCCGGGACATGCACAGGTCAACTTCGGCGAAGCGCTGGCAGTGATCGGCGGAGTGGAGCGAAAGATCCACTTCTTCGCGATGGATCTGCCGCACAGCGACGCGTGCCTGGTACAGGCCTATCCATCGGAGAGTAGCGAAGCCTTCTGCGAGGGCCATCGCGTCAGCTTCGAGTTCTTCGGCGGGGTGCCGCGCTCGATCCTGTACGACAACCTCAAGCTGGCGGTGGCGCGCATCCTGGGCGATGGCCGGCGGCTCAGAACCCGGGTCTTCAGCGAGGTGCAGTCGCACTACTTGTTCGCCGACCGTTTCGGACGACCCGGGAAGGGCAACGACAAGGGCAAGGTCGAAGGGTTGGTGGGCTACGCGCGGCGCAACTTCATGGTGCCTGTTCCGCACGCGGCCAGCTTCGCCGAGCTCAATGTGCGATTGCTGGAGCATTGCCGGCGGCGGTTGAACGATCGGTTGCGCGGCCACGACGAGACCATCGGCGAGCGGCTGGAGTGGGACCGCGCTGCCCTCCTGCCGCTGCCGGCGACTCCCTATGAAGCGTGCGAGAAGAGGGCCGCCCGAGTCGAGTGTGTCGGAGATTTTGTGTTCGAGCCATACAATGACGCCCGGAGAGGGCGGGAGGAAGAGGTATGGCGACGAACAGGGAAAGTAGGATCGGCGATGAGGTGGTGGATCAACTTTTGGCGGGGCGTGACCCGGCGACGGTATTCGAGAGCGGGGGGTTGGTCGATGAACTGAAGAAGCGGCTCGCGGAGCGGATGCTCAATGGCGAGATGGACCATCATCTCGGCACGGAGGCGGAAGCGGAAGCCGGCAATCACCGCAACGGCTACAGCAGCAAGACGGTTCTGACCGACACTGGCCGAGTGGAGCTTGCGATCCCGCGGGATCGGCACGGGCGCTTTGATCCGGTGCTGATCGGCAAGTACCGGCGGCGGTTCGCGGGCTTCGACGACAAGATCATCGCGCCGTACGCGCGCGGCATGACCACGCGCGAGATCGCCGAGCACCAATCCGTTCCAGTACACAGGGCGTGAGACGGATGCAACTGGACTCTATTTCATGCGCGCACGGTACTACAACCCCATCGCCCAGCGCTTCATCTCGCCGGACCCGATCGGCCTCATCGCCGGTCAAGTAAATTTCTACGCGTACGTCTTCAACCAACCGACGGACTGGAAGGATCCGCTGGGACTCAAAAGCGGTAGCAGCGGAGGAAGTGGCTCGCCGCCACCGACGACTTGGAGTTGGGATAACAAAAACCAGAGGTGGGTAGGTTACGATGGCCTTGTAACCTACAATGGAGTTCAGGTCCCAACGGGAAGCAGCCAGATTGCCGCTCAGCCCGGCCCGATACAACAACCTGGCAACACCCCGGTAGGAATGACAGTCCTGATGGTTACTAACGTGACAGTATATGGCATAGCAGGGTATCAATACGGAATGGATGTAGGCCTCGCGTTGGCGATAATTACGGGTAATCCCGCATTCATCGGTGCGGGAGCGGGCTTAGGCGCTTTGGCTGGTCTGATTTATGGCTCTGCTTTGACTTTCAGTGAGCTAGGATATCTCCCAGATCTGCCGACTTTACCGGGAACTCCATAGTTCGGTATTGGTGACTAACGATGAATAGTTTGCGGAACGATGCGCTGGGGCTTTCGTTTCTGGTCTTCATGCTCTTGGGGGTCGTGTTAGGAGCTGGCGTGGGTCTTGTTGTAGTGACCGCGTTTAGCATTCGAGATTTTGTCGGGGTACAAGCGATCTTTGTATGTGGCGGCGGAATCATAGGATGGACAATAGCTCTTATCAGACGAAATCGTGGAACGCCCGCGAGCAGATCGTTAATTTACGGGAAAGGTCTATTTCTCCTACTACTAATCTCGGCCGCCGTGGGCTGCGTGGTTTTTGTGCGACCGTTGTTATTGGGGGTTCATCCAGCGGTACTTTCGATTTTAGTCGGAATTTTTGTCCTTTCAAACCGTCAAGGGAAAACACTAGCAATTATCTCCGGCCTCTGCTTTCTAGATGCTTGCGCAGCATACTACTTTATCGGTGGCTCCGCGTTCGCAACCGAAATGGCAGTATTTGGCGGAGGGACATTGCTCGCGCTCTATTCAGGTTGGTATTTTAATCGTCGCAAGGACTTGATTGAAAAAATCTTGAACAGCGAAAATTAGTTCCACACAGCGCTTTTCGGAGCGGAACCTGCGACCGTGACTAAGTGAAGCGAAAACGCCCTACGCGCTTGTAGTAGAGTGACAGCGCGCCATTTGAGCGCGGCGAAGCGGGAACCGCAGGAGCTCCTCCGATATGCAGGCATTCGCTAGTGTCCGCACCTCGAAATCGAGAGTCGTGGCAGCTCGAAATCCTGATTTTTTCGTCAGTGCGATCGCTTCGACGTCCCAGATCGCCGATCAGGCTCTGAGTGTGAATGCCATGTGGTGTACTAAGATATGTGCACCACCACCACCACTACCACCAGCATTCTCTGATCCGTTCGGGCACTGCTTAGATTTGGTCGGCGCAACAACCTTCAGGTGGCAGAATCCGTGCGTTCCGTAGCTAGCAGATCGCCGTCAGTCGCCTTGATGCTCGACGAAGGAGACGCACTGGCTTTGATTCTTGAATGGAGGGTCGCTGAAGTTCTCCCATCCGCCGTCTTTGCAGTCTTTGATCAACTGCGGCTGGAGCGCGTGCAGGTTAGTGTCATCAAGCGCGAGCTGGTCGATCTCCTGATTCGCGAACCATCCATAGGCGTTCCCGCCCACTGCCGTAACCGGCAGCGGCTGTCCTTCGGAGCATAGCCCGAGCGATTGCGGCATCTCGCAGTTCGGATGCAGCGCCCAGCTCGCTGCGACGGCACCTGTCTGCTTGTTCGTGATCGTCATATCCACTTCAAGATTGCCGTTCGGGTCTGGCTTGAAGACATGCTGGAACGTGTACCATCCGGAAGCGCTGATGCACTGCGGATTGTGATTCGGATCCTCGGGGGATGAGCTTTCGCGCAGCGCGTTGGTTGAGGCGGCCACAACGAAATGCGAATTGCCCCCCGCTCCCGACTCGGTACACGGATCGTTCGCCGCCGCGGTGCCGACATTGAACACGTAATCCTGCAGGAACTGGCCGGTCGAATCGTTCAACGCCGAGTCCCAATCGAAGCGGTAGTCTTTATGCGCCGCCGCGAAAGCCGTGTCCAGATAGATATCGGCGGAGGTCGAAACCCCGCCGGTCGGGAAGCGGCCCGCCGAAAAGCTCAGGCCCCAATCGGTATATGGCCCGATGCAATCCTTGGAGCCGGGAGCGCATTCGGGATTCCCGGCGTTACCGAAGTTGGCGGCCGGATCGACATGCAGGCGCGCTTGGTAGCTCCCTTGGGAAGAGCTGATGCCGTCCGCATATCCGCCGCCGGTCGAAAAACCGGACGGCACGCGGGTGATGGTGCCGTTGCCCTGATTATACCAGCCGCTGGTATCAGTCTCGAAACCTTGCGAAAACGTCTGCGCATGCGCCGCCACCGGAAGCAGCAACAATATTAGCGCGAGCGTACGAATGGCGAATGTTCTCATCTCCCACCGCTACGAACGGATTCCCCTGCCTGTCTCCGGGAGGCACCCGCCGCCGTTGTTACGACTCGGCAGAGACGGCCCCTGTTTATGGTTAGCAAAACCGGGTGAGATGGCGCAATCAATGACATTAACAGACGTTTAATGATTCACCGATCGCATTCGCCGCCAATCATGTTGATCATGCCAAAAGTCGTTATGACATCGGGTATCATGTGCCCGATCAGCATCTGGCTGAGCGCCCCCATCCCGAAAAAGCACGGTGGACGCACCCTTACCCTGTAAGGCCTGCCGCTCCCGTCGCTGACGACATAAAAGCCCAATTCGCCGTTAGCGCCCTCGACGGCGGTGTAAGTCTCGCCCGGCGGCACCTTGATCCCTTCCATCACGAGCTTGAAGTGATTCATCAAGCCCTCGATCGAGTTGTACACCCGCTCCTTGGGCGGCATCACGACGCGAGGATTGTCGATCGACACAGGACCTTCGGGAATCGAAGCCATCGCCTGCTCGATAATCCTGCGGGACTGCGCGATCTCCTGGAAGCGGACGTTGAAGCGATCGTAATTGTCGCCGCGCTCGCCCGTCGGGATCTCGAAATCGAAGCGATCATAAACCAGGTAAGGATTCGCCTTGCGCACGTCGTACGACACGCCCGACGCGCGCAGCAGCGGACCGGTTAGTCCATAGGAGATCGCATCTTCACGCGGGATAATGCCGATGTTGCTCATCCGATCGACGAACACTCGGTTGCGCGAGAGCAGCTTGTCGCAGTCGGACAGGACCGAATCCAGCGACTTGAACGACGCGCGAATCCGCTCGGAAAAATCCGGCGGCAGGTCGGTTGCGAGGCCGCCGACCCTGCACCACGTGATCGTAAGCCGCGCGCCGGTCACCGCCTCGATCAGGTCGTACAGGAACTCGCGCGCCTCGAGCATGTAGAACATCACGGTTTGTGCGCCGACCTCGCCCGACGCCATCCCGAGGCAGGTCAGATGGTCGGCGATCCGCGAGACCTCGCTCATGATTACGCGCACGTATTTGCATCGCTCGGTGATTTCGAGATCGAGCAGATTCTCGACCGCGAGCGCGAAGGCAACGTTGTTGATGCATGGCGACGCGTAATTCAGCCGGTCGGTGTAGGGAAACGCCTGGGTCCAGGTCCCCTGTTCGCACATCTTTTCGAACCCGCGATGCAGGTAGCCGACCTCGACATCACAATCGACGATTCGTTCGCCGTCGAGCTTGAGATTAAACTTGATCGTGCCGTGCGAGGCGGGATGCGACGGCCCCATCTGGATCTCCATCACCTCGTCGGCGGGATCCGCGGCCTCGAGCTTGTTTTTCCAGCGAGCGGGTAAGGGCATCTGCTTTTCTCAGGCGAGACTATTGCGACATCGGAATCGGTTTCACGATCGCGTCGACTTCAGGCACGATCGGCTGGCGTTTGCGGTAGGGGTAATCCTTGCGCAGCGGATGCCCCTCGAAGGTGTCGTAGAGCAGAATACGGCGCAAATCCGGATGCCCGCTGAAGACGATGCCGAACATGTCGTAGCATTCGCGCTCGAGCCAATCCGCCGCCTTCCACACAGACACGGCGCTGGGAGTTGACGCGTCGTCGCCCGGAACCGTGATCTTGACCCGCAAGCGATGTTTCTGCGTGAGCGAGTTCAGGTTGTAGACCACCTCGAAGCGCGGGTTGCGCTCGGGCCAGTCCACCGCAGTCAGGTCAGATAGCGAATTGAACTCAAACCCCGGTTCGATCGCCAACGCGCGCAGAGTTTCGAGCGCGCTTTCGCGTGCGACGACGATAAAATCCTGGCCGTGCGAGGTGCCGGCTTCGGAAATTGCGGTGCCGAAACGTTCCTTAAGTTTTTCGATAAGCATGATCTCATTCTCGCGCGCGCGCGTATCCGGCGCGCACTGACTGGGCCGAACGCCAACGCGCAGGGCCTAAGGCTAGTCCCAATCGAGCGCGCCGCGCTGCCAGGCGTAAATCAATCCAACGGTAAGGATTGCGATGAAAACCACCGCCTCGACGAACCCAAACATCCCGAGTTTCCGGATTTCCACCGCCCACGGATAGAGAAAGACCAGGTCCACGTCGAAAATCAGGAACAGCAATGCGGTCAGGTAGAAACGAACCGAAAACCGTCCCCAGGCGCTGCCGCTCGACGGATTGCCGCACTCGAACGCCTCGCTCTTGATGGCGCTGGGCCGTTTGGGTCCGATGATCGAATTGATCGAGACCATCACACCCACCACCACGGCGGCGACAATAAAGGTTACAAGAACCGGAAACCAGGTTGTCATCTGTTTTACTGCTTTACTGCCGCGGACCCGGGACGCCGCGGCTCGATTCAATTATTACCGCAATACATACCGAATGAGAACCCGCTTTACCAACCGGGAATAAGGGATGCGTCCGCGGGCGCGCTTCCACGGCGCCGATCCATACCGATCGTTCAAGAATATCGTCCTACCTAACATAAGTTAGCATTCTAATGAATCTGCTTGACCCTAATCTGAACGTCGCTATCTGACAGAGCGTCGGTAGTGCCGAACTCCTAGGCAAAAAACCTTTATTTATTGCAGATTTACGAACTTTTGGATTTATTTGCGCAAAAGTCAGATCAGTTACGTTGACTTTCTACAGTAAGGTGACTAATGAGAGAAAAGAAAATACAGGGATTTCGGGGAACATTTATCAACCTCCGGCGCCATGGCCGGAGAGGGGGTCATTATGGACCGTGCGAAACGTTCACTTATCTCCTTGGTCATCGGATTCGCGACGATACTTTGGTTGGCCGCCGCGCCGGTCTCGGCGCAGGTTAAGCCGGGCGATTTCATCAGCACTCAGAACGCTTACAAGGTGAAAGATCTGGTGTCGCCGGGCGTCTATTGGCGCGTCGAGAGCGGTATGACGATGAAAATCGTTCCAACCGAACGGATCGATTGGCCGCCGCCGTACAATGAAGCGACCGAAAAATATTCGCCGCAGGTTCGCCTAAGCAGCGACCATCGTTCGCTGGTCGGATATGTCGCCGGGCAGCCCTTTCCGCTGCTTGATCCGAATGATCCTGACGTCGCCAACAAGATCATGTGGAACTACTTCTTCCGCCCGATCTCGACCGACGACTATGATCTGCGCTTTTTTGATTGCGAGAGCGTGTACGCCGGGCTTAATAAACCGTACAAGGTGCTCTGGTATTACTCCGTTGGCCATTACGCCGGGTACAATGAAGTCGGACGCACCGAGGTCGAGCCGATGCCTGTGGACCCGGACTTTCCAGTTTCAGGCCGTTACTCGATGACCGGCCTTTATCCGCAGCTTTCACCCGAAGACGGCGCCGGAGCGGGCTTTATTCGCTACCGGTACGCGGCACCCAACCATGGCGACGACGCGTACACCTACACGCCCAGCGCTCAGCGTTTGCGCCGCCTGAACGAAACTCTGATGAGCACGGCCCAGGACTCGGGTCCGGAGTCTTACAGCCCTGACGACTTCGAGTGCTTCGCGGGCAAGAACGAGAACTACGATTGGAAGTACTTGGGCGAGAAGCAGATGCTGGCGGCGATCGATGACCCTGTGATGCCGGCGCGCACCTGCGCGACTGACGGCGGCGCAAGCCATTGCCCTGCGGACTGGCAGATGCGCCATCTGTATATCATCCAGGGCGTCGCACGCCACGACCGGCTGCCGGGCGACCTCTACTCCAAGCATGTTCTGTATGTCGATTCGGAAGCCGACTTCGGGATGTATCAGGACCAGTACGACCGCCGGGGTCAGCTCTTCATCAACTACACCTCGTGGCTGAAATATGCTGACCGGGTGACGCCTCAGGCGCGTATCGCGATCTATCCGTTCAAGCGGCTGTTCCAGAGCGGATCGTCTTCCACGGACGTTCAGTCAGGCCTCTCGACGGTCTGCTACCATCCTGGCTATTCGACCGCTGAAAAGGAGTGCTGGTATATCAACATGGGCGCGGTGGACCGCTCGTTCTTCGACCCGATGGCGATAGTCAAAGCGTCACGCCGCTGATACTCAGATAGCCTTAAGGCAGAAAACCGGCGCGGTCCTGAAAGATGCGCCGGTTTTTTTTTGGCGTTGCATCCACGTGCTGCATATTCGTAGCCACGCCGATACAATTGGATTCAGTATGCTCCGGACCGACGACGAACGGCTGGCGTGGGCGCGCACTGCGGCTGCCCGCAGATGGCCGGGCGTCGAGACCGCGCTGATTGATCCGCTGCGCGGTGACGCTTCCACCCGCCGTTTCTGGCGTCTGCGCTTTGCGTCCGGCGCTGACCTACCCCCGAGCGCGATCCTGGTTGATCTCGGGCCGGACGACCTGCCCCGCTACGTTCGCGTGCTGGGCCTGATGCGCGAACCGGTGCCCGAGCCTCCATGGATTACCCTGCATCGATTTTTGACCGCGCTCGGCGCTCTTGTTCCCGCGTTGTATGGGTTCGACCCGGCGCAGCGCGCACTTCTCATTGAGGATGTAGGCCAAGTCGCATTGTTCGATATCTTGCGGACGGGAGGCGCCGACCGCGCCGATCTGCTTCGGCTTGCGGTAGAGAATCTGTTCTTGCTGCATGTCGAAGGCACCCGCCAAATCGACGCGGGATGTATCGCCGCGCAGATCGCATACGACGAGCGGCTGTTTCGCTGGGAAATGACCGAGTTCGTGGACCTCGGATGCGCCCAAGTCGCGCCGCGCGCCGATCCCGCGGCGCTGGCGCCCGAACTGGACGCGCTCGCGCGCGAGCTGGGCCAGTTTCCGCGGGTGTTTTCGCATCGCGATTATCACGGCCACAATCTGTACGTGCAGAGGAGGGCGGGACGCAGCATTCTGCGTATCATCGACTTCCAGGACGCCCTGATGGCGCCGGCGGCGCAGGATCTAGCGGTGCTGCTTACCACGCGCGACGCCGGCGCGATCATCGCGCCCGCGCTCGAGGACAAACTGCTCCACTTCTACCACAGCGGCCTCGTGCGCCGCGGCGCCGCCCAGCTTTCGTCCGACGAATTTCGCCGCAGCTACAGGCTCTGCGTCCTGCAGCATGCGCTCAAGATGATCGGCAGGTTCATCCTGTTCGAGCACGAGGGTAAATCCGGCTACACCACGTTTCTTCCAAATCTCGTCGCGCAGGTGCGCCGGATCCTTGCCGGCCCTGAACAGCAGAGCTTTCCGCGCCTGGCGGATGCGTTTGCCGGAGCAAACCCGCCGTGAGGGCGCTGGTCCTGGCCGCTGGACGGGGTGAGCGGCTTCGTCCGCTTACCGACACGGTCGCAAAACCGATGGTCGAGGTTGGTGGGCGCGCGCTTATCGAGTATCCGCTCGGGATGCTCAAGCGGGCGGGAATCACCGAAGTCGCAATCAATGTGCATCACCTGGCCGGCGGAATTCAGTCCGCACTTGGGAGCGGCGCGCGGCTTGGAATCGACATCGTATGGTCGCCCGAGCCGGCGCTGTTCGGGACCGGCGGTCCGCTGAACGGTTTGGCTGCATTTCTCGGCGGCGAGACGTTCGTAATCGCGAACTCCGACACGATTTTGAACCTCGACCTGAGCGCGATGATCGCATTGCATCGCGATCGCGGTGCGCTTGCGACGCTGGCGCTGGCACGGCCCGAAAATCTTGGTTACTACAGCAAAATCGAGATCGACGCGGATTCGAGGATCCGCAGGATGCGCCTGCTCACCTCGGTCGCTCACGCCACCTACGACGATTACGCGGATCCGGCTATCGGCGAACCCGCTTCGAGCCTCATGCCCTTCATGTACTGCGGCGTGATTGTCGCCGAGCCCGCGGTGCTGAAGCTGATTCCTCCGGCGCCGCCGTGGAGCATCATGGCCGGCCTGCTGGCTCCGATGGTGCGCGACGGGTTGCCGGTGTTTGGATTCGAGCATCGCGGCTATATGCGCACGGTCAACGACCTGGCGGCGTACGAGAGGCTACGCGCCGAGTTCGAATCGAACCCACCTGAATTGGATTTCATGGATCTTGCTCCCAGATGAATTTTTCTGAATTGTCTTCGGCCACGCGACTTTTTTATTGACTTAACAGGTGGCTCGCGCGTCAAATGAAAACAGGCAGTTGCGCGGGTGGCGAAGGCCGCGCTTCTCTGCATCGAAGGCCCTCGGGAGTCAGTAGCATGCCGAGACTGGTCCTGTATCACACCTTCCAGTCGCCGTTCGCGCGCAAGGTGCGGATCGCGATGGCGGAAAAGAAAATCTCCTGCGAGAAGATTGCTATCGACTTCGCCAAGGGCGAAAACCGGACCCCCGAGTACCTGCGCCTGAATCCCCACGGCCGCGTTCCAACTCTGCTGGTCGATTCGATTCCAATTTATGAATCCACTTCGATCATCGAGTACCTGAACGAGGCCTACCCAGAGCCTGCGCTGCTCCCGCGCAGCCTGGTCGAACGCGCGCGAGTCAGAATGATCGAAGAGACTATCGACGGATCTTTCATCACAGCATTGCGCACTGTGTTGCTTAACGTATTCCGGCTGCCCGAGTCCGAGCGCAGCCCAAGAGCCGCGCGTGAGGCGCGCGCGCAAATCGAATGGCATAACGAATGGCTCGATAACGAGCTGGCGGGCCGCGAGTTCATCGTCAACGGCGGGTTGTCGATCGCTGATATCGCGGGGCTGTGCGCGCTCGAATTCCAAAAGCGCCTCGAAATTGGAATCGACCCGCGCCATCGAGACCTCGTCACCTGGTACGAGCGGATGAAGTCCCGCCCCTCCGCCAAAGCGCTGATGGAATGATCTTCACCTCGCCCCGACAGGAGAGCTTTGCATAATCCGTCGGAAAGGTGTGCAAGTGCCGAGGGCGAGATTCCTCGCGATTTCTGCCACTCGACGGGACGCAGACGCGGCCCTGTACATCGCCTACCTGCGCTCGGAATGACACACAACCCGCGAGAGTTGTCATTCCGAGCGCGAATCTAGCGCCAGCTCTGCGCCGTGCATCGTCTTTCGCAATGCATATTTCGCGAGGAATCTCGCCAGTCGCGTAAGCAGCCCAGTCGAATGGCGTGCGCACAGCGCTTCTGAAAGGGCGAGGGACCAGATGGCTACGATATCGATTCGTAGATCTCGAGGCCGGCGGCTCCGCCGCTGCTCTCAATCGTACGGATCGAACCGATTCGTCGAATTCCCGCCGCTCCGGCCGCGAACTCGAGCACGTTTATCGCCACCACGATCCAGAAGACCGCCATTACGACTTCCGCGGTGCCGGGCAAAACGCCGCGGATTATCCGCGCCGCAGCCCACGCTCCGAGCGGCGATCCGATCGTGCCGAACAGATGCAGCACGACGCGCGCCCCGCGCGGACACGCGACATAGGCCCCGAACTGCATTTTGAAGCGCGGCTCGCCGCGGAGCAGGTACGCATACTCGTAGCCGACTCCGAGGACCGCCGCGGCCGAGATCTTCACCAGCGGCTGCATCGTCATGATCCACAAGAGCGCGCCGATCAGCGCGAGCACGATCGATAGTTCCCGCACGCTCGCCCACAGCAGGACCGCGCCGGCCACCAGCGCGACGAGTTCGATTGCCACGCCCGTACGCACCGGGATCGTTTTGCGCGGTGTGCGCAAATGAAGCTTGCGGCTGACGCGATTTACGTCGGCACAGAGCGCGGCGCGCGCGGCGGCAGGACGGCGCTTGAGCTCCCGGATGTAACGTTCCCACGGTCCGGGGCGATAGTGGCCCTCGTTCAGGTTGTGCTCGATCTGCAGAAGCCCGATGCGAAGATCGTCGGGCGCGGCGCTTGCCTGCGGCCCCGGTCTCGAGCCTCCGTCGTCGATCGAACCCATTAACGGTGGAAAAACGCCGCGGCCAGAAACGCGACGATCATCAGCAGGCCATACTCCATATGGAGCTGGACCGAGCGCATCAGCGCGAGGTTGAGTTTTTTCGCCGCCGTCTCGTGCATCACGATGTTGATTTGGCTAATCGCGCGCGGAACGGAGAGCAGCGCGATCAGTCCAATCCACGGAATCGCACCGCCGATGATCGCGAGCAGCGTAGTCGCATATGCGAGCACGTCGAGCGCCAGCAGCTCGTAGTTGGCGCCCGCGCGCCCGAGCATCGTGGCCAGGGTGCGCTTGCCGTGCACGCGATCGCTTTCGATATCGCGGATATTATTGGCGTGCAGGATCCCCGCGACCAGGAAACCCAGCGGAATCGACGCCGCGAGCGCGCCCCACGTGAAGTGCAGCGCCATCACGTAATACGAACCCACCACGATCGCGGGACCCATGAAAAGAAATACCGTCAGCTCGCCAAGCGCGATATACGCAAGCGAAACCGGGCGCGCGGTGTAGAAGTAGCCGGCCGCGACCGATGGAATTCCGATCGCGAGAATCGGCCATCCGCACAGATAGACCAGCACCAGTCCCGCGCCCGCGCCGATCGCGAACGCCGCAATTCCGCCGCGCCATACCTCGTCGGCCGCGAGCAACCCGCGCTGGATAACCATGCTCGGGCCGAGCGACTCGCTCGAGTCGGCGCCGCTTTGGAAATCGTAATAGTCATTGATCAGATTGGTGCCCGCCTGGATCGCCATCGCGCCCGCCAGCGCGAGGATCATCCGTCCGGGCGAGAAAAAGCCGTCGCGCGCCGCGATCGCTACGCCGAGCAGAACCGGAATCGCCGCGGCGCTTAGAGAAGGCGCGCGAATCGCCTGAATCCAGACACCGAATGTGCCCGGGCGCGCGCCGCCACCTTGCGGAATTGCCGATGCATCTGTCATTTCCAAAAGCTCCGCGCGAAATGCTCCGATCCCTACAACAAGACCTTATCTTCCCTTAGCTGCGCGATCTTGTCCGTGCTCATCCCGAGCAGTTCGGAGAGCACTTCGCCGGTATGCTCGCCGATCATCGGCGCGCCGAAGTAGCGCGGCTCGATCGCGCCGAAACGCACCGGCAGCGTCGGCACCATCCGCTCGCCGACTTCGCCGTGCTTGAGCACCGTCAGCATCCCGGACGAAAGAAACGCGTCGTCGCGCATCAAGTCCTGGGTATTGTACACCGGTCCGGCGGCAAGGTCGCGCTCGCGCATCCGCGCAACCAAATCCTCGCGGGTGAAATTCCGGGTGCGCGCGGCGACTTCCGCGTCGAGCGCGTCAACATTGCGCAGGCGTTCTGAGGTCCGCGCGAACTTCCGGTCCGCCGCCATCGACGCGACGCCCAGGATCTCGCACAGCGCGGCGAATTCCGCGTCGGACGAAATCGCGATCGCAACCCACCGGTCATCGCCCGCCACCGGATAGACTCCGTGCGGCGCCATCGCTTGGTCGCGATTCCCGACCGGCCCCGGATCGCTCCCGTTCATGAAATGTTCGAGCATCGCTTCGGGGATCATCGTGGTCACCATCTCGGCCATCGACAGATCGAGGTACTGCCCTTCCCCGGTGCGATCGCGATGGTACAGCGCGGCGAGCAGAAAGAAGACCATCCCGGTGCCGACCGCAAAGTCCGGCCACGTCCCGCCGATCCCGCACGGGAAACCGTTCGGGTATCCGGTCAAATGGCACAGGCCCGCGTATGCTTGCGTGGTCGGTCCGAATCCGACGGTGCGCGCATAAGGGCCGTCCTGCCCGAGCGGGGTTCCCGAAAGCATGATGATATCGGGGCGGATCTTGCGCAGGTCTTCATAACCGAGGCCGTACTTGTTCATGTTGCCGACGGTGAAATTCTCGGTCACGACGTCGCTCAGCTTGACCAGGCGGCGCGCGATCTCCTGGGCCTTCGGATGCGCCAGATGGAGCGTGATTCCTCGGCGCGAAAAATTTATCGCGTCGTAGATACCGCTGCGGTTGAAGCCCGGCACTCCGTCGGTTCCGGTCAGGAATCGCACCAGGTCCGGCGCCGAAGTCGATTCGACGCGAATCACGTCGGCGCCGAGCGCGCCCAGCCACGCGGTCGCGTGCGGCACGGCGAAGATCCAGCCGAAGTCGAGAATCCGGATTCCCTCGAACGGAAGCCGCGCCATCAAATCACCCTCGCAACCCGCAGGCTTTCGAGTTCGCTCGGCGAAAGTCCCAGCCGTTCGACAAAGATTTTGCGATTATGCTCGCCCAGGCGCGGCGCGCCGTGCTTGATCCGCCACGGCGTGGCGCTCATACGGCAGGGCGCACCCGGCATCCGAACTTCCTTCGCGCCCGGCAGATCACAATCGACGAAAAAGTCTCGCGCCTTGTATTGCGCGTTGTCCGCGACTTCGGCCGCGGTATGCACCGGGAAGCATGGCACGTGCTGGGCCTGCGCCTTCTCGAACGCGGTGGTGCGGGTTTCGGTCGAGAGCCAATCGATCACCGCGGCTTCGATCGCGTCGATATGCGCGGCGCGAGCGACCGGCGATCCGAACATCTCGGTCTCCATCCATTCGGGATCGCCCATCACTTTTTTCCATCCACGCCAGAAACGGTCGGTGCCGGCGTTGAAGCTGACCCATCCGTCGGTCGATGGATAAACCCACTGCGCACCGCGTTTGATCCGCTGGCGGGTGCGCTCGTAGATGGGCGAGTCGGGCGACTCGTGCGAATAGACCCCGAGATTGGGCCGCAGCATCGAGACCATCGCGAGCCATTGGCTTGCGTCGATATGCTGTCCGCGCCCGGTATTTTTGCGATCGAATATCGCCGCCATCGCGGCGGATGCCGCGGTATATCCGGTCAGATAATCCGCCTGCCGCCCGGCGAGCTTCAGCGGCGGCTCGTTCGGCGGATCGGTCACCTGATGCCACGGCGTCTCGAAGCCGACTCCGCTCATGTGGGTCGCGACCAGATCGCCACCGCGAAAATCGCGGTAGGGAGAATCAGTGCCGAAGCAAGTAACTGACACGACGACAAGTTTCGGAAATCGATCGATGAGTGTGCGCCAATCCAGCCCCAGCCGCGCGCAAGTCGCCGGCAGGTTCGGATTGAAAACGATATCCGCACGCTCGAGCATCCGCATCAGAACGGCGCGGGCCCGCGAATCTTCCAAATCAAGCGTCACGCCGAGCTTGTTGGTGTTGAGAAACAGATGCAGCCCGCCGGTCTCGGGATCGGGCTTATCGTCGCGAAACGGACCGAGCTGGCGCTCGCGCGCGCCCGAGCGGGGCGGCTCGACCTTGATAACCTCAGCGCCAAAGTCGGCGAAAGATTTCGCCGCCATCGCGGCTGCGAGAAACGGCATCGTGTCGAAGCACGGCAACTCGACGACGCTAAGTCCGTCGAGCGCCTCGGGCTTGGTCTGTTCCGCGGCCCGCACCATCAGGCGTGCTCCTGTGCGATGCGATCGATAAGCCCGACCAGCTCTCCCATCGAGTTGATCACGTGGTCGGGCCGGAAGCTCGGATGGGTCCGCAAATAATCGGCCGACGCGGTTCCGGTCGCGACTGCGACCGACGCGCCGAATCCCGCCTGCGCCGACGCCATAATGTCGCGCGGCTCGTCGCCGACGTACATGCACTCGCGCGCGATGACGGCGGCGCGCGCGGCGGTCTCGCGTAGCAGCGCAGTCTTGTCCAGCAGCTCCTTCATCGACGAGACCGGCTGCGTCACCACCTGATCGAGATGCACCGCGATCCCGACCATCGAGAGCTTGGCGACCAGCTGCTTGGGATCGCCGGGGCGACTGGTGATCACGGCGGTCGCATAGCCGCGCCGCTTCAGCTCGGACAGCGTCTCCGCCACGTGGGGTAGAAGCTCGAGCCGCTCGGTCTGATCGATCTCCGTCATAAAGTAGGCAAATGCGAGTTTCATGTACTCGGGGCGCTTATTTTCGGGAACCCCGAGCCAGAGATCGGAGTTGCGCAGCGCCTCGTGATATCGCTCGCGGGTGAGTTCCGGCTGATGCCCGAAATCGCGCAGGGTGTTGCGCGCGGCAATATACAGCGGGCCATGGATATCGACCAGCGTGCCGTCCAGGTCGAAAAATATCGCCTTGAATTCCTGCGCTGACAACCGGATTACCTTGGCAACCGCCCAAACGAACCCAAACCATCGCGCCGGCCGCCGCCGAAGCGATTACGACGCTCTGCCTCTAGAAGCCCTTTGCCTCGGCGCTTGTCAAGCACTGCTAGCCCGCGGATCGAACACCGCGCGACGTGGACGCGGTTGGAGCCTGGCGCCGATAGAGCAGCAGGTACTCGCGCCGGCCGCCGATAACTCTTTTCACGTAGTCGCGCGTCTCGCGGTAGCCGATATTCTCGACCCATTCGTCGTCGGGTCCCGGAAATTTGCTGGTCCAGTTCTGCACCGCATGCTCACCGCCATTGTAAGCAGCGACGGCTTTGAATTCGTCGCCCCTAAACATCGCGAAAAGATTTTCCAGATATGAAGTGCCGAGCGAAATGTTGAGCTCGGGATCGTAGAGGTCGAGCGCGCCTGGCGGCATCCCGCTTTGCTGCGCCACGCGCCGCGCGGTCGAGGGCAGAAGCTGCATCAGGCCCTGTGCGTCGGAACCCGACCTCGCGCGCGGATTAAACAGGCTTTCCTGCCGCGCCAGCGCCAGCACCAGCCACGGATCGAGCGAGCGCTGATGCGCGGCCGATCTGAACAGATTCCAGTACGCGCGCGGGTAACGGATTCGTTCGGCCTCGGGCGGGCCAAGATCACCGCGCTTCTCCATCCGGGCTGCGGCGCCGATCGCGTCATACCACGCGTCGGCGGAGATTAATCCGGCGAGCACAAACGCGCGGAGATTCGGATCGCTCGCCGACTCGCCCTCCAGCGCCCGGAACTCTCCGGCCTGGAGTTCCTTGATGCCGACCGATCGCAACGCGTCGATCCGGCCAAGATGAAAACGGACGATTGCCGAGTTGCTGGACGGAACTCCGGCGTATGAGGGATCGGGCGCCGACGCCGCCGGCAGCTCCGGTGCGGCCGCTGCAACGCGGCGAGCCGCCAGCGCGGGATAATAATTGCTCTCGATGCTCCCGGCGAGCTGCAGATAGATCGCGCGAGCGGAGGCTGGATCGCCGCTCTTTTCGAGCGCTCGCGCGTGCCAATAGTCGAACATGTCGCGGTCCGCGGCGCTGTGCGCATGCGGGCGCGTCGCGGCGAACATCCGCGCCGCGGACGCGTAACGCCCGGTCATGTAGTAGGTCCACGGCGCACGAAAACGCGCGTCCTCGGCGGATTCGCTCGACGGATATTTTCCATAGAGCCGCGCGTACTCGGCGCGCGCCGCGTCGTAATTGTGCAGTTCTTCGGAGATTCGCCCGAGCCGCAGCATCGCACCCGGCGCAAGCGCGCTGCCCGGGAAGTCCTCGACAATTCGCTGGAACGCGTCGCGCGCGCGGTCGGAATCGTCCTCGCGCCAATAGAGCAGCGCGAGGGCGTTCAGCACCGACGCCGCCGATGGTCCCGCGGGCGCGATCGCAAGATATCTGAGCAGTGCGCTCTTCTCGCGCGCCGGATCGCTGTGCGAGGCCTGCGCCTCGAGCCACAGCAGCTCCGCATGAATCTGAATTGGCGGACTTGCGGCGAGCGCGCGCTCGATTTGCGCCATCGCGAGCGCGGGCTGCCCCTCGCGCAGGAGCAGCTCGGCCTCGCTCTTCTGGTAGTCGAGCGTTTCAGTTGGCGCGAGCGCGGGATTCGCCGCCAGCATCAAATAGGCAAGCGTGCGCGCGTCGGTGTCGGCGCCACTGTGCGGATAAAGATTTCGCAAGTCCATTGCCTGCGCGTACGCGTCGCTTTGCCTGCCCATCGCCGCCATCGCCATCGCTTCGGACAGGCGCGCGTTCTGCTCCAGCGCGGTGCCGGATGATTGCGTCGCGAGATGCGCCGCGACCGCGGCAGATTCCGACGCGCGTCCGAGCTTCAGAAGCGCGCGCGCGAGTTCAAGCTCGCCGGGCGGCGTCATCACGCTCTGCGGATAGCTATTTCGCAGCCGCTCAAAGGTTGTTGCGGCGCCGGCAAGGTCGCGCTGATCGCGCTGGGCTGAACCGAGGTAGAACAGCGCGTAATCGGCGAGCGCCGGAAAATTATTGGACGCATACGTGAGCTTCGGTATCGCACTTGCCGCGTCGTGCGCATGATACGCGCGGTAGCCGTCGACGAACGCCTGGCGTGCGTTCGCTGGCGCGATGTCGGGAGGCAGAGCCGGAGGCGTCGCCTGCGCGGTGGCTTGGGGACCCATTGCTGATGGCTCAGCGCGCGCGGGACGTGAGCGCGCGACCGCGCTGGCGCATCCGTAGAGCACGATCGCGCCGAGGATCGTCAATCGCAGCCGGCGGCGCAAAATCCTTTCCATCTGATCGTGGTTAGCGCACGCGGCGCGCCGCTTCAATCGACCATCGCTATTGCGCACCACTGGCTCGCGATGCGCCACAACCGGTATTCTTGGCTCGCAACCGCGAAATGACTTCGACGCCACAATCGCCAAAGCTGATACTTGCCTCGGGCTCGCCGCGCCGCCGCCAGCTGCTGAAGGCCGCTGAGATCGAGTTCGAGGCGATCGAGAGCGCAATACCCGAACGCCGCCGGGACGGTGAAACCGCCCGCGACTATGCGCCGCGGATGGCACGGGACAAGGCGCTCGCGATCGCGTCGAGATTTCCGGCGGCGATCGTGCTGGGCGCGGATACCGTCGTCGAGTGTGTCGGGCAGGTGCTCGAGAAGCCGGTGGATGAAGACGACGCGCGCAGGATGCTCGCGATGCTGTCGGGACGGACGCATACCGTCGTGACCGCGTTCGCGATCGCGCGCGAGATGCAGATCCTGGCGGCCGAGGCGGTCGAAAGCCGAGTGACGTTTCGCACCCTCAGCGCGGCCGAGATCAATCAATACATCGCGGGCGGCGAGCCATTTGACAAAGCGGGCGCATACGGAATTCAGGGCGTCGGCGGAGGATTCATTTCGGCAGTTGACGGACCGCGCGACAATGTTATGGGCCTACCGGTCAACAGCGTACTGGCCGCGCTGCGGCGCGTTGGGTTCGAGCGATGCTGACGGCTCGCGAGATCGCGCAGCGGCTAGCGGCAGTCCGCGCGCGAATCACCGACGCGGCGCAGCGCTCGGGCCGCGCTGCGGACGAAATAAGGCTCGTGCTGGCGAGCAAGACCCAACCTCCCGAGGCGATTAGCGCCGCTTACGATGCGGGGGCGCGCGACTTTGGCGAAAATTACGTCCAGGAGGCGGCTACCAAGCTCGCCGCAGTCGGGAAACTGGACGGCGCGCGATGGCATCTCATCGGGCATCTGCAAACCAACAAGGCGAAGCTCGCCGTCTCGATCTTCGATCTGATTCAGAGTGTCGATTCCACGCGCCTGCTATCAGCGCTGACGAGAGCGCGTCCCACACCACCGTTCCGTGCGCTGGTCGAGGTGAATCTGGGCGGAGAAGCGACCAAGAGCGGCGCGGCGCCGGACACTGTCGAGGCGCTGATCGGAGCGGCCAGGGATCGAGTTGAGATCATCGGGTTGATGACGATTCCGCCTCCCGCCGCCACGCCTGCCGTCACACGCGGGTATTTCGCGAAGTTACGCGGGATACGCGATCGCCTTGCGGCGCATAGCGGCCTTGCGCTAAGCGAGCTTTCGATGGGTATGACGGACGACTTCGAGATCGCAATCGAGGAGGGCGCCACGATAGTGCGGGTCGGCCGCGCAGTGTTCGGCGAACGGACGCGATGAAAAAACTTGGATTTATCGGCGGCGGCAACATGGCCGAGGCGCTCGCCCACGGCCTGATCGCGCACAAGGTTTTCAAACCGGCCGATCTGATCGCCTCCGACGTGGCCGCGGCGCGGCGAACCTATCTGAAGCGCAAGCTAAAGATCGGCGTGACCGCCAATAACCTGGAGGTGATCGAGAACGCGCGCACGATCCTGTTTGCGGTGAAGCCGCAGACGATTGGCGACGTGCTCGAATCGATCGCGGCGGCGCTGGGCCCGAATCCGAAGCATCACCTGTTCATCTCGATCGCCGCCGGAGTGCCGATCGCCCGGATCTGCGAGCATCTGGGTACGCGCGCGCGAGTGATTCGCGTAATGCCGAATGCGCCCGCGATGGTGGGCGAAGGGATGGCGGCGATAGTGCGCAGCCGCGGCGCGAGCAAATCTGACGAGGCGATCGCGCTCAGGATCTTCCAGTCAGTCGGCGAAGCGGTCGCGCTCAACGATGAGAAGTTGCTCGACGCGATTACTGCGGTCTCCGGCAGCGGCCCTGCCTACGTTTACCTGTTCGCCAAAGCGATGATCGACGCGGCAGTGAGCGAGGGAATTGCGCGCCCGCTGGCCGTCACCATCACGCTCAAGACAATTCGCGGCGCAGAGGCCGTGATGCGGTCATCGAAACTCGACGCCGCCGAGCTGATAAAGGTAGTCGCATCGCCGGGCGGCACGACGCTCGCTGCGCTGCGCCGGTTCGCCGAGGCGGGTTTTTCTGATATCGTTGCGCGCGCAATTCATGCCGCTGCCGACCGCTCGCGCGAACTTGGCCGCGCGCGGTAACGCGTCAAGCGAACCCAGTAAACTCCGGAATAAATACCTGTGACGTCACCCAGTCTCGTACTCTTCATAGCCAACACGCTGTCGAGCATTCTGACGATCTATTTCTGGATCGTGATTATCGCCGCGCTGCTGACCTGGATCGAACCCAACCCGTACAATCCGATCGTCAGGTTTCTGTATTCGGTCACCGAACCGGTTTTCGACTGGATCCGCGAGCATCTGCCCGTGTTTTTCGGCGGAATCGATTTCTCGCCGATCGTCGTGATTATCGTGATAGAGTTTCTTCAGCAATACCTGATTCCGAAAGTCGCGATGCTTCTGCTGTATGGCTAGCCGTAAAGTCCGCAGTCGATTGGGCGAAGGATTATCGAAAGTCGCCGCGTCGCGTTGACAGGAACGTCGGCGGTGATTAGTTGATCCACAGGAGTTGACGCGAGCCGTCAGCACTCTGGAAGTCAGAATGCCAATCTACGAATACAAATGCCCCAAATGCGGCGTGGTCGAGGTGATGCAGAGAATCACCGAACCCGCCCTGAAAAAATGCCCTACCTGCAAGAGCAAGGTCGAGCGGCAAATCTCGCTGAACTCTTTCGTGCTCAAGGGCACCGGATGGTACGCGAGCGACTACGGCAAAAAGACTCCGCCGCCCTCTACTTCGGCTGAGACCGGCGGCACCTCAGGCGACGGAGCCGCGAACGGCTCGGCGTCGGGCAGTGAATCGAAAACGGCTGAGTCAAAAACGGAATCCAAGTCCGAATCGAAGCCAAAGAAAGAATCCAAGCCCACGACGGAAAAAGCGTCGGCGGCAAAATCCGCCGACTAAGCACCACTGTCGGATCGGCCAAGCCGTAGGGTAGCCTGCCCTGCGGCTTTTTTGTTTCAATGGCCTCGGCGCGGCGCGAGCCGCGCGTTGGAGTAAGCTTCATCCGATGCGAGCGCTCGAATTCGACGGCAAGATCAACTATCGCGCCGACTATCCCGATCCGGCTGACGGACGCGAGAGTCTGGTGCGCGTGCGCCTCGCGGGAATCTGCGGCACCGACCTGGAGCTCAGGCGCGGATACATGGCGTTTCGCGGAATCCCCGGCCACGAATTCGTCGGCGAAGTCATGAAATCCGCCAATCGGGCGATGGTCGGCCGTCGCGTTGCCGGTGAAATCAACGCTGGATGCGGCCGCGCGGGCTGCAGATGGTGTCGCGGCACGATGCCGCGGCATTGTCCGGACCGCACAGTCCTTGGAATCCTTGGCCGCAACGGCGCCTTCGCCGAAATGCTCGCGCTGCCGGAGGCGAATCTGATCGCGATTCCCGACTCGATTCCCGACGAGCTGGCGGTCTTCGTCGAGCCGCTCGCCGCGGCGTATGAAATTTTCGAGCAGATTCATCTGGCGCGCGACCGCAGCGTCGCCGTCCTCGGCGACGGACGCCTTGGTGCGACGGTCGCGCTCGCGCTCCGGGCCGAGGGTTATCTGCCGGTCGTCCTCGGGCGGCATCGCGAGAAGCTCGACCGGCTTGCGCAACTCGGATTAAAGACCCGGCCGGAGTCTGAAGTCACCGGGAAGTTCGAAGTGGTTGTCGATTGCACCGGAAAATCCGCTGGGTTCGCTCGCGCGATCGAGCTGGTCGTGCCGCGCGGAACGATCATCCTCAAGAGCACGGCCGCGGCCGGGGCCGAGCTGAACCTGGCTCCGATCGTGATCAACGAAATCAACGTCCTCGGTTCGCGATGCGGCCGGTTTGTTCCGGCGATAGCTGCGATGGAAGCGGGCAGGATCGACCTGCGACCGCTAATCGACGCGGAATTTCCGCTCGACGAGTGGCGCTCAGCGTTCAGCGCCGCGGAGAATTCGTCGGCATTCAAAATTCTGCTGAGACCGTCGTGATTCGCGCCACGCCGGATCGCCGTGCCGCGCGCGGCGGCAACTCGATCACCGTCGGCGTTGACACCGGCGGCACCTTCACCGACCTGGTCGCGATCGTGGATGGCATCCTGCGCGTGCACAAAGTTCTTTCGACGCCGCACGATCCCGCCGCCGCGGTGATCAGCGGACTCGAGGCGATGCTCACGGGCGCGCGTCCCGATCAGATCACCTACAGCTCGACCGTTGCGACCAATGCGCTGCTCGAGAAGAAAGGCGCGCGCGTCGCGATCATCACCAACGCGGGGTTCGAGGATCTGATCGAGATCGGCCGGCAAAATCGCGACGACCTCTATGCGCTGGCGCCCTCGCGGCCCGAGCCTTTAGTGCCGCGCGCGCGGCGAATAGGAGTGGCCGAACGCACTCTGTTTGACGCCCAGATCGTGCTGCCGCTGACGCGCGCTGAACTCGAACGGGTGCTCCGCGCCGCCCGGCACAGCGGAGCGCAAGCCTTCGCGATTTGCCTGCTGCATTCCTACGCGAATCCCAAAAGCGAAAACACTCTCGCGCGTGCGCTCGCGCCACTGGGGCGCCCGCTCTCCGTATCGCATCGAATCCTCGCGGAATATCGCGAGTACGAACGCTTCTCGACCACCGTGGTCAACGCGTACGTCGCACCGCGGATGGCCACGCATCTCGGGAATCTCGAGCGGCGCCTTTCCGGCGCGAGGCTCAGAATCATGCAATCGGGCGGCAGCGCGATCGGACCCGCGCTCGCGCGCGCCGAGCCCGTGCGCACGATTCTTTCCGGTCCCGCGGCAGGCGTGATCGGCGCGGCCGCGATGGCGCGCGAGATCGGCACCGACCGCTTCATCACCTTTGACATGGGTGGGACTTCGACCGACGTGTCGCTGTTCGACCGGGCTGCGAAAATCCGCACGCTCAGTTATCCGTGCGGCTACGCGGTCCGCACGCCGGTGATCGATATCCATACGGTCGGCGCGGGTGGCGGATCGATCGCGCGGGTTGACGCGGGCGGATCGCTGCGCGTAGGCCCGCAGAGCGCGGGCGCCGATCCCGGACCCGCGTGTTATGGTCGCGGCGCCGCACCGACGGTGACCGACGCGGATCTCTTTGCGGGCCGTCTGGTGGCAGCAAATTTCCTGGGCGGTGCGATGCGTCTATATCCGGAACGCGCGATGCGCGCGCTCCGATCAATCGCTCGCGCAATGAAGACGACGCCGCTTTTAGCCGCGCGCGGTGTGATTCGCGTGGTCAACGCGAACATGGAACGCGCGATCCGCGTGATCACCGTCGAGCGTGGTTATGACCCGCGCGATTTCACGCTGCTCGCCTTCGGCGGCGCCGGCCCGATGCACGCGGCGGAACTCGCGCTCGACCTGGGCATCCGGAAAATCGTGATGCCGCGAAATCCGGGCCTGCTGTGCGCGTGGGGTGCCGTCGGCGCTCCGCTGGGACGCGAGTATTCACTGACGGTGCGCGTCGCCAACCCGTCGTATCAGTCGATTGTCGCGCGTGCTGCCGCGATGCGGCGACGAGCGGGTATCGAACTTCAAGCCGAGGGCGTGACTCCGTCCGCCGTCACGACCGAGATTCATCTGGACCTGCGTTATCTCGGACAATCGTACGAGCTCGAGGTTCCGCTCACGCGCGATTTCGTTGACGCGTTTCACGCGGCGCATCGGCGCGCGTTCGGCCATTCGAACCCAAGCGCGCCGGTCGAGGTAGTCAATATCCGGCTGCGCGCCCACGCGGGCGGGACCGCCGTGCCGATCGCCAGGATTGCGCCGCAGCGCGGAAAGCCGCCGCCAATCTCGCACGGGCAAGCGCTGGTGGCCGAGCGCGCGCGAAAGGTTCCGATCTATTCGCGCGACGTTCTGGGCGCAGGCGCGCGAATCCGCGGCCCCGCGATTGTTGTCGAGCTCAGCTCGACCGCATACGTTGCGCCGGAATTCACAATGCGCACCGACGACTACGGCAATCTGCATTTGGAGGCAGGTCGATGAAACTCGACGCAGTCGCACTGGCTGTGATGAACAGCCGCCTCTCCGCGATTGCGGATGAGATGGGCGTGGTGCTCGGCCAGACCGCGTTTTCGCCCAATATCAAGGAGCGACGGGATTACTCGTGCGCGATCTTCGACTCGCGCGCGGAGCTGGTAGCGCAGGCGGCGCATATCCCCGTCCATCTCGGCTCGACTCCACTCTCGGTGCGCGCCGCCGTCGCGCGGCTGGACTTGCGCCCGGGCGACGTCGCCGCGCTGAACGATCCGTTCGCGGGCGGAACCCATCTTCCGGATCTGACTGTCGTCACACCGATTTTCCTGGGCCGCGAGACGCGCCCGTTTGCGTACGCAGCGAACCGGGCGCATCACGCTGATATCGGCGGGATGGCGCCCGGATCGATGGCGCTCGCGACCGAAATTTACCAGGAGGGTTTCCGGCTGCCGCCGGTGAAGATCGTCGAGGCGGGCGGGATCTCGCGCGACGTGCTGGCGCTGTTCCTGGCGAACACTCGAGTGAGCGAGGAGCGTGAGGGCGACTTGCGCGCGCAGCTCGCGGCGCTGAGCGTCGGCGCGGACCGTTTGCGCGCGCTGGTCAAAACGACAGGTCGCCCAACGGTCACCTCCGCGATGAACGCGCTCAAGGATTACTCCGCGCGGCTGATGGCGGCGGCGCTGGGTGAGTTGCCGCGCGGGACCTATCGCGCGCGAGATTTCCTCGACGACGACGGCGTCGGCGCGACACGTATCCCGCTCGAGGTGGCGATCCGAATCGGCGGCGGACGCGCGATCGTCGATTTCACCGGCTCCGCGCCGCAGGTGCGTGGCTCGGTCAACGCCAACTACGCGATCACGCTTTCGGCAACCTTTTACGTGATGAAATGCCTCGCCACCGAGGCGGTGCCGGCCAACGAGGGCCTCATGCGCCCGATCGAGCTTGTCGCGCCGGAAGGATCGATCGTCAACGCACTGGCTCCCGCCGCGGTCGCGGGCGGCAACGTCGAGACCTCGCAGCGAATCGTCGATGTGCTGTTTCGGGCGCTCGCGAAGGCGGCACCGGACCGGATTCCCGCGGCAAGCTCGGGTTCGATGTCGAATCTCACGGTCGGTGGCTTCGATCGTTTTCGTGGGCGCCATTTTTCTTACTACGAAACGATTGCGGGCGGCGCCGGGGCCGCGCCCGGAATTCCCGGCGCGTCGGGAATTCATACTCACATGACCAACACGCTGAACACGCCGATAGAGGCGCTCGAAGCGTATTATCCGATGCGGATAACCGAATACCGTATTCGGCGCGGATCGGGAGGACGTGGACGCGCGCGCGGCGGCGATGGATTGGTGCGCGAACTCGAATGCCTGGTCGATTCGAGCGTGAGTCTACTGACCGAGCGCCGGACGATCGCGCCGTACGGACTCGCGGGTGGCGGCGATGGTGCAAAGGGCGCAAATTTTTTGGTGCGCGCGGGCCGCAGGAAAAGACTACCCGGCAAAACCAACGCGTCGCTCGGCGCGGGCGACCGCGTGAGAATCGAAACCCCTGGCGGCGGCGGCTGGGGCCGCTAAGCGATCATATTACTCCGTCCGCTTTGAGCCGTTTGCGCTCAGCCTCGCCGATACCGAGCGTTTCCAGGATCTCGTCGTTGTGCGCGCCGAGCGCCGCAGACCCGGTCCGGACGCGCGTCGGCGTGCGCGAGAATTTTGCCGCCGGACCGACGATCGGCGCACTCGCCCCGCCCTCCTGTGCGGTCGGCTGCAGCATGTCGCGCGACAATACGTGCGGATTGCTCGCCGCGTCCGCGTATGTCTGAACCGGTTCGCAAGCAATCGCTTCGCGCGCGCAGATCTCGACCACCTGCTCGACCGTGCGTTCGGAGCACCATCGCGCAACCATCGCATTGCATTCGCCGCGATGCGTGATGCGCTTGGCGATCTGCGCATATTCCGGATCGTCACCAAGCTCGGGGCGGCCGACCAGGCGCGCCAGCACCTTCCAGTGCGAATCGAGCAGCGTCCCCAGCATCACGATTCCGTCGCGGCAATGAAACGTATTCGCGGGCACCGAGAATCCGAACTCGTTGCCCATCCGCGGCGGCGCAATCCCCAGCGCCCCCAGCGTAGGATAGCCGTTCGATTGAAAGAGCATCGCGTCCAGCAGCGCGACGTCGCAATGCTGCCCCTCGCCGGTTACCGCGCGATGGCGCAGGGCTGCCAGGGCGGCGATCGCGCCGTGCAGTCCGGCCAGATCGTCGCACAGAAAAGTCGGCGCCTTGATCGGGCTGCCGTCGACGGCGCCGTTGAGCGACATGAAACCGGACAGCGCTTGCGCCAGCGGATCGTACGCGACCCGATCGTGAATCGGGCCGAACTGCCCGAAGCCGCTGATTGAAACATAGATGATGTCGGGTTTGATCCGGCGGCATTCGGCGAACCCGACACCCCATTTGTCGAGCGTACCGGGACGAAAGTTCTGCACGACAATATCGCTGCGCTGCGCAAGTGCAATAAAAATGTCGCGGCCTCGCGGGGTGCGCAGATCGAGCGTCAGGCTGCGCTTGTTCCGGTTGACGGTAGCCTGCGCGAAACTGACCGGCGGATTGGTATTCGGCAGAAATGGCGGCAGGCGGCGCGCGACTTCGCCGTGCGGATCTTCGACCTTGATCACGTCGGCGCCAAGATCGGCGAGCACGCACGCGCACATCGGTCCGGCCCAACTGGTGGTCGCTTCGAGGACGCGCACGCCGGCAAGCGGCCCCGGAATATCGCTGCGCGCGTCGCGAAAGAATTCGGATTTTTCCATCGCCGCTTACTCCCTCGAAATCACTCGCGAATCCTACTGCGCGCGCACGCCGAACAACAATCGCCTCGATGGCGCGGCGGCAGGCGCGCGCGTAGGTTTAGATGAGCGCGTATTGAGAGGAAAAATAGCGATGGCGGAAGCGCAGTTTTATGTCGGCGTGCATGGGGTGATCGCGAATCGCGGACGGATGCTGGTGCTGCGGCGTGCGCCAACTATGCGCTACGCTCCGGGAGCGTGGGATCTTCCGGGCGGTCATCTGGCGATCGGCGAGAGCGCCGAAGAGTGTCTGCTACGCGAGGCGAAAGAGGAAACCGCGCTCGACGTCGCACTGGAAGGGTTGCTCGGGGTCAACACGATGGTCGGCGCGCCCTATCTGCAGGTGATTTACGCGTGCCGGCTGAGTGTTTATCAGGGTGTGCGCCTGCGGGCCGACGAGCACGTCGAATCTTCATGGATGAAGCCCGAGGAGCTTCGCGCGATCGACACGATTCCGTACCTGGCCCAGATTCTGAAGCGCGGAATGCTCGCGTATGTGAAGTAAAGCCGCAACGTTATTTCTTCCGCACCAGCATCCTGCCGCGCCAGTAGCCGAAGAAGTTCGCGCATTCGAGTTCATGATAGATCGCGCGTTCGGAATCGCCGCGCACGGCGGCCGCGGCCAATCGGGCAGCATTGCGGATCAGTTTGCCGGCATGATTATGGTGCCGCCCGCCGGCGAATGCGCTGCCGACACCGTACGCGAAGCTCTTGCGGCGCAGGTACGCGCGCGTCATCCGCTCGGCGGGAATCAAATGATTCACGATCGCGCGCGGCGCGAAACCCATCCGTCCGCCGCCGGCTATTATTCGTGCAAATAGTTCAGTGTCCTCACCCGACATCGGATTGCCGCCGACATTGCCGAGATCCTCGCGGAAATTTCCGAAACGCGTAAGCGCGTCGCGCCGGAGTCCTACGTTAGCGCTGAAATAGTTGGCAAGATTCTCCGCGCGCTCGGCCGGTTCGACTTCGATTCTTTCGCGGTCGTGCACCGCCAGCTTGACCCACAGGCTGCGCCCGAGCCACGGCGGCGGCGCGCAGGTCCATCGCGGCAGCACCATCCCGCACGCGCCGTCGAGCTCGCGCGCCGTGAGCGCGGAGAGCATCTCGAGCGCCCACGAAGTCTCGGCCAGCGCGTCATCGTCGATAAAAAAAATGAACTCCGACTTCGACTCGGCAATCGCCCGGTTGCGGGCGAAACTCGAGCCCAGGCGAGTTTCAAAAACGCGGCGGACCGCGAAGCGCGCAGATTTCGCGCAGACCTCGACGGCGGCGGGCGTGGCGTCGGTCGAGCCGTTATCGACGACAATACAATCGAGCTCGGCGCCTGGCGGAATCGCGAGTGCTGCGACACTGCCGAGCGTGGCGCTCAGAGTGGCGGCGCGGTTATGCGTCGGAATCGCGATCGTGATCGTGGTTGCCAAGTTGATAGCGCCGCGAGTCAGGCGCAGTCCCAATAATAGCCGAACCGCGCCGGCCGCCGGAAATTCCGGCATGCGGGCGCGGTTCGGGATACTGTCAGCAGTCGCGCAGCCTACTTGTTCTGCGGCGGAGGTGGCGGCGGAAGCGACGCTTGCGACGGCGCTCCGCCCGCGGCCGGAGATGCGGCAGCAGCGGGCGTTGCCGTCTCCGACGGTGTCGGGGTCGGCGGCTTCGGCAGCGGCGCGCTCGATTGCGTGAATACTATCGACGTCACATTGAGGTCAGGGGTGGCCTTCTGCTGAATGTCGGGGGGCGCGGTGAGCTTGAAGCCAAAGCTGCGAGTCTCGCCGGGAACGAACGGCAGAACCGGACGGGCGAAATCCGTGAACTCCAGCGGTGTCGCGATCGGGACGTGAACCTCGCTGAAGACCTGCTGCTTCTTTTTGCCCTTGCCTTCCGAATAGGTGACGGTAAATTGAACTTCGTCGATAGCCTTGTCCCCGCTGTTGGTCATCTTGCCGAAGATCGCGGGCACGCGTGACGCCGACATCTTCATATCCACGTCAGACAGCATGATCTTTGGAATATATGCCTGCGCGTCGGGAATCTGGTTCTTCGCGTTCTGAACGTCGGTGAGCTCGCGATTGTAGATGAATTTGGTGCCGGCGTTGCCGGTGGCCTGCTCCTTGTCGAGCTCGGCGATCGCCTGCTGGTAGAGGCCGATCGCCTTGTCGTAGTCATGCTGATGGTACGCGGAGATCGCGTCGGTGTGGATTTTCTTGATCTTGTCCTGGGCCGGAAAATCAACGAACACTTTCCATTCACCGCCCTGCTGCAGCAACGCGATATTGTCGTCGTAGGTCAGCTTGGGGTAGGTCTTATCGTTGATCTGCTTTTGCGCGACCGAGTCCGGCGTATCGTTGGGTCCAAGCGTCGCATCGATCGTGCGCTCCCACAGTGGTAGGTCGGGCCGCGTCACATGCACCACGACGTTGGCCTTGTCGCCGTCAACCTTGGTGTCGCCAACTTCGAAATCGACGGCGTGCAGGATGGTCTTGAACCAGTCCTTGCTGACGTCGGGCGCAAGCGGAATCTCACTCAGGAACTGGTCCATCGTACGATCCACCTGATCCTGATGCGTCAGTGCCTGGTAGCAGGCCGGGTAGTTAAACAGCTTTAGTGAATCGAGGTAGTTCGAGGCTGCGCGCTGCGGGGTATGACCGCATCCGACGAATATTACCGCGCACAACGCCGCTATCGCGAAGCTTCTGGTTCGAACAGGTTTGGTAATCTTCAAGAAACCCACCTCCACGGTCGGCAAACGCTAGGATTCTAATGTCTCGGCGGTCAAAAACAAGGGCGTGCGCCAGGCTTCGCTCTATGCCTGCGCCGGCATCTGCTTGAGCTCGACGACGTTCCCCTCCGGATCGCGCACGTAAAGCGACAGTCCCATCCCGCGCGCTCCATAGCGCTGGACGGGTTCGCCCATCACTTCGACTTCGCTTTGCCGGAGCTCGGCGGCCAAGGCGAAGAGATCGCGAACTTCGATGCCTAGGCAAAAGTGATCGACATTCGCCCCGTCGTCTGCGCGCGGATGCTCGGCGGGAAGCAGGTCGATCATGCCATGTCCCGCGCGCAGCTGTATCAATCCAAGTTGTGCGATCCTCCGTTCTTCGGTGAGGCCCAGAACGCGAGTGTAGAAATCCAGCGTGCGTTCGAGCGCACGGCATCGCAGCACGACGTGATCCAGTTCCGCGACTTTCAGCTCTGCGGGCATATTGATTGTTCCCTTGTCAGGCGCTGCTTCTTTTCAGCGCTCGACCGGCATCCTCGCGTCCACCCATTCGAGCATCCCACCCTTAAGATTCCAAACTCGATCAAACCCGAGACCGGTCAAAATCGCGGCCGCAGTGGCGCTGCGAACGCCGACTCTGCAGATCGCGACGATATCGCGCTGGCGAAATTGCATGAGTTCGCCAGCCCGATCGGCCAATTCTGCCAGCGGAAAGAGAATCGCACCCGCAATATGGCCCAGCTCGCCGTGGAATTCGCCAGCCTCGCGCACATCGATCAACACTGGCGGGTTCGCACCGCCGATCTTGTCGCAAAGCTCCGGCGGCGAGAGTTGGTGAACGGCATTGAGTTGCGCAAGATCCGGGAATTTTATCTGTCCCGCCTCGACCTCGGACTGATTCGGCTGTAACGCTTCCTGGATTCCGTCGGGCAGCGGCAGTCCAAGATTGGACATTATCGCGACATACTCTGCGCGGGTCTTTCCCGCCAGCCGCGGGTTCGATCGCTTTTCCTCGCCAATCGTTGATTGCTTGTGGCCGCGGTAATCATGCGCGGGCAGAACGATCGTCGCATCGGGCAGCGTGAATAATCGGGTGACAATCGAATCGTATTGCTGGGCCGCCTCGCCGCCGGCGAAATCCGCGCGTCCGGTTCCATGGATCAGCAGGCAATCGCCAGTGAGCACATGCCCGTCCGCCTGGAGGCTTATCGAATCGGGGGTGTGGCCGGGCGTATAAAGCACACGCAAGACCGTATCGCCGAGCGCAAGCGTCTGCCCATCCTCGACGTGAATCGCAACCTGCGGCGACGGCGCCTGACGATGCATTACGACCGCCGCTCCGGTCAGCTCCGAGAGCTCGGTCGCGCCGCTGCGGTGATCGGCATGAGTGTGGGTGTCGATGATGAACTCGAGCTCGAGCCGGTAGTACGCCAGAACGCCAAGGTAGCGCGCGATTTCATCGCGCCGCGGATCCACCAGCGCCGCTTTGCGCGCCGCGCGCGACGCAATTAGATAGCATTTGCATTTGGCGTAATTGAGCTCAAGCAAGAGCAGCGAGTCGCTCATGGTTTGGCACTATATCGCCGTGCGCCGGCTAGTGTGAACCATCAATTTGCCGCTTGATTACCGGCAGCGCAGCCCAGATTATGAGGAACCGGCGGGCGCTGAATCCACCAGCTGATAAGAAAAATCCTCCACCTCTGATGAATCCACACAGCGCAATAGCGCTCGCGATTTTCGCGCTGACTTACTTCGTTATCGCCGTCGGCAAGCTGCCGTTCCTGCGCATCGACCGCACCGGCGCCGCGCTGGCGGGCGCGGTCGCGATGGTTGCGGCAGGCGTGCTGTCCGAACAAGCGACGGTCAGCGCGATTGACTTCCACACCATCGCGCTATTGCTCGGGATGATGATCGTAGTCGCGAATCTGCGGCTGTCGGGCGCGTTTCAACTCTTCGCGCGCGCTCTGCTCGACCGCGCCGAGACCGGCTACGGCCTGCTGGCGATGACGGTGGCGGTGTCGGGAGTGCTCGCGGCGTTTTTCATCAACGACGTTGTCTGCCTGGCGCTGACGCCCCTGTTGATCGACGCGACCGAGATGCTGGGCGCCGAGCCAGTGCCGTTTCTGCTCGCACTCGCGACTGCGAGCAATATCGGCAGCGCCGCCACGATCACCGGCAATCCGCAAAACATGATCGTCGCGGGCTTTGCGCATCTCGGATACGTGCCGTTCGCGATTCACCTGGCGCCATCGGCGATCCTCGGATTAGTGATCGACTTCGCGATCCTTGCTTTCGTCTATCGTGGATCGCTAGGAAAACTGCATCGCACCGGCGGAGCCGAGACACCTGAGCTTCCGGACGCGAACCGTTTCCTGATGATCAAATCCACCGCAGTTGCGATTGCCGCGCTGGGTTTGTTCGTCGCCGGCTTTCCGACCCACCTGGTGGCGATGGGTGCGGGCGTGCTGCTGCTGTTCACCCGCCGAATCAAACCCGAAAGGGTGTACGCGTTGATTGACTGGACGATGCTCGCGATGTTCACGGGGCTATTCATCGTGGTGGCAGGGTTTCAGACCACCGGGCTCCAGGACGACATCATCAAATGGGCCGGCGTGCGGGCGCTGTCGAATCCTTTAACACTTTCCGCCGTGACCGCGCTGCTCTCGAACCTCGTGAGCAACGTGCCCGCAGTGCTGCTGTTTCGCCCGCTCTATCCGTTGCTTGGCGGCACGCGGGAAATCGCGCTGGTGATCGCGAGCTCGAGCACGATGGCGGGAAATCTGACTGTCGTGGGATCGATGGCGAACCTGATCGTGATCGAGCAGGCGCGCGCACGCGGAGTCCTGATAAGTTTCGGTGATTATCTGCGGGTGGGTTTGCCGATCGCGATCCTGACGCTGCTGGTTAATGCTGCGATTGTGGCGTTGCGCTTCTGATCATCCGATCGGTTTGCTGCGGAAACGCGAAGCGCCGCACCTCGGCCGCGTCGACCGCCTCGGTCACCATCCGCGCGAAATCCAGCCGCGACTCCGCCGCCTCGACCTCGTCCAGCCGCGCGTGAGTTTCCGGATGCGCCGGCACGAACAGGGTACAGCAATCCTCGTCGGGCAGGATCGAGGTCTCGAAAGTACCGAGCATCCGCGCCTGATCGATAATCTCATTCTTGTCGCTGCCGACCAGCGGACGCAGGATTGGCATGCTCGCGGCGTTTTCGATCACCGCCATGTTGTCGAGCGTCTGCGAGGCCACCTGCCCGAGACTCTCGCCCGTGACCAGCGCGGTCGCGCGAGTCTTCGCGGCCAGCGCGCATGCAATCCGCACCATCAGACGGCGGTAGAGAATCACGCGCAGCGGGCGCAGCGAGCTTGCGACTATCTCGCGCTGAAAATTCCCGAACGCAACCAGTGCTAGCGTCGACGACGACTGGTAGCGCGTAAGATGCGTCACCAGTTCGCAGGCTTTGTCGCGGCTGGCCGGCGAGACAAGCGGATGCGCATGAAAATGGACGAAGTCGAGCTTGAGTCCCCGGCGCATCATCCGAAACGCGGCGACCGGCGAATCGATTCCGCCGGAGAGCAGCGCGACCGCGCGTCCCGAAACCCCGACCGGCAATCCACCCGCACCGGGAATCTTGCCTGCTGACACGAACGCGCCGTTGGCGAGCATCTCGATCGAGATCACCAATTCGGGATGATTCAGGTTGACCTCGTAGCCCAGCTCATCCTGCACCGCACCGCCGACCTCGCGATCGATCTCCATCGAGTTCATCGCAAAGCGCTTGTCGCCGCGGCGCGTGGTCACGCGAAACGTGCGCGCCGGATGTTCCCGCGCTCGCGCGATCGCTTCGCGCTTGATCGCTTCGAGCTCGAGTGGAACCTGGTAGCTGAGCGAGAAATTCTGCAATCCGAATACCAGCGCCGCGCGCTCGATAACGATCGCGTCGGCGACGCCGTCGGGAATCTCTGCGATCACGCGCGGACCCTCGCCGCGCATCTTGCCGATCCCGATATCCGCGAACACCGAGCGCAGGTTATGGCGCAATTGATCGACGAAACGCCACTGGTTGCGCCCCTTGAGCGCGATCTCATGATATCTGCCGATTAGATAACGCATCGTAGAGTCCGCGCCCGCCGGCGCCAATCAAGATGCGCCGCGCATCGCAGCTTAGCCGCGCTCCAGCGGGGAACCAAACCCAAAGCCTTGCAAGCGCGCCTCAGTCACAGGATTATCTGATGCAATGCAGGCATCGAGCGCAAACCTCTTGATCGGAAAATCGGCAACCCTTTCAATGGCGGCAGGGTCATTCGCATGAGCGCCGTTCTCGACTTCGCTGGCAATGTCGAACGGTTGCGCTCGCATCTAGCGAAGGCCAAACCTCCCCCGCGCGACCTGCTCGCGAACAACCGCAAGGCCGCTGCCGTCCTGATTCCAATTCTCGAACGCGCGGGCGAGCTGCGCGTTGTATACATCCGCCGTTCCGATCACGTCGAGAGTCATCGCGGACAGGTCGCCTTTCCGGGCGGTCGCGTCGATCCCGGCGACGCAACGCCGCTCGCTGCTGCTCTGCGCGAAGCCCAAGAGGAGGTCGCGATTCCGCCCCACGCGGTCGAGGTGTTGGGCGCGTTCCCGGTCGAGAGCACTCTCACCAGCGGAATTATCGTCGCACCATTCGCGGGCGTGATCGCGGCGAGCACTCCGATGCGCCCGAGTCCCGACGAAGTCGCGGAGATTTTCGAGGTCCCGCTGAGCGCGCTGCGCGACCCGCGCTTTCGCGGCGACTACGAATGGAAGCGCGAGGGCAAGGACGCGGCCCCGGCGAAGTTTCCGGCGATACTGTACGGCGGACAGACCATCTGGGGGCTCACGCTCCGAATCACGCTGGATCTGCTCGCGATCCTTGAAGCGTAACGACTCGCAATGGCGTCCGGCGGATCTCGCATTCGCTTGTATTTGCACTCTGAATGTAATAACTGTCGCACATGGCAAGTCTGCAGATCGTCCCTGCCGACGGCCGCGTCGCGCGCGGTCATCGGGCTCGCGCCGCGGTCGCGGCCGCGATGCTCGATTTGCTGAACGATGGGGTCGTCAAGCCTACGGCTGCGCAAATCGCCGAACGCGCCGGGGTCTCGCTGCGGCTGGTTTTTCATCACTTCGAAGACCTGGAGGCGATTCTCGCCGAGGCCGCCGATCTGCAATTTGAGCGGCTGCGCCCTTTAATCCGCTCGGTCTCGCCGTCGCTCACGCTCGACCGCCGCGTCGCGGAGTTCGTGCGAATTCGCACCGAGCTGCATGAGACGGTCTCGCCGGTCCGCCGCGCATCGATTCGGCTCGAGCCGTTCTCGCCCGTAATTGCCGAGCGGCTGGGCAACGCGCGCGCGATTCTGCGCAAGGAAGCTGAGCTCGTATTTGGAGACGTGCTCGGCGTGCTTCATGCCGCCGAGCGCCGCGACACTGTGGCCGCCCTAGAGGCAGCGAGTGCATGGGAAACCTGGGAAGTGATGCGTATGCAGCAAGGTTTGAGTCCGGCGCAGGCGCGCAAGGCGGTTGCGCTCGCGATCACCGCACTGTTGCGGCGGCGATAGAAAAATTTAATCCAACGCTTTAAGAATTGTTCGCAAGGGGATAGCGAAGATGGGACGCAAAATTCTTTTCATCACCACCGATCAGCAGCGCTACGACTCGCTCGGATGCAACGGCGGCAAAATCGCGCAGACTCCGAATATCGACCGGCTCGCCGCTACCGGGATCAACTATCGCCGCGCGCACAATCAGAACGTGGTCTGCATGCCCGCCCGCGCCACGATGCTCACCGGGCAGTACGTGCGCACCCACGGCGTTTTCGCCAATGGCGTCGCGTTGCCGGCCGACGCGCCCAACGCGGCAGCATGGCTACATGAAAAGGCGGGATACCGCACCGCGCTGCTCGGCAAGGCGCATTTCGAACCCGCCTTCGACCTGCAAGGTCGATGGTTCGAGAACGCGATGGCGCGCAAAGGATCGACCGGTCCATATCGCGGCTTCGAACGGATGGAACTCGCGATGCATGGGCCAGTCGGTGGATGGCACTACTCGCTCTGGCTGCAACAGAAGCATCCTGAGGATATCGGCGGCTTCGCTCCGCTGTTGACTGCGCAGGCCGGCGGCGACACGGGCGCGCCCGAGGTCAAGTACAATCCGATTCCACGCGAACACTATCATACTGATTGGGTTGCGGAGCGCACGCTTGCGTTTCTCGATTCGCTCGGTGCAAATGAGAATTGGTTCGTGTGGATGAGCTTTCCCGACCCGCATCATCCGTGGGATCCGCCCGAGAAAGAAGCGCGCCGCATCAACTGGCGCGATCTCGATTTGCCGGCCGGCTATCCGCGCTCACGCGAGCAGGCGGAAAAGATCCTCGCCCAAAAACCGCGCCATTGGCTCGACTGGTACGAGGGCCGGTTCAGCAATCCCGAAGGCGGACCGATGAGCTTCGTGCCCGCGCGGATGACGCCCGACCAGGTGCGTGAAGTCAACGCGATGACGCACGTCGAGAACGAGCTTATCGATCAAGCCGTCGGCCGTGTGATGGCGCGAATCGCGGAGCGCGGATGGGACGCCGATACCGATGTGATCTTCACCACTGATCACGGCGAGCTGCAGGGTGATTTCGGCCTGCTGTACAAAGGTCCGTACCATGTTGACGCGCTGATGCATCTGCCGATGATCTGGCGGCCCGCGCCGTCGGCCAAGATCGCTCCGGCGCAAATCAGCGAGCCGGTGGGCCAGCTCGATCTCGCGCCGACGTTCTGCAAAATCGCGGGCGCGCCGATTCCGGACTGGATCGAGGGCAAACCGCTTCCGACCGCACCCGGCTCAGGCCGCGAGCGCGTCATCACCGAATGGGACAGCCAGTTCAAGCAACTCGGGATGCATCTGCGGACCATCTATCGAGACGGATGGGTCTGCACGGTGTACGAAAAATCCACGCGCGATGTTGGCTACGACGTTGACCAGGTACCCGCGATGCTGCGCGGTACGCAGGCGATCCTCGACATCCGCTACGACGGCACCGAGGGCGAGCTCTATAATCTGAAGGATGATCCGCATCAGTGGCAAAATCTGTGGAACGACGCGGGCTACAAGAAGATGAAATCCGACCTGATCGCCGATCTTTACGATCATCTGCCAAAGCCGCGCGATCCGCAGCTTCCAGTTGAGGCGCCGGCGTAGGAGACGTTTGCGATGCTTCCATTGAAACTGGCGGGCGGCTACGGATCGCCGTACTCGCGTAAGATGCGTGCGGTGCTGCGCTATCGGCGAATCGAATTTCGATGGATCATGCGCGGCTCGGCCGCCGACGTGGGTGTCCCGCCGGTTCCGGTCGCCTTGATTCCGGTGCTGGTCTTCCCCGGTGAGAACGGTGCGCCGGACGAGGCGATGATCGATTCGACTTTCCAGATCAAACGTCTCGAAAAGATTTTCACCGAACGATCACTCGTCCCGCCCGACCCGGCGCTCGCGTTCCTGCAAGAGATGCTCGAGGACTACGGCGACGAATGGCTGACCAAGCCGATGTTTCACTACCGATGGAAGTACGACGCCGATATCCACAAGGCGTCGCATGTCCTCGCGCTCGATCGCGATTTGCATCTGGATGAAGCGCGCCTTAGGAAAGCGTCAGCGTTTATCGCCGAACGGCAAATCGCGCGCCTCGGCGTGGTCGGCTCGAACGAAATCACGACGCTGGTGATCGAGGACAGTTACCGCCGCTTCATTCATCTGCTCGACGAACATCTGAAGGCGGGCAACTATTTCCTGATGGGTTCGCGTCCAGGCGTAGGCGATTTCGGAATCTTCGGACAGCTCAGCCAGCTCGCCCATTTCGATCCAACTCCCGCCGCGCTCACGGCGCGCGAAACGCCGCGCATCATTTCCTGGGTCTCGCACGTGGACGATCTATCGGCGCTCGAGCCAGCGGAGTGGCCCTCGCGCCAGGCGCTCGCTCCGACGCTGCGCGCGTTCTTCACTGAGATTGGCCATGTGTACGCGCCGTTCCTCGTCGCGAACGCGCGCGCGATCGCTTCGCGAGCCGCGCGCGTCGAATGCGAAATCGACGGACGCCCGTGGACACAGCAGCCGTTTCCCTATCAGGCAAAATGTCTGAAATGGCTGCGGGATGGGCATGCCGCGCTGGCTCAGAACGATCGCAAGTTCGTCGATTCCTATCTCGATGGAACCGGTGCCGACGCGATCTTCAGCGCGAAAATTTAGATTCGTTTCCGCCCTGAGTCGGTCATCAGTTCGAAATACGACACGCCAATCAGATCGCCGGAACCTATGCCGAGCGCGGCGAGCAACTCGTCCACGGCTGCGCGGCTGCTTTCGGGATCGTCGCCCTCGGCGATGACCGCTTCGATTTCGCCGAAGTCGCCAAGGTCCGCGACGCGATCGAGATGCAACCGCACGTTCGCGCGCATCAGGAGGGTTCGCTCCTTTCGCACCTCTGCCAGGATTCCCAGCGCCGTGGCGAGCATCGTGCGCATCGCCGCGGGATCGGACACCAGCACAATTTCGTAGCGGCTCAACTGGAGCTCGCCGCTCGATTCGCGTCCATAGTAGATCAGTGCGCCAGGGGCCTCTTCCGCGCCTTCGCGCAACTTTAGCTTGCCGTGCTCGACGCGGAAAAACGTGTCGCGCTGGCGGACAATTGCGCGCTCGGTATATCCGATCGCCTCGGCGATCGCGCGGGCGCCGGCATGATCTCCCAGCGGAAATTTTGCTTCCAGGTTTCGCATCAGCATCGCAAGATTATGCGAATTCGTGGGCGAGTGGAAAAGATTCGAACTTGACATCGATTGAAAACCCCGCGTACGCTCGCTCGACTCGAAGTAGCATCGTCGTCAGGACAGTGGCGCACCAGAAGACAACCAAATTGCACAGGTCCGTCGATCCTGACGACGCCAAGCTCGGTGCCGCCGGCTTCGACGCTCACGCGCCCGCCGCCGAAGCGCTGAAAAAGCTCGACGAAATTCATGCGAGTGTCGGTGAGGTCGCGTTCGCGCGCGGACTCGGAGGTATCGCCGACCCTGCCGCCGCGGCGATTCTCGCCGAAATGGAGACTTCCGCCGCCGGCGCTTTACGGCGTGAGATTCGGCGCTCGCTCTTCAAGCTCAGGCAGCGCGGAATCGACGCGCCCGCGACCGCGCCTTCAATCGAGCAGGCCGCGCACTCTCCTTCTGCCGATCGACTCACTGCACTGTTCTCTCCGATCGACGGCGAAGGCGCGCGCATCATCTGGATCACGAAGCCGCGCATGCAGGGCGGCGTGACGCGACTCTGGGGCCTCGTGTCGGAGTCGGACGGACTGGTCGGAGCGATCGCGGCCGGCCTCTCGCGCAAGGAACTCAAATCGGAACGCGAGGAACTCGAAAGCCGCGCTGGAATGCGAATGGTCGAAGGTGATTGGCGGCTTGCGGATTTCATTCTGTGCGAGGCGTACCGCCGCACTCCAGAGGCGCGCCGCGTGCGGGTCGGCAATTTCCTGGCGCTCCGCGCCGAGATTACCGCCGCCCCCGTGCCCGCTGAATTCGCGCATCCGATATACGACGAACTCGGCACCGGCGTTCCGGCCGAGCCTGCGCTCGAGTTGCTCAAAGAGCCTGAGCTGCTCGAGTGGCGACTCACCCAGGCCGAGATTGGTCCGTACGTCGAGGAACTGGGCCGCGCTAATGAAAGCGTGATCGTGCTCAACGAGATTCAGCAGCGCGAGCGAATCAACATCATCGTCGAGCGCGCGGTCGGCGAATTGTTTTCCGGCGAGCCCGGAATCCGCGCCCGCCGCCGGTTCGAGGACCTCGCCTATTACATGCTGCATAGCGGCCGCCGCGAGCCAGCGGCGTGGGCGGCCGCAGCCGCGAAACAGATTCAAAGCGAATCGGATCTGAAGCGAAGCATCTTCTTTCAAAGCATGGTGCGAACCCAACTCGGCGCGATCGTCGCCGAAGAGCAGCAGCAAGCACAGCAGGAGCCAAGGCTGATCGTGACCCCTGCCGAAGCGATGCGCGCGAGCGACGCCGCGCGCCGCCGCCGGTAACCACCCTACTCGACTCCGAGCGAGTATCCGTAGTGCGTGCGGCGCCATCCCAGCCGCTCGTAAAAGCGATGCGCCCGCAGCCTGCGTACGTTGGTCGTGAGCGCCAGCTTGTAGCATCCGAGGCTGATTGCCATCGCGGACGCCGCCTGCATCATAGCCTCTCCAACTCCGAGCGAGCGCGCGTCGGCCGCGACCACGACATTCTCGACGATCGCGAACGGCTTGAGCCCGTGACCAAGATGCGGCAGCACGATCAGATGCACCGTGCCGACGATCCTGCCGGCAATCTCCGTCACCAGGATGCGATGACTGCGATCGCGCGCAAGCCGCCGAAATGCGACGCGCATCCGCGCCGGCCCCACCTCGAGCTCCGAATAGGTATCCGGATGCAGCTCGCGATAAAGCGCGATAATCGAAGGAATATCTTTTTCCCGGGCGCGCCGCACCGCAACGCGCGAAGAACCACGACTCTTCATGCGGGTTAATCGTGCCATAGAATCTTGTACTTTCCGATCAGACTGCGCAGGGCGAAGATCATAGCCAGCCTTATGCGCTGAGGCCTTTTCCGCTACGATTGACGAAACGAAGCCATTAAGGACTTGCTCTTAGAGGGACCTCTCACCTTGACAACTGAAACGAAGCCATGTCCGGACGCTTCGGCGCCGCGGTTATCCGCGCAAGCGCGGTTCCGGCGATGATCGCCAAGCGTCCACTCGAGGGTGTGCGGGTGCTTGATCTTACCCGCGTGCTTGCCGGCCCGTTTTGCACCATGAACCTTGCGGACCTGGGCGCGGAAGTAATCAAGATCGAGCTGCCTGGCCGTGGCGACGACTCGCGCCAATTCGCGCCGACGCTTCCTACCGGCGACTCGGGCTACTACTACAGCGTCAATCGCGGAAAGAAGAGCGTGACGATCGACTTGCGCACGGCAGAGGGCGCGGCGCTGTTTCTCGAACTCGCGGCTAAGTGCGACGTCGTGGCCGAGAATTTTGCGCCCGGCACGCTCGAACGATTCGGGATCGGCTTCGAACGTCTGAAGGCGGCGAACCCGCGCGTCATCCTGTGCTCGATTTCCGGTTTCGGCCAGACCGGACCGATGGCGTCCGCTCCCGCGTACGATATCGTCGCGCAGGCTCTGGGCGGCACTATGAGTATCACCGGGGCGCCCGACGGCGAGCCGACGCGATGTGGAGTGTCGGTGGGAGATCTGTCGGCGGCGCTCTACGGGGTTATCGCGATCCTGGCCGCCTTGCGCGTGCGCGATCGCGACGGCGGCGCGCAGCATCTGGATATCGCGATGCTGGATTGCCAGGTCGCGATGCTTGAGGACGCGCTCGCGCGTTACTCGGTGTCACACAAAGTTCCGGGCCCGCTCGGCACGCGCCATCCGTCGATCACGCCGTTTCAGCAGTTCCGCGCCTCGGATGGATTCTTTGTAGCAGGGGCGGGCAATGAATCAATCTGGCAGCGGATGTGCGACGCGATCGCGATGCCGGAGCTGAAGGAGCATCCGCATTTTGTCGCGAATCGTGATCGGACTGCGAACCATTCCGAGCTCGAGGCGATTCTCGCGCGCAAGTTCGCAACCGCGCCGCGCGCGCATTGGCTCGCCGCGCTCAGCGCCGCCAGCGTCCCGTGCGCTCCCATCGCCAACGTTGAGGAAGTGACGCGCAATCCGCATCTGGAAGCGCGCGCGATGATCCTGCATGCCGATCATCCGGGCTACGATGGCCTGATCGTTCCCGGCTCGCCGTTGAAAATCTCCGGTTCGCAAGCCGCGCCCGACACCCGCGCGCCCGAGCTTGGCGCCGATACGGAAACGGTTCTGCAAGAGTTGCTGGGATGGGATAAATCGCGCCTGTCAGAGCTCAAGCGAAAGAGTATCATATGAAAATACCCACCCGCTCCGGACTGGGTACCTCGCGGCGGTGATCAGACAAGCATGAAACATTCGAATCGACGAGGCTTCGCGCATGGCGCGATGATGCTCGCGCTTGCCATGGCGATGGTCATAATCGGACAAACGTTCGCGTCGGCGGCCGAAGCCGACGGCGCGCCGCTCGACTTTAAGCTTCACACGCTCGACGGAGCGTCGATGAAGCTCAGCCAGTTCCGCGGGCACCCGGTGATCGTCGATTTCTGGGCGACCTGGTGCGGCCCTTGCCGCCGCCAGATTCCCGAACTCAAGACGATTTACTCGCGCTACCATAAATCGCGCGGGCTCGAGGTGATCGGTGTCGCCTGCGACAGCGTCCAGGGCGACGGGATTCGCGCGGTGGCGCCGTTCGTCGAGGAGTTCAAGATCAATTATCCAATCCTGGTTGCCAATGACGCGGTAATTGACGAGCTCGGCGTAGAGGCAATCCCAACCACATTATTCATCGGGCCTGACGGCCGCGTCGTGGAGCGTGTGCTGGGTGCGGGACACGCCGGAGAGTTGACCGAAAGCGCCCGAATATTGATGGACGGCAAAAAGCGCGGTAAGGGGCTGCCGAAGCCCGACAACAACGCGGTCAATTTGTAGGCGATGGATTTGATTCGCGCACTGCCTATAAGATAGACGGATAAGACGCCATTATGGATACGAACGAAGTTCAAAGTCTGATTACCGCGGGAATCCCGGGCGCTCGCGTGGAAGTGCGCGACACCACCGGCGGCGGCGATCATTTCGAAGCCACCGTCGTAAGCGTGGTGTTTGAGGGCAAGGGTCTCGTGCAGCGCCATCAGGTGGTTTATGCGGCGCTGGGCGAGGCGATGCGCGTGCGCGTGCATGCGCTCACACTCAAGACGTTGACTCCTGCGGAATCGGAAAAACGGAGGTAGATGCCGACATGGCAAGCGTGACTGAACAGATCGAATCAGCGATTCGCGAGAACAAGGTAATGATTTTCATGAAGGGCAATCGCAGCTTTCCGCAATGCGGATTCTCCGCCGCGACCGTCCAGATTTTCGAAGAGCTCGGCGTTCCCTTCGCGACCGCGGACGTGCTCGCCGACCCGGAGCTACGCGACGCGATCAAGCGCTACAGCAACTGGCCGACGATCCCGCAGGTCTATGTTGACGGCAAGTTCGTCGGCGGATGCGACATCGTCCGCGAGATGTACGAAAGCGGAGAGCTCGAGCCGATCGTGAAAGCCGCGGTCGGACAATCCGCCCAGCACTAACCAAAATCGCTCCTGATTTTACAGGGCGTGGCCGGCAACGGTCGCGCCCTGCGCACTTCCTGACTGCGCGGCCGCTACGAACGCACGCGCATCGCATCCATACTGAATGCGCCAGGGCCCATCGACGCGACCATCAGCAGGCCACCCATGATCGCGAGGTTCTTCATCATATGGACGTGATTCGGCATCCCGCCCGGTAGGACATGGAAGAGAAGCGTGACAGGAATCAGGAACAGGAAGAGAACGATCCCGGCGATCCGCGCGTGGAAGCCGAACACGAGCATTAGACCACCGGCCAACTCAACAATCCCGGCGACGTAAATCAGCAGTTCCGCGATCGAGCCCGGAATATGATGCGCAGCCACGTATCCCGCCATCGCAGCTCCATGTCCAAGCTTGGTGGCGCCGCTCAGAATAAAAATCGCAGCGAGCAGAATGCGGCCGACGAGCGCGCCGGTTTTGTCGAGTCCCTGCATAGCTAGCCTCCGTGTCGGATTATTAGCATCCGCACAGATCAATTCCCACGCGCGTGACCGATTATCGGTCTATAATCGGCCTGAGCAATTCGGTGGCACAACAACGTAAACAAGAGCGCAACTGGACGGTTACAGTCAGGCAGGCGATTCCGTCCGGCGATCGTCCGCGGTGGATTCGTATCCCGGAACGATCTCAGCTCATTAGAGCCGCGATACTCCTGGTCTCGTTCGCAATACTGGTGATCGCGTATCGCGTGGTCGAACGGACGATCGCGTTTAACTCCGACAACGCATGTATTCTGCTCCAGGCGCACGAGGTCGCGGGAGGCAACCTCATGCTTCGCGGTTGGGCGCTCTCGAACTGCTCGTTTTATCCCGAAATCAGCTTCTATGCGGTTGCGATGCTGATAAATCACTCGCCGAGCGCATTGTCGCGCGAGCTGCCGCCGATCGTCTACGCGCTTATCGTGATGTTTGCGCTATGGCTGACCGGACTTGGCTCCGGCAATCCGCCTTCGTACGGCGGCTATGCGATCACTTTCATCCTGATAGGATTGCCCACCAATCTGCAACATTTGTACATCGCGCCCGGCACTCACATGAGCACGATGCTGCTGATATTTGCCGCGTTGGTGGCGCTCTCGTTCACCGAGGAGACTTCTGCGAGAGCGCCGGCCGCTTATATTGCATATACAGCACTCCTGGCCTTCGCCGTCTTCGGAGACCTCTTTGCTCTGTATTTTGCCGCAATTCCGATCGCGCTCGTCACAGCGTATCGATGGGTTCGTGGCCTGTTTTCGCAAACGCGCGAGCTGATCGCGCTTGCGGCGACGGTCGCCGCGGTGCTCATCGCAGACGGTGCAATTCGTTTGATACGCGCCATCGGCGGCTTTCGTCTGGTGCCAGTCGAGCCGCATTTCGTGGCCCTTAAAGCGCTGCATAGCAATATCTCCGCTACAATCGGAGGGATCACTTCGCTCTGTGGGATCGATCCGGCACAGGCGGTTAGCCCGCTCGGCGCAATACTGTTTTTGGCGCGATCGGCAGGACTCGCGTTCATACTCGGATGCTGCATCTACAGCGCCTATAGATCATTGCGCGGCACGGAAACCCGAACCACCGCGATAGTGATGGCGGCGGCACTAGTCACTGCCATTGGATACGTATCAAACAATGCCGTGATCGGGCTGACGACGGCACGTTATTTGATTCCATTTGTCCTGTACGGCGCGATCCTCGCCGGCAGAGTCGCTGGCACGGTGATTCGTCCGACCAAACTGTTCCGTGCGGCTATCGGGTTGATCTCGGTGGCATATCTGTTCGGGTTCGTTCGTTTGATGTCCCAGCCAACCGCGATCCCGCAAAGAGAAGAGGCTCTTGCGCAATGGCTATATCAGCGCGGCCTGGTATTGGGGTACGGAGACTATTGGCACGCATCGATCGTCACCCTCGAGAGTGATGGAAAGGTCAAGATAAGGGCGATCAGTTTTGCCGGACGGCTCTATCCATATCTCTGGGAATCAAAGAGAGAGTGGTACTCTGGAGACCCGGGAACGCCGGCCCCGAACTTTGTAGTTATTGAGGAACAAAAGAAGATGCTGGCTTTCCACGAAGCAATTTCCGCCATGCTCACTCTGGGCCGACCCTCGAAAGCCTATCAGTTTGAAGGCTATACGATCATGGTTTGGGACAAAGGTAAATGGTTGCTGAGGTCCGCTCCGAATACCAATTAGACCACCCCGATAAGTTTCGAATCCGACAAATATCCGTATAGTACGTTCAGGCGTCCTTGAATGACGAGGACAAAGAAATGACCGAATGGTTCGAGCAGGATTCGTTCTGGGAGACCTTCGGAGAATTCATGTTCGATACGCAGCGGGTTGGTGTAGCACGCAGTGAAGTGGATCGGATGATCGACCTGATGCATCTCGCGCCGAGTGCGAAGGTTCTAGATCTATATTGCGCCGCCTGCTTGACGGATGGTCGCGGATCGAGACGCACTGGATCCTGCTCGACGGGAACACGCGCCGCGAATCGAGTTTCGTTCTGCGCCTCTATTCCGGCTCGGAGTTGACGTCGTTGCTTCGCAGCGTCGGTTTCCAGAGCGTCGAGTTATACGGAACGCTGGCTGGAAAACCGTATGATCACGCCGCCGAGCGGCTGATCGCGGTCGCGACGAAATGAGAAACCGTCAGCCCATCCACCAGCGGACGCGGCCGGTGTCAACGTGAACGAAATTCGAGTTGGGATAGTAGCCGACTCCGCCGCGATGCAGCGATAACGCGGCGAGCCTGACCGTTCTGAGGTTGCGCCCCGGAACGTGAATATCGATCGCTTTGCCCTGTACGTGCATGCTGTGCAGCGCCACCCCCTCGGTCGTGTTGAACAGCATCGCGTTCGTTATCGGAGATCTGTATCCGGAAATCACTTCGTAGGGAGCGCTGGTATGCAGCCGAGTGCGCAACGCGACCAGCAGATCGAGCAACTTGGGATCGATCGGCTTTACTTCGTCGCGGCGATAATCGCGGAGAATATAGTTGATCTGCTCAAGGCCGCCCGGAACGTAGTCGCCGTGCTCCCAATAGACGGCGTGCAGCCGTTCGCCGGTGTGCAGATTGTTGAAGCTCAGCGAGCGCGCCGATTGATCCGCGTGATGAAAATTACGGCGCCGCACATGCATCCGCGCCCACGCCGATGCGGGAATAACCATCGGCGCCGCACCGACAATTCCCGCGCTGACGGCGCTCTTGATAAATCGCCGGCGCGAGATCGATTCGTGTCCGTCGATCCGACCGTCCTTCCGCCCGTCGTTCATTTTCCGACCCCCACTTCCGTGCCCAGCGTGAGGTCGCGCGCGATCCCGTCGGAGCGGTCGGTCACCTCCCCGGCACGGGACCAATCAATTAGATCGCTCAAATGGTCGGCATCCGCAAGCTTTCGGACATACCCGATTCCGCTGATTCCTTTGTTGTACGCGTCACGATTCACCTCCAAGTAGACATGTCCATCGCTGGTGCGCGCCAGCATAATCGGTTGATAAATCATCACGCCGCGATCGCCCATATCCACCGACTCGAAAAGCGCCTCGACGTCCGCCGGATTCAGCCGGACGCATCCGTGCGTGTGAAAGCCGTAGATCCCCATCGGCGAGTTGGTGCCGTGAATCCCAATCGAGGGCAGGTTGATACCGATCCAATAGTCACCGAGCGGATTGTCCGGACCTGGCGGCACCCGGCTGACCGGCACTTTGCCATTGGCGAGCATCTCTTCGCGGACCGAATCGGGAACGCGCCAAATCGGCGCCTCGCGCATCTGGATAATCCGGAATTTGCCCGTCGGCGTGCGCCACTGCGGAGCGACGCGGCCGACGGCCACCGGATAGTCGCCCTTGAGCGCATAGTTCTCAAAGTAAAACAGCATCCGCTGCGGGAGATTGACGACGATTCCATCGACGAACTGAATCGGCACGATATGCCGATTGTCGATGTGCAGGGTTTTGCCCGCTGTGATCGTCGAGCCCAGCGCAACCCCGTTGTCGGCCGCGATTACCGCGGCGCCCTCGCCGAAATGCGCCCCCAGCCGAATCCAGTTGTCGCCCTTCTGAATTGTGTAGTCGGTACTCTGGCCGACGACCTGGTTGGAGAGCGGTGCCAAGTCTTGCGCGTCCGAAATGCCGCCAAGCCCCAGCGACAAGATCGCAATGACGATCAGAATTCTGCGCACGCGGAACACCCAACCACGCAGTGGAGTATGCCGCCGCGAGACACGCGAGTCGAAAGGGCGGCAGACGCTACCGGGTGGATTTCTTGAGCGCCCGCTCGACTCCCGGCATCCGCTTTGGCAGCACCCTGCCCTCTTCGGAGTCGTGCAGAAATCGGCCGACGCCGAGCAGCAGATGATGCGAATGCGCGTTGCGCACCGAGTTACGGAATCCCATCTCGTCCTGCGCGTTGTTGACCGCGAATTTGAGCATCCTTAGCGTCATCCGATCGCTCTCGGCAATTCGCCCGGCCAGCGCCATCGTCTCGGCCTCGAGCTTTTCGCGCGGCACCACGATATTGACGAAGCCCAGCCGGCACGCCTCTTCCGCGGTGACGAAGCGGCTCTGAAACAGGATTTCTTTGGCCTTGCGGATTGGCAGATCCCACGGGATCGAAAAGTACTGGAGCAGCGAGGGCAAAAACTGCGCATCCTCCGACGCGACGATCAGATCCATCGCCGCCGCGAACATCCATCCGCCAAAGATGCAGTAGCCTTGCACCATCGCGATCGTAACCTTGTCCAGATCGCGCCAGCGCATCGTGTTGTCCAGGAACAGTTTTCGCGAGCGCGAGTAAATCGCGCGCAATCCTTTTCCATATGGACGCCGCGCGGAGTCTTCTTTTTCCTCGGGCGTTCCGAGATCGTGGCCGGAGCAAAAGTGCTCTCCCTTGCCGGAGAGCACGATCACCCGGATCTCGTCGTCGTCGTTGGCGTCGGTGAATGCGGCGTCCATCTCTTCGAGCAGGATGCGCGACTGCGCGTTGCGCCGCTCGGGCCGGGCAAGGATCACACGCGCGATCCGTCCGTTCTTCTCATATTCGATATGCTTGTACGCCATCGCAGGTACTCCTATGCGGACGCCGCGCCGCCGTCGCTCTTCGATGTGCCTAACTTAGGACAAGGCGCCCCGCATGACCATCAGCGCGCCATCCGCGCTTTGCGTGTACGCGATGCGTGGGCTAGCTTCGGAGCAACCCTGCAAGGCGGTATACGACGATGGCGCTGTGGAAACCGGACCAGACTTTTTATCCTTCCGCCAAGATGGCAATGAATGCGCCGCGCGAGAAGCTCGGCTATGTAGTGACTTTTAACCCCACCCCCGCAAACGGCCGCCGCGACGCGCTGTGCGTTCTCGATGTTGACCCGCAATCCGCCGAATATGGACAGGTCGTCGGGCGTACCGAGGCCGAGTTTGCCGGCGACGAGCTGCATCACTTCGGATGGAACGCGTGCAGCGCCGCGCTATGCCCTTACGCGCCTCATCCGCATGTCGAGCGGCGCTACCTGCTGGTTCCGGGACTGCGCTCCTCCCGTATTTACATTTTTGACACCAAGCCCGACCCGCGAAAGCCGAAGATCGTCAAGATCATCGAAGCCAAGGAAATAGCGGAGCCTACCGGCTACAGCCGGCCGCATACGCTCCACTGCGGTCCCGACGCGATTTATGTCAGTGCGCTTGGCGCTCCGAATGGCGGCGGCCCGGGCGGGATCTTTCTGCTCGATCACGAAAGTTTCGATGTGCTGGGACGCTGGGAAGTAGATCGCGGGCCGCAGTTTTTCGCCTACGATTTCTGGTGGCATCTCGGCTACGACGTCGCGATCACCAGCGAATGGGGCACGCCCAACATGATCGAAAACGGCGTTCAGCCGGAATTGCTGCTGGCCGGCAAGTACGGACATGCGATCCATCTGTGGGATTTGCGCAAGCGGCGTCATTTGAAAACTCTCGATCTCGGCGCCGAGCAACAGATGGCGCTCGAGCTGCGTCCCTCTCACGATCCCACCAAGACCTTTGGCTTCGTTGGCGTTGTCATATCGACCAAGGATCTGTCGGCGTCGGTCTGGATGTGGAATCGCACCGGCGAGGATTGGTCGATCAAAAAAGTAATCGAGATTCCCGCCGAGCCCGCTGATCCCGCGGTACTGCCGCCCGCGCTCAAGCCCTTCAAGGCGGTGCCGCCACTGGTCACGGACATTAACCTGAGTCTCGACGATCGCTTCTTGTACGTCGCCTGCTTCGGCACCGGCGACCTGAAGCAATATAACGTCAGCGACCCCGCGAATCCGAAGCTCACCGGAACGGTTCGCCTGGGCGGAATCACTTCGCACGCTGCCCATCCGAAAGGCGGCGCGCTCAACGGCGGCGCGCAGATGACCGAGCTCAGCCGCGACGGACGCCGCGTATACGTCAGCAACTCGCTGTATAATTCCTGGGACGCGCAGTTTTATCCCGAGGGCGTGCGCGGATGGGTCGCCAAGATCGACGCGAATCCTGACGGAGGGCTCGCGCTCGATCCGAAATTCTTCACCAAGTTCGACGGTGAGCGGCCGCATCAGATTCGGCTCGAAGGTGGCGACACGTCTTCCGACTCGTTCTGTTATCCGTGAGCGGCGCGTGGCCGTGGATCGCGGTTGCTGCCCTGGGCGCATACCACGGCATCGACCCCTCGATGGGCTGGCTGTTCGCGGTGGCGCTGGGGCTGCAAGAGCGCAGCCGCGCAAAAGTCATTGGCGCGCTGATTCCGATCGCGATCGGACACCTGGTTTCGATCGCAGCCGTCGTCGCCACGATTTCGGCTCTTCAATCCTCATTCCCGTTTGCGATGGTTCGTCCGGCCGGCGCGGGCGCGCTGATCATCTTTGGACTGTTCCGATTCTTCTGGCCGCGAGCGCATCCCCGATGGGTCGCGATGCGCGTGAACTTTGGCGACTTGGTGCTGTGGTCGTTCCTGATGGCGTCGGCGCATGGCGCGGGCCTGATGCTGTTTCCGATTCTGCTCGGGATGAGCGCGCCCGCGGGTGCGCCGATGCATCATCATGGGATGCCGATGCTGCCGCAGGCTCATCCGGTCGTGACCGCCGCGGCAGTGGTGATCCTGCATACCGGCGCGATGCTGATCGTTATGGGCGCGATCGCCGTCGTCGTGTACGAGAAGGTCGGGCTTCGGATTTTGCGCAGCGCCTGGATCAACCTCGACACCGTATGGGCCGGCGCACTGGTGGCAGCGGGAGTGCTGTGCCTGGTAGTTTGAAAGCCTTTTGCAGGTGCTTTAATTGCCCGCGCGCCCGTGCCAGCATCTAACTTATGCAGTCCTTGGGCGTGCTGCTGATCGAAGACGAAGAACGCCTCGCCGGCAATCTGCGCCAGGGCCTTACCGAAGAAGGTATCGCCTTGGATTGGGTGAAGTCCGCCGAGGAAGCGGCGCAGATCCTCGCGCGCAAAACCTACGACCTGATGGTGCTCGACATCGGACTTCCCGGGAAGAGCGGCGTCGATTTTCTGCGCGAGCGCCGCGCTGCTGGCGATACCACCCCGGTGCTGTTCCTGACCGCGCGCAGCTCGGTCGAGGATCGCGTGACCGGTCTCGACAGCGGCGGCGACGATTATCTGGTTAAGCCATTCGCATTTGCAGAGCTGCTCGCGCGAATTCACGCGCTCGCCCGGCGCCGGCCGGCGGCGCGAACCCCGGTACTGAAGGTCGGCGATCTCGAGTTCGATACCGTCAAACGCCGCGCAAAGCGCGCCGGCAAGGCGATCGCACTTTCGCCGAAAGAGGCGATGCTGCTGGAGTTGCTGATGCGGCGCGTCGGTGAGACCGTCACGCGCGACATGATCGCCGAGTCGGTGTGGGATTCCGACTACAACGTCTTCACCAACCTGATCGAAGTGTTCGTCAATCGGCTGCGGCAGAAGATCGACGACGACGCCAAGAATTCAATGATCACCACCGTGCGTGGTGTCGGCTACATGATGCGCGCGGGCTAGCCCTTAGGACTTTTACTGCCGCAATGAGCATCCGGCTCCGGCTTACGATTTATTGGGCGCTCGTTCTGGGCGCGATCCTGCTGATCGCCGCGATCGCCGCGTTGAAGCTCTTCGAGCGCGACCAATACGGCGCACTCCACGCCGCGCTGATCGAAGAAGCCGACACCAGCGCGCACGAACTGGCGGTAGCGGACAAGCCGCGCGCCGCGGCACTGCTGCGCGGGCTCAGCCTCGAACGCGATCTTGGTCCGCGCCGCCGCGTCGTGCTCGTCACGCAGGGCGGGGTGGTCGCCGACTTCGGCGCTCAATCGATCCAGCTCCCGAATATCCCGGTAGGAAGCCGCTTTCGCGGCATCTCCCGCGTGGCCAAAGACAACTTCAGCTTCGCGATCAAACCGCTTATGTTCTCTGGCGAGGATGCGCTCCTGATGGACGGCGCCGACGTGACTCCCATCCGCGAGTCGGTCGAGCGCCTGCGCGACACGCTGCTCCTGGTCGTGCCGATACTGCTCATCCTGTGCGTCGCGGGGGGATACCTGCTCGCGGGCCGCGCGCTTGCGCCGGTAGCATCGCTCGCCGCCTCGCTCGGCGACATCCAGCCGCACGATTTGAATCGCCGCCTGCCCGCGCCCGAAGCCTACGATGAAATCGGAAGGCTCACCGACGTCATCAATGCCCTGCTCGACCGGCTCGAGAGTGCGTCGGTCACCGAACGGCGGTTCGCCTCTGATGCCGCGCACGAATTGCGTACTCCACTGGCGGTGCTGCGCACCGGACTCGACGTGGCGCTGACGCGGGAACGATCCGGCGCCGAAAACCGCGCCGCGCTCGAAAATGCGCATCGCGAGGTTATCGGCCTGTGCAAGATCGCCGAAGAGTTGCTGATGCTGACGCGCCTCAACGGCGAAGTCGCGATCGAGCGCAAGCCAGTTGATCTGCGCGCGCTGGTCGCCGAAGTCACCGCCACGGTCGAGCCGCTCGCGACCGCGAAGAATGTCGATCTGCGCACCGCCGAGCTGGCGTCGGCGATTATCGACGGAAGCGCGGCGCATCTGCGCCGCTTGGTGATCAATCTGATCGACAATGCGCTCAAGTTCACACCCGCCGGCGGCAGGATCGAGATCGGTCTCGCCAATGTTGACGGCCGCGCAGTCCTCCGCGTCGCCGACACCGGACCCGGAATCGAACCCACCGAGTTGCCGCTCATCTTCGAGCGATTTTTTCGCGGCGCCCACGCCGGCGGTGAAGGCAGCGGACTGGGCTTAAGCCTGTGCCGCGAAATAGCGCGCTACCACGGCGGACAAATCGCGGCCGCCAATCGCCCCTCCGGAGGTGCGGTGTTCGTAGTCAAACTGCCGCTGCGCGGAACCCGCGCGCTGCAACCCTCTGAAAGCGCTCAGCTCACCGCGGCCGCAAGGGTTGCTTAATTTTCATTCACTAGGCTTGCCTCCGCCGTCAATGTTAATTTCCCGAACTATGATGCATCCGCACTGTCATATCCGTGTGGCTGCGGCGAGTGCCCTGATGCTGCTGCTGGCCGTGGGCAGCGCAACCGCCGCGCCGCTAACGCTCAAGGAAGCGATCGATCGCGCGCTGGTGTTCGCTCCGTCGATCGCGATGGCTTCGGGAACCAGCAACCTGACCGACGCGCGCGCACGCGAAGAGCGCGCTCCGCTGTTTCCGAGCATCACCGCCGGAACTGAGTATTCCCAGTCGCCCGGCTACAACGAGGTGGTCACCAACCGCGGCCTCTCGAGCGCGCTGCTCGCGCTGAACTACACCGCGTTCGATTGGGGCCGCCGCGAGGCTCGCTACCGGGCAGCGCGATACGTGAGCGAAGCGGCGACTCTAGGCGTTGCTGCTGCGCGCGCGCAGATCGCTTTCGATACCCGCAGCGCGTACTACGACTTGCTGCGCGCCCGCGCCAGCGAGCGCGAGGTAGCCGGCAGCGTCCGGCGGCTTAACCGCTACGTCGCGACGGTCGAGGAGCTGCACGGCACCGGACGCGCAATCGCGAACGACGAACTGAAGATCCGGAGCGCGCGCGATGCGTCCGAGCTCGCGCTCGCCAGCGCGCAGGGCGAGGTGCGGCGCGCCTCGGCCAATCTGGGTTCGCTCATCGGCGACTTCGATACCACCGATATCGCGATCGCTGATCCTGACGGATTGCCCTCGCAGCCCGAGGACAATATCGCGCAGAGCCCGGCGATGCTGGCGGCGCAGCGTGCGATTTCCGCTGCCGCGCTGCAAGTGCGCGCAGCACGCGACGAACGCCTGCCGACTTTCCAGATCGCGCTGACCACCGGGGCTCTGGGCGTTGACCCACCCGCGACCATCAACCACGATTACGGCGCGTCGTACGACGGGGTAATCTCGATGCCTGTGTTTGAGGGCGGGCTCATCGACGCGCACGTTGATCAGGCCCGCGCCAGGGAGCAGACCGCCCACGCGCAGTTGCGCCAGACTCAGTACCTGCTCGAACGGCGCTTGAAGGATGCGGCGCTGCGCTTCCAGCAAGCCAACGAGCAATTGAAAATTCTCGCCCGCGCGCAACCTACCGCTGACGACGCCTTCGCTCTGACCTGGACGCGCTTTCTCGGAGGCGGCACCGCTACCGTGCTCGAGGTGCTTGACGCCTATCAGCAGTCCGAGCAGCTTCGCTTGCAGCGGTTCCTCTACCAGTACGCCGCGCGCGAGGCGGTGGCCGAATCGCTCTTGCTGGCCGGCAAGGTGCAGTGATCGAACCCAATTTCAAAATTGTGCGGACCGCGCTCGCTGTCAGCGCGGCGCTGGTGATTTTCGTCGGCGCCGGATGCGGCGGGGCGCACTCCAGCGATGATGAGAGCAGCGCGCCTGCTCCCCCTCCGGTCCTGATGGTGACCACTGCGCGCGCGGAGATCGCCCCAATGCGCCAGGAGCTGCATGTGCTGGGCCGCACTGTCGCGCTCACGCGCGTTACGATTCGTTCGCCGACCTCGGGTCGCGTCAGCAACATCCATATCAAGGACGGAGATTTCGTGCACAAGGGCCAGGTCATCGCGCACGTCGTCAATCGCGAGATCGACGCCGCGCGCGCCGGACTTTCGGTCGCGCAGAGACTCGACCCGCAGGACGCCGCTGCGCTCGCGAAATCGGTCGACCACTACGATCGAGGTCCGGGAATTCCGGTCGTCGCACCCGAGTCGGGAGTAGTTGCCGCACCGCCGGTGGTCACCGGCCAGATGGTCGCCGATCTCGACACGATTGCCGAGCTGGTCAACCCCGCGAGCATCTACGTCAACGCCTCCGTCCCGATTGGCGACCTTCACCTAATCCATACCGGAATGGCCGCTACTGTCACCTCGCCGCTGCGCCCCGGCGTCGAATTTCCGGCGCGAGTTGCCGCAATCTTTCCGTCCTTTGACATGCAGAGCGCGATCGCGCCTGTCAGAATCGATTTCGTCCGGCCGCAAGGAATCTCGGAGACCGACGCGCCGGTCGAAGCACGCATCGTGGTGTCCGAAGTACCCAACGCAATCGTGGTTCCGTCGGTCGCGCTGTTCCAGGACGCGGGCGTGAATCACTATCACGTCTTCGTCGTCGGCAATGACGGCCGCGCGCATCGCGTCAAGGTCTCGCTCGGAATCCGCCACGGCGACAGCGTGCAGGTTATCGGCGGGGTCAAGGCTGGCGACCAGGTGATCACCTCGGGCGGCTACGCCCTGTCCGACGGGTTGCAGGTCAAGGTCGGAGCGGCGCCCTAGCTATGCGCCGGATCAACTCGACGCTGGCGGTTTTGTCGGTCCTCGCGCTGAGCGCGCTCGGCGTAGTCCTCGCCTTTTCGATTCCGAGCTCGGTCTTTCCCGAGATCACTTTCGACCGCGCGATCATACTCGCCGACAGCGGCGATCTTCCCGCCGAGCAGATGCTGGTGGGCGTCACGCGCCCGCTGGAGGAGGCGGCCTACGGCGTCGTCGGCGTAAGCCTGGTTCGCTCGACAACCACTCGCGGCAGTTCGGAAATCGACGTGACATTTGATTCGTCGGCGAACCCGACCTCGTCCTATCAGCTCCTCAATGCCGCGCTGAGCGAGGTGCGCGCGCGCCTGCCCGGCGGCACCGACATCAACACGCGCCTGCTGACCAGCGGCACGTTTCCAATCATCGATGTCAGCCTGAGTTCGTCCAGCCGCAGCCTGGCCGATCTGACCGATATCGCGCGCTACGACGTGGTGCCCAGCTTCCATATTGACGGCGTTTATCGGGTCGAGCTGGTGGGCGGGAAATACCGCGAGTTCGTGGTCCGCCTTGATCCGACGCGGATGCTCGAGCATAGCCTTTCGCCGCAGGAGATTGTTGACGGTCTCGCCAATGCCAATATCGTCGCTTCAGCCGGCCGCGTGCTCGATTCGCATCGGATGCTGCTGACCGTGGTGACGGGCAACGTGCACGACGCGATGGAACTCGCCGCGCTGCCCGTCGCGAGCGCGAAAGGCATGCCTGTGCGCATCAGCGACGTGGGTCAGGTCGAGCTGGGAATCCGCGAGGATTACGTCCGCACCGCTTCGGAGCGCGGTCCCGCGGTGCTGATCGGAATCTCGCGCCAGCCTGCCGGCAGCACGGTCGCAATCGCGGCCCAGACGCGCGCGCTCGTCGCGACGATGCGCCAGCGCTATCCCGACGTCGATTTTTCCTTCTCTTACGATCAATCCCTGCTGGTCACGGAATCGTTCCTGAGCGTTCGCGACGCGATCGTCTTCGGATTGGTGCTCGCGGTGCTGGTGGTGTTCGCCTTCACCCGCAGCCTCGCCAGTGCGGGCGTCGCGGCGATCGTGGTGCCCTGCACACTTGCGATTACCTTCGTCGTGATGAAAGCCGCGGGGCTGACCTTCAACATGATGACGCTCGGCGGTCTCGCCGCCGGAATCGGCCTGTTCATCGACGACGCGATCGTGATGATCGAGGCGATTCATCGCGCGCGCTCCTCCGGAATGGCCGCGAGCGACGCGGTCCCAGCCGCGCTCACCGAGCTCTCGCGCGCGCTGGTCGCCTCGACGCTGACGGTGATCGTCGTGTTCGCGCCGCTGGTGTTCGTAAGCGGCGTCACCGGAGTTTTCTTCCGCTCGCTCGCCGCGACGCTCGGCGCTGGCCTCGCAATCTCGCTCGGGCTGGCGCTCTACTTCACTCCCGCGCTCGAAATGATCCTCGAGCCGATTCGCCGCAAGAGCCGCGAGTCGGGCCGCATCTTCAATCGGATGCGCGACGGGTACCTGTTCACCCTGCGCCCGTTGATGCGGTTTCCCGCCCTGTCGATTCTTATCGCCGCCATCGCGATCGGCGCGGCCGCTGTTATGTACGGCAGCGTCGGCACTGATTACCTGCCCGCGCTCGACGAGGGTGAGTTCGTGCTCGACTACATCACTCCGCCCGAGAGCACGCTTGCCGACACGCAGGCGATGCTCGGGCAGATCCAGAAAATCCTGCTTGCGACACCCGAGGTCGCGGCGTTCTCGCGCCGCACCGGCACGCAACTCGGTTTCCAGTTGAGCGAATCGAACACTGGCGATTTCTCTGTACGGCTCAAAGCCAACCGCACCCGCGGAATCGATGCGGTGATCGATTCCGTCCGCCGCCGCGTGCTCGCTTCCGTGCCCGGCGTACAGATCGAATTCTCGCAGATGCTCCAGGATCTGCTCGGCGACCTCTCGGGCACCCCGCAGCCGATCGAGGTAAAAGTTTTCGGCGCCGATCAGAACCAGATCGAAGCCACCGCGCGGCGGGTCGCCGACGGGTTGCGCAACATTCCCGGCCTGGTGGACGTGTTCAGCGGCGTGGTACTCAGCAGCCCCGAAGAGGAAATTCTGGTGAACGAATCCGCCGCCGCGCGCTACGGTCTCTCGGCCACCGATATCCAGACCGCCTTGCGCACGATCATCCAGGGCACTGTCGCGACGCATATCCGGCAGGGCGATCGGCTGGTCGGCGTGCGCGTGCGCTATCCACAGCAGTTTCATCTCGACCTGAGCGCGCTTTCCGAGGTGATGCTCAAGACGCCGGCCAACGGCCGAGTGCCGCTCTCCACCGTCACTAAATTTGATTTCATGGGCGAAAAACCCGAGCTGAATCGTGAGCGGCTGCGCCCAGTCGTTCATGTCACCGCGCGGCTCGAGGGCATCGATCTCGGCACCGCGATGGATCGCGTGCGGGCGACGCTGGCGAAATTTCCGCTCGCCCCCGGCGTCACCCTCGAATACGGCGGCCTCTACGCGCAGCAGCAGCAGGCGTTCAGACAACTCGCGCTGGTGCTGATCGCCGGGACCATCGCGATGTTTCTGATCCTCGTCTGGGAATTCGGCCGGCTGACTCCCGCTCTCGCCTGCCTTATCGCGGCGGTCGCGTCTCTGGCCGGCAGCTTCCTTGGCCTCGACCTCACCGGTATCACGCTCAACATTTCGTCGTTCATGGGGATCATCATGGTCGCCGGCATCACGGCGAAGAACGGAATCCTGTTGCTCGATTCCGCCGAGCACGAAGTCGCGCGCGGACTCGCTCCGGCGCGGGCGCTCGCTGACGCCGCGCGCATCCGGATGCGCCCGATCCTGATGACGACGCTCGCGACCGCGGCCGGACTGTTCCCGCTCGCGCTCGGATGGGGCGCCGGCGCCAAGGTGCAGCAGCCACTTAGTATTGCGGTGATCGGAGGATTGGTGTTCGCGATGCTGCTGTCAACGCAGATCGCGGGAGGAATCTATCTGCTCGGAACGCGGCAGCGAGATATTGATTGAATTGCGCCGAAGTTGGGTTCGTTCAGATCACTCCCGGCCATAACCGGAAACGGACCTTGTGCTGGTAGGAGCGATAGGCGGGATCGAGCGCGAGCAGCCCTTCCTCCATCTGGATTCGCCAGACCAGGAACGGAATTGACGCGACAATCAGAAGCACATTGCGCGCAGTCGGATACGAGAACGCAAATCCGATCGTGAGGATTAGCCATCCGAGATAAATCGGATGACGCACGCTCGAGAACGGACCCTTCAAGACCAGGCCTCGATTCGCCGGCAGAATTCCGAAGCTCCGTCCCATGTAGATTCGCGCTATCTGCGAGAGCGCAACGCCAATCAGCTCGAGCGCGATTCCCACGATCGCCAGCAGCCCGTCCGACGGCGAGACCGGACGCATCAGGCACGGAATCACCAGCATCCCGGCAGAGGCCGCAATCGCAGGCACCGTCACCATCGCGGTTTTCGGCGGCAGCCGGACGAGCGAGAACGCTCCCATGATGACCGCGCCGATAATCCAGATCGCATTGGCGAGATCGATCGGAGCCTGGTTCGCGCTCGGCAGCGCGGCAACAAAAAACGACGATGCGAGCAGCACGTTGCCAAAGGCATGTTTCAATCCCGCCGAAGAAACCGCAGGCGGCTTGATCGTGAGGGGCGCCGCAATCAGCGGGACGGTAGCTTCCAATTGAGACATGAATTCTCCGTATGCGAGCAATTTCGCCGCGCAAGCGCCGGTACGTCCCGAATCAGGACATCGAGGATCGACACGGAGAGAAGGGGGAGCAACCGACGTGCCACCGTTGCCGGAGTACTGAAGGTCTCGTATAAGTGGAGGGGACCGCCAAGATGCCGAGGTGGCGAAATGGCAGACGCAGAGGACTCAAAATCCTCCGTGCGCAAGCACATGCGGGTTCAAGTCCCGCCCTCGGTACCAGAATTCTTCCGCGACGGGCTGCGATTTCCAGCGCGCGAGAGACTCTGTCTGTCAAAGCTACAGCTTGGATCGGTAAAAGTGGCCAAGTTTCAACCAAGAAAAATTCCCGGCCGATGGCGCGATGGCTATGCGCTCGATCTTCATACCCTCAGCAGCACGCCAATTGGGTATAATGAGTTCGGTCACATGCAATTCGACACAAAGCGGTCTGAGGTCGGAGAACTTTTGTACCAGCTCAAGTTCAATCGGGACGAAACGGTCGTTCCGGAGATTACCGAAAGCCTCGAAAAATTCGTGAAGTCTTGGCAGCCGAACGGGACATCATCGTGCCCGTCCCTCCCACGAGCGAAAGAGCTCTTCAACCTGTAATCGTTCTTGCCAAAGCGCTCAGCCGATGCCTCGGTATTCCGGTAGTCAACTGCGTGAAGAGAATCAGAGAAACGCCTCAGTTGAAGAATGTTACCGACCTTGACGAGAGACTCCGCCTCCTGGCGGGCCTTCACGAAGTAGACGCCTCCGCAACTCGTGGAAAGAGAATCCTTATTTTCGACGATTTGTACCGTTCCGGAGCGACGATGAATGCAATCACGGACGTCCTCTACGATCACGGTGCAGCCGTCGATGTTTTCGCGCTCACGGTCAAGTGCACACGGAGCCACAGATGAACGCTGTATTCGTGGGCGGCTCTCGGCATGTGTCGCACCTAGGTGCGGAAGTTCAGAAGAGGCTCGACAAGATCGTGGAGAAAAAGCTGCCCGTGCTTATTGGTGATGCCAACGGAGCAGACAAAGCAGTCCAGCAATACTTGGCGAACAAACACTACGCGTACGTAGAGGTTTTCTGCGCCGGAGACATTTGCAGAAATAACCTGGGTGGCTGGAAGCTCCGTCGGATTACTACCGAAACAAAAGATAGAACTTTTGATTTCTATGCCGCCAAAGACCGCACTATGTCCCGAGAAGCCACGGTTGGCTTGATGATATGGGACGGCAAGAGCGTCGGCACACTTCTGAATGTCCTGAGGCTTCTGAGAAATCACAAGAAGGCGGTGGTATACCACGTCGGAGAGCAGCAATTTTGGGAGCTCAAGAATGAATCGGAGTGGCCATTGTTCGTCTCACACTGCGACGCGGCGCTGCGAAGTAAAGTAGAGCAAAAGGCGTCTCTCGAAGAGCACGTTCAACGGCCCATTCAGGCAAGTCTTCTCACATAAGGCACCCGAGATACTCAACAAAGTACCTGCCACTGGGATATCCGTGAGTGATCACCAGCGGCAGCGCGGCAGAATCCGATCGATCACCTTCCGATTCATATTCCCGCTGCCATCAACCTCGCCATCGCGAACAATAATCCAAAGAGAGCCGTGCTCATCGTTGTCAGCTAATGCGCTGAGCTGTCCACGTAAACCCCGCGATCCATTACCACATGAGGCACGGCGCGCAGTATAAATGACGTTGGCCGTGGCGCCGGGAGCGTCCGGCCCATGCGCGAAGACCATCAGACTGTTCAAGGAGTTGGCTGCCGTTATGATGACTGGAGAGCAATACAAGAAATCGCTCGACGATAATCGGGAGACTTTTTTCGAGGGCGAGCGGGTGCGCGATTTGGTGGGGCATCCGGTGCTGGGTCCGTGTGTCTCGCGAGTCGCGGCGGGGTACGACCGATGGTACTCGCCCAAGCCCGACGCAGTGAGTCCCCTGATGTCGATTCCGCATTCGGCCGAGGAGCTGAAGGAGCGGATCCCGCTTCAGCACGAATCAGACATCGTGTCGGCCGTGACCTATCAATCGATCATGACGCTCACCACCGCCGCCACCCGGATCGCGGATGCGCTGCCGGAAAACGCCGACCGTATCCAACACTACGTTCAGGGTGCGCAGCGCCGCGACGTCCGGATCGTCGAGTGCATCACCGACGCCAAGGGCGATCGCAGCCGCCCTCCCGGCAAGCAGGACGATCCGGACGCGTACACGCACGTGGTCGATCGCCGCAAGGACGGCGTGGTGATTCGCGGCGCCAAGCTGCACATTACCGGCGCGTCGCTCAGCCACGAGATGATGACGATCCCGACCAAGGCGATGAAGCCCGGTGAGGAATCCTATGCGATCGCGTGCGTGGTGCCGGTCAATGCGCCCGGCGTGAAGATCGTCAATACCACCTTCGCGCCGCGCCATCCCGACCCGCGCGACTTTCCGATTTCCTCAGTTACTCACATGCCCGAAGGCTTCGTGATCTTCGACGACGTGTTTGTCCCGAACGAACGGATCTTTCTCGACGGTGAAGTGAAATACGCCGCGATTTTTGCGCATTCGCTGGGCCTGTGGGAGCGCCTGGGCGGCCTGTCCGCGATGGCGGAAGAGGCCGACCAACTGGTGGGGTTCGCCCAGCTAATCGCGGAGGCGAACGGCCTGGCCGGCGAGAGCCACATCAAGGAGAAAATCTCCGAGATGATCATCCATGCGACGCTGGTGCGCGCCTCGCTCGAAGCGGCCGTCGCGAATTGTAAGGTCACATCCGAGGGCGCGTTTCCCGATGAGCTATACACCAACGCGGGCAAGTACCATGCGGCGGCAAATTACAACGTGATGGTGCGTCATCTGCACGACATCTCGGGCGGTTCGATTCTGACCGCTCCGGGAATCGCCGACTTCGATAACGAGGTCACCGGTCCGCTCCTGCGCAAGTACATGGGCACGATGACCGGGATCGACGGCGAGTATCGCGCGCGCCTGTTTCATGCGATTCGCGACCTGACCGCCGACGCGTACGGGGGATGGAAGGCGGTCACCAACGTGCAGGCGGGCGGCGGACTTTACGCGCAGCGCATCGTCACGCGCAAATACTACGATTTGAAGAGCGCGAAGGAGAAGGCGCTGCACATAGCTGGAATAAAAACGCCGGGCCAATAATATCGGGCCGGCAAGTCATGCCAGCGCGGATTCGGTGGCGGGATCTCCCGCGATGCGGCTGTGCCACATCACTCGAGGTTCTCGCATGTCCCATGGCGTGGCTTGATGCAGTAGGCAGCGGTTGTCCCATACTACTGCGTCGCCTGAGGTCCATTGGTGATGATAGATGCGCGGGCGTTGGCAGGCGAAGTCCACCAGCTCTTGCAGCAGACGCTCGGATTCGGCGGGGTCCAGGTTTGGGATGCCGTAGGCGTGGCGGCCTATCACCAGCGACTTGCGGCCGGTCTCGGGATGGATCTTTACAATCGGACGCAGCGGCACGGGCCCATCGTGGAAGCCGTAGCCGCTGAAGTCGCTGCCCGGCTTCGGCGTGTGTCCGATTTTTCCCTGGCTGTAGCGGAGCGAATGGTACGCCGCGAGATGCTCGATCTTCGCGCGCATCGCATCATCCAGCGCGTCGTAGGCCGCCCGCATGTCGGCCCATCCGGTTGCGCCGCCCGACTTCGGGACTACGTCGGCGGTGAACACTGCGCCCTTGGCCTGCACCGGCATGTAGGTGCTGTCGCAGTGCCATCCCATGTTGCCCTTTAGAATCTTCAGGACGTCGTTTTCCTGATCGACGATTAGCGTGCCGTCGGGCTTGACGTTGCTGAGCGCCGCGATCGCGAACTCGAGCAGTCCGAAGCGCTTGGCGAAGGCGACCTGTTCGTCGCGGCTGAGATGCTGTCCCGGGAAGATGAGGAGCGCGTACTCGAGCCACGCGGCATGGAGATCATTCCACGCCGCATCGTCGAGCGCGGCGAGCTTCACGTCCGTCACGACGGCGCCGAAGGTGGCATTTAGAGGCTCGATATCGAATGCGCGTGTCACAGTGCCCTCCCGAATCGGTCGCGAGGCGCTGATGCGCGCCTGCATCAAGGCTATCGAAACGAGCCCTGAATGATCAAACCCAGCCGATGGGCTCGGCTAGGCTCGGGCGATATCTGCGTCAGGCCATCAGATGAAACGCGAGAAGGCGGGCCGGAGAAACCCGGACCCGCCTTCAGTTAAGAGCTTTGCGTTTAATTCGCGCGATTCCGCAAGTCGGATTTGGCGGCAACCCTATTTGGATTTACCGCAACAATCCTTGTACGCCTTGCCGGATCCGCACGGGCATTTGTCGTTGGGCTGTGGCATATACAAATCACCTCCATCCGTTTGATATCTCCATTTTCTGGCGGTAGCAGGCGATCGTCAATAAAGAAAATTCTGTATCAATCCCGGCCCCGATGACTCATGACAACCATCCGCCGCGAAAATTCGCACGGCGCAGTCCCTCGATCAGGTAGGGACATCGCCGCATCAACTCCCACACAAGGCCCGTGCGGTAGTTTTCGATCATCATGACGATCGGCCCCTGGTTGATGCCGTAGTGCCACGGAGCGATCCAGCCGCAGGGCCGTCCGCTGGGGTCGGGAAAGGTAGGATTGAAGGTCGCCTTGAAGCCGTATGGGTTCGTTTCCCGCAGGCGCAATTCGTTCAGGTGCCTGACCGTCGGCAGAACGACCTCGGGCGCGAATGGCAGCGACGCCACGACTGCGCATGGCGCAAGCGTGCCGTCGTCGGGTCCAAACGGCGCCCCGCGGGCGAGATAATCATAAAAGGTGCGTTCGATCCCCGCGACTTTCAGAGTCATCGGCCCGGGACCGTAGCTCGCGGTGATACCCCAGCAGTGTTCGCCGTAATGCGCGAACTGATGGGGATTGCGGATTGCGTAGTGCTGCTGCACCAGCGTTGCGCGGCGGCTATTTTCAAAATAATCGATGCCCTTGCCGCGCATAAAGTCGTCCTGGATCCGACGGAAATCCAGCCACAGATGCGACAACTGATGTATAAAAAGCGGGCCTGCGTACAGAAACTCAATATCGTAGATGCTCTTCCATTCGTAAGAAGAGCACCATGCGCGGTAGCTCTCGGCGGGCAGCGGGAACGTCGGCGAGCCAAGAGCTAATGCATACAGAATCAGTGCTTCGTTGTAACCTTCCCAGCGGTATTTTATGAATCCGCTTTCCGGACGCCATCCATGGCTGACCGTCGGGCCGTTGTTCTGCGCCCAATTCCAATCTGCACGGCGATACAGCGAATCGGCAAGCTCGCGAATCTCGCGCTCGGCGGCAGTATCGTGAGCGAAGTACATCGCGGCGGTCAGAGCTCCGGCAAACAGAATCGCGGAATCAATCGTAGACAGCTCGCACTTCCAGACGCGCCGGCCGGTGTGCATGTCGAGGAAGTGATAATAGAATCCCCGATAGCCAGTCGCGTCCGGCTCGGTTCCCTGCGCGCTCGATGAGAAAAATCTGAGCGTCGCGAGCGTCCTGCTGATCGCGTCCTCGCGAGTCAGAAGTGCGCGCTCGACTCCCACCGGATACGACGCCAGGGCGAGCCCGACGGCGGCGATGCTCGCGGGCGAATCCTCTTCTGTCTTATCCAGTACCAGCCCGTTCTTTGGGTTCGATTCATTCAGGAAGTATCCGAACGTTTCCTCCTGGACCTGATCCAGCATCACGCTGTCTGGCGGATTTTCTGGACCGGCTGGAATTTTCATAGACATGTCGTTGTCACAGCCAGGCGAACTCGCGCGCGTGTATCGCGATTGAGCAAGGTAGAAGAGGGCAAAAGATGTCTATATTCTTGCGTGCATACGGTCAAATCCCTTCCCTGGTTCGCCAAAACCGCGAGGTTATTCAGATTGCACAATCAGGCGGGTCCGCTCACCACTCTCGAGAGGGTCTATATCGCGAGCGCGATGACGTGGGCGGCGGGATTTATCGATCTGGTTGGCTTCGTCTCGCTGTACGGGATTTATACCGCGCACATGTCCGGAAATACGGTCGCGATGGCGCGTCATTTCGCGAAGCTGCATTGGTTTGGTGTCGTGCGCGACGGCTGGCCGATCGCGACCTTCCTTTTCGGCCTGGTGCTGGGAGCATTTATTTACGAGGGGCAGGCGCGCCACAAGATCAAGGTGCCGTTTCCGCCGGCGATCGGCCTTGAGGCGCTGCTGATCGCCATCTTCATCGCGGCCGGAATCGGAACCGGCTTCAAAGCGGATATTCCGCCGCAGCCGGCCGGCAAGTTCTTTCTGATGGTGGCGCTGCTGGCGACCTCAATGGGCCTGCAGAATGTGGTGATCAGAAAGATCGGCGGTATCACTGTCTATACGACGTTCGTCACCGGATTGTTGGTCAATTTTGCCGAGAATCTCGCGCTCTACCTGTTCTGGCTACGTGATCGAACCCATCGCCGCTTTCGCAGCCGGATCCTGAAAGTGCTCAGGGTTTCGCCGCACACGGTCCCGTTCCAGCGCGCGGCGCTGACGCTGGGCTTATGGACGACTTATCTGACAGGTGCGATCTGCGGCGGTTTTTCGATCCATCGCTGGGCGCTGCTTGGAATGATTCTTCCCTTCCTCGTGCTGTGTTCGCTCGCACTATACGGTGCCTTTCGCCCGTTCCTTGCGCTGTCGAACCACAACTGGTGAACGCAGCGGCGTCGATGCGCGCAAAGGTCGCGCCGCACAAAATATTTCCAGCAAAAGCCCCGCGCCGGACGTAAGATGGAAAGAGCGCCGCGCAACCACTGGATTTTGTGTCCAAAGGGGTTTGTGCGGGTGTTACGGCACTGGCGATAGTTTCCGACCAATCGCAATCGGGTGCTCATGAATTGCATCTCTCGCCGCGCATGCCGCCACGGCAGCGCCCGGACTGATGCAGTTCTTCTCCTGTCCAAAAGCTGGATGAAACGACGTGAGATGAAAGAACCATTGGACCGCTCGGCGCTTCCGTCTACTGAGAGGCGCCTGTGAATCTCGTGTCTCGCCGGGCTTTAAGAGCCCCTTCCGCTGTATTCACCACCCACGCCGACGCGCCGATCCTCGCGGAACTGTTCGGAATCGAGCGCCTGGAACAGCACGCCGAAAGTTTGGCCGCCGCGCAGCCGGTCACGATGAATCCGAAAACCGGACGGCGCCTGGCGACGCGCCTGCGCGACAACGGCCGGGTCCTGCTGGCCGCCTACCGGGGCATCGCAGCCGCAATCCGCGAGGAACGCGCAATCACGCCCGCGGCAGAGTGGCTGGTGGATAACTTTCATGTCGTCGAGGAACAAATTCGCGAAATTCGCGACGATCTTCCGCGCGGCTATTACCGTCAGTTGCCGAAACTCGCCGACGGGCCGCTCGAGGGCTACCCGCGTGTCTTCGGTATCGCTTGGGCTTTTGTCGCGCATACCGACAGCAGGTTCGACCCGCTGATGCTCACGAAGTTTGTGCAGGCCTACCAGCGTGTGCAACCGCTCGCGATCGGCGAGCTCTGGGCCGTAGCAATCACCCTTAGAATCGTCCTGGTGGAAAACCTCCGGCGCTCGGCTGAACGAATCGTCAATGGCCGCGCCGCTCGCCACCACGCCGACATCCTGGCCAATCGGCTGCTCGGTATCGGTGGACGCGAGGCGGAGCCTGCGGAGGTCGTCTTAAAGGGCCTCGATCAGACGCCATTGCCCCAGGCTTTCGCAGTCCAACTGGTGCAGCGTTTGCGCGATCAGGATCCCAAAGTCACACCCGCGCTTTTGTGGCTTGATCGGCGGTTGCTTGCGCAGGGAACCACGGCGGACGAGAGCGTGATCAGGGAGCATCACGATCAAGGCTCGATGAACGTGACCGTGCGCAACGTGATCACGAGCATGCGCTTCATGTCCGCGGTCGATTGGGCCGATTTCTTCGAAAGCGTCAGCCAGGTGGACGCGGTGTTGCGCGTGAACAGCGACTTCGCCGCGATGGATTTTCCGACTCGCGATCTCTACCGGCATGCGATCGAAGAACTCTCCCGGGGTACCCGCCGGAGCGAAATCGAAATCGCGCAGCTGGCAGTCGCTGCTGCAAAACGCGCCGCCCCCGAAGGGTCCGGACGCAGCGCCGCTACCGTTCGCCGCGAGCGGGATCCGGGCTACTACCTGATTTCGGCCGGGCGCAAATCGCTCGAGAGAGAAATTGGATTTCGCGCGCCGTTGCGCGAGCGGATCGCTCACGCCAACGCGACCGCTGGACTTCTCGATTACCTGGGGATGATCGCGACCATCACCGCGATTATTGTAATCCTGCTTTCCGACGCGCTCTGGCACGCCGGAATCGGGAGACGCACCGGTATCCTTCTCGCGGTTCTGGCGCTGATTCCCGCCGCCGATGCGGCGGTTGCGTTGGTCAATCGCGCGGTCTCGATCTTTATCGGGCCTACTCCACTGCCGGGCCTCGAGCTTCTCGGCGGAGTACCTGCCACTTTGCGGACGATGGTTGTGGTGCCGACGCTTTTGACCACGCCAGCGGAGATCGAGGAACAGGTCGAGCGGCTCGAGGTTCATTATCTGGCGAGCCAGGACGGCGACCTCCGGTTTGCCCTGCTCTCGGACTGGACCGACTGCCCCAACGAAAGAGCTCCCGACGACGAAGAGCTTCTGAGCGCGGCGGCCGCCGCGATCGCGCGCTTGAACGAGCGTCACGGACCCGCGCATGACGGCGAACGATTTCTTCTGCTCCATCGCAGGCGTACCTGGAGCGCGGCCCAGGGAAAGTGGATGGGATGGGAGCGCAAACGCGGAAAGCTCCACGAATTTAACCGGCTTTTGCGGGGCGCGAGCGACACCACCTTCATCACCATCGGCGGACGGGTGCCGGTCGTGCCACCCGGAGTCCGCTATGTAATCACGCTGGACGCGGACACCCGCTTGCCCCGAGGAACCGCCAAGCGGCTGGTTGGCAAGATGGCTCACGCACTCAATGGTCCGCAGTTCGACGCCGAATGCGGGCGCGTCGTCGAGGGTTACGGAGTGCTTCAGCCGCGAGTCACGCCGTCGCTGCCAGGCGGGCGCGACGGATCGATCTTCCAGCGCGTTTTTTCCAGCGCGAGCGGTATCGATCCATACGCATTCGCGGTTTCCGATGTGTACCAGGATCTGTTCAGCGAAGGATCGTTCAGCGGAAAAGGAATTTACGACGTCGATATCTTCGAAGCCGCGATGAGCGGCCGGGTACCGGACAACACCCTGCTGAGCCATGACCTGTTCGAGGGGATCTTCGCGCGCTCCGGACTGGTATCAGATATCGAGGTAGTCGAAGAATTTCCTCCGCGCTACGACGTCGCCGCCGCACGGCAGCACCGGTGGGCCCGCGGCGATTGGCAACTGCTTCCCTGGATCTTCGCGCGTGGGTACCGGTCAAAGCCAAAGCGGCGCTCGACCGCGCGGATGCATCGCCGACGCATGATACCGCTGGTTGGGCGCTGGAAGATGATCGACAACCTGCGCCGCACATTGTCGGCGCCGGCTTCCGTTCTCGCGTTGTTCGCGGGCTTCACTCTCGCGCCGGTTTGCGCCGCGATTTGGACTGGGTTCGTTCTGGCGACGATTGCGACGCCGGCGATGCTGCCAGTGTTGAGCGGTTTGGTCCCGCGGCGCTTTGGCTTTTCCAAGCGCACCTATCTGCGTGCGGTCGGCTCTGATTTTTCCACCGCCGCGGCTCAAATCGCGATGCAGGTTACTCTGCTGGCGCACCAGGCGTGGTTGATGAGCGACGCGATAGCGCGGACGCTGTACCGGCTGTTCGTCAGCAGACGCAAAATGCTCGAGTGGAGGACGGCGGCGCAGGCCAAGCTCGCGCAGCATCTCGACCTTCGGGGATTCTATCGAAGCATGGCCGGCGGCGTTGTGCTCGGCTTCGCAGCAGTCATTATCGCGGGGCTGGCAAGACGCGGAGGAGGCTGGATCGCAGCTCCATTTGCAATCCTGTGGATCGCTTCGCCGGCGGTCGCACGCTGGGCGAGCCGGCCGCCCCGATTGCGAGGCTCAAAGCCGTTGGCGATTGCCGACGCCGTCGCCTTGAGACTGGCCGCGCGTCGCACCTGGCGCTTCTTCGAGACGTTCGTGACGGCGGAAGATCACATGCTTCCGCCAGACAACTTCCAGGAAGATCCGAAACCCGTGCTGGCGCATCGAACCTCACCGACCAACCTTGGCCTGTACCTGCTATCAGTGGTGGCGGCGCACGATTTCGGATGGCTCGGCATGCACTCCACGGTGGATCAGATCGAAGCCACCGTCGAGACGATGACCCGGCTCGAGCTTTTTCGCGGACATTTTTACAACTGGTACGAGACGCGCGATCTGCATCCGCTGGAGCCGAAGTACGTCTCTTCGGTGGATAGCGGAAACCTGGCCGGCCATCTGATCGTGTTTGGAAACGCCTGCCGCGAGATGATCGAGCGGCCAATCGTGAGTTCGTCATGGCGCTCGGGAATTGAAGATACAATCGCTCTGACTCGCGAGTCGCTGCCCGCGCTCGCCGGTGACCTGCGCACCTCGAGCGTCACGCCGAAACAGCTTGGTGAAGCGCTCGACGGGCTTTCGGCGATGTTGCGGCGGCAACCGCGAACCGCAGGCGACGTCGCCGCGCAGTTGGCGGAAGCCGCGGTCCAGGCCGACTCCGTTATCGACATCGCGCAGACGCTCACTACCGAAGGCGGCGACAGCGCAACTGCGGGGTTGCTGGCTTGGGCGAATGCAATCCGCACGTGTATAAACAGCCACCGGCGCGAAGTGGAACTGCTGATGCCGTGGTTGGCCACGCCTGTTGCGGGTTTGTCCGCGCCGAAAAAGTCAGGCGGAAATTGTTCGGCTCAATTTTTCAGTCCTGCCTTCGACTCGATACCGACCCTGGCGGAGCTGCCTGACCGCTGCGAGCACGCGCTCGAGATCCTCGCAGCGCGCAAAGCGGACCTTCTTGCGACGCCGGGCGCGTCCGCCGAATCACATGAGCAATTTGAACTGCTTGCAACCGCACTGACCCGTTCCTCGCTTGCGGCCCGAGCGCTTGAGCGAAGGCTTACCGCTCTCGCCACAACCGCGGGAGATCTATTCGATGCGATGAAGTTTGATTTTCTGTTCGACCGCGCGCGCCATCTATTTTCGATCGGATACCGGGTCGCCGACGGCAGTCTTGATTCGAACTGCTATGACCTGCTGGCCTCCGAGGCGCGCCTGGCGAGTTTTGTCGCGATCGCGAAAGGTGACGTTTCGGCGCGGCACTGGTTTCGCCTGGGACGCGCCATGACCCCGGTGGATCGCGGGTCGGCCCTGATCTCGTGGTCGGGCTCGATGTTCGAGTATCTGATGCCGTCGCTGGTGATGCGGGCGCCTTTAGGAAGTTTGCTTGAACAGACCAATCGGATGGTAGTGCGGCGGCAGATGGAATATGGGGCGCAGCTCGGGGTGCCGTGGGGTGTCTCAGAATCCGCATACAACGCGAGAGATCTCGAGCTTACGTATCAGTATTCGAATTTCGGAGTGCCTGGTTTGGGCCTCAAACGCGGACTGCGCGAGAACGCTGTCATCGCACCGTACGCGACGGCGCTGGCCGCGATGGTGGATCCGGAAGCGGCGGCGCGGAATTTCTCGCGGTTACGCATGGCGGGAGGCCTCGGCCGATTCGGCTGGTACGAGGCGCTTGATTACACGCCTTCGCGGGTGCCCGAGGGTGAGACCGTTGCGATCGTGCGCGCGTACATGGCGCATCATCAGGGCATGACCCTGGTGGCGATCGCCGATGCGCTGCTCGCAGGTGTGATGCGCACGCGCTTTCACGCCGACCCGATCGTGCAGGCGACCGAGCTCTTGCTGCAAGAGCGAACTCCGCGCGACGTCGCGGTCGCCCGGCCGCGCGCCGAAGAAGTAAACGCGGACCCCAATCTTCGCGGAATCACTCCCCCCACGATCCGGCGGTTTCATTCGCCGCATGATCTGATTCCCCGTACGCATCTGCTGTCCAACGGCCGGTACACCGTGATGCTGACGGCGGCCGGCTCGGGTTTCAGCCGCTGGCGTGATCTGGCGGTCACGCGATGGCGCGAAGACGTTACCTGCGATTCGTGGGGCTCATACATTTTCCTCCGCGACGTACATAGCGCCAAAGTCTGGTCGGCCGGGTACCAACCCAGCAGCGTCGAGGCGGACAGTTACGAAGTCGAGTTTTCGGAAGATCGCGCGGAAATTGTGAGAACCGACGGTACTATCCGAACGACGCTGGAGGTCGCGGTCTCATCGGAAGACGACTGCGAGGTCCGCCGCGTTTCGATCTCGAATCTCGGCAGCCGCGCCCGCGAGATCGAGTTGACCTCATATGCCGAAATCGTGCTGGCGCCGGACGCGGCAGACGCCGCGCATCCGGCTTTCTCCAAGATGTTCGTGCAGACGGAGTTCGAGGCGGAGGTAGGCGCGCTTCTGGCCAAGCGCCGGCCGCGCTCATCGGCCGACCCGCATATTTGGGCGGCGCATATCGCGGTGGTCGAGGGCGAATCCGCCGGAGGCGTACAATTCGAGACTGATCGCGCACGTTTCCTCGGACGCGGACGCGCCACCCGCACGCCGATCTCGGTGATCGACGGCCGGCCACTCTCCAATACGATCGGTACCGTTCTGGATCCGATTTTCAGCCTTCGGCGCAGCGTGCGAATTCCGGCGGGTGCGACCGCGCGGGTGGCGTTCTGGACGATGGTTGCGCCGACCCGAGCTCTGGCGCTCGATTTGGTGGATAAGCATCAGGACCCTTCCGCGTTTGAACGAGCGGTGACGTTGGCATGGACCCAAGCGCAAGTTCAGCTTCATCATCTGGGAGTAGGGTCCGACGAAGCACATCTCTTTCAGCGGCTGGCAAATCGGGTGGTCTACTCAGACCCGACGCTGCGGCCCTCGGCGGAAGTTCTAAAGCGAAGCGAGGGCGGACAGTCGAAGCTCTGGTCCAGCGGAATCTCCGGCGATCTTCCGATCGTGCTGGTTCGAATCGACGAGGCCGAGGACCTGGAAATCGTCCGCGAGTTGGTGCGCGCCCACGAATATTGGCGCATGAAACACTTCGACGTCGATCTCGTAATCATGAATGAGCGGCCGCCTTCTTATGATCAGGATCTGCAGAGCGGGCTCGAGGCACTCGTGCGCGCGAATCAGCGAGCGTCTGGTGACGGAGCCGTGCGTGGAAGAGTATTCGTGTTGCGCGCCGACCTGGTCTCAGCCGAAGTGCGGAATATGCTCCCAGCCGTGGCGCGGGCGGTTTTGCTGAGCCGGCGCGGCACACTCTCTCAGCAACTGAAACGCCTTGAGATGATCCTGCCGGCGGCTTCGCCGCCGCCTCGCCGCGCTCCGATGGCTCGGCAGACCGGCGCCTCGCCGGCGCGCCCGGTGCTCGAGTCCTTCAACGGCCTTGGCGGATTTGCCGCCGATGGAAGTGAGTACATGACGATCCTGGGCGAAGGCCAATGGACGCCCGCGCCGTGGATCAACGTGGTCACCAATCCCACATTCGGGTTCCAGGTTTCAGTCGAAGGCGCGGGCTACACCTGGTCGATCAACAGCAAAGAGAACCAAATCACCCCGTGGTCGAACGATCCAGTGGGCGACCGGCCCGGCGAAGTGATCTACGTTCGCGACGAGGACACCAACGAACTCTGGGGCCCGACCGCGTTGCCAATTCGCGAAGAGGCCGCGCCCTACTCGGTCCGCCATGGCCAGGGCTACAGCATCTTCGAGCACACCTCGCACGGCGTTTCGCTCGAGCTCGAACAGTTCGTGCCGATTGACGATTCGATCAAGATCTCGCGCCTGAAAATCCGCAATCTACAGGCACGCACCCGGCGCCTCGGCATCACCGTTTACGCCGAATGGGTGCTCGGGACGTCGCGCGGCGCGTCTGGGCCTTTTATCGTGACCGAGATCGATCCTGACAGCCATGCAATGCTCGCACGGAATTCCTACAGCATCGAATATGGCACGCGAGTGGCATTCGCAGACCTGGGCGGCGCTCAACTCTCGTGGACCGGCGATCGCACGGAGTTTCTCGGACGCAACGGCAGTCTCGACAATCCGGCCGCGCTGGCAGGCGCCGCGCCGCTGTCCAATCGAGTAGGAGCGGCCTTGGATCCGTGCGCCGCCCTGCAGACTCGCGTCGAGCTGAAGCCGAATACGACGACCGAAATAATTTTCTTCCTCGGCGAAGCGGCAACCAGGGTGGACGCGGTCTCATTAATCGCAAAGTACCGCAACGCCGACCTTGACGCGGTCCGCGCCGCAGCCACGCGCCTATGGGACGACGTCCTGGGCACGGTCCAGGTGAAGACGCCCGATCGTTCCGTCAACATCATGCTCAATCGGTGGTTGCTCTATCAGACGCTCGCGTGCCGCGTGTGGGCACGTTCCGCATTCTACCAGGCCAGCGGTGCCTACGGCTTTCGCGATCAGCTTCAGGACGTAATGGCGCTTGCGGTGGCGCGGCCTGCGATGATGAAAGAACATTTGCTGCGTGCAGGATCGCGCCAGTTCACGGCTGGCGATGTTCAGCATTGGTGGCTTCCGCCTTCGGGGCAGGGGGTACGCACGCGTATCTCCGACAACCGCATATGGTTGCCTTATGCCGTTGCTCATTACATCGAAGTGACCAAGGATCGCGCGATCCTCGATGAGACAGTTCCATTTCTCGATGGTCCCGCTCTGCGCGCCGGCGAAGACGAAGCGTACTTTTTGCCAACCGTTTCTGACGAGCGCGCCTCTCTTTTCGAACATTGCGCACGCGCGCTCGACATCAGCCTCGCGGTCGGCAGCCATGGTTTGCCGCTGATTGGTTCGGGAGATTGGAACGACGGCATGAACCGGATCGGCGACGCCGGCCGCGGTGAAAGCGTATGGCTCGGCTGGTTCCTGTTCGATGCGTTGTCGTCATTCGCGCAGTTGGCACAAGAGCGCGGAGATCAGTCCCGGGCTACCACCTGGCGGCATCATGCCGCCGGGTTGCGCGCAGCCCTCGATCGCGAAGGATGGGACGGTGGCTGGTATCGGCGCGCCTACTTCGACGACGGAACGCCGCTCGGCTCTGCCTCGAGTCTCGAATGCCGCATCGACTCGATCGCGCAATCGTGGGGCGTCATCTCGGGCGCGGCGGAACCGGCGCGCGCTGCCGTCGCGATGGCCGCGGTCGATGAGTATCTGGTTGGACGCGACGGTGGCCTGGTTCTGCTGTTCACGCCGCCGTTCGATCACACACCTCTGGACCCGGGATATATCAAAGGATATCCACCCGGCATTCGCGAGAACGGCGGCCAATACACTCAAGCTGCCATATGGTCCGTGATCGGATTTGCGATGCTGGGTGACGGCGACAAAGCCGCCGAGCTGTTCTCGATCTTGAACCCGATCAATCATTCAAACACGCGCGCGAGCATGCATCGCTATAAAGTCGAGCCGTACGTCGTTTGCGCGGATATCTACTCGACGCCTCCGAACGTCGGGCGGGGAGGTTGGACCTGGTACACGGGCTCGGCCGGATGGATGTACCGGGCGGGCCTCGAGTGGATACTAGGATTTCGTCTGCGCGGCGAAACGCTAGTGCTCGATCCGTGCATACCGAGTAGCTGGCGCGGCTACGAAATCACGTTCAAGTATCACTCAGCGCGATACGAGATCGCGGTCGAGAATCCGAAGCGAGTCAGTCGCGGCATCGTTCATGTGGAGCTCGACGGCAAGGAGCTGCAAGAACCCGGGCGGCACATTCCTCTAGCCGACGACGGCGCTATCCATCGCGTACGGGTCGTGCTCGGATAGCCGAAAAATTTCATGCTCCTCGGCGTTAGCGGAGCCGAAGAAAAGGCGAAGCTCAGTTTCTGCGCGAAGATGAAACAAAACGCCGAGCAATTTTCGGATTTCAAAGATGGCATAACCATTGCCTGACAAATGCCAGCGCACGACTAGCGCTCGCGACTAAATATTTTCGGGGCCTAGTTGGAATTGGAAGGTTCAAGAGCTATACGATTCCATCCGAGTCCACGTGGAGGATCCGCGATGCCGCCTCGTTCAGTATCAACTGCCAGCCTGACCTTCGGACTAGTCTCGATCCCGGTACGTCTGTTTCCCGCGACGAGTTCGAAAACGATCAGATTCAATCTTCTCCATGCTAAAGATAACAGCCGAATCCAGGAAAAAATCTTTTGTCCGAAGGAAGAGCAGATCATCGATCGCAGCGAGTTGGTGCGTGGTTATGAAATCGAGAAAGGCCGCTATGTGACGTTCACGGACGAAGAGCTGAAGAAGCTTGAAGCGCAGGCCGACCATGCAATCGAGATCGCCGAATTCATCCCGGTCACCGAGGTCGATCCGGTGTACTTCGAAAATTCATATCTGCTCGGATGCGAGCCAACCTCGGCCAAGGCTTATCACCTGCTGAGAGAAGCGATGGCGAGTGCCAACCGTGTGGGAGTTGCAAAGTTTACGATGCGCGGAAAGGAACGGCTGGTTTTGATCCGCCCGTTCGAAAAAGGTCTGATGCTCCACACTATGTACTATGAGGACGAGGTCCGATCGTTCAAGGAAATTGATCACGGCGCGGACGCGCCGGTCAAGGATTCGGAACTGAACCTCGCACAACGCCTGATTGCGGACCTGACGGAAAAGAAGTTCGATCCGGAAAAGTATAAAGACACCTACCGCGAACGCGTAATCGAAGCGGCCGAGCAAAAGATGGCCGGGCATGAGATTACAGACTCCGCACCTGAAGTGCGCAAGGGTCAGGTGATCGATCTGATGAGCGCGCTCAAAGAGTCGCTGAAGAAGCGGGGCGTCGCGATCGGCGCTGATCACGAGGAAGGAGAGAAAGCGGCCGAGCCGGCGCAACGCAAAGCGGCTCAGGGATCGCGACGGGCACCTCGCGCTCGCCACGCCCGCTAAAGCGGGCGCCTTCCGTCCAATGACCGCCGTGATGGATCGGCGTCGCGGGTGCCTGCGCCATTCGAACATCTTTGTCGATGCCATTAGGCAAATACCGCAGTAAACGGAGTGCAGATCGTACCCCCGAGCCATTCGGCGGCGCGGTCTCCTTGCGTGGCTCGCAGACGCGCGGAATCTTCGTCATTCAGAAACATGCCGCGCGACGCCTGCACTATGATTTCCGGCTCGAGATGGAGGGGGTCCTGCGCTCGTGGGCAGTTCCAAAGGGTCCCTCGCTCAATCCCGCTGACAAGCATCTGGCGGTTGCGGTTGAAGATCATCCCCTGGAGTACGGCAACTTCGAAGGCGTGATTCCCGAGGGCAATTATGGCGCCGGCGCAGTCATCGTATGGGATCGCGGCGAGTGGCGCGCGCAGGATTTCGAGGGCAACGCCGCGGATGCGGTCCGCGCCGGCAAGCTCGACATAGTCTTACGCGGTTTCAAGCTGAACGGCGCGTACACGCTGGTTCGAACCGGAGGACGCGGCGCCGCCGGTGCCAAGGACGAGAAGAATTGGCTTCTCATCAAGAAACGTGATGAATTCTCGAGTGCCGACGACGTGTTGGAAGCGCATCCACGTTCGGTGCTGTCCGGATTGACGATCGAAGAGATGCGCGACGCTCCCGCGGCGGGGCGCCTGGTCGCGGAATACCTCGCACAGCAGCATCCAGACGAATTTTCCAGGCCTCTGCGCCGCACGGACTTTCCGCTGATGCTCGCGAAGGTGGCCGGAGAGCCCTTCGACGGCGAGAAATGGCTATTCGAGCTCAAATACGATGGCGTGAGAGTATTGGCTATTCGCGACGCCGCAACGATCCAACTGTTCGCTCGCAGCGGAACCGAAATTACCAATCGCTATCCCGAAGTGGTGCTGGCGCTTAAGGCTCATCCCTTCGATCGCTTCGTCCTTGATGGAGAAATCGTCGCGACTGACGATCATGGACGCCCGAATTTTCAGCTTTTGCAGACGAGAATGCATGTAAACGACCCGCGCCAAATCGCGCGGCTCAGTTACGCGGTTCCCGTCCGCTATTTCGTGTTCGATCTGCTTGCGTTTGATCGATACGACGCTCGTACGCTGCCACTCGATCAACGTAAGCAACTGCTGAGCGAATTGATCATGGGGGACGGGCCAGTACGCTACTGCGATCACGTGGTGGCTCGGGGGACGGACTTCTATAACGCGGTCGCCGAGAACCGGCTGGAAGGAATGATAGCGAAACTCCGCAGCTCGCCATACCGTGGCGCGCGCAATGGAGATTGGCTCAAGATCAAATGTCCGCTTATCAGGGATTTTGTGATCGGCGGCTACACGGAACCAGGCGGTACGCGAACCCACTTCGGTGCGTTGCTGTTGGGCCAATACGAGTCAGACGGCGCATTGCGATACACCGACAAGGTCGGCACCGGATTCAATCGCGACATGTTACGCAAGCTCCACGCGATGCTGCTGGAGCGCACTCAACCAGGCTCGCCATTTCGCAAACCTCTGACCGAGGAACCTATCCCGGAAAAGGGCGCGCATTTCGTGCGGCCGGAGCTCGTCGGCAAGATAAAGTTCAGCGAGTGGACCGACCACGGCGGCGTCCGGCAGCCCAGCTTCCTTGGACTCGTCGCGGGAGGCGATCCTCGGCAGTGCCTCTACGAAGGTCCGGACGAGCGTCCGAGTCTCGAGGCTGAGACGATCGGTGATATCGCTCCGGCTGAGAAACTCGAACCTCGGGAACGCAACGGCAAGAACGAAAACCCGCTCGCTACAATAACCAATCCCGAAAAGGTGCTCTGGCCGAAGGAAAAGTACACCAAGGGCGATCTGGTCACGTACTATCGGTCGATTTCCAAGTGGATGCTGCCGTATCTGAAGGATCGGCCGGTAATGCTCACGCGCTTCCCGGACGGTATCGAAGGCAAGATGTTCTATCAGAAAGATGCGCCTGCATTCGTGCCGTCCTGGATTCGAACCGCAAAGATTTACTCTGAAGACTCAAAAAGAGAAATAGCCTATTTCATATTGGACAGCGAAGAGGCTATTGCCTATGTCGCCAATCTGGCTGCAATTACGATTCACATCTGGTCTTCGTGCATCTCGAGTCTGGAACATCCGGATTGGCTATTATTTGACATTGACCCCAAAGGCTCAACTACCCGCGCGGCGGTACAGGTAGCGCAAGAAGTGGCTGGTGTCTTGCGCGAAGTGGGGCTGGAGCCCTGCCTCAAGACCTCGGGTCAGATGGGCCTTCACGTCGTCGTCGGCTTGGCGCCGAAATACACCTACGAACAGGCTAAGATGTTCTCAGAGCTGGCCGCGCAGATAGTCGTAGATCGAATTCCCGAAGTTGCTACTATTAACCGGAATCCGAGCACTCGTCATGGACGAGTATATATCGATTACTTGCAGCTCGGTCATGGCAAGACGATTGCCGCACCATTCTCGGTGCGTCCCGTTCAGGGAGCACCGGTATCGGCGCCGATGAGATGGCCTGAACTCAACCCGACTCTCGAACCTGCGTCGTACAATATCAAGAACATGGTGACGCGAATGACGCGCCTCAAACGAGATCCCTTTCTCGACGTGCTGACGAATCACGCGAGCCTCGAGGAGCCGATCCATCGGCTTGAGCCATTGCTCGCGGGATCGAGGCGACAGCAGCGGCGCTGACCGTCGCGTCGATCACTGCGGCGCGGCCGACGATCAGGATCGGTCGCCAAAGATTCGCGCGTATGTCTTCTGCGTAGCCGCCGCCTGCTCCTGCGCCTTGCGGCGTTCCTCCGGAGTTGCCATCTGCGCGATCATCTTGCGTTCGAGCGCAAGTCCTTCCTGCAAGGACATTTCGAGACCGCGATTGATCAACGCTTTCGCCGTCTTGAGCGCATAGCCGGCGCGCTCGATATAAACCCTGGCTATCTTCTCGCAATTGCTAATCAGTTCGGACGCGGGCGCGATTCGATTGATAAGGCCGACGCGAAATGCGTCTTCGACCGACCACGGAAGCCCGCTGAAGATCATTTCTTTGGCGATACCGGGACCGACCAACCGCGGAAGGCGTTGCGTTCCTCCGCCTGCGGGGAGCGCGCCGAAGCGAATCTCCGGGAGACCGATCGTTGCCGTGTCGGCCATCACGCGAATGTCACAGGCCAGCGCGATCTCGCATCCGCCGCCCATAGCGGCGCCATTGATCGCGGCGATCACCGGAACGCGCGAATCTTCGATCGCGCTAAACATATCTTTTAGCGGCAGGGCGCGCCGCTCGCTGCTTTTGGTTTCCGCGCCGCTTGCGCGCGAATCGCTCGCGCGCCGCGCGATATCACGAAGATCCGCGCCGCCACAAAAATGGCGAGCACCTGCTCCAGTGATAATCAATACGCGGTATTCAGGATCAGACTCGACCGATTCCATCGCGTTGACCACTTCCTGCGCGAGCTGGAAGCTAATAGTATTTGCCCGATCTGGACGATTCAGCGTCAGATAGCCAATTCCGTCCTTGCACTCCAGGATGATAGTTTCGTAGTCCACGCACAATCTCCTCTGATGATCCAGGGTTATACGGCGAAGGAATAACCGCCATTGACCGGGATGGTTTGGCCGGTGATCCAGCTTGAAGCATCTGAGCTGAGAAACAGGATCATGTTGGCCGCGTCTTCCGGTTCGCCGATGCGTTTAATCTGGTACACCTTCAGAACCCGTTTGAGAGCTTCCGGATCGGACATCCCGCGTTCAGTGGCCGGTGTTCGCGTCGCGCCCAGGGCGACGCAATTTGCGGTGACGTTGTAGCGGCCAGCGTTCTTTGCGACCGCCCGCATGAATCCCGCTGCTCCGGCCTTTGCGCCGGAATATATCTCAAGGCGCGGCTCGCCGACTCTGCCTGCGTCTGATATTACAGTGACGATCTTGCCGTAACCTCGCTTGATCATCTCAGCCCCTGCGATTCGTACACAATTCAATACGCCGAACAGGTTGGTGCCAAGGAACGGTTGCCAGTCTTTTGGTTCCTGTTCCCAGAACGGTATACGCGCGACCGCACCCGGGTCTGCGCCGGCGTTGCCCGCGTTGTTGACCAGAACATCGACTGAGCCGAACTGCGCCCTCGCCTGTTCGAACATCGCCGTCACCGAGGCAAAATCAGTCACATCGCATTGAACGGGCAAAGCCTTCACCCCAAGCTTTTCGACTTCCGCAGCCACCGCCTGTGCACGCTCGAGACGGAAATCATTGACGACGACACCGCCGGCGTTATTCTCCGCGAACCGCAGCGCTACGGCGCGTCCGACGCCTTGTCCGGCGCCAGTCACGAGTCCGATTCGTCCCTTCAGGTCGAGAATGTTATTGGCCAATCGACCGCCTCCTGTTTGAAATTGAAAGTTCGCTCGATGCCTGGGTCAGTCAGGCGAGCACGCCCGCTTTCTCTAGTTCGGTGATCTCTTCATCCGAAAGTTTGCAAATGCTGCGCAACACCTCAACCGTATGCTCTCCGACTCGCGGCCCGGACCGGGTAGTTACATGCGGCGTGCGATGCAGCCGGAAGCGGGGTGCTTCGATTTCCGCATCGCCAATGACCGGGTCTGCGATCGTACGAAAATGATCGGCAGCGCGCAGATGCGGATCGCGCGCGAGATCGCCACCGCGGGAGACGATGTGCGCGGGCGCTCCCGCGCTCTGAAGCACGCGCTCGACGGTTTCGGCATCTTGTGGTCGGGTCCAATCAGCAATAGCAATATCAAGTTCCGCCCGATTTCGCAGGCGCCCAATCAGCGTATCGAATCTTGACTCTATGAGTATTCCACCAATGGCTATACGCAGCGCTTTCCAGTCTTCGTCTCGAGACGCATCGATCGCTACCCAGCGGTCGGCGCCGGAGCATGAATAGAGACCGTGTGGAGATCTGAGCGGCGAGCCCGCCGTTCCCCGGCGCATCGGAACGACGCCGTTGGCCGCATACTCATAGTAGGCCGGCGATACGAACTGGATTCCTGCCTCGGCCTGTGCGACATCGATATAGCATCCTTCGCCGGTGAGCGTCCGGCGATGAAGCGCGGCAAGGATACTCGCGACGATGAAGCGTGGAGCGACACCATCGGTCCACGGGCCAAAGGTGCCGAAGGGGGGTCGATCGGGCCAACCCAGCAAGAAGCTCGCACCCGACATCGCGGCGCCCATCGTCCCGACGCCACTGGTGCCGGCCGCATGAGGCCCGGTCTGTCCAAGAATGCTGGTCGAGAGCATTATAATGTTGTTCTTGCGCTGTCGCAGATGCTTGTAGTCAAGCTCAAGGTTTTCAAGCACCCCGGGAGTGAAGCTCTCCAATACTACGTCGGCCCAATCGACCAGGTGCAAAATGATATCTCGTCCGCGCGGCGCTTTGAGATTGATCGCGGCGCTTCGCTTGCCCGCGTTGAGATTGTGATAACTCACCGAACGTTCCGGACCCGGTTTCCCGTCTTTGAAGGGACCGAGTGTGCGCAGCGGATCAATCCGGCCATGGCTCTCAATTTTGATAACATCCGCACCAAGGTCGGCGAGGTAGCGGCCGCTCACCGGCCCGACCATCACCCAGCTCAGGTCGAGAACGTGCATGCCTTCCAGTGGCGAGCTCATAGCAAATTGCTCCTACTAGATGATCCCATGAACGAACAGCGCTTGCAGTTCAGAGGAGGAGATTCCAGCCTCTAGTTTCAGAACCTCCGCGGTATGTTCCGAAAGCGCGGGCGCAGCTCTATTGGTTTCGATCAAGAAGTTCGAATACTGCGCGAACCGCGCGGGCGCATCGATCTCGCGGCCATCAGCTCCGATCTTCACCGGCGTCCACAAACCTCGTTCTCGATACTGCTCCGACTCGGCGACGTCTTTCATATCCATCACTGGCGCCGCGAGCAGCCCGAGTTTGCGCGCGACCGCACCGAGTTCGGCTTTGGTCTTGTTCCGGCAGAGCGATGTCACGCCAATGACCAGGGCGCGAAGCTGGTCCGGCGAAGCGATTTTCTTGCGGACATCGGCGGGGAAGGTGATCCAGTTCACTTCCGCGATTTCTTTGGCCAGATGTCCTTCTTCCGCCGCCCATTTCGCCAGGCGTTGCGTCATCGGGCCGAACGAAGGACCAAACGCGGGAACGGTGACGATCATATAGCCGTCGGCGCATTCGTAAATGCTCGGAATTCGCGCGTCGGGCGCAAGGCCAGCCGCACCAGAGCGCGTCAACTCCGGATTTCCCGCACTAACCGCTATTGGCACGCTGAGCGCGCTCATCATCGCGGCGATCCGTGCGGAAATCTCCGCGTGCTGTCCGCCGCCGTCGCGATCGCGCGCGATCAGACAGGCAAGCGCGGCAATCGCCGTCTCCGCGCCTGCTTCCATAATCGATTGAGGGACGGTATAGAAGAGCGGCGAACGATCTGGATCGCCGGTCATCGCGGGCGTCCCGGTGGACGCCATTACCAACAAATCGGAATTCGAATACTTACTCTTCGGTCCGGATCGCGCAAAGGCGCTAACTGTACATCGAATAGTACTCGCGCTCAGCTCGAATTCGTCGAGCGGCGCGCTGCCCCCAACCCCAGCCGCCTCAAGAACGATATCGAATCTCTCAACAAGAGTGGCAAACAGGCTGCGTCCGTCGATGCTCTCGAGGTCGAGCGTGATCGAGCGTTTGTTCCGATTAAGCGCGTGCCATGTGAGGCTTCGCTCGATTCCGGGAACATCGTCGAGAAATGGTTCCAGCCGGCGACCAGGCGCGCCACCGGGCGGCTCGATCACGACAACATCGGCGCCAAGATCTGCGAGGATACTCCCCGCCAGCATCGTTGCCGGTGAGGAGATCTCGAGCACCCGCACATCACGCAGCATCAGACGCGCCTCCGCTTATGTGCCAGCGCCAGCTCGAGGTTCGAATTCATTTCGCGGCAGATCGCATCGAGATTGAAGGCACCCGGTCTGAGCAGATTTTGAATAGCCAGGCCGCGCAGCGTGCCCACCAGCATCGCCGCCTGCGCGGCGGGATCGACCTCGCGCCTGATTTCGCCCGAGCGAATTCCTTCCTCAATTCGATGCTCAAGTGACGCGCGGAAATATTCGTCAGCATCCGCGAGGTCGGGTTTGATCTCCGGTACCGGGCCGAGCGCTTCTCCGATCAGAACATAGATCGCCATCCGTTCGACGGACGCCGCTGCTCGCAGGTATTGTTCGCAGGTCAATTTGAGTGCCTCGATCCCGCTTCTTCCACCGACCACCGGCACCAGCGATTGAGCAAAGCCTCGCTGCAACTGCCGGACCAGAGTCGCGATCAGCTTTCCCTTGGACCCAAAGCGGTGACTGACCAGCCCGTGTGTGTAGCCCGAGGTTTCACCGATTTGGCTGAGCGTTGTGCGGCTGCTGCCCTGACGCGCGATCAACTTGGCCGCCGCCGCGAGCATCCTGCTGTGCGAGAGTGCCCGCCGCTCGCGCTGGGTGCGCCGAATTGGTGCTCGAGTAATCCTCCGTGCGTTCATCGCTGACGACCCTAACATATTTGTTGACTGATTAGCAAGAAATATCGTATGGTCCTCACAATCCATCGCTTCACTGGAGACGCCCCGATGCCTGAAACAATCGCCCCGCCGCCCAACCTCTATACAGAATCGCCGGATGGAATCCCAAAATTGAACGGCGGATGCTGCCACGCCTGCGGCTATGTTTTCTTTCCGCCGCAATCTTATGGATGCGAGATCTGCGGTGCATCGGGCGAAGAGTTGCGGCCCTTCGCGCTCAGGGGCGAAGGGATGCTGAGATCATTCGCGACAGTTCATCTTCATTCGGGCAAGGGAATCGAAGCGCCGTTCACCGTTGGAGTAATTCTGCTCGACGACGGACCGGCGGTTCGTGCGATCCTGGTCCAAAAGACAGATGCAGGCCTCAAGATCGGCGATCGAATGCGCGCCGCGATCGTTCACGCAACTTCCGTCGAAGACGGCGTCAACGCAACCGAGCTACGCTTCGCCCGGCTGGAGTCAGGGAAATGAAAAAAACTTTACGCGAGTTGCGCCCGGTTCACGTGGTCGGAATAGGGCTTCATAAATATCAGCATCTGAGTGACACGACCTACGTCAGGCTCGGCCTGACTGCCGTGCGCGCAGCGTTGGACGATGCCGGCATTGAGTGGCCCGCGGTTGAATCGGCCTACACCGGGACCGCGCTTATCGGGATGGCGGCGTCACGTCCGATGCTGCGTCATCTGGGCGCTACAGGAATCGCGATGGCGCAGGTGGAGAACGCATCGGCTTCGGGCTCGACGGCATTTCGCCAGGCCTGCCTTGACGTCGCCAGCGGAATCAGCGATGTAGCGCTGGCGATTGGCGTGGACAAGCCTGCGATGGTAAATGGCGCGCCCGGAAAAACCAGGATTCGCGATCTGGTCGGTGCCCGAGTCGTGCCGTTTACTCACTTCGCCCTTCTGGCCAACGAGTATATGGATCGCTACGGAGTTAGCGCCGAACAAGTCGCGCAGGTTGCGGTTAAGAATAATCGCAACGGCGCCCACAACCCTTTCGCGCAACGCCAACGGGCCGTGACACTAGAAGAGGTGATGGCCGGTCCGGCAATCTCCGGTACGCTCACACGGCTGCAATGCTGTCCGGTAGGCGAAGGCGCTGCGGCTGTGATCGTCGCATCTGATGATGCGATCGAGAAGCTGAAAATCAATCGAGACCGCGCGGTCCGCGCGATAGCATCGGTCTCTCGCAGCGAACGCGTTTATCGTGGAGCTAAAAACAATGACGCAGAATTAACTCGCGAGACCGTCGCGCAGGCGTACGAGGAAGCCGGAGTCGGTCCCAAAGACCTTGATTTGATTGAACTGCACGATGCGTTCACGATCGAAGAGTTGCTATACGTCGAGGCGATGGGCCTTTGCGGCGAAGGCGAAGGGGTCGCGATGATCGGCAGCGGAGCCACCGATATCGGCGGGAAGTGCGCGGTCAGCGCGTCCGGCGGCTTGATCGCAATGGGCCATCCGATTGGCCCGACTGGCGCAGGACAGATCGCGGAGATCACTCGCCAACTCCGGGGCGAAGCCGGAGTACGTCAACAGCCCGACGCAAAGATTGGCCTTGCACACATGGTCGGAGTCGGAGCGATGTGCGTCGTACATATCCTGCAAAGAGACCAAAGGGACGGCTGAGCGATGCTGTCGAAGCGGATTCCCGAGAAGATCGCCAAGCGGCTCCGGTTGCCTCTCATCGCGGCTCCGATGCTTGCAGTGTCAGGCCCTGAACTGGTGATCGCGGCGTGCAAAGCAGGAGTGATCGGTGCGTTTCCTCTGGCCAATGCGCGATCGCCCGAGGGCGTGGAAGTGTGGCTCTCGCAGATCGAAACTGCGCTCGCTCGCGCCGCCGGCGAAAGCCCAGAGCGCGCGCCAGCACCTTTCTGCGCGAATCTGATCATCAAACGCGCGGAAATGCGCTCCGAGCTGGCGGCGTTAGTGAAGCATCGAGTAGAGCTCGTGATCACCAGCGTCGGCTCGCCGGCCGAAGCGATCGGTCCGCTTCACGATTCGGGAAGCTTCGTGTTCTGTGACGTAGCGACGCTTCATCACGCCGAACGCGCGATCGCGTCGGGAGTGGACGGATTGATCCTCCTGACCGCGGGCGCGGGTGGCCAGACCGGATGGCTCAACCCACTCGCGTTCGTGCGCGCTACCCGGCAGATGTTCGACGGACCGATTGTTCTGGCCGGCGGGATCTCGGACGGCAACCTCCTTTGGGCTGCCGAGGTGATGGGTTGCGACCTCGCATACATGGGAACCAAATTTATCGCCACGCACGAGAGTCTGGCCGCTCCGGCGTACAAGCAGATGCTGGTCGAGTCCGACATGGACGACGTGATGCTCACGCAGGCGTTCACGGGTCTGGATACGAATATGCTGAAACCGTCAATGATCGCGGCCGGGCTCGACCCCGCGACTTTGCCGCCGCGCGTCTCAGTTGAGGAAGCAGCGCGGAATTTCAGCAGCAAGGGCGATTTTCCCGGGCCTCGTCGCTATCGTGATATCTGGAGCGCCGGACATTCAATTTCCGGCGTCAGCAGAATTCAGAGCGCCGCCGAACTCGTCGATCAGACGCGGGAAGAATACGATCAAGCCCGTGCTCGGACAGGGTCAATGCTCACCTCAGGAATGAAGACAGCCTCGCTCGGGTGAGCGAGTCACAACTCGGCTTTGAACATATCGCGCGCGGCGCCCGCGTATGAGATGCGCTTGAGTTTTACGCGCACCATCCGTAACGCCTCGCTAGCGAAAAACGGGGCTTCGAAGGGATTCTTCTTCAGGAAGATCGCTTTCATTGGCTCCCATTCTGAGCCGTCTCTTGCGATCTCTTGTGCAACACCCTGAATCGAGACTCGCGCAACCTGGAATGTCGCTACGTTGCCAACGTCACGCGAATCGACTAACACGGTCACGTTAGGATTGCGGATCAGGTTCTGAAACTTGTCCGCGTCAGCGCCCATGATAAAGAGCAAGTCCTGAGAATCAGTCTCCGCAAATGCCTGCAAAGTCGCAGTTGCCCACTCTCCCCCCTGAGTGACAATAACCGCGACGTGTTCCTGCGCGAGGAGCGTCGTCAATTTCTGCTTTTGCTCCGTATCCAAGTACACCTCGTTCAGAAGCTGCGCGTATCACCTGATATCGCGCGAAGTATACTCGAGGATTGTCCGCGCAATGATGAGACGCTGAATCTCTCCCGCCCCTTCGTAGATATCGAAAATGCGTCCATCACGGAAGCATCGTTCCAGCGGATGGTCTTCCGATAAAGCTTCGGGACCGAGTATCTCGATACAGCCCTGCGTAATCTTTCTGGCGGCCTTGCCTCCCGCTGCTTTCGCGATCGAGGCTTCCACTTTCGGCGGAACATCCTGCTGCTCGAGCCACTTGGCGCGCAGCACGGTGAGGATAGCCGCCTCATATGCGGCTTCGAGGCGGATGAAGCGATCGGCAACTGCCGAGCGGCTCCGCGCGCCGCTGCTATAGCTAATCTTCATTCCGTTCTGTTCCAGCTTTTCGCGGGTGAAATCAAGCGCCGCGCGGGCGACGCCCAATGCCATCGCCCCGACCATCGGACGCGAGTCGTTGAACACTGTCATCGTGGATTTGAAATTGCCCTTGATATGGTTGAACTCGGGAATGCGGCAATCCTCGAACAGCAGGTTGCACGTATCGTGAGAGCGGATCCCAAGTTTCTTGAGCTGGGGGCCAACTGAATACCCTGGCGTTCCCTTCTCGACCAGAAACGTCGTCATCCCCCGGCTTCCGTCCGGTCCGACGAACCGCGAAAACACCATCGCAGCGTCGCTCGACTCGGCCTGCGAGATAAAAATCTTTTCGCCGTTGATGACCCATTCTCCGGTCTCGCGATCGAACGTCGCCGTAGTTCGAATGTTCGCCGGATCCGAACCGGCGCCAGGCTCGGTTATCGCGATCGCGATAGTATGATTCTTCCACTTCTCAATCTGTTCCGGAGTCGCAACGGTCTTGAGGACTGTGTTCCCGAGTCCCCATTTGCTCCGGTGCAGCGCCATACCTCCCGAGTAGATCTCTGACATGACCAGCGAATGCAAAATCCTCGAACCGCTGGTCTCTGCGGCCATTTCCTCGGCGAGAGTAATCGGATTTTTCTGTCCGGCGGCCTCTGGAAATTCAGCCGGCGGAAGCTTGTCTTCGTGCTTGTCATAGTAATTCGCATGAATCCGCCCGATTTTCGCCTGCCGATGAGCAAGCGCGAGGACTTCCTGGTCCGCGGTAGTCAGTTCAAAATCTATCATCGCCCGATCCTCCCAATGCTCCTGTTGACGCTATACACCCACCGCGCCTTCCATCACCGACAAAGTGCGCGCGTCGCGATACCACATCTCGACTGGATTATCGCGCAGGTACCCATGCCCGCCGAGCATCTGCACTCCTTCGTCAGCGATCCACATCGCCTGCTCGCCGGCATAGGTATATGCGAGTTGCGCCTGACGGGTGGCATTGCCTCCATGCTCGAGAATCGACGCCGCCTTCCATGTCATCCAGCGCATCGCGTCGGTCTCAATTCGCATGTCGGCCAACCGAAACGCGATTACCTGTTTCTTCGCCAACGCGTCGCCATGAACCACCCGCGCTTTCGTATACGGGATCACGAACTCGAACACCGCGCGGCTGATCCCGGCCATGACCGCGGCCAGCGCCGTGCGTGCGGAGTCGACGATCCCCTGCACGTCGCATCCCGCTGCCCCGCCGAGGCGGGCGTCCGACTTCAGTTCGACATTTTTGAAATTCACATTGGCCATCTGCAGCGCGCGCAATCCGAGGCTAGGCCTTTCGTCGTCGACCGCCACGCCCTTTGCGTGCCGCTCGACGATGAAGCCGTCAGTAGCGCCGTCACAATTGGCGAGCACCAGAAAATGGCTGCACTGGCCCGCAAGTGGAACCATCGACTTGACGCCGGACAGCCGGTAACCACCGGAAGTCTTAGCCGCCGAAGTGCGCATTGCGGAGACGTCGAACATAAAATCGGGTTCCATGATCGCCAGGCCGGCGCAGTGATATTGGTCGGCGGCGAACAGAGACAGCAGAGTCCTCTTCTGCTCAATCGAACCATAACCGGCAATTGCGCTCGCAAACCCGATCGGTGCTGCAGCGGCGATCGCAAATGCCGCGTCCGCCACCGCGAGCTCTTCGAGCAGCAGCGCGTTGAGCGTAGCGGATCGAGATCCTCCGTCGGTAACGGCGGCGGCCTGGGATTGAATGATCCCGGTCTCCCAGATCTCGTGCAGGATTGCAGCCGGAATCGCCGCATCTTCGTCCGCGTCGCGCGCGGCCAATCTCAGCGAAGATCCGGCCAGCTCCCGGACCATCGATTGTGCAAGCTTCTGCTCTTCGGTTAGTTCAAAGGAGATCAAGTTGGGATTCCTCCGCCGGATAATTTCCTGGCCAGTCCGAATTTTTACCTCTGCCGGCCCGTCACGCGCCGGCGCTTGACATTTTCGCCGCGGCGAGTCAGGATCGCAATGGTTGAACCAATGGAGCACAAGCAAAACCCGATTGTCAAGCGCGGCGCGTCCGCTTCGCTGCCACCACGCGACGCGATTCGCAAAACCTCGCGCGGTTCGGGCCGCATCGAGTTCCGCCGCATCCATACCCCGCGCGCCTTCGAAGAGATCGCCAATCAGATTCGCAGCGAATTGGCAGATCGCCGCCTGCGCGCTGGAGATCGGCTTCCACCTGAACGGATGCTGGCGGAACAATTCGGGGTCTCGCGCAATACCCTGCGCGAAGCGCTGCGCTCGCTCGAAAACGCCGGGCTGCTGCGGCTTCAGAAGGGCGCAACCGGCGGCGCCTTTGTACGCGAGAGCACCGGTGACGCGATTATCACCGGCCTTCGCGACATGTTCCATCTGGGCGCGATCGCTCCCGAGCATCTAACTGAAGCGCGCGTGCTGATCGAATCTATCGCCGTGCGCGCGGCATGCGAGCGCGCAACCGCCGAGGATGTCGACGCGCTCAAGGCGAACCTCGCCGCGGCGGAAACCTCGGCCCGCGCGAAAGCCGACTTCTATGCTCAGGCGGCGATTCATCTTGATTTCCACCGCATCATCGCCCGAGCGACCAAGAATCCGGTCATGGTGATCGTAATGGAAGCGCTGATCGACGTAATGCAGCATTTCATTCACGCGATTGGACAAACCCGTAATCCGTGGGTGCTGCCCTCGCGCCGCCGATTTATGAAGCACTTTGCGGCGGGCGACTGCGACGCCGCCGTGACCGAGATGGAACAGCATCTGGAGCGGCTCAATCGCCACTACCTGTCGCTGAAAAAGGAAAAAGGCCGAACCGAGGCCGCCGATGCTTAACGAGATTCTTGGCGGTGTGCGAGTGCTCGACTTCACCACGATCGTGTCAGGGCCATATTGCACGCGCCTGCTCGCCGACCTGGGCGCGGAGGTTATTAAACTCGAACCTCCCGAGGGCGATTTCATTCGCGTGCAGCCTCCCCTGCGCGACGGCAAGAGCGCGTATTTTGCCCATCTGAATTGCGGCAAGAAGAGCCTCGCGATCGATCTTCACCGGCCCGAGGCTATCGCGATCGTGCACGAGCTCGCGGCCAACGCCGACGTGATCGTCGAGAATTCGCGGCCGGGCGTGATGCAGCGGCTGCGTCTCGGCTACGCGGAAATCGCAAAGCTCAATCCGCGAATCGTGTACTGTTCAATTTCCGGCTTCGGCCAGGATGGACCGTGGGCGACGCGCAGCGCGTACGCGCCGATGCTTCATGCGGTAAGCGGCTTCGATTTGGTCAACCTGTCCTATCAAAACGGTCTAGAACGTCCGCTCAATACAGGAATTTATGTTGGCGACGTGCTTGGCGGCACCCAAGCCTTCGGCGCGATCCAGTCTGCGCTGCTTGCACGAGAGCGGACTGGCCGTGGCGACTACATTGATCTATCAATGATGGACGGCGTGCTTGGGATGCTCATCTACGAATTCCAGGAAGCGCAGTTTCCGCAACCGCGGCGCGCCAACACTTTTCAGCCGACTCGTGCGAAGGACGGATTCGTGATGATCGCGGCGGTCAAGCCAAATAACTTCGCGGCGCTCGCTGGCGCCGTAGGACACTCCGAGTGGATGGACGACCCGCGTTTCGGCACGATCAAGGGCCGCGCTCGGAACTGGGATCTGTTCACGGCAATGCTCGAGGAATGGGCTTCGACCCGAACCGCCGAGGAATGCGAAACGATCCTCACCCAGGCTGGCGTCCCCTGTTCCCGCTACTTCAGCGTCCGGGAAGCAATCAATCAACCGCATCTCGAAGCGCGGCGCAGCTTTACCGTTGTTGACGATGGCGCCGGCCAATTAAAGGTTCCGAACCCGGCGTTCAAGTTCGCCAATAGCGCCGCACACGCGCGCGGTAACGTACCTGGTCTGGGTGGTGACAATACCGAGGTGCTGTCAAGTATTCTCGGATACTCACTCGATCGTATCCAGGCTCTTTATGACAAACGAGTTCTATACGACGATAACGTTCCTGCTGACAGTGGTATTTCCAAATGACTATTTTCAAAACCGCCGCCACACGAACAGGAGCACACGCCGATGGGTGAGATTCTTGCAGTTGGAATAACCCACTATCCACCCCTGGCCGGAAGCGACGAAACGATGGCGTGGATTCTGAAGCGGATGCTCCAGAATCCTCAACTTCCCGAACAGTATCGGCGATCCGAAGGATGGCCCGAGGCTATGCGCACGGAATGGGGCAACGACGAAGGGACCACTGCGGCGCGCGCGCATCGCGCGCAGTTGCTTCAATCGCTGCGCACGGCGCGTGCGCGAATCGACGAGTTCCGCCCCGATCTGATCGTCATGTGGGGCGACGATCAATACGAGAATTTTCGTGAAGACGTGATTCCGCCGTACTGCATCTACGCGCACGAATCTTTCGCGTTCGCGCCGCCGGCCAACAATGTCTGGAAAGAATCTACTGAAAAACGATTCAACGTACCCGGCGATGTCACTGCTGCGAAATTTCTGGCAAGCGGTCTTATCGCCGGCGGCTTCGATGCCGCATACTCGTACAAGCCACTGCATAATCCGCTGGGTCATGCTTTCGCGAATGCAGTTCTGTATCTCGACTATGATCGCAAGGGATTCGACTATCCGATTGTTCCATTCGCGATCAATTGTTACGGACGCAGAGTGATTGCACAGCGCGGTGGTCTCCCGATGTTCGATCATTCACCGTCGGAGTCGCAGCTCGACCCGCCCGCGCCCACCCCTCGGCGACTGTTCGATCTCGGCGCGGCTACCGCTCGAATCTTTGCGAACAGTCCGTGGCGGGTCGTGCTGATGGCCTCGTCCGGATGGTCGCACGCGTTCCTGACGGCAAAGAACCACTTTCTCTATCCCGATACTCCCGCGGACCGGAGATTATTCGACGCCTTGCGCGCGAGCGATTTTGATGCCTGGCGCAACTATCCGGCTGCATCCGTCGAGGACAGCGGGCAGCAGGAAATTTTGAATTGGATGTGTCTGGCCGGCGCTCTTTCAGAGCTTCATCGCAAGCCAAAGGAAATCGAGTTCATCGACACCTGGATATTCAACTCATCGAAATGTTTCCTGATCGCGCCGCCCAATTGAGCTCCGTCGCATGACGTGTTTCGGAGAGCCGGAATGAGATTGGAAGGGAAAATCGCGCTGGTCACAGGCACCAGCATCAATATCGGAGGCGGAATCGCCGAGGGTCTCGCGGCCGAAGGCGCCGCGATTGTCTGCGTCGATTCGCGAGAAGCCAACGCCGCCGATTGCGCGCGTTACATCCAGGGCACTGGCGCCCGCGCTATCGCGGTGACTTGCGACGTGACTAATGAAGTCCAGGTGGCCGCCGCCGTCAATGCTGCATGTGAGGTTTTTGGCGGAATCGATATCCTGCTAAATAACGCCGCCATCTTCAACAAGAAGGGCGTGCTCGATATGCCACTGGAAGAGTGGCACCGGCAGATCACCGTCATTCTGACCGGCGCGTTTCTGTTCACCAAACACGTTGCAAGGTCGATGATCGAGCGCAAGCGCCGGGGCGCGATCATCAATATAATTTCGACCGCCGGACATCAGGGCGAACCGGGCAACATCGCATACTGCACAGCGAAGAGTGGACTACTTAATTTCACTCGCTCGGCCGCGATCGAGTTGGTCCCGCATGGTATTCGCGTCAATAGCTTGACGCCGACCGCGACCGATCCATCCGAATCACACGAACGTGCTGCGCGCTGGGGCCGGCAAGTGCGTAATTCCGACGACATTAGGCGCGCTTTCGAACCGTTCCGCAGGCGGGTCCCGATGCAGCGCTTGCCGAGCCCGCGCGACTATGGACGCGCCGCGGTTTTTCTCGCCTCGGAGGATTCCGCGATGATTACCGGAACCGACTTGCGCGTCAACGCCGGCGCGATCGCCCGATATTGGGCATGGGAGCCACCGAACGAATAGCCACTGTCGGATGTACTGTTAGCCGCGGAGAAGCCACATGAAGAACTCAGATGACGCCTACATCATCGACGATCAAGACACGGGATTGTTCCGCGTAAATCGGCGCGCGTTTACCGACGCGGAATGCCTCGAGCAGGAGCGCCGCCGGATATTCGACAAGTGCTGGATTTATGTTGGCCATGAATCCGAGGTTCCGCACGCGGGCGACTATCGCTCGCGCAACGTCATCGGACGTCCGATGGTCCTGGTGCGCGGCGATGATAGCGTTCTGCGCGTGCTCTTGAATACTTGTACTCACCGCGGCGCGATGGTCTGCCGGCAGAAATCCGGCAACGCCCGGACCTTTCAATGCCCTTACCACGCATGGACCTATAATTCGCGCGGCGAGCTGGTCGGCGTTCCGGGCGAAGATTCATACAGCGACGCTTTCAAACGCGCGGATATGTCCCTCGCCTCTCCCGCGCGAGTCAACAACTATCGCGGCTTTGTGTTCGCCTGCTTCGATCCGGCAGGTCAGACGCTATACGAGTATCTGGCTGGTGCGCGCGAATATCTCGATCTGGTCGCCGATCAGTCCGCTCTTGGAATGAAGATAGTCGCTGGGCAACAATCATACAGCGCGCGCGCCAACTGGAAATTGCTGGTCGAGAATAGCTACGACGGCTATCACGGCCTGCCGACGCATCAGCGGTACTTTAGTTTTTTGACTGACATCGGAATCGATTTCAAGAACTCGACCCTCACCACCCCGCCGCGGCAGAAGGCGGTCGATCTTGGTAATGGCCATGCCGTAGTGGAATACCAGAGCTCATGGGGACGGCCGATCGCGCACTGGGTCCCTCCTTTCGGTGAAGAGCGCAAATCTCACTTCGCCGAGATCCGCCGACAGTTCGAAGAACGCTTTGGACCCGAACGCGCCCGCCGGATCTGCGAGACCAGCCGCAATCTGGGTATATTTCCCAATCTCGTGATCAACGACATCATGGCGGTCACGGTTCGCACCTTCTATCCAGTCTCGCCTGACTACATGGAGGTGAATGCATGGGCGTTGGCACCCGCGGAGGAAGGCGCCGAGGATTCTGCATTGCGCCTCGACAACTTTCTGACGTTTCTTGGACCGGGAGGGTTCGCCACTCCGGATGACGTCGAGATGCTCGAGTCCTGCCAGCGCGGCTTTGCCAATCGCGAAGTCGGATGGTCGGACATCTCGCGCGGCATGAAGCGCGAGGAGCCTTCCATCACCGATGAATTGCAGATGCGGGCCTTTTGGCGGAGATGGAATCAAATGATGACCGAACCGCAGATTCGCCGCGCGAGGAATGCCGCATGAGCGCCGCGCAAGTTCCAAGCCGCCAGGAGGTCGAGGATCTCCTCTACGAGGAAGCCGCTCTTCTCGACGAGTGGCGCCTCGACGAATGGCTCGAGCTTCTCACCGAGGACGCAGTATATGAGGTTCCGCCGACTGATGTTCCCGAAGGCGACTCGCGCAATACTCTGTTCATTATCGCGGACGACGCGGTACGCATCCGCTCGCGGGTGAAGCAACTGCTCGGCAAGTCGGCATGGGCCGAGAACCCGCGCTCCCGGACGCGGCGGCTGATCACCAACGTGCGAGTGCTAGGCGCCGAAGGCGAGATTTTTCTGGCTAGCGCGAATTTTGCGGTGCATCGGATGCGCTACGAATCAGTTGACACCTACATCGGCCGCTACGATTACAAGCTCAGCCGAAAGGATGGCAAACTGAGAATTCGTGAGCGCCGCGCCATCCTCGACAATGAAGCTCTGCGTCCGCACGGCAAGATAAGCTTCATTCTATAGAACGCACCAACCGATTCATCATTCGGAGAACGCGATGGACGTGATCGACATGCACAACCACTTCATCGCGCCCGAGGTGATCGACTTTCTCGCGCGCGAAGGAAAGCACTTCGCGACCCGAATCGTCGAGCGCGACGGCTGCAGGTTTTTTCTGATCCAGGAAAAAGCGATGCGCCCGATCGACGGCCCGATCTCGAACGCCGCGGCGCGCGCCGCGGACATGGATCGCGAAGGCATCGCGACCCAGGCAATCTCGTGCGTTCCGTTCCTGATGTATCCAGATGTCGCACCCGATCTCGGACTGGCTATTGCGCAAGTCAACAACAATGCGATGGCGATGCTCGGCGCGGCTGACTCCCGGCGGTTTCAGCCGCTGGCGTCGGTACCGATGCAAGATCCTGTCGCGGCGGCGAAGGAACTCGAACGCGCGGCGGGGTTGGGACTTCGCGGAGTCGAGATTCCGCCGAAGGTGGTCGAGCGGCAGCTCGACGAACCCGATTTCGAGGTCTTCTGGTCGGCGGCGGAGACGCTGCGAATGGCAGTATGCATTCACCCGTTCGAAGCCGCACCCGCCGGAGCGCTCGGCCGCTATTTTCTGGGCAACCTGGTCGGCAATCTCTATGACACCGGGCTGGCGGCCGCGCTGCTAATATACGGAGGAGTGCTCGAACGTCATCCCAAGCTTAAAATAGTGCTTTATCATGCCGGCGGTGCGCTGCCCGCGCTCGTCGGCAGACTCGATATGGGATACCGCCTCGTTCCTGAATGCCAAAAGGCGATTCCTCGCGCGCCGTTGACTTACCTGCCTCAGTTCCATTTCGACATCATCGCTCACAACCGCGAAATGCTCGGACACCTGGTTCGGACCTATGGATCAGAGCGCTTTGTCGTCGGTACGGACTATCCACTCCCCGCCGGACTTGCCCATCCTGTCGCCGAGGTAAAAGCGCTCGGGCTCGATAAGACCGCAGAGGACAAGATACTCGGCGGCAACGCCCGCAAACTTCTCGCGCTCGACTGATTCGCGCTCACCTAGGCTCTGTCCGACTGGCGCACAAAGTCCGCGATACGTAGAATCCGCGGTGTGCCAATGGATTGCACACAGGCTGGCTCAAACGAATAGCGAGGATTCACGACGATGGCTTCAACAACGCTGCGAATTGGCCTGCTGGGAGCGGCGAGGATTGCGCCCGACGCGTTGATCAAACCCGCAAAAATTGTTGACGGAGTCGAGGTCACCGCGATCGCCGCGCGAGATCCTGCACGAGCGCGCGAGTTCGCCAACACCCACGGCATCGAGCGCGTGCTCGCGAGCTACGATGATCTGGTCAACGATCCGGAGCTCGACGCGATCTACAATCCTCTTCCCAATTCGCTGCATTGCGAATGGACCATTCGCGCGCTGCGCGCCGGCAAGCATGTCCTGTGCGAAAAACCGCTCTCCTCCAACGCCGCCGAGGCCGAGCGGATGGCCACGGCCGCCGATCAGAGCGGGCGCGTGCTGGTCGAAGCGTTCCATTATTATTACCATCCGCTCGCGCATCGCGTGCGCGAAATCGTGCGCGACGGAACCTTGGGCAGGCTCAGCCGTCTCGAGGCTAAATTCTCAGTCCCCTTCATCCCTCCTACCGACATCCGCCACAATCTAAGTCTGGCGGGCGGTGCGACCATGGACCTCGGATGCTACCCGCTCCACATGATTCGCCATTTCTCGGGCACGACTCCGATCGTCAAGGCTGCGCGCGCAACGGTCGGTGTTCCGGGAATCGATGTCGCGATGGAAGCCGAACTCGAACTCCCCGGCGGCGCCACGGCCCACATGAACTGCTCGATGGAGCCGACCGCGCCGCTGCAAGTCATATTCGAGGCGCATGGCGAGCGCGGCAGCCTGTCGGTCATCAACCCGCTCGCGCCGCATCGCGGCCATCAACTGACGATCAAGACTCCCGCCGGCGAAAAGCAAGAGACCTTCCCGCTCGAACCGACTTTCACCTACCAGTTGCGCGCCTTCGCCGACGCCGTGCGCGGCGGTCCCGCGATGCCGACCGACGGGCACGACGGAATCGTCAGCATGCGAATTATCGACGACGTCTATCGCAAGGCGGGGCTCCCGCTGCGCGGCGCGTGACGCGCGATCGCCGCGGTGGTCCTAAGAGTTTTCATTGTCCTGATTCTTGCAGCAGGACTTGAAGTTGGCGGCGACGCCCTGGTGCGCATCGGTCTCGGCGGCCGTACCGCCGCGATGGCCGCAGGAGCGGTCACGCTGTTTGCTTATGGAATTCTGGTCAATAAGAGCGGCCTGGATTTCAATCGCCTGATGGGCGTTTATATCGCGATCTTTTTCGTCGTCTCGCAGGTGATTTCCTTCATCCTGTTCAAACAGATTCCCGACGATCGCATCCTGCTCGGAGGCGGATTCATCGTAGCCGGCGGCCTGCTCATCATGCTGATGTCTTAAGAATCTCGTGGGATAAGCACGGTGGCCACACCGTCCACGGACGCAGGTATTTTGCTCCTGGTCACATCCAAAAATTGCCGCTGAACGGCGATCCCCACGGAGGAGAAATCGCAGGAGTTGTCATCACACTTGGATGGACCTATCCCCAACACTCCCGGCAGTGCGAGCCAACGCTCACGATACCTATTGACGGCGTCGGTGTACGCGTTTGCTACATTTTTACGCTTCTCTTCTGAAACGCTTCGAGCAGTTTGTCGCTTCTTCTCTAAGGTCTCTTCAGCAACCTCTTGCTTGGGTGTACTCGATTGGTTGTATGCTCCAGGTCCGGTCGGATTCGATAGAGTACCGAACGGCGTACCCAGTTTAAGGATCGGTGAGTAGTCAGGAAAAATCACCACCGGAATTCCCTCGACACAATCACGAATCTTGCTCCTATCCGGTCTTGAAAAATTCTCGTCCACGTATACCGAAATCTCTTCGCCACCGCCCTTCGTGGTCGATGGCACAACCTTCTGAACGGTAGACAAATTCATCCATTCGCCGCTGTACTTCGCAGCCGCGGCTACGAATGCCCGCTCTGAAACGGCGGCACATGGATGATCCAAAGTGGTGGAGGGGCCGCGGCCGCACCACATCTCGGCCCGCAATCCACCTGTCCAAAAGATCCCGATCAACGCCAGCAGCAATAATTTCCGTCTCATCTCATCGATACCCGCAACGAGCGACAACGGCGACCGGGCGCTGGTTCATATGTCATCCTGGATCGTCGATTCGACGGCTGCTGCACCATTTTCGCCAGCGACAGTACGCCGGCAGGCCGCTTGCAAGACCCGACCGTGAAAACCAATACACCAGAGCCCCCTTCGAAGGAACATCGTGGCTGTCGGCTTGCTCATCTTGCTGATGTCGTGAGCGCTAGAGATCCGTGCGCCGATCCTTGTGCCGCTCCAGGTACCAGCATGGCTCGTGGCCCAGATGCGGAAACGGCGAGTTCACGCAGACCTGGTTCTCGGAACCATTCAGGATGTACTGAGTCTTGCCGCTCTTCAGCGGCACGGCGAGAAATTTGTTGACCCGCACCGTGCCGAACGCCTCGCGCGAGGCGGGAATTTTGTACCGAATCGAAAGATCGTCGCCGAGGTACAGCATACCAATCAGCACCAGCAGGCCCATCAGCACGCGCCCGGCGTTCGCCACGAGCGGCATCCATCGCTCGACCGATTCGTTCATCTGGATGAATCTTCCCCCGGCGCCACAGCGCTCGCAATCGCCGCGCAAGCACTCCGCTTGGCCGACCGCTTGCGCAACCTTCATCCAAAGACGCAAAACTATCCTGATGAGTGTCAATCCCGCCGACTCGCAAATCTACGGCTCGCTCTTCGGCACCGACGAGATGCGCGATCTGATTTCCGATCGCGCGCAGCTTGCCGCGATGGTCGAGGTCGAGGCCGCGCTCGCGCGCGCGCAAGCATCGCTTGGGATTATCCCGCGCGGCGCTGCCGAGGCGATCACCGCCGCCGCGCGAATCGAGGTCCTGTCGTTCGATAAAATTGCGGCCAGCACCGCGACCGTCGGCTATCCGGTCGTCGAGCTGGTCGCGCAGTTGGGACGCGCAGCCGGCGCCGAAGCCGCTCGCTACGTACATCTTGGCGCCACTACCCAGGATATCGTCGATACCGCAATGGTCCTGCAGATGCGCCGCGGGGTCGCGATCATCCGCCGCGATCTGATCGCGACCGCGCATGCGCTCGCCGATCAGGCCCAACGCTTTCGCGATACCCCGATGGCCGGTCGAAGCCATCTCCAGCACGCGGTGCCGATCACTTTCGGTCTCAAGTGCGCGACCTGGGCTGCTCCGCTCGCGAATCATGTCGCGCGCATTGATCAGGCCGCCGCCAGGGTCTTCGTGGTGCAGTTCGGAGGAGCCGCGGGAACGCTCGCCTCTTTGGGCTCGAGCGGCCCGGCGGTGGCCACTGCTCTCGCGCGCGAGCTTGATCTCGCCGCGCCCGATCTTCCCTGGCATGCGACGCGCGACGGCCTGGCCGAGATCGCCGCCATCCTCGCGCTGATATGCGGCAGCTTGTCGAAATTCGCGCTCGATGTCGTCCTGCTATCGCAGACCGAAGTCAGCGAGGTCTGCGAGCCCCACGCAGAGGGTGCGGGATCGTCGAGCACGATGCCGCAGAAGCGCAATCCCATCCTGAGCGAATATATTCTAGCGGCGACTCGCTCAGTGCATGCGCTGGTTCCGATCGTCTTCTCCGCGATGACGCAGGATCACGAGCGCTCGACCGGCCCATGGCAAAGCGAGTCGCTCGCGATTCCTCAGATTTTCACGCTGACCGCGGGCGCTCTGGCACGTGCGCACAAGCTCGCCGCGGGGATGATCGCCGACCCGGTGCGGATGCGCCAGAACCTTGACGCGACTCACGGCCTGATCATGGCAGAGGCGCTCGCAACCATTCTCACTCCTGCGATGGGCCGCGCCGCCGCGCATCACGCGGTCTCCCGCGCGTGCGACCGCGCTCGCGACGAAGCTCGCGCTCTGGGAAACGTGATTGCAGATGATCCCGAGCTCGGACGCCTTCTGTCGCGCGAGGAAATGGAACGCGCGATGGACCCCGCTTCCTATCTGGGCTCGGCGGGGGTGTTTGTAGATCGCGTCGTTTCTCGTGTTGGCGCGCTGAAATAATCCGCACTTATATCCACTGCGCGCCCCGGCTATCCACAGCTCATCTGCGCATCTGTGCCCATTTTAGCATTCCACAGCGGGCAAAACTCTGCCTACAGTACGTTTGTCCTACTTGACAGAATGTAGGATTACATGAACAATGCCGAACTATGGGAACGCTTCGCTCACTCAATGCCGCGCGCGCCAATCGGCCCATCGGTACTGCGGCTGATACCGAATCAGCCCTCATGCTGGTGCCATTACCGTGCCCGGACCCTGGCGACGAGTTTTCGCGTGTAGCGCTGCGCGCGCATGCGCATCGATGCGGCAGTTGTGGCGCCCGTTACCGCTGCAGTGGAGCCGGCGAAACCGGCTTCTGTACACCGCTTTGCGCACCGTGCCATTGGGTTGAGTTGCGCGGCCAACTGACCGCGTACCGGACCATCGTTTCGGCGTTGGAGCGAAAGCGGCGCCAAATTGAGAAATCCGCCGGCCGCGCAGCGTGTCTGCTGGCGCTCGAGAACAAGCGCCGCCGCGCGCCGTCCGGCGCATCGCGCCCGAACCGCCGGCCTCTGGTTGAAGAAGCGGGTGCGCCTCAGGAATAAATTTTATCTGTAGAAGGCGTTAACGCGTTCGACGGCGTCCAGAGCCGCCGCATGCATTTGGAATAGTCTGCAACGGAGTTGGACCGCTGACAGCAGCGGCATCAAGGGGGGTTCTTTAGGTCATGGTGAAGGCTACGTTTGGAGAAGTGATTCGCGAACGGCGGCGGCAGATGGATCTCACTCAGCGAGAGGTGGCGAATCGCGTCGGCGCTTCGACGCCTTACATTGGTCACCTGGAGTCGGACAAACGGCATCCGTCGGAGGAAATCGTCGCGCGGCTGGCCGAGGTGCTGGGCTTCGAGTGCAAGGAACTGTTCTTCCTAGCGAATCCGAAAGCGCATGCGATCGTCGCGTCGCAGGCGGAGACTTCCGCCAGTTCCGCATGGGAAGAATTCCGGCGCAGTGAACAACTCCGAACTTCGATGCGTGTGACTTCACAGGAGATGGAAATGCTCTCGCGCGTGGCGTTGATGGGCGAGGTACGCAGCACGCGCGACTTCTTATACATCCTCAATACAGTCCGCCAGGCGCTGAATTCTCAATGAGCGACGACATTTCCACAGTCGGGCAGCCCGTCCGCTCCGACTCAAAAAATGTGTCAGTTCTGCGACAACGCTTGGGCCGCGCGTTGCATTGTGACATCGGCGCAAAAGCATCGACCTCCACTATTAGTAGTGCTTTAGCCGCGCACACCTATATATTGTATGGCACAAGACTTGCGCTCTACGCTTGGTATTCGATTTACTTGTATCGCCAGTTAGTTCTGATCATACTACTCTCTGATTTTCAGGGAGGGTGTCTCGTATAGAGACAAAGACCTGGTACCGTATGAGCGCAGCTTTTATTTCGCCTGATCTTGGCAGACGCATCTCAAGCCGCGGACCAGACGCGATGGCCTCGCGCGAGGTGGACAGTCTGATCTCGCGTTTGCTCGACGAAATCAAAGTTCCGTTCAACTCGATGGGCAAGCGCGTGCTGGTGCAGCTCACCGATCTGAAGAAAGTTCTTTCGGCGAATTATCTCGAAGAACCCGCGATGCCGGAACGGCGTCTGGTGCGGGAACTCGCCCAAGTAATCGACAACGACATCAAGTCATACGATGGACGCTGGCACAATCTGGATAGCCCGGAAGTGATCGACAAGCTGTTTCGCAACTTCGGTCCCCGCGAGATCGAGTTGCGCGCCGAGCCGTATCGGCAGGGCGCTGGACTTTCGTTGCGCGGATTTTTCTGCCGCACCAGTATCGGAGACAGCAACAAGTTTGTCATCTTCGTCAACACTGCGCATCATCCGGCCGCCGTCGCCGCGACGCTCGGCCACGAATTGGGGCATTACATCTACGGCTCGCTGGTCGGAGAGAAAGCCTCGATGACCGCCTTCATGGAGGGCACCTTCTCGAGCCATCTGAAGGAAGGTGACGAATTGTTTGCCGACAGCCTTGTAGCGCTGGCCGCGTATAGCAAAGAACTGATGAAGGAGATCGGCGCTATCGGCGGAGTGACCCCCGGCTCAGGGGACGAGCTCTTCCGCCGGATTCGCAAAGCCTACAGCCTGATCGGTTCGCGCTACAACGTGAATCTGAAGAATGGCAAGATGCCCTCAGCATGGCGCGTGCGTTACATGACCTCGATGACGCATTTCTTTAAGCTGCGCTGCGCACTTCACCAATCCGCCGGCCTCTGATACCCGACCTCTCAAACACCCCACGAGTGGCAACCTAGCCGCATCACGCCTAACCTTAGCCATTATAACCGGCCATTGGAGCAATTGCCTCATGATTGCTCTATTGGCAATATCTAGTTGCTGTTAGTTATCAAAAAAATGGCAATAGATTCGGGTTATCCGGAATTAAAGAGCATCGGAATTGGCACTTAACCGGTACACCAGCGTCAAATCCGGCACCTCTGCATCGACGCATCTGGATTTTATTCGCGGGATGGCTGCGATGGTCGTCTACGCCACTCATATTCGCGAGCTTTTCTATCCGGAATATCATCAGGTTGCCGCAGGCGGCTTCGCAATGAGCGGCTTCTATCTGGTCACGAAGATGGGCCATGCGGCAGTGCTGGTCTTTTTCGTTCTCAGCGGATATCTGGTTGGCGGCTCCGTTCTGAAAGACTTTTTCGCCGACCGATGGAGCTGGAAGAATTATCTGCTCAAACGAGGGACGCGGCTTTATATAGTTCTGATACCCGCCCTGCTGCTCACAGTCTTTTGGGATGCAGCCGGCGCGCACTGGTTCGGCGCACTGCCGCTGCCCTGGTTTGATCCAGGTCCGACCTTAATACCTTCGCATACGGGAGTATCAACTTTCGTATGTAACCTGTTTTTCCTGCAGACGATTGTCTCTCCGCCCTACGGTAGCGACGGCGCCCTTTGGAGTTTGAGCTGGGAATGGTGGTACTACATTCTTTTTCCGTGTTGTCTGTTGGCGTTAAAATCCAGGCGCCGCGTCTTGTATACCCTTCTTGCAGTGGCCGTTATCGCACTGGTTGGTTGGAGGATAACTCTATATTTCACGATCTGGATGATGGGGGCGTCGATCGGTCTTTGGCCAGACCATTGGCGCAAACGCTTCAACGTTCCGTTACTTCTGATTGCGCTGGTTGGAGCACTTGTCGTTGACGCTGTGGTCGATTGGAAGATTGGCTCGGACGCATTGATGTTCGTGGCGGATCTGGGTGTAGGTCTGACAACCGCGATCCTTATTGGAGCTCTGCTGAAGGACACACAAACGAAATCGTCTGGACCATATGCCGTGATATCGAATCGTCTCGCCCTGCTTTCATACACGCTGTATGTTGTGCATGCTCCCTTCCTCGTGTTCATGCGCAATGCGTTCGTAAGAAAGCCGCTTAATCCGACGCTTGCCTCGGTGCCTCTGGTCCTGACCATAGCGATGCTGGGACTGTTGTACGCTTCTGTGGTGTGGTGGGCAGCGGAAGCCCGAACCGACGAGGTCCGTGACATGATCGGCCGCAAGTTGGGTATTGCGCAGCGGCCCCCAAAGGAACCACACCCGCCATTCAGGCACGCCAACCCGGATCCTTTCACAACGACGCATACACCGCGTCGATCAGCCTGAACGTGCGCGGATCCATCACCGTATCGGATCCCATCTGGTTCATCGCATAGCCGAATCCGATTTTCGCCTCGGGATCAGCGAAGCCGAGTGACCCGCCCGCGCCCGGATGCCCGAACGCGTGCGGATTCGGTCCGAGCCGCGCCGCCGCGTGCGAGAGCATGAAGCCGAGGCCGATACGCGTCGTTTGCTGCAACACTTCATCGAATCCAAACGCCTGCTCGGTGTAAGCTCGCTCGATGCTGGCGGTACTGAGCACGCGGTGACCTTTTATATCGCCGCCGCACGCGAGCGCGCCGTAGACGCGAGCCAGCGCCCGCGCCGTCGCATGGCCATTGGCCGAGGGCAGTTCCATCGCTCGGAACGCGCGGCTGTTGACCACTTTCGGATCGACCACCACCACTGGAGGATTGGTGATCGCGCGCGCGATCAGCGACTCCGGGTTCTGGAGCATCGCGGATAAAGGATTGGGCGCGCCGGACGGTGGCGGCGGCGCCGCCACAATCTCCGCCACCCGCGCGTCCTCCTTTGCATCGAGTCCTACGTGGGCGTCCAGATCCAGCGGCCGCGCGATCTCGTCGCGAAAATATGCGCCCATCGTCTTTCCGCTCACGCGGCGAATAACCTCGCCCACCAGCCATCCATAGGTAATCGCGTGATAACCATGGCGAGTGCCGGGTTCCCACCACGGCTCCTGCTCGGCCAGAGCGGCGCACATCGCATTCCAATCATAGAAGGTTCCGGGCGCGAGTTGCTTGCGCACCGCGGGCAGCCCCGCCTGATGGCTCAGCAGAAATCGCACGGGCAGCTTGTCCTTGCCCGCCTGCGCGAATTCGGGCCAGTAGCGCGCTACCGGAGCATCGAGGTCGAGCTTGCCCTGGTCGACCAGGCGATGCGCGCACATCGCGGTCAGTCCCTTGGTGCTCGAGTAGATATTGACCAGCGTATCGCGGGTCCATGGCCGTGTGCGCGCCGCGTCCGCATGGCCTCCCCACAAATCGACGATCGGCACGCCGTCCAGAGTCACGGCAATCGCCGCGCCGATCTCGCCTCCGCCCTCGAAGTTCGCGGCAAATGTTTCGCGCACGCGCCGGAATTTTTCGCCGCAAGTTCCTTCAATCTTCGGAGCCATCGACCTATCCTCCGTGCGCATTTTAGAGCGACGCGTATGCCGCATCGATCAGCGCGCTCGCGCGCGGGTCGATCAGGATGCCTGCCTGCATCTTGTTCATCACGTATCCGAATCCGATCTTCGCTTCGGGATCCGCGTAACCGAGCGAGCCGCCCGCGCCCGGATGCCCAAACGCCCTCGCGTTCGGTCCCATCGCGCCGCCTGGCTGCGACATCATGAAACCCAATCCGAACCGGGTCGAAATGAACAGGACTTCGTCCGCTCCGCACGCCTGTTCGCTGTGGCATCGCACTATACTGTCGGGGCTGAGCACGCGGTAGCCGTCAACTTCGCCGCCGCGGGCGAGCGCGCCGTAAAGCCGCGCGAGGGAACGCGCAGTGGTATGACCGTTGGCTGCGGGAAGTTCGCACGCACGCCACGCTCTGCTGTTTACCAGTCCGGGAGCGCCCAGCACCGGAGGATTCGCGAACGCCTTGGCGGTTACCGACTCGGGATTCTTCAGCACCTCGGCGAAAATATTCGGCTCGCCGGGCGCGGGCGGCGGCGACGCGATCATGTTCGCGGTGCGCGCATCGTGTTCCGCGCCGAGTCCGATATGAGTATCGAGAGCGAGCGGCTTCGCGAGTTCGTCGCGAAAAAAAGCGCCGGGAGATTTTCCCGTGATCCGCCGAATAACCTCGCCGACTAAAAATCCAAACGTCAGCGCATGGTAACCGTGGCGCATCCCGGGATCCCACCACGGCTTCTGCTCAGCCAGCGCCGAGCACATCGTGGTCCAGTCGAACAACGCCTCCGGCGCGAGCGGTTTACTTACTGCGGGAAGGCCCGCGCGATGACAGAGCAGAAATCGCACCGGAATTTTCTCTTTTCCCTCCGCCGCGAACTCGGGCCAGTACTTTGCCACCGGAGCGTCGATATCGAGCTTGCCCTGATCGACCAGCCGATGAGCACAGATCGCGGTCAGGCCCTTGGTAGTCGAATAGACGTTGACCAGAGTGTCGCGGGTCCAGGGGCGGGTCTTTTCCTTATCAGCGTGACCGGCCCATAAATCCACGATCGGTTTTCCGTCAAGCGTCAACGCCACCGCGGCGCCGACCTCGACGCCGGATTCGAAATTGGCCGCAAACGCATCTTTGACCCGATTGAATTTAGGATCGCAGGTTCCCTCGATCTTCACCGTCATCGCCAAGACCTCACTCACATTCAAAATTTCCGCGCGCCAATGCCGCGCAGTTGGTGCGCCCGTCATACCATGCTCGCCTCGATCGCGACAAAGCCCACGCACCTGGGCAGTCGAGTGCCTTTGAAAATCCTGCGAACCAAAATCGCGGTGGGTTCGTTTGGTCGATTTTCGATGTCGTCATATGCTGCATTTTAAAGAACTCGGCGAAAAAATAGGGCTGGACTGTTCAGCCTTGTTTAATTGGCCGAGATAGTTTGTGGGGCGATTACCACTGGCCTACAGGTCGGCGCAGCATTTGGTAGCCGATACTCAAGAATTTGATGGTCAGCGCGGCCAAAATGCAAAAAGGGGCCGGATTACCGGCCCCTCTTCTCTGCGTGTAGCTTAAGCGATTCGTGATCGAATCTAATTGTGGTGATTCTGGTACTTATCTTCCTTGTGAACGAAGTGTCCCGGTCGGGACTTGAAGTCGTGGCGCGCCTCTGGATGATTGTGCAGATAACTTCTTAGCGCCGGATGGCTCCTGACGTAGGCCTGATCGTCGATCAGCTTGGGATTCCGCTGCAACTGCGAAGCTATTTCCGGGTTCTTCGCCATGAAATCGTCGGTGTTGCGAAACGGATGTCCTGCGATCGCGGGAGCCGCCATCGCGCCGGCAAACACCATCGCGGACAATACAGACAGTGCGCTCTTTCCAATCTTCATTAAAATGAATCCTCCATCCCTCAGTATTCTTGTACGAACCCGCATACCGACGCGTTTCAATACAGTTAGAGGGATTTGATTTTTATTCAGCATACGGAGATTCGGCCAGGAGGGCTATCCCGCAATCTTTTTGGTGATCGTAGAGTCCCGCCCAAGCGCGCCATTACCTTTGCACGAACAAAAGACGCTAAACTCGCATGCGGGCCAATCGGACAGGCGATGAGACGCGAGCGTAAATATCACGGCAACTGCCACTGCGGCGCGGTCGCGTTCGAAGTGACCGGCACGATTGATCTGCTCGACGAATGCAATTGCTCGATCTGCGCAAAGAAAGCCTACCTGCACTGGATCGTGCCGCGCGAGGCGTTTCGCCTGCTCACACCCGAAGAAAATCTGGCGACATATTCCTTCAACACCGGAGTGGCCAAGCATCACTTCTGCCCGCGATGCGGCGTCGCGCCGTTTTATGTCCCGCGCTCGGATCCGGACAAGATCGATGTGAATGCGCGATGCCTCGACGGAGTTGATTTGAGAGCGCTTAAAATCAGACGCTTTGACGGACGCAACTGGGAGACCGCGTTTCGCGATCAGCGCGGCGTCGATCCCAAAACTCCGCCGCAGAAGTAAAGAGGACATAGCGATGGCGTCACTTGGATTCACTCAGAACGATTTCCGGATCTTCGAGATCGAAGGCTTCAGCGCGCGGATGGAACAGATCGCGGCGCGGGTGCGGCCGCGCCTGACGCGGCTCGGCGCGGAGCTCGCTCCGGACCTCGGGCGCAAGCTGCATCTCGAATTTTTTCCGCACGTCGCCAAGCATATGCGGCGAACCGTTAATCCGCCCGCGGAAACCTGGGCGGCGTGGGGTCCCTCTCCAAAGGGGTACAAGCGCTACGGCTACCTGGCGCTGTGCATCTCGAGGCTTGGGATTCATGCGCGGGTAGTGGTCAAATCGGACGCGGACAATCGCCCCGAGATGGCGCAGCGGATCGCGGCGAAATCCTCGGCGCTGGCGAAATCGCTGCGCGGCACCAAGATCGCCCGCTACGATCGATGGGACTTTGCCGCGTTGCCCGAGGAGAATCCCGCGAGCGAAGAACTTTTCACCGCGATGGCCCAGGCGCTCGAAAAAAAGACCGGCGGCATCGACCTGGGCTTCGGATGGCCCGTGCGCGAGGCGCTGCGAATCGACCGCGCCGAGGTAATCGACGCCTTCGGGGAACTGGAACCGATCTACCGAATCCTGCGCTCGGTGGTTTGATCGCCAACGCGTTTGGCAACTGTCATTGCCGCACGTGGCTGCCGCGCGGGGAATCCCGAGTTCCGATCCCTCTATGAAGGCGGAGCGGCAAACGGTATGGTCGATATTCTGCTAAATTGAAATTTGAAGGCCGTACTCCAAGCGGCCTCTGGAACGGGGATTCATGGCAAGCAAAGGAACCTGCAAGGCTACGGATTGCAAGAATGAGGCGGTAGCAAAGAGCTACTGCCGCAAGCATTATCGGCTCTGGCGCGCGGGCGAGATGCCCAAGGCGCGCTACAAGACCTGCACCTTCGAGAAGTGCCGCAAGAAGCGTTTTCGCTTGAGCTTGTGCGAAGAGCATTTCGCCGCAAAGACCGGCAAGGGTGGCGCAGCCGCCGCGCCAGCGGCAGAGGCAGAAGCCCCCGCCGCCTAGAGCATCGTGAATCAATCTGCAGGATCGCGTATGACGCGGGCCTGCGCATGCGGTCATCTCCAATGGCAAACCTGATCGTCGCGGGAGCAGCGGGCCGGATGGGCAAGATGCTCATCACGTTCGCGGCGCGCGACAGCGCGCACAAGCTCGTCGGCGCGATCGAGGCTCAGGGTATCGCGGCGGTCGGCAAGGACGCCGGCGATATCGCGGGAGTCGGCGCTCTCGGAATCAAAATCACCGACGACTACGCGGCGATCGTGCGGCCCGACACCGTCACGCTGGATTTCACCACTGCCGCGGCGTCGATGGGGCATCTCGAGGCGGCGGTCAAAGCGGGCGGCGCGATCGTGATCGGATCGACCGGATTTTCCGGCGAACAGGAAAAACGCGCCAGGGAGATCGCCCCGCGCATCCGCGCGGTGATCGCGCCGAACATGAGCGTCGGGGTGAACGTGCTGATGAAGATCGCCGCCGAAGTTGCCGCTATTTTGCCCGACTTCGACGCCGAAGTGATCGAGATTCATCATCGCACCAAGGTCGATGCGCCCAGCGGAACCGCGCTCGGGCTCGCCCGCGCGATCGCGTCGGCGCGCGGGCAGGAGCTTGCTGCGCACGCGGTCTATGGACGCGAGGGAATTACCGGAGTGCGGCCGCCCGACCAGATTGGCGTGCTGGCGATTCGCGCCGGCGACGCCGTTGGCGACCATACGGTGATTTTCGGTGGGCAGGGCGAGCGGCTGGAATTAATTCATCGCGCGCAGAGCCGCGAGTCGCTCGCGCGCGGCGCACTGCGCGCCGCCGCGTGGCTGGAGCATGAGAAACCAGGGCTCTACACGATGCGCGACGTACTGGGGTTGTAGTTTAGAGTCGCGCGTGCATCGCGAGCCCGTTATTGCTGAATCGGTTTGGCGTGAGCGTGCCCATTGCCGGCCGCACAGGCATCAGGCTCGGCGGCAACGCCGACACCCAGTTCGCCCATCTCCTGTCCGTCCATATCGAGCGTGGCCCATCGCTCGACCAGCTTGAGGCGCAGGCCCCGATGGCCCTGCAGGAAGAACGCGGTCATCGCGAGCAGCGCCAGGATATTTCCCGCCACGATTTTCCACCATCCGAGCTGCGACACCACCGACGAATCGAGCAGGGTCACGAAGCCGACGAAGAAAACCTCGAACACGGCGAAGAGCAGAAATACTCCGAGCGCAAGGAACGGCTCCCATTCGGACGCGGCGAGCAGAATCGCGATCCCGAGGCCGAATGCCACAAAGGCAAAGAAGTGCAGGACCGTATAGCCAAGCACCAGCGCGACGGAGGCGTGCGCGGTCGCAGCGCCCTCCGCGCCCTGGAAAATCATCGCGCCCAGGATCGTCGGGGTGCGGAACAGGTCGCCACTGGCGAGGTCATAGCCAAGAAACCAGATTGCAACCACCACGCCGCCAACCACGCCCGCCAGCACACCTTCGCGCGCGACGCGCAGCCATCCGGAGCCGAAAAGATTTCTGGCCAGCCGCGGATGCTGCCAGAAGAAGTAGGTCAGCATCGCACCGGTCGCGAGCAGGTTGCCGACGATAATTCCCCACCAGGTCAGGGCAGCCATCACCTGCGGTCCGAGGAACAGCACGACCGCGATGAAAAAGACCTCGAAGGCGCCAAAGAAGATCAGCACCGAGATCAAAAATGGCGGCTCGTTTTCCGCCGCCTCGAGCAGCAGCGCCGCGACCACGCCGACGATAATGAATGCCGCGAAATGCAGCATCGAGTACTCCGCCACCAGCCGGATCATGCTGTGATGAAGCAGTTTCGGATCGTGCAGTCCGTGCAGGAGCGTCGCCGCGAGCAGCGCGGGCGTCTCGAAGCCGTGGCCGCGCGAGAGATCGAAAAGCAGGAACCACAGCGCCACCACGAGTCCGCCGATGATCCCGGCGGTTGCGCCGTCAATGATTATCCTGGTCCTGGAATGTTGCATTGCTCTCCCATCCGGACGCGGTGAAGCTTCCGCCTCAAGCGCCGCTCAAACCGCAGTCTCTTGAAAACCTCTACTCCACTCCGCAACTAACTCTCAAGTGCAAACAATCAGTGCTTGCCGTGCGCATTAGCATTTCTGTTCCGCTCGTGATTATTGGGTTAGCCGCGCTTTCGATCCGCATTAGCCACGCAATCGCAGCATGGGTTTATGCCTTCGCAGCGAGCACCGGTGATTTCGGGCGCATGCCGCACGCGATACAATCCTTGCGAGGAGTCGGATGCCTGAATCCGCACAATCTATGAGCTCGAGCGGCGCGCGCGCGATGCAGCGTCATCCGGATACGGGCGCTGTACATGCCGATCCGCTGGGGATCGGCCGGCTGCCTGTGGCTTTCTTCGTCGTGTCGGTAATCTTCTTCGCGATTGGCGTGTGCGCGATTCCGTTCGCGGTCCCGTATGCCTCGGGGTTCTTCTACCAGGCGATCGTGATCGCGGTGGTGCATACTTTCACTCTCGGATGGATCACGGCGGCAATCATGGGCGTGATGTACCGATATGTGCCCGCGCTGACCCACGTTCCGATCAGCTCGCCGCGCCTTGGATATGCGCAACTGGTGATCTACACAATCGGCGTTTCCGGAATGGTTGTGCATTTCGCGCTGGGGGCGTGGGTTGGATTGTGGCTCGCCGCGATCGCGGTAGTCGTAAGCATCGTGATGTTCGCGGCGAACATTGTGCCATGCCTGTGGCGCCAGTTCGGGCGCGGCGTCGCGGAAACCGGGATGCTGCTCGCGACCGGATTTCTGCTGCTCGCGGCGGCGCTCGGCACGACTCTCGGAATCGACAAGACCTACGACTTCCTTCCCGGAAACGTGCTGACCAATCTCTCGGCGCATGTGCACCTGGCGGCGGTCGGATGGGTCACGATGGCGATATGCGCGGTCTCGTACCGGATGCTGCCGGCGTTCCTGCTGCCGAAGACCACACTACCGCGCCACGCGATCTGGCAGCTCTATGCGCTCGCGGCGGCGGTGAGCGCGCTCGCGGTGTCGTTGTTTTTCGGGCTGGAGGGAGAAACGGTTTTCGCGATCGCGATCGCGGCCGCGATGGGCTGGTATATTGCAATAATCGGGCGGATCGTCGTGACGCGGCGGATGCCGATCGACTGGACGCCTCGTCACGCGCTCGTGGGAGTGGCGAGCCTCGCGATCGCGCTCGCGCTTGGAATCGCGCTCACGCGAGCCGGCGGCGACAGCGTATGGGGCGCGCGAATCGCGCCGGCCTACGGCGTCGCGGGCCTGCTCGGATTTTTCTCGAACTTCATTATCGGGATGTCGTACAAGCTATTTCCGGCGTTCGTCACTCGTGCGCGACAGGGACGCGGATGGCCGGCGGTGACGATCGACGAGCTTTCGATCGTGCGCACGCGATGGTTCGTCTTCGGCGCATTCAACGGCGGAGTGGCGCTGATGATCACGGGATTCATGGCCGGTGCGATCGAGCTAGCCGGTACCGGCGCGATACTCATCGCGGCCGGAGGAATCGTCTATTCGTCGACGACGCTGTGGACGCTCAGTTTCGCCTTCCGCGCCGCTGTCCCAACGGCAGCCACGCAAACCTCTTTGCGGATTCTACCGGAATAAGGAAGCCGATCACGCTCGGGCGCGGGGGCGCAGGACGCGCAGCGGGGGGCGGCCCGAGGCGGTGGGTGAGGTGCTGATCGCCGGCTGGTCGCGATCTTCCGCGCGGGACCATCGGTAGAAAATCACCGTGAACACCGCCATCAGGTAGGTGCCCTGCCCGACCCACATCATTAATCCGCCGAGAATCTGATCGTCGAGCGGGCTAATACCCCAGCCGTGCGCGCCTTCGAGGTACCACGGATAAATCACATGCGTCGCGAGCGTAATCGGCGCCGCCACCGCGGTCATCGGGATCATCAGCAGGAACACGTAGAGAATCTGCGCCGGGTACGGAAGCCGCGGCAGCTCGGGCAGCGGACTCAGAATCGGCCACCACAGCAGCACGCCGGTCACCATGAAACACAGGTGAAGAAAGATGTGGAAATTCTCGTTGCGGCACATCAGATCGAAAATCGGCGGAAAATGCGCCGTAACAAATACCGCCGAGAAGACCGTAAACGTGACAATCGGATTGGTGAAGAATCGCGCGATCGGCTTGATCGCGCGGCTCATCACCCACGGCCTTAGCATCCAGTCCGGCGTCCCCAAAAGCAGCATCGGCGGGATAACGAACGCCTGCACCAGATGCTGCAGCATGTGCATGAAGAAAATGCGATCATCGGCGTACTCATCGAGCCCGGTATGCGTGTAGAGGATCACCGCAAGCGCCGCGGTGAACCATCCGACCTGGCTGCGCGTCGGACGCCGGCCGCATATCCGGCAGGCGAGCCAGTAGAGAAGCGCGAGGGCGGCGACGCCAATCGCGATACTCGGATGCTCGCCCAGAAGATCGTCGAAATCCATTGCTCAGTCCCTATGATGCGCGAGGTACGCGAACAGCAGCATCAGTGCGAACAGCAGCACGAAAGCCACCAGCATCCCGAACATAAAAAGCGCGCTCAGAATCCAGCTGTCGTATTTGAGATGCATGAAGAACAGCGCGATCAGCGCGAACTTGGCCGCCGCCAGCACCAGCAGCACCGGCACCACCACCGTCTTCAGCGCGGGAACGTAGAAGACGGTAATCTCCATCGCGGTCAGCACGCATAGAAACGCCGCGACGATGACGTAAATACCTGCGCCCGGGTGATGCGCCTCGGCCTCGGCGACGTGCCCGTGAGGCTCGAGAACTCCGGCGGTGTGCGTTACCTCACTCATGCGCCCTTAACCTGCTGCATCAGATAGACCAGCGTGAAGATGATTACCCACACGATATCGACGAAGTGCCAGTAGAGTCCGCCGAGCTCGACCGAGAGCGCGCGCGTGTGGTCGAATTTTTCGCTGAACGAGGCAAACCAAAGGGTGGTGAGCCATATCACGCCGATACTGACGTGAAAGCCGTGGAAGCCGACCAGGGTGAAGAAGCTCTGGCCGAACAGGTCGGTCTGCATCGAGAGCCCTTGATGATAAAAATGCGCGAACTCGTAAGCCTCGACGCCCAGGAATACCAGGCCGAGCACGATCGTGATCCCGAGCCACAGGCGCATCAGGTTTTTCTTGTTGTGCTGGATCGCGTTGAGCGCCAACACCATCGCAAGGCTCGACATCAACAGAGCGAAGGTGCTGATCGAGGTCAGCGGGATTTCCAGGATTTCGGCGCCGGGTCCGCCGATATTGCGGCTCTTGTAAACTACGTAGGTGGCGATCAGGCTTGCGAAAAATACGCATTCGGAGCCGAGAAACGTCCACAGTCCGGCTTTGCGCAAATCGATTCCTTCCGACGACGACTCGGCTTCCTCAATTTCATGCGTGTCCTGCCCGAAGGTCGGATATTCGAAACTCATCGCGACCACCGACGCGATCAGCGCCGCAACTCCGATAATGATGATTCGCCATTCGCCGATTACCAGCCCCGACCCCATCATCATCAACGACAGCGCGATGAGTACCGGATAGATCGACGGCGCCGGCATATGAATCGGCTCGGTCGGAACCGCCTGCTGGCTTTCGGGCACCGCCGGAATCTGTCCCGACATGAACATCGCAACGCCGCGCGAGCCGGCGCGGCCGTACTTCATGGTCCAGAAAGCATCGCGGCTGCGAACCTCTGGAATGTGCGCAAAGTTATACGCGGGCGGCGGCGACGCGATTGACCATTCCAGACTGCGTCCGTCCCACGGATCGGCGGGCGCTTTTTCGCCGATAAGCGTGCTCTTGATCAGATTGTAATAAAGGATCATGAACGACACGCCCAGAATGAACGCGCAGACAGTCTCGAACTGATTCAGATGGGTCCATCCGAGTCCGGCGCCGTAGGTATAAATGCGCCGCGGCATCCCCCACATTCCGAGGAAGTGCATCGGCAAAAAGGTGCCGTTAAATCCGATTACGGTAAGCCAGAATTCGATCTTCCCGAGCCGCTCAGAGAGCATCCGTCCGGTGATCTTCGGCCACCAGTAATACAACGCGGCCAGAATCGCGAACATCGAGCCGCCGAACAGTACGTAATGGAAATGCGCGACCACGAAGTAGGTATCCGTCTGCTGCAGATCGACCGGCGCGGCGGCGAACATTACTCCGCTAAGGCCGCCAATCGTGAATTCCAGCAGCATCGCAAGCGCAAAATAAAGCGAGGTCGTCATCCGGAGCGAGCCGCCCCACACCGTCGCGAGCCAACTGAATATTTTGATTCCGGTCGGAATCGCGATCAGCATCGAGGTGATCGCAAACGCGCTGTCCGCGACCGGTCCCATGCCGGTCGCGAACATGTGATGGCCCCAAACCCCGTAAGAGAGAAACGCAATCATGATGGTCGCATAAACCATCATCGGGTATCCGAACAGCGGCTTGCGGGCAAAGGTCGGCAGAATTTCCGAGATAAATCCGAAGGCCGGCAGGATCATGATGTACACTTCGGGATGCCCGAATAGCCAGAACAGATGCTGCCAGAGAATCGGCGTCGCGCCGAAGAGCGCGACGTAAAAGTGCGTATCGAAAAACCGGTCGAGCAGCAGGAATACCAGCCCCACCGTGAGCGGCGGAAACGCGATCAGGATCAGAATCGAGGTGACCAGGATCATCCAGGTGAACATCGGCATCCGCAGGTAAGACATCCCCTTCGCCCGCATCGCGACGATCGTGACGAAGAAGTTCAGCCCACCCGCAAGGGTCGAGACACCCAGGATCAACAAGCCGACCACCCAGAAATCTATATTCAGGCCGGGTGAGAAATAGCGCTCGGTCAGGTTCGCGTAGCCGAACCATCCCGCATTCGGCAGCAAGCCCCACAGCCATCCGAGATGAAGAAAAATCGCGCCGGTTAGAAAGATCCAGAACGAAAGCGCGTTGAGCCGCGGAAACGCCACGTCGCGCGCGCCAATCTGGATCGGCATAAAAAAGTTGCCAAAGAAACCAACCTCCATCGGCATCACGACCAGGAAGATCATGGTGGTGCCGTGCATCGTAAAGAGCTGGTTGTAAACCGAGGCCGAGATGAAATGATTCTCAGGCGACCAGAGCTGCAGCCGCAGCAGCATCGCCTCGATCCCGCCGATCGCCATGAACAGCAACGTACTAATCGCGTATAGCACCGCGACACGCTTGTGATCGACGGTGGTGAGCCAGCCGAGCAGATCTCCTTCGAGGTAGCTCGGCACTTCGAGCGGCAACGCTTTTGGCTGGGCAGCCATCACTGAGCTCCCTTACTTAAGACTCTCGAGATACGCGACCAGGTCGTCAAGTTTTTTGCCGCTGAGGCCAAGCGCGGGCATCTCGGCGCCAGGCTTCACGTAAGCGGGATTGATAATCCACTGCGCAACGTCGGCAGGGTTATTCGGTTCGATCGCTCCCGCCATGGTGCTGCGGCTCGCGAAATGGGTCAGGTCGGGCCCCATGTAACCCTTGGATACTCCGTCGATTCGATGACAAGTGGTGCACGGGCTGTTGGCGAATGCTTGCGCGCCGGCGGCGGCGGCAGGATCGGTTATCGAGGCGGCCGCGATCGGCGCGGCGGACTGCGCCTTTTCCCACTCGGCGAATTGCTGCGGAGTCTCCACGAACACGCGCATGCGCATGTTGGCGTGCGACTCACCGCAGAACTCCGCGCATTGTCCCGGATACATTCCGGGTATCGTCGCGATGAAGGTCAGCTCGTTCATCTGACCCGGCACAACATCGCGCTTGCCGCCGAGTTGCGGCACCCAGAAGCTGTGGATCACGTCGGCGGATCTCAGGTTCAGGCGGATCGGAATGCCGGTCGGAATATGCAGTTCGTTGGCGGTGACGATCTGGTCCTTGTCGCCGTAGTGAAATTCCCACCACCACTGATGCGCAACGACCTCGATCTGAAGCGCCCCGGCCGGCGGCAGATTGGGTTGCGAACGAAAAATCGTCCGGATAGTCGGTATCGTGATCATCAGCAGGATCAGCGCCGGCCCGAGCGTCCACGCAACCTCCAGCTTCAAGTCCGATTCGGCGGTTGACGGCGGCGCAGCTTCTCCGACCCGGGTCGAGAACACGAACAATCCGAGCACGAAAATCGTGACCACGACCACGAACACCAGCGCGTCCCACAGCGTCACTTCGATCAGCAGCCGATAGATCCACTCGGCCAGATCGGACTTGGGCGCGAGCGTCGTCATCGGCAACTCGCGGCCTCCCATGCATCCAGCAAGGGTCGCCGTGACCGCCAGCATCGCGGCGTGGATAAATCCGGTAGCGCGCTTCATTCGTGCTCCTCGACCCACGCTTCCTGGGTAGCGGAGGCGGCCAGCCGGTCAAGTCCCGGCAGCGCGCAGAGCACGAAGGCGCCGAGAAATCCGAGCGTCACCAGAATCTCGACCCATCCGAACGGCACCACCTGCGGCGACAGCGACGGCACCACCAGCACGTAGCGTTCGAGCCATATGCCAACGACTCCACCGAGCGCTACTGGGCCCAGAATCGCCGGCGTCTTCTTGGGCCGCACTCCGAGCAGCATCACGAATGGAATTATCCACATGAGCGCCAGGACGGCGTACGACAACGCCTGCCACGGCGGATAGTACACTCGCCGCACGATGAAAAATGTCTCGACCGGAATATCGCCGTACCAGATGACGATGTACTGGGCGAACATCAGGTATATCCAGAAAACGGAAAAGGCGAATACGACCAGGCCCATATCGCGCATCACCTGGGGATTCTTGAACGCATTATTCCCGCCGAGGAGACCGCGCATGATCACGCCGACCAGCGCCATCGCGGCGGCGGCGCTCCAGAACGCTCCGGCGAAGAAGTACCAGCCGAATAGAGTGCTGCGCCACACGGGCGACAGCGACATCACCAGGTCGAAGGCGATAATTGTGTAAACGATCGCAAAGCAGATCGCGAGCGCCGGCGCGACCCGACGAATCGGATTTGGAACCAGCAGAATGCTTTCGGAATCGCGCTGCCAGTCGGCGGCCTCTTTGGTGCGTGACAGACGCACCAGCCACAAGCTGAGAATAGTCATGATCGCGAGGCCGATTCCGTCGCGTGCGAACAGGAACGGAGTATTGAGCCACGCCGCCTTTTGCGCGATCGGATGCAGCACCCACGGAAATATGAGCGTGCGGCCGAAATACAACCCGAAGAACAAAAGGAACCCAAGCGGAATGAACCCGGCGAAGGTCTCTGCCAGACGATATTGCGTGGTCCCGGCCCAGCGCCCGTTGCATAGATAGAACGCCGCCAGCATCACCACGCCGCCCTGCGCGATCCCGAGCCATACCAGCAGGTTGACCAGATAGGCCTGCCACGCGCGCGCCGCATTGGCACCGCCGACGTTCAGCGCAAATCCAATCACGCCCGCGACGACGAAGATCGCCATCAGTGCTTTGAACGCGGTCCCGGCAACAGGGCCGGCCGGCGCGGCGGGCGCGCCGGAGGCGAGGGCGGATGCGGGTTCGACTTGCGCACTCATCGCACACTCGCCTCGCTTCGCCAAGTCGATGAAAGTTTCAGGCTACGCAGCCTCACGTAAAACCTCTTCTGCACCTGCGTTCCTCAGAATCGATTCGATATTCTCAATTCGCGCGCTGTCGGCTTCATCACAACTAACGACCACGCCAAAACGGTCCTCGCTGAAGCGCGACTGGTAGCCGCTTTTGCTTTCGAAGGCGGGAAGTCCGGCGTTGATGAGAAAGCTCGTCACCGCCGATATGCCGCCGAACAGAATCATCAGCTCAAAGCAGATGATGATAAACGGAGGCCACGAGATGATCGGCTTGCCGCCCGCGACCAGGTTCCATTCCCACGAGGTGCCGATGGTTATTGCGAGCGCGGTCAGGATGCCGGTGATACCGCCGATCAGAACGAACAGGCGCACTTTGCTCTTGGGCTTCCCCATCGCATGCTCGATGTGATGGCTCGGGAATGGATAGAAGACCCGGAAGTCATGCACTTGGGCCTCGCGCAGATCCGATATTCCCCGGACGCAAAGCTGTTCGTCCACAAATGATCCGATTATTTCCATCACCGCGCTCATGCCCAAAGTCATGCGGAAGTTGACGAACCCTTCCTGATTGCCTGCCTGAGAAAGCCGATGCCTTCCTTCAGCTCGGTCATCGAGACGATCGGCAGGAACTTCGCGAACAATGAGAACAAACCCAAAAACCACGCGAAGCTGCCCACCGTGATCATGATTTCCGTGATCGACGGCGTATAAAAATGCCACTGCGCCGGATTGAAGTTCGTGGTCAGAGAACCCGCGATAATGTCAAAGCGCTCGAACCACATCCCGATGTTCACGAAGATCGAAATGATCCACAGGACCTTCATGTTCACGCGGATGCGCGGTGAGAACAGCAACAGCGGAATCAGGCAGTTGCACAGGATCATCACCCAGAAGATCCAGCCCCACGGCCCGAAGTAGCGCATGTGGAAGGTCATCTGCTCGATCTTGTCGCCCGAGTACCAGACCATGAAGGACTCGGTCGCGTATGAGTAGCTCACGACCAGGGAGGTCAGCAGGACGATCTTCGCCAGATTGTCGATATGCCACGGGGTCACGAGATCTTCGATATGCAGCCACTTGCGCATCGGGATCAGCAGCGTCATCACCATCGCGACGCCCGAGAAGATCGCGCCCGCGACGAAGTACGGCGCGAAAATCGTGCTGTGCCATCCCGGCAACTGCGCCATCGCAAAGTCCCACGACACCACACTGTGGACTGAGATGACGAGCGGCGTCGCCAGGCCGGCCATCAGCAGGTACGCCATGGCGAAGTGGTGCCACTGGCGATCGGTCCCCTGCCATCCGAGCGCAAGGACCGAATAGAATTTCTTGCGCCATCCTGTGGCATGTTCGCGCGCGTTGGCGACGTCGGGAATCAAACCCATGAACAGGAATAAAGCGCTGATCGTCAGGTAGGTCGAGACCGCGAACGCGTCCCACACCAGCGGCGAGCGAAAGTTTGGCTGCAAGTAGCGCTCGTTGGGGTACGGGAGCAGCCAGTACAAAAACCACGGCCGCCCGAGATGGATCATCGGGAATAGTCCCGCCGTCGCAACCGCGAACAGCGTCATGGTTTCGGCGGCGCGATACACCGCGGTGCGCCACCGGGTGCGGAACAGGTACAGGATCGCCGAGATCAGCGTGCCCGAGTGCGCAATTCCGACCCAGAAGACGAAGTTCGTGATGTACACCGCCCACATGACCGGCTGGCGCAGTCCGGTGACGCCCAGGCCCTCGTAGATCTGCCGGGTCCATAACAGCGCGGCGATTCCGACCAGCGAGAAGCAGAACCCGATCCAGATCCAATAGAGCAGGCCAGGGAAATCCATCACCCGCAGCACGCCGCGGTCGATATCCTGAAAGGTCGGAGTGGTGGGTTCTTTAAGTGCGGCTGCCACTTACGCCTTTCCTTTCACGCGGTAGAGGTCGCGCAAATAAACGATTGCGGGCTGAGTGTTGAGTTCTTCGAGCATGCGATAATTTCGCGGCTGGTTGTCGTCGCGCCGCCGCATCATCGCGCTTTCCTTGTCGTTCATATCGCCAAACGTGATCGCGCGCGTCGGACAGGCGCCCTGGCATGCGGTCACGATCTCGCCGTCCTTGAGTGCGCGATCATCGTTGCGTGCGGTGATCTCCGCGTGCTGGATCCGCTGGATGCAGAAGGTGCATTTCTCCATCACGCCCGCGCCGCGCACGGTCACGTCGGGATTCAGTTGCAGATTGAGCGGCGCCGGCCATTCCGGAACGAACCAGTTGAAGCGCCGGACCTTGTAGGGGCAGTTGTTCTCGCAGTAGCGCGTGCCGACGCAGCGATTATAAACCTGTCCATTGAGGCCCTCCTGCGTGTGATACGAGGCGAACACCGGACAGACCGGTTCGCACGGCGCATGATTGCACTGCTGGCACAGCATGGGCGCCAGGTACAGGTTGGGCGCGTTGTCCTTGTCTTCGGGAAAGAACCGCTCGATCCGCATCCACGACATGATCCGACCCTGGTCAACCATCTCTTTGCCGACAAATGGCAGATTGTTCTCCGCGTAACACGCCGCGACGCACGCGCTGCATCCGGTGCACGAGTTGACGTCGATCGTCATGCCCCACTTGTGATTCGGATAGGGAAACGGCGGGTACATCTCGTACGGTCCCGGCGCGAGCGGAGCTTCCGGCTCGAGGCCGTGGCGGAGTTCATCGAGGCTCATCGCCTCGACGATCGAGCGCCCGAGCATCTCGCTCTTGCCCAGCGGCGAAACCAGCTTGCGGCTGCGTCCGGTGCCCTTGGCGGTCACCGCGATCCTGAGCGAGCCCGCGGCGAGGATCTTCCACGGATTCGCGCCGACGTCGGTAGCGTAGCGGCCGTATGCGCGATGCCCCTGTCCGAGAGGAACGACGATTGCGCCTGGATGCACGTTGGTCGAAATCAGCGCGGGAACTTCGATCACGCCATGCTCGGTGCGCAACTCGATCAGATCGTCCTTCGCGACTCCGAGCTTTGAGGCGGTCGTCGGATGAATCTCGGCCCAGTTATCCCAAACGATCTGCGTGACCGGCTCGGGAATTTCCTGGAGCCATGGCTTGTCGGCGCCGCGGCCGTCGTAGAGGAAGATATGCGGGTACGCGAGGAACGTGAGTTCTGACGAAGTGCTGTCGGCGGGCGGCGGAGTTTTGAGCGACGCGGTCGAGAGCTTGACCGCGACCGGCTTCGCTTCCGTATACAGGCCGCCCTCGCGCCGCACCTTGGTCCAGAATTCGTTCTGCGCGTCGTGGCTGGCACCCTGCGGCGCCAGCGCGGCCCATTCGGCCTTGACCGCCTCGGCGGAGGTCTGCCAAGGAAGCTTCGCTTGGGTAGCTTTCGCGGCCGCGGCCAGCATGATGTCGCCGGGTGAGCGGCTGGCAACGACGGGCTGCATGACGGGCTGCCCAAGGCCGCGCACTCCCGGACGCGGCGCGGTGTCGCGCCACTGCTCTAGCGGATGATGCGCAGGCAGCAGCAGGCTCGCCATGTTGGCGGTCTCATCCGGCACCGTTCCCATCCACACCACAAAGCCAACCCGCTGCAGCGATTCCGCCGCGCGCATCGCAGGCGGCATCGTGAACACAGGATTGGCACCGTTGATTACCGCGACGTCAACCTTGCCGTCGCGCATCGCAGCCATCGCCGCATTCACCTCGCTCGCAGAGGTTACAGACTCGGCGCCCGCGCCTTCGAGGAAGACCATCGTGCGGCCGATATTTCCCGTCGCGGCGTTCAGGATATACGCGGCCAGGTGCAGCGCCTCGTCGTCGCCCGACGCTATCGCGACCGCGCCGTCGGCCTTGCCGAAGGCTGCTCCCATCGCATTGATCTTATCGACGGGAACACCGGTGCGCTGGCTGACGGCGGCGGGATCGTAGGCCGAAACCATCGTGGTCATAGCATTGAGGTCGAGGCCCGAGTTCTGCGCAATCCAGCGTTGAGCGACCAGCACGTGGAGGACGCTCCATGCGATTTGCGCCTCGGCGCCGGGCATTGATGCGATCCAGTCGTCGCACTTCGCGGCGGTCATGCTCATGCGCGGACCGACGTAGAACGAGCGGCCGATAGTCAGTTGTCCGCGGCGGGTCCTGGGTGCTCGGAAGTCCGCATACTGACGCGCGAGCTCGACCGGCGAGGATCCGGTTTCCAGGAAATCCGCACCGAAGGAAATCAGGGTTTCGGCCTGATCGATTCTGTAAATCGGCAGGTCGCGGCGTCCGAACAGAGCCTCGGCGGAATTCTGCGTGGCTTCGTTCTCGAGCGCCTCATAGAAAATTGCGCGGTTCGATCCATACGCGCCAAGGAATGCCTGGGTGATCTTCGCGAAGCTGGGACCTTGCGGAGCGCCCATAAATGCCACGCGGTTCTGGCCGGCTTTCGCCGCCGCGCCAAGATGATCGGTCAGGAGCTTTTCGGCCGCGTCCCAAGAGATCCGCGTGAGCTTGCCGCCGTCGCCGCGCAGCATCGGATCGGTCAGCCGGTCCGGATTATACAGTCCCTGGAGCGCGGCCTGCCCACGCGCGCAAATCGCGCCCGCACCGATCGGATCGGCAGGATTGCCTGCCAGCGTGGTGACGCGCCCTTCGCGCACGGTCGCGATAATGCCGCATCCTGCGCCACACTCCGCGCAGGTGGTCGCGAAATAGCTCGGCATCCCCGGCAGTACGTTCTCATCCGGAACGACGTAGGGGATAAGCTTGCGCGCTGCGGGCTCGCATCCGGGAACGGCGGCGGCGGCGCTCGCGGCCGCGGCCAGCTTGATGAAAGACCGCCTGGAAAGACCCTCAGGCATTTCGCTCCTCGCTCAACTCAATCCTCAATGATGACAGGACACGCAGTCGAGGCTCGCCTTTCGCTGCGTATGACATTCAACACAAAAGCCCATGTTGATTTCTTTAACCGGCACCACCCGATCCATGTTCTGAACGTCACCGTGGCATTGCTGGCATTGAATGCCGGCGTGGATATGCGGGCTGTGCCAGAATTTTACGAAATCCGGCAACGTATAGACCCGGTTCCATCGGATCTCGAACGGCGGCTGCGCATGATCGTTCCACGCCCGCGTCACCGGCTGGATCCCGCCGACGATTCCGCTGCCATGGCATCCGACGCATCGCTCGACCGGAGGGATGCCGGCGTTCTCGGAGCGCCGGGCGTACTCATGGCAGTACTGGCAGGGAATTTTGTTCACCCCGGCGTGAATCCGATGGCTGAACGGGATCGGCTGAACCACGTCCATCCGCGGCAACCACGGACGTTGGGAAAAGGCAATCACGGTTACGCCTGAAATCAACAGGACGGCCGCCAGGGGCAGGAATATCCGGTTCATCTGTGCTTCTTGCGGTCAAACTGCGGCCGCACGCGGGCTCCGATGAACCGCGCACTCGGTCGAAGCTTTCCAGTCATGGCTCTTCCCCGACCCACGCGTTTCCAAACACAAGTAACTACTGATGTAGTACTTGCTTATCCCGAAGCGAGCGCGCAGTTCCAGAGCCCGTAACGTTAATTTGTCTAACACTGCAATTGTTGTCAATCAAGCAAAGGTAATGGATAGGCTGCCCTTTTGATCCGGCTGAGCCATGTAGAATTCGCTCTTGACATACATTTCATTCAATGGAGACAAGGGTTTTCTTGTCGTGGAGGAGTAGAGAAATTTGCTCGACCGCGCTGAAGAATGCAACGCTTCACCCTCCCCTCGAAGCTCGCAACATGGATCAGATCAATCCACAGGATCGGCCCGCGCGAGGTTGTCGCAGCGCCGGCTTGTGGATTGCGCTTGTGCCTGTGGGCAAATTCGGGTCCAAGCCGGTTTCGGACCGCCGCGAAGTATGGTAGTTACGAGATGACCGCAGAAATCGGAGTTTTGGCCTTAAGGTGCAGATAAAGACCGCCACCAGACTGGGACTTCTTCCGCCGTACCTGTTCGCTGAACTGGATCGGCTAAAGAAGGAAGTCGCAGCCAAGGGCGTCAACGTGATCAGCCTCGGAATCGGGGATCCTGACCTTCGTACACCACAACATATTGTGGAGACCCTCAAGCGCGCGGCTGATCTCCCGAAGAATCATCGCTATCCCGACTACGAGGGCCTCGAGGAATATCGCCGCGCCGCCGCCGGATGGTTCGAGCGCCGCTTCGGCCATCGCTTTGACCCCGCGCGCGAGGTCTGCGCACTCATCGGATCGAAGGAAGGTATCGCCAACTTCGCGACAGCGGTCGTCGATCCGGGCGATATCGTGCTGATTCCGGACCCGGGTTATCCGGTCTACTACTCAGGATGCGTTTTCAACGGCGGCGAGCCTTATTTCCTGCCGCTCAAGAAGGAAAATGGGTTCGTTCCGGAGTTCGCTTCGATTCCCGACGAAGTCGCGCGCCGCGCCCGCCTGCTGTGGCTCAACTATCCGAACAATCCGACAGCGGCGACCGTCGATACCGCGTTTTTCGACAGCGCGGTCAAATTCTGCCTGAAGCACGACATCATCCTTGCGCACGACAGCGCGTACTCTGAAATCGCGTACGACGGCTACCGCGCACCGACCGTCTTCGATGCGAAAGACTCACGCGAATGCGCGATCGAGTTCCATTCGCTGTCGAAAACGTTCTCGATGACCGGATGGCGCTGCGGATTCGCGATCGGCAATGCTCAACTGGTCGCGGCGCTGGGCAAAGTGAAGACCAACGTCGATTCCGGAGTCTTCCAGGCCGTGCAGGAGGCCGCGATCACGGCGCTCGAGGGCGGAGACGGCGACAAGCTTGCCGAGTATTGCGCAATTTACAAAGAGCGGCGCGATCTGCTGGTCGGTGCGCTGCGCGAGATGGGACTCAAATGTGATCTCCCGCACGCGACCTTCTATGTCTGGGCGGAAGTTCCAAAAGGTTATACCTCGGTTTCGTTTACCGAGCGCGTTCTAAAAGAAGCGGGGGTGGCGATCACGCCCGGTTCAGGATTCGGCAGGGGTGGCGAGGGGTTCGTTCGCTTTTCACTGACCGTGTCGAGCGAACGATTGCGAGAGGCGGTAACCAGAATCAAAGCGCTTCGGATGTAACGGTAGGGAATGCCCAATCGGGCTTTCATCGGAATAGGTACTAACCTCGGCGACCGGGCCGCCAATTATCGGGAGGCAATCGCGCGGATCGCGCAGATTCCCGAGACCAGGCTCGTGCGCCAATCCTCGATCTACGAGACCGAGCCGGTCGGCGAGGTCAAGGGTCCGTTCTTAAATGGTGTGATCGAGGTCGAGACCGAAATTACCGCCGACGTGATGATGCGCAAGCTGCTCGCGATCGAGCGCATCATGGGCCGCAAGCGGGTGCGCGGAAAAAAACCGCCGCGCGGAAAATACCGTCCGCGCGTGATCGATCTCGACCTTCTGTTCTTCAACAAGGAAGTTATCGACTCGCGCATCCTGACCGTCCCGCATCCGCGACTGCACGAGCGCCTGTTCGTCCTAGCCCCGATGAGCGAGCTCGCGCCCGCGCTGATTCATCCCAAGCTCAACAAATCAATTTCAGAAATCATGTCAGCGCTCAAATCTCCATTCCGCGTAAGCCTCGCCCGCGCCGAGCTGTTGCGACCGCAACCGGCCAAGCGCCCCGCCCTCACGCGCTAATTCGCGCCTCGCGAGACATTTTACGACGCCACGCTGTTAGCACATTTGACTTCGTGTCATCCCCGCGAGACCATGCCCTTCATACAAGACGAGCGTGACCAGAGAATACCCAATGATCCTGTATCGCCGTGCGAGCGTCGGCGTTGCCATCGCGCTTCTGCTGGCCTGCGTGGCGCGCAACGCATGCGCCGGGACGCCTTACCAATCGAACGCGCCCGAACCGCCTCGCGTCGGCACAATTGTCGATCGCAACAACCTTGACCTGTATGCGAAATATCTTCCCGCCGCGCTGAAATTTGCGATTGCTCATGGGCTCAGGGCCACAGTCGTGCCGACCGAGCGCATCGAATGGCCGCATCGCTTTCGGAAACTCACCGAGCAATACTCGGGTCAAGTGCGTTTGAGTGACAAGCAATGAGTTGCATAATTACGTCGCAGGCTTTCCGTTTCCGCTGGTTGACGTCAACGATCCGAACGCTGCGATGAAGGTGGCGTACAACTGGCATTGGGGTCCGTTTGTGCCTGATGACGTAATGCTCTTCAGTTCAAACCGCTCACAAGCCTACGCGGTCAACACTCGAGACGAATTCTCTGACCCCTCGGGACGATGAGGACAACTTCCGTTCGGAGCGACCGTGCAATACGCTTATTTTCATACGTTACGCGCATCGCAGCAAGGTCGAGCCGATTCCAAGAGATCTCCACGAAGATTCCCTTCGAGTGGAGAGTTCGCGGCATGAAATGCGGCCGCTCCAGGGACTATTCGGTCGCATGGAGCGACCTCGAGGATCCTGGCGAGTGGTCACATGTCCGGCAGTTCGATCGGATATCCTTTCGCCCCGTTGGAGGTTATGGTGCGATCTTGGAGGCGGGATCCAATTCATATTTTGGCATCGGTATACGCCTCAGATCAGTGTACCTACGGTTGTACTCAGTTCTGGTGGGAATACGTTTCTCCGCCGCCGATGGCGTACAAGTTTCGCTTACTCGGAGCTCAGCCCGTTCTTGCCTGCCTGCATGCCGAAACGAAGCCCGCCGGGATAATCGGCTCGGGCCTTCGGACTCGAACTGGGCGAAGAGAAGTTCGAGTTGCGCTCAGCCTACGTCTGGAGGCCAGTCCCCATCCAAGACAGTCATCTCTGCTCTTTATTAGGCCTCATCATCGATTACGCCGCTCCGCGCGCGCATTTACATCGACAGCGAGACGTTCGTCCTGCTCGGCTATGATCTAGAGCGTCCGAGGATTCGAGGATTCCGCAGTGCCCGCTTTGGAGCGTACGAACCATACCCAATGGCGGCGGGAATGAGATCGAACTCGCCAACGAGTTGTTCGTCCCAGGCGATCGGACGGACTTGCTCCTCACGATGCGTCTTGATCCGGGCACACAAAAGCTCAACACCGGCGTCATCGATAACGACCTATTTAGAAGATAGAAGAGCCGTCAGCGCCGCGCCGTTCACTTAAGCCGAACCGGACCGTGCAACGCCGAGCTGCTGCGCCCGCAGCCCGCCAGGCGCCCCGCCCTCACCCGTTAGCCAAAGCCCTCATTCCATTTGGTCCTCCCTCGTGCTAACTGGGGGTCATATACACATTAGTTATTTCCTGAGCGATTCGGCGGGGGGCGCGATGATTCCGCTTCGCTACAATTTCCGCAGCCTGGTGCAGCGGCGCGCGACCTCGATCATGACAGTGCTCGGCGTCGCGCTGGTCTCGATGATTTTCGTGCTTGTGTTCGGCTTTATCGCGGGACTTCGGCAGGCTTTGTCCAACGCCGGCCAGAATAGCAATTGGATCGTCCTGGCTCGCGGCGCGACCAGCGAGAACCAGAGCTTCGTTCCGCACCCCTCGACCGAGATTCTGAGAGTGCGGCCCGAAATCGCGACTGACGCTGGACATCATCCGCTCCTCTCGCGCGAGAGTATCGCGGGTGTGAATATCAGCCGCACCAAGGGCGCCAAGGAGTTCGCGATTCTCCGTGGCGTGGAACCGATCGCGTACGAAGTTCATCCGAATTTGCGCATCGTCGAAGGTCACTGGCCGGTGCGGGGCAGTGACGAATGGGTAGTCGGGCGCAAGCTCTTCGCGCGCTTTCCTTACCTGGCACCGGGGACGACGCTTCACTACAGCCATCGCGAGTGGAAAATCGTCGGAATTTTTTCCGATAACGACAGCGAACGCGAATCGGAAATCTGGACCAATATCGAAGATCTGATCAACGATCGCCATTGGGATGCCGGCGGTGCCACGGCGCTACACGTCGTGCTGAAACCCGACCGAAGTGCCGACTTCCAAAACGCAATCAAATCCGACGGCCGCTTGAGCGTCGATACTGAAACTGAGGCTGAATACTACGCGGCGCAGACCAAAGTAGTCGCACAACTCAGAGACCTGGGCTTGATCGTGGCCCTGGCGCTCGCGATCGGCGCTATCTTCGGCGGGATGAACACGATGTACACCGCAGTGACGCGGTGCGGACGCGAGATCGGCGTGCTGCGCGTGCTCGGCTTCTCGCGCGCCAATATCCTGGGCAGTTTTGTGATCGAAAGCGCGCTGCTGGGAATTGCGGGCGGCGCAGCCGGCGTGGTGCTGTCGATCATCGTGGCGTGGGCGACAGGATTAACCAGCCGGTCGATGACCGTCGGCGCGATGTTCTTTTCCTATCGGCCGACGCTGGGGGCGTTCGCGGTCGGAATTATCGTAGCAATGGTTATCGGTATTGTGGGCGGCCTGACACCTGCCCTCCGCGCGTCACGCATGGAGATTATCAGCTCACTCAGAGAGGCGTGAGCGCTCGAGGTTGAAAATGATCGGCAAGCTTCTGACCATCGCGTTTCGGAACATGCGCCGCCAGCTCCGCCGCACCATTCTGACCGCGCTGACATTTGCCGTCGCGGTGTTCATATACACCGTTCTGGTGGCAGTGCCGTGGTCGATGGACCGCATCGCCGATAACGCATCGAAAGGTCTGCGCCTGGTGGTCACCGAGCGCAATAACAATAGCTTGCCCGCGCGCTATTGCGGTCCAATCAGAAAGCTGCCGCACGTGCTCGGATGCGCGCCGGAAATTTTATGGAGAGCGATCTATCGCGATCCCAAAAGTCCCATAATCACCTATGGAGTAACCTCAGATATCACTAATGTAACCGCGAGCAGTGACTACCAGGTGTCCGCTGATCTGGCAAAGAAGCTACTGACCGACCGGCGTTACGCGATGGTCGGATACGCGCTGATGGACGAATATGACTGGAAACTTGGACAGCCGATCACCCTTTCTAATCCTGGGGATTCCCGGCTCACCCTGACATTCATCCCGCTGGTCGAGTTTCCCAATGAATATATGTCGCACGCCTTCCTCTTCGACCGCCGGATGTTCGACGATGCAGTGAATAAAGTATACGGCGCGAATATTCAGGACCGAGCGTCGTTTCTGCTGGTGCGCGTGGACCGGACCGAGAACATGGGCCTGGTGGCGACCGAGATCGACGATAATTTCCACAATTCCGACGCGGAAACCGAAACCACGACCGAATCCAATTCGGTCGCAAACGTGGTTAGCGCGATCGGGAACATCCGCACGATTATCTATAGCCTGTGCATCGTCGTGGTGTTGACCGTGTTGCTGATCGCGGGGAACTCGATGGCGATGATGGTGCGCGACCGGATCGGCGAAGTCGCGGTGATGCGCGCGCTCGGATTCACCCGATCGCACGTAGCAATTCTGCTGTTCGCCGAAGCGGCGATGATCGGCGTCGGCGGCGCAGTCATTGGCGCTGTCGTGGCATTCTACTATTTCGGCCACGGCGTCCGCCTGGGCGAAATAACCGGCATGCTCGGCTACGTACAAGTGCGTCCCGAGACCGCGATCGCAGCGATCATCGTGGCGCTCATAGTGAGTATCGCCAGCGCGATCATCCCCGTGATGCAGGCAATGCGCGTCGTCCCGGCGATGGCCTTCCGGCAAGTAGTATAGAATGGATATTGACATTGACGCGCCGGAATACAGATCTGAAATGGAGCGGCGCACGACTCTCTCGATCGAAGATCGAGAGTTCGTCCTCGCAGCCTTTCCGCAAGGCACGAAAATCCGCTCGGCTCATTATTTCGACAACTACGATCTTCCCTGCCCTGTGCTCCTAACACTCGAATTGGCGGATGGAACAAAGCGGAAGATCGTTTTCAAAAAATCGAGGAGACCCCTGCGTCATCATGAGTCCGACATCCTGCGAGTTTTGAAGGAGCACGGGTTTCCGGTGCCCGCGGTTCTGAAGAGCTCAACCGACACTGACCCGCGAGCGGCGAGGCTTACGTTGATGGAGTTCCTGCCCGGCGTGAATCTGCAAAAACTCAGCATGTCTTCGCCAGGCAATCTGCGGCAGGCCAAAACACTATTGATCGAAGGGGTTGTACGGCTGAACGCACTTTCGTCGCAGCTTGAAGCAAGCGCAGGCGAGATTCTTCCGAAGGTCCGATTGACGGATGTTCTGCGGGCAATTGAATCGAGAGAAAGTGCCTGGAGCGAGCATACTCTTTTCAGAGACGCGATATCTCATTTGAGAACCAGCCTGCCGAGCGACTCACTGGTTTTTTCAAATGGCGACTACCAGCCGGGCAATTTCCTGACCGATGGAAAAATAGTGACTGCCTATCTTGATTTCGAAGAAGCCAGGTTCGAAGACCGCCTGATCGGATTTGCCAAATACATGATCTACGACGTTGCTCCTCTGAACTTCGCTGGGATCGTACGGGATTATATCGGCTATGTCCGGGCAACTCCCGCTGACTTCGCGCCGCGTCTTGCCCTCGGTTGCCTGAGGACGCTTCAAAACGAAATCGCGCCAACAGGAGGCGATCGCGATATGGCAGCCTATCGCGAGCGAGTGCTTCATCTCCTGAACAAGTCCCTTCGTTCACCCGCCACTATCTTGACTTAGCAGCCTTTGTTCCGTCGGACTCCACAGCGATTGCGAACCGCGCGTTTGAAAGCACTTTCGAATCACCTTCCGACCGCATGATTCCCTTGAGCGCAGAGATGATGCGCGGATCCGCTGGTTGTAACCCGAGCAGATGAACGGCCGCGCGACGGACTCGGACGCTAGGGTCATCGGTGGCTTTCCGGATCAGTTGCGCAATGACATCGACCGGCAATGGCTCGAGCTTGCACGGCTGGCATCCGATGGCGTGTACCGCATGGCGTCGCACGTCGGCCGATTTATCATCGAGCGCGCGGATCATCGCGGGAATCGCTTCGGAGGTGGCGTTGTGGTCGAGAAAGGACGCGCACCATTTTCGGATGAGAGGATCACCGTCATCCAACCCAGCAATCACGCCTTTGAGAGCATCAGGTCCGGCTTCCCTCAAAACCTCCTGGGCTTCTCCCCAGTCCACACAGCCTGACAGCTTCTCGACGAGTTCCTGACGCTTCACCTTCATGATGTTAGCTCCTTGGTAGTCTCCACCAACTGACTAGGGTCCCGACGGGCGCGCAAGACGGGGGGAGGGGGAGCGCCGAGGGTGTCATTCCCGCGCGCGAGAAATCCCTCGCTCCACCCTTAGGCTCTATGCAGTTCGCGGGTGAGTGCACGAACGCCTCGGGATTTCTCCCTTCGGTCGAAATGACGGGTGTGGGCTCGATGCATAAGTATCGTAGCCTCAGCCGAGCCGCCAACCGTCATTCCGAGCCATAGGCGAGGAATCCCGAGGCGTCCATGCTGCGAGTCCACAGATCATGCGGCGGCCTCTGGTCCGGGATTTCTCGCGCGGCAGCCACGCGCAGGAACGCGCACACTGGTCGTGTGTATTGCAGCGACGTAGCATTCACATCGAGGAATGAAAATTCGTGCGGACCAATATCGTGATCGATGACGCCTTGATGAAGAAGGCGATGCGAGTTTCGGGCGCGGCCACCAAGCGGGAGGCGGTTGAGCGCGGACTCGAACTGATGGTGCGGCTCGCAGAGCAGGCGAGACTGATTCGATCGGCGCGCGGAAAGCTGCACTGGGAAGGCGATCTGAACGCGATGCGGCGCGACCGCTTTCTGAAGCGATGATAGTGGTCGATTCCTCGGTTTGGATTAACTACTTCATCGGCCGGGCTACCGCCGAGACCGACCTGCTGAACCGGCTGCTCGGAACTGAGGAGCTGCTGATCGGCGACCTAATCCTTATCGAGATTCTGCAGGGGTTTCGCTCCGATCTTGATTTTCAGCGGGCGCTTGGACAGCTCGACACGCTCGAATGCCGCCCGATCGCAGGCCGCGAGATCGCGATCCTGGCTGCCCGAAATCATCGCAAGCTCCGAGCTCTCGGAGTGACGGTCCGCACTACGATCAACACGTTAATCGCGACGTTTTGCATCATTGAAGGCCACGAGCTGCTACATTGCGATCGCGACTTCGATCCGTTGGAGCGGCACCTCGGCTTGCGCGTGGTGCGGGCGTGACCGGCGCGATCAGGAAAGCTTAGTTCGCCGAGGCGCCGGTGCGGAGCGCGATTAGCTTGTCTAGCTCGATCTTCAGGCGCGGCAGCACGTCGTCGTAGCTGAAGAATCCGACCTTCTTGTCTTTCTTCTTCAGATTCACCGTGGTGGGACCGCACCACAATCCCAGGTCGGCATCGTCAGTCTCGCCGGGGCCGTTCACGCGGCAGCCCATCACCGCGATGGTGATGCGATGCTTCGCCGCGTACTCGCTCAGCACCTTGACCTGCTGGGCCAACTCGACAAATTTCTCGTTCTCGACCCGCGAGCATGACGGGCACGAGATGATGTTCAGGCCCTTGCCGAATTCCGGCACCGAGATGAAGCGGCCGGCCTGTACGTCGCCGATAATCTTGTGGCCGACCAGAACTTCCTCGTGCTTGCGCTCGTTGGGAAGAGTCAGCGACACGCGAATGGTCTCGCCGATTCCCTGCGCGAGCAGCTTCTCGAACGCGAGGCGGGTCTTGATGATGCCGTCGGGGGGAAGTCCGGCTTCCGTCACCCCCAGATGAATCGGCACGTCGGGACGGCGCTCGGCGAAGCGGCGATTGGCGTCGATTACCTTTTGCGGCTCGGAGTCCTTGAGCGACACGACAAAGCGCGTGAAGCCGAGCTCGTCCATCAGGTCGCAGTGATACGCAGCCGACTCGACGATCGCGCCCAATTGATCGCCGGGATATTTTTCCAGGAACGCGGGCGCGACCGAACCGCAATTGACGCCGATACGGATCGCGACGTTGCTGTCGCGCGCGACCTCGACCAGCCATTTCACTTTCTGCTCGATGGTTTTCTTTTTCTCGATATGATGCAGGTGGCCGGGGTTGTAGCGGATCTTATCCACGTACGGCGCAACGCGATCGGCGATCCGGTAATTCTCCTGCAGATCAACCGAGAGCGTGATGCCCTTGGTCTGCTTGCGGATCTCGATGATCGCGGGAATCTCCTTGTCCGAGTCCATCGCGATTCGCACGATTCCCGCGCCCGCGTCGGCGAGTTGATGCGCCTGCGCGACGGTCAGATCGATGTCGATCGTCCGCGTCGCGCACATCGACTGCACCACTACCGGATTTCCGCCGCCTACCTTGATCGCGCCGATTTCCACCGCGCGGGTTTTACGTGCCGAAGCTGCCTGCTGATCCATTTCGATAATGCTGCCTGATAATTTCGCCCGACGGCGCCGTCTAGTGCTTGTGCTCTTCGGTTACCGACATCGCGATTGCGCCGTGGCTGAACGCCGCTCCCGCGCGCATCGCGGCCGCCACCCACACCGCCTCGGCGATTTCCTCGTCGGTGCAGCCCTTGTCCTTCGCGCGGGTGACGTGCGCCTCGATACACCATGGGCACTGCGTGACGTGCGCCGCGGTTATCGCCATCAACTCCTTGGTCTTCGACGGGATCGCGCCGTCCTTGAAGACGACTTGGTCGAAATCGAGGAAGCCCTTGAACATATCGGGCGCCATTTGCCGGAGTTTGCGCAGATGCTTGGAGGTTTCCTTGCTATAAAAGTCAGCCATTGTCGATGCTCCCGAACCGATTTACGGGCGGTCCGCGCCCGAAGGAAAAGCGCGAGTATTGGATTGGCGTCGCTCGCTGCGGCGCCGCGACTCACCGGAGTATAGCAGAAACGCTCCGTTGGGCGCATCGGCGTGCCGGCGGCGACGCAGCATTGCTCAAGAAGAACTTATTTGAAGTACCGATTTGGACGACCCCTCCTTATGCAGAGATTTTGCGCTTGCGGCCGAGATATCGATTCCGTTTGCAAGCAAGTTACGAACGCTCTAACTTCGACATGCCGTCCAGCAGGATTAGCGCGGGCGAGCGGCAGGATAAGTGTGTCTGTGACTGTGTTTGGAAATATGCCGCGAAGCTCGGGATAGTTTTAGAAGTTTCGCGGCGGAGGTCAATCAAGATGCTCCCGTCCGAAACCGTCAGCCCTCGCAGCGATGTGCGCCCTTTTCCCGACGTTATTCTGCGCAGCCAATTCTTCGAACTTATTGGCACCCACTCGCTTTCGAGCGAGCAGCGCCTGATGCTGGCGGTCCTGGCCGACGCGATCAACATCGTGCAGGATTTCCACCATTCGGAGAGCGCGCGCAAGCGCGGCCCGTTTGGCGAGGCGTGGAGCTGGATCTTTGCGCACGGTGCAAAATGTCCGCTGGCGTTCGAGAGCGTCTGCGACGCCCTCGGAATCGATGCAGAGGCCCTCAGATGGCGCCTGCGTGCTCTCGTCTCGGGCGACAACAAGGAAGCCCGCGTCGCGCCGCTCAGACTGAGGCTCAAGGAAGCCAGCCGCGTGCAGCGTCTGACGGTCAACCGCGTCAGACGTCGGCGCAAGACTCGCACCCGTCCACTGCAGCAACGCCGGTGAGGCGGGAGCGATTGTCGCGCCCCGACTTCGCGTCGGTTGCGCATCGCTTTCAAATTCGGCCATATCCCTGCTAGCAATCGACTGGCAATTCGGTTTTTTTATCTTTTCGCGCACGCGATAATCCGCGTGCGCCGAGCTATGCCGAGGTGGTTTGCGCGATGGACGATCGTCCTCTTTCCGGTATCAAAGTGGTGGAACTCGCGATGTGGGTAGCAGGACCGTCAACCGCTGCAGTGCTGGCAGATTGGGGCGCGGACGCGATCAAGCTCGAAAATCCGGACGGCGGCGATCCGATTCGCGGAGCAACCAGCCGCGCGATGAACGATCCAAAGCTCCGCGTGCGTCCGCCGTACGAACTCGATAATCGCAACAAGCGTTCGGTTGCGGTCGACGTGCGCAAGCCCGACGGACTCGAGTTCGCGCTCAAGATAATCGACCGCGCCGACGTCTTCGTCACCAGCCTGCGCCTGGGAGCGCTCGAACGGATGAAGCTCGGCTACGAAGCGCTGGCGCCGCGAAACCCGCGGCTCATTTACGCGTCGCTCAACGGCTACGGGCATAACGGACCGGATCGCGACCGGCCCGCATATGACTACGCCGCGGCGTGGGCGCGCTCTGGCCTGATGGCGACGATCCAGGAGCCGGGAGCGCCGCCGCCCGCGCAGCGCCCTGCGATGATCGATCATGCCGTCGGGCTCGGTCTTGCCGGCGCGATCTCGGCCGCGCTCCTCGCACGCACCCGCACCGGCCGCGGGCGCGAGGTGCGAATCTCGCTGTTCTCGATGGGCCTTTGGATGAACGCAAGTGACCTGACCGTCGGACTGATGACCGGCACCAGTCCGGCCAGCGAAAGCCGCAACCAGCGGATCAATCCGCTGTGGAGTTCGTATGCGTGCCAGGACGGAAAATGGATCTACTTCGTGCTGATCCAGTCCGACCGCTTCTGGCCGCAATTCTGCGCCGCGCTGGGGCATCGCGAATGGCAGAATGATCCGCGCTTTGCCGACGGGGCGGCGCGCGCACAGAACTGCGTCGCGATGACCGCGGAAATCGATGCGGCGGTCGCGACGCGAACCCGCGAACAGTGGGCGCCTATTTTCGATCGTCACGAACTCATCTGGGCTCCCGTGCATACCGGCGCCGAAGTCCTGCGCGATCCGCAGGCGCATGCGATTGGCGCGTTCGCCGAAGTCGATCATCCCGCGTTCCCCGGCGCTCGGATCGTCAACAGCCCTGTCTATTTCGGCGACGTCGCGCCGCGAGCACATCGCGCAGCACCCGAGCTTGGTGCGCATACTGAGGAAGTCGCGCTCGAGGTGGGCCTGACGTGGCAGGAAATCGCGCAGCTCAAAGAGTCCGGCGCCATTGGCTGAAAGTCGCGCCATCCAAGGCTCGGGCGGCGCGCGGCTTCATCGCCGTATCCGAGAAATATCCAGCTATTTCAGCTATTTAGGCCATTTTTGATTTCCGCTTTGACTGTCCCGGCGCGTGCTTCGTATGATTTGGACACTCCCGTCGCTCTCCGGAGGTCTGGCCGTGCGCATGATGGTTCCGCCGAAAGTTCATCGGCGCTCAATCGACCGCGAATTGGTCGAGTTCTTTCGCAGCCATCGCAAGGCCTCGTTTAACCGCGCGGTCGCGCGCCTGTGCCGCTACTTCGCCGTGCGGCGTCCGCGAATTTCATGGTTTGAGTATATCGATTGGGGCAGGGCAGCCGGCAAAACCTATGAAGACGGCCGGATCCATCTGGTGCATCCCGAAAACTGGAAACGCGGCCGTATCCACAACAGCGAGCGGATGTGGGTGCAGATGATCTATCACGAGATGGGTCATTACCTGTTCTGGACCGACGCCGAGCGCAAGGCCGATGCCTTCATGCGCCGGATGGTCACGGGGCTGCGTACCTCCCGCAAGGCGCGGCGCGCCCCGGCACGTGGCTCGCGCAAGCGGCGGGCCCGGACGGCGGATAGATCGCGAGCAGGGTCGGCGCGGCGAGCGCGGCGTTCCAGAGCGGCGTAGAATCGACCCCGCCATGGCGAACAAACCCAACGTCGAGAATCGTTGGTGGGTCGAAACCACCTTCAAAAAACCCAAGCAAGCAAAATCCGAGATCGAGATGCCCGAGCTGCCGGTCGCGATGGCGTTTTACCAGGTCGCGCGCGACTATGATCAGGATCGCGCCAAGGACGACCTCACCGACAACAATTTGCGTATCGCGCGCCAAGCCAATCCTGGCCAGGGCGAATGGGTTTACCTTGCGATGACCGAAGAGCATTACCCTCCGCATCTGGTCAAGCGCGTCAAGGACGAGTTCCGTCTCCCGCGTGAGGCGCGTGGAATAATTCTCGACCACGGCCGCCTGGTGCGGCTTCTCATTTGCGGCCCCGGTCTCGAGGATTGGATGCTGGACGTAACCCTCGGCGACGAACCGTCGGTCGATGCGTACGTGTGGAGCGTGATGTATCGGGAGCGGACCTTCCGCCGTGCCGAAGAAGCGCTGCAGCAAGCGCGCAAGTGGGCAATCAACCTGCTGCAATATCCACCTCCGCGCGACGAACCCTTTCGCGGCGCTTTGTTGTAGCGGCGGCGCCTGCAGGCGTTTCAATGCCGCGACCGCGGCGACGATGAAATTTCTTCCCCTGATCTTCCGCAACCTGCTGCGAAACCGCCGGCGCACGCTGTTGACCGTGCTCTCGATCGGCGTGTCGATTTTTATCTTCGCCGCGCTGATCAGCCTGCCGGCGGTGGTCGATCAAATCCTGCACGATTCCGCGAACGAATTACGAATAATCGTTCACAACAAAGCCGGATTCTTTTACGCGCTTCCCGCCGCGTACGAACCCACCATCCGCGCGATGCCGCATGTCATGGCGGTTAGCGGTTATGCAGTATGGGTCGGCAACTACCGCAAGGCGGCGGATTTGGTCGCGGGCGTGGGAGTTGATCCGGATGCATTACGCGAGATTTGGCCCGACTGGGGAATCTCCGCCGCGGTGGAGGATCAGTTGCAGCATGTGCGCTCCGGAGGTGTCGCCAATCCGGCGATGATGAAGCGCTACGGATGGAAAGTCGGCGACACGATCACGCTCAGCGGCGTCGAGGGAACTCTGGAGGTCAAAATTCTCGGAGCGCTCGGCCCCAAAGGGCCCGGCAACGCGCTAATCATGCGGCGCGACTTCATCGATGAGGCTTCGCCGGTGCACGGCCAGGTGATTCTTTATTTCATCAAGGTGGATCGTTCTGATTCGATTCCGGCCGTAATCAGCGAAATAGACACCCGCTTCGCGAATTCCCAGTTTGAGACCACCACCGAATCCGAGATAACACTCGCGCTCAATCAGCTCCGCATGTTTCGGCTGCTGTTCGACGGAGTAAAAATCCTGGCGTTCATCGTCGTGATCGTAATCGGGATGGTCGCCGCGAACACGGCCGCGATGGCGGTGCGCGAGCGCAAAAATGAACTCGCGGTAATGCGATCGCTCGGGTTCAACTCTCGAACGATCGTTGCGATGTTACTCGGCGAGGGCGCGCTCATCGGATGCGCCGGCGGCGCGCTCGGATGCGCGCTGGCATATGTCGCGCTCGCTCTGGTGCCGTATGCGGGGGCGGTTTTGGGACCATTCGCGCAAATCCTGCGGCTACTGCCGATCGTCGCCATCGAGAGCTTTCTAATCGCCACCGCGATCGGACTGCTCAGCGCGACGGTGCCCGCGATCCTCGCGATGCGCCGCGATATCGCCTCCGAACTCCGCGCGTTGTGACTTGGCCGGCCGGCGAAGAATCTTCGCGAAGCGATTAGTCATATCGGTAAAAGAGCAAAGTGATCAGTGGCGCAGTGATTGCTCTCTTGTGCGGTGATTGCTCATTCACTGCCATGAAAGTCGAGAGAGGATTGGTGGCACAGGCTTTAGCCTGTGTCCCGCACCGGCTAAAGCCGGCGTCACCTGGCGCTACTTGTCGAACTGGACGGTGGCGGTGCCGGTTACCAGGCGCTCGGCTTCTTCGTTTTCTATCCAGACGTCAATTTCCGCTGTGCGTTCGGCCGCCGTCGAGTGGGTGACGAAACCGCTGATCGTTAGCGTATGGTCGGGCTGCACGGGCACGCGGTAGGTGGTGCTCATCCGGATCAGGCGGGCGCCGCCTTCGACGCCGATCCAATCGGTTACGAATTTCGAGAGCAGGCCCAGGCTCATGTTGCCCGGCAGGATCATTCCGGGCAGCCCTTCTTTTTTCGCGCCTTCGTCGTCCATGAAGCGCGGCGCTTCGATTCCGCCCGCGCGCGCGAATGCGCGGCATTGATCCTTGCTTACGAAATGCTCGGAGGGTCCGAGCGTGTCGCCGATGGTTACGTCCGCAAAACTTTTCATGCTCTTGGTCGCGATGCGCCGATGGTTACGGGCGGTTCATGAAGCGATGGTCGATGTGTGCGACGACCTCGGCTTTCTGGTTTTTGAGGGTTGACCGGATCACCACGAACACCATCGTTCCAGTGCGCCCGGTCTTCTCGTAAATTTCCTTAACCGCGGAGCTGAGAGTGACCGCGTCGCCCGGGCGGATCGGCTCGACGAATTCAACGTCCTTGCCGGCGTCGAAGCCGCGTCTGCCGAAGCGCGGAACATTCTCAAAAAAATGGCGTCCGTTGCGGAACATCGTGGCGAACGACGGCGGCGCGACCAACCCGCCAAAGGGGCCATTCCTGGCCGCTTCATCGTCGGTGTAGAGCGGATTGGTCTCGCCGATCGCGGTGCAGAACTTCGCGATTTTCTCGCGCGTGACAGTAACCGGATCGGTAATTTCAAAAACTTTGTTGATCAGCGCGGGATCGTATTCCACAGCCATCGTGATTATCTCGTTTCCTCGGCCACCGCATGCGCAACCGGTTTGCGCCTGGGACGAAAATCCACCGGCTCGTAGACGCCAGTCTTGAGTTCGCGCACCAGGTCGTCAGTCGATCGAATTTCGGCCGCAAAGCGCGTCGCGCACAGGCCGATCAGGCTCACCAGGTGGCTGTCAGATCCGCCCACCGCGCGGTAGCCGAAACGCGCGACCAGTTCCGCACTGCGCTCATCTTCGCCCTTGCGCGAGCCGCCATTTAGAACTTCGACCGCGACCACGTTCTCCAGCGCGGGCTGGGTCGCGTAATGCTCATAGAGACCGATATTCGGGCGGCCCGGATGACACGGCACCGCAACTCCGCCCAGCCGCGCGACTTCATCGACCAGGGTTTGCGCGTCGAGCCTGATATTGGCGAAATCAAAACGCGCCAGGATATCGTCGTTGACGCCGTACACCAAGACATGGCCGTAGTTGGTCTCAACTTCCGACGCGCGCAGAACCATCACACCGAATTGGTCTTCGAGCGCGCGATAGTCGGCCTCGCGGTTGAACTGGCGATGCTCCGTCAGGACGATTCCGTCCAATGGTCGTTCGGCGCGCCTAAGCCTGATCCAGTTGAGGTATGCCTCTACCGGTGCGCGGCTGTCTTCGGACGCTTCGCTATGCGAATGCAGATCAAGGATTGTGCTCAAGCGGCTAAGTTCCTTACCTCGCCGGGCGAAATTTCGCGAGCGTCACCTCCGGGGTGACATCCTCGTATACGACCTCGACGGGCATCCCTATTTTAACCTCTTCCGGGCGGCATTCCACCAGATTGGTAAGCATCTTGAGCCCCTCATCGAGCTCGACGTAGGCCATGATATAGGGCAGCGATTCGCGAAATCCGGCCGCGCCATTCTGGTAGGTCGCGGTGAAGGTATAGACCTTGCCGCGGCCCTTGGCGCGAATCCATTCGGTGTTCGAGGACAGGCAGCTCGTGCACAGCGCGCGCGGATAATAGCGGATATCGCCGCAATCGCGGCATTTCTGGATGTACAGCTCGTGCCGCTTCATCGCTTCCCACCACGGGCGATTTTCCTCGTCGAGATGCGGCAGCGGCTTGGAATATTTTTTTTCCTTTTGTTCAGGCATGGCAGTGACCTACTGATTCGAGAGGATGAGCGTAGCGCCCGAATGGCGCGTGCCGAGCGCTCCGCCGGTGCCGTGCACCAGCGCGGTTTTGCAATTCTTGACCTGGCGCGGACCGCATTCGCCGCGCAGTTGTTTGGCCGCCTCGATCACCAGGAAGATCCCGCGCATTCCCGGATGATTCGACGACAGGCCGCCCCCGTCGGTGTTGATCGGAAACGCGCCGTCATAGCGCAGCCGCCCGCCGCTCACGAATGCGCCGCCCTCACCGCGTTTGCAGAACCCCAGGTTCTCGAGCGTCGAGAGCACGGTGACGGTGAACGAATCGTAGATCATCGCCATGTCAATATCTTTGTGCGACACTCCCGCGCGCTCGAATGCGAGCTTGCCCGATTGCGCCGCGGCGATATCAAGATAATCGCGCTGGCCGCGCGCCGCGTGCCGAACCGCCTCGCCTACGCCTAGAATATAGACTGGCTTCTTCTTGAGGCTCTTCGCGCGCTCGGCCGAGGTGATCACCAGCGCGCCGCCGCCGTCGGAAATGATGCAGCAATCGAGCAGATGCAGCGGCGACGAGATCACGCGTGATGCGAGCACGTCTTCGACCGTGATCGGGTCGCGATACTTCGCCACCGGATTCATCGACGCATGCAGCCGCATCGTAACCGCGATCTCGGCGAGCTGCTCCGAAGTGGTGCCGTAATCATGCATGTGGCGCTGCGCGATCATCGCGTACGCGCCAACCGTCGTGACGCCGAACGGGGCGTCGTACTGATCGGGCGGGTCGCCCGATCCTCCTGCGCCTCCGGTGCCGATTGCGAAGCGCGAGGACGCCGCGGTCGAGCCGTATACGACCACGCACACTTCGCACAGCCCGGCGGCGATCGCGGCGGCCGCGTGCGCGGTGTGCGCGACGAACGACGATCCGCCGATCGCGGTCGAATCGACGTAATTGGGCGTCAGGTTCAGATAATCAGAGAACCCGATGATCCCCATACCGCCCATGCCCATGCCGGTGGTCGCGAGGCCGTCAACCTCTTTGATCGTGAGGCCGGCGTCGTCGAGCGCACCGCGCACGCTCTCGGCCATGATTTGAAACATCGACTTGTCCGGAGCGAAGCGGGTCGGATGCTCGAATACTCCGGCGACTGCGGTTTTGCGGGAAAGACTCATGGCGAGATCCTTACTTGAGGGGGCGTTACTTCAGCTCGGCGAGGAACGAATCGACGGCGGCCTGCAGCTCGGCGGGGCGCTCGTGCACGATCACGTGGCCCGAATCAGGAATTGTCACGAGCTTTGCGCCGCGGATTTTGGCGTGAATGATTTCGGCGTCGGCAGGCGGAGTGCCCAGGTCGTCGGCGCCGGCGACGACCAGCGTGGGTTTGTCGATCTTCGCGATCGCATCGCGCAAATCGACCTTCATGCACGCGGCAACATCGGTGTAACGAACGCGCGGGTCGGTCCGGATCTGTTCCATCCAGCCTTCGCGGATGACGTCGAAGTTTTCCTTGATCGTCCTGGGCGAGTAGCCGTCGGTCGTGAATCCCTGCGGCGCGCGCCCCATCATCACCGCGCGCAGTCCCTCGACCAGATTCGGCGGCAGATTGAACTTCGCCGCGGTCGCGACCAGGACCAGCGCCTGCACTCGCGCCGGATGCCGCAGTGCCATCTCCATCGCGACCGCGCCGCCCATCGAATGGCCCATGATTACGGCCGAGCGCAATTTCAGCGCATCCATGAACGCGGCGACAAAATCCGCGTAGTCCTGCACCGTGGCAAGGCCCTCGACCCCCGCCGAGCGGCCATGGCCGGGTAGATCGAGCGCGACCGGGCTGTTGTTCGTGCCAAGCGCATCGACCTGGCGATGCCACGAATGCGCGTTGGATCCCGCGCCGTGGATGAGAATAATCGCACGTCCGCGGCTGAGATCCGGCACCACATCGGGCAGGCAAGTTGCGCCGTGATAGAAATAGTAAGTCGCGTGGCCCTTAACGTCGGTGTACTTGGTCGGCATCGCCGCGTATCACTCCACCTTGGCTTCGTTTGAAGGTTAGCTATTAGGTTAGGCGCGCGGTTGTCAAACGGCGCAGCGAACGAACCCATCATGCCTTCTTGAACGGACGCGGCTCGAGCCTGGGAAAGCGCGGATCTTCTTCGCGCGGAATCACGTCCGAGGTGCTGCATAGCCACGCGAGAATCTGATCGCGAAAGCTCCGCTCGAGCCCGGGGTGTTCGGCGCGTCCGGCGAGGTTGATCGTTTCGAGCGGATCGTTTTCGCGATCGTAGAGCTCGGGTTTCTCGTAGAGCCGGTAGATGAAGGTCCACTTGAAATCCCGTCTCGCGATCGCGCGGCCGTTGGCCGCTGGATCCTCATGCTCGAGGGCGGCCTTGCGATCGTACGGAAACGGTGCGTGCTCGAACTGCGGCTCTTCTTCGATCAGATAACCACCTTCGGAGAAAGCGGCGTCTCGATGGCGCGCCTTGTCGCCGCGCAGCAGCGGAACCAGGCTTTTGCCGAATTGCGTGTACGCGGGACTTTGCTCGGCGAGCTCGAGCATCGTGGGAGTCAGATCAACCATCTCGACCATCTCGTTCGAGACGTGGCTTTGTTTGATTCCCGGCCCCGCAAGGATCAGAGGATTGCGCAGCAGGCACTCGCTGACCCCGGCGGGCCATTTCTCGACCAGCCCGAAATCGCCGGCGTATTCGCCGTGATCGGTGAAAAATGCGGTTACGGTACGCGACGCGAAGCCGGCGCGATCAACGGCCTGCACCACGCGTCCGAGCTGGCTATCTACCCGCGCGATCATCCCATAGTAGGTTGCGACGATTTCGTTGTAATCGTCGTCGGTAAGCCGGCCGAGTTCGTATCTTTCGTACATCGCGCCCATGTGGCGCGGCTTGTCCTCGAAATTCGCGGGCGCACGCCTGGGCAGTCCGCGCCGCGGATGCATCGAGAACCACGGCTCCTCGACCTCGAACGGCGGATGCGGAAATATCAGCGCGGCGAATAACACCCAGGGCTCGCGCGGTCCGCCGGCGAGCCATTCTTCCGCGCTCTGCACGGTAGCCTCGTCAAAATCGAGCACGACTCCGTCGGCGTCGCGCTTGCCGTGATAAAAGGAATAACGAAGCCGGTGACCGGCGGGAAACGGGGACGGCATGAATCCGGCTTTTGGCCTGACGATCCATCCGGCAAAGTCGGTGCTGGCCTCTGTGACACCGGGCGCGAAAGTGTCGCCGCGCTGTCCGACCCACGCGACGTTGTAGCCCGATTCCTTGAGCGACTTGAGCAAGTTCGGCTCCCACGGCTTCAGCAGGTTGGTGAGCGTGCGATGCCCCTGCACGTGCGGGTACCATCCGGTGAACATCGAGACGCGGCTTGGTCCGCACAAGCTGTGCTGCGAAAAGGCGTTCGAGAAGATCGTTCCGCGCGCGGCCAGCGCGTCGATATTAGGCGTGCGCACAACGGAGTTGCCGAACGCGCCGACCGCGTCCGCGCGCAACTGGTCGGGCATAAACATCAGGAGATTGGGCCGCTCACTCATCGCTCGCGCTCACGCAGATATCTTGCCATGCACGCAGCTTGCGCGCGACGCGGCTCAATATGCGCGCTGCGCATCCGGTTCACATGCACGCGGGACGAGGATCGGTCGAGTCAGCGGGAGGTGAGGTCCTGTTATCGATACGCAGGCTTCTGCGGCGCGGAAATCCGCGCTTGCAGAGGGATCGGGCTCTGCGCTCTACTTTCTGCCACGCGCGACTTTTGCGCCGCGTGAGCGACGTCCACGCTGAGGCATGTCGAAGTCGGTTATGGGTCCCTGCGTATGTTCCCATTTTTCGATTGCGGTCTTGTTGAAGCGCCACGCACTGCCGACCCGGAATCCGGGAATACGCCCTTGGCGCAGCAGGCGATAAATGGTGGTTGGATGAACCCTCAAATGCCGCGACAACTCGGCGATTGTCAGAATGTCACTCTCTCCAGCCATCGCGTCTCCTTACCTCGTGCTGGTCTCGCCAGCGAAATGCTCGGGCGCCGCCGTGGAATCGAGGATGGGGCAAAGGTTCCGGCGCGGTCAAAGTTATGTCAAGGGACAATAAGGGGCACTAACGCGGCGCAGGCAAAAAATAGCGTGCGAACGGAGCGCATTTGGGCGGCGACATGAGAGAGCATCAGGCCAATCGCCGTAATGCGCCACAAACAGATTCCATGCGGGAGAACAATCAATGGCTTATGAAGCGATCGAGACCAGAAATGAAGGAGCGGTTTGCTGGCTGACTTCTAACCGGCCGCACAATCTGAACGCGCTCAGCGGCCAGATGGTCTCCGAACTCGAAGACTTCCTGCGACGGCTCCCGGGCGACACCAAAACTCGCGTGGTCGTGATGCGGGGTGCGGGCCGCGCGTTCTGCGCGGGACTCGATCTGAAGGAGCAGAACCGCGGCGGGACCGGGCTTGGAACCTCGACCACGGATACGGTCGAGTCGCAGCGGCGCATGAGCGATCTGGTGGTCGCGATGCGTCGGGCGCCGCAACCTTTCATCGCGGCCGTGCGAGGGCCGGCGGCCGGCGGTGGTTTCGCGCTGGCGCTGGCCTGCGACGCGCGAATCGCGGGCGAGTCGGCGCGCTTCAACGCGGCCTTCATCAGAATCGGGCTTACCGCTTGCGACATGGGCGTCAGCTACCATCTGCCGCGCGCGGTCGGAACGGCGGTGGCGGCCGAACTCATGCTGACTGGGCGGTTCATCAACGCTCAGCGCGCTTTGGCGACCGGACTGGTTTCGGAGCTTCACCCCGACGCCGAGGTGGACGCGGCCGCCGCAAAGCTCGCACTCGAGATGACTGAGACCTCGCCGCTGGGGCTTCGGATGACCAAGGAATGCCTGTGGGCGAGCGTCGATGCGGGCAGCCTGGAGCAGGCAATCGCGATGGAAGACCGCAACCAGGTGCTATGCGTTCGCGCGGGATATATCGAAGAGGGTGCCCGCGCCTTTGTCGAGAAACGCAAGCCTCACTTCAAAGACCGCGCATAGGAGCGCCCAAGTGCCGGTATCGAAAATCAACGGAATCCAAATCTACTATGAGTTGCTTGGTGAAGGGCCGCCATTGCTGCTGATCGAGGGCATTCCGGGTACGGTGCCCGATTGGTACCCGTTCGCACACCTTCTGGCCCGCGAATTCAAAGTCGTCGTGTTCGATAATCGCGGCAGCGGCAGATCGGACAAGCCTCAGGAATGGTACACCATATCCCTGATGGCTTCGGATGCGGCGGCGCTTCTAGATAGTCTGGGCATTCCCCGCGCGAATGTTTTCGGAGTCTCAATGGGCGGAATGATCGCGCAGGAATTGGCGCTCAACTTTCCCGAAAAAGTGGAACGACTTGTTTTAGGATGCACGCATTGCGGCGGTCAGAAGGTTATCCGGCCAGCACCGAAGATCGACGAGGCATTTGCGCTTGAGACCGAAGATTGGGCCGTGCGCATTCGGAACCTCGCGCCCTTCGCGTTTTCAGACGGATTTGGAAGGGACCAACCAGAAGCGGTCGCCGAGTTTATCGCGAAGAAGAGCCTCGATGTGCAGCCGTATTTCGCTTATCGGCGACAGATCGACGCCGTTATTCGACACGACTCGGGCCAGCGGCTCTCCAAAATTACATCGCCGACTCTCGTGCTTACCGGAACGGCCGATGCAGTTATCCCAGCGCAGAACAGCCACGTGCTACACGAAAATATTCCCAATTCCGAGATCGCAATGATTGAGGGCGCGGGTCATCTGTTCTTCATAGAACAGCCAGAGCAGACACTCCGAATACTGAGGTCTTTTCTGATTCGCCAATAACCATTGCGCGGTGATAAAACGAAGGCCGCGTGATTTTGAAAGCTCATCACGCGGCCTTTGACAGAAAGCGGATTGGGTAAAGCCTAGCGCATCGCGACTTCGGTTCGCGGCTTGGTTGAACAGGCGCGCGACCAGGAATTGGTTGGCGTCATCGCGCCAGACCCTAATCTGGATTCTCTGGCCGGGCTGATGTGCGGAAACTGCCTTTTGCAGATCATCTGCATCCGCGACCATCTTGCCATCGAACCCACGGATCACGTCGCCCGCGCGTACCCCAGCCATGTATGCCGGGGAGCCGATTGCCACGTAAGAGATCTTTGCTCCCCAGACAGCGGGCGCGTAGTCCGCCGCCGCGCCGAAATATGCCGGCCCCTGAGCGGAAAGTACATCCGGGTGCAGAAAGAACACGTTTGCAGCGTGAGCGGCATGGCGCGCAACCGCGATCACATAATTGACGTCGTCGGTGCTGTAAACGTCACCCGCCAGATAGACATCGCCATGACTGCCCGCCGACACGCCGATATCCCAGAAGCCCTGGTCTGCGAGCGCCTGATGAACTCGCTCATCCATTTCATCGGGAGTAGGAGACTGACGCCGGGGCGCGACGGCCGCGACCTCGACCTGGTCGCCAGGCATCGCAACCACGTTTTCCTCGGTCGCGACTTCGTTATAGGGGTCGCGTCCGGCCGACAGGTTAGCCATCGCCATGCTGCGCGACATCATGTCATTCGGTCCGGTACGCATCGCCGTGCCGGCGATGATCAACGCGATGATCCCGACCGCCGTGACGCCCAGCGCATAGCGCTCAAGACCCCACTTCGCGAGAAATCCCGGCGGAGCGTCACGCCAAGGCTCTCTTTGCGCAGTGTTGCGGTCGAACTCTGTATCGGTATCGATGTCCAATTCCGACGGATCGGCGGCTTCCAGATGCACCGCCATATCGTCACCCATCCAGACATAGGCCGGGTCGGAAAAGCGCTCGGTACGAGTTGATCTGTTTTGGAGCTGAGGCGTCTCGGCCGTTTGCATCCAAGCGGCCGCAGTGGATTCCGCTGCCGCCCACCCTTCAAATTGTGCGACGAAATCGGTGCTTTGAGCAGCTTGGGCTTCAAATAGCTCGCGTTCGGTGCGAAGTTTGTCAATCCGGAGGAACATCTCATCGATATTCAAATACCGGATTCGAGTTTCGGTGTGCCGTTCCATAGATTACTTCCCGCAATGGATTAGGTTCACGCCCTCCCATACCTAATACATGCCTACTCTTTTTTAGCAAGCCCAGCCGCTTTATGCCACCCCTGATCTGTCAAGTATTCACTTCAGATGCGTATGCGCGCATAGCCTTCGGGCCGAACCCCTTCGGGCTTATATCGCTTCGCTGACCGCGTCCTCTCGCATAGTCGGTTTAGGCCTGCCGTCAATTTCGCTGTAATGCCTCGTCTGCTCGCCAATATAAACCTGTCGCGGGCGGGCGATGGCCTGTTCAGGGTCCCGAACCATCTCAGCCCACTGCGCCATCCATCCCGAGGTGCGCGGAATCGCGAACAACACCGGAAACATCTCCATCTGAAAGCCCATCGCCTGATAGATGATACCGGAATAGAAATCGACGTTGGGGTAGAGCTTGTGCTCGACGAAGTAGTCGTCCTGCAGTGCAATACGTTCAAGCTCGACCGCGATATCGATGAGCGGATTGCGCCCGGTAACCTCGAATACCTGCTCGGCCATCGCTTTGAGGATCTTCGCGCGTGGGTCATAGTTCTTGTACACGCGATGCCCAAAGCCCATCAGGCGGCGTTCCTTGTTTTTTACCGCCTTGATGAATGTCGGAATATTCTTGACCGAACCGATCTCCATCAACCCGCGAATCGCGGCTTCGTTCGCGCCACCGTGCAAGGGGCCGTAGAGTGCGGCAACCGCCGCGGCTGCTGCCGCATAAGGATCGGGCTGCGAGCTGCCGACCGCGCGCATCGCATTGGCAGAGCAATTCTGTTCGTGGTCAGCGTGCAGGATGAACAGCACATCCAGCGCGCGCTCGAGCACCGGATTGGGTTTGTATTTGAGCTCGGTCATCTTGAAGAGCATCGAAAGAAAATTTCCGGTGTAGCTCAAATCGTTGTCGGGATAGACATAGGGCAGTCCGCGCGTGTGGCGATAGGCGAACGCCGCCAGCGTGGGAATCTTGCCGATCAATCTGCGAGTCTGCAGCCGGCGCGACTCCAGGTCATGGATATTTTTCGCGTCAGGATAAAACGTCAACAGCGCGCCAACTGTGCCTACCAGCATGCCCATCGGATGCGCGTCGTAGCGGTAGCCCTCCATGAAGGTCTTGATGCTCTCATGGACCATCGTGTGGATCTTGATGTTGTGTTCCCAGCGCAGATAATGCTCGCGGTCGGGCAGCTCGCCCTTGACGATCAAATACGCGGTCTCAAGGTAATTGCTTTTTTCCGCCAGCTCTTCGATCGGATAACCGCGATAGCGCAAGATTCCCTTGTCGCCGTCGATATAAGTGATCCGGCTGCGGCATGATGCCGTATTCATGAACGCCGGGTCATAGGACATCAGGCCGAAATCGTCGGCCGAGGTTTTGATTTGCCGCAGCGCCGCGGCACGGATGACGCCGCCTTCTTCGACCGGGATGTCGTAACTCTTGCCGGTGCGATTGTCGGTGATACTTAGGGTTTGTTTGGCCATTGCGTCATCCTCTTCGGGTTATGGAAATCACTGTGCGACGTTTCTCGTTCAACATATATGCAGTGGTCGATATCGGGAGTTTACGACAAACTTGCGCCGCCGGGCAACCACTCGGTACTCGCTTTGGCGCAATCGAAATGGCACCCTCGAACGCGGGCCCAATCCGGACTAAGGCGCCCGATCAAATGGAACCGAAACGCGCCACAGGGGACCTCACCAGATGATTGAGAAGCTGCTCGCCGGCGTTTCGGCGTTTATTATCACTGCGATTTCGACGCTCGGATACGGCGGCGTGGTGCTGATGATGGCGATCGAGAGCGCGTGCATCCCGTTCCCGTCGGAAGTGATCATGCCGTTTTCCGGGTACCTGGTGCATACCGGACGCTTCAGCCTGCAGCCGGTCGCGATCGCGGGCGCGTTGGGGTGTCTCTTGGGTTCGTATGTTGCTTACTACATCGGCGCGAGCGGCGGGCGATGGTTTCTGCTCAAGTACGGACGCTTCGTGCTGATCGCGCCGCACGAAATCGAAATGGCCGACCGCTTCTTCGCGCGCTGGGGATCGCCCGCCGTGTTTATCAGCCGGCTCTTGCCAGTAGTCCGCACTTTTATTGCATTCCCGGCCGGGGTCGCGCGGATGCGCCTGTTGCCGTTTACGATCTACACGCTGGCCGGTTCGTATCTGTGGTGCCTCGTCCTGGCGTACGCGGGGATGAAGCTTGGGCAGCATTGGGAGAATCTCGCGCCGTGGTTTCATCGCTTCGATGGGGTGATTGCGCTTTTAATCGTCGCGGGCGCCGCCGCTATCGTCTACAATCGAGTCAGAGGCATCATGGCCGCGCCGCAAAGCGACGCCGCCAGCGACTGACCCGAGCTTCACGAACCGAAACGAGGAAAGCCCGCGATGGCCGAACAGCAGCAATTTGCGCCTGACGAACTCGAGGAAGTTTTCACGGCCGTCGATTCTACGCAGGTGCAAATGGCGTACGATCTGCTCACCGAGGCTGGGTTCGAATGCTGGGTCTTTGACGGCGATGGCTCGCGGATGCTCGGTTCGACCATCGCGATCCTCGCGCGCCTGATGGTGCATCGCGACCGCGCGGAAGATGCGCGCAAAGCCCTTAAGGATTTGGGCTTCGGCAACTAGCCGGCCTCCCAGCCCCCCTAGTCTCGGGCATCGCGAGCGCCAGCACTGCAAACGCTGCAAGCGCGATTGCTCCCAGCACCAGGAAGCCGGTGTTGAAGCCCGCGTGCTGGACCACAAAACCCGTCATCACATTGCTTAGCGAGGCGCCAATCGCGACGCCGGTCGAGATCGCGCCCGCGATCAGGTTGAAGCGCCCGGTGCCCTCCGCCAAGTCGGCGACCACGATAATCCATGCGACGCCGAAGATGCCCGCGCCGACGCCGTCGAGCGCCTGAATCGCCACCAGCAGGTACGAATCGCGCGTGAGCGTGTACAGCACGGCGCGCAGCGGCAGCACCGCGAAGGCGATCAGCAGAACCGGCTTGCGTCCCCAAACCGAGCAATAACGTCCAGCGAACGCCGCCATCGGGATCATCACGATCTGGGCGGTAACGATAAAGGCCGACATGTCAAGCGCGGGGCTCGCGTGCCGCGCCGAGGAAAGCAGTTCGCCGACCAGCGGAAGCATCGCGGCGTTGGCGAAATGAAACAGGATCACCGCGATCGCGAAGATCGCAAGGCTACGGTTCTCCAGCAATTCGCGCCATCCGGAAAGACGCGCGTGGCCGCCGTTGTCGGGCAACGCGGCGCGGGCGGCGCGATGATCGATCTCACGCTCGCGAATTGAGAGCACGGACGCTGCCGTCGCGATGCTCATCGCGGCCGAAGTGGAGAAGATCGCGGAGTAAGAAATGAACCGACCCATGATTCCCGCGACCACCGCTCCGAATACGTTGCCGGCGTGATTGCTCGATTCGTTGCGTCCCATCCGCGCGGGGAATCGGTCGTGTCCCACCAGACCCAGACTGACCGCGGCAAGCGCGGGCGCGAACGCCACGGCGGCAATGCCGATCCAGACCTGGGCCGCAATCACCACGGCGAATGACGGATGTACCGCGAACGCGATGCATCCGAGCGCGACCGCGGCTGAGGCCGCGACCATCAGCGCGCGCTTGTGCCGGGTCGCATCGACGATCGCGCCCATTGGAGTCTGCGCAAGGACGGTCGCAATGCCCTGCGCGCCCATCGCGATTCCGATTCTTCCAAGCGGCCAACGCTGGCTCGCCATCAGATAGATTGCGAGGTACGGACCGATGCCGGTGGAAACGTCGGCCTGGAAGAAATTTGCGAGGTCGAGCCCATGCAGGCTGCGCGTTGACGGCGCCGGCGCTTGCTGGTCTGGCCACGACTCAGAGGGTTGCGGCGGTCTCTCGTGGTCGTGCATCGTAAAAGCGGCGGTACCGATGAAATATGCTATCCGCGGCCGGAGAGATGGTCCATGACCTATGTTCGACGCGACAATGCGGCGATAGAGCTGCGCGGCGCGCTCGCGCGGCACCGGGCGATAGATTACGCTGCCGATCTCGCATCTGATTCTTTGGCTTTTTGGGGGCGGTGAATTTAACGTGAAGCAACCTCCTGACTATCGGCTCCGCCTCGCACGGCTGTTGGCCTTCTGCCTGCTGTTCCTTACCTCGCCGGCGGCACATACCCAGACGTCAATGACCGGCGTCAAGGCGGAGCCTTTTCAAGGTTTTACGAAGTATGAATGGTACCGCGCGCACTACGACGTAAATCCCGACGGCACTCATGTCGAAGAACAAAGCTGGGCGATGAAGGTACTGACCGAACAAGGCATCTCTGAAGCGAATCAGGTTGCGGTGACCTTCAGCGATCGGCTGGAAAAGGTTGATTTCCTCTCCGCCTACACACTCAAGAAGGACGGGCAACGGATCAATGTCCCGGCTTCAAACTTTCAGGATCAAACCAACACTGGCCGGGGCGCGGCCGCGCCGATGTTCTCGGACTTGCGGACCAAGACCGTCGCGTTTCCGGATGTCGCAGTAGGCGACTCAGTCGTTGTTTCTTACAAATTAACTCAAAAGGAAGCGACTTACCCCGGCAACTTCTCCTTGCTCCAGTCATTCTCCAAATTCGACGTGTATGACAAAGTTGAAATCAGTCTGAGCGCGCCGCGCTCACTGCCACTCCAAATATACACTCGTGGCGTAAATGGCGGCGAGGTGACGGAGAAGGATGGACGGCGGAACTGGCTATGGACATATCATAACGAGCAGATCGCGAAGTCCGAGCCCGCTTCGGTTTCAGCCTACGACTATGGACCGCTGATTGCCGCAACCACTTTCAAAGACTACGGAGCAATCGCCGCCGCATACAACGCCCGAGCCGCATCGAAGTCCAAGGTTACTGAGCAGATCCGAAAACTGGCCGACGAACTGACCAAAGGACTGAGTACTCAGCGCGAGCAGGCAAAGGCTCTCTACGAATGGGTATCCGCGAACGTCAACTATGCGGGAAACAATGTAGGAGTGGGTGCCGTGGTGCCGCACGAAGCCGACCTGATCATGACCAACCGGATGGGGGATTGTAAGGACCATGTGACCCTTCTGCAATCACTCCTCGCGGCGAAGGGAATCGCCAGCACTCCCGCCCTGATCAACGCGCGATCGGCATATACCCTCCCCAAAGCGCCCTGCCCCGAATTGTTCAATCACGTTATTACATATATACCGAGTCTCAATCTGTACGCGGATTCGACCGCAAAATATACTCCGTTCGGGATGCTGCCGCCGGAAGAGGCTGGGAAACCTGTTATCCGTACTGCCGCTTATGATGGTATTCAGCACACTCCTCTGTTCGACTACCGGCGCGAAGGAAACGACTTTAACACGGTGCTGACCATTCATGCCGATGGCTCGGCTTCTGGAGTGACCAATATTCAGGCGCAAGGCTATAATGCAGTAATAGCCAGGTTCGCGATAAGTTATTTACAGCCCAATACAGAGGAAGACCTGATTCAGCGCGCGCTCGCACGCAGCGGCTATACCGGCTCGGGAACCTTCGTGAGAGGCAAAAATCCGGATTTTGCAGATACTTATAGTTATAGCATCCGCTACCAATTCAACGATGCTATGAATCTGCCGGGCCCCGGCGCAATACCCGTCCGAATACCTTTCCCGGAATGGGGCAGCGTCGCCACCGCCTTGCAAGGGTTTGCCGACGCGGACCGAACGGTGGACTTCGCTTGCAGCGGCCAGACCTCGAAAGAGGAATTCACAATCCACTTTCCGTCCGGAGTGAAAATCATGGCAATGCCCAGGGATGTTCACGTAAGCGGAGCCGATTCGACCTATACCGCCGCTTACAAGCGGGACGGAACGGCCATAACAGTAGCGCGCGAGCTCGCGGATCACACGCCGGGACCAGTGTGCACACCCAAGGACGCAACCCGGTTTAAACCGTTCGCGGATGCGGTCCGCCGGGATCTGCGTGCCCAGATTCTCTACGAATAGCTACGGAAGGTTGAGAAGATGGCATCGGATTGGTGGCGCAGCGCGGTTTTCTACCAGATCTATCCGCGCAGCTTCGCCGATTCGAACGGCGACGGTATCGGCGATCTGGATGGAATTACCGCGCATCTTGATTATCTGAACGACGGCACCCCGGACTCGTTGGGAATCGATGCACTATGGCTTAGCCCGATCAATCCGTCGCCGCTGCATGACTGGGGTTATGATGTAAGTGACTATTGCGGCGTGCATCCGGAGCTCGGCGATCTTGCGGCGTTCGATCGGCTCGTCGCCGCGGCGCATCGGCGCGGGATTCGCCTCATCCTGGACCTGGTACCGAATCATACCTCGGACCAGCACGAATGGTTTCGCGAGGCGCGTTCGTCGCGAACAAATCCCAAACGCGATTGGTACATCTGGAGGCCGGGCGCGCCGGACCGCCCGCCCAACAACTGGGTCAGCATATTCGGCGGCCCTGCGTGGAAGTACGATGACGCGACCGGCCAGTGGTACCTGCATTTGTTCCTCGAGTCGCAGCCCGACTTGAATTACCGCAATCCCGAGGTCGTCGCCGCGATGCAAAATGTGATGCGGTTCTGGCTTGACCGCGGCGCCGACGGATTTCGCGTCGATGTTATCCATGGGATGATCAAGGACGCGCAGTTCCGCGATAATCCAGCGCTGGTCGCCGCGGAACCGGGCACGCAGACCGACGTCGCACTCAAGCAGCAGCATCTGTACGACGTCGATCAGCCCGAGGTGCACGAGATCGTGCGCGGGTTTCGCCGCGTGCTCGAGGAATACGGTGGCGACCGAGTTCTGGTCGGCGAAGTCTGGCCGCGCGACAATCGCTCGCTGGCGGACTATCTGCGTCCCGACGAATTGCAGCAGGCGTTCAACTTCCGCTTCCTGTTCTGTCCGTGGAGCGCGGCGAGCTTTCGCGCGCAGGTCGCGCAAGTCGAGGAATTGTTTCCGCGCGGCTCGTGGCCGACCTACACGCTCTCGAATCACGATTTTCCGCGCCACATTACGCGCTACGCCGACAGCACTTTCAGCGCGGCCCGCGCGAGACTCGCGGCGGTGATGATCCTCGCGCTGCGCGGCACGCCGTTCCTCTACTATGGCGAAGAGCTCGGGATGCCGAACCTGGAGATTGCGAAATCCGAGTGGCGCGACCCGGTTGGGCGCGACGGATGCCGTACGCCGATGCAGTGGTCCGACGAGAACAACGGCGGATTTACTATTGGCAGGCCGTGGCTCCGATGCGGCGACTACGCGGCGGTCAATGCCGCGCGCCAGATGGACGATCCGGCATCGATGCTCTCGTTCTATCGGCGGATGATCCGGGTGCGGCGCGAGTCGCCCGCGCTCGGAACCGGCGACTTGAAGATTGTGGATTCGCCCGATGGCTCTTTTATCTTCACGCGCACGACCAGCGCGAGCCGCGCGATGGTCGCGCTGAACTTCTCGAACGCGCCGATCGAGATCGACGTTCCGCGCGCGAAGATTTTCATCAGCAGCGATCCTGCGCGGGCGTCTGGCGCGATTGCGGGTTCTGTAACGCTTGCGCCGCTCGAGGCGATCGCGCTCGCGCTCGAGTAAGGCGCAGTCCGTACGCGTTTGCGCGAGCAAGCGGCTCTGTTTAGGATTCCGCCATGCACAAACCGCGTTTTCTCGATCAGATGGCCGCCGAGCTCGGCGATCGCTACGCATTCACCGGTTTCGCCCGCGGACGCCGCCCGTTCCAGCCCGCTCACGTCGAGCCGAACTGGCCGCGCGATCGCAGCGCGGAAATCCGGCATATCAAGATCGAGCTCGCGCTCGATTTCGAGCATCGCCGGATCTCCGGCACGGCCACCCATCGCATCGCCGCGATCGTCGACGGACTCCAAGCGCTCGAATTCGATGCGACCGAGCTCGCGATCACCGCGGTACGCGCCGGCGGAGAGCCGGTCCCGTTCGAGACCGCGGACCGCAAGCTGCGAATTACGTTCGCGCGCCCTCTAACGGCGGGCGACGAGGTTGAAGTCGCGATCGATTACTCGGCAACTCCGCGGCGCGGACTCTACTTCGTCGGTCCCGACGACGCCTATCCCGACAAGCCGGTCCAGGCATGGACTCAGGGCGAGGACGAGGATTCGCGCTACTGGTTCCCGTGCTACGACTATCCGAACAACCGCGGCACCAGCGAGGTTATCGCGACCGTGCCGGAGAAGTTCACCGCCGTCTCCAACGGTGCGTTGATCGATACCCGTCACGACCCCGCAACGCGGACCCGCACTTTTCACTATCGCCACGACGTTCCGCATTCCGCATACCTGATCACGCTCGCCGCCGCCGAGTTCGCAACGATCGAAGAGCACGCCGGCGCGACCCCCGTTTTGTACTACGTGCAGCCGGGACGCGAGGACGACGCGCGCCGCGCCTTCGGCAACACGCCCAGGATGATCGAGTTCTTCGAGCGCAAAATCGGCGTGCCGTATCCGTACGCAAAATACGCGCAGGTCGCGGTCAGCGATTTTATTTTCGGCGGGATGGAAAATACTTCGGCGACCACGCAGACCGCCGACACGATGCACGACGCGCGCGCGCATCTCGATTTCTTGAGCGACCCTCTGGTCGCGCACGAGCTGGCGCATCAATGGTGGGGCGACCTGCTCACCTGCCGCGATTGGTCGCACGCGTGGTTGAACGAGGGCTTCGCAACCTATTTCGAGGCGATGTGGTGCGAGGAAAATCTCGGCGCCGACGAGTTCGCGTGGAACCTGCGCCAGGATCGCGGCGGCTACTTCGACGAGGACGGACATCATTACCGCCGTCCGATCGTGTGCAACCGCTATCGCGCGCCGATCGAGTTGTTCGATCGCCACCTGTACGAAAAGGGCTCGCTTGTCCTGCACATGCTGCGGCGCGAGCTCGGCGACGCGCTGTTTTTCAAGGCGCTCAATCTCTACTGCACGCGGCATCGCGGGCAGAACGTCATCACGCAGGATTTGCAGCGCGCGTTCGACGACGCGACCGGCCGCAATCTGGATTTTTTCTTCGACCAGTGGGTTTACAAGGAAGGCCATCCCGAAATCGAAGTGACCAGCGCGTTCGACGACAAGCGCAAGCTCGCGAGTGTCACGGTCAAGCAGACGCACAAGACTTCCGAGACGATCGGACTCTTCCGCCTCTCCGCGACGATCGCGCTGATGGATGCGGACGGCCACGAGACGCGCCATCGCGTCGAGCTCCGCGAACGCGAGCACGTGTTCTTCTTTGCGAGCGACAAGGCGCCCAAGGCGATCCGCTTCGATCCCGAACATGATCTGGTCAAGACGCTCAAGCACAAGCGCGGACGCGAGGCGCTCGAGCTGGAACTCGCGCGCGCTCCTGAAGCCATCGGGCGTTCCGCCGCCGCGCACGAACTCGGAATCGAAGGCAGTCCTCAAGCGACCGCCGCGCTGCGCACCGCGTTGCTCAACGACCTGTTCTGGGGCGTGCAGGGCGGCGCCGCCGCCGCGCTGGGCGAAATCAGGACCGATGCCGCGCTCGACGCCCTGCTCGAGGGCGTCAGCCTTGCGCATCCGAAAGCGCGGCGCTCGGTGGTGCGCGCGCTCGGCGAGTTTCGCGCGAACCCGCGCGCGGCCGAAGCGCTCGCCGCGGTTTTGGAAAAAGGCGACCCGAGTTATTTCGTCGAAGCCGAAGCCGCACTCGCTCTCGGCAAGACCCGTGATCCACGTGCGTTCGCGCAGCTAGAAAAAGCGCTCGAACGTTCGTCCTATCTCGACGTGATCCGCGCGCACGCCCTGGCCGGGATGGCGGAGACGCGCGACGATCGCGCACTCGCCGTCGGACGCGACTGGTGCGCGTACGGACGTCCGCCACGCGCCCGGGTTGCAGCGGTCGGCACCCTTGCGAAATTCGCGCGCCACAAGGAATCCGCACGCGACGAGATCATCGAGTTGCTCACGCCGCTCGCCGACGATCGCGAGTTCATGGTGCGGATGCGATTGCCCGCGGCGTTCGAGGAAATCGGCGACGCACGCGGAATCGCGCCAATGCGCCGTCTTGCGGAGCGCGACCTCGACGGCCGTATCCATCGCCGCGCGAGCGAGGCCGTCTCGATCCTGGGCGAAGGGCGCAGCCATATAGAGGAAGGCAACCGACTGCAGGAAGACATGGACAAACTGCGCGAGCAGAATAGGAAGCTGCAGGAGCGGCTCGAAAAGCTCGAGGCGGGCACACGTCCGCGCGAGAGCTGAGCTGCGTCGCCAGGACCGACGGCGGAGATGCGAATCAAGCGCCCGGTTATGCTCGCGTTGATAGCGGCGCTATCTTGCGCAGCGGCTGCGCTCGCACAAGAACCGCGCCCTCTCCTGCACGCATATCACACGGTAGTGCCGCTCGACCCCGGCGTGACCCGATCGATGGTTCGCGCGGCGGTCGCGTCTTCGGCGACGGTCCCAATGTGGGAATACACCGTCGTCTCGCCGCTGAACGACAGACAATATTCAGGAACAATGATCGGACGCAGTCCGTTCTTTCATGGCGCGCGCACGACCGCGATCCCGGCGGTCATCGTCCCGATAGTAATCACTATGTCCGATGGCACCGTGTTCAATCCTGCCGCGACTGACACGACATGCTCGCCGGCCGGGGCCGCGCTCAGCCTGGTGCAGAATTCCCCACTGTTCAATTCAATAGATATCATGATGGGCTCCACCGACGTCGGCGTGGCCGAATATGTAGATGCGTTCCAGCGCGCCAACTTCTGGACTGAAGTATCGCCGACCGGGGATCGGTATCATACTGTGCTGAGTCCGGTTACTACCGTGAGCGCGATACCGGTAACGGTTCCTTCCGCCTACGGCGCCACCAATAGCACTGCGAAGTACGGTGGCTGCGGCGGCGTAATCGGCGTGATTAGCTACTCGTGGTGGAATGACTACGTGTTGGAAACAATCATGCCTTCGCTCGCCAGCAGCGGAGTCGGCCCTTCCGTGTTTCCGGTTTTCCTCTTCTACAACGTGGTAATGAACGATGGCGCGCTGAACCTCGGCGAAGACTGCTGTATCCTCGGCTACCACGGTGCCGCGGGCGTCGCGCCGCAGACCTACGCGGTCGCGGACTTCGACACGACCGGCATTTTCGGTGGGACCAAGGATATCTCCGACATGAGCCATGAGATCGCCGAATGGATGAACGACCCGCTAGGAAACAATCCGACTCCGGCGTGGGGAGGAGTCGGCCAGGTCGTCGGGGGCTGCCAGAATAATCTGGAAGTAGGCGACCCGCTGAGCGGCACCCTCTTTCCGAAAATCACGATGCCAAATGGCTATACCTACAACCCGCAAGAGCTGGCGTTCTTTTCGTGGTTCTATCGACAGGCGCCTTCGATCGGCGTAAACGGCTGGTACTCCGATAACGATACATTCACCAGCGACGCCGGACCAATCTGCGAGTGAGTATTTCGCGTCATACTGCTAAATGGCTATTCGGGATTTTCGGTCTGATCGTCGCAATACTATGCGCGGGAAATGTCATTGCCGATTCGATGACGTCGATTACCAGTCAGGCAGCCCAAGGTTCCAATGACTACGTGACCTGGTCTCAGTTAGGACCTGACGCGACAACATTGGAAGCCAGCGAGAATCTCCAGTCGGCAGGTAGTATTGGGGTCGAGCTCGGCCTGGGCGAGTCGGGAAGCATCATATCCGCGGTATGCCCCTCGGCCGAGGCCTGCAGCTGGACCGGCTCGGGTTTCGCCTCCGGAGATAGCCTCCTTTGGACCTCTGACCGCGGAAACGGAGGCACCGGCCCCGCGACGCTGACCTTCAACAAGCCGGTGGCAGGAGCGGGCGCATTGATACAGGCGGACGGACCAGCGCAGTTCACCGCGCGGATTCAGGTTTTCAACGGAACGACCTCGCTCGGCTCATTCCCCATCACGAGTGATATCAACGGCGACGCGGCCTATATAGGAGTGAAGGATCAGACTGGCGCCGACATCACGTCTGCGATTTTCAGCCTCACGAGCTGCGAGGGCAACTGCGCGGACTTCGCGATTGATACGGTTTATCTGAATACCGCGGCCGGTCCTCCTACACCGACTCCCACGTCGATCGCCACGCCCACTCCCGTCGCGGCATCGCTGACCACCAGCACCAGGAGGCTCGAACTCAAGAGCAAACCGAAGACCGTCGTCTTGAGGAACAGGCGCACGCCCAAACGGGATCAAACGATTATCGTGACCTCGATTAGCTCGTCGAGTACCGAGTTCGCGCCCAGCGGCGAATGCGTTGCCGCGCTTGCCCCGCGTGGACGATGCGAATTCTCGGTCAGCTTCACGCCGAGCCCGGCGGGAACGCATCGGGGGATGCTTACAATCACCAGCAACGCGACCGACCCGGTGATCGAGATCGAGCTGGTGGGCAAAATCACGCCGCACAGGTAATGCCGCCTCCCTGGCTCTGGCACTATGCGCTCGATGCGTGGCATACGGAGGCAATGGACGCCAAAATTTCCGTATGCTTGAGCTTTGACTTCGACGCGCTGTCGTTATGGATCGGTGGGTTCCGTGCGCGCTCACTGAGCGCGATCTCCCGCGGCGAATTCGGACGCGTCGGAGCGGCGCGAATCCTCGACCTGCTGCGCGATTTCAAAATTCCCGCGACCTGGTTCGTACCCGGCCATAGCGCCGAGACCTTTCCACAAATCGTCGAGCGAATCGTCGCCGACGGTCACGAAGTCGGAAACCACGGCTATCTGCACACGCATCCGAAGAGCCCCGCCGACGAGGAAGAGATTCTGCTCCGCGGCAACGAGGTAATTCAAAAGATTGCAGGACGCCGCCCGACCGGCTATCGCTCGCCGGGCGCCGGCCTCAGCGAGAATATGGTTGCCATGCTGCTGAAGCATTCCTTTGCGTACGACTCGAGCCTGATGGGCGACGATTTCGCGCCGTACTACCTGCGCGCAGGCGACCAGGCTCCCGCCGACGGTGCCTATGTTTTTGGAAAAGACACCGGCGTCGTCGAATTGCCGTTCACCTGGGGCCTCGACGACTTTCCTGCGTTCGAGTACGTGACCAGCCGCGCGGGAATTCAAAGCGGTCTCGCGTCACCAAACGCGGTGTACGACATCTGGGCAGGCGATTTCGACTACCTTTACGACCGCATCGGCGCCGGAGTGTACACGCTGACGATGCATCCGCAGGTGATCGGCCGCGGGCATCGGATGCTGATGCTCGAGCGGCTGATCAAGCACATCCAGTCTCATCGCGGAGTAAGTTTCGCGACGATGGGGGAAGTAGTTGCCGCCTGGAAACGCGCGCATCCGCTGGCAGCATCGTGAAAAGAAACGGCGGCGTGCTTGAGGCACGCCGCCGTTGCGTTTGCGATTGATCGTTCGAGCTTACGCGTCGTAGTAGAGCGCGAACTCGTACGGGTGCGGCCGCAGGCGGATGGCGCTTACTTCGTTGGTCATCTTGTATTCGATCCAGGTCTCGATCAGGTCCTCGGTAAATACGTCGCCCTTCAGCAGGAATTCGTGATCGCGCTTCAGGTTGGCGAGCGATTCTTCGAGCGACGCCGGCATGCTCGGCACTTCGGCCAGCTCCGATGGTGTCAGCGCGTAGATGTCCTTGTCGAGCGGCTGCCCCGGATCGAGCCGGCGCTGGATTCCGTCGATCCCCGCCATCAGCATCGCGGAGAACGCGATGTACGGATTGCAGGTTGGATCGGGGAAGCGCACTTCGATCCGCTTGGCCTTGGGCGATGGCGAGTACATCGGGATGCGCACCGAGGCCGAGCGATTTCGGCTCGAGTACGCAAGGTTGATTGGAGCCTCGAAGCCCGGAACCAGGCGCCGATAGGAATTGGTGCCCGGATTCGTGAACGCCGCGATAGTCGGCGCGTGATGCAGGATGCCCGCGATGTAGTGCATCGCGAGTTCCGACATCCCGGCGTAGCCGTTGCCCGCGAACAGCGGAGTGTCGCCCTTCCAGATGCTCTGATGCGTATGCATCCCGGTGCCGTTGTCGCCAAAGATTGGCTTGGGCATGAAGGTCGCGGTCATCCCATGGCGCGCAGCCACGTTTTTCACGATGTACTTAAACCAGGTCAGCCAGTCCGCCATCTTGGTCAGCGGCTGGAAGCGCATGTCGATTTCCGCCTGACCTGCGGTAGCGACCTCATGATGCTGCTTCTCTACGCGGATCCCCACCCGCTGCATCTCCAGCACCATCTCGGTGCGGATATCCTGCAGGCTGTCAGTCGGCGGCACCGGAAAGTAACCCTGCTTGTTCCGCACCTTGTAGCCGAGGTTGGCGCCGCCGCCCTTGATCGCCAGCTCTTTGCCGGCGTTCCAGTTACCTTCGTTGGACTCGATGTAGTAGTAGCTTGAATTTTGGGTGGTATCGAACCGGATTCCGTCAAACACAAAAAACTCCGGTTCCGGCCCGAAGAAGGCGAGATCGCCGATTCCGGTGGATTTGAGATACGCCTCGGCCTTGCGCGAGATATTGCGCGGATCGCGCGAGTAATCGGTGCGCGTGATCGGATCCGAGATATTACAGATAAGCGACAGAGTTGGATCCTTGGTGAACGGATCCATCACCGCCGTATCGGGATCGGGAATGACCAGCATGTCGCTTGCGTCGATCGCCTGCCAACCGCGGATCGATGATCCGTCGAAGCCGAGGCCCTCTTCGAAAGCGGCTTCGTCCTTGAATTCCGAAATCGGCGCGGTGAAATGCTGCCAGGTGCCGAGCAAGTCGATAAACTTGATATCGACCATCACGACTCCCTGATCCTTGATCATCTGCAAAACTTGTTTTGGCGTCATCGAACCCGTAACCCTCCTGGCTATTTACAGCCGTAGCGCGTGTTGTCCTGAAATATCGAGGCGGCGGATGCCGCTCAATCGACCGTAATCGTTAATGAAACCTGGATCGGATACCGACTGCGCGTGCAGCGGCGGTGTCGCAAGGTTGCTGAAAAGTCCCTTCGCTTTTTCGCATGAAACCGTCACAAAGGCAACGCCCGCGGTTTGGTCATCTGCCGTCATTTTGGGCACCATCCGGCCGCGCGCTCGAGCTGGCTTCCGAAGCATAGCCGCCGATTTACGCCCGTCTTTCCGATCAGCGTGCGGCGTTGTCATACCGCGAATTTGAGCAGAGCAAAATAGATGCCCAAACCGATCAGCCCGATCGGGATTCCGATCCGCGCCCACGCCACGCTCCCGATCTTTAGCGGCACCGCGCTGATAATATTCGGGATGTTCCCTGGTATCAGCATGCCGCCGGAAATCAGCAGCGCAAGTATCGCCTCGCGCGCGCGCACGAGCGTCATGTTGTGAACTTCAAGTGCGACCAGCGTCGCGTTGTCGAGCGCCGCCGACACGGTGTTCGCCCAGAACAATGCGTCGTTGCTGAGCCGGGCTACTATCTCGACCGCCAACGGCGCATAAGCATGACTTACCAGCACCAGGCCCGCGACAAACCCATACACGCGCAGCCCCTGCATCAGCGCCGCGAGCGGCGATTCGCGCACGGCCGATTGCGTGGTCGCTTCGAGGTAATTGCCGCGCGCGAAAATCCCGCCCAAGATTGAAGCGGCAAGCGCGCCCGGAATGATCCACGGCGCCAGCAGATCGAACAGACCAAAAAACGGCAGCTTGAGGGCAGAGGCCGCCAGCGTCGCCAGCGGCTCGCCGATCGGCGTCATCGCCGCGCCCATCCCGATCGCGAAACACGCCGCCACGGTCACGCGGACCCGTGCCGCGCCTTCGAGATGCAGCAGCCCGACGATCTCGACCAGCACGATCGCCGCGACGATCGCCGTGATGACGCTCGAAGCCATCGCGAGGAGGAAGATCGATATTCCCGCCAGGATCGCGCGGGCCATCCGGCGTCGTAGCCGCGTAAAAATTTGCTCCAGGTATTCGCGCAAATAGCCGAACGCTATCGCCGCGATAATTACCGCAAGCGTGATCAGGATCGGCTCGGTTAGCGCATGTTCGACGACGGTGCGCTCGAAGCCGCCGGCCAGAATCGTCGCGATTACGCCTATCACGAGAATATAGATTTCGATATTGCGTTCGATCCAGTGGATCGTAAGCGGACCGAACAGCATCAGTACCAGAACAACAATTGCGGCAGTCGGATTCATCGCGTCGTGAGTGCTTCTCAATAACAGACCCGCTCTTCCGGCGCGAGACGCCAAAAAGCCGGGCGGCGGATCCGAATCTAATCGGCCCACCGCCCATGCTGCTTTGACTCGACGCTCCCCCGAGCGAGGAGATGTAGGTTACAGCTTAGATGCTATGTCTCTCTCCGGACGCAGTGCTCCTTCCTAGAATGCATAGATCACCGCCGTCAACATGGTGTCCTGCCCATGCCACATGTGCTGAACGCCGGTAATCGGGTCGACGAAGTTATTGTTAGCGAACGACGCGGCGTTCGAATTATCGTGCCGGTATTCCAGCCGGACCAGCAGTCCGGTGACTTCAGGCACCTTGTACGACACGGTTTGCGTTAGTTCCCACAGGGTTTGCGCGGTGCCGTCGGTGCGCGCGCCGTCCTTGTCCTGGAAGAATTCGCCGCGGCTGGCAAACTCATACTGGTTCCAGTCGTACACGATGTATTGCGCGAACCCCTGCCACGACGCGCTGTGCCCGTTGACCACAGGGCCATCCTCCGACGCGTACAGGTATTCGCTTTCCAGGGTCAGGTTCGGAATGAACGCAGGTTTCCAGGTGAGGATCGGATCGATCGCGCCCAGGGTCTGGTTCGAGGAATGAATCGCCTGCGATCCGATGGTTCCGTTGAGCACGAAGCTTAACGACTTGTCCTTCGTGTTGAGCGTGAGCTCGCCTTCTCCGGTCGGTCCGCCGTTGTTGTTGGCGGCAGGATCATCCCAGCCGTTATTCAATCCCGCCGTCACTGAAACGTAATCGTTGAAAGTGTAAGACCCGCGAATTCCGGTATGGGTCAGCGGTTCGCCGAGCGTGAACAGCAGTCCACGCGTCTCGTTGAAATTCTGGTTCTGGTAGGTCGGGATAACTTCCGCTCCGAGCAGAGTCACGAAGCGTCCGGCGTCGAGACTGATTCCACTGCCGAGCGGAGCCGTATAGGTCAGGTAGTACTGGGTCGGATCGATGTACTGTCCGCCCACATGCGAGAGGTTCGAATAATTGGTCCCCGCTGAGATCGAATTGGCTACCTGACCAAAGTTGATGTCCGTCACAAAGCCAACCGTGCCATCCTTCTCGATATGCAGGTTGCCCTGGGTGAGCTGAAAGCCGTCTTCATCCCACGCGCGGAAGGTGTTCACGTTGCCGTTGGGCTGATTGAAGTTGTGCTCGTACCCGACATCGACCAAGCCGTGGATGCTGACGCCGAGATTCTGCTCGACGTTGGTTTTGAAATCGCCAAAATTCTTTTCGAGCAAGCCCACGTGCTCGCCGACCGTCTGCGGCTTTGCGTTCGCATCAGCGGGCGCTGCCACCACTATCTCCTTCTCGATCTTTTTAACCTCGCTCTGCGTGTCGTCTACCTTGGTGGCCAGGTTCGAGACCTGACCGCTCAGCGCGTCGAGTCGCTGCTGCTCGCTGGCCGAGGTCGGCGCGGCGGCCGGACCTGCCGCCCATCCCGTCGATGCGATTAGCAATGCGACCATTGCAGATCCGCCGATAGGGCCGATCCTCGAAATCGCTCTCTTACCGATCCGATGTTTCACTCTGACTCCTCCCTCACGGAATTAGGCATGAATTTGTCCGCCGACGAACGTTCGGCGCATTCATCGCGGGACGGATTACAAGTTTCGTACCGCGGGACGGCGTTTCCATTCGAGGGCGAAAGCACAGTATCTCACCCTTTCTTCACCGGTGGCCGCCGAGCGGTGATGCTCATAGCGGATGCATCTGCCGCTTGTTTGCTCACGGGTTACCACGGATTTCCACCTGATCGAGGTCCTCCGGCAGCCTCAACGCCGTCGCGGGCTCGCCCTCACCGCTCCCGACTGGCTACAATGATTTCGTCATCTGATGCGCAAGAGCACTCTCGCAATTCTGATCGTCGCCGTTGCCTTCGGAGCATTCGTTTTCTACTCGCTTTTCAAAGTTGAACCAGTGCGAGTGATCACAAGCCATCTCGAGCATCGCGGCGCAGAGATATTCGTTGACGGCAGCCTGCGCAACACCGGACCCGACTTGGGGCCGCTGGACGTCGAGGTGCATTACTACGACGCCAACGGGCGCTCGCTCGGACAGGACAAGGTCGTGGTCGAGGAAATGAAGAGCGGCGGCGAGGCGCATTTCGCGACCCCGCCACGGTCACTCGGGGAGGTCTCGGATTTCTCGATCTACCTGAACCACGGCCGTAACCCGTATGGAAATTGACGGACAGCCCAAAATTTCAGATGAATAATTCTTATTTCTTAATAAAGTAAAACTTAAGAAAAATCCGCGTAAGCGTCTCTAAACGCGCCATTTTAGTGCCAGAAGGACCAGCGCGATGGTAAAATACTACAAAACATCATGCTGATTTTTCCGCTTTTAGTTGTTTGCCTTTGAGGTAATCTGATGTTACTTACAGTTAGTCACTTAAACAAACCTTTTTGTTCGAGGGGAAACGCCCCGTTTCCGGGCGACCAAAATTGAGAATTCAAAGAGGGATACTCTATGGCACGAACCAAAGAACGAAATTTCGGGCAGGTGATTCGCGAACGGCGCCGCCAGCTTGACCTCACTCAGGAAGAGGTTGCGCACCGGATCAAGACCTCAACTCCCTATGTCGGCCATCTGGAATCCGGCAAGCGCCATCCGTCGGACAAGATCGTGACCCGGCTGGCCGAAGTGCTGGGGCTCGATCGCCGCGACCTCTTTTTCCTCGCCAATCCGCGCGCCCAAGCGCTGCTCAATCCGGAGCCCGAAACGCCCGCCAACTCGGCGTGGGAGGACTTCCGCAAGAACGAGCAGCTGCGCCGGATCCACAATATCTCGAGCGAAGAGATGGAGATGCTCGGCCGGGTCGCGCTGATGGGTGACGTCCGCTCGCCGCGCGATTTCCTGTATATCCTCACCACCGTCCGCCACGCGGTCGGCCGCTAGCTCCAAGAGCCGCCAAAGTCTCGCGCCGCGCGAGCGCACGGAGAATCTTCGAGTTCCGTGCGCTCACGCGGCGCAGCGCATTGGCGCATCGCGCAAAGGGCGGCTAAGCTGCGGTCGCATTGGTTTCATGCGACCGCATCCCGAATCACCCGCGCCCTCGATCACGCCCTCCCGATTTCCGCGCCGCTACACTATTGTCGCCCTGTACTTTCTCGCGACGATGCTCTGTTACGTGGATCGCGTCAGCATCTCGGTCGCAATCATTCCGCTCGCGCGGCGATTCGACTATGCCGCCGGCGCGCAGGGGTTGATTCTGTCAGCATTCTTCTGGGGCTATTTCTGCACGCAGCTTGTCGGCGGATGGATGTCCGATCGCTTCGGCGGACGCCGCGTGCTCGGTGCGGGTGTCGCCATCTGGTCGCTCGCAACGCTGGTGACTCCGCAGGCCGCCGCGATCTCGTTTGCGGTGCTGTTCGCGATTCGCGTGGTGCTGGGTCTTGGCGAAGGTGTCAACTTTCCCGCGATCCACAGCCTGACCGCGCGCTGGATGCTCGCATCGGAGCGCGCGCGCTCGCTCTCGCTCAATTTCAGCGGGATGTACCTGGGAACGGTGCTCGCGCTGCTCGCCAGTCCGATGATAATCGCGGCGTTTGGCTGGCCCGCGCTGTTCTATATTTCGGGCGCGCTCGGACTCGTGTGGGTGCTGGCATGGATGCTTGCGGCGGCCGACCGTCCCGAAGACTCGCGGCGCATCTCGCCGGCCGAAATCGCGGCGATCACTTCGTCGCGCAATGCCGAGGCGCGCGCAGGCCGCGTGCCGTGGTCAAAAATCGCGAGAGAAAAGGCGGTCTGGGCAATTGTGCTCGCGCATTTCTGCAGCAACTTCGGCTTCAACATCCTGCTCCTATGGCTCCCGACCTACCTGCATCACACTTTCGGCGTGACGGTTGCACGAGTCGGGATTTACTCGATCGTCCCATGGATCGCGACCTTCGTCGTGGTGAACTCGGGTGGATGGATCGCCGACGCGATGCTGCTGCGCGGAACCAGCGTCGGCGCCACGCGCAAGCTGATGCAGTCCTGCGCGTTCGGGCTTGGCGCCCTGCCGCTGCTCGCGCTGCCGGCCGCGCGCTCGCCCGGCGCCGCGATCGCGCTCATCACAATTTCGGCGGCGGCCAACGGACTGGGGCTCGCCGCCTACGGCGTCAATCATCTTGACGTTGGTCCGACCTACGCCGGCGTGCTGATGGGCATCTCGAACACCATCGCGGCGATTCCCGGAATAATCGGCGTGGCCGTGACCGGCTTCATCGTGCAGGCGTCGGGTTCCTTCGCGGCGGTCTTCTATCTGATCGCCGCGGTCGATGTGATCGGACTGCTGGGCTATCTCCGCTGGGCCTCCGGCGACCGCAAACTGTAACTTATTCAGATTCAGAAACCTTGCGACACTTTTCGTTGGCGCGGGTTGCCGCTTACGCGTTACCCTCACCGCCGATGAGCGAGACACATAAACTTTCGCCCTACCGATGGGTTATCGAAGTCCTGCTGCTGCTCCTGCTGATCGCGCAGTCGCTGACCTGGCTCGCGCCCGCGCCGATCCTCGAGGAAATCAAGAACGGCCTTGGCATCCCGCTCAGCAGCGCCGGGCTGATCATCTCGATCATCGCGCTATGTATCGGCATCTTCTCTCTGCTCGGCGCGGTGGTGGCGGAGCGGGTCGGCGCGGCGCGCGCGATGATCATCGGAATGTGGCTGATGGCGGGTGGACAGATCTTGAGCGGCTACGTTCCGAACTTCGCGGCGCTGCTCGCGTGCCGCGTGCTCGAGGGTATCGGCTACGGAATCGTGATCGCTCCTCCAGGCACGCTCACGATGCAATGGTTCGGCGAAGGCGAATGGCCGTACATCAACATGATCAACTTCGCCTTCGGATACGTCGGTCTGACCGCTGTCTTCCGCTTCACTCCGGCGTTGTTTATCGCGGTCGGATCGTCGTGGCGCTCGGTGCTGTTCTGGTACGGTGCGGGCTCGGCGGGCGTAGCTCTTCTATGTACCTTCTTCGCCCGCGAGCGGCACGCTGCGACCGTCACTGCGCGTGAGGAATCGACGGACTCGGCCGTGGCGCGAGGCTCGGCGCTGGCGGAAGTCGCGAAGATGCGCGACGTGCTGCTGATCGCGGGCGGGCTGTTCGGCGGGATGTGGGTGTTCCAGATCTACACCGCGTTTCTGCCGCAATACTTCCGCGTGTTTCGCGGCATGACGATGATGCAGGCGTCGCTGATGACCCAGGTGCTGCCGCTGACCGGGATGTTCGCCGCGGCGATCGGCGGAATCGGCACCGGGCTGACCGGATTGCGCAAGCCGTTCACCTGGCCGGTCGCGATCACGACTCTGGTCGGATGCGCCGGTGCGATCATGATTCCCGCTCCGACCTGGATCCGGCTCTCGCTGGTGCTGGTCGGAATCGGTTCGGCCGGATCGCTGGCCGCGATCACGACGCTGCTGATGGAGCTGCCGGGGATGACGCCGGTGCGCGCGGGCGCAGCGATCGGATTCGTGTGGGCGATTGGCTATTTCGGCGCCTTCGTCTCGCCGTTTCTGGGTGGAGCACTGGCCGCGCATATCGGACTGCGCGCGGTGATGCTCTCGTTCCTGGTATTTCAGTTGTTGCCAATTGCCACGATGTATTTCCTGCCCGAAACCGGCCCCGGCAAGACCCGCTACGAAATAGCCGCCGCCGAACAAGCCCGCGCCGAACAAGCAGAGCACGCCCGCGTCGATTGAGCAGGCTCCGGTAGAAGTTCCGAGGCTCTGCACAGGACCGCAGCCGCAGGAGCGCGGAGTTCGCAGAGTCCGGGATTTCTCCCTCCGGTCGAAATGACGTGGGGGCGATTGTAGTAGATAGGTAGTTAGAGCTGTTCCGCTAAGTCGGTCCATTTCGGATTCATCGATTCGATTAGCTTGATCTTCTTCGTGCGGCGCCATCGCTTGACCTCTTTCTCACGCGCGATCGCGGCGAGCGGGCCGTCATATTCTTCGAAATAAACCAGCCGACCGATATTGTACTTTGCGGTGAACGCCGTCGGACGGCCGTCACGATGCTCCTGCGCGCGACGCGCAAGATCATTGGTTATGCCGACGTAAAGAGTCCGCGAGGCACTCGCAAGAATATACACGAAGCAGTGGCGACTCATCGCCATCAGCCTAGCCGTCGTACTTTGATACCGCGAGAAGCCCTCGTCTCCGCCTGAGACCGTTCGATCGTCATTTCGACCAAAGGGAGAAATCCCGGACTCTCCGAGCCCTCGCGATGCTGCACGCGCGGTCGTGCGCGCGAGCCTCGCGATTTCTCTGGCGCGACGCGATGCGATGCTGCTAGTGCGGCCGGATGGAGTAGAGGCCGCCGAAGCCTGGCGGGCGCCAGCCTTTGTTGGCGCAGGTGACGCAGACCACCGATTGCTTGCGGCGGCCGTCTTCATCTGCGCCCATCAACGCTACCGCGCTTTCGGTGGAGACTGGTTTGCCGCAGGCAGCGCAGGTGACTACCAGCGCCTTGTTGTCCTTGGCCTTCTCACTCGGCATCTTTTTAGAACCTCAGAGGTCCACAATCTCAGCAGTCGAATCTCGGAACTCCAGTTTCGATCATTCGGGAAATACAGCGCGAGCGTTGGTGCCGAGGAGCATGCGCCGCCGCTCGGGACTTAGCTCCGCTACGCTTTCGCGAATTAACCGGGCGGCAGCGAGCGTCGAATCGATATGCGGATAGTCAGAGCCCCACAGCACGCGCTCTTCGCCCAGCAACTCCATCGTGGCGCCGATCGTGCGCTCTTCCGGCTCGGCGACGACCCAAATGTTGCGGCGAAAATAGTCGGACGGTTTGAGCTTGGTGGGGTAGGTCCATCCCAGATGCTCATACTTCTCGTCCATCCGATCCATGATGTACGGAGCCCATCCACAGCCCGCTTCGACGCATAGCACCTTGAGCCGCGGAAAGCGGTCGAACAATCCGTCGGCGATCATCGTCATCGCGGCGGGCACCACTTGCGCAAATCCGCCCAGTGCGAAGCCGTATACCGCGCGGAACTCGCCCGGTTGATAGAACTGGCCCAGGATTCCCGGCGCGCGGTTGAAGCGCACGATCACGTGCAGGCATACGGGAATCCCGGCGGCTTCGCATTCGCTCCAGATCGGATCGAAATCAGGATGCGAGAATCGCTTGCCGCCGATCGTCTCGGGCGCGAGAAAAATTCCCTTGAACCCAAGCTTGAGGCATCGCTTGAGCTCCGCCAGCGCGCTGACCGGCTCCTGGATCGCAATATGCGCGATCGGAATCACGCGGCTGCGCGCACGCGTCGCAAAGTCGTTCAGCCAGTTGTTGTAGGCGCGCGTGTAGGCAAGGGCCAGCGCGTCATCGGCGGTGTCCCACAGAATTCCCACGGTGGGAAACACGACTCCCGCGCTCACGCCCCATTCGTCGAGCATCCGGACCCGCTCCTCCGGCAGGTACGACGCGGGCGGGCATCCGTCTAGATATTTTTTCTGGCCCGGCACGAACAGCGTCTCGCGCGGCAGATTCGCGCCGCCGAGACCGGCGAGCACGCCCTTGAGCATCGGCTGATTATCGATCATCAGCACTTCCATCCCGTCGGCGGGATCGATCGCGATCCGGATTGCGCGGTCGCGGAAGCGCGGCTCGATATAGTTCTGCCACAGGTCAGGCGGCTCCATCACGTGCGAGTCGCAATCGACCACAAAATTTTGCGCGGTGCTCATTGAGAGTAGCCTAACACACGGTAGATGAGCGTGCGAAGCGGCTTCGCCTAATGGCTCAGCGCCGAGCCGATCACGACTCCCAAAAGCAGCACCAGCACGAGAATGAATATCATGGCGATCGCAGTGCCGGTGCTGTGCGCGGCAGCCTGCTGCTGAGCGGTAATCGGGGTCTCGACCTGCGCGGAATGAACCCCCGAATGATAACCGCTTTGCGAGGTGTAGTAGATTCCGGTGCCGGGAATTCCGACCGTCTTGCGCACTCCGCGCGAGCCGACCGTGACGTGCGCCCCGCGCATCCCCACGGTCAGGCTCGGTCCCGACTTCGAGAGGTTAACCGACAGCCCCGGAAAGATTCGCATCCGCCGATAAAATCTGAAATTGCCCATCGCCCCTTTTCTTTGGCCGCCGGCTCAGCGGCGGAGCTTGAAGAACTCGCGCAGGATTGCCGCGCACTCTTCTGCCATTACGCCGCCGTAAACTTCGATCCGATGGTTGAGGCGTCCATCGCGGCCGATATCGTACACCGATCCGAGCGCGCCGGCCTTTTCGTCGCGAGCGCCGTAAAAGACTTTCGCGATCCGCGCGGCGATTGTCGCACCGACACACATCGCGCACGGTTCGAGCGTGACATAGAGCACGGCGTCGGCCAGGCGGTAGGCACCCAGCGCAGAAGCGGCCTCCCGAATCGCCAGGATCTCGGCGTGGGCAGTCGGATCGTTCAGCGAAATCGGGCGGTTATGACCGGCCGCAACTACCTTTCCGGCGACGCATACGATCGCACCGACGGGAACCTCGCCCTCGGACGCGGCCGCCCGAGCCTGGTCGATCGCAATCGTCATCAGAGCCCGGGCTTCGCTCGAACCGGAGTTAACCTCAATACTCATTCAATTGGTTCTTTGGAACGATCTGATCTGCTAATAACAGTTTGACATTCCCATGTACCCATAGCCAAGATCGTTGACGGGGAACCGGCAGATGAAAAAGCATATCGGACTTATCGGATTCACCGCTCTGGCAGTGGCCTCGAGCGCAATTGCCGCCGTCACCGTGATGGCCGCAGTCACCGTCAAGGATAACTCCGAAGCTGCGCGGGAATCCGCGATGACGCACTTGCTCTACGATCATCCGCTGACCCAGGTCCAGCAGGTCAAGGACGTACAGGTTGTCATCAGCACCGATCAAATCATGCGCTCGTGCTGTATGCCGCCCAATCTGGTGGTTGCGGGGAAGGTCGTTAACACGGATTCCCATCCAATCGACTACGTGAAACTGATTTTCAGCTTCGAGGACGCGCACGGAAAGATCGTTCATGCCGAAACAGTATACAACGCCCGGGCAATCACAATGAACGAGGACCCCGAGGTCAGCCGAATCCTGAACGAGAAGCCGCACTTCGATCCGCTCCAGCCGGGCGCGAGCGACCATTTTGCTTTTTCGATCCCGATGCCGATGCTGCCGCGGTTCGCGAAGGTCAAGCTCTATCCGGACGTCGTCGCGCAGTAGCGCCGGACGCCTATTCGCGTAATCATCGCGGCATGGCGGAGCTCTCCGAGACTCATCCGGCCGAATTGAAGGCGCGGCTCGAGCGCGGCGAAACGGTTTTCATCCTCGACGTGCGGGAGCCGGCTGAAATCGTGCTGGCGGCGTTTCCAGGCGCCACGCATATCCCGATGAACGATATTCCCGCGCGAATCGGCGAGCTTGATCCCGATCGCGAGACGATCGTCGTGTGCCATCACGGGATGCGCAGTGCGCAGGTGGGGATGTACCTCGCGCGCAACGGCTTTACCCGGGTCGTCAACCTGGCGGGCGGAATCAACGCATGGTCGATCGACGCGGACCCCTCGGTGCCGCGCTATTGAGGCTACTAAACCGCGCCAAAAAGCGGGATAATCGGGCTTCAGGGTAGTGAGATTCCGATGACTTACCTCGCGGCCGCAATCCAGATGGCGGCGGCTTCCGACAAGGCCGCTAACCTCGAACGCGCCGAACGCCTGGTGCGCGTTGCGGCCGCACGGGGCGCAAATCTGGTCGCACTGCCCGAGATGTTCAACTGGCGCGGCAAGCGGGCCGAAGAAGCTTCGGCGGCTGAGACGCTCGAGGGTGAATCGATCACGCGGATGGCGCGCCTGGCGCGCGAGCTGCAACTTCATCTGATCGCCGGATCGATCGCGGAGCGCGTCCCGAATCAGCCGCGCAACTACAACACCTCGGTCCTGCTGGGCCCCAACGGCTCGCGGGTCGCGGTGTACCGCAAGATTCACCTGTTCGATATCGACCTGCCGGGGCGAGTCACCGCGCGCGAATCCGACGTGAAGATGCCCGGGGCCGAAGTGGTCGCGGCGCCGACTCCGCTCGGAACGATCGGGCTTACGGTTTGTTATGACCTGCGCTTCCCTGAACTCTACCGCCAGCTGGTGTTCGCCGGCGCGCAGATTATCACACTGCCCAGCGCGTTCACCTTTCCGACCGGCGAGGCGCACTGGGAAACGCTGATTCGCGCGCGGGCGATCGAGAACCAGGTCCATATGATCGCGCCGGCGCAGTTCGGACCGAACCCGCACGGGTTCAGCGACTACGGTAACTCGATGATCGTCGATCCGTGGGGACGAGTGCTGGCGCGCAGCGCGGATTACGAAGGCGTGGTGATCGCGCCGATCGATCTTGAATACCAGGAGCGCGTGCGGCGCGAGCTGCCCGCGCTCTCGCACGCGCGGCTGCGCGGCGATCGCAACTGAGGATCTCGCGCCGCAGGAGAATCACTATGAAGAAAATCAGCGCACTCGCAATTGCCGCCAGCGCCGCCGCAGTTTTGGCCGCGACCGCCTATGCTCACGACATGTCTTCCATGGATTCGATGCAGGGGATGCCCGGAATCACCTCGGTCAACGGGATGGGCGGCGCCGATATGCACATGGACGAGCACATGCGCATGACCGACCTGCGCGAAGCGACGCCGCAGGATATCGAGCGCGCCAACGACATCCTGGCGACTCTGCGCCGCGTGCTGCTGCCATATCGCAATTACCATGCGGCGCTGGCGCAGGGCTTTCGGATTTTCATGCCGAGCGTTCCGCAGGACGTTTATCATTTCACCAACTATGCGTGGGCGGGCGATGAGTACCGGGGGCGATTCGATCTCGCGCATCCGGGCTCGATCCTTTACGTCAAGCAGCCCGACGGGAACTACGTACTGGTCGGCGCGATGTACAGCGCACCGCCGGACCAGACGCCCGAGCAGCTCGATCAGCTAATTCCGCTCGGGATCGTGCGCTGGCATGAGCATACGGACATCTGCCTGCCCCAGGCGATCACGCTCGACGACCTGCTGCGCGGCAATGCCGGACAAGATCAGCAGAATCTTCCCGGAATGATTCCGATCGCGGCGAATCCTGAAGCGCTCGGCCGCGATCAGAAGTACGGGGTGTTCGCCGACGGACGTTTTGGATTCACCGGAACCATCCATACCGAGGCTGCGTGCCAGGCGGCAGGCGGACATTTCCTGCCGCTCGCGTTCGGATGGATGGTGCATGTCTATCCATTCGCAGGCGACGATCTAAAGGTCGCGTTCGGCACCAGTATTCCGAAAGTTGCCGCGCAATAGGCTCGCGCAGCCCACAAATTACGGCATAGCCGCGCTCACGATGCAGCAGCGGCGCAATATCTTCAGCAACGCGCCTTGACGCGGAAGTCTGGGCGGGCTAAGCAGGCTTCTCACCCATGATCGCCACGATCGGGCATCGCCGACGCGCCGATCGGGGGCACAGTTCAGCACACGCGTAAGTAATCGAGGAATTAGTTTTATGGCTGAGGGACCCCTGGCCGGTTTTCGCATTCTGGATTTGACGGCCGTCATTTCGGGACCGTTCTGCACCATGCTGCTGGGCGATCTGGGCGCGGACGTGATCAAGGTCGAGTCGCCCGAAGGCGATTCGCTGCGCCGCAATGTCGGGCCCAAGAAAAACGGGCTCACAGCGGCGTTCCTGAATTTCAACCGCAACAAGCGCAGCGTCGTGATCGATATCAAGAAAGAGCATGGCCGCGACCTCGTGCGCCGGCTCGCGGTGAAGTCCGACGCGATTGTCGAGAACAATCGTCCGGGCGTCGCCGAGCGGCTTGGCATCGGTTACGCCGATATCCGCCGCGCGAATCCCAAGATCGTCTACTGCTCGATTTGCGGATTCGCGCCCAAGGGCCGCTACGCGAATTTTCCCGCCTACGATCCCGTCATCCAGGGTTACTCCGGGATGGAGCATGTGCAGGGCGGCAAGAGCGGACAGCCGACCGCGGTCAAGATGGCGCTGGCCGACAAGGTCAGCGGAATCACCGCCGCGCTGAGCGTGGTGGCGGCGCTGCATGCGGCACGCGCGCGAGGGGTTGGCCAGTACGTGAAGGTGCCGATGCTCGAAGCGATGATGGCGTTTACGGCCAACGACTCGATGTACGAATACACCTTTCTTCCCGAGGCGGAGTTCAAGGGCACCGCGCCCAAGAGCTCGACGCTCGATCCGTTCCGCACCGCCGACGGATGGCTCACGATCGCGCCCTTCACCGACGAGCAGTTGCGCCGCCTGTGCGACGCCGTCGGACATCTGGAATGGTACGACGGCGTCGAGAACCGCATGGAGCGCGGCCGCGGAATCATGCGCGGACTCGCCAAGCTGTTCCCCGAGCAGCCGACCGCGCACTGGCTGCCCATCCTCGAGAAGGCCGACATCCCCTGCGGTCCCGTGCACAACTACGACACCCTGCTGACCGATCCGGAAATCGTCGCGAACGAAAGCTTCCTGGTTTACGACCATCCGACGGCGGGCAAGGTGCGGACGGTTAATCCAGGCGCGCGCTTCAGCGAGACTCCGGCGCGGATGTGGCGCACGCCACCGAAGCTCGGCGAGCATACCGAGGAAGTCCTGCGCGAATTCGGAATCGATCGCACGCAAGTCGAAGAACTGCGCGCCGCGAAAGTGATCAATTAGGCCGCGCAAGCTAACGCCGCGCAAGCAGCGCCGTCGTCTCGATCGGGAATTTGTATTGACATTCTGTCATCTCCAATAACCTGCCGGTTGTTTCTAGTCGCGCCAGGATTGCGAACAAATTATTTTTGTGTAAACTAGGAGATTGTCCTCGCTGAGCGTGTTCCACCGCTCACTGTTCGAGCCTTTCGCGGTCCGGTCCAAATGAATCAGGAGTCTCAACAAGGAGAAATCGGACTATGGACGCTTTGGGATCGGGACAATCGGATTTGCACGGCGCGGAGATCGCTGCGTGGCAACGGTTTCTTTCGTTGAAGGGCTTCTATGGCGGACCCATTAGCGGCGACTACGACTCGCAGACCCGCGATGCGACCGAGAAATTTCAGAAAACTGTTGGGGCCGATTCAGACGGTATCGTAGGTCCGGAAACAGTGGACCTTGCTCGCCGCGAGGGCTTCGTCGTGCCCTCAGGTAGGCCGGATCGAGACCATTTCAACCTCGATTACGATGTTCAGCTCACTCCGGAGCTAGAAGAAGTAGTGCGAGAGATCGCATATCATTAACTGGCTATGGACCGGCGAAGACTTGACCGTCATAAGCGGGGCGCGTGATTCGCAAGGCCAAGCTGAAGCGATGTTCCTCAATTGGAAGCATGGTCAAAATCCCTTTGCGGTTTACCGTAACACTGAGCAGCTCGAGGAAATTCTGGACGCATACAACGAGGGACTTAACTCCGGCGAGAGTGACGAAGAGACAATCAAAAGCATGGCCACAATAATAGAAGAGTGGCGACGCCGGGGCATTTATATTTCCAGTCATCTCGCCGGTCGAGCCTTCGACGTCAGTTACAGGAGCTTGAACACAGACCAACGGGCAGCATTTCGGGAAGCGGTCAAAGAGGTGCTGGGAGACCTTAACAGGGCTATGCCCTCGGAACACGACCGTCTTCACGTACAGATGTGATCGCGGAGTTTCTTTCTTGAGTCGGCAATTAGCGATATTCCTCGGCCTCCTGATTGCTCTGGCGTACAGCTCGCAGGCGAGCGCGCAGATCCCGTCGATCGATTGCAAACCCAAGGTGCTCTACTGCGGGGACACGCTAACCGTCGAGTTCAAGAATCGTCATGCCGGTGCCGACTTCGCGATTGCGCTGGCCTATGGAAGCGAATTACGGATGCTGTCATTTCAACCGGGTCCGAACGATAGGATTCCGCCGCTGATACCACCGGATGAATTCGCAAGAATGAAGGAATTTCGATTGCGGACGGACACCGCTCGCGGCTCGCCGTCCGAGGGTTGGGAGGGCAATTGCGTGCCCCGGGTCAAAGGAATTCCGGAACCCATTTTTACTGTGACTGGCTACTACCAGGTTATGGTTGGCTACGACCTCTGGGAAAGAGGGTACGAGCTCGGATTTGGTTCCTGCCGGGTCGAATACATCGATAACTTGCGGCCGAAGCCGGGAGACCAGTCGTCTCCTAAGCCCTGCCATCCTGACGCCGAGGCCGAGATGGACCGCAAGGTGGCGGAAATCCGCGCGCAATCCGTATATCCAATCCTGTGCGAGCCGCTGACCCTGTACAAGGGCGACACCCTGACCGTGGATCTGCCGGTCCCGCACGACGACTACGAATTCGGAATTTCTCGCGGCGTTGACCATCCAGAGCTGCTGATGTCCTTCAAGCCGAACCCTCCGGATACCATCGCCCCAATGATACCGTTCGATGCATTCCGCAAAATGAAGCAGGTAAAGATCCTGACCACCAAAGCAAAGGGTTCGCCTGCGCTCGGCGCCAACACAGGCCCATGCTTTAAGCGAGTTGACCAGCCGCCTCAATTGATCTTCACGGCTAGTGGTGACTATGGGGTAGAGATCGGCCCGTCACTTGATGGGGAGGATCCAGACGTGCGCGGCTGGTGTCTGGTCCGCTACATCGACGCGCCGCACCCGGCCGCCTCCTCGCGAGACATCGAGCGATGATTGGAAGAGAAGCTTGCGGGTGCGCGCGGAGTTACGAAAACATCTCGGGCTCGCGCGAGCCGAGCCATACCAGTCCGCGGTACATGTAGTGGACTCCCGACATCGCGGTGGCCGCGACGGTCAGGTACAGTAGCGCGTAGAAGTATTCCGGATAGACTTGGCCCATCCGCAAGAGCGCCGCGGTTACGCACGCGAGCTGAAGGAACGTGCTGATTTTGCCGAGATAGCTCGGGCGCACGGGAATTCGCTCGCCGGTGAAGAACGACAGCATCAGGTAGCCGAACACGATCACGATATCGCGGATCACGACCACGATCAGAAGCCATCCGGGAAAGTCACCTTCGATCGTCATCAACACGAACGCCGACACCAGCATCAACTTGTCCGCGAACGGGTCGAGAAACGCGCCCAGCTCGGTGCGCGCATCGAACCATCGCGCGACCGTGCCGTCGAGGCTGTCGGTAACCGCGGCGGCGATAAAGACATACAGCGCAGCGGTGTAGCGCTGCTTGCTGAGGAAGGACAGAAAAATCGGAATCGAGCCGAGCCGGCACAGGGTCAGGATATTCGGCAGGTTGAGCAGACGCTTGGCTGCCGGACGCTCCGTCTTCCTGACGAGCCTCGGCGGCGTCTGATGTGGTTGACCTGCAGCCATCGCCGTTTCCAGTCCGCGCTCGATTCAAGCCCGCGCGATCGCAGCTTTGCGCAGCCGTCCCGCAACCGTGGCGCTGACCAGCGCGCGCATCGCGACCTTGCCGTCGCTGTATTCTTCGCTTAGCACTTCGCCATCGCGACGCGCCATAGCCACCAGGTCGCCGCGGCTGGCCGCGAGCGTCACGACAACTTCCTGACGCGAGCCGCTGAAGTGGCGCGCGATCGCGTCGCGCAGTCCGTCCAGTCCTTCGCCGCGCAGTGCGGAAATCGCGACGGTGTCATGCTCGGGTGCGACGTGCGGAGCTTTTTCTTTTTCCATCAGGTCGGACTTGTTCATCGCGATAATTCGCGGAGTCGCGCCGGCGCCGATCTCCTCGAGCACGCGATCGACGATCTCCATCCTCTCGCCCGCGAGCTCGGAACTCGCATCCACCACGTGAATCAGCAGACTCGCGGTGCGCACTTCCTCGAGCGTCGCCTTGAACGCGTCGATCAGTCCGTGCGGCAGCCGATGAATGAATCCGACCGTGTCGGCCAGCATCACCGACATCCTGCCCGGCAGCTTGAGCCGCCGAATAGTCGGATCGAGCGTCGAGAACGGACGGTTGGCGGCCTCGACCCCGGCATCGGTGAACGCGTTCATCAGCGTGGATTTCCCCGAGTTGGTGTAGCCCACCAGCGCGACCGTCGGATACGGAACCTCGAGACGCCGGCGGCGCTGGATCGTGCGCGTGCGCTCGACGTCGCGCAGGCGGACTCGCAGGCGAGTGAGCTTTTCGCGCAGGCGTCGGCGATCAACTTCGAGCTGGGTCTCGCCGGGTCCGCGCGTGCCGACTCCGCCGCCGCTGGCTCCGCCCGCACCGCCTCCGCCTCCCGCGCTTCCGCCTCCGCCGCGGACGCGCGAAAGATGCGACCACTGACGCGTCAGGCGCGGCTGCAAGTAGGCGAGCTGCGCGATCTCGACTTGCAGTTTGCCTTCGAGGGTGCGCGCGCGCAGCGCAAAAATATCCAGAATCAACTGGCTGCGATCGATCACGCGGAGCTTGAGTTCTTTTTCCAGGTTGCGCGCCTGCGCCGGCGAGAGCGCGTCGTCGAAGATCACGAGCGTCGCTCCCGTCTGCTGCGCGAGCTCGCGAACTTCGGCCGCCTTGCCCTTGCCGATAAAGGTGCGCGGGTCAGGAGCCTTTAATTTTTGGCTGACCGTCGCCTCGACGCTGGCCCCGGCGCTCTGCGTGAGCGCGCGGAGCTCCGCCAATGATTCCTCGGTCGAGATTCCCTCGGCGCCGCCGAGTTCGATCCCGACCAGGATCGCGCGGTCTAATCCTTCAGTGGTGATGTTATGCAATTGAATCAGCCGCCCTCTCCGGAGTGCGGCGTCGCTTTAACTCTATCAAAGTGCCGCGGTAACTTTAATACGATGTTTCATCGGTGGGTTCGTTCGAGGGAATTTGGGGATCGTCAGTTAATTTTATTCAGCAAACTCGTGAATTTGTAATCAGACAACCAGAGTTCGTTTTGAGCGCTCTCCCTGCCTGTCATTCCCGCGCGTGGCTGCCGCGCGAGGAATCCCTTTCCGCGGCTCATCCGCGAAGAGGCCGCCGGGACGGCGGCCCTACTGAATTGAGCGCGAACCCTTGCTGAACCCCTCTCCCTCCGGGAGAGGGCGACGCGGCGCGGCGATTGCTCTTTTCAGCAATCGCCGTGACGCGTGGGTGAGGGTGCTGCTCTGAGATCTATCTGTGCACCGCTATCACTCTGCATAGGAAGCAGCAGAGCAGCACCCTCACCCACCGCTTCGCGGCACCCTCTCCCGGGGGGAGAGGGAATCGGACGGGGGCGGGAGATCTATCTCAACTGCACAGCACCCGGGGTGAGTAGTTGTTCGAGGTCGGTTACGAATGCCTCGGTTGGGGAGACTCGGAAGCCGTCGCCGAGGACGAGGACGGCTTCGCGGCCGTCTTCGAGGCCCAGGTGCAAATAGGTTATCGAGTTTCCGCGATGACGCCCGAGGGCCGACTTCAGCGCGTCCAGGCCGCCGTTGTCGAGGCGGGTTTTCGGCGCGCGGATCCGGACCTCGCGCACGGAATCGACCAGCGCGGCGGACAGCGGACGGATCTCGTCGATGATTATCTGGGCGCGGTCGTCGTCAACGTCGAGCTTGCCGCGCACCAGCACCGGGTCGTCGCCCGCGATTAGCGCTTCGTACTTGGTGTAGGTCTCGGGCCACGCAATCGCCTCCAGGATGCCGGCGCGATCCTCAAGCGAGAACGTCGCGTAGCGTTTTCCCGACTTGTTGTTCTTGAGCTTGAGCGACTGGACCACGCCCGCAATATTGATCCGGCTGCCGTCGGGCACACTGGGGAGATCGGCAGTGGTGATCTTGCTGACCGCAGCGAGCTCGCGCGCGTACTTGTCCAGCGGATGCGCCGTGATGTAAAAGCCGAGCGCTTCCTTTTCGTATTTCAGTTTTTCCTTGGGTTCCCATTCCGTCACCGCTTCGCGCGGGGCGAGCGTTGGAGGCTTGGCGCCCGCGCCGCCGAACAGGCCCATCTGATTGCGCTCGGCGTCGCTGTGCGCTTTCTGCGCGAGCTTGATCGCGTCTTCGGCGGTGGCGGCAAGCGCGGCGCGCGCGGCGCCGGAGAAATCGAACGCGCCGCACTTGATCAACGCGTCGAGCACCCGGCGGTTGATCGTCTGCGCGCCGACGCGGGTGCAGAAATCGAGCGGACCGTCGAACGATCCGTTACTCTCGCGCTCGGCGATAATCGCTTCCGCCGCCTTTGCGCCTACTCCTCGAATCGCGGCCAGGCCGAAGCGGATGTCGCCTTCGACCACCGCGAACTTGACCCGGCTCTGGTTGATGTCGGGCGGCAGAATTTTGATCCGCATCTCGCGCAGCGACGCGATATTTTTGTAGGTCTTCGCGACGTCATCCATGTCCAGCGACATCAGCGCCGCCATGAATTCGTGCGGATAGTGCGCGCGCAAATACGCGGTGCGATAGCTGGTCAGCGCGTAGGCGGCGCCGTGGGCGCGCGGGAATCCGTATGCCGCGAAAGTCTCGATCTTGGAAAAAATCGCGGTCGCCAAATCGCGCGCGAGACCGCTTTTGAGCGCGCCGGCGATAAAGCCCTCGCGCTCTTTCTCCATCGCCGCCTTGTTCTTCTTGCCCATCGCGGCGCGCAGGATATCGGCTTGCTGGAGCGTGTATCCGGCAATCGCCTGCGCCGCGCGCATCACGTGCTCCTGGTAGACGATCACGCCGTAGGTGTCTTTCAGCACCGGCTCGAGCAGCGGATGGTCGTACTCGACCTTCTCGCGTCCGTGCTTGCGGTTGACGAAATGCTGCACCATCGTCTTGCCGTCCTCGATCGCGTCGAGCGGACCGGGGCGGAACAGCGACACGGCCGAGATCACGTCCTCGAAACAGGTCGGCTTCAAATCGGACAGAAACCGGCGCATCCCGGAGCTCTCCATCTGGAACACGCCGACGGTGTCGCCGCGCGCGAGCAGGCGGTAGGTGTCGGTATCGCTGAGCGCGAGGGTGTTTAGGTCGGGCGGCTCCTTGCCGGCGGCGCGAATCAGATCGAGCGTGTTCTTGATCTGGGTCAGAGTCTTGAGCGCGAGAAAATCGAACTTGATGAGGCCGACCTCGTTGACGCTCTTCATCGAGTACTGCGTGATTGCGATTCCGCCCTCGGTGGTTTCCTTGTCGGCGTAAAGCGGTACTACCTCGGGCAGCGCGCAATCGGCGATTACTACGCCCGCGGCGTGCTTGGAGGTATGCCGCAGCAGGCCTTCGAGCTTGAACGCGTACTCGAACAGCTCAGGATGAGCCTTGCGCTCGTCCTTGAGCCGCGGTTCCATCTCGAGCGCCTCTTTGAGCGGAAAATCGCGGCCCTGCTTGGGCGCGGGATAGAGCTTGACGATCTTGTCGGTCTCGCCGAACGATAATCCGAGCACGCGCCCGACGTCGCGGATCGCCTGCTTACCCTTGATAGTTCCAAACGTGATGATGTTGGCAACGCGGTCGGCGCCGTACTTCATGCGCACGTAGTTGACGACTTCATCGCGGCGCTCGAAGCAAAAGTCGGAGTCGATATCCGGCATCGACTTGCGTCCGGGGTTGAGCCAGCGCTCGAACAGCAGGCGATGCTCGACCGGATCGACCTCGGTGATCCCGAGCGAGTACGAGACCAGCGAGCCGACCACCGAGCCGCGGCCAGGACCGGTCGGGATTCCCTGCCCACGCGCGTAGCTGATGAAATCCTGCACGATCAGCAGGTAGCCCGCGAAACCCATGTCGCGAATAACCGGCAGCTCCTGATCCAGGCGCTGATAATAGGGCGCCGCATCGAGCTCGCCGCCGCGCCGCGCGCGAATTTCCGCAAGGCGCAGCTCGAGACCCGCGCGCGCGCGCCGCTCCATCTCGACCGCGAAGTCGATCGGCTGGCCATCGGCGGGCACGGATTCGGGCGTATAGACCGGGAAGCGAAACTTGCCGAATTCGAATTCGAAATCGACCCGGCGTGCGATCTCCATGCTGTTGCGGAATTCTTCGGACTCGGCGCCGAACGCCTTCGCCATCTCCTGCGGAGTTTTGACGTACAGCTCGTCGGTGTCGAAGCGCCAGCGCGATTCGTCGGCCATGGTCTTGCCGGTCTGGACGCAGAGCAGGACCTCGTGAGCCTTGGCGTCGTCGCGATGCAGATAATGACAGTCGTTGGTCGCGACCAGCGGCAATCCCACGGTCCTGCCGATCTCGCGCAGTGCGTCGTTATACGGCGAATGCAGTTTGTTGTCCTGCAGCTCGAGGTAATAGCGATCTTTGAAGACGCGCGCGTACCATTCGGCGCACTCGCGCGCTTTGTCCATCTTGCCCGCGCGCAGCGCTCGCGCAATTTCGCCCGACAGGCATCCCGAAAGCACGATCAGTCCGGCGTTGTACTGTTCGAGAATTTCCTTGTCGATGCGCGGCTTGTAGTAGAGCCCTTCCTGGTAGGCCGCCGTGAGCAGCTTGCACAGGTTGCGATAGCCCTCGCGGTTCTGGACCAGCAGGATCAGGTGGAAGTTGCCACCACCGTCGAAGTCGTCGCTGCGCGGGGGCTGGGTGCGATCGGTGCGCTTGCCGCCGGCGAGATACGCCTCGCATCCGATGATCGGCTTGATCCCGGCGGCGACGGACTTCTGGTAGAACTCGACCGCGCCGAACATGTTGCCATGGTCGGTGATCGCCAGCGCCTCCATCCCGGAGGCCTTCGCATGCTCGATCAGCGGGGCGAGCTTGTTGGCTCCGTCAAGCAGGCTGTACTGCGTATGGACGTGCAGATGGGCAAAACTCACCGCGGCACCTCCCGCCCCAAAGGGCGGCGCGCGCGATGCGCACCGCCGAACACGTTCCCGACGCAATTGCGCGAGGCAATTCCGTCCACCGCGCGAAAGTTATCTCGCGCGGAACTACTTCTTGCCTGCCGCCTCTCCCTTCTTTCCGCCCGCGGCCGCAGGCGCCGCGGCGGCACCTTCTTTGGCCGCGCCTTCCGCTCCAGGAGCCGCTGCCGCACCTTCGGCGACAGCACCTTCGACGGCAGCACCTTCCGCGGCCGCCGCGACGGGTACCGCAACTTCGGCAACGGTAGGCGGCAGGACTGAGACAACCGCGTAATCCTGGTCGTAATGCGGCTTGGCGTTGTCCGGAAACTTGATCGTCGAGACGTGAATCACGTCATGGATTCCAAGCGCGGAGACGTCGACCTCGATCGACTCGGGAATCTCAAGCGGCAGGCACTCGACCTCGACGGTGCGGACCAGCGGCTGAAGAATCCCGCCCTCGGCCACCCCGGCGGCCTTGCCGGTAAACTTGAGCGCGACCTGGACGCGGATCGCGCGATTCAGATCGACTTCGTAAAGATCGGCGTGGAGGATTTCGCCCGATACCGGCGCGCGCTGCAGGTCCTTGAAGATCACGTGGCGGCCGTCAAGCTCCGCCGACGCCGATTTCAGCCGCACGATACGGGTATGCGCCGACGCCGCGATACGCGCCTTCAGCTCGCTCGAGGCAAGCGACAGCGCGGTCGGCTTCGAGCCTGGTCCGTAGAGCACCGCGGGCACGCGTCCCTGATGACGGATCGCATGCTTGACGCCCTTGGGGCGCACAGGGCGCGCTTCACAATTCATTTCACCGGTTTCCATCGTGGTCCTATTCCTATTCCGGGCGGCCGCGGTTCAACTGAACAGCGAGCTCACCGACTCCTCATTATGAATTCGCCGCACGGCTTCCGCGATCAGCGGCGCAACCGACAGCATTTTGAGCTTCTGCAACTCCGCCTGCGCCTTGGCGCGCAGCGGGATCGTGTTGGTCGTGATTATTTCCTTGATGATCGATTTGCCGAGCCGGTCGCACGCCGGGTCGGACAGAATCGGATGAGTCGCCACGGCGAAGACTTCACTCGCGCCTGCGGCCGAGACAACTTTCGCCGCTTCCGTGATAGTCCCCGCGGTATCGATCATGTCGTCGACCAGGACCGCGACCGTGTCCTTCACTTCGCCAACCAGGCGCATCCCGGCGATCTCGCTGGCGCGCTGGCGGCGCTTGTCGATAATCGCAAGATTGGCATTGAGGCGGCGCGCAAAGGCGCGCGCGCGTTCGACCCCGCCCGCGTCGGGCGAAACCACCGAGACACTCTGCCCGTCAAGCCGCTTGCGCAGGTAACTTATGAGCACCGGCATCGCGTAGAGGTTATCCACCGGGATATTGAAGAAGCCCTGAATCTGACCGGCATGAAGATCGACCGTCAGCACGCGGCTCGCGCCGGAAGTCGTGATCAGATCGGCGACGAGCTTGGCGCTGATCGGCACGCGCGGCGCGACCTTGCGGTCCTGGCGCGAGTAGCCGAAGTACGGAATCACCGCGGTGACGCGCTTGGCCGAGGCGCGGCGCAGCGCGTCCATCATCAGCAGCAACTCCATCAGGTTTTCATTCGGGGGCGTGCAGATCGACTGGATGACGAAGACATCGCCGCCGCGCACGTTCTCGCGCACTTCGACCATCACTTCGCCGTCAGGAAAGCGGCCGACATCGACCTGGCTGAGCTTCACCTGGAGATGCTCCGCGACCTCGCGCGCGAGCGCCGGGTTCGCGTTACCCGTAAAAATCTCCAGCTCGTCCTTGGCCCGTTCCGACATCGTTACTCCCGCTCGAATTCGTGTCTATCCAGTTCCGCGAAACCGTCCGCCGCGCCGCTTGCGCCAAATGGCTGGGCGGGAAGGATTCGAACCTTCGAATGCCAGGTCCAAAGCCTGGTGCCTTACCAGCTTGGCGACCGCCCAACGAAATCGATTTCGAAGGCTCCCGGAAATTTTATAGCGCGTATTCCGCCGCCCCAACAGTCGGCGGGAGATCGATCACGCGCCGGGATTGTGATGTTATTGGCAGGGGTTTTTCCTGTCAATCCGATTGCGCCGCGCGCTTCCACAGGCAGGTCGGTTAATCAACATTTCGGGCTCGGACTATCGGAAAATGAAGACGCCGCGCACTTGGGGGAGTAGCACGGGGGTCACTAGCTACGCGGCGCCTTCCGGGTCTGCATGGTCTTAGTGGCCGGCGTTTTTGAGCGACTCCGGGGTGAAGAAGGCGTTGTTGACCACGCCCATGTCGATATACCAGCACTCGCGGTCGGGCGCGGTTGGGCCGGGCATGAAAACGATCGAGCTGTTGGAGTTGGTCAGGTCGTAATCGACCAGCGCAAGCTGGAACATCCGCTTGTACGGATAGATCGCGATCTTGGCGTCGGGCACCGGGCGGTCGCGATAGGTGTTGAAAGTCACAAGCGTCTTCCACAGCTTGCCCTCGCGGTCGTACTGGTCCGACGCGGTGATGAACCAGCCCTCGGAATCGACGTAGAGGATGCGCTTGGAGATCGAGAAATTGTTGCCCGGCTTGGCGTCGGCTTCGACCACGTACAGATGGCGCATCTCCCAGTTCTCGGGGCATACCGTATGGTTGCCGTCGGTCGGGCATCCGGTCTCGGGCGAGGTCTTGGCGTTGACGGACGCGAGCATGTTCTTGTCGCCCAGAAATTTGTAGGTGTAGTCCTCGACCTTGGCGGCAAAGCCAAAGTAGGAATCCGGATCGATCGAAGACGCCAGCGAACCACCTGCGCTCGCCCCGACTCCTCCGCCGCCATAACCGCCGCCGCCACCGCCGCCTCCGCTGGCCGAGAATCCGGGCAGCATCCCGATCGCGTCGGTCAGCACGTCAACCGACTCGCGCCGCAGTCTGCGATTACCCGGATTGAAGACCCAGGTGTTGTCCTCGACCTTGGGATCGATATGCCGATAGCGAACCATCCCGAAGCCGCGCAACTCCGACGGCTCGAGGAACGGGTAGAAGGCGAACCGGTAGCGCACGCCGCTTTCCGCCGCGTCGGGGTCGGTGGGAATTGGAGGGACCTCGATTCGGCCGATATTGTTGTAGAACGCGAAGTGTCCGACGGTGAAGTAGCTCAGCGGATCGCCACCGGCCGCGGCGTAGCTCGCGATCTCGGGGAAGCGCAGATCGGCGTCGTCGCTATAGAGCGGACGATAGCTGAAGTTCCACATCAGCTTGGTCGCCATCTCGGGGTCGTTGGCATCAACCAGCGGAAACGGCAGTCCGGCGACGTAGTTGTGCAGGGAACCGTCGGGCGCCAGTGTCACCTGCGCGTGATATTTCTCGGTCGCCGAGGTGTACGGCGGAGGCCATTCGAGCTTCTCGCTCGGCACGATATCCATCACCATCCCGCGCTGCACCAGCGTGTAGTTGCCGGGGCTCACGAGGTTCTGCACCAACGCCGCGTTATCCTTGGTGATCACGTCGCCCGGCTTCACCTGCGCATACGCAGGAACTGCGGCACTCATCGCCATCGCGGCAATCACGGCCACAGCGCATCGCCGCGCTATCTTAATCGTTAGATTCGCTCGCATCAGTGCCTCCCTGGATTGCCGATCAACCGCTCCCACGTGACAGGATCGTCCGATCAAACAAGCGCGACAACGAATATTCGCCGATCGGTCTGGCAAGAACGGCGATCGGCAGGAAACCGGCGGCAGTCGGCAAGGTTCCGCACGCACGCCGTTACCTGAATCCGAAAGGTGCGATATCGTGACTACTCAGTTCGGATCGGAAACGGAGGAAACATGCCGTTAGACATGGACCCCGCGCTTGGTGACCGGCTCGAGCGCGGCCAGACATTGCCCGCGCATTGGTACGCGGATCCGGCGGTTTACGCAGCCGAGCGCGAGCGCATCTTCAATCGGTCGTGGCAGTACGCCGGATATACCGGACAGGTCACCAAGTCCGGAGATTTTTTTACCACGCAGATCGGCGACGTCCCGATCGTGATCGCGCGCGACGCTGACACGAAGCTGCACGCGTTCGCCAATGTATGCCGTCATCGCGGCAGCGAAGTGGTGCTCGAATGCGCGGGCAACCGGCGCACGTTGCAGTGCCATTATCACGGATGGACTTACAACCTGGACGGCTCTTTGCGGAGCGCGCCGCGGGCGAACGAGCAGGAAGCATTCGCGAAAGAATCGCTCGGGTTGATTCCGCTCGGGCTGGAGACTTGGGGGCCGCTGATCTTCGTCAACCCGGATCGCAACGCGGGCAAATTCAGCGAGGTGACGGGAAAACTGCCCGAGATTATCGCAAAGGCCGAGATCGACATGGGCCGCCTGCGGATGATGCGGCGCGACCATTACGACATCGCGGCGAACTGGAAAATCGTGATCGAGAATTTCAACGAATGCTACCACTGCCCGATCGCGCATCCGAAGTTCTCGGAGTTTATCGATACCGAACAATATCAGTCCGATACCGCGCACGAATTTTTCTCGACGTACTACGGACCCTACTTCAAGCCGCGCGGCGCCGGCGTGACCTACGCGACGCTGTGGCCAAACGCGATGATCGCGGCGTCGATGCGGCCGATGGCGCTGCAGATGATTCGCGCGCTTCCGATCGACGCCGGGCATACGCGCCAGACGGTGGATTATTTTTTCGCCGAAGGCACCAGCGACGCCGAGATTGCGGCCTACGCCGAGCTGAGCGACCTGGTGGTGCGCGAGGACATCATACTGTGCGAATCGGTGCAGCGCGGGATGCGCTCGGGCGTCTTCGAGCATGGCAATCTGATGCTGTCGCGCGAACGCGGAATCCAGCACTTCCAGAAGCTGGTGTACCGATTCCTCAAATAGGCGCCGCCGTTCGTCGCCGGGACCGCGCCGTCCGCGCCACGCATCGGGCCGCTTAGCCAACCGGCGTGGACTTATTCGGCTGACGGCTGATAATTGTCGGTTCGGATACGCGCGATGCACGAGAACCAGCAATCCGGCGCACAGCGCCCGATCCGATGCGTAATCGTCGAGGACGAAGCGCCCGCGCGCTCGCGCCTGGCCAGATTTCTGCGCGCGCATCCTGACGTCGAGATCGCCGGCGAAGCCGCCACCGGCGCCGAGGCGATCGCGCTTATCGAACGCACCAGCCCTAACCTCGTGATGCTCGATATCAAGCTGCCGGATATTTCAGGCCTCGAGGTTCTGCGGCGCTTGCGCGACCGCCCGCACGTGATCTTTTCAACCGCGTACGATTCCTATGCGATCCAGGCTTTCGAGGTCGAAGCTATCGATTTCCTGCTGAAGCCATACGAGCAGGCTCGCGTCAACACCGCGCTCCAGCGGGTGCGCGCGCGAATTCACGCCGCCGAGCCTCCGCTGCAGATGAGCGAGTTGCTGCGCCGGATAAGCGGCGGCGCGGAGCCGGGGGCGCATCGGATCGCGCTGCACGACAAGGAACATATCGTGCTCGCCAAGCCGGCCGAGATTTTCTACTTCGTGGCGGAAGGCGACGCGGTGTATGCGCGGGTGCGCGGGCGGCGGCTCTCGGTGCGGCGTTCGCTGCGCGAGCTCGAGGCGATACTCGAGCCCAGGCGATTCTTTCGCGCCAACCGCTCGACGCTCATCAACCTCGACCTCGCCAGCGAAATCCATCCGTGGTTCGGTGGACGTTTCGTGGTCCGCTTTGCCAGCCTGGAACCGCAGGAACAGATCGAGGTCAGCCGGCGCCAGGCCCGCTTGCTGACCGAGATGCTCAATTACTAGGGCATGAAGACGCGATGAAGACGATTGCGCGCACGCGGCCGGCCTCCAGGAGCCTGCTCTATCCGCAAATCGTTTTCGCGCTGGTCGCGGGGATGCTGAACGTCCCGCTCGATCTGCTGGGCCAGTGGATTACCGGCATCGCCACGCCCGGCATAATCCGCTACTCCGAGTTTCACCTGGTGAACGCCGGAATCTTCGCGGCGATCACGTTTGCGGTGTGGCGATGGATCGTTCCGCGCCTGCGCGGCGTGCTGGTCTTGCGCATCCTGGTGCAGGTGATGCTCGGGGTGGTGCTGTTCGGCAACGGAATGCTGATCGCGTTTCATCTGTGGACGCGGTTCGCTCACATCCCGCCGGACCTCGCCAGCGCCTACGCGCTCTCGCCGGGAATTGTCAACCTGGTCGTGATCGCGGGCGCGACCCTGTACATGATCCTGGGTGGGCTTGCGCTCGACAGCGCCAGCCAGGAGCAGCGCCGGCTGCGCGAGCTTGCGCTGACTGCGCAACTCGAGGCGCTGCGCAGCCAGCTCAATCATCATTTTTTGTTCAACTCGCTCAACGTGATCGCAGAGGCGGCCGCGGTCGAGCCCGCGCGCGCGGAAAAACTGATCCTGCAACTGGCCGGCGTGCTGCGCTACTCGATGGGGCGGAGCCGGGCCAAGATGGCGCCGCTCAGCGACGAGCTGGCGGCGGTCGCGTCGTACCTCGACCTCGAGCGCGCGCGTTCCGGCGACCGGATAAGCGTGCATACCGAAATCGCGCCCGACGTGCGCGAGATCCACGTGCCGCCGCTGTTGATCCAGCCGCTGGTCGAAAACGCCGTCGCGCACGGCCTGCTAAACGGAACCTGCGCGGGCACTATTTCGATCGCGGCGTGGCGCGGCAGCGACCGGCTGCACATCCGGGTCGAGGACAACGGCGTCGGCTTCCAGCCCAAGCGCGCCAGCGAACGCAAGTTCGACGGCGTCGGGCTTGCGAATCTGCGCGATCGTCTGCGCGCGTTCTACGGCGAGCACGGCGAATTTCATCTGCACAGCTTCGTCGGCGGCGGCACGGTCGCGGAAATATCGCTTGCGCTGACGGGCCGCAACGATTCCGCGCGCCCGAGCCGCGGAATCATCTGGAACGCGTTCTTCGGTTATATCGGAAGCGTCGTGCCGATTGCGGTGTTCGCGATCGCACTAATCGGATATGGCGCAAGCGCGGCGCAAGCGTTGCTCGTCGGAGAAGTGATCGAGCTTGTTTACCTGCTCGCGGCCAGCGCAGCCGAGGAAACCAAGACCTTTGACCTGGCGATCGTGATTTTTTTCTTTGTCGGACAAGTCGCGTACCTGGGCGGCGCGATCGATCGTTTCGTCGCGTACGCTCCGGCCTGGATGCTCGCATCGTGCGCCGCCGTCGCGATTCTGCCGCAACTATTCGGCGCCGAGCCGTTCACCAGCTACTGGATGCGCCAGGCATATCCGGCGTGGATCCAGAAGAGCCCGTCCTTCGCCCGGATCACGCGGCATCTGGCCGCGATGTGGGCGGCGGGCTTTGCAATTGTCGCGGCCGAGGCGTATCGCGCGCCCGGCGACGCGCGCTGGCTCGCGATCGTCGCGGTAGTCGTTCTTGTTGGCGTACTGGCGCCGCTCAGCAAAGCCTATCCGGCGTTCTACATTCACCGGATCGGGCTCGGGGTGGGCACTGCGGAGACCTTCATTCTTGGACTGCCATTCATTTTCGATCGCAAACGCGCAAACGAAATCAACCTTGCGGTCCAGTTCGTCGTTTCAGGCGCGGAGCCCGGCAGTTACTACGTCGAGATCCGCAATGGGCGATGCCTCAGCAGCCAGGGCGATTTGCGCGAGCCAGACCTGACGATCTATTGCGGAACCGAAAGCTGGACGCTGGTGAGCCGCGGCGAGTTGAGCGCCGAACGCGCGGTGAAGGAAAACCTGCTGCGCTTTCGCGGCGCCGCCGACGATTTCGGATCGTTCTTCCGATGCTTCCGGCTGACCGAAGACGCGGGCACTACACCGCCTCGCGGAGCTTCCGGTTTGCGCGCTGCCGCCGGACAGGACGCCTAGTCCGAAACGCCGCCTGTCGTCTGGCACGCTACGACGAGCGCGTCTGGCGCGTCGCTCGCGATGAGCTTTGCGGCATCATGCGCGGCGGCAGGGCCGGCAAATAATCCGAACACAGAGCCGCCGCTGCCCGACATCGCGGCGGCAATCGCGCCGCGCGCTTCGACTATCGCTTTGAGTTCCGCGATTCGCGGATACATCGCGGCCGCGGGCTTCGCCAGATCGTTCACCGTGACGCTGCGGGAAATCCGTCCGCGCAGGATCGCTTCGAGATCAGCGCCGGGAATTTCGCCGCTCCAATCCTCGGGGGCGAGCGCGCGAAAAACTCTCGCGGTCGGCACTTCGATCGATGGAACCGCCAGCACCAGATGAATCGGCGCGAGCGCCGGCAGCGGCTCGATCCGCTCGCCGATACCGCGCACCCGCGCCGGACACGGACTCAGAAAATACGGCACGTCGGCGCCGATCGACACCGCAACGCTGGCCAGTCGCGCGTCAACGGCGACCGTGCACATCGCGGCGAGCATCCTGAGCACGGCGCCGGCGTCGCTCGAGCCGCCGCCGAGTCCGGCGCCCGCGGGCAGATGCTTTTCCAGGTCGATCATGATGTGCGCACTCAAATCGTACTCATGGCCGAAGGCGGTTGCTGCACGCGCGGCAAGGTTCAAGCCGGAGTCGCTCAACTCCGGACGGTTGCAATGCAGATCGACGCGCAATTCGGACGCCGGCCGAATTTCGATTCGCACCAGATCGCTCCAATCGATTGGAATGAAAATCGAATCGAGCTCGTGATAACCGTTGGCGCGGCGCCCGGTCACGCGAAGGCAGAGATTGATCTTCGCGGGCGCGCGCTCGGCCAGAATTTTTACCATCGGCGCTCAGCCCTCAATCGTTCGCTCAACGCAGCGAGCGCATCGTGCCGGCGGCAGGAGGACCGGGACCGCCGCCGATAGCTCCGCGCATCGCGCGGCGCGCGTCGTTCTGGATCACGGCGATCACGCCCCAGAAGGCAATGAGCAGGGCAAACAGCACCAGCATCTGCCCGGTCAGGAAGGTCGCATGATAGAAGTCCATCCGCGCCCTCGCGTAGGAGACCGCGCGCTCGCGGGCGGTTAGAGGCTCGAGGACCGCGCCACCGGCCGAGGCATCGAGCTCGTCGAAGCTGCGGTAGTCGGAGCCCGCGGCGGCATTGGGATCGCTCGCGATGATCTGGCTGTATTGCTGAGTGCGCTCCAGTCCGATGATCCAATTGCCCGCCCCCAAGACCGCAAGCGCGAGCCCGGTTACAACTCGCCAATCGGTGTATAGGTCGTGCAACTTCATCGCGGAAACACACAGGTTAATGCCTGTGCCACTAGTCGTGACAACAATAGGGCCGGGCCGCAGGGAAAACAACGTAGCCCAGGGGCGCGACGTTGCGTGCTTTCGACGCGTGCGGCTATGATCGACCGTCGGATTACCATGCCTGTTGAGTCACAAGCGAAATTCAACCTCGAGGACTACCTGCGGCGCTTCGCTGCTCACGATGAGCTGGCGCTCTATCGCCTGATGACGCGGGTGGAAAACCGGATGCCCGAGTCCAGCGCGATTATCGAGCGTATCTATCCTCAAGTCGGACGCGCGCATGTGATTGGAATCACCGGGCCGCCGGGTGCCGGAAAATCGACGCTGGTGAACCGCCTGATCGCGAAATATCGCGCGCTCAGCAAGGAAGTCGCGGTGCTCGCGATCGATCCTTCGAGCCCGTTTTCGGGCGGCGCGGTGCTGGGCGACCGCGTGCGCATGACCGATCATTATAAGGACCCCGGGGTGCATATCCGCAGCCTTTCGTCACGCGGAAGCCACGGCGGACTCTCAAGGTCGGCGCGCGAAATCGTAAAACTGCTCGACGCGTTCGGACACGACGTGATCATTATCGAGACGGTCGGCGTCGGCCAGACCGAGCTCTCGATCATGGACCTTGCCGACACCACGGTGGTGGTTACGGTGCCCGAGGGTGGCGATTCGGTGCAGGTGATGAAGGCGGGGCTGAACGAAATTGCCGACCTGTTCGTGGTCAACAAGTCCGATCGCGAGGGCGCCGACCGGGTCAAGGCGGAGCTCGAGCTGAACGTGCATCTGAGACCCGCCGGCGGATGGCGTCCTCTGGTGATGATGACGCAGGCCGCCGCGGGGACAGGCGTTGACGCGCTGGTGGACGCGCTCGGGAAGCATCGCGAGTACCTGCTGGAACATCGCGACGCCGGGCAGATCGCGGAACGGCGCCGGCGCGAGTTCACCGAAATTCTGGCGGCGGAGCTCGAGGACCGCGCGATCCGCTCGCTGCAAAACGGACGCGCGCCCGAAGTCGTCAAAGAAGTCGAGTCCGGAAGCATGAATCCATACAGCGCGGCGCGGCGGATGATCGCAGATCGCGACGCGATCGCGCATCTGCTCTCGGACGGGGAGGACAAGCGCTGACGCCGATGGCGAGCCGCAAACAAAAACTCGCCGGCCGCCTGTTCGCAATCGGCGATATCCACGGATGCCCCGACGAACTCGAGGCGCTCCTAAAGGCGATCGCGCCGGTCGCTGGCGACACGGTGGTCTTCGTCGGCGACTACGTCGATCGCGGCCCTTCTGCACGCGACGTGATCGAGCTTGCGATACAGGTCGAAAAGAGCGGCGCAGAGGGCGTGTTCTTAAAGGGCAATCACGAGGACATGATGCTCTCATACCTCGGGATGCCGGGAAATTACGGCGAATCGTTTTTGTTCAACGGCGGTGTCGCGACGCTTGAAAGCTACGGCGTGCGCGAAGACGATCTGGCCGAGGCCGTGCATCACATTCCGGCGGCGCATCTCGAATTCTACCAACGGCTCGCGGTCAGTTATTTGCGGCCGCCGTATCTGTTCGTCCACGCGGGGATCATGCCGACGCGCCAGCTCGAAGAACAGCAAACCGAAGACATGCTCTGGATTCGGCAGGAATTCATCTTCAATCCGCATCGTATCGACGCGACGGTGGTGTTCGGCCATACCCCCATGCGCGGGGTGATGATCGATCTGCCGTACAAGCTCGGAATCGACACCGGGCTGGTGTACGGAGGAAAGCTGACCTGCGTCGAGTTCAACGAGGGCGTGCTGTACCAGGTCTCGCGCGGGAGCCGGCAGGTGAAATCGCGGGCGATTGCGCTGCGCTGAGAGTCTTTCGCGACATTTCGAGGACCGCTATTGTGGGCAATTCACGGTGGCGGCGTAGCTCAGTTGGTTAGAGCATGCGGCTCATATCCGCAGTGTCGCAGGTTCGACTCCTGCCGCCGCCACCAAACAGAAAGGGGGCTCCTCACGTGGCGACCTGCTGTCCACCAGTGATTCGTTTGGCGCGGAGCAGTGCGGAATCGCGCCGGAGATTACACTGAGTGATCACTTGGCAAGACCTCGCGATTGCCGCCGGGTTAACCGTCCTCATGACGCTCATCTATGCGATCGTGCGATGGCGGAAGGCACCGGCCGCGTTCAGAGCCATCGTTTGGATCGCGGCGGCCAATCTAGTGGCAGGCGCTCTGATTGGATTTTGGACCGCTCACTTACTTGGCGCATGGAGCGCCTCCGATGCGAGCAGATCCGTAAGGACACCCGGAGGTGAGCGTACTCTACCTTCTTCGGCCGGTACCCCGACGGCCGTCGCTCCTAGAGGCACGCCGACCATCTCAGGTCGCGGACGGCCGTCCTCGTCGGTGCATACCGCGGCGATTGTCAGCGCTTACGTTGGCCAAGCTTTGGCTCAGCGTTGGGCAAAGGGCCCAGAACTAAGCTCTCTCGAAACCTGGCCTCAAGTCGCTGAGGGTTGTCGCCTCGGAAATTACCAATCCGCTTCAACAATCTGTAAGGCTGCCACACTAGCGACGGCTGCTTGGGGCGACACACAAGCAATATCTAATGAAGAGGTAGCGAGTTTCTGCGATGCGGGTTACCTGGAAAAGGAGCTTCATCTCTGTCGCGCTGCCTACATCTCTGGCGATCGCCCGGCGTCATCGGCTGCACCGAAATCTTCTTCGACCGGTCTGGCGGAGGGGACAGGAATTCCTGAATCTGATGTCGCGCAAGAATTGGCGAAGAGCTTTTTGCTCTATGGGCCTACTGCGCAAGCGGAAAATTGGAAGGACATGTTGTCAAGTTGCGCGAGTGGACTCTATGCGACCAGATCGCCCATGTGCGAGGCCGCAAATGTCAGAGCGCGAGGCCTTAGGGCCGCCGGGTACATCGAGTATGGAGAGGTGGCTAGCTTCTGCGACGTGAAACTGATTTCCCGAGAATCGGAAGTTTGCCGAGCCGCCTATCATTTCGCCGACGCGTCAGGCGACGACGCGCCGTGATCGAGGCGAGATGATCGTGGAGGGTGCTACAAGATCGTGGCGTTCTGCTCGTGCCGCACACATCAGGGGAGCGTAACCTAGGAGGACGGAAATGGATTCGGTTCACATACTGCTCGTGCTCGCGCTCATTATTCGCCCTGTTCCTCGCGATCCGCTCATTCTGGTGGTGGTATTGGGGAATCGGTCGCATGGTCGCCGCGCTTGAAGACATCGCGGTCTCTCTCCGCCAGATGCCTGCGGTAAAAGAATACGACAAATCGAGAACTGACCGGTCGTCAGCTAGGCGTTGACTGCCGGTGAGGAAAGCCGGAATAACTCACAACTGATAGGTTCGACTCCTACCGTCCACCAAAAATCCCGCAACCTTGACAAAGCTCTGGCGCCTTACAATCAATAAGTCATTGGTCCTTGACACGAGATACATCCAAAGGAAGTGTCGACGTTCCGCCATATCGTTACACCGCCGTTTTTGAACCTGCCGCAGAGGCGGCGGGGTATATCGTCTCTGTCCCCGCACTCCCCGGACTGGTTACCGAAGGCGATACCATCGAAGAAGCCCGCGCGATGGTAAAAGATGCCATCCGAGGATACATCGAGAGTCTCGTGAAGCATGGTGAAGACACTTTCATGTCTGGCAGACTAGGTTGCCCTTGCTTCGACACGCTCCACGTTGGCAGTGCCGGACTCGGTCGGAATGGCGGCATTTAACTCCCCGACAACGCCGACCGTCTTTGGCGAAGCAGTAGTGTACTGCTGGAGCGTATTGACTGGCGAGCCCTTCAGAACGGCAAAAGCACGCCAACGATTCGATCCAGTTGGAGTTGCCGTTTCCATAACCTATTGCGGTGGTTTTTTTGTGATATGGGGGCCTAAATTAGCGAATGGAAATTGATTGAGATACTCAGTAACCGTTTTTTGGTCAAAAATCCTATCATATTGACGGTTATTCCCATATTCAGCATGGAGTCGTAGCTTTCCCCATCGTTCTAAGAAAGCGGCAGCATGGAGTCCGGGTTTTAACGTCGCCCACAACTCTATTGGGGCACCCGGCGGGATCTGGTTTATTTCTCCTATGGAAGCCAACTGTCCAGGCCCCATACTAACTTGTAGCGTTTCCTTCTCTCCTGTTAGTTCTGAAATTATATAGGCATTGGTCAACTGTATCGGTATTGAACTAGTATTCTTTCCGTCGAAGATGATGGCGAGCAGCAGCAACCCACCATTCGCATCTGTGGTTTGCGAGAAACTGAAACTGCCATTCCAACTGATCGGTCCTGTCAACTGTACGGGCGTAGGTGATATTGCGGAGCGCGGTGGCTGGCTCTGTAGCACTGCGATCTGTGCGTTGGCCTGAGCCAACTGTTGTTGCAGGCGATCGATCCGCGATTTCGATTGAGTGGATTCAGCGGTAGAGTCGGCATCTCCTACGGTCGGTTGCTGCGCCAGCTCTTTCTCATGGAGCAGTCTTATGAAACGTGGCCAAGAGACGCCAAGGAACAAAAAAACTAGAATCGCAAACCACCACCGTAAATCCGCGGTAAGCGCTTCCATATGATTGACGAGCCAACTTCCAGCGCTCGTCCGAAGCTGCGGCCAGTAATTGGCCACGGTCAATAGCCCCGCAATTGCTGGAACCGATCCGATACCCCAAGCAACAACCATTCGCAGATAAGCACCCTCAAACAGCGCTCTTGTGCCTACTTCCCAGAAAGGAGTCGCCACCGCTTCCAACAGTATTGCGGCGATAAATTCCGTCGCTGCTGAATGCTTTCCGTTTTCTGACACGTAAGTCCGTTTTGAGGCATCACCCCCTTGATGGTGAAATTTCTCCCCGCCCTCAAGGCGGGGCTGGGGCTTGGCGAAATCGAGGACCAAGTTGAAACGTCGGCGACCTTCTGTTGCTAGGTTAGGACTGCCCGGATCCGCACCCCAATGGCTTTCAGCGTGCGAACGGGCGGTACGAGGAATGAGCGGCGCTCCGCACTCCGGACATCGACCAAGAAGCATCGCTTCATCGGGCGTTAGTGACTTCCCGTCAACGTTGGGCATGGTTTTCCCCTAGGGGTGAGATTGGCTCTCATCTCCAAGCGGGGAGAGTAGTGCCGCTGACATCTATACCATCAACATCCGTAACGCACCTTTTTTTGCGACCCCTCTCTTCCGTCACCGCCGCCATCAAACCGCATCCTGCAGGCACGGCGCCGACGGCAAGGATTGAGTCACGCGGTTTTCGCTCGATAGAATCTACTCTGGAGATAACTGATGGCTGAAAGAATGGCTGGAAAAGTTGCGATCGTGACCGGCGCGGGTTCGGGGATCGGACGGGCGACCGCGATGCTGCTCGCCGCCGAGGGCGCGCGCGTGATTCATAGTGACCTCTCGGCCGAGGCTACCGGAGAAACCCAGCGCATGCTCGAAGCTGCTGGCGCCGGCAGCGCCGCGTTCGCCGCCGACGTCGCCCACGAGGAGACTGCGCCGCGATTGGTCGGGCTCGCGCTCGAGCGCTTCGGCAAACTCACCACGGTCGTCAACAACGCCGGCACCGGCACCAACGCGATCGTCGGCGAATTGCCGCTGGCCGAATGGGACCGCGTGCACAACGTCAACGTGCGCGGACAGTTCATGCTGATCAAGCGCGCGCTGCCCGAGCTCATCAAGGCGGGCGGCGGCTCGATCGTCAACGTCGCCTCGGTGATGGCGGAAGTCACCGATTACGGCCTGGCGGCTTACTGCTCGTCAAAGGCTGGCGTCGCGGGCCTCACGCGCACGGTAGCGCTCGAATACGGCAAGCACGGAATCCGCTGCAACTACATCATGCCCGGCCCGATCTACACCGGGATGACGCGCGCAAATTTCGATCGCGAAGAGATTCGCCGGGTGTGGGAAAAGAAAACCGCGCTCCGCCGGCTCGGCCAGCCCGAGGATATGGCGCGCGTGATTTTGTTTCTCGCCTCTGACGACGCGGGCTATGTAACCGGCGCGGGAATCCGCGCGGATGGCGGCCTGATGCTGCGCGGCTAGCGATGCGGTGTGCCGGGGGGAGGATCCACGAAGATCAAATCGCACGCGCGGATCCACAGGTACAGCGTCAGCAGCACGACGAACGGCCCCTCGTTGGCGGCAAGGTGAACGTGGTACCACTCCGGACGCACGTCCAGGTAGGCGGTGACGAACACCAGATGGCTCAGCACGACCTCGGCCCCATAGATTAGCGCGAGCATCAGGCCCCAGGGGCGGCTCCTGATCAGTCCGACCGCGATCGCCCAGAAGACCCCGGCCTCGACCAGCGTCAGGACTCGCGCTTGGTCGCCGTAAAACAAAATTCCGCCGACTAGCGCGTGAATCGGCTCGGACGCGTCGGTCATTGGATCGGGGGCGAATATTTTCAGCGCTAAGTAGAACGCCCAGACCGCGGAAAGGTATCCGCAGAAGCGTAAATCGATCGGCCACTCGCTCTTTTGATTCCCCGCCACGACAACAACCACCGAACCTATCAATCGCCGCCGATCTGCTTCAAGTACGCGTATGGCTGCGCGTCCGAGAACACATCTGAGCACCTCACAGAGAACCCGCATTACTCAGGAGAAAGACCACTGCGCTACCGTCGGCCGGCGTCGAACTTCGCAACTCTGACGCGGCAACGCGCTTGCCAGCCTTCTGCTCGCGCGCTGATAATCGCGCAGATGAACGGAATTCACGACATGGGTGGGATGGACGGTTTCGGCCGCGTCGAGCACGGCGAGCCCAACGAATCCGCGCCATTCCATTCGGACTGGGAGGCGCGGGCCTTTGCGCTGGTTAATTCCGTGCTCGGGCGCGCCGGCGCGAACGTCAACGAGTTCCGCCACGCGATCGAGCGGATACCTCCCGCGCGCTACCTTGCTTCCGGATACTACGAGCGATGGCTGCATGCGGCGGAGACGATTCTGATCGAAAGAGGAATCCTCTCCCGGGCGGAGATCGACGCCCGCACCGGCATCGGAGTCGCGGCGATACCCGCCGCGCACGTCGGCGCCGCAAAACCCCGCGCAAAGAGTCCGCGCGCGAAGTTCCGCGCGGGCCAGCGCGTGCGCGCCCGCAATATCAATCCTGCGGGACACACCCGCCTGCCACGCTACGTGCGCGGAAAGACCGGCGTGATTCGAAGCGATTGGGGCGTCTATATTTTCCCCGACACGAATGCGCATCACGCGGGCGAGGCGCGCCAGCACGTGTACAACGTCGCGTTTACCGCGCAAGAAGTGTTCGGACCGTCGGCGCATCCGAGCGACCAGATCGTGATCGATCTGTGGGAAGATTATCTCGAATCCGCCGGGAGCAAACCGGCCGCGCGTTCGGCGGCAAAAAAATCGAAACCCAAAACGCGCGCAGCCACTCGCCGCAAAGGATCAAGCCATGTCCGATGACCATCCTCACGACACTTCCGTGCGCGGACCTGCCGCAAGAGTCAAAGCGCTCGAGGAGTTGCTGGCTGAAAAAGGTCTCGTCGATTCGGCGCGGCTCGACCAGATTATTGAGACCTATCAGCATGCGGTCGGTCCTCGGGCCGGAGCGCGCGTGGTCGCGAAGTCTTGGTGCGACCCCGGGTTTCGGCGCCGCCTGATGGCCGACGCGGTCGCGGCCTGCGCCGAGCTCGGAATCGCCGGGCCCGAGGGCGGCCATCTGGTCGCGGTCGAGAACACGCCGCGGATCCACAACCTGGTCGTGTGCACGCTGTGCTCCTGCTATCCGTGGCCGGTGCTCGGGCTGCCGCCGGCATGGTACAAGAGCTTTGCCTATCGCTCCCGCGCGGTCAGCGATCCGCGCGGCGTGATGCGCGAGTTCGGACTCGTCATCCCCGACGAAGTGGAAGTGCGGGTGTGGGATTCGAGCGCCGAGCAGCGTTATATCGTGATCCCGGAACGCCCCGCGGGAACCGAATCAATGACCGAAGCGGAGCTTGCGGCTCTGGTCACACGCGACTCGATGATCGGCGTCGCCAAAGTTGCATTGCGATGAGCGATCGGAGAATCGAGCGCCTGCTCGAAGGCGTCGGCGTGGGCCGCGACGAGGTCTTCAGCGCGCCGTGGGAAGCGCGCGCGTTCGCACTGGCGCTGGGGCTAAGCGATGCGGGCCTGTTTTCATGGGACGAGTTTCGCGCCCGTCTGATCGAGGAAGTGCGCGCGTCGGATCGGGTGCGCGAACGCGACGGCACCTCGAATCACGGCGAGTACTACCAACATTTTCTGCGCGCGCTGGAGCGAACCGTGACCGACAAGGGCATCACCAGCGCCGCGGAGATTAGCGATAAACTGCGCGCACTCGAAAGCTGAGCGCCACGCCGGAAAGGCTCAGGCGTTCTTGCCCTGCTTGCCCTCGACCCACTGGAACATCAGGGTTTGGTAGTATTCGAGGTTGCGCCCGAGCAGGAACACCTTCGGCACCCCGACAATCTCCGCATAGATCGCGGTCTTGGTCGGATTCTCGCCGCCGAACAGAATCTTGATCGGCTGCGGCTTGTCCTTGGTTTCGATCGTCATCGACACTTTGGGCTGGTCGAGCTCGAACTGCGCGAGATCGTTCAGATTGTCGGAGACGACCTCGACCTGCTTGGCATTGATCAACAGCGAGGCCGTGGCGTCCATCAGATCCTGCGGGACAAACGCGTTGGGCGGCTGGGTGATCGCGTATAACTTGCCGTCCGGTGTCTTTTGAAAACGAATCGTTTCCGTTCCGCGGGTCAGCGTCAGCGCGTCGATTCCGTCCAGTCCGAGCAGGCTCTCCTGCTTGTCAGCAAGCTGGTCGTTGCGCTTTATCTCCGGCCGGCTCCACAGATAAACCGGGAGCAGGATGACGAAGACGATGCTCAAGACAATCGCCGAGCGGATGCTCACGCGAAGAACCTCCTGCGCGCGAAGACGGCGATCGCGATCGCCAGCAACAGCAGCGTCTCGAATCCCGCCGCCAGATAGGCCAGCCAGTTCGCCTGCTGACTGGTTGCGTAGAAGCCCGCGGTCTCGGCCTTGTTAAGCATTTCGCGGCTCGAGATCAGCATCTCGTCACCGGCCATTTCGTTGATCACGCTGACCGCGAGGTCGCGGTTTCCGAGCATCTCGATAAACTGGTTCGACGGAAATCCCGAGCTTCCAAAGCCGACCAGCCGCGTCATCTCTTCCAGGCTGACGTGCGGTTTGGCCGCCGGCGCGTAGTCGATCTCGGAGCCAACCGGGATTGGTCCCTTGACGTCGCGCGGGTCCTGAAACTCCGTAATCCCGGTGGTAAGCGCCTTCGCGTCGCCGGACGCCCAGCTCTCGTGCGAGGAGCGCAGAAATTCGTTTTCCTGCGCGACCTGCAGTCCGTCGGGCGCGGCGGCGCCGACCTTGAGCGTGATATCCACCCCGCGCGTGAGCGAAAATACCGCCGGCGCCGCCATCGCGCGGCTGATCGCGTTGTCTTCGGCGCGCAGCGGAATCTGCGTGGTCAGAATTTCGCCCGCGGTCAGCCGATAGGCGGGATCGACCACCACCCGATCGGTGAAACTCATACCGTACTGCTGCAGAAATTTAACCAGACTCGGCGAGCCATAAGGATCGATAAAAGCGATGTAGTGGCCGCCTTTGCCTAGAAATTTCGCGAGCTCCGCGAGTTCCTCGGGCAGAAAATCCTTGCGTGGCCCGAGCGATACCAGCACCTTGCAATCGTCAGGAACTCCGCTGGCGAACAGCGACACGTTATCCACCTGGTAGTTATTCTGCTCGAGCAGCCCGCGCCATTCTGAATAGCCACTGCTGCGATCGGCATCGTACAGATCGCGCTCGCCATGGCCGGTCGTAAAATATATGTGCTTGGTCAACGCCTGCGAGATTTGCAGCAGCGCGGGAATCAGCAAATCGGAGCGCGCGTTGTCGAAATCACGCCGCCGTCCTTGCGATTCCACCACCACCTCGCCGTAACTCGACACTCCATACTGATGCGCCAATCCCGGCGCCTTGTTCACGTCCACCACCTGGTAGGTAAGTTCCGGGGTGAACGCCGCCGCCTGAAACAGCAGGTCCGCGAGCTCAAGATAAGCGGGATCCTCGGTGCGCACGAACGCCATCACCTTGACCGGATGAGTCAGCCCGCTTAGCACGCGCTTGTCGAAATCTGAAAGTGAGTATTTCTTGTCCGGAGTGAGATCGAAGCGCACGTTGTGCTCGGTGATGATCATGTTGAGCAGGATCAGCACCGCCGCCAGCGCCACGACCGTGTAAATCAATACGGCGTAGTTGCGCCATATCGAACCGTGCGCCTCGGGCCGCGGCTTTACCTCCGGCCGGTCCACTTGCGTGCCTCCATCGAGCGCATGGTCAGGAACAGGAAAAATACTATGAAGAACAGGAAGTAGGTAACGTGGTCGATATCAATTACGCCTTTGGCGAAAGTATCGAATTCATCGAACATCGAGAACGCGCGCAAAGCGTCGAGCCACGAGGACTGAAACGCCGCTTCATTCCAGTTGAGCACCCAGATGAGCAGCAGCCCGACCAGCGTCGCGACGCCGGCGACCACCTGGCTCTCGCACAGCGAAGAGACGAACACCCCAAAGGCGATAAACGCGGCGCCGATCAGCAGCAACCCGACATATCCGGCCAGCAGCGGAAACAGCGGGAACGCATGGATCCAGTACACGTACACCGGATAAAGCAGCGTGAACGACAGCATCATCAGGAAGATGACGATCGCGGCCAGAAATTTGCCGCCCAGGATTTCACCGTCGCGGATCGGATAGGTGTATAACAACTCGATCGTTCCGAGTTTGCGTTCCTCCGCGAACGACCGCATCGTGACGAAGGGCAGCGTCAGCCACAGCACCTGCCGAATGTCCGAGAACAGCAACTGCCAGTAATTCTGGATGATGTCGCGCGCAAAGGACATCGTTTCGAAAAAGTTCAGATCGCTCCACGCGCGCAATCCGGCGAACAGGGTGAATACGGCAGCGACTATATACACCAGCGGAAACGCGAAGTACGAGCGTAATTCCTTGCGCATCACCGCGATCATCCGCGACGGAGAAAAGCCGGTGCGCGTTCCGGCCGCCGCCAGCCGCCCGGCTTCAGAAGCCGGCCGCGAGGCCTCCAGTGTTGCTGCGCCGTTGGACATCGATTACCTCGAGCCTAAAGCCGGTCTTCCCTGGTGACCAGCCGCATGAACAAATCTTCCAGCGACAGCGCCATCGGCTTGATCTCGAGCAGGCTCCATCCGTGTTGCACCACCGCCGCCGCGAGCGCGCCGCGGACCTCGTCACCGTGGCCGTTGGAGAATGCGATAAAGCTCGTCGCGCCCGGCTGGCCGCTTTCCGCGGGACGCTGCTCCAGCCGCTCGACGTTGGGCACTTCGCTCAGCACCTGCTTGATCTGATCCGCCGGCCCCGCGACGGTCAGTAGCGTCTGGTCGCTGCCCTGCAGCTTGGCGGTCAGCTCCTCGGGCGTATCCTGCGCGACGATATTGCCCCGATCGATAATCACCACCCGCCGGCAGGTCATGTTGACCTCGGGCAGAATGTGGGTCGATAGCAGCACGGTCGAGCGCCCCGCGAGCGAGCGAATCAGCTCGCGAATCTCGACCACCTGGCGCGGATCGAGTCCCACGGTCGGCTCGTCCAGGATCAGCACCTCGGGATCGGGCAATACCGCCTGCGCGATTCCGACCCGCTGGCGATAGCCCTTGGAGAGCTTCCCGATCAGCTTGTGCCGGACCTCGTGCAGGCCGCAGGTCCGGATTGAAAATTCAATTCGTTCGCGAGTGGTCTTGGCGTCAAGTCCGCGCACCCGCGCGGCAAATTCCAGCAGCGCAGTGACCGTCAGGTCCGGGTACAGCACCATGTTCTCGGGCAGGTAGCCGATTTTGCGGCGAGTCTCGATTGAATGCTCGGCGACGTCGATTCCGCCGATAAATGCGCGCCCGGAAGTGGCCGGAAAGAATCCGGTCAGGATCCGCATGATCGTGGTCTTGCCCGAGCCATTGGGGCCGAGCAATCCGATAATCTCGCCCTTTTCGACCTTGAACGAAACGTGATTTACCGCACGCGTCGAGCCGAAATATTTGGTAAGGCCTTGAACCTCTATCATTTAGCTACAATCTGCCTGTGGGCTCGCGCATCTGGATGGGAGAACGAAGGCGGTGGCGGAAAGCTCACGCCCAAAGTACCCAGACTTACGTTCCAGTCAACTCGCGAAATCCATCGGCATTGTAGGGACGCGCGTCCCAAGAAGTCAATTCGCTCTTCCGGCGCTTTATGTTTCGTCCGGGCTCACTTATCCTTGATCCGATCAATCCTGGTTCGAGCTTCTTCCGGGCAGGGGTGCGATGGGCAAGGCAGTAGCAGGCGCGGTGATCGTTGCGATTCTGGCGGCAATTCTGTTCTACGTGTGGGCAGGGCACGCCCGTATCGCGCAGGATGAGATGCAGCAGCAGATCACCGCGCTCAACCATCAGATCGACCAGCTTCGCGATCAGAACACCCAGCTCAAGGGACAGCTCGGCAGCGTCCAGTCCGAGGAACAGAATCTCGCCGCCCAGAACGACCAGCTTCGCAAAGCCATCGGCACCGTCAAGGCCACCGGCAAGCTCCCGCCCGACCTGCCCTACCCGCCCAAGTAAGGAACCCTATTCTTCGTCCGGCTTCCGCCGCGGCATCAGGAAGCGCTGCCATTCGTCGAGGAATCCGAGCTTGCGCAGATCCGGCATCCGGTCCAGATAAACCTCGCCCTTCAGATGATCGGTCTCGTGCTGAACCACCCGGGCGTGAAAATCGCGCGCGACAAAATCCAGCCGCTCGCCATTTCGTCCGAGGGCCTGCACCCGCACCTCGCTCGCACGCGGAACCAATCCGCGCAGGTCCGGGATACTCAAGCATCCCTCCCAATCCTCGATCGGCGCGGAGTTGACGATCGTCACCACCGGATTGATCAGCACCGTCAGCGGCACCGACCGCATATCGGGATAGCGCGGATGATTCTCGACCTCGAGCACCGCCAGTTGTATCGGCAGATGCACCTGCGGCGCGGCCAGGCCGACGCCGTGATATTCGTACATCGTCTCGATCATGTCGTCGATGAGCTGCTGGAATTCCGGCGTCGCGATCCGCGCGGCCGGCACCGCCTGCGCGACCGTCCTGACCGAAGGAAATCCGAGCCGGGCGACTTTCAGAATCATGCTGCAGGCTCCTGGCGCGCGATGGCGCCGGATGGCGGATTGCAGTGACGCACCGTGTTCTCGTACACTTTTCGGTGCGAGCGACGCAATCCGGACACGGGCGGTAATCTGCCGATGATCACGACCCAGCGGACTTTTCAAATCAGGAAGGGCGCCTTCGCCGAATTTCATCGCCTTAGCGCGCGCGGCGTTTGGCCCTACTTCGAAAGAATCGGCGCACGCATAATCGGGATGTGGCTGGTCACCGAGGATGAAAACGAAGCGCCATCACCTGATTTCGATACCGTGATTCTGCTCACCCGCTACGACAGCCGTCAGCATTGGAGCGCCACGCGCAAACCCTCCGCGCTCGGCGGCGAGGGTCCGATGTGGGAACGATGCCGCGACGCGCTGGAGAAGCGGCGCGCGCTGACGCTCGCGACATGGTTGAGATTTCTGGACTCCGGAACCGAAACCACCGGCGGTCCGTATTACAAGTAAGCCGCCTTCGCTCCGCTTATTATCCGGCTTGGTTCCCCTGCCCCGATCGTTCAGGCGTCGCGCTATTGCCCCAGCGTGTTGCCGAGCGACTGCGTCTTCTCGCGCAGGATACTCACCAGCTTGTCATAGCCGTCGTTGTTGATCACCCGGTTGAACTGATTGCGGTAGTTCGCGATTACGCTGATCGCGTCCACCGTGATGTCGTAAATCATCCACTGGCCGTTCAGTTGATGCAGCATGTAGTTGACCGTGAGCGGATTTGGCTGATCCTGCACGATCACGGTGCTGAAAACCTGCGCGTCGGTCCCGCTGGTCAGTTCGCGCGTGAAGTTGATCGTGGTCGATTGAATCTGCGACTGGATCTTCTGCACCGAGTACGACTGGATTCGCGACAGCACCACGTCCTCGATAAATTTCGTGAACAGCGGAACGAACTGCGCCTGCTGCTCGGGCGTGAGCGTGCGCCAATGGTACCCGACCGACGAGCGCGCCATGCTGGCGAAATCGATATGCGCTTCCGCGATCGCACGGAGCTGCTTCATCCTGTCGGCCTGCGAGATCTGTTGATTGCGGAACACCGCTATCGCCTGATTGACGACATCCTTGACCGCCGCCATCGGGTCGGTGGCGGGCGCCGCCGCTGGCACCACCGGCGCTCCCGCCTGCGCGCGCGCAGGCGCCGCGGCATAGAGCATCGCGATCACCAGTGCAGCCAACGCGAGCAGAATCGCGTAGGCAATATAGGTCCTGGTCCCCGCGATTTTTATCGCGAATGAATCCGCCGCCTGCCGTCGCGCCGCCATCCCGCCTTTGCGCATGCTGAGCGTCGATTCGGCGGGCTTGCCCGCGCCCGCCGCGCGTTTGCGCACGCCAGGATGCTCTTTGCCCGACTTTGGTTTTACTGCCACCGTGACTCCTCGTTACTCCGTGCGGATAAGATAGTTCCGCACGCCGTTCTTATCCGCGCAACCCTAGCACGGATCACCCGCCCAGTTGACCCTTTCCCGTTCCGGCGCAGGAGATAGTGGCGCGGGCGTCTCGCCCGTGAGAGACGGTGCGCCGCAGCGCGCCCACCAATGAAATCTTCCCTCGGCGCCAATCTGTCCCTGGAATCGTCCGTCATTTCGACCGAAGGGAGAAATCCCGAGGCGTTCGTGCACTGACCCGCCCGCGGCGCTCGCCGCGAATCCTTGTGCGAGAGTTGTGTATCGGATAAATGCCGAACTCAAGCAAGCCCACTTTTCATCACAGAGGAAACTGAACATGGCGGAATTGAAAAATCGCAGATGGCTTATCGCGTCGCGCCCGCAGGGCATCATCAAAGAGTCCGACTTCAAATGGAACGAAACCGCCGTCCCCGAGCTCAAGGACGGCCAGGTCCTCGTGCGCAACCTCGCCTTCTCCTTTGACCCCACCCAGCGCGGATGGATGTCGATGGACACGTACATGCCCGCGATCCCGCTCGGACAGCCGATGCGCGCGGGCGCAATCGGTCAGGTCATCGAGTCCAAACGGCCAGGCTTCTTAAAGGGCGACCTGATCCAGGGCCTGCTCGGATGGGAGGATTACACCGTCAGCGAGGGCGAAGGCATCTTCGGGATGCAAAAGCTCCCGGCCGGAACCGATCCGATCCTCGCCCTCTCGATCCTCGGGACCACCGGACTGACCGCCTACTTCGGCACGCTGTCGCTAGGTCTGCCCAAGGCCGGCGAGACCTTTGTGGTCTCGGGCGCGGCGGGCGCGACCGGCTCGGTCGCCGGGATGATCGCGAAGATCAAAGGATGCCGCGTAGTCGGAATTGCGGGCGGACGCGCCAAGTGCGAATGGCTCACCAAAGAGGCGGGTTTCGACGCCGCGATCGACTACAAGAACGAAAAGGTCGGCGAGGCGTTGTCCAAGCACTGCCCCAAGGGAATCGACATCTACTTCGACAACGTCGGCGGCGAGATTCTCGATCAGGCGCTCGCGCGAATCGCCAACGGCGCTCGGGTCGTGCTGTGCGGCGCGATCTCGCAATACAACGAGGCCGAGGGTGTCGCCGGCCATCCGCCCAAGAACTATTTCAACCTGATCTTCCACGGCGCCCGGATGGAAGGATTCCTGGTCTTTCACTTCGCGCAGAAATATCCGCAGGCAATCGCGGAACTCTCGAAGTGGTATGCCGACGGCAAGATCAAAAACCAGATCGATCTCCAGCACGGTCTCGAGAACGCCCCCAAGACCATCATCCGGCTGTTCACCGGCGCAAACTTCGGCAAGCAACTGATGAAGCTCTCTGATCCGCAATAAACTCGCAGCCATCACGAGTTCCGAACCTGGGGCGGTCCGAAACGGGGCCGCCCTTTTTTTGTATCGCCGCCAACTCCGTTGGTTCGTCACGCCGCGCGAATTTGTTGCATCAGGCGCTACTGATTTTGCTCCGATGCAACATCAGAGTGTCTAGTTGATGCTACTTAATAACGACTGACTACTAGCACGTGATAAGAATGCACAGTGTTTTCGCTGATTTTCCGCTTTGGCATGTTCCCTGCGATAGGTGTCTATTGCATCGCCCTGCGCGAGAACCCGGTTATTAGGAGAAATCGATAGTGCCGACCCCTGCGGACGAAAAAATCGCCCACAAGCCGATCGACAAAACCTCGGCAGCGGACAAGCTGTCCGTCAAACGCGCGGTCTGGGAAGTGTTTTGCGAGGACCGCGCCCTGCTGCGGCGTCATAACGTCAAGCCTCACGAACTCGAAGCGCTGTCGCGCGTCGCGATGCTGGGATCGGTCCGCACCAAGTCCGATTTGATTTTCATTCTGAGCGCCATTCGCCGCCCGGGCCGCAAATAGGTTCATGAATAATCAAATGGCAACCAATCGAGTTCGGCGCACGAGCCTGATCCGCGCCGCATCCCGCGGCCAGACGATGATCGAGTACGCCCTGCTGCTCGCCGCGATCGCCCTGACGGCGTTCGGCGGGATGCACACGACCGGGCAGAAGTTGACCTCGTCGCTGAACACCTCGACCGCCCAGGTGGGCAGCCGAGCCTCCGGCGGAGGCGGCGTCACCACCAACCTCCCAGACGCAAGCTGATCCGGCTACCTGCCGCGCCTATTCAGGCGAGATTTCCAGCGTGCCGTGCTCATCGTGCGTATGCGGTCCGCACGCCGTAAAGTGATATTTTCCGGCTATGTCCGTATCGCTGGCGTGCGCGTCGGTCATCGAAAACTTGCAATGGACGTAGGGTGCCTTACGAGCGAAGATGAACTGAATGACAACTTTCTTCGTGGTCGCTTTACCAACGATCGTTCCGAAGTTTGTGCCCTCAGAGAATGCAAACGACCAATCGCCGCTGAGCTGCCCATTCGGAGCTTCGGTAAAATCCACGTCCAAGGTGCCGGGTCCGGCCAAATTATCCTCGAGCGTTCCTGACCAAGCTCCGGTGACCGTGAGGGGAGGCTTCTTGGCGTCCGGCGATGTGTCGATATCGCTCTGCGACGGCTGCTGGCTGCCAAAGACGCCGGTATCCTGAGCACGAGCGTTCGAGGTGGTAAGTGCTAGCGCGCTGCCGCTCAGAAGAACGATGGTGCCAATTGTCGAGAAAAATCGCGATACCTTCATGTTTCTTTACACCTGAAACGTGAAATTTTGATTCTACTGAACTATTCTAGCTTGCTTACTTAAGTCAAGGATTGACCAAAGACGATACGACGGTCTACCCCGGTAAATTACACTCCGCCAAGCGATTACGCGCGTGAGAATGCGCGCATCCGACCCGAACAGTGGCAAATCGAGGTCAACCGTCGAACCCCCCAAGTCCATCATTGATACGCCGTTCATTTGGATCATCGGGGCAATTAGCATCACCGACCACGTGTTGACCTCTGACAGATTCCCAAACGGATGGCAGAAAGAGACTTGAAGCCTCGGACAAGCAGGTAGCCGACCTAAAGAACGAGCCGGACCATAAGATTTAGCGCGGATTGTATGTCGAAATGGGATGCGATCGATGACAGAGGCGACGAAACGGATAGCCCGATACTCGAGGTTTTTGATCACTCTGATCGCGTTGCCTGCGATCTGGTTCGCGTGTCAACATATTGTGCGCCCACTTATGACTACTTCAACTGAGATTGAACGGGTAGAATCGCCCGATCATGAAGTAGAAGTTGTCGCCGTCGAAAGCGACGTGGGAGCAACCGAGCCACTTACCTACGATGTATACCTCACTAAGCCTGGATCCGAGAAGCTTGGAAACTCCGTCCTCGTTGCGATTGGCAAGAATGATCTAAAGTTTAGATGGATCTCGCCGAGGCTGCTCGAGATTTCCTATTCGGATGCGTGTATCGTGTCCTTTCGCAATCACTGGGCAAATACGGTCTTCCCTTATGGTGGCGATTACGATGTGGAGATACGTTTGAACCCTCCTCACGATGCGACACCGCATCCATTTTGCTCGTAAGATCGCGCAGGTTGGAGTCTGCTCGTCGTTTCATCCTTCTATCGTTAGAGAAATGCCTCGACGACGCGAACAAGTTTTCTATTGATCCGGAGAATGGGCTGCGAATCTTGAATCTCTTACAAAATCGGTTAGCTGGTTGAATTCCCATCGATAGCTCGGTTGCGAAGGCGCAAGTGCGGCGCCTACCCCTTTCGCGGGAGGCCGTAGACGTCGCGGATTTTTTCGCCTCGGTCGAGGCGGGCTTGAATCTGGCGCATCGTCGCGATCGATTCGGGGGTCGTCGCGACGGACTGGAACAGGCGCTGCTCGTTGGCTAGCGCGTCGGTCAGATTCAGATCGTCGTTGGCAATTAGAATCTGCTTGAGCGTCGCGAGCGCTTTGGCCGGCCGCGCGGCGAGCGTCCGCGCCCATTCGAGCGCGGTCTCGACCGCCTTGCCCTCTGGAACGACTTCGTTGACTCCGCCGAGTTCGTAGATTCGCCGCGCCGTCATCGGCCGCCCGAGCATCACCATTTCCGCCGCTGCCGTGCGCCCGATAAGCCGCGCGAGCCTGCTCGTCCCGCCGATTCCCGTGGTCAGCGCGATCTGCACCTCCGGCTGCCCGAAGCGCGCCTGCTCCTCGGCGATCCGCATGTCGCAGGCCCATCCGAGCTCCGCGCCTCCGCCCGAGCAGTCGCCCGAGACGGCGGCGATCGTGACCACGTTGGTCTTGCCGATTTCCGCCAGCGCGTGAAACCACGCCGCCCCTTCGGCTGTAGTCGGCTTGCCCTCGATTCCGTCGGCCAGGTCTTGCAGCCATGCGTGCTCGAACCAATGCCCCGGCACTCCCGACGCCAGCACGGCGACGCGCGCGCCCGCCTCGCGCGCATGCTTGATCGACGCGGCCAGCTCCGCGATCGCGATCCACGAGCCGTGATTATTGATCGCGGGATTGGTCATCGTGACCAACGCAACTCCCTCGCTCGGCGTTTCCAGCTTGACGAACTCAGCCATCGCGAACCTCCACGCACTCCGGTGATGCGGCAGAATCTACACCGCCCGCGCCGCAATCGGGTAGCTTCGAGTGGCGCGAGCTCGCAAGCCTCGCGTTCTCACCTCGGCTCGATTTGCGCGCGTTGGAGACCCTTCCCATGCGGGAAGGATTGGGGGTTAGGTCGGGTCTGACGAGCGGCAACCCCATGCGGCAGAGCGGTTTCAACGCAACTGCCGCCTCCTTCCGCTTCCCTAACGGCCGTTAGGTTTTTTGCCAGATTTGTTCATGGCTGAACTGTTCAGCCTTATGCCCGATTCGATTCCATGCAATCCTGTCCGCATGATCCCAAACCCCCGAAATCTCGATTGCCGCATTTCTCAAATCACCAAGAAAATTTCCCGGCCGGTATTTGAGACCCCTCGATTCGCATTTGGCGAAGAAGTCAAAACGAACAGAAGCAACCGAGCAAATAGAGCAGCATCTACAATTTGTTTTTATTCTCCGAATTACAAAAAGTGCCTGAACCAACCCACGGATCAAACACCCTTTGAATTCGCAGATCGCTGTCTCCACGCACCAATGGAAATCCGATCGCATCGCCAGCGCGTCCCAATCGCCCAGGCTTCAAGCCGTGGCTCTTTACCGGCTAAGACCGATGCCACCGGGCCCGAGCCGCGTCTCCGGACGCCGCTCTTCGGCAACAATCAACCCCGCGATCAACGCGCAGATCGGAACGACGTAGGTGGGCATCAGATTTTTGAACAGCGCGGCGTACTCGCGTCCGACCAGCACCAGAATCATCGTGATCGCGATCACGAAGAATCCAACGCGCGCATACGTAGTGAGGTCCGCTTCGCGCACGATACGCGCGAGGCTCTCCGCGCTGAAGAAATACAGCGGGAACAAGAGGACGATCTCGTGATGCCACGCGATTGGCGCAAGCAGCAGACCGAGCGCGAGCCACAGGCTGAAATATATTCCCTCGAGCGCCCGCTCGCGCGCGGCGAGGGTCTCCAGCGCGGCCGCGATTACCAATACGATGCTCACAGCGGCGGTCGGTGCGAATACCGTCCACCACGAAGGAGTTCCAATAGCAGCTTCGACGCCCCAGACAAGATTGAAGATCGAAACCCGGTCGCGCCAAAATCCCCTGGCCAATATTTCGCCGGAATGCGGCAGCCCATAGACGATGAATCCGTGCCAATTCTCGAAACCGCTGGCGAGGATTCCGGCCGCGAAGAACACCGCCGTCCAGATCAGCGCGCGCCATTTCCCGCATACCAGGTAGTAGCCGAGCAAGATGCCGGGATAGAGCTTGAGCAGAATCGCGATCGCGAGCAGCACAGCGCTGCCGGCGTCGCGATTCGCGCGCGCGAGCGTCCACGACCCCACCATCAGCACCAGCAGGAGAGGAGCGAACTGGCCAAAGAACAGCACCTGGTCGGAGGTGCGGGAGAGCACGCCGAGCGAGGCCAGGATAACGATCGCGCTGGTCGAAGAAATTCCCGTACTACGCACGATCAGGATGATCGCAACGATCAGGCACGCGATCTGGAAAATCTGCCATCCGAGATGCAACGACGGTGCGTCGATTCGCGTGAGCGGCGCAAACCCGCCGACAAAAAACGGCGTGTAGTTGCAATGCGTCCGCGCCCACCACTCGATCCCGCTCTGATAGTTCTGACCCCATCGGTAATAGCCCGCGAAGTCATACAGCGCGTAGCGCTCCGACAACCGCCGCAGCGTGTGAATGGTGTGAACAATGGCGAGGACGGCGAGAATCGCCGCAGCAAGAGCAAAAGCGATCGGGGAGAAATCGGAGGACTTTCCGTGCTGTTGAAGACTGGCTGCGGCCGGTTCCATGGCGTCACGAGATCGCGAGACGCGCCGAGAATCGAGGGCCTTCTGGCGAGATCAAACGATCCTCAGTCCAGCGGCTTTCGCGAGCTTGCGCTGTCTTTCGTCAAACGTATGGAATGCCTCGGCGCGCAGGCTGAGCGCTGCCGCTACATGCAGAATATCAAGCGTGCGCGTGCCGAGCTTTGCGGTCCAACGCGAGACGAGCAGCCGAGCTTCAGCGTAAACCGCCTCGGGCAGCGGGCTCATCGCCAACACCCCATCCTGCACATCCGCGCGAAAAGCGGCGTGAGCGGCGCGCAGTTCGGCCGGCCGCACTTCTTTGCGGAACAAACGCAGGCGCAGTGCATTTGCCAACTCCAACTCGACCAGCGGCGTGATGAGAACAGGTAATGGCATCCGCTCCATGCGTCGCGCGGCCACGATCGAGTTTGCGTCTGGAATATACAGCGAGGCGAGGAAGCTGGTATCGGCGTAAACGCTCAAAAGCGATCGCGCTCCTGCGCCAGGAGCTGCGCCGAACTTACCTTCAGTATTCTATCGCCATAGATCGCGCGCAGCCGTGCGAGAAAATCGGGGCGGCGCGAAGATGCGGGCCGCGCCGGCGACAGCCGCGCGATTACCCGCTTGCGCTTGGTGATCTCAATGTTCTCGCCCTGCTGAAGCAGCCGCTCGACTTCCGGAAAGTGGTAACGAAGGTCTCTTACGCTCGCCCGCTTCATGTGATGCATTTTAGCATCACATGAGTAATCCGCAAGCGCTCGTGCAAGCTCGCCGAGGAAGTGCCTGAAGCCGACTTGTTCAATTGCTTGGTGATCCCAGCGGGAGTCGAACCCGCGTTCTCGACGTGAGAGGCCGATGTCCTAACCACTAGACGATGGGACCGTCTGTCTAATCGATGCGCGCCCCCATCGTCGAGATGGGAGGTTGGCTGAGGAGGAAGGATTCGAACCTTCAATCCCCTGATCCAGAGTCAGGTGCCTTGCCAGTTTGGCCACTCCTCAGCGCTGGAGGAAATATATCCAACCGACCGCCCCCGCGCCACTGTCGCGTTCAGTCCTGGTCCTCACTCTGGACTGTCCCTCTCCCTACAGAATTTGGGAGAGGGTGACGCGCGCCGCGCGCGGCGGGTGAGGGACCTACAGCATTGAAATCTTTCTTCGTCTCAATCGCTGAGCCATGTGGCACCTGCATCAGCCTGTGAATCGCGAGTCGCGGTGCCTGGCAGATTTTTTATTCTGGAGGTCCCTCACCCGCGCGTCACGACGATTGCTGAAAGGAGCAATCGCCGCGCCGCTTGCCCTCTCCCAATCTGGGAGAGGGGCATACAATGATCAGACAGGGAATATCAGCGGCCGCCGGAGGCTGAGACGCGCAGGGTCTCGGCGTGGCGGTTGCACAGGGCGTCGCAGCGGCTCAGCAAGCCGACGTCGGCGCAGTGGCGCTCGATCATGAAGCCCAGCTCGCCCAGGTCATGCACCAACAGCCGCAAGCATCGCTCGTATTCGTCGGGCGCCTGCACCGCCTTCAGCAGCTCGGCGACCAGATCCTCGAGCTCGGTCTCTTCGACTTCAAGCGCCATCGCGAGCGCGCGCTGAATCTTGAGGCCCGGACCAGCCTCGCGATGGAACCGCTCGAGCATCGCGCGCAGCTTCAGGATGGTCGAGTCTTCGAGCGAGATCGGACTCGGCTTGTCGAGCAGCCCGTCGATTTCGAGCACGGTCGAGACCAGGTCGAGCGCGCCGACGTGGCGCGCCTCGTCGCGCGCCATCCCGAACCAGAAGTCGCGCAGCTTTGCGTCGCCGGCAAAAATCTTCGCCATCAGCGCATACAAGGACATGCTCTGTTTTTCGAGCGCGATCGTGGTCTCGAGCGCTTCGCGTGTGGTGGGCATCGGAGTTGGGATGATATCGCGTGCCACGGCGGGTCGTAAAGCATGCAGGCGCGGCCACTTGCGCGGCCGCGCCTGCGATTTGCGACTTCCGTTCGCGCGGCGGCTACTTCGCCAGCTCGGTCGCGCGCGTCTCCCTGATGACCGTCACCCGGATCTGGCCGGGATAGGTCATGTCGGTTTCGATCTTGCGCGCCACGTCGCGCGCGAGCATCACCGTGTCTTCGTCGGTAATCTGATTGGGCTCGACGATCACGCGCATCTCGCGGCCGGCCTGCACCGCGAAGCATTTCTCGACGCCCTTGAACGACTTGGCGATCTTCTCGAGATCTTCGAGCCGTTTGACGTAGCTCTCGAGCACTTCGCGCCGCGCGCCCGGACGCGCTCCCGACAGCGCGTCGGCCGCGTTGACGAGAGGCGCCAGGATCGTCTCGGCCTTCACTTCCTCGTGATGCGCCGCGATCGCGTTGACGATCTTCGCCGACTCGCCGTACTTGCGCGCGAGCTCGCCGCCGATCAGCGCGTGCGAGCCTTCGACCTCGTGCGTGAGCGCCTTGCCGATATCGTGCAACAGCGCGGCGCGGCGCGCCTGCTTTTCGTTGAGGCCCAGCTCCGCGGCCATCGCGCCGCAGATAAACGCCGCCTCGATCGAGTGCATCAGAACGTTCTGCGCGTACGAGTACCGGTACTTGAGCATCCCGAGCAGCTTGACCAGCTCCGGATGAATCCCGTGCACACCGACTTCGATAATCGCGCGTTGCCCGGCTTCGCGGATCGATTCCTCGACGTCCTGCTCGGCCTTGCGCACAACTTCCTCGATCCGTCCCGGATGAATCCGGCCATCGGAGATGAGCTTCTCGAGCGCGACCCGCGCGATCTCGCGCCGGATCGGATTGTGGCACGAGATGACCACTGCTTCGGGCGTGTCGTCGATAATTATATCGACGCCGGTGGCGGCCTCGATTGCGCGGATATTGCGCCCCTCGCGTCCGATGATGCGGCCCTTCATTTCGTCCGACGGCAGCGCGATCACCGACACGGTGCGCTCGGCGACGAACTCGCCCGCGAGCCGCTCGATCGCGATCGACACGATTCGCTTGGCGCGGCGGTCGGCTTCCTCGCGCGCCTCTTCTTCGATCACGCGGATATGCTTGGCCGATTCAGTGCGCGCCTGCCCAAGCATCTCGTCCATCAGGGTGCGCTTGGCTTCCTCGCGCGTGAGGCCGGCCACGGCTTCGAGCTTGGTGCGGGCTTCGTCGATGAGCGCCTGATGCTGCGCGAGCTTTTCATCGAGCAGCGCCTGGTTCTGCGCCTCCTTGTCGGCGAGGTTTTTCTCGCGCGTGCGGATTCCCTGGTCGCGGCGATTGAGATCAGCTTCGCGGCGCTCGAACGCCTCTTGGCGCTTCTCGAACGCTTCTTCACGCGACTCGTGCTTGGCCTCCGCCGCCTGCAACTCGCGCCTGCGGTCGCGGACTTCGCGCTCCGCATCGGCGCGCGCGCCGACAACCAGATCCTTGGCCTTAACTTCGGCCTCTTTGAGGATCAGTTCGCTTCTGGTTTGAGCCTCCCTGGCTATCTCTTTGCTAATTTCTTCGGCCTGAGCGCGCGCGGCTTCATGATCGACGGCGTCAGTGCGCCGCCGCATCATTCCCCACACAAAGAAGAGCGCGCCACCAACAACGAATCCCAGGATTGCGGTTATGAGAGCCACCCTGGTGTACCTCCTTGGCCCGCCGCATCGCGCGGATACGCTGACGCATCCGCGGCGCGATAAACGGCAGACTCGGTGACGATCAAGTTGAGCCGCCGATCGAACGCCTCTTCAGGAATCCGATCGAGCAGCTGGAACGAATAGGCAAGACCAACCGTGATCGCTTCCGCGCAAAACTCCGCGAGGAAACGATCATAATGGCCTTGGCCGCGTCCCAGGCGCTGGCCCATCACTCCGAACGCGACGCCCGGAACGCATACCAGAGCGCCGCCAAGATCGCCGGGCGAAACGGGAGGTGCGTCCGTCGGCGGTTCGAGAATTCCGAATGCTCCCGGCGTGAGCGCCTCGAGCGCGGTCACCTGCGCGGCGCCGTAACGGCGGCGAGTGCGGTCGTACCGCGGCAGCATCACGGTTTTGCGCGACACCAGCGCGTCCGCCAGGATAGATTCGGTCGAGACCTCGTTGTCCGTGGAGGCGTAGAGCAGAACTGTTTGCGCGCGGCGGTAGAAATCCGAGGCGAGCAGGCGCCGCGCGATATCCTGCGATCGCGCGCGTGCGCACTCAGGGGCGATTGCGGCGCGGCAGTCCGTAAGGATCGCGCGCAGGTATTTCTTTTCGTCCGCCACGGACCCTCACCATGGCGGGAGCGGGACTAACTACTCAACCACTGAACGCTTCGGCACCGTATAGTGGATGGCGCCAGGTCTTCCCCGGGCGGCGCGCCCATCAGCGCGCCACGATGCCTACCGCATCTATTCGCCACGGCCTTTACAAAACCTCTCACGGGTCCAAAAAAATTTGGTCTCGCGTTGTGGTTAGTTGCTATCAAACCGACTTCCCCGCCCCCGTACCGTAAAGTTCGGGAAATCCATCGAATGGGCTATGCGCCAGCTACGGCTATGCCTGGGTGCCGTCAATTGCAGCGCTAAGCCTCTTGTTCATCGCCTCGATACGCTCGATCAATGCCTGATGCTCAAGGCGCAGGCGTTCGAGCTCGTCGGCGAAGTTAAGCGCGGCCAGGATCGCAAGATGAATCGAGCTCACTGCTTGCGTTCCGCCGCCACGAATCTCCTTGATCTTGGCGTCAACCGCGTGGGCCAGGTCTTGTACATGATCATCGCCGCCGTCGCTGGCGACAGTGAGTGACTGGCCCATTATTTCGACGTTGACGCCTTTCATATCGCGGCCGAATTATATCTTTAGCCGAGTTCTATCCCGTCGAATCGCGACAGGATTTTTTCGATCCGGGTGCGCACCTCGGTACGCTCGGTTTCGTGCAGCTTGCGCTCCTGCTCGAACTGGCGCGCCTGCGCCTGGGCCTCGGCGAGCCGCTTTTCGCTTTCGGCCAGCTTCTGCGCCAGCGCATCATTCTCGCGGCGCAATTGCTGGAGCCGGTTTACCGAGGATTGGATTCGCTCGTCTAGCTGCTTTAGAACGTCAATCGGGGTCGCCATAAAACAAAACTTCTACCTTTAGTTTAATTTTCGATAAAGCAGCCTGTCAAGCCGCATAAGAACCACTTGCACTCGCGCTCTCGCCTTCGGCGCTTTCGAACAGCGCCTCGACAAATTCGTGCGCGTCGAACTCCCGCAGATCTTCGATCCCTTCGCCCAAGCCCACGAACCTGACCGGCACGCCCAGCCGGTCCGCGATCGCGACGATCACGCCGCCCTTGGCGGTGCTGTCGAGCTTCGCCAGCACCACACCGGTCAGAGGCACCGCGTCGCCGAAAATCCGCGCCTGGCTGAGCGCGTTTTGCCCCGTGTTCGCGTCGAGCACCAGCCACGTCTCGTGCGGCGCGCCCGGAAGCTCGCGGGCGACCACCCGCGCAATCTTCTTCAGCTCCTCCATCAGGTTCACCTTGGTCTGCAGACGACCGGCGGTATCGATTATCACCGCACCCGCCTTGCGCGCGAGCCCTGCCCTGACGGCGTCGAAGGCAACCGCGGCAGGGTCGCTCCCCGGCTGATGCTTGATCATCGCGGCGCCGACCCGGTCGCACCAGACTTCGAGCTGCTCGATCGCGGCGGCACGAAACGTATCCGCCGCCGCGACCACTACCGCGCCGCGCTCGACACGCATCCGCGCCGCAAGCTTGGCGACAGTCGTGGTCTTGCCGACGCCGTTGACGCCAACCAGCATGATTACCAGCGGCCCTTCGACCGGCGCAGCCGGCGCGCGGTCGGCGCTGGCGAGCATCGCGGAGATCTCCGCCTTAAGCGCGTCGCGAATCACGTCGGGACGATTGTCGTTGCCCAGCCGCTCGCGCACCGCGGCAGCGAGCTTCATCGAGGACTCGACGCCGACGTCGGCGGCGATCAGAGCTTCCTCGAGGCCTTCGTAAATCTCGTCGGCTTTCTTTGCGCCGGTTATCGCGGCGCGGATTCGGGCGAGAAAATTTTCACGCGTCTTGCGCAGTCCGATTCCGATTCGCACCGGCGCTCGCACCGCGTCCGCGGACGGCACCGGCATCCGCGGAGCTTCGGGCGGCGGGATCTCGTCGGCAAGAGCTGGCGGCTCAGGCTCTGTCTCGGACTCGAGCGAAGGCGCCGCGGATGGTCCATGAGGCGCAGCCGGCGGCTGCGGCAGATCGTCTGGCGGCGCTGTTGGAGGAATTTCAGGAGGCGCGGATTGCGCGGGAACGGTTCTCCGCGGTCGCGCCTTGCGCAGGCTCCATTGGATCAGCACGCCAACGAAGGTGATCGCGAGCCCAACGACTATCGCAATGGAAATGATTATCAGGGTGTCAGCAGCAGTCACGATTTCGCCTCGGGAAAGCGCCGCGAACCCGGCGCAGAGGTAGAATAACAGCATCGCCGCTCGATCTGAAACGCGGGCGCGAAAAAGGCGCACCGGGAGTCCACAGCCGCGTTCCAGGATGGTCATTCTCGATCGAGAGGCCTCTGCTTGAGGCGTAAACCCAGAGCGTGGACGCCTCGGGATTCCTCGCGCGCGGCAGCCACGCGCGCGGGAATGACAACGCAGTCGGATCGCGTGCGCTGGAAGCGGCGCACGGTATGCGGCTATAACATTCTTCGGGGCGCCCCGACGGCGCGCACAGGAGTTTATTCCGATGGGCAAGCTCGAAGGTAAAGTTGCGATCATAACCGGCGCGAGCCGCGGAATTGGAAAGGCGATCGCCGATCTGTTCGCCGCCGAGGGCGCGCGCGTGGTCTGCAGCGCTCGCACGCTGCACGAAGGCGACCATCCACTGGAAGGCTCGCTCGAAACTACCGTGGCCGCGATCAAGAAAGCGGGCGGGCAGGCCTCGGCCGTTACTTGCGACGTCTCGTCCGAAGAAGATTGCGAGAAGCTGGTCGCGGAGACGCATCGCATCTACGGACCGGTCGATGTGCTGGTCAACAACGCGGCGCTGACCTACTTCATCCCGGTCAAGGATTTCCAGCCCAAGCGCTGGATGCGCTCGTTCCAGGTGAATGTGCACGGCCCGTTCATGCTCTCGCGCCTGGCGCTGCACGACATGATTCCGCGCAAGTCCGGATCGATCGTCAACATCTCGTCGGGCGCCGCGATCGGGCCTGGCCGCGGACCCTACGACGGCAAAGAACTGCACATGGGAAGCGTCTGTTACGGCGCGGAGAAAGCCGCACTCGAGCGGATGACCCAGGGGCTCGCGTCCGAGGTTTATGTCGAAAATATCTCCGTCACCTGCCTGTCGCCGTCGGAAGTGGTGGCGACTCCGGGCACCGTTTATCATCACCTAGTAACAGGACCGCAGGACGGCGAGCCGCTCGAGTACATGGCGCGCGCAACGCTGATCCTAGCGACCGAGCCGGTTAACAAAATCACGGGCCGGGTGACGTACAGCCAGGAGCTGATGAAGGAGTACGGGCTTTTGAAAGAAGGCCGCGGGATCGGATTCGATCGCAAAGGCAGCGGCTACAGTTTGATTTAGGAGCCGTGTAATCCGTAGCTCCGTCTGATCCCTCGCCCTGCAAAGGGAGAGGCGGCGGACTATGCGCCGCGTTTGAGATCTACTCGCGGTTTCGGTTGCGCATCGGGCTTGGCCGAGAATCCGTTGCGCTTCAGGTCCGGGCGCACGACTTCGATCGGATCGCGCAAATCGTCTACATAGCCAAGCGCGTACGCGCCGAGCCTGTAACCCATCAGGCGCAGGAGATCGACCGGCAGCGTGCGCGCGATCTCAGGCGGCGTCGCGAGGTACTGATTTTCTTCCTGCCGTAGCCAGGAAACATTGTAGGTGATGTTGATGCCGTAGCGGGTTCGGCTCGAGCGATTTGCGCCGCCGCCATGATAGACGCTGCCCGAGTAGAACAGTATCGAGCCCTTGGTCATCTCCGCGGCGATCGAGTCTTTTTCTTGGAAGCGCAAACGATCCTCGAGATGATTGCTGCCGGGAATCACCCGGGTCGCGCCGTTCTCTTCGGTGAAATCGGTCATCGCCCAGATCGTGTTGCACTGGACCTCGTAACCCTTGGGGAAGGGAAAGAAATCGAACGCCCACTGGTCGCGATGAATCGTCTGCGCCGGTTCGTTCGGGCCGATCGCGATCACCTGGGTCAGATGAATCTGATAGCTGGTGGCGTGGCCAAGAAATTTCGCGCACGCCGCCAGCACCAGCGGATGCATCACGTATTCCCGGCTCATCGGTGATCGCGCAATGAGCCCTCCGGTCCGCTGGGTGCGCCGGCCGGAAAAATCATCGGGACCTGCCGCGGTCGCGTCGATAAACGGCTGCAACTCGGCACGCAGCGCGTCCATCGCGGCCGGCGTGACGACGTTGTCAACGATCACGGCGCCATCGGCGGCGAGCGCTGCAGAAATTTCGTCTCCAGATGTAGTCGCAGGCAGATGCCTCAGTGTCTTCAGCGTATCCATCAGGCTCGTCCTCCGTCCGAATAACCTTTAGCACAACTCGCGGCTTCTGTGACGCGTTCGGAATTTCGGGCATGAAGACCGGAGCGGGCGCCACGAAGACACCAAGACACTAAAATGAAAAGCTTAGTGCCTTCGTGCCTTAGTGGCCGGTTGAGGGCCTGATCTATGCGGCGGCGGGGATCTTCAGCGAAATGATCTTCGAGATTCCGGGGCGATCCATTGTGACCCCGTGGATCTGATCGGCGCGCTGCATCGTGCGCTGATTGTGCGTGATCACGATGAACTGCGAGCGATCCTTCAGCTCGGCCAGCAGATCGGTGAAGCGCGCGAGGCTGAACTCGTCCAGCGGCGCGTCAACTTCGTCCATCACGCAGAACGGGCTCGGGTTGAGCAGGAACAGCGAGAACACCAGCGCCATGGCGGAGAGCGCCTTTTCGCCGCCCGAGAGCAAGCCGATCTCCTTGACCTTCTTGCCGGCGGGCTGCACCAGGATCGTGACTCCCGCCTCGGAGACTTCCGTCGCCTCGATCAATTCCAGGCGGCCCTTTCCGCCGCGCATCAGCTTGGGGAACAGCTCCTCGAAATTCTTCGCCGCGCCCTCGAAAGTCTCGGCGAAGCGGCGGCGCGCTTCTCGATTGAGCTTGGTGATGGTCTGGGTCAGGTCCTGCAACGCGGATTCGAGATCGGTCTTCTCGGCTCCCAGAGCCGTCGAGCGCTCTTCGAGCTCCTTGACCTCGCTTTCGGCCGCAAGATTGACTTCGCCGATCCGTTCCGCGCGGGCGCGCAATTCGGCCAGGCGCAAATCGTCGGCCGCGGCGTCGCGCGCCTCGAGCGCGGCGATTAGCTCGGCTGAGGCGGAGTCAAAATCGAGCTCGAACTTTTCGTGGAAGCTGCGCTCGAGCTCTTCGGCGAGCGCGCGCGCGCGTTCGCGGCGCAGGTTGCATTCGATCGCGTCGCTCTCTAACGCGCGCAGCCGCTCCTGCGCAGCTTTGAGCTGGATGCGCGAGGATTCGAGCTCCGCCTCGCGCTCAGCGCAGTCAGTGCTGAGCCGTTCGATGGCGGCGGCGAGTTCGAGTTCGCGCGCGTGCGCGGCCGCGCCCTGCTCCGCAATCTTCTCGAGCTCACGCTCGAATTCGACCTGCTCGGCGCGCGCCCGCTCGAGGCTTTCGCGATGCTCCCGGATCTGCGATTCGAGTTGTCCGGCGGTTTCGATCGCGTGGGCCAGCTCCCGGCGCATCGCGGCCAGCTCTGATTTGCGCGCTTCAACTCGCGCGTTGGCTTCCATCACCGCGCCGCCGAGTTGCTCAACGGCAGTGCGGTCGGCGGCAATTTGATCGCGGAAAATCGACAGCCGCGAGCGCGCCTCCTGCTCAGTTATCGCAAGCACTTCCATCCTCGCGTTCGACGCAAGGCTCAACTCGGCGATTTCTTCCAGCCTGGCGCGCGCACTGACGATCCGCTGCGCCGCGAGAGCCGCGTCCTGCTCTGCACGCGCGACCGACGCGCGCGCGGCGGCGACAGTGCGCTCGAGGTCATGTCCGCGTGAGCGCGCGGCGGCGAGCGCCGAATCGGCAGCCTCGCGCGTGCCGCGATGCTCCCCGAACCGGGCGGAGAGTTCGCGATGCTCCTCCTCGGCGCGGGCGAGCTCGCGCTCGGCGCTCTCGCGGGCCGCAAGGTCGGCGGCACGCACGGCGGAGGCGGAATCGTCGGCGCTTCCGCCGACGATCATGCGGCCCGGACTGAGAACATCGCCGTCCCGAGTCACGAACAAGGTTCCGTGGCCGTTGAGATTCGACGCGGCGAGCGCGGAATTCAGATCATCGGCGAGCATCACATGGCCGAGCATCGCCTCTGCGACGTGGCGATAGCGCGGATCGATTTCGAGCATATCGACCAGGCGTCCCGCGACTCCGGGCGCGTCGATCGCGGGATGCGAGATCACGGGAGCGTCGGGTTCCTGCACGAAGCTTAAGCGGCCCGCGCGGGTTTCTTTCAGGATTTCGATCGCGCGCAGCGCGAATGCGGGCGACTCTGCAACGATCGCTTCGAGTTCGTTGCCCAGCACCGCGTGCAGCGCGGGCGCGACCTCGGCCGGGGCACGCAGAATGTCGCGCAGCCATGCGGGAGCAATCTTCGGGCGGTCGCCGTTCATCGATTCGAGGACGCTGTTCAGGCGGCGGCCCACGTCGGCGATCGCGGCCTCGGGCGCGGTGCGCGCCGAGAGCGAGGATTGCAGAGCAGCGACTCGCTGGCCCAGATGCTCGAGCGCGGCACGGTTTTCGATCTCGTGTTCCTTTGCGTCGCGCTGTCCGCTTTCGAGCGCGGTGATTTCGGCGCGGACACGTTCGATATCGCGCTCGGCCTTGGCCAGCGCCGCGAGCGCGGATGCGCTCTGCTCGGCCATCGCGGGGGCGGCGGCGGAATGCGCCGCAAGCTGTTCGTCGAGCTCCGCGCGTTCGCCGGCGAGATCGCCCAGGCGTCCGCGGATCACCGCAGCCTCGCGAATTGTCTCGGACAATTCGTCTTTCAGATCTTCGGCGCGGCGCTCGCCGTCCTTGAGCTCGCGCTGCGCGGTTTCCAGGCGACGAGTCAGATCGGCGAGCGCGTGTTCTCCCGTCGCTTCCCCCGCCGCAGTCTCGCGCGCAAGGTGCGCAGCGGCGTACGCATAGGCAGCGCGGGCGAGTGTCGCGCGATTTTCAAGTTCCGCAAGGCGCTCGGCGAGCGCGGGTTGCATCTCGGCGATAGATTCGAGCCGCCGGTTGAGAAAATCGCGCGTGCGTTCGCGCTCCGAGGCGCCTGCGTGCAGATTTTGAAGCTCGCGCTCGACCGCCGAGAGCTCTGCGCGCGCGGATTGCGCCGCGGTCTGCGCCGCTTCGGTGTCATTTTGTAGCGCGGAGGATTCCGTGCGCGCCGTGTCGCCCGCAGCGGCGAGTTCGCCGGCGAGCGCGCTCTCGTGAGTGACCGCATCGCGATGCTCGATTAGGCGGCGCGCGGCGGACAGCCGCTCGAGCTCCGAGAGCTCGGCGCGGATGAGCTTGTACTGCTCTGCCTTCTTGGCTTGGCGGCGCGCGTAATTCAGTTGGCGCTCGATTTCACTCAGCACGTCGTTCAGGCGCGAAAGATTTTCCTTGACCCGTTCGAGCTTGCGCTCAGATAGCTCGCGGCGACCCTTGAACAGCGACAACCCGGCGGCCTCTTCGATCATCGCGCGCAGCTCATGCGGCTTGGCCTGGATGATCTCTTCGATCTTGCCCTGCTCGATCAGCGAGTAGCCACGGCTATGGATTTGCGCGGCCATGAAGAACTCGGTGATGTCCTTCAGGCGGCAGGGAATCTTGTTGAGGAGATATTCGGAATCGCCGGAGCGATAGACGCGGCGCGTGACGGCGACCTCGCTCAGCGCGGCGTAGGGCTCCGGCAGAAGGCTGCCTTCCTCCGCCTCGAGGATGAGCGATACCTCGGCCATCCCTGCCGCGGGATTCTGATCGTTGCCGATATAGATGAGATCTTCGGTGCTCTTGCCGCGCAGCCGCGTAGGCGCCTGCTCGCCGAGCACCCAGCGAATCGCATCAACCACATTCGATTTGCCGCATCCGTTGGGCCCGACCACGGCAGTCATTCCGGACGCGAAACTAATCGACGTGGAATCGAAAAAGGATTTGAAGCCTACTAACTCAAGGCTCTTAAGACGCATACTGCCGACGCCTCCACCACACCACCACCGTTGGATTTGCTTATCCCAGACCCACGGCCTGGGATCAAGTGTACGCCCCAACCCGCAGTGTGGATAACCCCGGACAGGCCCGAGAACTAGTGGTTTTCGGGCATGACTGACCCAGCGGTCAATCCTGGATCAGCTCGGTGTTCCAGTATGCGCTATCGACCTGCGACAGGAACGGCATCCATTCATGGTAGCGCCTGAGCGAGAACATCTCAGCGCTGAAGGGAGTCCATTCGGGCCGTCGCGGTCTGCGGACCAGGACCATCGCGGCCTCTTCCGGAGTGCGTCCGCCCTTTCTGCGATTGCAGTGATGACAGGAGCAGACGATGTTCTCCCAGGTCGAGGTGCCCCCGCGCGACCGCGGCATCACGTGGTCGAGATTTAGCTCGGTGCGCGGCAGGCGCCGGCCGCAATACTGGCAGGTGTTGTTGTCGCGCGCGAAGATGTTGAAGCGCGAAAAGCGCACGTGGCGCTTAGGGATTCGTTCGTATGCGATCAGCAGGAGCACCCGCGGCACACGGATAAATCCGCCGACGACACCCAAGCGTTCGTGATGGACCTCGATTGCGAGGTCGCGCCACGAATCAAAATCGAAGGTGCGGTACTGGTCGTCCACCACCCGAGCGACCCCCTGATAAAGCAGCGCAAAGGCCCGCTTTACCGAGGTCACATGAACCGGCAGGTACGAGCGGTTCAGCACCAGCACTTTGGTGTTAAGAACGCTGGCGCCAGACAGGGGTACCGCTAATGTCTGTGCGGCGGAGGACATGATAACTCTCGTACTGGCGCGGGGATGCTCTGTCAAGCCCGAGGGTGTGAAAAGCCCGTAAAATAAGGCTGATCGGAGATTGCCTTGCGCGCGATATGGCTGCTCCGTATGATTCGCGAGGAGGCGCGGGCGGAGGCGGATGCGAGATCAGGCGGGCGCGCCAGCCCTATCCAAGCCAGGCAAAAGCCATCCCCGCACGCGGCCCCAATTTGCGGTACCCTAATTTGAATGATCCGTATCGCGCGGGGTAGAACCAAGCTCAAGTGAAACGTGAAATCGTAATCAACGCATCCGCACTCGAAGTGCGGGTGGCGCTATTGGAAGACAATTCGCTGGCCGAGTTTTTTCTCGAGCGCACGGCGCATCGCGGATTAGCCGGCAATATATACAAAGGCAAAGTGACCCGCGTGCTGCCCGGGATGCAGGCGGCGTTCGTCGATATCGGACTGGAAAAGGCGGGCTTCCTGCACGTCTCGGATTTCCATGGCGGGGCTGACGCATTCACCTCGATGGCGGAAGTTATCGGCGAGGAAGACGTCGAGACCGATGAGCTCGCTGCGCAAAACGGCGATCACGCCGCCGAGCAGGACTTCGAACAGCAGGATTCCGATGGACGGCAACCCGGCGGCGAAGCAGAAGACCTCGGCGTCAATCAGGATGCCGCAGCCGGCACCCCGGAAGGAACAGGACAGGCTCGTGGACGGCGCGGCCGCCGCGGAGGACGGCGTCATCAGCGCAGCGAGCCGCAGCGGAGCAGGCTCCCGATCGAGCAGCAGCTTCATCGCGGACAGGAGATCATCGTTCAGATCGCGAAGGAGCCGATGGGGACCAAGGGCGCGCGGCTGACCTCCTCGATCTCGCTGCCTGGGCGCTACCTGGTGTACACGCCGACCAGCAATCATCTTGGAGTTTCGCGCCGGATCGCGAGCGCCGAGGAACGCGCGAGATTGCGCGAGGCGGTCAGCGAGGTGCGGCCCAAGCAGGGCGGGTTTATCGTGCGCACCGCGTGCGAGGGCCTCAGCCGCCGCGACATCCAGCGCGACATCGCGTTTCTGACCAAGACCTGGAACTCGATTCTCAAACGCAGCGAGTCAAGCGGTCCGGCCGCGATGCTCTACAGCGACCTGGACGTGGCGCTGCGCACGGTGCGCGATTTGTTTTCGAGCGAAGTCGAGCGGGTATGGTGCGACGACCCGAATACCTACAGCCGCATCGTGCAGTTCATCCAGACCTACATGCCGCGGCTGCGAGCGCGCGCGATGCTGCATCAGGGGCAGGAGCCGATTTTCGACAAGTTCAATATCGAGCCGCAAATCGAGCGCGCGCTCGACCGCAAGGTGTGGCTCAAGTCGGGCGGCTACCTGGTCTTCGATCAGGCCGAGGCTTTGACCGCGATTGACGTCAACACCGGGCGCTTCGTCGGCAAGCACAACCAGGATGACACCGTCCTCAAGACCAACCTGGAAGCGGCCGAAGAGGTCGTGAAGCAACTACGGCTGCGCAATATCGGCGGCATCATCATCGTCGATTTCATCGACATGTCGCGCGAGCCCGATCGCAAAAAAGTCAGCGAGGCGCTGGCGACGGCGCTGCGCCGCGACAAGGCGCGAACCTCAGCGTTGAAAATCTCGGAGCTCGGCCTGGTCCAGATGACCCGCAAGCGCACGCGCGACAGCCTGGAGGCGCTGCTAACCGAGCAATGCTCGCGATGCCAGGGGCGGCGGGTAGTCAAGTCGGTGCCGACGCTCGCGGCCGAAGTGCTGCGCGGAATTTATCGCGAGACGATAAGGCGCACGCACACCGACATGATAATCGCGAAGATCAATCCCGAAGTCGCGCGCTACCTGTACGACGCGGGCGCAAAAGACCTCGAGACGCTCGAGCATAAGCTCGACTCAAAGATCGTCCTGCGCTCGAAAGAAGGCCTCGACCCCGCCGCATTTGAACTCGCACAGGCTCCGGCCGCAGCGTAGTCAGGCAATCGCTTACTCACTCACGGTTGCGGCGACGATTTGGGCGGCGTCGCGGATTTAGCCGTAGTTCCACGTATAGTCGGCTTCGGCGACGGGTCATAGGTGAGGTTTCCCTTACGGTCGGTGGGCTGCAGGTAATCGAGGTTGGATGCGAGTCCGCGTCGTACTGGTTGTAGTTAATCGTTACTCCATTGGGTCTGGTTGCCAAACGGGCCCGGAAGGGAAGCGATTCAGTCGGCTAAACTAGCGGCACGTGGCCGATCCTCCTTATTAATTCCAGGGAAAGGTCGAATGTGGCGTGGCAGACAATCGCTGATTCGATTCCGCATGTCCAGTAAATATATCCCAGCATAAGACCGCCCCACGTTTGGGAAACAAGAGGAAGGCGCATATACCAGGGTTTTGCTTTGAGCATCCCGCCACCGAGCGCGATGTGCGCAGCGCCGAACACGACAGCCTGCAAAACGTTCGCAATCCAAAAGGGAGTTCGTGTTCCGTGTGCGATAAGTGGTCCGTAAACCCGTTCGATGGCGATCGCAAGTGCCGGAAAGAGCACAGCCCTGAAAAGGATCTCCTCAAGAATCGCGGTCGAGACTATATCGAGGGGGCCCGTCGCCGGGTGACGCGGAGGCGGGTTGATAGCTATGCTTCCCGGCCCAATCAATAATCTGGTTATCGCGTGATCGTAACATAGGACTGCGTAAGCCGCGATTACGCCAACCGCCAGAGCCGCGAGGACCGGGGAAATTCCTTTTCGAAGGGTTAAAGATCTCGCGCGCCGGCCTTCGAAGATCGGTAGAACTGGGAGACTCGCCTTGCGCGGCAGCGTCGCAGCAATAGCCGCGGTTAGAGCTGCGTATAGAGCGGACGCAGCGAAGTAGATGAACACGAAAGTATAGTCAGACGCCATCCGAAATCCGAAAACAACAAGATATGCGCCAAGCAACGAACCCAAACCGGCCCCGAAAAGCAACCAAAAGTCGAATAATCCAACTTTGAAGGACGATCGCGACTTGCCAGGATTTGAGAACTTCTCAAAGGGACCGGTATCGCGCATAAACAGGGTATTCATTTTTTAGGGTTGGATTCGATTCGAACTCTGTCCGCGTCCGGAGTCGGGAACGCTTCGGCTGCATAGTTGCCGCGAATTGGCGGTCGTAAGAAAGGCATGCGCTCGCTCAAAACACTAGCGCGATCTGTCAATTAGACCCGATCATGCAAACGAGCCTCTGCGGTGGCGGCACTGTGCGAACTAGTCCATGGCTACCGGACCAGCAGGCTCCTCATCGAATCTCATTAAATCACCGCTGATAGCTTAAACTCAATTAGCGGCTATGGCGACGGAGCGGAAGGCGCCATTACACCAGGGCTCGGCGTGGCGGTCGGCGTGGGCGTCGATGAGAACAGCCCTTTTTGGTAATCGTTATAAAACTGAATAAGAATGTTCATGAAATTAGTTGCTGATGCATCATCGCCGGGTCCCGCCTGCACAAAAGGAATGTCTATCCCTCGAGTCGAGGTCGCTGTGGGACTCGCAGGAATGGTTTGGGCAACTTCAATCACGCCAATTATGCCTAACTCATCACTGTTAAGGTCCTCACTCTGAGCCTCGTAGGCGGCAGTGTCGTACAACGCTTCGGCCTCAGCATCCGCACCTTCGTAATCCATGGATCCGTAGTTTGGGGGACTCCCATTTGTTCCTCCATCGTTCGGAATCCACCCGTTTTGCCAGCTCCAATCCCATGATTTTCCGTAACTGTTCAGCGCACTAGGACCCGCTCCCCTCCCGCTGGCGTCTGCCCAGTTCATCGGTTGGTTAAAAACATACGCGTAAAGATTTATCTGGCCCCCCGAAAGACCGGCCGGATCCTGTGAGATAAACCGCTGTAGGACGGGGTTGTAGTAACGCGCGCGCATGAAATAGAGCCCAGTCGGATCCATCTCGCGTCCGGTGTACTGGATAGGGTTCGTACTCGACGCGCCGCTTGATGTGGTTTGCCCGAAAGGCCCGTACTGATACCCGGTCCCGATAACGCCCGAGGAATTCACGAGGCCGAGCGTCGAGCCGAGCAGGTCCGGCAGGATCGCCGACGTTCCCGACGAATCGACCCGCGAGAAATTCTGGTCGAGTCCGAGTCCCGGCAGCATGTCGCCGACACCTCCGGTCGAGAACTGCTCCTGCGCTACATTCAGCAGATCATAGACGTATTGGGTGGTCAAGCTTCCTGCCGTCTGCGCGACACGGCGACCGAGTGCGTCATAGGTGAAGCTGCTGACCACTCCTCCGACGGTGGCCGAAGAAAGTTGATTGCGTTCGTTCCAGATATAGGTGGCATTCAGCGACGGGTCAGAGAGCAGGTTGCCATTATTGTCCGTGGTCGCGGGGGTGCCGTTCCAGGTGGCGAGCTGGTTCCCATTATCGTACGTAGCAGTCGGCATCGCCGCAGGCAGGTTAACCGCCGCCAGGCTGCCACCGAGGCTGTTAACCCGGCCATCGTTATCGTAGCCATAGGTCAGGTTGCCTAGCGTGCCGCCGCCTGTGCTACTGTACGTGATCGAAGTAGGATGCGAGTCCGCATCGTACTGGTTGTAGTTTTTCCTTCGCTTCCGTAGTGAGATTTCAGGTGGCACAGGCTTTAGCCTGTGATTCTTCATCAGCTAAATCCGCCGCCACGCCGCTCTATTCGTACCGCAGCGCGTCGATTGGGTGGAGCATCGAGGCTTTGCGGGCTGGGTAGTAGCCGAAGAAGACGCCGACCGCCGCCGAGAAGACCTCAATTGATCTGGATCATCACGCCGCCGACGGCGGGCGCAAGATCCCGTGTCCCGTTCTGATCCTGTGGGATGAGAAAGTCGCCATGCGTGGGGTCATTATAAATAGTAGCCCACTTCCCTCCACGTTCCATGACCAAATTTGGAAGTTATACGTATCCTGACAACTTGAGCTCGGCCCTAGCTTTCTGATACGCGCTCACCGGAACCATCAATCGGGCATCGACACGGTGAGTCGCATAGTACGCACCTTCGTCAAATATGATTGCGTCTATTCCTACGCGCGTGAGGATGTCCCTCGCAAAGTATAAGTCCATTGGCTTCCCGGATAGCACCACGACTAGCTGCGATGAATTCTGCATCTACAGCACCTAACATGTTTATCGGTCAACGACTTATACGGTCGCGTCAGCCCCGACGCAAAAATGCTTGTACAAGATGGGACTGTACCAAAATGATCACTATCAACACGGTAACGCTCGTGATGAACAGAGCGTTTCTCATCTCCCCGATGATCCATTCGAAAAGCACCCAAGATAAGCCGGCCGCGCACACACCAACGCTGCATTTGGCGAGAACTGGTCTGAGTTGCGCCCAAAGTACTGAGAATGGTCCTTGCCGAATATTATGGTCTATCGATAAAGCAAGAACCGCCGCGATACCGTGGCTTGCAGCGATAAATACTATGCCGATACCTATGGCAACGAAGGCGCCATTATCAGTGGAGGAAATCCCCCACGCTCGTACGCCAAACTGGCTAGCCGGCGAGAATGCTATCAATCCTCCAATGAGACCGATAGCGAGACTGAGCGCTGCTGCGCGATAAGTCGTCAAGTCGGTTAACCTCCTGGGCGGAATCGCCGGGTGCTCATTTTGCAAAGGTCCGGCGACTCCTCTCGGGCGGCGTTCGAATCAGTCCGCATAGTCCTCTTTTAGCTCAACTGGACCAGTTCCGCCAGCCTCATAGTAGTGATCGGCCAAATAGAAAACTCCGAACCCGATCACGGCGGCGCCTGCCAAGCCTCCCAGAACGGCAATGCTAGCAACGCCGGTTGCGGTAAGAGCAATCAGTTCAGCGTCGGCTAAGGCTTCCGCGACCCCACCTGCGGCAAGCGTGCCCACTTGGTATCCTACGATGCTTGCCAGCAGTGCCGCCTGTGTCACCTCCAGGAACTGATCGGGCGTAAGCCCTCCCTGTGTATGCACAACGGGCGATGTGACGCCTATGCTTAGACTACTGGGTTGCGTGGTGTTTACTGCAATTCGCCCGCCCGACGGCAACCCTAATAACTGAGGCGGAGGTGGAGACGGAGCCGGAGGAGGCGGAGGTACTGGCACGGGTGAATCTCCGTTCATCGAGCCGCCTTTCAGCCCCAATGGATCAATGAAATTCGTTGGACTGTTGAACCCGTATGCGTACAAGTTGAGTTGGCCGCTAGACAGGCCCATTGGGTCCGGTGAGATAAAACGCTGCGCGACGGGATTGTAATATCGAGCTCGCAGAAAGTAGAGCCCTGTCGAGTCCATCTCATGGCCAGTGTATTGAATTGGATTCAGACTATTAGTTCCGCTGGCGCTAGTCTGCCCGAACGGTCCGTACGCATAACCAGTCTCAATAGCGCCCGAGGAGTTCACTAACCCAAGTGTCGAGCCGAGCAGATCTGGCAAAATCGTCGAAGTTCCAGATGAGTTAACGCGCGAGAAATATTGGTCGAGCCCCATTCCAGGCAGCATGTCGCCAACACCTCCGGTCGAGAACTGCTCCTGCGCTACGTTAAGCATATCATAGACGTATTGGGTCGTCAGACTTCCCGCCGTCTGCGCGACACGCCGCCCGAGCGCGTCGTAGATAAAACTGCTGACTACGCCGCCGGCGCTGGCGGAAGACAATTCGGCGCGCTCGTTCCACGTATAGGTGGCGTTCAGCGAAGGATCAGAGAGTAGATTTCCGTTGCCGTCGGTAGTCGCCGCGGTGCCGTTCCAGGTGGCGAGCTGGTTCCCATTATCGTACGTAGCAGTCGGCATCGCTGCAGGCAGGTTAACCGCCGCCAGGCTGCCGCCGAGGCTGTTAACCCGGCCATCGTTATCGTAGCCATAGGTCAGGTTGCCTAGCGCGCCGCCACCCGTGCTGCTGTACGTGATCGAGGTTGGATGCGAATCCGCGTCGTACTGGTTGTAGTTGACCGTAACGCCATTGGGAAGCGTGACCGTGGTGTAGCGGCCGTCGGAATCATATTCGATACCCACACTCTGCGTGCCCCGGCTTTCCGAGGTCAGGTGATTGTCCTTGTCGTAGCCATAGCCGGTTTGCGCCTGATTGGCCGCAGTCATCGTCAGCCGGTTCTGATCATTGTCGTAGGTATAGGTGACGGTGTTGTTCAGCGTGTTCGACGAGTATGATGCCGTGAGCAAATCGTTCAGGCCGTCATAGGTCGCGGACAAGGTGTCAATCACGGTCGTTGTTCCCTGACCGTCCTGAGCGCTGGTCAGCCGGTTTCCGCCGTCGTAGGTATAGGCGGTTCGGGTCTCGTTGTAGCCTTGTTTATTGCTGGTGTTGTACTGCGCTTCCGTCAGCCGGTTAAGACCATCGTACGTGAAAGCCGAGGTAAGGCCGCGCCCATCGACCATGGGCGGCGCGTGGTCAAGTCAGTGCCGACGCTGGCGGCCGAAGTGCTGCGCGGAATTTATCGCGAGACGATAAGGCGCACGCACACCGACATGATAATCGTGAAGATCAATCCCGAGGTCGCTCGCTACCTGTACGACGCGGGCGCAAAAGACCTCGAGACGCTCGAGCACAAGCTCGATTCGAAGATCGTCCTACGCTCGAAAGAAGGCCTCGATCCAGCCGCCTTCGAACTCGCACAGGCTCCGGCGGCAGCGTAGTTCTTCACTACGCAATCTCCACAGTTTGCGATTCGATAGCCTACCTATTGCTCGGGACAAGCCGAACTGTGACCTTTTTCCAAAATGTGCCGACCAGGGATGGGAGGAATGCGATCAGGACATAACTCCAAATAGGTAATGCCGGAAGGTCCCAGAACAGGTGTGCGATCAAACCGGGAGTTACGCTTCGGCGCCAGAGATACAAAAGCGTAACGAGAACCTGGCTAAACACGATTTCGAGAAGATAGGCGATTCCCCAATAGGGCACGTGAACCCACAGATCCAGAGCTAGCCCGAGCGCGGCTCCTGCGATCAAGCCGCCCGTGATGTCACGGCCGCGCTCTGTCGCATATCCACGAAAATAGAGTTCCTCGAAAGTGGCGGCATAAAACGCCCACAAGATAAACCACCAGCGCGGGTGCGCGAATAATGCGGCTCCAGCCGATTTCCAGGTTGGCGCTCCAATCAGTGACTGATATATCCAGGTCGACAGCTCGTTAGCGAGCCTGATTGCCACGAATACCGCGAGGGCTAGAGGCGCGTCATACAACGCCGGAATCTTGACACCGAACGATGCAAGCGGTCGTGTCTCCCAGACACGTACCACTATGAAAATGAAGATGATCGGTGCCGCCATCAAAAAGAGCTGTTCGGTCTGTAGGGAAGGAAGAATGTGTAAATAACGCTGGATTGCGAAAATATAGTTTACGAACGGAAAGAATGTTGCTATTCCAACAAATAACGTAACGCCGGTGGTAAGATAGACAGATCTCCACCATCGAAGTGCTATCGCAGCCGCTTTCACGTCAGCTAGAGAATCCGATTTGCCTATCACAACGATAGACGTTTTCCCGAAGCGCGCTACTCACTCGCGGTGGCGGCGACGATTCGGGCGGCGTCGCGGATTTGGCCGTAGTGGATTTTGCCGAGGTCGAATTCCTCTAGCGCTTTGATCAGGCTCGCTAGTGCGGCCTTGCAGGTCGGTAGGTTCTTGCGGGCGCGGGTTAGCGGATTCGAGCGGGCGACGATGAAGTTCTTCAGGTAGGGATGCATCAGGCCGCGCTTTTTGCCTTGGGCCACGAGATCGACCAGCAGCTCGTCGGCGCGCTCGATCTGCGCCGCGCGCTCGAGGCGATCCTCGAAGGCGGAGGCGAGCGGCTTGGCGAGGAAGCCGTCAACGCGGCTTAATAGCGGCGCGTACACGCCGCCCGAGAAGCGCGGTTTTTTCTCGTACATGATTCCGAGCGTGATGAAATGCGCGCGCTCGAACTCGAAGGCGTAGTCTTTCTCGGCGCGGCGCGCGTCCTGTTCCATTCGCGCGCGGTACATCCTGACGACCTCGAGCGCCTTGTCGCGCAGGTTGTGCTGCTTTTCGGTGTTGAGCGCCAGGATCTGGAAGGCGACATCGGGCTCGGGAATCACGATCGCCGCGATCAATTTGGCTTTGGATTTTTCGGCGGCGGCGCGGCGATGATTCCCATTGGGAGTGTAGTAGATTCCTCCGGAACGCACCGCGACAATCGGCTCGGTGAAGCGGTCGAGTTTTTTCATCACCTCGACCATCCGCTTGAGGTGCGCGGGCGAGAGATCGCGCTGATAGGGCGTGGGCTTCACCATCGCGATCGGCAGCAGCGCGAACAGATGCCAATGATCGCCGAGCGGCTCCTGGTAGGCGGCCAACGCCGCTCCGCCGTCAGCCTCGATCGCGGCGGCCAGTTCGTCGATCTCGCGCGGAGGCTTGGCGCCCTTTGGCGCAACGGAGAAATCCGCCATGCTAGGGAGTTGTAATGGATCGTGACGGTATCCGCCATGCCCGCGCCGCCCTGTTGGCAGCGATACTCCTGCTGCTCGCCGCGGGACGCGTGGTTGCGAGTCCGCGCAGTTGGCAGCCGCTGCTCATTCGCGGTGCGCAGATTCCGCAGCTCATCGGCCAGCGCAACAGCCGTTTCGAGGTCCTGGTGGCGCATGGCGCGAAGCTCGAACCGATTCCGTTCCAAATTGACGAGATCGCGAACGACGGAGCCTACGCGCTGCCCGACGGGCCCGAGCCGACCGTGGACGAAACGCCGGGCGTGCTCGATAGCGGCGACGAAATCGCGATGATGATGTCGGATCTGGACGGCCGCGCACAGCACGGCGCTGTGCTGCCTCCGGGCGCGGTTGAGGTTCAGGTGCAGGATCCTCTGGGCGGTCCGGACCGCTACGTCTATATTGCGGCCGTCGACGCGCCCAAGCTCAGCCCTAAGAGCTACGTCAACTACGATCCCGCGACCGGTTTGGTCGAGACCGACAGCTACCGGCTGGGCTTCACCAACGATATCGCGGACGATTTCACCTTGCAGAACCGCAAGGGGCAGCATCTGCCGAACATGATCGATCGGTTCAAGGTCCGAATGCGTGCACGCGTGTTCGGACTGTTTCATATCTCGCTGACCGAGAACGACGTGAGTAACCGCGTGCTGGCGTGGAAGGCCGGGCCGATCCGGGTGATCAAACGGGTCAGCCACTCGGTGAGCCTCTTTCCCGGGATCAGTTCTTCAGAGGCGTTGAGCGACGACTTTTTTTACCGCGATTATTTCGAGAATCCATTCACAGTCGATTTTCCGGCACTGCCCGACGCGCTGTTCGGAGATATCCAGGTCCGGGTCGATTTTGATTTCACCGATCTGAGCGGCTATGAGCTCTTGTGGTCCGGGATGCGGACGGCGCCGATCAAGATCGGCGATATCCGCGCCGAGAGTGCGCTCGCCAGCGATCACGCGGCCGCGATCTCATGGATCGCGTTTCGCGGCCATGGCCGCACCACCGTTCAAACGCTCGCGCCGGTCGCCGATCTGAATAATATTCAGCGCCGGGTCTATTTCCGCGATGAGACCGGCGCATCCGGCACCGCCGCCGCTTCAAGCGCATCCAGCCGCGGCGTCGGTTACGTGATGACAGGTTGGGAATCGATGGCGCGCGGGGCGCATTCGCTGGACTCGCTGCTAATCACGGCGCCGGGAAATTACGATCCGGAAGTGATGTTTCGGGAGCTGCACAGTCCGCCCGTCGTGCGCGCGGCGCCCGGCCCGGAGTTAAGCGCGGCACCGCGTGCGCGGCGCGCGCGGGCTATCGAGCGACGCGGTTCGCGACGATTCGGTACTTGACCGTCACTTCGTCGCTCGCGTGCATCACGCCCATCATGCCGGTCGGAATGGGCATCCCGAATCGCGGATACCGGAAGCTGACTTCGCCACGCGCCTCGAGGCGATCGCGTCCAATCAGGGTCACGCTCACCAGCGCGTCAATCGACTGCGTCTGTCCGCGCATGGTCAGGTTACCGATAATCAAGGCGGAGCCTTCGCCAGGCGTGTCGATCGCCACGTCCTTTACACCGGTGCTGATGAAGGTAATGTCCGGATAGCTGGCCGACTCGAGCACGGTTCCAGTAACCACGCTGTCGCGCCGGGAATTGCCGCTCGAATAGCTCGACGAATCGATCACCAGCTTCAGGTTTGCGCCGACGGCCGGATCGGCAGGATTGCCCGTGACCTCACCCGAGCGCACGCGGAAGGACCCAATCGCGTCGCCGCGAAACCTCGACAGCGGCTGGGCGACCACGGCCAGCACCTCGCATTGGGCGGGATCGACGACGTAACGAACCATCGCCGCCTGCGCGATCCGGGGCATCGCGGCGATCGCGGCAGTAAGCAAAATTGCCAACGCCACACGGCTTCGGACGGTCATTTCATCGACCTGTCATCATAATAGACCTGTGATCCGCTTCAACCGCCGAGCCCGATCCTCCTTCACACGACATCAAGCGTTGTTATCGGAATGTGTAGGCTGATGCAAAGAAAGCGACCCGATAATTTCATGCATTCGGTCCCAACCGGCACGGACCGCCTAAGCCCTATCGCGGTAGCAGACGAGTTCGAGCAGATTCCCGTCGGGATCGAGGAAGTACGTGCAATCGTGGTCGCCCCAGTCGATCGGCTGTGCGGTTTCGACGCCCGCCGCGGCCAGCCGATGCTTTGCGCCCGCAAAATCCTCCGCACTGACCCGGAACGCATGATGCCCGCGGCCGAGAGGATGCGCGATCAGCGCGGCGCGCGCCTGCGGCGTCTTCGGTGAGCGCGCCACTTCGAACAGCGCGAGGTTTTGTCCGCCGCAATCGAGCAGCACCTGGCCCCCAAGATTCGCGGCAACGCCGAGGCCGAGCACATCGGTGTAGAAGCGCTGGGCGCGCGCGAGTTCCGCGACCTCGATTCCAAAATGATCCAGCCGCAAAAGCTTCATCGATGTGCTCGAACTCGCGGCGTGCTTCGTTAAGATGCGGTTGCCACCGTGCGCTGCGCCAGGTCTGGCCGCCGGGAGGCTATGATCCGGTCTTTCTCGCGATGGATGAATTTTGGATCGAACGTCACGATCAAGACCGGCAGCACCGTCATCGCTCCGATCATCGACACGAACATCCAGACCGCCAGCAGCATCCCCATCTCGGCGTCGAACCTGATGCTCGACCAATACCAGAACAGCACCGAGGCGACGAGCGTCAGGGCGGTGAAGGCGACCGCCTTACCCGATGTGACCAGGGCGTTGTAGGTCGCGCCCTTGAGCTCGCGGCCGAGCGCGAGCTCCTCGATAATCCGGCTCACGATATAGATCGCGTAGTCGATTCCAAATCCGACACCGACCGTAACCACCGGCAGCGTGTTGATATTGATCCCAACGTCATGCGCGCCCATGTAAGCATTGATCGCGGCGTTGGCCAGCGCGAGCGGGAACAGCAGATAGAAACCGGCCATGAATGATCGATAGGTGACGAGCACAATTATGTAGATGGTCGCGAATGCGAGCACGTTGAGCAGCAGATCGTTGTCGATAATTTCCTGATTGGCGGCGGCAAGCGAGCCGATAATTCCGGCGGCGAGCTTGAACTCGACGCCGTCAACGTGATTTTTCGGCTCGGCGAAAAAGCGCTGGGTGCGGAGCACGATTCGCTGGACGTTTTCGCCCTCGCGGTTCTTGGCGAACACGGTGATCTGCGTGGCGTCGCGGCGCGGCGTAATAATGTACGCGGTCGAAAGCGGTGAGGCGCCAGCGAGCAATCCACCGAGCAATTGTCCGGTACCACGCTTGGTGGTTGGCAGCACATTCCATTTGGGCTCGAACTCTTGCAGCGCGGAGCCGCCATTCGAAAGCAGATCGGCGACTGAGAAAGTGCGCCCGACCGCGGGGTCGCCTTCCATGTAGCGCTGATAGCGATCCATCACGTGAAACAGCTTCGGATCGTTGAGCGCGCTGCGATTGTTCAGCTCGGCGACGACCACGAACTGCTCGATTCCGCCGAATTCGTCCTGAATCGACCGCATCGCATGATTGTACGGCGAATTGGGCCAGAGCACGGGCGATTGCGAAGACGGGTCGCCGACTTTGAGTCCGGTCCAGAAAAATGCGCACAGCAGAATCGCGATCGCGGTCGCACCCATCGTGATTTTGCGCCCGCGCGGCTCGAGCATCGGATGCGCGATCGCGACCAGCATCCGCTTGAAGAAGCCGCGCTCGCGCCGTTCGATCACTTCGATTCGCGGCGGCTCGAGGTAGTAATAGACAATCGGGTTGAGCAGCAACTCGCTCACGATAATCGCCGCGATCCAGAACGACGCCGTGATCGCGAGTTTTTGCAGGAACAGCACCGGCACCAGCAGGATCACCAGAACTCCGAACGCGTCGGTCAGGATTCCCGAAAGCGACGGCACGAACAGCTCGGAGAAGGCCGAGAGGATCGCGGTGTTCTTGTCGCGGGTGCGGTAGTACTCCTCGTAATAGCGATCGTGCATCTGCACCGAATGGCTGACCGCGCGCGCGGTTATCAGAAACGGGATCACCAGCACCAACGGGTCGAGCGTGAAACCGATGAGGCGGATAAAGCCCAGCCCCCAGATCGCGCAGATTACGCCCGAGATGGTCGGGCGCAGCGCTCCGCGCCAATCGTGGAAATAGAGATAGAGCAGAATCCACAGCGCGAGCACCGTCAACAGAAAAATTTTGAAGATCTGCGGCGTGTAATGGTAAACCCATCCGTAAAGAATCGGCTGTCCGCCGACGTAGATCCGTACGTCTGCTCCCTTTTCCGGATCCACGACGATCTTGTAAACCTCGTCGAAGATACGCTGGTAGTCGAGCCGCGACTCGAGGAAGCTCCCCTCGATAATCGCCGCCTTGTCGTCGAGCGAAACGAAGCGTCCGAACACCGCTCCCGGATTTTTGTGGACGTTGCTGCGGACCTCGTCAATCTCGCCTTGCGTCGAGGGAACCTTGCCGCCGGGCAGCACCGGAGTGTTCAAAATCACGCCGCCCGCCAGTGGGCGGAAAAAGCTCGCGGTTGATAGCGATCGCACCGAGCCGTGCTGGATTCCGTAAACCAGATCCATGTCGCCCGTCATCTTGACGATCTTGGCGAGAATCGCAGGGGTGTAGATGGTGCCCTCGCGCGCCTCGATCATCACGGTGACGTTGTTGACGCTGCCAAAATAGGTATCGTACTTGTGCGCAATTTTTATGAACGGATGGTTCTGCGGAAGCAGATCGCCGAAGCTTGTTACCAGGCGGGTTTGCGCCGCGTAGTAACCGAAGAACCCGGTCAGTGCGGCGATTACGATCAACACGTAAAAGCGCCGCTTGATTATCCATTCGCCGAACCGGTACCAGACCATCGAGTTCTCCGCCTTACGCCGCGTGCCGGGCTAGCCCTGGCAAAAACGCCAGGTTTTGCCGCCGTCCGCTGTGTATAGAACCGTTCCCAGGCCGACGATCCATCCGTGCTGGCTATCGAAAAAGCGCACCTGGCAGAATGGAAACGGCAGCGCCGCGACGCTGCTGTCGTGCGCCCATGCGCCATTGGGTTGCAGGCGCAGGACCGTTCCGGTCAACCCAACAGTCATCCCCTGATCGCCGCCGAACAAATCGATAGAGAACAGCGGATCGCGCGCCGGAATCCGCGGCGCCTCGGTCTCGATCGCCTCGGGCGGGTCGCCGGGCTTCTTGGCCCGGGGTGCAAAGCTCCAGGTTTTGCCGCCGTCACTGGTAACGATCACCCATCCCTCGACTCCGCTGGCGGCGCCGTGCTGGGCGTCACGAAAGGATACGCCGAACATGCTCGGGAGCTGGAAATCGGCGAAGCGAGGATCGTCGTTGGGGCCGAGCGGACGCTTCCATTGTGCGACCAGGGAACCCTGCTGTTCCTGCCAGGTCTTGCCGCCGTTGGCGGTCGCCCATATCCGTCCCAACTCGCCGACGATCCATCCGTGATCATCGTCAACGAACGAGACGCCGTAGAATTTTGGTTCTTCGAACGGAAGCGCGTAGTCCTGCAGCTCGGCTGGAAACAGGCGCTCCAACTCGCGCTTGAAAAACGTCTCGCCGCCGTCGGTGGTGCTCAGCACCAGAGAACCGTCGCCGACCAGATATCCGTGCAGGCGATCGGGAAACGACAGCGAAAAAATGAACAGATGGGTGCGCGAGTTTATCCGCTGCCAGGTCTTGCCGCCGTCGCGCGTGCGCATTATCAAGCCGTCCTGACCGCACAGGTATCCATTCTGATCGTCCACCATCTGGATCCCGAACACGGCCAGATCAGTGTCTATATCGACCCGCTTGAAATGCAGCCCGCCATCTTCGGTGAGCAGAACCTTGCCGCGCGTGCCGACGATAAACGCCCGGGTGGGACTGGTCGGCCAAACGTCGAAGAAATTATCCGAGAACGTGATCGCCCGTTCTTTGAGCGGCGGCACTGCAACTTCGCGATGACACGCCGATACGGCAAGCGCTGCGACGGCGACGAGCAAGACTATCCACTTGCGCGCGATCTTGTCTGGTATCATTCCGACCTCGAAAATCCGCTCTATACTCAAGGAAAGCGCCGTGGTGTGCAAGCCGGAAAAGCCCACGCTCTGCGCCCGTCAGCCCAAATCGGCCAGCAACAGACCGGTCAGATATTCGCCCTCGGCATGCCCCAGCAGCACAGGATGATCGGGGCCGGGACCGAGCCGCGCGAGCAGCTTGAGCTTGCGCCCGGATTTGTTCTGCGCGATCCGCACCGCGCGCAGAAACTCCTCGCCCCGGAAATGCACCGAACAACTGAAACTCAGGATTCGTCCGCCCGGCGCCAGCACGCGTATCGCAAGCGCGTTCAGCTCGACGTACATGCGTCCCGCTCGATCCGCTTCGGCTCGGCTGCGCGCCAAAGGGGGCGGGTCGAGGACCACCAGATCGAAGCGCTCCTCAGTTTTGGCCATGAACTCGCCCGCTTCGGCATGAATCAGTTGTGCGGCGTCAGCAGCATGGCCATTAAGCCCCAAGTTCTTCTGCGCCGCCTCGAGCGCCCGGGTCGCCGTGTCGATAGCGACGACGCGTGCCGCGCCGCCCGCCAGCGCCGCGAGCGAGAAGCCTGCGTTGTAGCAGTACGCGTCCAGCACGCGCGCGCCGGCCGACTGCCTGCGCACGATCGCGCGATTTTCGCGCTGATCCAGAAATGCGCCGGTCTTCTGGCCGCGAGTGAGATCGACGGAGAATTTTATTCCATTTTCGGTCGCAAGAGTTTCAGAGACCTCGGCGCCGTACGCAACCCCGATCCGATCTGCAAGCCCTTCCTGCTTGCGCACCGCGCCCTGACTGCGCTCGATAATCGCCCGTGGCGAGAACCGGGCGGCGAGTGCGGAAATGATTTCCGACCGCATCGCGTCCGCACCGGCGGTCAGAAGCTGGAGCACCAGCACGTCGCCGTAACGATCGACCACCACGCCCGAGAGTCCGTCGCCGTCGCCATTGACGAGCCGGTACGAATCGGTGTCGCCGCCGATGAATTGGCCTCGCAAGGCGATCGCGTCCTCGAGCCGCCGCGCGATCAACTTCGCGATGGCGGGAGCCTCACCCCACGCGAGCATCCGGATCGCGATCGTGGTCACGGAATTGTAATAGCCGAGACCCAGCAGGTCGCCGCCGGAATCGCGCACCTCGACCATGGCGCCGGCTGCAAGTCCGATCGGTTCGACGCGCGCAATCGCTTGCGAGAAGATCCACGGGTTTCCGCCGCGCACCGGACCGTCGCGCCCGGTGCGGAGAAAAATTCGCCCGGCAGGTTCAAGCGCGGCCTTTTCTGGAACCGCGATAATTTGGTCTGCGGTCATTTGGATCGGGTTCCGGGCAGCCCTGTCGGCCACGGCGTTTCGTTCCCGCGCCGGAACTCGCCGCTGCGCCCGCCGGACTTGCTGACCAGACGGATCGCGCCGATCTCCATCGCGCGGTCGATCGATTTTGCCATGTCGTAGATCGTGAGCGCCGCCACGCTGACCGCGACCATCGCTTCCATCTCTACCCCGGTGCGCGCGCTAGTCACCGTGCGCGCCTGGATTTCGAGCGCGGAGCTGTCGCGGCTCGGGCGGAATTCAATTTCGACCACATCAAGCGCAATCTGATGACACAGCGGGATCATTTCCTGGGTTCGTTTGGCCGCCATGATTCCCGCAATCCGCGCCGCGGCAAGCGCCTCGCCCTTGGCCAAGCCGGCGCCAATGATCGCGGCAAGCGTGGCCGGCTCCATCGCGACTTGGCCGCGTGCGACAGCCTCGCGCCGGGTAACGGCCTTGGCGCCGACATCGACCATCGCAATACGCCCTCGCGCGTCAAGATGAGTCAGACGCGCGGGAGTTGTGCCGACTTTGTTCTTGTTTGCCATGTTCCGTGACCCATAAGCTTATGTTGACCGGCTCGACGGATACAATAAACTCGGTCGCATTCAGTCCACGGAACCTCGGGGAAATTTTGCGGTAAATTCTGATGGCCGACGAAACAAGCAAAGAAATCTACAAAGTTGTGATACTGGGTTCCGGCCCCGCCGGCCTGACGGCGGCGCTGTATAGCGCGCGCGCCAATCTGCGCCCACTGGTGATCGAAGGGATGGAGCCCGGCGGACAGCTCACCACCACCACCGAGGTCGAGAACTACCCAGGATTCGAGAAAGGCGTTCAGGGACCCGAGATGATGGAGGTGTTCCGCAAGCAGGTTGAGCGCTTCGGCACGCGCTTCCTGCAAGGCGAGGTCTCCGAGGTGCGCCTGGGCGGCAGGCCCTTTGAACTCGAGTGCGAGGGCAAGACGATACGCACCGAGACGCTAATCATAGCAACCGGCGCGACCGCGAAGTGGCTGGGAATCGAATCCGAGCAGCGGCTCAAGGGTTACGGCGTCAGCGCATGCGCGACCTGCGACGGCGCATTCTTCAAGAACAAGGAAATCGTGGTTGTTGGTGGAGGCGATACGGCGGTCGAGGAGGCGACCTTCCTGACCCGATTCGCGTCGAAGGTTTCGCTCGTGCTTCGGCGCGGGGAGCTGCGCGCGTCGAAGATCATGCAGGACCGCGCGCACAAAAACCCCAAGATCGGATTCATCTGGGATTCAATAATCCACGAGATTCACGGCGAGCCCAAGACCGGGGTCAGCGGCGTCACACTGAAGAACGTCAAGACCGACGAGGCTTCGCATTTCAAAACCGACGGCGTGTTCATGGCTATCGGCCACAAGCCCAACACCGATATCTTCAAGGGCCAGGTCGAGATGGACGAGCTCGGCTACCTGAAAGTCAAACCCGGCACGACCTACACCAATATCGAAGGCGTTTTCGCCGCCGGCGACGTGGCGGATCGGGTCTATCGGCAGGCGGTGACAGCGGCCGGCACCGGATGCATGGCGGCGATCGACGCCGAGCGCTGGCTAGAAGCGCGGCATCATCACCAATAATCTTATTTTCCCTCGAAGCGGGCTTCGCGGCGTTCGACGAACGAGCGAATGCCTTCTTTCGCATCCGCGCTGTCCATCACCTGGTCCCTGACAGTCGCAATCGCGGCGACGGCTGAGCGTTCTCCAGCCTCGAGGTATTTGAGCGCGGCTTGCTTCATCGCGCGAACTCCGAGCGGCGCGTTCTTGTTGATCAATTTTGCAATTTCGAGCGCACGATCGATTTGCGTTCCAGCAGGCACCACCTCCTGCACCAACCCAATTTCGAGCGCGCGTTGCGCACTGAACTCATCGCAAAGCATCAGGTGATACATTGCGTTGCCCCATCCGGTGCGGGTGAGAAATCGAAAATGTGCGCCGCCGAGCGGCGCGATGCCGCGCCGCGACTCCATCTGGCAAAACCTCGCCGTGTCGGCCGCGATCACGATGTCGCCGGCCAGCATCATCTCGATACCTATGGTGTACGTGATACCCTGTACCGCCGTGATGATCGGCTTCACCGATCGATTGCGCAACGCGAAGGGATCCAGATTTTTCTCAGGGATTGGCTTCGCAATTGCGCCGGGGCCAAAGAACTTCGGCATGTCGAGGCCGGCCGTAAAGTGATCTCCCTCGGCGCACAAAACGGCGACCCAAAAGTCGTCGTTCCGGTCGAATTCGGTGAGCGCGTCCGAAAGCTGCTGCATCATTTCGGGAGTGAAAGAATTTCTTTTGGCGGCATTGTCGATCACAATTTTGAAGATTCGGCCATCGACTTCGTGTCGCACTTCTCCGATCTTTTTCGGCTCACTCACGGCGGGCACCTCAGTTTCATTTTGAAACTAACCATAGCCGCGCGGTGATCGTCAGACAACCCGTGCGGGATGCGCGGACCGAGCCGCCAACTCCCGTGGACCGGCGTCACCCGGCGGGGGCGAGCAATTTCTCGATAACCGACTTCGGCAGCGGCTCCTTGTGGCGCATCGCGCCGAGGCTCGGGACGTCGGTCATCCGCGCGAGCGAGGCCGCGGTGCTGAGTTCCGCGGGAGCCAGCGCCGGCTCGACATCGTTCAGCAGCCATCCCGCGATTTTCAGCCGTTTCCTCCGCGCATAGCTGAGCGTCAGTATCGCTGCGTTGAGGCATCCGGGCCGGTTCGCGATCACTACGATAAGCGGCAGATCGAGCTTCGCGGCCAGGTCGGCGTAATCGAAGTTCCAGGTGATCGGAGCCGCGAGCCCATCACCGCTTTCGACCAGCACCGCGTCGCTCGCGGATTCGATCTTCCGAAAACAATCGACGATGTATTCGACATCCGGCGTCGCGGCCGGGTCGAGTTCCGCCGCAGCCGGCGGTAACAGCGCCGAGCGATAGCGGTAGGGGCAAATCAGCTCGAGTGGCAGATCGCATCCTGACGCGAGCGCGAGAGCACGCGCGTCGGCAGGCTCGAGGATTCCCGCGCGCTCCTCGCATCCGGTTGCGCAGGGCTTCATGACGCCGACGCGCATTGATCGCGCACGCAGCGCAAAGCCGACCGCGCATCCGACAGTGCTTTTGCCGACCCGCGGGTCGGTTCCCGTGATTAGGAAATTCAGGCTCATCGCTCAAATTTCATTATTCACGACCGGTTGGGTTTTCGACAGGCCGCCAAAAAAACAGGGCCGGCTCGGTAGCCGGTCCTGGATGTGCGTCAATCCTGAGCGATGCGGCTACTGGTTCTTCGCGGTCGCGTCGGGCTGGATGTCGCCCTTGGCCAGTTGGAGCTTGAAGGTATTCCAGTGCTTAAGGATGTCGATCGCTTTTTCGAGTTGGACGTCCTTTACCGGCTTGCCAGGCTTGGCCCCTGCGAGCCCCGGCGAGGTCTGATCCGACGGAGGCTGGGCTTCGCTGCTGGTATTGGGCTTTTTCTGAAGCTGCCCATTCTTGAAATGATGCGGCAGATCGCGCTCGTGGATTTCTTCGTCCTCATCCATCTGCACGCCCGGAATCTCGAGCGCCGCAAGCGTCGGCTTGGGCTCTTCGACATCGACATCGGGTGTGATTCCGACGGCCTGGATAGAGCGGCCGTTGGGAGTGAAATAACGCGCGGTGGTCAGACGAAGTGCGGATTGATCATCCAGCGGCAGAATGGTCTGCACGGAGCCTTTGCCAAAGGTCTGAGTGCCGACGATCACGGCGCGCTTCTGGTCCTGCAACGCTCCCGCGACGATCTCGCTGGCGCTGGCGCTGCCGCCATTTACCAGCACCACCATCGGAAAGTCGTCGAAGTCCTTTTTCTTGTGCGAAAAATATTTCTGCTGCTGATTCTCGAGCCGCCCCTGGGTATAGACGATCATCCCACCGTCGAGAAAATCGTCCGAGACCTTGACCGCCTGATTGAGCAGCCCGCCCGGATTGTCGCGCAGATCGAGCACCAGGCCCTTGATCTTGCCGTGGCCGTCCTTGGTGAATTGATCGATCGCTTTTTCCACGCCTTCGTCGGTCGCTTCCTGGAAGGTCGTGATGCGCAGGTATGAGTACCCATCCGGCAGTTGCTTGGACTTGACCGACTGGATCTTGATGACATCGCGCGCCATCGTCACCGTAAACATTTCGGGCACGCCGGCGCGATGAATCGTGAGCTTGATCTTGCTGCCGCGCGGACCGCGCATCCGTTTGACCGCGTCGGTCAGCGTCATGTCTTTGGTGAAGTCATTGTCGATCTTGATGATCTGGTCGCCCGCCTTGATTCCCGCGTGATAGGCCGGAGTGTCCTCGATCGGTGCGACCACGGTCAGCATGCCGTCCTTGATCGTGATTTCGATTCCGAGCCCGCCAAAGCTGCCGCGGGTTTCAACCTCGAGGTCGCGATACAGCTCCGGGGTCAGGTAGGCGCTATGCGGATCCAGCGACGCCAGCATCCCGGTGATCGCGCCGTCGATCAGATCCTTGGTTGAGACCGGCTCGACGTAATTCTTCTGCACGATCGCAAGAACATTGGCGAAGGTTTCAAGCTGCTGGTAGGTATCGTTCGGCAGCGCCTGCGCACGGCGCACCGCGATCTCCTCGAGTCCCATGAAGCAGCCGATCAAGAAGATCGCCACCATGATAGCCCATCGATTTCGCTTAAATACTGACATTCACCACCAGCGGAGATTGGGTTTTATCATTTAAGCAGAAGGGCGGCGGCGATGCACAGGGGTAAAATGCCCGTTCTCTGGCGCCGCATCTGCCTGCCACGGGTTTCTTCCTAGCCCTCTTTGGCGTCCAGCAACTGCTTGAGGGCGTCCTTCACGTCGGGCCGCGACCAATCGAATGCGCCCATGTGATGCGCCACGATCTGACCCTTGCGGTCGATTATGAAAGTCTCGGGAACGCCGGAGACGTCGTACGATTCGCCAACCTTGTTTTCCGGATCGAGCAGGATCGTAAAGTTATAACCGTATTGCGCGATGTAGGGCGCAACCACGCTGCGGCCCTTGGTATCCTGGCTGACGGCCAGCATCACGAAGTCCTTGTTGCCCTTGAGCTCGTCGTACAGTGTCTCCATCGAGGGCATTTCCTCGCGGCACGGCCCGCACCACGTGGCCCAGATGTTCAGGAAAATCACTTTGCCCTTCAGTTGATCGAGCGAGAGCGTGGTGCCATTTAGCTGCTCGAGCTTGAAGTCTGCGGCTTTGTCTCCGGCGGGTACGACCTGCTGCTCTTGCCGCGCGGATTCAGCAATATCCCGCGCAGGCTTACGCAGGTTGTTCGCAACGATCAGGGTCACCCCCGCAGCGACGGCCACGACCGCGATTATTTGCAAGGACCGGTTCATCTGATTGATGATCGCATGACGTTACGAGCTTTGAGCCGCGCCACGCGCCGTCAGGCGCGCACGGCCTCCTTGGACGCCGCGGCGGTATGCTTCTGGCCCGAGAGCAACCATCCGATTCCGCCGACGATCATCATCCCAACCGCGATAACCTGCGCCTCGCTGAGCCCTGCGAACACGCGTGGGTTGATGCGCACGAACTCGACCATGAAACGTGAGAGACCGGCCAGCATCAGGTACAGATAGAGCAAGCGGCCATCCGCGAGGCCCTTCTTGCGCAGACTCCACAGAATGATGAACACGCCGGCGTAGAGAATCGCCTCGTAGATCGGCGTTGGTTGCACCCGCACGCCGGGAAAATAGCCCGGAAGCAGAGTCCCGCCCGGACCCAGCTTGAGCACCGTCTCCGAGTTCCATCCGACAATCGCCTTGGGAAAAGACATCGCCCACGGAAGCCGCGAGGGCAGCCCCCAATCGCCGTCGCCCGACGTCAGGCATCCGAGCCGTCCGATAGCTTGTCCGATCGCGAGTGCGGGCGCGGCCATGTCAGCGGTCTGCAGGAACGGGATCCGGTAACGGAGCGAGACCAGGTAAACCGCTACGATCCCCCCGATCATTCCGCCGTACCAGACAAATCCGGAACCGGAAAAAATCATCGACTTCGGATCGGCCATATAGGTCGAAAAATTATTGAAAATATCGAGCAGGCGCGATGCAGCGATTCCGGCTATCGCCGCCCATACGATCATGGACGACGCGTAGTCCGGCGGCAGCGAGCGGCGGCGGCATTCGAGCGTCACCACCCAATCGGCGGCCAGGAAGCCCAGCGCCATCATCAGGCCGTAGCTGTAAACGGTGAGCGGACCGATATGAAAGAGGACGGGAATCATCGACGCGTCACACTATAGTACGCCGGCGAGCGGGTCGAACAACCGGATCTGTCCGCCCGGATCAGCGGGATTTGGGCATCGCATAAGCTTGCGAGATTTCAGTCCTGCCATGATATTGACGCATTTGTGCGTGCGATTGTTCAACGCGTCAGCCGCGCCCAGGTAAGAAGCGATGGCAGGGTTCTCAGCCAGATCGGACCGGGCTTCGCGATTTTGCTGGGCGTGGCTGTTGGAGATAGCGAGGCCGACGCCCTATTCATCGCCGAGCGGACACTCAAGATGCGCGTGTTCGCCGACGAGGACGGCAAGATGAACCTGGCGCTCGACGCGGTGAACGGCGCGATTCTGGTGGTTTCTCAATTTACACTCCTGGCCGACACCGGCGCGGGGCGGCGACCGTCGTTCACCAAAGCGGCCGCGCCCGACGACGCGCGCCGATTGTACGAGCACTTTATCTGGTTCGTCCGGGAACGCGGTGTTAGGGTTGAGACAGGCGAGTTCGGCGCCGCGATGGAACTGGAGCTGGTTAACGACGGACCGGTGACGATCATCCTGGATAGTCGGGATCGCAAGTAAAATCGAACCCAATAACTCCGATGCCTAAAGCGGGATTTTACGCCGTCGAGTCGGGCAAGATTTCATTCCGGCGCGACGGCAACTGGTACACCGACGAGGAGCGGATCGACAATCCGCGCATCGCAACGCTGTTCAGCCGATCAATTCACCAGAACCCGGACGGCTCGTACTTCCTTAAAGTCGGTGACGAACGCGCGTCGATCACGGTCGAGGACACGCCGTATGTGGTCCGCACGCTCGAGGACGATGAGCTTGGCGGATTCGTCACCGTGTTGAACGACGACACGCGCGAAGAGCTGGATCACTCGACTCTCGAGGTCGGCGCGGGCAACGTTCTCTACGCCCGAGTGAAGGACGGTGCGTATCGCGCGCGCTTTTTGCGCAACGCGTACTATCATTTGGCTGACCGGCTCGAGGCCGACGAGTCGGGCCGTTTCTACCTGCGGATTCGCGGCGCGCGCCATCCGATTTCAGGAGCACACACCTGAGCGATGCACCTGGCGAAGCCGCATCTGCATATCGTGCTCGTACGTCCGGAGATCCCGCAGAACACCGGCTCGATCGCAAGGCTGGCGGCGGCCACGCGCACGCGGCTGCATCTGGTGGGACCGCTGGGCTTCTCGCTCGAGGATCGATACCTGAAGCGCGCGGGACTCGACTACTGGCCGCTGGTCGATCTCCAAACCTACGGCGATTGGGACGAGTTCGCGCGCACGCATCCCGCGCCGCCGGCGAAAATCTTTTCCGCCCGGGCAGAGAAAAATTATCTCGCCGCGAAATATGCGCGCGGCGATTTTCTGATGTTCGGGAGCGAGACCAAGGGCCTCGGACGCGAGTTCATTGCCGAGCGCGCCGACCACGCCTATCAGATTCCGATCTTCGAGCCGGGAGTCCGCAGCCTGAATATCGCCAACGCAGTCTCGATCGTGGTTTATGAAGCGCTGCGCCAAACCGGCGCGCTCCGGTGACGAGGAGGAACCGCGTGAAACCCAAGATAAGTCTCGTCACGCTCGGTGTTTCCGAGCTGGCGAAGGCGCTGCGGTTTTATCGCGACGGACTTGGCTTCCCGACGCACAACTATAAGGAAGACGAGGGGATAGTGTTCTTCAAGATGGAGGGTTCGTGGCTCGCACTCTATCCGAGAGACAAGCTCGCCGAAGATGCGCGCACGGCGCCTGAAGGCGCAGGCTTCAGCGGAGTCACGCTGGCACACAATGTGAAATCAAAAGAGGACGTCGATCGGGTGGTGAAACTGGCGGTGTCGGCGGGAGCAAAGTTAGTGAAGCCGCCGCGAGATACGTCCTGGGGAGGCTATTCAGGTTATTTCGCTGATCCTGACGGCCACCTGTGGGAAGTGGCCTTCAATCCGTTTACCGATCTGACCTGATATCGATCGAAGCCGGTTTCGAACGTGATACCTCCGCCACGAGAAGCAGGCAAGAAGCAAGATTGAGGAATCGCGAGGGTGGGCGGACGGGCCATCCGCCACCATTGGCATATTGGTTCCTTGTGTCAGTGGCGGCCGACGGCACGTCGGCCAGCACTACGGCCACGAGCTTCCTGTACAATGGGCTCAACCCGGTGTAAGGGCTAAAGTCGGGCGTGCCGACGGCGAATGCGCCTGCGGGGCTTGGAATCGACGAGTACTTTCAGCGCACCGATGTCTCGGGCGCGAGCAGCTACCTGACGGATGCGCTGGGCAGCACGCTGGCGTTGGCAAACTCGGCGGGTGGCCTCGCGACCAGCTACACCTACGATCCGTTCGGCAATACCATGGTGGCGGGTTCCAGTACCAATCCCTTCCAATTCACGGGCCGTGAGAACGACGGCACCGGGCTGAATTTCAACCGGGCAAGATACTACAGCCCGGTCGCACAGAGATTCGTGAGCCAAGACCCGATCGGCTTTGACGGCGGTGATGCTAATTTGTATGCGTATGGCTCTAATGATCCGGCTACTTTGACCGATCCGCTCGGCCTTGACGCCTACCTTTGCGACCGTCCTATTAAAGGTTTTTCGCGAGAGAACGGGCCTGTGTATCACCAATTCATATGTGTAGTGCTCAACAACGCATCCTACTGCTTTGGTCTAACCACTTACAACGGGCTGGCTGATCTCCCTACGAGCATTGACATGAATGTTCCGGGTAGTCTCGAACCCGACCAGCGTAATCAGTCCTGCAAACTGCAAAGCACGAAATCCTGCGTGGACAGCTGCCTACTGGGTGTGGCCGAACAACCCGCTCCCAATTACAACCTGGGTGATTTATTTGGCGGCATGAATTGCCAAAAGTTTGCTACTTCAGCGATAGCAAATTGCGAGGCTAACTGCGCGAACTCGTCCAATTAAGGGTTCGTGACCGGAACTGCTATGCGCCGCGTTTCTAATTTGGCTGCCGATAGTCCTATGGCTTGCCGTGGAAATTTACTTACTTAGAATAGTCGTGCTCGACTGTGGGGGTCTTAGTCAAAGCTGCCCTGGGGGCAGAGATTGTTCGGAGATTGCTGGAATAATGGTAGCTTGGGGCTTGCCCATCAGCCTAATTCCAGCATTGCTTACGAACGTTCTGCCCTGCAGCACAGCCAATGTTATTGCGCTGGGATTACTTTTCTGCGCCGCGGGTGTAATCCAATGGTATTACATCTTGCGCGGTGTAGAGTCGCTGCTAAGAGAGCTGTACCGGTGGCTTCGCTCGATGGGAAGAGACACTGTAGGTTGATCCAGAGGCGAGGCGAATCCGATGCACGCATAGAACGATCTAACAACTATTCCTGGGATCAGTATGCGCAATGCGACGATCTCCTGGTCCAACAGAACAGGCTCCTTTACGAAGCCTGTGTCCAAGTCTTCCTGTACACAAGACCTTTAACCCGTCAGAACCGAGAACCCATTGCGGACCGATTGAAACGGATTCACGTAAAAGGCCCTGAGGCGGCAGCGCCCTATTTTGGGTCTCAATTGATCAGCTGGTTTCAAACGACTATGCGCGTGATCGACGCACTCGTCGTTGATGCACTAGCACTTGCTGTTGGTGGGCGGACTTTCGGGTCAGATCTTGTTGGTTTTCTTGCCGTTGGTCGCGTTGGTGTTACCGCTTCCGTAGCGAGCAGTTCCCGTATTTCTCGGCGTCGTAGTCGCAGCGCGTGAAGGAATAACCGAGGTTGCCCGAACGTCTTTTGGCGCGGGGACACGCTGCGCCGCGTCGGTACCGAGATTGCCGAGCTTCTGGGTCTCGCGACCGAAGGTCATCGCACTGACCCAGCCGGCGCCCTCGGCTGCCTTGTCGTCGCTGCTGCTACCGATCTGTGCGACCTTGTTGAATCCGGTCTGGAGCGCACTCGTAAGCGGCCGGATGACCGATTGCGCGATGAACGCCGCCTCGAATGCGTGGTTGAGAGCCAGACTAATTGTTCCGCCCGCAATGCCCGCCGCCGTATACGGAATGGCGAGGCTGAGGATCATAAATACGATCGCGCCCGCCGCGTAATTGAGCATCGCCGAAACTGGAATACTTCCTGAACACACAGTCGTCACTATCGAACCCGGCGGGACTCCGTACGTGGTCCACCACGGCAGCGTGGCTGCGACTGGTTTGCAAGCGGCGGTAAGAGCTACGGCCCACTGACTGGCCATTTGCACCCCGACTGCAAGGACCAAATAGAAAAATAACAGCCGTACGCCGACCCGAATGACATAGCCGAAATATCCTTCCGCGGCTAACACCAATTTCCTCAACGACGGCACAAATACCTACGCCTGGGACGGGCGCAATCATCTGAGCACGATCAGAGCCGGTTCGAGTGCTAGTTTCGTCTATGACCCGTTCGGGCGGCGGATAAGCAAGACCATCGGGATTGTCAATCCAAAGCGATGTGGCAGATCTGGGATCCTTTCAACTGCGCTTCTGACAAAGCTCTGGCTAGTGCTTGCGCGTGCCGCAGGCGCCGCTCGAGCATCCGCCGCCGCATCCGCCGGCGCGTGGCGCGCTGGGAGTGCCGATATAGTAGCCGGTCGATTCGAGCTCGGTCGCGCTGATCCATTCGATATCGACAGCGATCGGCGCGTCGCAATGCGCGCACATGCGGCGCTCGGCACCGTCGTCATCGAGTGCGACGCAGGTGACGACGCTCTTGCCGCATCCTTTGCAGAATGCGACCGGAAAGGTCGATGCGATTGGCTCCGGTGACGGCATCTTCTCGGTAAGCATACCCGAGCGCCACCTCAGTGCGATAGCGCTCCGGGGTCTGCTATTGGCGGCGATACGGTTCGCCGAGGGCGGAAGGCGATGCGGCCTGGCCGCCGACTCCCGCCAGCACGGCGAGCGTGAGGGCATAGGGCAGCGCAAGAAAGAGTTGATACGGAACCGCCGTGCCGAGCGCCTGCAGTCCGAATTGCAGAGCCATCGCGGCACCGAACAGCAGGCTCGCCGCCGCGATCCCCCACGGATTCCATCGCCCGAGGATCACCACTGCCAGCGCGACGTAGCCGCGCCCGCCCGAAATATTTTCAACAAACGTGTTTGCATACGCGAGCGTCAAATATGCGCCTGATAGCCCTGTCAGCACTCCCGCCGCGAGCAGCGCATGCCATCGCAGCCGATACACTCCGAGACCCAGCGCGTCCGCCGCGTCGGGTCGTTCGCCCGCGGCGCGTAGCGTCAACCCGTAATGGGTGCGCCACACGATGAACCCAATGACAGGAATGCTCGCGAAGGTCAGATAGACGAATGCGTTATGATGAAAAAGCGTCGCGCCAAGAATTGGAATCCGCGTTAGCGGACCGAAATCGAACCGCGCCATCGGCTTGACCATGAACGCCATTCCGGTGATTCCGAAAAGTCGGCGGTAGAAGACTCCGGTGATTCCGACCGCGAGAATATCGAGCGCGGTGCCCGCGACCACCTGGTTGACCGACAGATTGACCACCAGCAGCGCGAGCAGCGCGTTGATCGCAACGCCGGCCGCGATTCCCGTCGCGATTCCGACGATGGTCGAGCCGGTGAAGTAGGCACCCGCCATAGCGAAGAACGCACCGCACAGCATCGCGCCCTCGATCCCGATATTGATCACGCCGGTCTCCTCGACCAGCAGCTCGCCCAGCGCCGCGAGCAGGATGGGAGTAGCCATCGCGATGGTCGAATTAAGAAACGCGTCAAGCATCGGCGCGCGCCCCCGTATCCGGCGCGGACCGCGCGTCGCGCGCGAATATCTGTCCGCGAATCCGAGCCCACGCGGGAGTGTCGAACGCGAGCAGAATCATGATCACCAGTCCCTGGATTACCTGCACCAGCACGGGCGAGACGCCCTGCGCGCGCTGCATCGCTTGCGAGCCGTTGTCGAGCGCGCCGAAGAAAATCGCCGACAGGATAATTCCGAGCGGGTTCAGCCGCGCGACCAGCGCGACCGCGATCGCCTCGAAGCCCCATCCGGGCGAGAATTTTTCGTACAGGCGATGCGTGATCGCCGAGACCTGCACCGCGCCGCCGATTCCCGCAAGCGCGCCCGACAGCGCAAGGATCCCGATCGTGAGCCGCGCGATCGGGATGCCGAAAAAGGTCGCCGCACGCCGATTTCGGCCCATCGCGCGGAGCTCGAAACCAAGTTTCACGTGAAACAACAGCAGGTAGCATCCAATCGCCAACGCGATCGCGAGCAGGACGCCGGGGTTGAGCCGGGTGGGTTCGATTGGCATGTACATCCGCGCGCTCGGCGCGATCGCCATGCTCTGAGGATAGGCGCCCGAGGCCTCGATCAGCGGGCCGTGCACCATCCAGCTAATCAATTGCGCCGCGACGAAGTTCATCATGATCGTGCTGATGACTTCGTTGGTGTCGCGCCGCGCACGAAGCCAACCGCAGATTCCGCCCCAAACCGCGCCGCCGGCAGCACCCGCGATGAGCACCAGCGAGATTGCGACGGGCCGCGGCCATCCGCCGAGGTACGGGCCAATCGCGCCGGCCGCGATCGCGCCCGCGATCAGTTGCCCGTCGGCGCCGATATTCCACAACGCGCCCGAGAACGAGATCGAGATCGCGAGGCCGGTGAAGATAAGCGGCGTCGCTTTGACGATGGTATCGGCGGTGGCGTACCAGGTTCCGAACGCGCCCTCGTAGAGCGCGGCAAAGACACCGACCGGAGACGCACCGAGCGCAAACACCACCGCCGCGATAATCGCGCACGCGAGGATCAGCGCCGCGATCGATTTTCCGATCGATGAGATCATCGCGGCTTACTCGAAATGCCCCGCCATCAGCATCCCCAAGCGCGCCGGATCGCGATCGGCGGGCGCCGTCTCGCGCAGCCGCCCGCGGCTCATCACGAACAGGCGCGCGCAGAGCTCGAGCAATTCGTCAAGGTCGCTCGAGACCAGCAGCACGGCGCCGCCCGCGGCGGCAAATTCAATCAGCGCGCGATGAACCTCCGCGGTGCCGGCGACATCGAGTCCGCGGCAGACATTGTGCGCGACGATCACGCGCGGCGCCGACGCGACCGCGCGCGCGACCTCGAGCCGCTGCCGGTTTCCGCCCGATAGCGCAGCGGCGAGAGCCTCTGGCCCGGGCGCGCGAATCTGAAACCGCTCGAGCAGCTCGCGGCACAACTCGAGCGCTCGCGCGCGGTTCAGCCATCCATGCGGCGCGACAAGATTTCGAATCGGAGCCGCGAGCAACAGGTTTTCCCACAGCGCCATGTCGAGCACGAGCCCATCGAGATCGCGATTCTCCGGTATCACCGCCATCGCGCTCTGCGAGACGCCGGCCCGCGCATCCGCGACGATCACTCGGCCTGATTGCGCCGTGCGCGCACCCGCCAGAACTTCGGCCAGCTCGGTCTGCCCGTTGCCGTCAACGCCCGCAACTCCCGCAATCTCGCCGGCATGCAGCACCAGCGAGACGCGGTCGAGCGCGCGATGCCCTTCGCGGTCGAGCGACAGATCTTCAATCGACAGCGCCATTGCGCCAATAGGTCTTGGCATCTCCGACGACGGGTCGGGCGCGGTGGACGCAATCGCGAGGTCGCCGATCATCGTTCGTGCGAGCGCCGACTCCGAGGTTTCCGCCGGCGTGGTATGCGCAACCATCCGGCCCTGGCGCAGCACGCTTATCCGATCGGCCACGGCGAGCGCCTCCCGGAGCTTGTGCGTGATCAGCACGATGATCCTGCCTTCGCCGCGCAACCGCCGGAGCAGATCGAGAAACGGCGCCAGCTCCGCGGGCGCCATCACTCCCGTCGGCTCGTCGAGAATCAGTACTCGCGGATCGAACGACAGCGCGCGCAAAACTTCAAGCCGGACCCGTTCCGCGACCGAGCGATGCTCGATCGTGGTGCCGGCGGGCGGCAGCGCGAAGCCGAGTTTGTCGGCGAGCGCGCGGGACCGCGCCGCAACCGCCGGAAGGTCGAATCCATGGGTGTCGAAGCCGCCGAGCGCGAGATTTTCCTCCCAGGTGAAGCGCTCGAACAGCATCGGGCTTTGATTCACCGCCGCGATTCCCGCACTGAGCGCGCCCGCCGCCGACCCGCGCCGCAGCGTCGCATCATCAAACGTCACGTCGCCGGCGTCAGGGCTCAGGCGCCCCGCGATAACATTCATCAGCGTAGTTTTGCCGGCCCCGTTTTCACCGACCAGCGCATGAATCTCGCCCGCATGCGCCTCGAAATCGACGCGATCCAGCGCGAGCATCCGCCCGAAGCGCTTGGATATTTCGCGCGCGCGCAGCACCTATTGCGCAGTCACTTGCGGCGCATGATGCGCCAGCACCCAGGCGAGTGCATCGTCGCGGGTGGCGAGCGCGCCGTCGAGCTGAAGGTCTTCTACTTCTTTCAGAATTTCCTTGAAGCGCGGACTGGGCGCGAAGCCGAGTCCGATCAGATCGTTGCCGGTGATCAGGCGCGGCGGATGAATCTCGGCTGCCGACATCGACTCGAGCGCTCGCCGGCAAAAATTCCAGTAGCCCAGGTACGACGACGACGCGAGCGCGTCGAGCATCGCGACCTGCATCAGCTCGCCAAATCCCTCGTCGGCGAGCATCCGCTTGAGGGTGGCTTTGCGCATCCGCGGCGCCATGCACAGCCGCAGATGGTCCCGCACCAGGTAGGCGACGCGCTCCTGTACGAAGTTCGAGCGTTTGAAGCGCGCCATCATTTCCGCCGCTATTACGGCGCCCTGATCGGTATGCCCGTAGAACGTGACCTTGCCGCCGTCGGCGACCGCACGGCATCGCGGCTTGGCAATATCGTGCAGCAAAATTCCGAACGCGACGGTTTCGCTGCATCCCGCCGGCAGCATCGAGACCCCGAGCCGCGTATGCGACCAGACGTCGCCCTCGGGATGATAATTCTCCGGCTGGCCGCATCCGACCATTTCGAGCAGCTCGGGTGCGAGCACCGTCCACAACCCGGATTCGCGCAGCAGGTCCATCGCGCGTCCGGCGCCGCCCTCGGTCATCAGCATCACCAGCTCCTCACCGATTCGTTCGGCGGCGATTTCGGTGATAGCGGGCGCCGCGTCGCACATCGCGCGCCAGGTGGTGGGATCGATCTCGAAGCCGAAACGGGCGGCAAAGCGCGCGCCACGAAGGATTCGCAAACGATCCTCAGCGAAGCGTTCCCGCGGATTTCCGATCGCGCGGACAATTCCGGCGCGCAGATCGCGCATCCCGCCGACCAGATCGATCAGACGGTCGTTCTCGGGATCGAGAAACATTCCGCCAATCGTGAAGTCGCGCCGCTTGGCATCTTCCTCGATCGTGCCGAAGCTCACCGCCGATGGATGGCGGCCATCTTTGTACTCGGCGTCGGCGCGAAAGGTGGTGGTTTCGTATTGCGCGCCTTCCAGGATCACCGCGATCGAGCCGAAGCGTGCGCCTACGGCCACCGTGTGTTCAAATATGCGCTGGACAACTTCCGGACGCGCGTCGGTCGCGATGTCGTAGTCCTTGGGCGCGACTCCGAGGATTCTGTCGCGCACGCATCCGCCCGCGAAATAGGCCTCGAACCCCGCTTCGCGCAGCCGGCGCACGATGAAGCGCGCACCGGACTCGATATCGGCCACCGCGGTTTCCATCGTGGGCCCGAGTTTACAGGCTCGATAAGACCGCGCGCCATACGGGGCCGCGCGCGGTGGCTACCCTTCCAGCCCGCGGACGCCGAGCGTGATTCCACCATCGACGGCGATTATCTGCCCGGTCACGTTCTTCGCCTTCTCGGAGCACAGCCATGCAGCGGCGCGGCCGATATCCTCTTCGGTCTGCTCGCGTCCAAGCGGGACGATCTGCCGCACGATCGCGTCGAACGCCTCGCGCGCGCGATCGTCGCCGCCACCGACCGCGGCGCCAAGTTGCTGCCAAAGGGGCGTGTAGATTACTCCCGGCGCGACCGCGTTCACCCGGATACCCGACGCTCCGAGTTGCGCCGCCAGCGTGCGGGTGTAGGAAATTACGCCGGCTTTCGCCGCCGCGTACGCCGCCAGCATCGGGACAGCCTGCATCCCGGCGATCGACGAGGTGTTGCAAATCGCACCGCCCGAGCGCATCCGCGGCGCGACCTCGCGCGAGACCAGGTAGACCGAATTCAGATTCAGATCGACATAGCGGCGCCAGGTCTCGACCGAGTCCCAGTTATTGGTCTGACGGCTGCCTTCGAACCACGCGCGCTCGCCGCCGCCGGCGTTGTTGCACAGCACGTCAGGATGCTTTCCGAGCCGAGCAGTAATCGCCTCGAGCGCGGAATGGATCGACGCCTCGTCGGTCACATCGGCGCGAAAGCCGTGGATCTGTTTTGCGATCGCGGCGGGCGCCGGAACCAATTCCTTGTCGATCACCGCCACGGCCTCGACAACCTTCTCGTCGAGCAGAGCGGTGACGATTCCCAGCCCGAGGCCGCGCGCCCCTCCGGTAACGATTGCGTACTTCATCGAATTCCTCGCCTGCGCCGCGCCAATTTCATTTGATTAGTTTTCACGCGGATTCGCGCGAAGGCGCTTCAAAGCGCGCGCAACCGCAACTTACTAAACGTTCATTCAGCTAATCAAATGAATCTATTTCGTTGCGCATTCGTCACTCGAAATAGGGAAGGTAATGACATGCTTATGATGACGATGATGGCGGTGGGTGTTTTCGCCGCGGATTTAGCGGCGGTGGCGGCGATTGTGGGTTCGATGTTTCTGGAGCGATGGCTCGGGCTGTCGCGCCGGATGATTCTAGACTGCATCTTTGTCGTCGCGGCCAGCTATGGGATGGCGGCGTGGTTTGTCGGGATGTGGCTGAAACGCGAGATGCTGCGGCATCGGGCCGCCGCCGCGGAAGAACAGGTGCAGGTCGCGGAGTCCGCACCCGTCCGGATCACGCGCTAGCCCTCGGGAGCCACGCACTCAGGCTGCTTCCTTGCGGCTCCCGCCGTAGGTCTTTCGGTACACACGCAGCAGTGCGGCGAAAACCGACATGATCGCCGGGCCGATGAACAATCCGATCGGTCCGTAGGCCTCGAGTCCGCCTGCGATTCCGAAGAACAACGCTAGCGTCGGCAGCCCGGTCCCGTGCTTCATCGCCATCGGCTTGATGAAGTTGTCGATAATCGCGATCGAGATCGAGCACCACACGACCAGGAAAATCGCCCATCCCCATCCTGCGGTGTAGAACAGGTAGAGGGTCGCAGGAACCCAAATCAGCGCGGTCCCGCCGATCGGCAACAGGCCCGCGGCCGCGCTGGCCAGCGCCAGGAACGCCCAGTACGGAACGCCACTAATGAGCAGGCCCAGGCCGATGCTCGCGCCCTGCAACAGCGCGGTCAGCATCAGCCCGCGCATCACCGACGACAGCGTGCTGCGCAGGGTTTCGAAAACCGCCTTCTTGTCGTCCTCATGGAGCGGTGTCAGCTCGCGCACCGCGTTGTAGTAGCTCTCTCCGTCGCGCAGCAGGTAGAAAAAAATCAGCAGAATGATCGCGAAGTCGATCAGGACCGTGGCGACATTGCGTGCGGCGCTGGTGAGATGGAGCGCAACGTATGCGCTGACCACCTGCGCGGCGGCGGCGGCGTGCTTGGGAATCTCGTCTTCAATCCTTATTCCGCGGGGCGCAAGCCGCCGGTTGATCGACTGGATAATCTCCGAATGCATCATCCAGTCGCGCGCCTGCGATAATCCCCCTCCGTCAAGCATGGTCGAGACCTGCGCGTATAGCGTCTGGGCCTCGGCCGCGAGCCGGCTCGACAACCAAATAGCGGGCAGGATCACGCCAAGCGCCACTCCGAGGGTGATGATCAACGCAGAGAGCGTGCGGCGGCGCACGAGATGATCGAGCTCGATGAGCAGGGGATGCGCCAGGAACGCGAGCAGGATCGACCACATCAGCGGAGTAAGAAACGGAGTAAGGATCGCATACAGCTCATAGGCCATCAGGGCCAGAAAGCCGAAGAAAAAGACCTGTATGATTCGTTCGCGTTCCATCGCTTCGAGCTGAAGTTACTTGGCGCGCAAGCTTATCAAAAGCCCTCGGATGCGTCGCCTGCCGGGCGCAACGATTGTCGCCTCTCCGAATATGATATTCAGATATGCAGCCAGACCGACAAATCCCGGTTCAAATGAGAATCTCAAACGGCGCTAACCACCCGGACGTCAAACATGAAAGATGATGCCGAATCACGAGAATCACTAGCTCCCCGCCCGGCGACGGCAATCGCCTCGCATCGGGTACAACCCGGCGAGATCGAGGCTTACGCCGCGGCGCAGAAAGCGATCACCGACGCCGCGCGAAGATTTTCCGGATTCGTCGGAACCGAAGTGTTAAGTCCGGTGCCCGGCCTGCAAGAGGAATGGGTTGCGATCTTTCGCCTCGAGTCGAATCGCGCGATGCAGCAATGGCTCCAGAACCCGGAGCGCCTGAGGCTCGCCAAGGCGATCGAGGATCTGCTCATCGAGCCGTCGCGGATGCTGGTGCTGGCCAGCGACGAGCACACCGAGCCGCCGGTCGCGATGGTGTTCACGCATAAGGTCGCGCCCGAAAAAGTGCCGGCCTACCTGGATTGGCGCCGCCGCGCCATCGCCGCCCAGGCGCATTATCCCGGCTACCTGGCGACCGAGTTTTTCGAGCCTCACGAGAAGCTCGACGAATGGGTGGATATAGTTCGTTACGATTCGGTGCGCGATCTGAACGACTGGATGGAATCGAAAGAGCGGAAGGATCTTTTGGCAGAGCTCGACTCGATAGTTGAGTCGATGCACGCGCATCAGGTGACCGGTCTGGAAGGATGGTTCTCAGTCAATCGCGGGCCCGGTGAAACAATGGTCCCGCCGCCGGCGTGGAAGCAGGCCCTCGCGGTTTTGTTCGCGCTATATCCCACTGTGATGGTCCTGTCTTATCTTAATCCGCTGATGAAGAACTTGTCATTTGCAGTGCAGATGTTGATCGGCAACACCCTATCAGTCTCCCTGCTGACTTGGCTGGTAATGCCGCAGGTGAGCGGGCTCTTGAGCTTCTGGCTCGATCGCCACGACCACAGCGTCACGCGCGAGGTGTTGGGTCTATGCACAGTCTTGGCCGGCCTTACATTATTCGTTTTCATATTTCGCGGGTTGTGAATGATTCTTCTACCACCGCATTGAGTATCGCGGTCTGAATGAGGTATTAAGGCCGTTATGTTCAAAATGTGGTTATCATTTCGCTATGCTCTCGCACTCTCGCTGGCGCTGATTTTCAGCTTCGCCGGAATCGGTTCCTGCTTCGCGGCATCTGCCTCCGACCTCGGATTGCCTGACTACATGAATATAATTGTGGGCGATGGCACGCAGGCGAACAAGGCCGCGGTGGCGGACCAGAACGTCCTCGACCTCGACATCGCGATGTTCGGTCTGTACGACGACGCACTGGCAAAATTCCAGAAAAACATGCTGGCGCAGCATCCCGTAATCCTGGCGCTGTTCAGCAACCAGGGCGGACGGCTGATTCTCTATCGGCCCGGAAAACCGCCGCTGGAAGCGCCCCAGGTTCCGATTCGCTATCAGATCTACAAATCAGTTGGCCATTCCAGCCTGGCACTGTTCGAGCTGGCCGGCTCGCACCTGGGTGACGTCGCGGATCATTCATGGGAAGCCAAGATGCAAGTGTTCCGCACGGCGAACCAGGCCGCGCTGGATAGCCTCGGCTCTACCGATCTCACTGCCGAGACGCGCGAGAACCAGGCCAATGTGCTGAAGGCGAATATCAAATTCATGGATACCGCACTCAGTAAGGGAACTTATACATTTACCGATATTCAGAACTACGCAACCGCGGTCAAACCTTTTCTCCAGCAGAACATCACTTGGGGAGCTACTACTCAGGTGCAGCATTGGATGAAGGTGGTCAAAGACTGGAAAGAGATGCTAGGCTCTGATTGGGACAAGACCTATGGAGTGAGTAATACTCTATATGTAGCTCGCCAGAACAACGTCTTGTTCAGCGTCCTGGCGCAGTTCTTCGGCAAGGACGCGATGAATACCCGGTTGTTCCTTTACGAGACCTCATCCTTTGTAACCACTCCGGATCAGATGCTCGACGTACTAATCCGAACCGTGGCCGATCGCTCGGTCGGGCAAGTCTTTTTTGGTAATTACTATTTGATGGACTATGAATTGATGGGCGGAGACGGCCGCAAGGCAATCGCCGCGGAGGACAAGAAGTACGGCATTCCAGTTTTTCTGCCGCCGGCGGTACCGTTCCATTCGAACGAATGGCCTTTCAGGATCGATCCAGCCCAGGGTGAAGGAGCGGCAACAATCGAGGATATAAAGTAGTTCGTGATGCCGAAGTATGGTTCTGGGGCAACGAGTGAGTCAGCGTCGAGACCTCCGATTGTCATTTCGACCGCAGGGGCGGTGCATGTGGCGCCCGCATGGAACATGGCCGCTTCGGATTTCTCGCTCAAAACTCGAAATGAGACTCCGGAGAGTCACCGGCGATATGGCAAAAGGGATCCTAGAACAAAATGACTAGTTGCGCGGTCATCGTTACCGCGCCTTGAACATTCCGGCCTTCGCCGGGATTCGGAATATAGCTCAGCACCGGCTCCAGGAACGAACTGCTTATCAAATGCATCTGATAGTAGGTCTGAAGTATCGCCTGATTACTTCGAAACCCATATCGCCGGTTAAGCCAGGTCCAGGCCAGACCGGATCCGAACGAATCCGCGGGCCGCTCGGGTATAAGACTGAATGCGGTAAAGCCAAGCCCGAAATAGCGGTTCGCGATCATTGTTCTCGAGTCATTGAAGCCGAATTGGAAATAGCCAGAGACCCCGCTGTTGTCGATTCCCGCGTGATGCCGCCAGAGCCGCTGGGACCCGAATGCGTACAGGCCCTGCGCCCCCTCCTGTTGCGTGCCGCCGCCGTAAAGCTCACCGGTTCTAGCCCATCCGCCAATAGCAACTATGCCGGGTAATTTCTGATCGCCATAAAGCCACGCATAGCCAGCCTCGGCGATCGTAAAATAGTGTCCATTCAGAACCGGCGCTTCCCGCAGTCCGGTCTGAATCTCCCTGGTTCCGGCGCCATCATAAATTCCATAAGTGAGATAGAAGTTACGCGTCGGGGCGATGTTAGCGGCGATGCCGTATGCTGAATTGTAGTAACCGGGTGCGGCACCGATCATCGTTGGATTCTTGAAAATGGGAGTGAAGATGACTCCTGTGACCGACGGAATCTGCAGACTCTGGTCAGTCACCGGAATCGGGCGGCTCACATTGTTGAAGTCGGTAGTCGTCACCATTTTGCCGACTCGGAGTATCAACTTGTCGCCGAATAACCGCTGCCGCCACCACAGCTCGTATAGTTGTGTGCGGTCCATCGGCTTTGGCCCGACCAGCCCGTCATAACCGGGAACGGTTCCCGCTTTCTCGTTATCGTCCTGTCCGTCGAACTGAAGCACTGAGGCGTCAAACGAGCTTCCCGGCAGACCGATCAGTTTTTCGGCGTCCACATTCAGGTTGACGACTAAAAGACTGTTGAAGCTCCACGACCTTGGCTGCACTCCACCGGTGAAAAGATAATTCGAGTTGCCAATCCAGAGCCCACCCAAGCGGATGCCTGACTCGGGGGTAAATCCAATCAACCTGCCGAGCCATCCCGTTCCCGGAGTGGAGGTGACCGCGCCCGGATTCGCGCTGATCGCCGACGGAGTCGCAGCCGCAATCGGAACAGCCGCAGCCGCCGAACCCGTAGTGACGCTCGGTGCGGGAGCTGAACCCGCGGGCGCTTGCGAGGTAGCGGAGGCCGCCCCGGACGGCGCGCTATCCGCCCCGTTTGCTGGCATCGGCAATGCCAACATCCATAACAGGAGGCCGAACCATCCCGCCGCCGCTACGACGCCGAGCGGCTTAGCAAGCATCGGCGCGCGGCGAACAAACATTGTCCGATGCCTTGGTCAAGCGTCGCGGCCCGGTTTGCTCTGAGTGCTGGTGAAAATCTCGTGATAGATCCGGTCAGGCGTGAGCGACGAGCTGTGAAAGCGAATCCCCGTCGCGTTGGTGAGTGCATTGGCCAGCGCCGGCGCGATCGGATAGATCGGCGCTTCGCTCATCGACTTGGCGCCCAGCGGTCCAAACGCGTCATGCGTATCGGCGAAAAAAATCTCGGTGCGCCGCGGATTGTCGGCGTAGGCCGGGATCCGATAATTGCGGAAACTTGGATTGATCATGCGCCCGCTCGGGTCATAAACCATCTTCTCGGACAGCGACCATCCGAGCCCCTGCGCGATTGCACCCTCAACCTGCGCCCTGCACTGCATCGGATTGATGATCACCCCGCCGTCGGCCCCGTGAACGCTTTGCAGGATCGCGATTTCTCCGGTGATTCGATTGACCGCGATCCGAAAGCCCTGCACCTGGAAGGTGACGCTGCGCGGCGTGCCGTACGCTTTGCGGACCACTTCCAATTGGCGTCCAGACTTTTGCGCGGCTTTGAATAATTCCGGGAACGGGACCTTGGTCTCGTTGTAGGTGATCCCGTCGTGCTCGAGCCGGCACGCGTCGCGGCTGACGCGATAATTCTTCGACGCAAAGTCGAGCAGGCGTTCGCGTAGAGCCTCGGCCGCAAGCCGCACCGCGTTTCCGGCGACCACAGTGCCGGCGCTGGCGAACGCTCCGGTGTCGTAGCCGGTGCTGTCGGTGTCGGATTGCACGACCTGCACGCTCGACACCGTGCTGCCGAGGACCGCGGAGACGATCTGCCGATGCACCGTCGTGGTGCCGTTGCCGAACTCGGCGGTGCCGATCGCGAGATGATATTTGCCGTCGGCCCGCAGACCCAGTTGCGCCTCCGAGCGATGCTCCGTCGGCGGAACTGCGCCGTGCATCGAAATCGCCATCCCCTGCCCCGTGAGCCATCCCTCACCCTCCGGAGGCTTGATGCCGTTGCCGCGTTTAAGTGCGGTCTCGACCAGATCCAGGCATTGGTCCAGTCCATAGCTGCCAAATTCGGTGTCGGTGACCCGCGTGCTGTCGGCGATCATCTGATCGCCCGGCTTAACCACGTTGATCCGCCGAAATTTGAATGGATCCATTTTGAGGCTGCGCGCGAGCTCGTCCATCGCGGATTCCACCGCAAAGATCGTTTGCGTCATTCCGTAACCGCGGATCGCGCCGCCGGGAACCATGTTGGTGTAAACTGTAAAGCCGTCGATCTTTTTGTTCGGGCAGTTGTAAACCGCCACCGCTTCGCCGCAGGACGCGTACAACGTCTCGCCGCCGTGATTGCCGTAGGCGCCGGTGTTTGAAACGACGCGCATCTGGAACGCGCTCAGAGTTCCGTCGCTGCGCGCGCCAATCTTGAGATGCACGTTCATCGGATGCCGCGTGGTTGCGGCGATGAATTCCTCTTCGCGCGTGAACTCGAGCTTGACCGGCCGCCCGGTCTTGAGCGTCGCGAACGCGCAGATGTCTTCGGTCAAGACTTCCTGCTTGCCGCCAAAGCCGCCGCCCACGCGCTCGCAAAAAACCCTGACCTTGGCCGGAAGCAGATCAAAGATGAAGCAAAGCTTCTGCTTGGTGATGTGCGGGGTCTGGCTGCTGGTGCGGACATTGAGCCGATGGTTCTCATCGAGCCAGGTGATCGAACAATGCGTTTCGAGATGCGCGTGCTGCACGCGATGGGTCGCGTAGCTTCCTTCGTGGATTACATCGGCGGCGGCAAATCCCTTCGCAACGTCTCCGACCTCTCCATGAATCTCGAGCAGAATATTTCGCCCCGGATTCAGGATTCGCTCGGCCAACTTCTCATGAAGCAACGGCGCGCCCGGACGCATCGCTTCCTCCGGATCGAACACCGCCGGAAGAACCTCGTAATCGACCTCTAACCGGCGGCATCCCTCTTCGGCGGCGCCTTCCGTATCAGCTACGACCGCGGCAACGCGCTGACCGACGAATCGCACCACGTCGTCGAGCAAGAGCGTGTCGCTGGGATCGACGTGGTAATCGTCGTGGGTCGCCGACGTATATAGGTGCTTCGGAACATCCTCATAGGTGTACACCGCAACAACTCCGGGAACCGCCAAAGCTGCTTTCCGGCCAATCGACCGGATTCGCGCGTGCGCATGCGGCGATCGCAGAAGCTTCAGATGCAGCAGTCCTTCGACCGCGACGTCGAGCGTGTAGCGCACCTTGCCGGTGACAATCCCCTCAGCCGCGGGCGCAAGCAGGTCCGCGCCGAGCGACTTGCCGGGCTGGTCGTCAACGGTTGATTTGACGCCACCGATCGCGTCCTCGACCGCGTGATAGCCGGTGCATCGGCAGAGATTGCCCTTGAGCGCGCGCGGCAGATCCTTGCGCGCCTCGTCGCTCAGACTCGCGGCGGTCATGATCATGCCCGCGGTGCAGAACCCGCACTGAAATCCCGCCGCGTCCATGAACGCCTTCTGCATCGGATGCAGTTCGCCGTCATGCGCAAGACCTTCGATCGTGGTGATTTTTTTCCCCTCGGCACGAAAGGCCGGAATCAGACAGCTATGTACCGGCATCCCGTCGAGCCATACCGTGCATGCACCACAGTCGCCCGCGTCGCACCCTTTCTTGACTCCGAACCATCCCATCTCGCGCAGGAAGGTGCGCAGACACTGCCCCGGACGCGGCTCCTCGGAAAAGGTCTTGCCATTGATCAGATAACTCATGGCTACTTGCTCCCCTGAAGCTCGCATCGGATCTCTTCCGCCAAATGGAAGGTCATGTGTTTGCGATAGTCAGGCGCGCCATGCACGTCGTCAAAAAAGACCGGAATCTCTTTCTCGAGCCTGCTCCGCAGACTTTTTTGATCCGGAATCTTGTCGAACCTGATTCTCAGCGGCCGCTCCGTCGAAGCCGACACGGTCAGCATGAAGACTCCGTCCTTTGAACCGAGCGTGCCGACCAGCAGCGCCGTCGATCGGCCCAAATGAGTCAGAGAAATCCGGCGAAAGGCCGATCGTTTGTGCAATGCCACGGCCGGCAGATCGATGCGCCGCAAGACCTCGCCCGGCAGGAGGACATTGCGATGGTTCCCGATAACGAAATCCTCGATCGCGACCTTGCGCTCATCGCCTGCCGGTTTCTGGATCGTGCAGATGGCTTCCAGAGCGGCCGCCAGCGAAATCATCGGACCGGCGGGCAGCGACATGCAGATGTTCCCGCCCACCGTCGCGGTATTCCAAATCTTGAAGGAAGAAAGAAACGAGCGGCAGCATTGATCGATGACCGGCGCCGCCGTCCAATCAGCGGGCGCCTCGAATGCGAACAGCTCGGCAATCCTGCAGGTCGCGCCTATTTCGAGACCATGGTCGCTCGCTGCCAGAGATTTCCATCCGAGACCTTGCAGATCGATCAGGCGCCGCAGATGCGGCTGCGGCTCCGAGAAAAGCCACGTCCCGCCCGCCAGCCACGCATCGCCTTCGCGCCAATCGATGCCGCCGCCTGAACCATCCGGCCGCGCGATTTCCTGAATCGTATTCAGGTCCATGACACCTCCTCCACCATCAACTCGACGAGACACCTTACTCCCTCGAAGGCAGGCAATCATTAGTGATCTTCTGAAAAGCGCTCAAATTTCCTTCTGAAACGTCCGTCGATGTGAAGATCTGCGATAGGCCCGACGCTGACGCGCGCACCGCCACAAAAAAGAGTACAATAAGTTGAGTTTGCCCAATGCAGATCGAAACTGAACGCCTGCTGATCGAGGAAGCTCACGCCGATGACCGCGCAACGATCGACGGCTTGGTCGCACTGTTCAATTCCAATCCCGAGTTTCATCGCGCGTCTGGCGAGCGCGTGATCTGGGCGGCGGCTGACCTGGAAAATTATCTCGCCGACGATCCGAATCCTCGCTTTCCCGACCTCGAGTCACATGAGTTCACCGTGCGCGAGCGCGCGACTGGCCAGATCGTCGGCACGGTCGAGCTGATCGCGCCGGTTCCGTCGGACCGGATCAACTGGATTGCCCTGATGATGATCCAGGGCGACCGCCAGGGCGCCGGACTAGGCAGTGAAGTGGTCGCGGCGATCGAGCATGAGCTGTTCTCTTCCGGATGGAACGAAATCCGCGTCTTTGTGCATCGCGATACGGTGCTCGCGCATCAGTTCTGGACCGGCGCGGGCTACCAACCGGTCGGCGAAGCGCTGAGCGCCTCGGGCAAACCCGGCATGGTCCTGCGCAAACCCCGCCCGGCGCGCTAGAAGATCACCGCTAGAAGATCACCGCTAGAAGATCACAATGATGCTGCGCGACATCGCCTTGGTTGTTTTCGGTGTGACCATGTTTGGCCTTCTATATACGGTCATCACTCGCGACAAAGGCCTTGAAAACCTGAGGCGCCGGGAGCGGCAGGACCTCCGGAAGTGGCGCAAGCAGCATGGCTTGCGCCGCCACGAAGCGCCGCCCGGCGACACCCCGGTTCCGTTATATCCGTCCCCTTCAAGCATGCCTTGGTACGCTGGTCCATCGAGTGAGTCGGTCGATGGCTTCTTCGCCGCACTTCGCCGCATGTTCCGTCCGCGACCCAAGGCGCGCGAATAAGCTGTCCGCGGAATGACAGACTCTCTTCGCGCCCGTTCAATTCCTTGGTTGCCCGGCGCGGCAATCTCTGTTACCCCTTGGCTTTGCTTGCACGAATCCATCCACAACCGATTCTTACCTGGAACACACAGGCATGTAGCTCAGTGGGAGAGCGCTTCCTTGACACGGAAGAGGTCGGCGGTTCAATCCCGCCCATGCCTACCACCGTGTTTTCTGTTTGTTTCCGCCGATCGCCAACCGCTGCCCGCATTTCGCTCGCATCGCGCTCGCCAATGACTAAACTTTCTTCATAGATGAGTTCCGAGCTTACCGTATTGGTCGGTGGCGAGCGTCGGGTCGTCGCGCGCGACGCGCGTGTGCGCGAGGCTCTTGCAGGAGTCCCGAACAAAGACCTGGTGGCGGCGAAAGTCGCAGGCAAGGTCGTCGATCTTACTCGCACCCTCGGCGCGCTTGCCGATAACGGTACGGCCCTCGAAATCGAGCCGGTGTATGCCGACTCGCCCGAGGGCCTCGAAGTGATCCGCCATTCGACCGCGCATTTGATGGCGATGGCGGTGCAGCAGCTCTTTCCCGGCACGCAGGTAACGATCGGGCCGGTCATCGAAGACGGCTTCTTCTACGATTTCGCCCCGTCCACGCCGTTTACGGTGGACGATCTGCCGAAGATCGAAGCCAAAATGAAAGAACTCGCCAAGGCCGATCTCAAGATCGAGCGAGTCGAAGTTCCGCGCGCCGAGGCGATCAAATCCTTTGCCGCGATGGGCGAGAAGTACAAGGTCGAGATTATCGAGGGCGTCTCCGATCCGATCTCGATCTACAAGCAAGGCGACTGGATGGACCTCTGCCGCGGACCGCATGTCCCCTCGACCCGCTACCTGCGCGCGTTCAAGCTCCAGAGCGTCGCCGGCGCGTACTGGCGCGGCGACGAGCACAACGCGATGCTCTCGCGGATTTACGGGACCGCCTTCGCCAGCAAGGAAGCGCTCGAGGAGCACCTGGCGCTGCTCGAACTCGCTCGCCAGCGCGACCATCGCAAGCTCGGCCGCGAAATGGGTTTGTTTTTCTTCGATCCGATCTCGCCCGGATGCCCGTTCTACTTGCCCAAGGGTCTTGTAATCTTCAACGAGCTGATCGACTACATGCGCCGGCTCTACCGCCGCTACGGATACCAGGAAGTCGTGACGCCGCTGGTGTTCAAGAATGAGATGTTCCATACCTCGGGCCATTGGGACAATTTCCGCGAGAACATGTTCCTGACGCTGGACCCTGAAGCGCCCGAAGCGGAGGTCAACACCGGCCCCGACGGATGGCATCACGGCTACGGCGTGAAGCCGATGAACTGCCCCGGCCATACCTTCATCTACCGCGCCGAGAAGCGTTCCTATCGCGATCTGCCGCTGCGCATCGCCGAGTTCTCGCGGCTGCATCGCGCTGAGCGCTCCGGCACGCTGCACGGATTGACGCGGGTGCGCGCGATGTCGCAGGACGACGCGCATATCTTCTGCACCGAGGCGCAGATCGAAGACGAAGTCACGTCGAACCTCAAGATGGTACGCGACGTGTACGCGACGCTCGGCTTCGAGCGTCCCGAGTTCAAGCTCGCCACGATGCCCGAGCCGCACATGGGCAACGAGGAGCAATGGCGGATGACCGAGAGCAAGCTCGCCAACGCGATGGAGCGCAACGAAATCGCATTCGAGATCAATCCGGGCGAAGGCGCGTTCTACGGACCCAAGATCGAGATTTACGTGCCCGACGCGCTGAAGCGCAAATGGCAGGTCGCCACGATCCAGCTCGATTACAACCTGCCCGAGCGTTTCGACCTGACCTACACTTCGAGCGCCGGCGCCGAAGAGCGTCCGGTGATGATTCATCGCGCGGTTCTGGGTTCGCTCGAACGGTTTATCGCCGTGTTGATCGAGCATACCGGCGGCGTGCTCCCGTTCTGGCTCGCGCCCGAGCAGGCGCGCGTGCTCTCGCTAAGCGAAAAGGTCGAGGATTATGCGCGCGAGGTTTCGGACCTGGTGCGCCGCGCCGGCTTTCGCGCCGAGCCCGATATCCGCAACGAGAAGCTCGGCTTCAAGGTTCGCGAAGCTGAGCTCGCCAAAGTGCCGTATATGATCGTCGTGGGCGAACGCGAGGCTGCTGAGCGCACGGTGTCGCTGCGGCTGCTGCGCGGCTCGAAGAGCCAGGCCCTGTCGATCGATGATTTGCTGAAGACGATGAGCAAGGAGCCGCTGCCCGCCTGAGGGCGCGCAAAGCATAAACAAAATTCCGGCCGCCGCGCCGGAGGAGGTGCAATATTCGCCGAGATTTCAGAACTCCCCCATCGAGAGAGCCCGCGATTCGCGTCAACCAGCTTATCCGCGCTCTCGAAGTCCGCGTGATCGATTCCGACGGCGCGCAGATCGGCGTCCTGCCGGTCCGCGAGGCGATTCGTATCGCCGAGAGCAAGGGCCTGGACCTGGTCGAGGTCTCGTCCACCGCCAAGCCGCCGGTCTGCCGTATCACCGACTTCGACAAGTACCGCTACTCGCTCAAAAAGAAGCAGCACGACTCCAAGCGCCACGCGACTGCCACCTCGATCAAGGAAGTGAAAATGGGCGCGCGCACCGGCGCTCACGACGTCGCCTTCAAGATCAATCACATCCGGCGCTTTATTGGCGAAGGCCAGCGTGTTAAGCTTTCGGTTTCGTTTCGCGGACGCGAGATTACCCATCCGGAATTGGGGCGGGCGCTACTGGACCGTATCGTTTTGGATGTAACCGATGTCGCGCAGCCGGACGGGGGAACCCGGATGGAAGGGCGCAACATGTCTATCTTGCTGACCCCGCGATAGACTATCTTCGATTCACGAGAGCGAGCAGACGATGCCGAAGCTGAAGACCAATCGCGCCGCCGCCAAGCGTTTCCGCGTGACCAAGGGCGGCAAGGTGAAGTACAAGAAGGCCTACTCGCGCCATCACGCATGGGCCAAGAATCGCAACCGCAAACGCGGCCTGCGCAAACCCGGCATCCTGGGGAAGACCGAGGGCGAGGCCGTAAAAAGGCTGATGCCCAACGCCTAGCCTCAAGCCGGCGAATCCAACGAACCCAAAAGAAGCAGATCGCAAAGGATTGACCGCAGATGCCTCGCGCAAAAGGCGGACCTAAAACCCGCCGCCGACATAAACGCCAGCTCAAGCTCGCCTCCGGTTTCGTCGGCGGGCGCAAACTGTACCGTCAGGCCCGTAACACTTTCGAGAAGGGCCTCACCTACGCCTATCGCGATCGCAAGCAGAAGAAACGCGATTTCCGCGCGCTGTGGATCCAGCGCATCAATGCGCTCACGCGCGAGCACGGCATGTCCTACAGCAAATTTATCGCGGGGCTCAAAAAGGCCGGCGTCGATATCGACCGCAAGCAGCTCGCTCTGCTTGCCAAGGAGCGCGACGGCTTGTTTACCGAGCTGGTGCGCACCGCCAAGGACGCGCTCGGCCTAGCTGCCTGAAGCCGCGCCTCCGTTTGGCGCCGCGCACCAAGAGACCATGTGGGAGGCCACATGGTCTTTTGTTTTCCGGTGCGGCGTCGGTCCGCGTACAATTCGGGAGAACTGGTCATGAGAGAACAACTGGAAGAAATCAGGCGCCGCGCGATGGCCGAGCTGTCCGACGACGCCGCGGCAGCCGCGATCGAAGCCGTCCGCGTGCGCGTGCTCGGCCGCGCTGGCGAGCTGACCGAGATCATGCGCGGGATGCGCGACGTTCCCGCAAGCGAGCGGCCGCTGTTGGGCCAGCTCGTCAACGAGATCAAGCGCGAGCTCGAAAGCCGGATCGAGGCTTTGCAATCCCGCCATCAGGAGCTCGCGCTCGAACGCTCGCTCGGCGCGGCCGCGCTCGACGTGACTCTGCCGGGCGCAAAGATTCCGCGCGGACGGATTCATCCGGTGACGCAGATCCTGGAGCGGATGCTCTCGATCCTGATCGCGATGGGCTTCGAGGTCGAGAACACGCAGGACATCGAGGACGATTTCCACAATTTCGCTGCGCTGAATTTTCCGCCCAATCATCCAGCGCGCGAAATGCAGGACACTTTCTTCGTGCCGGGCGCGATGCTCCTGCGCACGCATACCAGCAACGGACAGATACGAGTGCTGGAACGCCGCCGCCCTCCCCTTGCCGTCGTATGCCCCGGCAGGTGCTACCGGCGCGACGATCTGAGCGTGCGCTCCTCTCCGATGTTCACCCAGATCGAGGGTTTCATGATCGATCGCCGCGGACGAATCACGATGGCGCATCTGAAAGGCGTGCTCGCTGAATTCGCGCGTGCGTTCTTCGGGCCTGCCACCAAGGTCCGCTTCCGCGCGAGCTTCTTTCCATTCACCGAACCCAGCGCCGAGCTCGACATCCATTGCCTGCTCTGCGCGGGCGCCGGATGCCCGGTGTGCAAGCATAGCGGATGGACGGAAGTCTTAGGCTGCGGAATGATTCATCCGAACGTGCTGCGCGCGGTCAATCTCGATCCCAAAGAATACGGTGGCTTCGCTTTTGGAATGGGCGTCGAACGCACGGGCCTGATGGCGCTCGGAATAGACGACATGCGTCTGTTCTTTGAAAACGATCTCCGCTTCCTCTCCCAGTTTCCTTCGGTCAGCGGAGGTGCGCGATGAAGCTGCCGCTTAGCTGGCTTCGCGAGTTCGTCACGGTCGATGCGACCGCGCAGCAGATTGCAGATCGGTTAAGCGTCGCGGGTCTGGTCGTCGAGAATATCGAGAAAGTCACGCCCGCATTTCATGGCGTTGTGGTCGCCAAAGTGATCGAGGCGGGACGTCATCCCAATGCCGACCGGCTGAGCCTGTGCCAGGTCGATACCGGCGAGGGCGGACGCTTCACCGTCGTCTGCGGCGCGCCTAACGCGCGCGCCGGCATCACGGTCGCATTCGCAAAGGTCGGCGCGCAGCTCGGCAAAGATCCTCCGCTCACCGCCGCAACTATTCGCGGGGTCGAATCCAACGGCATGATCTGTTCCGAGCGCGAGCTGGGTTTGTCTGCCGAGCACGCCGGAATAGTCGAACTGCCCGACGACGCGCCCGTGGGCACCGACCTCGCGAGCTACCTCGCGATGGACGAGACTGTGCTCGACGTCGAGATCACGCCGAATCGCGGCGATTGCCTGTCGATTCTTGGGCTTGCACGCGAGGTCGCGGCGCTGTTCAGCGCGAAGCTGACTATTCCACGTGCGCGGCTGCCGAAAATCTCCGGCAATGGCGCGAGCCCGATCGCGATCGATCTCCAGGCGCCGGATCTGTGCCCGCGCTACGCGGCGCTCGCGATGTCGGGTATAAAAATCGGCCCGTCGCCGATCCGGATTCGCCGCCGGCTCGAACTGTGCGGGATGCGCCCGCTCAGCAACGTCGTGGATGCGACCAACTACGTGATGCTCGAGCGCGGGCAGCCGCTGCACGCGTTCGACCTCGCGAAAATCGCCGGCGGAAAAATAATCGTGCGCCGCGCCGGTGACGACCGCGAATTCGTCACGCTCGACAACCTCACCCGCGAGCTCGCCCCAGACGATCTGCTGATCGCCGACGCGGAGAAGCCCCTTGCGATCGCGGGCGTGATGGGCGGCCTCAATTCCGAGGTCAGCGAAGCCACCACCGCAATCGTGCTCGAAAGCGCGTTCTTCGACCCAATCGCGATAGCCAAGACCTCGCGCCGTCTGGGCCTTGTCAGCGAAGCCAGTTATCGATTCGCACGCTCGATCGATCGCGCCGGGCAGGCCATGGCCGCAATGCGCGCGGGCGAGCTCGTGCGTGAGATCGCGCGCGGCAGAGTCTCGGCGCCGATCGTCGACCTCGAGCCGGCTGCGCCTGCGCGCCGCGAGATCGCGCTCGACTTGCCCGCGATGGCTGCGCTGCTCGGCGTCGAAATTCCCGCCGCGACCGCGAAGGCGCGGCTGCTCTCGATCGGATGCGAGATCAAGGCGGCGGGACGCGGCAGGTTTACCGTCGTGGCGCCGCCATGGCGTCCTGATATCAACGAAGCCGCCGATCTCGCCGAAGAGGTCGCGCGCCTGGGCGGTCTCGAAGATATTCCCGAAGCGCTGCCGCCGCGCGTCGCCGCGATTGCCGCCCCAAATCCGGAACGCGAATTTATCGCCGGCACGCGCGAGGTGATGCTCGGCGCGGGACTGACCGAGGCGATGACGCTCGCGTTTATCGCGCCGGCTGACAATGCCCTGTTCGGCGGTATCGCGCCGGAGGCGAGCGCGGTCAGAGTGGAAAATCCGCTCTCCGCCGAGCTCGGCGAGTTGCGCCTGAGCCTGCTGCCCGGCCTGCTCGCCGCGCTGCGCTTTAATCTCAATCGGCAGGCGAACGGGTTTGGAGCGTTCGAGATCGCGAAGACCTTCGCGCGCCTTGGCGACTACATCCGCGAGCGGCAGGTGCTCGCTGGCATAAGCTACGGACCCTACGCGGCCGCGACGGTTGGCGACAAAGGCCTGCAGGCGGGATTTTTCACGTCTAAGGGGATTCTCGAAACATACTTCGACGCGATGGACCTGAACCCGCGGGTCGAGTTCCGCGCGATCAACCCAACCAACGCGCCATTTCTGCATCCGGGCCGCTCGGCCGAGATCCTGCTCGAGGGTGAAGCGGCTGGCTACGTGGGCGAATTGCATCCGCGCGAGGCGCTGCGGCTCGATCTGGGCGCGCCATGCGCGGTATTTGAACTTGACTTAGAGAAATTCATTTCTTATGGTTTCACGCCGCGTAAAACGATCGCGCCGCCGCCACGATTTCCGGCTATTCGCCGCGATCTCGCGCTGGTGGTCGATCGAAACTTCCCGGCCGCGATGGTGGCGCGGACGGTGCGCGACTCGACCACCTCGCCGCTTCTGGAGAACGTCGAGGTATTCGATGTGTATGAGGGACAGGGGATTGCGCCGGGCCGGAAGAGTATCGCACTGGCTTGTTTGTACAGGGCAACGGATCGCACGCTGACGGATGCGGAGGTTAATCGCGTCCATACTGCATTAGTCGAGCAGGCACGGACGCGGCTGGGGGCGGAGTTGCGGCAATAAAGCGTGCTCATAGCGAGCGAACGGGTGGGGACCTATACGCCGCAGGGCATGACCAAAGCTGACCTCGTGGATTTGATCTACGAGCGGGTGGGCTCCTCGAAAAAGGAAGCCTGTGAAATCGTTGAAGCCGTCTTCGCGATCATCAAGGACGGTCTGCGCAACGACGATCGGGTGAAGATCTCGGGCTTTGGAACCTTCGTAGTGAATCACAAGCACGCCCGCCGCGGACGCAATCCTCAAACCGGCGCCCCTATCACAATTGACTCCCGGCGCGTGCTATCCTTCAAACCGAGTCAGGTTCTGAAGGACCGAGTGAACAACGGCACGTCCGGGAAGCCATGACCCGAAACAAACCCAACCCAAAACGCAAGCGCGCCAAAGCGGTCAAGCCGGTTAAGAAAATCACGCCGAAACGTGCCGGTCCCCGTCCCGTTGAAATTCCCGAACGCGGCCTCAAGATCGGCGAAGCCGCCGAAAGAATCGGGGTCGAGACTTACGTTCTGCGTTTTTGGGAAACCCAGTTCCCATTTCTCAAACCCAAACATTCCCGCACGCGCCATCGCTTCTACCACGCGCGCGACCTCGAGGTGCTGGGCCTAATCAAGCGGCTGCTGCATCAACAGGGCTTCACCATCGCGGGCGCGAACAAGCATATCAAGGAGCACGGAGTCAACGCGCTGATGCTGGCGAAGGGCGCCAAGCCGTCTTCGGCGCGAGTCGCCGATTCGTCTGCGCCGCGCAACGGCAGCGGCGATCCGCGTCCGCCCGACGCTCCAACGCGCCGCGTGCTGAGCGAAGTCCGCCGCGACCTCGAGAATCTCCAGCGCCTGCTCCGCGGCTAGCAAATCGCCGTAGTGGGCTACTTTGGAATTGCCAGGAGCGGCAGTCATCGGTGGACTGGAAAACTTGTTTCAAAGCAATATCGCTCGTAATCATTGGAATCTGCGTCCCAGCATCTGGTTGTCGCCCGACGATTGATTCCCTGACGATTTGGAGGGCAGAAGTCCGATCGCCAGATGGGCTTTGGATTGCCAGTGTTCGCACAATACAAAACGGCGGGTTCGGTTCGGCCCGTATTGATACCGTCGTGTCCCTCAAGCAGAGCCGTGGTTCACAGCCTCCGATGGACGTCTTGGCGTTCGATTGTCCTGGTCCGGCTCCTCGACCCTACGTCCTGGATAACGCCAACGCCGGGGGGACGATAAACCTCACGATGAAATGGGTAACTCCATCGCATCTGCAGGTAGCATATGATGGACGCGCGGATCTCTACTTCCAAGCAGTCAGATACGCCGGCATCGACGTCTCCGTGCAGGACCTTTCAAGTGAGCCGACCAACGGTAAGGGTTCAAAGTAACCCACTACCCAAATCGCGATTCGTCTTGCCGCTGGCTGCGCGGCACGGGATAATGTGTAAAGGGTGTGGGGGATGGTCGAGGCAGAGCGATGCGGGAACGCACGTGCGCGCTGATAGTGATTGGCAATGAAATCCTGTCCGGCAAAGTGCAGGATTCCAACGCCTATTTCGCCGCCCGCGAATTGCGCACCGCCGGCGTGGCGCTGATGCGCGTCGCAACTATTCCGGATGAAATTCCAGTTATCGCACAGGAAGTCGGATGGTGCGCAGCGCGCTATGACTTTGTCGTAACCTCGGGCGGCGTCGGCCCCACCCACGACGACTTGACGATGGAAGGTGTGGCCGCCGCGTTCGGGCGTCCACTGGTAATCGATCCGGAGCTCCAGGCGCTGATTCGCCGTCATTTCACTGAAAAGCTCAACAAGGCCGGGCTCAAGATGGCGTTCGTGCCCGAGGGCGCGATTCTGAACCATAGCGGCGATATCCGCTTCCCGACCGTGCAAATGGAAAACGTTTATGTGCTGCCGGGAATCCCGCAGCTATTCGAAGCCAAGCTCGCGGCGCTCAAACCGCGCTTCGCGACCGACCCCTATTTCATGCGTGCGATCTATACGCAGGCAACCGAAGGGATTATCGCCGAGCATCTGGACGCCTGCGTGGCCGCCTTTCCCGAACTGATGTTGGGTTCGTATCCGCGGATCGGTAACCCTGAGTACCGCGTGAAGCTGACGCTCGAATCGAAGGATGCCGAATATCTGGACCGCGCGTTCCGCCATCTGATGGACCTCCTTCCGTCCGGCGCGGTCGTAAAAACGGAATGACTAAAGTCGCAAGTGGTGCGGTGGAGTTTTATCGGAGGATGTCTATGCGAATATCGAAGACCCATAACAATCGGAACCGGATGGCGGCATACGCTCTGGCGGCGGTACTCGCGATGCCGATCGGTCCCCTGGCATCCAGTCTCGCGCAGGCACAATCCGCGCCGGCCGCGGGCGCTACCCCGGTGCAGGTGCCGCAACCGGATCAGGGCGGGGTGAACTGGCCCGGCGCGGGCTACGGCGCCGCGGCCTTGCTCGGCAACGTGCTCTACATCCCGGCCAAGCTGGTCTATGCGGTTCTGGGCGGAATCGGCGGCGGAGCGGCGTTCCTTCTGACCGCCGGCAACACGCAGACCGCGAATACGATCTGGCGCAGTTCTCTAGGCGGAGACTATGTGCTGACACCGCAGATGGTCGCAGGTCAGGAGCCGATCAACTTCAGCGGCCCGACCGAGACCGCGCCTCCGCCGCCCGACGCCAGCGGCGTATCCGCCGTGCAGCCGATGGCTCCGATGCCGCCCCCGGCGGCTCCGGTCGCGTCGACCAGCTCCGGCGCTTACCCCTCAGGGGCGCAACCGATGGACAGCGGCTCCGGCCCGGTGAAGAGCGCTCCCGCGCTGCCCAGCACGAGTATCGAGTAGCGCGCCATTCAGGCCGTTCAGATAGAGCGCGGATTGCCGCTTGCGACGCTGGTCGCTTCGCGGCGCCGCGCTGGTTCGTGTCGCGCAACTGAGTAGCCGCGAAAATATTTCGTTGACTCTGCCGCCTCCTCAAGCAGACTGAATCAGGAGGACTTACCGCAGATGAACGGCAAGAGCTTTTCGCGCAAGAGCTTTCTCTTCCTGGAGGCGCTGCTGATACTGGCCGGGATGTCGATGACTCAGGCGTGCTTTTTCAACTCCGGCCCCGGTTACGGACCCGGACCCGGTCCGGGAGAGGTCGGCGACTACGACGAAGGCCATGTCTGGCACTCGCGGGATTGGTGGACCAGCAACCGCGGCGATTGGGCGCACGCGCATCATCCGGAATGGTACAATTGAGGCTCAAAGCGGCCTTCGTGGCGGCCGCATCTGCAGCGCGTTCGGTTTAGGCGGTCGGATTCACGAACTGCCCGAAGGTCACGATGTAGCCGTCGAGGTCGCGGACCCAGATTTCACGGATTCCGTATTCCTGCAGTTCAGGCGGACCCGATACCGGTGCTTGGTTGAGGACAAACTGGCGGTATAGCGCGTCGATATCGCTGACCCAGATATACGCGTCGAAATTTTCGGTTTTGCGCGCGCGATTTGAGCCGCCGCCCTCCTCTTCCGCGCGCCGAAGTGCGATCCGAACGGCGTTGCGGCGAACGATCGTGAACGCGGGCGGCTCGCCGAAATATTCCGTCAACATGAAGCCGAACCGATCGCGGTAATATTCCGCCGCTCGCCGGACATCCTCTACCAGGAACACGGGAGCGATCGCGTCAAATTTCAATTCCATCGCACGACCCTCGCAGCATCGGTTTTCGTCCCGCATACGCGTACGGCAAATCGATCGCGTAAGGCAAGCATTTATTGCCATTGCTTCCGCGATAGGCAGCACATTGCGGTTTGCATGGCCGCCCCGCGTTGTGTTTCTCCGCAATATAGCCCGCTGTGGGAAAACGACGCATCGGTCGCATCCTGAGCGGCAAATTTTTCTATTTCCAGGAAATCGCTGATTCGGTTGGCCAATATATCGCAACCATGCGAACCTACGGTGCATCATCCTTGGAGAGGCGGGTTCACAGCGCAGGCTCCGAAACCCCGGGACAACGAAGTGGCAGGACTATTGCTTCGATAACCGCGACTAATCATGTCAGACGCCGGCACAATCGCGCACGAAGCGACTCCGATCGATACCCGGCGGACGCGTAAGTTCCAAGCCACGAAGCGCTTGGACGCTCTCGACTCCCTCGCGCCACCGACCATCGCACGCTCCGTGAAGAGTCAGCGCGACTACCGGCTGGACTTTTGCCGCGGCCTCGCGCTCATCATCATATTCATCGACCACGTTCCCGGAAATCCGCTCAGCAACTGGACGCTAAGGAAATTCGCCTTCTGTGATGCGGCTGAAATCTTCGTTCTGATTTCGGGTATTTCGTCATATCTGGCATACGGGGGAAAACTCGAGCGCGAAGGGTTTCTCCGATGCTCCGGCACGATCGGACGGCGATGGATCAAAATCTACTATTCGCACCTGCTGTTGCTGTTCACGGTAGCGCTTGCGCTGCTGTTGTCCGCCTGGTCACTGGATCGTCCCGAGTATCTGGATTTTTTGCGGATGCGATGGCTGTTCGACGACCCTCGCGCCGCGATCTTCGCGGCAGTCACGCTGCGGTTTCTGCCCAATAATCTGGATATCCTGCCGCTCTACCTGATTCTGCTCGCGCTTGCGCCGGGCATTATCTGGATGGTCAAGCGCGACATGCGGGTCGCACTCGTGGCGTCGCTGGCCGTTTACCTGATGACGCGATGGACCGGGTTCAATTTGCCTGCGGGAAATCAGGGCGAGGTCTGGTACTTCAACCCGTTCGCATGGCAGCTCCTTTACGTCATCGGGATCATGCTCGGGCATGTGAGCAAAACCAAACCGATCAGGGTTCCCGCAAGCGCGAGAACCATAATCGTTGTAGCCGCGATCGCGTTTATAAGCTTCGCCTTCGTGATGGCGGCGCCGTGGCGTGGTGCGGACGTCGGGCTGGGACTGTTCAATCCTCCAATCTATTTGTGGCCCGCGGACAAGACGTTGCTCGCACCGATGCGGGTGATCAACGTTCTTGCGTTGCTATACATGGTCGCCTATTTCGTCGCACCGCAAGCGGGATGGCTTCGTTCCAGGCTGGCGGCACCGTTTCTGGCGTGCGGCCGCCATTCGCTGCCGGTATACGGGGTGGGAGTCCTGCTGAGCTCGCTCAGCTATATCGCGTTGAATCTTTCCGGCCACACCCCAATCATCGATACCGCGGTAAACGTTCTCGGAGTGCTCGCGACGTTGCTCGTTGGCAGCGTGCTCGAGGCGCGCCGCAAGGCTCGCGAGATTTCTGATCGCGCCGATTCCCGGCCCCCGCTCACCCTGGTCCGCCGGGAAGTTTGACCGTTCTCTCACCTTACCCGGCCCGCTGCGCGATAGCGCGCGTGCAATGACGCGCGGTCGATGGTATTACCGGCGGTACAGCGCCGCGAACACGGTCCACGAGGTTTTCAATGGCAATCTCCAAAGATCTTTTTTTCGCGCCGGCACATAAGCTCAGCGCGATGCTCAAGGCGCGTGAAGTCTCGTCCCTCGAGCTGGTCGATGCATTCATCGAGCGGATCGAGTCGGTCAATCACCATCTCAATGCGGTAGTCACTCTGGTCGAGGAGCGCGCGATCGCAGAAGCCGAGGCCAGCGACGCGCGGCTGGCGGAAAAAGGCGAAGCGCGGCCGCTGGAAGGCCTGCCTATTACAATCAAGGATTCGATCATTACTGCCGGTGTGCGCTCGACCTGGGGTATGAAGATTTTCGAGCATCATGTCGCCACCTACGACGCACCCACCGTGGCGCGGCTGCGCGCGGCCGGCGCGATCGTGATCGCGAAGACCAACACGCCCGAGATGACGCTGGATTACGATTGCGACAATCCCGTCTTCGGCGCAACCAACAATCCGTGGAACCGGGACCGCGTGCCCGGCGGCTCCAGCGGCGGTGAGGCAGCGGCGCTTGCGACTGGGATGTCGCCGCTTGGGCTGGGCTCGGACTACGGCGGATCGATCCGCATCCCATCCCACTTCTGCGGCGTGGCCGGCCTGAAACCGAGCTGGGGCACGATTCCCGGCAGCGGACACATGTCACCCGGAGTTCCGCCGCCGCCGATCGCGCATATGGCGACGATCGGTCCGATGGCGCGCTACGTCAACGATTTGACCCTCTCTTACAACCTCATCAAAGGACCGCATCCCAGCACGCCCTACACCGTGCCGACGCCCGAGGCGCATCCGGAGCGCGTCGATGTGAAAAAAATCCGGGTCGGGTTCTTTACCGCGGCGGGCGAGGTGCCGGTGGCGCGCGCGATTCGCGAGGCTACGGTTCGCGCGGCGCGCGCGCTTGAGAAGGCCGGCGTCACGGTCGAGGAAGTGAAGCCTCCAGTCGAAGACGCTCCGCGTCTGTGGTTCGAATACGCGATGGCCGACGGCGGCGCGCTGCTGGCGGGCGTGATGGGCGACAAGCTGCATCTGTCGCGAGAGCGGCTGCGCAACATGCTGGCGGGAGCTGGTCCGGGCAAAACCGCGGCGGAATATTTTATCACCTCGATCGCGCGCGACACCTGGCGGATCAAGCTGGCGGAGTTCATGGAGCGATATCCGATCCTGATCCTGCCGCCATTTTGCGTAAGCGCGTTTCCTCATGGCGCGACCCAGGTTGATATCGACGGCACCACGTTCCCGCTGTTCGCCGCCAACTGGCCCGCACTTATCGGTAACTGCGCCGGACTGCCTGGCCTGGTGCTTCCCGCAGGCCGCGATGAGGAGGGCCTGCCGACGGGCGTGCAGGTGATGGGCCGCGCGTTTGGAGAAGAAGAAGTGCTCGCGGTCGGAAAGACGCTCGAACAGGAGCTCGGCGGCTTTAAGGCACCGCCCATCTGAATCAAAACGAACCCAAACGAAGCCAGCCAAAATCGGCATAGGGGGTAGCGCCGCAGCGCTACTCCCCTGCCACACCACCGGACATGCGGGTCCGCATCCGGCGGTTCGGAAGGTTGAGGTTAATCGGCAAGTCTGGGTACTCCAAGTCGGTCGTAGTAGCGGGCAGTGAGGCCGGCGTGGACCGACATGGCGGCCCGATGCCACCAGCGTCGGTTAACCGCCGCGGCTTGCGCCGCGACCGCGTCCGACAGTCCGAGGCGGCGCATCTCGGTATAGATCTTCGAGCCGCGCTTCCACTGCTTGAGTTGCAGCGCCCGCAGCCGGTGGCGGAGCCATTTGTCGTAGTCAGCGAAGGTCTTGGGCGTGTCCGCCAGTTGGAAGTATTGCTTCCATCCCGGCAGATACTTCCTCAGTTCCGCGACTACGCTTCTCATGCTCCGTCCGCCGCTGCGTCTGGTTATCAGCCGCACGCGTTGCTTGAGCGCGCGCAGCGCCTTGGGTGCGACCCGGCATGCCACCGCGCCGCCCCTGGCGTACCAGAAGCTGTAGCTCAAGAGGCTGCGCTTGTGCGCGAGTTCCACCTTGCTCTTCTCGCGATTCACTTTAAGTCGGAGCTTGGCGTACATCCGCTCCAGCGCCGCCATCACCCGTTCTCCCGCGCGCCGCGACCGCACATAGACGTTGCAGTCGTCGGCATAGCGCACGAACGTGTGCCCGCGTTTCTCCAGCTCCTTGTCCACTTCGTCGAGCAGGAGATTCGCCAGCAGTGGCGACAGTGGTCCTCCCTGCGGCGTTCCTTCAGTGCGCTCCATCACTACCCCGTCGGCCATCAGGCCGGCGTTGAGATAGCGGCGGATTAGCCGCAGGAGCCGCGAGTCATCGATTCGCCGCGCCAGTCTTCCCATCAGCACATCGTGGTTGACCCGGTCGAAGAACTTCTCCAGGTCCACGTCCACCACCCAGTGGCGTCCTTCCTGCACATAGCGCTGCGCCGCTAACACCGCGTCGTGCGCGCTGCGCCCCGGTCGGAAGCCGTAGGAGTGCTCCGAGAAGCTGGGGTCCAATCGCGGCTGCAGCACCTGCAGTATCGCCTGTTGGATGAGCCGGTCGAGCACGCACGGAATGCCGAGCTCTCGCACTCCGCCATCGCGCTTGGGAATCTCCCGCCTCAGCACCGCTTTGGGCTGGTAAGTTCCAGCGAGTAGTTGCTCGCGGGCTTCCTGCCAGTGCTCCATCAGGTACTGCGGCAGTTCTTCCACCGTCATGCCATCGACTCCGGGGCTGCCCCGGTTCTCACGTACCCGCGTCAACGCCGCCCTGACGTTGCCGCGCGCAACCACCGCTTCCATCAGGCGGTCGCTTCCCGAGCGCTCCTCTCCGTTCGTCAGCGTCAACGCTTCACCGCTGCGCTGGACCCTCGAGGCTTCACCTCTACCTTCCAGCGGCAGCCCCAATTGCTCGGGCTTCTGGCGCCTGGCGTCTTTCGGACTCACAGCGGTTTCGCTCTCCCTTCCGTTCGGCCCTTCATCAGCGCGGACATCGAGGCATCTGCCGTATCCCGCTGACTACTACGGCCTCTGCTGACTTCTCGCTCCGCGCTCCTGCGCGTCGCCCTTTCAGGCATAAAGCGAGATCTCCCCAGGTAAGGCTCCGTGACCTTCGCCGCACAACCGCCGGATCTACGCGATGACTCCTTGGCCGATAGAGCTTCGCGGTCATTTGCCCGCTCGCCCTGAGCCACCTCGCCTTGTATCCGGTTCCTGTTCGTCGGCTCGCGGCTTTGCTCCGCGCTTCCTCCAGACCTCATCTCACGATGACGCCCTTGCGCTTCGCTAGTGCTCGACGCGGCCTGCTCGCACAGAGGACTTTCACCTCCAAGTCACGCGCCATGCTGGGCGCACAAACCAAACGGCCGGACGCACCGCGCGTTCGGCCGTTTCTGTTTTTCAGAACTTCGCCGTTAAGCGGTTTTTTCCGCCTTCTCGGGACCGTCGGCGGAGGTCAGCCGCTCCGCGCGGCCGCCCCGTTCGGCGCGCTCGCCGCGGCCGACCTTCGGCAGGATATTGCTCTGCGTGAGCACGTCGATAAACTTGCGCACCGCCGGGGATAGCTCGCGCCCGCGCTTGTAGATGATCGCGAGCGGGCGGGTGAACGTGCCCTCGGAAAATTCGAGCACCCTGAGCGATCCGCGCGTGACTTCGTTTTCGACCGTCATCCGCGGCACGATCGCGCATCCGAGGCCGATCTCGACCGCGCGTTTGATGGTTTCGATATTGTCGAACTCGAGCACATAGTTCGGCTTCACGCCGTACTCGCGCAGGATTCGATCGGAGGCTTTGCGGGTCGCGATATCGCGTTCGTAGCCAACAAACTTCTGTCCCACGAGTGCACCGACGCTGATCTTGCCGTGCTTGGTAAGGGTGCTGTCGGGGGGAACGACCAGGACCAGCTCGTCGTGGCGGAACGCGATCGAAACAATCTGGCTTCGTTTGGCCGGATACGCGACCACTCCGAGATCGATCTTGCCCTCGATCAGATCCTCGTAAATCTTGTTCGAGCGCAGATATTCCAGGTGCACATTGACCGCCGGATAGTTGCGCAGAAATTCGGTCAGGTACGGTGGCAGCTCGTGCAGTCCGACGCTGTACACGGTGCCGACGCGAATCGATCCAGCGATAACCGAACCAATCTCGCGCAGCCGATTTTCCAGTTCCATGAAGCGGCGTACGATTTCCTTGCTTGCGGTGTACAGAATCTGGCCGGCTGGAGTCGGTTTGACTCCCGCCCTGCCCCGTTCTATCAATCGGCAGTCGTACTTTTCCTCGAGGCTGCGGACCTGCTGGCTGACTGCTGACTGGGTGACAAAATTTTGTGAGGCGGCATAAGAGAAGCTACCGCTTTCGATTATGTCGCAGAAGACTTTCAGCGTTTCGATGTGCATACTACTTAATTATCGCATTAGGCTACGTGATACTTAAAAGCCAGGCAAGCAGTAGCCATGGTTAACTTGCACGACTCATTAGTTACCCTGCGGAAAGCGCACGGACGGGTCAAGTGGGGCCACGAATGATCCTGACAGGTACGCGGCGAGCGGACAGCCTCGCGGACCCAACCAGTATAGCGGCAAGCGTGGCGAAAATCTTGTGAAAATTCAGCGGCAGTCTTGCCTACGGAGTCTAAGATGGCGGATTCGTTAAAAGATCTTGATTTCTTCAACCTCGACGACCTGCTCACGACCGAGGAACGCGCCACCCGCGAGACGGTCAAACGCTTCGTCCAGCGCGAGGTGCTTCCGCACGTGGAGCGTCACTTCGCGAGTGAAACCTTCGCCGTCGAGCTTATCCCGCAGATGGCGGAACTCGGGATGTTCGGCGCCAATATCAAGGGCTACGGATGCGCCGGAATGAACAACGTCGCATACGGCCTGATCATGCAGGAGCTCGAAGCGGGCGACTCGGGCCTGCGCTCTTTCGCGTCGGTGCAGAGCTCTCTCTCGATGTATGCAATTTATGCAAATGGTACCGAGGAACAGAAGAAGCGCTACTTACCAGAGATGGCCAAAGGCCGTTTCATCGGATGCTTCGGCTTGACCGAGCCCGACCACGGCTCGGACCCGGGTGGGATGGAAACCCGCGCGCGCAAGGACGGCGACGGATGGATTCTGAACGGCACCAAGCGCTGGATCACCAACGGCTCGATTGCCGACGTCGCGATCGTGTGGGCCAAGGTTGATCAGGGCATCACCGGCTTCATTGTGGAAAAAGGCACGCCGGGATTTTCGACGCGCGATATCCACGGCAAGTTCTCGATGCGCGCATCGATCACTTCTGAGTTGATTCTCGAAGACGTGCGCGTCCCCGCGACCGCCCATCTGCCGAACGCGCGCGGACTGAAGGGTCCGCTCGGATGCCTGACGCAGGCGCGTTACGGAATCGCTTGGGGAGCAATTGGCGCCGCGCGCACCTGTTACAACACCGCGCTCGACTACACCAAATCGCGCAAGCAATTCTCGCGTCCGCTGGCCGGCTATCAACTGGTGCAGAACAAGCTGGTTAAGATGCTGACCGAGATCACCAAGGCGCAGATGGTCTGCCTGCGCCTGGCGCATCTGAAAGATGAGGGCAAACTCCGCCCCGAGCACGTCTCGTTCGCCAAGCGCAACAACGTGAACGAGGCGCTCAAGATCGCGCGCGACGCGCGCGACATGCTGGGCGCCAACGGGATCGTGAACGAGTATCCGGTCATCCGGCACATGATGAACCTCGAAACAGTGAACACCTATGAGGGCACCTTCGACGTGCACACGTTGATCCTCGGCCGCGACATCACGGGGGAAAACGCGTTCGAGTAAAGATAATTTCCTTTTCGCGCCGCGCGCGTGCTAAACAGCGATCGGAGACGACCGACGATGATCAAAGCCAAACAGTTCAGTCACTGCGCCGTCAGGGTTAGCGATGCGCCCAAATCGATGGCGTTCTACGAACAGGTGCTGGGCCTCAAGAAGCTGCCGCGTCCCGATTTTGGATTTCCCGGCGCATGGTACGGGGTCGGCGACAACGCGATTCATCTGATCCAGAGCGAGAATCGCGGGCGCAAACCCGACCCGCTCGGCCCGCATCTGGCGCTCGATGTCGAAGACTTCGATGCCGCCAAAAAGACGCTCGCCGAGATGGGGATCGAGTTCCTCGAAGCGCCGACAAACATGGGCGCCGGCCGCCAACTCTGGATCCTCGATCCCGACGGCAACACCATCGAGCTGCGCACGAACCAGTAACTCTCGCGCGAATCCGCTCACACTCCTGCGAGTTTGCGGGCGTAAGCGGCTACGGTCTTGAAATCGTACTCGCGGTAGGCTTGGAGCTTCTCGGCTTCGAAGCCGCCTTCGGCGTGCACCGCCAGCACTTCCTGGTAGCCGCCGAAATCCGACGAGGTCAGGTCGCTTATCAGGTTGAGCAGCCGCAGCCGCTTCTCCGCGTCGAAGCCTTTCGCGCCGCCCATGTACTTGAGCACGTATTCGCGCGTGGCTTCGCTCTTCAGATCTTCCTCGGCGGGGGCGGTCACGAGCAATCCGCCCGCCAGGTCCTGCACGATCTGCACCGCCTGATGGTAGTTGTGCGCGAAGTGGTACTTGGCGACGTTGGTCAAGAGCGTGTTCGGCACGGCGATACCCTCTTCGATCGTGCAGGTGCGGGCGGCGTGCTCGATAAGTCCGCGCACCGTCGTGTGATACGCCGCCAGATGCGTCAGCTTGTCGCGCACATGTCCGGCACGCGAGATTCCATTGGCCTCGGCGATCGCGAACGCCGCACCTGCCATCAACTCGAGCAACGGCAGCTTGTACGACACCGCGGTGAAACGATGAAAGCGCACGAAGGTCAGCGCCAGCAGCCCCGCGAAGTCAATCTCTCCGTTTAAGAACACGCGCTCTTTGGGCACGAAAACGTCGTCGAACACGGTCAGCGTTTCCATCATCTTGTGCCGCGCGCTGATCGGATGCTCGAACGCGTTTTTCTTCGAGCTGCCGTGCGGACTCGCGATCATCTTGAGCCCCGGCGTATTCATCGGCACCGCGAACGCGACCGCGTAGGCCTTGTCCTCTGCGCGCATCGCGCGCGTCGGCAGAACGATCACCTCGTTGGTGTTGGTCGAGACCGAGGTGTGAACCTTAGCGCCTCGCACCACGATACCGTCGGGCCGCTCCTCGACGACGCGGACGTAATGGTCAGGATGCTCCTGCTGCGTCGGGGACAGCGAGCGGTCGCCTTTCGTGTCGGTCTGCGCGACCGCGACCGCAAGATCGTTGTCGCGGCAATGCCGATAGAACTTCTGGATCCGTTCGCGATATTCCGGATGCCCGCCGGCCGCCATCTTTGCGCCGAGGATCTGCAGCGCGAGCAGCGCGTCGGTGCCGATCTCCTTGATCAACACCACCAGGGTCGCGCCCTCGCGCGTCGATGCGGCAATCAAGTTGCTGCGCTTCAGCAGATCGTCGCCGGTCTTCGGGACGTGGTAGTAGCGGCTGTATTCGTCGCCGTCTTCCTTGATCACCGCGAGCTCGCGATACTTCGCGTCGTCGGCCATCTTGTAGTCGAGCGCCGCGTGCTCGACCGCGATCCCGATCACGGGATGCGTTGTGACGTCGGGCACTTTCTCGCCGCGAAAATAGACCGCGCGTCCGTCGCGCAGCGAAGCCTTGTATTGTTCAGCCGTCCGTAATCCCATCGTGGTTAATCCTCTCGGGTAGTCGCCGCGCGCGCACAACTGATATTGCATATCGGCTCGACATCGGCGCAGGTGAATCGTCAATATAGAAGCCGCCCGCGCTGCATGTCTATCGCGAAAAAATGCCCGCGCGAGCAAATTCGAGGAAGCAGACGATGAATGCAAATACGCTGTTTGATCTGACCGGCAAGACCGCGATCGTGACCGGCGGCAACGCCGGGATTGGACGCGCGATCGCCCTCGGGCTTGCGCGCGCCGGCGCCTCGGTCGCAATCGTGGCGCGCAACCAGGAACGCAACCGCGCTACGCTGGCGGAGCTTAAGGCGATCGGCCCGAAGGCGATCGCAATCGGCCTCGACATTTCCAAACGCGCAAAGCTCAAACCCGCCGTCGATCAAGTCGAACGCGACCTCGGCCCTATCGATATTCTCGTCAACAACGCCGGCTTTGCGGTGCTGAAGCCGTTGATGCAGCACTCCGAGGAAGATTGGGACTCGGTGCTCGAAACTAATCTGACCGCGGCGTTTATGCTCTCGCAAATCGTCGCGCGCTCGATGATCCCGCGGCGTGCCGGAAAGATCCTGAACGTCGCGAGTATCGGCGGGTTCAAGGGCACTCCGATCTATCCGTCGTACGGCGTGAGCAAGGGCGGGATGCTGCAGCTTACGCGATGCCTTGCGATCGAGCTGGCGCCGCACAATATCCAGGCCAATTCGCTCGCGCCCGGATGGACCACCACCGACATGACCGACTGGATTCGCAACGATCCGAAATACGCGGCGGCAAAAAAGCAGATGATCGAGCGCACTCCCGCCGGCCGTTTCGCCGACCCCGATGAGATGGTGAGCGCCGCGCTATTCCTGGTTTCGCCGGCTTCGAGTTTTGTCACGGGAGCGGATCTGATCGTGGATGGCGGATTTTTTATCGCTTGAGATTTTCGTAGAGCAGCGGGAGGCATCGAAAGAAAATGGCAGCGCCGAAAATGTTCGATCTGGAGGGCCGCGTGGCCGTCGTTACTGGCGGTAACGGCGGAATCGGCCGCGGAATCGCGATGGGCCTGGCGCAGGCCGGCGCGGCGATCGCGGTCCTCGCACGCAACGAGGAAAAAAATAATGCGACCGTCGAGGCGCTCAGGAAGCTCGGCGTCCGGGCAGCCGCAATCAAGCTCGACGTTACCGATCGCGCCGCACTTGCGCCCGCGATGGCCGAGGCGGAAGGCGTGCTCGGACCGATCGATATCCTGGTGAACAACGCGGGTATCTCGATTCAGCGCAGCTCGCTCAAGCATGCGGCCGAGGATTGGGATCGCGTGCTCGAAACCAATCTTCACTCGTGCTTTTTCCTGTCTCAGATCGCGGCGCGCTCGATGACATCGCGCGGCGGCGGCAAGATCATCAATATCGCGAGCGAGTACGCGCGCTTCGGCGGCGGCGGCGTGGTCTCATACGCGGCGGCCAAGGGCGGACTGGTGCAGTTGACGAAGACGATGGCGATAGAATTTGCGCCGCGCAATATCCAGGTCAACGCGATCGTTCCCGGATGGATCAAAACCGACATGACCGTTCCTGCGCAGTCCGGACCGTTCTTTCAAGAGATTCTCACGCGCACGCCCGCGGGACGCTTCGGCGAGCCCGAAGAGATGGCGGGAACCGCGATCTACCTCGCCTCGCACGCCTCGGACTTCGTAACCGGCGCGATCGTATACGCGGACGGCGGCTTCGCGATCAGGTGATCACGCCTCAGCCTGATCTTCGCCCTCAACAGGGGCGCGGTAAAAAAAGGAGCCGGCGATTTTTTCGCCAGCCCCTTCGATTAATCGCGGAAAGTGCGCGCGCGTTACGCGGCTGACGCCATCTCCATCACGCCGAGCTGCTTGTACCAGGACTCGGTGCGATCGTTGATCAGATCGAGCTGGCGCAGGCACGGGATGATCGTGTCAACGAACAGGAACGAGTTGAACTGGCGATCGAGCTGGCTCTCGGCCTCGGCCCACGCCGGATTGCGATGCATCTCGTCCTCGATATCTTTCATCGAGATGCCGACCTCTTCGAACACCTGGCCGCCCGACAGGAAGCCGTCGCGCGGCACTCCATCTTCGACCTTGGTAACCATCAGGTCGCACGCGGTGAAGGAAAATTCCTCGAGCTCTTTCTTTTCCTTGCCGTGAAGCTTTCGGACCGCGTCACGCAACGCCAGCATCCCAAAGCCGACGTGGCGCGATTCGTCCTTCATGATGTACTCGAGCAGCTCCTTGAGCAGATCGTCCTTGGTCTCGCGCTGCATGAAGCGAAACGCCGCGATCGCCAAGCCCTCCGCCACGATCTGCATCCCCACGTACTTCGGCTCCCAGCGCTCGTTTTTCATGATCGCGGTCAGCAGCTTTTCCAGGGTCGGATCGATCGGATAGATGCGGTCGAGCTTGGTGATGTACTTGCGGAAGCCTTCGACGTGGCGGGCTTCATCGAAGACCTGCGCCGCCGCGTTCATCTTCGCGTCAAGGTCGGGCACCGCGTCTACGAGCTGTCCGCAGACCAGCAGCGCACCCTGCTCTCCGTGCAGGAATTGAGACAGGCGCCAGGCCGCAAATTTGCGGTTGAGCTGCAGCTTGTTGTCTTCGGAAAGCGAGCGATACAGATCGGTCTGAAACATCGGCATCATCGTCATGTCGAGAACTTCCTTCTCGATCGGCCGGTCCCAGTTGATCGTGGTCGAGACGTTCCACTGATCGCGCTTGGCGTTCTCGTACAGGCGGTCCATCTGCGGGAACCGAACCTCGTAGTTCCAGTCAAACACGCTGTCGAGCGGGGTATGTACGTCAGTCCGATCGTGAGCCATAGAATTTCCTCCAGTGATTAACGGTTCTCGAGACGAACTGCTCGCTCGAGCCCGCCTAATGCGAAGTTAACGGTCGCGTCCTTGAGCTCATCCAGCGCCATGTCTCCGCGTTCCAGCAGCCATGAGATAGCCTGCGAGAGCATCCCGATCGTCAGATTGGCCACTACTTCCGCACGCGCACCGATCGCTGGCGCGAGTTCGTCGCGCAAGTCGTTGATAAAAGTTTCATGCACCCGAACCATCAGGTCCAGGAAGGCTGGGCTGTGGCCGAAAACGATCCGGAAACTTTCCGGATTCTCAGCCGCCGCGTCGAGAATCGTGCTGATCGTGATGCGCAGCATGTCGGCAGGGCTGGTGAACCCCGTCTTTGCCTCGACCAGCTTCTCGCGCAGCGACTGCGCGCCATTGGCGGTGAGCTCGATGAAGATTTCATTCTTGGTCTTGAAATGGAGATAGAAGGTTCCCAGACCTACGTCGGCCTCGGTCGCGATATCCGCGATCCGCGTGTCGTGGTAGCCCTTGCGCGCGATTACGCGCTCGGCGGCTTCCAGGAGATCAACGCGCGTCTTCTCGCGACGTCGATCAAATCGCGTGGGTGCCTGCTCGCTCACCTTGTGTGCAACTTGCGTCATCGACTGAATATGTACTCGACTATGAATATCGAGTCAAATACGACCTTCAATTCAATTATGAAACTATATTCAGTTATGAACGAAATTCTTAAGACACATAGGACTCAGCCAAACCCGTGTTAGGCCGAGGTCGGATCGCCAGAAAGCAGTTTAGTTGCCGCTGGGAGGCTCGTCGGGTGGTTGGTCGGAGGTATCGGGATTGTCGGGCGAGCTTTCGTCAGGCGTGACTTCTTCCGGCACTATCACCGGCTCGGTAAAATCCGCCGCCAGGTTGCAGCACATGACATAGCTTGATCCCGCACGCGGTTGTGCGGCGTAGGCCTCAAGCGACCCATCGGCCAGAACCTTTACCGCCTGATAGCTGGTGGATCCTGAAGCGCGCTCGATCGTGAAAACATAGAACGAGCCGCGGTCGAGCGGTTCCGGCGGTCCTTCGTCGGGAATCATCTGCTGGTAGTGAGAGGGGGGTTTCCCGTACTCGAGATCTTTTGGCGCATAGTCGGCTTTCCCGAAAGCCGAAATCTCGTCGGTGATACCGCGATCGGATTTTATTTCCCAGATCGGCACGCCGCCGTCGAAGCGAACGACCGACGCTACTTTACCGCCGCTTCCCGCCGCGTTTGCGATAATCTCGGCGCCGAAGAACTTGGTCACCGTCGCCCGCACGAGGGTATCCCCGCTCTTGTGATAGGTGATCTCGACGGTGGCCTTCGGCGGCGGCAGAGGTTCGCCGGGACCGGAGTCGGCGGCGTCGTCGCTGTCGTCATTACTTGTGGAGGAAGCGCAGCCTGCGACCAGGAGCGCAAGAATCAGGATGGCGGCGAACGCGCTGGGCCACCAGCGCCATCGTGCGCTGGCGCGCAGTTCATTATGCATCAGCATAGCGATCGGCTAGTCTCTGCGGCCGGGTGGACATCGGGGATACAAACGAAAAGATCGGGCTCCGGCCTCTTCTAATCTACGCACAGGGACAGACCGGCCTCAACCTGTGCGCGACGCTTTCCGCGATGCATCTGCTGTATTTCTATAGCGATCGCCGCGGAATGTCTCCAGCTTTGGCGGGACTCGCGTTTTTTATCGCGCTGGTGCTCGACGCTCTAACCGATCCGCTGGTCGGCAATATCTCGGACAGCGCGCGGTTCAGGTCCGGACGCCGGCGTCCGTTTTTTCTGACCGCGATCCCGATGGGCATCTGCTACTACTTGCTGCTCTCGCCGCCGGCGCTGAACAAGGGACTGTTCGCGTGGTTCCTGGTTTTTTACTTTCTGCAACTGACCTCGCGGAAATTCTACGAGACGGCGTACGGCGCGCTGATGCCTGAGTTGACGCTCGACTACGACGAGCGCACTCGGCTTTCGACCTATCGGCAACTGTTCGGCACGGCGGGCGATATCAGCGGCGCGCTACTGCCGTTCGCCGCGGCGTGGATTTTCGCGAGGGGACTCGATTTCCAGATCACCGGCGGCGTCTGCGCGGTTATCGTTGCGGGCGGCGCGCTGTTTGCCTTCTTCAATCTGCGCGAGCGCCCCGGTTTCGCCGACCGCGAGCGCTTCAACCTGCGCGAGTCGATGAAAAGCGCGCTTGCGAACCGCCCGTTCCTCATCCTGATGCTGGCGACCATTCTCGCGATCATGGCGATCAATATCCCGACCGTGCTGATCCGCTTCCTTGCCAAGTATTGGGTGCACGACGAGAACGCCGCCGCACGCTGGCTTATCGCGTACTTCGCGGGCTCGATGGTTTCGTATCCGTTCTGGTTTCGCATCACGGTGCGGTTCGAGAAAAAGCCCGCATACGTGGTCGCGATGCTGGCCAACGCGAGCTGCTCGCTGATGTTCATGCTGCTGACTCCGCGCAACACGCTGTGGATGCTGCTGCTGATGGCAGCGAGCGGATTCTCCGCGATCGGAATCTGGGTCACGCAGATGTCCGCCGCCGCCGACGTGATCGAGTGGGACGAAGAGCGTACCGGACGCCGGCAAGAGGGCGCGTACGGCGGAATCACCTCGATGGGAATAAAAATCGCGACGGCGCTTTCGCTGGTGCTGGTCGGTCCGGTGATGGGATGGATCGGCTATCGGCCCGGGATGACGGAGCTGCCGCGTGCCGCGGCCGAAAATCTGCGCACGCTGTTCGCCGTCGTGCCGGCGGTGATTTACGTGGTGAGCGCGATCGTATTTGCGCGCTACCCGATCACCCGCGCCAGCCACCGCGCGATGCGCGAGCGCCTGGCGGCGCGCGGCGCACCCGGCGAAGAAGAACCCGCCCAGAAATCGATCGCGTGAAGCAGTCTCCGATCTGATCTAGGAGGCTTTGCGGTAGTCGCGAGGCGCGGTGCCGATCACGCCGGCGGCTTCCAGTTCGGCCAGTTCTGCTTCGGTCATCGCCAGCAACTCGCGAAAAACTTCCGCATTGTGTTCGCCGAGTAATGGAGCGGGGGCCTCTTGCGCGGCGGGCGTCGCCGACATCCGGGCTACAGCGCCGGGATATAGATGCGTTCCTACGACGGCGCGATCGATTGGCACGAAATAACCGCGATCCTGTAGCTGCGCGTCGCCGAGGACCGCAGGCGCGGAGTTTACCGGGGCCGTATCGACCCCGGCCGCGCGCAGGCGGCTGACTGCCTCGTCGATAGGAACCGTCGCGAGGGCGCGAGTCAGCTCGGCGTCGAGGGCGTCTTCATTTGCCTTGCGGCTGGTGAGGTCGATGAAACGCGGGTCGGCCGCGAGCGGCTCGAGGCCTAGTGCGCGCGCGAGTTCGCGCCACTGATCGTCGCTGTGCGCGGCGAGCGCGATCCACGCGTGTTGTTCGTCGCCGGCGCAGCGGAAGATTCCGTGCGGCGCGAAATCAGGATGCCGATTTCCGCGCGGTGCAGGTACTTTGCCCGTGAGCTGATACTCGAGGATTTGTCCGGCGAGCAGCGGGATGACCCCTTCGACCTGCGCCAGCTCGATCCATTGTCCGCGTCCGGTGGTTTCGCGCTCGTGCAGGGCCGCGAGAATTCCGAAGGTGCCGGTCAGGCCGCCGACCGGATCGCCGAGCGCATTCGAGAGAGTGTAGGGCTGATCGCTATCGTGATAGCGCGCGAGTCCGGTTATGCCGGCCATTGCCTCGACCGTGTTGCCATAACCGCGCGAGAAAGTTTCCGGACCGCCGTACCCGAACGAGGGCATCGAGATCATGATCAGGCGCGGATTGAGCGGCGCGAGAATCTCGTAAGTCAGGCCGAAGCGTTCCATCACGCCGGGGCTGTAGTTCTCGATGAGAATATCGCTATGCGCGACCAGGCGTTTGACCAGATCGATTCCGCGCGGATTCAAAAGATCGAGGGTGACGCCGAGTTTGCCGCGATTGGCGGTGTTGAAGGTCGCGGCGCGCTCGATAGGCTGCACCTCCGGCGCCGCCATCGAGAGCGAGCCGCGCCACCAGTCGAAGTAGTGCGTGTCCTCGACCTTGATCACCTGCGCGCCCATCTCGGCCAGCATCTGGCCCGCGAGCGGCCCCGCCCATCCCATCGAGAGGTCGAGCACGCGAATTTTTTTCTCGAATATCGTGGTCATGCTGATGCCCCCGCGATCACGCCGGAACGCTCGAGCGTTGCGAGCCCGTCCGCGCCGACTCCGGGCAGCGCGCCCAGGACCTCGCGATTATGCTGGCCGAGGCGCGGTGCGGGACGCGTCGCGTCGGGGCGATGCGAATGCATCCGCAGCGGAGCGCCGGGGATGCGAATGCGGCCGAGCGCGGGATCATCGATGGTCTCGAAATAATCGCGCGCGCGGGTCTGTTCCCATTCGAGGACTTCGGCCACGCTTGGAACCGGGACCAGCGGAATCGCACGCGCCTGGCCCTCCCGATAGAGCCATCGGCGATCGTGTTCGAGGAAAAACCCGGCGACGATTTCGAGCAGCGCGTCGTTGCTGACCATCCGCTTGAGCGCAGTGTTGAAGCGATCGTCGGTTTTCAAATCGGGCCGCTGCATCAGATCGCACAGGCCCTGGAACTGCTTGTCGGTGACGCACTGGAGTCCGGCGTATCCGTCGCGGCATTTGAGCGTGACGATCAGGAACGGGCCGACGGCGAAGCGGCGTCCGGCGCGTTCGCGCAAAATTCCATTGTACTGGAAGGCGACGGTTTCATAGATCATCGTCGCGACGGTGGCTTCGAGCAGCGAGATATCGACGTGCTGGCCGCGATGCGTCGTCAGGTCGCGCGCGAATATCGCCTGCATCGCGCCGACCGCGCCGTAGAGTCCGCCGACGTATTGCGCGAGTGAGCCGGGCGGAGTCAGCGGAGCGCGGTCGCGCTCGCCGACCGGAAAAGTCCATCCGCCGCGCGCGAACAGAGTCAGGTCGCTCAGCATCCCGCCGCTCTCGGCGCCGTCCTGTCCGAAATTCGAGATCGAGACGAGCGAGAGGCGCGGAAAAGTTTCGAGCAACTCCGAAGGTTCGAGACCGAGACGCGCAAGGGTTCCGGGCGCGAAGTTTTCGACAAGCAAATCTGCGTCGGCGAGGAGCTCGCGGATGAGGGCGTGGCCGCGCGGATGCTTCAAATCGAGCGTGACGCCGAGCTTGTTGGTATTGAGAAACGCGAACAGCGGCGCGCCGCGGCCGCCTTCGCCTGCGGGCGGTTCGACCTTGATCACTTTCGCGCCGAATTCCGCGAGCAGCTTGGTCGCGTATGGACCGGCGATAAAATGGGTCAGGTCAACAACCTTGATATCGTTCAGCGCCTGATAACGCATCGCTTCTCTCGGGCGCATTCGAGCGCAGACCCGGCGCCGCTGTCAAATGCGCAAAAGATGTGGACCGGTCAGCGCGCTCATGCGATACCTCGAAGCACACGACTTGAATTTGGAGGCTTTGATGCAAACGCGAAAACTTGGCGGGCTTGCGGTGTCGGCGATCGGCCTGGGATGCATGGGGATGTCGGCGTTCTATGGGCCGCGCGACGAAAAGGAATCGCTCGCGACGATCGACAGGTCGCTGGCGCTAGGATGCAACTTCCTCGACACAGCGGACGTGTACGGTCCTCACACCAATGAAGAGCTGGTCGGCAAGGCGATCAAGGGGCGCCGCGACAAGTTCGTGATCGCGACCAAGTTCGCGATCGTGATCGGTCCCGGACCAAATGCGCGATCGATCAATGGCAAGCCCGAGTATGTGAAGAGCGCGTGCGACGCGAGCCTGAAGCGCTTGGGCATCGACACGATCGATCTTTATTATCAGCATCGCGTCGATCCCAACACTCCGATCGAAGACACCGTCGGCGCGATGGCGGAGCTGGTCAAGCAGGGCAAGGTCCGCCACCTCGGGCTGTCCGAGGCGGGCGCGAACACGCTGCGGCGTGCGTGCAAGGTGCATCAGATAACGGCGTTGCAGAGCGAGTACTCGCTATGGACGCGCGACCCCGAGGACGAAATTCTGCCGGCCTGCCGCGAGCTGGGCATCGGGCTGGTCGCATACAGTCCGCTCGGGCGCGGCTTCCTGACTGGGCAGATTAAGAAGTTCGAGGATCTTGCTGCCGACGATTACCGCCGTTTCTCGCCGCGCTTCCAGGGCGATAACTTCGGCAAGAATCTCGAGCTGGTCGCGCGGGTCGATGCGATTGCGAAAGAGAAAGGATGCACGGCAGGGCAACTCGCGCTCGCATGGGTGATGGCGCAAGGCGACGATATCGTGCCGATACCGGGGACCAAGCGGCGCAAGTACCTGGAGGAGAACCTCGGCGCGCTCGACGTGAAACTGACGTCGGCGGATCTCAAGCGAATCGAAGAGGTCGCGCCCAAAGGCGCCGCGGCGGGGCTGCGTTATCCCGAGCAGATGATGTCTTCGGTGAATCGGTAACGGGTCGGCGATTCAGCGGAGGACGGGAGGTGCCACTGCACGCGAGCGGCGCGGCGCGGCAAGGTCCCTCAGCTAACCTCTCCCATACTGGGCGCGGGACCAGACACCTCTGCTACAGCTTCGGGACTGCCATGCCCTTTTTCACCGCGGGCCGCGCGCCGATCGCGGTGACCCAGCGCTCGACGTTCTTTGCTTCGCCGGTGACATCGGCCTTCGCACTTCTGACCAGTCCGTACGCCGCCGAAATCCACGGATAGGTCGCGATATCGGCGATCGAGTAGTCGCCCGCCAGGTACTCGGTGCGAGCGAGCTGATCGTCCATCACCCTCACCAGGCGCGCCGACTCGGTCATGTATCGATCAATCGCGTAGGGAATTTTTTCGGCCGCCGTGTTTACGAAATGATTGGTCTGCCCAAGCATCGGACCGACATTCGCCATCTGCCAGAAGAGCCACTCGAGGACCTTGGCGCGTCCGGGGTCGGTCTTCGGGATGAACTTGCCGGTCTTTTCGGCCAGATGCAGCAGAATCGCGCCCGACTCGAACATCGAAAGGCCGCTGTCGCGCTCGACGATCGCAGGGATCTTGCTGTTGGGGCAAATCTTTACGAACTCGGGCTTGAACTGGTCGCCCTCGCGGATATTCACCGGATGGACCGTGTACGGAAGCGCGCATTCCTCGAGCATCACGGAGACCTTGCGGCCGTTGGGCGTAGTCCAGGTGTACAGATCGATCATCGTGGTACTCCTTTTTCAAGAGAGTTGCATTTCGCTACTGAACTTAGCGGTATGCCTGCCGCAATCCGCAGGCAAGTGGGCCGGGGTTGCGAATCGAACGCGCGGCGCGCTAAGCCAAATCTTTGACGAGGTATCAAATCATGCAAAGCGTATCGCAACTCGAAGGCAGTCCCGAAATTCAGGAACTTCGCAAGAAGGTCTCCGATTTTATCGGCGAGCAGATCTATCCCAACGAACCTGTGCTCCTAAAACATGACGAAGAGTCGGGCCGCCTGATGAAATCGATCCAATCGAAGGCCAAAGAGCGCGGCCTGTGGGCGCTCGGCCTGCCCAAAGAGATCGGCGGCGGCGGACTCGGCTTTATGCCGTACGTGTTCGTCAACGAACTGGTCGGACGCAGCGAGTTCGCGATGGCCGGCCTCGGCACTCATTCGGCGCAGGACGCGACGATGCTGCACATGTACGGCAGTCCGGAGCAGCAGAAGCGATGGATGTTTCCGCTGGTCAAAGGCGATATCTATCCGTGCTTTTCGATGACCGAGCCGGAGGTCTCGGGCGCGGACCCGACCGGGCTGCGCACGCGCGCGGTGCAGGACGGCGACGAATGGGTAATCAACGGACATAAATGGTTTTCGAGCGGCGCGAATCACGCGGCCTACACGACCGTCATGCTGGTGACCGATCCCGACGCCGCGACCTACGACAAGTTCAGCATGATCATCGTTCCGATCGATACGCCGGGGCTGAAGATCGAGCGCATCATTCCGGTGATGGGCGAGACCGCGGGCGGTCACTGCGAGATTCGCTTCACCGACGCGCGCGTGCCGCTGACCAATCTGCTCGGGCCGCGCGGGCAGGCCTTCAAGATCGCGCAGAAGCGGCTCGGACCAGGGCGGATTTTTCATTGCATGCGATGGCTTGGGCAGGCGCAGCGCGCGTTCGAGCTGATGGTCGAACGGGCGCTGAGCCGCCAAACGTTTGGCGGACCGCTATCAGACAAGCAGACGGTGCAGAACTGGATCGCCGACTCGGCAGCGGAGATCCAGGCGGCGCGATTGCTGACGCTCGACGCGGCGGCGAAGATCGATGCCGGCGACGAGGCGCGCGTCGAGGTCTCGCTGATCAAGTTCTTCGGGGCCAAGGTTCTGCACGACGTGATCGATCGCGCGATCCAGGTGCACGGCGCGCTCGGGGTGTCGGAGGATACTCCGCTCGCGCGGATGTATCGCCACGCGCGCTTCGCCCGCATCTATGATGGACCCGACGAAGTGCATCGGATGGTGGTATCGCGGCGAATCGTCAGCGAGTTCAAGAAGGGCCGCAAGTGGGACTTCGCCCGCGGCGTAAGAAGCAAAACCTTCCGCGAAGCGTAAGCGCGCAGGTGAGGTCGGGTGAGGATGCTGCTCTACCTCCGCTCGGTACTATGATTCTGGTAATATCGGCGTGAGGCTAGTTATGGCAAACGCGGAATTGGTCAAGCGCATTTCGATCGATCCAAAAGTCTGTTTCGGCAAACCGTGCGTCCGCGGGCATCGAATCTGGGTGTCTCTAATCCTCGATCTTCTCGCCGAGGGCGCTACGACTGCGGAAATTCTCGAGACCTATCCTGGTATCGAAGAATCAGACGTGAGGCCTGCATCGCATAAGGCGCCGAAATGACGCGCGAGCGATTCGTCGAGATTCCTATCGAAGCGAAGCATTGAAACTCAAACTGGACGAAAACCTGGGACTTCCTCTGGCGGCAATATTCCGGCGGGCCGGTCACGATACGGCGACGGTTCCCGAGCGGCAACTTTCCGGCAGCGGTGACCTTGAGTTGATCGAGCGCTGCCGCGACGAAGGCCGGGCGATCGTTACGTTGGATATGGATTTCAGCAATCCGATTGTGTTCAAATCCTCCCGGTACTCAGGAATTGCGGTACTCCGGCTTCCCAAACGAGCATCTTTCGATGATTTTGCGGAGCTGGCGCGAACGCTGATTGAGGGATTAACGCGAGAGAGCCTGGAGGGAGAGCTCTGGATTGTCGAATGCGGACGAATTCGCGTCTACCAGGAGGAAGTCCACTAAGTAACGGCTTCCTGCTCCCTTTTCAGAAGCACGGATCCGTAGCCGGTATGCTTTGGCCGTCAAAAGAAACGCGGCAGCGGAATCTCCCGCCACCGCGCGCACGTTTTCTGCTCTGATCCGATCTTTATGGGCAGCGCCTAGCGGCGGGCGCGGTCAAAGCGCGCTGGCGCCGCGCTCGCCGGTGCGGATTCGCACCACTTCCTGCATCGGCATCACGAAGATCTTTCCGTCGCCGATTCGTCCGGTGCGCGCCGCGCGCTCGATCGTCTCGACTACCTGGCTCAAAAGCGCGTCGGCAACGACGATCTCGAGCTTCACCTTCGGCAGAAAATCAACCACATATTCGGCGCCTCGATAGAGTTCCGTGTGTCCCTTCTGGCGGCCGAAACCTTTCACTTCGCTGACCGTAAGCCCCTGCACCCCGATGCTGGACAGGGCTTCCTTGACTTCGTCGAGCTTGAACGGCTTGATGATCGCTTCGACCATCCAGATCACTTCCTGATTCATATGGCTCCTTTCAGTCTCTTGGCGGGCCAGCGCGGGCGCTCAGGCGACTACGCGGAGGCTGCTTTACCTTTTCCCCTTCGGGGCGGGTTGCGCAAGTGCCCGCCGCGGGCGCCGGTCCCATCTATCGACAGGCAATCGCGATGCCATCGCGGATGCCCAGAATCGACCCCGCGGGCCGCGAATCTGTTGACAATAATGCCCATCCGGTGGGCTAACGATGAATCGGCAGGCATCGCCCTCACGCCGGGGCATCGGACTTCGCCCAGGGCCGAAACTGCGGTTCCTCGCCGCGAATCAGCCGCGCGATATTCGCGTGAAACCGCAGGAGTATAAGGGCGGTTATGACGATAGCAAGCAACAGGAATGGACTTGGGAGGTGCAGGAAAGCGACGGCTGGCGGCATCACGATCGCGGCGGTCAGCGACGCCACGGACACGATCTGGAAGATCGCGAAGACAATCGCGAAGGCGCTCGCGGCGATCAGGACGGCAAGCGGCGAGATCACGAGCCAGATGCCGAGTGCGGCGGAAATACCTTTGCCGCCGCTGAACCCCAGAAAGACCGAGCAGATCGAGCCGACGAACGCGCCGATCGCGGTCCATGCGATGACGGCCGGGCCAAAGCCCGCCAGGCGCGCGAAGAGGACAGGCAATGCGCCTTTGAGGATATCGCCGACGAATGTGATGATCGCCGCACTGGCGCCGCCGGCGCGGGCGACGTTAGTCATACCGATATTTCCCGAACCGACAGCGCGCGGGTCGAACCCGCGCATCCGCCCGACAATCACGCCGAACGGGATCGATCCGATCAAATACGCGCCGATTACGAGGATGATGAGTGTAAGCACGATGACTCAGGTTCGCGGTGAGAAGTGGTCGGGGTGACTGGATTTGAACCAGCGACTCCTGCGTCCCGAACGCAGTGCTCTGGCCAGGCTGAGCTACACCCCGATTTCCGTAAAATCACGCCGGGAACTCGCAGAAGGACTGTTATAGCATCGGCGCCGATCTCGCGCGAGAGCAGCACCGGCGACGGTCAGGTCAGCCTATTTCCGCGACGGTGTTGCGACCGCATGGGCGATTTGGTCGCGCATCTCGTGGATGATTGCGGTGTAGTCGGGATGACCGAAGATTCCGGAGCCGGAGACGAATACGTTGGCGCCGGCCGCTTTCACGTCGGCAATATTGTCGAGCTTTACTCCGCCGTCGATCTCGATATCGATCGCGAGGCCGCGGCGGTCTAGCTCGCGCTTGACGATGCGCAGCTTGTCGAGCGCGCCGGGAATAAATCCCTGCCCGCCGAAGCCCGGATGCACGCTCATGATCAGGATCATGTCCAGATGCTCGGCGAACGGCAGCACGCGCTCGACGTCGGTTTCGGGGTTGATGCCGATCGACGCGCGCGCGCCCAAGTCATGCAGCCGCTTCGCCATCGCCGGGATGTCCTTGCATACCTCGGCGTGAACCGAGACGGAATTTGCGCCGGCCTTGACGAAAACCTCGACGTACTTTTCCGGATTCTCGATCATCAGATGCGCGTCGAGCGGCAACCGCGTCACCTTGCGCAGCGATTCGAGCACCGGCACGCCAATTGAGATATTGGGCACGAAGTGCCCGTCCATCACGTCGAAATGAATCAGGTCCGCGCCGGCGCGCTCGACGCGCGCGACTTCTTCGCCCAGGCGCGCGAAGTCGGCGGAGAGCACCGACGGCGCGATTTTGTCTTGTCGCTCCATGCGCACAAGATAGCCTCGCGCGGGCCCCGCCGCGAGATCCCGCGAACCAGTCAGTCAGTGGCGGGCGGCTCGGGCGGAGCGGGCGATGCCGCGTCGCTGGTCGCCGCGCCGCTCGGCGCGGAACCGCGTCCAATCATATCGCGCAGGTTGAAGCTCGGCGGCGGATTGTCGTCAACGAATTTCAGAAAGCGCGTGCGCCGCTCTACCAGCAAGGTCTCGAGCTGATCGTGCTGCGCCGATGTGAGCGTCAACATCTCGGTCATCCGATCGAGCAGCGGACGATAGATCACGATCGGGATGAGCGGCGTGCCGAGTTCGCCGGCGCATCCGGGCATCGGACCGTCGTCGAAGCGATGATGGCGCTCGGCGGTGATCTGGTCGAGCTTGGTCTTTTGCGCGGGAGTGAGAATCGCGTCAAAGCCCTTGCGGAAGTCGCTCTCGATATTGGCAAGGTTGGCCTGGAAGGCCTTGATCCGCGGCTGCAGCTCGGCGAGCCTGGCGCGCATTTCTTCGGGCGACATCCGCCCTTTGCCGAAAAACTCTTCGCGCTCAAAGCGATGGGAATGATGATGCGGGTATTCGCCCAGCACGCGCGGCCCCTCGAACTCGCCCATCAGCGGAATCGGCGGTGGCGGGAACGGGCGGCTGCGCTGAGTCCATACTCCGATCAGTAATCCACTGACGAATAGCAATACAGTGATGATGATTGTCTGGAGGCGGTCGCTCATGGGGTCTCTTCCAGCGCGACGATTTGACTCGTGGTGCTGGACCATTGCTCAAGGTTTGCGCGGCTAGTGGCCGCAGTAATCGCCAGGTGTCCCGCGATTACCAATGCGATACAGGCCGCGCCGGTTATCGCCATCAGGCGCCGCTCGCCCGAGCCTCGCGTCAGTGCGCGTGCGTCAGCGACTACCCGGCTCGAAAAACCCGGTGGCAGATGACGGCCTGCTTCGCGGCGTTGTGAGTATCCAAATCTAGTAGTCATTTGATTCCTCGACCGGACTCGCCGCGGCGGATTCGCGCCGGCCGGCATTTGCCGGCTCGCGCTGGATCTCGCGCAGCTCATCCGCGGTGATTTTCTCGCGTAAAAATTCGCGCGCGCGGAACAGACGCGACTTTACCGAACCCACTGTAGTATTCGTGACCCGCGCCAAATCCTCGTAGCTCCAGTCGTGATCCTGGAGCAAGGAAATCAGTTCGCGCTGACGCGCCGGTAGCCCGCCGATCGCGCGGCGCATCGCGTCGATCCTGCTGTCGCGCTCGGGACGTGCGGGAGCGGCTACCTGCTCGTGCTTGCGCTCGAAGGGAACGAAGATCTGGCGCATCCGCTTGCGGCGCAGAAAATCGTTGCAGGCGTTACGCGCGATTCTGAACAGCCACGGTTCGAAGCTGACCGGCTCGCGCAGGCGCTTAAGTCCCACGATCATCTTGACGAACACGGAATGGCAGATATCCGGAATCGCCTCGGTATCGCCTAGGATCGAATAGACAAATCCGCCAATTCTTTCCTGGTAGAGCGTAACCAACTCCTCGAGCGCGGCCTCATCCCCGCCCTGTGCGCGGAGTACTATCGAAACCGGATGTTCGGGATTGAGGCAGGGGTTTCCCACTATCTTCCTATACGTGCCAGACGCGGTGCGGATTCCGGAGTTGCGGTCATCGGACGGCGGGTACTATCGGCCGGGTCAGCCACAACGCTGCTGAAAGTATAATGCATTGGGCCGTGCGACGCTCGCGCAACTCGCCGGAGCAATCCGCGTCTACCCTATCATGAGCGGGGACGAGGATGTCTCCGGCAGCAGGCTCCGCGCGCAGCGATATCCTGCCCCCCTCCCCGGGCAGGCTGGGCCTCCGAGTCCCCGCTCGAATTGTCAAAAACTGACTTCGAGGAATTAACTTTGATGGAAGTAAGGAGATCTAAAGAAATGAAAGCACGATGGATTGGACTCGCTGCCGGAGTTTTTGCGCTCGCGATCACCGCCGCACCCGCCGCGGCGCATATGCATGGGCACGGAGGCGGCAGCGCCGTGGGTGTTCCGTTGCCGGCGGTCCTGCATTCGGCCAATCTGACCTCGGCACAGCGCGAGCAGATTCATACGATCATGAAGTCGCAATTCGCGACCTTGAAGCCGCTGTTCCAGCAACTGCATTCTGGCCGCGAAGCGATAGCGACGAAGTACCTGGCCGCAGGAACAGTCACCGCGTCTGATCTGTCGCCGATGGTGACCGGCAACGAACAGATTCAGAGCCAGATCGACCAGGCCTTTTTGCAGACCGCGATCCAGATTCGCGGAGTCCTGACGCCGACGCAGCTCGCGCAGGCCGGCTCGACCTATACGCAGATGCAGGCGCTGCACCAGCAGATGCACTCACTGATGCATCAGAACAGCTCGCAGCAGTCTGAATCCGCGCCGCCCGCCCAGGACTAAGCGCAAGGATTATAGTAGTCAACAAAACGGGCGGTCCATTGTGCGGGCCGCCCGTTTTCATTTCTCACTAAATTCTCAGTTCAGATTGGAAATCTGAATTATTCAGTGGCGCGCCAATGCTACTTGGTATCCCGTTTCTCGAGCATCGTGAGCAGTTCCTGGTAATGCTTCGGCATCGTGACCGTGCCTCGCATCGCCACCGGAACCGGATAGCGCACTCCTCCCTTGTAGGTGCCTTCGAGTCCTTTAAGGAGCTCGTCCACGAACGCCCACGGGCATGCGAATACCATCTCGGTGTCCTGCGCCATGCCGAAGACGCGATCGCCGTTGCATGGGATAATCACTTTCGGCGCGGCGGTGGTCATCGTTTGAATTACTATTTCCGCGCAATCCAGCCGCCCCCCGGTCGTACTTTCGATTCTTCCGCCGCGGGTGTAAAGAGCCGCATTCACCAGCCGCATCACCTGCGCGCTGTTCGCGTACATCGCGACGACGTGCGGCTCGAAAGTCGCGCGACCAAGCGGGGCGACGCAGACGTAATCATAGCTGCCCGGCTCGAAGTGCCAGACGCCCGCTTCGAGCCGCGTCGCCGCTTCCTCGTTCTCGCAGTACATTCCGGTCGAGGCGAAGCCGTGCAGGTATTCGTCGTTGGGTTTGCGAAATCCGAATGCGATCGCTGAGAGCGGACAGATCACGTCCTCTTTTCCAACCGCGATTCCCCATCCGTAGCGGCGCGCGACCCCGATCGATTGGCATACGATCCAGTGCTCACCCATGCTCTTGCTCGGGATACGCAAGCCCTCGGGCACCGGCTCGCCGGGCTTGAGCATCCGGATTCCGAGCGGGAACGAATCGGGCCGCACGTGTCGGCTGATCGCCTCGTCCAGTTTTTTGAGTTTCTCGGTGACCGCAGTTTCCATGTCAATGCCTCGCATCAGTAACCTATCGTCCTGACTAGTCTATCATCGCGGGCTCTGCGATGCCGAATCGCACAACGCACACCGTCTTTTCTATTGACTGACTGCGGACACGACCTTAGCTTCGATCGTGTGCGGCGCGAGATCGAAAATCGTCCAATGTCGGTGAGCGGTTCGCGACTTCGATTGGAACTTTTCGTCGTGTTGCTGCTTCTGTTCACGTTCGCGCTCACCCTCCACGTTCAACTTGCCAGGTACAATAGCCTCTCCGTTTTCCCCGTGAGCCACATCCTGCACGGCGATCTGCGGCCTGACAGCGGCCAGCCGGCGCGAGTTCTTGCGGCGGTCGAAAGCGCGATGGCTCTGGCAGCAGTCGTGGGCTTGTCGCTCATCGGTCCGCGGTTTCGTTTGATCCGTGGCTCCATTCTATTTTCAATCGAACTCCCGATCCGCGAGCTTCTGATCTACCTCGAGATGTTCCTGCGGCCACCGCCGCTTTTCCAGCAAGCAATTTAATCGATCGCGCCGAGAAGATCGCATCACGCAACCGCCGCTCTCGGCCGGCGCGGCGGCGTATTCACTTTTGCAGGCGCAACGCCTGCGCGATGCTTTTGTTGGAGGAGGATTGAAAGACTTGATGCCCGGAGTTGTCAGTTTTTTTGCCCGCGCGGATGTTGCTTCGAAAATCGCGCTGGCGGTCGCCGTCGGACTGCTCGTCGGACTGGAGCGGGAGTGGGCGCAGAAAGCGGTCGGTGTCCGCACCTTCGCAATTATCGCGTTGCTCGGAACCCTGACTTGCCTGGTCGCTCCCGATCTTCTAATTGCGGCTCTTTGCGGCACTTTCCTGCTCGTAATCCTCCTGAATGTCCATCACTTGATTAAGAATTGGCGGATAGAACCGCGTGAATCGAACGCACCGTCCAAAGCCACTCACGACTCCGCGTTCGTAATCGATCGCGATGCGCCGCTGGAAATAACCACTTCGGTCGCGCTGCTGGTGACGCTGATGCTCGGCGCGTTGATCGGACAAGGGCATTATTTCACCGCCATCACGGCGGCGATCGCGATGACGATGTTGCTGGCGTGGAAAGAAGGGTTGTCGCGTTTCGCGGGCGGCCTGCAGCCCGAAGAGATCCGCAGCGCGGTGCTGCTGGGATTGCTCACTTTCGTCATCTATCCACTGCTGCCAGACAGATTCATCGATCCCTTCGCGCTTCTGAATCCGAAACAATCGTGGCTCATCGTGGTTGTGATCGCAGGGCTCGGATTCGCGAACTACCTGATGCTGCGCCTGTACGGAACCCGCGGCAGCTTCTATGCCGCTTTCCTTGGCGGACTAGTCAACAGCACCGCGGCGGCGGCCGAGCTCTCGGGCCTGTTCAGGGAAGCGGACGGTTCCGCCCGCATGGCGGTCAGTGTGATCATGGTCACCAGCGTCGCGATGTTCCTGCGCAACCTCGTGATTCTTGCGATTTTCGCGCCGATTGCCGTCGGCACCGCGCTGCTACCGCTCGCCGCGATGACTCTGGCCGCGCTCATAACGGTCTGGTTCCATGGACGACGGCGCGACAATCCGGTGTCGCAGCTTGCGCTCTCTTCCCCCATCTCGCTGCCGCACGTGCTGAAGTTCGCCGCGATGTTCCTCGCGATCGCCGCCGCGGGCACTCTCGCCGAGCGGTATCTTGGCACTACAGGATTCCTGGTGCTCAGCATTGTCGGCGGACTGGTCAGCAGTGCGAGCACCACCGCGACCGCAGCGGCGCTCGCGGCGGCAGGAAGTATATCGCCCGACAGCGCGGGGATGGCGGTTGTGCTCACCTCGATGGCGAGTGCGCTGATCGACATTCCAATCGTGTACGGCCAGATTCGCAGCAAACCGATTTTTTATCGCGTCGCCGCAGTGTCGGTGGCCGTCATTGTGCTGGGACTGGGCGTGATGGCGGTGGGGCAGCAGGAGAGTCATGCGATCCAGAAACTAGCGCTGCGGACCGTCCGCACGCTGCGAGCTTCAGGGCAATAGAGTTGATCAGGACGACGGCTTTCTGACCAAGCGCGCGGCGAAGAAGCCGTCGAGGCCGCCGCGGTCGGGGCGCGTATGCATGAAGCCGGCGTCGTCGAAGAGGTCCTGCGCTTCGGCGCGTACCGCAGGCATTCGATCGATTTCGAAATCGCGATGCGCGGCGAGAAAATCCCGCACCACGCCGTCGCCCTCTTCCGGAGCGAGGCTGCACACGGAGTAAACCATCGCGCCACCCGGGCGGAGAATTCCGGCTCCGTTGGCGAGTATAGCCGATTGCACCAGCGCCATCCGCGCCGGATCGCTCGGCTGAACGCGCCATCTGATCTCCGGATGCTCCCGCAGCGTGCCGAGTCCGGTGCATGGCGCGTCGAGCAACACGAAGTCGGCACTTCGCGCGGGAAACGGAAGCGCGGCGACCGCGTCGGCGCGGATGAATTCGATGTTCGGATGCCGCAGCCGCGCCGCGAGATCACGTGCGTTCTTTAATCCGCCATGATTTCGATCGAGCGCGAATATCCGCGCGCCCTTACCGGCGAGCTCCGCGAGATGGGTCGATTTGCCGCCAGGCGCCGCCGCCAGATCGACGATCACAGCGCGCGCACGCGGCGCGAGCATCCGGGCGACGAGTTGCGAGGCCTCGGATTGGGCGACGAACAGCCCAGCGCGATAGGAATCAGAATCGAAGCGCGCGGCGCTGGCCAGCACGATCGTTTCGAGTGCGTGGCCGCCGCCGCCCATCTGAAAACCGTCAGCAGAGAGCCGTTCGATTATTTCCGCTCGCGAGCCGCGCGCGAGATTCAGCCGAATCACGTTGGGCGCGGCTTCGTTGTCGGCGGCCATCAAGCGCTCGGCGTTGTCGGCGCCGAACCACTCGACGAACCGCTCCACGAGCCATCGCGGATGCGAGTACGCGATCGAGAGATATCGAGTCAGGTCGGGCTCACGCGGTGGCATCGCGATTTTCTCGCGCGTCGCGCGGCGCATTATCGCGTTGATAAATCCCGCGGCAACCTTGGTTCCGGCGCTGCGCTTGGCAAGTTCGACGGTCGTGGAAACGACGGCATGCGGCGGCATCCGATCGAGAAACCGGAGCTGAAGAAGACCCATCCGCATGAGCTCGAGCGCTTCGGGCTGGATTTGTGCGAGCTTACGCCCCGTCATCTGCTCGAGTTCGTAATCGAGACGCCCGCGCCACGCGAGCGTGCCGAGGACCAGGCGCGTAACCAGGCGGCGATCGGCGGGATCGAGTGTTGCGATTTTTCCGCCAAGCAGCGCGTCGGCGTATCCGCCGCGGTACTCAACTTCGAGCAGAATATCGAGCGCGATTCGCCGCGCATGCAAACCCTCGTCGGTGAAGCGCGGCGCCTCCGCGCGCGCGGGCGGATGCCTCACTGGAGGGCTCATGCGCCGAGCCTGGTGCCGGACGCCACCTGGCGTCCGTTGAAAAAATCCGCCGCGGGCATCCGTTTGCGCCCCGGCGCCTGAACCTCGCGCAGAACGAGTGCTCCACGGCCGCATCGCACGATCGGCTCGGGCTTGACGACGACGAGAGTTCCCGGCGCGGCGGAAGATTGCTGCACATCCTCGAGATCTCGCGCGCGCCAGAGGAGTATCGGCCCGCCGCCGAGCGTCGTGCGCGCAACTGGCCATGGATCGAACGCGCGCGTCATCCGCTCGATCTGTGCGGCGTCGGCACTCCAGTCGATCACGGCGTCTTCTTTGCCAACTTGCTTGGTATAGGTCGCGAGCGCTTCATCCTGCGGCGTCTCGACAACTGAGCCGCGCGCGTAGAGATCGAGCGCATCGCATAACGCGCCGGCGCCAAGTTCGGCGAGCTTTGACTTGAGCGAACCCTGCGTGTCGTCGGATGTGATCGGAATCGCGCGGCGCAGAATGATCGGTCCGGAATCCATCGCGGCGGTGATTCGCATGATCGTGACACCGGTCTCACGGTCGCCAGAAAGAATCGCCCCCTCGATCGGCGCCGCGCCGCGAAAACGTGGCAGCAGCGAAGCGTGAACGTTGATCGGCGCAAGCTTCGCCGCGTCCAGAATCGGCTGCGGCAGAATTCTTCCATAGGCCGCGACAACGAGCAGATCGGGATCGTAGGATTTGATCTCAGCAAGAAATTCCGGGGTGCGAATCCTGACCGGCTTCAGCGCCGGCAGATTGTGCCGCGCGGCTACCGCTCCGACCTCGCTCGGGGCAAGCGCCAGTCCGCGGCCGCGCGGCTCATCTGGCCGAGTCACGACGGCGACAACGCTGAAGCGCGGGTCGGGCTGCGTCGCCAGGCGGTCGAGGATATGCGCCGCGAGCGCGGGCGTACCCATGAAAATTATTTTCAGCCGCGCTGCGATTTCAGATCCTGACCTTGGAGGGGGGACGTTCGTCGGCCTTGCCATCCTTGATCAGCTTCTTGAGCTTGCGCCGGTAAAGCTCGCGCTTGATCCGGCTGATTCGATCGATGAATAGCTTGCCGTCGAGGTGATCGATCTCATGCTGCAACGCGACCGCGAGCAAATCGTCGGCTTCGATTTCGATCTCTTCCTGATCGGGAGTCCATGCGCGAACCAGCACGCGGGCCGCGCGCTCGACGTCGGCAGAATAATCGATCACGGACAGGCAGCCCTCTTCCCAAACGACTTTGCCCTCGGACTCGACAATGCGCGGGTTGATTAACTTGAGCAAATTCTTGCCTGGCTGGTCATGATCAGTGTCGAGCACCACGATCCGTTTGGACTCGCCCACCTGCGGCGCGGCCAGGCCAACGCCGGGCGCGGAATACATGGTCTGCGCCATGCTGTCGATGAGCGAGTTGAGTTTGCCGTCGATATTCTCAATCGGTTGAGCGACCGTTTTGAGCGACTCGTCGGGAAATTTCCGGATTTTTAGCAGCGCCATCTACGTTACGTCTAACATCGAAAAATCTATCAAAGCGACCGCCCGCTCGAAAGCCGCCGAGGCGCGGGAACGGTACGCTATGGCCGCCGGCGTCAGGGATGGGTTATGGACTATTGAAGGATTGCCGAGGACGATAATCGAGTGCCCTCGATGAATTGGAATTCGAAAGCCTATTCATACGGTCGTCCGGTCACTGTGTTGCAGGAAATTCTTCGACTCTTGCAAGACGATCTGACACTAAATGAGGCCGAAAGGTTGGCAAGCGGGATCATCGAAACGATTCCGCATTTTGTTGCCGATCCGACCGAATGGTCATGGAAAGCTGGCATTGAATGGGATGGCAGTGAACAGGCCCGCGCTATCTTGTTGGAGGCTACGAAGCCTCGTCACAAATGGTTCCGCCGGATTCGTTTGCCCTTAGTTCGATATTAGCACGCTCCAAGCGGGTGCTAGCCGAATCAGTTTGAAACTCGGTGATCCCAACGGTCGGCGTGGCTGCGGGCGACTTGAGCGGACAACAGACATTGGTGGGCGGGCCCTCGCCCGCCGTCAATGACGGGCGAGACGCCCGCCCCACTATTTACAGCGGCTATCGCGCGGCCAGATCATACTTGGCGAGGAATGATTCCATCGCGCGGGTGCATTCTTCGGGCTTCTCGATTTGCAGGAAATGCGTCGTGCCCGGGATCGATTCGTAGGGCAGGTTGTGCTCGCGCGCGAGTTCGCGGCCGATTAGTGCCGGCGGCATCACGCCCATGAGATCGGGATCGCCGCAGATCAACTTGACCGGCACCGGCAGCGCGCCCATCGCGGTCCACAGCGTCGGATCGACGTTGGTCGAGAACACGTTGGCTTCGAGCTCGCGCGGGCAGGCGAGAATCCAGTCGCCGGCGCGAGTGTCGTGCCGCAGCGTCGCACGCGCCATCAGCTCGTAAGCCTCGGGCCGCCAGCGCGGGTTGTACTTGCGAAATTGGGCCGCGAGGATCGACGGATCGGCATAGCGCTCTGTGCGCCTTCGCGCGCGGCCCGCGAGCGAGTTCTTGTCGTCGGCCTGATTGCCGCGCAATCGATGACCGTCTGGCGGAAACATCGGCGGGTCGAACAGCACGATCGCCTCGAAACGTTTGCCGTACCTGCGCACGTGCATCGCGGCCGTGACACCCGAGAGCGAATGGAACACGCCCGCGGTGCGCTTCACGCCGAGCTCGCGCTGAATCGCCGTGAACACGGCCTCCATGTCGGTTACGAAATGGGTCCACAGATGAGCGTCCTCGCGATGCAACGGGTTGTGGCCGTGATTCCGGAAATCGAACAACACGACTTCATAACGCGCGCACAGCGGCCCCCAGAACGGCAGATAACCGTCGATCGCGAGGCCATTGCCGTGGCTCAAAACCAATCGCGGCGCGCCGGGAACTCCATGCTGGCGCACGCGGATAACCGCGCCGTCCTCCATCCCCACTTCGAAACTGTGCCGTGCGCGCGGCACGGCGTCATGACTTGGTGGCATATCGGTTCCTGCTTATGAAACTTCTCCGCGCCTATAGCATCCGCACCGGATCGATATCGACGATCAGATAGACGCGATGCTTCTCGGCGATCGGACCAATCTCGGCGCGCATAGACGCGAGCGCGGCACGCATCGGGCGCAGCGCTTTGGATTTTAGCATCACCTGCCAGCGGTAGCGCTGCTTGATCCGCTCGATCGGCGCCGGCGACGGTCCGAGTACGCGCAGGATCTCCGGCGACGGCGAGCAGCGCGTGAGCGCTTGTGCAGTGGCCGCCGCGATTTGCGCGACTCGTCGCGAATCCTCGCCCTCGATCCGGACCATCGCGAGGCGCGCGAACGGCGGATAGCCAAGCTCTTTGCGCAATTCGAGTTCGCGGCGCACGAAGCGCGCGTAATCCTGCCCCTGCGCGGCGCGGATACTGTAATGGTGCGGCGCGCGCGTCTGGATAATCACCCGGCCCGCGCGCTCGCCGCGACCCGCGCGGCCGGCCACCTGGGTCAGCACCTGAAAGGTGCGTTCGGCGGAGCGGAAGTCCGGCAGGTTGAGTCCCATATCGGCCAGCACCACGGCCGCCAGCGTGACGCCGGGAAAATCGAAACCCTTGGTGATCATCTGGGTGCCGACCAGGATATCGATCTCGCCAGCGCGCAGCGCCGCCAGGATCCGCGCGCGCGCTCCGCGCTTTCCGCTGGTGTCACTGTCCATCCGGCCGATCCTTGCCTCCGGAAAGATGGCTTCCAGAGCGGACGTGAGCTGCTCAGTGCCAAAACCCTGGCCCGAGAGTCCGTAGCCTTTGCACTCGGGGCAGACATCGGGCGCCGGGCTGTGGCTGCCGCAGTAGTGGCATCTGAGAGAGCGGTCGCGCAAGTGAAACGTCATGCTGACGCTGCAATTCGCGCACGCGATAACGTTGCCGCAGAGGCTGCATTGCAGAAAATTGTGAAACCCGCGCCGATTCAGAAACACCATCGCCTGCCCGCCTGACGCTAGGTTGGCGCGGATAGCTTCCATCAACACGGGCGAGAGCGGAACCGCGTCGGCGGGCGCTGACGGTTTGGCGGGAGGCGCCGCGCCATTGCGGCCGGACTGAGCAGGGGCCGCGAGCGGCAGAGGCATCGCGCGGCGCAGATCGACAATCTCGACTTCCGCCATCGCGCGATCGTTCACGCGCCGCGCAAGCCGCAGAAGGCGGTAGCGTCCGCGGCGCGAATTTGCGAACGACTCGGCCGAGGGAGTAGCTGAGCCCAGCACGACGGGGCATCGACTGTAGCCGCCGAGCGCGACCGCGAGATCGCGCGAGTGATAGCGGATGCCCTCTTCGCTCTTGTACGCGGCGTCGTGCTCTTCATCGACAATGATCAGCCCGGCATCGCGAATCGGTGCGAAGATGACCGAGCGCGGTCCAATCATGATCCGCGCCGCACCGCCGATCGCGCTCATCCAGCTTGCCCACCTTTCGCTCACGTTCTGCGCACTGTGCGCGACCGCCACCAGCGCTCCAAAGCGGGCGCGAAACGAGCGTACCACTTCGTCGGCCAGCGCGATCTCGGGCACCATCACGAGAACCTGCCGCCCGGCCGCAAGCGCGCGCGCTGCGAGATGAAGGTAAACCTCGGTCTTGCCGCTGCCGGTGACGCCCCAGAGAAGAAAGGTCTCGAAGCGGAACTGGAGGACGGCAGGCGCGACCGCTTCAACCGCGAGCTTTTGTTCGTCGCTCAACTCGAAATCGGCAACGCGCGCGGGCTCGGCGGCGATCTCCGTGATCGGCGCGAGCTCGACGAGCTTGCGCCGCGCCAGCGACTTCAGGATTGGCGCTGCGCCGCGAATCTGCGCGGCCAGCTCTTCGAGTGCGAGACCCCCCTCGCCAGCCGCCGCGACGAGCGCGTAAACCTCGCGCTGTCTGGGGCCTCGCAGCGCAGGCGTCTGCGCATGCGGCGCTATTCGCGCGAAGAATTCCTCGCGCTCGCGATGGCGTCCGCGGGTCGCGTCGTGACGCTCGATAATTCCCTCGCTCTGCAACCGCGCTAGCGCGGCGCGAACCTCGCCGGGCGGTCCGAGCTTCTCGACGCGGCTCGCGAATACGGGGCGGCGCGAAATCAGATCGATAATCTTGCGCTCGACCTTGCTGAGCGCCGCCGCGCGCAGCACATCGGGCTCGAACGCAAGACAATATTCGACCCGTGACTCGACGCGCGCGACCGAAGGAATAACGCTGCGGTACGCGTCGCCGAGCGGCGCCATGTAGTAGCTCGCGAGAAATTCGAGCAGCTTCAGGTGCGCGGAGTCGAACAGCGGCTGCGGCTCCATCAGCTCTGCGATTGGCTTTAGCGCGCCCGCATTCAACGCCTCTCCAACCTCGAGCACCACCGCCGTGAGCTTGCGCGAGCGCAGCGGCACCAGCACGCGATGCCCCGGTGCGACACGGCCCTCGAGCGCGGATGGAATGTCATATGTCAGTTGATCGACGCCATGCGCCGCTCCGACGATTACCACTTTCGCCTGCATCGAGAGGGCTCCGCTCAAGGCGCGGTGCCGAGTGCAATCTACTCCCGAATCGCGCGCGAGCAACCGCCGCCCGCCCTGCTTCCAAGCCATCGCCCGGAATGGTTGAATCGTGATGCCCCGGTGGAGCAGCTATGCGGCCGGGATGGGAATGTAATCGATGCTCCGTTTTCTCACCGCCGGTGAATCGCACGGCCCCGAACTCGTCGCGGTGGTCGAGGGTGTGCCGGCCGGCTTTGAAATCGACCTCGCGCGCGTCAACCATCAGCTCGCGCGCCGCCAGAAAGGCTACGGTCGCGGCGGCAGGATGCTGATTGAAAAGGACGAGGTTCGTCCCGTCTCTGGCATCCGCTTCGGGCGCACGATGGGCAGTCCGGTCACGTTCATCGTCGCGAACCGCGATTTCAAGAATTGGGAAAAACGGATGTCCGCCGATCCGGCTGACGCCGGCGAGGCCAAGGTGATCACGCGGCCGCGTCCGGGTCACGCGGATCTGGCGGGCGTGCTCAAGTACAACCTTGACGATATTCGCGACGTGCTCGAGCGCGCGTCGGCCCGAGAAACTACCGCACGCGTCGCGATCGGCGGCCTTGCGATGGAGCTTCTGCGGCCGTTCGGGATCGACGTGCTCGGTTACGTGGTGAGTATCGGCGCGACCGAGGCCAAGACTCCGCGCGATCTGAATTGCGCAGACCTGCGGCGCATCACCGAAGAATCGCAGGTGCGGGTCGCCGACGCGGCTGCCGAGCGCGCGATTATCGAAGAGATCGACGCGTGCAAGAAAACCGGCGACACACTTGGCGGCGTAGTCGAGGTGGTTGCGACCGGGCTTCCGGTCGGCCTCGGCAGCCACGTGCAGTGGGATCGCAAGCTCGACGGACGCCTGGCGCATGCGCTTTTAAGCTTGCAGGCTGCCAAAGGGGTCGAGTTCGGCGCGGGCTTCCAGGTTGGACGGATACGGGGCTCAGGCCTGCACGACGAGATTGGCTACGACGCCAGCGCGCGCCGCTTCACGCGCGACTCGAACAACTCCGGCGGCACCGAAGGCGGAATGTCCACCGGCGAGCCACTCACGGTGCGGGTCGCGTTCAAACCGCTTTCAACCCTGATGCGTCCGCTCAAGTCGGTCGATACGCGGACCAAGGCGGAAGCAGTCGGCACGATCGAGCGCTCCGACGTCTGCGCGATTCCCGCGGCGGCGGTGATCGCCGAAGCGGTGGTGGCGTTCGAGCTTGCGGCGGCGTTTCTGGAGAAATTCGGAGGCGATTCGCTGGCGGAGATCACGCGCAACTGGAATAGCTATCTCGAGCAGGTGCGCAGCTACTGACACGCATGGACGTCCGCGCGACGGCGTAAAATGACCTATCAGATGGCGCCGAAACTGATCCTGACCGGCTTCATGGCGACCGGCAAAAGCGTGATCGGTCCGATCGTGGCGCGCCGGCTCGGCTGGCGCTTCGAAGACACCGACGCGACGGTCGCCGCGCGCGCAGGCAAGCCCGTCGCCGCGATTTTCGCTGACGAGGGCGAGGCGCGGATGCGCGCGCTCGAGCGCGAGGCGATCGCGGCGCTCGCGCGCGACCGCGAGTGCTGCGCAATGTGCGGCAGGCGCCGCCCGGCAGTCATCGCGACCGGAGGCGGAGCGATCGTCGACGAGGCAAACTTCGCGGAACTGCACGCCGCCGGAGTCGTGATCTGCTTGAGCGCGCGGCCCGAAATAATCGCGCGCCGCGTCCGACGAACCGTGGCGCGGCGGCCCAAACTGATCGAGGGCGGCAAGCCATTGCTGGACCGAATCAGCGAATTGATGGCCGAGCGTGCAAGCGCATACGCGCGCGCCGACGCAACGATTGACACCTCGAACCTCGCGATCGAAGCCACGGTCGAGCGCGTAATTGACGCGTACGTCAAGCATAGCAGGCTGCGATGCAATCTTTCCGCGTAGAGCTTGGCGCTAACGCGCACGAGGTCCACGTCGGTGCGGGCCTGCTCGACGATTTGGGCGCGCTCACGACTCGCGCGGGGCTGCGGCCCGGGCGCGCCGCGCTGGTGACCGACTCGAACGTCGCAAAGCTGTACGCGCCGCGCGCGATCGCCTCGCTTGAGCGCGCAGGTTTCGCACTCGAGGTGATCGAAATCGGAGCGGGCGAGGCGAGCAAGTCTCTCGCGACGCTTGCGCTGCTCTACGATCGGATGACCTCGGCGGAGATCGATCGCTCGGGCGCGGTGTTCGCCCTCGGAGGCGGCGTGGTCGGAGACCTGGCGGGCTTCGCAGCCGCATCGTACCTGCGCGGAATCGCGGTTGTGCAGGTGCCGACAACCATCGTCGCGCAGGTGGATTCGTCGCTGGGTGGAAAAACCGGCGTCAACCATCCACGCGCAAAAAATCTGATCGGCGCATTCCACCAACCGCGCGCGATCGTCGCCGACGTCGCCACGCTGGCCACGTTGCCCGAGCGCGAATACCGCGAGGGCTTTGCCGAAGTAATCAAGTACGGCGCGATCATGGACGCCGCCATGGTCTCAGACCTGGAACGCGACCTCGATCGGATCGCAGCGCGCGAACCCGCGATCCTCGAAGCAGTCATCGCCCGCTCACTCAGGCACAAGGCCGCAATCGTCGCGAAGGACGAACGCGAGGGCGGCCCGCGCAAGATCCTGAATTTCGGCCATACCCTTGGCCACGCTCTGGAAGCCAGCGCCGGATACGGGCGCTACCTGCACGGAGAGGCGGTCGCGATCGGAATGGTGGCCGCGTTAACGCTCTCTGAGCAGCATGGCGGACTTAGCGCCGACGAGGCCTCGCGCCTGGTGCGCCTGATCGCGCGAACCGGGTTGCCGACCGCGATGCCGTCGAAGGCGCGGCACGACGCGGCATTTCTGAGCGCGATACGCATGGACAAGAAACGCGCGGACGGCGGGATCGAGTTCGTGCTGCTCGACCGAATGGGCCATGCGTTTACGCGCAAACTCGGCATCGAAGAGATTCTCGCCGTTCTTGCAAAGACTTCATAAACCCTTCTATTCACACTTGATCATCCCCGTTCGCGCGCAGTTGTGGATAGCTGATCAGATTTAGGCTTGCTATCAGCTAGCGAAATGTACGAATATCCTACTGGTGGTGATCGTCAAACGTATGAAGTGGAGCGCGTATTGCGCCATTGACGCGCGATGCTTGTCTGGGGACGGCGGTATTTTGCAGCTTTCAGGCGAACATTCAGTCTTTACCCGCTTATGGGATAGTGGATTAATGTTTGTATCAGGTCTGGCGTTTCTGCCGGAACCCAAGTATTGCCCTTCATGGGCGTGCTGACCGGCATAAGGCCTGAAGGCGCTGTAGTTTACTGGCTACTTCCGTCTGGACAGCAAGAAACAAATCAAACGGCGCCGAGGTGAGTCATGGATCGTGTTGAAGTAATGAGAAGCAGGGTGCTCACCGTGCAAGAGGTCTCGAGCTACCTGCGCGTGCATCCGTCTACTATTTACCGGATGCTCAAGAAGAACCAGCTTCCCGCCTTCCGGGTGGGCAGCGACTGGCGTTTCACGGTCGAGGCGATCGATCAGTGGCGCGAGAAAGCCGAAACCGGCGCGGGCGAGCCGGTGGCGATGTCCGAGCCGCGCAAGTAAAGCGGCGTATCGAAGCTCAAGAGCCCCGCGCCGGTGCTCAACTGAAGTATCGGCGCGGGTTCTCCACCAACATCGCGCGGATCTTTTCCTCTCCGATCCCCGCCGTCCGCAGTGCAGGCACGATATTCTTGAGCACGTGGGTCGGCTTCCAGTTCTCGACCAGCTTCGCGGTCTCGGGCGGTAAATCGAGCCCGCGGCCCAACCAGCACGCGACAGTGTCGTGGGAGAGCACTAACTGCTTCTCGTAACCGACGCCGAGCAGGCCGATCAGCGCCGCGAGGCGGAGCTTGTCGGGATGCAGGAAATCCAGGCCGAAGCGATCGAAGCCGAGGATACATCCCCGATCGAGCATCGCGGTGTGATAGCCGAGATCCGCCGAGCCGCAGCTGTGGCCTATAACCACGTGGCCGAGATCGACACCCTCTGAGGCAAATATCTCGAGCTGCTCGCGCCCCATCGTGCCGTCTTCGGTATGCGTCGTGATCGGAGCTCCGGTGCGCAGATGCGCCCTGCCCGCGGCGCGCAGACAATTCTCTTCGTACGCGGTTACCTGCCCTTTGCCGGTGGCGCACTTGATAATCCCCGCCTTGATTCCGGTGCCGCCGATACCCTTGGTGATTTCCTGCACGTAAACTTCGGCGATCTGATCGACCGTGCGCTGCTTGAAGTACGGCGTGCTGCCGAAGTCTTCTTTGTACAGCCCGGTGGCGCAGACGATATTGATGCCCGAGGCCGATGCGACCTCGGCCATGAAATTCACGTCGCGTCCTATATCCATCGGACAGGGATCGACGAAGGTCGAAACGCCCAGGTCTTTCAACTCCTTCAGCCGCTCGACGCAGGTCTTTAGCGCCGCCTTGCGCTCGAACTTCGGCGCGGCGCAATCGAGCTCCCACCCTGCCCATCCGATCATCAGATGCTCGTGCATCAAGGTGGTGCCGAGCTGTTCGGCGGTCGAAGTTCCAGTGACGGTATTGATCGATTTCATCGGCAGCGCTCCTCGCGCCCGCGCCGATGGTTTCGGCGCAGGTCTGCAAGGGCAGGTTAAACCTGTGCGCTGCGAATCGTCAAATCGGTGCGGTAAGCCGCCCGACCAGTCAATTACCTGCAGGACTTTGGGAAGAACGTTGAGACGACGGGTCGGCCGGCCGACTCTCGCCGGACTGTTCGGGTGAGGTTACCAGCGTCGCCAGGATGACCAGCACGACTCCGATCGAAATCGCGCTGTCGGCGATATTAAACACCGGGTAATTGAGATCGTAATAATGCACCCGGATAAAATCGATCACCTGGCCGCGAACCGCGCGATCGATCAGATTACCGGCCGCCCCGGCCAGAATCAGCGCGAACGCGACCGAGTTGATATCGATTCGGCGGCTGCGCGCGATCAACACCAGCAGCACGATAATTGCCGCGACCGATAGCGCCAGCAGCATCGCGCCGCGAATCCACGGCGCCATCGCAACGAACATGCTGAATGCGGCGCCGGGGTTGCGTGTGTAGGTGATATCGAACCAGTTCGGAATCACTGGAATCGATTCGTACAGCGCCATATGGCCCGCGACGTAGAGCTTGCTGGCCTGGTCGAGTGCGATGATCGGCACGGTCACGAGACCGAGCAGGATCGCGATGACGCCGAGCCGCGAGCGCGCGGCCGTCTGTGAAACGGGGAAAGTCTCGCTCACCGGATCAGGCCCTGACTACCGCACGGCATCGCGGGCACAGCTCGGGGTCGCCGCCGTCGTCGAAATAGCACCAGCATCGATGGCACTTCACGCCCGGCGCACGCCGTCCCGTGAGCGCCACGATCGGCGAGACGCGTGCGTAGAAGCCGTCACTCGCAAAGACCTCGTCGCGTCCTGCCGCTTCGTTCTTGAGCGCGGCAACTTCGTCAGGCGCCAGCGGTGCAACGTCCGATACGATGAACAACGCCTTCAATGCTTCGGCGTCAGCCGCGGCGTCGGAAGAGATTTTGACCACGGCATCGAGCGGTCCGCCGATCGTGCCCGCCTTGCGCATCGTTTCGAGCAGCTTGAGCGCGTCGTCGCGAACCGCGAGCAATCGATCCCATTTCGCCGCGAGCGCCGCGTCGGTCCATTCGGGATGAGCGGGCTGGAGCTCGAGCAAATGCACGCTCTCCGCGGTTTTGCCGGGAACGTAGGAATAAATTTCCTCGGCAGTATACGGAATCAGCGGCGCGAGCATCCGCACCAGCGCGTCGAGGATTTGGTACATCGCGGTCTGCGCCGAGCGCCGGCTCACCGAGGTCTTGCCGTCGCAATAGAGCCGGTCGCGCGCGACGTCGATATACAACGAGCTCAGATCGACCACGATAAAATTCGAAATTGCGGAGTACGCGGTCTGAAACTCATAATTCTCGAACGCGCGGCGCACCTCGCTTTTAAGTCGCTCCAGACGCGCCAAGATAAACCGGTCGAACTCGAGCATTGCCGAATGCGCAACCGCGTCGCGCGCCGGATCGAAGTCCGAAAGATTGCTCAGGATATAGCGGCAGGTGTTGCGAATCTTGCGATACGATTCCGATACCGCCGTAAAAATGGTCGGGCCAAGCGCAATTTCGCTGGTGTAGTCGAGCGACGCATAGACCAGCCGGATCACGTCGGAGCCAAGCCGGTTGGCGACCTCGTGCGCGTCCTCGGTGTTGCCGAGCGACTTCGACATCTTGCGTCCGTGTTCGTCCACCGTGAGCCCGTGGCTGATGACCGCGCGAAACGGCGCCGCGCCGCGCTGCGCGACCGCGCAAGTGAGCGACGAACTAAACCATCCGCGCGCCTGTTCGACCGCTTCGAGGTAAGCATCCGCGGGCCACGCGAGCTCGGGCCGGATCGCAAGCACAGCGGCCTGCGAGCATCCCGAGTCGAACCACACGTCGAGCACGTCTTCTTCTTTGGTGAACGCAGCGCCCGAGCACTTCGGGCACGTGAGCCCGGACGGCATGAAGTCGGCGGCGGGACGCTCGAACCACGCATCCGAGCTTTCTTTCGCGAAAATCGCTTCGGCGACTTTCATCACGCCCGAATCGAGAATCACGTTGGCGCACGCGGAGCACCTAAGCGCAGGAATCGGCACGCCCCACGCGCGCTGGCGCGAAAGATTCCAGTCCGGACGGGTCTCGGTCATGTTGCGGATTCGATCGCGCGACCATCCGGGAACCCATCTCGCACCGTCGATCGCCGCGACGACTTTTTCGCGCAGCCCTTGGTGATCGATCCGCAGGAACCACTGCTCGGTCGCGCGGAAGATGAGCGGCTTGTGGCATCGCCAGCAATGCGGATAGCTGTGCGAAATCGTATGCGCCGCAAGCAGCGCGCCGGTCTCGCGCAGCCGCTCGACAATCGAGTCGTTAGCGTCGAACACGTTGCGCCCGGCCCACTCGCCGCCCTCCGCGGTGAACACGCCCGCGCCGTCAACCGGGGTGAACGGCTCGATCCCGTACTTCGCGCCGACCACGAAATCCTCGTAGCCATGACCGGGCGCAGTATGCACCAGGCCCGTGCCCGCATCGGCAGTAACGTGCTCGGCGTACATCAGCTTCACGTCACGTGGGAGAAACGGATGCCGGAAAATATCTTTGCCGTCGAGCGCGCGAATCGCGGCGCGATCGAGCGGAAAAGTCCTTTCGACCGTCAACCCGGCCTCTTTCGAGATCGCCTCGGTGACCGCCTCGGCCAGGCGCGCCGCCACGATGTAATATTTCGCGCCGACCTTCAGCGCGACGTAATCGAACGTCTCGTTGAGGCTGATTCCAAGATTGGCGGGCAGCGTCCACGGCGTAGTCGTCCAGATGACGGCGAACAGATTGCCCGCTTTGTGCGCGGCGGAAAGCTCCGTGCGGTCCGCATTATCGGCGGCAAGAGCGCCGGCGTCACCGGCATTTTGATTCAATGCAAATGCGACATAGATCGCGGGCGATTTGTGATCGCTATATTCGACTTCGGCTTCTGCCAGGCCCGTGCGACAATCGAAACACCAATGAACCGGCCGCAGGCCGCGATAGACGTAGCCGCGCTCGACCAGGTCGCGCAGCACGCCGATCTCGGCAGCGTCGTACGCCGGCGCCATCGTGAGGTATGGATTGAACCAGTCGCCGATACATCCGAGGCGCCGGTAGTCGCCGCGCTGCAGGTCGATCCACTTCTCCGCCTCGGCACGGCATCGTTTGCGCAGCTCGAGCTTCGACATGGTACGAGCCTTCGAGCCCAGATCGCGCGAGACCTTGTGCTCGATCGGCATCCCGTGACAATCCCATCCGGGAACGAACGGCGTCCGATTCCCCAGCATCGAGCGCGAGCGCACGACGAAGTCCTTCAAAATTTTATTGAGCGCCGTGCCCAGATGCGCCCGTCCGTTGGCATATGGAGGACCGTCGTGGAGGATCCAGGCGGGCCGGTCTTTGCGCGTCTTGAGCAGCAGCGCATAGATATCCATCTCGTCCCAGCGCTTGAGAATTTCCGGCTCGCGCTTGGCGAGGTTCGCCTTCATCGGAAAGTCGGTTTTGGGAAGCGCGAGGGTGGATTTGTAATCGGTCTCTGCCACGGATGGTCAATGCGGACGCGGATCCCGCGCCCGAGCTATTCTCCCTGCAATATCTGCGATGATTCGTCGTTCACTCAAGATTATCTGACCCGCCCAATGGGCGCGAGAGCATCGCGATGCCGCCGCCGGAGGGCTGTCGCACGAGATGTGGACTCACAGCTCGGACTCCTCGGGATTCCGGTAGCCGCGCACGCGGGAATGACCTCGTCGGAGCCGTGGGCGGCTAAGCTAACCATTGGCCACAAAGCGAACCTCGGCCGCATTTCTTCGACACTATTCCCTGGCTATATTCCTACGTCAGATTCCTATACTATCTTCTCTGTCAGATCGCGTTGGTCACATAAAGGAATCGCCGATGCATGCGGTCAATGTCCATCAACTGAAGAACAACCCTTCCGAAGCATTGCGCAAGGTGAAGGATGCTCCAGTGATCGTGCTCAAGGGCGATGTGCCGACCGCGATCATGCTCAACCTCGACGATGAGTCGCTGCTCAAGGAGCCTGACGTCAGGCGCGCGATCGCGACCGAGTTGTTCCGATGCGGACATCTGTCGCTGGGACGCGCCGCGCGGCTGGCTGAAATGGCAGTGGTGAAATTCATGCGTCATCTGTCGTCGCGCGGGATTCCGATCATCCAAGGGACGGCGCAGGAGGCCAAAGCCGACCTCGAAGCGCTGGACAAGTGGGACGCTACGTCCTGAGCGACGCTGCGCCTCTCATCTGCCTGTCCATGGTGGGCGGGCTGCAGTGGCTTGCGGCGATTTTCGGGCGCGTGCATCTGACCGAAGCGGTACGCGGCGAAATTCTAGCGGGTTTGAACAAGCCCGGCGAGGACGCGCTCGCGGCCGCGATCAAGCGCCGCATCTTGCGGGTGCATCCCGGATGGAAATGGCCAGAGCCGCGCTATCCCGACCTGGGCCGTGGCGAAGAGAGTTGCATCTGTGCGGCGATAAATCTGGCGCGGCGCGGCCACAATTGCCTGCTCGTAATCGACGATCGCGAAGGTCGGCGGATGGCGGCGTCGCTTTCTATTCCGATCACCGGAACCGCAGCGATCATCGGCGCCGCGAGAAAGCGCGGCCTCATCGCATCGGCCGCGACCGTATTCGCGGACTTGCGGCACAAGGGCTTTCGCATCTCGGAAGCCATCGTTCAGGCAGTGCTGGAGAGTATCGGGGAGCACGCAATACCCAGCGCGCGAACCAAACCTCTTCCGCCGCGACGATAGAGGCGTTTGAATAACTCGGACGGGCTTCGTATCATCAGCGGCGCAGGAGCGTCGGCAAGGATGTCGATCAGAAAAGTAACTTACTTCGATAAACCCGGTCCCGCCGAGGTGCCCGTCGATGAAGACGGACAGGCCAAGCCCTGCGTGCTCGGCGTCCGCTACGTCAATCCCGACAGCTTCGAGACGATCCGCGTCCGCGGCGGCAAACGCACCGGACGGCATAACGAAGTCCTGGAAGAAATTCCGGCGACGCTCGACACGAGCCCGTTCGCGATCGAGCGGCTGGGCCAGGCGCCCCGCAAAATCGAAAAGTGAATCCTCCCGGCGCGCTCGCGGGCCTACGCGTTCTCGATCTGACTGACCATCGCGCGCAGCTATGCGCCCGAATCTTCGCCGATCTCGGCGCCGACGTGATCAAGATCGAGGCGCCTGGCGGCGACTCCGCGCGGCGTATCGGCCCGTTCATGGACGACGTTCCGCATCCCGATCGGTCGCTGTTCTTCTGGTTCTATAATCTCAATAAGCGCGCGCTCACACTCGACGTGCATCATCCGCGCGGCGCGGAAATCCTGCGCAAGCTCGCGCGCTCGGCGGATATCGTCGTGGAGAGCTTCGCGCCCGGCACGATGGCACGGCTCGGGCTCGGCTTCGACGACTTGCGGCGCGAGAATCCCGCGCTGATCCTGCTTTCGATCGCGCCGTTCGGGCAGACCGGTCCGTATCGCGACTTCAAAGCCGACGACACCGTGCTGAGCGCGCTTTCCGGAATGCTTTACGTCAACGGCTTCCCCGGCCGCGCGCCCGTGCGTCCTCTTGGATTGCAGGCATATCACTCGTCGGCGCATTACGGGGCGATCGCGGCGCTGTGCGCGCTCTTCGCGCGCGATCATTCGGGCCAGGGCGCGTGGATCGATCTCTCGATGCAGGAGGCGACGGCCGCGGCGGTCGAGCACGTGGCCGGCAGCTATTTCGAAAACAAGATCGCCGAGCCGCGCCGCGGCACGCTGCATTGGAGCCGGTTCTTCCGCGTCGGACGCTGCCGCGACGGTCATATCATGCATTGCACGCTCGGTGATTGGACCTCACTCATCGAATGGGTCAAAGCCGACGGCAAAGCGCAGGATCTTGACGACCCCGCCTACGACCAGGTGCTGCATCGCTATCTGATGGCGGAGCATCTGTTCGACGTCCTCGATGATTGGGTCAAGGATTACCCGCGCGACGAATTGCTCGAACGCGCGCAGCTTCTGCGACAGCCTTACGCGACCGTGCGCAAGCCTGAGGCGCTGTTCGACGACGAACAGCTCGCCGCACGCGGCTTCTTCGTCGAAGTCGAACATCCCGAGCTCGGCCGCACGATTCGCTATCCCGGCGCGCCATACGTGATGAACGGCACGCCGTGGCGGGTCTATCGCCGCCCGCCGCTGGTGGGAGAGCATTCGGGCGAAATCCTGCGCGGCGAGCTCGACCTCGCGCCGGGCGAACTCGCGGCGCTCGCGGCGGAAGGAGTTATCTGAGATGCCGCCGCTGCCGCTCGAAGGAATCCGCGTGCTCGATTTCACCTGGGTCGTCGCGGGTCCGGTCGCGACCAGGATTCTCGCCGATCACGGCGCGCAGGTGGTCAAGATCGAACGCAAGAATCCTCCGCCGCTCGGTAATCGCAAGCTCGGCCTCCAGTGCGACCTGCATCGCGGTAAACTCTCCGCCGCGATCAACATGGGCGACCCGCGCGGCGTCGAGCTCGCGCGCAAGCTCGCCGCAAAATCCGATCTCGTGATGGATAATTTCTCGGCCCGCGTGATGCGCGCGTGGGGGATGGATTACGAAAGCCTCAGAAAAATCAAACCCGACATTATCTGCGTCAGCATGTCGGGCCTCGGGCATACCGGCCCGCGTTCGAGCTACGTCAGTTACGGGCCTACGCTCCAGGCGTTGACCGGATACACGATGCTGATGGCGGAGCCCGACGGCCAGCCCGCAGGATACGGATATTCATACGCCGACATGTGCGGCGGATACACGGGAGCGCTCGCGGCGCTCGCCGCACTGTGGAGCCGCAAGCAGACCGGACGCGGCCAGTTCGTCGATCTTTCGCAGTTCGAGGCGGTCGCCGCCGTCATCGGCCCGTCGCTGCTGGATATCTCCGTCAACGGACGAGAGCAAAAACCCTTCGGCTACGATTCGCAGGAAGCACCCGCCGCGCCGCACGGGATTTACCGATGCCGCGCGCGCGATGCTGACGCGCCCGATCGCGCCATCGACGATGATCGCTGGGTCGCGATTTCGGTGCATACGCAAGCCGAATGGGAACGCTTCGCCGCCGCGCTCGGATCGCCGGAATGGACGAGTGATCCGAGATTTCTAACGCTCTATCTGCGAATCAGGAATCGGGCGGAACTCGACACGAATATCTCGCGATGGAGTGCCGAGCGCTCGCCGGAAGACGCGATGGCGACGCTGCAAGCTGCGCGTGTCGCGGCGGGCATAGTCGAAAACGGAATCGATCTCTGCGCGCGCGACCCCCAGCTCCGCGAGCGCGGCTTCTGGCCCACCGTCGCGACCGCCGCAGGAGCAGCAACCCAGGTGACCGGGATCCCGTTCCGCATTTCGAGCGGCTCCGGCGTGGTACGATCGATTGGCCCCGACGTCGGCGAGAACAACGACTACGTCCTCGGCGAAATCCTCGGCCTCAGCCGAGCCGAGCGCGAGGAGCTGATCGCCGCGGGCGTGGTGTGGCCGTGACGTCCGACCGCGCTATGAGGGCGCGCAGATTTGCGCCTCGAGGTGGGGCGCGACAATGCGAAAATGGCTAACGTTGAAGGTGTATATGCGATAGAAGTTTCGCTTCCGCGCGCATCGCAGCAACAGCGCATCGTAAATCACGCCACCCGTCAATCCCGCCTCGGCGACTTCCCTCAGGACCTCTCGATATTCCCTTGCTCCGAGTGACAGCGGGCGAAGATGTGCAAGGATATTCTCTTCGATAATTCGTAACGCCTCGCTCGGATGAATGGCCGGCTGCACTGGCAGGCGAGTGAGGACCGCGTAAGTTTCGGCTATGCTGTGTACGCTCAGAAAGCCCGAATAACTTCCACCGATTACGTCGCTGAGAGCGCTTGCCGCCTGAGAGTGATGCGGATGGTGGCGGACGGCCGCCGCGACCAGAACTGAGGTATCGAAAAAGATATCCACGCTTTTACGGTTCCAAGATTGCCCTATGACGTTCTTCGCGCACCTCCTCGATGATGCGTTGCCAATCAAGACGTTCCAGCGGTTTTCCCTGATGCACCAACAAGCCTTTCTCGCGGACCATCGATGGCCCCGCTGATGCAGCCTTCAGAATCAATCCGTTTCCTTCCTCGTACGCTTCCACACCGACGCCATGCTTGAATCCGAATCGCTCGCGTAACGACTTGGGGATCACGACACGTCCGGCCTTATCTATCTTCAATTTCATGGTACTGCTTATGGTAAATGCCATTTACTCTACCATAGGACAAGCGGCCAAAGCCACTGGCGGTATCGCCACACAAAGCGGCTTCTCCGTGATCACGGCGATCTAAAAGCGAAATGCCGACCGCCCCGCGTCGCGCGGTGCCCTTTATTGCGCTAGAGTCCCTTCCGGTAATCAGCTACGCGAAAGGGGGTCCGGTTGCTAGCTAGCGTTATCTCGAGCGCACTTGCGGGCGTCGATGCGTATCCGGTCGAGGTCGAGATCGACATCTCGGGCGGACTGCCCGCGCTCAAAATGGTCGGGCTGCCGGAGAAGTCGGTGCTCGAGGCGCTGGACCGAATCAAATCGGCGCTGCGCAACTCGGGCTACGATTTCCCCGGACGCAAAATCACGATCAATCTCGCTCCCGCCGACACGCGCAAGGAAGGCTCCGCGTTCGATCTGCCGCTCGCAATCGCGCTGCTTGGTGCCAACGGACAGATTCGCGATCGCGAGCGGATGCGGCGCTATCTGGTGCTGGGTGAGCTTGCGCTTGATGGGCGTGTGAAAGGAATCAAGGGCGCCCTGCCCTCCGCGCTGCTGGCGCGCGATAAGAACTTCGACGGCGCGATGCTGCCGGCCGAGAACGCGCGTGAGGCGGCCGTGGTCGGCGACGGCACGCCGATCGTCGGCGTGAGCAATATTCGCGAGGCGATCGAATTCTTCGACGGCACGCGCTCGATCGAACCGGCGCTGGCAAATCTGGACGAACTGTTCGCGAGCGCGGCGAAGTACGAAGTCGATTTCAGCGAGGTCAAAGGCCAGGAGCAGGCCAAGCGCGCGCTCGAGGTCGCCGCCGCCGGCGGGCATAACGTGCTGATGATCGGACCGCCGGGATCGGGCAAGACGATGCTCGCGAAGCGGCTTCCGACCGTGCTTCCAGCGATGAGTTTCGAGGAAGCAATCGAGACCACCAAGGTGCACAGCGTGATGGGCCTGCTCGACGGCCGCGCGCTTATCGCCACGCGTCCGTTCCGCTCGCCGCATCACACAATCTCCGACGCGGGCCTGATCGGCGGCGGCCCGATTCCGCGCCCCGGCGAGGTCAGCCTGGCGCATCGCGGCGTTTTGTTCCTCGACGAGCTGCCCGAGTTCCGCAAGAACGTGCTCGAAGTTCTGCGCCAGCCGCTCGAGGATTCGAAGATCACGATCTCGCGCGTGATGGGCACGCTCACGTTCCCGGCCAGCGTGATGCTGATCGCGGCGATGAACCCGTGCCCGTGCGGCTTCTACACCGACCCGCAGCACGAATGCTCGTGCTCGCCGCTCGAGATCGCACGCTACCGTTCGCGAATCTCGGGCCCGCTGCTCGATCGGATCGATATCCATATCGAAGTGCCCGCGGTGAAATACAAAGACCTGACCGACAAGCGCGCCGGCGAGACCTCCGCCGCAATCCGCGAGCGCGTGAACCGCGCCCGTGCGCATCAACTGACCCGCTTCGCCGGGATGCCGATCTACTGCAACGCGCAGATGGGCGCGCGCGAGCTGCATCAGCATTGCGCGGTCGAGAGCTCGGGCGAAAAGCTGCTCGAGCTCGCGATCAATCGCCTGGGATTGTCGGCCCGCGCCTACACCCGAATCCTGAAGGTCGCTCGCACCATCGCCGACCTCGAAGACGCTCCCGCGATCGCGGCGCATCACGTAAGCGAAGCTATCCAGTACCGCTCTCTCGACCGCGCCCCGCTATAGTTCAGACGCCATATTGCTTTTCGCCGCGCATCGGCGTAACTGATTCTTCAGATAAGCGATTGTAATGGCTGATTACCCGGAACCGGCCCTCGCGCCGCGTTCCAATGGGAGGTCACCGATGGGCAGCAAGGCCAAAATGGCGGTATTCGTCGTATTGGGATCGGCTCTCACTGTCGGAGCCCTGATGATCGCGAGCTACCTCTCCACCGCCGCCGGCTAGTACTTCGACCTGGTCCCTGGTTTGCGGAGACCAGGGACGATCGGATCGCGTCAGGTTCGAAAAATGCGGTCTCTCGATCGCAGCGGATGATTCTGCGCGCCCGTCGGGATAATCTGGTCGAGCGCCGATGCCTACGCCTGTGCTCTCGGCGCGAAATCAGTTGCCGGGAGTATCCAGCATTGTCGGACCGTTCGCCGTTGCGCGCGCTTTCAGAAATAAATCAAATAATCCGTGAGAACCGGGTTGCCGATTATGCCACCGCAAGCCGCGCGTTCGGGATGCGGCCGGTTGAATTTGGCCCGCGAGCCTCGCGATGGGAGTGGTACGAGCATCCGGCGCAGATACTTAATCCCTTCGGCACGATAGGTGGCGGATATATCGGAATCTTCGTCGATGAGATGTTCTCGACCGCGGTTGGCTCAGTTCTCGAGGACGGCGAGTTCGCCGTCACCGCGGAAATCAAGCTCACATATTTGCGCGTCCTGACGCCCGGAGCGATCACCGGCGCGGCGCGCGTCCTGCGGCGCACACGCGCGCTCGCATTTATGGAGGCGACCGTCGTCTCGGCGACGGGTGAGCTCGCCGCGACGGCATCATCGACCTGGGCTATCTCGCGTTCCTGAAAATCCGCGCTACGATAGGCCCCAAAGTGGGCGAGTCATCGAAAGAGCTGCGAGCATCCGACAGCGCGGCGATCGAGAACGCGTATGAGCGCGCGGGCGCGGAGCGATGGGCGCTCGGCCCCGAGGAGTTCGCAGCCGCAATCCACCGCGCAGTCGAAGCCGACGGCGATATCAGCTCTGTGACTGGTTCGCCCCATCTGGCAGATTTTGCGCTGGCGGCCGCATGCCGCGCGGGCAAACCGGCTGCGTGGGATCACTTCATCGAGAAGTTCCGTCCGATCCTTTACGCCTCGGCGCGCGCGATCTCAGGAGAGGAATCGCACGCGCGCGAGCTTGCCGACGCTCTGTACGCCGAGCTCTACGGGCTGGAAGTTCGAGAGGGACGTCGCCGCTCGCTGTTCGATTATTTCGCCGGACGGAGCTCGCTCGCGACCTGGCTGCGCGCGATCCTTGCGCAGCGCCACGTCGATTATTTTCGCGCCGCGCGCAAGCTCGAGCCGCTGGACAATCGGCCCGAACCGATATCGTCGGCCGAGCAGCACGATCCCGATCGCGCCCGTTATGTAGCCGCAGTCGGAGCGGCGCTTGGCCGCGCGCTGGCAATGCTCGATGCGCGCGACCGGATGCGGCTCGGCTACTATTATCGCGAACAAATGAAGCTGCGCGCGATCGGCAAAATCATGCACGAGAGCGAGTCCACGGCCTCACGAAATCTCGACCGCACGCGCGCCGCCCTGCGCTTCCAGATCGAACGCGCACTCAAACAGGAATCGAATCTGTCCGAAGATCAAATCCGGCTGTGCTATAGTTATGCTGCCGAGGACCTCTCAATCGATCTTCGCACGGCCTTGCCCGAGGCCGCCACCGAGCCGCCACGATGACCCCGCAGGCCTATCGAGCAAGAAATCGCGCGTCGATCGTTCTTCATTCAGGAGCGATGCGTTGAGTCACGACAAACGCACAGATCCAATCGACGCGATTCTTGCGCGCGCGCTAGCCGCCGACCTCGCGCACGACAGCCAGGATCAGGATTGCCCCGACCCCGCGCTGCTCGCAGGATGGTACGATCGCTCGCTGGAGCGCGCCGCGTCAACCCGTGTTGACGAGCATCTGGCCGGATGCGCACGATGCCGGATGATCGTTGCCGCGCTCACGCGCGCTGATGAACCTGCGATCGCGCCGGCGGCGTATCTTCGCGGCTGGCGTTCTATCTTGCGTCCACGCCTTCTGGTTCCCGTGCTCACCGGCGCCGTCGCGATTCTCGCCGTTGCGGTGGTGTTCGTCGAGCGCGGACACGCTCCGATGCAGGTCGCGCAAGTATCGCAGGTTCCCCACGCCGCTAACGCGTTGGAAGTTCCGCGCGCCGCCGCAAATCTCGCGCCTTCCACCCCGGGCGAATCAGCGCAGGCGCTCGCTATGAACCAGCCCGGGCCGCAGGCCGGGGCCGCCCGCGGTACCGCGGTGGGCGGCGCAATTTCCGGTAGTTACGCGCGACTGCCTCGGATGGCAGCCGCAGCGGGCGAGCCGCGCGCCGGCCTTTCGCGCACCATGATCGCGAATGCACCCGGACTGCCGGCCGGAACGATCGAAATCATCGCACCCGACCGATCGTCGTGGGGAATCGGGCGCGGCGGCGCGATCTTCCATACCGATCCCGCCGGCGCGGTGAGTTCGCAATCGAGTGGAGTGACCGCTGACCTGACCGCAGGCGCGGCGGTCTCCGCGCGCGTATGCTGGATCGTCGGGAAGGGGGGCACCGTTCTGCACACGACCGACGGCGGCGAGCATTGGTCGCAGCTCTCGTCGCCCGTCGTCGGAGATGATCTGCGCATGGTCGTCGCGAGCAGCGCCGACGACGCCATGGTGATCGACTCGGCAGGCAAGCGCTATCTGACCTCCGACGCCGGCGCCACCTGGTCGCGCCGCTAGCTCTCGGATACTCGAACACCAAGGCACCTGGCGGCCACTCCAGACGCGAGGACGAGAAGAAAGAAGTTGCCCCGCAGATTCCTGGAGATTCGCAGGCTGAGAGTGCCGCTCTGACGGCGAGCTTTCGCGAGCGCAAAGAAATCCTGCAAGAAAAAATGGCTCGTGCGTTCAAAGAATCGAGGAACACAACTCGATGGACGCCGCCAGCCTTTCGCCCGAGGTTATTTCCGCGCGATCCGCGCCCCAGATCGGGCTCGTTCGCGATCACTTCGCCCGCCGTGCAGGCGCGCTCGCAGGTCCATTTGCGGATCCTCGCATCTTGCAGGTCGCGTCACTCGGCTGTCTGCTCGCGGCCGGAGTATTTCTGCGCGACTTCAGCCTGCTCCCCGCGCAAATTATCCTGACCTTCGCCGCTGCGATCCTCGCACAGCGCATTTCATGGCGATGGAATCCGCCGAAATCGCGCTCGCTGCGCAGCGCGATCATCACCGCGCTAGGAATCACCCTGCTGCTGCGCGCCGATAACCTGTACGCGCATCCGATCGCCGCCGCCGCCGCGATCGCCGCAAAATCCATTTTTCGCGTGCGCGGAAAGCATCTGTTCAACCCCGCGATGCTGGGTGTGATCGTTGCGATCGTCGCGCTCCCCGGCTCGTGGGTCTCTCCGGGCCAATGGGGACAGGAGGTTGCGTACGCCGGATGGTTTATCGCGCTCGGCGCGATTGTGACGCGGCGCGCCGAGCGCGGCGATATCAGTTGGGGATTCCTGGCGATGTACCTGGGCGCGATCGCGGCGCGCGACGCATGGCTCGGCTACAGCTTTGCGGTCTGGACGCATCAGTTGGACAACGGCGCATTGCTGCTGTTCGCGTTCTTCATGATTTCCGATCCGATGACCAGCCCCAATTCGCGCCGCGGACGAATCGCGCACGCGGCTGTCGTCGTCACGATCGCGCTGGCACTGCAATTCGGTTTCTACGCGCAGAACTCGCTCATCTGGGCGCTGTTCTGCGCCTCGTTCGCGGTGCCCGCGTGGGACCGCCTTTTTCCCGCACCGAAATTTGAATGGAACTCGAAAGGAGGCTCTCATGAACCTGAAAATGACCGCACGAATTCTGGCCGCACTCGCGATCCTCGCCGTCGCCACGATATCGCCGCGTAGCGCGCACGCGTTTTGCGGGTTCTACGTGGGCAAGGCCGACGCGGCGCTGTACAACCACGCCTCGCAGGTCGCGATCGTGTGCAATGGCGACCGCACGGTTATCAGCCTGATGAACGACTACGCGGGTCCGCTCGATGAATTCGCGCTGGTGGTGCCTGTGCCGACCGTGCTCGAAAAAGGCCAAGTGCATGTCGGTGATCGCGCACTGTTCTCCAAGCTCGACGCTTACAGCTCGCCGCGCCTGGTCGAGTATCACGACTCCGACCCGTGCGAGCTGATTGAACCGAGGTCGATGATGCAGAGCATGGCCGGGCTCGGCGCCGAGGCACCTGCGGCCGCATCACGTGAGCGCGCGAAAGCGCTGGGTGTCACGATCGAAAGCGAATACACGGTGGGCGAGTACGACATCGTGATCCTGTCGGCGATGCAGTCAGACGGCCTCGAGACGTGGCTCACCGAGCAGGGGTACAAAATTCCGGCGGACGCAAGCCGCGCGCTCGAGCCCTACATCCGCCAAGGCATGAAATTCTTCGTCGCGAAGGTAAATCTGAAGGAGCAGAAACGCACCGGCTTGTCATATCTGCGTCCGCTCCAGTTCGCTTTCGAGTCGCCGAAATTCATGCTGCCGATTCGGCTTGGAATGATCAACGCACAGGGGCCGCAGGATTTGATCATCTACATGCTGACCGAACAGGGCCGCGTCGAGACCATCAACTATCGCACCGTGAAGCTTCCCACCGCGATCGATATCCCCGGCCACGTGCGCGACAACTTCGGCGACTTCTACAAGGCCATGTTCAATCATCAGGTGGCGCTGAACGACAATCGCTCCGTCTTCACCGAGTACGTGTGGAATATGAGCTGGTGCGATCCGTGCGCCGGTGCTCCTCTTTCACCCGAGGACTTGCGCGCGCTGGGCGTGTTCTGGCTCGGCGACGGCGCGGGAGTTTACAACAGTCCATCGCCACGCCGCGGACCATACGTGCCGATGTACCAGCGTTTCACGCCCGGAGCGGTGATTCTCACACGGCTGCACGTTCGCTATTCGGCCGACACGTTTCCCGAGGACCTGATGTTCCAGGAGACGCAGGATCAGGAGAGCTACCAGGCGCGCTACGTGATTCGCGATCGATGGGCCGGCTCGCCCGACGCCTGTCCGCGAGCGCGCGAATACTTCGAGCGCGTGCATATCGAACAATCGCAAGAAGCACAGAATCTGGCCGAACTGACAGGATGGGACCTGAACGCGATCATGAAACAGATGGGCTACTCCGAACCTCCCGCGTCACCACCGTGGTGGCAAGGCCTATGGCAATAGATTCTGATTCCTCCCCCCGTTTCTTAACGGCGGAGAATTAAGCGTGCAGCTTCTTCGAAAATGACGGATGCGGGCGACACGGCCTTGCGACGTGCTAAGAGATGTCCCGAGGATCGACAACCGGATGTTCTACCTGACGCTGCATGGCGAGACTGAATGGAACCGCGAACGCCGGTTCCAGGGACAACTCGATTCTCCGCTCACCGCCCGCGGCGTCGAGCAGGCTCATCTGATGGGCGCCACGCTGCGCGAGCTTGTCGGTGATTCAACCGGATACACCATCGTCAGCAGTCAGCTGGGCCGCGCACGCCGGACCGCCGAGATCATCTGCCAGGTCCTGAAGTCGCCATCGGGCGAGATCGAAACCGATGCGCGCCTGGCCGAGATCAATCTGGGTTCGTGGTCTGGTTTGACGCGGGACGAAGTCGCCGCACGCTGGCCCGGAGCGCTTGATGGTAGCGGAAGATACGACTGGTACTTCCGGTCTCCCGACGGCGAGACTTTCGACGCAGTGTCGTCGCGGGTGCGTCAATGGCTTTCCGAGGCCACCGGGCGCGACCGGATGATCGTTGTCTCGCATGGAGTGACCAGCCGCATCCTGCGCGGCCTCTATGGCAGTATCGCAAAGGCGGCGGCCCTGGAGCTCGAGGTATCACGCGACGTGGTCTTCAGGCTCCACGACGAATCGATCGACCGGATCCCTTGCGGATAGACATCCTGCACCCTTCCTTTGATACTCCGACGTGAAGAAACGGAAGAGGATTCAGGCGGGGTGATTGACTGCTTTGACGTGCTGGCCTAACGTGGCCGGTTTGCTAGACTGATCTCGTATCGGAAGTGCCAGCTCCGCATCCTGTACCGGCCGCATCCGGCTCTGACTTATGTTCGACACTCTTAGCGATCGCCTCGAAGGCGTTTTCAAGAAGCTCAAAGGCCAAGGCCGGATTACCGAGCGCAATATTGAAGATGCGCTGCGCGAGGTCCGCCTGGCCCTGCTCGAGGCCGACGTCAATATCAAGGTCGTCCGTGATTTCGTCGAGCACGTAAGGACTCGCGCGCTCGGCCAGGAGGTCCTGCGCTCGCTCACCCCCGAGCAGCATCTGGTCCGCTTCGTCTCAAACGAGCTGACGCAGGTGATGGGCGGACAGGCGCGCGAGCTCGATCTCAAGGTTAAGCCTCCGGTCAAGATCATGTTGGTCGGGCTGCAGGGCGCGGGCAAAACCACCTCCGCTGCGAAGCTCGCCAAGTGGCTCAAGAACGAGCGCAAACGGCATCCGCTGCTCGCCTCGACCGATATCTACCGCCCAGCCGCGATGGAGCAGTTGCGCGTACTGGGCGCGCAGGCTGAGGTTCCGGTGGTCGAGAGCCGCGAGACCGAGGATCCGGTCGAGATCGCATCGCGTGCGATGGCGCGAGCGGACGCCGGCGGCCACGACGCGATCATTATCGACACTGCGGGCCGCCTGCAGATCGACGAAGAGCTGATGGACGAACTCTCGCGCCTCAAGGCCGCGCTGACGCCTCATCATATCGTGTTCGTCGCCGACGCGATGACGGGGCAAGAGGCCGCCAACGTTGCTCTCGGATTCCATGAGCGGCTCGGACTGTCGGGCGTGATCCTGACCAAGCTCGACTCCGACGCGCGCGGCGGCGCCGCGCTTTCGATCCGCGCGGTGACGGGCGCGCCGATTCTGTTCGCCGTCCTGGGTGAGAAGCTCGATTCATTCGAAATTTTTCATCCCGACCGCCTCTCTTCGCGGATTTTGGGGATGGGCGACGTGCTGACGCTGATCGAAAAAGCGCAGACCAACTACGACGCCACCAAAGCCAAAGAGCTGCAGCGCAAGTTCAAGAAGAACGAATTTACCATCACTGATTTCGCCGAACAGATGAAGGCGATCAAGAAGATGGGCTCGATCGGCGACCTGATCGGCATGATCCCGGGGCTGAAGAAGCTCGCCGGTTCGGCCGACTCTGAGCAGGCCAACGTCGAGCTCAAGCGGATCCAGGCGATAATCGATTCGATGACTATCCAGGAACGCGAGAATCATCTGATCCTGAACGGCAAGCGCCGCATCCGGATAGCGGCAGGTAGCGGGACTTCGGTTCAGGAAATCAACCGCTTTCTCAAGCAGTTCGACCAAACCCGCAAAATGATGAAAAAACTGACCAAGCTCGGCGCAGGAAAATCCATGATGCGCGGAATGGGCTTCGGGAGCTAGAATAGGAGATACGATGGCACTGGTAATCCGACTGCGCCGCCACGGCGGCAAAAAGAAGCCCTTCTACCGGATCGTGGTGGCGGATTCGCGCGCGCCGCGCGACGGCCGCTTTGTCGATCAGATCGGCACTTACGACCCGGCGTTTAATCCGCCGCGTGTCGCGATCAAGCAGGATCACGTCGATCGCTGGCTCAAGGTCGGGGCAAAGCCCAGCGACACTGTAAGGAAGTTGATCAAGCAGGTTTCTAACGCAGCGTCCTCCGCCTGAAGCGACCCGCTGCAACGGGGCCAACCATGAAGGAGCTGGTTCAGTTCCTGGCGCAACAACTGGTCAATAATCCCGACGCCGTCGAGGTTAAGGAAACCCAGGGCGACACCGCCTCGGTCCTTGAGCTGCGCGTCGCCAAGGAAGACCTCGGCCGCGTGATCGGCAAACAGGGCCGGACCGCCAAATCGATCCGGACGATCCTGAATGCGGTCGCGTCGCGCACCAATCGCAAAGTTGTCCTCGAGATTATCGAAGACAAATAGCGCGATGGTACCGGTCGATCGGCCTTCGCGCTCGCCCACCCCAGCGGCGGCCTCGCTCGAGGCGAGGCCGCATTCGGACGTCAATTCCACTTCCACTAATTCTGATCCGACGATGATCCGGGTCGGCCGTATCGCGGGCGCGCACGGGCTTTCCGGCGCGCTGCGGATGCGCCCCGACAATCCTGATTCCGAAGCCTTTGCGGATGCGGTGCGGCTCACGCTCGAACTCGGCGGCAAGCGCCGCGAGTACGATCTGAAAAGCGTATCTCGGGTCGGAGGCGGAATGATCCGGCTTATCCTGGACGGCCTTTCTGACGCCGATCAGGCCGAAGCGCTCAAAGGCGCGATCGTTATGATCGCTGCCTGCGAGCTACCCCCTGCCGCGCCGGGCGAGTTCTACTACTACCAGGCGGTAGGATGCGAGGTCGTGCTGACCGACGGGCAGCGCCTCGGCGTGGTCGAGGAGGTTCTATCCACCGGAGCCAACGACGTACTCGTGGTTCGCGACGGCAAGAAGGAGATCCTCGTGCCGGTGATCGCGGACGTAGTCAAAGCGATGGATCTCGACGCACGAAGAATCGTAGTGGAGCCGGTACCCGGCCTGCTCGATTGATTCGGGAGCATCTGCCGACGCTCGCAACGACCGGCGAGACGCCGGTCCTACTCACAGATTATTAAGCAGGGGCGCGGTCCCGGCGGTCTTTTTGTCGCGGCAAATCTCGATCAGATACCTATCTGCAGACCGCCGTCGCGCGGCAGTTCAGCTTGTTGCTGAAATGACTGCCCAGGTACTCGAGGCCCTTGTTCGGGCAATAGGTGAATGCGCCCGGATGGTACCATCCGCCCTGCATCGTCGCGTCGTCGCCCGCGTCCTTTTTGTCGGGTGCGTCGGCCAGCCATTGGCCTTTTTCCCTGACCATGTAGATGTCGAGCTTGCTCGCCTCTCCCTTGGGAACGTCCGATGCGGGCGCGAACATCGTGGCCTGCACCACGGCGTCCTTGTCGGTCGCGCGCAGCACTTTCACGTTCGAATCGTAAGCGACGGTAAGTTTGGGACCCGTCTGATCGGGCCGGAGCTGCTCCTTGGTCACCTTCTTCGCGTACTTGCTGACGACGGTTGCCTTGACTGCGTCGGCGTCGTCGTCAGCTATTCCCTGGAAAATCTTCTTCGCTGCCGCTGTCAGCGCAGGATCGTTCTTCGCGGAAGCCGCCGCCTGCGCGCAAGCAACGCGGGGCGCGAGCGCCGCTCCGAGTACCATCATGCAGGCGGTCGCTACCGCAAAGAGCTTCGTCGTCAACTTCATCCTGTCCTCCGGGTTCAGCGTAAGTAGCATCCGAAAAACGACCGCCGCAAGAGTCGTTCGGCCACCCGCCAGGTCGCATCTGGTTCCAGCGCCTGCGGCCCGATACATTTGAGGCGCGCTCCGAAGCGCATCCCCTCGCGATGGATTTTCATGTAATCACGCTGTTCCCCGAGATGTTCGAGTCGCCCTTTCGCGGCGGAATGATCGGCCGCGCGATCGAGCAGGGTCTAATCGCGATCCACCCGCATGCGCTGCGCCCCTATGGCTTAGGCAACTACAAGCAGGTCAACGACGCCCCTTATGGCGGCGGCAGCGGAATGGTGATGCGGCCGGAGCCAATCGCGGCTGCTATTGATGCTGTCGCAGCGGAGCATCCGCAGCTCTGGAAGGTGCTGATGACTCCGCAGGGCGAGGTTTTCGATCAGGCGCTCGCGCGCGAGTTTTCCGCCAAGCCCGGCGGACTGCTGCTGATCGCGGGACGCTACGAGGGAATCGACGAGCGGGTCCGCTCGATGGTCGACCAGGAAATCTCGATCGGCGATTATGTGCTCTCGGGCGGAGAGCTGGCCGCGATGGTTGTGATCGAGGCGACGGGGCGGCTGCTGGCCGGCGTGCTCGGAAATCCCGCGTCGCTCGCCGAAGAGTCGTTCGCCGAGCGCACACTCGAATATCCACAATACACCCGGCCCGAGGAGTTTCGCGGGATGCGCGTGCCGGAGATTCTGCTCTCGGGAGATCACGGCAAGATTCGAGAATGGCGCGAAGCCGAAGCGCGCCGGCGCACCGCGCGGCGCCGGCCCGACCTGCTCGAGCGGCGCAAGTTCTGAACGTGGCCGATCTTTTCCTCGCGCTGATTCATCATCCGGTCGTCAACCGCAACGGCCAGGTCGTGACGTCGGCGATAACCAGTCTCGATATCCACGATCTCGCGCGCTCGTCACGGACCTACGGTGTTCGCGCGTTCTTCGTCGTGCATCCGATACCCGAGCAGCGCGAATTCGCCAAAAGCGTGATCGATCATTGGCGCTTTGACTTCGGACGCGCGTTCGACGCGCGTCGGCGCGAGGCGCTGGAGCTGGTGCGAATCGTCGCGACCCTCGACGACGCCTGCGCCGAGGCGGAAAAGCTCGCGGGGACGCGCGCGATTATCATACATACGTCGGCGCGGACCCATGGTGGCGAGACGTTCTCCGCGACGCGCATGCGCCTCGAAGCGCCGGACGCGCCGCCGGCGATAATCATGCTCGGGACTGGATTCGGGATGACGCCGGAGATGGCCGAGCGCGCCGATATCCTGCTCGAAGCAATTCACGGCGCAACCGACTACAACCATCTGTCGGTGCGCGCGGCGGGCGCGATCATCCTCGACCGGCTGCGGAGCAGGTAGCTCGCGGTACTTGCTGGGCGGCGCGCGGCAGGGCAATTTTAGGCGTATGAATTTCCGTCTCGTTAGCCGGGCGATTTTAATCGCTGCGGCAATCTCGATCGCATCAGGATGCGCCGCTAACGGCGGCAATTCCGCGCTACCGCCCGCGGTGGCCGCGGCAGATCCGACCACCCTGGTGTTCCGTCATTGCCGCGAGCTGGTCTGCACCCAGGCGGACGTGCCGCTATGCGATTTCTCGCAGATCGTCGCGAGCGATGGTCCCGACCATATGCGCGAAGATTTCCGATGCGCCCGCGCCGGCTATGGAACGCAATGCGAAGAACGGCGCACCCTCATCGGGACGGAAGACAAGCCGCTCGAAAATCAGGTCCTGAAATTCCAATGCTCGGGCGACCCGGTTCAATGCCAGGTGCTCGGCGGCAACGCGCCATGGACCACCACCCTCGACCTTCCCGATTCGAGCCGCGAGAGCCTGACCTGCAGGACACGACGACCCGGAGGTCCGTCTCCGGCTCCCCACGCGATCCCAGGCCCTGACACAGTGTAGGGCGTTTGAGGATCGGGTATTTGGCGAGTATTTGGGATGACATTTAGATCTCGTCTTCAGCTCTTGTCGTCAGAGCAGGCCGGTAAGACGGGCCAACCGCGAGGTCCCCATCACGCCCGCGCTTGATTTGGCCGGAGAAACTGCGTAATCCGCGCTTCTCTTAATCGCTTTAACGACTTGGCGAACCGATGCTACAGTGCGCGTAACTATTGATTCGGCGCTCGAAAGGAGACCGCAAACATGAGCATCAAGGAGCGACTCGGCATCTTCGCGACGGTCACCGCCGCCGCGATGATCGGTGGTGCTGTCGGTGGATATCTGATGAACGCGGCGACGCTTAACGCCGCCGGCACCCCGAAACTGATGACGGCGCGCAAATTTGTCCTGGTCAACAACGCCGGTCGCACCCGCGCCGAACTAGGCGTCAGCGCGGCCGGGGTCGCGCAACTCGCACTCTTCGACGATCAGCATCACATCCGGGCCGGTCTCGGCGTGGCGCACAACGGCGCTCCGGGTCTTGCGATCTACAGCCCTACGGGCCAGACCCGGATCGAGCTGGCGCTCTCGAACCATACGTCGCGCCTGCGCTTCTTCAATCCCGACGGCCGCACAGTGGCGGGCTTCGGCGCGGCCTCGACCGGCACGCCTGAATTAGTGCTCGATGACAATCAGGGCCGCACCCGCGCTTCGCTCGAGGTTGCGCTCGACGGTTCGCCGACGCTCAGACTCGGCGACGCGAATGGCTCGCGGATCGGACTCGACGTGACTCCCGACGGATTGCCCGGATTGGCATTGCTCGGCACCAACGGCGTCACGCGCGCAACCCTCACGCTCAACTCCGACGGCGCAGGGGCGCTGACCGTGTTCGATTCGGCGGGCAAAGCAGTCAACAGCGCCGAGTAACTCCGCGGACATCGGCAAAATCAACGCAGGTGTCCTACCGCTTTGTGCGGGCGCGATCGCTCTTCCAGGCACCTGCCCTCTCCACTTTGGAAGAGGGTGCGCTTCAGCGCACGGATCAGGATTGACTAATGCAGGACTGACAATGCGGGACCATTTTTAATGACTGCCACCCCACTCCATCAGCGTGCTTCCCATTTATCGATCGTCTTCATCCTCGCGCTTTTACTCGGCGGATGCGCCGCGCTGTCGCAATCCGAAAAACCAACTCCTCAGCAGCAGTCTCAGCAGCTCGAGCCGATGCTCGCGGCTGCGGGCTTCGCGATGCTGCCCGCCGATACTCCGCAGCGCCAGGAACAGCTCTCGACCCTGCCACCGCTGACGGTCTCTTACTACGTTGGCCGCAAGGGCAAGCTGCACTATTGGATGGCCGATCCGCAGTTTTGCAAATGCCTCTACCTCGGCACCGAAGAGAACTATCAGAAGTACGAGCAGATGCTCCTGCAGCAAAATTGGCAGCGCAAGGAAAACGAGGACGCGCGCGAGAACCTTGAAGCCAGCCAGGAAGAGCAGATGGAGTTGCAGACCGAGATGTTCAATCCTTACGGCGGCATGGGATGGGTCGGTCCCGGGATGTACTACTGATCGCTCGGGCGATTTATATCCGCGATGCGCTTCGACAGATTCATCCAGCGATGCCACTCGGAATGGCCTGAGTTCGGCGATCCCCATCGCCTCGAAAAGTCGCGCAATCCCGCCACCCGCGATCTGTCCGCGGTGCTCTCCCGCGTGCAGGGGATGGCGACGGAGAACAAGCTCAAGCTGCTCAATCTCGCGGTCGCCGCGCTCGACGACAACGAGGTGTACGTCGAAGTTGGATGCTACAAAGGCGCGAGCCTGGTTGGCGCCGCGACCGGCAATCCAAACGCGCGGATCTACGCATGCGATAATTTTTCGCAGTTCGACGGCGCCGCCGAAGCGCTCGAGGGGGTGCTGGCGCAATTCACCCGGCCGGGGCAGGTCGAGTTCCGCGATCTGGATTTCCGCGAGTTCATGGCCCAGGCGCCGTGGCGTCCGGCGAAGATCGGCGCCTACTTCTACGACGGCGGCCATTCCTTCGAGGATCAGTACGACGGAATCCGCTGCGCGCTGCCGCATCTGGCTAATGACGCAATAGTAATTATCGACGACACCAATAAGCGCGCTGCGCGCTCCGCCGACGCACTAATCGCACGCCAGGTGCCCGGCTTCGAGCTGATACTCAATCTGCGCACGCCAAAGAACCATCATCCAACCTGGTGGAACGGCATCCAGATCTACCATTACCGCGCGCAAGGTCCTCTCGACTCCGCGGCCCTCGCCGGCCCATCGTTTTCCGCCCGCAAGCTGATTTACGACGACGTGTTTCTGAACCTGAAGCATCGCCGCCGCGCCCTGCGCGCGAAGATCAAGCAGTCTTTCAAGCAGTAACGAATCCGGCGAATCGTTCCCTCGGCCGCTTGCGCCTGTCTCAATCAGGACTGCGTCCTCCTGATCGCGCCGGACTGAGTATTGCGTCGCCGGCGGCCGCCTCGGGCAGGCCGAGCTTGTCGAGCACCGCTTTTTGCGCGACGCGCAGGCCCCGATCCGCCATTGCGCCGACAATATCGGCGAACTCCTTGGCGTCCTGATCGTCCGGAAGACCCAGCACCAGCTTGGGATATTGGCGCATCGGTCCGAGATTCAGATCGATAATCGGGCGCACCAGGTCGCGCCCAAGAGTCTCGCCCAGCCGGCGCGCGTCCGCGGCCAGAATATCTCGTCGCACTGCGTCGTGAACTTCGGCCGCCGCGCGCGACCCACCGGCCGACGACATTTCAGTCGTCAAGGTCTGGCCGAGCACCGCCTTCGACACCTGCGCGTCCAGGTATTCGCAGAACGACCGGTACAACTCCGAGCTGCCACCCTGCCGCGCCTCGGTGAATTCGATCATCATCGATTCGGGAATTATCGCCGCCGCGTCGGTGCCGATATTCGCAACCGCCTGCAACAGGGTCTGCTTGTCGATCTCGGTCGCGCCCGAATGATACTTGCCGACCCGCAGAGGCTGTCCGAAGACTTCCGTGAATGTAACCCAGTCTTTAAGAATGTAGTTCTTGAACAGGTACGACCATCCTGCCGCCCGCGCGAGTCCGCCGCGAATCGGCAGCCCCGCCTTCGCCTTCGAGAAGTGAGTAATGAATTTGAAGGGAGCCAGCGGCGCGGTCATCGGCTGGATTCCGTCGCGCAGTCCGCCCGCGAGCCCGTCGCCGGCAAAGTGCGGTGTTTTTCCGCCGTCACTCGGCGCCGCTTTATCCGGGGCGCCGGTGATGGTTTCCTGCTTCAGCGTGCGCACCAGCAGTTCGCTGCCGGAAATCCAGTCGAACATGAACCAGCGCGGATCGCGCCATTTGAGCTCGCGCGGAAACCATTCGCGCCCCGACCGATCCCAGATTATTTCGGTCGCTGAAAACCCTTTGCCGATCGCGTCGAGCATGTCAACGATCGCCGAATCGATCGAGAGCGCTCCACCCAGCAGGAGTTCTCGAATCATCGCGGCCGCGCGCTGATCCTCGGCCGATGACGATGCCGCGCGCACGATCAGCTCCAGCCCCGCGACCGCCTGCTTGCGCGTGCCGAGCACCGCCAGATAGTGCAGGTCCTTCTCTTCCATCTCCTCGGCCAGTTCGAGATACAGGAACGGATCGCCGAACTCCGCCTCGCGCAGGATTGACGCGAGCCGCTCGGGCGTCAGTCCGACCGACGGATGCATTACGGAGAAGATGTTGCGGATTCCCGCCATGGTCGGCGCCGCCTGTTCGGCGCGCAGACTCTCGGTCTCGACCTCGCGCCCGTACGCATCGTAAAGCTTCATGAAGCCGCCTCCTCGTGTTTGCGGTCCGATTCGCCGACCTTGCGGAACCATCCCGCTCCGCAAAGGTGGCAAGGTTCAGGCAGCCGCATCGTGGTAAGCACGAACTGATGTCCGCAAGCCTCGCATCGCCATTCCCAGTAAATACTCATTTGAACCTCAGTCTGTGTTTGTCGATTAGTCAGTAGTTCACCAGGTGCCTCTGCCGAACCGGACCGGCGCGAGGCCGCGCACTGGAGTATAGGCAATCTCCGCAACTTCCATCCGCGAGGCCGCGAACGCCAGCGCCGCCGCGATCGCCGAGTCGCCATGCCGCGGCATCCCGTCCGCGCCGCGAAAACGCGCGTCACCGACCTTGGCGATTCCCTGCTCGAGCACGATCGCGCGATGGTCCGCCAAAATATCGCCGTCGCGGGGCAGCTCGATTGCGCCGTCCTCGAACGCGGCCTTGTAGCGCGGCATATTTTCGCGGTACCACTCGGCCGAGAGCATCACCTGCGCGATCCGGGCGCCGTAGCGTTGCGAGGCGGTCTCGGCGAGATATTGTCCGTTCCCCCGCGCGTCCATCGCGCCGGCGATAAACCGCGGCAGCCGATCCGCGAGATAAAACAGAATCTGCTCCTGCTGCCGAAACGGAATATTGCGCAGCTCAACCACCATCCCGGTTCGGCGAGTCAGGTCGCGCGCAATCTGCATCACCCAGATTACGGTCAGGTCGCCCGAGCGCCCGAAGTCCTCGCCAAAACAGGTTACCGACGCACTGTCGAGCGCTTCCAGAGCCGTCGAGAGGTGATCGTCGCACCATGCCTCGGTCTCCGAGTGCCGCGCCTCCTCGGGCTTGAACGCGAAGTCGTCGGGAACCGACCACCGGAGCACCGGAATTCCGTCGCGCATCCGCGACTCGATCGCGAGCGCACTCAGGAACGTCCCGACCGACGCACGCGGGACGCACATCAGCTCTTCGGCGGCGTTGTCGGCATAGAGCTCGAAAATTTCGCGCCGCCAGGCCGACTCCGCCTCCGGCGACCATTCGCGATCCAGCGTCTCGCAGATTTTTCGATACAGCCCCTGCGCGAGCGCGTCGTCGAGGGTCACGCGATGGATCGAATACGGCAGGCGCCCGGCGCGGACGTCGCACACGAGCTGATTGAACGCGTTGGAAGCGCCGTTATGGGTCGAGATGATGCGGACCAGGCCGCCCCACATCGTGAAGGCGAGCGCGGCCTTCAGAAGGCCCGCCAGGTCGTCGTGAAAAGCGGCCTCATCGATTACCGCGCACCCTTGCTTCCCGCGCAGATTCGACGGACGCGACGACAGCGCGACAATCTTGTGCCCCGACGCGAATCGAATCCGGTAGGCAAGGATGTCGCGCGATTCGTCGGTGACCGCAATTTCCTCGATCGCGCGCGCCGCCTTGTCGAAGCGCCGCGCCCACATCGCCGCCGTCTCGACGAACTCGAGCGCCATGTCCTTGTTGTACCCGATGTACCAGCCGTCCATTCCGCCGCGTCCCGCAACCGCCGCGCCGAGTGCGCGATCGGCAGCCTCGGTCCAGGTGAGCCCGATGCGGCGCGACTTCTCGGCGACTTTCACCTGCGCCCGATCGGCGATCCATCGGCGCTGATACGGCAGCAGAATCGATAATTCATCGTCCATTTCAGTCTCCACGAATCTCGCCGGTCAAAATTCGGTGCGCTCTCTGAACGCTCCCACTTGCCGCATCATTTCGTAGAGCCGCTCGGCGTGCTCCTCGAGCGCCTGCGCGACCGCGCGCGAGATCTCACGCTCGCCGGCTTCCGCGGCTCCGGGCGGCAGGTTAACCGTGATCGACGGCGACGAGTTGATCGTGATCGTCGCCGCCGCGCGCGCGCTTCGGCGTCCGCCGGGTGCGCCGATGTCCTGTCCTCGCTCGCGTGACGAATCTGCGATATCCGTTCGCCGCGAGAGCTCGTCAATGGAGGGTGCCGCGGCGCGCGAGCGCGCGAGCACCCGCTGGATTCGGGCCGGCAGCGCCGCGATCGCGGTAACGGCTCGCGGCGGCGGGCTGGCTGGTCGAAGACCGGCGGCGCTTGCTTCAGCTTCAGGAGCTATCGCGAGGCTTCGAGCGTGGCGGGCGCCGGCGATCGCGCGACGCCCGGCGCCGGCCGCTGTGAGTATCGTCGCGATATTTGGAACTCGCGCATGCGAAGGCGCGTGCGAGTTCGGGGTGTCGGAGAATGCGCTGCCGCCCGCCATGCGCTCGTTGTCCTGCGCACCGGATTGAAAATTCGCGCGCAACGTCATCTGCTGCGCGCGGCCCAGCGCCGCGCTGCCGGCCCGCGTTGCGGCAAGCGCCCGCGCTATCGCAGCTCGCGGCGAGGAATTGCCTCGCTCCGATACCCCACTGGACCGCGCAATACCCTCTGTCCGACTGTGGTCTCCGCGCCTTGCAGCGATCGACGCATACCGCACATTCCCGGCTGCGAGGACCGCAGCCAGAGGCCGAACGGTGCGCTGCGACGCGCTCAAGTCGCGCGCCTGCGCGTCCGTAGCGATGACGGAGCTTCGATTGGGCGCCGCGCGGGCAGGAACCTCGAGCGCGCGCAGCGCTCCAGCAAGCGCATCTGCGCGTGCGCGGATCGCCGCGGCAGGGCGAAGCCGCGCGCCCGCGCGCGCGAAGGCCGCAAGGATATTCGCGGCGCGCGCGAACGACGCGACTCGTTCCTCAGCGCTCGGCCTCTGCGCATTCAGATCTTCATTCATCGGAAGGCTCCTCGTGATAGGCTCGCGGCCCCATCAGAGCTTGATTTCGAGCAGCGCGCTGCGGATCTTCTCGGCCGCTTCGGAGCTGAGTCCGGATTCGCGCGCCTCTTCGACCTGCGCCGCAGCCGCCTCAACGCCCGCGCCGACGCGCGCACCCACCTCGGCGCGCCATCGTTCCGTCTCGATCCCCTGTTTGCTTACCGCACAGATGGTTCTGGCGATCGCGTGAATGTCAGGCGATTCTTTTGCTGTACCTTTAGGCTGGAGCAGCTTCTGCATAATCGTGAACAGGTGCGTCTGCACCATCCGGGCCAGTGCTCGCTCCATCGTTTCGTCGTCGCCGGCGGTCTCCTCGGCGATCACGCGCGCCTCTGCGATCGAAAGCCTTACGGCATCGAGCTGTTTTGCGAACGCTTCAGCTTCGTCGAGCGGTTTCTCTTTCGGGGGATTCGCTTTGCCTGCGGTCTTGTGGTCGCGATTCCCGCCTGCGCGTTTGGTAGTCATAGCCGCTTACCAGTACTTGCGCGGACGGGCGACGCCCGCGGGTGCCGCCTGGTTGTACTCGACCATGTCGACCCCGCGCGCGGTCAAGCGCGCGAACCAGGTGCCGGTGTCCTGACCCTCGAGCTCGATCAGATCGAGGTCGGCCAGGTAGCTCAGTTCGCGGCGCACCGCGTTGAGCGAAAACGGCAGCTTGATATCGATCAACACGCGCCAGATGATTTGCTCCGAGACCACGCTCGGACGACCGGCGTCCACCACCCGCAGAATCCGCCAGCGGGCTTCCTCGCGCTGCTTTTGTTCGAGGTCGATTGCATCAACCATAGAGTCTTTCCTTCAGAGTCGCGATTTCCTGGCGCATCTCTTCGCGCATCGCATCGAGCTTGGCGTCGAGCGTCGCGCTGAACCTGATCCAGTCCTCGCGCCTGACGTACTCGAGCGGAAGCGACGCGCGCAGTTCGTAAAGTCCCCGCTCAATTTCGCTCCAGCGAGCCGAGTCGCGCAGAACGGCCTGCTGATGCCGCTCGAGGATCCAGCGCACCGTGCCGACGTTCAGGCCCGCCAGGGTTAATCCCGCGGTCAGAAAGGCCGCCACCGCGTCCCAGCTCATCGCATACCTCCGCGGTTATCGGGACATTCATCTGGACGATTATCGGGACGCCCGTCGAGGCGATTTTCGCCGTGGCTGTCGGCGAGGCGGCGCTCGTCGCGAAGTTCGGCGGCTGGGTCGGGTTCGGTGCTTCGCTTGATCGCGCACGCTCCCGCCATCGCGAGCATCACCACCCCCAACCCGCGCCCATAGGCGTCGGCGTCGCTGGCGCCGAAGTGGCGCGTGATCCCGACCTGGATACACCAAAACACTATGTAGGATAATGCTCCCAATACGCCGACCACCCGCGCCGCGTCGTAGGTGAGGTTGTCCTTGCCCGTAAGAATGTCACTGAGAAATTTCACCGGGATGCTTCCCTTGCGCCTGCGGAGCGGCGCAGGCGCGCAGCAACTCGTCGCGCTCGGCCACGGCGGCCTTCAGAACCACCACCGACGCAGCATAGGCGCGAATCGTGTCGGCCGGCGCGGAGTCCGGGTTAAGACTCGCGATTTGCAGCGCGGGCCGCGGCGGCGCGGCCGCGGCGCAATACACCGGCTCGGGAATCGGGACGCTCACTTTCATCGGCACAGCGATCGGCGTTGCCGCACGCGCGCATCCGCCGATCGCCGCCGCAACCCACATCGCCGCCACGAACCTGTACCTGCGCTGCTTTACCATTGGCCTAACTCCCGCGCCTGCGCGTTGCCCCACTTAATCGCGGCGGCGCATCCGGGCGGCACCGACGCCTGCGCGAGCTGCGCAGCCTGCACGCCGGCCTTTTCCATCCCGATTGAGGCTTGCGCGGCAAGGTTGGCTTCGCGCGTGTCGGCGGCGTCAGCGGCGCTTTGTGCCGACGCGCGTAGCGCCTCGACCGCCGCGTTCTGCTGAGCAACGGCGCTCTGGCAGGCAGCGTTTTGCGTTTGCGCTACGGCGAGTTTGGACGTGAGCGCGGTGGCTTGCTTGCGCGCCGAGTCGCGCTCGTGAATCAGCACGACGGCTCCCAAGGCGGCTGCGCCAAGGATCGCCAGAAACGCGAGTGGTCGCCAGTTCGCTGCGAATAGTCCAAGTAAGGCAGGCATCGCGATCGCGCCCTACTTCGCCGCGGGCTTTGCGGCCGCGGCCGCCGCAGTTGCCGCCGCGCTCGACTGGATCGCGCTGGCGAGTTTCTCAGTCGCCTGCGCATGATGCTCGATCGCGACGCTATGCTGCGCCACCGCGGCCGCCGCGGGCGCCGCCGCAGCGGTGCTCGCCACCGAGGACTCGACCGAGGTCAGGCGCGAATCCAGCGCGGTCACCATCGCCACCAGATCCGCGACCAGCTTGCGGCCGAACAGCGTGCCGAGCGCGAATCCTCCGGCCAGTGCGATTACGCCGGCCGCCAATGCGGTCATCTTCAGTGCGTCAGTCATCGGAAACCTCCGTCGTGCGACGGTCGTTGATGCGGGCGTTTATTCGTAGGCGCGGTTGAGCCATCCGGTAAGAAAATCGCGGTCGCCATCCGGACGCTCGTCGCGCGCGAGCGCGGCCATCACGCGGTAGTAGCCTGCGGCCTCCGAGCGCGTCGCCGCCATCAGAGCCAAAGGCTCGGCCGCATGCGCGGCGGCCGCGGTTTCAGGTCCGAGGACATTGTCTTCGGTCACGCGACGGCCGACCGCCCGCAGCGCGCGCTGCAAGCATCCGATCGCGTGGGCGGGTCCGATATTCACCGCCAGATCGAACACCTTGGCGGCAATCGCGCCGGGCGCCGCCTCAAAGCCGAACGGACACCAGTAGTCGCGATAATAAATCGCGATCGCGTCAGCGCGGGTCAGATGCGCTATATCGAGCGTTGGGTACTCGCGCGCCGAAATTCCAAAGCGGGTGATACCGCCCGGATCGTCCGGCGCAGTTTGGGTCCCGCCTTCATCCACCAGCACGCGGGTCACCGCGGCCAGGAACTCCGGCGAATAGGATTCGGTCTGCGGCTCGGAGAGGTCGGATGCGTCGTCCACTGCAATACTCACTGCGGGCAACGCGGGCGTTGATGCGGCGTGGGTCGGGGCCGCGTAGAGGCACAATTTAGCGCGAACGCGAAAGTTGCGTAAGGCTGAACTGTTCAGCCTTGTTTTTTCCCCGATAATACCTTATAGACGTACCGCTCAGTGCATCCGAGAGTTCTTGCAATTCTAGACACGCTTAGGCGTCTCTTGCGCAGCGCAATTATCTGCGCTCGACGCAACGCCCGGTCCGGATGTGCCGGGATCATCACGCGGTCTCCACCGTACAGACGCGAGAGCCTGGCCGCCGCGCCGACTCCAATCGATCGCGCGATTTGATCCCGCGACGAGACTTTGGCCGGAATATAAACCCGCCGGCCGCCGAAATCGCGCGCCAGATGCGAGGTAGCCTGGATTCCTATCACCCGCGTGATATCGCCGATAAGCGACGTGCGGCTCAGCTCGTAGCCTTCCGGCGCGGAGGCGCGTGCGGCCCGGACGAGTAGCTGAAAGAGCCTGCTCGTTCCGGCGACTCTCACAGGCTGTACGCCGCGCGCAGATTGGGCGGGATCGAACCGAGCCCGCGCTCGCGATCGTACACCACCCGCCATTTCAGCTCCGCGATTTCGGCGATGCACAGTGGACAGACTCCGCGATGCTTTGCCGCGACACCGTGGCGCACCGGTGCGCGGCACCACAGGCATTTGGTCATCCGATCCGCCGGGCGGACGTGACGGGTGCGATGGTCCTGCTGGAGCATGTGGATTTCCAGACGGCATTCGCCGCGAGGCTCGGGCGTGGAGGCGGACATGCGAAAGAAATTCGGGCTCGGGCTCGGCGGGGAGGAGCGGCAGCGGGAGGTCGGGCGGTTCGATGCAGGGGAAGGGCTGTGGATAATCGACGGGCGGCTCCAGTCCAAAGCTTGCTTTGCCAGTCATCCCCATGCCAAAACAGCTATTCCACAAATGGTGGATATTAGTCAACACAAAGTGTTTACGAAAGAAGACGCCGAATTTCGATCCCGCCTCGCCCAGGTGCTGGCCAGGTTCGGCTCGGTCGCCGCTCTGGCGCGCGCGATCGGCGTGTCCAACAACGCGATTTACAAATGGCTGCAGGGCGACGGACAGCCCAATTTGTCCAACCTGGTGGGGCTTTCGCGCGCGGCCCGCGTCTCGATCGAATGGCTCGCCACGGGACGCGGCGCGACCGCGCGCGGGGACGGCGCCGAGCCGCGCCCGCTCGGAGAAGGCTACACGTTCATGCCGCGCTTCGACGCGCGCGGCGGCGCGCGGGGCAAGCCCAAGTTGATGAACGATCAAATCGTGGACAGCCTGGCGCTCAGCAGCGAATGGGTGCGCACGCGGCTGCATACGGAGCCGCGCAATCTGCTGCTAATCGAGATCGCGGGCGACTCGATGGCGCCGACGCTGAACCAAACTGACCTTGCGATAGTCGATCTTGGCGAGCCGCGTTTCAGGCGCGACGCGATCTATGTGCTGCGCCATTCCGACGAGCTGGCAGTGCGGCGCTTACAGCGGCGGCCCGACGGCAAGCTGATCATCAAGTGCGACAATCCAGCATACGAGCCGGTGGTAGCGGCGCCGGAAACGATCGCGATCATCGGCTGCGTCATCTGGTCGGGCACGCGCCGGTAGAGTGCCAGAATCGCGCGTCGTGCGCGCCGCGCTGAATAAGTTCCCTCATCACCTGACCTCTACCTTACAAGTCGTCGAGGGATCAGATAGGGGCGCGATCGATGCGGCGGCCGGTAGAGGCGTCGAACAAATGGAGTTTTCTTGGGGCCAGATACAAGCGATGCGTTTGGCCGGGTTCGAGGCGGCACGATGTCACCAGACAGATCGGAATTTCAGCATTGTGCGCGAGGGTTCCGCGGACTGTGAACGAGGCGCCGGAAAACTCCACGCTTGCTACCGCGACCTCGACCGCCAGCGCCCCTTCGATCTGATCCAGCGAAAGATCCGCGGGGCGAATTCCCGCGCGCAGCGAGGCGGGCGCATTTGCCGGGAGCTCGAGCGAATAATGCACCCCCGCGATCTCGAGGCCGCCCTCTGCGGCTCTGCGCGCGTCGAACAGATTCATCGCCGGGTCGCCGACGAACGACGCGACGAATTCAGTTTCAGGACGGTCAAATACTTCCTCGGGAGGACCGATCTGCTCGATTCGTCCTGCCCGCATCACCGCCATCCGATCGGCCAGCGCGAGCGCTTCGACCTGGTCGTGGGTGACGTAGACGAAGGTGCGTCCGGTCGCGCGTTGCAGGTTCTTGAGCTCGATTCGCAACCCAGCGCGCAGGCGCGCGTCGAGGCTCGCGAGCGCCTCGTCCATCAGCACCATCGCGGGCTCTCGCACCAGCGCGCGAGCGAGCGCGACGCGCTGCTGCTCGCCGCCGGAAAGCTCGGCGGGGCGGCGCTCGAGGCCGACGGTCAGGCCGGCCTTCGCCGCGGCTTCACGGACACGGCGATCAATTTCGGCGGCTGGTACTTTTCCAAGCCGCAGCGGGAACGCGATATTCCCGAACGCGCTCATATGCGGATAGAGCGCGAAATTCTGAAAGACCATAGCGATTCGGGCCTGGTGCGAATCGCCCGCGTCAGCGAATTCGATCGCGCCCGAGTCAGGCTGGTCGAGTCCCGCGATGAGCCGAAGCAACGTGCTCTTGCCGCATCCCGACGGGCCGAGCAGAACCAGGAACTCGCCGCTCGCAACCGTCAGCGACACCTCGCGCACTCCGCCGCCCGAGCCGAACACGCGAGTCAGGTTTTTGATCGTCAGCGCGTCCATCGATCCGCTCTTAACGCGAGCCTCCGGTCACCAGGGCGGTGCGAAGCGTCGGGCCGAGCGCAATCACAACGCACACCGCCGGGATCATCATCAGCAGGGCCAGCGCGCTGGCCGGTCCGACGTTGCCGAAAACAGTATAGTAATAAAGCAGCGGCGGCAGAGTGCGATTGGTTTGCTGAAGCAGCAACGCGAAGCCGAACTCGTCCCAGCTCAGGATGAAGCACAGCACGAATGCCGCGGACAGCGCGCCGCGCACGATTGGCAAATCTATCGTCAGGAACACGCGGACCGGCGACGCGCCGTCGAGCCATGCGGCCTCTTCGATCTCGCGCGGCACCGCGACGAAGGCGGCGTAGAGCGTCAGCGCGGCAGTCGGAATCGCGATCGCGCAGTGAATGATCGCAAGCCCGAGCGCGCTCGGGATGTCGTAAAGGCCGACCGACGCGAGCATGATCCCAGCCGGAATCGCCACCGCGATCATCGGGAGCAGGCGCACCCCCGAAACCGTGCCGAAGCCCGCGCTGCGCGCTATGCTGCCACGCGCCATCGCATACGCCAGCATCGCGCCCATCGCGGTCGCGCCCGCGGCAGAGATGACACCTACGGCAAGGCTGCGCACGATCGCGCCGCGCAGCTCGCCGACCGCAAAGACGGCCGCGAAATTTTCGCCCGTCAGATGACGCGGCAACCACACTGGCGGCCATGCGAAAGTCTCGAGTTCGGGCGTGAACGCCTGCTTGGCCAGCAGATAGATCGGCAACGCCGCGGCTGCGACCACGAGCGCGCTCACCGCGATACGCAGCGCGCCCAGAGCGCGCGGTTCGCTATTCACGACCTCGCTCACGCGCTCGCTCCGTTGTTCGACGACCACCTGCGCGCGGCGATCGCGCCGCCGAGGGCGAAGATCGTCACCACCAGCGCCAGCACCATCGCGGCCGCCATCGCAACCCGCGGCGCTTGCGCGTCGCTCCATTGCCCGTACGAGTAAGTGGACAAAACCGGAACTGCTTCCGGACCGGTCAAAACCAGCACGGTCGAAAAGATTCTGAGCGCGTCGATTCCGCGCAGCACGGTCGCACCGACAATCGCAGGCGCCAGCATTGGCAGCGTGACGTGACGGAACGCGGCGAGTCTTCCGGCGCCGTCCAGGCGCGCGGCTTCGTAGAGCTCACGCGGGATCGTCTGCAGACCGGCCATCAGCATCAGCATGACGATCGGCGTTACGTGCCATGCGTCAACCACAGCGACCGAGATCATCGCGAGCGAGCCGCGCGGTGAGAGCCAGGCGACGCCATGCAATCCGGCCGCTTCGAGCGCGCCGTCCACATATCCGCGAGGCATCAGCAGATAGCGCGCGATCGTCAGGATAACGATCTCGGGAATCGCAAATGGCAGAATCGCGGCGATCTCGACGATCGGGGAGCGCCGCGTGCGCGCCGTCAGCATCAGGGCGAGTCCGAGTCCGATCGCGAGTTCGAGGATCAGGCTCGCGATTGGCAGAACCAGATTGTCAACCACCGCCCGCCAGAACATCGGATCGCGCGTGAGCACCGAATAATTTCGGAGCGAAGGCCCGTGGTAGTCGAACGACCCGACCAGACCGCCGAGGGCCGGGAGCACCAGTGTGGCGAGCATGAAGACTGCGGGAATCACGACGAACGCGGTCCTGAGATTTCGCGCGCGCGCGTTCATTGTTCCAGCCGCGCGCAGCATCGCGATTCATTAGTATCAGCGGCCGGCGCGGTAGCCGGTTCCGGACTGAGTATATTTGCAAGGGCGGCTCCAGGAGCGGTCCCGCGCAGCAGCACCGCGCGAATGGCCTGTTGCCATCGATTACTCAGTTGCGGGTAGCACGCGACTACCGGACGCGCGCGCACGTAATCACGCATCGCGGTGAACCCGGCGTAGAGTTTTGCGTCCTCGCTGCCGGCGGCGGCCGGAACTGAACCGTACCATCCGAGCTCGCGGCTGAGGCGCGCCTGCACTTCTGGCGTGAGCAGCCAGGCAAGAAACGCGCGCGCGAGCTCCGGATGCGGCGCGGAAACAGGAATGGCAAGATAGCCGCCGCCAAGCGGAGTCGCCATCCCGTCGGGGCCGGCGGGAATCGGCGCGCTCAGATCGGCCTCGGGTGCGAGGCCCTTGGACTTCAGGTATCCGATCGCAAAGGGCCAGTTGAAATGAATCCAGACGCTGCCGCGCGCCTGCGCCTCGAGCACCGACATTTCGCGAAACACGGCGGACTCGTCGTTCAGGTCGGGCGCGAGGAGCTGCAGAAAGCCGAACGCGCGCAGTGAGCCGCTCGATTCGGGATCGCATTCGCCGCCGCCGGCGCTCCACACGAAAGCCATCGCGTCGCAGGTGGCGCCCTCATAACGCGCGGCCTTGAACGCGAGCTTGCCCGGATGGGCGCGGGCGAAGCGCGCGAGATCGTCCCAGGTGCGCGGCGGATCGGGAACCTCGAGCCGATTATAGATCATCGCCTGCCACATCAAGCGATGCGGAATAAAATATATGTGATGATTTTCGGTTGCCGCGGCCCACGCCGCTTCGGAGAATAGAGAATGTGCGGAAGGCGGCACGAGATCGTCGAGCACGGAGACATTCGAGCGCGCCTCACCGAGCATCGCAAGGTCAAGCTCGACGAGATCAAGCGAGCCGCGCCGGCTTTGGGCCTGCACGCGCAGGGCCTGCAGGATATCGCCGTAGGACTGCGCGACGATATTGATGCGCACGTGATGAGCGGCCTCGAAGGTGGAAACGAAATCGGCGTAGTGGGCGGCCTCTGATGGAAAGACCGCGAGCGCAAGGTTGAGTTGGCCGCGCGCCGGCTCCGCGCCGCGGCATCCGGCAAGGGCGGCCAGCGCGAGCGCGAAGCAGGCAAGTGTTAGATGACGGGTCACGATTCCTAAAACTCGCTGATGGAATATCAACAATGAACGAGAGCAAGAACCTCACCACCGCGAAGCAACCATTCGAGTTTTGCTCGCGACTCAACCTGACTCTGCTGACCGGACGCAGGGCGCACGACCTGGCCGAGATGGCCGAGAACCTGCGCAGCGTGCCCGGCTCGGTAATCTACCATCACACTCACCATTTTCTGGTGCAGCATCAACACCTTTCGCCGGAGCCGCCCAACGATTTCGCGTACTGGGTATCGAATATCCTGCTCGACGCGCGGCTGGGCGAGGAGCTGGCGTCGATCGACGTGATGCGCTTCTCGACGATTCATGAATTGCGCGACGCGCTGGTCAGGGTCATCGAGTCGTCGCTGGAACGCAACAGCGAAGTTCGCGCCGCGCCGCGTGGGCAGGAATTTCACTTCATGCGTTCGGTCTCGTTCGTGATGCCGACCGGGGTGCGCGCGGTTGATTTGCGCGAATTCCGCAATGCACTGACATACGCATCGCTGAGCGCGATCTCCTATCACATGTTCGACGCGCGGCTGCGGCTGGAGACGGGCGACAATGATTTCGCGGCGTGGGCCGAAGGACAACTCGGAGAGAAGGGGCTGGCCGACTCGTTGCGGACGCTCGATCCGTACACCTACACCGAAGAAGGGCTGCGGCGCCGGATGATCACCCTGGTCGAGCAGCGGTTGGGCAACTGAAATGGGCGCAAAGCTTTCCGAATATATACCGATCGTGGGCGAAGGCGTGGTGCAGGAGCTGACCGTGCTCGGCGCGCGGCTGGCGGGGAAAAAAGTGGTGAACGTCAACTCGACGCGCAGCGGCGGCGGGGTGGCGGAGATCCTGCAACGGCTGATTCCGCTTTTGGGCGAGGTCGGGATCGACGCGCAGTGGGAAGTGGTCGAGGGCACCCAGGACTTTTTCGCGCTGACCAAGCATCTGCACAACGCGCTGCACGGGACTCCGCACGTCTTCACGGCCGAAGACCAGGGCGTCTTCGATCTGACCACGACCTCGAACCTGGAGCGGCTGAATCTAAACGGCGACATCATGTTCATCCACGATCCGCAGCCCGCGGGGCTGGTGCGCAACCGCGCCGCGATTGGCGGAAAATGGATCTGGCGATGCCATATCGACTTATCGGCGCCAGCGCCGGGGGCGTGGGAATTTATCGAGCCGATGGTGCGGCAGTTCGATCTCAGCGTGTTTTCCGCGCCGCAGTTCACGCGCGCGCTGCCGATTCCACAGGTATTGATCTCGCCGTCGATCGATCCGCTGGCGGACAAAAATCGCGAGCTCAGCCGCGGCGAAATTGACGCGGTCCTGAGCAGGCTCGGGATTCGCAGCGACAAGCCGATCGTGACGCAGATCTCACGCTTCGATCGGCTGAAGGATCCGCTCGGAGTGCTCGAGGCGTGGCAGCTCGCGCGGCGGCGGGTGGATTGCCAGCTCGTGCTCGCCGGAGGCGGCGCCAGTGACGACCCTGAAGGCGCCGAGGTTCTGCGCGAGGTGCGCGAGCGCGCAGGCAATGACGTCAACGTGCATATCCTGGATCTTCCGCCGACCTCGCATATCGAAGTGAACGCGATCCAGAGCGCGTCGGCGGTGGTGATCCAGAAATCGTTGAAAGAAGGATTCGGACTCACAGTGTCCGAGGCGCTATGGAAATCGAAGCCGGTCATCGCAGGAGCGGCGGGCGGTATTCCACTGCAGATCACGCACAAGTATTCCGGCATTCTGACCCACACCATCGAGGGCACCGCATTCTGGATTAAGCAGCTGCTATCGGAGCCGGAATTCGCGCGGCAACTGGGGCGCAATGGGCACAATCACGTGCGTGCGAATTTTCTGCTCACGCGGCATATGCGGGACTACATGCTCGCGTTCCTGCTGCTGGATCATCCGAACGTCGATGTGATCAGACTCTGATCGCGCGGCGGTCCGCGATTAGAAAATCAAACCGAGCGCGTCGCCGATCAGGCGAAACGGGAACAGAATAATTGTTCCCACGGCGTTCAGGGTCGATCCCACAACGCTATCAGGTTCGTTGGTCGTGGTGGTGGTGCTGGTGGTGCCGGCCGGCGCATCGGGGTCAGCGGGCTGAACGGTAGTGGTGGTGGTCTGCTGATCGGAACATCCGGACAGCATCGCGGGGCCCGCGAGGGTTACCGCGAGGAGCAGGATTGGAAAGGCGCGTCGGTTCATTGTTGGTTCTCCGTCTGCCCATTGCGTTGGTTCAGGATTTTGAGGGCCAGCTAAAGATGGGAGCAAAAGGTGAGCCATTGAAACTTCATTGAATTATCGACGCGATTGAGACTCGCGGCTGGAATATTTTTCATCCTCTGCGAGCGTAGATCGCCGAGGGATGTTTGCCGAGATCACAGCCTACGGCCCCATCCTCGCGTCACGATGCTTGCAAGAAAAACGCAAGCATCGCGCCGCCTCGCCCATCATCCAGGTCACGTTGATGGCAGGCATCGCGAGGAGTCTCGGCCTCGGCGTTTACCTACCCTTGCGACAGGTTATGCAAAGGTCTCGGACGCGAAAGGATATTCAATAGAGTATTAAAATACTCATCGCGTTTCAGTTTTCCTGGGAATAGCGATCCAGTTTGTTGTAGAGCGTCTTGGCGCTGACTCCCAAAACCTGGGCGGCGCGGGTTTTGTTGCCGCCGGTGAACTCGATCGTGCGCGAAATGATCTCGCGCTCGACCTCGTCGAGCGAGGAGCCCAGGCGCACCTTGAAGAAGCCGCTGTCGCTTTGCGAGGCGGAGCGAAATTCCTCAGGCAGATCGTGCAGGCCGATCATTCGTCCGTCGCAGACGATCATCGCGCGTTCGATCACGTTGCGCAGTTGGCGGACGTTGCCGGGCCACGGATGCGATCGCAGCGCCGCGAGGCATTCTTCGTCAACGCCCGCGATTTGCTTATTGTTGCGCTCGGCGTAGTGCGCGACGAACGAATCGATCAGCAGCGGCAGATCGTCCGAGCGCTCGCGCAGCGGCGGCAGCCGGATCGAAAAGACGTTCAGGCGATAGAACAGATCTTCGCGCAGCTTGTTGTCGCGCACCGCCTGCTCGATATCGCGGTTCGAGGCCGCGAGCACCCGCACGTCAAGCGGGATTTCAGAAGAGCCGCCCAGACGGCGCATCCGTTGTTCCTCGATTACGCGCAGCAGCTTGGCTTGCAGCTCGGGCTTCATCTCGGTGATCTCGTCGAGCAGAAGGGTTCCGCCGTTGGCCATCTCGAAGCATCCTTCGCGTCTGCGATCGGCGCCGGTGAATGCGCCGCGCTCGTGGCCGAACAGCTCGCTCTCCATCAAAGTCTCGGGAATCGCGGCACAGTTGACGCCGACATAGGCAGCGCCGCGGCGCGGGGACATTTCGTGAATCGTGCGGGCGACCAGCTCCTTGCCGGTGCCGCTTTCGCCGGAAATTACGACCGAGGCGGAAGACTGCGCGACCCGCTCGATCGCGGCCAGCACCTTGCGCATCGCGGGCGAGCGGCCGTAGAGCGGACCGAGCTCGCCGACTTCGGCGAGGCGGCGGCGCAGTGCGAGATTCTCCTCGCGGACCTCGATACTGTCCGCCAGCGTCCGCAGCATTTGGCGCAGATGCGGCGGATCGACGGGCTTGCGCAGATAGTCGAGGGCGCCCAACTTGATCGCCTCAACCGCCTCGGGAATATCACCTTCACCCGAGATCATGATGGTCGGCAGATTCACGCCCATCTCGCGGATATCGCGCAGCAGCTCGATTCCGTTTTTTCGCGGCATTTTGACGTCGGCGAGCAGAAGGTGCGGATTGAAGGTCTTGATCAATTCGAGTGCGCGCACGCCATCCTCTGCGAGCTCGACGGTATAACCCCATGCAGTCAGCGACTCGCGCCAAGTCTCGTGGGTCGAAGTGTCGTCTTCTGCGACCAAGATTCGAGTTGGATGTGCCATTACTGAACCTCGCCCAGACAAAGCGCAAATGTCATACCTAGAAAAAGACTAGCAGTTTCCCGGACTAGTCAAGTCCAGTTCGGAAAATTTTTCTGGATGTCGAGAAATTATACACCCCCCCCGGAGACTGAACGAATCGGGCCGAGCCTATCCTATCGGGCCGAAATAGTGCCCAGCAGAATTGAGGCTTTTTGCGAAAGGCTGGCCGCAGCGCGGTATTGTTGGTTGGCCAAAGATGCCCGGGCGCTGACGAGTAGGTTGACGGCCAAATCGTAGCTCTCGGCATCAGCGTCGCTCAACCGACCGCGATCGATTCGCCCAATTGACGCGGCTACTTCCTCAACCGATTTGGCGGCCGCACCGCGCTGTTCCGGAGTCGAGTCGGTAATTAGCGCAGGCGTTGCAACCGCACTCGGTGGGGGCGCATCTTTGTGCCGCGCAACGACAGGTATAGGCGCCGATGACAACGATGGCGGCCCGGCGGGTTCCGTCGGCGATGCCACCGGCGCTGGCGGAGCATCGGTTGTGACGATCACCGGCGCGGGCTGATAGAAAGGCTGCCAGGTAGCGCAGCCGATGATCGTCACGGACACTATTGCCGTGCGAAGCAGGCCGATGGACGTGTGCAAGACTCGAATGTCCCCGCTAATTCAAATCGTCCGGATCAGGAGAGGGTTGGGATGAATCGGCGGAGGCGACGGGAAATTTGACCGTGCAGGTGGTTCCTTCGCCGGGTGTAGATGCAATTTCAATCGTCCCCTGGTTCAACTCGATCGCGCGTAGCGCGAGCGGCAATCCAAGTCCATTACCTTCGCGTTTGGTAGTATAATACAGGTCAAAAATCTGTTGCATTTTGTCCGCCGGAATACCTTCACCAAGATCTGAAACTTCAAGCTCGACTATACCGTTGCGCGCGGTGCTAAGCAGCGTCAGGGTCCCGCCGCTCGGCATCGCCTGTGCGGCGTTCTGAATCAGGTTCGCAAGCGCTTCTGACACCATAGCGCGATCAGCCCGAATCGGGGGTAATGCCGAATCCAGACGCAAGGCCACCGTCACGTTGCCGCCGGGCTTGACCGTCGAGCTTAACTCCGTGAGCAAATCATTGGGATTGAATTCGCTTAGCTTGAGCTCGGTGGGACGCATGAAGCGCAGCATCGCTTCGACCGATTGATCGAGCCGGCGCACGTCGTTGCGCAGATGATCGAGATGGCGGCCGATATCGCGCCCCGCCGCGGCATCGTCGCGCAACAAGCCGATGCGCAGGCTCATCGATTGGAGCGGGCTGCGCAATTGATGCGCCACTCCGGAGATCAGCGCCCCCAGACGAGCCAGCCGGCTCGAGAATTCCACCACGGTCTCGAGCTCGTGAACCGCGTTCATGTCGCGTAGCACCAGGAGCAGGCCCATCGGGCTGCGGCTGCTGCCGAGCCGGAAAAATGACACCAGCATCGAGGCGCGCTCGGAATCGGCATGGTCGGACTTGATCGGGACATCGTGCGCTTCTGCGCCGGATTCCAGCGCCGCCTCCGCCATCAGGACCAGCGGATGGTTCTTGCGCAGGAGCACGCGCAGGAGGCGTCCTTCCGCGCTTCCGGTCCGAGGGATACCCAAGACCTGGTGGGCTTCCGGATTGGCGAACAGCAGGGAGCCGTCGCCGTCGAGCAGGATCACGCCGTCGCGGATCGATCGAATCATTTCGAACGCATGGCTGGGGTTGGTTTCCCAGCGGCCGGATTCCGTATGAACCTGCCGCGACAGACGCTTGAAGCGATCGGCAAGGCCGCTTAAGTCATTGCCGGCGCCGTCAACCGAACGCGCTTCGTCGGAACGGCCGAGCCCGGCCGCGATCAGGCTGAAGCCCTGAAACATCAGGTTGCGCAAGAGAATCGCGGCGACGCTGACCGCGATCAGATCGACCGCTATAAATGCGGCGAACACGAGGGTAAGGTTGCGCGCTTGCGCTTCGATAAGCGCGGTCGTGATAGTCACAGAGACAGATGCGAAGGGCTTGCCTGCGATCTCGATCGGGCGTGCAATCGAGTATTCCCGCTGGACCGATAAGGCATGCAGCGACGCTAACGGCGACCAGCTCGAAAGGGTATTTTGCAGCATGCTCATCGAGGGCAGCGGGCGCTGCGATCTGCCGCCGTCCGCGTTGTCGGGCGCAACCATCACGGCACCATTCGGATCGAGCACGCGCGCGCGCACGACAGCCCATCCAAAGGCCTGGGTGGATGCGAGCAGAGCCTTTAGCGCAGGATCGTTCTTCAGTGCGGTCTCGGGATCGAGGTGCGAGTTCTCGAGAGTCGTGCGAATCTGCTGATAGATCTGCTCGGTCATCAGGTTGCCGGAATCGGCGATACCGTTGACAATGTTTTTGATCGTGTAGGAGAGCGAGAACATCGCGATCGCGATGGTCGGGAGCAGTTGCAGGAGCAGGAACGCAACCAGGAAACGTCCGCGCAAGCGATTCATATTAATTCGGGCTTTCGAGCGGATGCTCGAGCTCTTGCGACCGGTCAGTTTCGAGTTAGTTGATTCTTCGCTCGATAGAAATTGCAGCAGAGCACTTTATTGGTGTTCCGTAAAGAACCGCATTTGAACCGCGCAGACCGTGGTTTGCGCTGGCGGCCAGCCGCCGTGGTTGGGGCGCGGCGTTTCGTTTTTACACGATCCGGAGCCTACCTTAACAAAGCGTCGAGAATGCGGCAATTTTCGGACCGGCTCGATGGCAACGATATTGCTCACTGTTTCGTCTCGACGCGCGGCGCCCCTTGGCGCTGACGCGGCAGATACATTCTCATTTCAAACATCGCTCTTAGTTTCTAGGAGGTTTAAGTAAAATGGCGGACAGCAAACTCGAAGACGGAATCGCCGCTGGAACCGAAGCGTACGAGAACGCGCGCAAGGCCGGCCGCGAGGCGCTGGATAACGGCTACGAAAGCGTGCGCGAATACGGCGAGAAATCGCTCGAATACGCGAGCCAGGCCGGCGAAGGCTTGCTTGATTTCGTAAAGCGCGAGCCGCTCCTCGCGGTCGCAGGAGCGTTTCTGGTCGGATACGTGGCGGCTCAAGTCATCCGCCGGCTATCCGCGTAGGCGCTGACGATGCAGTCGCAAGAGGAATCGCCGGTACTGATATTCGACAGATCTGCTTTGGCGGAAAGCATCAAGGAGAACCCGCTGGCGGCGGTCGGCATCGCCACCGGAGCGGGTTTCATTCTGGGCGGAGGCCTGCGCACCTGGATTGGCAGATTGATGCTCGTGTCCGCGATGCGGATCGCGGCGCCAAAACTGATTATGGACGCGATCGCCGGATTGGGTGACAACCATGGCAAACGACACAGATCAACTCGAAGCAGAGCTGGCACAGGCAAAGAGACGGCTTCATCGGACGCTGGCGGAAGTGAACGAAAGAGCCGAAGCGGTCGGCGATCAGCTTCAGCCTGAAAAGTTGATCGAGCGCTACTCCCTGCCGGTCCTGTGCGCCGCGGGCGCTGCGGGTTTCCTGCTCGGAGCCGTTGATGAACACTTCGTGGCGCTGGGCCTGATGGTAGCCGGCTCTGCAATAGTGCTGGCCGGCACCTCCGGCTCCTCGCCTGACCGCGAGACGCGATGAATCCTCCTCACGAAGATCCGGTCCGTCGGCAGCCGCCGGGGGAGATCACCTGGCCTGAACTCGCCGAACGCGTCATCAGCGATCTGACGCACGTAATTCGCGTAGAAATCGAGCTGTTCCGCAATTCGCTCATCCCGATTTTTTCCGATCTTACCGATCGCGTGGTCGCGGGCCTGATCGCGGGTTTCGTGATGCTCGCCGGTGGAGTCACTCTGCTGGCGGCGCTGATCATGCTCCTGCATGAATGGCTGCCGTGGTGGCAGTCGCTGGCGCTAAGCGGCGCCGCCGCGATCCTGGCCGGATACCTGCTCACTCGCTTCGCGATGCGCTCAGCGAGCCATCACGAATCGAACGACGACGCTGTTTAGGCGGCTTATAGGAGATCTTATGAAACCACTTGCCGGTCTTGGAGCAGTGCTTCTGCTGCTCGGTATTATCGGAATGGCGATGCCGTTCTTCACCACGCAGAACACGCATCAGGTCGCCAAGCTGGGCGATCTATCAGTCCAAAGCACCCGGCAGACTACGCATGTTATTCCGGTTCAAGTGAGCATTGGGGCTATTGTAATCGGCATCGTGTTGTTGGGTACCGGAATTTTCAGCGGACGTATGCGGTGATTAGCAACTGTTCTTCGCGCTAATGCTATTTTTAGTGGCACGGGTAGTGCTCTCCCCTCCGTAGGCGCATCCGGACCGTGTCGATTCACGAATATTCGGCGGCGCACTATGTATCGTGAAATTTATCTATAATGCTGTGGAGTGCCTGCCGCCCGAAGAGAGGTCGTTTCGCGACCTCCTTTGCACCGCCCGCCGCGCGGTTCGGTTGCGTCCATGTGGCGTCCGGTGAAATGCCAATGCGTCGGCAATCTCTGCGCGCCGGAATCCGCCAATTGACCCACCAGACCACGAGTCTTCGAGGCAAAATCGCCGATTTTGCGAGTGGATGGTCGCGGTCCAATCTGTTCGAAAGATTCTCGCAGTCGATTAAGAATTCCGCGATTTTCACTCTGGCTCGCGATGGCAAAGTCATCGGCTGGAGCGAAGGTGCCAGGCGGATGACCGGCTACCGAAGCGAAGAGATGGTCGGCCGGCTGTTCAGCCTGCTCTACCTCCCGCAAGAGGTGATGCGAGAACGTCCCGCCGAGGCGCTTAGGGTCGCATCAGAGCTCGGCAGCTTTTCCGAAGAAGGTATTCGCGTGCGCCGCGACGGCAGCATCCTGTGGGTCGCGATGACGATTCTGAAGGAGCGGTCGCGGTGGCGTTCCGATTTTCTCCTGACCTGCATCCTGACTGACATCACCGAAACAGTTCGGTTGCGCAGCGAGGTCCTGCGCATGCGCGAGGCGCTATCCCCGACCGGAGTAGCGCGCCAGGAGCGTTTGCAGTCGTCGGCATTGGTGCACGATCTGAACAACATCTTGAATGCAATGTCGTTGCGGCTCGAGGTGATGCGCTCGGCGGCGCCCGCGCAGACTGAAAATATCGACCGGCTCCGGCGCCTGCTGAACGACGCGAGCGACATAACCAGGCACGTGCAGAACAGCGCGGGCACTGAGTTTCCGATGACGGGCCTCGCGGATCCGTCGGATTCCGTCCGCGCCGCGGTCGAGCGGGTAGGCGGCCAATTGCATCAGCGCTATCCGCAGAAAGAACGCGTGTTTCACATCGATCTCGAAATCGGCGTGTGCAAACCGATAGCACTCGCCGCCGAAGATTTTGGCGATGCGGTCGAGCGGCTGCTGCTCAGCGTATGCGACACAATGCCCTTGGGTGGTGCGGTAATGATCAATGCCTCGACCGACTCAAGACATCTGACTATCGCGATCGAGCCGCATCCGCTGATCGCGCCCGGCTCCGGCGCACAGAATCGATCGATCGACAGCTCGATTTTCGAGGCGGGCGAGATCTCGCGCTCGCTCGCCCAGTCGGGCTTGATGGCGCGTCTTGGCGCGAGCCTCCGGGTCGAAGATCGTGACGGCGCCGACGCGGTGATCGTCCTGACGATTCCTATTGGCGAGATCATACATCCGCATCCCGCGCATCGAGACGGCCTGAATCACCATCGAGACGGCGCGGGCAGTGCGAATCGTCCCTTGCAGGTACTGATAATTGATGACGACCGCGACAACCTGGAGGCACTGGGAGAAGCGCTCGAGGGCAAGGGCTACGTGGTTGCGGCGGCCTCTGACGGATACGAGGGACTCAGGCATCTGCGCGGCGGCACGCATTTCGACTTCGTCATTTGCGATATTGGCTTGCCCGGAATTAATGGCTGGGAAATCGCGGAGCAGACAGCGGCGATCTCACCAGGGACCGAAGTTCTATTAGTCACAGGATGGACCAGTGAAACCAGCAGGCCCGATCCACGGCGCGAGTTGGTAGTAGACGTCGTGACGAAACCGATTGATTTCGAAGCAATCAACGCCCTCCTCACGCGCGCTGGAACAAAGTGAACCTCGCTTTCGCGCCCTGGTCAGGGCGCTGCCCACTCACTACTGACTACTCAGTGTCATTGAGCGACCGCCGCAGCGGGTTCGTGGGCCGCAAACTCCAGGTTACCACCTCCCGCTTCCTCGATCAGATTGCGTTCGAGACGTTGTGAGCGCGGAATGCGCAGGACGATTTCGCGCGCATCTTCTTCTTCAGACCGCGCCAATTCCACGTCTCGCAACTGTAATAATCCCAGAGCCGAGTTTATTGCTATATCGATCGGATCGAACGCAGGCTGCAGATTGACATCGTAGCGGCTGCCGTCGGCCAGGAAGAGCTGCTCTCCATCTTGAGTCGACACCATCTTCACATCGGCACTGACCTGCCATGCTGAAACCAGCCCCGCATAGTAGGCTTCATAGTGCGTAATTTTTCCATAAATTACCGCGTTAACACCGAGCCATTTTCCGAGCGTCTGCGGTGGCACCTGGTCGAGTTTCTCTTCGTCGTCGATTCCGTGCTCCTGCAACACCGCGTCGATCTGATAAAGATTTGCCTCCACAAATTCGCGTTCGGCGAGATACCCAGTGACCGCGCGGCGCATACGGTTTGCGTCGGTCCACGCCCAATCCTCGCGTTCCTGTTCATTGCGAAAAGTCAGCGGAACTTTGTTAACGACGTAATTGGCGCTACCCAAATCGGTGAACGGCAGCACCGCAATCCGCTGCGGCGCCTGGTCGTCGTAGTTTGGAGCAATCTCGGTTTTGATACCGCCCGGATCGACTTCCACCAAATGATCGAACCAGGTCTTTCGTCCATGCGTAGCAAGATCGTATTCAGGACGAAAAAAACGCCGCTGGTCAGGATTACTGGCCTGAGCGCACGCGCTCAGGCTGACAGCCATTACCAGTAATGCAACAATCGGCGCAGCGGCCGAGCTCTCATGCAGCACCGCCCGCGTCCGCGGCAAGATCCTTCGGTTCGGCCAGTGCGCTCGGGAACCGCGTATCTGATAGCTTGAGGGTTTGAAGTTCCATCGACTGGACATATGGATACCCCTGCTGTCGCTATTATCGCGCGGTTAATAGAGGCAGCGCCATAAAAAAATTTGCCGATGCACAGTTCAGGTTTTTTGACCGCGTTGGTGTACGATCATAATAGGTATAGCTATGGAAAATGACTTATGACCTCCAGGATCGAGGACTACGCACTCATTGGTAATACCCACACCGCCGCGCTGGTGGGGCGCGACGGATCGATCGATTGGCTGTGTATGCCGAGGTTCGATTCGGGCGCGTGTTTCGCCGCGTTGCTGGGCGGACCGGACAACGGACGCTGGTTAATCGCGCCCGAGGGTGAAACGACTGCGGTGCGCCGCCATTACCGCGACTCGACCCTGATCCTCGAGACCGAGTTCGAGACCAAAGACGGAGTCGCGGCGGTGATCGATTTCATGCCGATCGCGGAACATCACGATCGCGTCGATCTGACCAGGATTGTCCGCGGAGTGCGCGGACACGTCCGCATGCACACCGAACTCGCGTTCCGTTTTGATTACGGCCGCACGATTCCATGGGTGACCAGCCACGATTTCGGTCTGCGCGCGGTTGCAGGCCCCAACGCGGTAAGGATTAGAACCTCGGCGCGGCTGCACGGCAAGGATTTCACGACCGTGGGTTCGTTCAGTGTGTCTGAGGGCCAGAGCATCCCGTTCTCGCTAACCTGGTACCCCTCGAACGAAAACGAGCCCGGCGCGAGGCATCCATTGCGGATGCTCACCGAGACCGAAAAGTACTGGCAGGAATGGTCCGCGAAGTTCACCGGGCAGGGACCATGGCATGAGGCCGTGCTGCGATCGCTCATTACGCTCAAGGCGCTGACGCATCGGCGCACCGGCGGGATGGTGGCGGCTCCAACTACTTCGCTGCCCGAGAGTATCGGCGGGGAGCGCAACTGGGATTACAGATACTGCTGGCTGCGCGACGCGACGCTGACGCTATATGCGTTGCTGATCTCCGGTTACACGCAGGAAGCGATCGAGTGGCGCGAATGGCTGGTGCGCGCCGTCGCCGGGCATCCGCAGGACACGCGCATCATGTATGGACTCTCGGGCGAACGATTGCTCCAGGAGCTCGAGCTGCCATGGCTGCCGGGGTACGAAAACAGCAGCCCGGTGCGCGTGGGCAACGGCGCGCACGATCAGCTTCAGCTCGACGTGTATGGCGAAGTGATGGACTCGATGCACGTGGCGATGAAATACGGCATCGCGCCGCAGGACGATTCGTGGCGCGTGCAGGTGGCGCTGATGGATTTTCTAGAGACCGGATGGCGTCAGCCCGACAGCGGTATCTGGGAGGTCCGGGGCCCGCGCCGTGACTTTACCCATTCCAAGGTGATGGCGTGGGTCGCGGCTGATCGCGCAGTAAAGGCCGTCGAGCGGTTTAAAGCCAACGGTCCGGTCGAGAAATGGCGCGCGATGCGCGACGAAATTCATCGCGACGTATGCTCGCGCGGCTTCAACTCCGAGCGCAACGCCTTCGTGCAATACTATGGCTCGAAGGTACTCGACGCGTCTCTACTGATGATCCCGCTGGTTGGATTTCTGCCGGCGCAGGATCCGCGCGTAATCGGAACTATCGCCGCCATCCAGCGCGAGCTGGTGCACGACGGCTTGGTCAGCCGCTACCAAACCGAAACCGGAGTGGACGGTCTGCCGCCCGGCGAGGGGGCGTTTTTGGCCTGTACCTTCTGGCTGGTTGATAATCTTACGCTGACCGGACGCCACAGCGAGGCGCGCGAAATTTTTGAGCGCCTGCTGACCCTGCGCAACGACGTCGGCCTGCTTTCGGAAGAATATGATTCGCTTCTCAAGCGGCAGGTCGGGAACTTCCCGCAGGCTTTCACCCATGTAAGCCTGGTTAATAGCGCGCACAATCTTACTTTAGCGGAGCAGGCACCCGCGAAGCATCGCGCAAAATAATTCCGCTGATCTGCGACGCTCACGCGGCAAACTATTGTAAGTGTGAAATATATACCCATCGGGTCGAGGTATGACGTGGAGAGATCCGCAAATTCATTGGAAGAATCGGTGGCCTAGCTATTGCTTTTATTCCTGCAAACCAACGCGCCGCACGTGAGCGGCGGCATCATTTCGGAGGAGAACTAAGCATCATGAAGCGATCAATTGGATTTCTCGCGATCATCCCGGCAGTGGCTTTCGGGCTGTCGCTATCAGCGCCAGCTTTCGCGCAAGACGCGAGTGCTCCTGGCGCCAGTGCGTCAACCGGCGTTACCCAGACCATGAAGAACGCCGGAACCGACACCGAGAATGCCGCCAAGACCGCCGGAACCGACACCGCGGACGCGGCCAAGAGCGCATACGACACTACCGCGACGGCAGTGGGCGACACCGGCCTGACGGCCAAGGTGAAGATGGAGCTGGATAAGAACTCCGAAACTGAACACGCCCATATCCACGTCAAGACCAAGTCGGCGGTCGTCACTCTGACCGGACATGTTGCGAGCGCGGCCGTTTCGCAAGAGGCGGAGCAGATCGCAAAGGGAGTGGCCGGTGTTGATCACGTGAGCAATCACCTGAAGGTCCGTGGATCGTCGTCTTCGAGCAATAGCTAGGCTACCGCTCGAAACGAAGACGCAAGGCGCTCGCGCCCGATGCCTTGAATAAGTTCCAAAGCACGGCGCACGCCCTACCCCGACCAGATCCTCCCCCCACACATGTGACCCGCCCGCGCGGACAGATTTCATCGCCCGCGCGGGCCCGGTTGCGTTTACAAACCGGTCGCGAGCATTGCGGCAACCCTGCGGATGTTAGATCGTGATGCGCGGGCCAGCGAACTGGCTGTTTGCGATCAAACTCTTTCGGAGGAAACCACGATGCCGGCTGCACTTATCAGTGTGATGGACGTGAAAGAGCGCACCCGTTACGCCAAGCAGATGGATGAGTTGATAAAGTTACTGCGCAAGAACAACGAGCAGGTGACCAAGCTCGCCATGTTGATGGAAAAGATGGTTAAGGCGATGGGCGCTTCCTCGTAACAAGAATTCGCGGCCGAATTATTTTCCGCATCATCCGCCCAATCTGGCGGGTCGCGGTGCAATGATCAATCCGGGCTCCAGGCTTATCGGGCGGACGCCCGAACTACTCGAGTTGCGTACAGCGCTGGCCGACGCGATCGCGGGTCGCGGCGGCCTGGTGATGCTCGGCGGCGAACCGGGAATCGGCAAGACTGCGCTCGCCGACGAGATCTCGAGCGAAGCGGCTGCCCGAGGCGCACAAGTCGCATGGGGCCGATGCTCTGAAGATAGCGGCGCACCCGCGTACTGGCCGTGGATGGAGATTCTGCGCGCGCTGGTGCGCAATCGTGATCGCCACTGGCTCGACGCGATACTCGGCGATCGCGCGGCACAGTTGTCGGCGCTGATACCTGAATTGGCCGTCCCGGCGTCCTCACCGGCAGGTGCCGAGCCCGCGGCGCAGGCAACTGGCATGGGTTCCAACGAGCCCGCCGATCAACGCTTTCGCCTGTTCGATTCGATCGCGACGCTGATCGCGGAGATCGCGCGAGATCGCCCGATCCTGATCGTTCTGGATGACGTCCAAGACGCCGATCCGGCGTCGCTGCTGCTGCTCCGGTTCATCGCGCGCGGCGTGCGCCGTATTCCGCTGCTATTAGTGGTCACTTATCGCGAAACCGAATTAAGGCTCGATCCGAAACGAGCCGAGTCTCTGGCCGCAATGCGGCGCGAAGGCGCCACGATGGTGCTGACAGGTCTCGGTACGCGCGAGATCGCGGCGTTCGTGGAATCCCGCATGGCGAGCGCGCCCGACGCGTTGCTGGTTGCGGAACTGCGCAAGGTCACCGAAGGTAATCCATTTTTTCTAAGCGAGATCGTGCGGCTGTTGGCAGCCGAAGGACCAGGCAAAGGCGCTGGCGGCACAGCCGCATTTCGAATTCCCGACGGCGTACGCGCCGCGATCAAGCGGCGACTCGCGATGGTTTCAGAAGCGACCCGCAACGCGCTCGGCGTCGCAGCGGTGGCGGGGCGCGATTTCGACCTGGCCACAATTCGCGATGCATGCGCGCTGCCGCTCGAGTCGCTGCTCACTGCTTTGGACGAGGCTGAGGCGGGAGGCCTGGTGACCACGCGGCACGATCAGATGGGCGGCTACCGGTTCAGCCACGCGCTGATTCCCGAGACCCTCTACGCTGATCTGAGTAAACCGGCTGCTCGCGAGCTGCATCTGCGGATCGCACAGACCCTCGAGACGCTGGATCGCTCGAACCTCGAGCCGCAGCTCGCCAAGCTCGCGTATCACTATGCGGCCGCGCTGCCGTCGGGCCCGCTCGAAAAGGCGATCGCGTATGCGCGTCGTGGAGCACAGCACGCGCAGGCGATGTTCGCCTATGAAGACGCGGCGCGGATGTACCAGATGGCAATCTCCGCGCTCGAACTCGCGCATCCCGCCGACGAGCGCATGCGCTGCGAGATACTGCTGAACCTGGGCGAGGCGCTCTACGGCGCGGGGCTGTTCGATCGCGCGCGATCGGCGTTTGCACGCGCGTCGGCAAGCGCCAGGCAAATTGGCAGCGCGGAAGATATGGCGCGGGCCGCGCTGGGATTCGGGATGCCGCCGTTGACTCCCGATCGCGCCGATCATGATCTGATTGCGATGCTGGAGCAGGCGCGCGACGCGCTGGGAGGTTCCGACTCGGCGCTGCATGCGATGATCCTGGCGCGCATGTCAGTGGAATATTTCTGGGCGCATGACTCGCACCGCGCGGAGCTGTCGCGCCAGGCGGTCGAGATCGCGCGGCGTGCCGGTGATTCGGCGGCCCTGCTCTACGTCCTGTACGCGCGCCATACGGCGGTATGGGAACCTGACAATCTTGAAGAGCGCCTCGCGATCGCGAGCGAAATAATCGCACTCGCGGGTCATACGGGAAATCGGCGGTGGGCGCTCAAGGTCTGGGGACTCGGCGCGCATTACATGCGCTTTGCCGATCTGCTCGAGGCTGGAGACATCGCCTCTGTCGATCGCGAGATCGCGCAATACGCGCGGCTGGCCACCGAGCTGCGCCAGGATCTCGGATACGAGGAGCTGATCCGCGCCACCCGCGCGCTGATGGACGGGCGCTTCGACGAGGCCGAACGGCTCGGCATCAAGACCCTGGAAGTCGCGATGCGCCTGGAGCGGCGTCTGGGTCCGTTTCGCGCCGCGGTGAATTCACAGTTGCTAATCCTGCGCCGCGAGCAGGGCCGGATCGCAGAGCTCGAGCCCGTCCTGCGCAACAACCTGGCGCGAACTCCCGGCTCGGTGCTCAGGCGCTGCGCGCTGGCATTTCTCTATTCGCAGACCGGACGTCGCGCCGAAGCGCGCGTGAGTTTCGAGGAGCTGGCGGCTAGTAATTTTATCGCGCTGCCGCGCGACATGAGCTGGTACGCGACGATGGTGCTTTTGACGGAAGTGTGCGCGTACCTGGGCGATGCGGCGCGCGCACGGACGCTGTATCAGTTGCTCGAACCGTACGCCGGGCGCAACGCGGTGCTCGATATCCACGTTTGCTACGGCGCGGTCGCACACTACCTGGCGATGCTTGCGGCGACGATCGGCGAGCTCGATCAGGCGCAGAACCACTTCGAGGCCGCGCTGCGCTTGAATCTCGAAATGGGCGCTGGCTCATGGGTTGCGCGCACGCGTTACGAATTCGCCGCGATGCTGCTAGGGCGCGACCGGCCGGGCGACCGCGAGCGGGCACTCCAGCTCGCGGAGCTGGCCGTGGCCACGGCCGATTCGCTGGGGATGCAGGCGCTCAGGGAAAATCTGCGGGACCTGACAGGTCCTGATCCTCGGGCCGACGCCGGTCCCGACGGCACCGTCACGATCATGTTCACCGATATAGAGGATTCCACCGGCACCACCGAGCGCCTGGGAGACGTTCGCGCCCAAGCGTGGCTGCGCGAGCATAATGCGCTGGTTCGCGGCCAGATTAAGGAGCATCAGGGGTTCGAAGTTAAATCGATGGGCGACGGATTCATGATCGCATTTCCCAGCGCGCGCCGCGCGCTCAACTGCGCGATCGCCATTCAGCGCGGGTGCACGGCGTATTCGGAAACTCATCGCGACGCGCCGATCCGCGTCTCGATCGGCGCGCACACCGGCGAAGCGATCAAGGAGACCGGCGACTTTTACGGCAAGACCGTAATTGTCGCGGCGCGAATCGGAGCACGCGCGCGCGGCGGCGAGATTCTAGTCTCGGCGACGCTGAGAGACCTGACCATCAGCGCCGGCGATCTGAACTTCGACGCGGGACGCGAGCTGGAACTCAAGGGACTCTCGGGCGCGCATCGCGTGTACGCTCTTGAGTGGGCAGACGCCGGTCAGCGGAAGTAATCCGCCGCGCTCGCGTCATTCCCGCGCGCGGCTGCCGCGCGAGGAATCCCGTTACCCTGCGCGGGGCCGGCGAGACGCCGGCCCTACTAACTACTTTCGCCGCGCGATGCATCTGCTAGGATTTCGATCGCGATGAAAAAAGTTCTGATGATTTGCACCGGCAACAAGGACCGCAGCCCGACCGCCGCGATGCTGCTGGCGGAGATGTGCGCGCCGATGTGGGTGACGTCGGCCGGCACCGAGCCGTGGGCCAAGAATCCGGTCAATTCGGAATTGATCGAAGAGGCCGACGTGATCTGCGTGATGGAGGAAGCGCATCGGCGCTTTATCCTCGAGCGCTTTGGCTCGGCGCACGCCGACAAGGTGGTCGTGCTCGACATCCCGGACAATTACATTTGCTGGGAAGCCGAGCTGGTGCATCTGCTGAAGCCCAAGCTGCGCGCCGCTCTAGGTCTGGCACCATCAGTCCGCTAGCGGGCGCGCAAGCGCTGCCGTCTGGTGTAAGTTGGTTAAACCAACCCAACGGAGGCCGCCCACCATGGAAGACGCCCGGGTGAAACTGTGCTCGATCGATCCGAGATAAGCGACGTTCAATTGCGCTACGCGACTGGACTGGATTTTCGTGATTGGGTCGCGTTCCGATCATGTTTCGCCGATGAAGTCGAGGTGGACTTCACTTCGCTGTTCGCCGGAGCGCCGCGCACCGTCAGCGCTGACCGCTGGACCGAGTCGGCGCGCCGCACAGTCAGCGGGCTCGCCGCGACGCAGCACATGATCACGAATCATGTCATCACGGTCGACGGCGACGGCGCGTTGTGCGTCGCCTACGTGCAAGCGCAGCATTATCTTCCCAACGACAAGGGCGACAGCACGCAGACGATGGGCGGGTACTACACGAATCGCTTCGTCCGCACCTCCGCCGGATGGAAGATCTGCGGCTGCAAGCTGACGCTCACGTGGACCACCGGGAATTGGCACATCTTCGCGCTCGCTCGCGAGCGGCTGAAAGACTCGGGCGGCTGAGGACGCCTTCGCGCTCACGCCGCGAAATTCGCTATGCTGGGATGCCTCGCGCAGGAGATAAATCGATGGCCGAGCATGTTGTCGCTGATACGATCTCAGGGAAAATTGGCGGGACGGTTGACCAGAGCGTCAACATCTTCAAGGGGATCCCATACGCCGCGCCGCCGATAGGCGGGAACCGATTCAAACCTCCGCTGAAAGCCGCGCCGTGGACGGGAGTGCGCGACGCGCTCAAATTTGGCGCGCGTGCGATGCAGGACGACAACGCGTTTGCGCTGCCTCCGGCGATGCTCAAACTTTTCGGCGGCGTCGAACCGCAGCCGATGAGCGAAGATTGCCTGTTCCTCAACGTATGGACTCCCGCGCTGGGCGACGGGCGCAAGCGTCCGGTGATGTTCTGGTGCCACGGGGGAGCGTTCATCGCAGGTTCCGGTTCCGCGCCGTGGTACGACGGCACCAATCTCGCGCGCAAGGGTGACGTGGTGGTCGTGACGATCAATCATCGCCTGGGCGCCTTCGGATACACGCATCTGGCGGATATCGCCGGCGCTGAGTTCGATTCCTCGGGCAGCGCCGGGATGCTCGATATCGTCGCGGCGCTCAAGTGGGTGCGTGACAATATCGCGAACTTTGGAGGCGACGCCGGCAACGTCACGATCTTCGGCGAGTCGGGCGGCGGCGCCAAGGTCTCCGTGCTGATGGCGATGCCGGAGGCGCACGGCCTGTTTCATAAGGCGATCATACAAAGCGGCCCGGCGGTCGAGATGGCGAGCCGCGAGGACGCGAGCGAAACCGCGCGCCAGCTCCTGGCCGAGCTCGGCGTCGCGCCCGAAAAGGCCGCGGAGCTGCGCGCGATTCCCGCCGAGAGAATCGCCAAGGCGCAGGCGGCAGTCTTGAAGCGTGTCAGCATGATGTCGTTCGCGAACCGCCGACGTGTAGGATTCAACCCGGTCGTCGATGGAAAGCATCTGCCGGGCGGTCCATTCGCACCCGCCGCACCGGAGATTTCCGCGCGCGTGCCGCTGATGATCGGAACCAATAAGGATGAGATGACGCTATTCTTCGGAATGGCGCCGTGGCTCGACGGAATGGACGAGGCAGCGCTGCGCTCGCGCGTCGCGATGTTCGTGGGCGACCAGGCCGACGCGATTATCGCGTCGTACAGGAGAGCGCGGCCGTCGGACTCGCCGCGCGATCTCGTGCTCGCGATCGCGACCGACCAATCGATGCGCATCCCGTCGCTCGTCATCGCCGATCGCAAGGTCGCGCAGAACGCCACGCCGGTATTCGTCTATATGTTCACCTGGGAAACGCCGGTACTCGAGGGCAAGCTCAAATCGCCCCACGCGCTCGAGATTCCGTTCGTTTTCGATACGCTGCATACGCCGAATCTTGCCGGAGATGCGCCGACGCGTTTCGCGCTCGGCGAAAAGATGAGTAAGGCGTGGCTCGCGTTCGCCCGCTCGGGAAGTCCGAATCATGGCGGACTGCCAGTTTGGCCGCACTATTCGCCCGAGCGCCGCGCCACGATGATTTTCGATGATCAGTGCAGAATCGAGGACGATCCGTTCCGCGCGGAGCGGCTCGCATGGAGCGGTCAATAGCTATTCGACTGGCTGGCGCTCCAAATAGCAACACGCGGGGGCCCGATGATCGCGCCTGAGTATATTCGCCGTCTGCTCCGCGTGTCCGTGCTTGTGGCCGTCCTCGCCTGCGGCTGTTCTGCGCAACAGGCTACAGTCGAAGAGCCTCCGCCGGCGCCGCAGACTGTGAAGGCATTACCGTTTCAGGGACGGCTGGTCGAGGGCGACCCGACCGAGATTCCGCAGGCGGTCGCGATGTCGCTATCGGATACTTCTCCGGTCCGATTTTCCTACCGCGAAGAGCTGACTCACGACGAGCACCACACACCGCTCTGGCTGACGGCACTTGCTCCAACTACCTATTTCGGGAGTCCACTCGGTACTTATGACGTTACCGCATTCGCTACTCTGTCGATCTCGAACGGAGACCAGGTAATCGGAGATTATACGGCCAAGGCTCTCGTTTCGCGCTCCTATACTATCTATTCGGAACCGACGCACGCAGAACTCGAGCGCGATGCGCGCGCTGAGGTCCGGGATAAGATCGACGCGGAACTGGCTCTGGACCGAAATCGCCTGGAGGAGGCGCTGGCCGAATCGAAGAAACTGGCGAACGCTCCGGCTGCGCCATGAATTTTCGCGCCTCTATATTGTGGATACTTTGCATCGCGATGCTCGCGGCGCCGGGCTGCGCAGTACAGGGCCAGCCGTTCCAGAAGGTGGAGTTTCCGCCGAATCACGCCGTGATTTATGTATATCGGCCGTATAACTACGCGGGATCGCTATTGCGGCCCGCTGTGACCTGCGGCAGCGAGAGCGCGAATATCGGCCCCGGAGGTTATCATGCGTTTATCGTCCCAGCGGGCAAGGTCACGTGCGGCGTTGCAGGCAGTGAAAGCTTCGATCAGGTCGAGATTCTGGCCGAGCCACGGAATTACTATATTAAAGAGGGATACGCGTGGGGCATCCTGGACGGGCATCCGCATTTGAACCCGATTGATACAGATACCCCGCACGAGGAGATCAAGAGTTGCGTTCTCGAGCCGTGAATAATCACACGCTAGGAATTCTTTGCACGGTTTTCGCGGTACTTGGTAATTAACGCATCGGTCGAACTGTCGTGCTTTAACTGCGAGTCGCTCTCGAGTTCCGGCACAATTTTCTGCGCGAGTACCTTTCCCAGCTCCACTCCCCATTGATCGAACGAGTCGATGCTCCAGATCGTCCCCTGGGTGAAGACGCTATGCTCATATATCGCGACGAGCTTGCCAAGGATTTCGGGCGTTAGCTTCTCGGCGAGAATCGTGGTCGAGGGACGGTTGCCTTCGAACACGCGATGCGGCACCAGCCAATCGGGAGTGCCCTCGGCCTTCACCTCTTCTGCGGTCTTGCCGAACGCGAGTGCCTCGGCCTGCGCGAAAACGTTGGCCATCAGCAGATCATGATGGCGTCCGAGCGGATTAAGCGTGCGGTAAAAACCGATGAAGTCGCAGGGAATAAGTTTCGTGCCCTGATGGATCAGTTGGTAGAACGAATGCTGCCCATTGGTTCCGGGCTCGCCCCAATAGATGGGTCCGGTCTGATAGTTGACCGCGGTGCCGCCGAGTGTGACGTGCTTGCCGTTCGATTCCATCGTGAGCTGCTGCAGATACGCGGGAAAACGCTTGAGATATTGCTCGTAGGGAAACACGCCGACGGTTTGCGCGTCGAAGAAATCGTTGTACCAGACCGCGAGCAAGCCCATCAGGGCTGGAAGGTTTTTCTCGAACGGTGCGGTGCGAAAATGCTCGTCGATCGCGTGAAATCCGGATAGCATCGCGGTGAAATTTTCCGGCCCGACCGCGATCATGGTCGAAAGCCCAATCGCGGAATCCATCGAATAACGTCCGCCCACCCAATCCCAGAAGCCGAACATGTTGGCGGTGTCGATTCCGAACTTCGCGACCCCTTCGGTATTGGTCGAGACCGCGACGAAGTGCTTCGCGATCGCTTTTTCGTCGCCAAGCGCGCGCAGGGTCCAGTCGCGCGCGGTGTGGGCGTTGGTCATCGTCTCGAGCGTGGTAAAAGTCTTGGACGAGATGATGAACAGCGTCTCGGCTGGGTCGAGGTCACGCGTCGCCTCGGCGAAATCAGTGCCATCGACGTTCGAGACAAAGCGCATGGTCAGGTTGCGGTCGCTGTAGTGGCGCAGTGCTTCGTACGCCATCACCGGACCCAAGTCCGAACCGCCGATCCCGATATTGATCACATTACGGATCCGTTTGCCCGTGTGTCCGGTCCATGCGCCGCTGCGCACCCGATTCGAAAAGTCGGACATCCGGTCCAGGACCGCATGAACCGCCAGCACCACGTTCTCGCCGTCGACGACGATCGACGCGCCGCGCGGAGCGCGCAGAGCGACGTGCAGCACCGCGCGCTTTTCGGTGAGATTTATTTTCTCACCCGAGAACATCGAGTCGATCCGTGCGCGCAACCCCGACTGCTCGGCGAGTGCGAGAAGCAAGCGCAGGGTCTCGTCGGTAATGCGATGCTTCGAATAGTCGGCGTGGAGGCCGGCGGCGTCGAGGGTGAAGCGTTCGGCGCGGCGCGGATCATCTTTGAACATCGCGCGCAGATGCACGCCCTGGATCTGGCGATAATGCTCTGTGAGCGCCTTCCACGCGGGGCGCTCGGTAAGCGGCGCAATTTTCGCTGGCGTAGCGCTGGTCGCCATTACTCAGCTTGCCTTTTTGATCGCGGCGCTCTTCGCCACGATTTGACTAAGCAGATCGTCCCACGACTTGACGAACGACGCGGCGCCCTCTTTCTGAAGCTGCTCGGCAAGAGCATCCAGGTCGATACCCACCTTGGTGAACTCGGCCAGCTCGCGTTCGGCGTCGCCGCCGTCGCGCGAAAGCATCGGGCCAACTTCGCCGTGATCCGCCATCGCGAGCAGGGTTTTTTCGGGTATCGTATCGACCGTATGCGGTGACGCGAGCGCTTTGACGTACAGTATATCCGACGACTTCGGATCCTTGGTGCCGGTGCTGGCCCAGAGCAGGCGCTGCGCGCGAGCTCCCAGATTCGCGAGTCGCAGATAGCGGTCGCTGTCGAGCAGATCGCGATACGCCTTGTAGATGCGTTTGCCGATCGCGATGCCGAGCCGATCGCGCATCGCGGGTGGAACCTTCTGCGCGACCGCCACATCCCATCGGCTGACGAACACCGACGCGACCGAGCCGACGAACGGGTTGAGGCCCGCCTCAACCCGCCGCTCGATACCGCGGAGATACGCCTCGGCGGCGGCGAGATATTGCTCGCGCGAGAACAGCAGGGTGACGTTGATTGAGACGCCGGCAAAGATTGCCTCCTCGATCGCGGGAAGGCCCTCGCGCGTGCCTGGGATCTTGATGAACAGATTGGGACGTGCCGCGCGCGCGAAAAGTTCTTTGGCGGCCTTGACCGTGCTGGCGGTGTCGTAGGCGAGTTTCGGCGAGACCTCGAGCGAGACCCATCCGTCGACCCGATTGGTTTGCTCGTGAATCGGGCGGAACAGATCGGCCGCACCCATGAGATCCTCCAGCGCGAGATCGAAGAACAGTTCCTCGCCGTGGCGGCCGGCGGCGTTCTTTTTCGCGATCGAGGAATCGTAATCGCTGCTGTTTTTTATCGCCTGGTCGAAGATGGTCGGATTAGAGGTGAGTCCGGTGATCGAAAGCTCGTCGATGTAGCGTTTGAGTCCGCCGCTGGTGAGCAGTGCGCGCGTGATGTTATCGAGCCACAGGCTCTCGCCCGCGTCGTGGAGCTGTTTGGTCGCTTTCATACGTTCTCCTGATCGATCGTCCTGTTGTTCGATCATCCTCGCGGCGCGGACCGCGGGTCAATCGACGATCGCCGAATAAATTATATTGCGTAACTGGCCGCGGAAGTTAAACGTTCCCGAGGGCATAAGCTGGGTCATAAAGATCACCACCAGGTCCTCTTTCGGATCGACCCAGAAGATGGTCGAGGCGGCGCCGCCCCAGTAGTAGTCGCCCTCTCCCAGTGCGCCGTGCGCGACTTGTCCGAGCGTCATCGCGAAGCCCAGGCCGAAACCCACGCCGTCGTACGCGGTCTCGGAAAAATCTCCAGTCGCCATCGTGCTCAGGTCCTTGCCGCCGGCCAGATGGTTCTGGCGCATCAGGTCGATCGTGCGCGAGCCGACGATACGCGCGCCGTCGAGCTCTCCGCCGCGCCGAAGCATCTCGCAGAAGCGCAAATAGTCGGCAGTGGTGCCGGTCAGTCCGCCGCCGCCCGAGAAAAACGAAGGCTCTTTGAGGTAGGCGCTGCGTTCAGGATCGTCGATCAGCTTGAGGGTCTTGTCGGGTTTGCGTTCATAATTCGCGGCGAAGCGGCCGACGTTCTTTGGCGCGACCGAGAATGCGGTGTCGGCCATACCGAGCGGATCGAAAATCGTATCCTGCAAATATTGATCGAACGGCTTGCCGGAAATCGCCTCGACCAGGTAGCCGCAGACGTCGGTCGAAAACGAGTACATCCAGTGCTCGCCGGGCGTATAGCGCAATGGCACTTTCGCGAGCTTGTGCACGAAGCTCGCGAGCGTCTCGCCCTCGCCACGGCGCACCCCGGCCTCGCGATAGGCGCGATCAACCGGGTGATTGGTCGCGCCGTAGGTCAGGCCGCCCTGATGACTAAGCACATGGCGCATCGTCATCGGACGTGCGGGCGCAGCGGTCTCCATCGTGGCGCCATCGCCGGAAATCCAGACCTTGTGATCGCGCCACTCGGGGATAAATCGCGCGACGGGATCATTGAGCTGGAAATGCCCCTGCTCGTAGAGGCTCATCAGCGCGACCGAGGTGATCGGCTTCGACATCGAGTAGAGGCGGAAGATCGTGTCGTCGGCGATCGGAGTTTTGCGCTCGCGATCCGCCATGCCCATCGACTTGAAATATGCGACGTGGCCGTGGCGCGCGACCAGCGTCTGGCATCCGGAGATCTTCCCGGACTCGATATAGTTGCGGTTCAGATGGTCGGTTATCCGGTCGAGCCGATCGGGCGCGAATCCCGCGCGTTTCGGTGAGGTCTCCATCTGGGTCTCCTCTGCACGTCTCCTGTGATTGAGCGTCGCGCTATCGGATGCGTTCGAGCGTGAACACCGGAATCTCGCGCTTGGTTTTCTGCCGATACTCATTGAACACCGGCATCTGCGCCGCCTGCGCGTTGTACAGACGCTCGCGCTCGGCGCCCGAGGTCACGTGAGCCCGGGCTTGAAACTTTTCGGTTCCGACTTCGACCGTCACGACGGAATTGGCAACCAGGTTGTGGTACCAGTCGGGATTCCTGGGAGCTCCCGCCTTGGAGGCGATTATGACCAGGCGATCGCCGTCGCGAGTGTAGACCAGTGGAGTGATGTAGGTCTTCCCGCTCTTGGCGCCCTTGGTCGTCAGCAGGATCATCGAGGCGGCGGCGAACGGACCGCCGACCTTGCCTCCGTTGGCGCGAAATTCCTCGATCACTTTCCGGTTAAAATCGTTCATGTCCGCCATGATTCCTCCATGCTCGCACGCAGGCTGCGCGAGTCCACCTGCAAGATTAGCAGACCATCCGAAATCGCGGCTAGCGCGCGTGCTCAGGCGGCAGGGAGCGCGATTCGATAGGTCTCGGCCGCGGTGCGATGGAACATCCACGCCTTGTCGCCGGCGCTGAACCCGGCCGCGATCTTCTTGAACGCGTTCCACAGCACCTGGTAGGAGCATGACACGCGATCCACGGGAAAATTGCTCTCAAACATGCATCGCGAGGGGCCGAAACGATCGATTGTATTGAGATAGTAATCCCGCGTCGCCGCCACGAGTTCGTCCGAGGTGGGCGGCGAGGGACGCTTATGCCATGCGAATCCGTTGACCGGCATGTTGATTCCGCCAAGCTTGACGACGACATTCGGGCATCGCGCAAGCTCCGCGATGTCGCGCTTCCATTGATCGAAGACCTCGCGCCGACGACCCTCGTAGGGGCCCAGTCCAAGCGGACCACCGAAGTGATCGAGAATGATCTTTGTGTCGGGAAACGCGTGCGCGAGTTCCGTCAACTCCGGCATCTGCGGATGGTATTGCCACGCATCGAATACCAGCCCGAGCTTCGCGAGCTGGCCGAAGCCTTCGCGAAATCGCGGCGATTTGTACAAGCCGGCGGGAGGATTGGTGTGGGAATTGCGAATTTCCGGCGACGCGTCGAAACCTCCGGCGTGGCGGATTCCGCGAAAGCGCGCGGGCGCGGCCGCAATATGCGCTCGCAACACAGGCTCGACGGCGGCGCCGAGGCTCAAATCGGCGAAGCTCACGATCCCAGCCGCAATTCTCGTGTCGCCATATCCACCGCTCGCACTCTGCGCGGCGATGCCATTGACGAACTCCGTCTCGCCTACGGGCTTCATCGCCGGGTCGCTGTCGGCGCGATACATCGACATGCATTCGACGAACACGGTCGCAATCACGCGATGACCGGACCCGGTATCGTGCAGGATCTCGTCGAGCAGATAGCGGCTGCCCGGATGGTCCCAAAGATGATGATGCGGATCGATAATTGGCAACGCAGGTTCGAGCGGCTCTTCGACAACCTGAGCGAGCCACGCATCCCTTTCCGTCACGGCATTGGTCGGCATCTGAATTTCTCACTCGCGCGTTATTGGCGGCGCAAAAGTTTCGTTGGCGGAGGGGGTGGGATTCGAACCCACGAGCGACTTTCATCGCTGCCGGTTTTCAAGACCGGTGCCTTCAACCACTCGGCCACCCCTCCCAGCCTTATAAATCAAGCACTTACACGATTTCGACCCCCGGCGCGACCGGTCGAGTGCCCACTTATTGCCCACTTTTTTCCAGTTTCCCCCGGAGTGCCCACCTTGCCCAAGTCCCTTTCCGGGTCGCTCCCGAGATCATTCCCAAGGATGATCTGGCTGAGCCGTTCCACTGCCCCACTGTCCACCGTCTTGAACCAGTGGCTGTAAATCCGAAGCGTGATCGCCGGGCTTGCGTGCCCGAGCAGAGACTGAACTTCGGTCACGGCCGCGCCTCCCATGATCAGTGCGCTGGCGAAGCTATGCCGCAGCGAGTGCATGTTCACCCGGCGGAGTTCCGCGCGCCGGAGCGCCGACCAGAGTCCATAGCGCAGCGCGTTCGAGCGCCGGATCGGCCGGCCATCCGCAGCGGGAAAAACCAGCTCATCGGCCGTAGCGGGGCACTGAAGTTTCCAAACGCGAAGTGCGGCTGCGAGCTCTGCCGGAATTGGAATCTTGCGCAGACCCGCCTTCGTCTTCGGCGGATAGAAGCGCGGGCGGATCGCCTCTCCGTTGATTCGCGCCCAGGAAACGGTGCGACGGACATAAATGTATGCCGGTCGGTCTTTTGGAATCTCGATGTCACCCCAGCGGAGCGCGAACAACTCGCCCGAGCGCGCGCCCGTCAGCGCCGCAGTCGTAAACAGCGTGCGATAAAGACCCGGCGTCGCCGCGTTGAGCATCACGCGAATTTCATCGGGACTCAGAATCGCGTCGGGGCTGATCGTGTCGTCGTTGTTGCTGCCCTCGTCCTCACCCTGCCGTAGCTCTCGCGCCGCCATGAACGCGCGCTCGACGCGATCGACCGGATTGCTGATAGCGTCGCCGCGCCGGATAGCCGCGCGAAAAACCGCGCCGACGATTCGGATGATCGTGTTGATCGTTCGTGGCGCGTACCCGTCTGTGCGCATGTCGTCGCGCAGCTTCTCGACCCCAGCGACGGTGATCCGATCAAGTCTATCGGCACCGAAGCGCGGCAGGAGATGCTTGTCCAATCGGCCTCGCAGATCGGCGATATGCGACGCTCGCCGGTCCGCCTTGGACCTGAACCAGAGTTCGGCAGCTTCCTTGAAGGTCGGGATCCTCGCGCGATCGAGGTATTCTCCGCGCGACGCCTTGGCCGACGTCTCGCCGAGATACTTTTCCGCCGCTTTTTTGGTCGGGAAAAATAATCGCCGTCGCGACCCGTAGGTGCCTATCGGGCGATAATCAAGCCGCCACGGGCAATCGCAAGTCTGGCCGTTACATCCGTCCTGATGATGCCGTTTGATCGAAGCCATAGCGCCCTCACCTCTTCCCGGTCCGCGACCGTTGCTCGGCGGCGATTTTCTGGAGGAGTCTGGCGGCCGGCTCGGAAATCGCCATCTCGCCACGCTCCCATCGGGCCACGGTGTTCGAGGTTACTCCGATAGCCTCGGCCAAGGCCAACTGGGTCCAGCCCATTTTTTTCCTGAGCGCATGAATCTCGTCACCGTCCATACTATACGCAACGTATAGTATGGTGGACCGGAAGTCAAGCGGCTTGGTTGGCGCGTTCCGCTAGGTAGCGTTCGACTTCTTCGAGCCTGAACCGAACGTAGTGGCCGAGTCGGATGAATGGCAATTTTCCGAGCCGCGCCTGTTCCCTGACCCATGTTTCGGGAACTCCGAAACGCTTGGCGAGTTCTGGCGCGTCGAGAAGCCCGCTCTGGTTGTGGATGCCGTGGCCGCCGTTGCGCTGGCTCAATATCAGCGCCAGCAACGCTCCTTCGAGCGTCTTGAGCGTCGCGGTGCGCGAGGCGATTTCGGTCAGCAATTGCGGAAGGGCCTCGAACGCCAGAACCTTGGCGCGCGCCGGATCAGCAATAAGCTCGTCCACGGTAACGGGGGCGAGAGGGGTTCGTTGTGCGATCGGATAGGACATAGCGGACTCCGATATGATGAGCGTTCAGCCTCCCCGCATCTCCTCACACCTATTGAGAGCAATCAGGATGCCGTCGGCGAACCGCACACGGAGTTCACGCTCACCACTGGTGGGAAGTCTCGGCGTCAAGGTTCCGACGGCGAGTCATCGCGGAAAACCGTTCAAAAATAGTGTTCATGTTCAATCTTTGAACACATCGCTCTAACTGGTTGATGGAAATGGAGAATTCGAGCGAATCGGGTCAAAGCGTTCAAAGCTTGCACACTTGGTGATGCTCGATTCTCTTCACGCCAGGCCATCTCGGGTCTTCTATTAATAATTCTGCGGCAGCAGGCGGCCCACGCTGGATTTGAGGCGATTTCCAAGGTATTTGAAGATCTGCCTGCCGAGTGGTGTTTTCTCGCGTCGCAGTTGGGATCGGGTGACGTTCAAATCAATTAGGAAATTAGCGAGCGGTGATTCAATGAATAAGACCTCTTCGCTGCTGAGCGATATCCTGGACTCTCCGGCCGGTCGCCAAATCAAGTGGTACCTCGGGATGCTTCTATCGGGAGGCGAAGGATCGTCCATTGCTGATCGCGATCGCTACACTCCCGAGTTCGAGCCGCGGATGGGACGCTTTGAAAGCGACGACTAGGAACGCGAGGGTTGGCGCGGTTTCGCTGGCCGGATGGGTGAAATATCGGAGTTGTCGGTCGAGCCCCGGTCTGAGCTTAAGATCGATGCGCGAGTTAGCGGGGCCAAGAACCGCAAATGGCAGCTTTCGATCGAAGTCGAACCTAATCCGCCCCATCGGATCTCGCTTCTCAACTGGCAGCGGCAGTTCGAGTTCAAGCTCGAGGTTCGCGAAGCGAACGATGAAGTACCTCGCCAGTCTCGCGATTATCGCGCTAATGCTGTTTCGAGCGTCTACGGCTTGCGCCCAAACGCCTCCTTTGTCTGAGGCAACGCCGCAAGTTGCCGCGCTCGCATTCGGCACTGTCATTGATTCCAAGAATGTAGGCGCTTACACGCGATTTCTTCCGGCAGCGGCCGAATCCGCAGTGCGCCACGGTTTCACTATACGCGTGGTTCCGACCAAACGACTGGACTGGTCGGCAGGCTTCACTCAAGCTACCGAGAAATATTCTTCTCAAGTCGGTTTGCTCCTCAACCGGATGGATGGCGTCGTTGTAGCGGGCGCTGCTCCTGTGGCACCGGCTTTTGGCACGAGACTTATTTCATGCGCGGCGACAAGGAGGCGGTGTACGATGACCGGCCTCATCCGCTCGGGTTCTGAAGAGCGCGGCGCAGTCAGGGGCACCTCATACAGATCAGTACTCCGGCCTGGGAACATGCTCGCGGGTCTTGCTGATTCCGCCAATGGTGTCCGTCCGGAGAACACGGATCTGGTGGTTTTGGAGTTTGCCCGCGGATCTCCCTTGAGACGCCGAACAGGTTCGGGCAAGATTCATCCGCTACGTACGATAGGAGTCAGACCCGCGACAAACAGCGTAGTGAGCAGCCAACCTAATCCTATATCGACCCAAAGATACAGGCGCAGTAACCAACCTGTTGTTAGCCATTCGTCAACCCGAAAAGGGAGCCACAGCGGAACGTGCACCACACGACCACGATATGCATTGGGGGCCCAGCGGTCTTTCTGACCTAGGCTGACTATCGGGAGAAATGCATCGAGCGAGTAAACGACGGGGCTGAAAGCTGGATAGTCAGCGCGAGCCATGGCGTCGAATTGGCTTGCTGAAAATTGCGCTACCCGATCCGTCGGGGTGATCAGGTCCGCGTTGTACCAAAAGAGCCCCGATCCGATAGCGATAAACAACAGAGCCCAACCAAGTGCGTAGGCGGGTCGATATCCGTATCCAATCACTACCTTGAGGAGCCATCTCCAGATCCAAGAGAGAAAGCTAAGATTGCCGAACTTGCGACGAGAATCCTCCATATCGATGAGGACGCGTTTGGCGCCTGCATTGTCACCGATCTCACGCAGGGCCTTGGCGAGTTGTTGATGCGGCTGAGGAATAAAAATCGGCCAATCGGTCTGCCGCCAACTCAGTTTGTGACCCCCGTAAAGCAACCCATGCATCAGTCGTTGTGCCCGGGTTGGCTCCTCAGAATTCTGCAGACTGAGCCACTGCATGCGGATTTCAGGGTCTGTCGGGCCGTAACCGATATAAGAGTAAGTAAGGCCGTCGATGTGAAGGTTTCCCTGGGTCGGCCAAGTGCCCCGGTCGTCGTCGAGAGAGCCTATCGAGGCGTGTTCAGCGAACAGGGCCGGTGGGGTGCCTCGCAGCAGTCTCCAGTAAAAGCGCCGTGCGACGGTTGCGTACCTTGCATTTACGGCGCTACCGGGGGCGAAGCTAACCCCGTGGAACTCAACAGCTCCGCCGATATTTGCGCCGACGAAACTTAGTTGACCCGCGTTGCGGAAGGGGTAGTACCTTGGCGGATCCGAGTGTCCGTAAAAAAAGCGCTACCACCTATTGTGATTCCATCGGCATCGAGTGTGTCGACCTCCTTTAGACCTCTGATGAAGGTCGCGCCTTTGCATTCAAGGTTGCCTCCTATTTCTGCGCCTCGGAAATGCAGAGCGCCTACAGCTGTGAATCTCAACGAAAGCTTGACATCTCCCGCTACGTTGAGGCGGTCGGCTTCAATCGCATGTCCCTCGGCATTTAAGAAAGACGCGCCTTGGCACTCCAAACTCTCGCCGACTATGCCGCCCAGCAGTCGTACTTCACCGGTGCTGACCGCAGCTCGGAGGTAGACGCTTCTATCTACTCTGAAATGGTCGCAATTCAGGGAGATCCTACCGGGGTTTGTGAAATGGCCGCTGTCGCATTCGAGGCTCCCACCTACACTCGCGCCGACAAAACACACTTCTCCTTGGGTATAAAGTCGATCAAGTCTAACGCTGCCTTCTACACGAATCCCGTCAGCGTTTAGGGCATACCCGCCTGGGTTGACAAATCTGCCCCGCGCACACTCGAGAACCCTAACGCGGGCTCCATTCAGCCGCAGTTCCCCTGAGGCCCTAGCTTCTCTGAAGAAGGCTGCACCGCCAACCGTCAGAGCATCGGCGATCAAAGCTCTTCCGCCCGGATTGACAAAATTTCCCTCGTCGCAGGTCAATTGACCACCGATTTCGGCTCCCGTAAGTACTACGCTTCCCTCAGCGCAGAACCCGCCGCTCAAGAAGACGGCTCCGCTCACTCTCAGCCCTGGAGCAAATAGAACGGCGCCGTACGGCATTCCAGCCTCTAAAGGGTTGGCACCCGTCGTGAATCGACCTGCCGAACAATTGAGGTTTCCTCCGACGGACGTTCCATCCAAAAACACGGCGCCCTCGGAAAGAAAGCCGGAGGCCATATCTAGGCTGCCGCACACTGTTATCTGCCCGGCCAATAGTCCCGGCGTGACACTTCCGGACAGATTCAAGGACTCTACTTGAGCCATAGAGAGATCTGGTCGATTCTTGATTTGGCATCTAAGAAGGGCGAGCGGAAAGGAAATCTTCGCAGAACGAAGGTCAAGATCTCCTTCGATTCGGGCGGCATGGATGCGTATTCCTGCCGGTTCAATATAGCCAGTAGCGCCCGGATCAAGGCACAACGCTAGGATCAAAGGCGCGCGTATACAACGCTCATTTCCCCAAGATGCAGCTAATCTAGGGTCGTTCAGCGGGTCGTCATCGCTCAAGCTAGGCCCGCAATAGGCAATTTGCCCAGACGTCACCGCACAAAGCAATTTGAGTTCGGACTCAGTCAAATCGGGACAGTCACTGAGCGCTGTTTCAGCTAGCTCTTTAAAATCGGCAGACCACCCAATCATTCGCCTCACCCTCTAGGCGCTCGAAGTCGAGCCTCCTTAGTATGTCAGCAGTCATGTTCGCGTTACCACGGAATGACTTCTCCTCAGGGAGAACTCTATTACGGGATCGGTTGTCCACCATGAGTCTCTTCCGCGCCGCGGCGGTCGCCCGCCGGTCCTTCTACGTCGTCCATCGAAAGCATTACGTCGAAGAGCGGGCTGCAATCAACGCCTTTCGACGTGGCGGGTTGGGAACGACAAAAATAAAGCAACCAGCGAGACTTGCCGGCGGCGCGCTCGGCGTCGCCGCACTTCGACGAGGCCTGCAAAGCTGCTGCCAAATTTAAGAAGTCTAAGCATGGAAACACTTCAATAAGTGTGACGCGCCGCGCTTTCGTTCGCTCCGGCGACCTCCCGGAAACTGTGAAGCTTTCACTGACACTCGGTGTAATCAAGAAGCGATCTGTTGACAGGTTATCCACAGCCCGACTATTTTCGTCGAACGCGTCGGCGGATGGTGCGGTGGTGAGCTTTACGATCTCGCGAGCGAACAATGATTGGTCGGTCGCTAGCGATACGCCGGGCTATCTGCCTAATCGAGCAAGCCGCTCCCACATCCGCGGCCGTAATTATCACGGGCGAAAGCGGAACCGGGAAAGAACGGGCGGCGCGCATGATCCACGAGAAGTCGCTGCGCTGCAATCGACCGTTCGTCGCGGTCAATTGCTCCGCCATTCCTGAAAGCCTGATCGAAAGCGAACTGTTCGGCTACGAGCGGGGCGCTTTTACCGGCGCCGATCGCCGGCGCGAGGGATTATTCGAGCAGGCAAACGGCGGTACGATCTTCCTCGATGAAGTCACCGAAATGCCTCTCGCGATGCAGCCCAAGTTGCTGCGTGTGATCGAGGAACAGAAAATCCGCCGCCTGGGTGGGAGCGTCGAGACACCGATAGACGTCAGGACCATTGCTGCGTCGAATCGCTCAATGCTTCAGGCGATTCGCGAAGGACGGTTTCGCGAAGACCTGTTCTATCGTCTGAAGGTCCTGTTGATCGAGTTGCCTCCGTTGCGCGACCGCCTCGGCGACGTGCCGCTCCTCGTCGAGTACTTCCTCGAGCACTTCAATCGCAAAATGAACCGCAACGTATCAAGGCACGGAGAAGGATTTCCTCGACGCACTCATGGCTTACGGGTGGCCCGGCAATATCCGCGAATTGCGCAACGTCATCGAGCGCGGGGTGGTCGTATGCTCTTCGCCGAAACTCTCGGTACGAGACTTGCCGCCGGAAGTTGTCTCGCGCCACGGACCGGA
>CAVWKW010000003.1:0-901051 GCA_963755705.1 uncultured delta proteobacterium
TGGTGCCTTCGACCACTCGGCCACCTCTCCGCTGAGTGAAATCAAGTACTTACGCGGAATTTGCGTCTCGAACAACCCTACCGCCTTGAAGACGCGTCCGAGATTTATCGAGGTGATCGATCTCAAGTGGCAGGTTCGAGATCCGCGAAGTTGAAAGGGAAAGATCCTTGTAGCCTCAAGCTGCAACGGAGCCGAACGCATAACCAGCGGTTCCAATAGAACTCTTAGACTTATTATCGAGAGGAACGAACTCTCTTCTGATCATGTTCGAGGTCGCTCTCGTGGTAATAGTTCCTTCCAACGAGACAATGGGCATTAGCGACAGTGTGGAAAGCGGACGACTTAGCGCCGTACGGGATCACGCAGCAGGATCACACGAGATCAACCTTTTGCGAAAAAGGGCCTGAGAGAGAAACGGCTTCACCTGCGTGAGCCGCAGATTGCCGGCAGCGAGTGTTACGCTGATTCGATCGAGCCGGTTTTTGTGGGTCCCGCCGATCGCATTTACGAAGACCAGATCAGCAAGCTTTTTGCCCATCGTCGCCGTGCTTCGAGAACGCACGCTGAAACCCACGCCGTTGGATTCCTCGACACGCGGTATGGACATAAGCCGCGTTGGTCAACTAAATCAGGTACAAACCTTCCCGCGCAGATGCCCCTTTCGCCAAGAAAAAGGAGTGAAGATGGGTCCGAAGCTGAGCGTTCGCGCTCTTGGAACGGCAAGTCGATTCTCTTTGTCAGCACTTGCAGTCGCAGCCCTCCTGTGGGCCGTGCCCGCTTCCGCCGACAGCATTGAAGGTCAAGTGCTTGGCGGAGGCGCGCCAATCGCCAAATCGACCGTGACTCTATGGTCTGCAAGTGCCGACGCGCCGAAGCAGTTGGCTCAGGCCCAAAGCGGCGACGACGGCCGATTTACTTTGAGCGCGGAAGGAGCGCCTGACAGCATCCTCTACATAGTTGCCAAAGGCGGGGTACCGGCTGCAAATAGGGGCGGCGGAGACAACCCGGCGATCGCGCTCATCTCTGTGGTGAGCAGCAAACCGCCGGCACACGTCGTCATCAACGAGTTCACGACGGTAGCGTCGGTATGGACCAACGCGCAGTTCCTGGATGGCGCCGCGATCAAAGGCAACCCGCTCGGTCTCCGCATCGCGGCCGGCAACGTGCCCAATTTCGTCGATCTCGGGACCGGTGGCTACGGCGAAATGATTCAGGACGGCTTCAACAGCACCGAGACGCCGACAATGGCCAACTTCGGGACCTTGTCGAACGTCCTCGCCGGCTGCATTACGAACGTGACGCAAGACGCATGCAAGAGCCTGTTTGTCGCCGCCGTGGGCCGCGACGGCAAGGAACCCACCGACACACTCACCGCGGCGATATCAATTGCGCACAATATGGCCTACAAGCCTGAGCGCATCTTCGCGCTCCTCGATAAGTTTTATCCCATGAAGCCACGAGGATTGCGCGCAACTCCGTTCATGCCGTACCTGAGCTATGCACCCAGCGCGTGGGTACTGCCGCTCAAGTTCGCCGGTGGTGGTTACGCCGGTGGCGCCAAAGTGATGTTCGACAGCAAGGGCAACGCATGGAGCGGCGCAAATTTCATCGTTGGGTCGCAGGGACACGACGCCTTGTGGGACGGCAACATGGCGGAGTTCGCCCCGAACGGCCATCCGCTTTCGCCGATGACCACGGGATTTACCGGCGGCGGCCTCCAGGGTCCGGGGTTCGGCACGGCGATCGATGCCAACGATCGAGTGTGGTTTGACAGCACCAGCGGCAAGACTATCTCGCTCTTCGACCACAACGGTAAACCACTGTCTCCGCCGCAGGGCTACAACTTCGGCGGCAAGCTCGGGTTCATGCAGGGCATCATCGTCACGCCGAGTGGCGACGTCTGGGCGCTCGACTTCACCAACGACAAGGTTGTGTACGTGCCGCAGGGGGATCCGACCAAGGCGAAGTTCTACTGCGAGTCCACCAACGGTAAGCCGAACAAGGACAGTCCCTGCAAGCTGAGCGGCCCGTTTGGTCTTGCGATCGACCAGCAGGACCGGATTTGGATTTCCAACGCTATCGGTGACACGGCGACACGCTTCCCGGCGGCAGATCCAAGCAGGGTCGAGGTTTTCAAGACCGGGGGCGGCAGCGGCAAGGGTATGGCAATCGACAGCAAGGGCAATGTCTGGATCGCCAACACGGTGGGTTCGGGGTTAACGCTGAAAACCAAGTTGCATCTGCTCGAACTCAAGATGACCGGCGGCACTGCCACGGCGATTGATCAGGTCGCGCTCAAAGACCTGCTGTCCCATCCAGGGCTAGGTAGCGTGTCGATGCTGCGACCCGACGGCACTCCGGCGCCGGGATCACCATTCAATCCCGGCAGCATCTGGGGCGCCTGGGCGGTGTCGATCGACGGCAACGACCATGTCTGGGTCTCAAACTTTGCGCCTGGAGGAGGGATCACTGAGTTGTGTGGTGCAAGGCCTGAGACGTGTCCAGCTGGCATGAAAACCGGCGACCCTATTTCCCCGCCCGGTGGCTACAAGGGCGGTGGCATGCAGCTGCTCGTCGACGCCTCTATTGACCCGGCCGGTAACGTCTGGGTCTCCAACAACTGGCAGGATCCCGCTTCCTGCTACGGCCAACCCGATGAGGGTCTTTCGACCCGTTGTGGCGGCCAAGGAATGGTTGTGTTCTATGGCATGGCCAAGCCGGTGCGCTCACCGCAGATCGGCCCCGCGCGGGGGCTCTAGAACAGACCAATAGGACGGGAAGAGAAAAATTGAAATATCGATACGCCCATCGCAGTAATTTTGATGCTGGTGGCCATAACCACGTATGTAATGACCGACGATCTGGCATGGAGACCGCACAGACACTTGCGGCATCCACCGTCCGGCGACGTCGGAAGATAGGGAATCCTCAATTAGTAATTACAGCGATATAGATTACTACGAATCATTATATTTTGTGCTTTAGATAACCGGGCGCGTGAGCTCTCGATGGCTTTCTCCCTGCCGTCCGAGGTATCATGAAGCATGTGGGATCGATGAAGGAATCGAGCCCGAATTGATCCAGCCCAAGCCGCGGTTGTTCCGCTCGCCTGTGACCGCGTTTCGCTAGACCAACCGAAAACTCAAATCTTCAAGGCCTGAAGTGAGGTCGATATGTATCTTCCAATCTCATTGGGAGGCGTCGTGGTGATCATTCTTGTGCTTTGGTTGCTCGGTGTCGTCTGACGATCAGGCGCTTTCGAAGCTCCGGTAGGTTAGGCCTTCCGGGAGCCGTTTAGCGCGAAAAACCGAGTGACTACGTAATTGGATAAGGAGAACTGTGTATGTTGTTATTGATTATTTTGATCGTCTTACTGTTCGGTGGTGGCGGATTTTACGGCTATCGCAGCGGATATTATGGAGGGCGAGGAATGAGTATGGTGAGCATAGTGATTATCATTTTGCTCATCTTTCTCGTGTTTGGCGGTGGCTTCGGCGGATTCGGACACGGAATGTATTTTCGGTAGACCTACGGGGCTATCAACAGACGGATCGATTCATCAATAGGAGATACGAATGTCGAGTGGAACAACTGATAAAATCAAAGGCCGCGTCAAGGAAGCCGCTGGTGATCTGACGGGAAATCAACGTCTCAAGAATGAAGGACGGACGGATCAGGCCGCCGGCAAAGTGAAGAACACGGTGGAGCGCGTGGTCAACAAGGTGAAAGAGAAGGCCAAAAAACGATAGAGAGGGAATCGAGCGCCGCCGCCGGTTGGTGTTCCATCGCCCAATCGAAAAGACAGCCGACGCGTCCGCGCGTATCGGAGTAGCCCGGCTCAGACGGCTCGCAAAAGTAAGCGTCTCGGGTGACGGCGGCCGATTAGACAGCTTGAGCCCGCCCTGATATAGGCTCGGCGTTTGACCAGACGGGCGAGACCGACATCGGACGGCTGCGCTGAACCTCACAACGGAACATCGGGCCGCACCGACTGAGCGCCGGAGCGACAAATTCCTGCATCGAACTTTGCCCCAGCAGCAGAAGGTTTTGTAGGCCCTTCGAATTCGGCTGATAGCGCCGGAAATAGCTATACATAGACCGCTCTTTTATGGAGGCCGAGTCTCTGTACGTTCGCGTTTGACACTGAAACATAGCGGTCGTATATGGTGAACATCTGTTCATGAATTGTAATTCAGAGAGATAGCTGGCAGATGAGGGTCTCGCTTAAAGTGCGCGAACGCCGGCGCGAACAGAATGACGCTCGTGCGGACCGGATCATGGCGGCGGCGGCGCGCGTTTTTGTGCGCCACGGAGTCGAGAACGCCACGATGGAAATGATTGCGCGCGAGGCGAAGGTCGCGGTCGGAACCATATATCTGCATTTCGCGTCACGCGACGAGGTCTATCTCAATCTTCGCGCTGATCGCGGCCAGCAGCTGGGTTTGGGCTACCGCGAGGTGCGGGCACGCAGCCTTGCACCGCTCGACGAGATCCGCATGCTGGCCCAGGTATATATAGAGTACCTGGATGAATCCGCCGATCCGATTCTGGTAAGCGAACCAACGCCGTACTACGAGATCAGAAAGCGGCTCCGGCGTTCCTCAGAGATCCGGGCGTTCGATCGCGGCTCGAAGATAAGCTACGAAGTGTTTCACCTGTTCGAAGGCAGCGTGAAGCGCGCTTTTGATGGTGGACTGATCACTGACCCGCTGGGACCGACCGGAGTGACTATCGCGATCTGGTCGATCCTCAATGGCGCGTTCATGGTGACGCGCGACCGCGAATTCCTGGTCCGTACCACCGGCATCGAGCCGGATGGATTCGTTGCCAAAGCGCTCGATTCGTATCTGCGCGGCGTCGTTTTAGCCGCGCAAACCATGCCCCATCAGCCCAAGGCGGCCTCGCGCAAAGGCCGCGTCCTTGGAATGCGAAGGAAAGGAACAAGCCTATGAAAACGATCTGGTTTCACATGCAGGGCTACCGCGACTTGCCAGACGATTTTCGCGATCGCTACGAAAGCATTTGGGTGACGCCGCCCAACGACGAGCTGTGCCATTCAGCGGAGGTCGCGAAGTATCTGCATTGGAACCTCGACGAACTCGAGATGGCGGATGATCTGGGTTTCGACGGTCTCGGCCTGAACGAACATCATCAGAACGGCTACGGCTTTCCGATTTCGCCGAACATGATTGCGACTGTACTTGCACGGCGTAAATCGAACGCCGCGCTGGTAGTGCTCGGCAATACGCTTCCGCTCTACAACCCGCCGATTCGCGTCGCGGAAGAATTTGCGCTGCTGGATTGCCTTAGCGGAGGACGATTGGTGGCCGGATTTCCTGTCGGCTCACCGATGGACACCACCGGCTGCTACGGAATTCCTCCGACGCAGGTACGTCCGCGATATTACGAGGCGCACGATCTGATCAAGCAGGCGTGGACGCGGCCCGGGCCATTCGCGTTCAACGGCCGCTTCAACAAGCTGCGCTACGTCAACCCGTGGCCGAAACCGCTGCAGAAGCCGCATCCCCCGATCTGGCTCGCTGGCGGAGGCTCGGTCGAGACCTGGAAGTTCGCGACCGACCACGATTACACCTACAGTTACCTGAGTTTCATGGGGCACAAGTACGCGAAGGTGCTGATGGACGGCTACTGGGATTCGGTCGAGAAGGCCGGCATGGACGACAATCCGTATCGCGCCGGATTCGCGCAGTTGGTGGTCGTTGCCGATACTGATGCGCAAGCGGAGCAGATCTATTTGAAGCATCTGCGCAATTTCTACTCGAAGTCGCTCTATGTCGCGCCGCATTTCGGAAACGTTCCCGGATTCATGACCAAGCGCAGTTTCGAATTTCAGTTGAGCCATCGCGGAGCCAGCGCGTTCAGCTTCGATTTCAAGCCGCATGAAGCGACCTGGAAACAGCTCGTCGAAGATTCGCGGATGGTAATCGGCGGCAGCCCAGATACCGTGGCCGCACAAATCGAAGAAGCGGTCCGGAATATCCGCGTCGGCCATCTGATGGTCATCCTGCAAATCCAATCGATGGATCCCGACCTGACCGCATACAGCTCCGGCCTGTTCGCGGAGAAGGTTCTACCGAAGATCAAAGGAATCTGGGACAAGGAAGGGTACACCGACCGATGGTGGCCGCAGGGTGCCACGCGCAATCAGAAGCAGGTCGCGCAGCCCGCGGTGAAAGGCAGTAACGGCGAAGCGAAGGTCCAGGCATGAATACGCATACGGCGCAGAATGTCGAGCTGCCGGGGGGCTTCGCCGCCAATCCGGTATTAATCAAAGGTAGCGGCGCGCCCGTAGTCTATCTGCACGGTCCCTTCGGCCAGGAATGGGACGGCTTCCTCGACGATCTCGCAGCATATCGCCGCGTCTATGCGCCTGCGCATGCGGGCGCGGAAGAGACCGAGGACCTCGAGCAGCTCGATGGAATTCCCGATCTGCTTCTGTACTACGACGATCTGTTTGACCGACTCGGGCTTGAGCGCGTCGATCTGGTCGGCCATTCATTCGGCGGGATGGTCGCTGCGGAATATGCGGCGACGTTTCGGGATCGAGTGGGCAAGCTGGTGTTGATCGATGCGATGGGCCTATGGCGCGACGACGCTCCGGTCGAGGACCATTTGCTGGTCTCTCCCCAAAAGCTGGTGAAGCTGCTGTTCAACGATCCGTCGAAGCCGGAAGTCGCGGCCAAGCTTGCGATGCCAAAAGAGCCCGCGGCGATGAATGCCGCGATTGTTGATCGCTTCGGCGCCCTGGCGAGCACCTCGCATTTCATACACCCGATACCAGAACGCGGGCTGAAGCGCCGGCTTCGACGAATCAAGGCTGATACCCTGATTATGTGGGGCGCGCAGGATGCGCTGGTGCCGGCGATTTATGCTAGCGAATTCGCGAAGCTGATTCCGGCCGCGCGCGTCCAGATGATCGAGAATGCCGGTCACGTGCCGCAACTCGAACAGCGCCTCCTTGTTTCGGAGCATCTCCGGAAATTTCTGAAAGAGTAGCTGCCGATCTCATGGCCGCTTCGATGGATGAATAAGGGGCCCACGTTCCCGATAAAAAATTTTCTCCAACGGCTTGCCTGAAACCTCTCCGCGACGACAAAATTCTTAAGTTGCCCTGCATCGCCGCACGACCGTCTGGAACGGGCGATCCAGAACGCCCACGGCGGCGAACAGCGATACGTTGGCACAAATGCTGGCGGACGGATCGCCGACGATCATGGCCGTGTCGGGTCTTCGCTGGGCAACATTATTGGATCCAGGAGAAGGGCTATGTATTCCTCGAGAGATGCGGTGGCAGATAAAATTTCAATTGCGCTCGCGCTGTTGATCATGCTCGTGACAGGCACGATTGGAACCGGATGCCGTCAGGCAAATGACGGCACAGATGAAAGTGGCGGGTTCGCGGTATTGCACGCCGCCGACTGCTTGCCCGACGTGACGTTGCTTGATCAGCATGGGCAAAAAGTTTCGCTGGCGTCGCTGAAAGGCAAACCTGTCCTCTTCGATTTCATCTACACGTCCTGTCCCGGCCCATGTCTTCTGCTGACGGCGCGTATGAAGCAGGTCGCAAACGCGCTGGGTCCCATTCTCGGTAAACAAGTCCGGTTCGTATCGATATCGGTGGATCCCGAGCACGATCAGCCGCCGCAGCTTCTTACCTACGCAAATGATCAGGCCGCCGATCTGGACGGCTGGCTGTTTCTGACCGGAACTCCAAAGCAGATCGACGACGTGATGGCGCGATTCGATCTGACTCGCGAGCGCGAAGCCGATATGTCGCCAGACCACGCGCTCGAGTTTTTTCTGGTCGCGCCCAACGGCCGCGAAATGCTCCAATACCTGGGTGACAAAGCGACCGCGGAGCGGATCGCAGCCGACATGGAGCGAGCCGCGGCAGGCAAGACCGTAACGGCCAGCGACGGATCGGTTGTAAAGGTTGCTCTTTAAGACCTTCTTATGAACCTCGACACCGTGGTTCTGATTCGGACTTGAGGAATTTCGGACAGCGAATCCTGCGTGATCTCGGCGGCGTGGCGCTAATCGCCGGCTTGTCGCTGGGCGCAGGACTCGGGATGAATCGATTCGCATCGTCGCCGCTCCCGATCGTCTATCAAACTCCGGAAGAGCGGTTCGACCTCGAGCTTACCTCGCTGGTTGCGGCTGCGCCGTTCAAGATCGCCCCGGCGGCGACCGTTGGCCTCGCGGAGTTTCGTTCCGCCGTAGACGGCAAAAGCGCACTCATCCTCGACGCGCGCCCGTCCGTGTTTTTCAAGCAGGGTCACGTGCCCGGAGCCGCGAACCTCGCGCGGGATAACTTCGCGCAGGATTATCGGCGGCTCTCCGCGGTTCTTAAGGCCGCCGGCGACAAGCCGATCATCGTTTACTGTTCCGGCGGCGAATGTCACGACAGCCGCCTGGTCGCCAATGCGTTGCTGACGCTGGGCTTCGGCAACGTCAAAGTCTTTACCGGAGGATGGGAAGATTGGTCGGCTGCCAAGCTTCCGGTGTTGACGGGCGATGCTCAATGATGTCCGCCGGCAAATCGCGCCGCGAGTATATCGTGCTCGCAGTAGCTATCGCGCTCGGCGCCGTGTTCGTTTATGCGGGCGTGGACAAGATCCGCGATCCGCTGCAATTCGCGGACAGTATCGCCGCGTTCGCCATCTTGCCGGCGGTGTTTGTCAATCCGCTCGCACTCGGTCTGCCGGTGTTCGAAGTCGCGTGCGGTCTTCTGCTCGTGATGCCGCGGACGAGAAGGTTCGGCGCTCTCGCGCTGGTGCTCATCTCCGCGCTCTTTTTTGTCGCGTTGCTGTCTGCATTGCTCCGCGGACTGACTCTGGATTGCGGGTGTTTCGGTATCGGAGCGCCGTCGCGTCCGCGAATGTGGTTTGAACTCGGCCTCGATGCCGTCCTCTTCGCCAGCGCGCTGTTGGTTTATTTCGGTTCGCCCCGATCCACGAAGAGCGCACAGCCGATGCCCCTCATTTGATGACTTCTCCCGACGAGCTCGTCACCACGCCGTCGGCGCTCGAGGTTATTCCGACAATTGGCGTGAAGTCGCGATGTCGCGCGAATTCACGCCGCGTGACCCGGCCCCGCGAACAAAATGCCGCGGTTTGCGCGCCCGTCCCTCGGGCGAACCAGTTCAGCGATGCCAGGTAAAGGCGCATCCTCTCGATCGTGGCCATCGGCGACGAAGGCATCACTCGAATGATCGCCATCATCCCGTGGTCCTCGTGCTCGGCGATATGGCAGTGGTAGACAAAGTCGCCCGTGTCAGGTCCCCTGAAATCCATGCGAACCGTTACACTTGGATAGGGGTGGCTCGGGTTTCCATCCCAAAAAGGAACCTGGATCGTATCCATGACTTGTCCATCGATACTTGGGTCAGGCTGGCTGCCGTTGGCTTGAAAATTGTTCTGCGACTCGACCAGAAAGTGAAGTTGATGAATGTGGAACTCATGATTTTCCAGGCTCTGATTCTGAACCGTCCACTCCTCGACCGAACCCTGGGTCGTGACGATCGCTGGCGGATTGTTGGGATCGAAGAGCGTGGGCGTCGCGTCGTCGGCGGTAACATAAAATTCTGAGTCCGGATTATTTTCGGAAAAATAGAAAGTCCGCTGAGCCGTAGCCTGCGTACTTGCCAGGTCCGCGAAGCGCTGTTTCCATTTTGGGCCGATCATCGCCGATCGGATGCGCGCGGCGTCCGACGCGACCGTGGGACTTTCGGTGACAGTTTGAATTGTTCCAAGGGTTCGCTGCGGATCGTTGTCCCCGTCGGGGCCCGTATTGATGTTCAAGGTTACCAGGCTCGCATTAGTCACAGTAGGCGGCGGCGCCGAGACGATAAACTCCGCACGGCCCGCAGTAGGTATCAAGACATCGGTCGCGTTGACAAGTTGCCCTTGCCCGGTTCCATCCTGGGAACCGGTGGTGACGCCGTCCAGTGCCGCTATCTGAACCGTCTGCGGCACTCCGTCGAACAGCACCTGGAGATCGAGGATACTGTCGGCGGATGAGTTCGACACCCGCCAGAATTGCTGTGCTCCAGCCTGCATCTGGATAATCGCCGGAACCTCTGCGGGGTAGGCAATTGGAATTGTGTTAAGCGTCAAATCCCAGGAAGGAACGTCGCCGCCCGGAGTGGGGTTACCCGCTACGTTCTGATCGCAGATCACGATGATCTGTTGGGCCAGATCCGCGACTGCTGGCTGATAGTTTTGAATGCCCTCGACAACTATCGCTCCTGACGCTCCTCCCTGCAGTGCCGCCTCCGTCAGCATGTGCGCATGCGGATGATACCAGTACAGTCCGGCAGGCTCGTCCGAGGGAAAGTGAACATTGTAAGCGAAGGTCTGGCCGGAATTGATCATGGTTCGGATTACCTGATCCTGATGGCAGGAGGGTGAGGTATTAGTGCCATGAAAATGAATATTGACCGTTGATTGCGTTAGCGTGGTAGCGCCACAGTTAGGCGGGTCGATTTTCATGACAACCGGGGTCGCCGGCGTATTGTTCGTAACATTGATCACCAGACGGTCCCCGGGATTGACGTGAAGAGTAGGATTTTCGAGTCCGTCCGGAGTCATAAAACAAAACAATGTCCTGCCATCGGCATCGGTCCTGGTCTGGTAGGAAAAGGTTACCTTGAGAACCCCACCACTACTGAAAAGATCGGACGGGTTCTGGAGCGTGCTGCCCGCCGCTTCACGAGGGCACGCATCCGCGACCGGCAAAATAGGAGTGGGAGAGGAGGAGCCAGAACCCGAGGAGCCGCCGCAACTGGATAGCAATTGCGCAGTAGCAATACAGATCGCGGCCAACCGAATCGAACCAATAGCAATTGGATATTTTCTCATGAAACTTGCAACGAAACCTTTTAGTGTAAGACTGGTCTGTCTGGAGCCGACAAGTGGTTGATACTTTCGCTTACCGTTTTTGCCAATTCGCGAAAGGCGAGCGGATCGAAACGAAGAGCCAGGCATCCGATAATCAGGTGAACCACCCCGCAATCGCACATCTCGATCTTGACTGTTCCGCATTCGGCGAGGCGCCGCCTCTCACAATTCTCCCGGTTCGCCATCTTGCCTCCCCGATTCTCGCTATCCCGATACTGTGTCCGGCACCCTCGATTCCGTGACGCGCTCTGTTACGGATTCAACGCCGGCAGCGGGATTGTCAGCGTGTCATAGACCGTGATTCTCGGACCATAAGCGGCCTGGAAAATTCCTATTCCTTCGGCAGGCCGGATGAGGTTGGTCCGGTCAAGAATATTAAGCAGAGTGATTCGATCGATAATCTCGCCGAGTTTAGACACTTGGAAACTTCGCTGCCCGCTCAAATCGATCTGGACGACATTTGGCAAAGATTCGAGGTCGGCAAAGCCGGCGCGTAGCCCACTGCTATAGATCGCGGCGATGCTGAATTCGTACGGTTTCCATCGATAGGTAGCGCCACCGGACGCGCCATAGAGAGGCTGATGGTCGAGCACTATATAGTGCCGGTTGATATAGCCCAACTCGACTGGATCGAAGTTAAACTGCCCGGTCGCAACCCCTTTCTGCATGTTCCTGCCGATCGTCAGGCTGCCATACACCGAAAGATTCTCAGCGTTGTACGTTAGCGCGGTTTCCGTGCCCCAAATGTACCCATGCCTGTAGTTAAAGGGGGCGAATATCGGAACTGAGCCGAACTGGCCGGTATCGAGATAGTGATGCGTATACTCGTAGAATCCATCTTCTGAAATAGTGATCTGATTAGTCAGATGATGAACGATACCGGCGTCCCACTCGTAGTCATCTTCGGTTTCCGGCGTTGGCACGCCGCTCCCCGCCTCACCGGTGGTATCCTTAAATGCGGAGGGTGCGCCCGGCGAGATCCCCTGGAAGCTCGGCACCTGCATATAACGCGCGAAACCCGCGTGGAGTGTGGTATCCTTGCGCGGCAGATAGACGAAATTGATTGTCGGATCGAGCTGATTATTGTACGTGAACCCGCTCAAGCGATCCCAGCGCAAGCCAAAGTTGACGCGGAACTTATCAGTAATCTGCCAGGTATCACCCAGGTAGATTCCCGACAGGAGATTGATCTTATTTGCGTTGTTGATCACGCGGACGGGGCGGAACGGAGGCCCTATCGGAGTTCCGCCAGAAGTGGGGAAGACGAGTGAATCGTCATCGGCCTCCACTCCGTATTCGCCAAGATAAAAGCCCGCACTGAGCGCGTGCGCGCCCAATTGATAGGTCACATCGCCTTGCAACGTGTTATCCACGTCGCTGTGAAACGCGGTCGATGCAACTCCCTGGTAGATCAGCTCGCCAACGTTGTCGGGCTCGAACTTCTGGGAGATATAATGGGCCGCATAGGCAAGCTGATAGGTTAAGCCGGGCGCAGGAGCGCCGTTTATCGCGAGGATCCCCATATAGTCGCGGAAGTTCAGGTACGAGTTGATATCGCCAGAGTTGGGGATCGTCGCGCCCGTGAGTTCGAACGCCGGCGGCAGGTTGGGCTGATTGGGTAATTGGTTGTTGCTCGCGGCAACTGATGTGATGAGGCTTATGCGGGTGGTCGGATTGAGGTCATATGCAAAAAAGCCGAATCCCTGACCCGAATTGGTATGATCATGAATCGCATCCGGTGCCGGCGTGGCAGAGCTGAATGCGCTATTGCTCTGGCTATAGAGCCCGCTAATGTAGTAACTGAACTTGCCCTCGCATCCGCCGTACTGAAAGCTTGGTTGTACTGTGTTGCGCTGGCCGCCGTACATGCTGAAACTGCCGCCGGGCTGCTCGCATCCGTCTTTGGTCTGGATCGCCACTACGCCGCCGGTAGCGTAACTGTAATTTGACGACAGGATGCCATCTTGCAGGCTCAACTGCTTGATGAACATCGGATTGAGCATCGAGATGAACGGCGGATTGGTATTGATGTCGAGCGGGACCATTACTCCGTTGATCTGGTACTGGAATTGAGGTCCTTCGGTGTTGCGTATGTGTATTTGCTGATTCTGATCGATCGCGACGCCGGGCATTTGTGTCAGGACGTTGGTGATCGTCGTGTTTTCGCCGGTGGGTAAGTCGGAAATGTCCTTGGCGGTGACGGTGTATTCATTTGAGCCGGTAAGCGAGACGCCATTTTGCGCGCGAATCACGTTGGCCTGGACCGGCAATGTCAGCGCCGTCTCTGTGTCCAGGCTGATCGATATCGGCGTCACCGTGGCGGCCGGAAAAGCCACGACCTTGGTTGATGACTTGAACCCAGTCTTCTCCGCTACCAGCGAGTAGATTCCCGGCCTTGCCGGTGTGATGTCGAATCGTCCGGTCCGGTCAGTGATCGCATGAGCAACGACCACGCCTGTTTTGTCACGCAATTCGATGGTGGCATCGGCCAGCGGTCTGCTGAGCGTGTCGGTGATGATACCCGACAGATGTTGGGAAGCGGCGAAGCCGGGAGACGCAAGCGCGACAACCGCCCAGGCTGCGATCGCCAGCGAGCGCCGCAGGAAGCGTCGCCGCATCCTGATTGTCAGGTCCTTGAAACCACGCATCGGCCATCCTTCAAGCCATTGGGCAACGCACGGGGTTGCCGTTCATTTGATATCGAGAGTGATTCTCAATATCGACTCGGAAGGAATTTGTCAACCGTGATTCGATTTTTCGTTGAAATGACTTCCGCGAGCGCGGTGGTTGTGATTCAGATCCGCGCGGCTCGCTTCACACGCCGGCGAACCATTCGTAGCCTTGGTCTTCCCAGTATCCGCCGGTGGGACGCGGCAGGAAGTTCACTTGCGTCAGATACTTGACGCTCTTGTAGCCGAGCTTCACCGCCGAGTAGAGGCGCAAGGGCGCGCCGTGCTCGGGATAGAGCGGATGCCCATTCATCCCGTACGCCAGGATCGTCTGCGGATGCATCGCGCTCGCGAGATCCCACGACGACCAATAGCCATTGTCGAACGATCGGAACTCGACGTACCGCGCCTCGGGCGCCGCGCCAACCATACGGGCGATCTCGCTCACCTTCACTCCCTGCCATGACGCCACCGCCGACCATCCCTCGACGCAATGATGTCGGATGCGCATGTCGGTCATCGGCATCTGCCGCAGCTGGTCGATTGTCAGCATCGCAGGACGCGCGACCAGACCGCCGACCGCGAGCGTCCAGTCAGACGGCGCAACCGGAATCATGTCGGAAATGAAATAGACAGGGAAATCTTTTTCCGGCGTCAGCTCAGAGGCCGGCGGCTCAGGCGCGAGCCGATTCGGCGAGAGCAGCAGACTCTGGATATGCTGATTCCATCGCGTCATCGCACCCAGGAAATGCGATGCAACCGGATTGTCGCATCCGGTCAGAACCCCGGCCGCCGCAATTCCGGCAAGCAGCTTGCGCCGAGTGATCAACCTAGCCACGCGGTCCCCCGCTGATCATATTGGCGATCGTCCGCGGATGCAGCGCCACCAGCACCAGGTGCGTTGCGGTAAACATCGCGAGCATCACCAGCGCGCCCAGATGGATCACGCGCGCGAAATCGTAGCCGCCGCATAGCGCGGTCAACAGATGAAGCTGGACCGGCTTGTAGATCGCCAGGCCGGAGAACACCGCGAGCGCACCGAACAAAATCGCCGAAGTGTAGGCGAGCCGCTGAAGACCGTTGTAGAAATCTTCTGGCGGAGCAGTCCCGCTCACTCGCAAATAGTACGCAAACATCGCGATCGCGCCAGGCGTGTCGCGGCGCGGCAGAAAAATTCGCCGCCGCCACTCGCCGCTGAATATCAGGTAGCCGAGGTAGATGAGACCGTTGAGGACCAGGAACCACGCGATCGCGAAATGCCATTGCCGCGCCCCCGCGAGCCATCCGCCAAATCGCATCCATCCCGGCGGCGTCATCCCTTGCAGCGGATACCAACCGTACAGCGCGCCGCGTGGTCCGAGATTTGGATATGCCGCATAAATCTGCAACCCGCTGCCCGCCATGATCGCGAGCAGCGGAATATTTATCCAGTGAGATAAACGAATCGGCAGCGGATGAACCGGCCTGCGTTGCGATCGCGGTTCCTCGCGCGGATCGAATTTCAACTTCGTCGTAGCACGGCTCAGCCTGCGCGATGGGGTAGGCGACTCCCGCGTCGGCGCGACCTTGGTGCTTTCCACGATTCGCCGCGTCCGTCAGACGTCCGTCGCAGCGTGCGACAGAGCTTCGAGTGCTAGCTTATGCGCGACAGGATCGCCCGCGACGATACATTGGCCGCCGGTTGCCGCGCTCTTTCCCGACCACGATGTGACTATTCCGCCTGCCCCTTCGACGATCGGAATTATCGCCTGGATATCGTATGGCTGCAGCCCTGCCTCGATCACCAGATCGATGAACCCCGCGGCGACCAGGCAATACGAATAGCAATCTCCGCCGTAGCGCCGCATCTTCGCGCGGCGCGCAAGCGCGCGAAACACGTCGCGCTCGACGCCGCTTTTGAACATCGCGGGGTCGGTTGCGGAGACGACCGCGTCCTCGATTCGCGAACACTTGCGCGTGTGCAATGTGCGCCGCTCGGAACCGCGGCTCCAATGCGCACCCAGCCGCGAGCCGGAAAATGTTTCGCCGGTGAACGGCTGATGCATCAATCCGACGACGGGGCGCTCGCCGTCGTTCAGCGCGATCAGAACGCCCCAATGCAGTTGGCCGATTATAAATGCGCGGGTGCCGTCGATCGGATCGATCACCCAGGTCAGTCCGTCGCGTCCGGCTTTCGCGCCATGCTCCTCGCCAAGGATTCCGTGGCCCGGATAGACGCGCTCGATTTCGTCGCGGATCGCGCGCTCGGCGGCCCGATCCGCAATCGTGACGGGATCGAAGTTGCCCGCGCTGGCCTTGTTGTCGATCTCGATCACGGCGCGGAAGTGAGGCAATATCTCGCGGCTCGCGATTGCGGCGAGCTGCGAAGCGAACTGGGTGAACTCTTCGAGTGCGCGATCGTCAAGCACTACGCTTCCGCACTTTTCCGGCATCGGATTTCCCTCACGCATTTCATCAGCTCGAGCTTCCCGAATTTAAACGGCGATAGATCGGACGGTTGCGGCGATAGATCTGCATGAATTCGCGGAACCCTGCATCATATAGTTTGCGATTCTCTCCCGACGGATCATAGACATGCGCGATCTTCACCAGCGCGGGAATTTCGCGCGGCTTGATCTCGCCCAGCGCCGCGAACGCCGTCATCGCGGCGCCCACCGCGTTGGCGTTGCGCGGATTTGCCACCTGCCGGATCGGACATCCGAGGATGTCGGCCAGGATCTGGCACCATAGGTCAGAGGTCGCGCCTCCGCCGATAAACGTGAGCGCTCGGAACGGATGTCCAATGAACTTCTCGACGTAGTCTTTGAGCCATCGGAGATTGAACCCGATTCCTTCCATCACCGCACGCACATAATGGCCGCGCGTGGTGCGTATCGTCTGGTTGAAGAATGCGCTGCGCGTCGCGGGATCATCCGACGGCGCGAGCACGCCGCCGAGCCACGGGGTGAAGATGAGTCCGTCGCTGCCGGGACGGATCACCGCCGCGATCGCGTTCATCTCCGTGAAAGCTTCCGCGCCATCGCCGGGAAACAAAATGTCTTTCAGGAATTCGAGACACCGTCCCGCGATTCCTTGTTCCGCGGTTACGATATAGCGGCCCGGCAGCGCCGCCGGCATCGTCGCGAGCATGTGCACCGGGTCGGTCTTCTTGGCGGGGACGTGGCAGCTCATCCACGAAGTCGTGCCGATATAGAAGTAGCCGTCGAAGTCATCGATTGCGCCGGCGCCAATCGTCGCGGATTGCAGGTCGCATGAGCCCATCACGACGCGAGTCTCGCGCTCGAGTCCGAAATCTTCGGCAACCTCGGGCGTGAGGGTTCCGAGGACATGATCGACCGGGAACAGGTCGGGCAGCTTCGCGCGTTCAAGGTTGGAAATCTTGAGCAGCGCGGGCGAGTAGTCAATCCGGTTTGGATCGCGATTATCCGTCGCCCAGTAGGTGTACATCGTCGCGAACGACGCGGCAAAATTGCCGGTCAGGCGCAGGTTCAGATAGTCCATCGGTTCGAGAAACTTGTGCGTGCGCGCATAGATCGCGGGCCGCTCATTGCGGATGAATTGCACGTGCGCCAAGCCGTCGTTTCCTGATTTCAGCGGCGCCCCGCCCGATATCCGAATCCATTTGAGCGCTTTCGCCAGGCCGTAGCCCTGCAGCCGCGGCCATCCGCCGGACAACCCGCGATTGTATTTTCCGCCGCGCGTGTCCATCCACGAAATCGCGTTCATCAGCGCGCGGCCTTCTGCATCGACGGGGATCGTGACCGCCCACTGCGTCGTGCATGCGACCGCGATGATCCGCTCGCGTGGAATCTGCGCCGATGCGAGCGCGGTCTTTGCCGCGCTTCGCACTGCGGACCAATAATCCTCGGGATCCTGCTCGACGCCGCCGTCGGCGGTCACGATCGTGCGGATAGTACCGAAGCCGGACGCGACGATCTCACCGGCGCTCGATACGATCGCGGCCTTCGCGCTTCCGGAGCCCATATCGATTGCGAGTATGTAGCGGTCGGCGGCGGGTGGCACTGCTGAATGATTTATCCGATCAGCGCGCCACGGAATAGCCGCCGCCCCCGGACGCGCCCGCATCGCGCCTGCGTTTGCAATTCGCACCCGCGGACCTATACTCGCGCAGTTTCTTCTCACGGAGAATCAAATGAAATCGCGACCGCGAAAACCTCCGCGCCGCAAGCCAGTCGCGAGCCGGCCATTCATGCCCGGATACGGAATCGTAGCCGCAAGCGAAGGCCAGCGCCTGCTTGCGTGGAGCTGGGCGCGCGAGCGGCTCGAGAAATCGAAGAACTAGTGGATCTCGACCACCCGGCCCGACGGACGGCCGCATTCGGTGCCGATCTGGGGCGTCTGGATGGACGAGCGATTCATCTTCAGCTCGGGCCGCGAGTCGCGCAAGGTCCGTAATCTGGCCGCAAATCGGCGCTGCGTAATCACCAACGCGAACGGCGACGAGGCGGTGGTCGTCGAGGGCGTCGCCGTCGAAACTACCGACCTCGCGATGCTCCGGCGGTACAAGAAACGCTACGACCCGAAGTACGACTGGGATCTGGACCTTGCGATGGGGCCGTTCTTCATCGTCGAGCCGAAAGTCGTCTTCGGGTTCATCGACCATCCCGGCCAGTTCACCCAGACGGCGACGCGATGGAGATTCGTCGCCGCCTGAGCGAAGTGCGCATAAGCTATTCCTTGGTGCCAGCCCCCTGAAGGTCGCCCTTTCCCTGCGCGAGCGGGATTGATTGCGCGAGGTCGCACTGCACGAGAGCGCGCAGCTTGTTGTCGATCTGGAAAAAACGCGTCGTCTTGATCTCGGAAACCACCGCGCGGAACTTCGGGATGTATTCCTTCTGCGTATCCAGAATCGCTTCCTGAATCGCCATGACCTCATCGAGCTTTGACTTCGCATCGGCGTCGGTCAGCGACGAGTAGTGCCTGGCGTAGTCGCGGACTTCTTTGATGTGCCGCGTCTCGATCTTGTCCATCTTGCCTTCGTACTCATCGTACAGCGGCCAGAATGCTTTGGCCTCATCGGCGGTGAGACCCATGTTGTCGTTGACCGCGGCCTTGCGTTCGGCGTGGGCCGCGGCGAGATCGATCTGCTTGGTGGTTGTGGGGGACGGCGCGGCCTCCTGAGCGCGCGCAGAGGCCGCCACTCCGAGTACGCACAAGAAGGATAGGGCGGCGCCGTAACGCCAAAGAATCTGGGCTGATTTCATATGGATAGTTCTCCTGTTCGGCACGATTCGCCGCTTGCTCGATGATAATCGCCGGATGCTCTCCGATGCGGCGCCGAGAGTCAAGCGGGCACCTCCGTTCGACCTACGCCGCATGCGCGCGCTAGAATTTTCCTGGAGGATCCGCCGATGGCACTGATTCCGGTTGTCGCCGCGAATAACCCGCCCGCCGATGTAGTTGCCGCGCTCGAACGCGACGGATGTGTCGTCGTCACCGGAGTTCTCGATTCGTCCGCGCGTGAAGCCATCGCGCGCGAGCTCGGGCCGCATCTCGAAAAGGCCGACATCAAGACCAGCCTCAACGAGAAGTACGCGGCCGATGGCGGTCCCGCCGATTTCTATCCCGGCAACACCCGGCGCATCACGGCGCTCGCGGCGAAGTCCGAGGCGTTTCGAGCGCTGGTGACTCATCCTCTGATGCTCGGGGCGTGCGACGCGTTTCTTTCGCCCAACTGCTCGAGCTACCAGGTTCACGCGACTTCGGCACTGGTGGTCGGTCCGGGCGCGACCGTGCAGATGCTGCATCGCGAGGAAGACGCGTTCCAGTTCTTCAAAATCCCGCGGCCCAACATGGTCCTCGCCAGTATGTGGGCGATAAGCGATTTCACCGCCGCCAACGGCGGCACACATCTGGTTCCCGGCAGCCACAAGTGGCCCGGCGACCGCGTCGCCCGCGAAGACGAGGTCGCGTCCGCCGCGATGCCCGCGGGTTCGGTCCTCCTCTGGATGGGCGGAACGCTGCACGGCGCGGGCGCCAACGTATCGGACAATTGGCGCTTCGGCGTGTTCCTGTCGTACTCGCTCGGATGGCTCCGGCAGGAAGAGAATCAGTACGTCGATACGCCGTACGAGCTGGCGCGCACGATGCCCAAGCAGCTCCGCGACCTCCTGGGCTACAAGATGCATTCGGCGCTGGGCTTCATGGACCCGCGGGCTAACACCTGACCGAGCCCTGCCGGTGTCCCGTGGCACAGGCTTTAGCCTGTGGCCTCTACGATGAAGCTTCTGCCACTTGATACCCAGTGCGAGTGCGAGGATCGTCGGACCCTGTTTCTCGCGTGACGTGTAGCGACCGTTGTAGAGTGCCCCGCTACTAGAAGAATAAGTCTGACCCGCTGTCGAAATCGGCGGCTCTCGTTCGTCGTAGAGATGTAGGGACGAATCGCGGAGGGCGGGAAATGAAATTTATCCTGATGGACCTTGAACCGCGCGACGAGCGGACGCTGGTCACGGAAGCGGAATCGCAGCTTCGGGTGGGGAAGCATCAGGCGGCCCTGGTCGGCCTGACCATGCAGAGATCCGCCGCGAACCGCAGCCATCTATCGATCGGCGTGGGCCTGCCCGCCACCGACGAATCGACGATCGTGCGCTTCGAGCGCGGCAAACACAGCGTCACTGACGGGCCATTCACCGAAACCAAGGAATTGCTGGCCGGCTTTGACGTGATCGATTTCGACTCGAAGCAGGACGCCATCGATTGGTACAAGAGCATCGGCTACGAGCACGACGGCCACGTGATGGAGATTCGGCCGGTCGCTAATGCGGCGCTGATTTATCATGGTCATCGCCCGAGCGGAGCGCTCAAGTACCTGTTGCGATTCGGCGGCCCGAAGCCGAACGAAACCGAAACTCAGTCCGAACAGAATTATCGCCCCTCCGAACGCGTTACGACTGAATACGTGCGCAAGGGTTTCATGGACGAGTCGATTTGCTGGGCAGGCGTCCGGCTGGCGCATCCGCAACACGCGACCACGTTCAGACGGAACAATGGGAAATTGATCGTGTCAGATGGTCCGTTCACCGAAACGCGCGAGGTTGTCGGCGGTTTCACGATCCTCGACTGCGCATCGCGTGACGAGGCGATCGACTGGGCGCGCAAGTACTCATACGTCGAAGGCGATATCACCCAGGTAGTTCCCTGCGGCCTCTGGTGGACGCAACTCATCTGAATTCGAGGAACGAAGAAGGAAGCGAGTCATGAAATACATGCTGCTGATCGTGAATGATCCCAAGGCGCCGCCGATCCCTGAATCTGAAATGGGTGCGATGATGAATACGTTCGAGAAGATCGGCGCCGACCTGACAGCGCAACGCAAGCTGGTGCATTCGGCGCGTCTGCGTCCGCCCGCGGAAGCCAAAACCGTTAGACTGGGCCGGGGTCCGAATCCGGTGGTGATTGATGGCCCGTTCACTGAGAGCAAGGAGGCGGTTGGCGGGTACTACATGATTGACTGCGCTTCGGAGGCCGAAGCAATCCAGTGGGCAAAGAAGTTCCCGCCGTACTTTTCGGTCGAGATAAACGCCGTGTGGGACTAGCCTGGATAACCGCGGCCTCGCGGATCCTCATGCCGCTTCGCGCACCAGTCGCACCGGCGCTAGACTGCCCCTCGATGACGCGAGGGGACACAAAGCCGCAGCCGCACGACGCGATTGTAGAAGACGTGTTCCGCCGTGAGGCGGCGCGGATCGTCGCAACGCTGGTGCGTATCTTGGGCGATATCGAGCTCGCCGAGGAAGTCCTGCAGGAAACCCTCGTCGTTGCGCTCGAGCAGTGGCGCGCGTATGGCATTCCCGCCAACCCGGCCGCGTGGCTCACCGCGGTCGGCAGAAACCGCGCGATCGATCATCTGCGCCGCGCGAAAAATTTCCGCTCCAAGAACGAAGAGCTCGCGCGAGAGCAGGCGATCCTCGAATCAGAAACCGAAATGGATAATGACGATGCCGCGGCGATTCCCGACGACCGGCTGCGCCTGATCTTCATCTGCTGTCATCCCGCGTTGCCGGCCGAAAGTCGCGTCGCGCTGACGCTGCGATTGGTAGGAGGTCTGACCACCGCCGAGATCGCGCGCGCCTTCCTGGTGCCGGAAGCGACCGTCGCGCAGCGAATCGTGCGCGCCAAGCGAATCATCCGCGAGCACAGGATCCCTTACGCGATTCCAGAACGAATCGAGATTGCGTCGCGCACAGCCTCTGTCCTGACCGTGATCTACCTGATTTTCAACGAGGGCTACACCGCGGGCTCGGGACCGTCGCTGACGCGGGTCGATTTGTGCGCCGAGGCGATTCGCCTCGGACTGCTGCTGGTCGAGCTGGTGCCCGACGAATCCGAGGCGGCGGCGCTGCTCGCGCTGATGGAGCTGCAGGCCTCGCGCAATCGCGCTCGAGTCGGCAAGGACGGCGAGCTGGTGCTGCTCGCGGAGCAGGACCGCTCGCTGTGGGACCGCGAATTTATCGCGAACGGACTCGGTCATCTCGAGCGAGCACGCGGCGCGCTCAGCGCGTACCGGCTTCAGGCTGAAATCGCCGCCTGCTATGCGACCGCGCCCACGATGGCAGAAACCGACTGGCGCCGAATCGCCGCGCTGTTCGCCGATCTCGCGCGTATCGCGCCGTCGCCGATCGTCGAGCTTAATCGCGCGGTCGCGGTCAGCATGGCCGAGGGACCCGCGGCGGCGCTCGCGCTGCTCGAAGCGATCAGGGACGCGCCGGTGCTGCGCGAATATCATCTGCTGCCGGCCACGCGAGCGGATTTTCTGCGCCGCCTGAGTCGATGGCCCGAAGCCGCGGCCGAATACCGCCGCGCCCTCGGACTCGTCCGCAACGACCGCGAACGCACCTTCCTGCAAAGCCGTCTATCCGAATGCGAGTCGCGCTAGCATTACTCGCGGTATCGCGCGCTGAGTGACTGACCTGATCAAGGATACGCTTTCGACCTGCGCCGTCACTATGCTACGCAGCAGTTTCATACGTGCGCCGATCCGTCGGCGCAGTGGAGGATTTTGCGATGAGTGATTTGCTTGCGGAGAAAACCGGACATATTGCGACGCTCAAGCTCAATCGCCCTGACCGGATGAATGCGATTAGCGTCGCGATGCTCACGACGCTGGGCGAGAAGCTTAAAGAATACGACGGCGATCCCGACGTGCGCGTGATTATTCTCACCGGAGAAGGGCGCGGTTTCTGCTCCGGACTTGATCTCAAAGACGCCGCCGCCGGGCGCGGGATCGGCGGCTCGGGCGTGCTGTCAGCAGGCGGTGGCGCGGCGCATATCAGCACCTTCGACATTCCGACCGTGACGCTCAATCGTATCGACACTCCCGTCATCTGCGCGCTCAACGGTGCGGCGGCGGGGTACGGATTCGACCTCGCGCTCGGATGCGACCTGCGCATCATGAGCGATCGCGCGAAGCTGGTTCCCGCTTTTGCCAAGCGCGGAATCGTGCCGGAAAGCGGCGGCACCTGGTACCTGCCGCGGCTGGTCGGATGGGCCAACGCCTGCGAGATCGGATTTATCGCCGAGGATATCGCGCCTGCTCGCGCGCTCGAACTCGGGCTCGCGAACAAGGTCGTGCCCCACGACAACCTGATGCCCGAGGCGCTGGCGTGGGCGGAAAAGATCGCGGCTAACGCTCCGCTGGGAGTGCGCGCGATGAAGCGGCTGTTCCGCCACGGACTCAGCCAGGATTTCGAATCGCACACGCATCACGTGCTGATGCAGTTGCTGCTGCTGATGCGCTCGGATGATTTCCGCGAAGGTGTCGCGGCCTTCATGGAAAAACGCCCGGCGAATTTCCAGGGCAAGTGATCGCGCGCGGCGTTACGCGGCGGAGGCGGGCGGCGGTTCCATGAACGCGACCGCCACGCCGTCTAGAGGATCGACAATCCGCGCGATCCTGCCGCCCTGAACCGCGGGTTTGGGTTCCGTCGCCTGCATCCCGGCTGCGCGCGCCAGCGCAACTGCGCGTCCGATATCGGCGCACATGAATGCGAGTCCCCAGCATCCGGGCGCGCCGCGCGCGGGACCGACCACCTCCAGAACAGTCTGCTCGAGCTTGAAGAACGCCTGGCGAGCGCCATTGCCGACCTCGCGAATCCGCTTGCACGGCACCCCGATCGCTTCGTGCGCGGCAATCGCGTCGTCGAGCACCGGCGTCATCACAACAATATGTTCGAGGTACCCGACCGTGTTCGCATTCGCGCCGAAGCGCGCAAGGTTCTGGCGCCGCGCCTCGATACTCGCGGCGACCTCGATCGTCGCAGTGAATACGCCGGGTAACTGCGCGTCTGGCTCCTCGGGCAGCATCCGCGCCTGCGCGATCGCGCCGTCGCCAGCGGGAAGCGTGATCGTTTCGCCGGATGAATCTTGCGATGCGACCCCCCAAATCCATCCGAGCGTAGCTCCGCCGCGCGCCGCCGCGTTTCTGATCGCCTCGGCCAGAGGCCCGATCGCGTCGGACTCGGCCGCGCAAAGATCAATCTCGACACCACCGGCCGCCATCCGCGCGAACTCGATTCCCTCCGCGCCTGCCGCATCCGGCGCGAGCGCGAAGCCGGCCCCGCTCCATCGCTCGCGCGCCGCGGCCAAATCCGCCGTGCCAATCAGAACCCGTTCAACGCAGTTGATCTTCAATGCCGTCCTCCGTCGCAAAGCTTACTGCCGAAGCATCGGGCGCGAAAAGCCGCCGCAGGCTTGCGAGACTGCCCGGTACGGGCGATCATCACTAGCCGGGCAGGCGTCAGGCTACTTGGTAAACTATCTGTTATCATACTAAAACACAGTGTATTATTAACGGAGACCTTCAGGGAGGGCAGGGGATATCAATGCGAGTTCCGTGGCAAACCGCAAAGGACGAGGCGTTCGTCGCGCTGCGCGATCTGATCAGGCTGGACACGACCAATCCGCCCGGCAACGAAAGAATCGCGGCCGACTATATTGGAGAAGCGCTCCAGCGGCACGGACTCGACTCGACCATAAAGGAGAGCGCGCCCACGCGCGCCAACCTGGTGGCGCGAATCAAGGGTAACAATCCCACCAACGCGCCGATTCTGCTCTCCTCGCATACCGACGTGGTTCCAGTCGAACCAGCGGGATGGAGCCGGCCGGCGTTCGCCGCCGAGATCGCCGACGGATGCGTATGGGGCCGCGGCTCGCTCGATATGAAGTCGAAGTGCGCGATGGATCTGCTGGTGATGACGGCGCTGAAGCGCGCGGGCGCAACCCCGAATCGCGACGTAATTCTGGCCGCGGTCGCGGACGAGGAAGCGGGCTCCGATCACGGCGCGCGATTCCTGGTCGAGCGGCATCCGGAGCTGATTCGCGCCGGATGGGTGCTGAACGAGGTCGGCGGGTTCACCATCTACATGGGCGACAAGCGCTTCTACGCGATTCAGATCGCGGAGAAAGGCTTCGTCACGGTGAAGATGACCGTCAATGCGGCCCCGGGGCACGGCTCGATGCCGCGACGCGACACCGCGATCGGCAAGATGGCGGCGCTCCTGACCAAGATCACCACCACTCCGATGAGCCTGCGGGTCACTCCATTCATGAAGAAGATGCTCGGCGAGCTGGGCGTGCCGCTGGATAATCCCGGCCCGCTGTTTCGTCCGATGATGGGCAACACGGTCACGCCGACGATCCTGCGCGCCGGCTACAAAGACAACGTGATTCCGGGAGAGGCTTCCGTGGTGCTCGACGGACGTACCGTGCCGGGCGAGGATCCCGAGAGCTTCGTTGCGGAGCTGCGCAGTATCGTCGGTCCGGAGCCGAAGTTCGAGCTTATCAAGACCGCGCCACCGGCTGAGACCAGTCCCGACACTGAGCTGTTCAAGCTGATTTGCAATCGGGTGGAATCCAACGATCCCGGCGCGCGCGCGATTCCCTGGATGATCCCCGGCGCCACCGACAACAAGTTCTATGGCAAGCTCGGCGCGCAGTGCTACGGTTTCGTTCCGGTGAAGCTCGATCCGCATCTGCCCTTTGGATCGCTGTTTCATGGCAACGATGAACGCCTGCCGATCGAGGGTTTCTACTGGGGGCTCAGGGTGTATGCGGAGGTCGTGCTGAAGTTCATCGGTGTGAACTTCGACGCAGTCTTCGCTTGATCCGGATCATTCGGAACTGGCCGACTGCGCCATCGGCGTGAAGGTCACCAGCAGGCGCGGCGGACTGTCGAGCGGGACCACTTCGACGTCGCTCAGCGGCACGGTGTTCAGCGTAACGGTGGTGCCCTGCGCGTTGCTGGTCACGTCGCAGTCCTTGAAGATCGAGCGGTCGAACACCATGTGATGATTCAGGCCCGCGTCGGGGGTGACATCCTTGAGCACCAGCACCGCCGAAGAAAATCCTGCGCCGCTTTCGAGTCGCTTGTTGAATTCCACCGGACCGGTCAGATCGAAGATCACCGCCATCGGCGGATCGGCGGCCGAGAGCCGAATCGTTTTCAGGGTGGCGGGTCCGGTGGTATCCCCGGCGGTCTTCTGCGCCGGCGCGTCGAGCACCGGCAGCCCGTCGGGTCCGTATTTGGTCGCGCTCTGCGCCTGCTGCTGAGCCGCGCTCCTTTGCGCCTGCGCAGGAGCCTGCCCGGGCGGAGTTCCGGGGATCGGCGTCCCGGGCTCACCCGGCGACGGGTTGCTGTCCATGTCGTCGGCGTCGCGCTGGCGCACGATCACGCGATTGTCGGCCACCTGTTCAGATCCATAGCCGGTTTCGGCCAACACCAGCGGAAGCGGATCTTCCTCGGTGTCGATCGGCTGGTTGAGCTTCTTGAGCGAGGCTTTGGCCGACGCGGTGTACGGAGTATCCGGATAATGCCGCAGCAACGCGGTGTAGGCTTGTGCGGCCGAATACTTTTTGCCTTCCTTTTCGAGCGCCTGTGCGAGCTCGAACAGTGCGTCGGGAGCGACCGGAGTGTCCGGATATTTTTGCATCAGCTCCGCAAGCCGCGACTCGGCCGCGCGGAAGTTTGCGCGCTTGAAGTAATAAGTGCCGACCACCATCTGATGCCGCGCCAGCATCTCGCGGCATTCCTCGGCGCGTTCCTTGGCCAGTTCCGCGAACGATCCCTCAGGAAACCGCGCCTCGATAATCTGGAAATGCTTGAGCGCCTCTTCGGTCTTGCTTTGGTCCTGATCCTCACGCCCCATCTGGTCGTAGTAGCTCATCGCGATGTAATAGCTGACGAGCTCGAGGTTCTTGCTGGTCGGATGCATCCGCTGGAAGTCGTCCAGAGAGGCCACCGCCTCGGCGTAATCCTGCTCCTTGTAGTATGCCAGGCCGATCTTCATCTCGGCGTCTTCGGCGTAGGGGCTGAACGGAAAGTGGTCGATCAGGAGCTGATAGTTCTCGATCGCGGGCTTGTATTCGCCATTGGCGAAATTGAGCTGTCCTTGTTGATAATAGTCCTCACCGGTCGGCGGCTTTTTGAGCGAGCATCCGGCGGCGGTGGCCATAAAGATGGCCAGAACTATGGCCAGCAGGCGCCTCATAATAAGTGGAACTGTGAGCACACTAGAGAAGGCTCGGTAGCAATGCAAATCGAGGTTTAAGCGCCGCGCTCGGCGCACCGAACGAAAAAACCTCGCGACCCACAGTACAGGTTTCGTCAATTCCGTACAAAGGGACCCCGCCGCCTCGGCCTGATAACCGGCGTTCTCCTGGTGCGCCGTTCGTATTCCACTGTCGTATTTCTTTGTTGTGTGCGTTCTAAGGGTGTCATTCCCGCGCGTGGCTGCCGCGCAGGGAATCCCGGACGAGGGGCCACTGCATGATACGTTGACTCGGTGCATGGCCGCCTCGGGATTCCTCGCCCAAGGCTCGGAATGACGGTTGGGGGCCCGGTGGATGAAATGACCGGTTCGCCTGACGCTACGATACTCGTGCGCACCACCCTCATTCGTCATTTCGACCGAAGGGAGAAATCCCGAAGCGCTCGTACACTCATCCGCGGGTCGCGTAAAACCCAAGGGCCGAACACCGGATTCCTCGTGCTGGCAACCACGCGCGGGAATGCCGGCAGCAAGACGCGGTGAATGCGCGAAAGGGTCACGGCTCATCCCTCGGCAGTCCCGGGCCGAGGCGGACGCAAGGTCGCGGCGAAGACCGGCTTGCCGAGCGCGATAAACTTGCGCGCAAAGGCGGTTGATTCCGCGCCTGGGGCACGATCGTAGAGCCGTAGAAAACCCGCGGCCTCGAGCATCGGAAAAATCTCCGCCGCGTATTCTTCAACATCGGTAGCAACGCACAGAGTACCATCAGCCGTAAGCGTACGGGCGAGCCCAAACGCAAGTCGCGGGGTGAACAGGCGATGCTTATGATGCCGCTCCTTCGGCCATGGGTCGGGAAAGTAGATGTGATAGGCGCTGACGCTGCGCGGCGCGAGCATCAGGCCCACCAAAATGCGCGCGTCCATCCGCGCGACCCGCAGGTTAGCGAGCCCCGCGCCGCCGCATCGCACGGCGAGCATCCTCGAGACGACTCCGGAGAGCTCGACCGCGATAAAATTGCGCTCGGGACACTCAGCGGCGCGCGCGACGATAAAGTCTCCGCGTCCGGCGCCAAGCTCGATTTCCAGTGGTGCGATACGCTCGAAGATCGCGGACGGATCGATCGTGAACAGGCCGTCATGCGCGTCGATCAGCACCCGCTCGGCGGCGGCGCGCGCCTCGGGCTTGCGCCAAATCCGTCCTGCTTTTCTGAGCCGCGCCATAATCGGCCTCACGATGGCGAAGCGCGCGCACCGGAGCAAGCAGCTCCTCAGTTTCGGAGTGCGCTCGCACACTCAGACGACGCTTCGCGTGGGCCGACGAGCCGCCGGCCACTACTGGCAGAAGAGAGCTCTTGCCGGGTATCAGCCGATTTGCTGAACGCGCACCCACCGCGCTTGGTCTTTCTCTTGTTCCCCGAACCTACGTCTCTATTTGCCAGTGGCAGCCGACGGCTCGTCGGCCCACGCGAAGCGTCGTCCGGGGCGCATAGATCAGCACCCGCCTCCATAACGGTCCATTAGCGTTTTGCCAGATTTGTTTCACGGTCGGACACTTTGTCATCAGGATAGACAGTTTGTCATCAAAATGACGATGTGCTAAGATAGACGCGTGAAAATGACTCGCAGGTGCTTCAGGACCTGCCTGCGAATCTTCCGCGCGTGTGTACGGGACCTCAAGAGAGCGGGTCGGATGGCGAGAAAATCGGTGTACCAAAAAAGCGTCGAAAACGAAGCCAATCGGCGAAATCACCAGCATTTTCAAGGAGTTTATTTTCTGAGCCGCTAGAAAAGATACCAAACGAACCCACCGCTAAACGCCCGAAATCAAAAAATCAGGGCATCGTCTTGTCCAGATTGAATCGGCCCTACACAATTATCCTCCCGCACTCCGAAGGGAGCTGCCATTGGGACGAAAGCTGATTACTAAGGGGCGGGAGTGAGGAATCTTATTGCGGGTTGTCTGTGCAATACCCTTGCAACCCGTCCTCGATTTTCATGCCGGTGAACAACAGGTCACAGGACAGGAGATAGTGGCGCGGGCGTCTCGCCCGTGGGCGAACGACGGGCCAGCGGCCCGTCCACCAATGAATGCCGCAACGGTAAGAGCAATTAATTGGGTGGGGTGCGCCTGTGGCACCCCCGTCTCCCACGGGCGAGACGCCCGCGCCACTGATCACTTTTCTCTTTTATCGCTGTGCAAAATCGCTTCGCGGAGATCCTTCGCCTGCGGCTCAGGATGACAGCAACCGAGGTACCGCGATACCGCGACCGACCACGCTGCGGGCGACGGCGTTGCTGATCAATCGGGCCGCGCGAGGAATGCCTTTACGCGATCGACCAGCGGCTGCAAGTCGGTGTTGTCTACCAGCGCGCTGGCCATTCGGATTGGGTCGCCGAAGAAGAAACGCTCGTACAGAACCTGCCTGCCCGCGAAGGCGCTCGATGCGACGTCGGCCGCGAGGCGGTAGAGCGCTACGCGGTCGCGCGCGCCGGTGTCGGTCGCTTTGAAGTAGCGCTCGAGATCTCCGCTCTCGGCAGGATTGGCGAAGTCTGCGTCCTGCGGCGTCGCCATGAGAGAGGACGAGCTGCTGAGCTGAATTATTTCGATCATCCTGGGGTACAGGCGCGGGAACAAGTTGCGCGCGGTATCGAGCGGCGCGCGCGCGGGAACGCATACGCCCCACTTGTCGACGGCGGCGTCGGCTTCGGCGGCGCGCAGGCACGCGCGCATCGTTTCGGTGGTGGTGATCATCTCCGCCAGCCGCTCGCGCACGTGCTGGAGCGCCGTCGCGTCGCTCGCCTGCGCGATTCGCGCTGCGAGTCCCAGAACGAATTCGCTCTTGGCGACGTTCTTCACCGCAACCTGATGCATCATGTGCAGCACCGCGTTGGTCGCGCCGTAGAGCGCGTTGCAGCGGGCTACATCGCCGCACAAAAACACGCGCTCCCACGGGATCAGCACGTTGTCGAAGATCACGACGCAGTCCATCTCCTCGAAGCGGCTCGCGAGCGGCGCGTCGAATTTCGATCGCGCGAGGTCGTAGCTGTCGCGGCAGATGAAGCGCAGGCCGCTCGCGTTGCAGTTGATCGCGAACGAGAGCGCGTATGGCTCGGCGGCGGCTTCCGCCTTGAGCACAGTCGAGGGAAACACCAGCAGCTCTTCGGACATCGGCGCCAGCGTCGCCAGCATGCGGCATCCGCTGACCACGATTCCGCCGCGGGTTTTTTCGACCAGGCGCAGCGCCAAATCGGCGTCGGTATTCCCGGCCCATCCCTGGGCGCGGCTCGCGCGCGGATTCACCAGAGTATGTGTCGCGCACCAATCATGGTCGCGCGCCTGGCGGTAGTAGCTCTGGATATTGTCGCCAAAGCGCGGATCGCTTTCGGCAAAGAACTCGTGCGCCGCAGCCATCGCGGCGATACTGACGTTCAGATAATCGGGCGTGCGGCCCATAAAGCCGCCGCTGAAATTGGCCCACGCCGCCATCATCCGCGAGCGCTTGCGCAGCTCCTCGGGCGTCTTCGGCTGCTGGAACGACAGGCCGGCGCGGCCGCCGTCGTCGGTGCGATAGGTCATCGCCTCGGGATGCTCGCTCTGCATGTCATAAAGCGACGCGACAGAATGCGCGCAATTGCGGAATGCGCGATGAGTCGTCACGTCGGTGACGCGCTCTCCGCCGAGAAAGATTTCCGCGCCAAGTTTCTTGAGCGAAGAGAGATAGTTATTTCCCGACCGCGCACCCATCTTGAAAGACCCTCCCTTGCATCCGCTTCAGGCGCGGTTTGCGTCCGGCGCGAAGTAAAAGATTGATTGGCCGGTGCCTATCGCCGCTTCGTAGCGGCCGAATTGTTCGCCGCGCCAGCTCCACGCCGCGCCGCCCATTGCTCCCGCCATTATCAGATAGTGCGAAAAGCGGCCCTCGGGCGAACAGTGCGCGCGAAAGTCGTTGGCCGATTCCAGCACCTCGCGATGGCTCCCCTCGCGGAACCAATCCATGATTCGTTCGTCGTAGAGGCGATTCGCGGTCGAGCTGATGTCGGCGGGCGAGGCGGAGGCGTGCGCGAGGATCCGGTCGTAGTCCCAGAAGCGATGCGACATCCCGCCCGAGGCGACGATTACGACGCGGCGGTTCGAGGCCTTGATCGCTTCACCCATCGCGGCGCCGAAAGCGAGGTCGTTGTCAACCGACGAAATCTGGCACACGCCCATCGAGAGCACGCGCCGGCGCGCGCCGGGATTGAAATAGTACATGACGTTGAGGGTCGGATAATGGAGCGGCAGATTGCGCGCCGCTGACGCGATCGTGCGCATCCCGCGCGCCTTTTCGGCGGCCTCAATCGCGCGCGCCAACTCGGGGTCGCCGCGGTAATCGTACTCGAGGTCGTGGAGCATCAGCGGCAGCTCCTCCGAGGTGTACACGCCGGCCAGCCGTTCGTAGGCGTTCAGGATGTATTCGAGTGTCGTAAACCAATGCGTGTCGATCACCAGGAACGTGTCGAAATCGAGATCGTGCAAGCGCGTGCGTTCGAGCGCGGGCATCGCGTCGTAGAAGGTCGTCACGTTGTCGCCCATGTAGGCTTTGCGCGCGGCTGGGTCGGTGATCATCAGGCGCGGGACGTGAGTGGTGAAAATTGCGCCGACGATTTCACCCATCGCGATTCTCCTTGCGGCTCGTTTCCGGCTCCGTGCCATAGGCAATGCACACCAGCTTGGGCTCGGTCCAGAACTCGAGCGCGTAGCGGCCGCCCTGGCGGCCAAGCCCGCTCATCTTCGCGCCGCCGAACGGAGTGCGCAGGTCGCGCAGGAAAAAGCTGTTGACCCAGACCATCCCGGATTTAATTCGCTCAGAGACGCGCAGCGCGCGCGGCAGATTCTCGGTCCATACGTATGCGGCCAGTCCGAAGGCGGTCGCGTTCGCCATCGCGATCGCCTGCGCCTCGTCGTCGAAGCGCTCGACAGTCAGGACGGGACCGAAAATCTCTTCTGTGATCGCGCGCGAGGTTGGCGCGGCGTGGTCGAGAATCGTCGGTAGATAATAGAAACCCTCGCGCGGGAGTTCCGGAGCGCTGCCGCCGCACAGCAGCTCGGCGCCGGCGGCGACGGATTCGGTGACAAAGCCGTGAACGCGCTCGCGATGTGCGGCCGAGATGAGCGGTCCGTATTCGGTTTGCTGGTCGAGTGGATCGCCAATTTTCAGGCGGCGTACTTCGTCGAGCAGCATCGGCAGGAAATTGTCGGCGGCCTTGCGCTCGACGAGCAGGCGCGAGCCGGCCACGCACGATTGTCCCTGGCTGCGGAAGATCGATCGTGCGACACCGGCCGCGGTCTCGCGCAGGTTGGCGTCGGCAAGAACAATGTTCGGTGATTTTCCGCCGAGCTCCAGGGTCACCCGCGCAAGCCGCTGCGCCGCGGCCGCCATCACCTTGCGCCCGGTTGCGGCGCCGCCCGTGAACGCGATCGCGTCAACCTCCGGATGAGCGGCGAGCGCGGCGCCCGTTTCACCGAGCCCGGTAATGATATTGAGCACGCCTGCGGGCAGCCCGGCCTCGGCCGCGATTTCGCCGAGCGCGATTGTCGTAAGCGGGGCGAGCTCGCTCGGCTTGACGACGCACGTGTTGCCCGTGGCGAGACATGGACCCAGGTTCCACGTCGCCAGCATCAGCGGTGAATTCCACGGAATAATAATCGCGCCGACACCGAGCGGAGGACGCTCGGTGAAATTCATCAGGCGCAAGTCGCGGCCCAGGAACTTGGCGTCGCCGAGGGCGGATTCCTGCGTCCATGACTGCATCGCGGCGGCAAAGAAGCGGATATTCTTTGCCGCGCGCGCAACGTCGTGGCCGACGCATTCAGCGATGGGCTTTCCGACGTCACGAGCTTCGAGCATGCCGAGCTCGCGCGAGCGCCGCTCGATTCCATCGGCCATCCGGCCGAGGATTGCAGCGCGTGCGTCCAGCGGCATCCGCGGCCACGGTCCGGTATCGGCGGCGGCGCGTGCAGCGGCAACTGCGCTTGCGACCTCGGCGGCGTCGGCGTCGTGGATTTGCGCGAGCTCACGGCCAGTCGCGGGTTCGATATCGGCGATGCGGCGCGCGGGCGCGGAATCGAGGTAAGTTCCGCCGATAAAGAGTCTGGTTTCCATCTTGCGGCTCCCGTGCGACGCGCTCGCGAACCAAGCCTGCGCGTCAATGGTAGCTGAAACCATAGCGCAGTCATCGCGGCGCTTCATGCGCGATCGCGCTTTAAGGTTGACCTGATTGGGCGCTGGTTTTAATGTTCAAGCACGATTCGTGTGGCCGAGCTTCCTAAAATCATTCCGTTGTTTCCGCTGCCCAACCTGGTGATGTATCCGGGCACCCAGGTTCCGCTGCACATCTTTGAGCCGAGGTATCGCGAGATGGTGGCCGACGCGGCGCACGGCGACGGGATCATCGGGATGATCCTGCTCAAGGGCGACTGGGAGCGCGACTATCACGCCTTCCCGGATATTTTCGAAGTCGGATGCGCCGGCAGGATTCGCGATTTGGTGCGACTCGAGGACGGGCGTTACAACCTGATGCTCGAAGGGTTCGCCGAGTTCCGCGTGCTGCGCGAGATTCGCGAGAAGGCCTATCGCCAAGCGGAAGTCAACTGGTGTCCAGTTGATCCCGGCGCGCTCGACTGCGATTTCGAGACGATGGAGTCCCTGCGCGAGGTTTTGTTCAGTTACCTTGGCGATCCTGCCAAAGAGGCATGGCGCACACTAGTCGAGCAGCGCGGACTGCGCGGCGCCACGCTCATCAACTTCCTTTGCTTTCATCTCGACGTAAGTCCCATCGAGAAACAGACCCTGCTCGAGGCTTTGGCGGGCAGGGTTGATTGTTTGCTCGACGTGCTTACGTTTAAGCTCGAGGAACGTAAGCTCGGGCCAATCGGACCGCGAGGCGGGCCCGACACGGTGCAGTAGAAGCCGGGCGCAGGAAGAGCAGGCCGCGAGCTGCATCGTCATGTAGCAGATCCGCTACTTTTTGGCTGCAAACACCAAATTGTGACACCAAATAGAGAGCGGCGTAGCCGAAATGTTACGCTGTGTCGCAAACGGGTTAGCGCCAGAGCAGAGTTTTCGCGCTTTGCATAACGCGGAATCCTTTGCAAAACGCGAAGGCTTAAGCAAAAGCCTTAATAAGTAGCGGAGCTAATCTTCCTCGAAGCCCGCATATCTCCTAAGGTAAACAACTCGGACCGGATTGGCGGGCGGTGGGTATAAGAATTGCTAGTATCAAGGGAACTTAATTGATTAACACCCCTAACCCTTGCGAGTAGTCTTGAACTGACGCGCAGGTCGGGTGGAGCGGAAAGCATCATGGAATGGGAAAACACAGCATTGGGATCACTCTTCGTACCCGACGTTTTGACGCCTGAACAATTTTACGACAGCCGACGCGACGACAGCTCGATCCGTCCGGTCAAGAAGCTGATGATGGCGATTCTTGAGGATGCCTTGCGCTGCTTTCAAAACAACGCTGACGCAAAGAACGGCTCGCGCAAGCGGCTGTTTCAGGAAGCCGAGCAGTGGTTGTGCGGAGAAGGCGGTGAAGGGCCGTTTTCGTTTGAAACCGTATGCGAGACCCTCGGGATCGAGCCGGGCTTCCTGCGCAACGGTTTGCGCGACTGGCGCAGCCAGCAGCTCGCGGGCATTTCCACCCGGCGCCTTGCACGGCGTTCGCCGGTGGTTCGTAGCGGCCGGATTAGCGCACCCTCACGGCGCGACGGCAAGCGCGCGGCCCGCGCCAACTAAGCCAGTTCCTGGCAGGAATGCCTGCTGCCGATAAGTTCCAAAGCTCAATAGACAACGGCGCAGCGTGTATCGCATACACGCTGCGCCGTTGCGTTTTCCGCTACGAATTGGCGCGCGCAACCTCGTAGCCATAAGCACCAGGCTTATGCTACGAAACTGCGGCCCAATTAGACCGGTTAATGGCTCGCAGGTGGCGCCGGCGGCGGCGTACTACCACCAGCGGCTCCTCCCGCTGCTGGCGCGCTGCCGACCTTCGGTACATAGCCCGCAGGCGGAGGCGGAACGAATCCCTTCGGCTGCTCCTGAACCCAGGCCATGCAGGCAGGAATGTCTTCTTCGGCGACAGACTCCTGCGCCATGATCTGCTGATCGGTCCAGCCATGGATCTTTTCTTCGTGAACTCCCGGACACTTAACCCGCAGGTTAAAGTCGCGAGCGACTCGCGAACTATCCGCGCTGGCCGTCTGCTGACCTGCCCCACTGCTGCCCGCCGCCTCACCCGTAGTACCGGCGCTGCTGCCGCCGCCACTGGTGCTTGCGCATCCCGCGGCGAACATAACTGCCAGCCCACCGGCCAGCAACATCCCAATCGTGCGTCTCATGGCATCCTCCTTCACTCTGGGGGCCTCCCCCGATAACTAGGCCCGCAACGGCCGATCCGCCACCCAAGTCAAAGCAGCGTCAAAATACACCTAATGAAAAATTTAGCAAACCCCTAGTAACATAATTATAAGGCTTGGAAAAGCACCCGATTATCACGTTCGACTTTACGGGCGCGTCCTTCAATCCGGGCATACTCGAGATGCGCCAGGGTTTCGAAGGTCGCCGCCATCACGTGGAAGATCGGTCTCTCTTCGCCGCCGAAGACTTGTTGCGCCACCTCGAACGCGGTCTGCGGTTTATTGCGCACCAGATCGAGCATCTCGGCCTCGCGGTAGCGATGATGTTCGATGATCTGATTGGCGCGATGCCGATGGTCCTGATAGACGCCGCCGTGCGCGGGCAGAATTAGTTCGGCGTCGAACCGCTGGACTTTTTTTTGTGAATCGATGAAGTCGCCAAGTGGATTCGCGCCCGCATCGGCGTCGGGATAAATTCCAACGTGCGGTGTAATCTTCGGCAGCAAGTGATCTCCGACGATCATCACCTTTTCCTTGCGCAAGTAAATTACGTTGTGCCCTGGCGAGTGACCTGGGGTCCAGATGACTTCGAATTCGCGGTCACCGACTTTGATCACGTCACCGTCGTCGATGAAATGATCCGGCTCGGTCACCGGAAAATACATATCTGTGCCCATCCACGCCGGCCGCATCCCGGCCGAGGAATGCTCCGCGATCGGAAAGCCGTGCTTTTCGAAAAACGGCCGTGACTCCGGACGATCAGCTGGACCCATCTTGCCGAAGAACAGCATCCGATCGGCGCGCGCCGCTTCCAGCCGATGAATGTGCGTCACCGCGTGGCTGCGGCGGCGAATCTCACCGGACGCGCCGAAGTGATCGATATGATGATGCGTCGCAATAAGCGTATCGAGATCTTCGAGCTTGATTCCGACTTGCGTGAAAGCGTCTTCGAGCGTGGCGACGCTGTCGGGGGAATTCATCCCCGTGTCGATCAGCGCCCAGGCGCCGTGACAATCGACCAGGTACACATTGATGATCGTCGGCCGCATCGGCAGCGGCAGAAAGATCTCGTAGATACCCGGATGAACCTCGACGATTTTTGATGACATTAAATTCTCAGTGGCAGGTTTCGCTGAACTTGCTGTTCTTGCGATCCGCCGCCGGTTGCGAGCTCCGGTGGGTGCGGGCAGCTTGGTTGCGGCGCGTCACTCGTGCAACTCATCCTTGATCTGAAAGGTCGCCTTTATTCGTACTCTCCAGCGCACGACCTTGTTGTTCTCGATTGCGGCCGACACGTCTTCAACATGCACGCTGTGGATGCCCGAGATGGTCACCCCCGCGCGCGCCACCGCGATCTGAACCGCATCCTCGACCGAGTTGGACGAAATTCCGGTTAGCTCGATGGTTTTTTCGACCATAATGTTTGAGCTCTCTTCGCATTCCGCACGCGCCGTAATTGACCCGCTAACGGACGCGGCGCTACGCTTCGCTATGCGTGGTGATTAGCGCACGCGGCCCTGCGAAACAAGGTGACGGACCGCGCGCCGATGAAACCGGGTTGCGCCAAATCGGCCCTCGAACAGGTTTTCAGGGAGATGTCTTCGCACAAGCATGCCACTAAAAATCGAATCGCCTGATGATCAGAACGGACTCACCGAATTCATAACCTTCGCCGATCGAGTGCGTCCGGAGCTCTCCGCCAGGTGGGCGGCGGCGGCCGATATGCAATTGCCGATGCTGATGGGGTTGTCGGCGTTTATCGCGGGAAAACCGCTGCGCGCGTTCGTTGCACGAGAGGGCGGAGAGATCGTCGCGCGGGTCGCGGCGCTGCTCGATCCCGCATACGCACACCGATGGGGCGAAAAGCTCGGGCATCTGATGTTCTTCGAAGCCGCTGCCGGCGCGTCTGACGCCGCGCGCGCCGTGATGGACGCAGCCTCGGAATGGCTGCGCGGGCAGGGCGCCGTCGCGGCGCGCAGCGGATTCTATTTGCCGCTCGATATGCCATTCGTAATCGACGAGTACGATGCGCTGCCGCCGAACATGATGCGCCAGAATCCGGACTACTATCACTCAATGATCAAGGACGCCGGCTTCTTCTGCGAGAAAGGGATGGTCGATTACAAGATCGAGGTGACGCCGGAATTAATCGCGCGTTACCGCAGCGCACTCGAGGCCGCGCTCCGCGCCGACTTCGAGCTGGTGACGCTCGCGGACATCCCACAGGAAAAACGCGCCGCCGAATTTGGTCCGGCATTCAACGAGGCGTTCTACAACCACTGGGGCTACGTCGTCGCGAGCCAGGACGCGATGACCGAGATGATGATGTTCGTCGAGCTGATGGGCGGGCTGGATACTTCGATCTGCGCCTACCATCACGGCGAGGTGGTCGGCACGCTGATGGTCGCGCCCGAAGAGACCGCGCATGCGATCCTGCGTCCGGGCAGAACGCTCAAGGATTCGGAGAAGCTCAATTTTCTCGGCATCGGAGTGCGCGAGCCCGCACGCGGGCGCGGACTCAACCTCGCGATGGCGGCGCAGACCTACTTGAAGCTCATTGATCGCGGCGCGAAGTATCTCAGCTACACGCTGGTCGTCGACGACAACTGGCCGTCGCGCCGCACGGCGGAGAAGCTCGGCGCAAAGGTATGCGCGAACTACGTAGTCTACCGCCGCGACTTCCGCGCGTAGCAGAAGAGATCTCCGAATAAAAAAACGGCGCGGTGATTGGCCGCGCCGTTTTTGAACTTGCGGGTCAGGCTACCTTCAGAATGCTCTGAGGATATTGCTCGTTGGGATCGACACCAGGCTGCATCTCGTAAAGCACAGACTTGTCCACCACCAGCTCGCCGTCGTCGCCAACATAGATCTTGAAACGATCCATCGGGCGCGGCGCGGGTCCTTCGAAATTCAGGCCGCTGATGTAATAGCCCGAGCCGTGGCACGGGCATTTGAACTTCTGCTCGGCTTTGAGCCATCGCGGAGTGCATCCGAGATGTGTGCACTTGGCGAAGATTGCGTAAAATCCGGCCTTGGTGCGGATGATCCAGGTGCGGAAGTCCTGCTTGTACTTTTCGCTGACTTCGCCGACGACGTAATCGCTCGGGAAGCCGGCTTTGAATTTCGACGGCGGCAGAAACAGCACCCGCGGAAACGCAGACCGCACCGCGGCCAGCAGGCCGATGGTCGTGACGGCGCCGAAACCGCCCCATCCGAGCCGCCCCAGGAAATCGCGCCGGCTCCATAGCGAGCCAATCTCCGCCTTTTCCTTGTCGCGTTTGGCGCGTTCGCGCGCCTGTTCATCGGCGCGCCACTTCGCCAATTCAGCCGGATCAGTTGGAGCCTTGCCTTTAGATGCCGCAGCCATTTTGAAAACCTCAGGCCTTCGAATCGGGGATGAGCCGGATTAGGCCCGTCCATTCAGTTAGACGTTACCGATTAGAAGAAATTCTAACTCCGCGCGGCAGACGATTTCAAGGAAGCTGACAATTCGGCAAAAAACGCGCGTCATCAATCAGAAAAGCGCTAATGCAAAGCGGGCTGCCCGGACGATATGGTCGCCGCCGCTGAGCTTTGCGGCGCGACAGGAGTGACCGGAGGCAGCGGCTGAAGCGGAACCACCACGAAGTCGTGATGGGCAGTCCCGGAGCTGTCGGTGATCTGGTCGGGCGGCGGCAACTCGGCGACCGGCGGCAGGTTCAGCTTCTCCTTGTCGGTGTTCGCTCCCAGCACGGGGGCAAGAAAAGTGTCGGTCGCGAGATAATGCAGTGGCCGCGCGACACCCCATTCGAGCACGAAGCCGATCGGCGCGAGGACATAGCTAAGAAGCTTGAGCGGCTGCGAATCATCGTCGGTGTACTGGTTGGGGTTCTGCTTATCGAGGTCTGAGTACTGCGCGTGCGCAAAACTCGGCGCGCACAATATCAACGCCGCGCCCACCAACATCGCTGCCCGTCGCATGGCTTAAACTTTGGCTTCGATTCCTCGATCTGTCAACCACTGGCAGCCAGGCGGCATCGCGCTTGCGTTCATCGCCGGGCCGCGCAATCTTACCGCCATGCGCTCGCGCCGGGGGAGATCATTGGGTTCGTTGCTGGGGGTTGCGATACTTGCGGCCGCGTACCTGATGACGGCGCCGATGGCTGCGCAGGCCAGGGCCGCTTCCAGCGCCGCGGCCGGCGCGATCACCTATATCGGAACCGACAACAACATCTATTATTGCGCGAGCGGATGCGCCAAGCCGGATTGTTTAACCTGCCCAATCGAGGGCGAACACGTCCGCCGCGGCGCGGCAGATCCGGTCCGGAGGGTCGCATTTCGGCCCGCTGACGAGCCCGAACAACCCCCAGGGCAATTTGGCTGGCCGACCTTCTCGCCCGATGCGACGCGTATCGCCTATTCGTCGATTACTCGCGCCAAGCCGGGAGTCAGCTTCGGGCTTTGGATTTATGATCTGAAAAAGCGCGAGGCGATCGAGATCTTCGAAAGCAAGCACGAGCAAGTCGATTACATTTATTGGCTCCCCGACGGCCAGCATATTTCGTTTCTGCTGAGCGAGCCCGAGGGACTCTCGCTGATGATCGCGGAAGCCAGGGAGCACGCGCCAATCCGGATCGTGATGACCGGGGAGCCGGTGTACTTTGCATGGGGACCCGCACCCGGAATTTTGGCGGTGCATGTTTCGGGCGCGGATCCCGAATCCAGCGAACGAGTCGAGCTGATCACGCTTACGGAAACCAACCAGGTGGTCGATAAGGTGCTCTCGCACGGACGCTCTCCGTTCAAGACGCCGTGCTGGTCACCGGACGGGAAGCATCTGGCATGGATTGCGAACAATCATGCGGAAGCGAACCTGGTGGTGGCCGACGCCGACGGGCTGCATCCGCGCTCGATGGTGAGCCTGCCGATTGGCGACACCAGCTTCGAATGGTCGCCGGACTCGCGGCATATCGCATACGCGACGACGGTGATTCCGCACGACCCGGCATTTCACGAGATCAAGCTGGTGGATACCGGCGACGCGACTTCACGTACGCTGACCCGCGACACGGTCGCCGCGTACTTCTTCTCTCCCGATGCGCGCTACCTGGCCTATATCTCGGTTCCGGAAGACAAACCCTTCTACACCTGGGAGCTGATCGATCTTAAGAGCGCAAAGAGCCGCGCGCTGGGCAATTTCGTGTCCACCCAGGAAGAGTCGGTTTCCTATCGCTACTTTGATCAGCTCGCGCTGTCGCACAGCATCTGGTCGCCCGATTCGAAAGCGATCGTCTATGCGGGCGTGCGGCTGCTGACCGAGCCGACTGAAGCGCTTCACATGACGCCGCCGCCGTCAGTGTGGAGCGTACCGATTGACGGCAGCGCACCGCATTCGATCGGCGAGGGGGTGGCCGGCTTCTACGCGCCTGCGGCAGGAAAATGAGTAATTCACCGCTTGGGCGCTAGCGGCGCGGAGCGCGCGGCGGGCGCATCGCATTGGCGTCCGCATCGGCCGCAAGATCTTCGAGTTTGCGGTAGAGGGTCTTGCGATCGATGCCTAAAATCGCGGCGCATTCGCTCTTGTTCCCCTCCACCGCGGCAAGCGTGGCGCGAATGTACTCCCGCTCGAGTCGTGCCAGCGGCATCCGCTGCGCGACCGCGCCTTCGAGATTTATCCGCTCCGGGTTGGCGCCGGCGATGCGAGGCGGCAGATCGTCGCGCGTGATCCGATCGCCGGTGCATAGCACCAGCGCGTATTGGATTGCGTTCTGCAACTCGCGCACGTTGCCGGGCCATGGATGGCGCAGAAGCAAGTCGAGCGCGTCCTCATCTATTGCGAGCGGCGTATGGCCGGACTCAGCCGCTGTTCGTGCAGCGAAATGCCGCGCGAGCATCGTGATGTCCTCGGGCCGTTCGCGCAGCGGCGCAATCGCGATCGTCACGGTCGCGATCCTGTAGTACAGGTCGGTGCGAAAGCGTCCGGCGGCGATCGCCGCCTCGAGCTTGGCGTTGGTCGCCGCGACCACGCGCACATCGACCGGCGTCTCGCGAGTGGCGCCGATCGGCCGTACCCGGTGATCCTCGAGCACCCGCAGAAGCTTGGCTTGCAGCGGTTGCGGAAGCTCGCCGATCTCGTCCAGGAAGATGGTGCCGCCGGCGGCGGCCTGGAATAGTCCGGTCTTCGCCTGCCGCGCATCCGTAAACGCGCCGCGTTCATAGCCGAACAGTTCGCTTTCAAGCAGGGCGTCGGGAATCGCCGCGCAGTTTATCGCGACGAACGGTCCCGCGCGCCGCGCGCTGTGATAGTGCAGCGCGCGTGCGAATAGATCCTTGCCGACTCCGCTCTCTCCTGTGATCAACACGCTGGCAGGGCTATCGGCCATCTGGCGCACGACTTCCAGTTGCGCGCGCATCTGGGGGCTGCGGGTAATGATTGTGTCGAGCCCGTAGCGTTCGGCCAGTTCGTCGCGCAGGCGAATTACCTCGCGGCGCAAACGGCGGTCCTCGAGCGCGCGTTCGACCACCAGCATCAGCTCGTCGTTGCTGAACGGCTTGGTAATGTAATCGAACGCGCCCAGCCGCATCGATTCGATCGCGGTCTGGATTGATCCGAACGCGGTAATGATCACGACCGGCAATTCCGGGGTGACGGTTTTGAGCCGCGCTTGCAACTGATGCCCGGTCATCCCGCTCATGCGCAGGTCGGAGATCAGCAGGTCAGGATGCTCGGAGCTGGCGAGCTGCAGTGCGGCGTCACCCGAACCCGCCCGCAGTACCCGGTAGCCCTTGTCGCCCAGGACGTCACCCAGCATGTCCACCATATCCGGGTCGTCATCAACGACGAGGATCGAGAAATCCATCGGTGCAGGATTCATGCGGTTCTCCTGAACGTGCTGCCGCTGCTGACGGGGTCGCCGGCGGCGTCGGCCAGTGGCAGGACGACCACGACCCGGGCGCCGAACTGCGACGACTCGAGGCCAATTTCTCCCTGATGGTCGCGCACAATCGCTTCACTTACCGCCAGTCCCATGCCGGTCCCCTTGCCGGGTTCCTTGGTGGTGAAGAATGGATCAAACGCGCGCGTGACGACGTCGGGCGCCACGCCCGGTCCTGTATCGGCGAATATTATCCGCACCGCTCTGCGCCCAGCATGAATCGCCGGAGCCGCGGCGACGCTCAGGGTTCCGCCCTCGGGGCCTATCGCGTCGAGCGCGTTGATCGCAAGGTTGACGAAGACTTGCTGGAGCTGGTCGGCGTCACACCGGACTTCGATCGGTTGCGCGCCAAGCTCGACCATACAACGCACGCCGCGGCGCGCAGTTTCAGTTTCCAGGAGCGCGAGGGTGCGCTGGATGATCGTGCGCAGGTCGCACAGTGCAAACGATTGTTCGCGTCGCGCGCCAAGGTCCAGCAGCATCCGCACGATCCGCGTGATGCGGTCGATCTGGTTGATGATGATCTCAAGACCCTCGGCGGTGCGCGGCGGATTCTGGCTATTAGAGTTAAGGTGCTCGGCACGGCCGCGAATCACCCCAAGCGGAGTTCCTATTTCGTGCGCCAGGCCCGAGGCCAGGGTGCCGATAGCGGCGAGCTTGTCAGCGCGCCTGAGCCTGCGTTCGAGTTCGAGCTTGCGTTCAGTTTCGTCGAGCAGGCGATGGCGTGCGGTCTCGAGGTCGTCGGCCAGCCGGCGGAACTCGGCGCCCAAAAACTCGACTTCATCGCCGACCTCGTCGCTGTCGAATTTGTTGTCGCTCGAGATGCGCGCCACCTTGGCCGAGAGTTCCGCCAGCGGGCGGGCGACATAGCGATGGCTCACCACCGGTATCAGCATCGCGATCAATCCCGCCAGCAATAACGAGGCGAGCACCGCTTGCTCGACCCGGGCCCGCAAGTCGCTCTCGACGTCGTTCCAGCGCTGCGCGACCAGCAGAATTCCAATCGGAGCGCCGGCCCGATTATGCAGCGCGACCGCGCGGCAGAACCAGTCGCGATCGCCGACGGTCTGCATGAACTCCACGCCTTCGCCGTGCAGCGCGAGCGTCAGCAGTCCGGGTTCGGGCGGTGGTTCGATCGGATCTCCCTGCAACGAGAGCATCTTCTCGCCGTCGATCCCGAAGACTGCGGCATTGACGGATTCTTCCTGGGTTCGTTCCAATGCAAGGCGCACATCGTCCCATTCCCCGAGTTCGATATCCTGCCCAAGCGCGGCTCCGAGCGCACGTGCGGTGGCGCGAGTTTCGAGTTTGAGATCGTTTACGTAAGTCAGAGTGGCCTGTCGCACCCCGAAATACATGTAGGCGGCAAGTACAGGGAACATGCAAATTAGCAATATTGCTGTCAAACGAGTCGCGATCTTCACTGCGACCCATACTGATCTCGTGTTCGATCTAATGGCAACCACTCGCGTGATGGACACACGTTGGCTTCAAACGGCTAGTTATCTCCAGTGATGCAAAGTCTCTATTTGATGATTCGAGCACTCTATAGCCACTATTAGTTAAGTTTTATTAGCACATTTCAGGTTTTTGCTAGCCATAATGAAGTTCAACGAGTATAAAAAATGGAAATTCCTCACCAACCAAACGGTTTGAGCCTTTCAGATCCGGTTGGAGGCATCGACACGCGTAATCATCCACAATCGAGTTGGTGTTCGGCTGCACAATCAGCTATCGCAGCGAATCCTGGCGACGGGCATTGGCTCCGGACGCGTCATCCTTCATGGCGAATGTTCACGCGAGGAGCTGAGTTGCTGACCGTCTTTTGCCTTGCAGCAAGTCTGGCGTCATGCACCAGCATGGGATTCGACCATCCGGCACTGCGCGATAGCATTGACTATGGCCCGCCCGAGAATGTCCGGCTGTGCGTTCTGCTGGACAATGGGATCACGCCGTCGGACGCGAATGCGCTGCTCGAGAGCTGGAACGATGAGGCGAAGATCTACAATCTCTACCTGCAGCCGGTCTCTTATCAGAACTTTCCGCGCGAGGGCTTCTTTCATACCGAAATCCTTGAACAGGTCAGCCAGGTTCCATTGGGCAAGTCCTGCGATCGGGTGCTCTACTTCGTTAATCGCAATATCGGGGATGTTGCGTACGGGTTGATTTCCACCAGCGTCGGAGTGCCGGAGATTTTGGGCGAAGTCGATGACGCCACTCTTACGCATGGCTACGTGGTCGCCAGGCGTGCCACGCTCAATCAGCTCGTGATGTCACCGAGCGGGGTGACGCAGCACGAGTTGTTTCATCTGCTCGGATGCCCCCAGCATTTCGACATGCCTGACTGCTACACGCGGATTCATAATCTCAAGCTCGCCGAAGAGAAGTTGAAGGCGCAGGGTTACTTCACGCAGCACGGAGAGCAGCCTTTCTATCCGACCTTTGCATCGCACACCGACTCGATGCTGGTGTCGCGATCGCAGGTAGCGGATTACCAGCGCTTCAACGGCGACACTGGAGCGGCAGCTAGCGTCGGTCCATGACCGATGCGCTGCAATTGGGGGCGGCTCGGTTCGAATAGATTTGCCGCGGCAAGATCCCAGCCCAAGCGCGATCGCTCGAACGCCCTCCTTCCGACTCAACGTCAGTAAGCAGCAGCGAGGCTATCGTGCCTGATGGGTTCTCATTCAGCCTCGAACCCATTGTAACTGCCAGAGACAATTTTTGCAGAGTCCTTTTTCCCCATTTGCCGCGAAATTTCTGTTTGCCACTCCTAAGCAATCAAGTTAGCATTTAACAATCGTATTTCGGCATAGTCATGGACTCGACCCTGCGGCCGAAGTCATCTGGATGTATCCATGAGTCGCTTATGCTGCATATTAACACGTCATTAGTGTTTATCATTCTTTACAAATGAACTGGACGCCATGATTCTCCACGAGAAGATTATCGATGCAGAGACGTTTGACTGTAACCTATTTACATGCTAGACGTTATTGGCACGCGGAGTTCATGAAACGTTAGCCCGTTTGAATTGTTTTTAGCATTTCGGGGCAAACGGCAAATATGGTGGTGGAGGAGGGGGGTAGGGCGTTGGCAACGTAGCCAACCCGTTGAGTGCGTCCCTCATGGGAATTGCCGTACGAATTTCCGTATGGGATGGCGGACGCGCGTTCGGTCGAGAAGTTAGCGGACTGTTACTAAAAAGGTGGAGCGAAAAATGAAAAAGCTGCTCGGTTGCATGGTATCGATAGTCGCGATTTTGGCAGTGGCCGGACCCGCGATGTGCTTTAGTGTGGTCGGATTGGTCTCGGATCAGAACCGTAACTTCGTCAATAACGCATTCATTACGATCATCGACTCCAAGGGGCAGACCGCAGGCCACGGACGATCGGATATCTATGGCCGTTATTGCATCCCGCTGGCCACGCCCGGCAAATACACAGTTTCGATCGACCCCAACACCAAAGACTTCCAAGGCGGCGCGGCGGTGACCCAGGTCGATATCGAAGGTGCAACCATCAACTGGTTCCTGTCGCCGACGACTGGCGCGATTGCCACTACCGACATCGGTGTGGCCTCCGCGGCGACGCTGACTTGCGGAATCCCATGGTGGGAGACTGCGGCGGCGGGCGCCGGGCTGCTGGTTGGTGTGGGCGGAATTACCGGTGGCGTCATCTGCACCGAGGGTAACGATTGTGGCGGCAGCAACGGCAACGGCAACGCGAGCCCCTCTCGCTGAGACGGAGACCTGCGGGCCGGCGCCGCGACCCGGCTCGTGACAACGGCTGCGCTCGTTCGCCGTTGCCGGCTATCTCCAAACTGACTTAACATCCGGTGCGCACCGGGCCGGTCCGCACGAGGTTCACCTATCGTGTTATCGAAGATAATTCACAACGCGCTCTTTGCTGTGATCGCCTGCGCGATCGCCGCAGCGTTCGTGGCGTGTTCGTCGCAGGATCCGGCCCCGGCGTCCGGGATATCGGCTGACGCCGCCGCGGCGTCGCCCGCATCGGCATCGGCTGATGCCGAAGAGACGGCGCGGCTCGATGCGCTGTGGCAGCAGCGCACTAACGACAAATCGGAGAGCGACTTCACCGTCGGTCCGGGCGACGTGCTGGAGATTTCGGTGCCCGCAATCGACGATCTCAAGGACCGCTCGGTGCGAGTTTCAGGCGATAACACGATCGCACTGCCGCTGGCCGGCGTGATTAACGTCAAGGGTTTGACCGAGCAAGGCGTCCGCGACCAGATCAAGCAGCGGCTGGAAAAATATATGTACGATCCGCAGGTCAACGTTTTCACCAAGGAATATGAGAGCCGGCAGGTTGCGATTGTCGGGATGGTGCAGAAACCCGGGTTGTACACGCTGACCAGTCCGCATGACACGATCCTCGCAATGATCAGCCGCGCGGGCGGCACCACTGCCGAGGGCGCCCAGCGCATCCTGTTGATCCCGGCGACTCCGGGACAGGGTGCGCAAACCAGCGCGATGCTCGCAGCGGCCTCGCAGCTCAGTGCCGTACCGACATCCGCGCCAGCGGCGCCCAAGCCTATCGGCCCTGAAGGAGCCGAGCAGCCCAGTGGAGATATCGCAGTCCAGGGTCAAAGCGTTCCCGCGAGCTACCAGCCGGCGGCAACCCAAATGCCGGCCGGGCTCAGCAGCGCCGATCCGATCATCATCGACCTGACCAATACGCACAACGAAAATGAACTCGGTATCCCCGCTCGTCCTGGCGACGTGATTATCGTGCCCGCCGCAGGCGAGGTGATGGTCAAAGGATGGGTCCAGAATACGGGTGCATTCAAGATCACGCCTGGGATGACGGTATTGGGGGCGGTGACGGCGGCCGGTGGTGAGATGTTCAGTTCCGACGCCGTGATTCTACGCACCGGCTCGACTGCCGGCGCGCGCAAGATCGAGATTCCGGTCGATCTTTCCGCGATCCAGAAGGGGACCTCGCCCGACGTTCCGGTGCAGGGCGGCGACGTGGTGATCGTAAAGAAATCGGTCGCGGGAGCGGTGCCATATGCCGCTTATACGGTGTTCCAGAAATTCAGCACCGGGATTTTTCCCGCGCTGCCGTTTATGTAGGACGAAACCGACTTTCCATCCGACAATCAATACGTAACGAGCCCGCAGAGGCCATTGTGAAAGAATTGTCTCCTTATCCAATTCAACGCGTTTATCCTGAGCCCGTGCCCGCGCCGCAGTACATGGGCCGTGGCGTCAACCCCGACTTCTTCGGTGCACCTGAGGCCGCCGGGCCCGATCTGCGCGATTACTTTCGGGTAATCCGCAGGCACGCGAAGCTGATCGTCAGCATGTTTCTGGCCGCGCTGCTCGTGACAGGGTTGGTGGTGCTGGTGATCACGCCGCATTTCACCGCGACCAGCACGATCCTGGTCGAATCCAACGCGCCCCACGTACTCGATATCCACGAATTGGCAACCGAATCGACTGGCGATGCATCCGATTATTACAAGACCCAGGAAGAGATCCTGAAGAGCCGCGGCCTTGCGGCCCAGGTGATTCGGGATCTCGGACTTGATCGCAACCCCGACTTTACCGGCAGCAGCCTGCATCGCGGCTTTTTTGGAGAGATGCTCCACTCCGTCAAAGCCTCGATGGGAGGTCTGTTCAAAAGCGCGCCGGCGGTTCGTCCGCTCGATCAATACGGAATCGACCCCGCGATGGTCGACAAATATTTGAGTAATCTCACGGTCAAGCCGGATGTCGGAACCCGGCTATTCGTGATTTCGTTTACGTCGCCTGACGCCGCACTCGCTTCTCAGATCGCCAACGCCCATGTGCGGACTTATATCCATCGCGGAATGGAAATCCACGCGCAGGCAAGCCAGGAAGCGTCGCAGTTTCTGGAGAAGAAGCTGGTCGAGCTGAAAGAGCGGGTCGAGAAGTCGGAAGCCGCGCTCAACACTTATCGCCGTGACCGCGGAATCGTTGCGTTCAACCTCGACGATCGCGGCACGATCCTTAACGAACGTCTGACCGAAATGAACCAGGCGCTCACCAAGGCAGAAACCGAGCGAATCGATCTCGAGTCGCAGCACGATCTGATCAATAAGCGTAACTACAATTCGCTGCCGGCAGTGATCGGCAGCGAGCTTATCCAGCACCTCAAGACCCAGGACGACGTGATTGCGGGCGAGTACGCCAGTATGTCGCAGCAGTTCAAGGGTGATTACCCGCCGCTGCGTGAGCTCAAGGCCAAGGTTGACGAAACCAACGCCCGCCTGAACGCCGAAATCGATCATACCGTCCAGGGCATCGAATCGCAGTACCAGGCTTCGCTGGACCGCGAGACTGCGCTCAAGCAATCGGTCGAAAATTTGAAGACCAAAGCGCTGGCGCTGAACGACGCGTCGTTGCAGGACGCCGTGCTCGCGCGCGAGGTTGACGCCAACCGGCAGCTTTACAAGAGCGTGCTCGAGCGGATGAAAGAGATCGGGGTCGCGGGTGAAGTCCCGACCTCGAACGTTTCCATAATTGATATCGCGACCGCGCCTATCGACCCGTCAAGCCCCAAGAAGCTGATTGACATGGCGATTGCCGGAGCGATGGCGCTGTTCCTCGGAGTCGGGATCGCCTTCCTGCTCGACCATCTCGATGATGGACTGCACAATCCCGAGGAAGCGGAACTCTATCTGCAGCTGCCGAGCCTCGGCTCGGTACCGGATTTTCTGACCCTGGGGGGCGAGGATCAGGCCGCAGAAACCGCGCTGCCTGCCAACGCCGGGGTTCCCAATCTTATTGCGAGCAGCGCCTCAGACGAGCGGGAAATCATGATGGCGAAGAGCCGCTTTTCGATCGCCGGAGAGTCGTACCGCGCGATCCGAACTGCGATCTTGCTGTCGCGCGCGGCCGAAGCTCCTAAAACCCTTCTGGTCGCCAGCGGAGCCAAGGCCGAGGGCAAAACCGTGACCGCGGTGAATATCGCGATGGCGTTTGCGCAGATGGGCGGGCGGGTGCTGCTGATCGACGCCGACATGCGCCGTGCGCGATGCCACGAAGTTCTGGGCGTGCATAACCTGGTCGGTCTGACCGAGGTCCTGGTCGGACAGAAGCAGGCGAGCGAAGTGATTCGTCCGATCGGCAACGGCGGGTTGTCGTTCATGAGCGCAGGCTCGGTGCCGCCTAATCCGACCGAATTGCTCGCCTCGCGCAGGATGCAGGAAGTTCTCGAAGAGTTGTCCGCCTCTTACGACAGCGTGCTGATCGACTCGCCGCCGGTGATGCCGGTCAGCGATTCAGTGGTGCTGTCGCGGCTGGTCAACGGCGTTGTGGTCGTGGTCGGACCGCGCACGCCCAAGCAGTTGGTGCGCCACGCATGCGCGCGGCTCGGACAGGTCGGCGCCCGTATCCTTGGGGTAGTGCTGAATCAGGTCAATATGAAGAGTCCCGACTATTATCATTACCATCGCTATTACGCCTACGAAGATTATTCCAAGCCGGCGGGAACGGTCAGTCAGGTATAGTGAGGCGGATCGGCCTATCGAATCCGCCCGATCGCCCGCGCTCCTACCATTCCCAACATAGGTTTGTGTCCGCCGACGGCGGGAATTGGTACGACCGGGCGTTCGTGACCGGGATTCTGCTTCTGGTGACGCTGTCACCGCTGCCGATGGGCGCGGTGCATCCGTGGCCGTTCATCGCGATCGAGCTCACGATCTGCGCGCTGGTGGTGTTGTGGATGGCGAAGACGGCGTTCGCAGCGCCGATCCAGTTCCAGCCAACGCTGGCTAACCTTCGTCCGATCGCGTTGCCGCTCGCGCTCTTCGTCGCGCTGGCCGGCTTCGCGCTGGTTCCGCTTCCGCCGACGGTTCTGCGTGTGCTCTCGCCGGCGACCTACACGATGTACGCGAGGTCGCTGCCCGGATGGCCGCACGAGGCGCCGTATGCCGCGATGCTCCAGTTGCCCGACCTCAACGCGGCGCAACATCTGAACGTGGTTCTGCCCACGCCGCAGGAAGCCGCGAATGGCGCGGCGATTCCGCAGCCGCATCAGCACGCTCTCGGGCCACAGACCAGCACCAGCAAGTCCATGGTTGCCGGGGGCTGGCGATGGCGCACGTTATCGCTGGCGCCGGAACTTACGCGCGAGCTGGTAATCAAGCTCGCCGCATACGCGGCGTTGTTCTTCGTGGTGCTGCTGTATCCGTTCGGACCCTCGATGCATGCGGAATCGGAGAAGAACTTCTATCGCTACGTAATTATCGCGGTGCTGATCACGGCGCTGGTGGTGGCGTGTGTCGGAATCCTGGAACGTGTGTTCTGGAACGGAAAGATCCTCTGGATCTTCGTACCGTATGATTGGGGCCGGGCGATGCCCGACGCGATGGATCGCGCGCGCGGACCGTTCGTCAATCCGGACCATTTTGGCAGCTACCTGAATCTGGTTATCCCGGTCGCGCTGGCTGGCGTGTTGTTTCCGACTTTCGTGGTGCGCAAATCCGGCGGCGAAGCGTTTCGGGTGTTTTGCGCGGCGGTGGTTTTGATCGCGAGCACAGCGCTGCTCCTGAGTTTGTCGCGGGCCGGGTGGATCGGCGCGATCGTTGGCGCTACGGCGCTGGTGTACATGGCGCAGTTTATCCCGCGGGCGAAGCGACCCGCGCTGCTCAAGCTCTCGTGGAAGATTGCGGTGCCGGCGGGCGCCGCGATGTTCGCGATCGTGCTGCTGACATCCTCTTTGTTCGGGGGCGCGCAGGGGCGGCATCAGGCCGACGTCCGGCTGATGGAGACCGTCAGCCAGCATCAGAGCCTGCACTTTCGTCTCGACGTGTGGCGCGACTCGATCGGAATAGTGCGCGCATTTCCCCTGTTCGGGATCGGGCTGGGTTCGTTCGCCGACGTGTTCCCGCATTTTCAGCAGGCGCCATGGTCATGGGAAGGCGCGCGCGAGGCGCATAACGACTACCTCGAGTTGCTGATCGGCGCAGGCGCATTTGGCTTCGTTCTGCTCGGATGGTTTTTTATCGCGGTCGTGACGCGGCTCTACCGCGGAATCCGCGCGCTGCCGCCCGATGTGCTTCCGGTCGGCGCCGCGTTGACGGCAGGAATGGCGGCATTGGCGTTCCAGGAATTTTTCGATTTCAACCTGCAGATTCCCGCCGTCGCCGTACTGATGACACTGTTCCTTGCGCTCGCGTTCAGGCTGGTCGCCGCCACGCGGCTGAGCGAGCCGGCGCCGCAGCCGGTTGGGATGAAACGCTGGGCGATGCCGGCAGGTCTGTCGGCCGCGGCGATCGCGCTTGGAATCGTGGCGCTGGCGCAGCCCAAGTTTCCATATCCTTACGATCTGACCGCACCAAAGACGGCGTCCCAGGCGCGCGCGTTGATTCTGGCGCATCCGACCTCGGTGGTGCCGCATCTGTGGATGGTCGAGACGCTGGGCAAGCGGCTGCCGTTCGCGATGCGTGCGCAGGAACTGGAAACAGCGGTATGGCTCGATCCGACCAATCCCGCGGCGCGGGATCAGTACGCGGAAGCGTTGGTCTGGAATGGGCAGTTCGGAGAGTCGCTCAAGCAGATCGAGGAGTCAGTATTCGATTCGCCCTATCTGGCGACTCATTACTATCTCGAATTGAGGCTGATTCCGTGGCTCTCGCCGGGAGAACGAGCTGCGGTCGAGCAGGGACTCCAGCGCGCAATTGCGCACGACTACCCGGCAGCCATTTGGACGCTGGCCCAGGTTTACGACCTCAACCACCAATACGGACGCGAGAGCGAATTGCTCGCCCATGCGGCGTCGAGCGAGTCTGATCCTGCAGTACGGGCAAACCTGCTGGTCTCGGCCGGAGGGTCGGCGGCAAAAGCCGGTGACTTTGCGAAGGCCGAAGAGCATCTGCGCGCTGCGATGGCTTTGGATCCGGTCGATCCCGATTCCTACCACTACCTGGCGACGATGATCTTTGCGCCGAGGAAGCAAATGGACTCGGCCCGCGCCGCGATCGAACAGGGTATCAGCGCGGGTGCGGATCCCTTCACGCTCGATCTCGCGCTGGCCGACGCGGCGGGGATCGCGGGCGACAACACGACGATTGAAAAAGCGCTGCTCGACGCAACCAATATCCGGCCGTCGGATGATGACGCGGCGGCGCGGCTGGCCGATCTGTATATGCAAGAGAAGCGCTACGACGACGCGGTGCTGCTGCTGAAACGCACCGCGGAGCTGCATCCGGATTCGGCCCCGGTGCTCAACCGGCTCGGACGTGCCGAGGCTGCGAACTACCAATTCTACGCAGCAGGAAACGACCTCGCCCGAGCCACGCAGCTCGAACCGGGCGACGCGGCATTCAAATCCGACTACGACGAATTTCAGAAAAGAGCCGCCGCACCGGGTGGGATAAGCGACGCCGCCTCGGCCGCTCCATAGCAAAATATCGATGCCCAGAGATCAGACATCGCGGACGCAAAGCGGCGAGCCTAAATTCCGGCCTCGCAGCGGGTTTGAGGGTACGGCTATCGAGAGGTTGAATCCGGAAACCGAGATCCCCGGAGCTGACGAACAGGTTGTCGCGCACCATTGGGACCGTAACGCGCAATTATGGACGAACGCCATCAGGGCGGGCCAGGATATCTATCGCGAGTTGTACAACCAACCGGCGATGCTCGAGTTTATCGGCGATCTTCGCGGTCTTGAGGTTCTGGACGCGGGCTGCGGAGAGGGTTATTGGACGCGGATTCTTGCGCGCTCGGGCGCCCGAATGACCGGACTGGATCTCTCCGCACAGATGATCGAGCTGGGCCGCGCCGAAGAAAGCCGCGCTCCTCTGGGAATCCGATACGCGATTGGGTCATACACTGCGCTCGACGGTTTCGGCAGTGAAACCTTCGATGCCGTCGTGTCGTTCATGGCGCTAATGGACGGACCGGATCTCTCGGCCGCGTTGCGAGAGATTCGCCGCGTGCTCAAGCCTGGCGGAGTGCTGATATTCAGCATCCTGCATCCTGCATTTGCCAATCGCGGAACCCATTGGATTCTGGACGGACAGGCGCGCGCAACGGCGCTCCAGATTGGCGAGTACTTCAATGCCGAGCCATGGATCGATAGCTGGAAGTTCGGCGAACCGGAAACCGGCGTCAAGAGAGACGGCTGGAAAGTCTGGCGGAAGCTGCCGGAGCGTTGGAAATTATGGCGGAGGTTGCCGGAGCGTTGGAACCTGAGAGCGACTAAATCGCAGGACACCGATAGTCTTTCGATACCTCACTTCAGCCGTACCCTGTCCGACTATATCAATACCGTCATTACATCCGGCCTCGTGCTGAACGAAATCGCTGAGCCGCGGCCAAGCGAGGAAGCGTGCCGAATGCATCCTTTGCTGCAACGGCATCGCGTTCACGCGCCGCTGTTTCTCTATATCCGTACGGTGAAGGGCGATTCGAATATCCACTGAGCGCATGCGTAACAGGTTAACAAGGGAAGTCCCTCCTGGAACCTGCCTCGAGGACGCGACCCAAGCGGCGCGTTTGTTTGTAGGCAGGCGGTTTCCTAATTGTGTCGCAGCGGTGCTGTTCGGGAGCGTTGCGCGAGGAGATTCTTCCAATAGCTCCGACCTTGACATCCTTATTATTGAGCGCAAACGAGTGAGAGCCTATCACCACCATTTCCAAGAAAATGGTTGGTGTTTCGATGTGATGGCTCGCTCCCAAAGTTTCTGTACGAAACGCTTGAACAATCAGCGTTGGCAACATCGTGATCCTGATGAAGTCCTTCTCACGGCTTGCGCCGATGGTATTGAGCTAAAGGACGATCGTGGCATTATCCGGGCCCTCAGCACGAAAGCCAAAGGAATTCTCGATACAGGCCCAGATCCGCTGTCTGCGAATGATATCTTGCGCTACCGTAGCGAGATCACCGAAGCTCTCGACGATTTTGTTGATGCCAAGAGCCACGCAGAAGCACGGTTCGTAGCTCACCAAACAACAATTTTAGCGTCGCGTCTCCTCTTGGGATACAACCGGCGATGGTCGAATGAAGAACCCAAGTGGGTCTACCGCAATATAAATAATTACAACCATGAGCTCGCGCGCGAACTCCTGAACGGCTTGGATCGTTACTGGCGGACTGACGATCGAGCGGAACTGGCAGGGCCGATCGAGTCCATCCTGAACCTAGTCGGGGGGAAATTGTACCGCGATGAGGTTGATAGTGTTGCCTACCCGTCAACGATAGTGGAGCAGTTTGTTCGGCACCCAATCCATTTTATGAGAAAGGCGGTCCCTCGATTGCGCCGGGCACTATCATGAAAAGCCTGCGCTGGAAGACCGCGGCCGGTAAATTGATTGGATGTCCGATCACATCCGACGGCTCGAGTCGTCCGGCTGCACCAAACGGGTTGACGTACCCGCGATGCTGACGGTCCAGCTCCCGCGACCGCGACGCGTACTGCCACTGCGACTCCAACGCCGACGCGGACCCCGAGCGGGCGTCCTCCACGTCGATAGAATCGAACGGATGGTCAGAAGAATTTCGAATTGGAGCGGTATACAGGAACCAGTGGGCATACTGAGAAATAGATTGCGCCGTCTCTGGACGCGTATGCCTATTCGCGAGCTGCCAATCTTGATGTACCACAATGTCGGCCCTCTGCCGGTCCAGGATCCTTTCGAATTGACGGTCGCGCCCGACCAATTCGAACGCCAGATGTGTTGGTTGGCAAGTTCTGGATACGAAACGATTTGGCCCTCGGATTGGATTGCGACGCGGCGCGGGGAGAAGCCGCTCCCAAGCAAGCCGGTCCTGCTGACGTTCGATGACGGGTACGCGGAAATGGCCGAGTATGCCTTCCCGATTCTGGATCGTCTGGATCTAAAGGCGGCGGTATATGTGGTCACAAAGCGGATCGGCCTTACAAATACCTGGGATGAGGTGAACGGACATCCCACGATGCGCCTGATGAGCGCTGATCAGATTCGCCGTTGGGCGCGGCAGCGGATCGAGTTTGGCTCTCACACCCGCACGCATCCGCGCCTTACCGCGCTCAACAAGGATCGCCTATCCGACGAGATCGGGGGGAGCAGAGAGGATTTGGAGGCTATGCTCGGAGCCGAGGTGCGGTCATTCGCTTATCCCTATGGTGACGGCGCCGAGAGCAGCAATGTCCGGGAACACGTAAGCCGCACCTATCATACCGCGATGACGGTCATCGCGGGACGCAATGCGATCGAAGCCAATCCTTTCGAGCTGCGCAGAGTGCGTATTCAGCCAAGCGATTCGCTGGCGGATTTCGAGCGCAAGCTGAAATTCAACCAAACAATGTTCAGTGACGTGCGCCGGCTTGTGCCGCGACACATCCGGACTGCTGCGCGAACCGGGCGGCGAGCCCTGCGCGAGCGCCTGGGATACTGATCTCGGATCTACCATCCAGGTGAAGCGGACCAAGATAGTTTATGCGGAACGTGGAAATATCAGAACGCCAATCAATGATGTCTCTGAGCGAGGCGCGCCCCCGCGTGTCCGTGATCATCCCGGTGCACAACGGTGAAGACACTGTGGCGCGGGCGATCGATAGCGCCCTTTCCCAGACCTATAAAGATAACGTCGAGGTCATTGTCATAAACAACGGCTCGACTGATCAGACCGCAAAAGTACTCGAGTCGTACGCGGAGCGGATTATTATCCTGGATGAGCCGGCTCTGGGAGTAGCGCGGGCGCGCAACACCGGTGTCGCCGCCGCGCGGGGGAAATATCTCGCTTTCCTCGATGCCGACGACGAGTGGATGCCGGAAAAGCTCGCGCGGGTTGTGCCGCTCCTTGAAGCCGATCCCGAATGCGTACTGGCGTATCACGACGGAATAATAACCGATACCGACGGAACGGTTATCAGAGAATCGGCTTGCCCGGCCGGCCACGACGCGGCGCTCTCCCTTGAATCGTTGATCAAATATTCAGGGCTCGGTCTGCCGATTCTGTTCGATTCGGTTGTCCTGCGGCGTGATATTTTCGATCGCGTGGGCGGGTTCAACGAGCAACTGGAGTCCGCGGAGGACGTGTGGCTCCAGATAAACGCGCGCGAGATCGGCCACTTTCGCTACTTGCCGGAAGCGCTGATGAAACGGCAGCAAGGAATCAGTCCGTCGCGGGAAAACTGGTATATCGCGGGAGCTTACAGCCTGCGCAGCCTGATTCGAGAGCGCTATGGTTCCAAAGTTGACAGCCGCCACCTGGAAGTCGTCTTAAAGTGGGCGGCCCTGGAGGCCCTTCGCCGCGACGAGCGGTCACTGGCGCGTCGCCGTTATCTGGCTGCCACAATCCAGCGCCCGGTCCAGATTAAAGGATGGCTCGCGTTGATCGCGACATTTTTGCCATCGAGCTTGATCAGTACCCTCGCGCCAGTTCAGGGGCGTGCTATCTCATAGGGGAGTCCCGGAAGACTGAAGACCGGTTCAGCCGAACCAATGTCTCCTAATGCGAGGGAACCTGGAGCCGTAGTCCTCGCGCGCCGCATCGGCGATCGCTCAAAAGCGCCGCTGGAACTGTTTGTACAGGGCCATAGTCACGACCGGAAACTCCTTGGCGAGCCGGAATACTAACTGCGCGAAAATGGAAGATTCGACAATAGATACCGACGCTGGGCTCACTAGCGGGCGGCTCCTGGTGCGCAACGTTTTCTGGAACGGCGTCGGCGAGATCGGTCCGCTCGTCGCGGCATTCATCGCGATGCCGATTCTGATTCATCATCTGGGCACCGAACGCTTTGGAATGATCGCGCTGGCATGGACAGTATTCAGTTATTTCAGCCTGTTCGATTTCGGGATCTCGTCTGCCTTGACCAAACTCGCAAGCGACCGGCTGGCGGCGGACAGGGGTGACGAAGTCCCGGCGTTGATTGGCACCTCGCTGATTCTGATGACGGCGCTTGGAATATTCGGCTCGGCCTTACTGGGTTTGTTCACACCGATGCTGGTGGGTCACCTCTTCAAGGTGCCGGCGGAACTGCATACCGAGGCGCTACGCGCATTTCATCTGCTCGTGATCGCGTTGCCGATTTGCCTGACCCTGACCGCATTCACCGCGACGCTGGCCGCGTATCAGCGCTTCGACCTGATCAACCTGGTGCAGAGCCCAAACGCGATGTTTTCCTCTCTGGGGCCGCTGGCGGTGCTGCCGTTCTCGCACAGTATTGTGCCGATCATCGGGGTGCTGGTGGCCGGCCACGCGGTTACGTGGTTCGTGTACTTCGCGATGTGCGCTCGCGCGGTGCCGCGAATGGCGGCGCGGATGCGCATACGGTTCGGGTTGATTCCGGAATTGATCGGCTTCGGCGCATGGGCGGCGGGTTCGAATGTAATCGGATTGCTGGGTGGAAGCTTCGACCGTTTCGTCCTCGCCTCGATGGCTTCGATGAGTGCGCTGACTTACTACGTGGTTCCCGCGCGAATTCTGCATAAGCTGCGCATTTTCCCCAGCATCGTCACGCGCGTGATGTTTCCGGCGCTTACGTACAGTCTGGCTCAGGATCGCGCGCAGAGCCGAATCCTGTTCGAGCGCGGCACCAAGACATTGTTTGTGATCATGTTCCCGATCGCGCTGGTTGCGGTTGCGTTCGCGCACGAACTCTTGAGTTTGTGGGTCGGCCCCGAATTCGCCGCGCATACCGCGGTGCTGGTCCAATTGCTCGCGGTCGCCGCACTGATCGAGTCGCTCGCCCGGATGCCAGGCTCCCTTTTATGGGCGGCTCATCGCCCCGACTTGAGCACGAAGATCCAGGTAGTCGAACAGCCGATCTATCTGGTCTTCATGTTCGTGATGGTCTATTTGCACGGAGCCTTGGGAGCCGCAATCGCGTGCGCGGTCCGTTCGGTCGCGGGAACTGCGGCCACCTGGATTGTTGCACGGACAGTTCTTCCCGACGTCGCACGCGGCGGCCGCCGCCTCGGGTGGTTCGCGCTGGCGGCGGGAGTTGGATTGCTGCTTGTCGCGCTGCCGTCACCGGTGGAAATACGTATCGGACTGGTTTGCGCCGAGCTTGTCATTTTGACCGTCGCCTCGTGGCACGGACTGCTTGACGGTGCGGACCGCGCGATGCTGGTGCGGTCGATTTGGGGGTTGGCCCAACCCACGACCATTCGTTCCGGGGGGACGGTTTAAGAAGCGTTTTGCCTAGCCGCCCCGAGAACTTAAAGCCTGTCGCGCGCTTCTGCTCCTGGCGATCATCGACAGGCAGTAAATCGTATTCCGGCAACTCTATTTGGTCCGGCTTATCAAACTGATTGCAGGCTGTTCAATGACGCCCGTGGTCTCGGTGATTATCCCGGTCCGTGATGGCGAGCGTACGCTGGCGCGAGCGATCAACAGCGCGCTCGCACAGACCTACGCCGCTTCGTTCGAAATCGTGGTGGTTAACGACGGTTCGGCCGACGGAACCGCGAAGATTCTCGAGAGTTTCGGCGACCGTATTCGGATCGTCAATCACGCGAGTCCCAGCGGCGTATCCAATGCGACCAATGCGGGCGTGAAAGCTTCGCGCGGCCGCTATCTCGCCTTCCTTCATGCCGACGATGAATGGATGCCCGAGAAGCTCGCCCATGTCATTTCTCGGATCGAGACAGAACCGCAAACGGTTCTGATCTATCACGACGCCGAGTTAGTTAACTTGCAGGGACGCGTCAAATTAGCCTCGTGCCATCCTCATGATCACAAGCCGCCGACGCTCGAAGATATCCTGGAGCGCGGATGGCCGAACGGACCGATGCTGGTCTCGGCGGTGGTGATGCGGCGTGAAACCTTCGACGCTGTGGGCGGGTTTGACCCCGCGTTGCCCTCGCACGAGGACCTTTGGATGTGGCTGCTGGCGCTCGAGCACGGGCGTTGCGATTTCGTTCCGGAGGTTCTGGCGCGCCGCGAGTTCGAGCTCGATGCGCGCCGCGCGCAGTGGTACCTGGCCGGGGGCCGCGTCTTTCGAAGCGTAGTGCTCAAACGCTACGGACGAGCTGTACACGTCGATTTTTTGGGCAGCCTGCTGGTTTCGGTCGGTTTGGTCGCGATGGCGCGCGGCGATCGAAAGACGGCCCGCGCCTGTTATCTGGAAGCCCTGCGCAGCGCTCCTGGCGCGCTCATGAACTATGTGCGGTTGATCTGGACGTTCGTGCCGCCGCGTCTGGCCCGGCCCATCTCCCGGCTGGTATCCGCGAATTCGGCGCGCGCGCTCACTGGTCCTCCGCGCAGCGGCCCCTTTAGCGCCGAAATACCGGAGACGATCCAATGATGTTCTCGCTTGTAGCCGCGACGATCGGTCGAACCGCGGAGCTGGAACGGCTGCTTGACAGCCTGGCTCGCCAGACGCTGCAGGAGTCGGAATTCGAATTGCTGGTAGTTGACCAAAATTCTGACGACCGTCTCATTCCAATAGTGCGCGCGCATCAGAGCGATTATCCGCTGCGCCATTTGCGTGCGACGCCGGGTGTTTCACGCGCGCGCAACGTTGGCCTGCGCGAATGCTCAGGCCGCATCGTCGGATTCCCGGACGACGACTGCTGGTATCTGCCGCACACTCTCGAACGAATTGCTCGCGAGTTTGAAGCGCGCCCCGATGCCGATGGTCTCACGGGTCCGTGCATCGATGAGAGCGGCGCGATCCTGCGGCGTGGACCTCGCTCCAGCGGATGGATCACAAAATACAATCTGTTCCCGCGTACGCATGCATTTTCGATGTTTTTGCGACGCGAGCGGATTTCACGGCTCGGCGGGTTCGACGAAACTCTCGGCCCGGGATCGGGAACTCCGTGGGGATCGGCCGAGGACCACGAGTACATGGCCCGCGCGCTGGAAGCCGGACTGCGGATCTTTTACGACCCCGCATTAGGCGTATGTCATCCAGATGCTCCGCACTCCTTTGACGAGCGCGAGATCCAGAAAGAACGCGAGTACTCGCGCGGCGGCGGCCGGTTTATGCGGATGCACAACTATTCGCGGTGCTATTTCGGCTACCGGATCGCGCGCGCTCTTAGTGGCGCGGCGCTGGGTGCGATCCGCGCTGATGGAGCCAAAGTCCGCTACCACCTGAACGGCGTGCTGGGAAAGCTGGAAGGATGGCGCCAAAGCGTGACCAAAGCCGCGGCCATCCCGCAAACGCCGCTCGCCGCAATGCGAGCGAGGCGAGGAATCGACCAGTGAAGTTTTCGTTGATTGTCGCAACTGTAGGACGAGTGCAGGAACTGGAAGCATTTCTCGAGAGCCTGGACCGGCAAACCCATCGCGAGTTCACCCTGCTGGTGGTCGATCAAAACCCGGACGATCGGCTGACGCCGCTGATCGCGCGCTTCGGCGAACGCTTCGAGATTCGCCATCTTCGATCCGAACGCGGACTTTCGCGCGCGCGTAACGTTGCACTTGCGCATGTGACCGGAGACCTGGTCGCGTTTCCCGACGACGACTGCGTCTATCCGCCCGGCCTGCTCGAGCGCGTCGCGAGTTTGTTTGCCACACGCTCTGACCTGGACGGCGTTTCAGGACGCTGTCTGACTCCAGAGGGAACGCCGCGCGGCCGCTGGCCGTCGCGTCCGGCGCGGATCACAAAGTACAACATTTTCGGGCGCTGCATCTCCTTTACGATGTTTTTGCGCCACGCCCTGGTCACTCGAATCGGTTCATTTGACGAGACGCTCGGACTGGGCGCGAACACCCCCTGGCTGGGCGCCGAAGATTACGACTACCTTTTGCGGGCCGCACTGGAGGGTTCTGGAGTTTACTACGATCCGAACATCGTTGCGATTCATCCTGGACTGACTACTGCGTATAGCGCGCTGGATCGAACCAAACGGTACGGAAACGCGCTTGGGTTCGGCCGGTTTCTCGCCAAGCATCATTACCCATTTGTGTTTGTTACTTACTATTCAGGACGTTACCTTGCCGGCGCCGCTTTCAATGTGGCTATTGGCAGATTAGCGAAGGCCTATTATCGATGGACAACACTGGTCGGGAATTTGGAAGGATGGTTCGCAACGTGATCTCCCGAGCGAACATCCTGGGCGTCGGAGTCAGCGCGATCAACCTGCCGATCGCGCTCGATACAATCGAAGACTGGATTGCGCGCCGCGAACCCAACTACGTCTGCGTGACCGGCGTCCACGGCGTGATGGAAAGCCATCGCTCGTCCGAACTGCGCGAGATCCATAACCGGGCGGGCCTGGTAACACCGGACGGGATGCCGCTGGTGTGGCTTTCCCGGCTGATGGGATTTCCCGAAGTAGCGCGCGTCTACGGTCCCGACCTGATGCTTGCAATCTGCGAGCGCTCGATCGCGCGAGGCTGGCGTCATTTCCTTTATGGCGGCGCGCCGGGCGTTCCTGAGCTTCTCGGGAGAAAGCTTTCTGAGCAATTCGCGGGAATCGAGATCGCCGGAATGTACTCACCGCCTTTTCGACCGCTTAGTGCAACCGAGGATCAGGATATCGTCGGACGCATCAATGATTCGGGCGCCGATATTGTTTGGGTCGGGCTCAGTACGCCCAAACAGGAGCGCTGGATGGCGGCGCATCGCGCGGCGCTTAACGTTCCGGTGCTGGTCGGATGCGGCGCTGCATTCGATTTTCATGCTGGTCTGAAGGCGCAGGCGCCACGCTGGATTCAGCGCAGCGGACTCGAATGGATGTTCCGGCTGTTGTCCGAGCCGCGCCGCCTCGGCCCTCGTTACCTGGTCAATAATCCGCTTTTCGTAGGTCTGATCATTCGCCAATTGCTTCGCCGCCAGGCACTTCCAACCGACTAACTTTCGAACCCGACAGGTTTATTCATTTATGACCCCACCGGCTAAACCCAACCGGCGCATTTCCCGCGCTGACCGCGTTCACGCTTTGAGCTCGGTCCCTCGTCCGGCGGCGCAGATTGCACTGCCGCGTCCTAATCGCCAGCTATCAAGCCTGTTCCAGTTTGGTTCGCTGCTGTTCGCCGATCTGGCTGCGCTTACAATCTCCGCCTTGGTAGCGTACGCGGTATGGGGCTTTGGTGAAGCTGGACAGCCGTTCCTGATGTACGCGCGTTTGTTTCCGTCGCTGGCGCTGTTTCCTTTCATCTATGCCGCGTTCGGACTTTACCCGGGATTTGGACTTGGTGCTCCGGAAATAATCCGGCGTCTGGTATCCGCTACCAGCCTCACCTACGTGCTGCTGGCGGGCGCGACCTTTATCGTGAAGCTGGCGCCCGAGTACTCGCGCGTGACGTTCGGAATCGCCTGGTTCCTCAGCCTGGTGATGCTTCCGCTGGTACGCTTTATAGTATTAACTATCGTGCGCAAGTTTCCGTGGTGGGGCGAGCCGACGGTCGTGATCGGCAATCCCTCCCAGATCGAGTTGACGATGGACTTGCTGCGCGACGCAAAGTCACTCGGCTATCGCGTGGTCGGAGTATTGTGCTCCGATCCTGAATTCCGCGGAAAAGAAATCGACGGCGTGCGGGTTCTGGGCGGACATGAGCTTGCTCCGGAAATTTCGGGTGCAGGCGTTAGCACCGCGATCGTGTGGGGCGGTTCGCGGGGCGGCTATACCGGACGCAACGGAACGCTGGATCGGGCAAATCAAATCGGATGGCTCCAGCGCCAATTCCGGCACGTCGTAATCCTGCGCGGTGATGACGGCTTGCCAGTCGAGCACGTCCAGGTGCGCAACCTCGGCACCGTATTAGGAATAGAATTCTCCAACGAATTGCTGCGTCCCGAAAATCGGGTTGTCAAACGCGCGCTTGATTTGATCCTGGGAACCATGTTTCTGGCCATCGCCGCTCCGATCATTATCGTCTGCGGGGCGATTGTCAAAATAGTCAGTCCGGGACCGATGTTCTATGGTCAGGAACGCGAAGGCCTGGACGGCAAGAAGATCAAGATGTGGAAGCTGCGCACGATGCACGTCGATGCAGAGCGGCGCCTGGCCGATCATCTCGCCGCCGATCCCGCATTGCGCGCCGAATGGGAAGCCAAGCTCAAGCTCAAGCACGATCCGCGAGTAGTCAGGGGTATCGGCTCGTTCCTGCGTCGCTTCAGTATTGACGAGCTGCCGCAGCTTTTCTGCGTCCTCGGCGGCACGATGAGCCTGGTCGGGCCGCGCCCGTTGCCTGATTATCATCTCGGGATTTTTCCGCGCGAATTTCGTGAGCTGCGCCGCACTGTTCGTCCCGGGCTTACCGGAATGTGGCAGGTGACAGTACGAAATTCCGGCGGTCTCGAAGAGCATCAGCGCTATGATTCCTACTACGTGCGCAACTGGTCGATGTGGCTGGATTTTTACGTGATGGCGAAGACGGCGTTCGCGGTTCTCGCGGCCCGGGGCGCATACTGATGGCAGTTTCACCAAATCTCATTCAAGCCGATAGCCCGACAATACCGGCGTCATCTCGCTGGCGTCCCGCGCCGACTTATCCTCCGGCCCGGCAGCCCAGGCGCACGCGAAGGCCCTCACGGATGCGCAAGATGCTGTCGCTGCGTCCGTTTCGTTTGGAAATCCTCTTGATCATCGGATACGTCGTGGCGACGCGGCTATTCTCACTCTCCGCGGCCAAGGTGGGAATCAATCTCGGTCCGGTTCCGCTGTTCCTAACTGATTTGACGCTCTTGGCGCTGATTGGCCTCGCGATGCTCAGACGTCCGGGGAAGCTGATGTTCTGGCTATCCTCAGGACGCGGAGCGACTACCGCCGGTGTCGCCCTGTGGCTATTGTGCGGAATATCAGTTGTCTATTTCATTCTCGCGTTTCCCGTTTACAAGGTTATGGCGGTCCGCGATCTAGCGATTTTTTGCTATAGCCTGTTCTTTCCGTTGACCTATTTCGCAATCAGCAATCGCGGATGGGCGATCCGAGTAACCCGCTATTGTGTTTATTCCGGTGTGATTCTTGCGGTAATGATTCTCGCGCAGAAAGTGACTGGAATTGATCTGGGGCTGGGTGAACTATCCCGTAATATCAATGGATCGTGGGTGGCATACGTCGGCGGCGATGATTACGGAGCAATTACTGCGAGCGCGATGATGGGGCTCATCGCGTATCTATTGCTGGAGCGCGACTATCGCCGCTTTCATGCAATCGGAGCATTTGTATGTCTCCTGGCGTTGGCCGCCAACGGCGCGCGCTCGGCAGTTGTTGGAGCGGCGGTGGCGGGTGCGGTTTGTTTCGCACTACTCTCGACGCGTTACCGAATTATATTTGGGTTCGTTTGTGCGGTGCTGGTTTTTGTGGTCCTGGCGGGCGCGACTCTGCCTGAGACTGTCCCCGGGGCGCCCGAGCTGCACAATCTGTCGATTGGAATCACCAGCGCGGTCGGTGGAAGCTCGGATATGGATACGCAGTTTCGAATCGGCCGGTGGCATGATGTAGTCGGAACCTGGCTCACGAATCCGATGTTCGGCGTCGGCTATGGAAAAGAGATTCTCAACAGTATCTTTGTCGGACCCGACGTGGAAGGGCAATTTAACCAGGGGATGCCGCACAATACTTATTTATTCCTGCTGGCGCGAATGGGTTTGATCGGATTCGGGCTGATAGTGTTCGCGATGGCGCTCGGAATCGGAAAACTTGTAGCGTCGGTGCGCCGTTACAAACAACCCGACGACCTCGCGGCGCTCAATGTGCTGGTCACGCTCGCGGTGTACGCGGCATTCGTGCTGTTTTTCGAACGTCCAATGAATAACGCCGGCTTTTGGATCCTGCTCGCGGTCGGTATCCGGCTTTCAGAGACTTCGCGTTCCGCGATGATGGCAAGGCTCTCGATGTCGCAGGCTCGCACCAAGTCTCCTCATCTGACCGCGCCTGCCGTGCATTGAATTTCTGACTATAGGCGCGCAAGTCCGATCTTTCGCAACTTTGATGGCTCGCTTTGCGGCTCAATGAGTCCGGAGCGCACCAGGTCGCGCAGCATCAGATCGATGTCGCCACGAACCTTAGTCGGAGCGATATCGTATTCCGCAACGAGAGCGCGCGAGATTGCCGTCGGTCCGTTTGCCTTCGCCAGCATCCTCCAGATCTTCCCGCCCATTTCGTCCAGCCGATAGCTATTCCCATTCTTTAGATCGATCACGAGCGTCTCGTCGCCGATTCGCCGCCATACGATGGTCGGCGGTATCTTTGCGCGCGCGATTGTTTGCGGCGAGCCATGTACGGCCAAGGCTTTGCGCCTACGCGCCGCATCGCCGCCTGTTGGCGGATGTCGCAGCTCACGCCGTGCGGCCGAGGTATAGTCGGGGCGCGACATGAACCATCCTGCAAACGCTGTCTTCGCGGCGCTTCCGGTGACCGGAGAGTTGCGATGCTCCAGCGCTGGGCCGATGCGGAACAGAATCGCGTCGCCGAAACCGCGATTCTTGACCCGCGCCACGATTCTTCCTGCCGTCCGATCGCGAAGTTCAAGCCATCCGCCGCGAAATGTTCCCGCCCCGACATTGAGGCTGAGTGCCACCAGGCGATCGCGCACCGCGTCGTCGTGCCATTCGAGGCCGAGCCCATCCTGATCCGCCACGCGATATACCCGCCCCGCGAATGAACCGATCCTGGCGCATCCGGTGATGGCGCGAATCGCGCCGAACAGCGCGGGGTCGTTCAAGAGAAAATTCAGAGCAGCCGACGCGACGTTGGGCGGCATCGAGAGGTCGCGCCCGAAACCGCGATGCTCGACGTGGCTGAAATCCGCGTGCTCGAGATGGGTGGAGATCGCGCGCAGCAGCCTTCGATCGATCATCGCGGGAAGTCGGACGAAGTTGCGCCGCTCGAAGTCGCGGTGCAGCGGGGCAAGCTCGCGCTCGCTGGCGCATCGGGTTTTATCGCGGGTGATTCGGATCGGGCGCGTTACTCGCATCACAAATGCTCGGTTGCGACCGCGAGCCTAGCGTGGACGCGGCGTGCTCCTCCAGCGCGATATTTCGTTGCGCTCGCCAATTCTAGCCGATACGATCCGTAGAGTGATGCAGGAGCGTAGTGTAATGAAGCAGCTCGGAAGATTGCTTGCGATCGCCGTTGTCGTCTGCGCGCTGCCACTCATGACGGGATGCTCGAATCAGCAGAACCCGGACTCGACGGCGGAGCAGGCGGGGCCATATGAACCGCCTAATGCTGCAGCTCCAGCAACGGACGCGCCCCCGCATCCTCAGCAGAAACCGCAGTCGGAGTGACAGGACTCGAGCGTCTGTTTGGTCGGTGCGCCCTAGGCTAGCGCGGCGTGTGCGACTTCAGAAATTCGCGCACCCGCGCTACGGTCTGTGGAATCAGGTCGGACGTTTTCCAATCTCGCACGAGAGTAGCGTTCGGCGCCAACTTCGCAATCTCCTCGGAAGTGGCAGTAGGATGATAGTCATCACTGCCCATCAGGATCATCAGCGGTGTCTTGACCGTACGCACGAAGTCCTGTGAGACGTTGAACACGAAATCGCCCGCGTACATGCGGTCGCGAAACTCGCGCAGCCCGGGGTCGTCGATTTCCGGATGTGACGGCTTTAGCGCCTGAGCCCATCCGTCGAACATTGCGAAGAACAGCTCGCGGTTTTTCGGAGAAAGCCCGATCGGATTTTGCAGAACCGCAGCGCTTACTCGATCGGGTGCGGCCTCGATCATTCCCAGCGAGTATGAGCCGCCGATGCATCCGCCGAGCAGATGGCATCGCTTGATCCCCAGATGATCGAGCAGCGCGATATGGTCCTGAGTGTAGGTGTGCCATCCGTCGGCGCGGTTGAGCGGCGCACGGGATTTTCCGGCGTTGCGCTGATCCATCGCGATCACGCGAAAATCCTTGGCGAGTTCTTTGGTTGGGTCGAACGGACTTTTCGCCCAGAACTCGATCGAGGATCGCATTCCACCGGGTGCGAACAGCAGAATCGGGAAGCCTGAGCCGACCTCTTCGTAGTAGAGTGAAACCGGACCACGTTCGAATGAGGGCATCGAGATAACCTCCGTTGCGCCTGGTCGCTACGACGCCATCCTGCGCCGCTGCGCCTCGGATTCGGCGCCGTTTCCAAAATCCGGCTCGGGCTCCGGCACATATTCTTCGCCGGTGCGCCACGCGTGAACAATCCTGGTGGCCGATTCCATATATGTATACACCACCGGCGTAATGTAGAGCGTCAGAAACTGCGAGAAGAACAATCCGCCGACAACTGCGGCACCAAGCGGACGGCGCGATTCCGCACCCGCGCCGATCCCGATTGCGATCGGCAGCGTGCCCATCAGGGCCGCCGCGGTGGTCATCATGATCGGGCGGAAGCGGACGATCGCACCCTCGAAGATCGCTTCAGAGGGCGATTTGCCTTCGTTGCGCTGCGCATCGAGCGCGAAATCGATCATCATGATCGCGTTTTTCTTGACCAGTCCAACCAACATAACGACGCCCACGAATGCGAACAGGTCGAGGTCCATCCCGAAAATCCACAGCGTCAGCAACGCGCCGAAACCGGCGGCGGGAAGTCCGGACAGAATCGTGATCGGATGGATAAAGCTTTCGTACAGAACTCCCAGCACCAGGTAGATGACGAGGATCGTCATGATCAGCAGCATCCCGAGGTTGCCGAGCGAACTTTGAAAAGCCTGCGCAGTGCCCTGAAAGTTTGCGGTGATGGTATCGGGGAGCGTATCGCGCGCGAGCGCCTGCACCTGGCTGAGCGCCTTGCCAAGCGAGACCCCGGGCGCGAGGTCGAACGAGATCGTGGCGGATGGCAGCTGCCCGTAGTGATTAACCTGCAACGCGCCGAGCGAGCGCGAGAATTTCACCACCGTGTCGAGCGGCACCAACGAGCCGGAAGACGAGCGCACGTAAAGCATCGCAAGCGTGGCCGGATCCATCTGGTACTCAGGCAGCACCTGCATGATGACCCAGTACTCGTTGTTGGGCGCGTAAATGGTCGAGATCTGGCGCGCGCCGTAAGCGTCGTCGAGCGCGTTCTCGATCGCGCTGGCGGTGACGCCGAGCGCGTGCGCCTTGTCGCGATCGATCTTGATCGTCACCTGCGGATTCTGCACCTGCAAGTCGCTGTTGACGCCGCGCAGATCCTTGAGCCCGCGCATCCGCGCCTCCAGCATCGGAGCGTACTTGTACAGCGATTCGGTGTCGGGACTCTGCAGCGTCATCTGGTACATGCTGCGCGTGAACTGCGCGCCAATCCGGATCGGCGGCGGATTTTGCAGGAACACCATCAGCCCCGGCACTGAGTTCACGATCGGACGCCATTTGTTGATCAGTTGGTCTGCGCTGAGCTTGCGATCCGCGCTCGGTTTCAGATGGACGAAAAGCATCCCGGAGTTGGTGCCGCCCGAGGGTCCCGCGCTGCCGACGCCGGCGAAGTATTGCCGGATATTCGGATCGCCCTTAATCAGGTTCACCACCGCGAGCTGATGCTTCACCATCGAATCGTAGGAGATTCCCTGCGCTGCCTGGGTGAACATGATCAACTCGTCGGTGTCTTCGCTGGGCAGAAAGCCTTTGGGGATTACGTAAAAGAAATAAATCGTCACGATCAGGATCAGCCCCGACACGAGCATCGTGGCCGGGCGATGACGCATCACCCAGGCGAGGCTTCTCTGGTAGCCGTCGAGCACGACGTCGAAATAATGTTCGGTCACCTGGTACATGCGCCCATGCTTTTCGCTCTTCGGCGGCTTAAGAAAGCGCGAGCACAGCATCGGGGTCAGCGTCAGCGAGACGACGCCGGAGACCAGAATCGAGGCGCCGATCGTGACTGCGAATTCATGCAGCAGGCGGCCGAGAATTCCGCCCATGAACAGGACCGGGATGAACACCGCCGCCAGCGACAACGTCATCGACAGGATCGTGAAGCCGATCTCGCGCGCGCCGTCGAGCGACGCGGTCAGCGCGTCCTTGCCCATCTCCATGTGCCGCACGACGTTTTCGAGCATAACGATCGCGTCGTCCACCACGAAGCCGACGCCCAGCGTTATCGCCATCAACGAAAGATTGTCGAGCGAGTAGTCCAGCGCCCACATCACGCCGAACGTTCCGAGGATCGACATCGGCAGCGCGAGGCTTGGGATGATCGTCGCCGACAGGTTGCGCAGAAACAGGAAGATCACCATCACGACCAGCGCAACGGTCAGCAGCAGCGTGAACTGCACGTCGTCAACCGAAGCGCGAATCGTTTCCGAACGGTCGCCCAGGATTTCTATATGCAGCCCGGCCGGCGCCTGTTCGCGAAATGACGGCAGCAGCTTGGTGACGTTGTTAACCACCTCGACGGTGTTGGTTCCGGGCTGGCGCTGGATTGCGAGCACCACCGCCGGCTCGCCGTTGGACCAACTGTTGGTCTTGTCGTCCTGCACGCTATCGAGCACCCGCCCGACATCCTCGAGGCGAACGGGCGCGCCGTTAGTGTATGCGACGACCAGAGGACGGTAGGCCGCGGCGTTCATCAACTGGCCCCGAGTATCGACGGTGAAGGCCTGATTCGCTCCGTAGAGCGTGCCGGTCGGAAGATCGACGTTGGCGTCTTGGATTGCCTGTGCAACCTCGTCAATTCCGATTCCGCGCGACGCGAGTTTTTTCGGATCGACCTGGATCCTCACCGCGTATTTCTGCGCGCCGTACACCTGCACCTGCGCGACCCCGGAGACCATCGAGATACGCTCGCCCAGGTAGGTCTCGGCGTACTCATCGACCTGGGATATCGGCATCGTGGTCGAACTGAGCGAGAGATAAAGCACCGGCGAGTCGGCAGGATTCACCTTTTTAAAGGTCGGCGGACTTGGCATCCCTTGCGGAAGCTGCGCCAGAGTCGCGGTGATTGCCGCCTGCACGTCCTGCGCTGCCGCGTCGATATTGCGCGAGAGCGTGAACTGCAGCGTGATGTTGGTGCCGCCCAGGATGCTGGTCGAGGTCATCGAGTCCAGCCCCGCGATAGTGGTGAACTGCTTTTCCAGCGGAGTCGCGATCGATGACGCGATCGTATCGGGACTCGCGCCCGGCAGGCTCGCGCTGACGACGATCGTCGGAAAATCGACGTTGGGCAGATCGCTCACCGGCAGCAGCCGATACGCCATCATTCCGAAGAAGACGATCGCCAGTGAAAGCAGCGTCGTCATCACCGGGCGGCGTATGAATAATTCGGCGATATTCACGAAGCCACTCCGCCGTTGCCGCTGATCCCGGATTTGATCGAGACGTGCGCGCCCGGCACCAGGCGCAACTGGCCGTCGGTCACCACCGTTTCGCCGGACGCGAGCCCGCGCTCGACCACGGTTTGCCCATCATCAGATGAGCCAACCACTACCGGGCGGCTCTGCACCTTCATCTCATGATCGACTACGAATACATACGAGCCGTCGGCTCCGGTCTGAATCGCCTGCGATGGCACCACGACCGTGCCGGGCCGCTGATTCAGAATCAGATTCGCGTCCACAAACTGGCCCGGCCATAATTTGCCGTCTTGATTACTGAAAAGTCCCTTGAGCTCGATCGTCCCCGTCTTCATGTCGACGGAATTGTCGATGAAACTGAGCTCGCCTTTTTCGAGCACGTCTTGCTGGCCGGGTATCGATACCTCAACCGGTAGCGTGCGCCGCGCCATGCCCTGGCGCACGTCGGAAAGATTCTGCTCGGGAACCGAGAAATCGACGTACACCGGGGTGATCTGATTGATCACGACCATCGGCGCGTCCGCGTTGTTCTTGACCAGATTGCCCTGATGCACCAGCAGGTTGCCGGTGCGGCCATCGATCGGCGCGCGAATCGTGGTGTAGGCAAGATTGAGCTTCGCGGTTTGAACCTCTGCCTCGTCCGCGGCGACCGCTGCCTTGTCGGCCGCGGCGGTGGCGTGGGCCTGATCGTATTGTTGCTGCGAACCGACTTTCTGCTTCAGCAGGTATGAGTACCGGCTCTCGTCGGCGGTCGATTGCGCCTCTTTCGCCTGGTCGCGCGCGAGGTTGGCCTGGGCCTGAAGCAGGGCCGCTTCGAACGGACGCGGGTCGATGACAAACAACAGATCGCCGCGTTTGACGTCCTGCCCTTCTTTGAAATGGACTTCAGTAATCACGCCGTCGAGCTGCGCCTTGATGTTGACCGTCGAATACGCTTCGACACGGCCAATCGCATGCAGCCGCGTCGCGACGGTCTTTTGCTCCGCCTTTGCCACCAGCACGGGCACCGTCTGCTGCCCATATCCTGCCGTCTGCTGCCCACGGCATCCTGTCCCGGCGAGACTCGCCAGGAAAACGGCAGCGCCCAGCGCGGACAGCACGCTCCCGCGTCCGCCGAGGTTGAGCTTTCCGCCTGATATCCATCGCATCCGAATCTTCCGTATCCGAATCTTCAAGTCGGTCGTGCCCTTCAAAACTCCGCCCGCACGATAGTACGGAAAAGCGACTCGCGCGGTGCGGCCATTCGGTCTCTGATCTTTTTAAGCCAGCAAATCTTATCAGTCGGATGTTACACGAGGAAAAGGGGCGAATGACTGAACCGGGCGCGCGCCGCCGGTCAGCGGTTCGCGCGCGCGGAATGGGGCGCCGGAATCGGGCAGAGATTATCGCTCGGGATTTGCAGAGCGCGATTGAATCGAGCCCGCAGATTCTCCAACGCGATCGTTGCGGTCAACTCGACGATTGCGCGTTCGTCAAAATTCGCGCTGACCGCCTCGAACACCGTATCGGGCACTTCGACTGGAATTCGGCACATCTCCTCCGCATATGCCAGCGCGGCCTTTTCTGCGGCGGAGAACAGAACGCTTTCCCGGAAGCCTTCGATCGCGTCGAGCTTCTCCTGGCTGATTCCTTTGTCCCTGCCCACGGCAGAGTTGATATCCATTCAAAATGGGCAACCGATCATCTGCGCCGCGCGTATTAAAACGATCGACTTGACGATCGGATCAAGCGCCTTCGAATACTCGACCGCGGCCGTCAGCGTTGTCAGCGCCATTGTGATTCCGGGGCGATGCGCCAACACCTTGTACGGGGTCAGCACGTTGCCGAACTGGCGCTTGAGCAGAAAATAGAGTGCCCGCATGCTCCATTTGGCTTCCCGGCTTTCGAGTCCGCGGACTCTCATGATGCTTTCCTCACGCGGCTCGTGCGTCAGCCACCGCGGCCGGGCGATAGAGCGCCAATGCAATCGCGAGCAGTGCCAACGTCGGAATATAGATGCCGAAGATCTCGGTGGTCGCTGCGTGCCACGACAACAATCCGATGGCGTGCGACCACAGATGCAGTGCCGAATGCATCGTGCTCGCGACCGCGGCGATCACTGCCGCGATCGCGTTGCGATGCGGCGCGAACGCGCCGGCGACTAATCCCACGCCGACGCCCAGAAAGAACGTTCCACTGTCCATCACCAGGTGCATGTTGTACGGGCCGGTCTCCGGAACCCCGGGGACCAGGCGAAAAAACCAGGCCGAAGGAAAGAAGAACATCGCGACACCGTTGACCAGATACATCGCGGCGAGAATCCACAGCACGGCGCGGATCCATCGACTCGAGCTCGTACTCATTTTCATCTCCCCGTTGTGTTGAAGATTCTGCGTGGAAGTCCGACGGGGCTGATATGCGAATACACGGCAATCGAGAGACCCCATCCCAGTGCGATAGCGACCGCGATTACGAGCGCGCGAACCGTCGCCGCGCCGCATAGCCACAGCAGGATCGCGATCGGGAGTGCGACGACCAGCGCCTCGAGTCCCACGACGCCGATCGTGATCAAGAAACTGAGTGCGCGCAATCGGAGCGGCCACGCCTGCCAGGTTGTCGCCATCATCGCAGCTTTTCCCCTTGAGAGTCTTCCGCGGGTATGTCGCCGCACAGCGGGAAAACGGTTTGCGCTTCGATCGGTCCTTCGATCCGCGCTTGGCATCCGAGCCGCGTGCGCGGGCTGACCGAAAGATGCACCCGCAGCGAGAGCCGCTCTCGCGCGCTCATCGGGGAAAGATATTGCGCGCCCGAGGTGATCTTCACGCGGCAGGTCGCACACAGTTTGCGCGCTCCGCACACATGCATCAGCCGGATTCCGTTTTTCATCGCGGCGGCGAGTACGGTCGCGCCGCGCCGCGCCTTGATTCTGCGTCCATCGATTTCGATTGGAACCGCGTCGGGCCGCGCCGCCGATTCACCCAGAAGCGTAGCGAACCGCTCGCGCAGCCCGTCGCCGCCGCAGGCTTCATGACCGCGCGCGGCAGCGCGTATTCGCCGCGCCAATTCCGAGTCGCCGTCGCGCGGATTCATCGCTGATCCTCCATCAACCTTTTTAGAGCGCGCCGCGCACGCGCCAGCCGAGATTCCACCGCGTGCTCACTCTCTGCGCGAATAGCCGCGATCTCCGCGACGCTGGCGTCTTCGGCGTACTTAAGATGCAGCAGCTCGCGATAATCAGGGTCGAGTGCGCCGAGCGCGCGGCTGAGCACCTCGTCGCGCGCGGAGCTTTCGCCCGGATGACCCGGGGGGTCGATTGTGGCGGCAATTCGCGCGCGGCGGGCACCAACCCGGATGAACGATTGCACCTTGCGATGCGCGATCGCGCAGGCGAACGTAAACAGCGAGGATTCCCCGCGAAAGAAAGGCAGCGCCTCGGCCATCGAGATGAAGGTTTCCTGCGTCAGATCTTCCGCGTCCTGCCGCGTGCCGAAGCTTCCGAGCGATACTGCGATATAGCGCCGCACGCGCGGCGCGTACGCGTCATAGAACTCGCCCGCCGCGGCCCGATCTCCGCGCACCAGGCGCTCGCACAAGGCCGCCTCGCCGGCGCCATGCGCGGCCTTTCCCGCCCCCTCTTCAGGCGCGGCATCGTGCGCCGATGTTCGCACCGTAGTGCGGACGTTATGCGCCGCTCCCTTCAACCGGCAACTCCCTAGTATGAGTCGCCACCAGACCGGAAAATCCGTCGCTAAAAATTCGTGATCAAAAAAACGCCGATGCGGAGCAGGCTGCCCGGCACCGGCGCTAAAGCGGTCTGAATCGAGCGTCAGATGCTCAGATGGTAGAGCTCGGACACGTTGTCGTGCAGGATGAAATTCTTCTCATCCTCGGAGAGCTTTGCGGTCTGCTTCTTCAGGATCTCCTGCGACCATGGCCAGGTCGAATCGCTATGCGGGAAATCGTTGGCCCACATCAAGCGTCGCACGTTGCACATCTTCGTCATCTGGAACGCGACCCAGTCGTCCTGAAAAGTCACATAAACGTTTTCGCGAAAATACTCGCTTGGCATCTTCGATAAAGTTCCCGCCGGCAGCCAGTAGCGATGCCGATCGTACGCGTGGTCCATCCGGTACATGTAGTGCGGAACCCATCCGGCGTCCGCTTCGACGCATACAAGCTGAAGCTTGGGATGCCGCTCGAACACGCCGCTCAGCACGAACGTGCCGATAATATCCTGGCATCCGCGGATAATCGCCAGAAAGCCGTTGAGCCGCGGCCCGCGCGTCTGAAACATGCTGTCGTTTCGGCTGGTCAGGATATGGAAACTCAGCGGCATCTCCAGGTCCACGGACGCGCGATAAAAATCGTCGTACGCGGGACTGTCGTAATCCTCGACCGCGGGATTCCCGGGCATCATCACGCCCTTGAATCCAAGCGCCTTCATCTTGCGCAGATCCTCGATACCCTCGGCCGGCGAACGCATCGCGGTTTGCCCGATCCCGATCAGGCGGTCCGGATGATGCCCGCAATACTCGGCCATCCAGAGGTTGTAGGCGTCGAAGCAGGCCTTCTTGTAATCGACGTCCGCATGATTGCACAGCAGCATCCCGACGGTAGGATAGATGACCTCGGCAGAAACGCCGTCGCGATCCTGATCGCCAAGGCGCGCTTCGGGATCCCATCCTCCCCGATGCATGTCTTCGAACTTCACGCCGCCAACCGCGAGATCCTTCGCGCTCTTGCCGGCGGCCGCGAGCAGACCCATCGGAATCGAGCGCTCCATGTCCTTGACCACGAACACGTCGCCCATCTTGTCGTCGCGCACGACGCGCGGAGCGGTGTCCTTATATTTGCGATCGATCCGATCAACATAAGTGTTGGGCGGCTCAGTGATATGCGAATCCGCGGAAATGATCGGCTTTTGCATCATACGTACCTCAGCAGTTCCGTGCGCGATGCGCCTGTGGTCTGACCAACCTTATATCGAATCAGCGAAGCGGCGTACATCGAACCGGGGTGACGCTCTCGCGTCGCTGTCAACCGCATGGCAAAATAAACGGCTCGAACGATGCAGGAATCAATCAAATACGCGTTCGATCGTACGGCTGAGACTTACGATCGCGCGCGGCGCAAACTCGTGCCCTGTTTCGACGAGTTCTATCGCGCCGCTATCGACACGATGCCGTTCGCGCGCGATCGCGAAATCGACGTGCTCGATTTGGGAGCCGGAACCGGACTGCTCTCGGCGTTCGTTGCGTTCTCCTATCCACGCGCGCGAATCGTGATGGTCGATATCTCGGACGAGATGCTGGCGCAGGCGCGCGATCGCTTCGCGGCCGGCGGCGAGCGTTTCAGCTTCGAGGTCGCCGACTACGGCCTGGGCCGAATTACCGGGCGTTACGACGCGATCATCTCCGCGCTGTCGATTCATCATCTTTCCGATGAACAAAAGCGCGCCGTTTATACGCAAGCCTACGCGGCGCTCAACGACGGCGGCATCCTGATCAATGCCGACCAGGTGCGCGGCGAAACTCCGGCGCTCGAGACCCGCAATCATGCGATGTGGATTCGGCGCGCGCGCGAGATCGGCGCCGCGGAACCCGACCTCGCAGCCGCGCTCGAACGGATGAAGTTCGATCGCACCGCGACCGTGTCCGAACAGCTCGGATGGCTCGGCGCGATTGGCTTTCGCGAAGTTGGCGTCGCCTATCGCAATTTGATCTTTGCGGTCTACTGCGGAATCAAGTAGCCGCGCGCGTTCAGACCCGGGTCCGGATTTCCAGCAGATGCCGGTTCAGCTCGCGGAAGTAAACGACTCGTCCGCCGAGCGAAGTGCCGACCTGCATGTCCTCGGGCGATCGCGGTCCGCTGCCGTATGCTATCCCGGCGGTTTTGATACGCCCGAAAATCGCGTCGAACTCCGCGTCGCCGACATGAAAGGCGTAGTGATGCACTTCCCGCGGATGCCACCGGTCGTCGAAGTCCATGGTGAAGGTTTCGTTCACCCTGACTGGCGCAAACGGACCCATCGGTCCGTCGTAAGAGAGACCAAACAGGTCGGCAAAGAATTTTGCCGACGCAACTTTGTCGTTTGCCGGGACGATCGTGTGATTGAGTGTGATGCTCATGGCTGACCTCCGCGAGAAAAATACTCGATCGGGTGCGCGCAGTGTCTATTCCTCGAAAAGACGGTCGCCGCGAAATAGCCGCTCGGCGATTTGATATGTCTGCCCCTGCGCCCGCACCGTCGGTGAATGCGCCGCCAGGTAGCGCGCTGTCGAGATCATCACGTTGACGCCCGCGCCGCGCGGAAGCATCGAATATTGGCGCACCGCCGCTTCCAGATCCTGGATAGTGTGGAAATCGCGATCTTCACGCAGCATCGCGTGGCCGATCGCCGCGATAAGCTTGCCGCCGTCGCTCGACGGCGCGGCGAAATATTCCGCGACCACCGCCGCGACCTCGTTCACCTGCTGCTGCAGGTTGAGCAGCGAAGGCAGCGCCTCGATAAGCTCCGCAGGCGGCCGCGAGGCACCGTTGGCGCGCGGAATCCGGGTGGCGGGGACATTCAAATACCGGTCGAGGTAAACGCTCATCGCGGCGTCGAACGCGCCGCGAATCAGTTCGGGCGAAGGCGCACGCAGCAGCGCCTGGTGCACAGCGTTCGAGAACGTGTAGCTGTGATGCGCAGTATCCCAATCGCCGAACTCGTTGCTGATGTGGAACCGCGCGATTCGCATCGCCGCCGCATACGCCGCCGCGCCGCCCAAATCCGCGGGGCTGCATCCTTCGCGCAGCGCTGCCAGCATCGAATCCGCGATCGCTTGTGGATCGTCGCCCAGAATCGCCTCCGCCAACCCTTCGCGCCCCGTCCATGACGCCTCAGCGCGACGCCCGGCCGCGAGCGCATCGGCGATTTTCTCGAACGCGCGCTCGATAATCGCGACCAGATCGACGGGACTGCGCCACGCATTGGCTTCCTCCATCCTGTCGGCCATCGCATAGCTGCGCGCCAGGCTCGCCAGTACGGCATCCGCGCGATCCCATCCTGCGTGATCGAGCGCCTCGAACGCCTTGTTGGTGAAGTCCAGCACGTGGCCGCCGCTCAGGTAACGATGGTCGGTCGCTGCCGCGAACATCATGCCGGCAACCTCGCGCGCAGGCACTCCCGCGCGCACCGCGCTGGTGATGCAGCGCTCGGCGCCCTCGGCGTCGCGCACCTCAACGAAGCTCCTGAGCCATCCCTTTAGCATCGCGGCGCCCGCGCTCCGCGCGCCGGGCAGCGGACGGACCATGAAGCGCGGCGGATTGCCGTCGCAATCCGCGGCGACGCTGGAGAGTCCCTGGTACAGAGCGCGCTGCCGATCCTGCGCGTTGAGCGACGGCAACAGATTCATCATGCAGGTCAGCGTCGTCAGCCCCGCGCCCCAGCCTTCCCGGCGATGCGTCACGCCGAAGTCGAGTCCGGCGCGAAAGGTCGCTACGGCGCCGCCTTCATCGTGCGCGGAAAGTGCGATGACTGATTTGGCGATCACCAGCGGGATGTCGCGCTCCAGTCCGTCGCCCAGGCGTGCGAGATAATGCCGGCGCAGATCGCGATGCTCCGCCAGATCGACCATGACTTCTCCGGCTTCGACCTTCACTGGAAACGCGCGCACGTCGTCGGCCCATTGATCGAATGTGCCTCCGGTTGCGAGGTCGAAACGCGCGTGATGCCAATGGCAGGTGAGGATGCAATCCTTCACCGTGCCGCGATCGAGCGGGAAGCCCATGTGCGGGCAGCGGTTGTCCACCGCAAAGATCTTGCCGTCCGAATTGAATATCGCGATGACGTTGTTTTCCAGGATGACCGTGCGGCTCGCGCCGGCGGGCAATTCCGAAAGGCTGAAGGCTCTAACGAAGCGTGACTGGCTGTCTGCTGGCTCCATCGCGGATTCCTCCCGGTGAGCGGCGTGCGAATAATTTGTAAAGTACTCTCTTTAGTAAGTATGTCAAGCGATGCCTTGATTAAAGATTCCGCTTCGGTAGGATCATCGCATGCGCCCAGCCACCAGCGAATCCGACACCCGCACCGGCGACCGTATCCTCTACATTCTGAAGACCAAGGGACCCGAGACCGCCGCGGCGCTCGGCCGCCGGTTGAAGATCACGGCGATGGCGGTGCGGCAGCATCTGTATCGCTTCCGCGCGGGAGGGCTGGTCAACTACAGCGATGAACGCCGCAGGGTAGGGCGCCCGGCCCGCATCTGGCGCATCACCGAGCGCGCGACGGATCGCTTCCCCGAGAGCCACGCCGAGTTGACCCTCGAGATGATTGGCGCGGTCCGAGCTGCCTTCGGTGAAGCCGGACTCGAGAAGCTGCTCGCCGAGCGCACCCGCCAGCAGCTAAAGGCTTACCGCGCGCGGATGAACGACGCGGGCGCGTCGGTCGCCGATCGCGCGCGCGCGCTGGCGGAGATTCGCAAGTCGCAGGGTTATATGGCGGAGTCCGCGACGCGCCCGGACGGAACGATCCTGCTTGCCGAAAATCACTGTCCGATCTGTGTCGCCGCCGCCGAATGCCAGGGGTTATGCCGCGAAGAGCTCACGTTGTTCCGCACGCTGTTTGGCAAATCCGCGACCGTCGAGCGGACCGATCACATTCTCGCGGGCGCCCGCCGCTGCGCGTACGTGATTACGCCCGCGCAGTAGCGGATCTACGAACGCCGGTCCGCGCTGAGCGCTCCAGGACGCCCGGGCTTCGATCGGAATCGAAGCCCGGGGCTCATAACGGCAATGAGGATGTGATTAAGCCCGCCAGTGCTTCCGGCAGGCAGGGAATTTGGCCGAGCTAGCGACCCTTCTCAGGGCGTGGCAGTACTCGGCGCCGCCGGTAACGATGTTGCCACCGATGGAACCGCGGTGTTTCCACATACTGCTCCGGAGATGCCAGTCAGGAGAGCAGATGTAATAGTGCTGCTTTCGGTGACCTGTGCGTCGTCAGAACCGCTTAACGACGGAAGCGACAATGCGATCCCGTCAACCTCGGAGAAGCCCGTGGAAGTGCTGCTGGTGATTGATAACGTAAGCTCCGTTCCATCTGTTGACGTACAGCCGGTCCCGGTCGAGGCGATCAGGGGTTCCTCCACGAAGCCAATCCATACTTTGCATTTACCTTTTTTTGGAACAGTGAATCCTTGCCCCAGCATGATGTAAGATGGATTTGGGAATCCGCTGATACAAAAGTTCTTTGCGCTGGCAAGCCCCGGCGCCAGAAATAGAATCGTAGCGATCCCCACCACTACAGCTCTCAATCGCGACATATCGTTTCCTCCTGTTTTTTCGATCTTTTGGCGCTTTATTCGCCGGTAGGATATTGGGTAAATTTACATCGTGTCGCAAGGATCGTACATTTTGTAGTTAAAAGAGTGAGTACCAGCTATTTGAAACCTAACGTTTGACTTCAAAATTAGGCGGCGCATGTTAGAGCGCAGGTCGCGATAATGTATCGAGCCAAAATTCGGATATTCCGGCTACTTGGCCGCGGGACTGCGGTTCTCGCGATTGTCACGATTGCGGGATGCGCGCTCGCGGCGTGGATGAGCTTGCCCAGACGCGCCGACTCGGCGGCGATTCAGTACGGAACCCCGTCGCGCGTGCTCGCGCTTTCGCCGACGCCCAAGGGCGGTCCTCCGCTGACGACGAAAAAAATCGCGGAGGGAGTTCGCGTCGCGGCGAAGGCCGGAGTCACCGGCGACCAGCTTTTCAACCTCTGGAACGCGCTCGAACCAGCGCCGGAACGGATCGACGTTTCGAATCCGGCCGGCGGGATAAGCTACCTGGGCGGTACGCTAGGATGGACCCTCGAGCTCACGATCGGAATACTCAATACGTCGGTAAACGCCGTCCCTTCCGATCTTCAGGGCGTTGCGTTCGACGACCCGCGGATGATCGCGCGCTTTCACGCGCTGCTCGATCAGATCTTTCCAATCCTCAATTCTCACGTCGAGTATCTGTCGATCGGCAATGAGGTCGATGTCTATCTCGCCGTGCATCCCGACCAGTGGCCGCAGTACGATACTTTCTATGCCGACGCCGTCGCCTATGTTCACGCGCACGCGCCGAGCGTCAAGGTCGGAGTCGCGACAACCTGGAGCGGCACCAGCGGCGCGTCGAAAGCCGAGGTCGCGGCGCTGAACGCACAGAGCGACGTCTGGATCATCACCTACTACCCGCTAGGCAATGATTTTGTCGTCGATCCGCCGAGTGCGCCGCTCTCCGATTTCCCTGCGATGGTCAATCTCGCGGACGGCAAGCCCGTCGTCCTGCAAGAGGTCGGCTACCCAACTTCGCAAAAACTCAAAAGCTCGGACGCGATGCAGGCGGAGTTCGTGCGCAACGTCTTCGCCGCGTGGCAGGGCCAGGGGGATCGCATCCCATTTCTCAGCTACGTGATGGAGCACGATCTGAATCGCAAATTCTGCGACCAGCAATCCGCATATTACGGCGTTCCCGATCCCGACGGCCACTTCAGCGACTACTTCTGCACGCTCGGATTGCTCACGGTCGAGGGCGGGAAAAAACCCGGATGGAAAATCTTTCTCGATCAGGCCGCCGCCCTCACCGGCGCCCCCGCTGCGACTGCCGACCAGGACTAGCGACGCCCTGAACGATCGGTTTGTCCATTGCCCTGCGTCTCGGCTACCTTGGGACGCGATGACCGCCTTGCCCGAGCACCCAAGCGCCACCGGCGACCGCGCCGCCGCGCCATCCCTAAGGAAGCGCGAAGTCGAGGTCGCGAGTATCGCCGGTGCGCTGCGCGCCGAGGTCACTTCGGCGTCCGCGTCCTGGACTCTCGACGCCGAAGCCGCTGCCGGTGCCGATCCGGTCACCGCATTTCTGGGCGCGCTCGGCGGATGCCTCTTGATGTCGCTCGCAATCGCGGCTCGCGTGCGCAACGCCGAGCTTGGCCGCGCGGCGGTCCGGCTGAGTGCAAATGAAAAGGGCCACGTCAAAGAAATTAAAGTGGAGCTTGAAGTTCAAACGATGCTCGATGAAGAGCGCCTGGCGCGCCTGGTGGAAGTCGCCGAGCGCGGATGCCATATAAAGGCGATGCTGCGCGACGACATCGCATTCAACCTCAGCGTGCGCCGAAGCGCCGGCTGAAACCGGAGACCCCTGCTCATGCCCGATATCAACCTCTACCAATACCCAATCTCGCCGTTCACCGAGAAGGTCCGCCGCGTCCTCACGTACAAGGGCCTTCCCTGGAACCCGATCGATTGCCACTTCGAGGACAAGACCAACCTGCTCGCCGTCACCGGCGGCAAATGGACCCGCGTGCCGGTCGCCGAATGGAACGGCGAGGTGGTCTGGAACTCCGCCGACATTATCAAGTGGATCGACACCAAGGTCCCGGCGCATCGGGTGATTCCCGAGGGCGCACTCGGCCTGTGCGAGATAATCGATCACTTCGCCGACAACACCCTGTTCGCGCCGATCCTGACGCTCACCATTCCCGACCTGCTCGACGCCGCCGGCGACGCCAAGCTCAAGGCAAACCGCGAAAAGCTCATCGGCATGACCACCGCGAAAATGCGGGAGGGCTCGGCCCCCGCGCGCGAGGCGCTGGCCGGTTTCGCCCGGATGATCGATACGCAACTGGCGGGCAAGGATTTCTTTCTGGGCGCGTCATTCACGATGGCCGATGCGTCGCTGTACCATCCGTTCTTTTTCCTGGCGCTAAACCCCGCGAATTTCGCGCTGGTGAAAGATTTCAAAAACCTGATGCGCTGGTACGAGCGCGTCCGCGATCTCAAGCACGCCTGATTTCACACGGAGGACTCCACGATGGCTCGCAAGCTCACGATCGGTGTCAACTGGCAAGGCAAGCTCGACTACAAGGCCGCGGTCGAGCGCGCCAAAATCGCCGACGCCGCCGGTATCCATTCGATCTGGGTCGCCGAGGCCTGGGGACGCGACGCGTTCACGCTCTTGACCTTGCTCGCCGAGCACACCACCAGGGCGCAGCTCGCAACCTCGATCGTCAATATCTATTCGCGCACCCCCGCCGCGCTGGCGCAGCATTTCGGGACCCTCGACGAATTCTCCGACGGCAGGACGATCATCGGGCTCGGCACCAGCGGCCCCCAGGTCATCGAGCATTTCCACGGCGTCAAGTTCAATCCGCCGCTCACCCGGATGAAAGAGACCGTCGAGATCATCAACCTGCTGATGGCCGGCACGCCGCTCAACTATCAGGGCAAGCTGTTCAAGCTCGGACGCGGCTTCACGATGCGCTTCGAGCCGCCGCGAAAGCATATTCCCATCTTCATCGCCTCTCTCAACGCCAAGAGCGTCGAGTTCACCGCGCGTCAGGCCGACGGATGGATGCCGGTGATGATCCCGATAAGCGCGCTCAAGAAAGCGATCGATGACTTCCGCAAGATCGCGACCGACGCCGGCCGCGAGCCCGCCGCCGTCGCGGTCAAAGCACCCGGCGCCGTGACCGTCACCAATAATGTCGAGCGCGCCCGCGCCGGACACGCCGCCAACGTCGCCTTCTACGCGGCGCGGATGGGAACGTTCTACGCCGAGCAACTCACCCGCATGGGCTTCGGCGGCGACGTCGCCAAGGTCAAGGAAGCCTGGAGCGCTGGAGGCTCGAAGGCCGGTATCGACGCGGTGTCGGCAAAGCTCCTGGCCGAGCTTGCCTATATCGGTCCGGTCGAGGGCGCGGTCGAACGGCTGCGCGCCCAGGACGAAGCGGGGGTCGATCTCCATCCGGTCGATATCGACGCGGGCGGCAGCGCCGCCGAGTTCGAAAAGATCGTCGCGCGCCTGCTCTAGCATCTAAACCCAATAACAAATTGAGAATGGAGGATTAGTCCTATGCGAGCTGCGGTATTTGAAGCGACCAAAAAACCACTGGTCATCAAGGATGTTCCCGATCCCAAGTGCGCTCCCAACGGCGCCATCGTCCGCGTCGAGGCCAACGGCGTCTGCCGCTCCGATTGGCACGCATGGTCGGGCGACTGGACCTGGATGGGCCTGGCTGCGCAGCCGGGCTCGATTTTGGGCCACGAGTTCGCCGGCGTCATCGAAGAGACCGGCAAGGAAGTGCAGACTTTCAAAAAAGGCGATCGCGTGGTCGTTCCCTTCAGCCAGGGCGACGGCACCTGCGAGTATTGCCGCAATGGCCAATCCAACGTCTGCTTGAACGCGATGCTGCCGGGGTTCTCCTACCCGGGCGGATTCGGCCATCTGGTCGCGGTGCCGGCCGCCGACATGAATCTGGTGAGCCTTCCCGCGAAGATCGATTTCATCGAAGCGGCCTCGATGGGCTGCCGGTTCATGACCTCATTTCACGGGATCATCGATCGCGCCAAGGTGCAGCCGGGCGAATGGGTGGTCGTCTATGGATGCGGCGGAATCGGACTTGCCGCGATCAACGTCGCCAACGCCTGTGGCGCCAACGTGATCGGCGTCGATCTCGACGGAGCCAAGCTCGAACTCGCCAAGGGTGTCGGCGCGACGCATGTCGTGAATGGCAAGAAGACCGACGCGGTGCAGGCCGTGCTCGATCTGACCAAGGGTGGAGCGCACGTGTCCGTCGATGCGCTCGGGATTGCAACCACCTGCCGCAACGCGATCATGAGCCTGCGCAAGCAGGGACGTCATCTGCAGATCGGTCTGACCACTTCGGCCGAGAAGGGCGAAATCGCGGTGCCGATCGATCGGATGGTCACGATGGAGCTGCAAATTATCGCCACGCTCGGGATGCAGGCGTCGCACTATCCCGCGATGCTCCAGATGATCGAGTCGGGCCGCATCTCACCGAAATCGATGGTGACCGGGACCTGCGATCTGGCCGGCATCAACCAGGTCTTCGAGGAAATGAACACCTTCCAGAACGTCGGCGTCACAGTCTGCAACAAGTACAACTGACCGCGGGTTTAACGTCATCGAGAGGAGGGCCACCGCGGCCCTCCTTTTTTTTGCGCAATGAAGATGATTGTCATCCCGAGGGCGGGCGGAGAATCTCGGCGAAGCGATTGGACGTATCAATAAAAGCAAAAAAATAGTGGCGCGGGCGTCTCGCCCGTGGTCGACGGCGCGCCAGGTGCCACTGGCACCTGGCCCGTCCTACCAATGAATGCGCCGCAGGCGCACGCGCGGGACCCTTCGACCCTTCCCATCCGCTACCGATAAGAGAATTCATTGGTGCGGCACGCCTGCGGCGCGCCGGTCTCCCACGGGCGAGACGCCCGCGCCACTATCCTCCTGTGCTGTGAACATGGGCCGTTCGCTTCGCGGTTGCGCTAGCTGAGCGCCTTCCCTATCTCGATCGTATGAAATTCGGAATTCATGTTCCGCAGTTCGGCGACTACGGCGATCCGAACAAGCTCGCTGCCCTCGCGCGCGAGGCCGAGGAATCCGGCTGGGACGGGTTCTTCATCTGGGATCATATTCAGGTCAACTGGCCCGCTCCCGTTGCCGACACCACCGTCGCGCTCGCCGCGATCGCGCTTGCGACTCGCCGAATGCGCATCGGTCCGATCGTGACGCCGCTCTTCCGCCGCAATCCGGCCAAGCTCGCGCGCGAGACCGTATCGCTCGATCATCTGAGCGGCGGGCGGATGGTGCTGGGCGCCGGTCTTGGCGGCGATTGGTTCGGTGAGATCAGCTCGTTTGCCGGGCCGCTCGAGGCTCGCGTCCGCGCCGCGATGCTCGAGGAGGCGCTGGCGATCGTGACCGGGCTATGGAGCGGCGCGAAATTTTCCTTCGATGGCGTCCACTACCGGGTGCGCGACGCGCAGTTTCTGCCTGCGCCGATGCAGCTTCCGCGAATTCCGATCTGGCTCGCGGGAACCTGGCCCAAGAAACCGCCGTTTCGCCGCGCGGCCAGCTATGACGGCGTGGTGCCGGCGAGCGCCGATATCGAGAAGCTGCTTTCTGCCGATGACATCCGCGGAGTTCGCGATTTTATCGCGGCGAATCGCAGCGCCGCCTCGCCGTTCGATATCGTCTGCACTGGCGAGACCTCCGGCGATCCCGCGTTGGCGCGAGAGAAGGTCGCGCCCTACGCCGAGGCAGGCGCGACCTGGTGGCTGGAAGGCAGGCTGCCGTGGAAGGAATCGTTTGACGACTTCCGCCGCCGCGTGCTTGCCGGTCCGCCCGCTCTCGCATGACGCTTTTGACTCTGTGACCTCGCTCGTGCAGGTTCTATCTTCATGAAAGCAGTGCTTATCGATCGCCCCGGCGATGAATCGGCAATGAAACTCGGCGACGCGCCCGATCCGGTTGCGTCGGACGACGAGATCCTGATCAAGGTGCGATGCGCGGGAATCAATCGCGCCGACCTGATGCAGCGCCAGGGCTTTTATCCGCCGCCGCCCGGCGCTTCGGAGATACTGGGCCTCGAGGTCGCGGGCGAAGTCGTCGCCGTAGGCCCGCACGTGCACGGATGGAAGCGTGGCGAACGCGCGATGGCGCTGTTGCCGGGTGGAGGCTACGCGGAGCTGGCGGTCGCGCACGCCGGGTCGGCGATGAAGATTCCCGACGCACTCTCCGATGAAGAAGCCGCGGGTCTTCCCGAAGTCTACCTGACCGCGTTCCTCAATCTGTTCGAGCTCGCCGGCGTCAAGCCCGGCGACAATGTCCTGATCCACGGCGGTGGGAGTGGAGTCGGCACCGCGTCGATCCAGCTCCTGTGTGAAGCCGAGGCGCGCTCGATCGTGACCGCGGGCAGCGACGCCAAGTGCGAGCAATGCCTGAAGTTTGGCGCCGACGTCGCGATCAACTACAAGAAGGGGCCGTTCGTGCTGGCCGTGAAGACTGCCACCAGCGGACGCGGCGTTAACGTGATCCTCGACAGTATCGGCGCGTCGTACCTGCCGCAAAATATCGAAGCGCTCGCCCACGGCGGACGCCTGGTGCTGATCGGCCTTATGACCGGCACCAAGTCCGAGATCGATCTCGCCGCCGTCCTGCGCCGTCATCTGCGGATTTTCGGATCGACGCTGCGCACCCGCCCCGCCGCGGAGAAGGCCGCGATCGTCAGCGCGTTCCTGTCCCGCTTCGGCGCCGCGCTCGCCTCGGGCCGTCTGCGTCCGCCAATCTACAAAACGTTGCCCGCATCCGAAGCGCCGGCGGCGCATCGCATGATGCAAGCCTCCGAACATTTCGGAAAAATAGTCCTGCGCTTCGCGTAACCCGCCCGATCTTTCCTCGATACGAAAAACGAAGGCCCGGAGGTTGCCCCGGGCCTTCGCGCTAGCGGCTGCGATCCATAGTTTGCGCCATTACGGCCGCGGGGTTCCGGTTCCTGACAGGCCGACCGTGAGCTGTTGAGATGCCGGCGCATTGCCGACAATCAGCACGTTGCTCTGAAAATTGCCGGCGCGTGGCGGCCGGAACGAGACGACGACCTTGCGCGATTTTCCGGGGGCGAGCGAGAAATCGCCACCCCCTCTGATCACATAGAACGCGGTGTCGCGCAGCGGCGTAACGTATCCGGAAACTGATTCGCTGCACACGTTACTGATCTCGAAATGGTGCGTAACTCTGCCGCGGCCACCAGCCCGATTTGGGAAATCGAGCGCTGCCGTGCTGCTGTCAATACAAGCGATTGCAGGTGTTGGCGTCGCCGTCGGGGTTGCCGTGGCAGTCGCCGTCGCCGTCGCCGTGGGTGTGGCCGTCGCGGTTTGCGTTGCCGTAGCCGTCGCAGTTGGGGTCGAGGGTGCCGTCGCCGTCGCGGTCGCCGTTGGCGTTCCGGTTGCTGTTGCGGTTCCGGTAGGCGTTGCGGACGCGGTAGGCGTTGCGGACGCGGTTGGAGTTGCGGACGCGGTCGGCGTTGCGGACGCAGTTGGCGTCGGGGTCGGCGATACCGAGCCCGCCGGACAGAAAGTGATGTTATACGACGGCCCTACCGCTTGTCCCGTGTTAGTGCATCCGTAAGACCCAGCCGCGTCATCGTAAGCGTAGGTGTACGAGGTGGGACATGCGTCGTGGAACTTGAGGTATAAATCCCCGATCGAGCTGCTCGGAGTCGGAGCCGGAGAGCTAACCGGGCCCGTGCTTCCGGCAGGCACCTGTTCCCAGTTGATATTATCAGCAAGACATTCCCCCGAGGCCGACCATGACGGGCATCCGCATACCGCGCCAGTATTTTTAATACTCGTCGTTGATCCGTTGTACGGGGAAAGGTTGTAGAAATTACCGCATCCGTAGAGGTCAGCCCAAGTTGCGGATGTGCCTGAATTAGAAACGCACGTTGTCCCGCTGCACGAGAAGCCGGAAGGGCAGTCGCTGTTTTGCGCGCATTCGCATTGGCTATATGCCTGACCCGGCGTGATGTCGCAGGTCATCGATTGCGAAGTGCCGGCTGCGTTATAGGGACAATCGCTGTTCTGCGTGCACAGGAAAGGAACCTGGCTCGTGCAAGAAAGGTTGCTCTGTTGATCTGGGGTTCCGCCACTGCATTCCTGAGTGGGATTCCAGCATCCCGTGACGTTTCCGGATGAGTCCGTGAGCGCGAACTCGGCAGGGCAACTATTTAGCAGGCCGAAGGAACAGTAGGTGGTCGGGTTGCCGGATGAATCGACAGCCACCGCGCCCGGCGATCCGCATTGCTTAGGGTTGGAAGAATCATATGCTGGCGAAAAAGTGCCCGGAACGGGAACGATCGAGTAGCCAACATTGAAACCACTGACAAAGCTGTTGTCGTAAAAGTCCTGCGCGCCGGCGTTGTAGGTGCCGTTAGGCGGAACCTCCATTGTGAACTCACCCAGGAATGCAGGGTTCTGCTGGCCAATGGGGCTGGATGAGGTAGAGGCATTGCAATCAAGGTTGGCCGCAGTTCCGTTAGCGGCGCCGCAATTTCCGGTCTGACAGGTCAAGCTGTTCGTGGACGTGTCAGCTCCCGTGCATTCGGTGCGTCCCCAGAAATTGCCACCCCACGTGAATACGGACTGGCATTGACAGTTGCTGTCGTTCACAGTGCAGAGTCGATTGTACGCGCTTGGAGCCGCGCAAGTGTTGCTGACGCAATCTGAATTTTGGGTGCAGGACGCTCCGGTGATTCCCGATGCTCCCGTCGATGGCGCCGAGGCCGGTCCCTCTTTAACGCAGATCACCGACTGTCCTCCGTTGGCCGGTAGTTGCCACGCCGAGCCGGAACTTGGGCTGGACAGGGAGCTAGGCTCGAGATTTTCAAAAAAGCATTCGTTGACGAGGGTTCCAGAGGAGTTTTTGTTAGCTGTCGTATAGCAGACTTGGTTTGGTCCGCAATCTGAGGACGTGCCGGGAGTGGCGCAGGTTTCTGTACAAGTACCACCTACGCAAGCCAGGTTGGCGGACGAAGTCGAAGCGCAGTCGGTGTCCGTTGAGCAAGAACTCGTTGATTGTAGCTGAGGGCTGCTTAAGCCCTCGCCCAGATAAACGTCGGTACTGCAATTGTTGGTGAACGTCAGTGCGCGATAACCCGGACTGCAGGCAGCAGAAGGCTGTAGGGCAGGTGCTACCGCGGTGCCGTTCGAGGACTTCGCGGAGGCACTTCCTGTGCGAATAGCGCCAATGCTCGCGATCATCGCCACCGCGGCCAGCACCATCCAACTCCACAAACGGAATTTACGCCTTAAATTCCCCACAACCTCTCCTCAGCCCGTCTGGTTTCCCAGGTTGCGGCTGCCTCAATGGCAGCCGATCGCGCGATAGTTTTGCGAGAACGACGAATCTGGACCGGACATGACGCAGCCCTAGAGCAATCGTCATGCCGCCCGGGAAGTTACCTAAAACATTGAAGGAGCGCGCGTGCCTTGTTTTTCTTCGCGCTGATTTGCATCTGTTGTTGCGCGCATGCAACCGCATTGCGCTCCTGGCCGCCGATTTTGCATTCTGTCTTGGAATTCAAGCCGGTAAACCCGTCAACTCGATCGCACGGTCTTCCACGTGGCGAAAAACAATTCCTCTTCCGCGCGGACAGGGATTATGCAGTCAGGTCAACCCGCCGGATCCGTGTCAAAGCGCAAATCGCGTATGAAATGAGCGCCCACGCGATCAAGGCGCGCGGTTTTTTTTCCGATCGAGCGCTTGCCGCTCTTGACCGTACATTGAGGTAAGGTTATTCTTCATCTTGTTCAGATTCGGGAGAATCCCATGTTGGTCACCGGAAAAATTACGCCCCCCTTAATCCGGTGACGGGTACTTCGAGATCTGGCAAAAGAGGCTCCGCGCTCTAAAGGCGCGGGGCCTCTTCCGTTTCTGCGCTCGCACCGCCGCATCGCGTGGCGGCTATAACCCCGGTGTGATACATTGTATGACATGAAGACCAGCGCAGTGACGGTTCGCCTCGACGCGGATCTGAAGCCTTTGCTCGATCAAGTCTGCCGCAACTCCGGACGGACCCGCAGCGAGGTTGTGCGCGATGCCTTGCGGCGTCATCTCGCGCAGGCGCGCTTCGAGGACCTTCGGCGCCGGATCATGCCATTTGCCGAAGCACGCGGCTTTTTGACCGACGAGGATGTATTCAAGACTGTGTCGTGAGGGTCTACCCGGATACCAATGTTCTCGCGAGCGCGCTCGCGACTCGCGGACTGTGCGCTGATCTCCTGTTCTTGATTCTTTCTGAGCATGAGTTGCTGACCGGCGAGGTCGTCATCCAGGAATTGTGCTCGGTTCTTGAACGCAAGTTTAGGGCTCCTGCGGTGCTTGTAAAACAAACTGAAGCCTTTCTGAGGAGTTATTACGTCGAGGGACGGCCTCGCCGGCTCCCGCCTATCGTGTTGCGAGAGCGCAATGACGTTATCGTGGTTGCGTCCGCACTGGCGGCACGTGCCGACGTGCTGGTGACCGGTGACGAGGAAATTCTCGCGCTCAGTCCTGCGCCTGCCGGGCTCAAAATCGTCGGACCGCGCCAGTTGTGGGAAATGATCAGACCCAGACCGCGTTGATCGCCTAAGCGGCCGACTTTGTCACGGCCGAACGGTTTGACCGTTCTGCGCCAAAGCCACTTTGATGTGCTTCCCACCCTGTTGTCGGCAAACGCCCGATGATATCTTCAAGAATTCATAACCGCTCGCGATGAAGCTCGACGAACTCGACTACGATCTTCCGCCCGAACTGATTGCTCAGAGTCCTCTGGCCGAGCGTGACCAGGCTCGGATGCTCGTCGTCAAACGGCGCACGACCACGCTGGCGCATTCGCGCTTCTACAAGCTCGTCAACCATCTGCGCGAGGGCGACCTGCTCGTCCTCAATGACACTCGCGTGCTGCCGGCGCGCCTCTACGCGCGCAAGGAATCGGGCGGACGCGTCGAGTTACTGTTCGTCCGCCCGGTCGCCGATCCCAAGGGCGGATGGATCGCGCTCGCTCGCGCGCATCACAGCCTCGCGGTCGGCACGCGTCTGATGCTGGCGGACGGACGCGCGCTCCGGGTCGCCGCAATCTCGCCGGAGCATCGCCCGGTAATCGTCAGCGAAGACGGCGCGCCGCTCGAAGAGATTCTGAACAAGGCCGGGATGCTTGCGCTGCCGCACTATATCCGGCGCGAAGTGGAAGCCGCCGATCTGGACGACTACCAGACCGTGTATGCGCGCATACCGGGCGCGATCGCGGCGCCGACCGCGGGACTGCATTTCACCGAACGCGTTTTCACCGATCTGGCCGGCGCCGGAATCCGCGTAGCACGGATCACGCTGCACATCGGTCCCGGCACCTTCGCTCCGGTTCGCGGGACTTCGGTCGAGAGCCACTCGATGGAGGCCGAATGGTTCACGATCGACGCCGCCGCGCGCGAGGCGATCGAGCATACCAAGCGCATGGGTGGCCGGGTCGTCGCCGTGGGAACCTCGAGCGTCCGCGCGCTCGAATCATGGGCGATCACCGGTGAACCCGAGGGCTCGACCGGGCTCTTCATCTTTCCTGGATTTCGCTTCAAGCTGGTGGACGCGATGATCACCAACTTTCATATGCCGCGCACCACCGTGCTCGCGCTGGTGATGGCGCTGGCCGGGCGCGAAACGATCCTTCAGGCGTATGCTGAAGCGATTCGCCGGAAATACCGGTTCCTCAGTTATGGCGACGCGATGCTGATCCTCTGATGAAGACTCCGATCCAGTTTAGTGTTGCCGCCGCCGACGGCCTTGCGCGCAGCGGACAAATCCTGACCGCGCACGGCGCGATCGCGACGCCCGCATTCATGCCGGTCGGCACCCGCGCCGCGGTCAAGGCGATGGCGCCCGACGAGTTGTGGGGGATGGGATTTCGGTTGGTGCTGGCCAACGCCTATCATCTGCTGGTGCGTCCCGGTCCCGACTTGATTCGCGAGCTCGGCGGCGTGGCGCGCTTCATGGGATTTCCCGGCGCGATCCTGACCGATTCCGGCGGCTTCCAGGCGATGAGGCTTGCGAAGATCAACTCGATCGACGAAGGCGGCATCCGCTTCCGCTCGCATCTCGACGGCGCCGCGGTAGCTCTTACCCCAGAGGGCGCGGTCGCGCTGCAAGAAGCGCTCGGCTCGGACATCATGATGTCGCTCGACGAGTGCACTCCGTTCCCCGCAACCCATGAGCGTGCGCTTAAATCGCTCGAGCTCACCGCACGCTGGGCCGAGCGCGGGCTGCGCGCACGACAGAGCGCAACCCAGGCGCTGTTCGGGATCGTGCAGGGAGGAGTCTATGCCGACCTGCGCAAGACCAGTGCCGCGCAGATCACTGCGCTCGAGTTCGACGGCTATGCCGCGGGCGGGCTCTCGGTCGGCGAGCCCAAGGACGCGATGTACGAGATGGCGGCGCTGAGTGCCTCGATGCTGCCGGCCGACCGTCCACGTTACCTGATGGGAGTCGGGACGCCCGCCGATCTGCTGGCCGCGATCGGCATGGGCTTCGATATGTTCGATTGCGTGTTGCCCACGCGCAACGCCCGCAATGGATCGGCGTTCACCAGCACGGGTCCGTTGTCGATCAAGCGGGCAGCCTACGCGCGCGACCAGCGTCCGCTCGACGCCGGATGCGAATGCCGTCCATGCCGGACGCTTTCGCGCGCCTATTTGCGGCATCTATTTTTATCCGGAGAGATACTCGCGGCGCGCGCGCTAACGGAGCATAATCTCCACTTCTATGCGCGCTTGATGAAGGGGGCCCAAGCTGCTATCGCATCTCGGACCTTCGCTGCTTATGCAAATTCAATGAATGCCGGCCTGGCCGCGGGTGAAGCCGCCAGTCAGCCGATGGATGAGGATTGATGTTTTTCGAAGGAATCGCTTACGCACAGACTGCTGCGGCCGGCTCGGGTAATCCGAGCCAGCAGGTCTTCCTGACCACCGTTATCCCGCTCGCGCTGCTGTTCGGAATCTTTTATTTCCTGCTCATCCGTCCGCAGACGCAGAAGGCCAAGGAGCATGACCGGATGCTCAAGGACCTGAAGCGCAACGACGAAGTCGTCACCACCGGCGGACTTATCGGACGAATCCATGAACTGGGCGACCGCGTCGTTACCCTCGAGATCGCGCCCAACGTGCGGGTCAAGGTCGAGCGGCCGCAAATCGCGTCGATTTCAACCGCCGGCAAAACGGCAAAGAAAGACTAATCAAAGCCCGCCCGCGTTGCGGCGCTTCACTGCAAGGTGACAATTAAATTCCGTGGAAGCACAATCCTTCGCACCGATCCTGATTCTGCTCGCGATTAGCGTCGCGTTTCTCTATCTCCATTTCACCGGCGGCAGCGGCCTTACCCGGATGTACCTGGCCGGACTGCTGGTGGTCGTCGCCATCATCATCATGCTGCCGAGCTTCAACGTTCCGCTGCCCGATTGGTGGACCGGATGGATCGGCGGCACCAAGATTCAGCTCGGACTCGATCTGCAGGGCGGGACCCATCTGCTGATGGAAGTGAAGCTGGACGATGCGGTCAAAACCCAGCTGCGCCGCCGCGCCGACGATATCAAGCGCGAGCTCAAGGATAACAAGCTCGACCTCGCCGGTATCTCGCAGGACGCGAGCGGCAGTCCGATCGTGAAGCTCAAGAGCAGCGACGAGCGCAGCGCGTTCCTGGACCTGATGTCGAAATCGTTTCCCGACCTGATCGTGTCGAGCGTGCCCGATGAGAGCGGACCAGCGTACAGTATCGCGTTCCGGCCGCGCGATTTGCAGCAGATCAGATCGAACGCGATGGACCAGGCGCTCGAGACGATTCGCAATCGAATCGATCAGCTAGGCGTGCGCGAAACCACCGTGCAGAAAGAGGGCGAGGACGAGATCCTGGTCCAGCTTCCCGGCATCCAGGATCCCGAACGGGCCAAAGAGCTGATCGGAAAAACCGCGGTGCTCGAGTTCAAGCTGGTCAACAACACCCACAGCGTGCAGGACGCGATCCAAAACGGTCCGCCGCCCGGCGACGAGATTCTATACGGACCGGTAGATCGCGGCGGAAGAACTCCGTACCTGGTCGAGACTCCGGTGCTGGTCAGCGGCGACGTGGTGACCGACGCGGCCGTGCGTCCGGGCGGCAGGCTTGAAGGGCCCTACGTATCGGTCGATCTCGACGCGCGCGGCGCGCAGATCTTCGACACCATCACGGCGGAGAACGTCGGCCGCGAGCTCGCGATTATCCTGGACGGCACGGTCTATTCCGCGCCGGTGATCAAGGAACGGATTCCCGGCGGCCACGTCCAGATAACCGGCCGCTTCTCGTTCGAGGAAGCGCATGATCTCGAAATCGTGCTCCGCTCCGGCAGGCTGCCGGCGCCGGTCGAGATCGAAGAAGAGCGCACGGTAGGACCGTCGCTCGGACGCGACTCGATCAGGCAGGGCGAGATGAGCTTTGTGATCGGCGCGGCCGCCGTGCTGATCTTCATGGCGTTCTACTACAGCGGCGCGGGAATCCTGGCCGACTTCGGTTTGTCGCTGAATATCCTGCTGCTGGTATGCGTGATGGCTGCGATGCAGGCGACGCTGACTCTTCCCGGAATCGCCGGAATCGTCCTGACGCTGGGTATGTCCGTCGATGCGAACGTGCTGGTCAACGAACGAATGCGCGAGGAGCTTCGCAACGGCAAGACCACGCGTGAAGCGGTCAAGCTCGGCTATCAGCGCGCATGGTCGGCGATTCGCGACTCGAATATCTCGACCTTCGTCGCGGGCCTGATTCTGTTCCAGTTCGGCACCGGTCCGGTGAAAGGATTTGCGGTGACGCTGTGCGTCGGCGTTCTGACAGGACTCTTTTCGTGTATCGTGGTGACCCGGGCGTGGTACGATTACCTGATCTCGATACGCAAATTAAATACAATTAGCGTCTAATAGCGCGGCTTAGGCTATCAGATTGTAAATTCGTTAGGATCGTCCTCGCGGTTGCCGTCATCGAAGCGTAAACTTGACTTCATCAACGGTGCTGGGTTACAAAGGCCCGTTCCAATCCTAATCATGAAAGGCGTCTTGTTGGACTGACATGGCCGATAAAGACGACATACTACTTAATTCGCGCGAGGTCGCGTTCCTGCTCGACCTCAGTCCGGACACGGTAAATGAATTTGCGCGCCGCAATATTATTCCGGCGTTCAAGAAGGGGCGGCAGTGGCGCTTTCGGCGTCGCGATATCGCGTCGGTGAAGCGCCAGCTTCGGGGAGTCAACGCGGCCGCGTAAGCGTGCCGATTCTCGGATCGATAACAGCGAGAGCAACGCCATCGCGTCCGGATCTTGCCATCCGTTTCGCCTCGGCCTGATCAAGGGAAATTTCGCCAATGGCTGAGCCTCACGAAAGCCGCATCTATTCCGACTTCGCCCGTTTTTACGACGCGGTTTTCGTCCGCGCTTTCCTGGTTCACGAGCACGAGGTGGTCGAGTCGCTTAATTTGCGGCCGGGCCAGCGCGTGCTCGAGGTGGGCGTCGGCACGGGGATGTCGCTCGACGCGTTTCCGCCTTACGTTCAGTTGGTCGGGATCGATCCGTCGGAAGCGATGCTCGCGCATGCGCACGAAAAAATCCGCGAGAACGGATGGCGTCATATCGAGGTCAAGCAGGGCGACGCGCTCAATCTCGATTTCCCCGACAACAGCTTCGACGACGTGGTTTCGTTCCACGTAATCACAGTGGTGCCCGATCCGATCCGGATGATGAACGAGATGGTCCGGGTGTGTAAGCCCGGCGGCCGGATCGTGGTGGTCAATCATTTCGCCAGTCCAAATCCGATCCTTTATTTTCTCAACACGCTGATAAATCCGCTGACCAAGCTGCTCGGATGGACCACGCGGCTGCGCGCCCGCGACGTGCTGCACGATCCGAACATCAAGGTTGAGACGCTCGCGCCGGTCGCCCGCTTCTCGGTCCACGATCTCATCATCGCGCGCAAGCTCGCGTAGCGAGCGCCTGCGAGCCGGTCTGATCCTTCGCGAAGGGAGTGCGCGCTTGTTCGCGCTTTTCCCGATTCCGGGCAAGATAGTGCCTTGTATTTTTCAATTTCGGGCGTTTGCGGTGGGTTCGTTTGGTATCTTTTCTAGTGGCTAAAAAAATAAACTCCTTTCAGATGCTGCCGATTTTGCGACGATGGGTTCGTTTCAGCAGCTTTTTTGGTGATCGATTTTCGAGCGCTTCGGCGCACTGATCCGTCCTTGAGGTAGCGCCAACTCATGGGGCTAAGTCGCCGCTGGCAGAGCAGCACCCTCATCCGCCCTTCGGGCACCTTCTCCCGGAGGGAGAAGGCATTCGGCATTTCTTGATCCTTCTCCCTTCGGGAAAAGAGCCTGCCCTGAGCCTCTCGAAGGGTGGCGCGCAGCGCCGGATGAGGGTGCTGCTCTGCTTCCGGCTGGAACGCGGCCAAGCCGTCTGCCGCTGCTGACAATGCGCCAAGACTCGCGCTGCGCGCATCGCGAGAAATCTCGCCCGTCGCGATAGCATCCCACCGGAGTGAGGCAGGCAAAGTGGGGCGGAATTGTGTGCGGGATGCTTCCACCCGATCAGTTTTGCACGAAGCGGAATCGGGCATAAGGCTGAACAGTTCAGCCATGAACAAATCTGGCAAAAACCCGAACGGGTGTTAGGCTGGCGAACGCTTCCGGGAAATGCTGCCGTGCGTGCGCAAGTCACTGTGCGCGTGGGTAAACGAGACGCCAGCCGTTACTGCCAGAACCCGATGACTCCGCAAGGCCACCCTCCGCGGACGCGTCACAATCCGCGCGAAAATCGCGCGAGAATTGGGGCGCGCAACCCCTCCCAGTGCGAGACCGTCGATAATTACCGCAGCGCGATCTGTAATGACTGGCGAGACGCCGGTCTCACTGAGAAAGGGCCCTATGCCAGTAGAGCCGCCGTCTCGGCGGCCTTTTACCTGCGAAATATCTGCGACCTACGAATGTGTTTATCTCGTTTATCGACACCCTCCCGATGCTGGGAGAGAGAATTTCCAGAAGTTGCGCGTCATTTATTACTTCTTCCTCTCAGTAGTGGTATCGCGCCTGCAGGAAATCAATTCGGCCGGTGCTGACCGCATAGACGAGCCGATGTTCTTCGGTTATGCGGCGGGACCACGCGCCGGCCAGAACGTATTTCAGCGGTTCCGGTTTCCCGACGCCTTGGAACGGATCACGCATCACGGCCTCGACCAAGTCGAGGACTCGCAAAGCCACACGGCGATTGGTCTCGACCCAATAGCGCAGGTCCTGGCGAAATTCGGGATGAAAGATTGCGAGCCGGTCAGGCGTGCTTGCCAAGTCCGAACTCGCGCCTGAGCTTATCGACCGACAGCGGTTTGAGCCGCGTGCCGCGCGCGCGCAGGAGCGCGGTTGTCAGCCTGCGGGCGTTTTTCGGAGAGCGCAGCAGATGCGCGGTCTCGGTCAGGGCTTCGAGCTCGTCGGCCGCGACGATCGCGACGTCGCGGGCGCCGCGCCGATGGATGATCAGGGCTTCGCGGCTCTCCGCAACTTCATCGCAGAGCGAGGCCAAGTTTGCGCGCGCTTCGGTGTAGGTTGCTTCTTTGGGCATGATTGGGTTTCCGTACAGGTTTCCTGTACATATTAGCGCAAAATAGCGGGCTTTGCGAGGTTCAACACCAGTGCGCAGGGCGAGTCCAGGATCGCGATGCGGAAAATTTCCGGGTCGAGCGCCGACGACGTGAGTTCCGTACGCCGCCCACGCTTGCCTTCGAGCATCGCGATCTCGCGCTCGCCCCAGACCGGCTCGACGCACTGGCGAATTTCGAGTCCCGCGTTCACTGCCGCCATGATGTAGTCAGAAACGCTCTGCTCCGGCCCGCGCACTATTCCGCGCGCGCCGTCCGCATCGCGATAAAATGCCCCTCCGCCGAGTTGGCGGCCTATCGGATGAATCATGGAGATGATCACGCGTCCGCCGGGGCGCACGACTCGCGCCAGTTCCGCGATTGGCGTCAGCAGATCGTCAGCGTGGTCGAGAGCGAGCGCGCAGAGCGCCAGATCGAAGCTGCCGGTGGCGAACGGAATCGCGGTCAGATCGCCGAGCTCGAACCGTGCCTCGGGAACCTTGACGCGCGCGAGCTCGAGCATCTCGGGTGAGCAATCGATACCGGTCGTGTCGAATCCCTTTCCAGCGAGGTACTTTGTATGCCGCCCGGTGCCGCACGCAGCGTCGAGCGCGCGGCCCGGCGCGATCGTGTCGATCATCGCGTGAACGACTGGCTCCTCGGCGGAGATTAGCGGATTTCCCGGCAGGTCGTAGGTGGCGGACCACGCGGCATATCCTTCGCGCACATCGGTTTCATTGATTGCAACTGGCACGTTGCCCGGATGATTTTCCATCGCGGCCGCGAAGTCGGCCAATTTCCGCGCGATGCTCTGCGCGAGCGGTTCGTCGTGCGCATAGGTGCGCAAGAGCGCGAGTCCATGAATGCCGAGTGCTAAGTGAATAGGGCGAATCGCTTTACGCATGCGATCGTAATTACTCCGGCAGGATCGCTGAATCGAGCCACGAGTGTTTCTGGAGATTGTCCCTCTCCCTGCAGAATTGGGAGAGGGCGGCGCGGCGCGCGACACCCGCGTGCCAGTGGCACCTCCCAATCTTTTGGGAGAGGGACAGAGAGGCAGCAATTATGCGGGGCGGGCGCTAGCGGCGGGTGGTGCCGAGGTTGTCGGAGCGTCCGGCTTTCAGGCGAGACCACTGCGCCATAGGACGTCCATCGGTACGGAAATTCTGCTTGCCCTTAAACCGTTGCGGCCAGCCGGACGGCGAGTCCTCCCACATCTCCTGCCGCCCATAGACGGTCAAGTCGAGCAACCGGTAGCTGTTATCCATCGCCTCGACCCCACGCATCGTGGTCCAGTAAGTCTCGAAGACCTTGGATTCTTTTCGAAGGTAGCAAACGATGTACATCATGCTCACCGGGCGTCCGACCAGGAGCTGGTCGAGCGAGCCGAGGGCCGAGTACCAAGGCATCTCCCAGCCCATGAAGTCGCGGTAGCGGGCGCTCTCTTCGTACGGGCCTTTGCAAAACGTGGCGTAGGTTACGTCGCGCGAATGAATATAGGACAGCTCCTGGACCTGCGATGTAACCCACGTGCATCCTTCGCACTGCTCCGGCGCGGGGCGGCCGGCGTGCCACATGAAGTAGTAGGCGATGAGCTGTTGACGGCCCTCGAACACCTCGAGAAGCGTCACTGGGCCGTGCGGGCCAATCAGCTTGAGGGCGGAGTCCACCTCGACCATCGGCAGCCGCCGGCGGGATGCCGCGATCGCGTCACCCTGGCGCATGTGCGCCTTCTCTCGAACCCGCAGCGCATCCAATTCGGCCTGAAAGGTGGCCCTGTCAACGACAGCCGGCTGGGCCGGGGTGTTGGTGCCGCCTGCCGTCGAAACTTTCTTCGACTCTTCTTTCGCCTTCATCGATTGGCACCTGAGCGCCAGTCACGCTGCGCGGGTCCTTTTGATTACGCTGCGCGGGTCTTTTGATCACGCGGCGCGGGTCTTTGGGACCGCGACGGGCGGGGTCGATTCGCTCATCGTGCGCGTGACCTGCTCGTCGCTCATGGTCCAGATTTTCGCGTCGGGCGGATAATCCATCAGCGGCTTTGACGGATCGGGCGCCGGCTGCGCGACTTGTCCGCCCTTCGATTCGAATGCGGGCGGATGCTTGTAGCGCTCGAGTTCCTGCGGGTCGATTCCGGCGAGCTTCACGACCTCAGGATCGATCCACGCTTCGGCGTCGATCGCTTTTCCTTCCGAGGTCGCGAATTCGAGCATCAGACCCTCGGGTCCGGCGAAGTAGATCGACTTGCACAGGCCGTGATCGAGTGGTCCCATGATCCAGACGCCGTGGGCGCGCACGCGATCGCGAATCGCCAGCAGGTCGGCTTCGGTGTCGACGTTCATCGCGACGTGCTGCATCACGCCGGGCGCGACGTTTTGTGTGGTGTGACCGGCGTTCGAGACACCCTTGATTGGCTTGATATTCGCGATCTCCGGATGCTGCACGAACGCGATCGAGGAGCTGTCGCTCATCCGCAGGAAGCCGTGGAAGGTGTTGTCCACGCCGTGCATCCAGTAGAGCGCGACCAGTTCCATCCCGACCACCTCGGTGAAGAACTCGATCTGCTTCTTGATGTCTTTGGTGCAGATGGCGAGATGATGGATTCCGTTAGGCAGACCCATGATCGTTACCTCCGTCGCTTGACGATAACTATCACTGGACCTTTCGGATTTCCAACTCGAATGCCGCCGGCCGCGCGCGCGGGCGCGCCTGTGGCTGGCGGGGGCTTTGACAGTTTGCCATTGGTGCGATACGTGTGGCTCGCCGATCGCGAGTGCTTTTTATATGTCTGACGAAACCGATCGCGATTCCAAATCGCCGCCGCCACCGGAGACCGCGTTGCCGGGACAATCGACCGCGAACGATCGCGCGGTCGAGGATCTTGCGCGCGAGCTTTCGGAGCGGCTGCGTGCGATGCCGAATCGGCAAGAGATGACCGACTACGCGGTCTCGCTGCTGAAGGACAGCAACGAGGAAGCCGATCAGGCGGACCTTGCGCGCGACTCGAGGATCAAGGCGGGGCGCGGCGATCCGTTCAATCCGATCGCGTTTGCGATTCCGCTGCTGGTGGTGGGCTTGGTCCTGATGGCGACCGGGCTCCTGACCGGGATGGGGATTCTGGTGGTGGCGATTGCGGTCGTGATGTTCGCGTACGGATTGATCGTTCCGTTTTTTTCGCGCAGCGGCGGGGCGGGGAAGTCGTAGGGCGGCGGAAGTTAGCGAAGATCGCGCCGCAAATCAGCGGTTCTTCTTGCAGAGTCGCACAATAATTAGGTAGCCTTACGCGCGGCGGTAGATTGGGTTTTGGAATCGAGGGGTTGGAAGCGCGGTTCGTTTTAGAGTAAGCATCGGGTTCATGTGGAGGCGGGCGCTTAATGCCCGGGTAGTGGCTTAGATGGCGAAGTTGGACTGGAAAGAGGTCAGGCGCCAGATCACCGATTCTCAAGCGTGGCAGTCGATCTTCCGCCACGGCTACGAAGACACGCCGCGAAACCGGATCCTGATGGTTTCGGGCAACGTCTGGCTGCATCTTCATCCTTCAAAAGTGCAAAAGCATGCCGTCCGATTGCGCTTCACCTGGTGCATGGGCGGAATAACCTTTCTGCTGTTCCTGGTCACGGTCATCACCGGCGTGTATCTGATGTTCTATTACCGGCCGACCGCGGAATATGCTTATGCGGACATGAAGTATCTCGAATTCGACATGCCGTTCGGGATGCTGATGCGCAATATGCATCGATGGGCCGCGCACGGGATGGTGATCGCGGTGTGGCTGCATATGTTCCGGGTGTTCATGACCGGATCGTATAAACCGCCGCGCGAGTTCAACTGGGTGGTCGGAGTTATCCTGCTGGTGCTGACGCTGCTGCTCTCGTTCACCGGATATCTGCTGCCGTGGGATCAGCTTTCGATTTGGGCGGTGACGGTCGGCTCGAACATGGCGCGCGCCACCCCGCTACTGGGGTTTGGCGGACCGTTCCACGAGGTGCTGGGCGTCAACCCGATCTACGACGCGCGCGCGTTTATTTTCGGCGGCGCCGAAATCGGGCCGCATACGCTGCTTCGGTTTTATATCCTGCACTGCATCTTCTTTCCGCTGGTCGCGACCATCTTCATGGCGGTGCATTTCTGGCGGATTCGGCGTGACGGAATGTCAGGCCCGCTCTAGGCGTTAGTAGAGAGAGAACGGCAATGGGCGACCTGATGTCCTATATCGCGCACATGGGAATTGTGCGCGTGCTCTCGGTCCCGGTTGGGATGGGCATTGCGCTGTGGCTTATCTGGCGCGCCGCGGCGCCTGCTCCGTGGAAGGAAGACGATGACGCCGACACGCACCGGGCCTGAGCGCATGCGAGTTGGTCTTAGCGGATGCGCGAGGCCGCGCGAACTATCGCCGATGGAATCGACAAGGGTTTAATCATGGCGAGCCACGAAGGAAATTCTCCGGGCAACGCTTCCAATGCTACAATGATGATGGCGGCCGCGGGCGGCGCGGGCGCTCCCGCACGCGCACCGGCGGGCAGTGGCGGACAGGGCGCGGCCGGCGGCAAGCGGATTGAAGTCCCGATCAAGAAGGCGGGAGGCGGGGTCGAGGAAAAGCTTCACACCTGGCCGTTTCTGGTGCGCAGCGAATTCCTGATGACGCTGCTGGTCGTGGTGGTGCTGACCATCTGGTCGCTCACGATCAACGCTCCGCTCGAGGAGCCGTCCAATCCGACCCGGACGCCGAATCCCTCGAAAGCGCCGTGGTACTTCCTGGGCCTGCAGGAGATGCTGGTCTTCTTCGATCCGTGGTACGCGGGAGTGGTGCTGCCGAGCTTCATTATCGTCGGCCTGATGCTGATTCCGTATCTGGACATCAACCCCAAGGGCAACGGCTACTACACTTTCCGCGAGCGGATGTTCGAGATCCTGACCTTCTTCCTTGGGTTCCACGTGCTGTGGGTCTCGTTCATCATAATCGGGACTTTCTTCCGCGGCCCCGGATGGAACTGGTTCTGGCCGGGGCAGGTATGGGACCCGCACCTGGTCGAGGCGCTGACCAACGTCGATCTGCCGTACCTGTTCGGGTTCCGCGACTACCTGGCCTCTGCGATCTTCGGGCTCACGCTGATCATCGGCTACTTCGTGGTCGGCTATATCGCATTCTATTTATGGATTCGCGCGCGACCCGCCAACGATCCGTGGTCGGCGTTTCCCGGCGGGGGACCGGAGTTGCTCGAGAAGTGGGGACCGGTGCGTTTCGGGATCACCGGGTTTCTGCTGATCGCGATGATGGGCGTGTTTATCAAGATGATGCTGCGGCATGCGCTCAACATCAAGTACATCCTGGTTACCCCCTGGATAAATATTTGAGGCGCGGCTGAGTTGCGTGTACCTACTGGGCAAAGTTCTGGAGGCGCTCGGCTGCGCGGATGTGGGTTTCGCGCTGTTCGTGGGAATTACGCAGACGCACGGAATGGGTAATGAGTACAAGTTGACCGGGATCGGAATCCTGGTGTTCCTGGTTGGCTATATCGCCGAGAGTTTTTCCGGCGCGGACTCCTGAGTGAGATGAACCAAGCGGCTGCGGCATGCGGCGCGATCAACTGATTCGAGGGCGGGTAGGTAGGATAGATGGCTGGCAGACCGGGGCTTGATCCCACTGAGGAAGGCAAGTCATACAGCGCGCTGTTCGTCCTGATGGTCGCGCTGCTGCTCGTGGTCGCGGTGTGGTCGATTTGGGACGACAATATCTCGCGCCGCCCGTGGAAAGAGTATCAGGTCGAGTTCGACCGGCTGGCGTACGACAAGTACATGCAGGATGCCGCGACTGAGCAGAAAAAGCTCGACGCGAATCCTGAATACGTAAAGCTGATCAAGGACCTGGCCGCCGACCAGCGCGAGCTCAGCTCGGGTGCGACCGCCGACAAGCTCGCCGCGCTCAAGAGCCAGCTGGTCGGGCTTCAGGTTACCGCCGACGAAAAGGAGCAGGCGGCGCGCTTCACCAAGTCGTACATGACCGAGAGCTGGTACGACTACAATCACGCGATCCAGACCAATCAGGATCCGACCAAGTACAAAAATCAGCTCGACCAGTTGAACAAGGATCTCGATCGGGAAACCAAAGTCTCCGACGCCGCCAAGGCGGCCGCCCAGAAGGTCAAGGATCAGATCGAGACGATCAACTCGCAGGTCAACACGATTACCGACCGGCTTAAGGTCCTGACCAAGACCCGCGACGATCTTTTCGACAAGGCCGACGGCTACATGATCCCGATTAAATTCGCCGGCCGGGTGATCCTGCGCTATCCGAAGATTCCGAAGATTCAGCAGACCGCGATCGATGACTTCGATCGCAACGCGTTCGATGAAGCGATCGCGCGCGTCAACCGCTGCCAGTCGTGCCACATGGGTATCGACAAGAAGGGCTTCGAGAACGCGCCGCAGCCGTTTCGCACCCATTCCAATTTCGCGGCGATTATCGACAAGCATCCGCCGGACAAGCTCGGATGCACCCCGTGCCACGAAGGGCAGGGGCCCGCGGTTAATTCGATCGCGATGGCGCACGGCGACGTCGAGCACTGGGAGCATCCGCTGCTGAAGGGCGACGAAATGCAGTCGCGATGCGTCAAGTGCCATCTCGACGTCGGTTCGCTGCGCGGCAAGGACGACAAGCAGATCGCGATCAACTGGGTCCAGGGCGAGCGCCTGTTCCAGCAGATGGGATGCACCGGATGCCATCTGGCGGCGGGCTACGAGGATCTGCCCAAGATCGGTCCGTATCTGAAACTTGCCTCGGCGAAGCTCGACCCCTCGTGGACCGTGCGCTGGATTACCAATCCGCACCTGATTCATCCGCACACCCGGATGCCGAACTTCATGTTCTCGCGCGAGCAGGCGACGCAGATCGCGTCGTTCCTGCTGTCGAGCTCGGCAAAGAATTCCGCCGTGTGGCTGGCAGCGCATCCGGAGCCGCCGACGCTCGAGGCTGATATCGCGAATCCCGCGTTCGTCGAAGAGGGCAAGGGGCTGTTCGAGTCGGTCGGGTGCAAGGCCTGCCATTCGGTCGAGCCAAATCAGATCGGCACTCCGGTTGGCGACGACGCGCACTTCGTCCCCACCGCGACGCGCACGGCCAAGGACTTTGCGCCGAACCTCGATGGAATCGCAGCCAAGACCAGCCCGCAATGGATTTACGCATGGCTCAAGAACCCGCGCGATTTCTCTCCGCACACCGCGATGCCGTCGCTGCGCCTGTCCGACCACGAGGCCGAGGCGCTAACTGCGTTCCTGATGACGCACGGCAAGAAGCAGGAAGATGCCGGCGTCGAGACTGCGCTGAAGGATCCTGAAAATATCAAGGCCGGCCAAGCGCTGGTGCGCAAGTACGGATGCTTCGGATGCCACGAAGTCGAGGGGATGGACAAGGAATCGCGCATCGGCGTCGAGCTGACCTCGTTTGGAACCAAGCACGTCGATGAGCTGTTTTTTGGAGACCGCACGGATATTCCGCAGACCTGGAACGCGTGGACCTTCCACAAGCTGCAGGATCCGCGCATCTACGCGACCAAGGACGTCGAGCAGTTGATGCCCAACTTCGATTTCCAGGATGCGGATATCGGCAGGCTGCGCGTGTTTCTGGCCAGCCGCACCGACACCACTGTGCCCGAGCGCTATCGCGCGCCGGATACCCAGGGCGAGAAAGATATCAAGGCGGGCCGGCAACTGGTGAATTTTTATAACTGCGTCGGATGCCACATTATCGAGAATCGCGGTGGCTATATCCGGCGCTTTTACTCAGAAGACGAAATCAACTTCGCTCCGCCGATTCTCAATGGCGAAGGGTTGAAGGTGCAGCCCGACTGGCTATTCACCTTCCTGCAGGGACCGACGCCGATCCGGCCGTGGCTGAAGATCCGGATGCCGACGTTCCACTTTACCAACGCCGAAGATGACACGGTGGTGAACTATTTCACTTCGCTCTCCGACGTCGAGGTGCCGTTCGAGTATCTGAATGTGAACCTGATCCCGTCCGATATGCTCCAGGCGGGTCAGAAGCTCACGACCAAGGATTACTTCAATTGCTTCAGTTGCCATCAGCAGGGCGACAAGAAGCCCGAGGGTCCGCCTTCGGGATGGGCTCCGGATCTCGCGATGGCGCATGACCGGCTCAATCCGCAGTGGATACTCTTGTGGCTCAAGAACCCGCAGGCGGTGCAGCCGGGCACCAAGATGCCGTCATTCTATCCGGGCGGCCCCGACGATATCCTGAAGGGGAACGAGCCGGAACAGATCAAGGCGCTTCGCGACTACATATTCTGGTTCGGAACGAATCCGGGAAAGACACTGCCCGCGCAGGTGGCCGACGTCGCGCCGGCGAAGGCGGTCAAGGCAAGCAAAAAGAAAGGTTCCTGAGCGTCAGGAGCCGCGATGGATTTTTCGGGAGGAAAATAGATGAACAAGCTTTCAATTTTCGTTGCAACCTGCGCAGCCGTCGTCGCCGTTGGCACTATCGGGGTGATTAGTTATCCGGCCGCGGCCGCGGCCGGCGGAACGATCAGCGGCACCGTGAAGTATGACGGCACTGCGCCGGCGCCGAAGAAGGTCGAGATCACCAAGGACAAGGACGTGTGCGGACTCAAGCCGCATTTCGACGAATCGCTGATCGTCGGCAGCAACGGCGGAATCGCCAACGCAGTCGTGATCGTCAAGGGCGCCAAGGGCGAACTCAAGCCGCAGAACGTCGAGTTCGATCAAAAAGGATGCGACTACGTGCCGCACGTGCTTGCGTTCCCCGCAGGATCCACCGTCGATATCATCAACTCCGACGGTATCCTGCACAACATCCATACCTATTCGACCGCGAATCCTTCCTTCAACATGGCGCAGCCCAAGTTCAAGAAGAAGATCGAAGAGAAGGTCGAAAAGCCCGAGGTGATCAAGGTCACCTGCGACGCGCACGGCTGGATGAAGGGATGGTGGGTCGCGACTGACACGCCGTATTACGCTGTGACCGACGACAGCGGCAACTTCACGATCAAGGACGTGCCCCCGGGCGATTACACAGTCCAGGTCTGGCAGGAAAAGCTCGGCACCGAGGATCAGAAGGTCAACGTGAAAGACGGCGCGACGGCCAACGCGAATTTCTCGCTCAAGCCCAAGAGCTGATTCGCGAAATATAGTTTCACTAACGCGGGGCCGGATGGAGAATCATTCGGCCCCGCGGTTTTTGTGCTAAACCCAAGAGCGAATTCGTATGAGTATTTTGAAAAGACTCGACCGCCTTGACGTGGCGACAACGGACCTGGCCGACGCCGCGTCGATCTATGAAAAGAACTTTGGCTTTGCTGTGTCGCGCGACGCATCCGGCAACCTTGCGGCGGTAAAGGTCGGCGGCGCGGAGATTCGCCTCGCCGCCGGCGGGCAGGTAGCGGCGCAAATCGCGGCGAACGGCGAAGGGATGTACGCGCTATGGCTCGAAGCCGAAGACCTTGACGCGGTAGCCGCCGCGCTGCGCAAAGCGGGAATCGATTCCGGCGCAATCAGAGCCGAGGCCGGTCGCCGGATCCTAGCGATCGATCCGAAACACTCGAACCAGGTTCCTCTGTTCATTTTCGATCGCAAACCCTGATCTCGCGGTCCGCTCTGCGATCGTCAAGCGCTCCGTGTCGGCGAGCGAGCCGCCGGCACTAGGTGCGGACTCAGGGGAACGAGATTATTAGCTGGTCAAGCGGAAGGGCTGACGTCACTTGACGCGGCGGCGTCATTGGGGTCAGCGCTAACGGAGTTCCGTTGGCCTCGGCTTGATCGAAGGCCTCGGTGCCCGGGGTTGAGGCGGTTACCTGGTAGCGGTCGATCTCGTAGGGAAGGCCGTTGGACTCGAGCGAGCGCGGCGAATCCATCATCTGGAAGTGCAGATGCGGCGCCAGCGTGTTGCCAGAGTTGCCGACCAGTCCCAGCACCTGGCCGCGCGTGACGTTATCGCCCACCGCTACGCGCACACTCCCCGGCTGCATGTGCGCGTACATCGCGTAGTTGCCGCCGCCCAGGTCCAGGATGACCGCGTTGCCGTCGGCCTGATCCAGCGTCAGCCCGGGCGGAAAGCTGCCGGGCGGCACGTCGGGTTGATCGTTTATCGCGGTGACAACCGTGCCGTCGGCCACTGCCAGCACCTGCTTGCCGTATATCGTGTAGCTCTTAACCAGGTTCGTCGGGCCGGAGCAGATCCGGTCGTCATCGTTAAGTTGCTCCCAATCGACGGCGTACCGCTGCGCGACCCAGACTGCCCCATCGATCGGCAGAGCGGCGCGCGTGTGGCGCGTCGCGTCGCAGCACGAGTCGGCGGAGACGTAGCGCTCGCCCTTCAGCGGGGGTCCGATCACGGCGACGCGCCTGCGATCGACCCGCGTGCCGTCGAGGGTCGCGGTCCGCTCCTGCTGACCCGGCGGAGCGGCGTCGAAGTGAGCCTTGACCTGATGGCTCAACGCGCTCGGAATCGCGGCGTCTTTCGGGAGAACTACATGAACGAACAGCAGGGCCACAGTGCCCGGCATCATCCTACCGATCGAGACGCGCAGGCCGGCCGGCTGCAACCGCGCCGCGACCTCGGCTGCATTCAGCGTTGCGAGCAGATGGCCGTCGCCCAAGATTTGAACCTGCTCGATTACGGCTTCGCCACTCGAGAAATTGGTCAGCCAAAGTTCGTAAACCAAATGAGTACGGCCGTCGGAGCCGGCAAACGGGACCGGCGCGTTTTTGATCGACAGGAGCATCGGGGACATCGTCTGCGGCCCCGGCGTTTTTGCAGAAGCAGCCGCCGCGCGGTTCGTGAATCCGCCGGCCAGCAAAATCAGAAGGATCAGCGATAGTGGAACTGTGATCGCACGTCGTATGCGTTGGCTGCCAGAGATTTCTTGCTGCGATTTCATGCCTCAAACAATCTGGACGCCAGCAGTTGAGATTGCAATCGCGCGCGAGCGCGCGCGTGATTGAATTCCAGTGGTCGCCGACAGCCCGTCGGGGCGACGCGAAGCGTCAATTGCAGATGGATCGCGGAGCAGCACCCTCACCCACGCGTCACGACGCTTGCGAAAAAGAATCGCAAGCATCGCGCCGCGTCACCATCTCCCGGAGGGAGAGGGTATTTCAGAAGCGCCGCGCGCGCGGATTACGCTTCGCGTCGCCGACGAGCCGTCGGCAACCACTGGCAAGATGAGCAGTTAGTGGGGCCGGCGTCCTGCCGGGCGTCGTCGCGTCGCGGCGACTTGAACCTCGGGAAGTCGGCCAGATGAGGGCCTCTCAACAGGCATGAGTGGGGATTCGTGGCACAGGCTTCAAGTTGTGGCCCGCACCGGCTGACCCGGTGTGTCCGCTGACAGCTAGTCTTCGGGGGCGGCTTCTTCGGAACCGGTTAACAGGGGCGCTTGATGCGAGTGCATCAGCGGGACGCTGGTGCTCGCGCCGATCGAGATTATCAGCATCCCCTGTTCGTAGCGCGGGCCGCCGACGATCAGGATGCCGTTGTTCTTGAGTTTTAAGTCCGTCGTCATCAGGGGGCGCGGACCCTGGAACAGGACTATTTCCATCGCGATCATGTCGCCGTCCACCGCGCGGGGCTGCACGTGCAGGATTCGTCCGCCCGGTAGCTGGAACGCAATCATCTTTCCGCATTGCGTCTGTCCCGCCTGATCACTGACGAGGCGATAGGTGCTGTAGCTGAACAGTGCTTGCAACCGCGGGCCCATCGTTTGCAGGCGCGGATCGACGCCTTCGTTGGTCTCGGCCGCGAGCACGGAATTCACCCGCACCGTTACGGTACGCGCCGGCCGTGCCGATTGAGGTATCGGCTGCCCTTGGGCCGCCATTGGGGCCCACATCGCGAAGACTACGACGATGAGCAGGCTAAGACTTCGCGGGCTCGTCAGCATTCATTCCCTATGGCTGGTCTGGTAGCCAGATCACGGTCGTGTCGTTCTTGGGTTCGCTCCAGACCGCAACGGAGGGAATTTCGGATTCCAGGCGCGAGATAACGGCGTGAGAGTCATCCGCAACTTGGGCGAGATCGGCAGGTTCCGTGACTGACGCTACCGCCGCAGGCGCGATCGCCGCGGCGCGTTCGAGCGAGGCCAACTGATAGCCGGAATGACGCAGCGTCTGCGCATAGGGCGTGACCAGGATCGCGGTGACCACGGCGGCCACCGCCGCTCCGCCTGCCAGCGCGAACCCGCCGGAAAGTTGCTGGCCCGCGCGGCTGAACCATCGTGAGATCCGGAGGCCGAGCGGCACCGGCAGGCTGTCTATCCGATGCATCACCGAAGACTTGAAGCCGACGAGCGAAGGTTCCTCGAACAGAGTCCGCAGCTCGCGGCCGATCGCGGAGTAGTCGGCCAGCTCCGCGGTGCAGGTGTCGCATCGCGCGAGATGGTAGGCGACTTCCTGATATTCGTTGGGTTCGAGCGCCCGGTCTTCGAACGCGCCCAGCATGAGGCTAATTTGATTGCATTCAGCCATCGTAGACTCAGCTCTCTGGAATATCCTTCAACAAGACGCGCAAACGGTTACGCGCATAATGCAGCCGACTCATCACCGTGCCACGAGGGCAATTCAACGCCTCGCTGATCTCGTCGTAGGATAATCCTTCCACCTCGCGTAAAAGTATCACTGTGCGATGTTCCGGCGTCAACTCCTCTAGCGCTGCGGTGAGGCGGGCTGAGAGTTCTTTGCGGCTGGCGGTCTTGAATGAGTCGCCGGTATCGCTCGGCAGCTTACGTATCTCGTTTTCGGCATCCTCACCGCGCAGGACGACGTGGCGACCTTCGCGCCGCCAGAAATCGATCGCAAGATTGGCTGCGATACGGTAGAGCCAGGTTGAGAAGCTCGAGCGCGATTCGAACTTCGATAGATTTTCGTAGGCCCGGACAAAGGTTTCCTGTGCCAGTTCGATTGCATCATCCTGATTATGAACCACGGACAGCGCCACATTGGCGACCCGGCGCTGGTAACGCTCGACCAGGACTCCGAAGGCTTCCGCGTCGCCCTTCGTTGCCCGGGCGATAAGCTCGGCTTCGTCGCCGTCCTGGCGTCCTGGGGTTCCCAATTCCTTAGACGCGGGCAAGGGTGACGAAATTCAGCCGGATCTTCATTTCCCCCCACCCATTTCGGCCCAGTTCGGGCCCCATTTGAGGTCTGCCTTAAGCGGTACGCGCATCGCGGCGGCGCCTTCCATCTCGGCCCGAGCGGCCTGCGCCACCTGCTCAGCGGCGTCTTTTCGCACTTCGAGAAGCAGCTCGTCATGCACCTGCATCACGAGGATTGCCTCCATGCCGGAGCGGCGAATCTCGCCATGTAGCCTGATCATCGCGAGCTTAATCAAGTCCGCGGCAGTACCCTGAATAGGCGTATTTATGGCGATCCTTTCGGCCTGCGCCCTTGCGCCGCCGGGGGCTGCGGTCAGCTCCGGCAAGTAACGCCGACGACCGTACATCGTGGTGACGAAACCGTCAGTTCGGGCGCGCGCGAGCGACTCTTCGAAATACTGGCGCACACGCGGCAGCCGTTCGAAGTAGCGCTTGATATATTCCTGCGCGGCGGCCAGAGGAATCCCGAGCTGCGCCGCCAGGCGCTGCGGCCCCATCCCGTAGATAAGGCCAAAATTGATCGTCTTGGCGACTCGGCGCGCGTCGGCGTCCACCTTGCCGGCGCTGACCCCCAAGAGCTCGGTCGCGGTGCGCGCGTGAATATCCTCGCCGCGGCGGAAAGCGTCAACCAGGGTAGGGTCTTCCGACAGATGCGCCAGCACCCGCAGATCGATCTGGGAATAATCGGCCGACAGCAGGATAAAGCCTTCGCGCGCGACGAAGGCCCGGCGAATACGGCGTCCCTCCTCGCTTCGGGTCGGGATATTCTGCAGATTCGGGTCGCTCGAACTTAAGCGGCCGGTGGCGGCGACCGCCTGGTGAAACGTGGTATGCAACCGGCCGTCGGCGCGGTCGATAAGTCCGCCCAGCGCGTCGGCGTAGGTCGATTTCAATTTTGCGATCGAGCGGTACTCGAGCAGCTTCGCCGGCATCGGATGCGCCGCGGCGAGCTTCTCGAGCGTGTCGGCGTCGGTCGAGAATCCGCTCTTGGTTTTCTTGAGGCCCTTGGTCGGAAGCTTGAGCGTGGTGAACAGCACGTCGCGCAACTGAATCGGCGAGTTGAGATTGATCTCGCGGCCGGCCAGCTCGTAGCATTCGCGCTCGAGCCGTTTTAGCTGCTCGCCGAACTCGTCGCCGATCTTTTTTAGCGCGTCGGCGTCGATTCCGATTCCCGCCGTTTCCATCTCGGCCAGGATCGCGGCCACCGGCATCTCGATATCGCGAAACAGCGGCTCGAGCTTGGCCTCGCGCATCCTGGCCGCCAACACTGGATGCAGCGCCGCGATAATCTCGGTGCGCGCGTGCGATTCGGCGCGCGGCCCGAGCGGTGCAAGATGCTCGTGATACAGATCGTCGAGCGAGGATTCCGGACGTCCCGAGTTAACCAGGAAGCCGGCGATCAACGTGTCGAAATCGACGCCGCGCAGCTCGATCCCAAGCCGGGCCAGGCGGGTGATGTGCGTCTTATAATCGTGACAGGCCTTGAGCGGCGCGGCTGCGGAAAGAATTTCCGCCATTTGGCCGATCAGCTCGCGGTCGATGACGAAAGATTCGCCGGGTTTCGATTCTTCGATGGCGCGGACCGACAGGCGCTCGCTGCCGGCGGCGTCTGCGGAAAGATCGATCGCGATTCGTTCCGCGGATTTGAGCGCCGCGACTATCGTAGCGATATCTGCGTGGCTCGCCTGCGACTGCGCTACCGCAGGACCCATCGGCAGCTCGGCCTGGCTCGGCGCCAGCTCGGCCAGCATCGAGTGGAACTCGAGCTCGCGCATCAGCTCGGCGGCGGCACGTTCGTCGATTCCCTTCCATTCGAAATCTTCCGGGCCGACTTCGAGCGGCACGTCGGTATCGATGCGTACCAGCTTGTGCGCGAGCTCGGCGTCGGCGCGATGCGCCCGTAACAGCTCCATCACTTTCTTCGCGCCGCGAATCCCGGTTTGCTCGACCTCTTCGAGATGCTGGTAGAGATTATCGAGACTTCCAAATTTCTGGATCAGCGCCGAGGCGGTTTTCTCGCCGATTCCGGGCACGCCCTTGACGTTGTCGATAGTGTCGCCGGTGAGCGCTTGAATATCGATCAGCGCGCGCGGCTCGACGCCGAAGCGTTCCTTGATCTCGCGCGCCGAGATACGCCGATCGCGCATAGTGTCCCACAGCGTCACGTGCGGCCCGACCAGTTGCATGAAGTCCTTGTCCGCGGTGACCAGCACGGTCTCGATGCGCTGTTTGGCGGCGCGCGCGGCGAGAGTGCCGATTACGTCGTCGGCCTCGTAGCCGTCGATAACGATCTTCTTGATCCGCATCGCGTTGACGGCGCGATGGATATACGGAATCTGGCTGCGGAGATCGTTTGGAGTCTCGGAGCGGTTCGCCTTGTAGTCGGAGAACAGATCGTCGCGGAAGGTCTTGCCGGGAGCGTCGAACACCACCGCGACATGAGAGGGGCGCGCGTCCTTCAGCAGCTTCACCAGCATCCGGATGAAGCCGTAGACCGCGTTGGTCGGAATTCCGCGCGAGTTGTTGAGCTGCGGCAGCGCGAAGAAGGCGCGGAAGATATACCCGGAACCATCGACCAGGATCAGCTCGCGCTTCGCATCCGCCATGGCATGAAACTACCCGATGCGAGAGGCGAAGCAACAGCGCGTCGCGGAAATATCAGCTTTGGATTTCTTTTTCTTTGGAGGCATAGGTGAACGATTTCTTGACCGCCTCAAAGACCAGGTAGGAGTTGACTTCGCGCACGCGGACGCGGCCGAATACGCTGCGGAGCTGGTTGTGATACGAGGTCCGGCGTTTGGTCACGAAGTACATCGCGCCGCCCACGACAAGCCGATTGAACCCCTTCTCTATAAAGTGCTTCGGCACGGAGAAGTCAGCGTGATAAGGCGGATTGCACAGGATTTTGGTGAAGTTGGTTTCTCGCAGGCCGCGGAACCCAGCGCTCGAAACGATGTTCAGACCGCCGGCGCCGTTGAGCGCGAGGTTCTTCGCAGCATACTCGAGCGCGGTACGATCGTTGTCGACCATCCAGACCCGCTCGGCTCCGATAATCTTCGCGGCGTAGATTCCGATGAGTCCATATCCGCATCTGAGGTCGAGGACCTTGTCGGTGGGCTCAAAATCGACGCAGGACAACATCGCGAGCGATCCCCGGTCCACCCTCAATGGCGAGAACAGGCCCGGTTCGGTGTCGAATCGCATCTCAATACCGGTGGTGTTTACCTGGATCATCGTCGTACGCGCTTCGTCGGATTTTGGGCAAGGAAAGGCCTTGAATTTTTGATTTCGGTCATTTTGCGGTGGGTTCGTTTGGTATCTTTTCTGGTGGCTTAAAAAATAAACTCCTTGATTATGCTTGCGATTTCGTCGAGATGGGTTAGTTTTGGACGCTTTTTTGGTACCTCGAATTTTCGGCCATTTTGCGGGGCCAGACTAAACACCAAGGCACCAAGGAAGACGCAGACACCAAGACACGAAGAATACCCATTTCTGCGCGCGGCGCGCGGAAATGGGTCAGTCCTTTGTGCCTTCGTGTGTTGGTGGTTGGATTGATGATTGCGCCCGTCGCGGGTGCATTCCGCTGGACTGACGCTGGCAAAGTGGTTCGCGATTGTGTGCGGTTTGCTTCCACCCAATCATTTTCGCACGAAGTGAATTTGAGCATAAGGCTGAACAGTTCAGCCATGAACAAATCTGGCAAAAACTCTAACGGTCGTTAGGGAAGCGGCGGCGTCCGTCGGCGGCGTGAAACGCCTGTGTCCCTGGGGTTTTGGGAGTTCTGAAGATCGAGCTGACCGGCGACCCCTTCCCGCGCGGACGTGTCGATTTTTCCCGCAAAACCGTCCGACCTTGTCATCCTGCGATGAAAGTCGAGGTGGTGCGACGGATTAGCAGAGTGATGCGGAGATCGTCGGCGCGCGAAGACGGGCGCGTCGCGACGCGCCCCTACGAATCGAAGGCGATTCTTTTAAGAAGGCCGTTCACTTACCGGGCGATCGCTTTGTCACTGCTGGCTGGAAGAGAGCGAAAGGTAGCGATCGAGCAAGGCCGCCCTCACCCGCTTAAGGCTTCGCGCAGCGAAGCCCTAAGCGGCCTCTCGGAGGGAGAGGCGCAGTCTCGCTCTGGCAATTAACTTTCGTCCGGCGTGGCGCGAAGAATCTCCGCGAAGAGATTAGGCACATCAATAAAAGCGCAAAGTGATAGTGGCGCGGGCGTCTCGCCCGTGGGCGATGGCGGGCCAGGTGCCACTGGCACATGGCCCGCCCCTCCAATGAATGCAGCGCAGGCGCGCTCGCGCGGGAACAATTGCACTCTACCCAACCGCTGCTGAGAGGAGGAATTCATTGGTGGGATGCGCCTGCGGCGCACCCGTCTTCCACGGGCGAGACGCCCGCGCCACTATCACTTTGCGCTTTGAATACGATACTGATCGCCCCGCACCTTTCATGGCAAGATGACGGACTGGAATTCGCCGTTTGTCGAGACCCTCCTTCATAATGGGACGACGTAATGGGGCGACGGAATCGGGCGGCGCAGTTTCGGATCGTATTGACTCTTTGGGCGGCGAAGATTTAACTACTTGGTTGTCTCGTGCTTCATCTGAATTCATTGGACCATGGCGTCGTCATATCGTCATAGATGATGCTTGGGGGACAGGATAAGCCGCCACTTGGCGAACCGGCGGCGGCGAGCGACTGGAATGATTGAGGTCAAGAACCTAACCAAGCTCTACGGTAATTTCACCGCGATCAAAAACGTCAGCTTCAAGGCTGAGCGCGGCTCGATCCTCGGTTTCCTGGGCCCCAACGGCGCGGGCAAAACCACCACGATGAGGATCATCACCGGCTATATGCCGGCCAGCGCGGGCACGGTCCTGATCGACGGGCTGGATATTTTCACTCAGTCGCTCGAGGCGCGGCGCCGGATCGGCTACCTGCCCGAGAATCCTCCGCTCTATACCGACATGCGGGTCGAGCCTTACTTGCGCTTCGTAGCGAAGCTGCGCGGAGTCCCGCGCTCCAGGATGGAAGCGGCGCTTGACCACGCGCTCGAGGTTTGCGGACTGGCCGAGATGCGCGGGCGTATCTGCGGGCAGTTATCCAAGGGCTACCGGCAGCGGGTCGGCCTGGCGCAGGCGCTGATTCATGATCCTCCGGTGCTGGTGCTCGACGAGCCGACGATCGGACTCGATCCGCGCCAGATTCACGAGATACGCGGACTTATCAAGACGCTGTCGGGCGAGCGCACGGTGGTGCTTTCGACCCATATCCTGCCCGAGGTCTCGCAGATCTGCGATCGGGTGGTGATAATCGCCGACGGGCAGGTGGTGCTCGAAGAGAAGCTCAGCGAGATTCCCGCGGGCACCTCGCTCGAGCAGGTGTTCCTGGAAGCGATCTCGAAGGAGCGTCATTCCGCGCGCACCGAGGACGAGGAGACGCTCGAGGAAGTGGGGGCGGGGCGCGCGTAGGCGCCCGCGATTGCACGATGAAGAATGCGATGACGATCGCGGGCAAGGAGCTGGCGCAATATTTTGTGCAGCCGGTTGCCTACGTGGTGATGACGGTGTTCCTGCTGCTCGGGGGATTCTTTTTCTTCGAGCTGCTCAGCTATTTCCAGATGACCCTGCAGATGTACTCGGCGGCGCAGAACCCGGAGCTGCTGGCGCATCTGAATCTCAACGACCGCGTGATCGAGCCGCTGCTGCATAACCTTTCGATCATCCTGGTGATCCTGGTTCCGGCGGTGACGATGCGCGCGTTCGCGGAGGAAAAGCGGGTCGGCACGTATGAGCTTTTGCTGACCGCGCCGATTCGCACCGGTGAGATCGTGGCGGGCAAGTTTATCGCGGCGTCGGCCTTTCTTCTGATCATGATCGGACTTGCGGGAATCTTCCCGCTCATCCTGGTCGGCTTCGGAAATCCGGAAATCGGCGTGATGGTCTCCGGATATCTGGGGCTCGGGTTGCTGGCGATTTCGTTCGCGGCGATCGGGCTCTTCACCAGCTCGGTCACCCAAAACCAGATCGTCGCCGCGATCGCCGGTTTCGGCGCGCTGCTGCTGCTGTTCGTAATCTCGTGGCCGGCGCAGACCGGAGCGGCGGGATGGTCGGCGGGAGTGCTGCGTTATCTTTCAATCACCGAACACTTCTCGCAGATGGTCATCGGAATTATCGACACCCAGGACCTGGTATATTTCTTAAGCCTCATCCTCGTCGCGCTGTTCCTGACCCAGCGTGCGGTTGAGTCGGCGCGCTGGCGTTAGGGGAAAGGGGAGACGGGATGCGGCGGTCGGCGGCATTATACGGACTAATCGGACTGGTCCTGATCATCTTTGGGCTGATCGATCTGAGGATCGCGCCGGGCTTCCGGCTGTTCGTGTGGGTGAATCTGCTCGGCGGGGTTTTCGCGCTGGTGCTGTGGATCACCTCGAGCCGTTCGGCGCTCTCGGGCATGGTCGGTCAGCGCTCGACGCGCTACGGCGCCAATGCGGCGGTATACACGGTCGCGTTCGTCTGCATAGTTATCGCGGTCAATTACCTCTCGACGCTGCATCATCGGCGGCTCGATCTGACCGCGGAAAAAGTTTACAGCCTGTCGTCGCAGTCGACCCAGGCGGTGAAGAATCTCAAGCAGCCGCTGAAACTGATCGGCTTCTTCGCCGGAGGCGAGAACCCGCAGGCGCGCGAGCTCTACTCGACCTATGCCTACGCGTCGCCCAAGGTCACCTACCAGCTCGTCAACCCGGACAAGCATCCGGAGCTGGCTGAGAAATACAAAGTCACGGTCATGAACACGACCCATATCCAGTACGGCGACGACGAAAAGGGCGCCGGAAGCAACGTGACCGATCTGAGCGAAGAAGCCTTGACCAACGCGATTATCCGCGTCACCAAGAGCACCAAGAAATCCATCTACTTCCTCGACGGCGAGGGCGAGGCCGATACCGACGACGCGCAGGGCGCGACCGGATACGGCCAGCTCAAGACCGATCTCGAGGGTGAAGGCTTCGAGGTCCAAAAGCTGGTGCTCGCGCAGGCGGCCAAGGTTCCCGCCGACGCGACGGTGGTCGCGATCGCGGGACCGGAAAAGCCCCTCGACACGCATGAGATCGACGCGCTCAATGACTATCTGAAACATGGCGGCCGCGTGATCGCGATGTTCCGGCCGGAAAAGCCCGATGGGTCGGTCGATGAAACGGCGCTGGCCGCGATGGTGGGGCAGTGGGGGGTGAAGGTCGGCGACGATATCGTGGTCGATCAGGTCGTGCGCCTGTTCGCCGGACCGGCGCTCGGACTCGATCCGATCGTGCAGGACTACGGCGTCCATCCGATAACCAAGGATTTCAAACAGCGCACCGTGTTCTCGATGACGCGCTCGCTCGCGATCGAACCGAACCTCAAGCCCGGGCTGCAGGTAACGGCACTGGCCAAGACCAGCGATACCTCGTGGGCCGAGGTCAACTTGAAGATGCTGTTCGAGCAGCAGAAGGCCTCGCTCACGGATAAGGATACTCGCGGACCGATCACGGTCGCCGCCGCGGTGCAGGGCGATCTGGCGCAGCTCGGATGGGGCGAGGGCGAGGCGCGGATGGTGATATTCGGCAGCACCGATTTTATCAACAATCAGCACATCACGAATTTTTTCAATCGCGACTTTTTCGTTAACAGCGCGGACTGGCTGGCGGGCGAGGAAAACTCGATCTCGATCCGGCCGCGTTCGCTGCGCGCGTCGCGTTTCCGGCTGACGGTCGATCAGTTCAGCATAGTGTTCGCGTTCTCGGTGCTGCTGTTGCCCGAGATGCTGCTGATCCTGGGAATCGCGGTGTGGTGGGAGCGGCGTAACTAGGCCGCGCTCGCCGCCTCAACTTCTTCGATGCGTCCCCGAAATACGATCATCGCTCTGGTCGTGCTGCTGGTCGTCGGCGGCTATGCGTTGGTCATGAACCGCTACTCGCAGCCGATTCCGGCCGAGAAGCTGCTCGGGGTCAAGGCGGACGATATCGCGAAGATCGAACTCAAGTATCCCGACCGCGTGCTCACCGTCGAGCGCCCCAAAGGCGGAGTGTGGCGAATCGTGAAACCGATCGGTGTGGACGCGGATCAGACGCCGGTCAACAATCTCGCGCGTGCGATTGCGAACGCGCAGGTCACCAAGACGGTCGAGGACAAGGCCGCCGACCTGGCGCCCTTCGGCCTGGCGAAGCCCGCCGTGAGCATCACGGTGACGACTTTCGACGGAAAGACGCTTGCGCCAATCGAGGTCGGCAAGAGCACGCCGATCGGGTTCAGCGCCTACGTGATGCGCGGCGGGAATCCGGCAGTGATGCTGACCTCGTCGGCGTTTCCATCCGGGATGAACAAGACCGTCAACCAGTTGCGCAAACGCGATTTGCTGACCTTCAAAATCGGCGACGTATCGCACTTCACGCTCGCCAAAGATGATGGCTCGGTAATCGATATCGAGCGCGACGGCGACCAGTGGAAATTCACCAAGCCCGGAAATTATCTCGCCGACCCGACCCAGGTTCGCCAGCTCCTCGGCGCGCTGCTCGAGGTCAAGGTCGCCGACTTTATCGCGGATGCGCCGGCCAGCGTGTCTCAATACGGACTCGAAAAACCGCATCTGACGATCACTATCTATGACAAGAACGGCGCGCAGGAGTCTCTGCTGTTCGGATTCAAGCAAACCGAGCAGGGCAAGGACGGGATCTACGTGCGCCGCGGAGAAGGCACTCCGGTCTATACCGTGCACGAGTGGGTGCTGAACGCGGTGGACCGGACGGCGCTCGAGCTGCGCGACAAGACGGTGTTCAGCTTCGAGCCGTCGGCGGTCCAGAGCGCCAGCGTGACTGTGGGCAAGGAGCAGTTCATGCTCAAGCGCGCGACCGGCGGCGGGTGGGACGTGGTCGAGGGCACCAGCTCCGCGCCTGCCGACGTGCCGGTGGTCGAGCGCTTCCTTGATGAGATTCGCGAGCTGAAGGGCGTGTCGATTGTTGCCGATCCGATGGCGTCGCCGAAGCCGTTCGGGCTCGACGCGCCGCACATCGTCGTCACGCTAGGCGGTAAAGACGGCAAACCGATCGGCACGATCAAATTCTCGAAGATAACCGGGCAAGCGAACGCGCCCGAACCTGGCCAGAAGCCCGAGCCGAAGACCGAGTACTTCACCACCTCGACGGCGAGTCGGGCGGTCTATTCGATGAGCGATTTCAGCTTCAGCCAGTTCGACAAGCCGGCCGCGGTGTTCCGCGCGCAGACTGCTGCAACGCCGGCGGCGTCGCCCTCCGCGGCGAAGTAGGCTTAGCTTCGCGCGATCACGCGCCTTCGGCGATCACGTGGGCGATTGCCTCGCGCGTGGTGTGCGTGATGCTCAGGTGAAAGACGGTGATGCCGCGGCGCGCCGCGAACGCCGCCGATTTGCCGCTCAGCATGATAGTCGGAGCTTTGCCGCGCTCGCGCACTACCTCGATCTCGCTCCATCCGACGTTGCGGTTCCATCCGGTGCCCATTGCCTTCATCGCGGCTTCCTTGGACGCGAAGCGGGCCGCGTAGCTCTGGAAGCGCGCGACGCCGCGCGACTCGCAGTACGCGACCTCGCGCTCGGTGAAGACGCGCGCGCGAAATCGCGCGCCGGTGCGCTCTCGCGCAAGCGCCTGCGCGATCCGCTCGACCTCGATCACGTCTATGCCGGTGCCAATGATTCGCGACATCAGATTCCCGCGCGTTCCGCTTCCGAGCGCCAGTATCGTCGGCGCGGTCGCGCGTTTCAACGTGCCGCGCTATCCTGTGGCCTGCGAGATGAGCGGAGGTTCCTCTGATGGCCAAGCTAACGATTACCGTCAACCAGGTGCGATGCATCGGCAGCGGCGATTGCGTCGAGACCGCGCCGGCCGTGTTTCAGATGGACGAGAACGAAAAGTCGCAGGTGATAAATCCGACGGGCGCTCCCGACGCGACAATCGTCGCCGCCGCGCGCGGATGCCCGGTCAAGGCGATCACCGTGGTTGACGCGGACAGCGGCGCGCAGCTTTTTCCGCCGCCAAAGAAGTGACTGGCCCGCGATGCGCTCACCGCATGAACATCCCGTCTTCGCATGGTTCTACGAAACCCTGAGCGCGCGCGGCGATCGCAAGGGCGGCGACCAGATGCGCTCGCGGCTGGTGGGATCGCTCTCGGGCCGTGTGCTCGAAGTGGGTTTCGGCAACGGACTCAACTTCCGCTATTACCCGCCTGACGCGCACGTCGTTGGCGTCGAGCCGGATTGGGAGATGCTGCGGCGCTCGATTCCGCGCGCGCGTTCGGCTACGGCGAAGATCGATCCGATCGCGGGCGACGGGCAACGGCTGCCGTTTCGCGAGGCGACGTTTGACGCCGCGGTCGCCTGCCTGGTCCTGTGCACGATTCCCGACGAGTCGGCGGCGCTCGCGGAAGTTTCCCGGGTGCTGAAGCCTGGAGCCAAGCTCTACTTCGTCGAGCACGTGCGCGCGCCCGGCCGTGTGCTGGCGACAATTCAGGACGTGATTGATCCGCTATGGTCACGCACGTTCGCCGGATGCCATCCGAATCGCGATACCGCCGGGGCGCTTGCTCGTGCCGGTTTCAAGATCGAAGACCTGCGTCCTTCTTTGCGGGGGATGTTTGTCGGCGGCCGCGCCGCGCTGTCGTAAAGGCCGGCACGCGATGGTCATTCGGCGGCATCGCGCGGGCGAACTCGTAGTCGAGCAGACTCGCGATATCGCGGCGGTGCGCGCGTTCCTCGAAGCGGGCAAGATGATCGCCGACGGCGTCGATTGGCCGGCCGCGTGCTATCTGATGGCGTTTTTCGGCGATGCTCCGGTCGGAGCTATCGGCGTCGAGCCGAAGATCGATGCGGCACTGATTCGATCGCTGCATGTGATCGAAGCGATGCGTAGGCAAGGAATTGCCGCGAAGCTGATCGCCGATGCGCGCAAGGCCGCGCACACGCGCGGCGCGCGCACGCTCTACCTGTTCGCGTATCCGGAGTTGCGCGGGTTTTTCGAGCGCTTGGGATTCTCTGAGGTCGCGTCCGAACGCGTGATGAGCGCGCTGCGCGGCGCACCCGAGGTCGAGTACTATCGCGCGCATCCAGAAGAACTCGCGCGCGAATGCGCGATGGCGCTCGACATCTCGGCCGACGGATTGATCGCGCGCTAGGCGCACGCAGGTCCGAACAAAGGAATATTCTCGTATCGTCCGCGACTCTTTCGATCGTCATTTCGAGCCCCAGGCGAGAAATCCCGGGGCGTCCGTGCTCCACGCCGACGCCACATGCAGTGCTCCGTCGCTCGGGATTTCTCCCTGCGGTCGAAATGACGATCGGGGGTCTCAGTAGAAGATAAGGGGGCCTGTACATCGCCCTTACTCATTCCAGCACTGCGTCCGCTTTACATCGCTCAGTGCGATCTTCCGATCATCAGTTCGTAGCTGTGGTCGGCGCGGAATTTTGCGCCGGCAGCTGGTTGCTCGCCGCGCGGGCCGAGGTCGAGAATCATGCACTTGATCGAGCCGCCGCCTTTGGCCAGGAACTCGGTTGCGTCACACAAGACCGGCTCGACCCCGCGCTCGCGCACCGCGGCGAGCAGCCCGGCGCTGACGCCGCGCGGCATGAAAAGATAAAGTATCGCATTAAGTTCGCTCTGGAACGAATTTGCCGCATACAGTGCCGCGTCGGCGTCGCTCAGCGCGATCAGGCGGTCGCCGAATTCGCCCCTGAGCCGCGCGCGCGATTGGTCGGTGAGCCCCTCCATGTATGCCAGCAGATATTCGCGCGCGGTTCCGAACGAGCACAGGACGGTGTCGCCGTGATAGTGCGCCTCGAGCGCGAGTTCGAGCGGCAGGACATTGCTGCCGGGCGCCGCGCGCTCGAGTTCCTGTCGCGCGCCGATATCGGAGCGAAAGCCGTACACCCGCTTCCACGGGGGGATGCCGACGCGCGCGACGAAGCGCTGCCGCTCGACGCGTCCGTGGGTGAAGATCATGAAGCGGCCGGCCGGGAAAAAATCCGCCTCGCCCTCGAACGGCGCGGCGACGTCGCGCGTATCGTAGCCCATCGCGCGGATGAACTGACGATAGACTTGGGTCTCGGCGGCGCGCGTCGGCAATAGATGCGAGAGATAAAAAATCTTCTCGCCGCTACCTTCGAGCGGATAGAGAAACCCCGCATTGGCCGGATACACGAGGCCGGTGCGATTCGCGTCCGGCGGAATCACGCAGACCTCGACGCCGTGCGCGACCAGTTCGCGCGCGAGCGCGTGCCACTGCTCGCGCGCCCGGTTGGCGTCAACGTGCTTGCGCACGCCCAGCGCGTTGCGCGTATGAGGATTTGCGCCGCCCTGCACCGAGAAGTGCGCCGGATCTCCCATCAGGATCGTTCGCGGCATGTCCGCCCCATTACGGCGCCGGCTCGCGCAACTCGCGCATGAGGCCGAGCGCGGCGGCGACGATCGCCTCGCCGGTGCCTTCCGCGACGCGCGCGGTCTCGACCTCGTAGCCGCCTTGCGCGTACGCCTCTCGCGTCGGCAGGTAGCCGACCAGATCATTGCAGTAGCAGGCGACGAGCGTGTGCGCGAAGTACGGATTCGCTCGCAGCGCGAGGCCGAACTCCACGAACGCTTCCCCGGGGATGCCGATGATCGCGAGATCGCCGAGCGCGAACACGCTCACGCTGGTCGTCATCTCGCCGCGCGCCAGATCGACGCGCTTATCGCGCCGATTGGTTTCCTCGAGCGCCTCGAGCGCACGGAGCGCGTCGAGCGATTGCTGATGATGGTCGCGCAGGCGCTTAAGCTGGCGGCCCTCGCCGCCGCGATGGTTCGCGAGCGAGGCCTCGGTCTGCGCGGCGCATCCGCGCGCGATCGCGAGCGCGTCAGCAACAGGCTTGAGCCTGAGTTTCAGATCGATCCGGCGGCCGCGAATTGCTGACGCGTCGAGCGTGGGCGCGGTCGCGAGTGCCGCGGCGAGTGCGCGTCCCGCCGCGCGGCCCCAGTCGGCCGCGACCTCGAAGCTGCCGCGGCTCCGCGGATCGATATTGCCGGTCGCGCCCTGCATGAAGATTGCGATCGGCGCAGCGTCCGCACCGCGCGCAAGTCCGCGTTCGATTTCATCGATTGCGAAACCCATCCAGTCGCGCGAGTAGAGCAGGTTGTCCTCGCATAGCACGACGCCGTGGCAGGAATAGTTGAGTATCACGCCGATCGCGCTGCCGTCGGGGCGAAAGGCTCCGAGCGCCGCCGCCGTATCGTCGGCGACTCCGCTGTAGTTGGCCGCGAGCTGGATCTGGCCGTCGGCCCGCCGCAGGCGCCGATTCGTGCCGAGCGTGAAACGCGCGCGCGCGGTCTTCAGCACGGCGGGTTCCAGCGCACGATTGGCGGCGAGAATCGCAACCGCGATCTTTCCCGGCAGCGCGCGTTCCCACTCTAAATTGCGGTCGTCAGCGACCTTCGCATCCGCGCGCGGAGTAGCAAAGATATTGAACGCGGGAGCCGAATGGGTATGCGTAGCGCCGATCAGAATGGCGTCGGCGGCAATATCGCTCTGCGCTGCGACGAGCGAACAGATTTCGTCGGCGATCCGTTTACCGATCGCGAGCAGATCGAAGCCGCAGAGCGCGAGCTTGCGCGCCCCGTCGCTGATGACGATCGCCTGCACGCAGAGATCGTCATGCACTCCCGCCGCGCGCCCGACCCGCGAACCGTATCCAAGCATCCCAAGGCCGAGCGGAGGTTCGAGCTGGACGCGCGCCGCTCCCGCGTGAAGCCCGGGCATCGCCGCTCAGGCTCCGCGCTCGAGCTTTGCGGTGCGCAGCTCGGCGGTGTGCTCTGCAATCTTTCGCGCGGCGGCGATCATGTCGTTAACGTCGCGCTCGTCGCCGAGCAGCACTTCGTGCGGGATGGCCGCCATCGCATGCTCGAAAAGCTGCTCGGCAACCGGGCAATCGGGTGGCGGCGGATTCGGCGCGCCCGCCAGCTCGCAGGCGGTGCGATAGGGTGCGGACTCGGCGGGCAACAGCGCGGAGCGATAGACCGGATCGTTGCCGACGCCGCACGGAATTCCCTCGGCGCGAAACGCGCGCACGAACCGATTGCGCGAAACGCCGAGCGCGGTCTCGTCGATCATGAAAATGAACGCGTAAATCGTCTCGCGGGTCAGGCGCGGGTCGCGCGCCACCGCGTGCAAGCCCCTGATCGCGTTCAGTCCGGCGCGGAGGCGCTCAGCGTTGCGGCTCTTGCGCTCGATCTGTTCCGGCAGCCGCTCGATCTGCGCCAGCAGCACGCCGCACTGCCATTCGGACATCCTATAGTTCGCGCCAAGCAGGGGAGTCTCGAAGGTGTCGCCGGGGCGGCGCCGTCCGCAATTCACCAGCGATTGGCAGCGCTGCTCGAGGTCGGGATCGTCGGTGATGATCATGCCGCCCTCGCCGGCGGTCATCGGCTTGCTCGACTGGAAGCTGAAGCATCCAAGGGCACCCCACGCGCCGAGGCCGCGCTCGCGCCATCTTGCGCCGGGTACGTGCGCGCAATCCTCGACGATCGGGATCGAGCGCTCGCGCGCGAGCGCGGTCAGCGCGTCGAGGTCGGCGGCGCTCGCGCCGTAATGCACCGGGATAATCGCCCTGGTGCGGCGCGTGATAAGGCGCGCGACCGATGCGGTGTCGATACAGGCGGTCGCGGGATCGACGTCGGCGAAAACCGGACGCGCCATGCAGGCAACGGGAGCGTACGCGGTCGCGGCGAAGGTGATTGCGGGAACTATCACTTCGTCGCCGGGACCGATGGCGAGGGCTTTTAGAGCCACTTCGAGCGCCGAGGTGCCCGAGGTGGTCGCGATCGCGAAGCGCGCGGTCTGCATCGCGGCGAAGCGCTCTTCGAGCTCGGCGGCCTTGCGATTCGGAGACGGATAGCCGCCCCAATTGGCGGAGCTCAGAACGTCTTCGAGCTGCGCGCGTTCGCGATCATCGAACACCGGCCAGCGCGTGAACGCGCGCGTGCGAAGCGCTTCTCCGCCAAGAATTGCGAGCCGTGAAGCCATCGGATCGATCTATAGCGCGCGCGATTCGCGAGCGAAACCGCGAAAAAGAAACGGGCGGCGAACGCCCGCCGCCCGTTTCCGATTCCCGCGAGGATCTACTTGTGTGCGATTTCGGTCAGCACGTGAATTTCCGGCCGCCCTTCGAGCAGCGCGCCGATTTTGCCGCCGAACGCCTTCATGTGATCGGTCTTGCCGTGCGAATCGAGCGCGGCTTGATCCTGATACACCTCGTAGTAAATGAAAGTGCTGGGGTCGCGGACATCCTTGTGCAGGATGTAGGTCTTGGTGCCCGCCTCGCTGCCGACCTTGCCGATCATTTCCTTGCCGGCCTCTTCGAACGCGGCTTCACTGCCGGCCTTTACTTTGAGCTTCGCAATTACGGTAATCGCCATCGGAATCTCCTTGTCCGGTTAAATTGCTCCGGACGGGAGGGCGGTTGCCCGCGCCCGAGAGCGTGCATCAGTCTCTGGGTCATATCCGCCGCCGCGCCGATTTTCAAGGCAAGCCGCGCGCCGCGCGGGCTCTTTCAATGACGCGCGCCGCCAGCTAACACATTTCTGTGCGTCCGTTTTCACCGGCCACGCGTTCCATGGAGACCGCCGATGTTTGGATTTGACTTGACTGAGGAACAGACGGAGCTCAAGTCGCTGGCTCGAAAATTCGCGGAGCAGGAAATGATTCCGCGCGCGCGCGAGTACGACATCAAGGAAATCTTCGCGCGCGACATATGCGAAAAAGCATTCGCGGCGGGCCTGATGAACTATTCCGTGCCGAAAGAACTCGGCGGCGCCGGACTCGGCGTGCTCGACAGCTCGCTCATCACCGAAGAACTCTGCTACGGATGCGCCGGAATCACCAACTCGATCACCGCCAATGACCTCGCGACACTGCCGCTTCTGATCGCCGGCAACGAAGAACAGAAACGCACCTTTCTTGGCGGCCTGATGAAGCAGCTCAGCTTCTGCGCGTTTGCGATCACCGAGCCCGGCGCGGGCTCCGACGTGGCCTCGATGAGCACCAGCTATCGGCGCGAGGGCGACGAGTTCGTGCTCAACGGCACCAAGCATTTCATCTCGAACGGCTCGGTCGCCGACTGGATCGTGACCTTCGCGACCAGCGACAAGCGCCTGCGGCACAAGGGAATTTCCTGCTTTGTGTTTCCGGCCAAGATGCCGGGAATCACGCGGCGGCGGATGCACGGCAAGCTCGGGCAGCGTGCGGCCGACACCGGTGAGATCGTCTATGAAGACCTGCGCATCGGCGCGAGCGCGCTGGTCGGGCGCGAGGGTGAAGGCTTCAAGTACGCGATGGCGACGTTCGACCATAGCCGGCCCGAGACCGCGGCGGTGGGAATCGGAATTGCGCAGCGCGCGCTCGACGAGTGCCTTAAGTACTCGCGCCAGCGCAGTGCGTTCGGACAGCCGATCTCGAATTTTCAGGCGCTGCAATTCATGATGGCCGACATGGCGATCGAGCTCGAAGCGATGCGCCTGCTGACGTACAAAGCCGCGTGGCTGGTCGATCAGAAAGCGCCGCCCAACGTCAATTCCAGCTATGCCAAGGCGTTCTGCGCCGACGCATGCATGAAGATCACGATCGACGCAGTGCAGATTTTCGGCGGTTACGGATACATGGACGAGTATCCAGTCCAGAAACTGATGCGCGACGCCAAGCTGCTGCAGATCTACGAGGGCACTTCGCAGATTCAGCGCGTCGTGATCGCGCGCAACCTGCTGCGCGACTGATGCGCGGCGCGCTACTCGCCGGTGTTGTGCGGCAGCGGAGGATCCTCGTTGCCGGGCTCGTCGCCGGTCACCGCGCCGACATACGCGCCGTCGTGATAGACCTCGACCTTGCCGCTGGTTGGGTCGGGAAAGATATTCCAGTCCTGCATCAGCGGATCGGGCTGTTCTTTGACCGGCTGCGCGACCGGCGCCACCGCGACGACGGGAACCGGCGGGGGCTGCGGTGGCGGGGCAGGCTGCTGCGCCGAGCATGCGGCGAATGCCGCACCCATCACGACAACTGATAATCCAGCGATGATTGAACGCGCGGTCATTGTTTTTATTGACGGCGCAAGAGCGACGCTAACGCTCCCTGAATATAGATCCCGCGACTCGTCGCACCAGCGCGCGCGGAACCACGCGCATGGTCTCGGCCATCAGCAGGTTGATCCTACCGTTGATCTTGATCGCTTTGCCATCACGCGCCGCTGCGATCGCCTGCCGGACCACGGTCGCAGCGTCCATATATGCAAATGCGGGAAAGCTCGCGTCGGCATTGTGGGCGACGCTCTGGAATTCCGTACGCGTCGGGCCGGGACACAGCGCGGTGATCGTCACCCCGGTGCCGCGAAGCTCTTCAGCGAGCGCCTCGGAGAAGCTCAGCACGAACGCCTTGGTCGCGCCGTAGGTCGCCATCCACGGCACCGGCTGAAAGGCAGCCGTCGAGGCGACGTTGATCACGATTCCCTGTCGGCGCGCGATCATCGCGGGTATGCAGATCCGCGTAAGGGCAACCAGGGAGGTGATGTTGAGATCGATTTCTTCGATCTCGCGAGCCAGCGGCAGCGAATCGAAACGGCCGTTGGTGCCGAAGCCGGCGTTGTTGACGAGGTAGCCGATTTCGCCGGACTCGGCGAGGGCGCGGCGATGCACGTCTTCGGTGGCTCCCGGACGCGACAGGTCGGCGGTGATTATCGAAACTCGCGCGGCGCCGAGTCCGTGCGCGCGCTCGGCCACAGACTTGAGCTTGTCCTCGCGGCGCGCTACCAGGACCAGATCAAATTTCTCGCGGGCGAGCTGCAGCGCGAATTCTTCGCCGAGGCCGCTGGATGCGCCGGTGATGAGCGCGGTGATCATGCCTTCGCAAGTCCCAGCTCGGCGCGCATGTGCTCGATCGTCCTGCCGAGCCCGTCGCGCAATGCAACGTGCGGCTCCCACTTCAAGATCTTCCGCGCCAGCGCGATGTCGGGTTTGCGGCGCACGGGATCGTCGGGACGCGTGGGCATGATCTTGGTCTTCGACGAGCTGCCAGTCAGCTCGATCGCGAGCGCCGCCAGCTCGATCATCGTGAATTCGTCGGGATTGCCGATATTGATCGGTCCGATATGCGCGTCCTGGTTCATCATCCGGACTAGTGCATCGATAATGTCGTCAACGTATGCGAACGATCGCGTCTGCTTGCCGTCGCCGTAGAGTTCGAGTGGTTCTCCGCGCAGCGCCGCGGCGCAGAAGTTCGAGACCACCCGTCCGTCGTTTATCGCCATCCGCGGCCCGTAGGTATTGAAAATACGCACGATGCGGATATCGACCTTGTTCTGTCGATGATAGTCCATCATCAGCGCTTCGGCGACGCGTTTGCCTTCGTCGTAGCAGGCGCGCACTCCAATAGGATTGACGTGTCCCCAGTAGCTCTCGGTCTGCGGATGCTGTTCCGGATCGCCGTAAACCTCGCTGGTCGAGGTGAGCAGGATTCGCGCGCGCACGCGCTTGGCCAGCCCGAGCATGTTGATCGTGCCCATCACGCTGGTCTTGATGGTCTTGACCGGATTGTACTGGTAGTGGACGGGAGAGGCGGGGCAGGCGAGATGAAAGATGCGATCAACTTCGAGCAGGATCGGCTCGACGGTGTCGTGGCGGATCAATTCGAAGTCGCGGTTATCGAGCAGATGGGCGACGTTGGCGCGCTTGCCGCTGAAGTAGTTATCCAGGCAGATAACTTCGTTGCCGTCTTTGAGCAGCCGCTCGCACAGATGAGAGCCCAGGAAACCCGCGCCGCCGGTAACCAGTGCACGCACGTGAACCTCCTGGGCGCCGCGCCGCGTGTCAGCGGCGGTTTTCGCGCTCGATCGATTTGACGGTTTCGATCACGTAGTCGATATCCGCGTCGCTCATCGAAGCGTAAATCGGCAGCGACAGGCAGCGGCTGTAGATGTCTTCGGCGACCGGGAAATCTCCGGCGCGGTATCCGTACGCATCCTGGTAGTAGTGCATCGTATGCAGCGGGATGCAGTGGACCGAGACGCCGACTCCGCGCTCGCGCAGCGCCTCGACGAACTGCGCGCGTCCGACGCGCAGCAGCTCGGGCCGCAGGCGCAGCACGTAGAGATGCCACGCGTGCTCGATGCCGGCTTCGGAGTAGGGCGTCTGCAGCGCGTCGATGCCCTTTAGCGCGGCGTTGTAGCGACGGGCGATCTCGGCGCGCCGGTGCATGAATTCATCGGCGCGCTTTAGCTGCGCCACTCCGATCGCGGCGTGAACGTCGGAAAGATTGTACTTGAAACCCAGGTCGTGGATTTCGTAGAACCACGAGCCGGTCTTGTCGTAGCGCTTCCACGCGTCCTTGTTCATTCCGTGCAGGCTCGCGACCGCGATCTTTTCCGCAAGCTCGTCGTCTTCAGTCGTGATCATCCCGCCCTCGGCGGTGGTGAAATTCTTGGTCGCGTAAAAGCTGAAGCAGGTCAGATCGCCGATCGTGCCGATCTTCGCCATCCCACGCCCGTCCATGTGGCGCGCTGCGCCGGCGGCGTGCGCGGCGTCTTCGATCATCTTGAGATTGTAGTCGCGCGCGATTTTCATCAGCCGATCCATGTCGCACGGATGCCCGGCGAAGTGCACCGGGAGAATCGCCCTGACCCGCGGATGACCGCCGCCTTCGAGCGCTTCCTCGACCCGCGCGGGATTAAGATTGAACGTGCCCGGATCGACGTCGCAGAAAACCGGCCGCACGCCCAGGTAGCCCATCACTTCGGCGGTCGCGGTGAATGTAAACGGAGTGGTGATAACCTCATCGCCGGGCTTTAGGCCCATCGCCCACAGCGACAGATGCAGCGCGCCCGTGCAGTGCGCGACCGCCAGAGCATTGCGCGCGCCGACATACTCGGCGAATTCTTTTTCGAAGCGCTTCGCCTTGGGCCCGGTGGTGATCCATCCGGAGCGCAGGGTGTCCAGAACCTCGCGTTCTTCTTCAGGACCAATTGACGGGCGATGAAAAGCTACCTGTCGCATTCAATCTGCTGCCTTCGATCTCTCTTCGAGTGAGTACGTGATGACGCCGCGCCGCAGCGGGTTTTTCGGCGCTCGCAGAAAGTATAAGGGATAGCCTGAAACCGGAGCAAGGCGGCTCGCACTCGCTGAGCTGATTGTCATTTTCGCGCGGGGCTGCCGCGCGAGGAATCCCGTGCTCGGCCCTTGGCTTGCGCACTGCTCGCGGGTAAGTGCACGGACGCCTCGGGATTTCTCCCTTCGGTCGAAATGACGGTCGGAGGCTCGGCGGAGACTACGATATTTATGCGCCAAGACCCACATCCGTCATTCCGAGCCCCTTCGGCGTTGCTCAGGGCAGGCTCCGGCGAGGAATCCCGAGACGTCCATGCTCCGAGTCCACATCTCATGCAATGCCCCTCTCGTTCGGGATTCCTCGCGCGCGGCAGCCATGCAAGCGGGAATGACAAACGGGCAACGAGAGGAAAAAATGAAAAGAAGGAAACCTGACGGGCGACGCACCGTTTAGAAAATCAGAACTCGTCCGTTTCTCTCGCGCAGAGGTCAGCTTGCGGAGCCGGGCGGAGGGTCGCCGGGCATCACGTAGGTCGGGATGCCGGTCTTGCCTTCGACCGCTTTCTCGAGCTTCTGCAGATCGACCTGATCTTCAATACCGAGCCGCTTGATCTCGTCCTGCGCGTGAGCCCACAGGCCCGGATAGACGCCGTACAGGTCGTCATACACCTGGACGTACAACGCGTCGCCGCGCCATCCGAATTTGATCGGCTGATAAACGAATTCGCCCGGCGTGCCGACCTTGACCTTGTTGAACAGCCGCTCGATATCTTCCGGATACAGCCGCACGCATCCGTGGCTCACTTCCATCCCGACACCCCAGGGAACGTTGGTGCCGTGCAGGGCATACTCGGGAATCGTAAGCTCGAGCCGATAGTGCCCAAGCGGATTATCCGGATCGCCGCCGGGAACCTCGTGCTCGGCTTCGCCGTCGCGCTCGAGATGCTCCTGGTAGATATCCTCGGGCAGGACCCAGGTGGGTTCCTTGGTTTTGCCGCGTACGGTGAAGGCTGCGATCGGCGTCTTCCAGTCGAAGCGTCCGAGGCCGACCGGAAAAGTGTAGACCACGTCCGGATGAATCCCGCTATGCGCCGCGCCTGCGGCCTTGAACCCGGCTTTCTTGAGCTTCCCTCCGCCGAGCACCGGCCCGGTCGGCGACGGGTAATAATAGTAAATCCGCATCTCGGGGATATTCAGAATAATTCCGACGTGCGGAGTGTCAGGAAGAATATATTCGTCGGGCAGGATGATGTTCTTGCCGACCGGCGGCGTCCACCAATCGATCTTGCCGTTGGCCGACGATATTTCCGTGGCCGTTACGCCGAACCATCGGCCGACATCGAGCAGCGTGTCGCCCTTCTGGATTTGGTACGTGATCAGGTTGCCGATGATATTGTCGCGGCCGTGCGGCAGTGGATATGCGTAGAGCGGGCGCTTTTCAAATTCCGAGTCGGTCCATCCATGCGCCATGCGCGGCGCCGCCCACGCCGCTACAACCAGGCATAGTGCCGCCGCGATCCATCGAAACTGATTATGTGTTCGGTACCTCAAATGAATCGTGCAAATGGGCATCCGCCGCCGCGCCGTCAATAAAACCCCAGCCCCCCAAAATTGTAGGGGAAGCGCGCCTAGTCGGCAATCGGCTTTAGATTGGCGAATTTCAGCACCAGCAACTTGACTCCCGCCCGATCGAAATTCACCCACGCCTTCGCGCCGTCACCGCGCCCCTCGCGCCGGCGCACCACGCCGCGGCCGAAGGTGGGATGAATCACGCGCGCGCCTATCGCGAGCGCGCCGTCGCCAGCTTCTTCGTCGGAAAGCTGGCTGTCGCTGTAGTCAACGTAGGGTCGATTCAGCTCGGCGGGCGCGCGCAGGATAGGGCGCTCGCGCTCGGGCGCGATCCGGCGCAGAAGTCCGCCGTCGATCTCGGCCAGAAAGCGCGAGGGGCGCGGCTCGTCGCGTCTTCCGTAAAGCTCGCGCGAGAGCGTGTTGGTCAGGTAGAGCATCCGCCGCGCCCGCGTCATCCCGACGTAGCAAAGCCTGCGCTCTTCCTCGATCTCGTCGGGACTGTCGGCCGAGCGGCTATGCGGGAACAGTCCTTCTTCCATCCCGGCGATAAACACCACCGGATATTCGAGACCCTTCGACGTATGCAGCGTCATCAGCGCCGCGCGCCCGGACGCTCCGGAGACCTGGTCGGCGTCGTTGACGAGCGCCACGCGCTCGAGGAACTCGGCGAGTCCGCCGCCGGAATTTTCCGCGTCGAAGGCGCCTGCGGCGGTGAGCAATTCCGCCAGGTTCTCCTTGCGTGCGGCCGCGTCAACCAGTCCGTCGAGGTATAGCTCGAAGCCGGAGTTGTGCACGACCTCCGCGACGATCTCGCGCACCGCGACTGAGCCCGCGCGTGCCGCCAGATCGCGCATCCATGAGTAAAGCGCGCCCGCGGACTTCGCGGTCCGCAGCGCGATGTTCGACGCGGTTTCGAGCCGTCCGATCGCCTCGAACGCGGTGATTTTCTCGCGCGCGGCGATCTCGTTTATAATCTCGATCGTCTTGGCGCCGATTCCGCGTGGCGGCGTCGTCACGATCCGCTCCAGGCTCACCGCATCGGCCGGATTTGAAAGCACGCGCAGGTAGGCCAGCAGATCTTTGATCTCGCGGCGCTCGTAAAAGCGTGTGCCGCTCACCATGTAATAGGGGATGCGGCGGCGCACCAGCGCCTCTTCGATCACCCGCGACTGCGCGTTGGTGCGATAGAAAACCACGAAGTCCATCGGACGCAAGCCGCCCTCGGCGACCAGCCGCCCGATCTCGCGTGCGATAAAGTCGCCTTCCTCGCGCTCGGTCATCCCGGTGAAATAGACCACCGGATCGCCCGCCTCGTTTTCGGTCCAGAGGGTCTTGTCCTTGCGCTCGGTGTTATTGCGGATCACTCCGGCTGCCACCGCGAGAATCGTTTTGGTCGAGCGATAATTCTGCTCGAGCTTGAAAATCTGCGCCTCGGGGTAGTCGCGCTCGAAGTCGAGGATGTTGCGGATATCTGCGCCGCGCCATCGGTAGATCGACTGGTCCTCGTCACCGACCACGCACAGGCTGCCCGAGCGCTGCGCGAGCGCGCGCACCAGCAGGTACTGCACGCGATTGGTGTCCTGGTATTCGTCAACCAGCAGATGCGCGGCGCGGTTCTGCCATTTTTCGAGAATCTCAGGATGCTGCTCGAACAGCGTCCAGACATTCATCTGCAAGTCGGAAAAATCCATCGCGTTCATCGCGAGCAGCCGCTTCTGATAGAGCGCATACAGCTCGGCGATTCGCTTGTCGCGATCACTTTCGACTCGCTCGGCCATCATGGCGGCGGAGATTGCCTCGTTTTTGGCCTGCTCGATTCGCGCGCGCAGAACTTCCACCGGCGGCGAGTCGGCGAGCATCGCGTCTTCGAGCACCCGGCGCATCACGGCGGACGAATCGCCTTCATCCAGGATCGAAAAATTGCGATCGAACCCAAGCGCGTTGCCCTCATAGCGCAGGATTCGCGCGCACGCGGAATGGAACGTGCTCACCCACGGCGCGCGCGTATCCTCGCCGATAAGCGCGGCGACCCGCTCGCGCATCTCGGCCGCCGCCTTGTTGGTGAACGTGACCGCGAGCAGCGTCTCGGGCGCGGCCTTGCGCGCCTCCATCAGGTGGGCGATACGGTAGGTGAGTACGCGGGTTTTGCCCGAGCCCGCGCCGGCCAGGATCAGGATCGGTCCGGGTTCGGCAACTACCGCGGCGCGTTGTTCAGGATTCAGATCGTCAAGATTGATGGACGGCATAAGGCTTACTTCGATGCGGGCGAGAGCCCCACAGAATACCGGCTCCCGCGTGCGGATCAAACCGCGCGCAGGAATTTTCCGGGCGCGATAATTCGATGGCAACCTACGAGCCGCGCGACAAATATTATCGTAAGGCGCGCGAGCGCGGACTGCCGTCGCGCGCGGCGTTCAAGATTGAAGAGCTGATCGCGCGCGCGAAGCTGGTGCCGCGCGGCGCACGAATTGCGGACCTCGGATGCGCTCCCGGCGGATGGCTCGCGATCATGGCGCGCGCCGCGGGTCCGTCGGGACGGATCGTCGGCGTCGATCTCGCGCGATGCTCCAGCATTCCGGCGGGCGTCACGGTAGTCACCGGCGACATTCTTGATCCTGCGACCGTCGAGCGCGTGATCGCGGAGCTCGGCGGTCCTGCTGACCTGGTGACGAGCGACCTCGCGCCGAAGCTCACCGGAATCGCGATGCGCGACACGGCGGCCTCGCGCGAATTGATGTTCGCGGCGCGGGACTTCGCGCGCCGAGTGCTCAGGCCGGGCGCCGCGATGGTCGCAAAAGTTTTCATGGGCGCGGAATTCAAAGATATCGTCGCCGAGATCGAGCGCGACTTCGCCCGCGTCGAAGTAACCCGCACCACGGCGACCCGCCCCGGCTCGTCGGAGCTGTACCTCATCGCAAAAGGCTTCCACCACGCAAAGGAATAGGGCTTCGCCCCGCTTGGCTTCCGGGGTGCCGGGCGCGTAACCTGATCCTCATGCAGGCCTTCGCAGCGCGCCATTTATGCCTGCTGACTCTTGCCGCAACGCTCGCGGCGTGCTCGTGCGGGCAGCGAGTGCCGGCGCCAGGTAATAGCCCTTCGGCCCGCAGCGCCGACGCGGTGCGGGTCACGGTCGCGACGGTCGGCTTCGACGAGGAAGCGCAAGCGCATTTCGTGCTCCTGGTCGATTCGGGCGATCGGCGTGAACTCCCGATTCTCATCGGCAATGTCGAAGCGCAGTCGATTCTGCTCTCGCTGCGCGGGATCAAGCCGGTGCGTCCGCTTACTGACAACCTGCTGGGCACGGTAATCAATCAGACCGGCAACCGGATCGACCGGGTCGAGATTTCCAATCTTCGCGGTGAGATTTATTACGCGAAAATTTTCATGGACGCGGGCAAGTACACGATCGACAGCCGCCCGAGCGACGCGATCGCGCTCGCGATGGATTCCGGCGCGCCGATTTACGTCGCCGCGCCGCTGTTCGTCAACGCTCCGAATGCGAATCTGGCCGAGCGGCCATCCGTGAAGCCCGCGCCGCACGTCGCGACCGCGCTCGGAATAACGGTCCAGGATCTGACTCCCGCGCTCGCCGCCGCGTTTGGTCTCCCGTCGGGAAGCGGAGTGCTGGTGGCAGACACGACCGCCGCAGCCGAGCACACAGGAGTAGCTCGCGGCGATATTGTGACGCAGGTGGATTCGCGCGCAGTGACGCGAGCCTCAGACTTCAGCGCCGGTATCGATGCAGTGAAAAGCGGCGCCCCTATCTCGATCACGCTCGACCGCGCCGGCACGCAGCGAACGATCACGATCGCACGCTAACGGACCGAGCTCAGGAATGTCTCTCTCCCAATCTTTTGGGAGAGGGAATCAAGCCAGCAGATTGCGATAGCGGCTTGTCAGCCGCGCTTGATCAGGACGCTGCGGATGAAGCGTGGGTCGATCTCGCGCTCGGCGCCCAAGCCGGCGAACTCTTCTTCGAACACGTTCAGGCACGAGTTCAGGAACTCCGCGCCTGCGTTGCGCTCGGGTTCGTCCAGCCGCTCTGCCACCGCCTTCGCGACCAGCTCGTGCAGCGCGTCGCTCAGCTTGCCGATTCCGCCGCGATAGGTCATCAGAGCGTCGCGCGTCGCCGTCAGCCGCGAGGCCTCGATCGGCTCTGGCGTGAGCGCGCCGTCAAGCGCGGCGCGTGCGAACGCGGTCAGCAGAATCTGGCTCAAGCGAATCTCGCGCGCCGCGACCGACGCGCGGAATCCCGGACTCGCGATATCAATCTCGAGCAGCGCGCGGAACAGCGGCCGCGCCGCGTCAATCTGATCGAGCATCGCGTAGCCCAGATGCAGATCGCGCATCGTCCTGAAGTCGCGCATCTCGACCGAGCCCTTGCCATCGAGCCCCGCATAGAAGCGTGGCTGCCGCTGCGCGATTCCGGTCAGCGCCTCGCGGTACGGAGAATCCAGAAACGCGACCTCGGCCGTCCTGCCGCCGGCGAAGCCGAGCCGGGCGAGCGATTCCTCTGCGCGTTTCCGCAAATCGATAGTCAGGCTCACGCCAAGGCGGAACAGCAGCTTCAGATGCGTGTCGCGCAGATGCTCGATCGCGGTATCCAGATCGCCGCCCGCAAGATTCTCGAGCCCGAGGTTCAGATAGTTGTGTGTCATCTCGACCGCGACGCGGACCGCGTCCAGATCGCCGAAATCGACCGCGCGCGCCATCAGCACCTGATTCGAGACCATCGCCATTTCCGCGCGCACCTGCCGCTTGCTGTGCGCCGCAAATCCCGCGGTCAGCGCGGTGTTGAACAGCGAGCCGTCCGATCCCGCGACCGCGGGCGCCATTTCCGGCGGCAGCATGTCGCGCTCGTCGAGCAAATCAGCGCGGGTCGGTTTGTCGTATTGTTCGCGAATCTTCAGGAACTCGCGCGGATTGATATACGCGAACACGTCTTGCGCTTCGAAGTAATCCGGAAACCCGCGGTCGGCCAGCCGCGCGCTGCGAAACGAATAGGCTTCTTCTTCGAGCTCGGCCTGGACGCCCCAGTAGATTTCCTCCATCACCCCGGCGAAATAGTTGTAGTCGCGCTCGAAGGCTTCTTCGATAAAATCCGAGATGTGCTGCGTGATCGCGTCGTTGCGGATGAACTCGATCAGGTAGTGCTCGTCGAACTGGACGTAGCGGTTGAACGGCGGATCCTCGGCGGCATTGGGATCGTCGAGGCGATGCACCTTCACGTAGCCGCGCAGCAGCAGCGCCACCATCTCCATGTCGAGCTGCATCAGGCCGTCGGCCAGGCGTCGCCGTCCGGCTTCGGACAGCGCCTCGATCCATTCGCGCATCCGCGCGAAGTTGGGCTGGTCCTTGTTCCAGCAATCCAGGTCGAAGAGCGATTGGATCTGTTCCGGCAGCGCTAGGCTAAGCAGATCGCCCGCGTCGGCGGAGCCGATTTCCTTGAGCGTGTAGTAAAGCGTCTCGGGCGAGAACGATTGCACCAGGCGCTCGGCCTCGGGCGCCGAAAGAATCAGATCGCGCTTGGTGCGCGCGGGCAATCCGTACAGGAACTCGAGCTTCTCCTGGAACGGCAGATGCAGGAAATCTTCTTGTGACTTGTTTTGCATAGCGATCGCCGGTCTGGCGACATAGCGGTCGCGCGCGATGCGATCTGACCGGCAAAATACCCTTGCGCTCGATCGCCAAGCAATCCACCGGGCCCGGCGCGCGCCGTTTGCGAATCTGCTATAGTGTGATCGCTTATAAAAACACCTCGAAACTCCGCCGAGCCGCTCGAAAAACTTAAACTCATTCATCGCCGATGCCTTCCCGACCAGGACGACGAATCGCGCTGACGATCGCCGGCAGCGATCCCGGCGGTGGCGCCGGAATCCAGGCCGACCTCAAAGTCTTCGCCGCCCTCAAGGTCTATGGATACTCCGCGCTGACCGCCGTGATCGCGCAGAACAGTTCCTCGGTCGGGCGTATCCAGGCGATTACTCCCGCTATAGTCGTTGCGCAGATCCAAGCGGTCGCCGCGGAAAAGATGCCGCATGCGCTCAAGACCGGCGCGCTCGCGAACGCCGCGATCGTGCGCGCCGTCGCGCGGACGATCGGCGAGCTGCGGCTTTCAGCGCCGGTAGTTGATCCGGTGATCGTCTCGAGCGCGGGAGTGCGATTGCTCGATCGCGCCGGCGAGCGCGCGCTGCGCCGCTACCTGGTTCCGCTGGCCCGCGTGATCACTCCGAATATCGCAGAGGCCGAGGCGTTGACCGGTCTGAAGATCGATAGCGCGGCTGCAATTCGCGCGGCCGCGCGGGAGATCGTCGCGATGGGTGCGCGGGCGGTCGTGATCAAGGGAGGGCATCGGCCGCAGCGCGATGAGTCCGTCGATCTGCTGTACGACGGCCACAGCTATATCGAGCTGCGCACCGCGCGGATCGCCGGCGGCGGCGCGCACGGCACGGGATGCGCCTTCTCCGCGGCGATCGCGGCGTCGCTCGCGCGGGGGATGGATTTGGAGGCGGCAGTCCGCGCGGCTAAGCGCTACGTGACCGCCGCGCTCAAGGGCCGATTTCGGCTGGGCGCGGGCCGCGCGCTGCTCGATCACTCTGCGCGGCGATAAGCCGGTACAAATTATCGCGCCAGCGTGTTAATTGGACTTCGGGTGCTCCGCGCTTTCCGCGCCGCCCGCGCTATGCAGAAGCCTTCGTCTCCGCCACGCGACGATTTCGATCAGGCCGTCGTCGACCAGATCATCGCGGCGCACCGCGACTTGTCCGGAGCGCTGCTCCCGATCCTGCACGAGATAAATCGGCACTTCGGATATATTCCGCATCAGGCCGTAGCCGTGATCGCCGCCGGGCTGAATCTTTCCCGCGCCGAAGTTCACGGCGTGGTGAGCTTCTACCACGACTTCCGCAGCGTGCCGCCGGGCCGTCACGTGATTCGCATCTGCCGCGCGGAATCGTGTCAGGCGATGGGCTCATCGGCGCTCGAGGATCATATCGCGCGCGCGATCGGCGCAAGCGTCGGCCAGACCAGCGACGGCGCCGAGTTCTTCTTCGAGGCGGTGTATTGTTTCGGCAACTGCGCCTGCTCTCCGGCGCTCGAAATAGACGGCGAACTGCAGGGGCGCGCGACGCCGCGCACGTTTGACGCCGCTCTGGCACTGCTCAGGAAAGAAACGTGAGCGCGGAACTCTTTGTTCCGTGCGATTCCGGCGCGGTCTCGGTTGGCGCAGACGCGGTTGCGCGCGCAATCGCGCAAGAAGCTGAACGTCGCGGCCATCAGATTCGGATCGTCCGCAACGGATCGCGCGGCGCATACGCCTTCGAGCCGATGGTCGAAGCGGCCACTCCCGCCGGACGAATCGCGTATGGTCCTGTGACCGCAGCCGATGTTCCAGAGTTGTTCGACGCCGCGATTCTCGAAGGCGGGGCGCATCGCCTGCGCCTCGGAATCGCCGATCAGATCCCGTTTCTGGTGGTACAGAATCGGCTCACTTTTGCGCGCGCGGGCATAATCGATCCGCTCTCGATCGACGACTATCTCGCCCGCGGAGGTTTTCGCGCGCTCGCGCATGCGCTTGAGATAGGTCCGGCGCGGATCGTCGAAGCGATCAAGGCCTCCGGATTGCGAGGCCGCGGCGGCGCGGGCTTTCCCGCCGGAATCAAGTGGGAAACCGCGCGCGGCGCGGCGGCGGATCGCAAATATATCGTTTGCAATGCCGACGAGGGCGACTCGGGAACTTTCGCCGACCGCATGATCCTCGAAGGAGACCCGTTCGCGCTCATCGAGGCGATGGCGATTGCGGCGGCGGCGATCGGCGCGTCCTACGGCTACATTTATGTTCGCTCCGAATATCCCGCCGCCTGCAGGACCGTGAACGCGGCGATCGCTGCCGCGCGCGCGCGTGGCTTTCTGGGTCACGATTTCGATCTCGAAGTTCGCGTCGGCGCGGGCTCCTATGTCTGCGGCGAGGAGACCGCGATGCTCGAGAGTATCGAGGGGCGGCGCGGGATGGTCCGGGCCAAGCCTCCCGTCCCCGCAATCAGCGGACTTTTCGGCAAGCCCACGCTGGTGCATAACGTGGTGACGCTCGCGAGCGTGCCGGTGATTATCGAACGCGGCGCGGATTTCTATCGCTCGCTCGGAACCGCGTCGTCGTCGGGCACGCTGCCGTTCCAGCTCGCGGGCAATGTGAAGCGTCCCGGGCTGGTCGAGTTGCCGCTCGGCGCGACCCTGCGCGAACTCGTCATCGGAATAGGCGAAGGCACGGCCAGCGGCCGGCCCATTCGCGCGATCCAGATTGGTGGCCCGCTCGGCGCTTATCTTCCGGCCTCGGCGCTCGATACGCCGCTCGATTACGAGACCATGCAGCGCGCCGGCGGGATTCTCGGGCATGGCGGTATCGTGGTTTTTGACGATACCGTCAACATGGCGCGGATGGCGCGGTTTGCGATGGAATTTTGCGCGCTCGAATCCTGCGGCAAATGCACCCCTTGCCGGATCGGATCGGTCCGCGGCGTCGAGGTGATCGACAAAATTATCGCGCGCCGCGACCCGCGGGCGAACCTGATGCTGCTGCGCGATCTTTGCGATACGATGACTAACGGGTCGTTGTGCGCGCTCGGAGGTCTCGCGCCGCTGCCGGTGCTCAGCGCGGTGCGCCATTTCCCTGGCGACTTTGGCTTCAGCCCCGGTGAAGTCGCTGACTTAAAATGAAGGTCGCAAGATTACAATAAGGTTGAAACGCGATGCGCTCCCAGAGCGACACTGATCTCGGCACGCCGTCCCGCGCGAATTCGGATGCGCCGCTCGTCACCGTGACGATCGACGGTGCGCCGATCACTGTTCCCGCGGGCACCAGCGTGATGCGCGCGGCTGCCCTCGCGGGACACGGGATTCCAAAGCTCTGCGCGACCGATTCGCTCGAGGCTTTCGGATCGTGCCGGCTCTGCCTGGTCGAGATCGAGGGGATGCGAGGCTATCCTGCCTCGTGCACCACTCCCGTGCGCGACGCGATGGCAATTCGGACTGAGAGCGCCGCGCTCGCCAAGCTCCGGCGCGGCGTGATGGAGCTGTACATCTCCGACCATCCGCTCGATTGCCTGACCTGTCCGGCCAACGGCAACTGCGAGTTGCAGGAGATGGCCGGCGTGGTCGGATTGCGCGAAGTCCGTTACGGCTACCAGGGCGAAAATCATCTCGACGCTCCCAAGGATCAATCCAACGCGTTCTTCACCTTCGATCCCTCCCGATGCATCGTGTGCTCGCGATGCGTTCGCGCGTGCGAGGAAGTGCAGGGCACGTTTGCGCTGACGATCGAAGGCCGCGGCTTCGGATCGGTCGTCGCGGCCAGCGAGAACGAGCCGTTTGGCGCGTCAGAATGCGTATCGTGCGGAGCGTGCGTGCAATCGTGTCCGACCGCGGCGCTCACTGAGAATTCGGTTATCGCGATGGGCCAGGCCGAGCGCAACGTCATCACCACCTGCGGCTATTGCGGAGTAGGATGCTCCTTCAAGGCGGAGATGAAGGGCGAGTCGGTCGTGAGGATGGTGCCGAATCAGAACGGCGCCTCCAATCACGGCCACGCCTGCGTCAAGGGGCGCTTCGCGTGGGGCTACGCGACACATCCAGATCGGGTAAGGCGTCCGATGATCCGCGCGCGAATAGAAGACCCGTGGCGCGAGGTCTCGTGGGACGAGGCGATCGCGCACGCCGCGCGCGAGATGCGGCGAATCCAGAGCCGTTACGGCCGCGATGCTATCGGTGGAATCACTTCCTCGCGATGCACCAACGAAGAGACCTACCTGGTGCAGAAGCTGGTGCGCGCCGCCTTCGGCAACAACAACGTCGATACCTGCGCGCGCGTCTGCCACTCTCCGACCGGCTACGGCCTCAAGACCGCATTCGGCACCAGCGCCACCACCCAGGATTTTGATTCGGTCCGCCAAGCGGACGTGATCATGATTATTGGCGCCAACCCGACCGAGGGTCATCCGGTCTTCGGCTCCGCGCTAAAACGGCGGATTCGCGAAGGCGCAAAGCTGATCGTGATCGATCCGCGCCAGACCGAAATCGTCAAATTGCCCCACGTCGCCGCGTCGTATCATCTGAAGATCAGGCCCGGCACCAACGTCGCGCTGATCAACGCGATGGCGCACGTCGTGATCGCCGAAGGCCTTGCCGATTTGGATTTTGTCGCGAACCGATGCGATCTGAAAGAATTCGATATCTGGCGCACGTTCATTCTCGATCCGCGCAACTCGCCCGAGGCGGTCGAGCCGATAACCGGCGTTCCCGCCGCCGAGCTGCGCGCCGCAGCGCGCCTCTATGCATCCGTCCCGAACGCCGCCATCTACTACGGCCTGGGCGTGACCGAGCACTGCCAGGGAACCACGATGGTGCTCGGGATGGCTAACCTTGCGATGCTCACCGGAAACATCGGACGCCCCGGTGTCGGCGTAAATCCGCTTCGTGGTCAGAATAACGTGCAAGGCTCGTGCGACATGGGTTCCTTCCCGCGCGAGCTCCCGGGCTACCGCGATATCGACGATGATGCCGCGCGCGGCTCGTTCGAGCGCGATTGGGGAGTGAAGATCGATTCCGAACCCGGCTTCAGGATTCCGAACATGATGGATGCGGCGCTCGACGGCAGTTTCAAGGGCCTCTATGTCCAGGGCGAGGATCCGGTCCAGTCCGAGCCCGACTCGGCGCACGTGATCAAAGCGCTTCGAGAGATGGAGTGCGTCGTGTTGCAAGACATCTTCCTGAACGAGACCTCGAAATACGCGCACGTGATCCTGCCCGGATCGTCATTTCTTGAGAAGGACGGCACCTTTACCAACAGCGAGCGCCGCGTCTCGCGCGTGCGCAAGGTGATGGAGCCGCTGGCCGGTTACCAGGACTGGCAGATTACCTGCCTGCTCTCGGCGGCGCTCGGCTATCCGATGGACTATTCGCATCCGTCGGAGATCATGGACGAGATCGCGCGGCTCACTCCGACCTTTTCCGGCGTCAGCTACGAAAAGCTCGAACGCTTGGGAGGCGTGCAATGGCCGTGCAACGACGCCGCGCCCGAAGGCACTCCGACCATGCACGTCGGCCGCTTCGTGCGCGGTCTCGGCAAGTTCACCGTCACCGCGTACATCCCCACGCAGGAGCGCACTTCGGCGCGCTTTCCACTCATCCTGACGACCGGCCGCATCCTCACCCAGTACAACGTCGGCTCCCAGACCCGCCGCACCGCGAATGCGGCGCTCCACGCCGAGGACCTGCTTGAAATTCATCCCCATGACGCTGAGCAACGCGGAATCCGCGATGGCGTATGGGTCAATGTGCGGTCGCGCAAGGGTGCGACCCGGCTTCGCGCGCGATTGTCCGAACGGATGCAGCCCGGAGTCGTGTACACCACGTTTCATCATCCGGAGTCGCAGACCAATCTGCTCACCACCGAATTTTCGGATTGGGCGACCAATTGTCCCGAATACAAGGTTACGGCGGTCGAAGTTCTGCCGGTAGCCCGGCTCGAGGATTACGAGCGCGAACCCAATTCATCTTCATCGAGCGCCGTCGAGTAGCCAACAGTGGACATCCGGCGTCTGGTCAGAATGGCGAACGATATCGGCGCATTCTTCGAGGCCTATCCCGATCGCGCCCAAGCGGTGGCGGGCGTCACCCATCATCTGCGCAGCCGCTGGGCGCCGGTGATGCGCCGGCAGATCATCGAATACCTGGCGGCAGATGGAGCAGGCTTAAGCGACATCGCGCGCGACGCCATTACGGCGCTCTCGCGTCAGGACGCGCCGCACGGCGCGGAGCACGCCTCGGCGGATAGCGGCGGTGAAAAACCCCATCGATGACGACCGCATCGCGCGCGTGAATGCGCTCAAGTGGTCCGGCGGACGCGCGGCCCGGAGCGAGGAATGCCTTGCCGGGGAAGAGCCGCTCGAAATCCGCCTCGGCGGCCGCCGCTTCACGCTCACGATGCGCACGCCGGGCAATGACGACGAGCTGGTCGCGGGATTTCTCTTCGCCGAAGGCTTCGTCGCGTCCGCGCACGAGCTGGGCGAGATTCGCCGCGTCCGCGGATCGGACGGCAAGCCTGAACTCAACATTATTGACGTGGTTCTGGAGGTTCCGGCCGACGCTCTGCGCGAGCGTCTGAAGCGCAACTTCGCGATCAGTTCGAGCTGCGGCATCTGCGGCAAAACCAGCATCGAGTCGATCACCCGCCGAGTCGCTCCTCCCAAGGGCGAGGTTCGAGTGAAGCCGCAGACAATCCTGAGCCTCGCCGCCGCGATGCGCTCTGAGCAGAAAATCTTCGCCGCTACTGGGGGCCTGCACGCCGCCGCGCTATTCGACCTCGCCGGAAAAATCGCCGCGCTGCGCGAAGACGTCGGACGGCACAACGCCGTGGACAAGATCATCGGATGGGCGCTTGCCGCCGGGATAGTCCCGCTGAGCGATCACATCCTGATGGTGAGCGGCCGGCTTTCATTCGAGCTGGTGCAAAAGGCCGCCGCCGCCGGCGTCTCAATCCTGGCCGCGGTCTCCGCGCCGTCATCGCTCGCGGTCGCGCTCGCAGAAGAAGCCGGCACCACGATAATCGGCTTCCTGCGCGACCGAAGCTTCAACATCTACACGCATCCCGAGCGGATCGCGCCTTAAGTGGTTGGCTCTCGCCTCGATTTTGTATTACAACGTGTATTACAGGAGATTGCAGTGGGCATTCTAACGGTGAGACTTAACGCGGAAGACGACGCGCTCGTTGCGCGTCTCGCGCGCCAAAGTGGCGCCAGCAAGTCCGAATTTGTCCGCGACCTGATCCGAGCACGTGCCGCTCGGACCCAGACCAAAAAATCAGCCGAGACTCCCTATGAGCGCATCAAGCACCTCATCGGGTCATGTAGTAGTGGCGGGTTAAATCTGTCGGAACGGACCGGCGACAAATTCTACGCGATGCTCGTGGAGGATCGAAAACGCCGTGATTCTGGTTGACGCGGGGCCCCTCGTCGCACTACTCGATCGAACTGATCCGCTGCACCGTGCGTGTCGCGATTGTTGGGTAGCAATTGACGACGAACTCGTCACCGTGTGGCCGGTTGTGACCGAGGCGATGCACTTGCTGCGCAGGGTATTCGGAGCGCAGGACCGGTTGTGGGAAGTAATCGATCGCTATCCCATACTACTCGCGCCGCTGACCGCTGCCGATCTTCCCAGAATGCGCGAGCTGATGCGCAAGTACCGCGACCTGCCGATGGATCTCGCCGACGCCGCGCTTGTGCGTATCGCTGAACGCGAACGTATCCGGCGCATCTTCACGGTCGATCGCCGGGATTTCGAGATCTATCGCCCCTACCGCCTCGGCCGCTTCGACGTAATTCCCTGAGGTCAAAACCGCGCCCCTTGAGCGGCGCCGACTCCGGTGCTTAAGCTGCTTGGTCATGCAGGAGTCGCCCGATGTTTGCGCGTAAGCGCGCGCTCGATCGCCTTGCCCGGGAAAAGACGCTCTACCAGCGCCATCCGGGCGGAGAGGTTTCGGTGTGCGTGGTTTACCCGAACGTCTATCCGGTGGCGATGGCGAATCTCGGCTTCCAGGCCGTCTTTCATATCTTCGATTCGAATCCCTCCGTCGATGCCGAGCGCGGCTTCCTGCCCGATCCCGACGAGCGCCCCGCGATCGCGTCGGGCGCGGCGCGGATCCTCTCGTTCGAGCGCGGCCGTCCGCTGTCTGATTTCGATATCCTGGCGTTTTCGATCCCGTTTGAAACCGACTATCTGAACCTGCTCGCGATTCTGCGCTCGGCCGCAATCCCGCCGCGCCGCGCCGACCGCGCGGGCCGCAACTTTCCCCTCGTGATCGCCGGCGGCTCCGCAATCTTTCTTAATCCCGAGCCGATCGCCGACTTCGTCGATCTCTTTTTGATCGGCGAGGGCGAGCAGATGGTGCCCGAGTTTATCCAGAGCTTCCTCGACTCGCGCGAAAATCCCGCGCGCCTCGACGATCTCGCGCAGGTCGCAGGCGCTTACCGTCCTGACTACTACCGCCCCGCCTACGACGAACGCGGATGCCTCGCGTCGGTAACCTACATCGGTCCCGGCAAGCCCGCCGTCGAGCGCAGACTGATCAAAGACCTCAATCAGTTCACCACCGCGTCACTGATTCTCACCGAAGAGTCCGTCTTCGGCGACATGTACCTGGTCGAAGCCAGCCGCGGATGCCAATGGGGATGCCGCTTCTGCGCCGCGGGCTTCATGTACCGGCCGATCCGTTATCGCTCGCCCGGGATGCTCACGGCGGAGGCCACGCGCGGCCTCGCCGAGCGCAAAGTAATCGGCCTGGTGGGCGCGGAGATGGCAAGCGTGCCGGGGGTCGCCGAGATCGCGCAGAGCGTCGCCGACGCTGGCGGACGGCTATCGCCGTCCTCGCTCAAGGCCGATTGCATCTCGCCCAAACTCGCCTCCGCGCTCTCACAGGCCGGAAATCGCAGCGTCACGATCGCGCCCGAAGCCGGCAGCGAGCGGATGCGCAAAGTAATCAACAAAAACCTTAGCGAAACGGAAATCCTCGAGGCCGCGGCGATGATGATGGGCGAGGGGGTCGAGAACCTCAAGCTCTATTTCATGCTCGGCCTGCCCGAGGAACAGGATCACGACGTTCTGGGAATCGCGCATCTGGCCGGAAAGATCCTCGAGCAGGCGCGCGCGCGCCGCCAGCATATCGGCCGCGTTACGGTCTCGCTCAATCCGTTCGTGCCCAAGCCATGGACGCCGTTCCAGTGGGATCCGATGGAAGAACCGCGCGCGACCAAGCGCAAGATAGCGCTCTTAAGAAGCGCGCTCGGAAAACTCGGCGCGGAAAAATATGGGGCCATCGAGCTCGATTCCGAATCTCCGCGCGAAGCGTACTTCCAAACTCTCGTCTCCCGCGGCGACCGCCGTGTCGGCGCGATCCTCGAACGCTTGGACGCAGCGGGATGCGACGCGCCCGGACCGATCTGGCGCGAGCTCGCGGAGATTGGCCGAGAAGCCGAAGACGGCGGATGGACCGCCAGCCCCAATCCCGACTTCTACGTGACTCGCCGCTTCGCCGACGACGAACTCCTGCCGTGGGATTTTATCGACCATCACATTCACAAGTGGTTCCTGCTGTCCGAGCGCAAGAAGGCCCACTTCGAGCATCAAACCCCGCCCTGCGACGTCACCCGCTGCGACGTCTGCGGCGCTTGCTGATTCACAGCTACTTTTAATATGTGGAAAAGGATGGGTGGAGGAGGCAGACAGATAGGCATGAAAACTGGAATCGCTCGAATACCTGCCATCGCAATCGCGATTCTTGCCGCCGCCGCGATCGCGGTCCAATTCGCGACGACAGCCTTCGCCGCACCTCCTGATCCCGGTGAACCCCAAACCTCGGTGGTGCCCGCCGGACCCAACAGCGGCCCAAGCGCCGCTCCTTCGATCTCCGAACCGGCAGGGGAATCCGCAGCCTCTCCGGCAGAGGCTCCGCCCGTCGCCCCCGAGCACAAGAAAGCGTCGGCGTCGCATTTGAAGTTCAATCCGGGCGAGGTCGAGCCGGGCAACGCGCGCGCAAAACTGCTCGAAAATACCTGGGCGTACAGCGAGCCTTCGAAATCCAGTACGCGCGTCGAACCTGTCGAGCAGGGCAAGTTCGTAATCGTAACCGGATCGACGCACTATTTTCTGCAGGTAAAGCTCAAGTCTGGAAAAACCGCATACGTCGAACAGTCGGCGGTCGATTTGGTTAAGCCGACCGACAAGATTTTCAAGCTGACCAAAAACGCCGCAGTCCTCGACAAGCCCAACCGCTGGGGCAAGAAGCTATCGGAGGTTCACGCGGGTTTCGACGTACACGTAATAGGTATCGCGCTAAGCTACGTAAAAATCCGAATGAAAAGCGGCCTCGAAGGCTTCATCCCAACCTCCGCGATGCAGTAAGCGAACGACGCTTCGCGTGGGCCGACGAGCCGTCGGCGGCCACTTGCAGAGAAGGAACGCGGCGCGATGCTTTTTTTTCGCGAGCATCGTGACGCGTGGGAAATGGCGGCTTGCTCAATAGCGCTTTTCTGCCAGTGGTGGCCGACGGCTCGTCGGTCCACGCGTAGCGTCGTCTGTCGTGCGGAGCGGCACTTCGCGAGCCTCTGGCGGCTCCCTAACGCTCATTAGGTTTTTTGCCAGATTTGTTCATGGCTGAACTGTTCAGCCTTATGCGCGCCGCCGCCCTGTGTAGAATGGAGCGCATGAGGATGCCATCAAACTATTTCCTCTCAATGAACGTCGGCATCTCGCGTGCCGATATTGCGGGGCTAGCGCTCAATCGACCATCCGCCATGCCGAATTCGCAAAATATTAAAAACTGGAGGGAAGCGACTCTCAGATCGAAATTCACTAAGACTTTCAAAGAGAAGTTCCAAAAGCTCGGATCAAATCAGCTCAAAGGAACCCACCGCCGAGACATCGTTTCCATTCGCACTTCGCGCGTTCGGGGTACGCCCCGCGACGCGACGAATCTCGTGCTTGTCCCAATCCACACGCGACTGCTGGACGATCGAGATCTCTGCCTGATGCTAGCCCCAGCTATGCACATCCCGCGTCCGTCATCCCACGTGCGCTCGACGCTTGCCGGGTGCGCGAGCTATAAATCTCTGCGCGCCGAGCCCGTTGGCGCCAGAGGCGGGAATTTTGATGACCACGCGGGAACGACAGGGATGGACGATCGTCGCGAGCATGTTCGTCACGCTCTTTCTCGTTTTCGGCTCCGGCTACAACACTGGCACGCTATTCTTCCCGCAACTCGTGAAGCACTTCGGATGGACTCACGCGCGCACCGCCTGGCTGACGAGTGCGCTTGCGCTCTCGGCCGGCTTCTGCGCTCCTCTGGTCGGATGGCTGCTCGACAAGATCGAGGCGCGGATCGTGATGGCTTCCGGGGCGGCGCTGGCCGGGGCCGCGTTTCTGATGGCGAGCGACTCGCATTCGTTCATGCCGATGCTGATTGCGTACCTGGTGCTCGGCATCGGGATCGGTGCGGCGACTCTGCTGCCTGCGGCGCTGGTGATCGCCAACTGGTTCGGAGCGCGGCGCGGAATGGCGATGGGCGTAACCTTCGCCGGCACCGCGCTCGGCGGCGCCGCGATGATCGCGGTCGGCAACGTCGCGATCCTGCATTTTGGCGGATGGCGCGCGGGCTATGTCGCGCTTGGGCTTCCGATGATCGTGGTGGTCATCCCGCTCATCCTCATCATGATTCGCACCCGTCCGCCCGAGACCCGAGAGATGAGCGTGCAGGCATCGGCCGATGCGCTGCCCGGCTTCGAGCTCGGCGAGGCGATCCGCACGCGCTCGTTCTGGATGATCTCCGCCGCGCAGTTTCTCTACTCGTGCGTCGCCGCCGCCGCGGGGCTGCATCTGGTCAGCTATCTGATCGGTCTTGGCTACACCGAGACCTTCGGCGCCGGGATGGCGAGCCTGGCGTTGATGCTGGCGGCGGGAGGCAAGTTGATCATGGGTGCGCTCTCGGATCGAGTCAGCGCGCGGGTCGCGCTCAGCGCGAACTTTATCGTGCAGGGAATCGCGATGATCCTGGCGCTGACTATTGGCCGCGGCGTTATGATGCCGATATTCATGCTGCTCTTCGGACTCTCGCTGGGCGCCCCCCTGGTGCTGATCCCGCTTCTGACCGCGGATTCGATGGGACTCAAGCGCTTCGGATCGATCGGCGGAATCGCGGGAGTGTTCAACACGATCGGTGCGGCGGTCGGTCCGGTGATGGCGGGCCGAATCTTCGACGTGAGCGGCAGCTACGTGCCCGCGTTCGAAATCTTCGCGGTGCTGTGCGGTCTAGGCGTGATAGTCACGCTCGCATGCCGCCCGCTCGCCGCCGAGCAAGCCCGGATGGCGCCAGTAGGGGCGGTAACCGCCGCCTAGTTTCCGCTGCGCGGCGAAATCGCGAGCAGCGCGCGGACCTTTGCCGGGATATCTGGAGCTTTCACGACGTCGGTGATTATCGCCGCCGCGTCGGCGCCCGCGGCCAGCACCTCAGGCATCGAGGTCTCCGTGATCCCGCCGATCGCGACGATTGGAATCCTGACCGCTGCGCGGATTACGCGCAGATTCGCGAGTCCCTGTCCCGCCGCCGTGTTCTTGAGCCCGCCCGGATACATTGGTCCGAAGCCGATGTAATCGGCGCCACCCGCCTCGGCCGCGCGCGCCATCGCGGTGTCGTGGGTCGAGATGCCGATGATCTTTTTCGCGCCGATAATCTCGCGCGCGGCCGCGAGCGGCAGGTCGGTCTGCCCGAGATGCACTCCGTCGGCTTCGGCGAGGATCGCGATATCGACGCGGTCATTCACAATGAAGACCGCGCCGCGCGCACGGCATCGCGGAGCGATCGCGCGCGCGGCGAGCAGAAATTCGCGCCCGGGCGTCCCTTTCAGCCGCACTTGCAGGATCCGCGCGCCCGCCGCGAGCATCAGTTCCGCGAGCTCGACCGGATCGTGGCCTCCCGACGGATCGACCATCGCGTAGAACCGCGACGGCATCTGCATCGTCAGGCGCATAGCCTTTGCCGTTCAGGTCGGATACTTGGTCAGCGCGATCTTATGATCGGTGATCTTCTTGCGCAGCGTGTTTCGGTTAAGCCCGAGCATCCGCGCCGCCTTGACCTGGTTCCCGCCGGTGCGGCGCAGCGCCAATTCGATGAGCGGCTTCTCGATTTCGCCGACCAGCTTCTCGTACAGGTCGCGCGGCTCGCTGCCGTCGGCCGCGTCGAGCCATTCTCCGATTCGCCCCGCGATTATTCCGGCCAGCGCCGCGCTGTCACCGCTGGCGGCGGAGTTTGCCGCAGACGCGGGGGCCACGATGCTGCGTGCGAGCTCGATATCGTCGGCGCGGATGGTGTTGCCTGGCGCGAGCAGTGCCGCACGCATTACCGTGTTCTCGAGTTCGCGCACGTTGCCGGCCCAATCGTGGGCGGCAAGCTTCGCGCGCGCTTCGGGGCTGATCGCGGAGACCCGCGCGCCCATCTCATGCACCGCCTTGCCGACGAAGTAATCGGTGAGTTCGGGAATGTCGTCGCGCCGTTCGCGCAGCGATGGCATCTGGATCGGAATCACGCGCAGCCGGAAATACAGGTCCTCGCGGAATTTGCGCGCTGCGACCAGCGTCTGCAGGTCCTGGTTGGTCGCCGCGATCACGCGCGCCTTGAGCTTCAGGGTCTCGACGCTGCCGACCCGGTTGAACTCGCGCTCCTGCAGGACGCGCAGCAGCTTCGGCTGCAGCTCGAGCGGCAGGTCGCCGATCTCGTCCAGGAAAATCGTGCCGCCTTCCGCCATCTCGAACTTTCCCGCCCGCCGTTCATTGGCCCCGGTGAACGAGCCGCGTTCGTGGCCGAACAGTTCGCTCTCGAGCAGTCCCTGCGGAATCGCCGAGCAATTGACCGCGACGAATGGCGAACGCCACCTTGCCGATTTGAAATGGATCGCGCGCGCGACCAGCTCCTTGCCGGTTCCGCTCTCGCCCGAGAGCAGCACGGTCGCGTCGTTGGTCACTACGCGGCCGACCATCTTGTAGACGTTCTGCATTGACACGCTACGGCCGATGATCTCACCGCCGACGAGCTGCCGATTGACCTCGTTCTTGAGCCGATCGAGATCGGCGGCCTGCGCCCCAACCTCGATCGCGCGCGCGACCGCCGCCGCGACCAGGTCCAGATTCGCGAACGGCTTGGTCAGGTAGTCGTGCGCGCCGCGCTTCATCGCTTCGACCGCGTTGTTCATCGTGCTCGCCGCGGTCACCACGATTATCAACGTGCGAAGATCCTGCGTCTTTGCGGCCGACAGCACTTCCAGCCCGCCGACTCCGGGCATGATGATATCCATTATCGCGACGTCGAAGCGGTTGGTGCGCAAAGCCTCGAGCGCCGCCATGCTGTCCGCAGCTTCCTCGACTGAGTAGCCGTCGGCTTCAAGACGATGGCGCAGGACCAGGCGAATGGCGGGATCGTCGTCCGCAATCAAAATCGTGGCGGACGGCGCGCTGGCGACGGGTTTTTCTTCGGGCATTTGGGCTTCGGCAGATGGCATCGTGGCTCCAGCTTAACGATCGTTCCCCGCCGTGTCATCGCCGCCGAGTTTGGAGCTGCCGTGGACCCGGAGGCTGCCGACAGGAAGCGTCACCTTAAAGGTCATGCCCGCCGGCGGCTCGGAATCTTCCCCCGTCCGTCCTATTCCACCGCGTGTCGCCCACAGCCGACCCCCATGAAGGGCGATGATGCGCTGGCTCAGCATCAGGCCGAGCCCAGTCCCGGAAGGCTTGGTGGTGAAAAAGGGGGTAAAGAGCTGCGCGAGCGCTTCCTCCGGGATTCCTACTCCGTTGTCGCTTATCTCGACGCGCAGGAACTGCAGGCGCTGGCCGTCGCTGGTCATTCGGAACTCGGTCTCGATCCGGGTATGCATCCGGATGATTCCGCTCGCGCCGAGCGCCTCATGAGCGTTCTTGACCAGGTTCAGGAACGCCCGTTCAAGGGCGGCGGCATCGCCCGAGACGTCGGGCAGGCTGGGATCGAAGTCCTGCTCGATATGAACCGCGTTTGGTGCTTTCGGGTACAGCCCGGCCATCCGCAGGGCCTCATGCAGCACCTGATGGATATTGACAGGCTCCTTGAGCAGGCGCTGCGGCGCACTGACCGCCAGCACCTCCTCGACCAGGCTGGTAATGCGGTTAACCCCGTCGCGGATTACGCCATAATATTGCTGCACCCGGGGCTCGGCCGGGTACATCGCGGCCAGAAGCTCCGCCGCGCCTTTGATACCGGTCAGAGGATTCTTGACCTCGTGGGCCAATCCGGCGGGGGACAGGCGCAGGCTCAGTTCGCTCGAGTCAGTGACCTGCGCGGCGCTCTTCTGATGGGCCAGGTCGTGGAGCATGATAATCGCGCCTTGCGTGCGGCCGTCCTCACTGAGCAGCGGCGAGACTTCAGTCCGGACGGTAATCGACCGAGGCCCCATCCCCAAGACCGTATCCGGATCGCCGACACTTTGCCCGGTTTTCAGGCAATTGCGCACCATCCGGTCCAGCCACGGGTTGTGATCGAGCAGGTCGGCGAGCTGTGGAAGCGTGATCGAGGCCGCGCCCAGTAAGGTTTCCGCAGCAGGATTTATCACCAGGGGCTCGAACCCGTCCGATAGCACGATGATTGCGTCCGGCAGGCTGTCGATAATGTCGCGCCACAGCTTCACTTAGGGGTAGCCGCGCCCGGTCTTCGCAGACCCAAGGGAGAGGGGCCGGTCATTGGGGGACGCTACCACAAGCCGGAGGCATATCGTAGTCCGGGCGGCAGTTTAGGCCGCAACTGCCGGTGTTTTGGGGAGATCAAAGGTCACTAATGATTAAACTTATCAACAATTTTCGTTCCAAGTATAAGATTTTTTTATCGACGATCCCCCGTTTACGGGTTGCTTACTTAAGGCTCAGCGGTTACCGTGGCCGAGGTTCATGGTGGGAGATGACTCGAGGCAACCGAACAACCTTCGTTCTCTGTGCGATACTGCTGACGCCGGTTCTGACCGGGACGCGGGCGTATCGCGCGGTTGCCGCCGAACCATCGACCATTTCCCCCGGATGGGCCCCCCAGAATCCAGCAATCGCCGCCTTGGGCGCGCCTGAAGTCGATGAGCCTGCCGTCCAGGCACCGGCTCAGGAAGTTGTTGCACCGTCGCCTTTCGTCACTTCCAAGCCCAAGGGTGTCGCTCCGTTTCCGATCCTGCTCAATTCAATCGTTCAGCAATACGTTAACGAATATCTAAGCCGGCCCGGAACGCTCGAGGCCAGCTTCACTCGCAGCCGTCCCTACCTGCCCGAGATGGCTCGGGTGATGCGCTCCTACGGCGTCCCGGACGACATGGTCTACCTGGCTTTCGCCGAGAGCGAGTTTTCCAAGCACGGCAAGGGTCCTTGGCAGTTCACCAAGGGCACCGCAGAGAAGTATGGGCTGCACGTCAACCACTGGGTCGATGAGCGTCGCGATCCTATCCTCTCGACGCGAGCTGCCGCCGAGTACCTGGCCGACCTGCACGACGCTGCGGGCTACGATTGGCGGGTAGCGGTAGTCGGATGGAACCGTGGCGACTTGGCGATTAACCGTTTCTGGGTCATGCGCGGCGAGAATTTCAACCGCTTCATGGCCACGCTGCCGCACGACACTCGATGCCTCCTCGGCAGGTTCATGGCGGTCGCTTTTATCGCCCACAACGCCATTGCCTATGGGATAGGCAACGTCAATTACGACGCGCCCGCGGCCTACGGCGAGGTGTCAATTCGGGGTGGGACCACGCTGGTCAATGTCGCACGCGGGTACCATACGACGCTCGCCCATCTCAAGGAGCTCAACCCCGCGCTCCTGCGCGACCGGATACCCCCCTATGCGCGGAATTATACTGTCCGTGTCCCGTTGGTCAGCAGCGCCGCCGCCAGCTAAGCCGTTCCCGTTTACCGGCTAGCCTGCCCCCGTTTCGATCTCTGTTCTCATGGCGCGCGAAGCCGCGTATTGTTGCCGATAAGATGATTAGTTGTGACGACGCTCTGCGCATCGTCCTTGAGGCGGTTGCTCCGCTCGGCGTTGAGCGGGTGCCGCTCCTTGACGCGCTGGACAGGGTGCTCGCCGAGGAGATTCGTTCCTCGCGCGATATTCCAGGCTTCGACAACTCCGCGATGGACGGCTATGCGGTTCGCGCGGCCGATATCGCGACCGCCAGTGAGGCGCATCCGGTCCGGCTAAGCGTGGTCGAGACGGTCCCTGCGGGTAGGATGCCGGAGCATCAGGTGGGTCCGGGGGAGTGCGCGCGCACGATGACCGGCGCGCCAATCGCGTCCGGCGCCGACGCAATCGTGCAGGTCGAGCGCACCCGCGGAGACGGTTCCATCGTCGAGATTCTCGCACCTGCCGAGGCGGCGGCTTTCGTGCGCCCGCGCGGCGAGGATCTGCGCGCCGGGGAGTCGGTCATGTCGCCGGGCAAGATGCTCTCACCGGCGGACATGGGGATGCTCGCGTCGCTCTCTCGCTCGATGGTTGGAGTCTATCGGCGGCCGAGAGTTGCAATCGTCGCCACCGGGGATGAGCTGATCGATATAGACCAGCAGCCGACCGGCGCGCAGGTTGTCAATTCGAGCGCCTATGCTTTGTCGGGCGCCGTGCGGGAAGCCGGCGGCGAGGCTGCGATCCTGCGCGTCGCGCGCGACACCAAAGACGAGGTGCGCGAGCGGCTCGAAGAGGCGATGGCGTTCGACGTGGTGCTTTCGACCGGTGGAGTCTCGGTCGGCCAGTTCGATTTCGTAAAAGGGGTGTTGGACGACCTCGGGATGCGCAGGCTGTTTCACGGCGTCGCGCAGAAACCCGGGCGTCCGCTCAAGTTCGGGCTTGTCGGCGCGCGTCCGGTCTTCGGACTGCCGGGGAATCCGGTCTCGACGCTGGTATGCTTCTATCTTTATGTTGGTCCCGCGCTGCGCCGGATGGCCGGACGCGGCGAGGTCGGGCTTGCGCGTGTGTCCGCGCGATGCGCCGCCGAGATCAAGCTTGCGAACAATCTGACCGAGTTCGTGCGGGTGACGCTCGAGCGCCGCGACGGTGAGTATCTAGCCGCGCCGACCGGGAATCAGGGTTCGGGAATTCTGAGCTCGCTCTCGCGCGCCGACGGTCTGCTAATCGGACCTGCCGCCGTCTCGATTCTGCGCAAAGGCGATCAGGCGACGGTGCTGCGATTGACGACTACGGTCGGTGACGAGGCATTCTTCGAGGAACGTCTCCATAACCAATGAACGACGATTGCCGCTATCGCCCCAAAGATCGCCGAGCCGATGATGATCGCCGCGAGTTGAATCTGCAGCTTCACAAAATGCGGGAATAAGTAGATTGTAACCGGCTGCGGCTGGAAATTTGCCCAGACCACGTAAATCACCCACAGGACCACGAGTGTGCCGATGATGAATTTCGGGTTTTTCGCAAATGCGGGCATGAGCAGCGGCTCCTTGCAGTGTGACCTGAGCGAAAGCTTGCTTGGCCGCAGCGGCATTGTCAACGCAGCCGAAGCGCGGGGACATGCAGCCGCACCGCTGCGCAAACTGGGGTGATCGCGATGCGCTATCGGGTCGGACAGGGCTTTGACTTTCATCCGCTCGTCGCGGGCCGCAAGCTGGTTCTAGGCGGGGTCGAGATCGCGCACGACAAGGGCCTCTCCGGGCACTCCGATGCCGATGTCGCGGCGCACGCTCTGGCCAACGCGATCTTGGGAGCGATTGGCGAGGGCGACCTGGGCCGCCACTTTCCGGATAGCGATCCGCGCTACAAGGGCGCCGACAGTATCCGCATTCTGGGCGAGGTTTGGGCGCTCGCGAAGGCCCGCGGATGGCGCATGGGCAACGCGGATCTGACGATCTTCGCGCAGGCTCCGAAGCTCGCGCCTCATCTCGATACGATGCGCCAGCGAATCGCCGATGCGATTTCGATCGAGCGCGATCGCATCAACGTAAAAGCGACGAATCCGGAAGGAATCGGCGCGCTCGGCCGCGGCGACGGTATGGCTGCCGCCGCAATAGTAATGCTCGAAGCGGATTGATCCGCGAGTGCGCCGCAGCCGATCTCGGCATCTTATCGCGAGCCTCTTGAATCAATACGGCAATGCCGTACATGATAAAGATGCATACGGTCGTTGAGACACCGTCGTATTTGACTGATGCCAAGGCCGCTGGCCTCTCGGAGAGGGAGAAAGAGGCGGTGGTCGAGATGATCTCGAACCGGCCGGAAGCCGGCGACGAAATCAGCGGAACCGGCGGTGCTCGTAAGGTCCGCGTTGCGGGCCGTGGTAAAGGAAAGAGTGGTGGATATCGCGTGATCACTTTCTACTCAGGTAAAGACATGCCGGTGTTTCTGCTGGCGGTCTATTCCAAGGGAGAGAAAGCGAATCTCAGCAAAGCCGAGCGGAGCGAATTGAAGGGCGTCTTGAGCAGCATCGTTCGGGAGTACGGAAAGAGAGTGAAACGTCATGTCTAAGCTGGGGACGAGACTCATCAAGGCGGCCAAGGAAGCCCGCGCTATTGTCCGAGGTGAAATAACCGAAGGCTTCGTCGTACATGTGCCCGACGAGGTAGATGTCAGAGCGTTGAGAAAAAAACTGAAATTCTCTCAAGCGGAATTTTCACGGCGATTCGGTTTTGCTATCGACGCTGTGCAGGATTGGGAGCAGCGTCGCAGAAGGCCCGGCAGGACGGCGCGCACATTTCTGACCGTCATCGCGCGCGAGCCGGCAGCGGTCGCCCGCGCGCTCGGGCGATAATTGATGTCCGGTCTGCGCCGCTTGAGAGTGGGCAGCAGGCCGGTTTTGTCCTGACTCGATCATATTGGATAAGTTGGGATCTGCGATGCCCAAGCAGAGCGACGAACTGGCGCGCTACGTCACGACTCGACTCAAGCGGCTCGCCGACCCGGCGAAGGCGCCCGCGATGGCCGCGTACATGAAGACCTCGCAGCCGTTCTTCGGCGTTCCGACTCCGTTGCGCAGCGCGATGCTCAAGCTGATGGGCGGCCAGTTTGAGCCGCCGGATCAGAAATCATATGCGCGGAGCGTAATAGCACTGTGGAAGCTGCCGCATCGCGAGGAACAATACTGCGCCATCTCCTTCGCCCGCCGGTACGAACAGTTCGTCACGCCCGCATCCCTGCCACTCTACGAGCGCATGATCCGCGAAGGCGCATGGTGGGATTTTGTTGATGACATCGCGGTTAGCCTGGTCGGCTCCGTGTATGGAAATTTCCGCGCTCAAACCCGGCCGATGATCGAGCGATGGATCGATGACGACGATCTGTGGATTCGACGCACCGCGTTGCTTTCACATCTGAAGCACAAGCGAGCTACCGACGCGCCGCAACTGTTCAGGCATTGTCTCATGCGCGCGCACGAGCCGGAGTTCTTCATCCGCAAAGCGATCGGATGGGCGCTGAGGGAATACAGCAAGACCGACCCACGTGCGGTCCGCAAGTTCCTGACGACGAACCGCAAACGCCTCTCGAAGCTGAGCTTCGATGAAGCCTCGAAGCATCTCGCCCGCGCGCGCCCTATCTAGCGGCCGCCGAGGAATATTCCTGACCATTTTGTGATACTCGGGGTCTTCCCGATCACCTCGCTTTCGAATGCGGTAACATCGAGGACTATCGACAGAGAGTCACCGCAACCGGGCTCCGAGTTCCTGAGATCGAGACGTTCCCGGGCGCATGAAGCACTTCGAGCTTCGCGATCCCGATAGCGTGAAGCTCGAGTTCTTTCAAGGCCGAGTCGGATACGACACATTCATTTCCGGTAACAAGTAGTCTCACCCTCGGCTCGAAGCGGATTGAGCTCCGCTGCCATTCGCCGGCGGGGTTCCACTGAAGGCTGCCGATATGGCAGGGAAAAGGGCAAAGTGACAAACTACAGGGTGGAGTTGCGCCATCCTGCGGGGGACTGACCCTGCGGCGTGGCCGACGGCCCATTGTTCGCATGTCCGAAGGACTGATCCATTCCGAGCCTTCGCTGAATAGCCGCGCGAAAGTCTTGCGCCGTGGCGCCGGCCCCGCCGTCGCCCTCGCCGCATGCGCGCTGTTGCTGGTTTTCCTGCACGGTTTGTCGCGCGCCCTCGACTACCACAGCGTGATGTTGTCGCTGCGCGAAACGCCACGCGAGCTGATCTGGATGACGGTGTTGCTGACGGTGGTCAGCTATATCGCTCTGGCCGCATGCGAGCTGTCCGCCTTGAGCTATGTAGGCGTGAAGGTTTCGATGCCGGCCCTGTTGCTCGCATCGTTTTGCGGGTCGGCGCTGGGCAACGCGATCAGCTTCAAGACCTTGACCACCGATGCGGTTCGCGATCGGGTCTATGGCGCTCTTGGCGTCAGGCCGGAGCAGACCGCACGTGTGATGCTCTTCATCCACGTCGCGTTCGGAGTAGGCCTCGGGGTGTTCATGGCGGCGGCCCTGGCGCTCTCGGGCAGCGGCTCGGGACGCCTCTTGCCGGTTTCGAGCATCGTAATTCGATCCGCCGGAGCGGTTGCCCTGCTCGTAATCCTCCCAACGCTGTTGCTGAGCGCATGGAAGCGCAAGGCCATGACGATCGGGAGGCTGCGGATCGGGATGCCCTCGCTCGCGATCACGTTGCTCCAGCTCCTTGCGAGCGCCGCCGATCTGGCCGCAGCCGCGGCAGCGTTGTGGCTTCTGTTGCCCAGCGGCGAGATCGATTTCTTCAGCTTTGCGGTTGTCTTTTCGGCGGCAACGGCATTGGGGGCGGTCAGCAGGATTCCCGGCGGTCTCGGAGTTTTTGACGTGATCGTCTTCGTTGCTCTCAGGCGGTTTGTGCCCGCCAACGAGCTGGCGGCCGCCTTGCTGATTTATCGGGGCGTCTACTTTGTGCTGCCGCTTCTGCTTGCCACTGCGACGCTGGCTGGACTGGAACTCAGGAGCGCGCCGGGCCGATTTGGCTCGAAGGCGGGCGAACGAATCGCGCTCGGAGCGGGATTGCTCGCGCCGATCTTTCTCAGCGCCGTGACCTTTACGGTGGGCGCGATGCTGGTGGTATCGGGCGCGACCCCCGCGATGGATTGGCGACTGGCGGTGCTGCAAGGAGTTCTGCCGCTATGGGCGGTCGAGATCTCGCATCTCCTTGCGACCTTGGCCGGAGTCTTTCTGCTCTTCGTCGCACGCGGCTTGTATCATCGGCTCGACGGCGCATGGTGGCTCGCGTTGATTGCCGCGTTAGTCAATGTGGCGTTCTGCCTGGCTAAGGGGCTCGCGTTCGGGGAGACCGCAGCAGTCGTTTTCCTGGTATGCCTCCTGCTCGCGACGCGGCGCGAGTTCACCCGGCCCGCAGCGTTCATGCATCAGCCGTTCAGATGGGGCTGGTTTATCGCGATTGCGGTGGTTATCGCCTGCGCGATCGGGATCCTGTTCTTTGCCTTTCATGACGTCACCTACCGGCGTGAAATCTGGTGGCAGTTCGAGTTCGACGCGAAAGCCTCTCGGTCGTTGCGGGCGATTCTCGCCGCGTCGATCTTTGCGCTCGGCATTTCGCTATGGCAGCTATTGCGCGCCTCTCCCGGCCGCGTCGAGCCGCCTTCGGACGAGGATCTGGCGCGCGCCGCCGCCATCATTTGTGGCCAGGACCGCAGCGCCCCGACGCTGGCGTTGATGGGTGACAAGAGTTTCCTGTTTTCCAGTTCGGGAAACTCCTTCCTGATGTATGCCAAGCGCGGCCGCAGTTGGGTTGCGCTATTCGATCCGGTGGGCCCTCACGAGGAATGGCCGGAGCTGGTCTGGCGCTTCGTCGAGCTGGCGGACCGGCATGGCGGACGCGCCGCCTTCTACCAGGTTCGGCCCGACAGCCTGCCGCTCTATCTCGATGCCGGTCTTCGAGTCGTCAAAGTCGGGGAAGAGGCATGCATCTATCTCGACCAGTTCAGCCTCGAGGGTTCCGAGCGCTACGGCCTGCGTCAGGCGCTCAAGCGCGGCGAACGAGACGGACTGAGTTTCCAGATTTTGCCCCCGCAACGTTCGGGACAGGATCAGGACGTCATCTGCCAGATTTCGGAAAGATGGCTTTCCAATCATCACGCGGCCGAGCGGGGTTTTTCGGTGGCGGCCTATGAGCCGCGATTTATCTCCGCCCAATCGGTCGCGCTGCTATGTCAGAACGGAGAGCCGCTCGCGTTCGTTACCTTCATGACCACTAATTGCCGGACCGAGGCCACGGTTGGACTCATGCGCCAGGTGCCGGGTGCGCCGCCTTATACGATGGACCTCATCTTCACGCAGTTGGCGCTACAGCTTAGAGCCCGGGCGTTCAAAGTGCTCAGCCTGGGGATGGCGCCGCTGGCCGGGATGGCGCGCACGCCGCTGTCGTCAAGGTGGCACCGGATCGCTGGCCTGGTATGGGAACATGGCAGACCGATCTACAATTTTCGCGGACTGCGAGGTTTCAAGAATAAGTTCCACCCGGTCTGGGAACCGCGCTACCTTGCGGTATCCGGTGCCGCCGGTCCATTCATCACCCTGGCCGACGTGGCGGCGCTCGCCAGCGGCTATCGAGGACCTTCCTCGACATGACCAGGCTGCGCCGCGCACTGGCTCTGCTGACCTTTCTCTGTTGCCTGATCGCGTCTCCGGCTCACGCGCTGGATACCGGCCGCTACGGCAGTATCAAAACGGTTGAGCCCGCAGGTTCGGCGCGAGGTGCAGTGATTCTCTTTTCAAGCCGAAAGGGTGTCTCCGCGGAGGATGAGGCTCTGGCCTCGGCGATCGCGAAGGCGGGAGCATTCGTGGCTGTGGTTGATACCGCAAAATATGTGGAGCAACTCGACAAGCTCAACGAGAAGTGCCACGCGCTGGTCGGCGACGCCGAGGGGCTAAGCCGCCAGATTCAGCGCGACCACAAGTTTCCCAATTATCTGACGCCGATTGTCGCCGGGGCGGGCGAAGGTGGAACCCTTGCCGAGTTGGTTCTGGCGGAAGCCCCTTCGGTTACTATCGCCGGCGCTGTAGCGCTGGATCCCTCAGAGACCGTCGAGAGCCGAAAGCCATTCTGCTCCGATCTATCGACCACTCCCCACCGCCACGGATTTCGCTACGGCGTTCCCAAAAAATTGCCCGGCTTCTGGACCGTCGGTCTCACCCGCAAAGCTCGGAGGTCCGACCGTGAGTATATCTTGAGATTGCGTCACGAAGGCGCGCCGCTCGAGCTGCGCCAGATCGCGGCTGGCGTGTCATCCGGCGATGCACTTCGGTCGATGATCGAGCCGCATCTTGCCAAACCTCGACCGTTGGCAACGAGCAGTTCAGCGCCACCCGATATTTCCGGGCTGCCGATCGCCGTGATGCCTGCCGCTCATCCGTCTGAGCTGATGGCGATCGTCTTGTCGGGCGATGGCGGATGGCGCGACCTCGACAAAACCATCGCGGAAGATTTTCAGCGTCAAGGCGTGCCGGTCGTGGGTTTGGACAGCCTGAGATATTTCTGGAGCGGCAAGACGCCCGGCCAGACCGCGAGCATGGTTGCCGCGTTGATCGAGACCTTCATGGCCAAATGGCACACCGACAAGGTTGCGCTGATCGGTTATTCCTTCGGCGCCGACGTGATGCCATTCGCCTACAACCGATTGCCGCAGGACCTGCGCGCGCACGTGGTACTCATCGCTCTGCTGGGACTGTCGAAATCCGCGGATTTTGAAATTTCGGTTCGCGGATGGCTGGGCGAGCCACCGGGCGAACACGCGCTTGCCGTTCTGCCGGAAGCGGATAAGATTTCGCCCCATTTGATCCAGTGCTTCTATGGGCAAAGCGAAACCGATACCGCCTGTCCGACGCTGGCGCAGCGCGGCGTGGAAACCTTTCGCCGCAACGGCGGCCATCATTTCGACGGCAACTACGATGCGCTCGCGGAAATCATTCTTGCCAGGTTCAAGCAGCGCGCCGGGCTACCGGATACGCAATAGTGCCGGACATTCACGCCGGGCGGAAATAGCGGCCGGGGGTTTGGCCGAAGGTCTGCCGAAATGCCGAGATGAACGCGCTGGTGCTGTCGTAGCCCACTTCGAGCGCCGCGGTTGTGACCGCGTCCCCGGCGGCCAACAGCCTCAGCGCATGGCCGAGCCGAAGCTGCTGGCGCCATCGCCCGAACCCCAATCCCGTTTCCGATCTGAACAGCCGCTCGACGGTTCTCTTGCTCGCGCCTGCAACCCGTGACAGCTCGGGCAGCGACCTGCGCTCGCAAAGATTCTGTTGAAGCAGGGTTGCGATTCGCCTGGCGCGCGCGTCGCACGGCATCGGCAGGCTGATCGCGTCGGCTTTCATCACGCGGAGTTCATCGAGCAGAACGGATGCGAGATGCGCCTCCGCCGGGATCCTGAGCCGGAGTCCCTTCAGCTCGCCCACGCGGAGAATCAACTCGCGCAGGATCGCGGAGACTGCCAGCACGCGGCAGCGGTCCGGCAACGGCGTGTCGAGCGTGGGAACAAAATACACCGCGCGCATCGAGACCGTTCCCGACATCTGGACCGAATGGCGGGTGCGCGCCGGCACCCATACCGCTCTGTGCGGCGGGACGATCCAGGCACCGTCGGAGGTGCGCACCGTCATCACTCCCCGTGGCGCGTATGTCAGTTGATGCCACGGATGCGAATGAGTCTTGATCAGGTGGCCATTGCGATATTCGCCGGGCGTTCCGGCGCGGATCTTGTACTTCTTGGAGTCGAAAAACCAATGGCGCTTTTTCGTCATCAGATGGCAATCTAGCGCAAGTCTGCCGCATCGCGAAGTGCTATGAATACCTGAGCACCAACGAGGTACTACAATGGTCGCCAAAAACATTGCGCACTTCGACGTTCAGGCCGATGACGTAACGCGCGCACGGAAATTCTATGAGCGGGTATTCGGATGGCGCTTCTCCGCGTGGGGCCCGCCCGACTTCTTTATGATCGCGACAGGAACCGAGAATGACCCCGGAATCCACGGAGCAGTGCACGGCCGTCCCAAGGACGGTGAGCGTGCCGTCGGCTTCGAGTGCACCATTTCCGTCGATGACGTCAACGCGATCGCCAAGGTCATCGAGGCTGAGGGCGGCAAGATCACGGTGCCCAAGTTTGTGATTCCCGGCGTTGGCGAGTTGATCCAATTCAAAGACACGGAAGGCAACGTAGTCTGCGCGATGCGATACTTCGACCAAACGAAGTAGCGAGAGGGGAGAGATCGCAAATGCCGCCGCAAATCGATCACATAATTCTCGACGTCAACGATCGCGCGAAGAGCATCGAATTCTATACTCAGGTCATGGGCTTCGCCCACGAAGGCGAGCGCGAGGGTACGCCGTTTTCGACTATTCGCGTGAACCCAACCTTCATGATCCAGCTTGCGCCGTTTGGCACCAAAGGCGGCCGGCATCTGGCGTTCTCGATGTCACCGCCGGAGTTCGAGCAGGTCTTCCGGCGAGTCCGCGAGCGCGGCATCCAGTACGGCGACCACTTCGACACCGTCGGCAACGGCCGCGGACCGGGCGACTCAGAAGGAGTGAATGGAAATTGGAAGGCGGTGTACTTTTTCGATCCCGACCGCCATCTGATCGAGATCGGCCGCTACTGAACGCGGTCTATAAATCGTCGCCGTCGGAATCGTCGCCGCTGTTGGCGGGCGATTCCATTTCATCGACCGCTTCGTCGAAGTCTTCGCCGCTGAAGTCCTCGCCCATTTCCTGACCCATCTTTTTCATCATTCGGGCGACGCTCTTGGGATCGTTCTCGTCAAGACCGCCGAGCTTCGACGGGTCCGCGAGAGAATCCATCCGCTGCTCTTCGGACTTGGGCATCGCGAAGCGCGACATCAGGCGCTTCATCTTCTTGCCGCCGCAATGACTGCACACGGCGCGAACCCGTTCACTGACGCGGGTGGTCAGCACGCTGGTCCGCCGATGGCATCCGGCGCATTCGTATTCATAGATTGGCATCGTGGTCTATTCTTCCGCTTGCACAGGCGGTCTGCAATCGGCCGTGCTTGAATCGGCGGGTGGGGTCGGCATACTGGTCAGCGGCACGATGATCTCCGCCGATCCCCATCGCGAGCTTGTTACACCCCCCGCTAGCGTCGCGCATCCCGCGACCTACGGCATCACCGCGATGTGGCGCAATACGCGGATGATCGTGCTGTGCTCTATTTCCGCGGCCCTCTACGCGGCGGTGCTGATTCCGTTCAAGGCGGTTCCGTTTATTCCCGGCGTGACCGAGCTGCGCCCCGCCAACGCGATTCCGATCGTGTGCTCGTTTCTGTTCGGACCCGCGGGCGCGTGGGGAAGTGCTATCGGCAACACGATCGGCGACTTTTTCGGCGGCGCGTCGCCGTCGGATCTTTTCGGCTTCCTGGCCAATCTCACCTACGGATGGATTCCGTACAAAGTCTGGCAGGTGATCGCCGAAGGCGAGGCCCCGATTTCGCGCTCGCCGTGGGCTATCGCCAAGTACCTCTTCACCTGCCTTGCCGCCAGCATGCTGTGCGCGGACCTGGTCGGGTGGGGCGAGAATCTGCTCGCGCTCAGGCCATTCGCGGCGCTTGGCAACGTGATCATCCTGAACAACATGACCGCGGCGATCGTGCTCTCGCCATTTATCCTGCTCGCGGTTTACCCGCGCGTGCGCAAGGGCCATCTGCTGTATACCGACGTGATGCCCGAGCTGAAGCTACGTCCGGTCGCGATCAGATGGCTCGGGTTGGTGATGCTGATCGTCGGTGAAACGGCGGCGTGGGCGCTCGGAAACTTGATTTCGGTGGGGTGGTGGGCGCCCAAATTTTTGCCCGCCTACATGAATGCGGCGCCGTATGACAAGTCGGTCGCGATCATCGTGAGCCCATTTATTTTTCTCGCGATGGCGGGCCTGGTGGCGATGTGAAAGTCGAGCCGCAAAGTTCGGTTGAAAATTTCGGCGCTGCCGGAGCGGACACCGACTATTCCGTCGAGGCTGTGGATTTGAGCTTCACCTATCAGGACGGCACGCGCGCCGCTCTGCGGGCCGTCGGGTTCAAGCAGGCGCGCGGCGAGATGATCGGCATCATGGGCGCGTCCGGCGCGGGAAAATCCACGCTCGCGAAATGTCTCAACCGGATCATTCCCGAATTCGAAGGCGGCCGGTTCAGTGGCTCCGTCAGCATCGGCGGCCGTCGTCTGGATGGGCTGCGGGTGTGCGACGTTGCCGCGGAAGTCGGGATGGTGTTTCAGGATTTCGAGGCGCAGCTCTTCTCGACCAATGTCGCGCATGAAGTCGCATTCGCAATGGAACAGATCGGGATGGATCGCGCCGCCATGAACCAGCGGATGACGCCCGCGCTCGAGGCCGTCGGCCTGCGCGGCTTTGAGCATCGCGATCCAACTTCGCTTTCGGGCGGCGAAAAGCAGCGCCTCGCGATCGCGTCGGTTTTGGCGTTGAGCCCGCGCGTGATCGTGCTCGACGAGCCGACCACCGACCTAGATCCCGAAGGCAAGGCGGAAGTCTTCGCGCTGATATCGCACTTGCGCGAGCGCGGCCTCAGCCTGATCGTGATCGAGCATGAAACCGAAGAGTTGCGCCGCGCAGACCGCGTGATTCTGATGCGCGAAGGCGCGGTGATCTCTATCGGTCCGCCGGCCGAGGTGATGATCAATCTCGAGCTGCTCGAGCAGTCGGGCGTGCATCCTCCCAGTCTCAACCGCGCGCTCGAGATGCTGGGAATCGGCGGCCACGCCGAGAGTGTCGATGACGCGTACGCGGCGATCGTGCGCGCGTATCCGCGGCTGGAATCCAGCGCTCAGAGCATCGCGCGGGAACCTGACGCTGTGCCGGCGCAAACCACTGGCGCGTCGGCGCTCGCAACGGTCGAAAACGTGAGTTTCAATTATACCGCCGGCCCGCAAGTGCTCGACTCGATCAGTCTCGCGATCATGCCGGGAGATTTTCTCGCGATCGTTGGCCAGAACGGATCCGGCAAGACCACGCTTGCCAAGCATATCGTCGGGCTGCTCAAGCCGGTGACCGGCCGCGTGCTGCTCGACGGGCGCGATCGCTCCGCGCTGCGCGCGGCCGAAACCGCGCGCGAAGCCGCATACGTTTTCCAGAACCCGGACCATCAGATCTTCGCCGCGACGGTGTGGGACGAAGTCGCCTTTGGCCCGCGCAACTTCAAGCTCGCGCCCGACGAAGTCGAGCGCCGATGCGTTGAGGTGCTCGATGCGGTCGGCCTGCTCTCCGAACGCGAGAGCGATCCTTTTCTGTTGAGCAAGGGCGAACGCCAGCGCCTGGCGGTCGCGAGCGTGCTCGCGCTGCGCCCGCGCCTGCTGATTCTCGACGAGCCGACCACGGGGCTCGACTATCGCGAGCAGCGCCGGATGATGGCGCTGGTGACGGAGCTCAACCGCTCGGGAATCGCGATCGTCGTGATCACGCATACGCCCTGGCTCGTCGCCGAATACGCGCAGCGCGTCGCGCTGATTCGCAAGGGGCGCAAGCTGTTCGACGGCCGGGTGCGCGAGTTTTTCGCCGACGAAGGTCTGCTCAAGACCGCCTCGTTTCGACCGCCCGAGGTGACCCGCCTGGCGCGCAGGTTCGGAACGCTTGCGCTTTCGCCGCGGGAACTTGCCGACTGGGTGAAGGAGCGCGTCTGATGCCGCTCTACCGGTATATCGAGCGCGACACGTTCGTCCATCGGATGCATCCGACGGTCAAGGTGATCGCGCTGATCGTGATGTTCTGGTCGGTGTACTGGGTCGACAATCCGGTTGCGCTGTTGCCGCTCGGATTTCTGCTGCTGTTTATCGCGGTGATAACCGGTTCGTCGGGAAATTTCTATGCGCTGCGATGGCTGTTCATTATCCTGATCACCTCGACCACGCTGATGTGGATGGCGACATATCGGCCGGGGCCGGCGATGGTCCATATGCCGAAGGTGAATATCCGCAAGGCGTCGATTCTGTTCGGGCTGGGCAAGGGAATCAAGCTCGCGGAGTTGCTGGCGGCGTCGGTGCTGTTCATCTCGACCACCAAGGTCGAGGAATTCACGATCGGCCTTGCGAAGCTGCGCGTGCCCTATCGGGTCGGCTTTGCGGTGTCGCTCTCGTTTCGGCTGGCGCCGCTGTTCGTCGAATCGGCGCTGACGATCGTCGATGCGCAGCGGCTGCGCGGATACGAATTTGGCGAAGGCGGCATTTTCGAGCGGATGCGGCGCTACGCGACCGTCGCGATTCCCGTCTTCATGGGTGCGCTGCGCAAGGCCAACAGCATGGCGATGGCGCTCGAGGCGCGCGGCTTCGGCCGTCTCGCCCGTCCGACGACCTATATCGACTACCCGTTTCGCCGGGCAGACATGCTCGCATTCGGCGCGCTTTTCGCGATCGGCGTCGGCTATTTCCTAATCTACTGGACCGGCTACGGCGCCGTCGTAGCGTGATCGCGCGTGTTCCGTCTGATCCCTTTCCTTTAGGGGGCGAGGAATCAGAGGGCTGGCGAGGGTGCCGCATGCTTTAGCGATGCGGCGTTTTTCCGGCGCGCCCGCGCGTGCTAAGTAACACTTTCCCGGAGAGGGGAATTCGCGCGGCCGAGTCCGTCTGAGGTTGACCGATGCTGTTCGTGATAATTGGCCATGACGGCCCCAATGGCGCGGCGCTGCGTCCGAAGCTTCGCCCCGCGCATCTCGAGAACCTTCGCCCGTTCGTTGACCGGGGCGAGGTGATTATTGCCGGTCCATTCACCGACGGCAGCGGCAGCCTGATCGTCGTCAATCTCAAAAGCGAGACCGATGCGCGCGCGCTTGCGAACAGCGATCCTTACCTGACCGGCGGAGTTTTCGCGCGAGTCGAGGTCAAGCCGTTCAAGCAGGTGTTTCCCGAGTAGTTTCGAATCCGAAATTTCCCAATGGAGTGCCGATGGCAGGCGCATTATCAGATCTGAAAATTGTTGAAGTGGGCGAGCTGGTCTCGGCCCCGTATTGCTCGAAGATGCTGGCGGACATGGGTGCGGAGGTGATCAAGCTCGAGCGGCCCGGCGCGGGTGATCGCGCGCGCACGCGCGGCCCGTTTCCCAAAGATGAAGCGCATCCGGAAAAGAGCGGGCTTTTTCTCTACCTCAACACCAACAAGAAAGGCATCACGCTCGACATCGCGAAACCCGAGGGGATGCGAATCCTCGAGCAGCTCGCCGCGGGCGCCGACGTCCTGATTCACAACATCGCGCCGCCCGAGATGGACCGCGTCGGGCTCACCTGGGATCGCATGCGGCGCGTCAATCCGAACCTGGTGATGACCTCGATTGTGCCGTTCGGACTCTCGGGTCCGTACCGGAATTTTCGCGCCGAAGATCTCACGGTTTGGGCCGCGGGCGGCGTGTGCGTGCTCAACGGCGGTGGTCCCGAGCATGCCGACCTTCCTCCGCTCAAGACCTTCGGCTCGCAGGCCGGCTACCAGGGCGGAGCGCATGCGGCCGCCGCCACGATGGGCGCGGTGTTCGCGCGCGCGCGCGGCGAGAGCGGGCAGCACGTTGAGGTCTCGGTGCAGGAATCGGTTGCGGCGATCCTCGAGATGACGTTCGAGTACTGGCCGTATATGAAGATGATCGCGACGCGCCTCGGGCAGAAGCCTCTGCAGCCGGTGGAGACGATGCAGTGCAAGGACGGCTACATCTACCTGTGCTGCATCGAAGAGCATCAGTGGCGCGGTTTTGTCGAGATCATGGGCAATCCCGAATGGGCCAACGAGGAAATCTTTGGCGACCGTTTGAAGCGCGCGCTCAACTGGGACGCACTTAAAGTGTTTCTTGAAGAATGGGTCAGCCAGCAGACGGTGCTCGATTTGTACCGCAAGGCGCAGGCCAAGCGCGTGCCGTTCGCTCCGGTCTCGACCATGGGCGATCTGCTGAGCAGCGAGCATCTGCGCGCGCGCGGATTTTTTGTCGAGATCGCGCAGCCCGTTGCCGGCACCCACAAGTATCCCGGTGCTCCGCTGAAGTATCATCGGACGCCGTGGGAGATCCGCACACCCGCGCCAACGCTGGGGCAGCATAACGAAGAGATCTTCGGCACCCGTCTCGGACTCTCTGCGGCGCAAATCAGCGAACTCAAAAACAAAGGTGTGATCTGACGATGGCCAAGCCTCCCCTTTCCGGAATCAAAATCTGCGACTTCACCTGGGTCTGGGCGGGGCCGTACTGCACCTTGCAGCTCGCACACATGGGCGCCGACGTCGTGCGAATCGAAACCAAGACGCGGCCCTGCGTGACGCGGATGCTGCCGCCGTGGCCCGATGGAATCTTCGACGGGCTCAACAAGTCGGGCTACTTCAATCAGTACAACCAGGGCAAGAAATCGCTGTCGCTGAATTTCAAGCATCCCGAGGCGAAAGAAATCGCGTGGCGTCTGATCAAGGAATCAGATGTCGTGATCAATAATTTCGCCGCGGGCGTGATCGACAAGATGGGCTTCGGGTACGAAGAGGTCAAAAAAGTCCGTCCCGATATCGTGATGATTTCGCTGAACGGCTACGGTGACACCGGCCCGTACCGCGAGTACGTAGCGTACGGACCCGCGCAGGTTCCGCTGTCGGGGCTTTCGTCGTTGACCGGGTACAAGGGATTTCCTCCGATGCACGCCGGGTTCAGTTACGCCGACCCCAACGCCGGCGTGCACGGCGCGTTCGCGATTCTGACGGCGCTCTACCATCGCCAAAAAACCGGCGAGGGCCAGTATATCGACATGAGCCAGTGCGAATGTGCGATGGATTTGCTGGCGGAAGGAATTCTCGAATACACGATGAACGATCGCGAGCCGGTGCGGAACGGAAATCGCGACGCATTCATGGCGCCGCACGGGATCTTCCGTTGCCAGGACTTGCCGGAAAAGGTGATGGACGTCACGATCGACGAGTGGGTCTCAATCGTATGCGCCACCGACGACGAATGGGCGCGCCTCGCGCGCGCGATTGGCAAGCCTGAGCTGGCGGCGGACGCGCGCTTCAAGACGCTCGCCGCACGCAGGCAGAATGAGGATGAGCTCGAAAAGATAATCACCGAATGGACCTCGAAGCGCCGCGTCGCGTACGTGGTCGATACGCTCCAGGCCGCGGGGGTCGCTGCGGGTGCATGCGCCGACAACAAATATCTCTGCGAGGATCCGCATCTCGCCGAGCGCAAATACTGGATCGAGCTCGAGCATCCGGAGGTCGGCGTACGGCGTCATTGCGGAATTCCGTGGCGGATGAGCGGTACGCCGTGCGAGGTGAGAGCTGCCGCGCCGTGCCTCGGGCAGCATACTGATCAGGTGCTCGCCACGCTTGGCTACCGCGAAGACGAAATCGCGGCGCTGCACAAAAAGGGCGCGCTCGACTGAACGTGTCGAAAGAGGAAAGACGCGATGCGCACGCTTACAACTCTGCTCGATGGATTGAGATTCGGCGAAGGACCTCGCTGGCACGACCGGAAGCTCCACTTCTCCGACATGCATGCCAACCAGGTCATGACGGTGGACCTCGAGGGGCGCAGCGCCGTTGTCTGCGAGGTGCCGAACAATCCATCGGGCCTCGGATGGCTTCCCGACGGTACGATGCTGGTCGTCTCGATGACCGACCGTAAACTAATGCGCATGGAGCGCGACGGCGCGCTGAAAGTCCACGCCGACCTCTCGGCGCTCGCGCCGTTTCACTGCAATGACATGGTAGTCGACTCAAAGGGCCGCGCGTACGTCGGCAACTTCGGCTACGATCTTCATAAGGGCGAAAACGCGCGGGGCACCGTACTCATCATGGTGACTCCGGACGGAAAGCCGCGCGCCGTCGCCGACGATCTGCTGTTTCCCAACGGCACCGTCATCACTGCCGACGGCAAGACGCTCGTCGTCGGTGAATCGTTCGGGCGGCGCCTGACCGCGTTCGATATCGCGGCCGATGGTTCGCTCGCGAATCGGCGCGTTTGGGCCGATCTCGGGAAAAATGTTCCCGACGGAATCGCGCTCGATGCTGAAGGCGCGATATGGGTCGCGAGTCCTATGTCTTCGGAAGTGATACGCGTGCGCGAAGGCGGCGAGGTTGTGGAACGTATCAAGGTCGCGACCGACGCGTTCGCGTGCATGCTGGGCGGCGTCGATCGCAAGACGCTGTTCGTGCTGACCTCGGCCTCGTCGGATCCGGAAGCGTGCCGTGCCAACGCGACCGGGAAGGTCGAGATCACCAAAGTCGAGATACCCGGCGCGGGATTGCCGTAACGGCTAGTCAGGCGGCCCGCGGCGTGGCGTAATCATAAATCGATGAGCGAGAAAACAAATTCGGATCTTTTTTCGGCGCGGCGCCGCCGCTTTCTGGATGCGATCGGCGCGGGCGCGACCGCGATTCTGCCCAGCGCCCCGGCGGCTTATCGATCGGGCGACGTCGAGTTCATCTACCGCCAGGACAATGATTTCTACTACCTGACGCGCTTCGAAGAGCCGGAGTCAGTCGCGCTTTTCTCGCCGGGGCATCCCGACGGCGAATTCGCGATGTTCGTGCGGCCGCGTGACAAGGACCGCGAGACCTGGACCGGCAAACGCGCGGGGATTGAAGGCGCGATGGTCGAGTATGGCGCCGACAAGGCCTACACCATCGACGAGCTCGAAAAAGTTCTGCCGCGCTACCTGGAAAAGACCGAGCGACTGCACTATCCGATCGGGCGCAATCCGGAACTCGACACGCGCGTGATGAAGCTGTCGCAATATTCGAGCGCGATGCGCCCGCGGCTGGGCTCCGGTCCGTACGCGATTTTCGACCCGCGCGAGATTATCCACGAATCGCGTCTGCACAAAGAGCCCAACGAGCTCGAGCTGATGCGCCGCGCGATCGAGATCTCCGGCGAAGCGCATCAACGCGCGATGCGGATGGCCCGCGGTGGGATGCGCGAATGGCAGATCGAGGCCGAGGTCGATTACGCGTTTCGCTCGCGCGGAGCGGCCGGACCGAGCTATCCGTCGATAATTGCGTCGGGACCCAACGCCGCGATCCTGCATCACATCCAGAACCGTCGCGAGATGCGCACCGGCGAGCTGCTGCTGATCGACGCCGGCTGCGAGTACGATTTCTACGCTTCTGACGTGACGCGCACTTTTCCGATCGGCGCGCGTTTCACCGCGCTGCAGAAGGAACTCTATGAGATCGTGCTCGTTGCACAGGCGCGCGCGATCGACAAGGTCAAGCCCGGCGCGCGCTTCGACGATCCGCACGATGCGGCGCTGCGCGTGCTGGTCGATGGGATGCGCTCACTCGGGCTGGTCAAGGGTACCGCCGAGGAAAGTATCGAAGCGGGAACCTATCGCCGATATTACATGCATCGCACTAGCCACTGGCTCGGCATGGACGTTCATGACGTCGGCCTGTACCGAGTAGCCGGCGAGTCGCGCAGCCTCGAACCCGGAATGGTGCTGACCGTCGAGCCGGGCATCTATATCGACGCCGACGATGACACCGCGCCCGCGGCGATGCGCGGCGTCGGCATCCGCATCGAAGATGACGTCCTGGTCACGGCGGGCGGCTATGAGGTGATGACCGCGGCGATTCCCAAGCAGGTTGCCGAGGTCGAGGCGCTTACCGCCGCTTAGTTGCCGGCGGCGAGCGTCGTGCCGGCGGGAAGCTATCGCGGATGCTCACCGCGGCGAATCGTCGCCTCGCGCTCGTCGGCGTTGCGATAATTGCCGCGACCATCGCATTCAGCCTGCTCGAAGACCACGCGGCTGCGAACCACAACATCGCATTGCAGGAGATCACCGCGTGGGCGGGACTCGCGATCTTCGCTGCTCTCTATTGGCACGGATGGACTGAGTTGAATCGCAGCCGCGAAGGCGCGCTACGCGTCGTAATCGCGATTGCCGTGATTCTCGGAATCGCGGGCGTGATGCTCCCCGCGTTCGACTCTCCGGACATCTACGCGTACGCGAACATGGGATGGATGCAGTACCGGTACCATCTGAATCCCTACGCCCATCTCATCCGGGAAGCGCCCGGATGGCAGCACGATCCGATGATGGCGGGGGGATGGCAGGACATCGCGATGCCGTACGGATTCCTGTTCACTCATCTGACGCGGTTGCTGGCGATGCTCGGCGGCGGAAATTTCCGTGCTACGCTGATACTGTTCCGACTGACTAATGCACTCGCATGTGCCGCCATCGCCGCGATGCTATATGGAATCGCGCGGCGCACCACGATCACCCAGTCCGAAGCGGCTCTTTATCTATTTCTGTGGAACCCGATTGTGCCGCTTGAGTTTCTGGCCAATGGACATAACGATATTCTCGCCGGGATGTTCGTGGTTGCGGCGATTTATATGGCATCGAGCCAGCGCTGGCTGATCGTGATTCCAGCGCTCGCGGCTGGTTTTCTGATGAAGTACACGCCGGCGCTGATTATTCCGCTCGCGCTGGTCTATGTCTTAAAACGTGTCGGGTGGCTGCGTGCGGCGGGAAGCATCGCAATCGCATTCGTACTATTCGCCGCAGTTGCGATTCCGTATATAGGCGAGCGCTCGATGGCGCAGTCGATCGCGGCGATGCGCGAGCAGTTGCAGACGATGTGCTCGTTTCCGCAGTTGTTCGCCGCCTTATCGTGGGAAGCCGCCCGAGCTGCGGGCATGCCGATCGGCATCGAGTTGCTCAATCATTTTTTCGAAGCAGCCTTCATGCTCGGGTTTGCGGCGGTTTATCTTTTCGGTCTGCGTGACGCGGTCCGCGGCGGAGATGCCAACGCCGTGAAGCTGTTGCGAGGAGCAGTGCTCTTGTTTTTCGTGTTCATATGCGTCGCGCGCGGAAAGTACGAGCCATGGTATATCGGAGTGTTCTTTCCGATCGCTGTCCTGTTGCCGCCCCGCGAGTGGCTACTGAATGTGACTATTCTCCTGACATTCAGCGCGATGTTTACGTTCAGCTATTTCGTGGAGAACACGATGTTCGCCGATTCGTTGATGATCGTGGTGTTGCCGATCTTGTGGGTGTGCGTTCTACGAGCGCGCGAGGTCGCCGCGTCAATCGCCGGGCCTGGCGAAAACAGTGATCACGAACAGGAAGCGCGCGTGTAATCGCATTGCACCAGGCAATTGCCTATCAGATTGTGGCAGTAGTATTCGTCGTTCCCGTTGACGTGGCAGATTTGGTATTGGCGCTCGCAGTCGGTGCGGCATTGGACGAGCGCCTTTCCGCATCGATGCGCTGCGCAACAAATCATGCCGGCTGAAAAGACCAGTATAAGTGCCGCTCGCAGGAGAGTCCGGGAGATCACACCGAGGCGTCAGAGCTCGAGCGCGCTGGCGGAGCCCACTATCGTCTTGGTGCCGTCGGACTTGTCGCACCATACTTCGACTTCGGCGCGGGTGCGCTTGCCCTCAGGCGTCCGCCCGACGATCCGTCCGCGCGGCGCGGTCGTGTCGTTGCCCCACACCACGTTGACCAGCCGCACATCGAGCTTCCCTCCGTAGAGGAAGCCGAGGCCAAACCGTTTCGTCATCAGTTCCGCGACCAGGCACACCGAGAGCATCCCCTGCACGACGATTTCCGGGAAGCCGAGGTCGAGAGCCTTCTGCCGATCGTTGTGATAGTTGCGTTCCGGGCCGGAGAAGGCGAGACACATATCGTCGGTGATCGTGCGCATCGGACCTTCGAGCAGTTCGCCGGCACTCTCGCCGATATGGAAAGAGCGTTTTGAATCCTTCTCGCGCGACTTATCGACCACGAAAGCTTCTTTGCTGGTCTGTTCGGGGAGCAGGAAGCTTTGATGCGTTCGGCTGCGCGAGACAATTTGTCCTGCGGCGTTGCTGACGAGTACTTCGTTGACCAGATACTCGCGATCGCGCTTGGTATAGCGTCCTACTATCAGCGAACGAGTAGTCAGTCGTTCGCCGACCTTCACCGGCGCGAAGATTTCCCATTCCTGCCGAGCATGCAGATTTCCGTAGATATTTGGCAAGTACCATTTAACGGTCTTGTACACCGCCGCGTAGAGAATCAGCGCGGGCGCGAGTGGTCCGCCGAGCGGCGAGCGATCGCGATACCATAGATTGTCGTCGCCGGTTCCCGCGATATAGGTCGCGATAGTTTCCGGCGTGAGATCGTAGGTTACGCCGCCGTAGTCGCGGCCGACATAGATTTCGTCGGAAGAGAAAACCGTTTCGCTCATCGGATTCCTCGCAGTCACGATTTTTGCTTCTGTTTGAGCCGTTCGCTGAATTTCGCCGCGTCTATAGCGGCGCGGCGATGCGTCCCCGAGCCGATTTGCTCAGTCTCGTCGAAGGCGAGCACGTTGAATTCGAGCCGGCGTCCTTCGCACTTCACGACCTCGGCCTCGGCGCGGACGCGATGCCCCGGCGGGGTTGCCGCCAAATGCTGCACGTCGATGGACATTCCGACCGAGCTTTCGCCCGGCTCGAGATAGCCACTCATGGCATTCATCGCGGCCATCTCCATCATCGAGACCATCGTGGGCGTCGAAAGGACCGGCGCCAGTGACAATTCGATCCGGCTCGCGAGATGCTCTGGCGCAACGATTTGAGTGAACGTTCCGATAGTTCCGACTGGTATGGGTTTCATGAGTTTAACGCCGCAGGTTCATCGCGTCGAGCTTCTTTGCGATCCATTCGACGCGGTCATTGCCCCAAAACGGCTCGCCCGCCGCGATCATCGTGGGGACGCCGAACGCGCCGTCGCGCTCGGCTTCCTCCGCGGCGGCCTGCAGCTCGCGCGGCCCGTCGCTCAGGACGTATTTCGTGAAGCCCGCGGCGTCGAGACTGACTTCCTCCATCACTTTTGCCAGCGCGGAACCGTCTTCGATATCGAGCTCGCGCTTGAAGAAGCGCTCGAATACCCGATCGGAGTATGGGCGGAACTTGCCGTGCCGATCGGCCCACATTCCGCTCATCAGCGACAGGCGCGAGTCGAAAATCTTTTGCGGGCCGCGGATGACGAGCCCGCGCGCGTTGGCGTAGCGCCGCGCGTCGAGATAGAGGTAGCGCACTTTGCGCCAGTTGCGCTCGTCGCGCTGGTCGAGGTTGCCGCCGAACGCGCCCTTGACGTTCAACTCCAGCGGAAGGTAGCGCAACTTGATTCGATAAGCCTGCTCGAGGTCGTACATCGGCTGCATCGCGAGGTACGTGAACGGACTTTTGTAATCGTAGTAGAGCTTGATGGTTTCGTCAGCCATGAGGGCACCGTCTCAACCGATAGCCTAAATCGCCGGCACAAAAAAGCGCCGGGCGCGATGACGATCATTCAGTTCCGGCGTTGCGGGTCAGGTAGTCGAGGATCATCTGGCGTTGTTCGTCGGTGAGTGGCGGTACCCCTGACTGGCGCATCTTGAGCTGCATCGCGTCAACCTGGATCGCCCACATTGCTGAGGTCATCGTGCGCGGATTGTACGGTGCATGGCACTGGCCGCATCGCTGCTGATAAACGGTGGCCGCGGGCGATCCGCTGTCGGGCAGAGCCTCGCGACGAGCGCATCCCGCAAGCACCAGCATCGCGAGCACAATCGCGACGGTGCCGGCGCGCATCGACGATGCAGGGTTAGTTCGCCGCGATGCGCGCATCAGGGAATCTGGCGACAATCGCTTCACGAAGCGCGGTGATTAGCGCGATCCGATCGTCCTTCGGCAGCGCGACTTTGCGCTCGGCTTCAGGCCGGAGCCATATTGGCCCCCGGCGCAGCTCATCGCTTTCGTAGCGGGGAAAAATATGCCAATGCACATGCGGCTCGGCGTTGCCGAGGCATTCGTAATTGAGCTTCCATGGCCTGGTGACGGAGGCGATCGCTTCGGCGACGAGCCGCAACTCCTCGAAGAGGCGGTGTGCCTCGGCAGGAGGCATCAGGAAGATCTCCGTCGCGTGAGTTTTGGCGAGCATCACGCAGTAGCCGCGATAGAACTGCGCGTCGCCGAGAATCACATAGCAGTCCGCCAGCTCAGCGACGAAGTCCTCGAAGCTGTTGGTCCGGATACGCTCGATAAGCGCACAGATACCGCAGCGCCCGGCGCTCACGCGGACTTCTCCGGCTCGATCGGCACCAGCTTGATCTTCGCGCCACGCAGGAGTTCGCCCACGGTCTCGAGTTTGTAGGGTTTGCCGTAATAAACCGTACGGACGCCGGTGTTGATCAGCACCTTCAGGCAGTGGATGCACGGGGTGTGGGTCACGTAGATGTCGGCGTCCTGGATCGCGGCACCGTTGCGCGCGGCCTGGGTGATCGCGTTGATCTCGGCGTGGATCGTGCGAAAGCAGTTCTGCTCGACTTCGCCGTCGGGATTGCGCGACTCGTAGATCAGGCATCCGACCTCGGTGCAATGCGGCAAGCCCGCAGGCGAGCCGTTGTAGCCGGTCGCGAGGATACTGCGGTTGCGCACGATTACCGCGCCGACTTTCGCGCGAAGGCAGGTCGAGCGTTCCGCTACTTCGCGCGTGATCGTCATGAAGTACTGGTCCCAACTGGGACGTGATTTTTCGCTATGTTCCGGCAAGCTCTCTCGCTCCTAGATTCGGGTCGTTATCGCGCGATGAATCGCAGAACCGGGCGCATGATGCATCACGCTGTAGGTCTGCGACTGCTCCGGCTGCGGCGGGGCGTCTGCGGGTGCGCTAATAGAAATCGGATTCGGCATAAAGGTAAGAATGAACAACGCGACCGTCAACCATGCAGCGACGGTGCGGCCGGAGCCGAGCGGAGCGTCGCGATCGACGGTCGAAGGATGCCCTAGCCCGAGTCCAACCGCGATCACCGCCCATAAGAGCCATCCGGGCCAGTAAGCTCGCCCTAGCGCCAACGGAACGACAAACATCAACACGCATCCAAAGACAAAGATCGTCGAGATCTTGCGATGATGCCGCGGCGTGAGCGCGTAGAGGACGTGGCCGCCGTCGAATTGGCCGCTCGGCAGGAGATTCAGCATCGTGACCAGGAACCCGAGCCATCCCGCGAACGCGATCGGACTCAGATTGACGTTGACCAGATTCGGGTCAACGCCGAGCATCCAGCGCGACAGACCATAGAAGAGCAGCGAGTTGCCGAGCTCGAGACCGCCCGCGCCCTGCGTCAGCGGCTGGATTTCAGAAAGATGGAGTCCGATCATCACGCACGGCAGCGCGATCATCATGCCGGCCCACGGACCGGCGGCACCGATATCAAACATCACGCGGCGGGTTGGCGGCATCTGGCGCAAGCGGATGAATGCGCCGAAGGTTCCGATGAAGAACACCGAAGGAAGCGGCGCCGGAATGAAATAGGGCAGACTGGTGTTGACGCCGTTGCGCCGCGCGGTCAAGTAATGGCCCATCTCGTGCGCAAGAAGAATCGCCATCAGCGGTAGCGAGAACGACAGACCCATCGCGAGACCAGTGATGAACGCAATTGGGTGGCGCAGCGAAAGATCGGCGCCGGCCACGTACGCGCCGGCCATTGTGGTCGTGAGCAGAGTGATCGCGAACAGCGCCAGGTTGAGCCGCGGAATTCCCTCGGGCAGCATCGCGCACAGCCCGCGCGGCTTAGGGCCGAGCGACGGCGGAGTCTCCGCGGCGTAGCGCGGAATCTCCGTCAGGACGTTTGGCGCGTCCTTGTAAGCAGGGTGTACAGCAGCGTCATCCATATTCTGCGTAGGTCTCACGCGCGGCCGACGGCCACGATTACGCCCGTGCCGGCTCGGGCACGACAGTGCAGGGCAGCATCGCCGTCTCGGATCGCAATTTCAAGGAGGTTAAAGCTGCCGACGGTGGCCAGAAGGCCTCCTGCCGGAGCGTCTCCGTAGGCGCGATAAATTTTAATCGCCGCGCTGCCATTGATCCTAACCGAAAGCGGTTTTGTACGAAAGGAATCCGCGAGCCGCGCGAGGATCGTGGCGCTGATATTGGTAATCAGGTTGCCGAAACCATCCACGTAGATCACCTCGCCGCGAATCTGCCGCGCTCTGAGCGAAGGCATGGGAAGCGCGAGCGACGTGAGTTTATCGACCCCCGGACCGAGCGCTCGAATCGAGGCACCGCGGGCAAGCCACGCAGCGGCAGGAGCGAAAATATCGCGGCCGTGGAAGGTCGAGCTGGTATCGCGCAGCCGAAAGCGCGGAGACTTGAGTTCCACGATTCGGCGCACGCCGGCGTCCGCGGCGGCGAGCGATAGCAGCCCGTTGTCCGGGCCGACGAAGCGCGCGCCGGCGCGGGTCTCGATTGCGACTGGAAGCCGCCCAGTTCCGACTCCGGGATCGACGATCGCGAGGAAGATCGTCCGGGCGGGGAAGTACCGCCAGCTCTGCGCGAGCGCGAGCGCGCCGGCCGCGATCGCTTGCGGCGGGATTCCGTGAGTTAGGTCGATGATATGCGCTCGGGGCGCGATCCGCGCGATCACGCCTTTCATCACGCCGGCGTAATGATCGCGATATCCGAAGTCGCTCAGGATTGCGATTACGGGCGCAGCGCGAGTCGTTGGCGGCATCGATCAGATGCGTGCGGCAGATTGCGTTGACGATTCGGCGCGAGGCATCAGCAGCGAGCCTAGCGCAGGGGGGATTGGCGCGCCAAGCGCGCGAAAAACCAGAAGGGCCGTCCGCTCATCGCGGACGGCCCTTGGGCTAAATTCCGATTCAGGTTCCGGAGTTAGTCAGACTTGGCCTTTTTGGCCCGGTCGAACTTCAGGGTCAACTCGGCCACTCCGGCGGCAACGTTGAGCCCGTTCTGTCCTTCGACCGAGACGGGCTGAAGCGCGATCGAGTTCTTGAATCCTCCGACCAGCACATTAGCTCCCGCGCCGACTCCGAGCGCCAGGCTGGCAGTTGCTCCGGCGTAATGCCCCGCGAGCGCCCCCTGGCCCAGGTTATTGGTCGGGGCGGCCACGGACCACAGAAGTACGGCTGACTGCAGATAGCCGATATCCGCGCCGAACTTCGAGATCGATCCGGTGTAGTACTCGGTGTATCCGGGCTGCAGCGCATACGCGCACTTGATGTCGCGCGACGACCCGAAGATAAAGCCCCATCCCGCCGCCACGTGGCAGGTCAGATATCCAGTCCGGACGGTCATAGTCTTCGAATTGGATGTCGTAGTCGTGCTGCTCGCGTTTTCCGCAAACGCCGACGCTCCGAAGGAAGCGACCACCAGCATCGTCGCGGCGAGCAGAGTTATAGTTTTAGTCATACCCTTCATCGTTCTCGTTTCCTCCTGTGACTGACGTAAAAGTTCGCCGTTACCCCTCTAGCAGGAGCAGGGTAGCGGGAGACGCGGTGAGTAGCAAAGGGGGTACGACCGTAATTTAGAGCCCACGGCCCTCCGGCCAGCATGACTCGCCTTGTGCAGTTGATGGAAAAATGCTGCGGATCGTGGAACGATTCGGATCGAGCGCGGATATCGCGCGCGAATCCAGCGGGTGGGAAATGGCCAAAACTCTGCCACTGCAACGGTTTAAGGTGATCGATCTGACTCGCGTCCGCTCCGGTCCGACTTGCGTTCGCCAACTCGCCGACTGGGGCGCTCAGGTGATCAAAGTCGAAATGCCTGAGTCGGACGCCTTCGGATGGGCGCGGCACAGCTCGGACTTTCAGAATCTCCATCGCAACAAACGAAGTTTGACCGTCAATCTTAAATCCGAAGCGGGCAAGGCAATCCTGTTCAAGCTGGTCGCGACGGCCGACGTCGTGGTCGAGAACTTCCGTCCCGACGTCAAGCATCGCCTGGGCATTGATTACGAGGCCCTGAGCAAGATCAGTCCGCGGCTGGTATATGGCAGCATTTCGGGGTTCGGCCAGGATGGCCCCTACGCGTCGCGGCCGGGAGTGGATCAGATTGCGCAAGGGATGGGCGGGCTGATGTCATTGACCGGGCTTCCGGGGCAGGGACCCGTGCGCGCGGGAATTGCGGTTGCGGACACGACTGCGGGACTCTACTGCGCGATGGGGATTCTCGTCGCACTACTCGAGCGCGAGGTTTCGGGCGAGGGGCAATGGGTGCAGACCTCACTCCTGCAAGCGCAAATCGCGATTCTGGATTTCCAGGCGACGCGCTGGCTGATGGACGGGCGCGTGCCGCAGCAAGCCGGCAATGATCATCCCACGGCGATTCCGACCGGAGTGTTCGCGACCAGCGACGGACTCATCAATATCGCCGCGGTCGGGCAGGAGATGTTCGCGAGCCTGGCGCGGATCATGCGCTCCGCTCGATGGGTCGATGATCCGCGTTTTGCCGATCCGGCCAGCCGCTCGAGAAATCGCGCGCAACTGAACGCCGAGATCGCGGCTGTCGCCAAAACCAAACCATCGGAATTCTGGATCAAAGTATTGAACGACGCCGGCGTCCCGTGCGGACCGATAAACACCGTCGATCAGGTGTTCGCCGATCCCCAGGTGCAGCACCTGGGAATCGCGCAGAGCGTCGAGCATCCGAAACTCGGCAGCATCAAGCTGGTCGGGCAGCCGTTCACGCTCTCGCGCACCGATAGTGCGCTTACGACGGCGACTCCCGAGGCCGGGGAGCATACCGACGAGATTCTTCACGAGCTTGGCTACGACGACGCGGCGATCGCCGAGCTTCGCAACCAGCATGCGATTTGACGGATGGAAACGATGAACGCGGAAACGCAAAAGCTGATCGGAAAAAAGGACGCGCCAATCGGATGGATGATCTTCAACAATCCCGAGCGGCGCAACGCGGTTTCGAGCGAGATGTGGGAGGCGATTCCGAATGTCCTCAGCGCCTTCGATGCTGACCCGGAGATTCGCGTGGTCGTGATGACCGGCGCAGGCGATAAGGCGTTCGTCTCGGGCGCGGATATTTCGCAGTTCGAGGATCAGCGCGCCAACCGCGAGGCAAACGAGCGCTACAGCGCGCGCAGCGGAGCGGGAGCGGCGGCGCTCGCGAATCTGAAGAAACCGTCAATCGCGATGATTCGCGGATTTTGCCTCGGCGGTGGCTTGGCGGTTGCGCTGTCGTGCGATCTGCGGATTTGTGCCGAAGACGCGCGCTTTGGAATCCCGGCGGCGCGACTGGGCCTCGGCTATGGATTCGACGGGGTGCGCCGCCTGGTCGATATCGTCGGTCCCGCCTGCACCAACGAGATCCTGTTCACCGCGCGGCAGTTCGATGCGCAGGAGGCGCTCATGATGGGACTGGTCAATCGCGTCGTTGGCGTGGCTGAGCTCGAAGATACCGCGCGCAACTATGCGCGGATGATCGGCGAGAATGCGCCGCTGACCGTGCGCGCGAGCAAGATGGCCGTGCGCGAGGCGCTTAAGGATCCAGCGCGGCGCAAGCTCGAAGAGCTCGAAGCCGCGGTGGCGGCATGCTTCGAGAGCGCGGACTACGCAGAGGGCCGCCGCGCGTTCATGGAAAAACGCAAACCGAATTTCAGGGGCCGGTAGAGAATCCTGATCTATCGCCGGGGCGTAACACCTCGCGGCTATTGCTCCCTCTGAACTCGCAAAGGCGGAAAATCCTGCGGCGTCTTCAGCGCTTCCCATGCAAGCGCAGCCGCTGACACGCGCGACTCGACCTTCAACTTCTGGTACACGCGCTCGAGATGCTTATCCACCGTGCGCCGGCTGATCGAGAGAATCAGGGAGGTCTCCGCGCTGGTCTTGCCTTGCGCGATCCAGAGAAGAACCGAGGCTTCCCTTTGGCTGAGCCCCAGGCAGTCCTCCAAGCGCCGAGATTGATCGCATTGCACGGTTTGCGCGCGACACGAGCTGATCTCCCCGGGAGCAGACCCGCGCGCAAAGGTCGCGCGCGCCCGGCTCAACGCCTGTGCGTTGCGATACGCCTGCGCAAAGTGGGGCAGCAGCAGATCGAGCATCTCCTGATCGTGGTCGTCAAAGTCCGCGGATTCGCGGGCCAGTGAAAGGGCGATGTGGTCGTCGGTGGCGGGGTCGAGAAAAGGTGCGGCGATCAAATATTCGATACGAAGTGGCCGCAGGGTTTCCTGGTAGAAGCCGCGTTGATGCAGTTGCCTGCGGGTTACGAAATCCGACAGCCGCAACGCGCGTGATTCGCGGGTCCGCGCGAAATGCGCGATCAATGGATGCTCGTCCAGCGCGGCGCCCGCCTTCGACTCAATATCGTCAGGGCCGAATTCAGTTATCGCGGGGTCCATCTCGAGCGCGAGTCGTTGCCGCGCTAGATTGACCACGTTGAACCCGACGCTGTCTGCGTCGATCAGACGACGCGTCCAGGCTATTGCGTGTTGCGGAAAATTCTCTAAGCTCTGCGAGGCGTAAAGAGTCGGCAGCAGCGTCAGCAATCTCCCAATAGACCGCTCAGGGACCGCCATAGCATCAAGTTAGGTATATTTGCGCGCGACTCGCAAGAGGCGCAGTTAGCACCGCGTTTCCCGCTATTTCCGCATGCGCCGGCCAAGCCATCCGGTGATTACCCGATTCACTTCGTCCGGGAATTCCTGCTGCACCCAATGTCCCGCGCGATCGATCTGGACCGTTTCCAGATCAGAGCACAGCTTGGGCATCCCTTCAGCCAGGCGCGGAGGCAGCGCTGCGTCCCACTGCGCGGTGATCATCAGCGTGGGAAGCGAGAGTTTCTCGGTCCCGACGGCGGGCAGCTCGCGCGCGTTGCGATCGATATTCCGGTACCAGTTGATTCCGCCGCGAAAGCCGCTCTTCTCGAACGCCGCGACGTAAACGTCGAGTTCCTCCGGCGTCACGATCAAAGCAGTGTCGGGTGTGAGCTCCTCGATCCGCCGAAACGGATTCATGTCGAACTCGCCCGACGCCGTGAAGCGCTTCATGCTTTCCTCAGGACTGACCGGCGCTCTCATCAGACGATCGAAAATAATCCGCGCCTTGCTGTCCATCACACTCTCGGCGCGGCCCGGCTCTTGAAACCATAGGATGTAATGGCGTTCGTCTTTTCCGCCGACCATCGTGCGCATGACGGAGGTCGGCGGTATCGCCATGTAGGGCGTGCAAACGCCGATAACGCCCGCGGTGCGCTCCGGATGCAATACCGGCATCGCCCATGCCACAAAGCCGCCCCAGTCGTGTCCCACGAACACGGCACGCTCGATCTCGAGCGCGTCGAGCAGGCCTAACAGATCACCGGTCAGTTCGGTAAGTCCGTAATCGGTGATTGCTGCGGGCGCGCTGGAGTCTGCATACCCGCGCTGATCGGGCGCGATTGCACGAAAGCCAACCGCCGCCACCGCGGAGAGCTGATGCCGCCACGAGTAGGCAAGCTCGGGAAAGCCGTGGCAGAAGACCACGGCCGGTCCGCTGCCGGCTTCATGCACGGCCAGTTTGATCGACGGCTGATTGCCGCGCGGAGCGATCGGTACGATGCGGCCCTTGGGCCACGCTGAAGTTGGCATTGCGGACTCCTCGAAACGCTCGTTGCTAATGGCGCTGCTTGGCGGCCTGTTCCGCCATGAACTTCTGCACCGTCTCTGCGGCCGCATTCATCGCCTTGCCGATCAGCTCGTGGTTATTGTCGGTGTACCACTTAAGCGACGCGTTGCGCGCGAGGTTGGAGCCGTTGAACCGCGGCAGCACATGACGCGCGAACAGTTCGTACGAATTCTTGGTCGCGTCAAAATTTGCCCAGTTGTGCGCGAGCATTAGCAGGCATCCGAATCCGCCCGACTGTTTCTCGAGCTTTTCAACCATTGCAACCGCGTCATCGGGGGTGCCGATCACCGCGCGACCTGATGAGACCATTCCCTCGGCAGGATCGGCGGCGCCCAGGTCGTCACCGCTCGCGGTCGGATTGATCCGGCTGAAATAATCGACCCACTTGGTCAGTCCAAATTTGACGTCGCGCATCGCCTGTTCGCGGCTCTCGGCGATGTGCATCGGCACCACCAGGCGCAGGAGCGCGCGATCCATCTCACGGCCATGCTCGCGCGCGATATCGCAGGCGACCTGCCAGTTGGTTCCGAGCACGTCGTACGCACCAGCCTGCGACGCGGCAACGCACAGCATCCCGATCCCATAGCGGCCGGCGAGCTTCCCGCCCGACGGAGTAAAGGTGCTCGCCACGGCGAACTCGGGCCGCGGCCGCGAGTAGGGCAGCAACTGGCAGCGCGCTTCTTTCAACGTGTACCATTCGGTCTTTTCGGTGATTACTTCACCCGCGAGCAGGCGCATGATCACCTCGAGCGATTCAGCCATCCGATCGCGCTGCTTGGGCACCGGCACGCCCAGCATCTCCGCGTCCGACGGCAACAGGCCAGGTCCGACTCCAAACATTGCGCGGCCCCGGGTCATGTGATCGAGCTGGATGATCCGGTTCGCGACCATCAGCGGATGATGATACGGCAGCGAGATGACGCCGGTGCCGATACGGATGCGCTCGGTGCGCTCGGCTGCGGCCGCGATCATCAGTTCCGGCGACGCGATAATTTCGTAACCTGCCGAATGATGCTCGCCGATCCAGGCTTCGTCGAAACCGATTCGATCAAGATGCGCGATCAGATCGATATCGCGCCTGAGCGCGAGCGTCGGATCCTCGTCAGTCGGATGAAAGGGTGCGAGAAAAATTCCCGAGTGCATGCGGTTGGGTCGAATCGTCTCCATACGGTGCTCCTCAATTGGCGACATTTGCTGGCGGGTAGGGTGCGATGTCCTCGTCCGGGGTGGCGGGGCGCGGCGGCCGCGCCATCACCTCGCTCACCGCGGCGACAAACTCCGAATCATTGACTAGCGATTCCGGCGGCCGGTTCAGATTTATTACGTCGAAGATGGCTTCGGCGATCACCGGCACGCCGCCGCCCTCGCGCATGATGCGTTCCCACATTTCAGTGCTGATCTCGCCCTCGGATTTCGCGGCGCCCTGTCCGCGTTCGAGCGCCTGTCGATCGCGCGCGACCGACAGCCCCCACGGCTGTCTTACGAATTCAGCCTGTAGCTTGAAGAACCGGCCCGGAAATTCGGGGTCGGCAGGATCGAGTTCGGCTACCGCTTTTCCGAGAATCTGCGAGCAGACCGAGGCGCTCGTCATCCCCTGCGCGTAAACCGGATTGAATGCGCACGCCGCGTCGGCGACGCATACGAATCCCGCGGGACCGCTCCAGCGCTCGTAATGGTTCCAGATGTTCTGCATGCCGCGGCGATGGAAGATCGCGGAAATTGGTTTCGAAATCGCCAGCGCCTCGGCCACAATCGGCGAGCGCAGCTTCGCGCATAGCGCGGCGAACGACTCATGATCGGCCGGAAGCTCGCGCCCGCCCCAAGAGGCCAGCGTCAGCAGGAAGCGATCGCCCTCGATCGGCAGGGTCAAGGCGAAATAGTAATCCTCGGGCGCGGTCGGATGTGCCGACGGATTAAGAAAAATTCCTTTCCACCACCAATTCGGCGGACGCTCGCCCGCCGGCGGCGCCTGGTACCAGCAGGTGCTGTAGCCCGCTTCGGCGTCGACGACTTCCCGTTCCGCGGACGCGAAGCCCAGTTGTTCGAGCCACGCCGGCGCGCGCGAACTGCGCCCGCTGCAATCGACAATCAAATCCGCATCGAGGTGGCCGACGGAGTGATCGCCGACCGTGCGCGTATCGATTCCGCTCACGCGCCGCGAGTCGCCGGACGCCAGCGTCAGGCGCGTGACCTCGGTTCCTTCGAGGAAATGCACGTTCGCGATCGCCTTCACCCGATCCCGAATCACTGCCTCGATCAGCAGCCGGCTCGCGAACAGCATCTGATGGCCGGTGCGCCGCCGCTGGGCCCAACCCTCGGGCTGAAGCGTGGCGAGATCCAGTCCGGCATCGAGGTCGAGTCCCCCGCGCGAATGCAGGGTGTCGTCGAGGCCCGGGAACAAGGCGTTGAGCTCGCGGCGTCCGCGGTCGAGGAGGCCATGAGGATGACGGCTTTGGGGAACGCCCTTGCGATGAATTGGCGCGTCAGAGAGCTCGTCGCGTTCAACGATTGTGACCCGCTCGAAATAATCGGACAGCACTCGTGCGGCGCACATTCCGCCGATTCCCGCTCCGATCACAACCACCTGCCGTGCGCTCATGCGTAATTAACTCCTCGTCTCGAACCTGTTATATCGCAGAAATTCCGGCCCGATTCGAGAGTCCCGGTCAGCGCGGAATGCATCGCCAGTACTCTGCTGTACATTACTGCTAACGCCTAGTAGGCTAAGCGCGACCGTGCCCCATCCAAACACACCGTTGACCAGGAGCGAGGACAGCTTGTTCTCGCGCCTTCTCGCGAATATACCCGCCCGAGTATGGATCAAAGACGCCCAGGGACGATACATATTCGTGAATCAGGCTCTGGCCGCGGACCTCAACATCGAGCGCGACCGATGGATAGGTTCCCGGGACGAGGAACTCTTCCCCGGCACTGGAGAGGTGTATTGGCGCAAGGACTTGCAGGTTCTTACCAGCGGGGTGACCCAGATTTCCACCGACCAGGTCGAGGACGGCAAGTTTCTTACGGTGCTCAGATTTCCGCTGGAGCTCGACGGCGCACCGCATGTCGCCGGGATCGGTGTTGAAGCTACGCAGCAGATCATCGCTCTGCTGGGAATGGTTCGATTGAGGGACGAGCTATTCCGAAACGAGCGCCTGCGCTCGATCGGCGAAATGGCGACCGGGTTCGCGCACGATCTGAATAACAGTCTTAATGCGGCGGTTCTGCGGCTGCATTTGATGGAGACAAAGATCGGCGATGGGTTACGTCCCGATGTCAACGCGTTGAAGCGTTCGATCAACGCAGCATCGGATCGCGTGCGGGCGCTTCGTGAGTTTGTGAATGCGAACGAACAGGAGAAAATCGTGCCTGTGGATCTGCCGAAGCTGATTCACGATTCGATTGATATGGTAACCCTCCTGATCGAGAAGACTCCGACTCCGAGAGGCGGCGTCATCAAAATTGACAGCCGAATTTCAGACAAGCTGCTCCCGATCGCCGCTCCGGTCAATCAACTCAAGCACGTCATCGCGAACCTTCTCATCAACGCGCGTGACGCGATGCCCGACGGTGGCCGCATTTTGGTAGAGGCAAAGGACGCGCAATCGGCAGTCGAACTGGCCATCTCGGATGAAGGTGGCGGCATACCTTCGGATATTCTGCCCAAAATCTTTGAGCCATTCTTCACCACCAAAGCCTTCGGAACCGGATTGGGTCTTTCGATGGCGCGCGATGTCGTGACGCGAATCGGCGGGCAGATCCACGCGGCGAACCGCTCTCCCAAGGGCGCGTCATTCGTTCTGAGTTTTCCCGTTTCCGAAGAGTCTGAGGCCGGCCACGGAGCCCGAACGTCCTAGCCGCGAGTGCGCGTTTCGGCGGATCGCTGCAAGGCGGTCAGATCATTGATCGCAATCAGCAGACGCTGCAAATTCACCGGCTTGGTCAGATGTACGTTGAAACCAGCTTCCTTGAAACTGGCGATGTCCTGATCCATTCCGAAGCCGGTCAATGCAATCGCTGGAACCGAACTGTGTAGTCTGATCGCGCGGATCAGATCGATTCCCGTACCATCCGGCAATCCTACATCGCTCAAAACAAGATCGAATTTCTTATCGCGAGCGAGCTTGGTCGCGTCGGCCACAGTCGCGCAGGTTTGAACCGCGTAGCCCTGTGCGCGCAAAATTCCGCTCATCACCTCAGCCGTATCCTCGTGATCTTCGACGAACAGAATGCTGAACCCCGTTCTGGCTTCGTCAAGGCTGATCGAGTAAGGCCTGGAACTTCGCGAGCTTGCTTCGGCGGCGGAATCAAGCGATGGCAGCGTCACGATGAAGGTTGATCCCATGTCTTTGCCCGCGCTGGTTGCGGTCAGATTGCCGCCGTGAGCCTCGACCAGAGACTTGGAAACCGCCAATCCCAGACCTAGACCTCCGTAGTGGCGGGTAATCGCGTCCGTGCCTTGCTCAAAGGGAGTGAATATACGGTCCAGAGCATCCGCGGAGATTCCGATACCATTATCGATAAAAGAGATTCGAAGATTTCCCGCCGGATCGTTCGCCGTCGCTATCTGGATATGTCCGTTTGACTCGACAAACTTGATCGCGTTGTTGATGATATTTCCAAATACCTGTTGCAGGCGGGCGGAATCAGCATTGACGTAATACCTCTTCGCGCCCAGATCTCGAGAGATCGTCAGATGCTTGGCATTGATATCGCTGTGATACATCGCCAGTACGTTCTCAACCAGCTCATGCGCATCGACGGCTTCCGGGTTGAGCGATAGCTTGCCCTTGGTGATGCGGGTCAGATCGAGAAGGTCATCGATAATTCGCGCTTCCAGTTCCACATTTCTGCGTAGCATTTCGACGCCTGAATGCAGCGCGGGCGGCAATTCGTCGCTGACCTCCCAAGTCATCAGCGTCGCGAGCACCGGGGTCAGGGGAGTTCTCAGTTCGTGGGAGAGAGCGGCCAGAAATTGATCCTTCGCGCGATTGGCTGCTCGCAGCGCGTCGGCGGTCTCACGCAATTTAGCTTCCGCGGCGCGGTGGGCCGAGAAGTCGCGAAAGATTAGAACCACGCCTCGGACCGAGCCGTCGAAATCTCTGATCGGCGATCCACTATCGTCGATCGGTATTTCACTGCCGTCCTTACGTATCAGCAAAGTGTGATTGGCCAGCCCGACCACCGCTCCGAGACGAAAGACTTTTTCGACCGGGCTCTCGACCGTCGCGCGCGTGCCTTCCTGGACGATCTTGAAGATATTCGCGCACGGTTGTTCCATCGCGTCGCGCCGGCTCCAACCGGTCAGCGCTTCGGCGGGTTGGTTCATGAAGGTGACTTGCGCGGCGTTATCGGTGACGATTACCGCGTCTCCGATACTCGCCAGCGTAACCTCGAACAAATCCTTTTGCCGCCGGGTTTCCCGCAGTGCGGTTTCGCGCCGCGCGATCTCCTCACGGATCTGGCGATAGGCCCAAACGAAAATCGCGAGGGTCAGGACGGCCAGAAACGCAAATATCAGGCCGCGATAGAACTCCAACGATTCGGCCCAAGCGTCGGAGGTGGCGAGCGCGGTCTCTTCGCGCGAGATGATCGCGGCGGTCTTGGCGCGAATTGCATCCATCAGATGCTTTCCGCGATCCGTGTTCACGACCACCAATGCCGCGTCGAGCCCCTGCGTCCGTCTGACCTCGATAGTCTTGTGCAATTCGTCCAGCTTTTCATCAATTAGACGAGTCAGGCTGGTTACGTCGCCAGCCGAAAGTCCTTCGGCGTTTCTATACTCAGTGATTTGCCGCAGGTTGTTTTTGATCTCTGATCGAGCGCGTTCATAAGGCGCCAGATAGGTTTCGTCTCCGGTCAGCAGATAACCTCTTTGGCCCGTCTCTGCGTCTTTCAGGATCGACAGCGTGTCCGCGAAACGCTCGATTCGCGCATGATCCCGGGCGACCTCGTGATTGGCCGTAATGGCGATCGACCCAAGGAAAAAGGTTGCCGCCACGCCCAGGAGAACCACCATGGCGGTGGTGACGAAGATGGCAGATATTTTGAATTGCTGGGTCAGGAGCGTCTGCTCGAGTTCAGCGCTGTAGATGCGGGCAGGTCACAATCAGGTCCGTGTGTTTTCGCCTTCGGATTGCGCCGCGGAACCGACTTTCGTAACCGGGCCATCTGGTTGGCAATGCTATGCGAAGCCGCCGGGGTTTTCCAGAGAAATTGGGCGCTTCGACGCGCTGAAGAATGACGCGATTCAGACCGCCTCTGGACGCGCTCGCACGATCGGGCCGACGCCTCAGCTTCGGCGCGCAGCCAGCGGCCGCGGTCCCAGGAATTTCCCGGCAGACGGCGCGATCTCCCGCAACTTGATCATCGCGTCGGCGAGATCTCTCAGGTCCCGTTTCGCGCCTTCGGACAATTCGCCCTCAACAAAGTCCGCCGATACGAGATAGACGCTGGCCGGCACCACGATCGCGCCAAACCACGCAAGGACGTCGCGTAGATGCCAATCGACTCCGAGAAAATGATGCTGCGTCGCGCCCATCGCGACAATTCCGACCGGCTTTCCGCCGAGCGATTCGATCGGCAGATGATCGAGCAGGTTTTTGAGCGCACCAGTGAACGACCCGCGGTAAACCGGACTCGCGAAAATCACGCCAGCGGCGGATTGGACGCTCTCGACCACGCGCGCCGTGTCATCGTTGTATTGCTCGGGCGCCCGGCCGTCTGCGAAAGCGATCTTTTGGTCGCCGAGGTTGATCAGCTCGACCTCGAGCTCCGGATGGGCCGCGTGCGCGGAGTCGAGCAGCCATCGCGTCGCGTTCAGCAAACGCCCCGGAGGAGTGACGCTTCCGACAATTGCCAGCAGTTTGGAAGACATCGCCGCGCCTATCCCGCCGCGGTACGAGGCGCGCCTGCGTGCTGTTCGCGGCGCGCGATTGCGTGCCGCACAAAAGGAATCAGCTCGCGGCCATAGTCGATCGCGTCTTCGAGCGGGTCGAAGCCGCGAATCAGAAAAGTCGTCACGCCGAGCTCGTGATACTTAAGCATCGATTCGCCGACCTGTTCCGGAGTTCCGACCAGCGCCGTAGTATTGCCGCGAGCGCCGGTCGCCGCGGCAACCGCCGTCCACAGGCGCGTGTCGAGCACCTCGCCCTGCGCGGCAGCCGCCAGCAGGCGCTGCGATCCGATCGCCTGCGGTTCCTTCTTCGAACTTCCGAGCATCGCCCGCCCGCGGATCTCGCGGACGGTGTCGATAATTTCTCTTGCCCGAGTCCACGCCGCATCTTCGGTTGACGCCAGGATCGGGCGGGTCGAGAGGCTGAACCTTACGCTGCGTCCGTAGCGCGCCGCCGAGGCGCGCACGCGTGCGATCGTGCGCGCGGCTTCCGCCAAAGGTTCGCCCCACAGCGCGTATACGTCAGCATGTTTGCCGGCGATTTCGATCGCGGCGTCCGAAGATCCGCCGAAATAGATCGGAACATGCGGCTTCTGCATCGGCTTGACATCGGAGAATGAGCGCTTGAAGTTGTAGTACTTGCCCTCATGATCGACCGGCTTGTCCGCGGTCCATATGCGGCGAAGAATCTCGACGTATTCGTCGGTGCGGGCGTAGCGCTCGTCATGCGCCAGGAAATCCCCGTCCTTGCGCTGATCGGCGTCGTCGCCGCCCGAGATGACATGCACCGCGAGCCTTCCGCCGCTGAATTGGTCGAGCGTCGCGAGCTTGCGCGCGGCGAGCGTCGGCGCAACAAAGCCCGGCCGATGCGCCAGCATCAGGCCTAGCTTTTCCGTGACGAACGCCGTGTACGCGGCGACCACGAATCCATCGGCGGCGTTCGAGAAGTAGCCGATGAGTACTCGATCGAATCCCGACTGCTCGTGGGCCTGCGCGAAGCGGCGCACGTAGTCCATATCGATCGCGGGTCCGCTGGGCGGATGAATCTCGGAGCCTGGCTGCGTTCCGATCATTCCGATGAATTCGACGCCGATAAATTCGTCGCTCATGGATGGTCTCCCTTGCCTGCCGCCGCTTTGAAGGCGGCGCGGCCGGCCGCGATCAGAATACTGTCGTTCTGCGGAGTATGAATCCGCGAACAGAGCACGTCGCGCAAGTGGCGTTCGAGCTCGTTGGCGCGGCTAAGCCCTGGGTTTCCGGTCAACTCCACCGCGCGCTCGACCGCCGCAATCGCATTGGTGGTCACGGTCATCTTGATGAGCCCGGATTCGGCGGTGGCCGGCGGCGTGCCGCGATCGGTTCGCGTGGCGGCGGATTCGATCAGCAGGCGATTGGTCAGTAGCCGCGCGTCGATCTCGCCGACCGCCTCCTGGAAGCGGGGCAGGGTAGAGAGCGGCGCACCGAGCGCGGTCGGCGTGCGTTCGGTCAGGTACCTCACCAGCCAGTCGCGCGCGGCCCGCGCGACGCCGTCGTACAACGCAGAAATTCCGAGCACGTACCATGCAGCCTGATCATCGTCGCGCTCGCCCCACTCGGAGGGCTTGCGGATATCGACCGCGTGGTCCGCTGCGATCAACGTATGCTCGAAAATAACGTCGTGGCTGCCGCTGGCGCGCATCCCCAGATGGTCCCAGGTTTCGACGATTCGAATCCCCGGCGCGCGCGCCGGAATTAAAAAGGTTCCGACGCGCGGTTCGTCTTCCGCAGTGCGCGCCCAAACCATCAACCAGCTAAGCAGCGGAATCCCGGTCACATAAATTTTGTGGCCGCACACGCGCCACCCATGCTCGTTCTGCTCGGCGACCGTCGCCGGCATCCCGCCGCGCGCCGGCGTGCCCAGCTCGGGCTCGACGCGGAGTGCATTGATGAGCGCGCCGTACTTTACGGCCTCGTGAGCGACCAGCTCGCGGATACGACCAGGCCATCGCGGGCTGCGCGCGATCGTCGCGTGCATGAGATATTGCATCGCGAGCGCCAGCGCCGTCGAGGCGTCGCCCTGTGCGATCGTGCCGAGCACAGCGCAAGTCTCTGCCAATCCCGCGCCTGCGCCTCCGTACTCGGCGGGAACAGTCAACGCGAGCAGGTTAGCTTCCTTGAGCGCCTCAAAATTTTCGACCGGAAAACTCGCATGACGATCATGCTCGGCCGCGCGGCGTGCAAAATCCTGTGCGAGGATTCGCGCGCGTTGTGTCGAATTCAAACCGTCGAAATTTGCCGTCAAGTGAATCTCCTGCCAGGCGCGATGTGCCTGTACGCTAGCGCGATCCGGTCTCCGAGAAAATCGAGCAAATCCGGGTAGAATTCGGGCGGAGACAATGCAGGGCTTGCTGAGGACGTCAGAAATTGATAATCATTCTCATAATCAACACGAGGTCCACCACCGATGTACCTATGCATCTGCAACGCTATCACTGACAGTCAGGCACGCTCCCAGTGCCCCGCCTCCGGTTGCTCGGTGGCAGCGTTCTACCGAAAGCTTGGCGTCACGCTCAAGTGCGGCAAATGCGTGCCAACGGTTCGCGAGATTCTCGACTCGCATTCAAGCTTGGTCGAAACACGCCAGGACACTTGCAGTCTCGAGCGCTAAACTCGGTTTCCCTCGCGCTTGATTGCCTCTACAATAAACCCATTCATCGCCGCGTCTTCCTGGAGATGGTTCTGTGAAGGGTGATCCTCAAGTACTTCAGTTTCTCAATACGGTCCTGCGCAACGAACTGACCGCGATCAATCAATATTTCCTGCACGCAAAGCAACTCGAGCATTGGGGCGTCACCAAGCTTGGCAAGTACGAGCGCGAGGAATCGATTACCGAGATGAAGCACGCCGACCAGATCATCGAGCGCATCCTGTTTTTAGAGGGGCTGCCGAATCTGCAAGATTTGGATCGGTTGCTGATCGGCGAGAACGTTAAGGAAGCGCTCGAGTGCGATCTAAAGCTCGAGATGAAGGCGATTGGCGATTTCCGCGCCGCAGTCGCGCACTGCGAATTGGTCAAGGATTACGTCACGCGCGACCTGCTGACGGAAATCATGCACGAGGAAGAGAAGAGCATCGATTTTATCGAGGTCCAGTTCGATCTCATAAACCAGATCGGAATCGAGAACTACATCCAGTTGCAATCCTCGAGCGCGAGCTAAGCGGGAGCTACATGTCCCGTCTCACGGCCACTCGAAAAACAGCGCCCAGAGCGCGCCTTCGCCCATCCGCTCGCCGATCTCCGACCACACGAAATAGATCGCGAACACCAGGCTGATCCCCAATATCCAGGCGAAGAACCGGTCCAGATTCGTCTGCTCCGTGACGCTTCTGATCGCGCCGTCGAGCGAGCCGGTCCGAAAGATCGCCTCGATCAATCGTTCGAGGTAGCCCAGCATCAGTGTGCCGGTTCCGTACAGCAGAGTCTTGACCGCGACCGCAATCGCCCGGGGATAGTGCTCTAGCTTTCGCGCGAGGGGGGTAGTGTCGAGGATCAGGACCGCCTTGGCTGCGAGCACGGCGCCGAGCAGCGCTTTGGAAATTGCAAACAGTGGGATCGAGAACTCGGCCAGCACTAGCTTGATAATCAAAAGCTGGAGCAGAAATCCGATTAGAAAGAAAAGAAAGATAGACCGCGCCTCCGCGGCTTCGTGCCGCAACCATTTTCCGATTGTGCCTAGTCGATGTAGCACCGCTCCCTCACTCTCGCCCGGAACGTGGGCGCGGAATAGAATCAGCGTACCCGGAACTGAAAGCATCATGCATTTCGCGATAGCATTTCGCCACAACCACAAGAGGTCTATGCGAGTGAAGCATCGAATTAAATTCGCGCCGTTCGCCCTGCTCATTCTGTCTACGGTTGCGCTCTTGCCGATTCTTTCGGCCACCGCAGCACAAAACGACGCGGCCGCAATTCCCGCTCTCAAAGCGGCGATCGACGGACCGCAGCGCTCCGCGGCAAACAAGGCGCGCGACAAATATAGACATCCGCTCGAGACTTTAACTTTCTTCGGGATCAAGCCCGATATGACGGTGGTAGAAATTGCGCCGGGGCAGGGATGGTTCACTGAAATCCTTGCGCCGTTTCTGAAGGATCACGGCAAGCTTTATGAAGCCGTCGGAGGGGGCCGCGGCGCGAAGGCCTTCGAGGACAAGCTCAAGGCTGATCCCGCGCTCTATGGCCACGTCATCGTAACCACGCTCGATCCTCCCACTGAAACCACGATCGCGCCGGCGGGCTCGGCCGATATGGTCTTGACCTTTCGTAACGTTCACGACTGGCTCGCGCACGGCAACACAGAGGACTATTTCAAGGCCTTCTATCGCGCACTCAAACCGGGGGGAATCCTGGGAGTAACCGACCATCGCGCCGACCCGACGGAGCCGCAGGATCCGTTGGCCAAGACCGGTTACGTGCGCCAGGACTACGTGATCAAGTTGGCGGAGCAGGCCGGATTCAAGCTGATGGAGAGCTCGGAAATAAACGCGAATCCCAAGGACGATCGGAACCATCCGGTATGGTATCTCCCGCCAACCCTGCGCCAGGGAGCAACCGATCGCGACAAGTATCTGGCAATCGGCGAGAGCGACCGGATGACGCTGAAGTTCGTCAAGCCAACCACCGTCGTGCAGGCGCACTAGCCGCCGCGATCAGAGGCAGCAGCGCCGCGACGGCAAAGAGACGCTAGCCGGCATGTTATAGATCTAAATCAGACGACGCGCTCGATTGGTCTCAGAATTTCGTACAGCTTCTCGAGCGAGATAACGGCGCTCTGGTTTGAGAGCCGCGCTTTCCATTCGACCTTGTCCGCGGCCAACGTCTTTCGACTGATCACAACGCGATCGGTGATGCCGATCAGGTCCGCGTCAACAAATTTTTCTCCTGCTTGAGGTCCCTGACGATCGTCGTAAAGCACCTCGATCCCTTGCGCGGCCAGTCCGTTGTAGATCCGATCGCATTGCTCGATTTCGGCCGGATCGTGCACCAGCGAGACAAGATGCAATCGGTAGGGCGCGATTTCCGCCGGCCAGACGAGGCCTTTTTCGTCGGCGAGGCACTCGGCGATCGTGCCCATAAGCCGGCTGGGTCCGAGACCATAGCAGCCCATGGCGATTTTCTTCTGCGCTCCCGCGCTGTCCGTGTATTGCGAGGAGAATGCGTCAGTGAAGCGCGAACCGAGCTTGAAAATATTGCCGACCTCGATCGCTTTCAGCTCCTCGAGCCTCGATTCATCACCGGCCCTATAGCCGGGAATGATCTCCGCGAGCGCGCCCGAATCGCCGATGATCTCCTTGTTAATCGCGATGTTGCTTCCAGGGATCCGATAGATCACATCCTCGCCGTACGGCGTTACCGTCTGAAATTCGTGCGAATATTTCGAGAAGGTGCCACCCGAAGCGTAGGTCAGAAGCGTTCCCGCGCCGATTCCGCAGCGGCGGTAGATATTCAAGTAACCGGCGATCGTCTTTTCGTAAAATTCGTCGAGCGACGCCTCGTCGGCATGAAACGAATACATATCCTTCATGCGGAATTCGCGGCAGCGCAGAAGCCCGGATTTTGCCCTCGGCTCATCGCGGAACTTCGTCTGAATCTGATACACCGCTCTCGGCAGGTCGCGATAAGAACGGATGAAACTGGTGACGAGCGGAGTCACCACCTCCTCATGCGTCGGCCCGAGCGCGAGATCGCGGTCGCCGGCGCCTTTGAGCTTGAACAGCACATCGACCTTGTCCCAGCGCCCACTCCGATCCCAAATCTCCCTTGGCTGAAGCGCGGGCATGAGGATTTCCTGGCCTCCGATCCGGTCCATCTCTTCGCGGATGATGGTTTCGATGTGATTGAGGACTCGGAGACCCAACGGCAGGAAGCTATAGACGCCCGCCATGAGTTGATCGATATAACCTGCGCGCGTCAGAAATCGCGCGTTGCGGCTGGCATCGCTGTGCGCGGATTCTTTCGCGGTGCGCGTAAAGAGATTCGAAAGACGCATCAGGGCCTGGCTCGTCAGTGGACAATTCCTACTTAAACACGCGTTTCGAATAGTTTACTCCGAATCGAGTGGGGAGTGTTGTGTACCGATAGGTAATTCTATGCTGCGCCGCGCGCCGTCGCGGAATTCCATAACAATGCTAGATCCGTCAGGCCCTGGAGCTCGCGGTTGGGCGGCACGAAACGCGATGATCCGATATCAGAACCGAATCGAGTCCCATAGATCACAGTGATGAATCTTCGAGAAGTCTGATTCATCTCCAATCGCTCCTGGAGCCAGCGAGAGGACCCGTGGATCGTCCGCGCGATAGCGGGTCCATCGCTGAGAACCGCCGGGATCGCCCGAAGTGATGAAGCCGATCCAATAGCCCATCATCAAATCAGAGAGCTCTTTCTGTGCGGGGGATGCGGCGTTGTTCGTCGCGATATCGCCGAATACGTACTGAATTTCCGAACTGTGGAACGCACCGAGCGGAAACGGCGGGTTGCGAAAGAACGTGAGCGGCGCGTGCGTGTCATTAAATTCATACTGATAGACCGGCTCCAGCGCGGAAAGCATCGCTCCCATTTTAAGTATTCGGCAACTGAAGGTCGCATCGCCGAATGCTGCTGCGGCCGCCAAAGTGGGCGAAGAGTAGTTTTCGAGCGGATAGGCGGCCAGCACGCGCGCAGCGTCCTTGCTGAATAGCGAATGGACTCCCTGCTCGAATCTTTCGGCGGTGATCGGCTTGGCAGCGGCTCGCATCAGCGTTCCCTCATCGCGATTGGAACCATTGATCACCGAGACCTTGTTGACGTGACCAGCCGCGATAGCCTCGGCAGGCTGGCTCGGTAGAACTTGACCGTTGACGATTGGCGACCAGACCAGGTTTCCACTGGTGAGGGGATCGGCGGGAATCGCGCTCACTATTTGGTCGATCGTCTTTGTCCGCATGCAGGCCGCCGTATCGGCAACCTTGTCACAGACGAGCTTTCGTGCGAGCTCGTCGCCCCGCACCTCTGCTTCGGCGAGCGTCTGCACGCGCGGGAACGGACCGCTTTCGAGAATCGCGCGCTGGAACAGTCCGGCGGCTCCAGGGGATACCATTTGCAGTCCCGCACTGATCGCGCCTGCCGACTGGCCCGCAATAGTCACCTTGCCGGGATTGCCGCCGAATGCCGCGATATTTTCTTTGACCCATCGCAGCGCGGCCTGCTGATCCATCAATCCGTAGTTGCCGGAAACATGCCGCGAGTCGGCGGCGTCGAGACCGCGATGCGCCAGAAAACCAAGCGCTCCGAGCCGGTAGTTGATCGTGACGACGATTAGATTGCCCTTGCGCGCCAAATTGCTGCCATCGTACGGCGCCCCCGAACCGACGATGAACGTGCCGCCGTGAATCCACACCATTACCGGAAGCCCGGCACCGGAAGGGTCGGGCGCGTAGATGTTGAGGTAAAGGCAATCTTCCGACCCCGCAACTCTCGAGCCTGGGAAACTTGCTAACTGAGGGCACCAGCTCCGCGTCCTCGTCGCGTCCAGCTCGCCCGGCCAACTCGCATGCGGCGCGGGCGGTTGCCACCGCAGGTCACCGACCGGAGGTGCCGCGTAGGGAATTCCAAGAAATTCGCGCACGCCTGCTTTGATCTTGCCGCGGACCTCTCCCGCGCGGGTCTTTATGACCGGTGCGGTCAACGCAGGCATCTGGCTCTGAGCGGTGGCCTGAACCACGCCCATTGTCGCGGCCACGCAGATGATCGCCACGATCAATCCAAACCGGTGTAGCGTCCTCTTTCCGGCAATCGAGGCGGACGGGACCATGGTTCGTTCTTCTTCCACAAGTTTCCTGGTGCGCACGAATCTACCTGAAGCTAGCGTTTCGGCAAGAACTTCGCGTTTGCGCTCCACCGGGTGCGGTGAGAGTGTGAACTTACTATTCAAAGTGCAATCGCGAGCTTGTGGCCGAACGAATAGTGCTAGCAGGGAGGAAAATCCGATGACTTCTCGATTGGCTATGCCCCAATGGTTTGTCTCCCATCGGTCCGGGGAATCGACGCTCTTTGTAGCTATAATCGTGATGTTCGCGTTCCTGATTGCGTATCCTGCCGGAGCGCGCGCGCAGGACAGCGCCAGCTCGATGGCGCAGTCCGCCCAGCAAGCCGCCTCGAGCCTCACCGGAAGCCAGCAGTCGGCGGCGAACAGCGCGTTATGCTCGGCGGTCAGCAGTCAGGTGCCGAATGCCGCCAGCGCCGACCCTTCCGTATTGAGCAGCCCGAGTGTCATATCAACCGCTGCTACCACGTTCGCAGGCAGCACGAGCCTGCCGCTGGCGAGCGCAACCACGATGCTGCAAAGCTATGTCGCGGCGCATGCCACCGACATCCTCGCGTCGTGCGCCGTGAGCAGCGCGACCGGAGGCCTGACCTCGAAAATCCCGGGCGCGAGCAGTATGCCCTCGATGCCGTCGATGCCCTGAAGAGGTCGCCTCGCGATCGCGGCACTCTTTGTAGCGCTATTTGGCCGGCGTCGTCACCTCGGTGAATGCGCGAATCCCCTCGATCGCGGTGGGGACGCCGCTGTATTGCGAGACGTGCACGATAATTTCCTTGAGCTCCTCCGGCGTGACGCCCAGATTCAGCGCGCCGCGCATGTGCAGCCGCAGCTCCTGCCCGCGTCCGAGCGCCATCAGCACGGCGACCGTAATCATCGAGCGCGCCTTGGTGGGAAGCCCCGGCCGATTCCAGATTTCGCCGAACAGCTGCTCGTTCAGGAACTTCGCGAAGCCGGGATCGAATTTTTTGAGGAATTCATCTCCGCTCTTGAACCCTTGCTCTCCCCACAATCGGGTGCGGATCTCCTTGCCTTTGTTCTCCAGCTCGTTAGCCATGGTTCACTCCTTGCGCGAACGTTCGCCATTACAGAGTTAGTCGATCGTTAGAACTATCTTTCCAACTTGCGCGTCGCTCAGCATGTAGGCGTGAGCGTCCGCGATTCTGTCGAACGGGAAGGTACGGTCGAGGACTGGCCGGAGTGCGCCGCTGCGAAACGCTTCGAGACAACCTGCAGTGAATCGCTCGCCGCAGAGAAGACTTCCTTGCGGCGTGCGCGTGCGGAAGGTGACGCCGATGATGCTCGCGCGGTTGAACGCAATCCGGTCGAGGTCGCATTCGCCGAGGTTGCCGCCGTTGCGCCCGACACTGACGAGGCGACCTTTGATCGCGAGCGCGCGGATATTGTCCGCCAGCATCGGTCCTCCGACGTTGTCGATAATCACGTCCACGCCGTGCTTCTCCGTCGCCGCCATCACCTGATCGACCCATCCGGATTTACCGACGTCGAGCGCGAAGTCCGCGCCTAGCCGGATCAAACTGCCGCTCTTTGCGGCAGTTCGTGTCGTCGCGATAACGGTTTTGGCGCCCAGCAACCGCGCGAGCTGGATCGCCGCAGTCCCGACTCCCGAAGATGCCGCCGTGATCATCACCGACTCGCCCGACTTCATCTCCGCGGCGGTTGCGATCGCGTCATGGGCGGTGACGAAGACATTTGGAATCGATGCGGCCTCGGCCCACGACAGGGACTCAGGTATTCGCATCAACTGTGCGGGTTTGACCGCGACGAATTCGGCGTACGAGCCCGGCGCTCGCCCCATTACTGGTTCGCCCACGCGCCAGCCGGTGGCGTCCGGGCCGACCTCTGCGATTTCGCCCGCGAACTCGATACCGCCCAAGACGGGCTTCAACGCCGGATTGCTCGATCGGTACATCGGCCGCGCCAGTAGTTCTCCCCGATTGGTTCCAGTCGCGCGCACTCTGACCAAAACCAGGTCGCCTCTGGCCGACGGCGCCTGCACCTCGCGGTATTCGTAAACGCCGCCATCCGCTCCGGGCGCCAGAAAAATCGCTCTCATGGGTAACCTCGTCGCGCTGTCCATAAGATTGCATATCGGATAGCTATGCCATCGTCATAGGGCCATGCGTGCGATGAGTTCCTTCACGCAAAACTGAACGTTCGCAAACTTGACAGGAGCAAACGCACACATGAAGTCCACACGCTTGATGGTCGCGGCAAGCGCAGTCCTGCTGATTGTGGGATGCTCGAAATCCAATCCTCTGCTGGGCAAGTGGAAGTTAGCGCCGAACTCTCCCAACGAATGCTTTCAGATGGGTGGACTCGAGTTCGCCGACAAAACCATGACCATGGCCACGCCGCTCGCTCCGGTGACCTCGACCGTTACTTATTCTCACGATGGCGATACCTATTCGGCGACCTTGCCGAACGGCCAGGTATTCGCATTCCAGACCGAAAGCAGCGGGTTAAAGTCGGTCAACCCTGACTGCCACCTGATTCCGGACAAATAGAGCCACTCCTATCTGAAATAGATCAGCGCCATGATCAGGTTGACCACGGCGAATGCCGCTGGGAGCACAATTCTACTCGCGCTGCCGATCTTTCGCGCGCGTGTCATACGCCCTGACCGGCCTGCAAAGTGCACCGCGGTTATCTCGATCGCGGTCGCGAACACGAACAGGTAACAGATCAGGAAGAAGACATCGATGAAGGTGAGGTATGGAACCTTGGGCAGGTTCGCCTGGATTGCGAACGCAAACGCGATCACGGTCAGAATCGTCGTTACGGAGATCTGGACCTGCGCGCCCAATTCGGTCGGATCGATCCAGAACACCGTCCACGACAGCATCACCATCAGCAACAGCGGCAGGAACACCTTCCAGATGTAGAAATTGAAACGGCGCGCGATTGTCACCGTAAAGCGAACCTCGCTTATCGACTCGCCGGCCAATCCCGGAACCTGTTCGACCGCCGCGTGGGTCCCGGTTATCGACCATTGCGCCAGCGACTGGTACACACGCGGCTCGGCGCTTATCGCCTCGGAGCCGCGCTCGGGCATAAGCTCAACGGTCTGATCTTCCGCGACGCTCGGATGGATCAGAATCTCCAGGATTTGCCGATCGAACGGAAACGTGCGCAGGTGGAAGGTGTTCGAGAGCTCCGCGCTCGAGCGCTCGGAGTATCTGACCGTGCCATCCGGGAATACGTGAATCGTGACGTCGTAGGCCGAGTGCGGCACGACGCCATTGACGAAATCGAAATGCGGACACCATAGCTGGTCCGGTGAATAGGTGCGAAACTTCTCCCATGATGCGCGCGGGGTGAAAGCAAGGCGCGGATCTTTCCAGCGCGCGAGCAGGTAGCCGACCAGGTTGAAGCGTTGTGTTACCTCGTCGATCTCAGAGAGGTTGATCACGCGCAGCGCAATCGCGACCGGCAGCCGAAAGCCATCGCTGATCGGCGGATTGAGCAGAGGATTAGCCGCCTCCGCAACCACCGGCGCGGCGGAATCCGCAACCGCGATCGAATGGCAGCACGCCAGGATCATCGCGAGCGCGATCGCGGCAATCGCCGGCCCAGCAGCCAATCTTTTCATCGACCAACGCATCGACGGAAACTACTACGCCGAGTTCGCGCCGAAAGAAATGACGGGGCAACCGCGCGTCGTCAGCCAGATTCGCCGCGCAAATAACGGTCGTTTGGCGATTATTCTCTGACCAACGGCAAACCCGCGGAGATTAACGCACGCCACGAGTCCATCTTGACCGCGTCCGCGATAGGAACAGGAGGCCGCGGGTTCGGTTCGCAGGGTCGCAGCAGAAGATGCCAGAGGCTCACATCGTGCCACGCGCCGAGCTTGTATCCGACCGCCTGTTCCAGGCCAATCTGTCGAAAACCGAATGAGCGATGAAAGCCTACACTGCCACCGACGTCGGGCAGCGTGATGCCGGCAAATACATTATAGAGTCCCTGCGACTCGAGAATGCCCAACAGAGAAGTGTACAGACCGCGTCCTACACCGCCTCGATGGGCGGATGAATCCACGTACACCGAAACGGAAGCTGACCACTGATAAGCGGCGCGCATTCGATACTTGTCAGCATACGCGTACCCGATAATCTGTTCGTCGCGCTCGCAAATAAGCCACGGCATGAACTCCAAAATCTTCGCAAGCCGCGCACGCATTTCATCCGCGCTGGGCGGCTCGGTTTCAAAAGAGATAGCGGTGTTCCGGACGTAAGGCGCGTAAATCGCGCCGATCTGTCCGCAATCCTGCGCCGTCGCGAGCCTGATCAGAGTATTCATAAATTCGCCACCAAACGGATGGCGATCGATTCTGGCAAAGTCCCGACGTGCAGCCTAGTTTGAAGCCGACCTCGCGATAGGTTTCGAGGTGGTCGAACTCGACGCGCGCAGTGGGAGTAGCGATCAGCGGCAGGCGGCTCGGGTCGCGGCTGCAATTGCGCCGATGTGCTCGGGGTTAACGAAGCCCCACACTTCCTGGCTGGGCGGGCGGCCGTTGACCAGGTCACGCCGGTAGCTGAAGCAACCCAGGTACAGGGGCCGTATGTACATCACCGCCTCGAGCCGCTCGAGCTCGTCGTCGGTCAACTCGACGTGCCGGCGGTACGCGCCTACGGCCAGATTGATCCAGTCCGCGTTGCCCCAGGTGCCCCACATAAGCCGGGCGAAGTCCGCCAGGCGCGGGCCGCGCCCGGCCGCCTTCCAGTTGATCGCCACCGGCCCTTGCTCACCCAGGATCACGTGATCCGGAGCGTGGAGGAGATTGCCGTGCAGCAACGCCTCGGGCAGGCCCTGGCCGTCGTCGGCCGAGCGCACTTGCTCGCGGAGCCGCTCGAATCGCTCGCGATCGGCCGGAGCGACCTTCGTGTCGACCGCGTCGAGGAACGCGAGGGCCGCCATGAGGTCCTGACGCGGGCTGCCCTCGCGGCTGGGATCATCCCCGCTCGCCCCACCGGGGCGGTTGACGGACTCGTCGAACGGCAGGGTATGCAGCCGTCCGAGCAGGTCACCCATGATGGCGAACTTCTCGCTGCCGTCGTGTCCGACGGCCATGGGGAGCGGCCCGCCGGGGACGAATCGGGTGACGAGGACGGTCGAGTCGTCGAACGCCGACACCGCGTCGTCGGTCGCGAGCCGCTCAGCCGGGTAGTTGTGCCGCTCCAGGAACCGCAGGATCGCGGCATCGCCTTCGACGCCGGCCCACGGGCGGGCCGGCGAGAACGCGCGCGCAATCCACGGGTCGCCGTCGCGGCGGTCAACGCGAAAGACGTGGTCATGGTGCTGACTGGCCTTCGTCGCGGCGACCGCGTCGATGCCGTAGTGATCCCGGAGATGGGTCACCAGACGCTCACCGACGGGCTGATGAAACATCCGGGCTTGGAGCCCTTCAAGGTCGGTGAGCGCTTGCGTGTAGCGCTGACCCGTTTCCTCAGCGTGGCGGCGGACGACCTTCTTGAAACTGCCGTGCTTGGTCATGGACAAGCCTCCTCTTTACACCCTCGTCCCCCAGCGACGCGGTGTTGAGAGATGGCCTGTGAGATCGACGACCGTGAGGGCAACTCCCCTTCGCCAATAGAACCCCTGCTGGGGCGGATGTTCCAAAGCTCGGCGACCGGTCGGCGCCGTGGTGCCAATTTTCCTGACAGTCTCGCTGGTGTCAAGTGATGCACTTTACGCCAGTCTCGTCGGTGGAGGGATGGTGGTTCGGGTCTCGACGGCACAGGAGGGGCTCTTCTCCTACTTCCCCGTCTCAGTTCAGTAACAGTGGACGGTCAGCGTTCACATCGAATCGATCCTCCGGGCTTCGCAGAAGGGCTACGAAGTCCGATGGAGCGAGACCGCCCTCGATATGAGCGAGGCGCCGCTCGGCGCCAACTGTTCGGATCTACGAACGAAAGAGTGGAGCGGGCGACCGGGGTCGAACCGGCGACGTCCAGCTTGGGAAGCTGGCATTCTACCACTGAATTACGCCCGCTCTGCCGCGAATCCTATGGCCGACTTTCACTGCTGTCAAATCGCTTCGCGACCGGCCCGGGCCACGAAGCCTCAGCCTCGGCGCCGTGCTATGCTCCGTGCCGGGTGGACGGGCTATGGTGGAGGAACTTGCCCGCGCCGCGCATTTTCTCTCGCGCGTCGCGATACTTCTCGCGGCTGCTGCCGCCGCGCTATCGGTGTCCGGATGCTTTCTGGCTGCGGCCCAGATGTACCCGCTTATGATTCAAGGCGCGGAGACTACCGCGTCGGGAATGATTCAGAGCACCGCCAGTATTATGCGGCTGGCCGAGGCCCCGAAGCCCGACGATCCCAACGCGCCCGACGACTCCGCGCCCGGCACCTGCGGCGAGCTGAAGCACGAGCCTCCGGGAGTTATCGAGTTGCGGATGAGCGCCGCGGGCGCACCCGAGTATCGCGAGCTTCGTCCTGACACAGGGCTCGAGCAGGTGGAGTGGAGGCCGATCACCGACGACGACACCGGCGCCGACGGATGGCGTCCAGCGGTGAACTTCCTTCAGATGGAATTCAATCCTCCGCTCGCGCCCGAGGTTCCACCCGCCGCGAGCGTCTATATGGCATATGCGCCGCAGAAAAACGAATCGTGGTCGCAACAGGACCATCGCGCGTCGCTCAGCACTTTCTTCGGGCCACCCACCGGCAGCTTCAATTGGAACGATAAGCTGTACGAGTACGTGCTAGTGAAAACGGTGCCGTGCTTTCCGCTCCCGGATCCGGATTGAGCCACACGCTTTGCTGACGCTCTGCCGCGAATCTGTTCCGCTTTACAAGATGCTCCGATAAAGATAGCACCTAATTAGGTGCTAGGTCCAAAGAGGATAGTTACCGTGCTCGATATCACGAAAGACATTCAGTCTTTGACAAATTTCCGACGGAAATCGAATGAATTTCTCAAGGCGATGAAGAAGAGCAAGCGGCCTGTCGTTCTGACCGTCAACGGCAAAGCCGAGGCCGTCGTGCAGGACGCAGAATCCTACCAGCGATTGCTTGACAGCGCCGCCCGCGCCGACGTTTACGAGGCTGTCCGGCAAGGCGTCAACGATATCGTCCACGAACGGACGCGCCCGGCCCGCAAGGTGTTGAGCGAGTTGCGGCGGCGTCATGGCGTATCTCGTTGAATTGACGCGCCGCGCAGAGCGAGACCTCGATTATCTCTATCAGCGAATCTCGGCAGATGAATCGGTGGACGCCGCCGATTGGATAAATGGGCTTGAAGAGGCGATCTACACCCTTGAACGGATGCCCAGCCGATGCCCGGTAGCTCCGGAGAGCAAAACGACCCGGCGACGATTGCGGCATCTGCTCTACGGCGCGAAACGCGACGTGTACCGGATAATTTTCGAAATCAACCAAGCGCGTAAGTTGGTACGCATTTTAACCGTCAGGCACGCGGCTATGGACGAGTTTGTCAGGCGCGCCTGAAATACTCGGCTTCGGTCAAAATTGACTGTGGTCATTTTCTTATGCTACCCCCCAATCAGATCGAAACTCGGACGCCGAGAGCGGCGCGTCGCGCTGGATCGGCACTCGGAGGGTAGTCTGATGTTTGTCAGGAATTGCTGGTACGCCGCGGGATGGAGCAAAGACTTCGAACTCGAGCGGCTCGCGCCGGTCACGATACTGAATGAACCGATCGTAATCTACCGCACCGTCGGCGGTGCTCCGGTCGCGCTGCAGGATCGATGCTGTCATCGCTTTGCCCCGCTATCGATGGGGCGGCTCGAAGGCGACGATTTGCGCTGCATGTATCACGGACTAAAGTTCGCGCCGTCGGGCAAGTGTATCGAGATTCCGGGACAGGCGAAGATTCCGCCGCAAGCCTGCGTTCGCGCTTTTCCAATCGTGGACAAATACTCAGTCGCGTGGATCTGGATGGGCGATCCGCGCGTGTGCGATGAATCGATGATTCCGAACTTTGTCGGAGTTGACGATCCGCGATGGGCGATGAAGCCGGGCCGGATGGATTACGCCGCAAATTACAATCTGATTAATGACAACCTGCTCGATCTTTCCCATATCCCGTTCCTGCATCGAAAAAGCCTCGGCGCGACCCTGACGGCCGAGGGCGTCTCACGCCCGGTCATCACCCGGATGCCTCGTGGCGTCAGGGTTCAGAACTGGATCAGCAGCAGACCCTCCCAGATGATGGCCTCGATTAGAAACGCGCGGACCGATATCTGGCAGACCTACGACTTTGTGGTCCCCGGCATCTTTCTGTTGAGCGCGGATTTTTATCCGGAGGGTACGGCGCGCATGTTTCCGGACGGCGAGCCGCGTGAAGTTGAGCCGCTCCATCGCCAGTTCACTTGCCAGGCGGTTACTCCGCTGACGAACGATCGCGCGTGCTATATCTTCGCGTACGGACCGTGGACCAAAGAGGCGGAGCTTATCGACACCTTCTATAATCTGGGGCTCAAGGCTTTCAACGAAGACCGTACGATGATCGAAGCTCAGCAGAGAAATATCAATCTGGCGCCGAATTCGAAGATGGTCACTATCGCGATCGACAGCGGCGTCGCTCAGTTCCATCGCATGTTGAACGAACTGATCCGCGCCGAGTCCGGTGCCGAGGCGGCCGCGTCCACTGCGGACGCCACGGTATCGTGATGCCGGCCGCCGCAGCCTTGCGGGAAGCTGGGCGCGCCGAGCGCAACAAGCGAGATAAGCGCGAGCGTCTGATCCGCGCGGCACGGACGCTCTTTTCGGCCAAGGGATTCGAGGCGACCACCACCGGCGAGATCGCCGCACTGGCCGACGTCGGCAAGGGCACGCTGTTCTTTCACGCCAGCTCGAAGGAACAACTGCTGGTGATGGTGTTCCAGGAAGATTTCGGGCGAACGATCGATCGCGCTTTCGCCACTGTGCCCAAGTCCGGATTTGTGAGTCAGGCGATGCACGTGTTCAATGCGATGCTGGCGCAGAATCAGCGCGAACTTGAGCTGGCCAGAATATTTGCCCGCGAGCTCGCTTTCGTCCGCGACGGCCGCCACGGCGTCAACGCTGTTATGGCAAGCTACTTCACGAAAATGAAAGAGCTGGTGGAACGCGCGCAGCGTCGCGGCGAGCTCGCGGCAGGCGTCGATGCAGCCTTGCTTGGCTTCAACCTGTTCGCGCTCTACTTCTCGTTTATGGTCATATGGCTTGGTGGCGGCGCGCCGTCGCCTGCTGGACAACGTCCTTCGTTGCGGCAGATGATCGACATGCAACTCTCCGGAATCACCAACGAACGCAAGCGAGCGCAGCAGAACAGGCGGGAGAAAACCAGATGAGCGTACTCGATGGACTGCGCCAGGAATGGCGCCGTGTATTGCACGAGGGTCAGCCAAAATGGGTGCGGCCTGAGCATGACCGTTTGATTCTGGGCGACGGCCGCACGCTCGCCGACGCCGAGGCGATCTATCTGCCGCCGTGCGAGCCGAGCAAGATTCTCTGTATCCATCTGAACTATGAATCGCGGCGGGTTGAATTCCGCGCGCCTGCGATCGAAACGCCGACCTACTTCCAGAAGCCCGTCACCGCGCTGAACTCGCATCGCGGCTCGCTCAGCCGTCCGGCCGGCGCCAAATATCTCAACTACGAAGGCGAAATCGCGGTGATTATCGGCAAGCCGATGCGCAATGTGGGACGCGCCGAGGCGTGGGAGTATATCGCCGGCTTCGCTCCCGCCAACGACGTCGGATGCCAGGATTTTCGCGGCACTGACGCCGGATCGATGCTGCGGGTGAAGGGCCAGGACGGCTTCTGCCCGATCGGTCCCGGAATAGTCAGTGGTGTCGATATACGCAAATCGTCAGTACATACCTATATCAATGGAAATATGGTTCAGGACGGCCCGGTATCGGAAATGCTCTTTCCGATTGACTACATACTTGCCGACCTGTGCCGGTATATCACTCTGCTCCCCGGTGATGTGATTCTGTCCGGTACGCCGAAGAACTCGCGGCCGATGAATGTCGGCGACCTGGTGGAAGTCGAAGTCACCGGCCTCGGACGCCTCGCGAACCGCGTGGTCGAGGTGCCGGCGCCTGCGCATCAGGTGGGCCATCTGGGCAGCGATACTGCGGACGTAAGGCGCGTCGCGCTGGGGTCTGACTCGCGAAGGAGCGAGGAATAATGAACGGGGCAGAAAGCCTGATTCGCACCGCGGTCGCCGCCGGTGTTGGCGTATGCTTCGCGAATCCTGGAACCACCGAGATGCCGCTGGTCGCGGCGCTCGATTCCGCGCCCGGGATGCGCGCGGTGCTGGCGCTGTTCGAGGGCGTATGCACTGGCGCTGCCGACGGTTACGCACGGATGAGCGGCAAGCCGGCGATGACGCTGTTGCATCTCGGGCCGGGACTCGCCAACGGACTGGCGAATCTGCATAACGCGCGGCGTGCGAATACTCCGCTCGTGAACGTGGTCGGCGATCATGCCACCTGGCACGCGTTTGCCGATGCTCCGCTCGCCAGCGATATTGTCTCGCTCGCGTCTCCGATGTCTGGATGGGTGCGCTCGAGCAAGTCGGCGCTCGCGCTCGCGGGCGACATGGCCGATGCAATCGCCGCATCGCTCAAGCCGCCGGGTCAGGTGGCGACGCTGATCGTCCCCTCCGATTGCCAGTGGGATCCGGCCGAGAGCGCGGCGACGCCGCGGGTTCCCGTCCAGCGCGCGGCGGTGGCCGGGCAGACGATCGAGCGGATCGCGGAATTTTTGCGGCGCAGGCGACCGCTTACGCTGCTGCTTGGCGGCGCAGCACTGTCCGAGAAGGGTCTGCGCGCTGCGGCGCGGGTTGGCGCGGCGAGTGGATGCAAGTTGATGGTCGAAACATTCGCCGCGCGAATCGAGCGCGGCGCGGGAATTCCGTCGCCCGAGCGTCTGCCTTATTTTCCCGAGCAGGCAATCAAAGCGCTGACCGGCAACGAATTTGTCGTGCTGGCGGGTACGAAGGATCCGGTCGCGTTTTTCGGCTATCAGGGTATCCCAAGCCGCCTCGTTCCCGAGGGCTGCGCGCTCGAAACGCTCGCGCGGCCGGAGGAAGATATCGCGGGCGCGCTCGACGATCTCGCGCGCGCTCTTGGCGCGCCGGCCGAGGCCCCGGTGCCTGCGGCAAAACGTCCCGCCGTGCCGAGTGGGAAACTCGACCCGGCGAGCGTCGGCGCAGCGCTCGCAGCGCTTCAGCCCGAGGGCGCGATCGTCGTCGATGAGGGCGCGACGTCCGGCGGTCCATACGGCGCGATGGCGGCCGGCGCGCGGGTGCACACGTGCCTGGCGCTCACCGGAGGTGCGATAGGGCAGGGCTTTCCGACCGCGACCGGCGCGGCGGTCGCTTGTCCCGATCGGCGCGTGATCGCTCTGCAAGCCGACGGCAGCGGGATGTACACCGTGCAGGCGCTGTGGACGCAAGCGCGCGAGCAATTGAACGTCACCACGATCGTCTGCTCGAATCGCGCCTACCGAATTTTGCAGATCGAAGCGGCGCGCGCGGGCAACGCCGAGCCGGGGCGTCAGGCGCGGAGTTTGACGGAGCTTCATCCGCCGGAAATCCGTTGGACCGAGCTCGCGCGGGGCCTCGGAGTCCCGGGTGTTCGCGTCGAGACGGCGGACGACCTGGTGAAAAATCTCGAACGCGCGCTCGAGGAGCCGGGACCGAGCCTGATCGAAGCGATGCTCTGAGCGCGGTCGCTTTCGTGCCGCACGCGACACTGTTGGCTGGTGCTTTTCAGGCCGCATGCTACTATTCCTTGCGCGCGGGCGTTCGCTCGCGCGGAGAGCCGCATGACAAGTCGGGAACGGCAGGGATGGATCATCGTCGGCGCAATTTTCGTCACGATGTTTTTCATCTGGGGCGGAATCAACTGCGGCGCGGTGTTCTTCGTCCCGGTGCTGAAGACCTTTGGATGGACCCGCGCGAAGCTCTCGGTCGCGGTCTCGATCGGATGGATCACCGGCGGCGCGGCGGGTCCGCTCATCGGGATGATCGCCGACCGCGTGAATCCAAAAAAAATGATGATCGTCGGCGCCACGATCGTGGGTCTGTTGTGGCTCGGGCTCAGCCGCGCGACCACCTTCTCCGAGTTTCTCGTGATCAACGGACTGTTCGGAATTTGCGTCGGCGCTTCGACCTCGATTCCTACCACGCTGATCATCGCGGGATGGTTCCAGGCGCGGCGCGGACTTGCGATGGGAATCGCGTTTTCCGGGGCGACACTCGGCGGCGCCGCGATGACGATGGTCGCCAGCTGCGCGATTCAAGCGCGCGGATGGCGCTTCGGTTACCTGGTGCTCGCGCTTCCGATTTTGCTGGTCGTGGTTCCATCGATCCTGATTTTCATTCAGACCACCAAATCCGCCGACGCGCGTAATACCGCGCGTGGCCGCGGCGATGCGGATTCGCGTGCACGCGCCGCCGCACCGCCGACAGTCCTGCCCGGACTCGAGCTCGCGCAGGCGCGCCGGACGCGATCGTTCTGGCTTATCTGCATGGTGCAGGCGCTCTCCGGGCTGACCACCGGGATGGGCGCGCACTTTATCGCGTACCTGACCGGAATCGGATACACGCCCACGCTCGCAGCTACGGCGGTAAGCTTTTACTTGATCGGAACGACCGCGGGGACGCTGTTCGGCGGTCCGCTCGCCGACCGTGCCGGCGCTCGCACCGCGATCGCTCTCACATTCGCGGGCGCGGCGACCGGGATGCTCGGTCTCCTGGGTGCGTCGCACGTGCTGGCGCTCGGGCTCAATATCGTGGTGGGCGGATTTGCGGCGGGAGCGTTCGCGGTCCAGATGCCACTGGTTATGATCGAATCGCTCGGCGTAAAGCGCCTCGGCTCGATGCTGGGAATCACGGGAGTGTTCTATACTTTTGGTGCATTCGCGAGCCCGATTATAACCGGAAGAATCTTCGACGTCACCGGCAGCTACGGCATCGCGATCACCGCGTTTATGGTGATGCTGGTGATGTGCGCCACCGCGATGATGTGGGTGCGGCCGCTCGAGCGCGAGCAAGCGCAATTCGCACCGCCCGAGCAATCGGTCGCCGTGTAGCGAGATCAAGTGCGATGGCGCGCGAGGTACAGCCCGCGGCCCATCAGGCCTTCGGGCTCGTAGGTAACCTCCATTGCCGCCGCATCGAAAGCGGCTGTCATCTCGTCGCGCGTGAAGAGCGCGAGTTCCATCCGCTCGCTGAAGTGCTCGATACCGCGGATACTGCCGCGCAGGTAGTGCAGTTTCAGCACCGATAGATTCCCTTCCTGGCTGCTGTGGCTCATCCTGCACACGAGGCCGTCCGGAAGGTTTCCGGTGTGAATGAACTGGCCACCCGTTTTCCATGCGTCCGGGGTCAGCCACGGTTCGATGAGCAGGACGCCGCCCGGGCGCACATGCCGCGCCATCGCGGAGACCGCGCGGTTCAGGCGCTCGATCGTGCCGACGTAACCGATCGCGCTGAACAGACAGGTGACGGCGTCGTAGGTGCGGCCGAGATCGAAGCCGGTCATGTCGGCGGTCGAATAGTTGCCGGCGGGATTCTTCATTCGCGCGGCGCGCAAGTAATCTTCGTTCTGATCGATTCCGTCAACCGCGTAATGATTTTTCAGAAATTGCAAATGAGCTCCGGTGCCGCAGGCGACGTCGAGGAGCGTGTGCGCGCCCGGAACGGCGGCATCGATCATGCCGCGCAGATGCTCGCATTCACGCGCGTAATTTTTGAAATGATAGATCGCGTCGTAGAGCTCGGCGCTGTCCAGAAAGCCGCGGGACTGAAATCCCGCGCTCATCAGTAGCGGTTCATGCGCGCGAGCCGGTCGGCGTGAAAATTAGCGTCGCCGAAAAGTTCCTGCCCGACGCGGGCCCGCTTCATGAACAATCCGATGTCGAATTCATCGGTCATCCCGATTCCGCCGTGCATCTGCACGCCTTCCTGTACCGCCAGCGTCGCGGTGGCGCCGGCTTTCGCCTTGGCGACCGAGACGATCGCGCCGGCGGTGTCGAAAGATTCGTCGAGCGTTTGGAGCGCCTTCAAGACAGCGGCGTGCGTGAGTTCGAGGTCGCAGTAAAGCACGGCGGCGCGATGCTGCAGTGCCTGGAATTGTCCGATTACTTTGCCGAACTGTTTACGCTCTTTCAGATAGCTGACGGTGATCGCGAACGCCTGGTCGGCGAGGCCGGAGAGTTCCGCCGCGACCGCGGCGCGGCCCGCGTTGAGCGCGCCCTCGAGCGGTTTCCATCCGCCGTCAATTTCTCCCAGAATCGTGTCGGTACCTACACTCACTTTGCTGAAACGAACGCGCGCGGCGTTGTGGCTATCCACCGTCTCGGTGCGTTCTGCGCTGACACCCTTTGCTTTCGCGTCGACGAGGAACAGCGTGATTCCCTTGGGGTCGCCCGACGCGCCCGAGGTGCGCGCCGCCACGATCACCAGATCGGCGACGTGACCGTCGAGGACGAAGATCTTTTCCCCGTCGAGAACAAAATTATTTCCGGAACGAGCGGCGGTGAGCGCGATTTTTTCCGGGCGATGCTTCGCGGTCTCGTCAACCGCGAGCGTCGCGATCAGATCCCCGCTGACGATGCGCGGCAGATAATCGCGCTTTTGTTTTTCGCTTCCGGCGTGAGTTATCGTGCTTGCGGCGACGACGGCGGTCGACAGAAACGGCGAAGGAGTGAGATTGCGTCCGAGCTCCTCCATCACGATTCCCGCTTCCACATTGCCGAGGCCCAGTCCGCCGTAATCGGCAGGCACCAGGATTCCAGACAGGCCCATCGCGACCATCTCTTTCCACAGCTCGTGCGAGAAGCCGGTCTTGTCGCGAGAGTCGCGGAGCTGGCGCAGGTGCGCGACGGGCGCATTCTTGGAAAGAAAGCCGCGCGTGTTGTCGCGCAGCATGGTTTGTTCGTCGTTCAGTACTAATGGCATTTTCAGGAATCCGATTGCGATCGATTAGTGGTCAGCGAATGCGCGTTTTTACGCGACCCTCTTGGAACGAGCGCAAGGGCCGAGGGCGAGATTCCTCGCGATGACTGCCGTGCCACGTGGCGCGTGCGACGCGACACGCATCGGCTGGCCGCGCCCGGAATGACACAAAAGATGTCACGCGTCGGGCAAACCGAGAATGCGCTTGGCGATGATGTTTAGCTGGACCTCGCTGGTGCCGCCTTCGATCGAATTTGCTTTCGAGCGCAGCCACGCGCGCGCGGTGGCGCCGTTGTGGGAGCGTTCACCTTCCCATTCGAGAGCGTTTGCGCCGCCCGCCGACATGACCAGCTCGAGCCGCCGTTTGTTGAGCTCGGTGCCGTAGTACTTGAGCAGCGACGACACGGCAGGATGCGCCTGTCCAACCTTCGCTTGGTCGCCGGCGCGCTCCATCGTTAGGCGAAACGCCCACGCATCGACTTCGAAGGCCGCGATCTGGCTGCGCAGGACCGGGTCGGCGAGCATCCCGTTTTCGACCCCAACGGTCTCGCCCGCGATCTGGCCGAGCGAGCGATTTTCGGACGTCTGGCCCATCCCGCCGATCATGTCGCGCTCGTGGGTCAGCAGGTACTTGGCGATCTCCCATCCTTTGTTGAGCTTGCCGATAAGGTTGGCCTTCGGCACCAGGACGTCGTCGAAGAAAGTCTGGCAGAATGGCGACGCGCCCGAGATCAGCGTGATCGGTTTGGTCGAGACGCCGGCGCTCTCCATGTCGAACAGGATGAAGCTGATCCCTTCATGCTTGGGCGCGGCCGGATCGGTGCGCACAAGGCAGAAAATCCAGTCGGCCTTGTCAGCGTAGGAGGTCCAGATTTTCGAACCGTTGATAACGTAGTGATCGCCCTTGTCCTCGGCTCGCGTCTGGAGCGACGCGAGGTCGGAGCCGGAGCCGGGCTCGGAATAGCCTTGGCACCATCGGATTTCGCCACGCGCGATTTTCGGCAGATGCTCGCGCTTCTGTTCTTCGGAGCCGTACTTGAGCAGCGCCGGCCCAAGCATCCAGATGCCGAAGCTGTCGAGCGGAGAACGGCATCCGAGCGCGCGCATCTCCTGGCGAAGGACTTTGGTTTCGTCGCGGGAGAGGCCGCCGCCACCAAACTCGCGCGGCCATTCGGGAACGGTCCACCCCTTAGAGGCCATCCGCTCCAGCCACAGGCGCTGGGCGTCGGACTTGAATTTCCATCTACGGCCGCCCCAGCAGGTATCGTCTTCGGATTGCGCGGGTTTGCGCATCTCGGGCGGGCAGTTGGATTCGAGCCACGCGCGAGTCTCTTTTCGGAAGGTTTCTATATCGCTCATAGCAACACTAACGCCTATTAGGTCCGGCGGCAGGATTCAAGGTTTGTCGGCCTGGGTGCGTTGAAGGGTTTTAGCCGATGCGAATCCGGGATTCCTCGCGCGGCAGCCACGCGCGGGAATGACACACACAGGTCGGACGACGGCGCTCAGATCGACGACCGTCAGATAGACAAAGATAAACAGCGATCAGATCGTCAATGTCGGTGCTCGCGTTACAAAATCCCTAATTCCTTTAGCGGGCCGCGATCGGCTACTGGGATTCGACTGGTGCCTGATTGGAGCTTTACCGAGCCGGGAACTCGCTCGAAGGCGTCGGGAAGATCGATTTCGCGGGCGTATTCGCGCAGCGCGGGGACCACCTCTTGCGCGATCAGGCGCATGCTGGTCTGGCGATCCTGATTGTTGACCTGGCCTTGTACGCTGAAAATAATCAGAGCGCCGGGACGGAGAACGTTGAGGATCGTTTTGAACTTCGGGATTACCGTCTTCGGGCTGCCGATCACTATCGTCAGCGATTTCTGCGCCTTCTGGAGTCCGGCGGCGAGCTTGCGGCGGACTTCGTCGTAATCGACTTGCTGGGTTTCCTCGCTATGGCCGCGCAGTTTGTCGCCGCTCACTCCGAGCCAGCTTCCCTGCGGTTGTTTGGCCAGGCGCCGGGTCGCCTCTTTGGAATTGTAGCCGGGCGGTAGGGTGTGCTCGGTGCGCGAGAAGGCGTTCTGGCCGCCGCCGTAGACGAAGCCGCGGCCGAGGTCCTGCGCGCGCTCGTCGGTTTCGGCGACGAAGGTCGGTATTACGTAGCCAAAATTTTCAGGACCGGCCTGGTAGCCCTGCTTGCGCGCTTCGTCGGCGTAGAAATCCCACAAGTCGGCGGTGGGGCCGAGCGCGGTGCCCAAGCCGATATACGGATAACGATGCTCGGCGCACCATTTCGCGGTTTCGGGGCTGATCACGCCGGGAATCCAGAACGGAGGATGCGGTTTCTGGTAGGGCAGCGCCCATGGATTTACATGCCGATAGTGAAAATGCTTGCCCTCGTAACGCCACGGACCGGGCCGAGTCCACGCCTGCACGATAAAATCATGCGCCTCATTGAACAGCTCGCGGTTGTAGGCGGGATTGGCGTTGTTGAAGAACTGCTCCGAGCCCGCGCCGCGAACCCATCCGGTGATCATCCGGCCGCGCGAGATCAGATCGATCTCGGCCAGCTCCTCGGCCATTCGGAGCGGATGCTTGATCACTGGCAGCGGATTGCCGATGAGGCAAATTTTTACGCGCTTGGTGATTCGGGCGAGGATCGCCGCTTCGACGTTCATCACGCTGCCCATACAAAACGGGTTGCCGTGATGCTCGTTCAGCGCGACGATGTCGTAGCCGAGTTCTTCGGCGTAGCAATTCTCGTCGAGATAGTAATTGTAGTCGGTCGAAGCCTGCTCGCGATCAAAATACTTGTTCGAGACGGCGAAATACGCCTCGTTCTTCAGAATCGCCTCTTCCGGAACCCATCGCGCCGGGCGTTCGGTAAAATATCCTATCTTCATTTTCGCAGCTCCACTTGCGAATGATTTAGGCGGCCAGGAATCGAGTGACTATACGCTCGAACTCGACTGAGTTTTCGATTTCCGGCCGATGCCCCGCGCCTTCGATCGGCGCTACCTGCGCGCCGGCGATCGCCGCCCGGTAGCCGGCGATACATCCCGACGGAACCACGTCATCGCGCGTCCCGCGGATGAGCAAGGTGGGAATTTTCACGCCGCGCAGAAGCTCGGGCAGGCTGGGATTGTGCATATAAGGTTCCCATCCGATCCGCGCGCTCTCGGAACGGGCGTCCTCGAACAGCTCAAACTGTTCGGGGGTCATTTCACCGCCGTAGATTTTCGTGAACTCGGGGGTGCCTGCCGGATCGGCGACGGTCGCGCGCAGATGGCGCCGGATAGTCATCGCGAAGAAATCCAGGATCTCCCCCGCGGCCGGCTTGATGCCCATCGGTGCGACCAGGATCATTCGCGAGAAGATTTTCGGGTCGGCCGCCGCCATCTCGGCCGCGATAAATCCACCGGCCGAAAATCCGATCACGTCGATCGGGTCCAGCCGCATCTCGCGCAGTACCTGTGCGTAAAATCCGCCGAGATCGCGGTAGCTGCGAATCCAGTCCAGGCGCGGCGTCTTGCCGTAGCCGGGCTGAAGCGGAATCAGCAGAGTACGTTCGTGCGCCAGGCTTTCGTTCCATGCGGTCCAGCCCGGGTAGCCAAGCTCGTCGTGAAAAATCAGCAGCGGCTTGCCCGAGCCGCCGCGAATCATCGTGAGCGTCGTCCCCGCCACGGCATGTTGCGTTTCGGTTGATTCGATCACGTATTTTCTCCCGGCCCGGCCGGAAGCGCGGCGCGTGAAAGGCGGCGCCGCCCGGTCCAGTCAGGTTTGATTTAGCAATATCGAAGCAGTGCGCTCAAACGAAATCGGCGGTCGCGCAGCGGTCGTCACGGCTCGTGCAGCGAGCGAAGCACAATCCTAAGAGAACAGATCTCCGAGCAGCCGAAATGGATACAAGATGACCGATTCGATTCCGCTGAACAGTGAACTGGTAGTGTCGGCCGTAGTGTTTGTGACCGCATTGGTGGTGTCTTCGGCCTGTTGCGACGCGCAGGCAGGAATTAATGTGAACGCACTCAGAAGCAGCACAAGTGGAAGCGCGCTGAGAATCCTTTTCATGATTATCGAACTCCTTTAGCAACCTTCGCCTATGATGAGCATAGGCGAAAATGAACGCAGGGTCCGATAATTTTTTAGCGATTCCGGCGCGCAACGTGGCGCAGGCGCGCGAAAGTTCCCGCGACGATCCAATTGCTTGCGCGAAAAATGAGGCTCGCGGCTATTCCGCGACTGCCTGGCGTGTGCCCACTCGACTACGCCCGGAGTTCCGTCGCCCGGAGCGGACGACATGACGCCGTCCGACGGAGCGCATCTGCTTGGTCGGCAGATCGTCGGGTCCGAGTGAGGAGAGTTGAGAGCGCAGGAAATCCGGGTCCACGCCAAGTACATCGCAAACGTAAGCAAATGAGAACGGGCCGGGCGCCATCGTATGCGCGTGAAACCACCCCCGGACTTCATCGAACAGAGCGCGCCGCATCCCGTGGGTCGCGCGCGCGTGTTTGACGTAGCATCGCACTGCGTCTTCGAGGACCGCGTACACCAGCCGCGTTTCCCCGTCCAATCCGCTGCGCCGTCGGGTCAGGTCATAGAACTGGGACGGAACCAGGAAATCGGGCGCGAAGCCGACATTCAACCATGGGTCAGGCCGATCGCATTCTGCGCGCAGCGGGTCACGAGACTGCGCAAGAACCGGCTCGAGTTTTTCGATCTGGACGTCCATCGGCTGTGATCCTCCTCATCTGAAAAGCCCCCCCAATAGCCAGTAAAAGAAGAGCTCACGCAGGCGACAGTTAGCCGCCGGTGCGGAGATGATTATTTGTTAATCTATTTCGGACCAGCACGCTCTGTGCCAAGCCAATTTTTGAGCGTTTGGACCATTTCTAGTAGAGAGAGCGGGGAGAAACTCCACACCCTGTGGCCTCGACGCGCCACAATTCATCGCCGCAGAAGCGCGCGGCACGTTGTGCATAGCTGCATCCAGCAAGCTAGCGCCGCAACTTTACGCATTAGATGCCTGATCTAATCGCTCGGTTCCGTAAGTGAGAGAGCGGACTAGGGCAGCCAGCGAAAGCTTAACGGGCCGATGTTTCAAACAGGATTGGTGGCACACTTGAGGCTGTATGATTTTGAAAAAAGATGTAGCAATTTGGGACGCCATTTGCGCGCATGTGTCATCCGCGCGTTGCTCGGAGGTACGCGCGATTGCGGTCTATCGCGTGCCACGGCAGTCGGTCTTTTTCTGGGAGAGGCGGATGCTCCAGCCGCGAGGCTCTCGCAATCACGGGCACGTCGCTTGCTCAATTGTTTGCTCACTTGGGTTCGAAACTGCGGCGTCTCGCTTCTGTTGACCCGAAAATCATGCACGCCCGCGAATCCGGAATGAGAGGAATCGATGGATCTATTGTTGGTCGAAGACAGCGTTACCGATCGGATGGTTATGCAGCGCAGGATTCAGCACGCATTCCCCGGAGAGCAGATCCTGATCGCAGGCGAAGCATTCGAATTCAACGATGCACTGCGGCGCGAGAATATCGACGTTGTGATCACCGACTATTGGCTCGGATGGGGCGATGGGTTGTCGGTATTGCAGCGGGTGCGCAAGCGATGGCCACGGTGCAAGGTGATCTTCCTGACCGGTAACGGCGGCGAAGAGGTGGTTGCCGAGGCGTTCAAGTACGGTCTGTTCTACTACATGCTGAAGCCCGACGGATTCGAGAACCTGGTGGCGGTAATCAGGACCGCGCTGGAAACCAAGCGGCGCGAGGACCATTACGAACTGATCGCGTCGGTGGTCAGCGCGATCGACGAAGGGATATATGGAATCGACGCGGGGGGCAAAATCACGGCGTGGAATGCCGGGGCGGAGCGGATTTATGGCTATAACACCGAGGAAATTGTCGGTGAAGATTCAGACCGTCTGCTGCCTGCCAGTCTTCGCACCGAGACGCGACGCCTGTATGCGCGGGTGATGCGCGGTGAGAAAGTTCCGCCGTTCGAAGCAATCCGGATGCGGCGCGATGGTGGCCGTATCACTCTGGCGCTTTCGATGGCGGCAATTCGCGCAGAGGGGTTTGAGGTCACCGGAGTCGCGGTCGTTGCGCGCGAGGCTGGTGATACGGCGGGCGCGCATGCGCCCTCGGCCCCCGAACGTTCAGGCGGAAGGGAACCGATCTCCGCGCGGGGAAGGTGACGCCGGGCAGTTTCCCCGGATTGTGTGTCATCCTGAGCCGTAAGCCGCACCTCCGACGACGGTCAGAATGACCCGCAGATATGGGGGGATATGGACCTTGGCGAGTATGGACGGGCTGCGCGAAAGACGGGCGGCGGCTCCGAGCCCCTGAGGAAAACAGATTCTATTCGCGGGGCGCGTGGCGACGCGGCCCTATATGCTGGACTACCAACTCGCGTGCTCCCCGGTTAGAGTTGGCGCTCCGGAATCCCGATTATTTCCGAGAGATTCAGGCGAATCCAAAACGTTGGCTACCATGTGCCGAACAATCTGAATTCATCAAGAAAACCGGCGCCAAAAGGATTGCTGGGCTCTCCGCTCAGAATTGCCGTGATCTATTTCGCGGCGGGAATCCTGTGGCTTGGCGTCGCCAATCTCGTCCTCCAGCTGGTGCCTCCGCACTCGGTCAACGTCAATCGCTTCGTATTCACCTGCGTTACTGGAATGACGCTCTATCTGGTCGCGAGCCGCTATGCACGCCGGCTGCACGAGTCAGTGCGGGCCGAGCGCGAAGCGGCGTCGCGCGCGCGCGCGTTCTTCGAATCGGCAGTCGAGGGAATCGTTCAACTGAATTCCGACGGCTCGATCCGCCAGATGAACCCGCGTGCACTCGAGATGTTCGGATACAAAGAGGCGGAAGTCGTTGGCCAGCCAATCGAGCTGCTGGTGCCGATGCGATTGCGCGATCGCCACGAGGGTCATCGCGCAGGGTTTTTTGCCGCGCCACGCTCGCGCCGGATGGGCGCGGGGATGGAGATTATCGGCGCGCGCAAGGACGGCACCGAGTTTGCCGCCGAAGTCAGTCTCAGTCATATCGTTTTCGAAAACGTCGATCGGGTGATTGCTTTCGTCTCGGATATCACGGCGCGGCGCGTGATGGAGCGCGAGGCGCGGCGCAATGAGACCCTTAACGCTCTCGGAGCGGTGGCAGGCGCGATCGCGCATGAGCTCAACAATCCGCTCGCGGTGATATCGTCGCGAATCGAGTTGATGCTGTCGGAGGCGCACGATCTGCCGTCTGACACCCGCGATGACCTGCGCGTCCTGCAGCGCAACGTCGAACACGCGGGCCGGATCTCGCGTAATCTGCTTGCGATGGCGCGGCAGCGTCCGACCGCGCGCGTTCCGGTGGATATAAATGGATCGATCGAGCAGATCGTAACCCTGGTCTTTGGCGAGTCGGGGATCGGCGCTGCGCATATCGAGCTTGCGCTGGATCGTTCGATCGCCCGCGTGATGGGCGAACAAACGGGTCTCGAACAGGTGATGGTCAACCTGCTGATGAATGCGCGCGACGCAGGCGCCGATCGAATAAAAATCGAAACCAAGGCCGATCCTGCAAACACAAGATGGGTTCGTATCGTCGTCAGCGATAACGGTTCGGGCGCTCCGCCGGAGGTTATCGCGCGGGTCTTCGAGCCGTTCTACACCAGCAAAGCGCAGGGCACGGGTCTCGGGCTGTGGCTGAGTCATCGCGTGATTACGGACCAAGGCGGCACGATCGAGGTGCAGTCCGAGGTTGGGCGGGGAACGAGCTTCGTCATCCGGCTGCCGGGCGTGGATGACGACGTCGAGCCGGAGCAGGGCATAACGGCGGTGGCGGAATAGAAAAGAGACGAGAGTGTGCGTCCCGCGCGTCAGACCTGTTGCATCGGCGCCTCTTCTTTTGACCAGCGCACCAATAATCTTCATATAAATCAGGTGTTCGGGAATCGGAACACTACTTGCTCCGATTTTATACTTCGTGGTGAGTTGACGATGGCGTCCACGATTCTAATCGTCGATGATGAGCCCGATTTGGTGGACTCATACGCGCGGATGCTCGCGCGGGCGGGGTATTGTTGCCTGCCTGCGTTCAACGGCAAGCAGGCGATGGCGTTGTTCGATCGCGAGCATCCTGACCTGATCCTGACCGACCTGAATCTGCCCGCGGCCAGCGGAATCGAGGTTATCCGGCATGCGCATGAGACCGCGCCGCGAACTCCGATAATTGCAATTACGGGGTATGGCGCCGGCGGGATGGCGGACGCGGCGCACAGAGCGGGCGCGACCGTATGCCTGCAAAAACCAGTCGGACTGGCCGAACTGAGCGCCTTGGTCCGCACTGCGCTGCATGCCTGGAATCCGCCGCGCGGTGGAATGCACTGACAGACTTCCGCGGCTTCGGTGGAATCGCGTTATCTGATGCGATGCTTGTTCAGCAGGCGATGAAAGGTGGTGCGGTCCATCTGCGCGGCGCGGGCTGCCTGCGAAACATTGCCGCGAAAGCGGGTCAGGATTTCTCTTAAATATTTGTCCTCGAGCTCTTCGATCCATTTGGCTTTGGCCTGCCTGAAGCTGAGCTCTACGCCGTCACCGCCGGGAGCGTCGGCTCGCGCCGGTTGGGTTTCCGATTGCGGCGAACGGATCTTCTCCGGCAGATCGCGAACCGAAAGCAACGGACCTTCACCCAGCGCGCAGGCGCGTTCGATGACATTTTGCAGCTCGCGGACGTTGCCGGGCCAGTGGTAGGCCTCGAGTGCGGCGATCGCGTCGGGTTCAAACCCGCGCGCGGTTTCGCCGCTGCCCCGAAACCTTTCGAGGAAGCGCTGCGCGAGCAGGGCGATATCGGACTTACGCTCGCGCAGCGGCGGCAGCATGATGTCGATCACGTCGATTCGGTAGAACAGATCGTCGCGGAATTGTCCCGCCGCGACCAGCGCGCGCAGATCGCGATTGGTCGCCGACAGAATGCGCACGTCGATTCGCACCTGCTGGGTGCCGCCGACCCGGCGAATCTCGCGTTCCTGGATCGCGCGCAAGAGCTTGGCCTGCAATCCGATCGGCAGTTCGCCAATCTCATCAAGGAAGACCGTGCCTCCGCCGGCGGTTTCGAGCAGGCCCTGCTTCGAGGCGATCGCGCCGGTGAATGCGCCGCGTTCGTGCCCGAAGAGCTCGGACTCGAGCAGGTTTTCGGGCAGCGCCGCGCAATCGACCGGCACGAAGGCGCCGGCGGCGCGCGGACTGTTGGCGTGAATCGCGCGCGCGACCAGCTCTTTGCCGGTGCCCGATTCGCCGAGCACCAGGATATTGGCTTCGCTGCGCGCGGCCTTGCGCACGAAGTCGATTACGCGCTGGATTGCGAGGCTCGAACCGACAATATTTTCGAAGCCAAAGACGCCGCTCAGCTGCGCGCGCAGATTGCGATTCTCGATCATCAGGCTGCGCTGCGCCAGCGCGCGCTCGGCGGCAAGCCGTAGCTGATCCATCGTGAACGGCTTGGCCAGGTAGTCGAAAGCGCCTGCTTTGACGGCCGCCACGGCCGACTCGATAGTCGCAAACGCGGTGAGCATGATGACCGGGCGGGCGGGATCGAGCGCGTGCGCGCGGCGCATAATCTCGAGCCCATCGACCGAGGGCATCCGCAGGTCGGTGATAACGAGGTCGGGAAGCGTGCTTTCCAGCAGCACAATGGCTTCGCCCGGATTGCTCGAGACAAAACATTCGTGACCGGCTCGGGAAAGAATCCGCCGGCAGTTTTCGAGCATGTCAGGCTCGTCGTCTAGCAGAAGAATCCGGCCCATGGGTCGCACCGCGCGCGATGTGTAAACAATCAGGAAGCCATCGCTTCGCGCAAGCTCGCGCATTCGCCTTTCCTCCCCCGTTTTTTGACACGGGGAGGATCAGGCATCGGGCAGGGCGGCGCGCAGAGCGCGGGCGGCGCCGGTGTAGAAGTTGCGGGCTATGAAGGAGCGTTCTGCGGTGGCCAGGGCTTCCAGAATTTCGGCGTTTAGTGCGATCGCCTCTTTGTCATCGGATTTCGCGTTGACAACTTGTTCAGCCAGCGCGAGAGCGCGCTGGAGGTGGCCTTCGGCGCGCAGAGTGCGTGCTCGCTCGAGCACTGCGTCGCGGCCGCATAGCGCCAGGATGTCCGCCGCGCGGTCCTTGCGAGTTGCCGGGAACATCTGCGAGGGCTCGCCCGACCACCATCCCGCGTATCGGCGGATTACGTCGCGCACGACGAAGGCGGTGCATCCATAGACGGGCGCCAGAAAGCGCTTGTTGGCGAGGTCGCGTGGGAGCTCGATTCCGGCTTCGATTATGTCGATCGGCCACTGTCCGGCGTTGAGCCGCGCGACTACATCGTCGTGGATAAAGCGCAGGGCGCGCGCGGTTTCCAGCAGAAGCTCCTCGCACACTGCCTCGCCTTGATAGGCCGGTCCGTGGCCGGGCAGCACGTGCTTGGGTTTGCGCGCCGCGATTTTCTCGAGCGCGTCGGCCCATTCGAGCGTGTAGCGCTGCACTTTGTTGGGATTGCCGGTGTTCGGCAGCGACGACACGATCAGATCACCGACCAGGGCGGCACGCCGCAGCGGAAGCCAGACCCAGGTCGCATCGTCGGTTTCACCGAGCGCGTGATGCAGCTCGACGGCTTCTCCGGCAAGTTCGAGCACCTGCATCCCGCGGAAGGTCAGGTCCGGGTAGTGATATAATTTTTCGTCGAAAATTCCCGCGACCGCTTGCGAGGTGACGCCGAATTGCAACCGGTTGATGTGTCCCTGCCATCCGGCGGTCTGCGCATAGCGTTTGAAGCGGCCGCGCAAATCTTCGTGCGCCCAGATTTTCGGCCGCTGATAGCCCCGATTCAGCGCATCGGTGATAAACGCCTCGGTGCCGAAAGCGTGGTCGCCGTGGCCATGCGTATAGACGATGACGGTGACGGGTTCGTCGGTGACTTTGCGGATCGCCGCGATCGCCAGGGCGCCCATACCGCGCGAGCTGGTATCGGCCGCGAGCATCTCGCCGCGTCCGTACGCGAACGCAACGTTGGCGAAACCGTGGAACATTGCAAGGCCGGGCTCAAGCACCTCGAGCTGGCCCATCAGCGGATCGAGGCGGTTGACGGCCTCGCGGCGCGGCGCAGTGGGTTCGTTTGGCGATGACGGCATTGTGGCGATTCTCCCGCAGGTTGTTCGATCAAAATAGCGCGTGGAGGACTACGACAGGTAACGGAATCCGCCACAGATCAAGGATTCCTCGCACGTCAGACACACACGGGAATGGCAGAAAGGGGGAAGCAAAGGTGCGCAGCATCCTCTAGAATCTAGGCTGGATTGAGAAAATATGAGCATTACGAACCTCGAAACCAAACCGAAAGCGGCACCCGCGCCGCAGACCGACCTGGAGCGGCTGCTCGCGCTGGAGCATCCGGATCCTCATTCGATTCTCGGCGCGCATCCGGCCGGAGACCATGTGATCGTCCGCGCGTTTCGTCCGGGCGCATCGAAGATGTTCCTGCTGATGGACGGCGCGTCGCGATGCGAAATGACCGAGCGCGAAAGCATCGGGCTGTTCGAGGCGATCGTAAAGGATCGCACTGACGTCTTTCCTTATCGGCTCGAAGTTCATTATCCCGATGGAAATGTTGTTACCGGACGCGATCCGTATTCGTTCCTGCCGACGCTGGGCGAGCTCGACATGTACCTGTGGGGCGAGCAGAAGCATCATCGCGCCTGGGAGAAGCTGGGTGCGCATGCGATCGAATGGGGCGGAATCGCGGGGGTCGGCTTCGCGGTTTGGGCGCCCACCGCGCGCAGCGTGAGCGTGGTCGGCAACTTCAATGGTTGGGACGGGCGCGTGCACATGATGCGCGTGCTCGGCAGCTCGGGAATTTGGGAGCTGTTTATCCCGGGGCTCGAGCCGGGCGCGATCTATAAGTATGAAATTCGCACCCGCGACGGTTCGCTGCTGCTGAAGAGCGACCCCTACGCGCTGCGGATGGAGTTGCCGCCGGAAACCGCATCGATCGTTTATCAGTCGAGCTACAAGTTTCGCGACGCCGAGTGGCTGGAGTCGCGCGCGCGTGGCGACGCCAGCAAATCTCCGGTGTCGGTTTACGAAGTGCATCTGGGTTCGTGGCGCCGGGTCCCGGAACAGGGCAATCGATGGCTCAGCTACCGGGAGCTGGCGCAGCAGCTTGGGGACTACGTTCAGGAGATGGGTTTTACGCATGTCGAGCTGATGCCGGTGATGGAGCATCCGTTCACCGGATCGTGGGGCTACCAGGTGAGCGGATATTTTGCGCCCACCGCGCGTTTCGGCTCTCCCGACGACTTGCGCTACCTGATCGATGAGATGCATCGGCGCGGGATCGGCGTGATCCTCGATTGGGTGCCGGCGCATTTTCCCAAGGACGAATTCAGCCTCGGCCGCTTCGACGGCACCGCGCTGTATGAGCATCAGGATCCCCGCCTGGGGAACCATCCGGATTGGGGCACCTACATTTTCAACTATGGGCGCAACGAGGTTAAGAGCTTCCTGATTTCGAGCGCGCTCTACTGGCTGGGCGAATTTCACGCCGACGGATTGCGCGTGGACGCTGTCGCCTCGATGATCTATCTCGACTACGGACGGCGGGAGGGCGATTGGATTCCGAACGTGCACGGCGGGCGCGAGAATCTGGACGCGATCGCGTTTTTGCGCGCGCTCAACGAACAAACTTACGCGCTCAATCCGGGAATCATGATGATCGCCGAGGAATCAACCGCGTGGGGCGGAGTCAGCCGCCCGGTCTTCATGGGCGGACTCGGGTTTGGGTTCAAGTGGGACATGGGATGGATGCACGATACGCTCGCGTACTTCTCGCTCGATCCGATCTACCGCAAATGGCACCATCGCAATTTGAGTTTCGGAATGCTCTACGCGTGGAGCGAGAACTTCGTGCTGCCGCTGTCGCATGACGAGGTGGTTCACGGCAAGCGCTCGATGCTCGACAAGATGCCGGGCGGCGCGGCGGAGCGGTTTGCGAATTTGCGCGCGCTTTACGGGTATATGTGGGCGCGGCCGGGCAAGAAGCATCTGTTCATGGGCAACGAGTTCGGGCAGTGGACCGAATGGGATCACGACTCGAGCCTTGAATGGCACCTGCTCGAATATCCGCCGCATCGCGGACTCCGCGAGCTGGTGCGGGATCTCAACCGCGTATATCGCGAGTATCCGGCGTTGTGGGAGGGCGATTGCGAGCCGGCGGGTTTTCGCTGGATCGACGCCGACAACGCGGCCGACAACGTGATCGCCTTTATCCGCATCGCGCCTAAGAGCGGCGCCAAAGTCGTATGCGTCTGCAATTTCTCGCCGGTGCATCGCTCGCGCTACCGCGTGGGCGTGCTGGGGCCAGGATGGTATCGCGAGATCCTCAATACGGACGCCGCGATCTACGGCGGTGGCAACGTCGGCAATCTTGGCGGGGTCGAGGCGCAGGCGCATCCGTGGCATCAGTTCCCGTTTTCGATCTCGATCGAGCTGCCTCCGCTGTCGGTGCTGTGGTTTGCCGCGCCTTAGGGTAAAACCTTGCGGGAGAGGACGTGGGGCAAGAGCGGGGAGGGCGCGATGGGGGAGCACGAAAAAGGTTCAGGAACGGAATCGGGCAAGCGCGCGGAATTAGAGCGCGAGCTCGAGCGCGAACGCAAACTCGAGCGCAGTGAGCGCTCGCAACTGATCGGCGCCCGCCGCGCGATCAGGCTCGCGGATTTCATGGCGATCCTGATGGTGCTCGCGACCGGATTCAGCGCTTACGCGGCGTGGCGTACCGCGCAAGTGACGCGGATGGTGTTCGCGGTGTCGGACCGTCCGTTCATCGGAGTCGAGTCGGCGAAATTCGAGCAGCGGACCACCGAGGCTCCGCGGGTCGCCGTTTCGTTCAAAAACTTCGGCAGGATTCCGGCGATCGACGCCTTCGTCAGCGTACACAGCGTGGTCGATGGCAAATTGATCAAGAGTACTGACGGCGACATGACCACAATGGATACCGGAGTTCTCTCACCCGGCGTCAACCATTATTTCTACAACTATCTGTCCCCGGAGATATATCAGGCGGTGGTGTCCGGTAAATCAAAAATGCAAATTCATGTCCGAATTTATTACAAGGGACCCGCGCAGTCGGAACAATTCTGCTACTTCGAACGTATCTTCTTTGATCAGCACAGCGCGACCTTCCGCGCCGGCGGTGGCTCCGATCGCTGCAGCGGGACGGCGGTTTTCTGAGTTTCGAGCCGCACCGGCTGCCTCCGTCAGACAAACCTCCTTTGAAGCAGAACCTTGTAGTGTCAAGCGCTCGTATCTCTTGACCAACTAATTGTCGATTTGAATAATTACCTCGCTCTGGGATAGGACAGCGTTCGACTATCGGCGATGCCTTGGGAGCGTCGCCAAGAGGGAGCGATGACACCAGGACGACGATTCACCGTCGGGCGCGCAACCGACTCCGACGTTCCGATCGCCGACGATTCGGTAAGCCGCACGCACGCCGAAGTGCAGTTGCTCGAAGGCGACAAGCTCCGGGTGAAGGATCTCGGCAGCCAGAACGGGACGATCGTGCTGCGGCAGGGGCGTGAATTTCCGGTCAAGGACGAACAGACGGTATTCGTTAACGATCTGCTGAAATTCGGCGAGGTCACCGTTGCCGCACGTGACTTGGTCGATCTGCTGAAGGACGCCGTGGCTCAATCCGCAGGCGGAGCACACGCCGCCGCCGCGCCGCCGCCCGCCGCGGCTGCCCTTATCCGATGCGATTGCGGTGCAATCAAGACGCGGGGAGCGCGATGCCCCGCGTGCGGGGAATGAGAAATCGCCGCGAACCGATAACGAGGGGCTTTCCAACATGAGCCAGATTCAGCAGGCCGAACAGGCCAGACCCAACCCGCCTCCGGTTCAGGCGCCGCACGTTGACGGCGCCGCGAGCGGATCTGCCGCGCGGAGTTTCACCGATCAGCTTTGGGAACTGCCCGACCGCCGCACGGTGATGTTTCTTTCGATCGGCGCGAGCTTCGTGTTTATCTTGTTGCTCACCATCATTTTTCCGAAGAATAGTTATGGCGCTGAAATTCTGATCGATCACAGCCAGTTCTCGCATTTTCCTTACCCATTCACGATCCAGAATCTGGAACACGTCCTGTTTCTTATCGCTCTCGGCGAGCTGTTCGTGCGATGGCGGGTCTCGTATCGCGAGATTCGCTTCGCCCGGATGCATCTGCTGCCGGAGGATCAGGAGACGGTTCTTCAGCCGGCGGACCTCGCTCCGATCAGGCGTCGCGTCGCGCATCTGTTCGATCAGGAGAACGGCTTTCTGCCTTCGCTGATCGATTTGTCTATCTTGCAATTTCAATCGGGCCGCTCGATCGATCAGGTCGTCTCGGTGATGAACAGCAGCCTCGAGCTGATCGAGCATCGCGTCGATCTGCGCTACGGATTGATCCGTTATATTGCGTGGCTGATTCCGACCGTCGGGTTTATCGGCACGGTGGTCGCTCTTGGCGGTTCGCTGGCGCTGGTTCCGAAGAGCGGCGACCTGTCGATCTACGCGATCGCGCACTCACTCTCGCTCGGGTTCAACTGCACGATGGTGGCGCTGATGGAAAGCGCGATCGTGGTGTTCGTGCTTTACCTCGAACAGCAGCGCGAAGAGACCGCGCTCAACCTCGCCGGCTCCTACACACTGCGCAATCTCATCAACCGGCTCTACGCAGGAGCGAAGTGAAGCCCCGCAACCGCGAGGTCAACATCTTCAACATGTCCGTGCTCGACCTGCTGACGGGCGCGCTCGGGGCATTCTGCTTTCTGACGCTGGCGCTGTTTCCGTACTACTTCAAGGCTCAGCACGCCGCCGCCGCGCCGGCCAATCCGGACAAAGACAAACAGCAGCAGCTTGCCGCCGAACACAAGAAACTCAAAGCAGAGTTGGCGAACATCAAGAGCGGAACGGGGCTCGCGCCGTTCACATTGGTCTCGGTGTTCACTTCTTCCGGAGCGGGAGGCTCCTGCGCGCAGATCAAGGTCAAGAAAGAACAAGCGCCTGGGGCGCCGACCTCGATCAAGGTGCTCCCGACCTCCCAAGTGCAGCATGGTTACTACTCGGCGGCGATGCTTTTCATGTTCGAGCCGGGCGCCTATCAACTGACCTTCGAGGTTTCAGGCGCGCGAGCGGGATGCAAGCTATACATTTCACCGATGGGAAAAAACGCTTCGCCGCAGCAGAGCGCCGCTCTTTCGAGCGCAACGCAAACCCTGCCGTGGAACTACACGGTGAATCCGGGTCAGCTCGTCGTAGGTGGCCCGATCGCGGGATGACATGAGACGGTTCGAAATGACTACTCAATTCGCCGATAACGCGGGTAATGATCGATGAAACCGCGCAACCGCGAGGTGAGTATCTTCAACATGTCGGTGCTCGATCTGCTGACTGGCGCGCTGGGCGCATTTTGCTTCCTGACCCTTGCGCTGTTTCCCTATTACTACAAAGCGTCCGGGGCGACGACCGGAGATTCGTCGCAACTCGAAACCGAGAATGCAACGTTGCGGGCGAAAATCGAGGCGCACAAGGCAACCGGCGGCCAACTCCCGCCGTTCGCACTCGTCGAGATATCGAACGGCGACGATCAGGGAAATTCCTGTGCCGACATGCACATCCAGAACGTCGCCAACCCCTTCGGTCCGTCAGGCATCAGCTCCTATCCTGGCCAGACCGATGGAAGCGGACGGATGGTCAACCTTCTGCTGCTGGCGTTCAAGCCCGGCGTATACACAGTCACGATCGGCGTTGGGCAGATCGGACCCAAATGCTCCCTGAACTGGGCGGTTGACAGCGCTACCGGAGCGAACCAAAGCTTGCCGCTCAATGGCGCCCCTTCGGTCACTTTCCAGATGAATATCGGACCGGCGGATTTCGCGAACAGTTTGTTTGACAACGGGTGAACGAGAGGTGAGTGAACGATGACGGACGTGATGACGCGATGCAGCCATGGCCATTTCTACGACGCGACCAAGAATAGTTCGTGTCCCTATTGCGGCGTGAACATCGACCCGGTCGAAGGAAAGACCCGCCGCGTGCCGCAAACTCCGCCTCCCGCGGCAGCGCGGCCGGCAGCCTCGGCTCCCATCGCAGAGCCGGGCGCGACCCGCGCGGTTTATCGTGAGGCGGCAACAGGAGTCAGCCCTGTAGTCGGATGGCTGGTCTGCGTGGCGGGACCGGACCGCGGCCGTGACTACAGAATTCATGCGGAGAAGAATTTCATCGGCCGCAGCCCCTCGATGGATATCGCGATCGCCGGCGACGAGTCGGTCTCGCGCGAAAAACACGCCGCGGTCGCCTTCGATCCCAAGAAAGCGCAGTTCTGGCTCTTGCCGGGCGAGGCCTCGGGACTGCTCTACCTGAATGATCAGCTCGTCAATACGCCGAGCGCGCTCAAGGCCCGCGACGTGCTCGAGCTCGGGAATACCAAGCTGATGTTCTGGCCGCTGTGCGATGAAAAATTCCGCTGGGAGTGACGGCCTGTCCTTTGCGCCGGGCAATGCGCAGGCGCAGGGCAAGCGCAGCGACCAGCAGGATTCGTTCGGCTTTTCGGACCCGGCGGACGCCGCCTTCCTCGTGCATGGAGGATTGCTGGCGGTCGTCGCGGACGGGATGGGCGGACTCGAGCACGGCGCCGAGGCGAGCCGGATAGCGGTGCGCAGCTTCCTCGATACCTACACGGCGAAAACCCGCGAGGAGGAAGTGTCTCACGCGCTCGCGCGCGCGATCGAGGCGGCAGACCGCGCGGTGTTCGAATTCGCCGCCGCGCTCAAGCTCGAGCACGAGGTTGGGACGACGCTGGTGGCGGCAGCTCTCTCCGCGCGCGGCCTCGAATGGATCTCGGTCGGGGACAGCGCGCTCTATCTATGCCAGGGCGGCGCGGTCAACACGCTCGCGCGGCCGCATACGCTAGGCGCGCGGCTGGATCAGCTGGTCGAGGAGGGCTCGCTCGCGCCGGAGGCCGCGCGCGACGCTCAGGCGCGCGACGCGTTGACCAGCTACGTTGGTATCGGGGGACTCCGGGAGATCGATTGCAGCGCGGCCCCGGTCGCGATCGACGCGGGCGACGCAGTGGTCCTGTGCAGTGACGGCCTCTACCGCGCGCTCGCGCCGGATGAAATTTGCGTGACCGCCGCCTCGGCTCCCGATGCGCAGACCGCCTGCGATGCGATGGTCGAAGCGGCGCTCGCGCGCGATCTGCCGCATCAGGACAACGTGACCGTGCTGTGCGTGAAGGTGACGCGCCGCTAGCGCCGCGCCGCGAACAGTTCCAAGGAGCAGTTGACGATGGAGCAGCAGATGGCGCGGCGATGCATGGGATGCATGGGGATTCGCGGCGACCAGGCGATATGTCCCGAATGCGGCTTCGACGAGAGCAAGCCGCCGCAGATTCCGTTCTCGCTGCCCGTTCGCACGATGCTCAACGATCAGTATCTGATCGGCCGCGCCCTCGGCGCCGGCGGCTTCGCGATCACCTACCTCGCGTGGGATACGCGGCTCGCGCGCCGCGTCGCGATCAAGGAGTACATGCCGAGCGGTCTAGCCAGCCGCAGCGGAGAAACCAGCCAGGTGGTTGCGCACACCGGCCAATCTCAGCAGGATTTCAAGTACGGACTCGATCGCTTTCTTGACGAGGGGCGCACCGTCGCCCAGTTCGAGGAACATCCCGGAATCATCTCCGTCATCAATTTTTTTCCGGCCAACGGCACCGCCTACCTGGTGATGGAGTATCTCGAAGGGCGCACGCTGAAGGAGCATCTCGCTGAGAAGGGCGGACGGCTGCCGTTCAACGAGGCGCTTGCGATCCTGACCCCGGTGATGGACGCGCTGCGCGAGTTGCATCGCCATAACGTGCTTCATCGCGATGTCAGCCCGGACAATATCTACATAACCAACAACGGACAGGTGAAGCTGCTCGATTTCGGAGCCGCGCGCCAGGCACTGCAGGATCGCAGCCAGCATCTTTCGGTAATTCTCAAGGAAGGTTACGCGCCCGAGGAACAATATCGCAGCACCGGCAATCAGGGTCCGTGGACCGACGTCTACGCGGTCGGCGCGACGATGTATCATCTGACCACCGGCACGCTGCCGCCGCAGGCGATCGACCGGCTTGCGCAGGACACGATCCAGCTACCGAGCGCGCTCGGCGCCGATATACCACCAGCGGCGGAAGACGCTCTGATGACCGCGCTGGCGGTTCGCGCCGCGCAGCGTTACCCGACGATCCAGGATTTTCAAGCGGCGATAGGCTTGCCCGGCGCACCCACGCGCCAGCAATCCGCGCCGAGAACCGTGAAGGGTCCCGCTTTGACGATTCCGCCGTGGTGGCCGAAAGCCGCGATCGCGGCCGCAGGCGTCGTCGTGCTGGCCACGACAATCCTGGTCGTAAGGCATATTCGCACAAGCCCGAAGACCATCGTTGCCAGCGCCGCCAATGGAGTCCCGTCGTCCGCAGCCAATGTTCCTGGCTATGTGCCCGGATACGCGCCGCCGCAATTCCAGATTTCGCACGCGGGAGAAATTGCGCCGCTGAAAGATTCGTGGCCGCCGAACGATCTGGAAAGTATCGTACAGAAGGGGCTTGCCCGCGCGCAGAAATGGTCGCCCGACGCCGAGCTGATCGAGCTCAAGCTCGATATCCAGGATCATCCCATGTGGGCGCCAATGTATATTCAGACCAGCGCGGGTCCGCTCATCATCCAGTTGACTTATTATTCGCCCTCGATGCAGAAGGCGATGATGCTGACGCCCAACGCGCTTAATAGTGCGGGGCAAACCGACGGCGATTTTTATTCGATCGGCTATGTCAGCTGGGGTTCATGGCAGCATCCGCTTCCGAGCAAATTTATTTCGCTCAGCCAGGCGATTACGGAGGCGCAGTTGAAGGGGATGCGTGGTCCGACCGTCAAGACTGCTACGCTCACCAACTGGAGCGGGACCTTTCCGCAGGGATTCGCGTGGCTGCTGACGTCGGTGTTCAGCGACGAGAATCCTTTCGCGATCAGGGCAACTCCAAGCAGTGATTCCGGCGCAGGCGGTGGATAAGGTTTATGCCGATTCAGCAAATGCTTCGCCGTGTCGCGATGCGGATGGCCGCATGCGTTGGATTGGCGGTCCTCGCGCTACTGCTAATGGCCGGATGCTCCTCGGTCACTCCTTCGAGCGAGACGCCGGCGCAGAAGTACGCCTCCGCGAATTTTGATTTGTCCAAGTGCGAAGTGCTGGAGCCGAGCCTCTACCGATGCCCCGGCGTCAACCGTCCGCTATGCGACCCTGACTTCTCGCGCGATGAAGTCGAGTGCCTGAAGATCACCAAGAGCGGCGTGCTGCTCCAGGCTTTTCCCGAAGATAATCTATAAGGCTTGATACGCATTCGAGCATGGCGGTCCGCCCGCGATCCGGATTCTCGGCGGACGGCCAAGCTCCATCACAATCGACGCGAACGTCATTGCGCGCCCTCGATTGTTCGGACTCCGGCGCACGGAAATCGGATGCGGCCCGCTGCGGTCGGCCAGTGCCGCTTCGACCTCCGCCACGCTCAGAGCCTTGTCGGCAACCAGATCGCACAGCGTCTGGTAGCGGCCGCGCGAATTTTCCTCGGCAGGATTCGACGGTGTGTCGCCAGCCAGCGGATGATTGGTGTGCACGTATGCAGATGGCGTCAGCGGCACCGGCTTCACTGAGCTCCCCGACGCTTCAAAACTCGCGAAGCCGCCGGGATCTCCGATCATGTAATGCTGGCCGCTCGCGTGATGCGTGCGCTCGATCCATCGCGCCGCGTCGCTGAGACTGCGCTGGGCGAGGAGCGATCGCACCACGCACGCGACCGGGAGGCCGTCCGCCGCACTGGGCAGTTGCCATAGCGTGTTCACCGCGACGCCGACGCCAAGATCGTTCGCACCGCACAGCGCGATCATCCCGCAGATCGTCAGGACGGTGGCGTCGGGTTCGTCGCCGCCGCTAATCCGGATAACTGCCTGGCCGCCGTCGAGGTACCCGTGCAGGTCCATATTCTGTGCGAGGATTGGCGGCTGTCCGGCGCGTCCGGCGCTCGCGATGACGCTGCATCCTGTCTCCGCGCCCGCCTTCGGACCGAAGCGCGTCGCGCCGAACCACCATTCCTCGTCCATGCACTGGAACGCGATGGTCTCATTCAGCGGCCGTCCGCTTCCCTCCGCGATTCCTTCGATCTCCTCGATCAGCGTGGGCGTCCGTCGCCGGATCGCGTCGATCAAGCGCGTCTCGGCGAGAAAGGTCTCGATGAAGGAATCGGGATCCACGCGAAAGCGCGCGGCGAGACTCTCGCGCCATTGCGCGTGCACCGTCGCGATCTGCGTGCGCAACACCTCGCCATGCGCGCGCCCGCGCTCTTTCGGCGCACCGCGAAGATCCACAATCGGAACTGAGGTGGTTGTCATCTCGATTCTCGTTAATCTTGTGCACAGCATATCGATTGACTCCGGATTGCGCATCCGCCCTCGATCTGGCAATTCTCGAATTGAGCGAGCCTCTCATGCGATGCCCGACTTGCAAGAAGCCGGTTGACGCCACGCCGCGCAACCAGTTCCGTCCGTTCTGCTCCGAGCGATGCAGGATGGTAGATCTCGGCACCTGGGCGGCCGAGGAGTATCGCGTCGCCGGCGGCAAGGCCGAGGACGATTCCGAGCATCCCGACGATCGCCGCAAAGACGCCTCTGCGAAGAAACCCGAACTCAACTGACCCGCGATGCCGCAAAAGAAATCCGCCGCGCCGAAGATTCATCCGTCGGCCGTCGTTGATCCCGCAGCCGAGCTTGGTCCCGGCGTCGAGATCGGCCCGTTCTGCATGCTCGAGGGGCGGGTCAAGCTCGGCGCGCGCACCCGGCTAATCAGTCACGTCGCGATTTTCGGCGATACGGAAATGGGCGCCGACAATATCGTACATCCGACCGTCGTGATCGGCGACGAGCCGCAGGATCTTTCCTATAGCGGGGCGCCGCGACAGGTCAGAATCGGCGATCGGAATATTTTCCGCGAGGGTGCGACGGTGCATCGCGGATGCGAGAAAGGCCGCGTTACGACGATCGGAAGCGACAACTTTGTGATGCACAATGCGCATATCGGCCACGATTGCATCGTCGGCGACAATACGATTATCGCCGGCGGCGCGCTGCTGGCAGGATGGGTTCAGGTCGGCGATCGCGCGCTGGTCTCGGGCAACTGCGTGGTACATCAGTACACCCGGATCGGGCGGCTGGCGCTGACGCGCGGCGGCTCGCGCATGAGCCGCGACATCCCGCCATTTTGTATCGTAGATGGGGTGCATACGCTGCGCGCGATAAACGTGATCGGGCTCCGGCGCGCGGGATTCAGCGCCGCCGCGATTTCCGCGCTCCGCCGCGCATTCACCGCGCTTTTCGGAACCCCGCAGAATCTGTCGCTCGCGATCGATCGTCTGCTCGCGGCCGGTCCAGTCGCGCCAGAAGTAACCGAGATGATCGATTTCATCCGTGCGAGCAAACGTGGCGTCGCCTTCGGCCCCCGCACCGCGAGCGGCGCATCATCGGAAGAAGAGTAGGGCGCGGCAGCGCTTCGCCAGGACGACCGGCTACAATCGAGCCGGAATGCGATGGCAAAACGTCAGCTAATATCCATAAGCACGGACGTGGGTTGATCGCCCGGTGCTCAGGCGCGGATAATATCGGGCGATGCGTTTTCGGCTGCGATTTGTTATTGGCACGGCGCTGGTCGTGGCCGCGATCGTCTATCTGATCACGACCGCGATCCGAACCACTTCCGAATATTACCTGACCGTCAATGAAGTCGCAGCGCGGCAGACCGAGCTGGTCGGGCAGCCGCTGCGGGTTGCCGGACGGGTCAAGCCGGGAACGATCGCGTGGGAACCGGGAACGTTAACGCTGAGGTTCGCGATGGTCGCGATTCCTGATCCGAACACCGACCCCGCGCTGAAACCCGTCTCGACTGCCGAGCCCGCTTCCTACACCGTGACCTGCGCGGGCGAGCCCAAACCCGATATGCTCGCCGACAATCGCGACGTAATCGTTGAGGGCAAACTCGACTCGGACGGTCATATCACCGCGACCCAGGTGCTCACGAGCTGCCCTTCCAAGTACAAGCCCGCGCAAGCTAAGTAGAGGCCAGTTAATAGAGGAACGATGCCTGATTTAGGACGACTTGCGCTTGCGATCGCGTTGCTGCTGGCGATTTATTCGATCGGCGCCAACGTCTATGGCGCCCGCCGATCGCATCCGGAATTCATCGCGAGCGCCCGCCATGCGCTGTGGGCGATGTGCGCGATGGTCACGATCGCGGTGGTCGCGCTGTGGAGCGGGCTTCTCACCTCTGACTTCTCGCTCGAATACGTCGCGTCCTACTCGAGCACCACGCTTCCGACCGCGTACAAGTTCACCGCGCTGTGGGGTGGACAGCAGGGCTCGCTGCTGTTCTGGACCTGGCTGTTGTCGATATTTACCTCGATCGCGGCGTTCCTGAACCGGCGCCGAAACCCGGAGATCGCGCCCTATGCGATGGCGGTGCTGGCGGGAGTCGCGATCTTTTTTCTCGGGATGCTGAACTTCGTCACGCGGCCGTTCGACCTGATGGCGGTCATTCCTGCGCAGGGAACAGATCTTAATCCTTTACTTCAGAATTACTGGATGGCGATCCATCCGCCTTCGCTTTATACCGGTTATGTCAGCGCCACGGTTCCGTTCGCGTTTGGCGCCGCCGCGCTCTTGACCGGCAAGCTCGACGATACCTGGATTCGCACGACCCGGCGCTGGGCGATCTTCTCCTGGTTCTTCCTGACTCTCGGGAATTTGTTCGGCGCGCGATGGGCCTATGAAGTTCTCGGATGGGGTGGCTACTGGGCGTGGGATCCGGTCGAGAACGCGGCCTTCATGCCCTGGCTCGTGATGACCGCGTACCTGCATTCGGTGATGATCCAGGAGCGCAAGGACATGCTGAAGGTGTGGAACCTCGCGCTCATCGGGCTTGCGTTCTCGCTCACGATCTTCGGCACGTTCATCACGCGCAGCGGCGTGATCTCGTCGGTGCACTCGTTTACGCAGTCGGGACTCGGGCCGTACTTCCTGGGTTTCCTGATCGTGGTCGTCTCGGGCTACACCGGCCTGCTGATCTTCCGGTCCAAAGCGCTGCACAGCCCGGCCGAGTTCGAGTCGTATCTCTCGCGCGAGGCCGCGTTCCTGTTCAACAACTTGATGTTGATCGGGATCGCGTTCGCGGTGTTCTGGGGCACGATCTTTCCAGTGCTGTCCGAAGCCGTGCGCGGCGTCAAGATCACCGTCGGACCGCCGTTCTTTAATCGCGTTGCCGGGCCGCTGGCGCTCGGACTGATTTTCCTGATGGGGGTGGGGCCGCTTATCGCGTGGCGGCGCACCACGGCGAGCAACCTGGTGAAGAGCTTCGCCGCTCCCGCGATCGCGGGCGTCGCGACCGGAGTGATCGCACTCGCCGCCGGATTGCGCGCATGGTACGTGCTGACCGCGTTCTCGCTCGCTGCTTTCGTGCTCGGCACGGTAGTCGTCGAGTTCCGGCGCGGCGTCGGCGCGCGGCAGCATATGCTGGCCGAGACCGCTCCGAGGGCGCTGGTCAACCTGGTGGCGAAGAACAACCGCCGTTACGGCGGATATATCATTCATGTCGGCGTGATCGTCGCGTTCGTCGGGATCGTCGGGTCGTCATTCTTCAAGACCGAGGTGAAGAAGAGCGTGCGCGAGGGCCAGAGTTTTTCGATCGGCGCCTACCAGCTTCGCTATCTCGGCCTCTCCGCGTTCGAAAACGCGCACATGGAGACCGCGACCGCGCGGATCGAGGTCTCGCGCAACGGAAGCTTCGTCACCGAGATGGCGCCCGCGAAACTGTTCTACAAACGCGAGCAGCAGCCCGCGACCAAGGTCGCGATCCGCTCGACTCCCTTTGCCGATCTTTACATCGTGCTCGCCGGTCTCGATCAAAACGGACAGGCCACCTTCGAGGTCTTTCTGACTCCGTTGGTCTTCTGGCTGTGGGCGGGTGGATTACTCATGGCGGTCGGCACGGTGGTCGTGATGTGGCCGAACGTGCGCGAACGCTCCGCGATCGCCGTCGCAGTCAGGCGTGCAGCACCGGTTTCGATCGCGGGTGATCCTGCACCCGGCGGAGAATGAACGTGCGCGCACGACGGAACTTCGTGCTCGCCGCGGCGCTCTTCGCGCTCGTGCTCGCCGCCTCAGGCGCGCGGAACCTGCGGGCCGCGACCCGCCCGAATGCGGAACAGGTCGCGCAGGGTCTTACCTGCCAATGCGGATGCGGCCTGACCGTCGCCAATTGCAACATGCCGACCTGCAGCTTCTCGGTTCCGACCCGCGCGCATATCCAGGAGATGATCGATCAGGGTAAATCGCAGGTCGAGATTATCTCCTTCTATCGGCATAAGTTTGGCGAGAAGGTTCTCTCCGCGCCCACGACCGAAGGTTTCAATCTACTCGCGTGGACTACGCCGTTCGCGGCGCTCCTGATCGGCGCGGGGTTGATAATCTTTACCGCGCACCGATGGCGCCGCGCCCCCGATTCGTCTTCGCCCGAGCCCGCGCCGCCGCCGTCCGATACGCCGGCGTTCGATCCCGAACTGCGGCGCAAGCTGGCCGAAGATCTGAGGAGGGGTGGCTGAGCCATGGTCTACCTGGCGGCCGCGATGATTGTGGCTGGAGTCGCGCTGTTCGTCGCCGCTCCACTCGCGGGTGGGCTTCTACCCTCGCGCCGCAAACGGCCCGATGAGGCGGAGATCAACGGCCGGAGGCTCGAGCATGAGCGCGGTCTCGCGGTTCAGGCGCTGCGCGACCTCGAATTCGATCGCGAGATGGGTAAGCTGTCCGACGCCGATTACGAATCCCTGCGCGCATCGCTCGAGAATCGCGCGCTCGTCGCGATGCGATCGATCGAGCAACTCAAAGACAGAATCGAAACCGCGCCAAGCGCCGCCGTATCGATGCCAAAGCCAGCCTTGCACGTCGAACCGCCGCGGCGTCCTGACTCGCAGCGCGCTACGCAGTTTCCCTCCTTCAGCGTCACGCGTCCGAGCGCCGCGACGCCGCGTGGAGTGCGTTTTTGTCCGCAGTGCGGCACCCGCACGATCACCGACGCCCGCTATTGCTCCGAGTGTGGACTTGGGCTTAGGCCCGCCGGACGCGCCACCGGCTGGAACGACTGATGGCCGCGGCGGTCGTCGAAACGAATGCGCTCGGCAAGAGCTTCGGCCTGGTCCCCGTCCTGCTGGAAGTCGATCTGAACGTCGCTGCGGGACGCGCAGCGGTGATTATCGGCGGTAACGGCGCGGGCAAATCAACCCTGTTTGCGATCCTTGCCGGACTGGCCGCACCGACTACCGGATACGCGCGGGTGTTCGGACAAGACACGCGCCGGCTCGACCCCGACGGACGCCGACAAATCGGGATGCTGTCGCATCGCAGCTTTCTCTACCCGAATCTCACCGCGAGCGAAAATCTCGAGTTCTATGCGACGTTGTACGGCGTCGCAAATCCGCATATCACCGCGCATACCTGGCTCAGACGCGTGGGCCTTGCCAACTTCGCCGACGAACGGGTGCGGATGTATTCGCGCGGGATGGAGCAGCGGCTGGCCGCCGCGCGCGCGATGATCGCCGTTCCGATGCTCTTGCTGCTCGACGAGCCGTTTGCCGCGCTCGATTCCGACGGCGTCGCGATCATGGCCGATCTGATCCGCACCGAGCTGGCGCGCGGATGCGCCGTCGTCATCAGCGCGCACGGGCAGGCGGCGATCGAAGGTGTCGAGCTCGATCAGTACGAAATCACACGCGGACGGCTCGATCCCGTGACCGACATAACCGAAAACTCGCGTGCGGGCCGCTTGCGCTCGCTGCTCGGCCGGCAGAACCAATGAGCGCGTTTGCCGCGGTGCTGTCGAAAGATCTGCGCCTCGAGCTGCGCAGCGGGATGAGCACGATCGCGATGGTTGCGCTCGCGATGCTGGTGCTCGTGGTGCTGGTCTTCGCGCTCGGAGCTGGGGTGACGCGCGGTCCCGAAGCCGCGGCGGGCGCGCTGTGGATCGCACTGGTGTTCGCCGGGATGCTCGGGGCCTCGCGCGCACTTTTGTCAGAAAACGAAAACGGATGTATCCGCGCTCTTCTGATGAGCCCAGTCGATCGCGCGACGCTCTATGCCGCCAAGCTCGCAGCCTCCGCGATCTTCATGATCGTTGCAGTGGCGGCGGGCGCGATTCTCACGGTGTTGTTTTTCAATCTCGACTTCTCCGGCGCGCTGGTGCGCCTTGCGCCGATTCTGATTCTCGGCGTGGTCGGTTTCGCCGCGCTGGCTACGCTGCTCGCGGCTATCTCGGGTCGGGCGCGTGGCGGCGAGCTTTTGCTGCCGCTCTTGATCGTCCCGATGTTTGTTCCGGCGCTGATTGCCGGCGTCCGCGCCAGTGTCGTCGCGCTTTCCGGAGCGTCGATGGCGACAGCGCGCGACTGGATCGGTATCCTCATCGCGTTCGACGTGCTGTTCGTGACCGCGGGCTACCTGCTGTTCGAGCACGTGATTGGAGAGGAATAAGAACCGGGAACGACCGCCGATGGGCAAGACCTTCAACAATCTCCTCGGCGCAACGACGCTTGCGCTGATGGTCATGTCGCTCTGGATGATCTTCGCCTGGGTTCCAACCGAGGCGGAGCAGGGGATCGTCCAGCGGATTTTCTATTTTCATGTGCCGTGCGCGTGGGTCGCATTCGCCGCGTTCGCGATCGTCGCGGTCGCGGGAATTTTCTACCTGTGGCTCGGCGGCCAGATCTGGGACGATCTCGGCTACTCGGCCGCCGAAATCGGTATGCTGTTCTGCACCCTGATGCTGCTGACCGGATCGCTGTGGGCCAAACCGATTTGGGGAACCTGGTGGACCTGGGACTCGCGGCTCACCACCTCGTTCGTGCTGTGGCTGCTCTACGGCGGATACCTGATCACGCGCGCGATGTTCGAAGAGTCCGAACAGGTGGCGCGCTTCGCGGCGGTGGTTGGAATCGTCGCGGCGCTCGACGTGCCGGTGGTGATCGTATCGGTGCGGCTGTGGCGTACGATTCATCCTGCGGTGCTGGTGACGCGGCAGGGCGCTCATGGGCTCGAGGATCCACGAATGATCGTTACCCTGTTGGCATCGGTCGCGGCGTTCACGCTGATGTTCGCGTGGCTGCTGATGCTCCGGCTGACGGTGCTACGCACGCGCACGAGGATCGGCGAGGTCGCACGCGCGATCGCGACGGCGGAGTTTCGCGCTAAAGGCGTATGAGCGCACGGGAAAGATGATGGAGCACTTCGGATTCTTGTTCGCCGCCTACAGCGCGATCTTCGCCGCGATATTCCTTTACGTGGCATTCATCTGGAATCGCCAGAGCCGCCTCGAAATCGAACTGCGCGCCCTCGAATCGAAACTCGCCGCGCTCACCGCACCACCGCCGGCGAACCCGCAACCAGAACCACCTTCAGACGCATCGCAGATCTGAACCGCGCGTCGCCCCTCGTCATTTCGCGCCGATGCATTAGACATAACTTTGCGTTGGTCCTAGCCTCTGTGCCGCTAAAACCGTTAGGGAGTTCTCCCGAATCACAACTGGAGGTATCGGGAGAAGATCCATCGTTGAAAATCGCCGATTTCGAAAAGTCCAAAATGGAATTTTCGTTTAATCGCCGTAGCGGTAGGAGGAAACAATCATGATCCGTCGGCTTTTGGTTCTTGGTTTTGTTCTCGTTCTGATGACTTCACTTATCGGGACCGCAATCGCGGGTCCGGACAAAACCGGCCAAGCAATCGCCTTCGCTCGCGTCGATGGCAGTAGCGGCGCGGTTACCGGGTTCGGCGGAAAAGGCACGACCTCCGCCAGCGGGGCGAGGAATTCGGCCGGGAGCTACACAGTTACTTTCACCGGCCATTTTCCCAAGAGCATCACGCCCAACCTGCTCATCATCAACACCACTGCAGAGAGTAACGACTTCGGCGTCTCAAACGGCGTTGTTATTGCCGCCTCCGCGACGGAAATTGAAGTGGACATCGCCACCTGGGTAAGCTCCGTTTTGACCGAGACCGATAATAACTGCTTTGTATCGGTTTTCTTCGGGCGCTAGATCCAGACGCGCGCGGCGGCAGGCTTAGGCTCCCGCGAGCTTCTCGCGCCGTACCCATAGCCAGTCGCCGCCCCTTTTAGCATGGTGCCCTGATGCACACAGACCGCTGATCACGAATTTCGTTGTTTTGATCTGATTCGGAGGGTTACGCTGGCGTCACCCTCCTTTTCTATACGAGATTGAGCGCGGCGCTCGGTCTATACTTCCTTGCGCCGGCGCGGTTTCGTGCGCATCTTGAATAGCGCGATCGTCTGAACCACACTCTGCGCAATGGAATTTCGCGACTACTACAAGATCCTGGGGGTTGAACGCGGCGCCACCGAACCCGAAATCAAAACCGCGTACCGCAAGCTCGCGCGCAAGTTCCATCCCGACGTCAATCCCAACAACAAGGACGCCGAGAAGCGCTTCAAGGAAATCAACGAGGCCTACCAGGTCCTCTCTGACGCGGGCAAACGCAAGAAATACGACGAGCTGGGCGCTGACTGGGAACACGGCATCTCGCAAGAAGAGATGATGCGGCGCTACGCGCAGGAGGCCGCCGCGCGCGAGCGCGCCGGCGCGGGCGCGCGATACTCGGGCGGCGCGGAATCGGGCGCGGGCGGCTTCAGCGACTTCTTCGAGCAATTCTTCGGCGGCCAGGGCGGGGTGCGCGGCGCCCGCCGCGGGTTCAATTTTGACGCGGAACCGGCCCGTGCTCCCGACCTGCGCGCCGACGTTCACATCCCGCTGGCCGAGGCGATCAACGGCGCCAAGCAGCGCCTCGAGCTCGTCGCGCAGGACGAATGCGCCACCTGCGGCGGTTCCGGGATGGTCGCCAGCGAGCAGCGCCAGGGCAAAGCTCGCGTAATCCGATCCGCAGCGCCATGCCCGGTATGTGGCGGCACCGGCGTTATCGCGCAGCCGCGCACGCTCGAAGTCACGATTCCGCCCGGCGTCACCGATGGCACCACTCTGCGCCTTAAGGGGCAGGGCGGACGCGGCCCGCGTCCGGAGTTTAATGGCGATCTGTTTCTGACCGTGAGGATCGAGCCGCATCCTGTGTTCGCTGTCGCCGGTCGCGATCTGCGCTGCGAGCTCCCGGTGTGGGATTACGAAGCTGCGCTCGGCGCGGAAGTCACCGCGCCAACTGCGGGCGGGGGCAAGGTCTCGCTCAAGATTCCGGCCGGCTCGCAGGGCGGTCGCGTGCTGCGCCTGAAGGGCCGCGGAATTCCCGCGCGCGCCAAGGAGCCTGCTGGCGACCTGCTGTATGAGCTGAAGATTCTTGCGCCTGCGGATCTGACCGACGAAGAACGCACGCTGATGCAGCAATTCGCGGACCGTCGTCGCGAGCGCGGCGTGCCCGATCCTCGCGCCGAGATGATCAAGCGGAGCTGACGGCGATGACGCGGCGGCAAAATAGCTCCAGCAGACGGCCCAAGCGCGGCAGGCCGGTGCTGGTGACGCGCGAGGTATTCTGCGTGATGACGGGAGTAAGCGACCGCCAGCTCGCGGTCTGGGAGCACGAGGAATTCGTCGCGCCCGCGCAAGTGACGCGCACCGGCCAAACAGTCGAGCGGCTCTACGATCGCGCGGCGCTCGAACGCGTGCGAGTTATCCGCACGCTCTCCGAAGAGCTCGAGGTGAATATCCCGGGTATCGGCGTGATCCTGCATCTGCTCGATCAGCTTAGCGGTTGACGCGGCCAGTGCAGCGATTTCAATGGATCATTTGTGCCAGTGAAATCCGCGACTCCAATCGCCCGATCATCATCGGAAGGAAGCTGGTCTGACGGTACCTTCGCGCGCACCAGCGCCCTGTTTGGAATTGTCGGCCTGTTTCATCTGATCGGATGGGGGATGTTCTTTCTCTATTCGCCCCGGTTTCCCGCGATGGCGGGGCTCGGCGCGCTCGCGTACGGACTGGGGCTCCGGCATGCGTTCGACGCCGATCATATCTCCGCGATCGACGACACCACGCGCTATCTCTTGCAGAAAGGCGAACGGCCGTTGGCGGTCGGATTCTTTTTCTCGCTCGGCCATTCGACGATCGTCCTTCTGATGACCGTAGCACTGGTAGTCGCGACCAAGACGGTCCGCGCCGCGATGCCCGAATTGCAGAGCTATGGGAACGTGATCGGCGCGACCGTTTCCGGCGTGTTCCTGTGGCTGATTGGAATTCTGAACCTGCTGGTGCTGCTGGATATCCTGAATATCTGGCACCAGATGAAGCGCGGCACCTATCACCAGGAGCATCTCGAGGATTTGCTGGCGCAGCGCGGCCTTATCCGGCGCATTCTCGGCGATCGCTTGCAGAATCTGATCAGCCATAGCTGGCAGATGTATCCGGTCGGGATGATCTTCGGTCTCGGCTTCGACACCGCCTCCGAGATCGGACTGCTCGCGCTGGCGGCGGGAGCCGCGTCGCAGGCGGTGCCGACGCTCGCCGTCACCTCGCTCGCGATCCTGTTCGCGTCCGGTATGTCCCTGATGGACACCGCCGACGGTGTCTTCATGGTGAAAGCCTACAGTTGGGCGTTCTCGAGTCCGCTGCGCAAGATTTACTACAACATCACCACCACGAGTTTGTCGGTGGCGGTCGCGCTTCTGATCGGCACCGTCGAGCTGCTGCAGGTCCTCGGCGGCGCGCTCAATTGGCACGGCCGCTTCTTCAGCACGCTCGCCGCGCTGGATTTCGAAACGTTGGGCTACGCGATCGTCGCGATGTTCGTCGTGGGATGGGCGCTATCAGTCTCGATCTGGAAATACCGCCGCCTCGAAGACCGCTGGGACCCGTCCGGATAACTGCGTGCGCCGGTGCTAGAAGAGACTCGGATAGGAATCTCGATACGGATGGCCGGCCTGGTATAGAGCAAGCCGATCGCGCATCTCCGGTGCAAGTGTTTTCTGGTAAGGTTCGAGCGCGGCGATCGCTCTTTTCTCGCACGCGATAGCATCGGCGAAGTCGCCCTGCTCGGCGTATGCGGCCGCGAGAGTGCCGAGGTATTCAGCGTTTTTCCATCCGCTCAGATTGCAACTTTGCGTCGCGAACCCGACCGCCTGTTTGCCGTTCCTGACCTCGGACAACGGACAGGTCGCGAGCGTCCAGGCGTGTCCATTGTAGTCGGCCGCGGTCTTCGGCGGTTTGGCGAGGGCGCGTCGCCAGTCTGCTATCGCGAGCGCGGGTTTACCGAGCTTTGTATAAACTGCGGCGCGCCACTGATAGAGATCCATACGATCGGGCGCCAGCGCGATCGCGCGGTTCAGATCGTCGAGAGCGGCGCCGTATCGATGCTGCGCGTATGACAGATTGGCGCGGACGGTGTAGCCGGTTGGATCTTTTGGATGAGCGGAGATGATCGCCGCGGCATCACGCGCGGCCATCGCGAGTTGTCCGCGGGTTTTGTAGAGCCCCGTCCGCTGGGCAAGCAGGTCGCTGTTGCCGGGATCGAGTGCGATCATGCGGCCAAGGTCGGCGATCGCGCCGTCGAAGTCGCCGCTCTCGTAGTAAAGCGTCTCCCGGCGCTCGAGCAGGTCATGATCGCGCGGATTAAGCTTGATCGCATGGTCGAGGTCCTTTATCGCGCTGCCTTCGTCGCCGGATGCCGCATCGATGTATGCGCGCATCGAGTAGGTTCCGGAATCATTCGGGGCAAGCTTGATCGATTCGTTAGCATCCGCCATCGCGCGCGGATAATCGTGCTTGGCGAAATATGAATTTGCGCGATTCCAGTATGCCCATTCGTTGTTGGGCTCCAGCTCGATTACCTTGGTAAGATCGGCAATAGATCGATTGAAGTTGCTCTCGTACCAGTAAGCGGTCGCCCGGCCGCCAAGCGCGTTCGTGTCGTTTGGGTCACGTTTGAGGACACGATCGTAGTCCGCGATCGCCTGCTCGTACTCGCGATGGCTGGAATGGAGACTGGCCCTGAGCGAGAGAGCGTCGTGATCGTCGGCTTCGAGCACGATCGCGTGGTCGAGATCCTGGAGTTCCATTTTCTCGTTGCCCATTTCCGCATCGACATAGGCTCGCGTCGAATACGGTCCGGATTTATCCGGAGCGAGTTTAACTGCCTGGTTCGCGTCCGCCATTGCGCGGGCATAGTCGCGTTTGTCCAAATATGAATCCGCGCGGCTCTGGTACGCGTACTCGCTGCCGGGTTTCAGCTTGATGACTTTGGTCAAATCAGCGATCGCCTGATCGTATTTGCCTTTGTGAAGATATGCGTTGCTGCGTCCTTCCAAAGCAAGGACGTCGTTGGGAGCGTTGCGCAGAGCAATGCTGAATTCCGCGATCGATTGATCGTAGTCACCAATGATTAGCGCCAGCTCTCCCCGCAGCTTAGGCACCGGATGGACCATCGCCAGCAGCCACAGCGCCGCGAAAAAGATCGGTCGAGCGGAATCCCACAAGAAATGTGCGATCACGCATGGTGCCAGGCGCCGACGCCAAAGGTACAAACCGAGAAGCAAAATTTGCCCGGGCGCGATTAGGGCAAGATAGCGAAATCCCCAAAACGGCACGTGCGCCCCGAGATCGAGCGCAAGCGTGATCGCGGCTGCCGCAAGCGTGCTGCCAGTCAACGCTTCCAGGCGCTCGACGCCGTAGCCTCGCGCCCAAAGTTCCTCAAAAATGCCCGCGCTCGCGGCTACGGCGAGCATCAACGGCCACGGGATGTGATAAATCAGCGAAAATTGGCGAGTGTCCAAGCTCGCGATGCCCCAATCTCGCGAACCCGTCAGGACCTGTAGAACAAGAGGCAGCGCTAATCCTTCGATGACTGTAATCCCGATGAACCCCGCGACTCCGAGAGCGAGATCGGACGCGGCGAACCTGACGATGCCAACCGAGGTCATCGGAAGGCGCTCCCAAAAATGTATTACGAGCAGAATCGCAGCCGCGATAATCATCTGAAGGACGACCGTGTCTATGGCACTAATCGTGGACCACGACCATCCGAGGCGCGAAAATATAGGAAAGGTCTTTTGGAGCAACCGGTAGAATGGGAATTGCAATCCGAAGCTGAGTACGAAGAGAACCGGAAGGACCTTGGTGCGGCGCGGACTCTCCGTGCTCGCGGGAGCGTCAGCGGCGGCCGCGGCTGCGAGCATGTCGGCTGGAGGCAAGGTCATCGACTGTCAGTTACCAGACCACGACGCGGCGTTCTATAATCGCGTAAGTTTGCCGCGCACGGCACGGCGGAATAGCCTTTGGCTCATGATGCGGACGGGCCCTCGAAATACTGTTCTGAGCGCGATTTCGCGATCGCTTGAGCGCGTGCGCGTCAGCCGCGATTCGCTGATTCTCGTCGCGCTCTCGGGTGGGGCCGATTCGGTCGCGATGCTGCATGCGCTGCTCGATCTGCGCGGCTTGTTCGGTTATCGGCTTGCGGCGGCGCATCTCAATCATCGGATTCGCGGAGCGGAGGCCGACCGCGATGAGGCATTCGTGCGCGAGCTCTGTTCGCGGCTTGCGATTGATCTCGTCGTCGAGCGTGCTGAGGGGCTCGATGCGGCGATGCCGAACCTCGAGGAAGCTGCGCGCGACGCACGTCACGATTTTCTGCGCCGCACTGCGGAGCGCCTGGGAGCCAAGCATGTCGCGCTGGGGCATCATCGCGATGACCAGGCGGAGACTGTCCTCCTGCGGATGCTGCGCGGCGCGGGAATCGCGGGGCTCGGTGCGATGGATGAGGCCGGACCGAATCGCATCGTGCGGCCGATGCTGTCCCTTTCACGCCAAGATATCCGCGCCTATTTGCACGCCATCGGCGCGTTATTTGTCGAGGACAGCAGCAACGACTCGGCGGCGTTGATGCGCAATCGTATCCGGCACGAATTGATTCCGACTCTCGAAAGCTATGCTCCCGGCGTCGGTGCCAGGCTGGCCGAGCTCTCGGGCGAGATGCGCACGCTCGACGCGTATGTCACGCGCGAGGCGGCACGCGCGCTCGGCGCGATGCGCACGAGTGGAGGCGAGCTCGACCTCTCGAGCTTCGCGGCGCTCGACGCTGCGCTGCGAGCGCCGGTGTTGCGCAGGTTTATCGCCGAACGAATCGGCAGCCTGCGCCGAATCGGCCGGACGCATCTGGACGCGATGGCCGCGCTCATCATGGAGGGTCCGCCGAACGGCGAAATTTCGCTGCCCGGCCGATGGCGCGCGGTGCGAGAATATTCGCGGCTTCGCCTGACGCAAAAGGCGGCGCGAATCGCGCGCGAGTTCTCGGTCCCGCTCGCGCTCGAAGGGACAACGGTTGTCGCGGAGTCGGGCTATTCTTTCGATGCCGCGATCGTCGGCGCAGCGGAAGCCAAATCGGCAAAACATATGTTCTCAGACAAGGCTACCGCGTTATTTGATCTCAGGGAGATTGCGACAACTGGGCTATCCGTGCGCAACTTTATGCTTGGGGATCGCGTGCGGCCGGCTGGGATGAATGGCACGCGCAAGGTCAAGGACGTTCTGATAGACTCGAAGGTGGCGCGGGAGCGTCGGGCGCGGGTTCCCATCGTCGTCGCGGCGGATGAGATTGTATGGATTCCGGGCGTGGTGCGATCCGGCCGGGGGCTTTTGACTCGGGCCAGCAAGATGGCGGTGCGAATTTCAGCACGCGAAGTTTCGTCGAATTGATGGCATTATCGTTGCACCAGATTTAGCGAGCATGGTACCATTTTGATGGGGATGAACCAGTTTTCCCGCAGTATTGCTCTCTGGCTCGTTCTGGGCCTGATGTTTCTCCTGCTGTTTAATATCTTCAGCAGGCAGCAGCCCCGCGAGCCCGAGATTATCTTTTCCGACTTCCTTAACCAGGTAGAGAAAGGCCAAATCTCGTCTGTCACCATTCAGGGCAACTGGATCAAAGGCGACACCACTGCCGGCGAGCACTTCAAGAGCTACGCGCCGACCGACCCTGACCTGGTAAAAGTTCTTCGCGACAAAGGCGTCAAGATCGCCGGCAAACCCGCCGAGGGTGATCCCTGGTGGATGGTCATGCTGGTGCAGTGGTTCCCTATCTTGATCCTGGCGGGACTCTGGATCTTCTTCATGCGCCAGATGCAGATCGGCGGCGGCAAGGCGATGTCGTTCGGGAAGAGCCGCGCCAAGCTGCTGACCGAGAATACGCACAAAGTCACATTCGCCGACGTGGCCGGTATAGACGAGGCAAAAGACGAACTGGAAGAGATAATCCAGTTCCTGCGCGACCCCAAGCGCTTCACGCGCCTTGGCGGCCGAATCCCCAAGGGCGTCTTACTGGTCGGTCCGCCGGGAACGGGCAAGACCCTGCTCGCGCGCGCGATCGCCGGTGAGGCGGGCGTGCCGTTCTTTTCGATTTCAGGCTCGGACTTCGTCGAGATGTTCGTCGGAGTCGGCGCCTCGCGCGTGCGCGACCTGTTCGTACAGGGCAAGAAGCACGCACCATGCATTATTTTCATAGACGAGATCGACGCCGTCGGCCGCCATCGCGGCGCAGGCTTGGGCGGTGGCCACGACGAGCGCGAGCAGACCCTCAACCAGTTGCTGGTCGAGATGGACGGCTTCGAGGCCAACGAGGGCGTGATCCTCGTCGCCGCGACCAATCGGCCCGACGTGCTCGATCCCGCACTGCTGCGCCCCGGCCGCTTCGACCGCCGGGTCGTTGTGCCGCGGCCGGACGTGAAGGGACGCGACGGAATCCTGCGGGTGCATACGCGCAAGGTTCCGCTTTCCGAAGACGTTAATATCGACAAGCTGGCGCGCTCGACTCCGGGATTCGCCGGCGCGGACCTGGAGAACCTTGTTAACGAGGCGGCGCTGCTTGCGGCGCGGCGCAACAAGGACAAGGTCGAGATGTCGGATTTCGAACTCGCCAAAGACAAAGTCATGATGGGCGCGGAGCGGCGCTCGATGGTGATGTCGCTGAATGAGCGCAAGAACACCGCCTATCACGAAGGCGGACACGCGCTGGTCGCGATGCTCCTGCCCGGCGCGGATCCTGTGCATAAAGTCACCATCATTCCGCGCGGGATGGCGCTCGGCGTCACCCAGCAACTGCCGCTCGATGATCGCTATACCTATTCGAGCGACTATCTGAAGACCCGGCTGGCGATGATGTTCGGTGGGCGCGCGGCGGAGGAATTGATCTTCGGGCATATGACCACCGGCGCGGGCGACGATATCGAAAAAGCGACCGAGCTGGCGCGCAAGATGGTCTGCGAGTTCGGCATGAGCAAAGAGCTCGGGCCGATGACCTTCGGCAAGCACGACGAGCAGGTTTTCCTGGGCCGCGACCTGGGCCATCAGAAGGATTACTCCGAGCATACCGCTATCGAGATCGATCGTGAGATCCGGCGGATCATCGACGACGCTTATCAGAAGGCGCGCCAACTGCTCTCTGACCATATCGTCCTGCTGCATGCGGTTGCCGAGCGTCTGCTTGAAAAGGAAGTCCTGGACGGTGCCGAGGTCGAGGCGTTGGTCACCGCCTATCGCGAGGGACGCCCGTTGCCGGCCTCGTTTCCTCCTGCCGCCGGCTCGACTCCTCGACTGAACCTCGAACCTGGAGCGGGAAAAGACAAGCACGCTGAGGAGCCGGCGGGCGTTCCGGGGCTGCCGCCCAAGCCCGTGCTGGTCTAGGGGCGGGGCGATACGAGTTCCGCTTTGCGCGCCCGGGGCGAGGTGGAAGCTCGCGAATGCGGCTGGTATCCGATAATTCCCACGACAATCTCCGCAGTCCGAAATTGCGGGTCGTCAAGTCCGTGCACGGTCCGATACCGGCGCTGCCCAAGCGGATACGCCTGTGCGACGGGCGCGTAATCCTTTTTCCCGCAATCATGGGCGTGCTCAACGTGACGCCGGATTCATTCTCCGACGGGGGCCGCTATTTCGACCCTGCCCGCGCGATCGAGCATGGCCTTGCGATGGAAGCGCAGGGTGCCGGGATTATTGATGTTGGCGGAGAATCGACGCGGCCGGTGGGAGCGCGCACCGTCGCAGTCGAAGAAGAAATCCGCCGCGTGATGCCGGTGGTCGAGGCGCTGGCGGCGAAGCTCCGCGTCCCGATCTCGATCGACACGCGCAAGTCCGCCGTCGCCGCACGGGCGATCGACGCGGGCGCCGCGATAATCAACGACATCAGCGCGTTCGAATTCGACCCGGCGATGGCGTCGGTGGCGGCGCGGGCGCGCGTCGCCGTGGTGCTGATGCACATGCGCGGAGGCGTCGAGGATCATCTTAAATTTGCGCGCTACCGTGACGTCGCGCGCGAGGTAATCGCGTACCTAATCGCGCGCGCCGAGTCCGCGGTCCGAGCTGGAGTGGCGCGCTCCCGCGTTATCCTCGACCCCGGAATCGGCTTCGCCAAGACCGCGCGGCACAATCTTGCGCTGCTGGACGCCTTGCCCCGACTTGCCGCGGTCGGCTATCCCGTAATGGTAGGATCTTCGCGCAAGAGCTTCGTCCGGCGAATTGCCGGCGCTTCGGAGCGCGATATCGAATTTGGGACTGCGGCCGCCGACGCGTTAGCGGTCGCGGCGGGAGCGTCGATCGTCAGGGTGCATGACCCGGGCGCGGCGCGCGCGGTGGTGAGGATGGCGGCGGCAATTCGCGAGCGCCGCCCGAGGTAGGCCAACTCGATGCCGAATTACCTGCCGGCGATTCCGGTACCCCGATGGCAGGACATCCTGGATGTCCTGATCGTCGCCTACGTGATCTACCGCATCGCGCTGCTGATCCGTGGCACGCGTACGATGCAGATGGTGCTGGGGCTGGTGATCGTCGGGGTCGCGTTCGTGGCCTCGCAGATTCTCGGGTTGTTCACGCTCAACTGGCTGCTGAATAACTTTCTTGGATCCTTGTTCGTGATCCTGGTGGTGATTTTTCAAGCCGATATTCGCCGTGCGCTGACCCGGGTTGGCGCGCAATCGTTTTTCGGACCGCGCGCTCCCGCCTCGAGTGCGGCGGAGGAGCTGGCCACCGCGGCCGCATGGCTGGCGGCGCGGCGCATCGGCGCGCTGATCGTGATCGAGCAGGAAGACGGCCTCAACGAATTTATGGAGAGCGGCCGCCTAATCTACGGCAGGGTCTCGCCCGAGCTGATCGAGACAATCTTCATGCGCGGCTCTCCGCTGCATGACGGCGCGGTGATTCTGAAGGGCGATCAGATTCTGGCGGCGGCGTGCGTTTTGCCGCTTTCGTCGAATCCGAACGTAAGCCTGGCGCTCGGCACGCGGCATCGCGCCGCGATCGGGATGACCGAGGATTGCGACGCGATCGTGCTGGTGGTCTCCGAAGAGGACGGTACCATCTCGATCGCGCGGGAAGGGCGGCTCGAGCGCGGGCTCGAACCTTCCGCGGTCTTGAGCATACTCAGTAGCCTGCCGGCGTAGGCGCCGGTGGCGGGGCGGGCAGGCGCGGCACATCGAGCGATGGATCGATTACGGAAACTGATCAACTGGAGCGATCTGCGCAAAACCCTGCGGCGCAACACCGGCCTGCGGGCGATCGCACTGTTGCTCGCGATCGGACTGTGGATGTTCGTTAACGCGGGCCAACGCAACGCGGTCGTAACGCTGGCGGTTCCGGTCAGCTACCGGTCGCTTCCTGCTGGATACGTCATCATCAATCGTCCGCCAGATTTCGTTAAGATCGAGGTCGCGGGCTCGCGTACATTGCTGTCGCTGCTCGACCCCGAACGTCTGACGCTGCGCCTGGATCTGACTGGGGTCCCGGTCGGCCATACCGATTTCAAGATCGGCCCCAACCTGTTTGCGGTGCCGCCGCGGACCACGGTCACGCGCGTGACTCCCGACGAGGCGCAAATCGATATCGACCGCGTCATCAGCCGTGAGTTGCCGGTGCATCTGAACGTGACCGGTCCGGTCGCACAGGGCTATCAGATAAATTCCATCGAGCTGCAGCCGGCCACGGTTTCGGTCAGCGGACCGAGCCGATTCGTTGCGCCGCTGCTACGCGCTGAGACCGATCCGTTTGACGTGCGCGGTGCCGACGCCGATCTCGAGCGCGTGGTCGGAATCCAGGATCCGGGTGCCGACGTTCGGCTGGCGGCGGTGCGCGTGTTGGCGAAGGTGGACGTCGGACAGGAAATCGTGAGTCGTGAGTTTCGCGACGTCGGCGTCGAAGTGCGAGACACAGATTTTAAGTCGCGGGTCGAGCCGGAAACTGCCACCATTACAGTGCGCGGTCCGATCCAGAAGCTCGCAACCCTGGATCCCAACGGCATCGTTTTTGTGGACGCGCAGGGCGGGGAACCCGGCCTGCTGGTACTCCCGCTCGAGGTTGATCTGCCTGATGGAATGCAACTGGTTAAACAGGAACCCGCCAAGGTGAAGCTTAGGATCTATCATCAGAAGCGGGCGAATATCGATGATGGAAAAGCATCCTAAACTCTTCGGCACCGACGGCGTGCGTGGCGTCGCCAACATCGAGCCGATCACCTCGGAGACCGCGCTCAAGCTCGGCCGCGCACTCGCATATGTCTTCCGTCATTCCAGCGGACGGCATCGCCGGATTCTCATCGGCAAGGACACCCGCCTTTCGGGCTACATGCTCGAAACCGCGATGGCGTCGGGAATCTGCTCGATGGGGGTGGACGTGTGGCTGGTCGGGCCGCTGCCTACGCCGGGAATTGCGTTTCTGACCCGCAGCATGCGCGCTGACGCGGGTGTCGTGATCTCGGCTTCGCACAATCCATATGAGGACAACGGCATCAAGTTCTTTTCGCGCGAGGGCTTCAAACTTGACGACACCACCGAAAGCCGCATCGAGGAGCTGGTGTTCGACGACGGCGCGCTCGCCAAGCATCGCGCCACCAACGGAGATATCGGTAAGGCCGCGCGGATCGACGACGCGCTCGGCCGCTACCTGGTGTTCCTCAAGACTTGCGTCCCGCGCACGGCCAACTTCGAGAAGCTCAAGATCGTGATCGATTGCGCCAACGGAGCCGCGTACAAGGTCGGGCCCGACGTGCTCGAGGAACTCGGCGTAGAGGTGATCGCGCGCGGCACTGAGCCCGACGGAATCAATATCAATCACGAATGCGGCGCGATGCATCTCGATGGCATCCGCGCTGCTGTGTTGGGCGAGCGCGCACAACTCGGAATTGCGCTCGACGGCGACGGCGATCGCGTAATGCTGATCGACGAGAAGGGCGAGGTCTTCGACGGCGACGACGCGATGGCGCTGCTCGGCACCACGATGGCGGCGCAGGGCCGGCTTGCGGCGAACACCGTCGTCGCGACTGTGCTGAGCAACTTCGGCCTCGAGCAGGCGCTCACGCGCGCGGGCGTGAAACTGGTGCGCACCGAGGTTGGCGATCCTTCGGTTGCGCGCGAGATGCGCGCCAATTCGTACAACCTGGGTGGCGAGCAATCCGGCCACGTCATCTGCATGGACTATTCGACCACCGGCGACGGGCTGATTACCGCGCTGCTGGTTCTGACGATCATGGCCGAAAGCGGAAAGCCGCTCTCCGAGTTGCGCGCGATGCGCCGCGTGCCGCAGACGATGGAAAACATCCGCGTCAGCAAACGTACTCCTATCGCCGAGATGCCCGCCGTCAGCCGCGCAATCGCCGCGGCCGAGCGCAAGCTGGGCGCGTCGGGACGCCTGCTGGTGCGCTACTCGGGCACCGAGATGCTGGCGCGGGTGATGGTCGAAGGCGAGGATGCCGCGATGATCGAAACGCTGGCCAAAGAGATCGGCGCGGAGATCCATCGCCAGGTCGGCGCCGCCTAGATGATAATCGGCGCAGATACCGCATCCGCTCACGCGGAAGCCGTGACAGATTATTCTGTGAACGGATTTTTCAGCACGATCGTTGCCTCGCGATCGGCTCCGACTCCAACCATCGCGATCTGTACGCCGACCAGCTCCGCGATTCGATCGATATAGCGCCGCGTAGTCGCCGGCAGCTCAGAGAGTTGTCGCACGCTGGCAATATGTTCGTGCCATCCGGGCAGCTCCTCGAAGATCGGCTTCGCCACTTCGATCGAATGCCGCCCCAGCGGGACCGTCTCGTAGCGCTTGCCCTTGTAGGTGTAGCCGACGCAGATTTTTATCGGGTCGATTCCGGTCAGCACGTCGAGCTTGGTGACCGCCAAGCCCCACAACCCGTTGACTCGCGCGGAGAGCCGCCCGAGCACCGCGTCGTACCATCCGATGCGCCGCGGCCTGCCGGTGGCGCTGCCGAATTCGCCGCCTTCTTCGCGCAGCGAGTCGGCAAGGTAACCTGAAATCTCCGTCGGAAACGGTCCCGCGCCGACGCGCGTCGTATAGCCCTTGCTGATCCCGAGCACCGCGTCTAACGCGCCGGGTCCGAGCCCGGTGCCGGCGAACGCGCCGCTCGCCACGCAGTTCGACGAGGTCACGTAAGGATAAGTGCCGTGATCGATATCCAGCATCGTGCCGTGCGCGCCCTCGAACAGCACGCGTTTGCCCGCCGAGATAGCAGACGCCAGGTATTCGCCGGTGTCGCAAAGAAAGGGCAGGAGACGGCGGCGCTCGCGCTTCATCACTTCGAGGATCTGCGCGCCGTTAACGGGCTTGGTCTTCAGCACCGCCTTCAGATATGCGTTCTTCTCGGTGACGTTGCGCCGCAGGCGGTCCGCGAAGAGCTTGAAGTTCAGCAGGTCGTCGAAGCGCAGGCCCACGCGCGCCATCTTGTCCTCATAGGTCGGACCGATGCCGAAGCCGGTGGTGCCGATCGCGCGTTTGCCGGCGCGCGTCTCGCGCGCGCGATCGATCGCGCGATGATACGGCATCACCATGTGCGCTTCGTAACTGAGCTTCAGGTTCTTCGCGTCAAAGCCGCGGCGTTTTTTCAGATCATCGATCTCGCCGAGCAGCGCCACCGGATCGACCACCGCACCGTTGCCGATCACGCAAGTCTTGCCCGGATGCAACGCGCCCGCGGGCACCAGGCGCAGGATGTATTTCTCGCCGTCGACGACGATCGTGTGCGCCGCATTGTTGCCGCCCTGGAAGCGGACGACGATATCGGCGTCGCGGGCAAGCAGATCGATAATCTTGCCCTTGCCCTCATCACCCCACTGCGTGCCGACTACGGCTACTGTGTTCATCGAATTCCCCCGCGCGCACGCGCGCGCACCCAGCGCATCCTCATCAGATGCGCCAGTCGCGATTGATCGTCCCCTCAGAGCTTAAGCAGCGTCGCCGACGTGATGGCTGCAACCGTCTTGAGTTTTTCCAGCACTGCGGACGGCACGGCGCCATCGACCTCGATCAAACTGAGCGCGGTTCCGCCGACCCGGTCGCGTCCGAGCTCGAGTCCGGCAATATTTATTCCCGATTCTCCCAGGAGCGTGCCGACCGCGCCGACCACTCCGGGCACGTCGCGGTTATGCAGCATCAGGAAGTAGCCCTCGGGAACCGCCTCGACGCGGTAGCCGTCGATCCGCGTCAGGCGCATCGCGCGATTCCCCAGCACCGCGCCGGATACGTCATGCTCGCCCGCAGCGGTGCGCACCGTCACGGACAACGTGTTGTTGTAATCGGTGACTTCACGCGAGCGCGTCTCGGCGATTCGGATGCCGCGCTCGGTCGCAATATACGGCGCGTTGACGACGTTCAGTTCCTCGTCGAGGAATCCCGTCATCAGCCCCTTAAGGACCGCGGCAGTGATCGCGTCGGGTTTCAGATTTGCGGCCTCGCCCCCGAACGCGACGGTGACGCTGGTGGGCGCGCCTGCGATCAACTGCGCGACCAGCCGCCCGAGCTTTTCCCCAAGCATGAGATGAGGCCCGAGAATCTCGAGTTCTTTCGGCGTCACGGCCGGAATATTTACCGCGTTGCGAATCGTTCCGTCGATCAGAAAATCGGCCACCTGCTGCGCGATATCGACCGAGACCTGCACCTGCGCTTCGTCGGTGGCGGCTCCGAGATGAGGGGTCGCGATCACGGCGTCGAGCTTGAGCAGCGGATGCTCGCGCGGCGGTGGCTCCTCGACGAATACGTCGAGCGCGGCGCCGGCGACCTTGCCCGACGAGATCGCGTCGGCGAGGGCCTGTTCGTCGATAATTCCGCCGCGTGCGCAATTGATCACCCGCACGCCCTTCTTCATCTTTGCAAACGCCGCCGCGTCAACCATCCCGCGCGTATCGGCGGTCAAAGGCGTGTGCACGGTTATAAAATCGGCGCGCGCGAACAGCTCGTCCAGGCTGACCAGCTCGATCCCGAGGCGCGCGGCCGCCTCTGCGGTGAGGATCGGATCATAGCCGATAACTTTCATCTTGAGGCCGGCGCCGCGGTCGGCGACGATTCGCCCGATATTGCCCAGCCCGACGACGCCGAGAATCTTGTTGCAAACCTCCGCGCCGGTGAACCTGGTGCGCTCCCATTTCCCCGCGCGCAGCGAGGCGTTGGCCGCGGGGATATGCCGCGCCATCGCCATCATCATCGAGATCGCGTGCTCGGCGGTCGTGACGCTGTTGCCGAGCGGACTGTTCATCACGACGATCCCGCGCCGCGTCGCAGGCGGAATGTCAACGTTGTCCACGCCCACGCCCGCGCGTCCGATCACTCGCAGCCGGGTGGCATGATCGATTATTTCCTTGGTGACCTTGGTCCCGCTTCGAATCAGCAGCGCGTCGTAGTCGCCGATAATCGCGGCCAGCTCGGCCGGCGCGAGGCCCGGCTTGAGGTCGAATTTAAGTTGGGGATAGCGCTTGAGAACCTCGATTCCTTGAGGTGCCAGCGTATCGCTAAGCAGGACGCGGAAGCTGTCCGCCATGTTCGCTTCAGATGCTCCGTGCGATGCGTGATTGGACCGCGGAGACGCCTGCGCCGGTCCGGAATTCGTAGCCGAGATTTGCAAGCCCCGCTTCGAGCCCGCTTATCGCGATCAGCATATCGAAAGGCGTCAGATGCCCCATGTGCCCGATTCGCACCAATTTGCCCTTCATCTGGTCCTGCCCGCCCTGCACCGCGACCCCCAGCACGTCGCGCATGTATTTCACCAGCTTGCCGCTGTCGAAACCTTGCGGGAGGATCAGGCCGGTGACGCCCGGCGCTGGACTGTCGGGCGCAATAAGCCTGAGACCCAGCGCGAGCCCCGCCTCGCGCGTCGCCTCCGCCATCGCGGCGTGGCGCGCGAACACCCGCGGCAGAGTCTCCGCGTGCAGCAGCTCCATCGATTTGTTGAGCCCGAAGATCAACCCGACCGCCGGCGTGAACGCGGTGGTATGCTCATCGCGCTGCGCCTTTAGTTCCTTTGGCAGGTCGAAATAAAATTTCGGCGTCTTGTTCTTCTTCGCCGCTTCGACTCCGCACTCCGACAGCACCACGATCCCGAGTCCCGGCGGCAGCATTATCGCCTTCTGGCTTCCGGTGATGAACGCGTCGACACCCCAATCGTCCATCTTCTGCTCGAACACCCCGACCGACGTGATCCCGTCGACTATCAGCATCGCCCCGCGCCGCCGCGTCACTTCGCCAATCGCGCCGATCGGATGAATCGCGCAGGTCGAGGTCTCGCTCGCCTGCACCAGCACCGCCTTCGCATCCGGATGCGCCTTCAGCGCGTCATCGATCTGCTCGGCACGTACGGCGCGGCCCCATTCGACTTTGATCTCATGCGGGATCATCCCGAACGCGGACAGGATTTTGCCCCAGCGCTCGCCGAACTTGCCGCCGTTGACGTAAATCGCATGGTCGCCCGGCGAGAGAAGGTTGATAATCGAGGCCTCCATCGCGCCCGTCCCCGACGACGACAGCAGGATCGGCTCCTGTACCGTCCCGAACAGCGGCTTCAGCCGGTCGCGCGCCTGGTCGAGCGTCGCGCTGAACTGCGGCGTACGATGATGGATTATGGGCTGCGCCATCTCGAGCAGCACTTCGGGCGGCACCGAGACGGGTCCGGGCGTGAACAGATATTTTTTTGATGGTGTCACAACAATTTCCCAACCTGATTCGGGCTACGGCATCGCACGGCGCGCGCGGTCCGGCAAAAAAAAGCCTGGTGTCCGCAGGCGCGGATCGCCAGACCCCGAATGCCAAACCCCGATTTCGTGCCCGGGACCTCCCGAGCCCCAGCCCCATCTATGTGGATAACGGAGCGTTTCCGGAGAGTCAAGTTTGCGCGTTAACGGCGCAAAACGTTTCCACACAGGAGCACGCGCGTTGAAAAGCCGCTGCGCTGGTGATTTAACCGGTATTTCGACCGATACCAATGGAATGCGATGCCGATAGAACATGAAACGCGCGACGGTGCGCTGGTCTGGATCCGCAATCCTGTGACCGGCGTCATCTCTTACGTCGTCGATGTGCGCGCGAAGAGCTTTGCGTTCACCCTCGGTCGCGAAGCCGGTAACTCCACGCGGACCGCGCCGATGAGCGCCGAGCAGGTCAGCCGGGCAACCGCCAATTGTCCCTTCTGTCCTGGCAACGAGGCGCTCACCACGGGCGAGATTTTTCGCGTGACGCCGGCCGAGATGCCCGGATGGACGGGAGCCGATACCCGCGGCGGGGACGGGTGGGTGGTGCGCGTGTTCAACAATCTTTTTCCGCGCATCCCGGCCGAGCTGACCGGAAACCGCAACGAGTCGTATATCGTGGTCGAGGACCCGCGCCATTTTGCCGACAACCCGCAAGCGCACGGCGATTTGATCTTTACCGGCGCGCTTGGCGAGGAGCATTTCTTCCATCTGCTGCAAGCCGACGTCCGTGTGATGCGTCTGGCGCGGGAGAATCGCGCGGTGCGTGCGATCGTGATCCGCAAGAACCAGGGGCGCGAGTCGGGCGCTTCGCAGCCGCATCTGCATCAGCAGATTCTCGGATCGCCGGAACCGTTTCCGTCGGTCGCTGCGGAGGCGCGCGCCGAGCGCGCAACCCCGGGACTGTTCGAGGAAATCATCAACCTGATGGACCGGCTCGGCCTGACGATCGAGAGCCGCGGCAATATCATCAGCTACGCGAGCCCCATCGGTGCGTTTCCGCGCAGCTATGACGTCGTGATGCATCAATATCGCGACGCGCAGCTTCCGGAATTATCCACCGAGGAATTGCGCGAATTCTCAGGCGCGATCTATCGGATCCTCGCGCTGATGGGTCCCCTGCCGCTTGATTACGAGATTCACCAGGGCGAGGGGCTGCCGCTCCATGCGCATATCAACGCCCGGATGTATCCCTACTCGAACGTCGCGGGAACGCTGAACCTGCCCAATACGCTCCTCGCGAGCGCCGCCGCAATCAGGGAAGCGCTCGGACGAAGCGGCTGAGCGGACGCGCTATTCAGCCTTCCACGCCGGCTTGCGCTTCTCCAGAAACGCGCGCACGCCTTCCTTCGCGTCCTGGCTCTGGCGAACTTCTCGCGCCAGGCGGCTCAGGTCGTCGTGCCATGCGTCGAAGGTTTCGGTCATGCATCGGCGCACGGTCGCCTTCATTGCGCGCAGCGAGAGCGGCGCGTTGTCGGCGATTTTTTCGGCTAACGCGGTCGAGACTTCGTCGAGCTCGTTGTCGGGCACCACTTCATGGACCATCGCCATACGCCGCCCGCGCTCGGCGTCGATCAGTTCTGCGGTGTAGAGGATCCACGCGGTATTCGCGGAGCCGCAAATCTCGATTAGTTTGCGCGTAAAATCATACGGCACCATCAGCCCCACCCGTCCCAGCGTCATGCCAAGCTTGGAGTTGGCGCTCGCGACGCGCAGGTCGCAATGCAGCGCCAGCTCGAGGCCTCCGGCCAGAGCCGCGCCGTGCACCGCCGCGATGGTCGGCACCGGAAAGCGCTCCAGGCGCCCGAACACCGACTCGAGCGAGGTTGGATTATGGCCGCCCTCGGCCTCGTCAACTTCCCGCAGATCGATTCCGGCGCAGAAGCTCGAGCCCTCGCCGCGCAACAGCAGCGCGCGGATTTCCTTGTCGTTTTCGAACTGGGCGAGCGCCGCGTTGAGCGCCTCGATCAGCGGCTGATTGAGCGCGTTGCGCTTCTCGGGGCGGTTAAGCGTCAGCACCGCATAGTTCGCCTGCCGTGTAATCTTGAGAACTTGCTCAGCCATTCTGGTCGCTCCTGCTCATGCGCAAAGCGTGGGATATTTCGCCAAACGGCAGCATCGCACGCGACCTTTAGGTCTTCAAGTTCCGGAAATACGGCAGCAAAAAGGGGCGGGGCGATCAGGATGCGGGTGACCAGACCACCGGAAGGACCAGCACGTTTCGTGGAGACTGAACCGCCGGCGCGTCGGGAATCTCGATCAGCATCGGAGGTCCGACCGAAGCCGCACGCCGCCCGTGCAGCGGCTTGAAGCTGGGCACGAGTGTATCGGGTGCAGTGACGACCGATCCGGGTCCGAGGTGCATCACATAGTTACTGCCCGGCCGATCGAACGAAAATTGTTGCGCCGACGCGACCATCGGCGCCGAGATCGTTGCTATCGCAATGGTCACGAGGAGCGTCAGTCTATGCCTCACAAGGCGCACGCCTATAAGACGCATAAACCAGCAAAACGTTTCAGCTCGGCGTGACGCAGACGATTACGCGACGATGCTTAACATCTTGTCCTTGATGAAGATGAACTTGCGCGGAGATTTGCCGCCAAGATGCTTCGTCACCGCTTCGCTTTGTAGTGCCAGCGTCTTGACCTCGTCTTCTTCCGCTCCCGCCGCGACTTGCAGCCGCTCGCGCACCTTGCCGTTGACCTGCACCACCACCGTCACTGTCTCCTCGCGCGCGAGCGCGGGATCGAACGCGGGCCAACGCTCGCGATGCACCGAATCCTGATGCCCGAGCGCGCGCCACAATTCCTCGCCGACGTATGGCGTCATCGGCGCGAGCATCAGGACGAACGACTCGACGACGAATCTATTCATCTGCGCAGGTTCGAGCTTGGTCACGTAGTTGAGATGCTCCATCAACGCGGCGAGCCCGGTGTTGAAACGCATCTGCTCCAGATGCTCGGTTACGATTCCGAGCGTCCTGTGCGCGCGATGAATCGTCTCATCCGACGGCGCGCCCTGCGGGCATCCCGCCTCGACGTAGCGCCGCACCCACGACCACACGCGGATAAGAAAGCGCTCGGTGCCCGCCACGCCGCTTTCGTTCCACTTGGTGTCCTCGTCAAACGGCCCCATGAACAGCTCCCACAGGCGGAGCGCGTCGGCGCCGTACTTTTCGATCATCGCATCGGGCGTCACCACGTTGCCCTTCGATTTGGACATCCGCTGACCGTCGGCCGCCCATACCACTCCCTGGTTGCGCAGCTTGGGAAAAGGTTCCTGGAACGAGATCAGCTCCGCGTCGAACATCACCTTGGTCCACATCCGCGCGTAGAGCAGATGCATCACGGCGTGCTCGGCGCCGCCGACATAGAGATCGACCGGCAGCCAGTAATCGGCCGCCGCGCGATCAAACGGCGCGCGATCCTCGTGGGGCGATGCGAAGCGCAAAAAATACCACGACGAGCACGCGAAGCCGTCCAGCGTGTCGGTCTCGCGCTCCGCCGGTCCGCCGCACCGCGGACAAGTCGTATTGACGAACGACGGCACGTTAGCCAATGGCGAGCGCCCGGTGCCCGATGGCTGATAATCTTGCATCGCAGGCAGCAGCACCGGCAATTGATCCTCGGGCACCGGAACGATTCCGCATTCCGCCTTGCAATAAACGATCGGAATCGGGCATCCCCAGTAACGTTGCCGCGAGATCAGCCAATCGCGCATCCTGTAGCTGACAGTAGGATTTCCGATTCCGCCGCGCTCGGCGAAGTCGCACACCGCGCGAATCGCGGCGATGGTGGTCTTGCCGTCAAGGAAACCCGAGTTGATCGTTACACCATGTTCCGTGAACGCACGATCAGCGGGCGGCGTCGAGCCGTCGGCGGGCGCCGTGACGCGAGGTATCTCGAGGCCGTATTTTGTAGCGAACTCGAAATCGCGCTGATCCTCACCGGGCGCCGCCATAATCGCGCCGGTGCCGTAACCCATCAGAACATAATCGGCAATCCAGATCGGAATATCTTTCTTCGTAAAAACATTGTGCGCGTACGCGCCGGTGAAAACTCCGGTCTTCTCCTTCACCGTGGACATCCGCTCGATCTCGGTCTGCCGCCGCGCCTCGGAGGCATACTGCTCGACCTCCTGGCGCTGCGCATCGGTCGTGATCTGCGCGACGATCGGATGCTCCGGAGCGAGCACCATGAACGATACGCCGAACACGGTGTCGGGCCGAGTGGTGAAGAAGCGCACCTCTTTTCCCGGATTGCCGGCCATCGGGAAAGCGAGCTCCGCCCCCTCGCTGCGTCCGATCCAGTTGCGCTGCATCAGCTTGATCGGCTCGGGCCAATCGATCTCGTCCAGGTCTTCGAGCAAGCGGTCGGCGTAATCGGTAATCTTGATGTACCACTGCTCGAGGTCTTTTTTTGTGACCGGGTTGTCCGGATGCCGCCAGCAGCATCCGTTGATCACCTGCTCGTTGGCGAGGATCGTGCGGCACTTGTCGCACCACCATTGCGATCCGGTCGCGCGGTAGGCGAGTCCGCGCCGGAGCAGCATCAGGAAGAACCACTGCGTCCATCGGTAATACTCGGGCGCGGATGAATTGATCTCACGCGACCAGTCGTAGGCGCATCCGGAGATCGTGAGCTGGCGCTTGAAGTTCGCGGCGTAGCGCGGAACGGTTTCAGTCGGATGCGCACCGCGCAGGAGCGCTTCGTTTTCCGCGGGCAATCCGAACGCGTCCCATCCCATAGGATGCAGCACGTTGAACCCCTTCATTCTTTTGTAGCGGCCGATCACGTCGCACGGGACGTAATTATGCAGATGCCCGACGCTCAGCCCGTTGCCCGAAGGGTAGGGGAACATTTCGAGCACGTAGAACTTCGGCCGCCCGGGAGTATCAGTCGTGCGATAAAGATCGGCGCGTTCCCACTCGGCCTGCCAGAAGGGTTCGATTCGTTTTGGGTCGTAGCGTTCGTCCATCTTGTGATGCGCCGTCGCGCGCGCAAGTTCGAGAAGTCTATCGCGCGCAGAGTCCGGGATAAACCGCTCCATCATCGCCGCACGATAACGGCTCAGGAGACCCTGCGTTTCCCTTGACAATCGAAAAGCGATCGTCGTTTTTCAGTGCGAAAATTTTTTGTCAAGAACTGTTCAGCCTTATTTTATTTTGCGCGGTATGCGATCATTGTGATGCGCGCCGGCCTGCGAGGCCGCCGCGAAATTTGCTCCGCCGAAAAAACGGGGCCGGAGAAAACGAACTGGTGTTTCTCGATAAAAAACCCTCGGGTTTGCTGAATAATCCAAAATACGAACCACCAAAATCACCTGAACGAACCCACGGCTACCGAACGCTCGTTAGGCTGGACTTGACGCGCGTTCGGGAGCGCGCTATTCGCTGATCAACCGAATCCTTGAACGAATGGTATGGAAGTGGCCCAAACCTTATCGATAGTTACCGACTCGAGCGTCGATCTCCCTTCCGCCGAAATCAGCCGTCTCGGAATCGAGGTCGCGCCGATCCAGGTCGCATTCTCGACCGAGTATTTCCGCGACGACACTCTTTCGCGGGGCGAGTTCTATCGCCGATTGCCGGAAGAGCCGCGGCTGCCGGTTATCGCGGCCGCGATGCCGACGGATTTCCTCGAAGCATTTCGCAAAGCGCATGAGCGCGGCCAGCAGATTCTTTGCCTGATCAATCCTTTCGAATCGTGCTCGACTTACACCGCTGCATTCTCGGCCGCGGTGGTTGCCAAGCGCGACAGCCAGATCGCGGTCGAGGTGCTGAACACCGGCCGCGCGCTGACCGCCCTCGGTGCCATCTGTATCGAGGCGGCCGAGATGGCGATGCGCGGAGCGACGCTTGCCGAAACCGTGGCCGCAATCGAAGAGGCTACCCCGCAAATCGATACCTTTCTCGCTCCCGCGACCACGGAGTACTTGCAGCGCGACGGCAGGATCTCGATCTACGAGATGAATGTCGGAAGCCTCAAGGGCACCGTGCCGCTCATCCGAATCTGGGGCCGCGTCGCGGTCGTGGACAAGTCCAAAACCCAGGCGGAAAATATCGCGAAGATGCTCGCGCGCGCACAGGCGGAACTTTCCGGTGCCGAGGCGACTGTCGTGGTAGCGCACGGCGCGAATCCGGACGGCGCGGCCAAGCTGGCCGAAACGGCGAAGGCGCGCCTCAGGTGCAAACGTATCGTCCTCACCGAGCTCGGACCCTCGGCCGGCGCGTACTGCGGCCCGGGTGTCGTGGGACTCGGATGGTGTCCGAGCCTGGTGAAGCTCAACTGATCGTGATGTCGGATCGATTCGGAGTGCGAATATGAAATTTGGAATCTTCTATGAACACTCGGTGCAGAAGCCGTGGACCCGCAAGTCCGAGCTGCGCGCGTATCAGCAGGCGCTTGAACAGATCGAGCTTGCCGACGAGCTCGGCTTCGACCAGGTCTGGGAAGTCGAGCATCATTTTCTCGAAGAGTACTCCCATTCGTCCGCGCCCGAGGTTTTTCTCGCCGCCGCGGCCGCACGCACCAAGCGCATCCGGATCGGCCAGGGCATTTCCGTTTGCCTGCCGCCGATGAATCATCCGGCGCGAATCGCGGAGCGCGCCGCCGCGCTCGATCTGATCTCGAACGGCCGCCTCGAATTCGGCACCGGACGCTCGGCTACCTGGACTGAAGTCGGCGCATTCGGAATCGATCCCGACGCCACCAAGGAAATGTGGGACGAAGTCGTCCGCGCGATTCCGCGGATGTGGACCGAGGACGAGTTCGAGTGGAACGGCAAGTACTTCAAGATGCCGCCGCGCAACGTGCTGCCCAAGCCGATCCAGGATCCGCATCCGCCGATGTGGGTCGCGGTGTCGTCACCCGAGACCGCCGTGCAAGCCGCCGAGCGAGGAATCGGGATGCTGGGCGTTACTCTCGGAACGCCGGCCGACTACAAGCGCCTGGTGTCCGACTACCGGCGCATCATCAAGCATTGCGATCCGGTCGGCAAATTCGTGAACAACCAGGTCAACGCAGCGAGCTGGATGTATTGCGGCGAAGACGAGAACGAGGCGCGAGCGGTTGGCGGCGGCGCGGCGTTCAATTTCTTCCGCACCGCGGCGCATCTGGTCGGACTCGGCGGAATCTATCCGTCGCACGCGTACACTGCCCACGCCAACGCGACCGCGCTGCTCAGCCAGGCGGAGATCCAGTCACTGCGCGAAGGCTTTCCCGTCGGCACGCCCGAGCAGATCATCGAAAACCTGCGCTACTGGGAAGAGGTCGGCGTCGAGCGCGTGGTCTGCATGATCAACTTCGATCAGCAGATACCGCATCCCAAGGTGCTGGCGAGTCTCGAGCGCTTCGCGAAATACGTGATGCCCGAATTCGCCGAGGGCAAGCAGTCCAGCAAACGCGCCGAGAGCTCAAAGGGCGGGCCCGAAGCCCCACCGATGCCGGCGTGACGGCGCCGCGCACACTCGAGCAAGAAAAGAAGTTGAGGAATACGATCAGTGCCTGACGAAGGACTCGCCCGCCACGAACAATATCGGATCGCGCTGCCCGCTGAACGCGTCGCGTATCCTGCGCTGCCGTGGAAGTGCGCGAACGCGACGATGCTCAATGTTTATTTCGAGGTGCGCAAAGCTCCGTTGCTCGAGCGCCTGCCGCCCGAGTTCTGCCGCACCTCGCCGGCCTATTGCCGCCTCACGATTATCGATAACACCGACTCTCCGGTCGGGCCGTTTCGTGACGCGGCGCTCGGACTCGGCTCGCGGCTCAACATGATGCCGGCGGTGTTCGTCGCGGCCTCTATCACCAATAGCGCCCAGGCATTAAGCGCCGGACTTTGGGAGCGGAGCTACCCGAATGTCCTGGGCAAAATCGAGTTCGAAGCAAGTGTCGGGCGCGCACACGCACTTATCAGCGACGCGAAAGGTCCGCTGCTCGAAGTCGAGATGCCGCAGTTGCAGACGATCGAGCCGAGCCGGCTCGCGTACGATCACGCCGACGGGTTTCGCACGCTACCCGACGGCAAGACCGAGCTAATGGTTATCGGACCGGAGATGACGATCGAACGTGCGGCGATCTGCAAGAACGCAACGGTCACCTATCCGGCCGAGCGCCCAGACTCCCCGTGGCAGATTCTGGATTGCCGCAACGTAGTCAGCGCGCAAGTAGTCCATGGCCCCCGCGAGTTCAAAAAGGGTCATCCACCGCGGTGAGGACGCGAGCCTTGCGAACCAGATTCTACTTCTTGCGGGCGATGGTCAGGCCGTCCGCCAGAGGCAGCATCACCGCCTCGACGCGAACATCGTGCGCAATGAAGTCGTTGAGCTCGCGAATCGCCTTGGTGTCTGCGGTCTGATTCGCGTCGTCGATCACGGCGCCGTTCCAGAGCACGTTGTCGATCAGGATCAATCCGTCGCGGCGCATCCGCTTCAGGATTTCCTCGTAGTAAACCCGGTAGTTCGACTTGTCGGCGTCGATAAAAGCGAAGTCAAAGCTGTGCGAGGCTGGCAGCGCGCGTAGCGTCTCTGCCGCGGGCCCGAGCTTCAGCGTGATCTTCTTCGCGACTCCCGCCTTCTCCCAATAACGGCGCGCGATGCTGGTCCATTGCTCGCTCACGTCGCAGCAGAGCAGGTGACCGTCGTCGGGCAGAGCACGCGCGACGCACAGCGAGCTGTAGCCGGTGAAGGTGCCAACCTCGACCGCAGATTTCGCACCGATCGATTTGGCAAGGATACCCATCAGGGTGCCCTGTTCCGCCGCGATCTCCATCATGCTGATGGGCCCGAGTTTCTTGGTCTCCTCGGACAGCTCGCGCCGGATCGGATCGGTGCTGTGGCCGTGCTCGACCGCGTATTCGTAAAGTTCGGGAGAGAGCGCCGTGAATTTGTTTAATACCGCCATGCCGCCAAGGATTGCATCTTGCGCGGCCGCAGAGAAGCAAAGCGCGCGGATTTTCCGCGCGCCATGATCGTATCCGATGCAGCCGAAAAACTGCGGATTACTTGCCGCCCAGGTAAGCGAAATCGCCATGTTCGTTCACCGTCAGCGTTCCAGTGAAGATCGAATGGCGATGCGCCGCGGTCGAGATCTTGTAGATCAGGTCCTGGTTGCCGACTTCGAAGAATGCGCCGTCGCCGCCCAGCTCGTAAAGCTTCTCGTTCTCGTCGGAGTCGGTCGCGCCGATGAACATCGTGCCATCCGCCGTGAGAACGGGGTCGCCCAGCGATTCGAGCTCGGTGCCAAACGGAGTGAGCTGCCCGCGCTGGAGCCTAAGGTCAAGCCGCTGATGCGACAGCCGGAAGACCGCGGGCTCGCGAGCGCATCCCGCGAGCACCGCCGCCGTGCCGTCGGTCATCAATCCGGGCCGACCCGGCGACAAATAGGTCACCGGTCCTTCGGGAGTCAGAGTTCCAGTTGGCAGAATTCGCGCCATCGCGCCGTCGCTATACAGGAACAGGGCTGCGCCGGACGAAGTCTTGGCGGTGAAAGCGACCAGCGTTCCCTGCGCGGAAGGAAGCGCGGCGGGAAGTCCGAAAGGGCGCGCATAGCGGACATGGTTCGGACCGTATTCGCCCTCGACTGCAAGTTCGTTGATACCGCCGGAGCGAGAGGCGATCAGCAACGCCTGGCGATGTCCGATCGGCACGCCCTTCGCGTCAGTCCTGGTCGCGGAATAATTGTTGAGCCACGCGTTGAACACGACCTCGCCACTGTTGCCCATCTGCGGGCTGCCAAAGCTCAGCACAGCGATATCGTGACCCTGCGCGGTTTTGCTTCCCAACCGGGCGAGGCAGGTCAGGGTTCCGTGCGTGTATAGCACCAGCGCGTCGGACTTGGCGGGCAGGTCCGCCATGAACGCAATATCTCCGTCCGCGTCGGCAACAGGATATGGGTCGCCCTTGAGCTCGGGCGCGCAATCTTTCGTAGGCTTGAGATCGACCGCGCGAGTTACGCGATAGACCGGTGATCGATCAGGATCGCCGGTGAAGATCGCCCAGTGAGCCTTGCCATTCTTGGCGGTGGTCTCAGCGCCGAACAGCACGCGTCCGTCGGCCATCATCGACGGCACGCCGACTTCGGTGAAATCGCCGCCGTCGGGTGAGGGCAGGCCGACCTCCGTCACCAGGACAGATTTGCCCGAGCTGTCGCTGGCGTAGAGAGCCTCTGAGTCCTGGGTTGCGAGCCCTGCGGTTTCACCTTGCAAAGTCAGTGAAACTGCGTGTGCATAACCGGCACCGCCAAGCGCAATTGCAAGCGCCAGTGGCGGGATAAACCCGCGTAGCTTCATTGCGATGTCCCCCGTCGGTGAATCAGTTTCATATCCCCACTAATGCAGTATTTCTTATACTCGTGAGGGACCGCGATTCGCAACCGGAGGCCGAGGCCGGTCGGAGCGGCGATCTCATTCAACCCGCCGAACCTAGTATAGCATCCCCGCGTAGTTTAGCGTGCGCTTATGCCGGCTCGGTTTCGAGCCAGAAGGAGACTCGCGATGACCGAATCGCCGATCAGATTGCGCTCGGACGACCTGATGCTGGAAGGGCGGCTTGCGCTGCCCGCGCGTAACGGCGCGTCGCCGGGCGCGGTGATTTGCCATCCGCATCCGATGTACGGCGGCTCGATGGACAACAACGTGGTCGAGGCGATCATCGCCGCGCTGTGGCGGCGCGGATACGCAACGCTGCGCTTCAACTTCCGCGGCGTCGGCGCGAGTGAGGGTGAGTACGACGGCGGCGACGGCGAAGCCGCGGACGCGCGCGCGGCAGTGGAATTCCTGGCCGCGCAGCCCGGTATCGACCGAGGCGCGATCGCGCTCTCCGGATACTCGTTCGGCGCGGCAGTCGCACTTCGCGTGGGGCTGGCAGACTCGCGCGTCGCGCGCGTGATCGCCGTCGCGCTGCCGGTCGCCGCGATGGATTCAGGAATCAAGATGGCGGCAACCAAGCCGGTGCTTCTCATATCAGGCGATCGCGATACCTATTCGCCGATTCCGGCGCTCGAACAGGCGCTGCAGAAACTCGGAAGTGTCGCAACGCTCAAGGTGATCGCCGGCGCCGATCATTTCTTCGGCGGCTACGAGCCCGCTCTGGCTGGCGCAATCGAGGGCGGCTGAGGTTCCTCGGGAGGAGCGGGCGGGGCGCTCAGCGATGCTTGCCAGATTGCGTAAAAAGGATCGTCGGGATTTGCCTTTGCGATCTCAATAATCCGTGCGATGGTCTGTTTAAGATCGCCATGGTCGATTCGATTGAGCGCCGCGAAATTGTCCAGGTCGTGAAAGTAAATCAGATAGTTCACCATCACGGCGTTGTTCAGTGGCTGCTTGTCCAGGTCGAAACGCTCGAGGCCGTATAGACTTGGAGCCAGCGCCGCGTAGTCGGACTTGATCGCCGCGAAGGCGGCCACGCGCTGTTTCAGAATCTCATCTTTGGGCGCGCCGCTGGTATAGATCTTCAGCAGGCGGGCCTGCTCGGCCAGCAGGAATCGGGAAAACTTCAAGTTACTGTTTAAGATTGCACGCGCCTCGGCCGCCGCCGGCGACGCCGCGCCCTCGGTTGCGCTGAAGAACGCCACCGCGCCGCTGTCCCCCACCCAGTTAGCCGCAGATTCGTCGAACATCGCGTCGCTCTCGAGGTAGTAGGTGCGATGAAACAGCTCGTGAATCAGCACCCCCGCCAACTCGACTCGATCGAGCTTCAGCAGGTTCGTGAGCACCGGATCGTCGAAGAAGCCGAGGCTCGAGAACGCGACCGCCGGGCGAACCATCGTGTCATAACCGTTCGCCTCCATCTGCTCGGCCTCGGCGTCGGCGTCGGATTGCTGGAAATAGCCGCGGTACGGAACCGCGCCCACGATAGGAAACCACCACGTATGCGGCCGCAGCGAGTCCTGCTCGGCCGCCATCACGACGTAGACAATCGCACTCTGATCGACCGGCGCGATCGTCTCGTAGGCGCCGCCGACGTTCATGCCGAGCTGGTCCTCGGCGAACTGGCGGACCTTTAGGACGGTCTCGAGCTTCTCACGCACTTCCGGTGTCAGATCGTTTTGCGCAAGTTCCCCCGAGATCGGTTTGCGATTCCACAGGATGCGCCCGCCCTCGTATGCGGCGTGCGCGAGGTAGCCGACGTTGCATCCGGCTAGCGCGATCATCGCTGCAGCCACCAGCGCGGCCGATACGATCGCCTGCAGGCGCGCGCGCGATGAAGACCTAACCTGCGACCTCACTCGAAGCCTCGGCCGCGGCCGCGTACTGAAGTTCGAACAGGCGGTAGTACAAGCCGCGCTGGGCGAGTAGTTCGTCGTGGGTGCCGCTCTCGCGGACGACGCCGCTCGCGAGCACGAGGATCCGGTCGGCGCGCTCGATGGTCGAAAGGCGATGCGCGATCACGACAGCGGTGCGGTCTGCGAGCAGCTCGTTCAGCGCGAGCTGGATGAGGCGCTCGGTCTCGCTGTCCACGCTAGAGGTCGCCTCGTCCATCACCAGGATGCGCGGGTTGTAGGCGAGAGCGCGCGCGAACGAGAGCAACTGGCGCTGGCCCGCGGAGAGGTTCGCGCCGCGTTCGCGAATCTGCTCGGCAAGCCCGGCGGGCAGCCGCTCGACGAAACGGATCGCCTGCGCGCGCTTGAGCGCGTCGCGCACCGCGTCTTCGCCCAGCTCGGTCAGCCCGAGCCGGATATTTTCCATCACGTCGCCTGCGAACAGGAACACGTCCTGCTGCACCAGGCCGATCGTGCGGCGCAGCGCGTGCAAATCCCATTCGCGCACATCAATGCCGTCCACCAGGATGCGCCCGCGCTTCACGTCATAGAATCGGTTGAGCAGCTTGATGATCGTGGTCTTGCCGGAGCCGGTCGGGCCGACGATCGCGATCTTCTGCCCCGGCTCGACGGTGAAGCTCACGTCCTTCAGGATCGGCTCGCCGGGCCGGTATTCGAAGTTGACGTGATCAAACACGATCGATCCGCGCGACACGGTGGGCAGTCGCGGCGTCTCGGGGCTCGAAATCGTGTGCGTCTCTTCCATCAACTGCTCGATTCGTTCGACCGCGGCCAGCGCGGATTGCAGCGTGGTGTACTTGTTGGAAATTTCACGCAGCGGCATGAAGAACTGTTGCGCGTATTGCATGAACGCGATGAGCGCGCCGAGCGTGATGAAGTTGCGCAGAACCTGGCCGCCACCAACCCACAGGATGAGCGCGATAGTGATCGAAGCGACGGTGTTGACCGCGGAGAACAGCCCGGTCTCATAAGTGTTCGCCGCCATCTGCGCGTCGCGCGAGCGGACGTTCAGGACGTCGAACTCGTCGCGGCTGGTGCGCTCGCGGGTGAAGAGCTGAATCACCACCATTCCGGCCAGCGATTCGGACAGGTACGCATTCACCTGCGCCAGGCGTTCGCGAATCTGGCGGTAAACCACGCGCGCGCGCACCCGGAACAGATTGATGAACAGCAGCAGCGGCGGAATCGAGATCATCGCCCACATCGCCAGGCGCGGGCTCTTGAGCCACATGATCACGACGATTCCCGACATCGTCATCACATCGACGAACATCGTAAGCGAGCCCTGCGCGAACATCTCGTTGATCGCGTCGATATCGGTGGTCATGCGGCTGACCAGGCGGCCGACCGGCGTGCGATCGAAGAACGACATCGGCAGATGCTCGACATGATTGAAGACCGCCAGGCGCAGGTCCGACAGCGAATACTGCGCGACCATCACGGTCAAATAGAACTGCGCATAGAACGTCGCGAACTCGCCCGCGACCAGGGTCATATAAATCGCGCCCATCTTCAGCAGACTCGCGCCGCCGGTCGCGGCGAAGACCGCAGCCAGCCACGCGGGCGGCGCAACCCGACGATGCTGCAGGAAAATATCGACGATGAGCTGGATGATGTACGGCTGCGCGAGCGCGAATGCCGAGTTCATCGGCATCAGGATGACCGACAGGAAGAACAGCCCGCGGTATGGGCGCACGTAGGTCCACACGAACCTGATGAGCGCGAAGTCGCGCGCGCGTCCGAGCTGTTTTTCTTCGCCGGTCTGCATCGCCCTAGTACTGCGACAGCTCCTCTTCCATCAATTGGCGATGGAACAGCTCGGCATAGGTTCCGCGCCGTGCCATCAGCTCCGCATGAGTTCCGCGCTCGGCAATCGCGCCATCTTCGAGCACGATAATCTCGTCGGCGTCGCGCACGGTCGAGGCGCGATGCGCCACCACGATCGTGGTGCGTCCGACAACGCTCTCCTCGAGGCTATGGAGGACGGATTTCTCGGTCTCGGTGTCCACGCTCGAGAGCGCGTCGTCCAGCACTACGACGCCGGGCCGATAGGTGAGCAACCTTGCGATCGTGGTGCGCTGCTTCTGTCCGCCCGACAGCGCCATCCCGCGTTCGCCGACGATCGTTTCGAGTCCATGCGGCAGGGTCGCGATGTCGGGCTCGAGTCCCGCAATCCGCGCGGCCTCGAGAATTTCCGCGGCGGTCGCGTCAGGGCGCCCGAACGCGATATTGCGCGCCATCGTGTCGGTAAACAGAACCGGCTCCTGCGGCACGACGCCGAGCGTCTTGCGCAGCGAGTGCAGCGGAATTTCGCGGATATCTTTTCCGTCGAGCAGGATCCGGCCGCTGGTCGGCTCGAACTGCCGCGTCAGCAGCTTGACCATCGTGGATTTCCCCGATCCGGTGCGCCCGACGATCGCGAGCTTGCCGCCCGCTGGAACCGTTACCGACACGTCTTTGAGCGCGTAATCGTAATGGTGACCGTTGGAGCTGGAGCCGTTGGATTCGGCGACTGCGCCCTCGATCTGATCGCGCAGAAAATAGCTGAACGAAACGTGGTCCCACTGGATCGCGCCGCGCACTTCGAGCCGCACGCCACCGTCGTCGAGCTCGCCCGGCTGCGGCGGCGCCGAGAATACCTCGTTGAGGCGTCCCATCGCCGCTTTCGCGCGCTGATAGATCGAGATCATCCAGCCGAGCGAAGTGACCGGCCACGCCAGACGCCCGAGGTATCCCATGAACGCGACCAGGTCGCCGATCTGCAGCGTTCCACTCCTGACCAGCGAACCGCCGTAGATCAGCACCACCATCACCGCGAACGCCGAGGTCCCGCGGATCATGGGAAACATCGCACCGCGCAGGCGCGCCAGCGCAAGTCCGAGTTCGTTGTATTCGTCGTTGGATTTGCGGAAGAGGGCGGCTTCGTGATCCTCCAGCGCGTAGGCTTTGACCACGTGGATTCCGGCCAGGCTTTCCTGCACCTTCGATTCGATTCCGCCAAGCCCCTGCTGCACGCGAAGATTACGCACCATCAGCGAGCGCGACAGCCGCTTGATCCCGATCATCAGCAGGATATACGGCGCGATCACCGCGATCGTCAGGCGCGTGCTCACTGCCAGCATGAAGGTCAGCGCGAAGAACGTGGTCGCGGGCGCGTCGGCGAACGTCACCACGCCCATCCCGACCATCATCCGCACGGCGGTGAGATCGTTGACCAGGCGCGACATCAAGTCGCCGATCTTGTGGCGATCATAGAACACCGGGCCGAGATGCGTCAGATGCACGAATAGGTCGTTGCGCAGGTCGTACTCGATATCGCGCCCGGTGTTGAAAATCGTAAACCGCGACAGCCACCGCGCGGTCCCGCCGATGAGCGCAACGATGCAAAGCATCAGCACGATTCGCCCGAGCGTCTCCTGCGCGGGCAGGCCGAGCCGCGCAAGCGTGCCAAAGGTCATCGCATGATGGAACTGGATCGACTTGATTGCGGCGCCGCTCAAATAGGCCACGGTCATCCCGCACGCGGAAGCGACCAGCGTGCAGAGCATCCCGAAGCCGTACCAGGCCGAGTAGCGGCGGACGTAAAGCAGAAGGCGTTTCATGGAGCCGTGCCTAACTTATCAGGATCGTGGCCCGAAAGAAGTGACCGCCGCTGTCGGTTCCGGTCATCGCGGTGATTTTGGCGATGATTTTGCGGTCTGCGCCCTCATCCGCGCGTCCCACGTTTCACCGCGGGTGGCTGTCGTGGATTCGGCGCTCGTACATCTTCGCGTACTTGAGGAATACGTAAAATGCCGCCGTCATCGCGGCGTACAGGCCGCGGCCGCCGTCGCGGAAACCGCCGCGCAGAATATAAAAATTGAAGAATCGCCAGATCGGATTCGCAATCATCTTGATCGGCGTGAACGCGGTCGGCTGATGCTCGAGCGCGGCACGAGTGCTGAAACGGTTGATCGTCGCAACATGGTCGGCGACGTCGCGATAGCTGAAATGCAGAATCGGCGCGGCGAGCTTGCCGACCTCGCCCTCGACGACGACCTTGTCGTGGGGGTCCCGTCCGCCAATATGGCTGCGCTTGCGCCGGAACAACCGCACGGGTGTGTCGGGATAAATTCCGTGCGGATAATAGTGATCAAGATGGTACAAAATCCGCCGGATGCGGTAGCCGTCCTTCGGCGCGGGCTGCGCGATGGTGCGCAGAATCTCCTCACCCAGATCGTGGGTCGCCTGCTCGTCGGCGTCCATCAGCAGGACCCAGTCGCCGGTCGCCCGGTCCAGCGCCATCTGCTTCTGCATCACATAGTTCGTGAACTCGTGCTGAAAGACCTGAGCGCCGGCGGCCCGCGCGATCTCGACCGTGCGGTCGTCGGAAAAAGAATCGACAACAATCTTCTCCGCGCAGAACCATGCGCTTGCAAGGCACTGACCAATGAGCGCCTGCTCGTTCCTCGCGATCGTGATGAGCGAGATTTTGGGTGAGTCGCCCATGCGTAGCGTCAGTTGCGCGCCGTGTCGATGCTCGCGATCACTTTCGCAGCGATTTCCTTGAACGCGGCGGAGATCGCGTGGCCCGGATTCACCGCGACGATCGGGCTCGCCGTATCTCCGCCCTCGCGCAGCTCGCGAGTTATCGGAATCTCGCCCAGAAACGGTACCCCCAGCTCGGCCGCATAGCGCGCTCCGCCGCCATGGGAAAAAATCTCGTGGCGCTTGCCGCACTTGCGGCACAGGTAATAGCTCATGTTCTCGACCACGCCGAGCACCGGAACATTCACCTCGCGAAACATCTCGACTCCGCGCTTCACGTCAACCAGCGCGATCGCCTGTGGCGTCGTAACGACCACCCCGCCGTCGAGCTCGACCCGCTGCGTGATTGTCAATTGGGCGTCGCCGGTGCCAGGAGGTAAATCCAGCACCAGGCAATCGAGCTCGCCCCATTCGACGTTGAACAGAAATTCGGTCTCGAGCTTGGTGACCATCGGCCCGCGCCAGATAACGGCGGTCTCGTCGTTGATGAACAACGCCATCGAGACGTAGCGGATGCCGAAACGCTCAAGCGGAATGATTCGCCGCTCTGGGGTCAAAGTGACCGCCTTCTCGGCTCCCACCATCATCGCGATCGACGGTCCGTACACGTCGGCGTCCATAAGCCCGACGCGCCATCCGAGCGCGCGCATCGCGAGCGCCAGATTCACCGCGACGGTGGACTTGCCGACTCCGCCCTTGCCGCTGGCGACTGCGACGATATGCGCTACCCCCGGGATACTGCGGCGCGCCATCGTTTGCTGCGGCCGCGCCTTGGCCTCAGGAGCAGGTTGTTCGAGCCGCACTTGAACCGCAGGCACGCCTGGCATCGCGGCGATCACGCGCTTGACCTCTTCGGCGATTTGACTGACGACCTCGGGTTTCGCCGACGGCGCCGCGACTACGACCGTGACGCTGGCGGAGGCGACCTCGATATCCTTGATGATCCCGAACGACACGATATCGCGCGTGAAGCCGGGGTATTTGACTTTTTTTAATTCGGCGAGAATCTCGTTGGGACTGGGCATCTGGATGCGCTCTCGGCGCGAGGCTTGGGGCTCTGGTGACGGCCGATACTAAATTCGATCAGTCATGTTATCATTCCCCGGTATTCGCCGCGACAATCGCGGCCCGCGCGGTTTGGAGTGAGAAGGTGAGCGCAGATCGAGAATCTAAAACGCAATTCCCGCGAATCGTAGTTTCGAACGGCGCGCTCGATACTCCCGAGTCGCGGGTCACGGCGACTGCCGCCGGCGAAATCGCGACGGGGCTCGCCGCGATGCTCTCGCGTCCGGTGGATGTCAGGCACGATGCCGCGCTCGGCTCCAATCGCATGCGAATCGAGCTGGACGCGCATCGCGGCGGCGAGCTCGCGGATCCATTCGCCGGCGATACGCTTGCCGGAGACTCCTTCGCGATCGCGCGTGCGGATAATGCCGCGATCGCGCTCGGCGCGGGCAGCGCGCGTGGACTGATTCACGCGTCGGCCGATCTGCTCGAGCATCTGGGCGCGTGCTTCGCACCGGGCGCGAGCGCTCTGTATCCGCGAATCGACGCGGACGCGCTCCGCGCGATCGCGCCGTATCGGATCACGCCGTCGTTTTCGCGCCGCGCATTCGTCTCCGACATCATGACCTGGAACTACGGCTTCGCCGATCGGCTTGAGCTGCATCTGCGCCACGACCGCGAGTTCGTCCCATGGCTCGGGCGGCGGGGGGCCAATGCTTTTTCGTATATCCGGCACGCGCACGATACCCGTCTCAAAATTGACGAGATCCAGCCGCTGTTTGAGGATTACGGAATCGCGCAGGAGTACGGCGGCCACGTCCTGCAGATTTTGCTCCCACGCGAGCGGTTCCAGACCGATCCGGCAATGTTTCCGGCCGGCGATGACGGAACCAGAATGGCGCGCGGGAACCTGTGTGTCTCGAATCCCGCCGCGCTCGAACTGGTGCGCGAAGGCGCGCTCAAATACGTCGGCGATTATCCGGAGAACCAGCTCTTGCACATCTGGGGCGCTGACGTCTGGAAGGGCGCGTGGTGCCGATGCGGCAAATGCCGCGAGCTTGGGCCGCAGTTGCAATATATGGACGTCGTGAATGCTATCGCCGAGTCGCTCGCCGGGCGCGGAGCCGGCGCTCCGCCGGTTGCGTACCTCGCGTACCACGACACGCTCGAGCCGCATCCGGGCCTGCGTCCTCTGCCGAACGTGTGGTTCGAATGGGCGCCTCGTGAGCGATGCTACTCGCACGCGATCGACGATCCCGCTTGCGAAATCAATCCGCCGTTTCTCGAATCGCTCAAGCGCTACCTCGAAATCTTCGACGGACGCGCGCATATCTTCGAGTATTACGCCGACGCGATATTGTTCGGCGGACTCGCCTTCGCGACTCCCGGCGTCGTAGCGCGCGATCTGCGCGCCTATCACGCGCTTGGAGTCACCAGTATCTCGTGCCTGACCTTTGGCGCGTTCAGCACGCTCGCCTATCCGGTCAATCTCGAGGCGTTCGTGCGATCCGCCCGCGATGTTGCATCGGAGCCCGCCGCCGCGATTTCCGACACCGCCCTGGGGAGGCATCCGCGATGCGCCCCTGCGCTCGAAGCTGCGTATCGCGCGGTTGAGCGCGCGTCGGTCCTGTCGCTCGACTTTTCCGATGTGATGCGTCCGCAGATGTCCGCGGAAAAAGGCCGCCGCAAACGCGTCGAGCTGAAAAACGCCGCGCGCGCATTTCAGGATGCGATTGCCGCTGCCGAATCGATCTCCCGTGCCGGTGGAAATCCGCTGGCACGCGCGGAGCAGCAGCTATGGACCTATAGTGGAGACGTGCTCGATGGGCTCTCGGCCTATCTTGCGGCAAAGGAACAGACCGGCACCGAACGAATCAAGATGGGTGACGCCGCGATCGCGCAAATCGCCGCCGCAATCCAGCACGTTCGCGAAATCGATCTCGAGATCAAAGGAACCTGGGGCGCGTACGACCTCGAATGGATTCGCGAGCTGTGGATCGCCGCATTGAAGCGCGGACTCGAGGAGAAGGCGCACGCGCACGAGGAGATCTTCTGATGGACAGCAGTGGCTATCAAATTCCCGAAGAGCTTGCGGCTCTGCGCGATCAGGTCCGCCGCATCATCCGCGACGAGATTATCCCGATCGAGGCTAAAGGCGACCCCGACGCGGCGGAAATCCCCGAAGACGACTACTGGCGAATCGCGAAGAAGGTTCAGGCCGCCGGGATGTGGTGTATGGGGGCGCCCAAAGAATACGGCGGCCAGGGACTCGACACGTTCCAGATGTGCGTGCTGACCGAGGAGATGGCGCAGCATCGCATGGGCCTGTACAACCCGGGCGCGGGAGTTTTCGGGCGCACGCCGCCGCCAGTCATCTGGGCGGGAAATAAAGATCAGATCGAAAAATATGCCGGCGGATCGATCAAGAACGCGTGGCACACCTTCTATGCGGTGACCGAACCTTCCGGCGGCTCCGATCCCGCAGGCGCGATCCAGTGCCGCGCCGTGCGCAAAGGCGATACCTACGTTATCAACGGCACCAAGATCTTTATCTCGCACGCGCACGAGGCCGAGTGGGGAGTCGTATTCACCCGCACCGATCCCAAGGCGGGTCGCGAGGGAATTACCGCGTTCATAATCAAGAAGGGCCAGCCGGGATTCACCGCGCGGCCGATCCGCACGCTGCGCACTTCTGCGATTCCCAACGAAGTCTCGTTCGAAGATTGCGTGGTGCCGGTCGAGCAGCGCCTGGGCGAGGAGGGCAAAGGCCTGAGCCTCGCGTTGGGGCTGCTGACGCGCCTGCGCTTTCCCTATTCGGCGTGCAATATCGGAGTTGGAGTCGCGGCGCTTAAAATGGCGATCGAGCATTCCAAGACGCGCAGCACCTTCGGCGAATTGCTTTCGAAGCGGCAGGCGATCCAGTGGATGCTCGCCGATTCGGAGGTCGAGTTGCGCGCGGCACGCTGGCTCACCTGGGACGGTGCGTGGAAGGCCGGCCGTGGCGAAGACTTCCGCACCGAGGCATCGATCGCGAAGCTCTATTCGAGCGAGGTGCTGGGACGCGTGATCGATCGCGCGGTGCAGATTCACGGCGGTTACGGGGTGAGCAAGGAATTTCCGCTCGAACGATGGTACCGCGAGGCGCGCATCCGGCGTATCGGCGAAGGTCCGTCCGAGGTCCATCGGATGGTAATCGCGCGCACGCTGCTCCGTTAGGACGCATTCAAATGGCAGCTATGGACAAGACTCTTCCGCTCGAAGGAATTCGCGTGATCGATTTCGGCCAGGTGTACGCCGCGCCGTACTGCACGATGCAACTCGCCTACCTGGGCGCCAGTGTGATCAAGATCGAGCCGCCCACGACCGGCGAGGTTCTGCGCCGGCCCGATTCTCCCGGCGGCGTCGGCTACTCGTTCCTGATGCTCAATGCGCAGAAGAAATCCGTCACGCTCAACCTAAAGAAGAAGCGCGCACAGGAAATCGCGCTCGAACTTCTCGAAGACGCCGACGTGCTGGTGGAAAACTATCTCGACGGGGTGATGGCGTCGTTCGGTCTCGGATACGAACAGATCAAGGATCGCTGTCCGCATCTGATCTACGCCTCGGGAAAAGGCTACGGCTCGGACAGCCGATGGGCGAAGCTCGGCTCGATGGACAATACGATTCAGGCGTCCTCCGGATTCATCAGCATCACCGGATTCCCCGATGCCAAAGTCAAAACCTCGGCGACTCTTATCGACATGGGCACCGGCAGCCATCTGGTGAGCGGAATTCTGGCGGCGCTAATCCAGCGCGGCAAAACCGGACACGGACAGAAGGTGGAAGTTGCGATGCTCGATGTCGCGATTCCCGCTCTGATGAGCGCGACCGCGCCCGCTTTGCAGGGGATGAAGTTCAAGCGCCTGGGGAATCGTCATTGGGGTGCCTGTCCCACCAACATCTATCCTACCAGCGATAGCGAGATTCTGATCTTCTGCCTGACCGAGGCGCATTGGCGCACCATCGCAAAGCTGATGGGTCACGAGGATCTGCTCGCCGATCCGCGCTATGCAAATCACGGCAGCCGGTTGCGAATTGCTGACGAGGTGGATGGCCTGGTTGCTCAATGGACCGCGAAGCACGAACGCGACGCGCTGATCACGATGCTGATCGAGGCGGGAGTGCCTTGCGCTCCCGTACGCAACGTTGAGGAAGTGATCGCTGATCCTGAAACCGCGATGCGCGGGATGCTGGTTGATAGCAACTACCCGACCCGCGGCGCTATTCGCGTCTCAGGTTCGCCGGTGAAACTCTCCGCTGCTCCTCAACCCACCAGCGATAGCTTGCGCCGACCGCCCCAACTTGGGGAGCACACGGCGGAGGTGCTCGAGTCGATAGGCATCAATGCGCAAGAGCTAGAGAAATTGCGTGCGGCCGGAGTGATCTGATCCTTTGCCGGATCCATTCGCCATTAGTGCGACTATCCTTTCTGCGCTCGTCAATTCTCAGCGTAGTTTGTCAATCTCGATTTAGGACATGTAGTCTGACCGTCGATCAAATTTTACCCGATCCTGCTATAGCATGCTGTCAACAAGCATAGCTCTTTGTGGATTTCTGGTCTCGGCCATGATTTTGCTGTAGATAATAGGCATGGCGAATCAAAGGGGGATGCGCCATGCCGACGGTCGCGAGCTTATTGCGCTCGAGCCGGCGGCATCAGAGCGCGCCGAGCTCGAACTTGCGCCGCGCGAGCAGACTGTCGCGTCGTTTGTGATGACGCGCGCGGCGCAGCGATCGTGGGAGATTGTTAATCGCTCGATCGCCGGACCGCGCGGCGCGATGTTCTGGATCGTCGGTCCCGCGGGCTCGGGCAAAACCCACTTCCTCAACTATGTACTCGCGCTCGAGAGCCGCGCGGCCACGCCCGCCGCCGAGCCGGGACGCCATCTGCTTTGCGGCTTCGAGCTGGCGGGACGGGTTATTGGCAGCGAGCTGGAAGCGTATCTGCTCGATACTCTTGCCGAGCAGATCGGCGCTGAACGCCAAAGCGCAGCACTATGGCGCGAGCTTGGCGGCGCGGACGCAGTCTCGCTGGCGATGGAACAAGCACGGCGCACGGGGTTGCGCGCGGTCACGATCGCGATCGATTTCAGCGCGTCGGATTCCGAGCCGGCCGCGGCCTACTTTCTCGCGCTTGCGAATCTCGCGCGCAGCTGCGCGATCGTGCGGCTGACCGTAATCGCCGCGGGGCGCTCTTCCGCGCCCGACGGAGCGATCGCCCTTGCGGTGGCGCCAGCGAATCGTGACGAGCTGATGCGAGTCGCAATCGCGCGTGCACGCGTGGTTCATGAGGACGATGAATCGCGTGAGGCCGTTCAGGAATTGATTCACGAGCTCTATGCGGGCGTCGATCTGCTCGACTTTGATCCGCCCGCGATTTTTCCATTTCATCCGCTCACGGTGCGCACATTGGGCACGCTGGCGGAGCCTTCCGGAAACGTCGCTATCGCGGCGCGTTTGGCGCGGGAGGCGATCGCCAGTCAGCTCGAAAGTGGCGGCGCCGAGCCTAAGCGGCTGCTCTACTGCGCTGATCTAATGGATAACGCCGCGATCAAACGGCGCGTCGAGGAGCGCCTGGGGGACGCGGGCCGCGCTGCGCTTAAGACGGTCGAGAACGCGCTGACCGCGTTTCATGGAAACGAGCGGATCCTGGCGCGCGAAATCGGACACGCGGTTGCGGTCGAACATGCACTCGGCGGCACGAGGCCGATGCCGATTGCGGAACTTGAGGCGCGCGTGCCGATGCTTGCGGCCGGCGCTGGCGTATTGGCGGGAACGCTCGTTGAGATTGTCCGGTGCCTCGAGGACCGCACGGCGGGCGTGATTCGCGCCGACGGGGCGGGAGAGATCATTTTCGATCCCGCCGGCGCGCTGGTGCCGGAAGCCGCGCGCTTCAACGCCGCGATTGCGCTCACCCGGCGCTTCGAACCGTCGCTCGAGCTTGCGCGCGATGCCGCGTCGGTCCGCATCGCGACCGAGTCGCTCGCTGAAGCGTTAGCCGGCTCAGTTGAGGCGGCCAGCCGCACGCGCGAAACACTCGTGGCCGCATTCGGCGAAGCGAACCTCGCGATTCCTGCCGAGCACACCGGCACTCTTGACGACTACACCGCATTGGCTGAAGGCGGAGTCGGGCGGATAATCGATATAGGCGCCGATCCGGCCCGGCGGGCAGCGGCGCTGCAGGTCGTTTCCGCATACGATTCGCTTGCGATCGCCGCCGAAGTTGTGCCGCGGATGCGCGCGATGCGCGAGTTCGTGGAAGCGACCGGGTTGCGTATTCCCGCCGAAGAGGATCCGGCGCGCGACCCGCGTATCACCGCACTCGAAACCGAATGCCATTTGCTGCTGGCGGAACTTGCGCCCCGGATGCTTGGCGGCGCGCCGCGCGGGTTCAACGCGCTCGAGGCGCGCTTCCAGAAATTCAAATGGACCTACGTCCAGCTCTACCAGGCCTTTCATAGCGCGTGGAAATCCGCGATGGAGCGCGATGCGCTTGTCGTCAACGACGCGCGCCGACTACTGGACGCACTCATGAAGCTCGACCTGATCGGCGCGCTCGGTCCCGCGCTCGGCCCGAGCTTTGCCCTGCGCGTCGCGACGCTCCAGCGCCGAGTTATCCAATGTGACCGTGCCGTACCCTCACATCTCGAGGTCACGCCACGATGCGCGGGATGCGCCTATCTGATGGGAGCCCCTTCGCCGCGCGCTGAGCTTGAGGATTTGGTCGAGCGGCTCGAACGCGCTCTGCGGTCCAAGCTCGCCGCGCTATCGCACAGTGCGATCGCGCGGTTGATTCGCGAGCACGACCGCGCGCATCGCCTCGATGGTCTGCTCAAGATGATTCAGGCTGCGCAAACCGACACGCTGGTCCGCGTACTCGACGACAAGCTCGCGCGCTACCTGGCGCGTTTGCTGGATGAAAACCTCGGCACCGGCGGCGAAGTCAAAGCGCAGGGTCCGACATCATCGTCGCCGGGAGCGGGACTGCGCGCCGCGCGGCGACACCATCGCAACTGAAAACTGAACCAACAAAGATTCGGAAGATTTGGAAGACTGTGCGTGAAGCTCAGGATTGGATCGCCGTGTGCTTCTTCGGTTGCCCGGGCGGAAATGCGCTCGAGCGACGGGTGCGTGGCTTCACGCCGGTCCGGTCAAGCACCCTGAAGTACGCGTTGCGCACGATTTCCAGACCCCACAGCAGGCCCAGTCCAAACAGGACACCAACGCCGCGCCCGACTTCTTTCAGGTAATTGCCGGGCGGCAAACGCTCGTGGTCGAGCTTATTCTCGGACTGTTCCGGAGTGGTATCCATTACGGTCTAGCCTAAGCGTCAAGTAGCCGTCGATCAACAGTTGCACTGCGTCGCCAGCGCAATAAAAACGGGCGCCGGAATTTTGATACCCCAGCGCCCGTGAGTTCCTCTAGCCGCGCGATTAGTGCGCTGGAGGCGGCGGTGGCGGCAGCGGCGGAGGAGGCGGCGGGATAGCCGCGCCCGGCGAAGACTCCGCTGCGCTCGAACCAGCCGACCCTTCCGCGACCGGCAGCGTCAGCGTCACATTGTCGAACCGCGCCTGCGAATCGTCACTCGCCCACAACCCGATGCGCCCCTTGGCGATCTTGCTGTCGTCGAAATCATAGATCATCTTGTTGTCGTCGTAGCACATGAAATGTCCGCCCTGCGCAACGACTTTGATCTTGTACCAGGTGTCCTTATCGGTCGGCACCACCGTCTGCTTCAGCACGTCGAACTTTCCGCCGCTGATCCGCGAGAGCTGGAAGTAATCGCTCGGGCATCCGGCCGAGAGCACGTAGAAGTTGTCCTTGTCAACGTAGCGGAAGATGATTCCGCCCGAACAGTCAAAGCGTCCACCTGCTGACTTGAATGACGCCTCAAGCGTGAAGTCTGAGTATTCGGTCGGATCCGAGAGTACCGTCATCGGATAGTACTGCAGCGCGCTCATCAGGGACTGCAGCATCCGGCCCGGAGGAAGCCCATAGGTGTTGGGCTGGCTCGGCGCGCTCGGGTCGGGAATAACCTGCCAGTCGCCCAGCACCGCGGTCCATCCCGCGGCGGATCCTCCCGCCTTGTCTTGATCGAAATTCCACGCCTTGACCTCTGGGGTCGCAGTCGCGGTCGGAGTAACGGTCGGCGTAGCTGTCGGTTCAACTTTCTTCTTTCCTCTCGACCACGCGGCCGGACTCGTGAGGGTCATCGTGAACGCAACTCCCGCCGCGACCACGACGGCGCTCCGCACCCAAGCTTTCCCTGTCATCTTCAATCCTCTCTTCGCCCCTATGCTCGAAGGCGAATTCAATCCGTTTATCCAGTGGGGTAATCGGCGCGAGTTTCGCTAATGAACGGCGGTCCTGTCAAGAAAGAATTTAAAATACATAAACTTAATATGCACTCGATTATTCGCAGGTGCGAATAGCGGAAGTACTATATTCGTTTTTCTTTCGCTCTCCGACGTCCCGGTTTCTCAATACTCATTTCGTCTCCAATCAGTACCCAATTTACTTGACTGTAGTGGTGTATAGTGGGAGATTGTGGAGCGTTTGGGAGGAAGAGGGTGTTCAGCGGCCGCTTTGACCATGCGATCGACGAAAAGGGACGCGTCAGTATTCCGGCGCGATTCCGTGAAGTGCTCGCGCGCGAAGAGCACGATCGCCTGTTCATCACCAATAATTTCTACAACCGCGAACGATGCCTCGACGTTTATCCTCCGGTGGAATGGGAGCAGTTGCTGGCAAAAGTCGCGACGCACAATCGCTTCGATCCATCCATACAGAAATTCGAAACGTTTTACATCGGCGGTGCGCACGAGGTTCCGGTGGATCGGCAGGGACGTATCCTGATTCCGACCCGGTTGCGCGAATTTGCCGGGCTCGCGCGCGAGGTCACGTTTTCCGCGCTGCGCGATCATTTTCAGTTGTGGGACAAGGCGGTGCTTGAGGGCGTGCTCCGTGCAAACGAAGCGGAGCTCCAGGATCCGGCTTTTTACGAGAAGCTCGGTTTGTAAGCGGCGATGAGTTTGGCGGTGAAACACGACGACGGCGCGGCGGTCCGGAGGCATGTGCCGGTGATGGTGGCGGAGGTGCGCGACTTGGTTGCCGCGCACGGGCCGCGCGTCGTCGTTGATGTGACGCTCGGGATGGCGGGTCACGCCGAGGCGATCCTCGGCGCGACCGACGCGCGTATCGTCGGGATCGATCGCGACGCTGACGCGTTAGCGGCCGCGAGCGAGCGGCTGGCGTCCTTCGGTGATCGGGTGCTCCTCCGCCAGGCTAATTTCGGCGATCTTGCGCGGGTGCTGGACGAGTGCGGATTCGAGCGAGTGGACGCGATCGTCGCCGACCTCGGGATGTCGAGCTTTGCGCTAGACGATCCGGAGCGCGGCTTCAGCTTCCGGCTCGACGGTCCGCTCGACATGAGGATGGATCGGACGCAGCGGCTGCGCGCGTATGACCTGGTGAACGAGGAGACCGAAACTGATCTCGCCAATATCATTTTCAATTTTGGCGAAGAGCGCGCCTCGCGCAGAATCGCGCGTGCGATCATAGAGGAGCGCCGCCGACGCCCGCTTGAGACCACCGCCGAGCTGCGCGCGGTGGTCGAGCGCGCAATCGGGCCGCATCGCCGCAGCGGAGCGCATCCGGCGACGCGCACTTTTCAGGCGCTGCGGATCGCAGTCAACCGCGAGATGGAAAGCCTTGCCGCGTTGCTGGCCGACGCGCCGGGATTGCTTGCCGCGCGCGGCCGCATGGTCGTGCTGGCATACCATTCGCTGGAAGATCGCGCGGTCAAGGAGCGCTTTCGCGACCTCAAACGCTCGGACGATTATTCCGCGATCACCGGCAAAGTAATGAAACCGCAGCGCACCGAGATCGCGAGTAATCCGCGCGCGCGCAGCGCACGCCTGCGCTGTATCGAAAGGATCGCGCAATGAGCCGCCGTGTGCGCCCGGCAAATCCGCCGTCTCCGATCCTGGCGGGAATTCTGATGATCGCGGTCGCGGCTCTCGGTTTCACCACGCTGATGATCCGGCTCGAAGCTACGCGCGAGGGCTACCGGCTCTCCGCGTTGCGCGAAGATATCGCGGGGCTCGAAGATCAGAACCGCACGCTGCGGCTCAAGGCCGCTCAGCTTGGATCGCACGACCGGCTCCGCGCGCTCGCGCCGAAGTATCATCTGGCGCCGCCCGCCAACGGACAGGTGGTGATGCTGCCATGAACGTATCGTTCAAACAGCGCCGCGCGCGCGTGGGATGGCTGACGCTGGCGCTGGCCTCGCTGTTCGTGCTTGCGGTGATGCGCCTGGTGGTGCTGGTCGAGTTCGACGGACCGCGCCTGGTCTCGCTTGCGAACAGTGAGCATACCGGTGAGACGGAGCTTGCGGCAGTGCGCGGGCCGATTGTCGATCGCAATGGAGAGCCGCTCGCGCTTTCGGCCGAAACGCGCTCAGTCTACGCGCGTCCGCATCGCGTGCTCGACACCACGACTTTGCGCGAGCGCGCCAGGCTCGCCGCCGCCCTCGGCCTCAGCTCAAATGAGCTCGAAACCAGGCTCGCCAAGCCTTCTCCCTTCGTCTGGCTGGTGCGGCGCGTATCGGTGGACAAGGCGCAAGCGGCCGAGGCGCTCGGAATCGAAGGCGTCGGCGCGCTCAGCGAATACAAACGCTTTTACCCGGAGAGCAACCTGGCCGCGGCGGTGGTCGGGCTTGCGGGGATGGACGGCCAGGGGCTCTCCGGCCTTGAACTCGAATACAACAGAATGATTCGCGGAGAGCCGGTCGAACTGAGCTTCTACCACGACGCGCTGGGGCATCCGATTTTCGACAGCCCGCTCGAACTCAAGACTCCAGAGCCGGGCGCGCAGCTCGAACTAACGATCGATTCGTCGATCCAGTCGCTCGCCGAGACCGAGCTCGCGGCCGAGGTGCAGCAAAGCGGCGCCAAGCGCGGCGCCGCGATCGTGCTCGATCCGTTTACCGGCGAAGTTATCGCGATGGCGAATATCGGCGCGGATCCGGCAAGCGTCCACGATCGTTTGCACAACACCGCAGTGCAGGACGCCTTCGAGCCCGGCTCGACGATGAAAGGAATTCTGGCTTCGGTCGCGCTGTCCGATGGAGCGATCACGCTCGACAAGCAGATCTACTGCGAGCAAGGCCACTGGACCATCGACCGCCGCACGATCCACGATGACAGCAAGCACGGCATGCTCGACCTCGCCGGAATTATCGAGGTTTCATCCAATATCGGCGCTGCGAAAATCGCGCTCGGGCTCGGCGCGGAGCGCTACTACCAGGGCATGCGTGCATTCGGAATAGGCCTGCGCACCGGGATCGATCTTCCAGCCGAGGCGAGCGGCATGGTGATGAATCCCTCGACGTGGAAGGAAATCGATCTCGCAAATCATGGCTTCGGACAGGGCATTTCGGTGACTCCGATCGAGCTCGCAACCGCGTACGCGGCGATCGCCAACGGCGGATTGATCGTGCGGCCCTACGTGGTGAAGACCGCATACGACGCGCAGGGCAATGTGATTTTGCGCCATACGCCGCAGGTGATGCGGCGCGTGATCTCGCCCGAGGTCGCGCATACGATGAATCTCCTTCTGCGCAACGTCGTGAACGGTCCCAATGGCACCGCGCATCGTGCCAAGGTTGACGGCTTTATCGTCGCGGGCAAGACCGGCACCGCGCAGATGGTGAATCCGGCGGGCGGCTACTATCAGAATCGGCACGTATGCTCGTTCGTCGGGTTTCTGCCCGCCGACGATCCGCGGCTGCTGATCCTCGTGGTGCTGTACGATGTCGGCCACGGCCACTTTGGCGGACTCTACGCGGCGCCGGCTTTCAGCGAGATCGCATCCGGCGCGGTGCGCGATCTGAATATCACAGCGCCCGGCGGCAACTACGATGTAGCCGGGATGATCCCCATGCCGGCGGCCGGAAAGAGCGATTCGCGCCTGGCCGATGCTTCAGCCCCCGACGCCGGCGATGAGATTCCCGCGCTGACAGGAGCCGGCTCTCCGACGACTCCGAATTTCTCCGGGATGAGCCTGCGCCGCGCGCTGATGGTCGCGCGCAAAATCGGCGTGACACTCGAAGTACGGGGCAGCGGTTATGTCGTCGCGCAGGATCCCGCGCCGAGCGCTCCGCTCAGCCATGCGGGAATCAAGCTGACGCTCGCGCCGATCCAGCCGGACAAGATTGCGGCCGCAGAAAGCGGCGTCATCCGCACCAGCGCGGCCGCGCCGGGGGGCGGGATGTGAGGCTTGACGAGCTACTCGAGGGACTCGATGGACGGATTGAGGGCGATGGGGCGGTGGAAATTTCGGGACTCAGTTATGACTCGCGCGCAGTGGCTGCCGGCCATCTGTTTTTCTCCCTGGCGCGCGACCCGAAACGCCGCCGCGCGAACGTAAATGACGCATTAAACCGCGGGGCACGGGCGATTGTGGTGGGTGGTGGAGGTGAGGACGCCCGTCCCGCGGTGACCGTTGTCGAGAGCGCGCGGCCGCGCCTGCTGATGGGCGCGGCCGCGTCGCGGTTTTTCGGCGCACCGAGCGAGCGCCTCGATTTAATCGGGATCACCGGCACCAGCGGCAAGACCACGACGACCTATCTGCTCGCGTCGATCCTGGAAGCCGCGGGGCACTCGGCGGGGATCATCGGCACCGTCGGAGTCTTTGTCCGCCAGAACAAAATCTACAGCGGACTTACCACGCCCGAGTCGATCGATATCGAGTCCGCGCTCGCGCGAATGGAGCGCGAGGGCGTGCGCCACGTCGCCGCGGAAGTCTCTTCGATGGGGATCGCCGAGGGGCGCGTGGACGCGCTCAACTTTCGCGCCGCGGTTTTCACCAACCTGGGCCGCGACCATCTTGATGATCACGGCACGATGGAAAACTACTTCGCCGCCAAGCTGCGCCTGTTCACCGAGATTCTCCCGCGCAGCAATCGCGGCGATATTTTTGCCGTAGCGCGCGGCGATGATCCATATGGACGGCGGGTGCTCGCCGCCGCGCCGACGCGGAAAATCAGCTTCGGACTCGCTTCAGGATTCGACGTTTATCCACAGGGCTACTCAGCCAGCGCGGACGGAATTCGTGCAACAATCCTTGCGCTCGGAAAAAAAATCGAGTTTACTTCGCCGCTCGTCGGCGAGTTCAACCTGATCAATATTCTTGGGGCTTCCGCCGTGTCGGTGGCCCTGGGCATCGAACCTGAGGCGGTGGCGGAAGGTGTGCGGCGATGCCCAGGGGCCCCCGGCAGGATGGAGGCGGTGCCCGCGCGTGCGGGAGTGCTGGTGCTGGTGGACTACGCGCACAAGCCCGACGCGCTCGAAGCGGTGCTCAGCGCCGCGCGTAAATTCACCCGCGGTCGCGTGATTTGCGTATTCGGATGCGGCGGCGATCGCGACCGCGGCAAACGCCCAATCATGGGCGGTCTCGCCGCGCGCCTGGCCGATCTTCCGATTATCACCTCGGATAATCCGCGCAGCGAAAATCCGAGCGCGATCATCGCCGAGATCGAAATCGGCCTCCGCTCAGCGCTAATAGAACCGGGGGTGTGTGCGAAGGATTATCGCGTCGAGCCCGACCGCGGCGCCGCTATCGCCCTGGCACTCGGTATCTCTGAGCCCGGCGACACGGTGATCGTCGCGGGCAAGGGTCACGAGAATTATCAGTTGGTTGGCGATCGCGTACTCGCATTCGACGATCGTATTGTAATCGGCGAAATTGCACGGGAGCATGGCTACCGGACAAATTGAGACGCGATGCTGTATCTGCTGCTCTATCGCCTGCACACGCATTTTCAGGGCTTTAACGTCCTTCGCTATGAAACCTTTCGCTCGGTACTGGCCGGGCTGACCGCGCTTGCGATCTCGCTCGCGATGGGTCCGTGGTTGATCGATCGTTTTCGCGCAGCGCATTTCGGCCAGACGATCCGCGACGTCGTTCCGCAAAGCCATCAGAAGAAGGCCGGCACTCCCACGATGGGCGGCTTGTTGATCCTGACCGCAACCCTCGCGGCGACGCTGCTGCTGGCCAATATCACCAATGCCTACGTCTGGATCGTGATCTTTGTCACCGCGAGCTTCGGCGCGATCGGCTTCAGCGACGATTACCTGAAACTCAAGCGCGGCAAGGGCCTGGGCCTCAGCGAATCGGCGAAGCTCGGCGGAACTTTCGGCTGCGCGCTGCTCGCGTCGGTGGTGCTGTTCGCGGTGCTGAAATTTCCGACCACGCTCACGATCCCGTTCGCTAAGAATCTGCATCCAGATTGGGGTCCGATCTTTTATATTCCGTTCGCGATGCTGGTGATCGCGGGATGCTCGCACGCGGTGAATTTTACCGACGGGCTCGACGGCCTTGCGATCGGCCCGGTCATGACCACCGCGTTCACCTACTGGGTTTTCACCTACGTCGCCGGCAACCTGAAGTTCGCCACCTACCTGCAGATTCCACACGTCGTCGGCGTCGGCGAGGTGGCGATCTTCTGCGCTTCGCTGATTGCCGCGTCGCTCGGCTTCCTGTGGTTCAACGCCTATCCCGCCTCGATGATCATGGGCGACGTCGGCGCGCTATCGCTTGGCGGAGCGCTCGGAACCGTCGCGGTGTTGTGCAAGCAGGAGCTGGCGCTGGTGATGGCGGGCGGAGTGTTCGTGATCGAAGCCGCGTCGGTGATTATCCAGCGCTACTACTTCAAGTGGACCGGAGGTAAACGCTTCTTCCGGATGGCGCCGATACATCATCATTTCGAGCTCAGCGGATGGCCCGAAACGGTGGTCGTGGTGCGCTTCTGGATCATTTCGATCGTATGCGCGCTGGTCGCGCTTTCGACGCTGAAACTTCGCTGACTCAACACGCAGCGGCGCTTATACTCGAACGATGATGAAACTCGCGGGCAAGACGGTGATGGTCGTGGGCCTGGCGACGACTGGAATCGCGGCGGCAAAATTCCTGGCCGCTCACGGCGCACACCTGGTCCTCACCGATCGCCGATCCGATATCGATCGCGCCACGCTTCCGCCGGGACAATTGAAACTCGGCACGGAAAATCCGGCGTGGCTTGACGGGGTCGATCTGGTCGTCGCGACTCCCGGCGCGGCGCTCGACGCTCCGCTGCTCGCGGCGGCGGCCAAGCGCAAAATCGAGATTATTGGCGAGGTCGAACTCGCCTCGCGCTTCCTCTCCGCGCCGATCGCGGCGATTACCGGCACCAACGGCAAAAGCACTGTGACCGTGCTGCTGGGCGCGATCCTGAAGGCCGCCGGGATGCATCCGTTCGTCGGTGGAAACCTGCAGCCTCCGCTGATCACGGCGGTCAACGGGGTTTACGACGCGATCGTCGCCGAGGTCTCGAGCTTTCAGCTCGAATCGACCGTGCACTTCAAGCCTAAGGTCGGTGTTTATCTGAATCTCACCGATGATCATTTCGATCGTTACCGCGACCTTGCCGAGTACGGCGTCGCGAAGGCGCGGATGTTCCAAAATCAGGACGGCAGTGACTGGGCGGTTCTGAATCGCGACGATCCCAACGTCTGGGAGCTCGCGAAATCGGTGCGCTCGCGCGTGTTCTCTTTCGGCTTCGTCGCCTCCGGACACGTGCCGGGGATATGGCACGAAAATCGTTCGCTGATGTTCGACATGGGCTCGCGTCACGGCCAAATCAGCATCGCGGGCTTCCGGCTCCCGGGCGAGCACAACGTCTCCAATGCGATGGCGGCGGCGGCCGCCGCGCTTGCAATGTACGTGGACGAACACGTGATCGAGCATGTGCTGAGCCTGTTCGCCGGCTTGCCGCATCGCCTCGAATTTGTGCGCGAGCGCGACGGCGTGCGCTGGATCGACGACTCGAAAGGCACCAACGTCGGCGCCGTGGTCGAAGCGATCGGCGCAATCACCGCGCCGATCATTTTGATTGCGGGCGGAGTCGATAAGGGCGGCGACTACAGCCCGCTCATCGCGCCGATGAGGCGCAAGGTCAGCCGCGCGATTCTAATCGGCGCGGCGCGGGAGCAGATGCGCGCGGCGCTGACCGGTGCGTGCGAGATCGAACTGGTTACAACTCTGGCGGAGGCGGTCGAACGGGCGGCGCAGGTGGCGCGAAAGGGCGATACGGTTTTGCTGTCGCCGGCGTGCTCGAGTTTCGATCAGTTCAAAGACTATGCAGAGCGCGGAGAACTATTTCAAAAGCTGGTTCGGACGCTTTGAGGCGGTCGAATACCGGCGTCCCGACCCGTGGCTGTGGCTGCCGGCGGCGGCGCTGATTTTGTTCGGCTTGCTGATGGTGCTGAACACGACCTATTTTCTTGGTCTCGAAAAAACCGGCGACGCGTTTCATTTCTTCAAGCTCCATCTGGCGCATATTGTCGCGGGATTCCTGGTGCTTGTGCTGCTCTCGCAGTTCTCGATCGTCGGACTGCGCCGTCTGGTGGTGCCGCTCGCGATCATTTCAGTCGTGATGCTGCTGGCGGTCTATCTGCCGCATCTCGGATTGGTGCGCGGCGGCGCGCGGCGCTGGCTCCGGATTGGTCCGGTCGTCCTCGAGCCGTCGGAGCTGGTGAAATTTGCACTGGTCTTTTTTCTCGCCGATTTTCTCAGCCGCCGCCAGGATCGTCTGCGCGATTTCATGCAGGGCCCCGCGCCAGCCTTCGCGATCGTCGGTGCGCTCGCGATAATTCTGCTCAAGCAGCCCGACTTCGGTTCGACCGTGATGATCTCCGTGATCCTTTTCGTGATGCTCTACGCCGCGGGCGCGGAGGCGAAACATCTCGGCGCCGCGGGCGCGATCGCGTTTGTGGGCTTGATCATTCAGATGTGCGCGAAGTCGTATCGGATGCGCCGTCTGACCGCGTTTCTCGATCCGTGGCAGGTCGCGCGCGGCGCGGGCTTCCAGTTGATTCAATCGTTCATCGCACTCGGCGCGGGCGGCTTGCGCGGGGTAGGACTCGGCGCGGGCCGGCAGAAAATGTTCTATCTGCCGCAGTCGCACACCGATTTTATTTTCGCCGTCGTCGGCGAGGAGTTCGGCATCATCGGCGCGTGCATCGTGATCGCGCTGTTCTGCGCGATCCTCTTCCGCGGAATGCGGATTGCGCATGACGAACCCGATCCGTTTGCCAGCCTGCTCGCGGTGGGACTGACCTCGATGCTTTCGCTGCAGGCGCTGATCAACATGGCGGTGGTGATCGGGTTGATTCCGACCAAGGGCCTGCCGCTGCCGTTTTTGAGCTACGGCGGCACCGCGATCATGATGGCGATGGCGGCGTTGGGCGCGCTGCTCGCGCTCGGCAGACGGCCCGCAGTCCGATGAAAAAAATTGCGGCGAGAAATATCGGATGAGATTGATCATCGCCGGCGGAGGCACCGGGGGCCATCTGTTTCCAGCCGTCGCGGTCGGCGAGGAGATAATCCGCCAGCGGCCTGACGCGGAAATTCTGTACGTCGGCACGATCAACGGTTTCGAAGCGCGGTGGCTGCCCAACAGCGGCTACCGCTTCGAGCTCTTGAATGTCCACGGAATTCGCGGCCACGGCGCCGGCGCGCGGCTCCAAGCGCTGCAGGAGTTCGCGCGTGCCATCGGCCAGGCGCGGCTGGTGGTCAAACGAATTCGTCCGCACCTGGTCGTATGCGTGGGCGGATACGCGTCGGCGCCGGTCGGGGTTGCGGCCGCGCTCGCGCGGGTGCCGATCGTGATGCTCGAGCAGAACGTGCTTCCGGGCCTGGCCAATCGGCTCCTGAAGCGCTTCGCGGCCAGAATCTGCGTTAGTTTTCCCGATAGCCGGGCTTACTTTCCCGAGTCAAAAATCGAGCTGACCGGCAACCCGGTGCGCTATAATGCGCGTACAGATCGGACCCCAATTGAGGGGCGTCCGGCGCAAATCCTTGTTTTAGGCGCCTCGACCGGCGCGCATCGCCTCAATATTGGTGTCCTAGAGGCTTTCAAAATCTGGGGAAAAGGTGTTATAAATCTGAAGGTCACACATCAGACTGGGGAGGCGGATGTTGAGGTGGTGCGGCAAGCTTACCGTGAGCTTCCGTTGGACGCGGAAGTAGTTCCGTTTATAGATGACATGCCCGGCGCGCTGGTGGCGGCAGACCTGGTGGTCGCGCGCAGCGGCGGGGGCACCGTCACCGACATCGCGCTGGCCGCCCGCCCGGCGATTTTTGTGCCTTATCCGTTTCATCGCGATATGCAGCAGCTTCATAACGCCCGCGTGATCGAGAAACTCGAAGGCGCAATTATCGTCAAAGACGACGAGCGCCTCGGAGAAAATCTCGCGCGCGAAATTAAAACTCTGCTCGCCGATCCCGCGCGTATGGTTGCCATGGGCACTCGCGCTAATGGCGCCGTTTTTCCCGACGCCGCCGCACGCGTCGCGCGGGTTTGCTTCAACACCGCACGGATGGAGAACTAGACCAAGTGGATACCGCACCGACATCGGGCTCGCTCGCGCCGAAGCGCAGGCTCCATTTTATTGGAATCGGCGGCGCCGGGATGAGCGGTATCGCGGAGCTCTCGCTGAGCCTCGGCTTTGCGGTCAGTGGATGCGATCTCGCGGCCAGCGCCGCGACCGCGCGGCTCGAGTCGCTCGGCGCGCAAATCGAGATCGGGCATCATCCGTCGCACTTACGCGCGCCGCTCGATGCGGTCGTGATTTCGTCCGCGATAAAATTCTCCAATCCTGAAGTCGCGCGCGCCCGCGATCAAAAGATTCCCGTAATCGCGCGCGCCGAGATGCTGGGCGAACTTCTGCGGATGGTCAAGCTGGGCGTAGCCGTCGCGGGCACTCATGGCAAAACCACCACCACCGCGCTGGTCGCGCTGATCATGGAAGAGGCCGGTCTTGATCCGACCGTCGCGATCGGCGGGAATCTCCGCAACACCGGCACCAACGTGCGCCTCGGCCGCGGCGACTACATGGTTGCCGAGGCTGACGAGAGCGACGCGTCGTTCCTGCTTCTCTTACCGACGATCGCGATCGTCACCAACATTGATCCCGAGCATCTGGATCATTACGGTTCGATGGACCGGCTGCGCGAGGCATTCGCGAGCTTTATCAATCGTGTGCCGTTCTACGGCCGCGCGGTCCTGGGAATCGACAGCATAAATGTCCGCGGGATGCTCGCGCAGGTGCGCAAGCCCGTTATCACTTACGGCGTCGCGGCGGACGCCGATCTGCGCGCCGAGCGGGTTGTGATCGACGGCCTCTCGACTCGTTTCGAAGTCGTCTTCAAAGGCGCGAAGCTCGGTACGGTTACGCTTCCGACCCCGGGGGTTCACGTCGCGATGAATTCGCTCGCAGCGATCGCGGTCGCGCTCGAGCTCGGAATCGATTTTGACGTTGCGGCGCGTGCACTCGCGAAGTTCGGCGGAATCGGCCGCCGCTTCGAGATCAAGGGCGAAAGCAACGGCCGGATCGTACTTGACGACTACGCGCATCATCCGGCCGAGGTTCGCGCTACCCTTGCCGCCGCGCGAGCAGCATTCAAGCGCCGTGTCGTAGCCGTGTTTCAGCCGCATCGCTACACCAGGATGCGCGATCTGTTCGACGAATTCCTGACCGCTTTTGACGACGCCGGCGCGCTTTTCATTCTCGACATCTATCCCGCCGGCGAGGATCCGATTCCCGGGGTCTCCTCGCGGCGTTTATACGAAGCGATCCGCGCGCGTGGCCATCTTGAGGTTCACTATCTCGGCCGCGAACTCGAACCCGCGCGTGAGGTCGCAGACGCATCTCGCTCTGGCGATCTGATCGTGACCCTCGGCGCGGGCGATATTTATAAACTCGGCGACCGGATTCTCGGTGCGCTCGCAGACGAGGCCAAGCCGCATGAGCATGCTTGAGCACGATCTGCAGAACCGTTTCGGCGGACGGCTCGAGACCGCGCGCCCGCTCGCCGACCTGACCTCATTCAGAATCGGCGGGCCTGCCGATCTTTACCTCGCGGTCGAAAACGAAACCGAACTCGGCCACGCGATGGCGGCCACCTATCGCAGCGGCACGCCCGCCTTTTGTCTCGGTGCGGGAACCAATCTTTTGGTCAGCGACCGCGGCGTGCGCGGCTTGGTCGTCAGCCTGGGCGAAGGCTTTCGCAGAGTCGAGTTCGTTCGCACTCACGTAGTCTCGGGTGCGGCGGTGGATTTCGGGGCGCTGGTCGAAGCCGTGGTCGAGAAGAGTCTGGGTGGACTTGAATTTGGCGAAGGGATTCCCGGCACCGTCGGTGGCGGACTGGTGATGAACGCCGGCGCGTTCGGCGGCGAGATCGCGAAGGTCGTGACTATCGTTCACGGCGTAACGCGCGAAGGTGTCTCGCGCGACCTGACCAGGGACGAAATCAATTTCGCGTATCGGCGCACAAATCTTCCGGCCGGATTCGTGATTACGCGGGTGGAGTTCGAGCTGCTCCCCGGCGATCGCGATTCTCTGCGCGCGCGAGTATCCGATTTGCACGCCAAGCGAGCGGCGCGACAGCCGCGTGGAGTTCCCAACGCCGGGTCGATCTTCAAAAATCCGCCCGGTACGTTTGCGGGACGGCTGCTTGAAGGCGCAGGCTTGAAGGGACTGCGCGTCGGTGGCGCGGCGTTTTCGGATCAGCACGCCAATTTTATCGTCAATCTTGGCGGCGCACGAGCTGAGGAAGTTCGCGCCCTGATGGAGCTGGCTCGAAATCGGGTGAAAGAGCAAAGCGGCGTCTGGCTCGAGCCGGAGGTCAAGCTGGTCGGCGACTGGTAGGTCGCGCGCGGCAAGTGGTGGTGTGGTGGCGGAGCGGAGAAAAGTAAAAGAGGCCGCAGGATGGAACCCACGGATGGTGGGTATCGTCCTGTGCGCGTTTTTTGTTTTCGGCGTGATGACCGGATTCAGTGCCCCGGGCCGTGCGCTCACCCTGCGCTGCTCGAACTTCTTCTCCGCATATTCCGCGCGAATCGATCGCGTTGCCGCTCCCGCAAATCCGCTCGTGCAGTGGCTGCGCGATGCGGCCCGCTCGATCGAAATCCAGGCCGGCATTACCAGCGCGCCGATCGCCAAGCTCGCCGGACTGAGGCAGGGCGGCGCGATCGCGATGGTCGAGCGGCATGACGGTTTCTATGCGTTGTTCTCCAACGGCGAGCTCGAAGGTCCGGTCTCGCCCAACGCCGAAGGCGACTTGCCGATTCTGAGCGGCGACCGGGTCGACAACTCGCGCGGAGTCGATCTGGTCGGTTACGCCGCGACAATGGTCCGCGCGGAGGCGGAACTGTCGCGTCTGGTTTCCGAGATGAGCGTGGATAACGATGCGGTCGCGGCCCTGTATCTCGACGGAGCGCGCACCGAGGTTTTGATCGATCTCGACAACGCGCCCGCCGAGATCAAACGCGCGAACGAAGTGCTGGCACAATGGCGCGGACGCGAGCGGATGATCGCCGCGCTGGATATGACGATGCCCGATGAAGCCGTCGTGCGTCTCGCAGCCGCTGATGCGCCGCCCGAGCGCCGCCATGGCGCCGTGCGGAAGGTCTCACTTCATTCGCGCGGTTCGGCTCGGCGTTGAGGAGTCCGTGAAGCGATGAGAAACCTGCTCACAGGATTGGATATCGGCACGAGCAAGGTCTGCGCTCTCGTCGCGGAGGCGAGTCCCGAGGGCGATATCGCCGTGCTCGGTCACGGAGTCGCGCCCTGCACGGGCCTGCGCAAGGGCGTGGTGGTCAATATCGAAGCCACCGTCGAGGCGATTCGCGCCGCGCTCGACGAGGCGGAAAAAACCTCGGGCCTGCGCATTGGCTCGGTGGTCGCCGGCGTAGCCGGCCCGCATATCCGCGGACTCAACAGTCACGGAATCGTCGCGGTGCGCGGCGGAGAAGTCGGAACGCGCGATGTCGAGCGGGTGATCGACGCGGCGCGCGCAGTCGCGATTCCGCTCGATCGCCAGGTCCTGCACATCCTGCCGCAGCAGTTCGCGGTCGATGATCAAGACGGCGTGCGCGAGCCGATCGGAATGGCGGGCGTGCGGCTCGAGGCGCGCATCCATATCGTCACCGCCGCGCAGAGCTACGGCCAGAATCTGACCAAGTGCTGCGAGCGCGCGGGAATCACGCCCTCCGAAATGGTCTTCGAGCCGCTTGCGTCGGCCGAAGCCGCGCTGTTTCCCGAGGAGCGCGAACTCGGCGTTGCGCTGATCGATATCGGCGGCGGCACCACCGATATCATCGTGTTCCACGCCGGCGCCGTGATGCATACCGCCGTGCTGCCGCTCGGCGGGAATCATCTGACCAGCGATATTGCGGCCGGAATCCGCACGCCGATCGCGGAAGCGGAGAAGCTCAAAATCGCGTTCGGCGCGGCTACCCAGCAAGTCGTGCGGCGCGACGAGATGGTGCAGGTGCCGGGAGTCGGCGGACGCGAGCCCAAAGCGATCGCGCGCCGGATGCTCACCGATATCCTCGAGCCGCGGATGGAAGAGATCCTCGCGATGGCGCAGCGCGAAATCATGCGCTCGGGCGTGGCCGACAGCCTTGCCTCGGGAATCGTGCTGGTGGGCGGAACTTCGCTGCTCGAAGGCACGCAGGAATTGGCGGAGCGGATTTTTGGAGTTCCGGTCCGCCGCGGGCTTCCGATCAATTTGAAGGGGATGCCCGAGGAATTGATGAAACCGATGTACACCACCGCGGCGGGCCTGATCCTGTGTCAGGGAACCGCGCGCGGGGTTAGCGGCGTGGCCGGACGCTACGGGCGATGGGGCAAATTGCGCACCCGCCTGAGCGACTGGGTGAGAGATTTCTTTTGATACGCCGGCGAAAGAAAAACTTAAGTGGACAGCAAACTTTGCCTGTAGGTGGTGGAGGAGGTTCGCACATGATTGAATTGGTGAGTAACCCCGATTTGGGCGCACGCATAAAGGTGATCGGCGCCGGCGGATGCGGTGGCAACGCGGTCAATCACATGATCGCGAATGGCGTCCGTGCGGTCGATTTTATCGCCGTCAACACCGATTCGCAGGCGCTCCAGAACAATCACGCGCCTCTGAGACTTCAGATCGGAGAAACCCTGACGCGGGGCCGCGGCGCGGGCGGTAATCCCGAGATCGGCCGCAAGGCCGCGCTCGAGGACGAAGAGCGAATCCGCGGCGAGCTGGCCGACGCCGAGATGGTTTTCGTCACCGCCGGGATGGGCGGCGGCACCGGCACCGGCTCCGCGCCTGTAATCGCGCGAATCGCGCGCGAGCTTGGCGCACTGACCGTCGGCGTCGTGACCAAGCCGTTCCAGTTCGAGGCGCGCAAGCGGATGGCGCAAGCCGAAGAGGGACTGCGCGAGCTGAAGAACTCGGTCAACACGCTGATCACGATCCCGAATCAGCGCCTGCTCTCGGTCGCCAATCGCAACACTTCTCTGCGCGAGGCATTCGCCAAGGCCGACGACGTGCTGCTGCAGGCGGTGCGCGGAATTTCCGAGCTGGTCACGGTTCACGGCCTCATCAATCTCGATTTCGCCGACGTGCGATCGATCATGTCGGAGATGGGGATGGCGATGATGGGCGCGGCGAGCGCGTCGGGCGAGAATCGCGCAGTCGAAGCGGCGCAGCGCGCGATCTCGAGTCCGCTGCTCGAAGACGTTTCGATCAAGGGCGCGCGCGGATTGCTGATCAACGTGACGGGCGGTCCCGACATGTCGCTCTACGAGGTGAATGAAGCCGCGAGCCTGATCCAGGAAGAGGCCGACGAAGATGCCAACATCATCTTCGGCGCGGTGGTCGATGACAAGGCCGGCAGCGAAATTCGCGTGACGGTTATTGCGACCGGATTCGGCGAGAAGGAACTGCCGTTCGCAAAGTACTCGCCATCGGGAGCGCCGATCACCACACCGATCGCTGCGGCCTCGACCCGTCCGGTCGATCCGGCGGAGATTCGTCCGACGCCGGCGCCGCCGCAACCCGCGCAGATGTCGGCGCAGGTGCGCCAGTTCCCCGGCGGCAAACCGGTGCGCAGGATGGGACTTATCGTTGACGACAGCAGTCTCGATATTCCGGCGTTCAAGCGCCGCGGCGCAGCCGAGGACGGTGGAAATGCGGAGCGCCTCGAGCCAAACGCATTGCTCGATGGCGACGACAAGCTCGACGTGCCGACATTTTTGCGCAAGCATCTCGACTAGCGGGGCGACGCAATTGTTTTCAGGCGGGCGGGCCGCCCGCCACCACTGGTATTTATCTCTACTGACTCTTACTTCCGCCAGTGGTGGCCGACGGCTCGTCGGTTGACGCGCAGCGTCATCTTTGTGCGCGAGTGTGGTGCAGAACAGCACCTTCACCCGCGTCACGATGCGTTCCTACAAATCGGACTTGGCCTTCGCAGGGAGGGCTCGAGAGCCGCACGTCTTCCGCGAGCGATGCGGCCTCAGCGAGAGCTATCAGAGAGCGACGCTAATAATTGCTGATGCTTGTCGCGCAAGGGCTTGGGCATCGTGGGGCCGATTTTGTCGAAGAACTCGGCCGCTGAGGCCAGTTCGATCTTCCATTCTTCCGGCTTGATCGCCAAGTCCTCACGCAGCTGCTCGGTCGAAATTTCGAGGCCGCGGATATCGAGGTCTGCGATCTTTGGCACACCGCCGACCGGAGTCTTTTCCGCGCTTACGCGGCCGTCGATCCGATCGAGCATCCACTTGAGCACGCGCAGGTTGTCGCCGAAGCCGGGCCACAGGAAGTTGCCTTCATTGTCCTTGCGGAACCAGTTCACCATGAAGATCTTCGGCGGATGCTTGATCGATTTTTCCATCTCGAGCCAATGCCCGAAATAATCGCCCATGTTGTAGCCGCAGAACGGAAGCATCGCCATCGGATCGCGCCGAACCACGCCGACCGCTCCTGCGGCGGCCGCAGTGGTTTCCGAGCCCATCGTCGCGCCCATGAATACACCGTGCGCCCAGCTCTCGGATTCGAGCACGAGCGGGGTGGTGGTGGCGCGGCGTCCGCCGAAGACGATCGCCGAGATCGGAACGCCTTTAGGATCATTGGCGTGCGGCGAGAGCGCCGGATTGTTGGTCATCGGAGTGGTGAAGCGGCTGTTCGGATGCGCCGCCTTCTCCTTCGATGACTTGTTCCATGGCCGTCCCTGCCAATCGAGCAATCCTTCCGGCGGCGGCGCGTCGGTCCCTTCCCACCACACGTCGCCGTCCGGCGTCATCGCGACGTTGGTGAAGATCGAATCGTGCCCGAGCATCTTCATCGCGTTTGGATTCGAGTGCGAATTGGTGCCGGGCGCGACGCCGAAGTATCCGTTCTCGGGATTGACCGCCCACAGCCGTCCGTCGTCGGCGACGCGCAGCCATGCGATATCGTCGCCAACCGTGAAGACCTTCCATCCCGCGAACGCCGGCGGCGGCGTCAGCATCGCGAGGTTGGTCTTTCCGCACGCGCTCGGAAACGCGGCGGCGACGTAGATGGTCTCGCCCTTGGGATTCTGAATCCCGAGGATCAGCATATGCTCGGCGAGCCAGCCCTCCTGACGGCCCTGAACGCTCGCGATTCTGAGCGCGAAACATTTTTTGCTGAGCAGCGCGTTGCCGCCGTAGCCGGAGCCGACCGACCAGATCGCGTTGTCCTGCGGAAAATGGCAGATCAGCCGGCGCTCGGGATCGAGGTCGAGCGTGCAATGGACGCCGCGGCAGAAGTTGTCGCTCGCGCCGAGCATCTCGAGCGCGGGTGCGCCCATCCGTGTCATGATCCGCATGTTGAGCGCTACGTAGACGCTGTCGGTAATCTCGACTCCGACCTTCGCGAATGGCGACCCGAGCGGTCCCATCACATACGGAATAACGTACATCGTGCGTCCGCGCATCGAGCCCTTAAGCCATCCGCGCAGCTTCGCGTAGGTCTCAGTGGGGTCGGCCCAGTAGTTGGTCGGGCCTGCGTCTTTTTTCTCGGGCGAGCAGATGAGCGTGAGTTGTTCGGTGCGCGCGACATCATTCGGATTCGAGCGATGCAGATAGCTTGCGGGTTTCTTCTTCGGGTTGAGCGGGATCAAGCTGCCGGATTCTACCGCGACTTCAGTCAGCCGCCGATGTTCGGCCTCGGACCCGTTACACCATACGATTTGATCCGGGGTCACCAGACGAGCGATTTCTGCGACCCAATCGATAAGGGCGCGGCTTTTGGATGGTGCGGAATTGGTGTCGAGGGTTTGCGTCACTGCATCAGACTCCGGCGCGGTCGATCTATCGCGGCCCACCATTATAAAAAAAATCAGGTAGCCCAGCTAACCAGATTGTAACATTTAGCGGCGCTAATAGTCCAGCCTGAGATTTAGCACTATAAGGCAGGCTTCATCGGGCGGCGCGGACGGCAACTGCGCGCCGTCGGAAACACGAACGGCGCCCGCTCGCGCGGACGCCGTTCGATTCGAACTGATTTTCCGCCAATGTTACATGGTATTACCACTGGTCCCGGCCTTAGCCATCGCGTCGGGATCGAAGAAGCTGCGCTCCACCGCGCCCATATTGATATACCAGCATTCGCGCTCTGGCGTGTCGCGGCCCGGCAGATAGCACATCGTGTGCTCGCCCGCCTGGATATCCATCGCGAGCGCTCCTACGACGAACGAGCGCTTGAACGGATAGATCGCAACGCGTGCGTCGGGAACCGGACGGTCGCGGTAGGCCAGAAAGTAGATAAAGCCCTGGAACAGCCGCCCGGCGCGGTCGTACACGTCGATATACGGGGCGAACCACATTTCCGAATCCATGAACACCACGTCTTTCGAGCCAAGATAGCCCTGCAGCTTACTGCGGTCGGGACTCGCCTCGACGACGTACATGTGGCGCATCTCCCATGACTCTGGACACGCTGAGCCGCCGCCGTCGGTTTCGCAGCGAACTTCCGGAGAGTGCTCGGCATGTGCCACCCCCAGCATCGATTTCTCGCCCAGGTAGCGGTACCTGAACCACTCAACCTTTGGGTTGAAACCACCGTAATGGTCCGGATTCCACGCGCCGAGTCCGCTGGGATTGCTCAGGATCGCTTCGTTCAGCCGGCGCAGCCTGCGCGCACCCGGCGTCCAGGTCCATTCGTCGTCGCCACGCTTGGGGTCTTCGAAGCGGTAGCGGATGATACCGTCGCCGCGCGCGTCAGCCGGCGCCAGCACCGGATAGAGTGCGAATAGCCACATGCGATTGGTTTTCTTGAAATCAGGATCGGTCGGCAGCGGATCGACTTCGGTCCGGCCGATTTCGTTGTAGCCGGCATAGTGGCCGACCTGGGTGTCATTCAACAGAAAGATCGGCTTGTTGCGGCCGATGTACACGTCCTCGCAGTCGAAGAAACGCAGGTCGTAGTCATCGCTGCTGATCGGGCGGAATTGCTCGTTCCAGACGATCTTGGTCGCCACTTCGGGATCATTCGGATCGATCAAAGGAAACGGCTGGCCCGCGACGTAGCCGACCATCGACTTATGGTCGCTCGACAGCCGCACCTGCGCCGAGTACTTCTCGGTCGCGTCCTTGTACGGCGGCGGCCAATCGATTCGCTCGCTCGGCGTAATCTTCATCGACATTCCGGCCAGAACCGCACTGTAGGTCCCGGGCGAAACGAGATCCTGCACCTTCGATGCGTTGTTGTAAGTGATAAAGTCTCCCGGCTTTACCTGCGCGCGTGTAGCAGGAGCCGAGAGGGCGATCGCCAAGAGGAACCCCACAATCGCCGCCGAATTCTTGAGAACCCGCGAATCCATAAGGACCTCCACCTACGAGTTCCCGGTCATCAGAAGAATTGCCGGAGACCGGTCTATATCGGCCTCCATACGACATTCCCAACTAATGCCGCGCGGCGGCCTTTCTTATGTAGTCTGAAACGGAAAGATAACCCGGCTCCGCTATAAAAAACAAACGCTCCGGATCAATTGATCTGGAGCGTCTGACGCAATATGGAGCGGCTCTTTCGAATGCTCCCCCGCGAAGAAAAGAAATCTGCTCAGTACGCGGCGCTCTTGCGGGTCGATTCTACCAGGCGCTGAAGCTCCGCTTCGGTAAAGCCGGCCAACAGCCGCGCCTCGCGCGCGATGGTCAGCATCATGCCGTCGTCCTTGACCTCCATGTCCTTCAGATCTTCGGCCGCGCGGCGTCCGCCGCGGAAGTTGAAAACTTCATCGACGGTTTCCTGGAATGCCTGCGCGCGTGCGAGCCGCTCGGGGTCGCCCTCGGTCAGCTTGCGCATCCACTTCGAGCCCATCCGCACGTGCGTGATCTCGTCGGCCAGCACGTAATCGATCGCGCGTTCGATCACTTCGTCGCCGTTGCGCTGCGCGATCCGGATCAGTTGATCGAACACGTCGCAGGCTAGCCCTTCGAGTCCGCGATTGATCCCGGCCACCCGCGCGGCCGGATCTTCCGCCTGCGTGCATCGCCAAAGAATTTCGGTCTCGACGTAGTCGCCCATCTGGCCGCCCATGTAGTTCAGCAGCCGCTCGAAAATTTCCGCGTGGCGCGATTCGTCCCACACCTGCCGCGCCATGTCGAGCTGAAATTCCCACGGCGCGTCGGGGAAGTCGAACAGTGTGCGTCCCGCCGCCTCCATCGCCTGGAACTCGCCCGTCATGATTCCATGCATGCGCGAGCGCAGCGCTTCCTCATCGAAGGGCAGGGGACGGCTATCGAGTCCTTGCTCCTCCTGGATCTGGCGCACCTGCTTTCCGCGCATCAGGACGATATGGTCGGGGCGCGCAAGCCGATCAACCGGGATACATTTTTCCATGACGTAAAACCTCTTCCAGCTTCTAGTAGGCCGAGCTCTTGCCGAAGCCTTTGACCAGCCGCTCGAGTTCTTCTTCGGTGAAACCGGCCAGCAGCCGCGCCTCGCGGGCAATGGTGATGCCCTGGTCGATCTCTATATCTTTGCCATTAACGTGCTGCTTGACCGTGCTGGCTTTTTCGAGTGTGGTGCGCGTGCCGGCAAAGTTGAACAGGTCGTCGATGCTGTTCTGGAAGTCCTGCGCCTTCTTGTAGCGCTCGGGATCGCCTTCGGTCAGCTTGCGCATCCAGCGCGAGCCCATCCGCACGTGCGTGATTTCGTCGGCCAGCACATAATCGACCGAGCGCTCGATCACCTCGTCGCCCATCTTCTGCGCCAGGCGGATAAGCTGCTCGAACACGTCGCAGGCAAGCCCCTCGAGTCCGCGGTTGATCCCCGCAACCCGCGCGGCGGGGTCTTCCGCCTGGGTGCATGACCACAGCACTTCGCTCTCCGGAAATTCCCCGTAGAACGAGCCCGTGTAGTCGAGCAGCTTCATGTAGATTTCGGCGTGGCGGGATTCGTCCCACACCTGGCGCGCCATGTCGAGCTGAAACTCCCACGGCGCGTCGGGAAAATCGAATACCGTGCGGCCCGCCGCCTCCATCGCCTGGAACTCTCCGGCGCAGATTCCATGCAGCCGCGCCTTCAGAAAGTCATCTTCATACGGCATCGCGCTGTTGGGCGTCAGCCCCTGCTCGACCCGCGCGCGCCGCGAGCGCTCCGCAGGAACCAGAATGTGATCTTCGGGACGCGCAAGCTTATCGACCGCAATCATTCGCTGCATGATCGTTCTCCTGGCTGTTCCCTATCGAGTCCATGCTGACCGAACCTCGGTCAGGTTGTTCGCATCGCGAATCGTCCATCGGCCGTCGTTCTCACCCAGCCGAAACTGAAGGGTGAAAGGCTTCCCGGCGCGGCCGGTCAGACGAGCCTTGGTGTACCAATGCTTGGCGATTCTCGCCTGTCCGATAATCGTGACTTTATCATACGCACCCGGTTTGACCGAGTCCGCAATCTTAAGCATTGCTTCGCGCGCCTGCTCGTCCGACGCCTGCTCGATCTCGTCGCGTCGTCCTGCGATGAGCGCGCTCAGAATCGCGTCGGCGGCCGTGATCATCGACTGCGGCGGCTCGACGATCTTCGCGATCGGCTGCGGGCCCGTCACGTTCGCGCGATTTCCCAGATCAGCCATTCGAATTGCCCTCGCGTTCAGCCGTGTAATGCTGGATATCGCTCCACGGCGACGGCTTGGCGCTGATATCCTCGGCTCCGGCGATCACCCAGGTTCCGTCTTCAGTTTGTTTCCATCTGACGAGTAGCTTTGCGATTCCCTTGCGCCCGGTGAGCCGCAGCTTCGAGATAAACTGACCGCCGATCTTCGCGAGCGCGAGAGTCTCGAAATTGTCGAATGGACGCATCGGCGCGATCGTGCCGGTCGCTTCGCGGTAGCTCTCGCGCGCGGAGTCGGCGAGATAGGTATCGGCCTCGGCGATGCCCGCGAGCAGCGCTTTGCCGTGCGCGATAATTCGATCATCAAGTACGGGAACGTTCATCTTAACTGCGGCCGAACTTTCTCGGCGCCTCCTTCTCGGTGTCGAAGCCGGTCACTCCGCCCGAGGCCGCGAGCAGCTCTTCCAGATGCGCCTGCCACTGGGCGGCGCGGCGATGCTTCTCAGGAGTGTCGAGGAGATCGCGCAGCAGCACGAGGCCCTTTTCGACGTGCGCGCTTTCTTCTTCGAGCATCCGCTCGAGGATCCGGATAGTCGGCGGCTCGTACACCGGGTTCGCCGCGCTGATCAGCGCGCTGTAATGCGCGATCAGATGCGGCTTCAGGACGCGGTAGATTCCGGTCAGCCGCTCGATCGTCTCTTCCCACTGTTCCTTGTCTTCGATCTCCTGCATGAAGGTGACGAAGTTCTCGTTCGCCGGCTTCGAGACCTGCGCCTGCGCGCGCAACTCCGGCAGGCGTTTTCCCAGCGCGTCGGTATGGAGCGCGTCTTCGTAAACCTGCCGCGCCATTTCGAGCTTCACCGCAACTTCCGGCGTGATCGCGATCCATCCCGCCATCATCCGCATCATCCGCTCTTCGGCGTAGCGGTAGTTCATGATTTGGTTGACGCTTTCGCGGACGCTGTAAACGCCGTCGAGCGTGCGCCGGTCGTAGAATGCCATCGTCTATGACTCCTCGAATTGCCGAAGCTCGGCCTGATGATGTCCCGCCGACTTCGGACCTGAGGCCGCAAAAAAGCGGCCTTCGATTATCCCGGCGATCTCGCGCCAGTAAGTTTCTTTGTCGATTCCCGCCAGCGCTTTTCCGCCGGTGGCCCATCCGGCGCAGAGCATGTGGATGATATGCACGGCGCTGTTGAGGTTTTCATATTGGATAAGGCCGGCAGCGCGTCCGCGCTCGAGCACTTGTCCAACCGCCTTGAAATAGCGATCGCTCACCGCGCTCATCGCCGGGCGGTAGCGCGGCCGCCGCGCCAGGTAGCGGCCCTCGTGATGCAGCACGTTGAACGCGTCGCGATAGCGATCGATCACGTCGAGAATCGTGCACATCATTGCGATCAGCTCGCGCCGCGGGTCGTCGCCGCCGCGCTCGCGGATTATCGGCAGTGCATCGATCAGCTCCGCGACCATCGACTCGCCGATCAGCAGCAGGATTTCGTCCTTGCCCTGCAGATAGACATAGATCGAGCCCGCCGCGATCCCGGCTTCGAGCGCGAACTCTTTCACTGAGGCTTCATGGAAGGACTTGCGTTCGAGGACTCGGCAAGCGGCCAGAAAAATCTGCCGCCGCCGCTGTTTAACCAGCGCGTCATCATGAGGTACAGATCGAAGAGCTTCAGCCATCGGCAGTGAGCCGCGCTACTGGGAAACGGACTGCGGCAACGCGCCACTCAACGGTCAAACTCTATTGAATGAACGTTCATTTGTCAAGGTCCGTCCGTCGTATGCTAGATTGTCGCGCTTAGACAGAGGTTGGGGGGAAGAGGTCCAAATTGCGTCTGCCGCAAGAATATCTGGATTGCGTTGTCTTCATCTGCTCGCCCAGTCAGAGGAAGCGGCCCGGCGGAACGGCATTTTTCGTTTCGGTGCCCTATGAAATTGAGGGGGATAAAGAGTGGATCTATCTCGTTACAGCTCGCCACTGCATAGAAGAAATTCCTGGGCAGAACGTAGTCGTCCGTGCAACGGCGGCTCAAGGTGGAGAACTCAAATATCTCAAGACAAAAAAGGACGATTGGTTTCGTCACGATGACGCCGACGTCGCCGTACTACTGATTGCCGATAGCGAAGCCTATAAATTCCGTTCCTTGCCGCTCCGAATGTTTATCGATAAGGACCACAACTACATTCCCCATAAGCTTGGATCTAACTACGAGAGATCATTCAAGAATAAATACGGCAAACTCGCTGTTCCCGTCGAACTTGGCGACGAAATCTTTTTTCCGGGTCTGTTTATTCAGTCCGCAGGCAAAGACCGCAATTTACCAATTTACCGATTTGGAAACATTTCACGAATGCCGGGAGATGAACTGGTTCATATCAATACGAACTTGGGAGATCTGGGAATCAGAGCATACCTGACGGAAGCTCACTCATGGGGCGGCCACAGTGGCTCGCCCGTCATCTGGATTCATACGTTTAATACTAGGGAAAATCTAAGCGCGAACGAGCAAGACACCGTATCAAATCCTCGACTCCATCTCACTGGTTTGCTCGGGCTGGTATCCGCGCACTTCGACATCGTAACCCCCACTATGGGCAGCGAGCGCAAGCTAGAGACTAAACTCAATTCAGGAATCGCAGTTACTACTCCCAGTGAAAATATTAGGGAGCTGCTGATGCGAGAAGATGTTAGAGAGTACCGCGATCAAGTCCGTGGTCGATTGCATCACGACGCCGAGCAACATCCTGCCGCAACATCCCATGGTCCGCTTACGAAGAAGCCGAAGAATCGGATCCCTTCACTCCGCGCGCGATGATCCTGCCCGCGGCGTCAGCACCGTCGCGAGGATTACCACCGACGCGATAATGCAGAGCCATCCGAACCAGTCGCCGAGGCGGGAGTAGAGCGTTGTTCCCGGACCTAGCGGAATGTCGGCGACGACCATTGCGGGATCGGCGGCGAAGGTCGAGCTCGAGGCGAGGGTGCGGCCGTAGGCGTCGTGCGCGGTGACGAACCCGGTCTTCGCCGAGCGCGCCATCGCGAAGCCGTTCTCGACTCCGCGCACCGTCGCCATCCGCTCATGCATCACGGCGTTCGGACCCTCCCAATCCCACGCTGGAACAAACATCAGGGTGGCGTCCTTGGCCCCGTAGCCGCGGATGAACCACGGGTAATCGAGATCCTTGCAGATCGCGACGGCGGTCTTGCCCCACGGCGCGTCAAGGACCTCGATACGTTTGCCCGATTGATATCCGGCTTCGAAGCCGGTCACAAAATAATGTTTGTGATACTCGCCGACGAATGCGCCGTCGGGTGAAAATATCCATGCCGCATTGATCTTGACCGCATCGGCCTTTGGCTTGCGTCCGATTTCGTTGACCCCTGCGATTAGCCATACGTGCGACGAACTCGCAGCGCCCGAAAGTATAGTTTGCAGCGCGGCGCGATCCTCGGTGGTCACGCCCACGATCTTCTCCGGAAGCACCACCACCTGCGCGCCCTGCGCCGCAGCTTTAGGTATTTGGGCCGCATAGAAGGTGAGGAGGTCCGCGGCCTTGGCCTCGTCGGTGGTCCGCGAATATGGAATCTCATGATCGCTCGCGATCATCGCGACGCGCACCGTCCGTGTATGCGGCGCGGTCGCAAGCCGCGCAAATCCGAAAATCAGCACCGCGCCAAAAATCCCGAGCGCGACCGCCGTCGGCGCGCGCCATGGCCTGCCGCTTTCCAGTCGGTACCACGCAAACGCAATTCCCGATGCGGGCAGCGTCATCGCGAATACGATTCCCCATATTCCCGTGATCGACGCGAGTTGCAGAATCGCGAGGAAGTCGTCCATGCGGTAGGAAGGGTCAGCCCAGGTTCCGTCGTAGGTGGTTCGCGAAAAGACGAAGCTCAACGCGGCGTATAGGATCGGGAAAACCAGCGCAGCCCCCGCGTTGCTCCATCGCCGAGCCGCCGCCCGCGAGATCAAAACCAGTCCGCTGACGACCAGCGACAACGCGGCGTATGCGGTTACGAAAAAGACGGTCGAAAGAAAAAATGATTCCGCGCTCCACAGCCCAAAGCATCCGACGAAGATCGGAACAAACGCGCAAAGCACGGCGCGCGCTCGCGACGGCGCCGCGAACGCCGCCGCCAGCATCGGCATCGGCGCGAACAGCGCGATCGGCCACAGATCGATAAATCGGATCGCGATGAAGTAGCAGATCGCCGAAACCACAACGCACAATCCCGCGCCAATCGGTGTGATCAAAAACGGCGTGACCCGATTAGCCAACGTTCCGGCGCTCGTTCCAGTCTCAGTGGTCATCGAGGTGGCACTCCTTGTAGTCCCCAGCGACGGCATCTTCCTTTAGCGCGGGGCCCGCGTCCATAATGAAAAGTTGGCGAGCGGGGCCAATTCCGAATCGTATTCTGCTGCAGGAGAGAGAAGATGCCGCACTCAGCCGTCACTGTGAATGCCCTGTGGGATGACGAGGCCAAGGTTTACGTCGCGAGCAGCGACGATGTGCCCGGGCTTGTCACGGAAGCCCCGGATCTGGAGACCCTGATGCGCAAGCTGCGCATTATGGTTCCCGAGCTTCTGGAAGCCAATAATCTCCTCCCGAAGCGAAACGCGGAAGAAATCCCGCTCGAGCTTATCGCGCACTATTCGGAACGCCTTCGCCTGCAACCAGCGTGATCAATCCGGATGTCGAAGAGCTTTATTTGCCCTCAAACAAAGTGAGTTGCGTGTCCCGTTAAAACATTTCAGCATTCCCTCGATGTCGAAGAGTTTTACTCCCGAGTTAAAACGGATCCTGACCAACTCCGATCCCAAATGCTATTTTGTGCGGCAGGGTCGGGGTGACCACGAGATTTGGCATAGTCCGATCTCCGATCGCACCTTCGCGGTCGACAATAAAATCCTCTCGCGACATACCGCTAATGCCGTGCTGAAACAGGCTGGACTTCCAAAGGCGTTCTGAAAGATTCAGGAAGATCATTTCGATCTGTCCGTGTCGTCAAAAAAGGCTGCTCGCCTTCCCCGGAGGATCAATCGGCACGCATGAGTACCGCTGACGCATCCTCGACGCGATGGTCGCTGCTGTGGCGTAATCCGGACTTCTTGAAGCTCTGGAGCGGCTCGACCATCTCCCAGTTTGGCTCGCTGGTTACCGCCGTCGCGCTGCCCTTCGCTGCGATCCTCGCGCTGGGTGCCAGCCCCTTCCAGATGGCGCTGCTGCGCACGAGCGAGATCATTCCCGCATTGATCATGGCGCTTATCGCCGGAGTCTGGGTCGATCGACTCAAACGCCGCCCGATCTTGATCGTAACTGACCTTGGCCGCGCGATTCTGCTCGCGACCATTCCCGCCGCCGCGTTCGCGCATCTGCTCACGATGGCGCAGCTCTACGCGGTCACGCTGCTGGCCGCGATTTTGGGAATTTTTTTCGACGTTGCGTATCGCTCCTACTTGCCCTCGATCGTCGCCAAAGAGGAGCTCGCGGAGGCGAATAGCAAACTCGGCGCGAGCGCCTCGGTCGCGGAGGTCGGCGCGTTCAGCTTGGCGGGATGGATGGTGCAGGTGCTGAGCGCGCCCATCGCGATCCTGATCGACGCGATATCGTTTCTGTTCTCGGCCGCGTTCGTATGGACGATCAGCGCCGCCGAGCCGTCTCCGCATAGCGAAGCCGCGCGCGAGAGCCTTGGACGCGAACTGACGGAAGGGGCGCGCTTCGTGCTGAACGATCCGATTCTTCGCGCTCTGGTTCCCGCGATCGCGATTGGCACTTTCGGCAACAGCATGTTCGGCACTGAGTACTCGCTCTACGCGCTGCGCGCGCTCGGCTTCAAACCCGCGCTGCTCGGCGTGATCTTCGCGATCGGAGGGATCGGCTCGCTGGCCGGCGCGCTGATGGTCGGGCGGATCTCGAACCGCTTTGGCGCAGGTCGCACGATGATCGCCGGCCTGGCGCTGTGGGGGCTGGGCGAGCTCTGCGTTCCGATCGCCCGCCGCGCTAATACCGTCGGAGCCGCGCTGATGATCGCGCAGCAGCTAAGCGACGGCGCCGCGATGCTCTATTACATTAACTTGACCACGCTGCGGCAGACGATTCCGCCGGGCTCGATGCTCGGGCGCGTGAACGCGACGATGCGATTTCTGGTGCTCGCCTGCCAACTGGCCGGCACGCTCGCCAGCGGGATTCTCGCCGAGATCATCGGACTGCGTGCGACACTCGCGCTCGGCGCGAGCGCGAATCTGGTCGCCGCCGGATGGCTCGCAATCTCTCCGATCGGCAACCTCGCCGACGTGAACGTATCCTCGGCAGATACTTCCAGCCCTTCATCGCAGCATCTCTATTGACTCGTTCGATCGCGGGTGCGTTTTTTGGACCCTCGATCCAAATTACAAGGCTGAACAGTTCAGCCTTATGTTCGATTCCATGATCTGCGAAAATACCCTTGCGATGCGTTGCGCAGGCAAAATCTATCGGTCCAATTGTCCGCTCCAAGAGGCGTCGATCGACCGCACGTAGCCATCAGGTTACGTTCAAATTGAAGGACGAAAGGAAGGCGAAATAGACCCAAAATTTACCAAACGAACCCACCCTAAAACCTCAATAACATCAATATTTTACTCATGAATCTTGAAATTTCGCAAATGGCGAAAATGCGACATTAACCAACCCAATGGAAAACGGTTACGTCGATTCTGCGGCTCGGCTAAGATCCTTTTTCGAGGCTCTGCCGATGCCTGAAAATCCGATCAAGTTTGTCAAGGAAAGCTCAATTGAACGATTCTTCAACCAAAGCTTTGGATTTCTGATCAGCCTCGGAATCGGTCTCGCGCACCATTACCTGCTCATCACCAGAGGCCGCAAAACCGGACGCGAGTATTCCACCCCCGTCAACGTGCTCGAGCTGAACGGCCGGCGCTACCTGGTCGCCAGCCGCGGCGAAACCGGATGGGTCCGCAACGCGCGCGCGGCAGGCTCGGTGGTTTTGAAAAAGGGCGCCAAGCAATGGACGGTGAAAGTGCGCGAGCTGCCGGAGGCTGACCGCCCGCCCGTGATCAAGGAGTTCCTCGATCGATTCGCCTCCTCGGTCCAACGCTTCTATACGATTCGCGCCGGCGCTCCGGTCGAGGACTTTCGCGCCGTCGCCGCAAGCAACCCGGTCTTCGAGCTAAGCGCGTAGTGCCACGCGCGCGGCGATGAGTATTCCACCCGAGGCTCTTCCGCCGTTGTCGCCCGAGCGGCTGTCCGAGCCGCTTTCGGAAATCTTCGATACCGCCGAGAATCGCGACCGCGTCCGCTCGACCGTTTGGATCCTGATCGCGATGCTCACCTACCAGGGTTACACGGCGGCGATAGTTTCGATCGCGTCGCCATGGATCGCAAAGAGTTTCACGCTGAGCGAGTCGGCGCTGGCGCGAGTCTTCGCGTGGCTGGCGCTGGCGGCTCTGGGCTCGATGGTGCTGTCGCGGATGATCGATCGAACTGGACGCCGCCGCGTGCTGATCTGGTCCTCGATCGCGATACCGCTTGCCGCGCTTGGCGCAGCCGCCTCGACCCGGCTCGTGATGTTCGTCGGATGCGCGATCGTGATGAACGCCTTTCTCGGCGCGGCCGCCGCCTCCGCGATTGTGATCCTGGCCGAGGTCCTGCCGATCGCCCGGCGCGCCAGCGGCCAGAGCTGGGCGGGAATCGCGGGTGCCGCGGGCAGCGGATTCTGCGTTTTCCTGATGCCGGTCGTCACTTCGACCGGGATCTCGTGGCGATGGCTCCTGGTGCTGGCGGGCGCAGGACTCGCGATTGCGCCGATGGTCTCGCGGATCAAGGAAAGCGAGCGCTGGGCGACTGTCGCGAGCGAGGGCGCCACCGACCGCTCGCGCTTTTATGACGTCTTCACGCCACTCTATCGCAAGCGCTCGGTCACCCTGATCGTCTGCACGCTGCTGGCCGCGATCGCGGGTGAGGGCGTCAACCAATGGGCCTACTTTCACGCCGTCACCACGGTCGGCCTGTCGCCCACGATCGCGAGCACGCTCACGATCATCAGCGGGGGCTTCGGGATGCTCGGGTTTCCGATCGGCGCGTGGGCCGCCGAGCGCTTCGGCCGCGTGCCGACGATAGTGGTCTCGGGCGTCGCGGTCTCGACTTTGGCGCTGGGCTACTTCTGGGGACCGCCGCCGCACTTCGCGCATCCGGCATTGTGGCTCGGTCTCGCGTTCCTGGTCCTCAACACCTGCGCGAATGCGCTATTGGTCGCTTCCAACGCTGCCTTCACCGAACTCTTCCCGACCGCATTGCGCGCAACAATTATTGGATGGTTCGCGCTGGTCGGTGCGGGCGGCGCGCTCGCGGCCGAGGCTACGATCTCGATCCTGGCGCAGCACTTCGGCGGAATTGCCGGCGTCACCGGGTGGCTGAGCCTGCTCGGAATTCCCGCCGCAATCGCGATTGGCCTTTTGATCGACGAGACCCGCGGCATGCCGCTGGAAGCCGCCGCGAAGGAAGAAGCCTTCCGCGCTGACACCTGAGCTTCCGCGTTTCGCAAGCGTGGCGGCGCTGGCGTCAGGCATGGCCGCCCCGGGATTTCTCGCGCACCGCTCGGGGTGACGACCGAGGGTTATGCGGAGACCAATGAAAGTTGTGCACCGCGCTCGTCATTTCGACCGAAGGGAGAAATCCCGATCGAATCGACTACCGGGCGCGCGGTGCTACACAACTTCGAGCGCGGTCTCCGCAAATTCTTTTTTCTGGTCGTCCCATACGAACGCTGCCGCGCGGACGAACTTGCCCGATCGGATCGACATCACGATGTGCGCGGTGTCCGGATAGTCCGGTTCCGACGGGTCGAACGAGCACGCCGCCGCGCGGTCGGTCGGCGAAAAATAGGCGTCGTGATCGGGATGCGAATGATACACGATTTTGAGCGCGAGCTTTCGCCGATCGACCTCGTTCATCACCGAGAGATGCTCCTTCGGCTCCATCAGGAACGCGGTCCGCGCGTCGCGCACGAACGCCGTGGGATCCTCGGCATGCTTGCGATTCTGAATATTGGTGATCGGCCGGACTTCCTCGGTCGCCGCGTCCCCGATAATGAAGCCGCAGCATTCGTAAGGAAACTCGCGCTCGCCCTGCGCGATGATCGCGTCCATACTGGCGTGCGTGATGGTTGCCCGCTTCATTTTTCCTCCGTCGCCAGTTGCGCCGCGCGCCTGCGCTCAGCGCCATGAATCATCCGGACCATCGCGAGGTTCATCGGGACGCCGACTCCGTGCCGCGCCGCAAGCTCGACGATCTTGCCGCTGAGCGCGTCGATATCGGTGCGCGCGCGTCGCTTCAAATCCGAGAGCATCGTCGGCCGATGGCTCGCGGTCGCCGGCACCAGCCGCTCGTAGAACGCCGCGCGATACGATGCCGAGTTGGCAAACGGCATCCGCACTCCCGCGCGCGCGGCGACCGCGAACGCTTCTTCGATCAGATCATTCATTATCGCGCGCAGGTCAGCGTCCGCGGCGAGCGCTCCGTAGCTCATCTCGAACAACGCGCCGAGCGGGTTGAGCGCCACATTATAGACGAGCTTGGTCCAGATGATCGGCATGATATCGGCGCATCCGAGCGTAGGCACTCCTGCCGCGTCGATCATAGCGGCGATTTCTTTCGCGCGCGTCTCGAGCGCCGGTGCCGAATCACGATGCTGCTCGGGGTCGGGGCCGATCGCTACCGGATCGGCGAACACCGTGACGTGCGCGGCGCCCGGATGCGGAATTTCGGCGCCGAAAATCACTCGCGCGCCGAGCACTCGCGAAACCGAGAAGCGTTCGGCAAGCGCCTCGATATTCCCGAGCCCATTTTGCATCGACACGAGCAATCCATCGCCCGCAAGCCGATCGCAAATAGCATCCGCGATCGACGTCGTGTCGTAGGGCTTCACCGTGCACAGGATAAGGTCGTATTGGCCGTCGAGTTCAGCCTGACTGGTAGCAAGCTCGAGCCCGCGCGCACGCGACTCGCCGAGCAGTCCCGTGATGTGCAATCCGTCGCGCGCGATCGCAGCCAGATGCTCAGGCCGCCCGAGCATCGTGACGTGATGGCCCGCCAGATGCAGCCGTGCGCCGACGATCGAGCCGATCGCGCCCGCACCCGCAATAAGAATTCGCCGCGCAGCCATCGTGGGTGAAGTTACGATCCGCCCGCGCGCCAAACAATCCGGCGGCCCCGGTTTTGGCGCCGCTTGCCGCGCGCGCTTTTATGCGGCTACATACCGGCATGGAACGCACTTCTGTACGGCTCGGCGGGGTCGAGCTTCCCAGCTCGATCATGAATGCTTCGGGTCCGCGCTCGGCCGAGCGCGGCGAAATCTACGAACTCGCGGCGGTGCATCGCGGCGCTATCGTTTTCAAGTCGTGCAACCTCTCAGGTCTCGACACTCCCGACAATCTCAAGAACGCGGGCGTCGAGCACTTCGCCGCGCTCGCGGGCGAGCTCGCACCGCGCGGCAAAACGATCATCGCTAGCATCGTCGGCACCAGCGAAGAGGAATTTATCGCGGTGGCGAAGCGGCTGGATCGAGCGGGCGTCGCGATCCTCGAGCTCAACCTTGCCGACGACTACGTGCAGCGGGCGCTGGCGCCGTTCGCGTCGCTCGAGCGCGCGAAGGCGCTGATCGGAAGGGTGCGCGGCGAAGTCGGATGCGTGCTCGCGGTGAAGCTTCCGCCCGCGGCCGGATTTTCCGCGCGTGCGATCGCGGACCTGCTGAAGGCGATGCGGGTCGCGATCGCGGTATGCCAGAATGACCTGCCCAAGGATCTCGAAGTCAATATCGCGACCGGGATCGCCAAAGGACCCGAGCGCGCGCTCTCGCATGCGCATTCGATTTATCGCGAGAGCGAAGGGCTGCTCGACGTTGTCGCGGTGGGCTCAATCAACACCGGCCGCGATGCGTACCTGGCGCATCTGACCGGTGCGAAAGCCGTGCAAGTCGGCTCGGCGCTGATCAAGGAAGGGGCGGGCGCGCTCGGCCGAATCGATCGCGAGCTCGACGCGCTCCTCGCCGAGCACAGCAAGCATTCGTTGGGCGAGATCGTAGGCTTACTGAGTTTCGAGCGCCGGCAATAATGATGCTGGCAGCTCGGCGCTTAGACCGGCGGTGAGAGCAACCAACTGTTTGTTGCAAGCGGGCGTAGATTTACCTGCGCCAGTGTCACGTTGTTGCATGCATGAGGCAGGAACAGGGCGGTCAAGGCGGGGCCGGTTGATATTGGCTGCGGCCGGTTAAGATTGTTCGGAACGCCAATAAGCTAATAAATGACGTGAATAATCCAATGAATTGATAAAAATTAACGTTTCAGTGGCCCGTTATTGTAGCGATGGCACCAGAGTTGCTGTCTCCGGTCCGGAGAACGAGAGTCCAAGCATATGTTCAAAACTCTCATTCAACCAAAGGACGACAACCAGTTGGAATCCTTCAGTTCACAATCAAGCAGAAGTCAACCGCGGCTTTCATAAATGGAAGAACGTACATTTTGGACCCAGCGAATCCTCGGCGCGGTTTCCTTTGCCTCCAGTCCAGAGCCGAGATACGGCGGCGCAACGCCGGCGGAACCGGACGCGTGCGTGCTGCTGGAAAAAGGCACGCCGCTATTCGATCCGCGCTGCAGTGCCTGCGGACGTCAGTTTGAACCGCCGCACCGCCTGGGAGAGCGATTCGGCGCGGCGTTTCTCTTCCTGGAGCCGGTCGGCGAATCTGAAAATTCTGATACCGAGCAGCGGCTCTTGATTGGCTCGAAGGTCCGTATCGCCACGACCAGTTGCCGTCTCGCTCCCGCACTCGACCGGCATCAGATTATTGTCGGCGCGCGAGTGCTAGTCGGAACCCCGCTCGCTGAAGAAGGCGGCACGCTACTCGTGCTGTTCTGCGAAGCCTGCGGCCAGAACATCGCCCGCCGCGCAAATGGAGCAGGACGGGTCGATTATCAATGGGATTCGCTGGCAGCATTCGAGCCCCACCTGCCGACCACGCGGTGGAAATGGCGCCGCTTGAGACAACCGACCCGGGAGGCAGCGCCGGGTCTGTCGGGAGTCACCGACGCAACCATGGATGCCGGTGCGGAAGCGAGGGCGAAACTTCTCAACGATGGCCGCACACGGGCGTACTTTCTTGCGCGGGATCTTCTGCTCGAAGGCGTCCTCCGCCAGCGCGAAATGCGGATCCGGGCGCTCCGAGCCGAAGCGCCGCTCAAAGTGCTGGATCAGGCGCTCGAACAGCTCGGCGCAACCTACGGACGTGACGGCGACGGCGAGGTATTGATGTTCCCGCCTACCGCATTGCAAAGTTTCCGGTGCCCGTCACGCCTTGATTCGATTCCGGCCGACGCGGCCGCAGACACTCCGCGACCCGCGAGCATTCGGCGTTAGCACCGCACTCGGAAATCATCGGAGCAGATCGCGCGCTGCGCGAACAATGCGATCGCACGGCCCCGAGCGTTACGGCAGACACACCTCGCCTCCAAGCTCGAGACAAGCTTGGGCTGGAGTGAGTATCGGAGTTGCCACGCCAACGACTTCCGTCACGGTGTTGTCGTACTGATTTGCAATCCAGAGATTTCCCGAGGCGTCATCGGCGATAAAGAACTGGCCGCGGTACGACTCCCAAGGCCCGAAGTTGTAACCTACCGCGTAAGCTGCCGCCGCGTAGAGTTCGCTCACGCTATTGCCGGTTTGATTGGTTACCCAGACGTTGGCGTTGGGATCGAGAGCGATCGAGCTTGGACCCGCCAGGCCCGCGCCAAAGCTGTTAGTGTTATTGAAGTTTGTGCCGGTGCAACTTCCCAGAGAGCATCCAGCGATCAATTCGCTCACACTGTTGCCGGTAAGATTTGCCACCCACAGATCGCCGGTGGGGTCGAGTTCCAGTTCGATCGGGGCATTGAACACTGCGCCGGGAGCTCCGGTGTTGGAATTATTGAAATTGGCGCCCGTGCAGCTCGCACTGGAGCATCCTGCCGGGATCTCGCTCACGCTATTGCCGGTATAGTTGGCGACCCAGATGTTGCCGGCCGCATCAGGTATCAGCGAGACCGGACTGCTTATCCCTGCGCCTGGGCTGCCGGTATTTGAATTATTGAAATTTGCCCCGGTGCAGCTCGTACCGGAGCATCCCGCCAGCAGCTCACTAACGCTGTTGCCCTGGTAATTTACCGCCCAGACATCGCCGGCAGAATCGAGCGCAAGCTGGAAGGGACCGCTGAATATCGCGCCGGTAGGCGCAAAATTAAACCCGGTGGAGTAATCGCTCGATGCGGTTAGTTCGCTGATGCTATTGCCAGTGAAATTTGCGACCCAAAGGTTACCCAGCGCGTCGATTACGATCGAAGCGGGGAAGTTAAGATTTGCTCCGCTCGGAGCGTAATTGAGCCCGATAGTGTAACCGCTCCCGGCGGTCAGTTCGCTCAGGCTGTTACCGGCCGCGCTCGCGACCCAAACGTTGCCGATCGAGTCCACCGCCAGCGAGTAAGGAGCATTGATTTGGGCATCTGAAGGCGCGTAATTGAGTTCCGCCACCCAGCTTGCGGGTGCCGAGGTCAGACCCGGCGTGAACGGCGGGCTTGCAGGCACAAGCGCGAACAGAGTGCCGGCGTTATTGACCGGATTGCGCGCGATGTCGAGCGCCGCTTGCAGCGTAGTCGAGGGCGCAACGCCGCCCGGAGGTGTCGCCGCAGTGAACAGATCCTGACAGCCGCTCGAGCTCACGCCCGAAGAATTGACGCATCCCGCCAGAATGTTTGCCAAGCTGTAGAGCGTTGGAGTCGGCGACGTGAATCCATCGGGAAACGAATCCGGTGCGAGCCCGGTGCTCAGATCGACAAAATTCGAGGCCGCCACAACTCCAGAATTGTTGAGCCCGTTCTGGTTGGTCGCAGATGTTCCGACGTTCTGACCGGTTGAATCCATGAATTGATTCAGCGCCCACACCGCAGCAACGGTCGTCGCCTCGTTGATCACGACCGAGTGCGCATAGTTGGCGCAGGAACCGACCCCTGCGATCAGCTCGATGGCGGGATTGGCAGTGCTCTGACCGCTGATCGTGCCCCCGGCCGCGAGCAGATAAATTTGTTGCGATACGGCGGTAGTCTGGCAGGTGATCGTCGGAAAATTGAAGCCGCCATCGGACCCGGTGCTGACCTGGCCAAGCTGTACCGCTCCTGTGCCATATCCGGCGGCGCCAGCTTGGTAGAGGGTTATCGTCGCGCCGCTGATCGGGCTGCCAACGGAGGGTGCGCCGCCAAAAAGAAATCCGATGATGCCAGGTGCCGGGGTCGGAGTGGCCGTGGGCGTGGGAGTTGGCGACCTATGATGCCGCGGGCTCGAGCTCGAGCTGCCGCCGCATCCGACGACGAACAAAAAGCTCAACAGCAGACCCAACATCAACCATCGGATCGGGAAGTAGCTACGTGGCATCACTGGCATCGGTGCGTCCATCTCGTCCCCTTCATACTTCAACGGCCTGGTTCGCAGGTTATTGAACCGTTTGCGGTCGAAATGTCACTTATCATGGCAAACTCCTTTAATAAATACATTTAGTTAGAAAAGCTGCCGCTTCGCTTGAATCTTGTCGTCGTTTCTTATTTATTTGAGCCGCCGATAATTTACGTGTGAATGAGTGTGCTCGACGCAGAGGGAGGGGCCCCGGAGTGTTTACGACATCTCGAATTCATCAACCCGCCAGGACATCGCTTGTTTTTTCGAGCTTGCTGCTGTTGGTGATGATCTTTTCCGGAAGGGCTCTGGCCACACCCATAACCTGTAATGGCGGGACTTTGACGTCGGGCGACGCGACTACGGATCTTCAGGTCACTGGCCCCTGCGAAGTGACCGCTGGCACGTACATTTTCCACAGCGTGAACATCTACAGCACGAACCCGGGCGTTACGCCGGGCGGCAGTCTGAACTTCGACGACGCAAAAATCGATTTTTATGCGGAGAATATCGTCATCGAGTACGGCGGCAGCCTGATCGCGGGCAATCCGAACCCAATTGGCACCGCCGGTGGAGCGTTGACAATTCATCTATGGGGTGCGGCGACTGATCCGGGCGTTACCTGTGTATCCGCCAATTGCGGCGTCCCCAGTCCGATCCGGGATTCCAACCCGCGCACGATGCCGCCGATGCTGCGACCGACCGCCGATTGCGCCTTCAACACCCTACCCGGCGGCGTCAACGACTGCTTTTATTCCTACGAGGCTCTGGACCCGGCGGATCAAAGCAGTAACCCAACTGCCTATTTCGGGCACAAGGTCCTGGCGCTGTCCTACGGCGGTACACTGCAACTCTTCGGGAAGAAGGGCGCATCATACACTGGCCAACCCGGCGCTTGCGTGGAAACTGGCCCGGACGCCGATAACTCGTGCACCGGAACGAGCTGGGTCCGATTGCAGGGCAGCGTACAGCCCAGTGCCACAAGCATGATCGTCGCTGGTAAGGTGGATTGGCAGCAGAACGACAATATCGTCATCAGCTCGACCGATTATTTGCCGGGTCATGCAGAGCAGTTGGTTATCAGCAAACCGCCGGAAGCCAATGGCGCTAATACGCTAATTACATTCACCAACGCTGCTCCGGGCGTCACCGGCCTGCAATGGCCGCATAACGGCGCTATGCTCGACCTGTCCAATACAACCTATCCGGGTATCTCACGCCTTGGGATGAACGTTAGCTCCGCCGACACCCGCGCCGCAGTGGGGTTGCTATCGCACAGCATCCGTATCATTTCCGAAGGCGATACGGTTCCGGTGGCGCCAGCTTACGCGACCACCTTCCCTCCGGCGCCGACCGACGGCTCGACCGGGTATTTTTTCGGTGGCCACACCATCGTGCGCCAGGGCTTCCTGAGCTATCAAGTGCAGGGCGTCGAGTTTTATCATCTGGGGCAGGGCGGTGCGATCATGCACTACCCGGTTCACTTCCACATGGCGCGGCAGACGCCAACCGCGGAAGGCCAGACGCAGCCGCAAACCTTCGTGAAGGACAGTTCGGTTTGGGACTCGATGACGCGCTGGATGGTGATCCACGCGACCCAGGGTGTGCGCCTGGCGCGCAACGTGGGGTACGCATCAATCGGGCATGGCTACTATCTGGAGGACGGAACCGAGACTGGCAACCAACTCTACGCCAATTTGGGGGTGTTTGCGCGCGGGGCGGTCGCGAATGTTCAGAATCCGCGCCGAGTTCCGGGTATCCTGACCGCTACCGACAAGAGTTGCACGGCTCATGATAAGACCTGTGCCGGGGGCTACGACAACTTTCCGTACTACTCGGACTCGAACCATCCGGCGGTGTTCTGGATGATGAACGGGATGAACGACTTCGAGTACAACATGGCCGCTGGCGCGGGCACTTGCGGCACCTGCTACTGGTTCGTGCCGGCGGCGGTTAGCGGTCTGTCGCAGACCGAGAAATGGTACGGTTATGCCGGCGAACAATTAGGGAGTCTGGCCAGCACTAATCCGCCTTACACCGATCGTGGAGGAACAACTCCGCTTGAGACCTTCCTCGGCAACTCCTGCAGTTCTGCGATGGAAGCCTTCATGGAGATCGGCAACAGCGCCGTATGCAACGGCGTCAACCAGATGGATCCGGCCAAGCTGCCGTCTTCAGTATCAACGCTACAGATGCTGCCGTCGACGCAGGCGACGCAAAACTTTCCGATTCCGGTTCCCCCTAATGATACTTATTGGCCCAGGGTGTCCGGCGGCGGACGTCTGGCCACGCGCTGCTCAGACGCCGACACCGGCAAGGATGACCCGGATTGCACCTCGGTCCCGATCTGCAGCGACGGAACCAGGGGAAATTGCGACGTGGTGGTGCTCGACCAGTTCGTCACCAATTTTAATTGGGCACAGAATAACTTCTCGGCGATCTGGGTGCGGCCATTCTGGTCATTGGTGATCGACAGCGAAATTGGCGACGTGCAGGGCGGCGGGCTGAATTTCGTGACCAGCGGCGACTACAGCAAGTCCTCGGTGATCAGCGGCTTCTGGGCGTTGGCGCGCAAAACCGCCTTCGTCGGCGGCAGTCAATGGCAGAATCCAAGCAGCGCTCTTTCCGACAACCCGTATACCTCCAGCGCGGGTCCGTTTAACCCATTCGTCAGCAAGGATGGGCTTTCCAAGGGTTTGAAATGCGCCCCGGACATCAACAATAACGCCAACAATTCCTACTGTCTGTCGCAAGCCGATGGCATCAGCATGCAGCTCACTAATTTTGGGGGTTTTCAACGCCTGTTCAGCGTTTACGACGGTCCGACCTACCAGGATTCCAACGCCTATATCAACATTCATCCGACCTACCTGACCAAGGATGGAACCGTCACTGGTGCCGTACTCCAGTCCGGGAACGACAAATGTAAACCGACCGACATCACGGGCAATCCTTGTCAACAGGCCGGCTTCATGAATGGCGCCCTCGCCGGTCTGCGGGCTTATCGCGCGCCGAACGGAAATGCCGCCGACGACCGCTGCTTCCTGCCCAATGCGGCAATCGGATGGAAGCAGCCCAACGGCTTCTACTATGCTCCGGCCTTTCATTCCACCAATCTCTTTTTCAGCGGCGTGGACATCCGCCATTTCGTCACCGAACCTCTGTTCAAGGGTGGCCTGTTGAGTTTCGACACCAACCTTGACGCGACGAAAAAGGAGTGGTGCTCCTGGAATGAAAAATATTTCGCCGGCTTCACCGATGTTGATCGAGAGACGGTGCTGAACGATGACGATGGCAGCTTGACTGGCCTGGCCGGCGCTGCAACACCAACGCCAGTAGGCCCGACAGCAACCCCAACGCCGGTCACCGCGGTCTTAAATGAAACGATTTCGGTCAATCAGGAAAAGTTCTTCGACGCCCCGGTCGAGACCACAGAATGTGGCACTGACGTGGCGGCTAACAGAGACAGCGATTCGAAGTGTCCTCCGGCGACCGCGAAGACCAGTCCCTACGAATACGTAACCGCGGCGCTCTATCCTGAATGCGCGCTGAGCGTCCCGCTTCCTCCCCCGAATGAGGTCGCACCTCCCCTAACTCAATGCAAGGATGAAAATTGGGGTAGCACTTGCAGTAATCCGCCGAATTCCGGTGTTGGTTCAGGCGCTTGCGTCGGAGTGCCGCTGTATCGCCAGCTGCTCACGTCCAAGGAATCCGCGGGGAAGGAGCAAGCCAAGCGAATGATGGGTCAAAACACTTTCCAGCGCAGCGGTCTCACGGCCAATCACGGCGTGTATTACATCGACACAACCGTTTCCAAGAAAACCCAGACCGACGCGGGTGCTGAGAGCGTCAATGTCTTCGTACCCGGGGGAGTTTACGATCTGTTTTTTGTTTACTCCAAGCCGGATACCCAGCAGATATATAAATTGTATGTAGGCAAAGATATCCCCGAGACGAGCGGCAAAACCTTCGGCCAAGCGAACGTAAAGTTCGGCTATGTCGATATCAGCACCGCCAAGTACAAGTTCTCGACGTCAAACGGTGGCAAATTGCCGGTCGGCTGGAGCAGCCAGTACGATTCCGGTAACGGAATACTCACCCTGACCACCAACATGTCGGGGCTCGCCAGCGACTACAACTTTAATACTGTGGTTGCGGGCTCGAAGCCGCCAACGACTCTCGGTCAGCAGCAGTGCGAACCGCCGACGATGTGCCAATGGAGCGCGAGCACGAATGGAGGCACCTGTCAGTGCAATCCGAATAGTCCATATTTCTCTCTGTGCAGCCAGAAGAATCCGAACGGACACACGGTTTGTGACTGGTCGGTAAAGGATCTTGATTGCGGAGCGAACGGATGTCCCGCGTTCCAGGTGACATTTCCTTCGGCTACTTATTTCGCGGCCAACGATTCGAATAAGCGGCCTACGCCGGTAAAGTTTGGCTCCAAGGAAGATCCTTCGGGATTCGATTGGAACGTAAAATATAATCTGGTCGGGGCCGCTATCTCGGGCGCGCAGTGTAACTACACAACGCAGCCGCAGAGCCTGATCTGCCAGAAAATGAACCAATAGTAGCGAAGCGAAGAGCGGAACTAACGAGATCGCTTCTTGCCCAGGTGCTCTCTGCAACGAACCAGGCCGGCGTCCGGCGCCGGCCTGGTTAACTCCTCATGTCTACTGAAGAAATTCGCCGAGGTACCACACGCGCTGCGCGCTCGGCGGGAGGCGTGATTGACGCGGTGACCATTTGCGCAAGACCGTGTGAGGTGCGTCGATCGAGGCCACTGCCTCGCTCCTCGGGAATCCCTACTTACCTCACGACACATAAATTTCCGTGACTTCCCCTAGCGGTGCGAGTTTGAGTCTATTGTCGGAACGGACCGGTCGGGTCTTGAGGAGAAACAGATGAAGCAAGTTCCGAGCGGAACAGAACTCGCCCGCCCATTCATGCCTGCAAAAGACTTTGCTCTTTCCAAAAGCTTCTACGAAACTCTGGGCTTCGAGAAACTTCACGACGGAGATGTGGCGATCTTCGGCGCCGGTTCCGGCGGGTTTATACTTCAGCGCCATTATCAAAAGGATTGGGCTGAAAACTTTATGATGCAGCTCATCGTCGATGATCTGGACGCTTGGTGGGCACACATTGATCGGCTCGATCTGCCCGGAAAATTCAATGTTCGGCCTCCGCGCGCGCCGGCCATGCAGCCCTGGGGGCTTCGGATCGCTTATGTCTTTGATCCATCCGGAGTGCTTTGGCACATCGGCGAACGGCGCGACGGCGTCATCCATGACTGACGCGCCTGGTGCCTTAGGTAGCGTAGATTTTCGTCGAGGTTCGAGGTCGGAGCATACGGGCGCAGTCACGGCGATCTTGAAGCACTAGCGCCAAGCACTATCGCCCATTCCCAAGGGTTGCTGGCGTCCCCGACGGGATTTGAACCCGTGTTACCGACGTGAAAGGCCGGTGTCCTAGGCCGAGCTAGACGACGGGGACGGCGCACTACGAAGACAAACGCGCGCGATGCGCGCGCTCGGACCGCCCACGGTACCATCGCCGCGGGAAGCGGAGCAACACTTCGGTCCCGACCGGAAAACTTCGCGGACCGCTCGGTACGGTGGCTGAAAGGCTGCTTGCTGCGCAGTTAAGACGTCGCATTTTCCGGCCGCCGTGCGCAAATATGCTTGTGATGCTGGCAGCGTGCGAGCATCAATCAATCAAGGCCATGAACGAATGAACTATCACAAGAAATTTTGCATCGAGCCAGGTACGCGAATTCGGCTGAGCGATTTTGATCCAGATTTTTCCGATCCGAATGAGAACAAGAAATCCGCGTTGGCGAAGATTGCCAAGCTTTCGCAGCGGATGGACCAGTTGCAGTACCAGCTCTACGCCGAGTCGAAGCGGTCGCTGCTGATTTGCCTTCAGGCGGTGGATGCGGGCGGCAAGGATGGTGTGGTGCGGCACGTGATCGGCACGATGAATCCGGAAGGGTGCCGCGTGGTCGCGTTCAAGCCGCCGTCGCCAGTGGAGCTCGCACACGATTTTTTGTGGAGGATTGAGCAGCAGACCCCCAGCCGTGGCGAGGTCGTCGCTTTTAATCGCTCGCACTATGAGGACGTTCTGATCGTGCGGGTTCACAACCTGGTCCCGAAAAACGTGTGGTCAAAGCGCTACGATCAGATCAACGATTTCGAGCGCCGCCTCGCCGACAACAACACTCACATCCTGAAATTCTTTTTACACATCACCAAAGAAGAGCAACTTCGGCGGTTCAAGCGGAGGCTCGACGATCCCGCGCGGCGCTGGAAGATCAGCGAGGCCGACTATTCGGAAAGAGAATTCTGGGACAAATACCAGACAGCGTACGAGGATATGATCGGCAAATGCAGCACCGAAGGCGCTCCGTGGTTTGTGATCCCGGGCAATCACAAATGGTTTCGCGATCTCGCGATTGCGAAAATCATCGTCGAGAAGATGGAAAGTCTGGGCATCAAGATTCCGGAGCCGACCGTAGACCTCGCCGAGATCCGCCGGAAATATCATGCAACCGTCGAGGAAGGTAAAGCCGCAAAGTAAACGCCGGTGGCAGTCTCTGCAATAGGATAGGACGGAGAGTATTCGATGAAGCCATCCGACTCACGCATCCTGACGGTTAACGGCGGATCGTCGAGTATCAAGTTTGCGCTGTTCAAGGTGCAAAAGCCGTTGCGGCGGATTCTGCACGGGTCGATCGAAGGAGTAGGGGGTTCGAAGAGCAGCTTCAGCGTAAAAAGCTCGGACCAGTCTGACAATCTCAAGCGGGAGGTGGCCGCGCCGGACCACCGGGCCGCTGTGGGCCTGTTGCTGGACTGGATCGAGAAGCGGACCGATCTCGACGCGCTCTCGGCGGTGGGGCATCGCATCGTGCATGGCGGACCGAAGTATTGGGAGCCGCAGCGCATCACGCCGCGGATGATTAAGGAACTGCGTCAGCTAAGTTCGTTTGATCCCGAGCATCTGCCCGAAGAAATTCTTTTGGCGGAGGAATTTCAGCGCCGGATTCCCGCGGTGACCCAGATCGCGTGCTTCGACACTGCTTTTCATCACGACCTCCCGCGCGTCGCGATGATGCTCGCGATACCGCGTCGGTATGAGGCCCAGGGAGTTCGCCGTTACGGTTTTCACGGTTTGTCGTATTCATATTTGATTCAGGAGCTCGAACGCGTTGCCGGCGCGGAGGCGGCTCGTGGCCGCGTCATCCTGGCCCATCTCGGTAGCGGTGCGAGTATCGCGGCGGTGCGCGATCGCAAGAGCGTGGACACCTCGATGGCGTTCACCCCCGCGGCGGGCATCGTGATGAGCACGCGCGCCGGAGATATGGACCCTGGGTTGCCGCTCTACCTGGCGCGGACCGAAAAGATGACCGCTGCCCGGTTTGATCAGATGGTGAATCACGAGTCGGGGCTTCTTGGAATATCGGAGACCAGTCCCGACATGCGGGAGCTCCTCGCGCGCGAGGCTGCGGATATTCGTGCAGCAGAAGCGGTGGCGATCTTCTGTTATCAGGCAAAGAAATGGATCGGAGCTTATGCGGCTGCGCTTGGCGGACTGGACACGCTGGTTTTTGCCGGAGGTATCGGCGAAAACTCTCCTTTGGTTCGCGCCCGGATTTGCGAGGGTCTCGGCTTCCTCGGTCTCGAGTTGGACGAGGCGCGTAATGCGCAGGCTGCGGCACTGATTTGCGCCGATGCCGCTCGAGTTTCGGTCCGCATTATCCGTACGGACGAGGAAGTTATGATCGCAGAGTCTGTGTGCCGAATTCTTGGATTTGCGCCGCCGGAAGCATGAAAAAATTTCTCGGCGCGCGCAGCTGAATTCAACGGATTTCAAAGCACTTTCGCTGGCCTTGGTATTGCTCCCTTGCTCTTGGACGCCGTGACGAAAAGGTCACCGTCGAGGGAGATAGAGGAAATGAACAGCGATCAGATTAAAGGAAAGCTGAAACAGCTTGGCGGCGAAATGAAAAAAAAATGGGGTCAACTCACCGACGACGACCTCAAGGAAGCTTCGGGCAACCTCGATATCCTGGTCGGGAAGATCCAGCAACTTTCGGGCGAGCGCCGCGAGGCGATTGAGCATTGGTTCAAGTCGCAGGGCCTTGACTGATCATGGTGCCGCGGGCCTGAGGGTGCGGATCGCTCGAGATTCATCGGTGGGCTCTGGCTAACAACGGAGAGAGACAATGAAAATCAGCAAAGTGATAGTTGCACTGCCGGTTCTGGCGCTCACACTGTCCTCAACACCAATGGTGTTCGCACAATCAAGCACGGACAGTTCGCCCTCCGCCTCGAGCGACATGAAGAGCGCGGGTTCTTCGGTCGAAAATGCCGCGGGCGAAGCCTATAATGGTACGGCGCGCGCGATCAAAGACACCGCCATCACGGCGAAGGTTCAGACCGCGCTGCACGACGATAAGGTCACCAAGGGCACAGACATCCATGTCGATACTGTCGCCGGGGTCGTGACTCTCAGTGGCACTGCTCCGAGCGCCGCGGCGGCGTATCGCGCGATGATGCTGGCGAAGCAGACCAACGGGGTTCACAACGTGAAGGACGCGATCACGATCGCTCAGGTGAATAGCTCGGCGAATTAATGACGAGCCCCGGAGCGATCCGCGCGTGCCATGATCGCTCCGACTAACTAAGAAGCCATCCCGGCACACGACGCCAATAATAATGGCGCGCGTGCCGGGTTTCCAACATCGTAGGGAGGGAGTCCGTCGATGATCAGCAATGAGCTAATGCCGGGCGTCCCTTATCCACAGGGAGCAAACTGGGACGGCGCTGGCGTTAACTTCGCGCTCTTCAGTGAGAATGCTGAAAGCGTCGAATTGTGCCTATTCGAAGAAAGCGGCAACGACCGCGAAACCACGCGGATACCGATCACTGAGAAAACCGATAGTGTGTGGCACGTTTATGTTCCCGGACTGAAATCGGGACTGCGGTATGGATACCGCGTGAGCGGTCCGTACGACCCGGAACACGGCTATCGATTCAATCCGGCGAAACTTTTGATCGATCCATACGCCAAGGCGGTAGACGGTACGCTAAAATGGGACGATGCGTTGTTCGGCTACACGATTGGAAACAAGGACGAAGATCTCTCACGCGACGATCGCGATAGCGCCCCGTTCGTTCCGAAAAGCGTGGTTGTCGATCCGTTCTTTGACTGGCGTAACGATACCCAATTGCGGACGCCCTGGCACGAGACCGTCATCTACGAGCTTCATGTGAAAGGCTATACCAAGCTCCATCCTGATATCCCGGAGCGGTTGCGTGGCACATACGCCGGAATTGCTCATCCGTCATCCATCGATCATTTGACGTCGCTCGGAATCACCGCGGTCGAACTGATGCCGATTCATCAGTCGGTGTCCGATCGCCGGCTCGTGGAGCGCGGGTTAAGTAACTACTGGGGCTATAACTCAATAGGATTCTTTGCGCCCGACAACCGGTTTTCTTCAGCTACTGAGCCTGGAGATCCGGTCGGCGAGTTCAAGAATATGGTGCGGACTCTGCATGCGGCGGGTATCGAGGTAATACTCGACGTGGTTTATAACCACACTGCCGAGGGAAGCCACTTCGGCCCGACGCTGTGCTTCCGCGGTGTCGATAATGGAGCATACTACCGCCTGCTAGAGGATCAGCCGCGTTATTACATGGACTACACCGGATGCGGCAATACGCTTCGGATGCGACATCCTCAACCGTTGCGGATGATAATGGACAGCCTGCGCTACTGGGTATTGGAGATGCACGCTGACGGGTTTCGCTTTGATCTCGCGGCCGCGCTGGCGCGCGAACTGCACGAGGTCGATCGATTGTCGGCATTTTTCGACATCATCCATCAGGATCCAGTGCTGTCCCAGATCAAACTGATCGCCGAACCGTGGGATTTGGGGCATGGCGGTTATCAGGTTGGTAATTTCCCGGTGCTGTGGTCGGAATGGAACGGCAAGTATCGCGACGCTGTGCGCGACTATTGGCGCGGCGCCGATCAGAGCGTCGGTGACCTGGCTCTACGGCTTACCGGCAGCTCCGATCTGTACGAATCGAACGGCCGGCGGCCCTACGCGAGTATCAACTTTATCACCGCGCACGACGGATTCACGCTCACCGATCTCGTCAGCTACAACGACCGTCACAACGAAGCGAATGGCGAAGAGAATCGCGACGGCGAATCCAACAATCGCTCATGGAATTGCGGCGCAGAAGGTCCTAGCGCGGACGAAGGCGTGGCCTCGCTCAGATGGCGGCTCAAGCGCGATTTCATGGCGACGCTGTTTCTGTCGCTCGGGGTCCCGATGCTGGTGGCTGGGGATGACCTGGGCCGTTCGCAACAAGGCAACAACAATGCCTATTGCCAGGATAGTGAGATATCGTGGCTTGACTGGAAGAATGCCGATAAGGACCTGCTCGAGTTCACGCGAAAGATGATCGCGTTTCGCAAGCTGCATCCAGTGTTTCAACGGCGTAAATGGTTTCAGGGCCGATCGATCCGCGGCTCCGATGTGGAAGACATCGCATGGTTTCGACCGGACGCGAAAACCATGTCTGACGAGGATTGGGGCAACGGCTTCGCCAAGTCGTTGGCGGTGTTTCTGAACGGGGAAGTCATTCCGACGCCCGACCAGTATGGACGCCGAATCGTCAACCAGTCTTTTTACCTCATCTTCAATGCGCATTGGGAAGCCGTAAAGTTCACACTACCGGCGGAAGAATGGGGAAAAACCTGGCATCGAGAAATATACACCGTTGAGGCGTCGCCGCCTGCCGAGGGCGACGGCCAGGACTGTGCGGCGGGCAGCGAGCTACTGGTCGAAGCGCGCTCGCTGATGGTTATGAGCCGTGCTTCGTGAGCCGTTATCCACATATCGAATCCAGTTAAATAGCCAGTTCGGTTTTGATGCGGCTGCGGAGCTTGTACCGTACCTGGAAGAACTAGGGATCGATTACCTCTATTGCTCACCGTACTTTCAGGCGGCGCCGGGCAGCACTCACGGCTACGACGTTGTCGATCATTCGCACGTCAATGAAGAGCTGGGCGGAACTCCCGCGTTCGAGCGCATGTGCGCGGCGATCGAGCGCAACGGTTTGCGACAGATCCTGGACATCGTACCCAATCACATGGCGATAACCGGCCGCGAGAATCCGTGGTGGTGGGACGTCCTGGAGAACGGTCCGTCAAGCGCGTACGCGGTGTACTTCGACGTGGATTGGGAGCCGCCGGAGCATCGTATCCGCAATATTCTGCTGATGCCGGTACTGGCGGACCAATACGGAGTGGTGCTCGCCTCCGGCAAGCTGCGGATAAGCCGCAGTGATGCCGACTTTGCAGTAGGATTCGATAAGCGCACCTTCCCGCTCGCGCCCCGATCGCTACGACTCATCTTGTCCGCAGCCGCCAAAATCTACGCATCGGATTCACTCGCCTATCTCGCAGACGCTTTTGCGGAGCTTCCCACGGCGGCCTCCACCGATCGCGGCAGTATCGCTCGGCGCAATCGTGATCGGCGCTTGATGTTAACCATGCTCACAAAGTTGATGCAGGACGATCCGGTTACTGGTACCGCGATCGATCGCGCGATCGAACAGATTAATTCGGACGCCGGTCAACTGCATGAGGTTTTGGAGGCTCAGAATTATCGGTTGGCCGATTGGCGGATGGCGGCGCGCGATCTGGGCTATCGGCGCTTCTTTGACATTTCGACCCTGGTCGGCTTGCGCATGGAAAATGTGCAGGTCTTCGAAGCGACACATGCCTTGACTCTGAAATGGGTGAACGAGGGCCGCCTGACAGGTTTGAGGATCGATCATATCGACGGGTTGCGCGATCCGATCGGCTATCTGGAGCGGCTTCGGGCGGCGGCGCCAAACACCTGGATCGTGGCGGAAAAGATTCTCGCGGATGATGAGCGGCTGCGAGAGTCGTGGCCGATCGACGGAACCACGGGTTACGACTTTGCCAGTATCATCGGCCGGCTCTTTGTTGATGCCGCGGGCGCGGAGCCGCTTAGCACGCTTTATCGTGAATTCACCGGCGATACCGCTGATCTTCAGTCGCTCGCGCGGGCCAAGAAGCAGCTTGCGATGCGCGGGTCTCTCGGCAGCGAAATCAACCGCCTGACCGCCAAATTTCTGGAGGTCTGCGAAGCGGAGATTCTGCATCGCGATCATTCGCGGCACGAACTCCATGAAGTGCTGCGCGCGGTGCTGGCGTGTGAGGAGGTTTACCGGACCTACGCGCGCGAGCCTAATGAACTCTTACGAGAGGACGAGCGTCTGATCGCGAAAACGATCGCGTCCGCGAAAGTATATCGGCCCGATCTCGATCCTCGCCTGTTTGACTTCCTCGCACAGATTTTGCGCCTGCGTGTAACCAATGACGCCGCCGTGGAACTTGCTATGCGATTCCAGCAAATATCGGCCGCGGTGATGGCGAAAGGCTTCGAGGACACGGCTTTTTATTGTTTCAATCGGATGATCGCGCTGAATGATGTCGGCGGAAATCCGGATGCTTTCGGGACCACGCAGCACGCCTTCTATCGATGGTCGCGGGAAATTCATAAGAAATGGCCCCACACCATGCTGGCGACATCCACCCACGACACGAAGCGAAGCGAAGATGTGCGCGCGCGCCTGTTCGTGCTCTCCGAAATTCCCAGCCTGTGGGCCAACGCGTGCCGTGAATGGTCAGAAATCAATCGTCAGTATCGCAGTGAAGATTACCCCGATAGCAACCTCGAATATCATCTCTATCAAGCGATCGTGGGCGCGTGGCCAATTGAGAAAGAGCGCATTATACAGTACGCGGAGAAGGCGTCGCGCGAAGCGAAAGTATATACCTCGTGGACCGAACGAAATGAGGAATACGAGGCCGCGGTCCGAAAATTCATTGAAGGGATCTTCGGCGATTCGCGCTTTCGCCGCGGGGTCGAGGAATTTGTCGCGGGGATCTGCGATCCCGGACGGGTCAATTCGTTGGCGCAAACTCTCATCAAGCTGACCGCGCCGGGGGTGCCCGATTTTTACCAGGGCTGCGAGCTGTGGGACCTGTCTTTGGTCGATCCGGACAATCGCCGACCGGTTGATTTTGGCCGCCGCCGCGCGTTGCTCAGCCAAATCAAAGATGCGACTCCGGAGCAGGTGATGGAGCGCGCGGACGAGGGCCTGCCGAAGCTATGGCTGATCAAACAGGGACTCGCGCTTCGCCGCCGCCATCCGGAATGGTTCGGAGCGGAAGCTGATATCCGTCGCCTTCGAGTTCGGGGCAGCAAAGCGGATCATGCGGTAGCATACGTTCGCGCCGGATCTGTAATTGCTGTTACTCCGCGCTTGACAGTGAGATTGGGAGGAGACTGGCGCAATACCGCGCTCGAGCTACCCCCGGGAAGATGGCTGAACCATCTCACCGGTGAACGGTGGACCGACGGATTGAACCAGGTCGCAGAAATCCTGCGGCGGTTCCCGGTCGCGTTGCTCTCGCGCGAGGCGAACGCGCAATGAGCGCGCGCCGTCTCTGGGCACCGTTCGCACGGACGGTCGAACTGGTGACCAACGGGGCGCATCTTCCTTTGCATCCGGACGGCCAAGGATGGTGGTCGATCGACATTGACCAGAATCGTGCGGGTGCTGATTACGCATTCAGCGTCAACGGCCGCGATCCAATTGCCGATCCACGGTCGCCTTACCAGCCCGAAGGCGTGATGCGATTCTCGCGCCCGATTGATCATTCAGCATTCAAATGGTCGGACGATAGATGGCGCGGCTGTCCGCTGGGCTCGGCGATAATATATGAATGCCACATTGGCACCTTCACCGCGGAAGGCACTTTCGACGCCGCGATTGGGCGCCTCGAGTATCTGAAGGACCTTGGAATCACGCATCTCGAGTTGATGCCGGTCGTGGAATTTCCCGGCGATCGCGGATGGGGCTACGACGGCGTGGATCTCTATGCGCCGCATCATGCTTATGGCGGTCCGGACGGGATGAAACGGCTCGTCGATGCGTGTCACCGGATTGGGCTCGGGGTTGTTCTCGACGTTGTTTACAATCATTTCGGACCGACAGGAAATTTTCTGCCGACTCTCGGACCCTATCTGACTGATCGCTATCACACACCTTGGGGCAACGCGGTGAATTTCGACGATTCTGGCAGCGTCGAAGTGAGACGCCTGGTTTGCGACAATGTGTTGATGTGGCTGCGCGACTACCATGTCGATGGTCTGCGTCTCGACGCTGTGCATGCTATCTTTGACTCATCGGCAATTCACGTGCTCGAGCAGATCGCGACTGAGGTTTGCGCGCTCGGGGCCCAACTCGGACGCGAGTTTCTCGTGATCGCGGAAAGCGATCTCAATCAGCCTCGTCTGGTTACTTCCCCAGAGGCCGGCGGTTATGGCCTCGACGCGCAGTGGAGCGACGATTTTCACCACGCGCTTCATGCTTACCTCACCCGTGAGCACTCCGGCTACTATGCGGACTTCGGATCGCTTGCGCATATCGCCAAGGCCCTCACTAGCCCTTATGTTTACGACGGTGTCTATTCGTGCGATCGAGGACGGGTGCACGGCAGAGCGGCGGGATCACTTCAAGCGGATCGCTTCGTAGTATGTATTCAGAACCACGATCAAATAGGTAATCGCGCCGCGGGCGAGCGGCTGGGCCACCTCATTTCGGCCGACCGGCTCAAGATCGCGGCCGCGCTGCTCATGACCTCGCCGTTTGTTCCGCTAATCTTTCAAGGCGAGGAATGGAACGCTTCGAGTCCGTTCCAGTACTTCACTGACCACAGGGATCCGGCTCTGGGGCAAGCGGTGCGCGACGGACGTCGCAGGGAATTTGCGCAGTTCATTGGGGGTGCCGCGGGAGTTCCCGATCCCCAGGCGCTGGAAACATTCGAACGATCAAAATTGAAATGGAAAGAGCGCGAGCATGGCGAACATGCCGAGATGCTCGAATGGTACCGAAAACTTATCGACTACCGACGCTCCCATAGACCTCCGCTGCATCTGGACCGCCTGAGCGTGGAATTCGACGAGGCTACGCGATGGTTACGGATCCGCAGCGATGCAAACGAAGTCATCTGTAACTTTTCGGACTTTGAGGTTTCTGTTCCGATTGCGAGCCACGGTATGCATATCGCGCTCGCATCAAAGGAACTGCTGAAAGCGTCTCAGGGGGCGCTGGTTATGCCGCCGATTTCGATCGCGATTCTCGATTGAATCGATCGGCCGGCCTTCCCGACTTATTTGCCGGCAGCTAGCGATTCGGAGAAACTGCCTATCGCGAGGTTCTCGAACCATCGTGGCCGCCGGCGCATCGAGGCGACCACGTCGAGTACCCGAGCCGGCTCTCCCAAGTCATTCCACTCCACGTCATCCATCTTCATTACCGCTAGATTCGGCGGGCATTGCGACAGGATCTGCTCGGAGAATCCTGTAGTCTGAAGGCGCTGGTAGACGCGCTCGGTCGCCGCCTCTTCGTCTTCGGCCGCGGCCATTTCGGCGCCAAACGAGCAGAACAACTCCGGTGTGTATTCGGCGAAGAGCGCATGCAAGGTCGGAAGCGCCGCCACGATGATGAAGCTGTTCCACAGGCAGCCCCCGCGATATAGCCGTGCGGCGGTCTCCTCGTCGGGTTTTTCCCAGAACCGCCGAACCCGAAGAATGTCGGGACGGGTGAAAGAGATTCGCGCATCGGGCTCAAGCCAGCCGTATGAGCGCTCGGGACCGTTGGGATTCGACCCGAGCAGGACGCAGAGCTGAGGGAATTCATCGATGGCTTCGAAAGCCATCTCGATGTGCTGCGCAAATCTCTGGTTGTCGTCGATGAAGTGATCTGAGGGGAAAACCGCAACGGTTGCTTCGCGACCGAGCGCGAGCAAGCGGCGTAATCCAATGAACACCGCAGGCGCAGTGCCACGATTACCAGGCTGCTCGACCACCTGTTGCGAGGCCATCCCCGGCAGCAGTGGTCGGTAGAATCGCTGATGGGCGCGATTGACGACCACCACGGTATGCTCGGCCGGAACCGCGGCATGAGCGCGCAGCAACGTGTCTTCCAGCATCGTGCGCTCACCGAGGAGCGGACAGAATTGCTTGGGAACCTCTGCGCCCCAAATGAATTTGGTCAAGGAGCGAAGCCGCGTTCCCTCTCCCCCTGCGAGAACGATAGCTGCTCGATTATGACGCGCGGAATTCTCTGGCTGTAGCATCTCTGCGTTCCCTGCAATCGTTAAGGTTGCGCGCTCAACTCATGAGCAAAGAAAGTGCCATGGAGCGTTGTTTCGCACGGTGACCCAACGGTGATTTAGGAGCTGTCGTTTTCTCTCGGGATCGAGGTGAAAAGGTCCTCATGAGCGCTGGGACTCTCGCAGAAATTCCGGCAGGATTTCCCGGGATTTCTTCTGTAATTTCTTCATGCTTCCTGCAAACCTCAGTTGCGTTCTGTGAAACCGCATCGCGATTAAGAACTCTTCTTGCGGGGGACTTTTGCGCCCTTCTTGCGAGCTTCCGACAGTCCGATCGCTACCGCTTGCTTTTTACTGGTAACTTTCTTTCCGGAGCGGCCGGACGTGAGCTTGCCGCGCTTCATTTTGTGCATCGCTTTTTTCACGGTGCTTGAGGCCTTGGGGCCATATTTCTTCCTGGAAGATTTCGTCGGCATAAACTTTCCTCAGTTCACGAATATTGAGTTGATTCGAGAGACAGGGTTAGACCAAAGGCCTGCTTCTCCTTCCGTTGACCAGCGACACGATGAACAGTACGAGAAAAATGAAAAAAAGGACCCGCGCGATCTCGGCAGCTATGCCGGCAACGCCGAAGAATCCCAAGCGCCTGCGACCAAAGAGATCACCAAAAAGACAAGTGTGTAATAGAGCATGGCTCGATACCTCTGTCGGGGTACCGAGCAAACAATATGCCATCAGATCCGATTCGGACTGCGCTGAGCCCGCCGTCTGAGTCGCGCGACCCGGATCTGACGGAGTTTGCGATTTCTTATGACTCGGGTGTGTCTGGTGACGTATAAACGATGATGGGATCCGAGAGCGGCATTTAGAAATTCATTCACATGGCTGCATCGAATCCATCGCGCCGAAAAATCCGTCCCGCACTCTCCCCCGAAAGCTCGTCCGTGTCGAAGTTGTGGGCCCTGATTGTTGCCGGCGCGAGCGCTCTCGGTCCCGGCCTCGTGACCGGCGCCGCCGATGACGACCCCAGCGGTATCGCGACCTATTCGCAGATCGGCGCTCAATTCGGGTTCACGATGCTATGGACTCTGGTGCTCACCTACCCTCTGATGGCGGCGATCCAGGAAGTCAGCGCGTGGATCGCCAGGGTCACCGGAGTGGGGCTCGCCAAGAACATGAAGCTCCACTATCCCGCGTGGGTTTCGTACTCGGTGCTTACGCTTCTGCTGTTTGCCAACGTGATCAATCTGGCTGCCGATATAGCCGCGATGGCTGCCGCGCTATGCCTGATAGTGGGGGGGCCGGCGCTCTTGTACGCTGTAATGTTTGGCGCGGCCTGCCTGAGCGTTGAGGTAGTTGTTCCTTACGCACGATTTGCTCAGGTTCTCAAATGGACCACGCTGGTGCTGTTTGTCTATGTGGCGACGGCGTTTGTAATCCGCATACCGCTGCACGCCGTCCTGATCGGCACGTTCATTCCTTCGATCAAACTATCGGGCGGCTATCTGACAGCGCTGACCGCGGTGCTCGGTACAACCATCAGTCCCTACCTGTTCTTCTGGCAGGCGTCGCAGGAAGTGCAGGAGCAGGAGGCCGCGCCCACCGAGAAGCCGATTAAGCGAGCGCCTGAACAAGGGCCGGCCCAGCTCCACAAGATGCGTGCGGATACCTATTTGGGGATGGCGCTTTCGAACGCAATCGCATTCTTCATTATTTTGGATACCGGATCGCTGCTGCACCCTCATGGGATAACCGATATACAGACGGCCGCGCAGGCTGCCTCGGCGTTGCGTCCGCTGGCGGGCGAATTTGCGTTCCTGTTGTTCAGCATCGGAATAATCGGCACTGGGCTGCTCGCGATTCCGGTCCTTGCCGGATCCCTCGGGTATGCGATGTCCGAAATTCGCGGGTGGCCGACCGGGCTCGATCGCTCGCTGCCAAAAGCGCCAAGGTTCTATGCTGCTATCGCCGCGGTCACGCTGGCCGGCGTCGGACTGAACTTTACCTCGATCAATCCGATCAAAGCGCTCTACTGGAGTGCGGTGATAAACGGCCTTTCGGCAGGTCCGATTATGATTGTCATGATGCTGATGACGACGAATCGGAAGGTGACTGGCGGAGTGAAACTTCCGAAACCACAATGGGTCATCGGATGGCTTTCGACCGGCGTCATGCTGGCGGTCGCCGCCGCGATGCTCATCGGTGTAGCTGTCGGGTAGTGCAATCGCGAGTGTCGCGCGGGCCTTCGCAATGACTCGCGGCATCTGCTCTTATAGCGCCCGCGGAGAATTCCGCGTGGCGTTATCCGGAGATGGCAGACATCGTTATAATTGGCGGAGGCCCGTCGGGGCTGACCGCCGCACACGAAGCGGCGGCGCATGGCGCATCGTCGATCGTGCTCGAGCGGCTGGACCTCCTGGGTGGCCTTGCCCGCACCATCGAGCGCGGAGGCAACCGCTGGGATATCGGACCGCATCGCTTTTTCACCCGCAATCAGGAAGTCAAAGATCTCTTCACCAGCATCCTCGCGGCGGACACGGTCAAGGTGCCCCGACTCACTCGAATCCTGTACGACAATAGCTATTTCAATTACCCACTCACGCCGATAAACGCGATCACCGGAGTTGGAATACTCTCCGGGGTCTCAATCCTGACGAGCTATTTGCAGGCACGGATGCGCCGGCTCTCGGGCGCGGTTAATATTGACACGTTTGAAGACTGGACCGTGGATAAATTCGGGCGCCGACTCTACGAGACATTCTTCAAAACCTACACCGAGAAAGTTTGGGGAATTCCGTGCGCGCAGATCGGTGCGGATTGGGCCTCGCAGCGGATTAAGGGACTGAGCCTCGCCACCGCCCTTGGAAACGCGATTTTCAAGCCTCGCGACAACCGCGTAAAAAGCCTGATCGACGAATTCATGTATCCCCGTCTGGGAACTGGACAGCTCTACGAAAAAATGGCGGCCGGCCTGCGGCTCGCGGGCAACCGCATATCAACGCGGGTTTCGGTCAAAACAATCGTGCGCGATGGAATGAATGTCCGTTCGCTGATCGTCGCCGATACGACCGGCGCCCGCGAGGAAATCGCTGGCCGGTTCTTTCTTTCAAGCGCACCGCTCACCGACATGATCGCGATGATGCAGCCTGCCGCGCCGACTGAGGTGCTCCAGGCCTGCGCAAGCCTGCGCTATCGGCATCATATCGGCGTAAATCTGCTGGTCAGAGGAAATCCCTTTCCCGACAACTGGATCTATGTCCATTCAAAAGACGTGGCGATGGCGCGGATCAGCAACTATTCGAACTTTTCGAAAGCGATGAGCGGGCGCGAAGGATTCTCGCCGTTGACGATCGAGTACTTTGCGTTTCCGGGCGACAGTACCTGGAACGCGCCGGATCCGGAATTGATCGAGCGCGCGATTCGCGAGCTGAATCTCAAGGGGATTGTCAGCCGCGACGACGTTGCCGACGCGTTCGTGGTCCGCAATGAAAATGCATACCCGGTTATCGAGCGTGGCTGCGACAGCCAGGTAGGCATAATCAAGGCATGGCTCGATCAGTTCGAAAACCTGCTGCCGATCGGGCGTTCAGGGATGTTCAAATACAACAACCAGGATCATGCGATGGCGACCGGGATGCTCGCGGCGCGCGCCGCGCTGGGTATCCGGCGCTACGATCCGTGGCTGGTCAATATCGACGGCGAGTATCATGAAAGCGGCCCCGCCGCCTGAACCGCGATCGGCGCGCGCTTAAGCGGGTAGGGCGTCGAAGTGAACTCCAGTCATCTGTTCGGAGACAGTCCATAGCCGAGCCGCAACGTTTTTGTCCTGCGCGGCTGCACTGCGCTTTGCGCGGGCCGGATTTCCCCACATCTCGGCCATCCCATCGGGTCCTATATATTCTCCCCCACGCACCTCCGGAGCCGCCGCCGCGTAAAGAGTCGGTAACGCACCCATCGCGGCGCTCTGCGCAAAAATCCGGTTGCTGACGCTGAAGAGAGATTCCAGGAACGCCGAGCCTTCCATCCGGGGTCCTGCGGCCTGCAAGTTGGTCGCCGCATATCCGGGATGACACGCCACCGCGACGAGCTTTGCGCCGCTCGCCTCGATCCTCCTTTGCAGCTCGAGCGTGAATAGCAAGTTGGCGAGCTTGCTCTGTCCATATGCCCGCCACTTGGTATAGCCGTGCTCCCAGTTCAGATCGTCAAAGCGGATCGCGCCCATCCGATGTGCCCCGCTGCTGACGTTCACTACTCGAGCGTGATCGGCCGCAAGCAACGGTTCGAGCAACAACCCCGTCAGCGCGAAATGTCCCAGGTGATTGGTCCCGAACTGCATCTCGAAGCCGTCGGCCGTGCGGGAGTACGGCAGCGCCATCACGCCCGCGTTGTTTACCAGGATATCGAGTGTGCGATGCCGCGCGCGGTATGCGGACGCGAACTCGCGGATCGAGCTGAGGTTCGACAGGTCCAGCGCCATCGGTTCGACCTTTGCCGATGGATACATCGCCGTGATCTGTGCATCCGCCGCGCCCGCCTTCTGCATGTTGCGGCAGGCAAGGATGACCTCCGCGCCCTTGCGCGCGAACTGCAGCGCCGCTTCATAGCCGATACCGCTATTGCCGCCGGTAACAATTATTGTCTTGCCCGACAGGTCCGGCAAATCTTCAGCGGTCCATTTACGATCTGCAGCCATGCTAATGATCCTCCCGCAGCTCCGCGACGCGAACCCGTAACGATGTGGAGACTACGATCTCGATGCCGCTGTGGCTACTGAGCGCCGAACATCGTGCGTGGTTTAACGCGATTGCGCTAAGATTTGAGTTTCGCATCGAACTCGACCAGAAGCTGGGTGAACAGCTTGGGATCTTGCCCGTGCATCGAGTGCCCCATCTGCGGGAATGACCTGTAGTCAATCGATTGCCCGGACTGCATTACTAACTCGCGCACGCGCTTTGCCTGCAGGTCCGAAGCGGCGCCCATGAAGTGTCCGCTATCTTCATCCATGTGGCGGAAATGATGGGTGTACAATACCGGGCATTTGACGCTCGACAGCATCCGCGCGTGATCGCAGCTCGCGAATACGGAGCCCTCCCAGAAAGCTCGCCCCCACTCCGGATCGTACTCCTTCATCCGCTGCGGAATGTCGGCATCGGTTCCAAACATCATCGGAGCGATCGCGCGTGATAGCCAGTCGGGAAGCTCCGTCTTGGCTGCTTCGATCATTCCGGCCCAATCGCCAACGCTCCATTGGTCGCCCAAATATTTGCTCATCAGTGCGAAGATCGGTCCTATCGCCTGCCGCAGAGACGGTCCGCAAGCCGGATCGACCTCTGAGCAAAACAGCGGCGGATCTTCGTAATGGGCGCCGCGGATCGTTCCAGGCATCGCGTAGGCTGAAAGCCACGCGGAGATCACGCCGCCCGACGAGAGTCCACTGACAATCACCGGCCGCCCGATCACGAGCGCGATGAAACGCACCAGATCGTTGCCGAAGTTATCGGCGGTATAGCGCCCCGGCGTCCTGCTCGATCGCCCCTGCCCGCGCAAGTCCACCGCGAAAGCCTGGAAATGCTCCTGCAGCAGGTCCATCGCCTGCTCATACCCCCACCACGACTCCGTCTGTCCCGGGATTAGCAACAACGCAGGCTTGTCGGACGTTCCCGCCATCGCGTAGTTGATCACGGCCTCGCCCGTATCGATCGTATGCTCCGGATAGGCGTGCGGGACGTAAGTTTCCGCGGGATGTTCAGGTCCGAACTGACGCGAACTCATTATCTGATCTCCTTGTCGATCCTTCGGCCGCCCATGCGTATTCGCTCTCAAAACCCGCGGGTATGTGGGTTTGAGGAAAGTATCCGATTCAGCTTAAGCGATTGGATCATAGGACCATCTCCGGTTTCGTGGTTCCGAGCAGCATTCCGCCGACCGCTCTTGCGAGCGGATCGGTCTGCAAGTAGGCGTGTCCCAGCGCGGCTTGCACATCCTGGAACCGGCGCAGGAGCGGATGCTCCAGAAAGATCGTGCGGCCGCTCGCCGTTCGGAACAGATCTCCGACCGCCTTCCCGACCAGCTCGCAGCCCCGATTCATGTTCCAGCGCATCTGCGCGCGCAGTTGCATCGAGGCGGGCTCGCGCGCCTCGGCCATCTGCCACAACTCGATTGCGTCGGCGCGCATCCGCGCGACGGATGCGTCGAGATACCAGACCGCCTCGGCAAGCCGTTGCTGAACAATCGCGTCGTCCGCGGCCCTGCCGCCTGAATTGAGCTTGCGGTCGCGCGAGGCTGCCGTCCACGCCTCGACAAATCCCCGGGCGGAGCCGAGCGCCGAGGCCGCCAGCGCCATGTTGAATACCACCGACCACGGCAGTCGGTAGAGCGGCCCCGGATTCGCCTCTTGCCCGGGCAGCGGCGCGTTGATCGCGTAGTCGAGATGCGACTGCGTCCGGTAATCGGGAACAAACGTCTCTTCGACGACGATATCCTTGCTGCCGGTCCCCTTAAGACCGGCAACATGCCAGTTGTCTTCGATTCGGTATTGATCGCGCATCAGGAGGAATGATCGAAAATCGCGAACCTGATTTCCCGCGATCTCGCGCGCTCCGCAGATCGCGCCCAGCATCACGCCGCGGCAGTGATCGCATCCCGACGAGAAAGACCAGCGTCCCGATATCTTGTATCCGCCCGCAGCCTTTTCGGCCTTACCGGTCGGATTGTATGACGACGAGTGCATCGTCGTCGGGTCCGTGCCCCACATCTCCTGCTGCGCCTTGTCCGAGAAGAGCGCGAGCTGCCACGGATGCACCCCGATCACGCCGGCGACCCATCCAGCCGACGGTGACGCTCGTGAGAGCTCGATCGCCGCATCGACGAATTCGGCCAGGGAGACTTCGCCGCCGCCAAAGCGAGCCGGCTGCAACGCCCGCAGAAACCCGCCGTCCAGCAGAAGCTTCCACGTCGGGTCGCTGAGCCGCCGCATCCCGTCGTCCTCGGCCGCATTAGCCGCAAGCCGCGATGCGTCCCGCCGCGCTGCTTCAACCACGCTCATCGTCAATGATCTCCTATATCCTCTATATCCTCGGCCGGATCTCTCTCACAATCGCCGACGAGCCCTCGATCCTATCGCCTTGCATCGGCTCATAGCGTCCGCCCAGATGTTCGGCGAGGAATCTCTCCACGCGCGCCATGAAGTCGATCCTGTTGGGTGTCTGAATGAAGCCGTGGCCTTCGTCGGGATAAAGCACGTACGTTGCGGTGCCGCCGTTCTTCTCGATTGCAGCCACGATTTGCTCGGATTCAGCCTGCTTGACGATCGTCGTCCGTGCCGAGGGTACGCACCCAGATTTGGAGAGCGCCGCGATCATCCGGTGCAAGGTAGGCGATGCGTGTACCGTCCGGCGAGATCGTCGGCTGCCATCGCTTGGGATTTCCGAGCAACACCTCGCGCGGAATGAGCGGAGGCATTCCAGCGGCCATATGCGAAACCTCCTCGAGCGCGCGCGATGTTATCCCAAGGGGGCGCGCGAGATCGAGGAGGCTACTTGAATCTGACGCTGATCGCCGAGTCTTAGAAGCCGCCCATCGCGCGAACGTTCGGGAATGAGTAATTCGTGAATCCGTCCGCGTAATAATAATAATAATAATAAGGATACGGGCTGATACTGATAGGCCGAGTCGCCGTAATACGCCGGATTCGGATCGCATCGGTATCCGTCCTTGTCGCAGTACATCAGTGGGCCGTTTTCACCCTTGAGCACTCGCTGCGCACGCGCCTCGATACTCGGCGACTGCGCCGGCGGTATCGCCGGCGCGTCTGAACCGTAGGCGAAGTGATGAGGTTCGAGGCTCGACGCGTAGGCCTGCACCGACTCGGCGTTGTTCGGATTCTGGGCGAAAGAGGTGGCAGGAAGCGATAACGCAGCGATCGCGCACATCCCGGCGACCGCGCTTAAGACTCGTTTGGGTGTTGATGAAGATGACATCACGAGTACCTCCATGAGGTTCGTAATTAAGAAGAGCATCGCACGTGCCAGAGCGGAAAAGTGCCCAGATGAGCCAGACTTTCGAGCGCGTTTCGCTGATTCGGTGGTAATGGACCCGGTAAGAAATGCCGGGTCGGAGATATTTCGATCTCCGGCCCCGGCTAATATCAATCAGGAAAATCTTAGTGCTGGAAGGCGCCTAGGTTGACCGGACTCGCGGGACGTTCCGTGCCCATGATGTCGGTTGACGGCACACCGTAGGCGGTCGTGCCCGCACCGATTGCGGGGCTCACCGTCTGCAGCATGAAACTGATTGCCGGATTTACCAGCATCGGATTCTTTCCAGAGAGCTCCGCAGTTAGCGTGTCGCCCGTGCTTGCGATCGAAGCTGAGGAATCTCCGGTGGCGCCGTCGAAGGTCAGGTTGTTCGCAAACGTATTGTCCGAGCCGCCGCCGTCGAGAATCGCGCTGTTGGCGCTGTTCAGGCTTGGTGCAGCGACCAGGACATTGTTGGCTATCGTGTTTGCGTTGGAGTTCTCCAGCGAGACCTCGCCGCGCCAGGTGAAGGTATTGGTGGTGGCGGCGTAGTCATCCCAGCAGGTGTTGTTGAGAACCGTGACCGCGGTCGAATCGTACACTTTCACGCAGGCTCCGGTGTTCCCGTAGCCCACGTTGTTCTCAACCAAAACCTTCGCGCTGTAATTGCTCGCGATGCCGCTGTCGATGATGATCCCGTTGCCGTCGGTCCCGCCCTGCGGATTCAGGTTCGAGTATGAGTAGTTGTTCGCGATCGTGATGTGGTATCCGGCCGCGTTGTCCGCCGCATCCGGCTCGTACACCGAGATCCCCGAGCCCGAGCCGGTCCAGGTCGATGCGTTGCCCGACGTGATGTTGTGTTCGATATCGATATAGTCGGCGTTATTGAGCTGGATCCCGCTGGCCGTGGCGTTGGTAACTTCGTTGCCGGTCAGTCTCAAATGCGCGCCGCCGCCGGAGGTGACGATTCCCCACATCCCGCCAGTTATCTCAAGGTTTTCGATCGCGATGTAGGATTGACCGTTGATATTCATCCCCATCGCGCTTGAACCGCTCATGCTGATCGTGGCACCGAGCGCGGTCGGAGCCGCCAGCGTAATCCATCCACTCGCGGTTCCGGAGTTGTTGAAGGTAACGCCCGTCGTGTAGGTGCCGGTGGCGCACACGGTATCACCGGGCTGCGCCGCGTCAACGCCCTCCTGCAAGGTCAGGAACGGATGAGACGAAGTGCCAGGTCCTGAATTGCTTCCCGAGGGCGATACATAGAGCGTGCACGCTATCGAGGAGGATGGGGTCGCGGTCGGAGTTGCGGTCACCGTCGGCGTCGCTGTTTTCGTGGGCGATGCGGTAGCGGTCGGTGTGACGGTAGCTGTCGCAGTTCTGGTCGGAGTTGCGGTAACTGTGGGTGTCGCGGTTCGGGTCGGTGTCGCGGTGGCCGTTGCGGTTACTGTCGGAGTTGCAGTCGGGGTCCGCGTAGCCGTCTCGCTCGGCGTAGAGGTAGTGGTGGCGGTCTTTGTCGGCGTTGAGGTGGCGGTCGCCGTGGCGCTGACTGTAGATGTGCTGGTCGCGGTTCTGGTCGGAGTTGCTGTCACAGTTGGCGTCGCCGTAGTGGTCTGAGTCGGGGTCAGAGTAGGCGTAACGCTCGGGCTCAATGTGGCTGTCGCGGTCGGATCCGGAGTCGGCGTCAAGGTCGGTGTCGTTACGGGAGTCTGGGTACTCTTTGGCGCCGGAGTCGGGGTCTGCCGCGGAGTCGGCGTGAAGCGCTGCTTCGGATCCAGGTTTCTAACCCTTCCGAACAACGACACTGCAACCGCAGGATTACTCGCGTCGCTCGCAATCGTCAGCGTACCCTGATGCGTTCCCGTCGGACTCGCGGTGAAGGTCACACTGACGACGCATCGCTGGCCGGGTTCCAACTGCCCTATGCAGGAGGTCGACGGAACGAATTCTCCATTCGAGGATGTGAGGTTGGAAATCGTGATCGGCTGGTTCTGCCGGCGGGTTCGCCGGTTATGCAGGGTGATATTTCCGGATTTGCGCTCGACAATCGCACCCAACCGAACTACCTCGGTCGCGGAACGAACTTCGCGCGGGGAAACCTCGAGCGCAGCCGGGACGCTTGACCCAATCTGCGGCAGGGCTGCGATTGGTGACTGTCCCGCATATGCCGCGGTGGTTGCAAAAAGGGTTGCTAGAGTCGCGAGAAGCGCGGCGATAACGCCAAGACAACTTCGATTAGACTGGAAACTCATTTCTCCGCTTGTGGCGGCCCCTTTCCGTGTCCGTGGCTGGCGTGCCGCCTTCGCTACAAAATGTAGCAGCAGTGCCGCGCTATCAGTGGGAGAGCGAGTTTCGTGCCGGATTCAATTCATCTTTTGCCTACAAGTTGTGTCATTATGGGGTCTCCTCTGAGACAATTTTTTCCACAAACTGTAGCAATATTGAGACCCGCCAAGGATCAATTTGCGCCGCTGCTCCTGCCTGTGACCCAGCGACTGTCCCACTCCGGGGACAGAGCTCCGCTCCATCCGGCACCGAAGCTCACGTTCCCATGCCCCGGCGGCGCGCCCAGCCTCTGGCGACGCCAATGAAGCTTGTCCCGCAATGGAACCGGTGCCAGACCTAAGTGCCGTCTTAGGTCGCGTGGATGTTTGGGTTCCCGGTGTGGTAAGAGAAAGAAAAGCGTGGATCGGCGATCTCGTGACTCGCCTTGCGCTGTTGTATGAGGCGGGGATTTGCTATGTTGTGCCTAGTTTGTTCAAATAGGGTCGGTCCGACGCTCATGATTGGGGCAACACGGCGGATCGCTGACTACGACTCGTAATGTTCTGGAAGTTTGCAATGGAGAACACGATGGATCAGGGCAATTCTCAGGCGCACGATTATCTGATTATCAACCGCGTCCAGTTGTTGAGCGAATGCGGATGCAGCGCGTGCGGCGGCGGTTTCAGTCAAAGCCCGACCGGCGATAAGGCGCTGGTCGTGACGGTCGGAGAGGGCGGCAGAAGCTTTATCTTCTGCGGCGGATGCGGCGACAATATCATGGGGCGGATTGCCTCTGACGACGTGCGCAAGCATTACATCTGGGATTGGGCAGTCCCGCTCAGAAACGGGCGTCCCGCAACCCAGAACTCCTAAACGAGCAAGTCCGCGCGGCCGCGATGGACTCGATGAAGGGATGGCTCGCGATCGCTCCCATGGCGGGCTCTATCGCGCGCAGTTCCCGGCGCCGCGGCTATACCTGCTATCTGCTGGAACACGGACTGCAACTCGCGCAGCCGCGTTGCGCCGCGTGCGGAATCGAGTTCGATCCACCACGCCTGGTGGGCGAGCGCTTTCGGCTTGCGCTCCAGGTTTTTGACTCGCGTATGGGTCTCGAGGTTACGCCCACCACACGAATGTTAGTCGGCACCAAAGTGCTGATCTCGCGCGCCGGAGCGCCGCTCGGCCCGCTACTCGATCGTTCGATCACTTACGTCGGCGCCCGGGTGATGGTAGCTTCCGTGCGCTTTCGCCCCGGCCGCTATCTGCCGATTCTCATGTGCCGCACCTGCGGCCACAACGTCATGGCGCACCTGAACCTGGCCAGCGAAGCCAACTACACCTGGGATTGGATCGTGGAATTTCGTCCGCGCAAGCTGCTCTCGCGGCTCGGCTGCCGTCTCGGATTGCGTCAATCGGTTAGTTTTCCGAAGCTCCACATGCGCGCGATCACGAATTAGCATCCAGCGGCGACCTGATCGGCAGGCGCTTCGCGCAATCCATTCTTATTTCACTCGTAAGTACCTTTGACATTCCTCGAATGCTGGACTAATAGTTGCCGTCCGGTCAGTCCGGAAATGGGGATGGCGAATCTGCAGTCGCGGGCAGGGAGGCCAAATCAACAAGTTCTCTTGAAGGAGAACGGAGGTTCTTATGTTCGTGGGGACTCGCACATGGGGAACTGCACTGCTGAGCGCCGCGGCCTCAGTGATGCTCGCAACAATGGTGGCCGCGCCGGCGACCGCTCAGGTCAAGCCGGGCGATTACATCACAGCGGACCAGGGGGCAAAGGTCCGCAGTCTCGTCTCACCAGGCGTGCTTTATAAGGTCGATCACGGGATGACGATGAAAATCGTTCCGACCGAGCGGATCGACTGGCCGCCACCTTACAAAGACGCGACCGAGAAATACTCCGCCCAGGTCGATCTGTCGGCCGATCATCGCTCGCTGGTCGGCTACGTCGCGGGACAGCCGTTCCCGCTGATCGACGCCAATGATCCGTACGTCGCGACCAAGATCGCGTGGAACAACGTGTTCCGTCCGATCAACAGCGACGACTACGACCTGCGCTATTTCGATTGCGATACCGTCTATACGGGGCTCAACAAGCCATTCTTCGAAATCGCGTACGGACAACTCGGACATTATGCGGGCTACGATGAAGTCGGACGCACCGAGGTCGAGCCGCTGCCGACCGATCCGGACTTCAAGAAGACCGGACGGCTGTGGATGTTCTTTCTCGGACCAGAGCTCGCTCCGGTTGACGCCCGCGGCACCAGCTTGCTGCGCTGGCGCTACGCCGATCCGCGTCACGGAGACGACACGTGGACCTGGGAGACAGGGTCTCGCCGCGTGCGCCGTTTGAATGAAGCGATCAATTCCTCGGCAACGGGGTCGCAGACCTTCGATCCCGATCACTATTCAGGCTTCAATCCGAAGACCGAGGAATACGACTACAAGTTTATCGGAGAGAAGCAGATGCTCGCGTGCGTGCGCGCCGAGCATTCGCCCGAAGTGCGCTGCCCCACCGACGGTGGCGGAAGCGCGTGCCCCGAGGTCTGGGAGATGCGCCACATGTACGTGATCGAAGCGCTGCCCCGCAAAGTCAACAACGCCGCCGCGCTCGATTCCCGCACCGTCATCTACGAAGACTCGGAAATGTGGTTCCAGCCGTATATCGATACCTATGACCGCGCGGGCCAGTTGTGGCGCAACCATATCTACTGGTCGGCGTTCCGGGATCGTCCTGTCCCCGACGCGAGGGTTGCGATCTATCCGTACAAGCGCGAGTTCGTGGTCGGCGCGGCCTCGACCGACGTGCAATCCTCGATGGTGACGATGTGCTATCTGCCCGGAATGGAAACGCCGGAGCGCGAATGCTGGTACATCAACATGGGCGCAGTGGACAAGAGCTTCTTCACCCAGGAAGCAATGGTGAGACAGGCGGTCAGCGGAGGCCGCTAAGCGTCCACCGCAACTCGCCCAAAGCCTGACTCAAAACCGGCGGGATCACTCGATCCCGCCGTTTTTTTCCGCACCGTCACCGTCATTGTTCGTCTACGGCGCCCGGAGTCTGGCAGCCCTCGTTAACCAATGACGGATTGGTTCCCGCGGTTACCGACATCCTGTCAGATGGCGCGAATTCTTTTGACACGCTCTGATTGCTATTCTTATACTGGTCTGTTTGTAAGATCTGAACACTCTCCACCTAACGGCAGTCCTGAAGTTGCGGGCAGGAATGCCAATCGAACGAAAGTTCTCTGGTAGGGGAACGGAGGTTTTATGCGTTTGTGTACTCGCTGGTGGGAAAACAAAATCCTGAGCGTTGCGACGTCGCTGATGCTGACCGCGATCGTGGCCGCCCCGGCCGCTGCTCAGGTCAAACCGGGGGACGTCGTCACCGCAACTAACGCGTCGGTGGTGCGCAGCCTGGTTTCGCCGGGGGTTTATGCGCGCGTGCAGATGGGCATGCGGATGGATATCGTTCCGACCGGGCGTATCGATTGGCCGCCTCCATACAAGGACGCGACCGAGAAGTACGCCTCGCAGGTCACGCTCAGCAAGGATCATCGCACGATGATCGGATACGTGGCCGGGCAGCCATTTCCGCTGCTCGACCCGAATGATCCGGACGTCGCGACCAAGGCGGTCTGGAACAACGTGTTCCGGCCGATCCAGAGCGACGACTACGATCTGCGGTTCTTCGATTGCCAGAACCAATATCCCAAGCTCGGTGGCGCCCAGCGCGTGATCGACGACGTCTGGGTCGGCCATTACGCCGGCTACAGTCTGGTCGGCCGCACCGAGGTCGAGCCGCTGCCGACCGATCCTGATTTCAAGATCACCGGACGCCTGTGGATGTTCGCGTTGTATCCCGTGCTGGCGCCCGCTCAGGAGCGCGGCACCGGACTGATCCGGTATCGTTACGCCAATCCGAATCAGGGCGACGATTCCTGGACCTGGACTCCCGGAACCCGCCGCGTGCGCCGTCTGAATGAATCGCTTTTGAGCGACAACACCGGCACCGGCAGCTTCGACCCTGATCATTACTCGGGCTACAACCCCAAGACCGAACAGTACAAATACAAGCTTTTGGGTGAGCAGGAGATGCTTGCGTGCGTGCATGCGAAGAATTCGCCCGAAGTGACCTGCCCCTACGATGCGGGCTCGTCCGCATGTCCTGAAAACTGGGAGATGCGCCACATCTATGTAATCGAGGCGACTCCGCGCAAAGGCGGAACCCAGTTGACCAACGTTCTGGAAAGCCGCAACGTGGTCTATTTGGACGCCGAAGTGTGGTTCCAGCCGTACGTCGATGAGTACGATCAGAAGGGCGAGTTGTTCCGCACCAATCTTTACTGGCTGGCCTATCGCGATCGTCCGGTCCCCGATGCGCGCGTGGCGATCTATCCGTTCAAGCGCGAATTCGTCGTCGGCGCGAGCGAGCTTGACGTGCAGGGCGGCCTTTCGGAGATGTGCTACCTGCCGGGCCAGCACACGCCTGAGCGCGAATGCTGGTACATCAACATGGGCGCGGTGGACAAGGACTTCTGCACCGTGCGCTCGATGGTGGCGGCAGCGGAAGGCGGACAAGGCTGAGCGAAGCGGGCTATGCGCGTCGATAAGGACGCGCCCGAGAGCTGAATCCGAACCGGCGGGGTCATTCGACCTCGCCGGTTTTCTTTTTTGCATCGTCTCGCGCGCCGCCGGTCTTGTTACCAGCGGAGGTTTCCGGTGAAGTTGGGGGTTTCGCCTTGCTCGATGGCATCGATCCAGGCGTCGAGCTTGTCCTGGCCCTGGTCCATCCGCCAGAAACTGCGGCAGGCTTCCAGAAACGCCAGGACCGTGCTCTCCTCACCGCGTGCGAGAAGCGCCTGGGCCAGCAGCATGTTGGGGCCGAAGGAACCTAGTTGCGGAGAACCGGGAGTTGTCGCGGACCCGAGCAGGTCGCTGTCGGCTTGCGCGACATTATCGTCGCGCTTGAGCGCGACCAGACCGAGCACCATGTTGCCGTCGAAGATTGCGTTGCCGTAATTCCAGTCCTTGTGAAAATCCGGCGCGTCGGACAGCAGCTCCTGGCCGTAGCGCTCGGCTTTGTCGTATTCACCGGCCGCGATCGCGGCGACTCCAATCTCGCCGAGCTTGTAGAACCGGCCGCGTTCGTCCTGCGGCATCGCCTTTTCCATGTTCATGAACTTTTCCTGCGCGGGCGAAAGATTCTCGTTCTCCTGCGCGAGCGTCGGACGGCTCGCGCATATCACTGAACACGCCGCGAAAAGAATAAACCAGCCGCAGATTCTCATGGCGCGCATCTATTGCGAGTAGCCGAGGCTCTTCAGCGCGGGTTGCTGCGATCTGAAAAGTGCGAACATGTCCGGATCTGGCGTGTCGACCAGCATGTACTGGGAAATCCACAGGATCGAAGCGTCGGGCTCGTTGAGCTTGGCGGTATCGTAGGCCAGGAGTTTCAGGTCAACCGACCGGCCGGGATAGAGCGCGTCGGCGCGCATCACGTCCTGCAGCGAAAGGCTGTATTCGCCGAGTCCGTAGTAGTTGTCGGCGCGGCGGTAGTAGGGCAGCCAGTATTCGCCGGCCGCGTCGATCGCGCGGGTGTAACAGGCCGCGGATTGCTTGAGCTGGCGCGCATCGCTGAAACTCTCGCACTGCGCGATTATGGGCCACGCGTTGAGAAACCGGATCGACGGATTCTGACGCGCGTATGATTGCGATGTGCTGGCGAAATTGAGCATCGCGCTGCGCGACCCGCCCCATTGCGGCAGCAGCGCGCGCATCATCTCTTCGCGAATCGCAAAGCTGTCGGGGATTCGGTGGAGCGCTTCTGCACCCGCCAGCCCCGCGTCCGCGGAGGTCCCGCCCACACGCGCGGCCTTGATCAATATCGCGTATGCGACCGACAGGTTTGGATCGATCGAGAGTGCGCGCTTCGCCTCCGCGACCGCCTGAGCAAACAGGCGATGCATGTTGTCCCATTGTTGCTGGGTTACGGCGTTCGCATATCCGTCGCCGCGCCATCGAACTCCTGTCGCCATCAGGCAGGTGGCGTGCGCCACCGCGGCGGAATAGGAATCCGGCGACGCTTTCACCCAGTCGTCGAGGCGGCTCGCAATCAGCACGTTGGGCGTATCGAACGCGCCAAAGCCGATCATCGCGTTCATTTCCTGCGCCGGGTCGGCTTCGTACGCGTTCTGATAGCCGGAGAGCTCGGAGTCGAGCGCCGCGAACTGGTAGCCGGTGAGCTTCTTGATAAGCTCGCTTCGGTCCGGGACCCGCGCACCTGCTTCCGCGCGCGCGGCCGGACAGGCAAACAGGATCGCAAACAGTACCGCGGCCGGGATCAATCCTGAACCAGCCAAACCACGATGATGCATGATGATTGCCCCCTGAATCATTTGCAGCTATCGACGATAAACGTAGAGACAGATAATACTACTAAATGTATATGAATCAACCGTAGCGTAAACTGGTCGTGTAGCGTCGCTCACAACCTGCGTTAGACGCGGGTCGCGTGGGTTTCAGTGCTGGGCGGCGGAGGTCGAAGCGGCTGCGGCGGATGTGCCGTCGCCGCACAGATATTTGCGGTAAATCGGCAGAGCGGGATCCTTGCTGAGATTGACCTTGCTCTTCGGGTCGTTGCGCCAGTCGCCGTGATCGACGCACATGTATTTTACATTCGAGGAGCAATCGTAGGCGTCTTCCATCAGGCCCACTTTGCCGATGTCCTCGGCGCGGGTGACGTTCGAGCTTTCGTTGAAATGGATTAGGCCGTCGTCGGTGCGATGGACCGAGGTGGAATCCAGGTAGGCATGACCCGGATCGCCCGCGACGTTGGGCGATTTGCTGTCGGGCTCTTCGACCCATCCGTCGCGGCCCGCCCACTGCGCCGCCGTAGGCGCCGAACGAATCAGAAGCGCGGCGAGCACGAGTGCATACAGATTGACGCGGCCCGATCTCATGAAAACGTCCTCTGTGGAGGTGACGCGGCCGAGCCGAGTTGGCTTAGATAGCTGCGCAGACGCTCCAGGTCGCCGTCTGGATCGGCCAGCGCGATATAGCCGTCGGGCCGTATGAGATAAGTCGCGGAGCGCATCACGCCGGCCTGGTCCATCGCAGCGGCCCATGGAAAAACATGGATCGGCAGCGCGAGCGCAGCGCACGCTTCGGCTACGCCGCCATGCGGTTCGCCGTAAATGTGGACTTGCCACGCGAGCGAGGTCAGTGCGGTGAAGTTGTCCGCGTCGCGATAGACGCCCGGTGCGAATTGAATCCAGGGCAGGCGGTCGCCTCCGTGCAGTGTACCGGCGACGCCGGTGCTGAGCGGGCTCGCACGGTAGCTTAGACCGATCTGCGAGACGGTGCGGAACATGAAGCTGCGCACGATAGGAACCCGTAACATTATCGGCGCGATCAATGGAAAGAGCCTGGTCCGAATCTGCTCCGCGATGAAGCCTGGTTTGGTTGCGAGGGTGAAGATGCGATCGGTGGTTGCAACCAGGCGCCGCGCGAAGCCGATACGTTCGAGCTCGTAAGTATCGAGAAGCCTCTCCGACGCGTGGCCGTCCAGCACGGCGGCGAGCTTCCATGCGAGGTTGATCGCGTCGCCGATACCGGTGTTCATCCCTTGTCCGCCAACGGGGCTATGGATGTGCGCGGCGTCGCCCAGCAGGAATGCGCGCCCCTTGCGAAAGTTCTGGGCGACGCGGTGATGCACCCGGTAGGTCGAGAACCAGTTTACCTTCGCGACCGCGAGTTTCAGTTGTTTGATCGAGCGATCGCTGACGTCCGCGAAGGTCAGTTCGTGGTCCGCGCGGGCCGGATGGTCGCGCACCGTTCCGACCAGGCGCACGCGTCCGTCGCCTTTCATCGGAAAGATAACGAGCAGATCGTCCGTATCCAGGTCCACGTGCAGTTCGTTATCAATTGCGGGTCCGCTCGCTTCGACGTCGGCGACATAGAACAGGTGCGAGTACGTGCCACCGGGAAAGCCGGCGCCGATGGTTTCGCGGACGATCGAACTCGCGCCGTCGCATCCTGCAAGGTAGGCTGGCTGGCAAATTTCCTCGGAGCCGTCGGGACGCTTCAGGGTCGCGCGCACAAAGGCGCCGGGTTGATCAAAACGAACCAGCTCCGTAGTGCGCTCGACCTTCACTCCGAGAGTTTCCAGATGCCCGATCAGCAGGCGCTCATGGGCGTCCTGCGCGAAATCCAGAATGAAGGGAAATGGAGTAAGGCCGGAGCCGAGATTCTCGAACGGGATATGCGCGGCCCTGGTGCCCGCGACCCAGAAATTTACGCCCTTTGACTGCACGCCCCTTGCGACCGCCGCATCCGCGATCCCAATCTGGCGGTAGAACTCGAGCGTGCGCGACTGCACACCGAGCGCGCGGGAGAAGGGTGCGGCCGCCGCGGTCTGGTCGATAATCCGCACGTTCACGCCGAGCTTCGTGAGCCACAACGCCAGCACCAGGCCGGTTGGTCCGGCGCCGGCGATCAAAACTTGCGTGGCTGGATTCTGATCCATAGCGCGATCATGCACTACGGCAGCATCGAGAGCGACTCGCTTTCTTTGTCGGCGGGATAAAACGCTTCGATGTGCAGCTCCTGCAGGGTCACGTCTTCGGGCGCCGACAGGGTCGTGATGGTGCTGAACATCCGCGCGATTTTTCCGGCCGGCATCCGGAGCTCGAACGAGAGCATCAGCGCGGGCGGAGTCTCGAGGTCGGGCTCGCGCCAATTGGCTGGAACGCCGGGATAGGAAAGGATCGCGGTGATCAGCTCCTGCATCGAGTTGTCGCGCGCCCACGCGGCGGCGCGGTGCGCCTGGTTCAGCAGCGATTTCGCGATCGGCTCCCAATTGATGATGACCTTGCGGATCGCGTTGGGGTCGAACATCAGATGCAGCAGGTTCAGCCGCGGCTCGGTGACGACCTGGAGCGGCAGCATTCCCGCAGGCGGCTGGCCCATCACGGCGGTGAGAAATCGCACGAAAGCCGCGTTGCCCATCACCAGGTTCCAACGCCGGTCGAACGCGAAGGCGCTGCGCGGATCCTGCTGGCGCAGGATCATCTCGAGCGCGGCGCGCACGTGGCTCATCCGCGGATCGTCGAGGCTGGTCTCGCGATAGACCGGCGCGAAGCCCGCGGCGAGGAGCAGGATATTGCGCTCGCGCAGCGGAACGTCGAGCACGCCCGCCAGCGTCAGCAGCATCTCGCGGCTGGGAGCGGCGCGGCCGGTTTCGAGGAAGCTGATATGGCGGCTCGAAACTTCGGCCTCGAGCGCGAGATCGAGCTGGCTCAGATGGCGCGACTCGCGCCATCTTCTAAGAAGCGGACCTGCTCCGTTCGACTCGACTGCGGTGCCGTTTTGATGAGTGTCCATAGCTGAAACCGTAGCAGCCGTCGCGTCATTGGGCCATTACCTGGCGGGTAATTGCGCGGCGCGCGGCGGGAGACCGCAGTGCCGGTCTCCCGCCGTTGCCAGACCTTGGTCAGCGCGACTGCGGCGGGGGCGCCTCGTCGGTAAAGCCGATGACCGACTTGAAGCGGCCGTCGCTGCCGACGATACCGATATCGGTGCCGACGAAATGCAGCGGCGCTTCCTTGGTGCCGCCCACCTCCCACTGGAAGCGGACGAAGTCGTGATGCGCTTCGTCGGCGGACTTGAGGCGGAACTGGTACTCGAGGCCAAAGGCCGCGTGCACTGTGGCCATCATCGCGGAGACGCCGTCGTGGCCGGTGCCGGTGCGATGCGGATCGATGTAGCTGCCGTCGTCGCTCCAGGTCTTGGCGATCAGTTCTTTGCGGCGGCGCGCGTCGCGTTCATTCCACGCGGCGAGGTAGGAAGTGATCAGTTCGTTGGCGTTGCTCATGTTGGTGCTCCTTCTTTGCGTTGCGCAATCGGACCAGCGGTGCGATTGCGTGTGATGGTCATGATCTAGAAACCATCGGGGCGCGCATCAATTACGCGCCAGGTAATCTGCGCGCTCGGGTTGCACTGATTTGCGGTCGTTCGAACTCGACCTAACCCTTGTTCCCTTCCCGCACGGGAAGGGAAACGCGTTGTCGTAATCTGAATTGCACGGCATCCAGTACCTCGCCTTTTCGATGAAGTACACTTGGCGTCAGCTCCGGGCGAAGGCGATCAGGTCGCGGTTCAGGCGCTCCATGTGGGTGAACATCAGACCGTGAGGCGCGCCTTGGTAGATTTTCAACTCGGCGCCGGGAACGAGCTTCGCGGTTCTGCGCCCCGTGAGCTCGAGCGGAGTCGATGCGTCCTTGTCGCCGTGGATGACGAGCGTCGGGACTGAAATCTTCGGCAGCTCGGCGCGGAAGTCGGTCTCGCAGAAAGCGTGATTGCATCCGAGCGCCGCGACCAGCGAGCATTGCAGGCTCAGGCCGAGCACCCACGCCTTCATCGCGGGCGAAGTTTCCGGCACGAAGAACGGATCAGCGTTGTCGGCGAGCCATCGCGGAAAATCGGCGGCGAGTTGTGCGCGTACCTGCTCGAACATCGCATTGGGAACGCCTTCGGGATTATCCGGCGTCTGCAAGACGAACGGCGTGGTCGGCGCGATCAGCACGATACGCGCGATGCGGCTCGCGCCGTGGCGCGAGAGGTAGCGCACGATCTCGCCGGCCGCCATCGAGTGTCCGACGAGAGTCGCGCCGCGCAGATCGCGATCGTCGATCACGGCGGCGAGATCGCCGGCGAGCGTGTCGTAATCGTAGCCGGTCGAGGGCTGGCCGGAGCGGCCGTGTCCGCGGCGGTCGTAGGCGACGCATCGAAAACCCGCCGCCGCCATCGGCGCCATCTGGTACTGCCACATGTCGGCGTTGGCCGACCAGCTCGAAATGAAAACCAGCGGCTGACCCTCGCCCCAATCTTTGCAGTAGAGCTGGGTGCCGTCGCCGGCGGTGACGAACGGAGAGTGCGGGGTGCGCGGCGCGATCGCGTCTGACTTGAGAGCGGTTTGTCTATCCATGGTTGTTGCCTCCATCCGGGCGAGTGATGAGCTGACAGTAGTCATCGTGCGGATGAAGTCGATTACTTGAGAGGTAATGCGCGGCAATGCGCGATTCTGGACAAAGTGGTGCCTTGGGTTTTTGGAGATCGGCCAATTTCGGTGGGTTCGTTTGGTATCTTTTCTATTGGCTCAAAAAATAAACTCCTTGAAGACGCTGGCGATTTAGCCGAATGGGTCCGTTTCCGACGTCTTTTTGGTACCTTGATTTCCGGCCGGTCTGACGCGGCCGGCGTCGGCTCTCGCCGATGGCGGAACGGCCATCCGTTTCCGTTGACGAGGACGGTGTAGCGCGACGCATCGAAAGAGTGTGCAAGTGCCGAGGGCGAGATTTCCCTCGGCGAGCTCGGGACAGGCCATCGCGGTCTGCGGCACTCGAGGTGGCGCGCACGACTCGATACGCATCGCCTGCACGCGCTCGGAATGACACCAAGCGATCACCGTATGTCATTTCGAGCGCGTAGTGGCCGTCGGTTGTGTGGCATGCGCAGGGCTTCGCGCCGTGCGAATCGCGAGAAATCTCGGCCGTCGCGAAGGCATTCTCGGGGAGAAAGGCAGGCAAAGATCTCCTGGCGAATATGCGGATCGCTTCCACGCGGATACCTTTGCACGAAGTGGATTCGAGCATAAGGCTGAACAGTTCAGCCATGAACAAATCTGGCAAAAACCCGAACGCTCGTTAGGGAGGATGGCGCGGCTTCAGAAAGCGTGGGATCGCAGGATAACGCCTGTGCCACATGGCTTTTCGGCAGATCGGCGGCGTGCGGAGGCGAGCGCGCCGCGACGCGCCCCTGCGAAAAGGACGGGTCATAAAAATCGGTATTTGCAACGACCGACTGAGTCTCCGGCGGCTCGCCGGGCGACGCGAAGCGTCCTCGGTGTGGATAAAAGCGGCGGAGCAGCACCCTCACCCACGCCCTCTCCCGAGGGGAGAGGGTATCCAGCGAAGGCGGGCGCGGGTGCGGAGTCGGGATCAGACGAAGGCGCCTTGTTTGCGCTTGGGGAAGGCTAGTTGGCGCATCCGCTCCGGAGGGCCGTCCATGAATCCGATCGAATTGAGATACAACTCGCCACCGAGCAGGCGGCGCAGCAGCGGGGTTGCGCGATGCCATACTTCCTCGCGCACTGAGACGAGGTGATTTTCCTGCACCCGCAGGAACGGACGCACGTAGTACGCGAACATCGCGCGGCGCTGTCCGGCGCGAGTCACGTTGGCGCCGGTGCGATGCCACGTGTAGCCGTGCAGGATCGCGAGCGAGCCCGCAGGCGCGAGCAGCGGCACGCAGGTGTAGGACATCCTGGGATCGGGATTGGCGCGCATCCGATGCGATCCCGGAACGTACTCCGTGCCGCCGTTTTCCAGCGTGAAGTCGTCGAGGATCCAGATCGCGTTGGCGGACAGGGGCGCCTCCGGATGCGGCGGCGGCACGTAGCCGGAATCCGAATGCAGCAGCATCGGCTCGCCGCCCGGACCGGTGGTGTTGGAGGAAAATCCCGAGAGGATAAAATCTCCGCTCAGGACCTGCTGCATTATCGCCATCACTTCGGGTTGCTGAACGGCCTGCTCGAACACTTCACCCTTGTTGACGAGGTTAAAGATGCGCTGGTTGGCGCCTTCGGATTCGAGAAAGCCGACGCCTGCGGCGCGTTCGGAACAATTGAGCGCGTCGATCTGTTCACGCAGGCGGGCGAGGGTCTCGCGCGGAATAAAATCGCGAATGAGCGCGATACCGTCGCGCTCGAGGGTGGCAATGGTGCGGTCGAGATCGAAATCCATCACGGGACGCAAACCTCCGTCGTTCCTGCGGGAGTTCCTGAACGATCGGTTAATTGTGCAACATTCGCGCTTACGATGACAATCCGGCGTCTCGCCGGTCATTCCCGCGCGCGTGGCTGCCGCGCGCGAGACGGACCTCTCCGCAGCGCGACCGCAATTTCAAACCGGACGCTAATGCGTCAGCAGCATGTAGATCGTGCCCGAGAGCAGCACCAGGAGGCCGGGATTTACGTGGCGCCATAGGAGGATCGCGCCGACGGCGAGCGCGATTCCAAGGCCGAGCGGATTCATTCGTCCCGTGATTGGACTGACGATCGTCAACCTTGCGATCGCGTAGGTGCCCGCGCACATCAGGCCGATCGCGACGGGCGCCATCCCGCGCTGCACCGCGAGACGCCATGGCGAGCCCTCGAAATGGACCCATAGCCGGTTCGCGAACAGCGTCAGGATACAGTCGGGCAGGAAAAATGCGATACCGACGACTGCCGCGCCGAGCGCGCCCATCAGCTTGTAGCCGATGACCAGCACCATCAGCATGTTCGGACCGGGCGCAACCTGTCCGAGACTGTAGATATCGCGGAATCCCTTATCGGTCAGATGAAACCAGTGCACCGTCGCATGCTGCATCTCCGGCAGTACCGCGGTTCCGCCGCCCACGGCCAGAATCCCGAGCATCGCGAACACCAAGCCGAGCTTGAGCAGTTGGGTTCTCATCGATGAAGTCCTAGTGCCTCAAGTTCCCGTGGCGCGGTCCGCGATGAAACGGCATGTGCAACTCGGCGGTCTGAGCGAGCGATCCGCTGGAGCCGGGGCGGTACAGGTAGATCGCGAAGGGCGCGATGACCAGGAGCACCCACACCAGCGAGATCCGGAAAACCGAGACCGCAGCGAAAGTGATCAGGATAATTGCGAGGTCGAGCGGTTTGGTAAATTGGCGGCGGCCGAGTTGCAGCGTCACGACCGAGAGCATCCCGACCGCGGCGGCCGCGATTCCGAGCAGGAACTGGTTGACGCGGGGATTATGCCCGCTGTTGGTCCACAGGACGCCGAGCGTCATCACGATTATCGCGCCGGGGATCATCAGGCCGATCACCGCGGCGAGTGCGCCGGGAATTCCGCGCAGGTTGTCGCCGACGATCACCGCGATATTGACCGAGTTCAGGCCGGGCAGAGTCTCGGAGATTTCGAGCGTCGCAAGGAAGTCTTCGTCGGTCAGCCACTTGGCGCCGCCGACGACGTACTCGCGTTCATAGGCGACCACGCCGCCGCCGAAGCTGACCAGTCCCGCCATGAAGAATAGCTTGAACAGATCGAACAGCGAGACCCGCTTCGCCGCGGGCGCTGATTCATTCGCGGTGTTTGACGGCGGCATTTCCCAGTCCGTAAACCAGCGCGGTCTTGGTGGTGCCGCGTTCGATCCAATCCGAGCATCGTTGCTGCAGGCCGAGATAGAACTGCTCCGACAGTTCGCGGGGCTTTTTATGCATCGCGGCGGGCCGGTCGAATTTGAGCTGAAACGCGAACTCGGCGACCAGCGGCTGGTCGCTATCGCGCACGCGCCAGACCGCAAGGTTGCATTTGGCGCTGAGATGCCCGCCGAAATCGAGCACGCCCAGCTCGAACAAGTACTCGGCGATGGCGGCGCCATGCACCGGCGCCATCGTGGCTTTCGGATTCGCGCCGATGGTCCCGAGCGCGGGAAAGGCATTCGAGATCAGCTCGACCTTTTGCGTGAGCAGGATATTGGGCGTATCGAGCTCGCAATTGTGCGAATAGACCAGGCGCATCCCGACCGAGTCATCCTTGGGCAGCAGGATTTCTTCCTTGAACTTGATCGTGTAGAGGCAGGGCAAGAGCGGGCGCACGTCAACCGAAGCGGCAGTGGTCTGGTTCGGATGGCGGAACTTGAGGACCAGCTCGTGATTGGATTCGGGCAGCCCATGTTTGAAGAAGGTGCGTTTGCGCAGGATGAAACCGGCGTTGTAGAGCTTGAAATGCGGGGTATCGAAGAACACGACCTCGCGAATTTGCGGGGTCGGCTGCTCTTCTTCCTCCATCTTGCTCAGATGCACGCCGAGGGTCTTGGCGGTGTGATGCGCGATCTTCCAGAATTTGTGAAATGAAGCGGGCTTGTGGAATTTGTCCGCGCCGAGCAGCAGCTTGTATTCGCGGAATTTGATCTCGTCCGCCGGAATCGGCTCGTAGAGATTCTTGTGGTTCGCCTGTGGGCTCATCCGGGCTATTTTCAGGCTCCGCTATAAATAAAGCGCCGTAATACAGCGACGCTTGACCAATCGAAGTAACAGTCCCAGCGCCAAGGGTCAATTGTTTTGCGACTTTAGCACGTCGCGGCGCGCAGACGCTTGATTTAAGCGCAGGTTTGCCGCACTTACGGGGTATGGAAACCAATTCGAGCCTGTGGGCGCGGCTGCAATCCGCGGTGCCAAGAGGAGTCAGCGTGTCGTTGCCGATTTTCGCAGCCTCGGCTGAGAACGCGGAGCTCCGCGACGTCGAAGGGCGACGCTATATCGATTTCGCCGGCGGAATCGCGGTGCTGGGAATCGGGCATCGCCATCCCCGCGTCATCGCCGCCGCGCAGGCGCAGCTCGGCACGCTCACGCACGCGTGTTTTCAAGTGACGCCGTACGAATCATACGTGCGGCTGGCGGAGCGGCTGAACGAGCTTGCACCCGGAGCGGAGCCGAAGAAAACCATCTTCCTGACCACCGGGGCCGAAGCGATCGAGAACGCGGTCAAGATCGCGCGCTATGCGACCGGGCGCAGCGGCGTGATCGCGTTCGAGGGAGCGTTTCACGGGCGCACAATGATGGCGCTGGGACTGACCGGCAAGGTGAATCCGTACAAGGTCGGGTTCGGGCCGTTTCCGGCGGACATTTTTCATGCGCCGTTTCCCGATGAGTATCATGGCGGCAGTGTCGCGGCCTCGATGAGCGCGATCGAGGGGATATTTCATTCCTCGCTCGAGCCTGCGCGCACCGCCGCGATTATCATCGAGCCGGTCCAGGGCGAGGGTGGCTTCAACGTCGCGCCGGCGGAGTTCCTGCGCGAGCTGCGCGCCCTGTGCGATCGCCACGGGATCATCCTGATTGCCGACGAGGTGCAAACCGGCTTTGGTCGCACCGGGCGGATGTTCGCGATCGAGCACGCGGGCGTGGTGCCGGACCTGATCGCGATGGCGAAGAGTCTCGGCGGCGGGTTCCCGATCTCCGCGGTGACGGGCGCGGCGAAGTTGATGGATAGCGTCGCGCCGGGTGGCCTCGGCGGCACCTATGCCGGAAATCCGGTCGCATGCGCGGCGGCGCTGGCGGTGCTGGACGTGATGCGCGACGAGGAAATTCTGGCGCGCGCCGCGAAACTGGGAGCGATGATCCGCGCGCGGCTGTATAAGATGCAGCACGATGCGCGGTTCGGATGTATCGGCGACGTGCGCGGGCTTGGCGCGATGCTGGCGTTCGAGCTGGTGAAGGATCGCGCGACGGGCGAGCCTGCGTCCGAGCTGACGCGCCGTTTGGTGCTGTGCGCGGCGGAACGGGGACTGGTGATCCTGTCGTGCGGAACTCACGCGAACGTGATTCGGATCCTCGCGCCGCTGACCGCACCGCTCGAGCAGGTGGACGAAGGCATGAGCATCCTGGAAGCCTCGCTAGCGGATCTGGTTGCGTGATCGGATCCTCGCCCGCTGTCTGATCCCTCCCCCGAAGGTGAGGTTTGCGTATCGGAAAGGGGTGCCAGTCGTGGTCGACAACTTGATACCTCGATCAGCGGATGTTAGCGTCGCGGCGGTTGGGCGCGGAGGGATGGGCGCGAGAAATCGCGCATGGCGGAAGCGGATTCATGCATGACTGAGCATCGACGGCTCCCTGATTTTATCGCGGTGGGCCCACAGCGCACCGGAACGACCTGGCTGCACAAGGTGCTGGCCGGGCACGCCGGTTTACCGTCAACCAAGGAAACCGATTTTTTTCTGAAAAACTTCGATCGCGGCTGCGACTGGTACCTCGCGTTCTTCGAGGCGTGTCCGAGCGCGGCACCGATGGGCGAGATCGATCCGAATTATTTTGGCGCGTCGGTGGCACGCGAGCGAATCGCCGCGATGCTGCCGCAGTGCAAGATCGTGGTCTCGCTGCGCGATCCGACCGAGCGCGCATGGTCGTCGTATCGCACGATGCGGCGTGACGCGTGGACCCGCGCCGGCTTCGAAGACACGGTCATGCGCAGCGAGATTATCCGCGAGTCGAGCCGCTATGCGTTCCATCTGGCCAACTGGCAGCGCGACTTCGGACTCGATCAGGTGCTGACCTGTCTTTACGATGACCTCGAAGCCGATCCTCAGGCATACCTGGATCGGATCTGCGAATTTATTGGCGCGCCACAGATCACGGTGAGCGGAACCGCCGCTGCGACCGAACGCGTCAACACCGTGGTCGAGGCTCCGCGCAGCCGCAAGCTTGCGCAAAGCGCGCGCGACGCGCGCGATTGGCTGGCGATGCATCGGTGGAATCGCGCGAGCCATGCGCTGGAACGGCTCGGAGTCTGGCGCTTCGCGTTCGCGGGCGGCCAGGAGTTCGGCGCGATCGATCCAGCCGCGGAGGCGCGGCTGCGCGAATATTTTCTTCCCGAGGTGGAAGAGCTCGAGGCGCTGATTGGCCGCGACCTCGAGGCATGGAAACGTCCGCGCCCGCATCCGGGCCGGAACGCGGATGCGTCCGCGCCGAATCGCGCGCGCGGCGCCGGAGCGTAGCCGCGATGCCGCGCGTATCGGTAATTATTCCAGCCTACAATGCGGCCGACACGATCGGGCAGGCGCTCGAAAGCGCGTTTGCGCAGAGCTTCACCGACTACGAAGTTATAATCGTTAACGACGGATCGATCGACGCGATCGACGCGGCGATAGCGCCATATCGCGATCGCGTCACACTCATCCGGCAGCGAAACCGCGGGATCTCCGCCGCCAGGAACGCCGGCGCCGCATCCGCCTCGGGCGAATACCTCGCATTCCTTGACGCCGACGACATCTGGATGCCCCAGCGGCTGGCGAGAACGGTTGCGGTGCTCGAAGCCGATCCGCGCTGCGTGATGGTTTCCGCCGGGGCGGTGACCATCGACAAGGACGGAGCTCAAAGCGGGGAGTATGCAATCGAGCGCGCCGCGAGTTTGACTCCCGGCCTGGCGGAAATCGTTTCGGGCAAGACGCAAATCAAGGTCAGTTCGATTTTAATTCGCTGCGGGATTTTTGAGCGGGCCGGCGGTTTCGACGAAGCCTCATTCGGACGGCTGCGCGGCGGCGAAGACTCGTATCTCTATTCGCTCGCGAGCGAGCACGGCACGATTCGGCTGGTGCCGGAGGCGTTGGTGAAATATCGCGCTGAGCTGACGCGCAACCGGATGTGGAAATATGAGCGCGGACGCCGCATCCTGATCCGCAAATGGCGCAAGCGCTACGGCGGGAAAATCAATTCCCCGCTCAGGATTCAAATCCGTGCGTGGGTGCTGGCGTGGAATGAAATAGGGATCGCGGCGACCGAGCGCGCGAACCTCAAAATGGCGCGCGCCGCATTTCGCGCCGCGCTGCACCTGGAGCCGTGGAGATGGCGGTTGCGGGCGCGGATGATGCGCACCTACCTTCCGCCGCGGGTAGTGGCGCGGATGGCCGATCGGCGGGCCGAGCGCAAACGGATCTCACGCGGGTTGCGGGCGAAAACGTGAAACCGCGGCAAGCAGAAGAGCCGCATGCCGCTGCCCGGCTGCCAGATTTCATCGCGGTTGGACCAGGACGCACGGCGACCACCTGGCTGCACGAGAAGCTGAAGGGTCACGTCAACCTTCCGGCGGGAATCAAGGAGACCGATTTTTTCACCACCAATTACGCCCGGGGAATTGATTGGTACGGGCGGCATTTTCGCTACGCTTCGGGCGCGCGGCCGATCGGCGAAGTAAATCCGTATTTCGGATTTCCCGAGGCCGCGGAGCGAATCCATCGGCATATTCCCGGCTGCAAGATCATCTGCACGTTTCGAAATCCGGTCGAGCGGGTTTATTCGTCGTACAAACTGTGGCGGCATTATACGCAGACCAGTTTGCCGATGGACGAATTCCTGGTGAAGGTGCCGCAGATTATCGAGGTGACCCGCTATGCCAAACATCTGCCGGACTGGCAGACGCGGTTCGGAGCGGAGCGCGTGCTGGTGCTGCTCAACGACGACTTGCGCGTGGACCCGCAAGCGTTCCTTGATCGGGTGTGCGGCTTTATCGGGATTGAGAGGTACGCGGTTCCTGCCGCGGCGTCCGGCGCGGGTATGATCAACTCGATTGACGACCTGCCGCGATATCCGCGCGTCGCGCGGCGCGCGCGTCATCTGCTGTACTGGCTCGAAGAGCGGCAAGCGTATGGGCTGTCGAATTTCCTCGAGCGCGCGGGAGTTTGGACCTGGTCATTTGGCGGCGGCGCGAAGTTCGGCCCGATCGATCGGAAGCTCGAAGCGCATCTGCACGAAATATTCTTGCCCGAGATCGAGGCGCTGGAGAAAATGCTCGGCCGCGATCTGTCCGCGTGGAAAACTCCCCGCGCGGGCGCGGCGCCGTGCGACTCCGTCCGCTGACGCCGCGAGCCGATGCCGCAAATTTCGGTAATAATTCCGATGTACGACAGCGCCGCGACGATCGCGCGCGCGATCGAAAGCGCGCTCGCACAGACCGCGGGTGACCTGGAGATCATTTGCGTCGATGACGGCTCCGCCGATCGCTCGGTCGCGATCGCGCGCGGCTACGGCGCCCGCGTGCGCGTGCTGACCCAGGAGAATCGCGGTCCCTCGGCGGCGCGCAACGCCGGGGCGCGCGCTGCGAGCGGCGATCTGGTTTTGTTCCTCGACGCCGACGATTTTCTGCGCCCGGCGATGCTCGCGCGATGCGCCGAAGAACTGCGCGCGAACGCTGATTGCGTGCTTGCGTACACCAACGCCGAGATTGTCGATGACTCCGGCCGCGTCCTGCGCGTTTCGATGGTGAGCGCGGCGCGAGCGCATCCGCCGGCGATGGACGAGCTGCTCGCGCACATATGGCCGATCGTGCCGAGCACAGCGATGATACGGCGCAGCGCATTTGAGGCGGCGGGAGGATTCAACGAGGCGCTGCGCTCGTGCGAGGATATCCACTTCTGGCTTCTCGCGCGCGAGCACGGCAGCTTCATCTATATTCCCGAGGTGCTGGCCGCGAAAACCGAGGATAAACTATTTCCCAAGATATTGGAGCGCGACGCCGGCGCGCACCAGTTCGCGCGGCTGGTGCGCCAGCGTTACGGTAATCGCGGCGCGGGGCTGCTGCGCGAATTCAGCAGGATGAAGGCGCGCCTGCTCGAGCAATGCGGAGCCGAAGCGGTTCGCGCGGGAAATTTGCGCGAGGCGCGGCGATGCTTCGCGCACGCTATCGGATACCAGCCCTCGCGGCTGGTCAACTATCTGCGCGTGCTCAAGACGCTCGCGACGCCCGGCGCGCCGGCCGGCATCCTGAAATGAGCGGTGCAGGGCGAGCGCCGCGCGTGTCGGTGATCGTGCCGTTGTACAACGGCGCGGCGACCGTTGCGGCGGCGCTCGAGAGCATTTTCGCGCAGTCCTTCAGCGATTTCGAAGTTGTCGCGATCGATGACGGCTCGAGCGACGACTCGCTGAAAGTGCTTGAGCGCTACCGTCCGCGGGTGCGAATTCTGACGCAGCGGAACCGGGGGCCGTCGGCGGCGCGAAATCTTGGCGTGAGCAATTCGTCGGGCGAGTATGTGGGCTTTCTGGACGCCGACGATCTCTGGCGTCCGGAATTTCTCGAACGGACGATCGCGGTTCTGGATAAGGACGCGGCCAGCGTGCTGGCCTATACCGATCTCGAACTCGCCGATAGCACCGGCGAAGTGATGGGCACGCGGCTTATCGGCGCGCGCGGCGTGCCCAGCCTGAATGACATGCTCGAGCGGCTGTGGCCGATCCTGCCAAGCTCGGTTCTGATGCGGCGTGATGCGTTCGGGCGCGCAGGCGGATTTCCCGAAGCATTGACCAGTTTCGAGGACGTATATTTCTGGCTGCTCGCGCGCGAGCAGGGGGCCTTCAGCTATATAGCCGAGCCGCTTGCGATTTGGCGCTTCGCGCTGTTTCCGGCGCCGCTCAAACCCGCGGGCGGGCAGGAAGCGGCGGGGCGGGTTTTCGATGAGATGCTGCAGCGGCGCTTTGGTGTGCGCGGGCTTGCTCACGTGGCTGCGCGTCAGCGCGCGCCGCGCAGTATCCTTGGATATATCGGGTTGCATGCGCTCGCGCGGGGCGATCAGATTGCAGCGCGGCGAGCGTTCGGCGCGGCGCTGCGGACTGATCCATGGCGGATGAAGAATTATTTGCGTTATGCGCGCACGTATCTGCCGCGGCCGATCGCGCGCGCTCTTTCCGGCGGCAGAGCGGACGAACCCGGGCGCAGAAGATAGGTTGTTAGGGCGGCTGCGAGTTGTTAGCTTCGCGCGCGATGCCCATTTTACCGGAGCGCGGTACTTATGACGCTGTCGGCTGAGCCGCGGTTGCCGGATTTTATCGGCGTCGGTCCGCCGCGCACCGCGACCACCTGGCTTTACGAGGTATTGCAGGGACGCGTCGGGTTTTCCAATTTCCGCAAGGAGACCGACTTCTTCACGCGCTTCTATGGCCGTGGGTTCGATTGGTATCTGCAATACTTCGCCGCGTGTCCGCCGCGGTTGCCGATGGGCGAGCTCTCGCCGATGTACTTTGCCTCCCACGACGCGCGCGGGCGGATCCATCAAGCGATTCCGAGCTGCAAGATCATCTGCACCTTTCGCGATCCGGTCGAACGCGCGTGGTCGCATTGGCGGCTGCTGGTGCGCAACTTGTGGACCAGGCTCGAGTTCGAGCAGGCGGCGACGCAGCTTCGCGATATCCGCGAATCGAGCCGCTACGGACATTATACCGCCGAATGGATCGCGAGCTTCGGCCGCGAAAACGTATTGCTGATGTTCTACGAGGATCTGCAGCGCGACCCGCAGGGATTTGTCGATCAGTTCTGCGCCTTTGTCGGCGCGCCGAAGTTCTCGCTGAGCGATTCCGCGGCCGCGCACAGCCGGGTGCATTCGGTGCCGTCGCGCCCGCGTCATCCGCGGGTCGCGCGCAACGTCCGCGACGTAAGGGCATGGCTCAATGACCATCGGATGCATCGCGCGGCCGCGATGGTCCGAAAGAGTCCGCTGTGGAGTTATTGCTTTGAGGGCGGAGAGCCGTTTGCGCGGCCGACGCCGGAAGTTGACGCACGCGTGCGGGCGATCCTGCGGCCGGAGGTCGAACAACTAGAGCAGATTAGCGGGCGCGATCTTTCAGCGTGGAAGACCGGCCGCGGGCAGGTCCAAAAACAAAACGCCGGCGAGATACCAATTGCCGGCGCATGAATATGAAGATTAAGTCGAGCGCAACTCAGGCGGGACCGGTTGCCTTGCGCAGGTTGCGGTAGGCGCGGCCCTCGCCAAGGCCGTAGCGATTCAGCATCCGATAGACGGTGTAGCGCGAAACTCCGAGCAGCTCGGCCGCGCGATGGCAGTTGCCGTTGGTCGCCTCGAGCGCGCGCAGCAGCGCGATCTTCGACGCCTCGCGAATCACGGCGTCAAGCGCGTAGGGCCAGGTCTGCTTGTCGGGCCGCTCGGCCGGTGCCGGCGCGGGCGCGAGGTCGAATACATCCGCGGGTGGCGCAGCCGAGATCGGCATTGGCTCGGATAGATCAGCGGTAGCGCCTTCATAAACGTGGTCCGGCAGATCTTCGGCGACCAGGCGGTTGGTCTCGGTCAAAATGACCGCGCTTTCGATCGCGTGGGCGAGCTCCCGGACATTGCCGGGCCATGAATAGGCCATCAGGGCGTCGAGCGCGCGGCGCTCGATAGCGGTGATCGACTTGCCGAACAAATGATTGTAATGCTCGATAAAGTGGGCGACGAAGGCGCCTACCGCCTCGCGCCGCTCGCGCAGCGGAGGCAGGAAAATGGCGGCGGTGTTGAGCCGATAGAACAGGTCGTCGCGGAATTCGCCGCTCTTGGTCATCGCGCGCAGATCGCGGTTGGTCGCGGCAACCAGGCGGATATCAACCTTGTAGTTGTGGGTCGAGCCGACCGGCTGGATCTCATGAGTCTCGACCGCGCGCAGGAGCTTGGGCTGGAGCTTAAGCGGCAGCTCGCCGATCTCGTCGAGGAACAGGGTTCCTCCGCTGGCCGAGCGGAAATAGCCGAGCGCGTCCTCACGCGCGTCGGTAAACGCGCCCTTCACGTGGCCGAAGAGCTGCGACTCCGCCAGCGAATCGACCAGATTGGAACAGTTGAAGGTGACAAAGGGTCCGTTGGGCGTCGGTCCGAGCGTATGCAACGCGCGCGCGACCAGTTCCTTGCCGGTGCCCGATTCACCATGGATCAGCACGGTCGCCTTGTAGGGGCTCAGCCGCGCGATGGTTTTGAGAACCTTGCGAACCTGCGCCGACCGCACCACCATCCCACCGATGCGCTCAGAGCCCTCAGAAAGTCCTTCGAGGCTGATGTCGCCAGTTCCAGATTCGGTGCAGTGATGGGTCGGCCCATTCTTCGCGGCGTCCGCCGCCGTGTCCCCGCTCGTGCGCATCGTGTGTCCCCCCCGCGGTGTCCCGCCGCGAAGCCCTACTCTCTGTCGCAAAGACAGAGCTACATGTTGTAGGAAAATCATATATTCGAGGCGCAACCATTCTGTCAAGTGCGATGGCGAAATATTATAGACTCGTTTGAGCGTTGTTGGGTCATACTTGCTGCTGCCCTCGCTATCGTAAGCGCCTGAAAAAAGCTCCGAGCGCGTCAAGCCATTGCAAGCTGCGCTTGCGGCGAAATTATTTCCGGCTCAGGGCGGCATGAGGGAGGGAGGCCGGAGTCTCGGACTTCCAATGCGTCCGAATCCCTGTAAACATCGCAACTTCGGAACGAGCCGTTAGCTCAGGCAGGTAGAGCATCTGACTTTTAATCAGAGGGTCCCGGGTTCGAGTCCCGGACGGCTCACACTTCACAACCCTTCCAGATTGGCTGTTTTTGATTAGGCGCCGCGTCGGGAAACTTCGGATCGTGTGAGTCGCGAACGGCTGCCGGCATCGGCGCGTTGCGCGCGTGCGACAAACCAGGATCAGGTGGGACTTTGAAGCCGGCGGCGAGAGTCTTCGGACCGGTCGCCGCCGGCGAAAAATCTCGGCTTATAGACGGCCGGTCAGAAGCAGCACGATCAGAATAATGATCACGACTCCGCCGATTCCGATTCCTCCGTATGGACCGTAGGCGTAATAACCGCCGCCGCCGCCAAACAACAAAAGCAGGATAAGAATTATTAGTAACATAGAGCCTCCTCGGTCTTCGGGTTCAGATTTACGGACTTTCGATCAACTAATGCGTTCGAATTTCGCGCGAGTTACAGACCGCGTGATTCATTGGTTTCAGGCCCGATAGCCACTGCGACTGGTTCCTTGGCGCCGGATTCCGGTTCCTCAGGCGACGTGGGTTTAAGGGTAAAGCCCGGCAATCCGCGCGCCGGTGCGCCGACCCGGGATCGCGCGCGCTGCAAGGCGTAGCGTCTGACGGTCCGCCGCGCTTGCTCCCTGGTGGCGCTGACTTCAAAGCATCCGGCCTTGAGCAGTTCGGCGATATGGGCGTTGGCGGCGTCGCCGCCGGCCAGGATTATCTGGTTAGGCAAAGCGGTCTTGATCGCCCCGACCAGATCGATCATCGCCGGGATACTTTCAGTGCAGGTGCATGAAATACAGATGATATTCGGGAAAAACCGCTTGGCGAATTCCTCGATCTCCTCGGCGGTCTTGCTGTCGCCTAGAAAAGTCGCCGCGACTCCGTCCTGGCGCAGGAGTTCCAGGAGGATTTTCAATCCCAGAGTATGAACCTCGCCGGGGGCGCATACGCCGACCAAACGGACCGGGGGAATCAGAAGCGGGCGATTGAACCGGCCGCCAAGTTCTCCCACCAATCCTTCGGTGGTATCGACGATAAATTTCTGATTCTCCGGACTGATATGATCGTCAGCCCGCTCCTGGCCCATCAAGGCGAGTGCCGGAAGAATGACATTGTTGAGAGTCGGTTCGAGGCCGTTTTCGTCGCAATATTCGACAACCAGCGCGCGCGCTCCGTCGCGATCGATCTCGAGCAGCTTGCGGTAGTAGTCGTGGTAGTCTTCAAGCCTTCGGTCCGCACCGAGCAGAACGGTGAGAAAACTAAGCGCGGGAATATAGTCGCCGGCAACCTTAAGGCACGAGGTCAGAGGCGTTGCCAGGAGCAGCCCCGGCAGTCCCCACAGCCATGCCCAGAACATCGCGGAGACCAGCAAAGCCAATGGCGACAAGCCGATTCCCCGGCCGATCAAAAAAGGCTCGACGAACTCAGAGGCCACCTGATCGAGAATCACGAACGCCGCAAAGACTTCGAAGCACTTGGCCCAACTCGGAAAGACCGCGAACGCGACCAGGGACGGCAATACCGCAGAGGTCAGCGCGCCGACGTAGGGGATAAACCGCAGCAGAAACGCCATGGCGCCCCAGAACACCGGATTCGGCAGCCCGAGCACCCACATCACAATGGCGATCGAGACGCCGTACCCAAAATTGACCATCGAGAAGAGCAGCAGGTATTGAGAAACCGTGCTGCCCGCGGTCGCGATCGCCTCCGCGGCGAGCGTGACTCGAATCCTTGCGGTAAGGCGCACCAGGCGATCGCGAACATCCTCGCGCCCGTAAAGCAGAAAAAAGAACAAGACAATCACCAGCAGGATTTGGGCGAGGCCGGATAGCAGCGGGAGCATCGGTTTCAGTATTTGCTCAGCAGCGGAGGACTCTGCCGGCGCCTGAACCACCGTTTGAGCTTTCTTGCGCACCGGCTTCGCCTGCTGAAGCCGCCGCTCGACGTTGTTGACGCCGTATTCGATGCTCGCCAGCCAGTCAGGGGTGGACCCCTGAAGCGCGTTGATCTTGGCCGCGATATTTTCCGAATGCTCGGTTACGTTCACAGCCACCGCAGTGAGCTGAACCGCCAGAAAATAGGCCAGGACGGCGATCGCGATTACGGCGGTGGCGACCACCAGGGCGGAGCTGGCGAATCTTCCAATAAAACGCTCGAGGCGAGTGGCGACAGGGCTAAAGATCACCGACAGGACGCCGGCCATCGCCAGCGGCATTAGTATGTCCTTGGCGAAGTAGAGTACGGCGGTGGCGATAATGATGCCGAGCAGGGGCGCTGCCGCTCCCGACGAGGATGAAGACTCAGGAGCGGTCGAAGAATCTTCTCCGACTTCGCGGGACTGAGGCGGAAGGGGAGACGCAGCGGTTTCGTCCATTGGCGGCATGCCGTTCAAACAGTCTGAATACCCATCATATGGTAGCTCCGGTTCGCGGAGATTGTCTTAAAAAAGTTGGCGTGCCCGGCGGTGATTGGCGGGGAAGCGGAGCGCCTTTTGCGGTTTCCGGCGCTTGACAATTATCCTATCCAGGGGGATAGGTTAATTCATGATCCATGCGACTCATCCGGATATCGTCAACCGCCTCAAACGCGCCGACGGCCATTTGCGGACAATCATCGAGATGATCGAAGCCAAGCGGGAGTGCCTGGACGTTGCCCACCAGCTTCACGCGGTCGAAAAGGCCCTCGGCATCGCCAAGCGCGTCTACATTCAGGACCACATCGATAACTGTATCGAGGAAGCGGTCGGCGCGATTCCGCGCGATGCGCGCGAATCACTCTCGGAGTTCAGGGAGATCACGAAATTTCTTTGAGCGATGGCGCGCCCCGACGGAAAACCCATGGACGAGCTTGCACTCGGCAGACCTCATACGCATCCGGAGCATGCGCACTCACATGGACCTCGCGGCAGTGAGCAGCATGCCCATCTTCACGGCGTCGCCGATCCGGCATACGCGAGCAGCGCGCGCGGACTTCGTGCCCTCAAGTGGACGCTAGGGGTCCTCGGGATTGCCGCGCTGATAGAGCTCGCGGTGGTGATGCTGTCAGGCAGCGTGGCGGTGCTGGCGGACACAATTCACAACGCCGCCGACGCGTGCACCGCAATTCCCCTCGGGATCGCCTTTGTGTTGATGCGCCGGGGGTTGACGGCGCGGTTCACTTATGGCTATGGCCGAATCGAGGATCTCGCCGGGGTGGTGATTGTTATCATCATATTCGCAAGCGCGCTGGCTGCGGGATACGAAGCGGCACGGCGGTTGATCGAGCCACAGCCGGTTGCGGCTTTGGGCGCGGTCGCGATTGCCGGCGTGATTGGGTTCGTTGCCAATGAGACCGCGGCGTTCATCCGGATAAGAGCTGGCCGTGAGATTAACAGCGCGGCGCTGGTTGCCGACGGCTATCACGCGCGGGTCGACGGCCTGGCGAGTCTGGCGGTCACCGCGGGGGCGCTCGCGTTAAAGCTGGGCTACCCGAGGGCCGATCCGATGATTGGTCTTGCGATCGCCGCGGCGATTCTGGGGATCGTCTGGCAATCCGGATCCACGGTATTTGTCCGGCTGATTGACGGGGTCGAACCGGAGATCGTGGCTACGATGCGCGCGGCCGGCGAGCAGGTCGCGGGCGTGCGGAGCATCCTCGGTCTTCGTGCGCGCTGGCTGGGGCATCGCCTGCATGGCGAAGCCGATATCGCAGTGGACCCCGCGCTCTCGGTCCATGATTGCGTAGAGGTCGCGGAGCGTTTCAGACAAGAAGTCATGCGCCAGTTGCCCACGCTCGATGACCTGCGGGTCGGAATCGTCGAAGACCGCGGCGAGCATCGCTGACAGTCCCCATCGGTAGCGCGACCAAGAAACCAACAGGAGAATTCTGTGATCAAGCATCGGCATCTGGTTCTGATTGCGGCGATAGCGGCGTGGGTGATCTCGATGGCCGCGGTGGCTGCTTATTTCCTCGGACGGAAGTGGCTTTGGTTCGGAGCCGGAACGGCCGCCGCGCTGCTCGGAGTTCACATTGGCCTGCACTACGTGGCTATCGCACTTGGCGGCACTTCGCTTGTCGGGTACGGCCTGCGATGGTTCCATGGCGGGCGCGCCGAGGGCGAGAGGATCGCGCCGAGCACGACGGGCACCGTGATCCATTGGGCGTTTCGCTACGACCTGCTCATGTGGATGATCTCGTTCGGCAGAGAGCGCGCCTTCAGGGAAAAGCAAATCGATCTGGCGGTTCTTAAGCCGGGCGAGTTGGTTCTGGACGTTGGATGCGGCACCGGAACGCTCGCGATCGCCGCGAAGCGGCGCGTAGGCGCCAACGGCTCCGTTTACGGAATCGATGCGTCAACCGAGATGATCGCACGGGCGGCGGGAAAAGCCAGAAAAGCCGGGCAGGAGGTTCGCTTCGAGTCCGCGGCAATCGAGCGATTGCCATTTCCGGACGCGACCTTTGACGTCGTCCTGAGCTCCGTGATGCTGCATCATCTGCCCGACGAGGCCCGCCGCGCGGGTATCCGGGAGATCCGCCGGGTTCTGAAGCCGGCAGGACGGCTGGTCGCGGTGGACTTCGGCGGAGCCGCGGACGAGCGGCACAGCAGGACCGCGCGCAATCCCAACCACGCTCATTTCGATATTCGGCGAGTCATACCGGAGCTGACGGAAGTTGGATTGGGAGAGGTCGAGAGCGGAAAGCTGGGATTTCGGGACTTGTGGTTCGTGCGCTCTGCTGCGCGCTAACGCATCAGGAGCAGATATCCGGCCAGCGCCAATCCCATCACGGCCAGAACAAGAGCGACTACGATCCCGAGTGCGGACGGACGGCCGAAATGCTCGCCGCGATTCAGTTGCCTGATGAGGCGGGTGTGATGCACCCCGCGGCGACGTTGACCGCCACTCCGGACAGCAGCAGCGCAATTCCACCCCACAGCGACATCCCGGTTGGCTCCAGCGGATGCGCATGCGTGGTCATCGCGATCTCGCGCAGGAACAGGCCGAATCGTGCGACTACGAAACCGAAGCCCATGAGCGCAAGGCCAGTGCGGATCCAGGCCAGAAAGGTGCGCTCAGCAGCCAGATAGTCGCTTGCGGTGGCTTGCGGCTGCGGCATCGACAGGATTTGGCGCGATGCCCGGGTTCAGCGTCCCCCGACGGCGGCATAGTCGGCGCGGCTTTTGGGCGCGCATCCGTCGAAGAAAATTGCGATAATCGTCTCGACCGCGACCTCCGGAGTCGCGAACTCGCGCCCGTAACGATTGAGGCCTCGCACCATCCCGAGCACTGATTCGGCTGCGAGCCGGGTGTCGAGATCAGCGCGAATCGCGCCACGCGTGACCCCGTCGCGCAGCACCTCGGAGAGCATCCGGGCCAGCCGTTCGCGCTGCTCGCGGTAGGCGCGGGCCTGCGCGGGCGGAAGGGCCTTGGGATCATGCAGCAAAGCGAAAAATTGACGCCGATTCCAAAAGAAAGCCACGGCGAGGCGGACGAAAATCGTTATCTGCTCGTAGCTCGAGATGGTGCCGGCCAATCCGGCGCGAATTTGTTTTTGTAATTCGTCGATACCGGCGATCACGACTGCGGCATAAAGCTCTTCCTTGCTGCGGAAGCGGCGGTAGACGCTGCCCTTGCCGACGTGCGCGCGGGCCGCAACCTGATCGATCAGCACCCGGTCGAACTCATGTTCGGAGAACAGGACGGTTGCGCTCTCGAGGATCCGTTCGCGCAGAAATGGCGTCGCCGGACGGCCACGGCGCGGGCGCCGTGCGCGCGCGGACGAAGCGCGCGGGGAGGGCGCTGAAGGTGTCGGGACTGAAATGGTTCGCTTCATGCTTGCGGTTCCTGAACCAATCGCGATTCGCTGCCCGATCCGGGCGGCGGTCCGAACGCAACGGATTTCGCCCTGGTGCGTCCGCCGTGGTGGATGCCAAGCTTTGCAGCGCGGGCGAATGCGCCGTTGTGGGTTCGTTAATCAAATATGGACTTGCAGGTCCGAAATTGCAACAATCAACAATCGCGTGGCCAAAAAATTCGTGCCCGACCAGCGCGTGATGCCTGGTTAGCGTGAATGCGACCTGTATTTTCGATCGAGCCCTGCATACGACGCGCACCAGGCGCATCCGGCCAGAGCCTGGTATTCCGCTGATGTTGCCGGAGGTGTGAGTAGCAACGATGGATACCGATACTCCTGCGAGCAAACTGCAGAACCCTGCGCTTGCTCCCGAACCTTCGATTCGCAACCGCGACCTGCGGATGGGAATCAAGTGGTGGATGTGGCTGGCGGGCTTTTCGATTCTGGCGCTGGTTCTGTACCTGATGCTCTCGAGGCCCAATGGCGCCGCGCCCGGCTCCGCGGGCGGGAAGGCCGCTCACGCGATGCCGCCGGTGCCGGTGACGGCGGTTGCCGCAAAGATCGGCGACTTGAATCATTATCTTACTGCGATTGGGTCTGTTTCTCCGTTCAATACCGTGACCGTGATGTCGCGAGTGCCGGGCCAAATCATGAATGTCACCTTCAAGGAAGGTCAGACCGTGAAGGCCGGAGAACTGTTGGCGCAGATCGATCCTCGACCGTACCAGGTTCAGCTCGAGCAGGCCGAAGGAAACCTTGCCAAGGACCAGGCGTCGCTGACCGATAACAAGATTCTGCTCGCGCGTGACGAAGAGCTTTTCAAGGAAAGCGTGATCGCGCGCCAGGACCTGGACAATCAACGCGCGACCGAGGCCCAGTTCGAGGGCTCGATTATCAGCGACCAGGCCGCCGTCGACAGTGCGAAGCTCGAGCTCACCTACAGCCAGGTCACGGCGCCGATCAGCGGAAAGATCGGACTCAGGCTGGTGGACCCCGGCAACATCGTCACGGTCAACCAGGGATTGATCGTGATCACGCAGGTGCAGCCAATCGCGGTGCTGTTCAGCATTCCGGAAGACGATCTGCCGCTGGTGGTCACCGATATGAAGTCCAATCCAAATCTGCCGGTCGAAGCGTGGGATCGCGATTTCAAAACCAAGCTCGCGACCGGCACGCTGCTGACGCTCAGCAACGAGATTGCTCAAACCACCGGCACTATCGTGCTGAAGGCGGTGTTCCCGAATACCGACAACATGCTGTTTCCGAATCAATTCGTGAACGCACGACTGTTGGTCGGCGTGACCAAGAATGCGATCCTGATTCCGATCGCCGCGGTGCAGCGCGGCAATGCGCGGGGCTCCTATGTCTTCGTCGTGGCGGCCAACAAGACCGCGGAAAAGCGGGTGGTGACGGTAAGCGCGACCCAGGGAGACACGGTTGCGATCGGCACCGGGCTCAAAGCCGGCGAGGCAGTCGTGACCGACGGAGTTGACAAGTTGCGCGCAGGCGCGCTGGTCACGGTGCAGATGGCCTCGAACAACGCGAGCAGCGACGGCGGCCAGCAATGAACCCGTCGCGGCCGTTTATTCTCCGGCCGATCGCGACCTCGCTCTTGATGGCGGGGCTGATGCTGGCCGGGATGTTTGCCTACAAGCAGCTACCGGTCTCCGCGCTTCCGGAGGTCGATTATCCGACGATCGAGGTGCTGACCTTCTATCCCGGTGCGAGCCCGGACGTGATGGCCTCGTCGGTCACGGCGCCGCTCGAGCGCCAGTTCGGGCAAGTGCCCGGGCTCAATCAGATGACCTCGAACAGCTCGTTCGGGAGTTCAGTTATAACGCTGCAGTTCGTGCTCGACCTGGATATCGACGTCGCCGAGCAGGAGGTACAAGCGGCGATCAACGCGGCCTCGACCTATCTGCCGGCAAATCTGCCGAATCCTCCGATCTACAGCAAGACCAATCCGGCCGACGCGCCGATTCTGACCCTGGCCCTGACCTCGACCGAGTTGCCGCTGGATCAAGTTGAAGATCTGGCCGACACCCGGCTGGCGGAACGCATCTCGCAACTCTCCGGGGTCGGGATGGTAAGTATCAGCGGCGGGCAGAAGCCGGCGGTGCGCGTCAACGCGAATCCTACCGCCCTGGCCTCGTACGGGCTCAACATGGAAAGCCTGCGCACCGCTATCGCGGCGGCGAACGTTGACGAGGCCAAAGGCAACTTCGACGGCCCCGAGCAGGCCTACACGATAGGCGCTAACGATCAACTTCTGACTGCGAAGGACTATGGGCCCCTGATCGTCGCGTACCAGAACGGCGCGCCGGTCCGGCTCTCGGATGTCGCCAGGATCAGCGACGGCGCCGAGAATATCAAGGAAGCCGCGTGGATGAATCTGACGCCGGCCGTGATCCTGAACGTTCAGCGCCAGCCCAGCGCCAATATTATCGAAGTTGTTGATCGGATCAAAAAGCTGATGCCGCAGCTGAAGGCCGGGCTGCCGTCCTCAGTCAACATCTCGATTCTGACCGACCGCACGGTCACGATCCGCGCGTCGGTATCCGACGTGCAGTTCGAGCTGATGCTGACCGTGGCGCTGGTGGTGATGGTCATTTTCCTGTTCCTGCGTAATATCGCCGCCACGGTGATCCCGAGTATCGCGGTGCCTTTGTCGATCGTCGGCACCTTCGGCGCGATGTACCTGCTCGGCTACAGCCTGAACAACCTGACCCTGATGGCCTTGACGATCTCGACCGGATTCGTGGTCGACGACGCGATCGTCATGATCGAAAACATCTCGCGCTTTATAGAAGAGGGGCAGCCGCCGCTGCAGGCGGCGCTCAACGGCTCGGCGCAGATTGGATTTACGATCGTGTCGCTGACCGTGTCGCTCATCGCGGTGCTGATTCCGCTCTTGTTCATGGGCGATATCGTCGGACGGCTGTTCCGCCAGTTTGCGATCACGCTCGCGATCACGATCTTGGTGTCGGCGGTGGTGTCGTTGACCCTGACGCCGATGATGTGTTCGCGGCTTCTGCGGCACAAACCGCAACGTGAACAGAACCGGCTGTACCGCAAGTCCGAGCAGATCTTCGAAGACACGATCGCGTTCTACGGCAAGACTCTGCGCTGGGTGCTACGCCATGAACAGGCGACGCTGGCGGTCGCGATCGCGACGCTGGTGCTCACGATTGTTTTGTTCATCATCGCACCCAAGGGTTTTTTCCCGGTGCAGGACACCGGCGTGATCGAGGGAGTTTCTGAAGCGCCGCAGACGATTTCGTTCCCCGCGATGGCCTCGCGCCAGCAGGACCTTGCCAAAACCATCCTGCAAGACCCGTCGGTGCAGAGCTTGTCCTCGTTCGTCGGGATCGACGGAACCAACACTACCATCAACAGCGGGCGCTTTCTGATCAATCTCAAGCCGCAAGCCGAACGCTCGCAAACCATTACCCAGGTGATCGCGGGGCTGCAGAATGCTACTTCGCAAATCCAGGGGATCGATCTGTACTTGCAGCCGGTGCAGGATTTGACCGTCGAAGACCGTCTCAGCCGCACCGAATATCAGTACAGCCTCGAAGATTCCAATCCGGATGAGCTTAACCTGTGGACCTCGCGCCTGATGGCAAAGCTCAAGACGATGCCGCAGTTGAGCGATCTTGCTACCGACCAGCAGAACCATGGACTCGAAGCCGATCTGACTATCGATCGCAACACCGCGTCGCGGCTCGGAATCCCGCTGCAATCGATCGACAACACGCTGTACGACGCGTATGGCCAGCGCCAGATCTCGACCATCTTCACCCAGCTCAACCAGTACCATGTGGTGCTCGACGTCGCGCCCGAGTTCTCGCAGGATCCCGCGGCGCTTGCCGATCTCTATTTTCCCTCGACTGGCGGCGGCGAGGTTCCGCTAAGCACCTTTACCCAGACCTCGAAAACTCAGACGCCGCTGGTGGTGAACCACGAGGGCCAGTTTCCGGCCGTGACGATCTCATTCGATGTGGGCGCGGGATATTCGCTCGGCGACGCGGTCAACGCGATCAAGCAGGCCGAATCCGAGATCGCGATGCCGGCGAGTATTCAGGTCGCATTCCAGGGGACCGCGCAGGCGTTCCAGGCCTCGCTGGCCAACGAACCGATCCTGATCCTGGCGGCGCTGATCACGGTCTATATAGTGCTCGGAGTTCTGTACGAGAGTTACATCCATCCGATCACAATTCTCTCGACGCTGCCGTCGGCCGGAGTGGGCGCGATTCTGGCGCTTATGATCTGCGGTGAGGACCTGAACGTGATCGCACTCATCGGCATCATCCTGCTCATCGGTATCGTCAAGAAAAATGCGATCATGATGATCGATTTTGCGCTCGAGGCGCAGCGCAAGGAGGGTAAGCCGCCGCGCGAGGCGATTTACCAGGCGTGCCTGCTGCGCTTCCGGCCCATCATGATGACGACGATGGCCGCCTTGCTTGGCGGGTTGCCGCTCGCATTGGGCACCGGCACCGGGTCAGAGCTTCGGCGCCCGCTCGGGGTCACGATCGTGGGCGGCCTGCTTTTGAGCCAGCTCCTCACTCTCTACACCACGCCGGTTATTTTTCTCGCCTTCGAGCGGCTGGCGGAACGCTTGTCGGGTGCGCCCGTGCCCGCTAAGGACGAGGTGCCCGGCTCGGTGGGAGCACCGGCTTCGTGAGCGAACTATTCATTCGCAATTCGGTCGGAACCACGCTGCTGACGATTGCGCTGGCGCTGGGCGGTTTGGTCGGCTTTCGCCTGTTGCCGGTATCGCCCCTGCCGCAGGTAGATTTTCCGACCATCCAGGTGCAGGCGAGTCTTCCGGGTGCGAGTCCGGAGACGATGGCGTCGTCGGTGGCGACGCCGCTCGAGCGGCAGTTCGGGCGAATCGCGAGTTTGACCCAATTGACTTCGGCCAGTTCGCTGGGCGCGGTCTCGATCGTTCTGCAGTTTGATCTGAACCGGAATATAGACGCCGCCGCCCGCGACGTTCAGGCCGCGATCAACGCGGCGCGCAGCCAGCTTCCGAGCAACCTGCCGTCGAACCCGACCTACCGCAAGGTCAATCCGGCTGACTCGCCGATCCTGATCATCGCGCTCACCTCTGACAGCAAGACTCGCGGCCAGATGTATGATGCGGCCTATTCGATCCTGGCGCAGAAGCTCTCCCAGGTTCTGGGGGTTGGACAGGTGATCGTGGGCGGCAGCGCGCTGCCCGCGGTCCGGGTTGATCTGAACCCTACGCAGCTTAACGCTTACGGTATCGGTCTGGAGCAGGTCCGCTCGGTCTTGGCGGGGGCGAACGTCAACAGCCCCAAAGGCGAAGTCTCCGACGGCCAGACCACCTACCTGATCAATGACACCGACCAGTTGCTCCAGGCGAGCCAATACAGTCCGCTGATCGTGTCGTACGTCAACGGCGCCGCGGTGCACCTTTCCGATCTGGGCGCGGTGACCGATTCGGTTCAGGACGTGCGCAATGCCGGAGTGGTCGATAGCCAGCCCGCCGTCCTGATAATCATTTTCCGCCAGCCAGCGGCGAATATTATCGACACCGTCCAGCGCGTGAAGGACTCGATGCCGGGGTTGCAGGCTTCGATCTCGCCCGCGATCAAGCTCACGGTGGTGATGGATCGCACGACCACGATCAAGGCGTCGGTCGATGACGTCGAGTTCACGCTTCTGCTCTCGGTCGCGCTGGTGGTCATGGTGGTGTTCGTGTTCCTGCGCAATCTGCGCGCCACGATGATCCCGGGCGTGGTGGTGCCGCTGTCGCTGATCGGCACCTTTGGCATCATGTACCTGTGCGGCTACAGCCTGGACAACCTGTCATTGATGGCGCTGACGATCTCGACCGGCTTCGTGGTCGATGACGCGATTGTGGTGGTCGAGAATATCTCGCGGTTTCTCGAGCAGGGCGTACCCCCGTTCGAGGCCGCGGTGCGCGGCGCCAGTGGAATCGGATTCACCGTAATTTCGATGAGCATCTCGCTCATCGCCGTGTTCATCCCGATCCTGGTGATGGGCGGAATCGTCGGACGGCTGTTCCGCGAATTCGCGGTTACCCTGTCCTCCGCAATCGCGGTGTCGCTGGTGCTTTCGCTGACGACTACGCCGATGATGTGCGCGAAACTGCTCAGAGCGCACGATGCCCAACGCCACGGCAGGATCTACCGCGTGTTCGAAGGGGGCTTCAACGCCCTGCTGAGCGGCTATGAAACCGGATTGAGATGGGTTCTGGAGCATCAGCCGTTCACACTCGGGGTCTTTTTCGTCACGCTCGGGATCAGCATCTACATGTTCTACGCCATCCCCAAGGGATTCTTCCCGCAGCAGGACACCGGCCGCATGATGGGGATGCTGCTGGCCGATCAGGATACGTCGTTTCAATCGATTCAGGGGAAGCTGACCGAATTCGTGAAGGTCCTGGACGAGGATCCGGCGATCGATCACGTGATTGCGTTCGCGGGCGGAAACTCCGGCCAGCCGGTCAACACCGCGCGCATGTTCATCACGCTCAAGCCGCTGAGTGAACGGAAAGTCGGCGTGATGGATGTAATCGGCAGGGTGCGCAAGAAGGTCGCGCATATTGCGGGTGCCACGCTATATCTGCAGGCCGCGCAGGATCTGACTATCGGCGGCAGAATGTCGAACGCGCAATATCAGTACACGCTTCAAGGCGAGGATCTGAATCAGCTCAACCACTTCGCTCCGCTGTTGCTGGCCAAGCTGCAAACCGTGCGCCAGTTGACCGACGTGAGCAGCGACCAGCAGAACAGCGGCCTTGCCGCCAACCTGGTGATCGACCGCAAGACCGCTTCGAGGCTTGGAATTTCGCCGCAACTGATCGACGACACTCTCTACGACGCCTTCGGGCAGCGGCTGGTTTCGACGATGTACACGCAGCTCAACCAGTATTACGTGGTGGAAGAAGTTGAGCCCAAGTTCTGGCAGAACCCGGATTCGCTGTCAGAAATTTATGTGCAAACCAGCTCAGGCCAGGAAGTGCCGCTCAGCACCTTCACCCATTACGAGCCGAGCATTACCGCGCTGGCGGTGAACCATCAGGGCCAGTTCCCGTCGGTCACGATATCGTTCAATCTCCGGCCCGGGGTGTCGTTGGGCGAGGCGGTCGGATTAATCAACGACGCACAGGCACAGATCGCGATGCCGGCGAGTATCAGCGGGAATTTCCAGGGGACCGCCCAGGCCTTTCAGGCCTCGCTCGCGAACGAGCCGATGCTGATCGCCGCGGCGCTGTTCGCGGTGTATATAGTGCTCGGCATTCTCTATGAAAGTTACATACATCCCATCACCATCCTCTCGACGTTGCCGTCGGCCGGAGTAGGCGCGCTGCTCGCGCTCCAGATCACTCACAACGATCTTTCGATCATCGCGCTTATCGGCATCATCCTGCTGATTGGGATCGTCAAGAAGAATGCGATCATGATGATCGACTTCGCGCTCGAAGCGCAGCGTCTCGAGGGCAAGCCGGCCCGCGACGCCATCTACGAAGCCTGCATTCTGCGCTTTCGGCCGATCATGATGACCACGATGGCGGCGCTGCTCGGTGGACTGCCGCTCGCGGTCGGCACGGGCACCGGCTCGGAGTTGCGCCGTCCGCTGGGTATCGCGATAGTCGGCGGACTGATCGTGAGCCAGATGCTCACGCTGTTTACAACGCCGGTGGTTTTTCTTTACCTCGAGCGGGTTCGGGTAGGATGGGTAGCCGGATGGAAGCGAATCGTCGGGACCTCGGCGCCGGCTCCGGCCGATACGCGCGCGTAGGTCGCGTCCGCTCAGCGGCTCGAGATGCGCGGAACGATACTCGCGCCGCTTATCAGGATCAGAACCTCAGAGCGCCGATTCTCCGGATCGAGCCGCGCAACGTACGCGGGCAACGCACTCTTTCCAAGTCCGACATCGGTCCGCGCGTCGCAGCCGCATCGCGCCGCAAGGCCGTCGTTGATCGCCGCGAAGCGGTCCAGGTGCAGCGCCGCGATCGGTAGCGAGCCCTCCGCAATCGCCAGCCGCAACACGCCGTCGTCGCCGACTTCAGGATCTTCGATCATCGGCGTGCCCGCCACGGTTGCGGTCTCAATTACCCAGTCGCGGAATTTGGCTTCGCTCATTCGGCCCGTGTGCGAGTTTTCTTTCTGCAGCTCGGTGATCGCGCCCTTGAGCGCGGTCTTGGTCGCGCGAGTCGGATGTGAGCGCTGGATGTTCACCAGCTTCCACATCTGCTTCGACCACTGCGCGACCTCCGCACGGCTCGCCCCGGGCGTGGCCTCATAGTCCTCGGCCGCCGATTCGGCGCCGGCTAAATCGCCGCCTTTGAGCGCATGCTCGACCCGGTCGGCGTCGTTCTGCGCAATTGCGGCATTCACCCGGGCCAGAATGGGATCGCTGTTGCTGCCGGGTTCGGCGGCGGCCTGGGCGCAAGTCTGCTGTTGCTCGGCCAGAGGAAACGACGGCGCACCAATAGTGAAATCGGTGACGCACAAATCGTCCTTGACCTCGCGCAGTTCGGCGGCGGAAAGATTTTCGGGATGCGCCGAAAGAGCGACGAGCTCCGGTCGCGCGCCCGCGTAGTCGCCCGCCTTCATCCGGGTTCGTGCGGAAGTAAGCGCGCTCGGAGCGCATCCTGCCGCCGCGAGCGCAAGCGCACCAGCGATCGCGCTCGCCGCTATCAAGCGCTTTCGTGAGGAATCCATCACATTCCGATTATGCACCCGCAAGGGCGGTCCAATGCAATCGCAACTTTTCCACTGCTCGATTCGTGCCGATTCCCAAGTGGCAAAAGTCGGCCAGGGGCGCAGTGTCTCAACTGATGTTCCGCACGGTGCGTTGAATCGAGTCGCGTGGGCATCGTCATGACTCGAAGTGCGCGTTGGATGCGTTTGCTGGTCACTGACAGCGCCGCGCGGGCGACGGCATACAATTTCATTCGACACTGCGTTCGGCGAAATTAGTATTTGCGCCGATCTGAAACACTATTCATTCGGTCAGAGTATTCGCAGCGTCCCGCTTCCGCACAATGGTTGTCTCATTAGTGGGAAGTGATTTCTTGCAAGTGCTACGGACCTGCCCTGGTGCGGTCTTTTGCCGTGGCATGACCTCTGCACTTGTCATCATGTCGAAAGCTGAAAACGGGAACGCAATTCCGAATCAACCAACGAGCAAAGCGCTCGAAGAGGGTAAGTACGAGTCATGAAGAACTGGATCACCAAGATGTACGTGCGAATGCATACGGGCAAAGGTCAGACGATGACCGAGTATGTATTGATCATAGCGGCAATCGCGGTTGCCGGGTACATCGCGTACCAGGGTCTCGAGGGCGGAATAAACACGATCATAACTAATGTTACAAACACCTTGAAGGGCGCTTGAAAGCGCGCGGCGCGGCGAAAGATCTTCGCGGCGTCGTACGATCGCGGCTGGCGGCGGGTTCGTTATCCCGCTGTCGGCAGGCGCAGCTGAATCGACTGGCTAAAACGGTGCAACCTAAGCGGTCAATCGGTGCCGGACCGCGGCGAAAGTAAACAGCGGACTGAACAGATCGAAATCGTAGTGAGCCATTAGTCAGGCGCACTAAGAGGAAGTTTATCCCAGCGGGCCGCGCGAGCGGGCGGAACGGAGGGGAGACATGAGACGACCATTAATCTTCGCAATTCTGGCGGGGCTTGCCGCAGTGCTGGCCGCGATAATCGTTTTCTCAGCCCTGAAACGGCGTGAGGCAGAGGTGCAAAAAGCTTTGGCGAGCACGGTGGATATCGTAGTCGCCGCGCACGATCTGCAACTCGGCGAAAGAATCGACGCGGGCGCGATCAAGCTTGCGCGATGGCAGCGCGATAGCGTGCCCGCCGGCGCCTTCACCGATCCTCAGGCGGTGATCAATTCGTTCGTGAGAATCGAGACCGTCGCAAATGAACCGGTGGTCGCCGCCAAGTTGTTCATGGGTGAGAAGACCGCCGGCGTGATGCCGCTTCTGATCCCCAACGGCATGCGCGCGATGGCGGTGCCGGTGGATGAAGTCAGCGACATCGCAGGCTTCGTACAGCCGCGCGCGCACGTCGATGTGCTCGTGTCGGTATCCGGTTCGGGCCGCGACCAGCCGTCGTTCTCGAAGATGGTTCTGCAGGATGTCGAAGTTCTGGCGGTCGCGCAGGAAATCGAAAAGAAGAACGACGATCCAGAGGAAGTCAAAGTCGTGACCCTGCTGGTGACTCCCGAGCAGTCCGAGAAACTCGCGCTCGCAAGCCACGAGGGCCAGTTGCGCCTTTCGATGCGCAATTACACCGATAGCAAGATCATCACGACCAGCGGCGCCGAAATGCGCGATCTAAAAAGCTTCGACCCGCCTGCCATTCACCTTCCCGATCAGACGATGGTCGCGCCGATGAGCCAGCAGCGCGCGCCGGTGCGTACGCTGAACGTGCAAATCATGCGCGACGGCAAGGCCGCTGAGTCAGTCTCATTCGTCAAGTCCGCGCCCGGCGCTCATAGCATGAGCATGATGCGTGCGCTGCCCGCTCCGGCCGCAGCTCGTTTCCCCGGTTGCGGCGGGACCGGTTGCCGACGCGGCTGCGCCTGGCGCGCGAGTCGTCGGCGTCGATCATGGCGCCGCCGATGGTGGCCAAGGCTCTGGGAGCCGACGCCAACGATTTTGCTCCGTCGTCCGATCCCCCCGCGTTAGCTCCGAATCCGGATGCAACCGGGTACGTACCGGCGCCCAAGACTATTGCGATTCCGTGACCCAAGCGAAATCAAAGGGGAACAGCAATGCAGTCCAGCAAATTACACGGAAACAGGTTCGGACTCTGGACGGTCGCGATTGCCTCTGCATGGGTGATCGCGATCGCCGGAGCCCGTGCCGCTTTTGCCGACGGCGACAAGCCGATCGCTCAGGTTCCGCTCACGATCACGGCCGGCGAAACCTACACGGTCGATAACCTGGCGCTCGGCAGCGTGCCTGCGGTGCAGGTAATCGAGAATCCGCACGCGCTGGTAATTCACTCGGAGATGCCAGGCAAGCTCATCCTGCTCGGGGCCGAACGCGGCCGATGGATCGTCGTCGTCACCCGCGCCGACGGCAATCAGGCCGCCTATGACGTCGTCGTGAACAGCGTCGCAACGCCCGGTGATCCGCTCAAACCGGGCGAGAGTCCCAAAGCGACCAATGAGGGGCTCGCCGGCCCGCGTGCGGCCCAGTCATCATCGCCGGCACCGTCGATGGGATTGGCCGCCGCGCCGCCGGTTTCGGCGCCATCGAGCGAGATCGTGCCGATAGCAGGCGCGCAGGCTGCGCCGATGCCGGTGGCGAACTCGCAAATTTTTGGCTTCGCGCCCGCAGCGACCGCGGCGAAAATCTCACCGGGCTCGGAGGCTCCGCTCGGTACCTGGCGCAGCAATCCTGCGGTCGGCGACACCCACGACACCTCGCCGTCGGACTCCGGAAGTCCGGGCGCTCCGAACTACATGTCCGAGGATTCGGTCATCCTGATGCAGGGAACTTCGCGAGTGATCGATTTTCGCCGCCGCCTCATCCGCGTCTCGATTGCCGATTCCAAAATCGCGGACATCCAGGTGATCAATCCGTCGCAGATAAATCTGGTCGCGCACACGCCTGGCTTTACAACTCTGGCGGTATGGGACGATCGCGGCGATTACCAGGAGCGCCAGATCCGCGTCGATACGGGCGGCCACCAGCAGGTGATGCTCAACTGTATCGTCGCGGAACTGGATCTCTCCAGTGCCGAGAATCAGGGCATCAACTTATCGCTGGCGCTGTCCAACTACGGCTTCTCGATCTTTGGAATGCCGGGCGCGGTCGCGACCCCCTATACCGCGGCGTCGCAGTTGGCGTCCTCGTCAACCTCTACTACTGCCGCGGGCGGAGTGCTGGGGCCCGCGGGCACGCTTATTCCGCTGGTTCTGTCGCCGGGACTGACCTATGGGATCGCGGCCGGAAACTCGAACGTCCAGACGCAGAGCTTCTTTCAGTTTCTCGAGACTCACAATCTGGCGAAAATTCTGGCCGAGCCGCATCTGCTTGCCAACTCGGGTGAGCAGGCAAAGTTTCTCTCCGGTGGCGAGATTCCGATCGTAATCGCGCAGGCGCTCAATACCTCGATCGTGTTCAAGCAATTCGGCACCTCGGTTGATTTTTTGCCGACCGTCATCGGCCGCAATACGATCGAGTTGTACGTCAAGCCCGAGGTTTCGCAACCCAACTTTGCCGAAGGGGTTACGATGTTCGGATTTACCGTGCCGGCATTCGTGACCCGCCGCGCGCAAACTATGGTGACGCTGCGCGATGGGCAGACGCTCATCATCGCGGGGCTAATCCTGCACAACCCGGTCGCGACGATTAACAAGGTTCCTTATCTCGGCGACGTGCCGTACCTGGGCGGACTGTTCCGCACCACTTCGCACACGACCCAGGAAACCGACCTCGTGATGAGCGTCACGCCGCAGATCGTCGCGCCGCTTCCCGAAGGCGCGGAGGTGGATCTGCCGCATGGCAGCAGGCTCGCGCCGGAAGATATCAAGACCCGCGAAATCAATCCGCCCGACGCCTCGAGGCCGCGGTTCTAACCGCCGCCGCATAGGAGGATCTCGTGTCAGTGCTCGGAGCAAATAACGAAACCCGGCGCGGAACGCTGCGCGTGTTCCTGATGGGCGACAACGCCGAGGTGCGCGGCATCGCGAAGACCGCGCTTTTGGCGCTGGGCGATCCTCCGCTCCAGATCGAAGAGGCCGGGCTTGGCGCTCTGCCTACCACCGGCGCGCCCGACGTTCTGATGGTGATGCTGGCGGGCAATGAAGAGGCGAGCCTGCGCTGCCTGCAAAGCCAGGCCGGACAGATTCCGCGCCCCGTCATCTTCGCGCTGTTGCAGACCCGCTCGCCCGGCTTGATGAAGCGCGCGCTGCGTGCAGGCGCCGACGAGTTGCTGCTGGTCCCAATCGACCCCGGCGACGCGACTTGCGCGCTGCTGAAAATCAGCGAAGCGCGCTGGCGCTCGGACCGGCGCGATGGCGGCGTCGTCTGCTCCTTCGCCAGTATCGTCGGCGGAGTAGGAGTCACGACCCTCGTTGCGAACCTGGGCCTTGCGCTTTCCCAGAGCCAGAAGCGGGTAGCGTTGATCGATCTCGATCTTCAGACCGGAGGGCTTGCGGTGGTGCTCGGACTGGAACCCGAGGTCACGATCCTGCCGCTTATCCGCGCGGACCGGAAGCTCGATTCGATGCAGCTCGAATCCGCGTTGACCAAGCATCCCTCCGGGCTCTACCTGCTGGCCGCGCCCAAAAGGATCGAGGAGGGCGAACTGGTCAGCGACGTGACGGTCGGCATTGTGATCGACCTGATGCGGCAATTATTCGATTTCGTGATTATCGATTGTGGCGATCATATCGATGAGAACGCGGTCGCGGCGTGGGAGCGCTCGGAACACTTGTTCTATGTGCTGGAGCAATCGATCACTTCGGCGCGATGCGCATGGCGGTTCATCGATTTGTTCGAACGGCTTGGGCTGACCTCGCTTACGCCGCGCTTCCTGCTGAACCGGCATCGCCCGATGCATCCGATCACCGACAAGCAGATCGAAACCACGCTTGGACGCGAACTCTACTCGCGAATTCCCGCCGACGATCGCGCGCTGGAACGCGCGGAGGTCACCGCTAAAGATCTGTGGCAAGTCGCTCCCGCCTCGCCGCTGGCGCACTCGCTCGAGGATCTCGCGCGGCGTATCGCGCCTACTGTCATGCTGCCCGCGGCCGAGCCTGACGCTGGTTTTATCGCACGGCTAAGGTCCGCTTTCGTGACCCACGCCTGAGGTTTGAAACATGGGACTTGCACAGCGCCTGAACAACGCCAATTCCGGAGCCGCCGCCGCCGAGAGCGCGGCTGCCCCGAGCTCGCTTATCGGCGGCAGCGCCAAGCGGCGCAAGGATCCGCACGTCAACGGCTCCCGGCGGCTGAAAATTAAAGTTCACAACCGCCTGTTTGAGACTATCGACGTCTCGAAGCTCGAGTCGCTGGAACCCACCGCGATGTCGGCGAAAGTCACCTCGGCGATAAGCGAGATATTGAACGAAGAAGGCCGTCTGCTGACCGACGTCAACCGCAGCCGTCTGGTCGAAGAGATCAAGAACGAGCTGCTCGGATTAGGTCCGCTCGAACCCCTGCTGCGCGACGACGACGTCACCGACATCCTGGTCAACGGCCACGACCAGGTCTATGTCGAGCGCTTCGGCAAGCTGCATCCCGCCGACGTCCACTTCCAGGACGATCAGCATCTGATGCTGATCATCGATCGAATCGTTTCCCGCGTCGGACGCCGCGTCGATGAATCCTCGCCGATGGTCGATGCGCGCCTGCCCGACGGTTCGCGTATCAACGCGATCATACCGCCGCTCGCGCTTGATGGCCCGTCGCTGTCGATCCGGCGGTTCGGGCGCAAGCGCTACGACATCTCGGGTCTGGTGGAAAAGGAATCAATCACGTGGGAAGTGGTCGAGTTTCTGCTCGCCGTGGTCCGTGCGCGGCTTAACGTAATCGTCGCCGGGGGCACGGGCTCGGGCAAGACCACGATGCTCAATTGCCTGTCGGCGTTCGTGCCCGAAGACGAACGTATCGTTACGATCGAGGATTCCGCGGAGCTATCGCTCCAGCAGCCGCACGTGGTGCGCCTGGAATCCCGCCCGGCAAATCTCGAGGGCAAGGGCGAGATCACGCAGCGCGATCTGGTGCGCAACTGCCTGCGTATGCGGCCCGACCGGATCGTCGTCGGCGAGGTCCGTGGCGCCGAGGTCCTGGACATGCTGCAAGCGATGTCCACCGGACATGACGGCTCGATCGCGACGGTCCACGCCAACTCGACCCGCGAATGCCTGGGGCGTTTCGAAATGATGATGCTGCTGTCGGGCGTCTCGATCCCGCAGCGCGCGATGCGCCAGCAGATCGCGTCGGCGATCAACATGATTCTTCACGTCAGCCGGCTGTCCGACGGCACCCGCAAAGTGATGAAAGTCTCGGAGATTACCGGGATGGAAGGCGACATGATCATGATGCAGGACCTCTATGAATATGTCCGCGGTGATCCGCGCCCGGACGGAAAGCTCTCGGGCCAGTTGCGCTCGACCGGAGTGCGCTCGCACTACGCGCCGCGGCTGGAAGCGGTTGGTTACAAATCTGACGCGCGCCTGTTCAAGGCGGCGCCGCAGCCATAGCGACATGGATCTGGTAATCGCGACGGCGGCTTTCGCGCTGGTGCTGGTGCTCGGCGGATTTGTTATCGCCCGGCATAAGGGCCTGCCGTGGCTCGGACGCAACGTGATGCGCCGGATGGCGCCGGCCAAGACCGTTTCCGCTGACGGGATTTTCCGCACCGGGCATCGGCGCAACAAGGAAGCCGCCACTCGAATCCTCGCGCGCCTGCTGCGCATCAACCTGGTCCAAAAGCTCGAGCAGATGATGTGGCAGGCCGGGATGTATCTGCCGGTGGCCGATATTCTGCTCGTGATCGTTTTGCTCGCTGGCGCTGGAATCGTGGCGGGCGGCGCATTCTCGAGCAATCCGTTGATTCCGGTTGGGATCGGTTTCGGCATGGGCATTCTGCCGCTGATGTACATCCGGCTGCGCCGCCAGCGGCGCCTGAAGGCGTTCGCGATGCAGCTTCCGTACGCGCTCGACCTGATCAAGTCGTCGATCGAGGCGGGCCATTCGCTGCTGCGCGGCTTCCAGGTCGTGGTCGCCGAATTCGGCGATCCGATCGGCAGCGAGTTCCGCTCGGTGATCGAGCAGTCGCGTCTGGGATTGCCGCTCCCGCGCGCGCTCGAAGATATGCTCGAGCGGGTTCCGATCGACGACCTGCGGCTGCTGGTGGTCGCGGTCCGGGTTCAGTCAGAGGTCGGCAGCTCGCTTGCGCAGATCATAGGACGTCTGTCGGAGATCGTCCGCACGCGCCAGAAGATTCAGCAGCAGATCCGTGCGATGACGGCGCAATCGCGAATGAGCGGGATGGTGGTCGGATGCCTGCCGATCGCGATGCTCGGCGCATTCAGCATCATCCAGCCTGCGTATGTTCACACGCTCTTCTACGATCCTTCCGGGCAGATGATTCTCAAGGTCGCCGCGGTGCTGGACATCATGGCGTTCGTGACGATCCGGCAACTGCTCAAGGTGGAATTCTGAAATGTCGGCGATGTATATCACGCTCGCTTTCATCCTGCTGATGGGCGCGGCGATGGTGGCGATGTATGCCGCGCTGTTCGGCACCCCGCGTGTGCTTGACGATCGGATTACCGATATGGGCGTAAAGATGCGCGTCGGTGTCCACGAAGGCGGCCTGCCAAGCGAGGTCGATCCTTCATTGTCGCGCGCGCTCTTCCGATGGGTTGCGCAGCGCCTGCCCGCGGCGGCGGTCGACTCTCCGAAAGCCGAAAAACTTGCGCACCTGCTCATGCAGGCGGGATATCAGCACTCGCGCGCCGCGCGAACCTTTCAGGTGGCGCGCGCAATCTCAACCACTGTGTGCACGAGCCTGGCCTTAATAATAGCGCTCGCGGCAAACCGCTCGGGCGTGATGGTGATCATGGCGCTGGTCGCGGGCGCCGGTATCGGTGCATTCATCCCAAGCTTTTATCTGGGCCGCAAGGCGCGAAAGCGCCAACGCGCAATCGGTAGCCAGTTGTCCGACGTGCTCGATCTGCTGGTGGTATGCGTCGAAGCCGGGCTCGGTTTGTCCGAAGCGATCAAGGTGGTAGGCGCCGAAGCGGAACGCCACGGCCAGGCGATTGGAAACGAACTCGCGCTGGTCTCAGGCGAACTCGCCGCGGGATCGAGTCTGGGCCAGGCGCTTCGGCAATTCGCCGATCGCACCGCGGTTGCCGATGTAAGGCCGCTGGCCGCGACCCTGATTCAGAGCGAGCAGATAGGCGCGCAGATCGGTCCCGCGCTGCGTTCGATTTCGGATTCGCTGCGCTCCGCGCGCAAGATGCGCGCCGAAGAGGCTGCCCAGAAGACCACCGTGAAGATCATGTTTCCGCTGGTGCTGTTCGTGCTGCCCGCGATGATGAGCGTAATCGTGGGGCCCGCGATGATTCAGATCATGCAGACCCTGACCAAATAAACAGGCTTGACGGGGCGTGCGCTATCGGTCTGTATTGAGACCATAACGCGCGATGGATGATAACGCATCAAAAACCCGCGCCTTCGAACTCTGGAACGAGGGCATGAAGCATTACCAGTTGCGTGACCTCGACGGCGCGATCCGCCTCTATACAAAATCGATCGAAGCCTTCCCCACCGCAGAGGCGCACACCTTTCGCGGATGGGCTTACCACACGCAGGGACGGGTCGACGACGCGATCGCCGAATGCAGGCGCGCGATCGAAGTCGATCCATCCTTCGGCAATCCGTACAACGATATCGGAGCCTATCTGATAGCCAAGGGCGAGCTCGACGAGGCGATCGAATGGCTCGAGAAAGCCAAGCTCGCGCCGCGCTACGAACCACGCCATTTTCCGCACATGAACTTGGGCCGCATCTATGAGGCCAAGGGAATGATTGGACGCGCGATCGAGGAGTTCGGGCAGGCGCTCAAGTTCCTACCCGACGAACCGACCTGCGTCGCGACGCTCAAGCGGCTGCGCGCGATGCTGAATTAATTCGCGCCGGCGCCGCCACGGAAGGAATCTCCGATGCTCAAAGTTGGCGATCGCGCGCCGGAATTCACTCTTCCCGCACACGACGGCCAAATCGTCTCGAGCGTCAACCTGAGCGGACGCAGAGTGCTGCTATGGTTTTATCCCGCCGCAAGCACCCCGGGATGCACTGTTGAAGGACGCGGCTTCCGTGACCATCAGAGCTACTACGATGAGAGCGGCATCCAGATCCTCGGCGTCAGTTTCGACAGTACCGAGGCCAACGCGGCATTCGCGAAAAGTAACGGCTTCGCCTTTCCGCTGCTCAGCGACATCACGCGGGAAACCGCGCTCGCATACGGCGCCTGCGCCGATCGCAAGGCGGCGTCGCCGGATCGAATAAGCTTCCTGATCGACGCGGACGGTCATATCGCGCGCGTGTATGACCAGGTCGATCCCCGCGACCATCCCGCGCGAGTGCTGGCCGAGTTAATGGAAGACTGAGCGACGCGCATCAAGGACCTCGGAAACGCGAATATCCGGCGTAGTGATAATCATCTCCTCTGACTGAGTATTTGTGCTCTTCATAGCTAATACCTATTGAGCGTCAACCCGATTATTCTATTGCAGTTTCCTATGCTCTTCGGCGGCATCGCGATGGCGTAATGTCAAAAACCCGGCATCAATTTCGTTCATAACCGCCAAACGATTGAGTAATACGCGGTGTGGCAATTTGAATCACCGTGGCCTGTCAATTGCTACAATTGTTTCGTGATGAGTATTCGCGGTATCGAGGCTCCCGTGCTTGGAATGGCGGGAATGAGAAGCGAAGTAATTTCGGAGGCCGAAATCGATCCTGGTGTTTCGGAATTGGAGCAATCTCCGCGTGTTCCGCTGGCGCGTCTGGCGCTCGGGTCTGAGCGAATTGGTGGAATGGTTGTCCGGTCTGCTCAGGTCCGCAAAGTACTGAAAACGATAGCGAGACTCAGCCCTTACAAAGCCACGGTTTTGATATACGGCGAATCGGGAACCGGTAAAGAACTGGTCGCCCGCGCATTGCACACTCTTGGTCCGACGCCGAACGGACCGTTCGTCACATTCAATTGCGCAAATCTGCTCGAGTCGCTCGCTGAGTCCCAGTTGTTCGGGCACGTCAAGGGCGCCTTTACGGACGCGCGCGAGGATTCGTTCGGCTATTTCCGCTCGGCCAACGGCGGCACGCTGTTTTTGGATGAAATCGGAGAACTGCCGCTGAAGCTACAGCCCAAGCTTCTGCGCGCGGTCGAGACCTGCGAGATTCAGCCGGTGGGATCGTCGCATACTCACAAAATAGATATCCGGCTGGTCGCGGCGACCAATCGTGACTTGCGCGCGATGGTCAAGGCGGGACAGTTTCGCGACGATCTGTATTATCGGCTGAACACGGCGGCGATTTTTCTGCCGCCGCTGCGCGAGCGCCGTGAGGCGATCTCCGCTTTTATCGCGCATTTTATTGAGCACTACAATCGGCTCTTCGGCAAAGAAGTGCTGTTTGTTGATCGACATGCGCTGGATTACCTGCTGGCTTACGGATGGCCCGGCAACGTGCGGGAGCTGGCTCACGCGATCGAGAGCGCGGTCATCCTTTCTGAGAGTGAATGCCTAATCGCGGACGATCTGCCGGCGCATATCCTCGAGATCGCGGGCAATGATGTGAGCACCGAGCTTGCGGATTCTCAGGCCGTGCCGGCGATCGACTCTGCGGCCGCGCCGTCCGCGGGAAATTCCAACGGCGGACTCGGGCCGCTGCTTTTGGACGAAGTGATCAAGCGCACTCTGCTGCGGTCGCTGGAAGAGACCGACGGAAACCGCCGCCGCGCCGCGGATCTGCTTGGCGTTTCGCGTTCCACCCTATACCGGATGCTTGCGCGCTATGGGATCAGCGAAAACGCACATCCTGGTTCAGCTCAATCGGCGGTTGCTTCCGACGACAAGGAGCCGGGCGCCGGCAACGACCCGCTTCTTTAGCTCGAGCGGTTGGAATTTCTTCCGTGAATCGCGCACAATCGCGGTCCGGATGTTCAGGTCAGGCGCCCTCGCAAAGTTAGCGGTCCTTTCGTTGATCGTGGCGCTGGTCTGCGCCGCGCCAGCCACCGCTGGTCCCGATACGCCCAAGCCGCCCGCCGATCTCGCCAACCTCGAGCGCGAGGTCTCGCTCAAAATCGCGCACGTTCGCGACGAGGGTCCGACCGATCCCGTCCAGCGCCAGAAACTGCACGATGCCGAGCTTCTGGATGCCACAGCGGAGCAGGAAATCAGCACCGGCGACTTCCGCTCCGCCGAGGACAACCTGGTGAAGGCTAATGCGATAGCAAGCGAGCTCGCGCATTAGCTGCCGGTCCCCCAGCACGCCGCGATAGTGCCGATTCTTCGCCGCGTCCGCTTTTGATACCGTTAGGGAAGATGATTGGACCCGATCAAATCTGGGGTGAAGCGGTTCGCACTCTCGAAGCCGGCACCATGTTTGCCCTCGCGACCGTGATCAATGTCCGCGGCTCGACGCCGCGCGAAATCGGCGCGAAGATGATCGTCCGCACCGACGGCCAGTTCGGCACGATCGGCGGTGGATGCGGCGAAGCCGAAGTCTTCCGCAAAGCACGGATCCTGCTCGAAGAAGGGCAGGGCGCGCGCCTGACGGAAGTCGATCTCACTGGAGATTTCGATCAAAAGGAAATCGGAACCTGCGGCGGGATCATGGACGTGTTCGTCGATATCTGGAAGCCCGGGTCCGACCTCGAGATTGCCCGCCGCCTGTACGAGGCCGCGGCGCATAGCCGTCCTGCCGCCCTCGTGACGCTGGTCGATCCCGGAACTCCGGACGCCGGGAAGGTCGGCGCGCGCTCGGTGCTCGATCCCGCGGCCGGCAAAGCCTCGGTGCCGATCGAGATTGCTCCGCGCGCGATTACGCAGCTCGGAGTCCGCGCGGCCGACGGGACCGCGGTGCTGGTCGAGGTCAGCGAGAACGGCGGCGCCAATCCGGTCACGCGAATCGAGTCCACCGGCGCGCCGCGCCTGTTTCTGGATCCGGTTTCCGGCGCGCAGCGCCTGGTGATCGCGGGCGCCGGGCATATTGCGCAGCCGCTGGCGGCGCTGGGCTCGATGCTTGGTTTTCATGTCACGGTGATCGACGACCGCGCCTCGTTCGCGAATCGGGAGCGCTTTCCCACCGCCGACGAAATTATCATCCGCCCGTTTGGTCCCGCCGTCGCGGCGCTCAATCTCGACCGCCATTGCTACCTGGTCTCCGTCACCCGCGGCCATTCGTTCGACGAAGACGTAATCCTGACCGCGCTGCGTAACAGCCGCGGCGCGTTTATCGGGATGATCGGATCGCGCCGGCGGGTGAAGGCGACGCTGGATCGAATCGGCGCGATGGGGATTGCGCCGGAGCTGCTTGACCAGGTGCATGCGCCGCTTGGAATCGATATCGCAGCCGAGACGCCCGAGGAAATCGCGCTGTCGATCATTTCCGAGATCGTGCGTGAGCGCCGCAGCGGTGTCCGCGATGACGCGAACCTCGGGGTGAAGACCGGCCGTCTGCAGCCGCGCCGCTGACGTGGCCCAAAATCCTCAAATTATCAAAGACCCTGAAGTTCGCATTGACGCGATTGTGCTCGCGGCCGGCGAGTCGCGCCGCATGGGATTTCCCAAACCTCTTCTTAGCCTAGGTCATGGCGAGGACTCGTTCATCGAACGAAGCTTGCGGCTGATCATGCCGGCGGTCGAGCGCGTCGTGATCGTGCTCGGCGCGCACGCCGGCAGGATTCGGACAGCGATTCCCGCCGACGCGCGTATCACGGTCATCGAAAATCCCAACTACGCCGACGGCCAGCTATCATCTCTCAAGGTTGGATTGGGCGTGCTCGCGTCCGAGGCGTCCGCCGCGATGATGCATCTCGCGGACCATCCGCTGGTCACCGGCGCGACCTATCTTGCGGTCGCAGAAGCGTACCGCCGCACCCGCGCCGCGATCGTGATCGCACGCCACGCGGGACGCCGCGGTCATCCCGTCATTTTCGATCGCTCGATCTTCCCCGAACTCCTCGCGGCACCACTCACTCAGGGTGCGCGCGCGGTGGTAAACGCGACGCCCGCCCGGATCGTCTATACCGACGTGGATGACCCGGGTGTCGCTCTCGATCTCGATACTCCAGACGACCTCGCCCGGGCCGGGCTCCCGCCTCCGCCCAAATAGAACCCGCTTTCCGGGCTCTAGTGGCGGATGCGCGAGCGGATGAGGCGGCACGAGTTACGAGTCAGCTAAACGTTCTGTAACCGCTACGCGGCGCTGTCGTAATAGAGGACAGCTATGCTGGGACTCGCCGCGAGCAGGAAGTTCGGGTGGAGATTGATCTCCAAGCCTGATGAAGAGTTGATTGCCGACGCGCTCGGCGGCGAGTCGGCGGCATTCTCTGAGCTGGCGACGCGGCATCGCCCGCGCGTCGAACGGCTGTGCCAGCGGTTCTTCTCCGATCCGGAGATTGCCCGCGACCTGGCCCAGGAATGCTTCATCCGCGCATACACCGCGCTTGCGAGCTATCGCAAAGAGATGCCGTTTGGCGGATGGCTGCGCGCGATTGTCACCAACCTGTGCTATGACGAGTTGCGGCGCAGGCGGCGCCGTCCCGAGGAGCTGGTCGGCGATTTTACTGCGATGGAAGTGCAGTGGATGCATCTGGTGAACGAGGCCACGCCCGAACAGATCGTCTCCGACGCTGAAGAGCGTCGCCACGCGCACGATTTGGCGCATCGCCTGCTCGACACGCTCCGGCCAGAGGACCGCACCGTCCTGATTATGAAGGACAGCGAAGGGATGAACGTAAGCGAGATTGCACAGACGATGGGCTGGAGCGCCGCGAAAGTTAAGATCCGCGCCTTTCGCGCCCGCCAGGCGCTGCGCCGCGAGTCCGAGCGGCTGCAAGCGGCGGCGCGCAGGTGGAGCTCATGAACTGTTTCGAAGCTCGACAGGATTTTCCCGCGTTCTGGCGGCGCGAGCTTCTCGAGTATCGGCGCGCCGAGATGAACGCGCATCTTGGCGAGTGCCCGAAGTGCGACGCGGCGTTTCGCACCTTCGCGATATCAGCGCCCGTCCTGCATTCGGAACTGGGCGCGCAAGCGCTGACGAGCAGCGGCGCGCAACCACGCGAGTCGGCGATGCGCGCGCCCACTCCGATGCCGAGTGCAAACTATCGCGAGCCGCGCAGATGGTTTGCAATGTGCGCGTCGGTGATCGTTTTCATCGCCGCCGCGACTGGCGCATACCTTGCGGTGACTCCTCCGGGCGGCTCGCTGAGCGAGGCGCTGACTAATCCGCGGGAACCGTCGGTGCAGGAGTTGTTCGGATCTGACGCACCTGATTTGAGCAACGATCTCTCCGGGTAAATTCATTGCCGGGAAAGTTCAACTCATGGCCGATCGTGCTCGCGCTAGCGGCGAGCCTGCTCATCGGATTTACAATCAGCACGCTCGCCTATCGCTACCGCTATCTGCGTGTGCCGGGGCAGGGTGTCGCGGCGCAAATGAATCGTGATTTGCATCTGACGCCAGGACAGCGCGAGCAGATTGTCGGGATCATGCAGGACACCCGGCTGCGGGTGAAGCAGGTGCGAAACCATTTCCAGCGCGCGCGCCGCACCCTGCTGATGGAGGCCTACGCACAAATTCGCGCGACGCTGACGCCCGAGCAGCAGCAGCAATTTGATCGCGAGTTCGCGATGCCCTCGATACGCGCCGGCGCGGGCGCCGCTCCGCAAGCCTTCGCCTCGCCCGCCGATCAACCAAGTGCAGCAGCCTCATCCGCCGAGCCCTAGCCCATCCCGAGGCTGGTTGCCCTTACTCCCGCCCAAGCGATAAGTATCGAGCGCTTGGAGTGCTGTTCGATGGCGAGTGCCTATCAACCGATTCAATCTGAGCCCGGACCGCGGCACGCTCACAACCTCGGGCTCGGGTATCTGCGCGGATTTCTGGTGGTGCTGGTCCTCGCGCATCACTCGGTGCTTGCCTATATCGACTCGCCGCCTCCTTTGCCGAAGTCGCTGCTCGATCCGGTGAGGTGGTGGCGCGCATTCCCGATCATCGATCCGCGTGCGCATTGGGCCGGCTTCAGCCTGTTCACCGGCTTCAACGACGACTTCTTCATGTCGCTGATGTTCTTTATTTCCGGACTGTTCGTATGGTCGAGTCTCAGGCGCAAGGGCGCCGGAACATTCGCGCGCGATCGGATGATCCGTCTCGGTATCCCGTTCCTGGTCGGCGCAGCGATCGTCGCCCCCATCGCTTATTATCCTTCGTATCTGCAGGCAGGCGGCCATGGCATACGCGGCTACGCGCATGTGTGGATGTCCTTCGGCGATTGGCCGACGGGACCCGCATGGTTCATCTGGCTGCTGCTCGCGTTCGATCTCGTCGCGGCCGCGATATTCGCGGTGATGCCGGAGTTCGGCAACGTGGTTGCGCGCCTGACATCGGGCGCTCGCACGCGCCCGTTTCGATTCTATGTTCTGTTGACGGCAATCTCGGCCGCGGTCTCTATTCCGATGGTCCTGATATACGGCCCGGCATACTGGACCAGCATAGGACCGTTCCAGTTGCAGACCGCGCGCCTGTTTCATTACGCGGTTTATCTAATCGCTGGCATTGGTGTCGGAGTGTACGGAATCGATCGCGGGCTGCTCGCAAGCGACGGAAATCTCGCGCGTCATTGGGGCCGCTGGGTGGCGTTCGGACTGATCGCGTTTTTCGCAAGCGTCGTTTTCGTCGCAACCATATTGACCCGAATGTATCATGCGGCGATGCCTCTAGCCCTTCTGGGCGCGATCTGGAGCGTGGTCTTCGTGGTGACGTGCGCCGCGCTCTCGTTTGCTTTCCTCGCACTATTCATCCGCTTCGCCACCCGCCGGCGATGGATCTGGGACAGTCTGAGCGACAACGAATACGGGATGTATATTATCCACTACATGTTCGTCTCGTGGCTGCAGTTGGCGATGCTGCAAATTGCGCTGCCAGCAATCGGCAAGGGCGTACTGGTCTTCATCGGAGTGTTACTCCTGAGCTGGGGCACCAGCGCCGCGATCCGCAGCATCCCCGGCGTCTCCAGCGTAGTGTGAGCGATTCCGAGCGCCTCGGTGTCATTCCCGCGTGTGGCTGCCGCGCGAGGAATCCCTTTTCCTTGCTCGCGATCACGCGCTTTGCACCGAGGTAGACCCGGTATCGCTCGTGCTCGGCGAATTCTTCGAGCGTCCACACGATCGGAGTCCCGAGCTGCTTGCTCAGATGAATCGCGCGTCCGCCTTCGAGGTAGACCGCGACGTGCGCGCCCCACGCGCGCCGCGTCCGGTTGAACAGCAGCAAGTCCAGAGGCCGAAGCCGGACGACGCGGCGCGTATAGCGCGTGTCGCTCCACAAATCGCTCGAGCGTAGATCAGGCACCGCGCGTCCGAAGTGTCGCAGCAGTTCATACGCGAAATGCTGGCAATTCGCGCCCCGCGCGAGTCCGCGCGAATTCGGCGCGCCCAGATAGCATGCGCCGTTGTATTGGACGCGCAGGAACTTCCGCGGAATCGCAATTCCGGCCGAGCGCGTACCTGTTTCCATCTCCAAAGCTCTACGGCAACTGCGCGATGAACTCGGCGACGATGCTCGCGACGGCGGCGGGATTTTCGAGAATCACATGATGATGCGCCGCCGGAATCTCGACCATCCGCACCTGCGGATTCGAGTCGCGCGCCGCGGCGGCCGCCTCCGCCGTCATGATGCGGCTCAGCTCGGCGCGAATCAGCAAAGTCGGAATGGTGATCTCCTTGAGAGTTTCGAGCGCGTCGATTCCATCGCTGCCGAAAAAACTTTCGCGGTCGAACTTGAGCGTCCAGCGGCCGTCGTCGGTCCGCGCCAGGCTCTTGTGAGCGATCTCGCGCAGGATTTCCGGGGCGATACCGCCTTCATCCGGCATCAGGCGGAAGCGCGCCTGCGCGGTCTCGAGATCCGGATAGGTCACGAGCGGCAATGCCTTGAGCCGCCGCAGATAGCGATCACGTCCCCTGCTCGAAGTGAGCGCCGCGTCGATCGCGACGACCGCGCGTGCGAGTTCGCCATGATGCCGCGCGAAGGCGAGCGCGGAGAGTCCACCCATGCTGTGCCCGACAACGATCGGCTGGTCTTGTGGCCGGCCGACGTGCGCGGCGAACGCCGCGATATCGCGCGCGTTATCCAGCGGCGAGTAGGAGGCGGGCCGCACCCATTCGCTGTCGCCGTGGCCGCGTTGATCGAGCGCAAGAAGACGCAAGTCGGGCGGCATCACGCGCGCGAGCGGCTCCCACCACCACGCGTTGGCGGAATTTCCGTGCAGCAGAATCACGCTGACGCGCCCCGCGGGATTCCACTCGAGATAATGCAGCCGCGGCTTGGCGTCGAAGATATGGCTGTGCGGCTCGTTCGTGCTCATTCGAGTTCCGCGACGAAACTCTTGAGCGCCGCGATGAGCGCGCGCGGATTATCGAACATCACATGATGATAGGAATCAGGAATCTGCGCGAGCCGCCCGTGCGGCAGCAGCGAGACCATCTTCTCCGCCATCTCGACACTCAGGACCGGACTGTTGATCACTTTGACGATCAGCGCGGGGCATTGGATTTGAGCCAGCGAGTCCCACACCGCCAGCGGCTCGCGAATCAGCGTGCGGCGGTCGAGCTTGTGAGTCCATGCGCCGTCGGGAAGCTGCTTGTAGGTGTGGCGCGCGATATGTTCGAGAATCTCCGGACGCGCAAGCGTCTCACGCGGCAGAACCTTGAAGCTCTTGATTGCGACTTCCTGTGACTCGAATCGGCGCGGCGGCTTGTCGGCGTAGGTGCGCAGAAATGCGACCGCGCGTTCGGTGTAATCAGGCGGCGTGTCGATCGCGACCATCGCGCGCAGCTTGCGGCTGTTGCGGGCGGCATAGACCAGCACGTTATGCGCGCCCATCGAATGCCCGATCAGGATCGGCGCGCCGAGTCCCCACGAATCGATCACCTGTTCGAGATCGGATCGGTAATGCTCCGAGCCGTACTCCCAATTCTCGGGCCACTCGCTATGTCCGTGGCCGCGCTGGTCGAGCGCGAGGACATGGAAGTCGCCGATAAATGCGGGCGCGACGAAATCCCACCAATGCGCGTGCGCGGAACCGCCGTGAAGAAACAGCATCGGCGGCTTGCCCTCGCCGCCGTAATCGAGGCAGTTGAGAACCAGTCCGTTAGCCTTGAAGCGTCGCTCCTTCATCGCATTCCCCACGAAATATTATCGCAACCGCCGAGGCGGCGGACATCGCACAATCAATGGCCGCACGGAAGCGGCTTTGCAACCCGCCCGGTTCATGGCACCATCGATAGCAGGCACCTGATGCGTCCCCTCCCGACCATGCGAGAAGTTTTCGGCTTCCGGCAATTTATCACCCTTGCTCTTTTTGCGTTGATGCTCGCGCATCCGGGGTTCGCGCGTGCGCAGGACTCGTCGTCCAACGCGGCCAAGGCGCGATCGCTGGTCGATGCCGCGATCAAGATGACCAACAGCGACGAAGCGGTAAAGCTGCTGTGGCAGGCGACCGACATCGATCCGACGCTCGAGGACTCCTACGTCTATCTCGGGCTCTACTACAACTCGCGTTCCGACTTCGCCAACGTGGTGAAGGTCTATCAGAAGCTGGTCAAGTACAATCCGAACCAGACCAGCGCCTACCTGAATATCGGCGAGGCGTACATGTCGTTCTCGCCGCCGCGCGCGGGTGACGCGCTGATATATTATCGCAAGGCGTACGAGGTCGATCCCAAGAACACTTTTGCCGCGCTCAGGATCGGACAGATCCTCGCGCAAAACGGCAACCACGACGACGCGGTAAAGTACCTGCGTCAGGCCCTGGCCGATACCTCCAATCCAAGCGTGTCGTCGCAGGCGGAGAAGACTCTGCACGACATGAACGCGCTGTAGCTGTCGATCCAATCGGCCACAAAGACACGAAGACACAAAGGGGGATTTTTGGGCAAGGGGGCGCCTTGGATTTTTTGATATCGAGCAATTTCGGTGGGTTCGTTTGGTATCTTTTCTAGTCGCTAAAAAAATAAACTCCTTGAAAATGCTGCCGTTTTCGCGAGGATGGGTTCGTTTCAGCAGCTTTTTCGGTCATCGATTTTTGGACCTTCTGAAGCCGGCAACGTCGGCTCCCGCCGATGGCGGACGGGCCGTCCGCCGCCACTGACGAGGCTGCACAATCCATCGAGAGAGTGTGCAAGTGCCGAGGGCGAGATTTCCCTCGGCGAGCTCGGGACAGGCCCTCGCGGTATCTGCCACTCAGCGTAACGCTCACGGCGCGATACGCGTCGGTGGCGAGCGCTCGGAATGACACAGGACCAGGATTGGATGTCATTTCGAGCGCGAAGTGGCTCATCGCTTCGTGTCGCGCATGAAGCCTCGCGCTGCGCGGATCGCGAGAAATCTCGCCCGTCGTGAAAGCAGTCCCCTGCAATGGGGCAGGCGAAATTGATCGCGATAATGTGCGGTTCGCTTCCACGCGATCATTTTTGCACGCCGTGCTCTTTTGTATAAGGCTGAACAGTTCAGCCATGAACAAATCTGGCAAAAACCCGAACACTCGTTAGGGAAGCGAAGGGACGTTGCAGTGCCCCAAAACAGCTCTGCCGCACGGGTTTGCTGCTCCGCAGATCCAGACGACGCTTCGCGGTGGCCGCCGAAACGTCGGTCACAATTGACAGACAAAAACACGCCGTCGGACGATCGCGCCGGGCCGATAGCTTCCGCTCTCAGTGGCGGCCGACGGCTCGTCGGCTGACGCGAAGCGTCGTCTGGAGGTGCCTAAAGATCACGGGTCATTGCGCGATGGGGGATTCCGGCTTCATCGAATACTTCGCCCTCCGGATGGAAGCCTTGCTTGAGATAAAAGCCTTCGGCGGTCAGTTGCGCGTGCAGAATTGCGCGAGTGTATCCGCGACTGCGTGCGACTTCGATCAGGAACTCCAACACGGCGCGGCCGATTCCGGAGCCGCGCAACCCGCGCAGCGCCGCCATCCTGCCGATTTTGATCTCGCGCGGGCCGTGCTCGACGTAGCGGCCGCATCCTACGGGTTTGCCGTCGCGTAGTGCGATCGCGTGGAAGGCGCGCGCGTCTTCGGCGTCGAGCTCGATCGCTTCGGGCACATTCTGCTCTTCGATAAACACGCGCCGGCGAATCGAATAGGCCGCCTCGAGCAGGGCGGGTGATTCTGCTGCGACGACCTGAATCTGCGCAGTGCTCATGCGAGGCTCAGTAACGCGCGAGCCGGGTCCGCGTCAATGTGCTGGCGATGCGGCTTCATCGTAATGAGCGGGTTGTGCTAGGTTCGGTCGCGTCGGTGGCGATTTTTCCAGGAGCCAGGATGCCGAATCTTCCCGAGACAATTTATGCGCCGGAACTTGACGGTGGAACCTGGATTCAGGGCGGTCCGGTATCGATCAAAGCGCTGCGGGACAAGGCGGTCGTGCTGGTCGATTTCTGGGACTACACTTGCGTCAACTGTATTCGCACGCTGCCGTATGTCGAAGGATGGAGCCGGCGGTACGTGAAAGACGGTCTCGTGATCGTCGGCGTGCACGCGCCGGAGTTCAGTTTCGCGCGCGAGGGTTCGCACGTGAAAGCGGCGGTGGCGGAGTTCGGGCTCGATTATCCGATCGTGCTCGACAACGACTATGCGATTTGGCGCGCCTATTCGAATCGCTTCTGGCCGGCCAAGTATCTGGTCGATGCAAAGGGACGGATTCGCTATTACCATTTCGGCGAAGGCGGTTACCAGGAATCCGAAGTAGCTATTCAGAACGCGTTGCGTGAGATGAATCCCGCGCTCAGTCTGCCGCCTCCGATGGAGCCGGTGCGCGATTCCGATCAGCCCGGCGCGGTATGCTACCGGGTGACGCCGGAGATGTATCTGGGGCATGCGCGCGGCCAGTTCGGAAATCCCGCGGGAGCGGTGCGCGAGCGGCCGCAGGATTACACCGATCCGGGGCGGCACGTGGAAGGACTCTCGTACCTTGGCGGGCGATGGCGGGTCGAGCAGGAATCGGCGCACGCGGAAGCGCCGAACGCGACGATCGCGCTTCGCTATACGTCCAAGGATGTGAACCTGGTGATGGCGCCGCCAGCGGGCGCGATTGCGCAAGTCGAGATCGCGGCGGGCGCGGACCAGAAGCTCGGCGACGACGTGAAGACCGCGAGCGGACGTCCGATTGTGACGGTCGATCGCCCGCGGATGTACAACCTGATCGCGAATGACTCGGTGCTGCCGGGCGCGCTCGAACTCAAGATGCTGCAAGCCGGAGTCGCCGCGTATGCATTCACTTTCGTGTCGTGCGTGGTGAACTGATGAAACCGGCGGACGAAAAAAGCGCCAGCGACGCGCTAGTTGAACGCGCGGCGGAGTTGATCCTCGAGGCCGACTATCCGATCGCTTTGACCGGCGCCGGGATGTCGGTGGAAAGCGGCATCCCGCCGTTTCGCGGGCCGGGCGGCTTGTGGACGAAGTATGGCGAGCCGCCGATGAACGCCTTCCAGCGTTTTCTGGCCGATCCGAAAAAGGCCTGGGAAGAGCGGCTAAGCTCGCGCAACGACGAACTCTACCAGCCGCTGTCCGAAGCGCAGCCGAACGCGGGTCATCGCGCGCTCGCCGAGCTCGAAGATCTGGGCGTGCTGCGATTTGTGATCACGCAGAATATCGACGACCTGCATCGGCAGTCCGGGCAAAGAGCGATGGCGGAGATTCATGGCAACTGGAAGCTGGTGCGATGCCTCGAATGCGGGCTGCGCTTCCGCCGCGAGCAGATCGATTTTACCGAGCTGCCGCCCAAATGCCCGGAATGCGGCGGACTGATGAAGAGCGATACGGTTTCGTTCGGTGAGCCGATTCCGGTCGATATGCTGAAGCTATGCGCCGAGAACTCGGCGCGCGCCGACCTGGTGATCGTGGCCGGGACGTCGGCGACGGTCTATCCGGCCGCGGGATTCGCGCTCGAGGTTGCACAGCGCGGCGGCGTGATGGTCGAAGTGAATCTGTACGAGTCCGAGCTGACTCCGCTGTGCGACATCAGCCTGCGCGGCGCCTCGGCCGAGATCCTGCCGCGCCTGTTGCGCGCGATCATCGCGCGTCGAAAGCATCGCGCGTCGTAAGGTCGGACGGAGAGCTTTGCGCGCCCAAATTTTGATTCCCTCTCCGTAAAAGAGAGGCTGTCGATAAACGCCAAGCCCCTGCTCGTCATCCTGCCCTGAAAGTGTATGGGACGATGAATATCGTATTTTCAGCGGAGCCCCCGGCCGTCATTTCGAGCCGTAGGCGAGAAATCCCGAGGCGTCCAAGCTCGACGCCAACATCACATGCAGTGGCCCTTCGGCCGGGATTCCTCGCGCGGCAGCCACGCGCGGGAATGACACCCGAACCTGTCTTCACAGGGGCGGCTCGCGAGCCGCCGGTCTTTCGCGCCACCTGTAGCTCCGCGCTGACTTTCATCTCGCGTGGCGGGTCCTTCGGACCCGTGAAGGATCTCCGCGAAGCGAATAGTGCAGAGGACCAGGGCTGGTCGCACTAATCGCTTCGCGGAGATCCTTCGCCTACGGCTCAGGATGACTACAAGGGAGGGTTTGCGAGAAAATCGACAGCCTCAAGGATCTGGGACAGGGTGGCGCGCGTTGCGCGCGACGGGTGAGGGACCTTCAGTTGAGAACTCTTTATCCGTTTCGACCGCTGTACAGATTTTGCGCGGCACCTTGGAAACTCGCGACGCGATTGAAGCCTTAACCATGCGCTGAGCGATCCAGGAATTCAATTCTGGCGGTCCCTATCAAGAAAGTCACTGCACCTCTCGCGCGATAGGGGAAAATGAACCTGGCTTCCGAGCACGGCAAAAAGACCGACCTAACCCCTGACCCCTTCCCGCACGGGAAGGGGAGTCAGAAGCCGAACCTCGATGACAAGAGTGGCACGTGGATCGTCGCTAAGTGGCGGCAGGAATTTGCCAGACCACTCCAACGCTTGCGACCAGTGTCCCCCTTCCCGTGCGGGAAGGGGACAGGGGTTAGGTCGATTGCCTGATAATCAACTCCGCCCGACGGCATCCGATTTTCATCCGCCAGGGTGCGCGCCGCGCATGCCAACTCAACCGCACGCACGATGCTTGCGCAAAAGAATCGCAAGCCTCGCGCCGCGCTCTCCCAATTCTGTAGGGAGAGCGACGATCCAGGAACAACACCGTTAGTACTGTTTGATCACCACGACGCGGCCGGCGTCGTCGTAGAGATAGGTATCCGCGGGATTCTCGTCGCGGGTCTTCTTGTGGGTGCCGTCGCAGAAGGGTTTGTTCTTGGAGAGTCCGCACGCGCAGATGTAGAGCGGAAGCTCGGTGCCTTCGGGAACTTCGTAGGGGGAATTCTTGTCGTGCCTGATCATTCGCGCCATGGGATTGATCCTCGTGTTGTTTCGTTTCAGGTTGACGCGCGCGTCAGAAATGCGCGTGTCCGTGATGCGCTCACTTAAGTCCACGCCGCCGCGATAGTCAATTGCGCCGCGCGCGGATAGCGGATCGCAAAGCCGAGCAGAGGATCACCCGCGAGGCGGCGCCAGGCTCACGAACTGAACTTGGCCGCACAGGCTAAAGCCTGTGCCACTGAAATTCCACATGCGCTCCCGCGCGGGCTATCGGCGCTATGCGAGCGGTTGATGAATCGCTTCGGCGGCTTCGGCGTCGTCCGGATACTCCGCGGCCGGCTCGCCCGGATGCTTTCGATGCGCGTCGGCGCCGAGCACCAGCGCGAGCACGCCCGAGATTGCGATCAGGACGCCGATTATCTCGCGGCGGTTCGCGCTCTCGCCCAGAAATACGACCGCGAACAGAATCGAGAGCATCGGGATGCCCGGCACGACCAGCGCGGTCGTCCACGCGAGCGACAAGCGGCTGATCGCGCCGTACCAGGTGAGCGAGGAAAGGAAGTAAATGAAAAATCCCGAGGCGAAAATTACCGCGAGCGCCGGAATACTCGAAAGCTCGGCGAGCGCGTGCGGACGCAAGAGCAGCAGCATCGCGAGCAGCGCGAACGCGGCGTATATCATCCTGCCCGCGGTGACGGTGATTGGGGTGAGCGGCGGCATCATCCGAAGGCCGATCACATGCGAGGCTTGCCAGAAGAGCGGGGTGCAGAGCACCAGTCCCGCGGCCCACAGCGGAGAAAGCTCGCCGCCGCCGCCGAACACCGAACCGATTCCCAGCAGGATCGTCGCCGTCGCCAGGAGTTGACGCCACGACGGGCGCTCGCCGATCAGGATCGTCGCCAGCACCAGCGAGTACACCGGCTCGGTCTGGAGCAGGATCGTCCCTGCGATCGCGTCGATTCGGGTGAGTCCGAAGGTGAGCGTAAGGCTGGTCGCGACCGTCCCGACCATCGACATGGCGAACATCCGCGCCCGAAACCGCGGGGCGAACAGGACCCCAAGCTCATGCCGCCGCGTCATCGCAATCGCGCTGCATATCGCCGCGACGACCACCGCTCCGGTGCAAAACAGCAGCGGATCCAGATGCACGGCACCCCATCGCGTGAGGCCCGGCTGCGAGGCGCCGATGATCGTATTGGTGATCGCGAGCGCCAGCCCGATTCGGAACGCGCGGCCTAGATGCCGCTCGCGAGCCGCCGCCGCATCCGGCGCAGTAATCGATCCCGAGTCCATCTGGGATTCAGGAGCGTGCAATCACGACCGCGATCACGACGGCCGCCAACGCGACTCGGTACCATGCGAACGGAACGTAGGTCCGCGTCTTGACGAACCGCACCAATCCGGCAATCGCGATAACTCCGAAGATCGTCGCCGCGATAAATCCCCATCCGACTTGTGCGGTGAGTCCCGCGTGCAGGATTTTGCGACCCTCGACCAAGCCGGCGCCGGCGATGATCGGCGTCGCCATCAGGAAGGAAAAATTAGCCGCATCCTGGCGCTCGACGCCGAGCAGCCGCGCCATCGTGATCGTCGAGCCGGCCCGAGATACACCGGGAAAAATCGCCAGAGCCTGACTTAGCCCAATTGCGATCGCGTCGAAGAACGATAGTTGCTTTATTGTTCGCTTATTCGGTCTATATTCATCTATAAACCAAAGAACGATGCCTAGAATGCCCAAAGCTAACCCAATCCAGAGGATATGCTCGCGAAACAGGGTTTCGGCCTGCTTCTCGAGCGCCAGCCCGATCAGCGCACCCGGAACCGAGGCGACAATCAACAGAAGCAGGAGCCGGCGGCGGGCAGCGTCGCCGTTGAAGACCGATGCCGCCATCTCGATCCAGTCGCGCCAGTAATAGACAAGCAGCGCCACCAGAGTTCCAAGATGCAGGGCAACGTCGAAGGCAAGACCGGGATCCTGCCATCCGAAGAACCACGGAATCAGGACCAGATGCGCGGAACTGGAGACGGGCAGAAACTCGGTAAGTCCCTGAACCGCGCCAAGGATAATCGCTTGTAGGGTCGAAAACATAGTTATTTCAATTATTTAGCATGCCTGCAACGACGCTCCGAGCGACTGCTTCAGGCGCGCCCCCCTGTGGATAACTCGAATATGCCCTCCCAGAGCATGTCGATTTCGCTTGACCGGTTGACCGCTTGGTCTAAAATCAATGTGCGAGCTTGGATGCGGGGGTGGAACCAGAGGGAGGTCTCGATGGCTATGAGTCGCAGCGCACACGGTAAGGTCATCCCGCTTCGGGAAGGCAGTATCGTAGACGAAGAAATGGACGCGTCGCGGTCTCGGCTGTGGGATTCGGTACATCCGGGTGACCCGCGTCCGTTCCCAACTGTGAACACTTTGCCCCGACTGCCGGTCGCGATTCCGGACGAGATTCTGGATTACTACGGATGGGTATTCTGCCAGGGCGGATTCCTCAACCTGCAGATGACCTTCGAGCAGTTCCTGGCGGTGGTAGCGGCAGTCAGCCCGTCGGGGTTGTGTCCCGAATATGATCCGTCGGAGTCTTCGAGCGTAAGCGACTGAGCCAATTAAATTATCGATTTGGGCGCGCCGGTCGTATCGCGATCCGGCGCGCTTTGCGTTTTGCGGGCCCGCCTCGATTCGGCGCAGGTCTCGCGTCGGGACCAGGGGCTGAGGCTTAGTGCGCAGCGGAAGTCCCCTTATGCGCAGGCAGCAGGTCGTCCCTGACCCAGATCGTTTCAACGCCGCTCAGGTCGCTGCCCGAGTTCAGGCCATTATCCTTAGCGATTTGGCGCCAGTTATCCTCGTTGCCGGTCGCTCGCTTCGCCAATGCGCGCAGGTCTTCGCCGGGCAGCAGCGCGAAATTGACGCCGCCTTCACGCGGGGTCAACGAGGGAGGCGGGAGCTTCGCTGCAAGCTGGTCGAATTTGCCGAACAGATCGAGCCGCTTGCTCGGCAGATAGGCGGGCAGGTCGGCGTCGGCAATATCCTCGGTCTTGAGATTCGCGACGATCCGGCTGGTGCGATCACCGGTCGGAACGACTTCGATATCGTAGCAATATCGCGGATCGACGCCCACCACGCTGCCGAACAGTCCGGGGCCCTGGTCCGCGGGACGCCAATCGGTGACCAGATGCTGGCCGCCGGCTTTGACTTCGAACAAAATTCCTTCACCGCGCAGGACATCCTGCGTCATCACGAACGTATCCTTCGCGGGGTAGGGGGTATCGTGCTGTTCGCCCTCCGCGGCCTCGGAGCCGCCGCCCGCCGCGGTATATGGTGCATACGCCGCGGCGCATCCGGCCAGAGTCATGAACAGCAGGCTCACCAGAGCCGAAGACAGGTATCTTGAGAATCGCATGCTCGCAGCGCCAGCGCTCAGGAAACCATGCACGTACCCCGTGCGCAAGTAGACGGCCCTCGATGAGATTGTGCCAAGAGGTATCGCGCCCAGTGATATCGAAGATACGCGCGCGAAGATTGCGCCACGCGCGAGAGCACGCTAATCAGGTACTTCGCTTATGACGGATATACCGAACAATTCTTCGCGGCACGTGATTGCCGTGGTCGGCGCAGCCACTGCGGGTTCCGAAATCGCGCGGATTCTGGCCCAGCGCGGCGCGCTGGTCGTGGTCTTCGAGCAGAACCCGCGGCCCTACGGAAAAATCGAGGACGGGCTGCCGCGATGGCACGTGAAACAGCGCCGCGACGAGTACGGCGAGATCGACGGCCGCCTGGACCATCCGAATATCGCCTATGTGCCGATGACGGCGCTCGGCCGCGACCTCGATTTCGAAGAGCTGCGCACGCGCTGGGGCCTTTCGGGAATCGTGCTCACTCATGGCGCGTGGCGCGACCGTCCGTTCCCGGTCGAAGGCGCCGACCAGTTCGTCGATCGCGGCCTGGTTTATCAGAACCCGCTCATCTACTGGTTCAATCACTACAACGAGAAAGCGTACACCGGCCCCCGCTATGAGTTGACGCCCGGAGCAATCGTGGTGGGCGGCGGGCTTGCGTCGATCGACGTGGTCAAGGTGCTGCAAATCGAGATGACGCTGCGCGCGCTCGCCGCGCGCGGAATCACCGAAGAGCTGGTGCGGCTCGAGCGCGAGGGAATCGATCCGGTGCTTGCCGCGCACAATCTTAAATGGGCTGAGCTCGGCGTCGCGCCGTGCAAGCTCTATTATCGGCGCCGGGTCCTGGACATGCCGCTGTCGGATATCGCGCCGGACGCGACGCCCAAACGCGCCGAGGCGATGCGCTCGGCGCGCGCGAAAATTCTCGACAAGGCGATGCGCAAGTTCCTGTTCGAGTTCCAGGAGCTGCGCGCTCCCACGGGACTCATCGCCGAAGACGGCGCGATGACGGGCGTCCAGTTCAGCGCCACCGAAGTAGCCGACGGGCAGGTCAGGATCGTCGCCGAGAGCGTCGAGGCTCCGCGCGCGCCGCTCACCATCAGCTCGATCGGCAGTATTCCGGAGCCGATCCCCGGAATCGCACAGAAGGGCGAGACCTACGTCTATGTCGATCAAAAAATCGGCCTCCTGATGGACGGAGCGACCGCGGTCTTTGCGGCCGGCAACGTGCTGACCGGCAAGGGCAATATCAAGGACTCGCTCGATAGCGGCACCGAGGTCGGGACCCGGATTGCCGAGGCGTACTTAGGCCTGTCAGACGAAAGCGTCGCGCTCGCCGAGGGCGCGCGTCAGGCAGCGGCCGCCGCGGGCGAAGCGATAGCAGGAGCACTCGCCGCGCGCGAGAAGCTCGCGCCGGAAGCGGTTGCGGCAATATTGCACCGCGTCGAGGAACGCCAGCGCGCGATTGGATACACCGGCGATTATCGCGGCTGGATCGCGAAAGTCACGCCGCCCGATCTGCAGTAGCTTTCCCCCGGCGCATTTTGCCTCGCCGGGCGGCGGGCGCTAGGCTCTCGGCAGAAATTTCGTGCGAGGTGCGGTGTGGAAGAGCTCAAGCGAACCGATCCCGAAATCTACGATATCATCCGCAAAGAAGAGCGCTACGAATTCGATTCCGTGCGCCTCATCCCGTCGGAGAATTACGCCTCGGCGGCGGTGCTCGAAGCGACCGGCTCGATTCTGACCAACAAATATTCCGAAGGTTATTCCGGACGCCGCTATTACGAGGGCCAGCGCCATATCGACACGCTCGAGACTCTGGTGATCGATCGCGCCAAGGCGCTGTTCGGCGCCGAGCACGCCAACGTGCAGCCCTACTCGGGATCGCCCGCGAATCTTGCGGTCTATTTCGGGTTGCTCAAGCCCGGTGACACGATCATGGGGATGGCGCTGCCGATGGGCGGGCATCTGACTCATGGATGGAACGTCAGTATTACGGGAACGTTCTGGCGTGCGGTGCAATACAACGTCGATCGCGAGACGCATCGGATCGACTACGACGCGGTGCGCGACCTCGCGCGGCGCGAGAAGCCGCGCATCATCGTGTGCGGCGCGACCGCCTATCCGCGAATCATCGATTTCAAGACGTTCGGTGAAATCGCAAAAGAAACCGGCGCGCTGATGCTCGCCGATATCGCGCATATCGCGGGCCTCGTCGTCGGCGGAGTGCATCCGAGCCCGCTGCCTTATGCCGACGTGGTCACGACCACCACGCACAAGACGCTGCGCGGGCCGCGCGGTGCGATGATCCTGTGCAAGGCCGAGCACGCCGAAGCGATCGACAAGGCGGTCTTTCCAGGATTGCAGGGCGGGCCGCATAACCATACCACCGCCGCGATCGGCGTGGCGCTCAAGGAAGCGGCGGCTCCCGCGTTCAAGGATTACGCGGCGCAGATCGTGCGCAACGCCAAGGCGCTTGCGGAGGAACTGCTCGCGCGCGGATTTTCGCTGGTCTCGGGCGGCACCGACAATCATCTGATCCTGGTCGATCTGACGAGCAAGAAGGTGATCGGCAAGAAGGGCGCGAAGGCGCTCGATGTCGCGGGGATCGTGTGCAACTACAACACCGTCCCTTACGATCCGCGCAAACCCTTCAGCCCCAGCGGTTTGAGGCTTGGCACGCCGGCGGTTACCTCGCGCGGGATGCGCGAGCCCGAGATGAAACTGATCGGCAAATGGATGGACGAAGCGATCGCGCACGCAGGCGATGAAGCCGCGCTGAATCGAATCGCGGGCGAAGTCGCCGAGATGTGCCATCACTTCCCCGCGCCGGGGCTGTCGATCCGCTGAAGGTCAGCAAGAACTCAACCGGCCACAAAGACACTAAGGCACAAAGAAGATTGCTTCGTGTCCTTGTGCCTTAGTGGCCGCTTGGTTTTGTTTTTGTTCCCGCGCTCCTTGACATCTCTGCGTCCGTGACGCGATAACCGCGCCATGGCAAAGATCAAACTTGAACGTGGATTAAATTTCGGCGCGCCCTACACGCCCGATATGCAGCAGGCGGGCAAGCGGCCCGAACCGACCTGGACCACGATCGGCGCGCAGGTGCGCGAAGCTGAAGTGCTCGGCTACGATTCATTGATTGCAGTTGAAACGCAGCACGATCCATATCTCGGTCTCGCGATCGCGGCGATGGAGCCGGCGAAGATCGAGCTTGGCACCGGAATCTCGCTGGCGTTCACCCGGAGCCCTGTCTCGACGGCCTACACCGCGTGGGATCTTCAACGGATGAGCGGCGGGCGGTTGATGCTCGGGATCGGTTCGCAGGTGAAGGGCCACGTGATGAGGCGCTTTGGGATGCCGTGGTCGAAGCCCGCGCAGCGGATGAAAGATTACGTCGGTGCGATGCGCGCGTGCTGGAAGACCTGGCAGACGGGCGAGCCGCTGAATTTCCGCAGCGAGCACTACAATCTCTCGCTGATGACGCCAAACTTCTCGCCTCCGCCGCAAGAGCATCCGCACATCCCGGTCGCGATCGCGGCGGTGCAGGAGAGGATGCTGCAAGTCGCCGGCGAGGTTTGCGACGGAGTGCGCCTGCACGGAATCGTGACGCGGAAATATATCGATCAGATCGCGCTGCCGAATCTCAAGAAGGGCTTCGAGAAATCCGGGCGCCCGGCTTCCGAGTGGCCGGAGTTCCAAATCTCGGGCGGTGGCTTTCTGGTCGCGGCAAAAGATCGCGACGCGCTCGCGAAGGCGATCGAGACGACGAAATCAACCATCGCGTTCTACGGCTCGACCCGTTCGTACCGCTCGAGCTTCGAGCTCGACGGATGGGGCGACACCGCCGACGAGCTGCACAAGCTCTCGGTCCAGCAGAAGTGGCGCGAGATGGCGAAGCTGGTGAGCGAAGAGATGGTGCACGCCTTCGCCGCGGTAGGAACCTACGACGAGATCGCCGCGGTGATGAAGAAGCGCTTCGCCGGGATCAACCGCTTAGGCTTCGACATGCCGGCGCATAACGATCACGACCGCGGCGTCCTGAAAGAGATTCTGCAAGACCTCCGGCGCGGATAGAGATTCTCTTTTTTTCGCTGATCTCCTGCTGAATACCCTCTCCCTCCGGGAGGAGGGCGAAGCGGCGCGGCGATTGCCTTTTTTAGCAATCGCCGTGACGCGTGGATGAGGGTGCTGCTCTGCTCTTTTAATAGCGCGGCGCTTAATAATGTCCCTCACCTAGCCTCTCCCTTTCAGGGCGAGGATCCAGACGGCGGACGAGGGCGACGAGGTTTCAGGCGCGCGGAGGGTCTATGTCCGACCATAGTCGGCGCATGAACTCGATGTGCGACTCCACTGCCCACAGCGTTTCGGGGGCGGCACTTTCGGGGATCGCTTTGAAGATCGAGCCGGCGCTGGTGTCGCCGTGGTCCTTGTCAACTTTTACGTGGACCGAAAAGAACAGCAGCGCATCGTCGGATAGATGATAGTTGCGGCGGAGCCCGTCGATAACGCGCACATAGGCGTCGGGGTTGAATAGCTCGGAGCCGAGGCTGATTCCGGCCAGCGTCACGTACCACGGCTTCGAATCGGCCAGCCAGTACATCCAATGCATCATCGCGGTCGCGTCGGGCGACATCCGCGCCGTGAGCAGGCGCTCGCGCGGGATTCCGATCGCCTCGCCGAATTCGAGGTACAGCTCGGGATGCGACCGTCCGACGCCGGAGGCGCGGCCCAGCTCTTCTTCGATCAGGTTCTCGACGATCGATTTGCGCGCCGGGAAGTCGTCGCACTTCGCGTAGATCAACCCGAGGATGTTGGCGTTGTGCGCCTTGTTGCCGATGAAGAGTTGCGTCGCCCACCATCGCAATTGATCGATCGTGAGTTCGCCGCGCTCGATTTTCTCGATCGTCGGATGCGACTTCAGCGTGCGATTATTGCGCTCCAGCCGCGCGATCAGCGCGTTCAACTCGCCGATTCCCTTCTGCACGTCCATCGTAGGATTCTCCCCTCGTGGCGATCCGCGCCCGCGCGGCTATCGCGCCGCGCCGGCGGCCTGCTCGGCCGCGATGCGGCTTTCGATCGCGCGTTTCAATTCCGCTTTTTTGATCTTGCCGACATTGGTCAGCGGCATCGCCTCGATTACCTCGATCCGTTCGGGAAGCTTGAAGCGCGCAAGGCCGCGCTCAGCCAGAAAGCGCGCCAATCCTTCGAGTGATAAGGCAGCGCCCGGCGCGAGGGTGACGAACGCGCACGCCTTCTCGCCCATCCGCGCGTCGGGCATCGCGACCACGGCGGCGGCGATGACGGCAGGATGCGCGATGATGTGCGACTCGACTTCCTCGGCGCTGATCTTTTCTCCGCCGCGATTTATCTGATCCTTGATCCGCCCTGCGACGATGAGATTTCCGCTCGGGGTCTGCCGGACCAGATCTCCGGTGCGGTAAAACCCGTCAGAGGTGAAGCAGATGCGATTTTCCGCTTCCGCACGATAGTAGCCGCGAACAGTATATGGCCCTCGGCACCATAGCTCGCCGATCTCGCCTGGTGCCGCGTCCCTTCCGTCGAGCTCGACGACCCGGATTTCATCGCCTGGCGATGCGGGGCGTCCCTGTGTCGTGCAGGCGAGATCGTCACCTTCGCCCAGACGGGTGTAGCACAGCACTCCTTCGGTCATCCCGAGCACCTGCTGAACCAGCAACTTGGGAAAGACGCGTCGCAACTCGCGCGCGGTTGGCTCCTGGAGCCGTTGTCCGCCGACGGTGATCACGCGCAGAGTTTCCAGCCCTGCGCGCGCGTTGTCGGGAAGCATCAGGATCGAAATCGCCAGCGCGGGAACGCACGGAAGATGTGTCGCTTGTTCGGTGCCGGCGATCCGTACGATGTCGGCGGCCTGCGCGGACTCCGACAAAATCGTGGTGGCGCCCGCCATCAGCGCGCCGACCAGGCCCGGCGCGCCCAGCGCGAAGTGATGCTCGACCGGCAGCGCGATGAGGACGCGCGAATCGGCGGCGAATCCGCATACGGGAGCCGCAGCCTCTGCGCCGCAAAGATAATCCGCGTGCGTTCGTGGAATCAGCTTCGGTAATCCTGTCGTTCCGCCCGAGAGCAGAAGGATCGCGAGGTCGAATGGATCGCCGCTACGGGAGCCGATCTCGCCGCGCGGCTCGATCGCGGAATCGAGCGAGATGGTTTCCGCGGCAGGTTCGGTGGTGAAAATAGTTCGCAGGCCAGGCGACCGGTCGCGCAACTCGCGCGCGAGCGCGGCGTGATCGAAGCCGCGAAACTGCGGAGCGACCGCGATCGCGGCCGGGCTGGCGAGCGCTATCAGATGCTCGAGCTCGGCGCGCCGGAGCGCGGGCAGCGCCATCACCGGCACTGAGCCGGTCTCCGCGCACGCGAGCATCAGCGTCACGAACTCGACGCAATTCGAGAGCTGGACGATTATTCGAGCGCCGCGCCCGATGCCGCGGCTTTCGAGCAGCGCGGCGACGCGCGCCGCCTCGCGCAGCATCGCGGCGAAACCGAGGCTGCGCCGCGCGTCGGCTACCGCGATCGCGTCGGGACGCTCGGCGGCGTGACGCCGCGCCGCCGCACCAATCGCCTGCGCGATCGTCTCGCGCCGCCAGTAGCCTTCGCGCAGGTAACGCTCGGCGGCTTCGGCCGGATATGGAGTCCATCCTTCAGGCATAGGTCCGATTTCTTATCGGTTCGCGATCGATCCGGTGACCATCAGCAAAACCTCGTCGATAATTTTTGCGCGCTGATCGAAATCGCGGGCCGGCTCGTACCAGGTGTAGAACCAGTTCATCGCGCCGAACAGCAGCGACGTGATGATGCGGCTTTGCTCGCGGTCGAGCGCGCGGCCGCGCGCCTCGGCGAGCTGCTCGACGAGCTTGCGGCACAGGCGCGAGTATTCGCGCTTGAGCCGCGCGATATCGGCCTGGTAGCGGCCAGAGAGCGAGTCAGCCTCGCGCACCAGCACCTTCATCTCGGCCAGATTGCTCATGTGATATTCGAGATGGCCGGCGATAAACTGGCGCATCCTGGCGTCGGCTCCAGGAGCCGAGCGCGCGGCCTGCTCGGCGCGGCGCAGCAACTCCTCGAAAGCTCGGCGCGAAATCAGGTACAGAATTTCCTCTTTGTTGCGCAAATAATAGTAGATGCGCGGGAACGAGATTCGCGCGCGGCCGGCGATATCGCGAATCGACGCGAGGCCGAAGCTCTTCTCCGCGAACACCGCCGCGGCGGCATGCAGGATATGATCGATATTCGCGTCGTAGCGTTGGTCGGGAGCAAGTACGCGCGCCGCTGATTTGATTCGCGTGACGCGCCGGACGGCGGGTTGAACGATGGCTTTCTTCAAACGCGATGCCTCCCGACCAAGGTTTGCCCGCCACGCGCACGAACGCAAGCCACCGGTGCGCGGGTCACAGATAGCGGCGCCCGGCGGTCGGATCGGGCGCGGGGATTTCGAGCTTGGCCAGCAGAGTGTTGACCTCGGCCTCGAACTCGGCGCGCATCTGTTCGTTGCTGCGCCGCCTGAGCCCCATCTTCACGTAGTCGACCTGCCGCTTCGAACCCGACTTGCCGAACATGTCGAGCCCAGCCGGATACCATTTGGCGAGATGCTTTATCAGCAGCTCGCGGCCGCGCTCGCCTTCCCGCTCGAGGTACCTGCGCATCAGCCGATAACCGAACGCCGCGTGCCCGAGCTCTTCCCGATAAACCCGCTCGGCGATTTTCGCGAGCGGATGATAGGAGCATCCTACCCATTCGTAGCCCATGTACGCGCCCTGGCGGTCGGCGAAAAAACTGAACAGGCCGTACTCGATCCAGTCCTCGGCGCGATCGCGCATCTCGAAGATGTAGATCGGCATCGGCGTAGACATGAACGCGTCATCGACGGTGACGCCGAGCTCGCCGAGCAGGCGCATCCAGTAGCTCGCGTGGCGAACCTCGTCGGACCAGAACGCGGCGTATTCGGCCTTGTCCTCTGCGGTGGGCGCGAGCGCAAGCGGCTTCATGAGCGTGCGCTCGGGCATCAGCATGTATTCACTTTCGATTCGCGACTGAATCGAGAGCATCCGGACGAGCAGGTCTTTGTAGTCGGGCGGTAGCGCCTCGGGTCCGCTGAATTTTACGGGTTCGCTGGTTTCGGTCTCTTCCAACGTCTTTTCCTCGCAACCTTCGTCTAACGATCTGTTCTGAACGATAGTTCAGTAAATCATCGCAAGACGAAACTGGCAAGCGCGGCTATCCCGCCATCGTGAGTCCGCCGCTGATGCTGATCACTTGCCCGGTCGCGTAGTCGGAATCACTCGAGGCGAAAAACGCGACCGCGCCGGCGAGATCTTCCGGCTTGCCGAGGCGGCGAAACGGAATTCCGCGCGCCATCGCTTCGAGCACGCCCTCGCGTCCCGCCATCGCGTCGCGCAAGAGCGCGGTTTCGGTCGGCCCGGGGCACACGACGTTGACGTTGATGTGATAGCGCGCGAGTTCACGCGCGATGGTTTTTGAAAATCCGATGATTGCCGCCTTGCATCCGGCGTACACCGCCTCTCCGGTCGAGCCGACGCGGCCGGCGTCGGACGAAATCGAAACGATCTTGCCCGCGCCGCGCGCCTTCATTCGCGGCGCGATTGCGCGGCAGCAATTCAGCGTGCCGCGATAGTTGATGGCGATAATCTTGTCCCAGGTCTCGGGCACGCTCTCGATGAACGGCTCGAGCTTGTCCCATCCGGCGTTGTTCACCAGGATGTCGATTGGCCCGAGTTCGCGCTCGACCCGGGCGGCGGCAGCCTCGGCGTCTTCGAATTTCGTCACGTCGAGCTTGACCGCGATCGCCTCGGCACCGAGGGCGCGCAATTCCGCGGCCGTGCGTTCGGCCGCCTCGGTCTGGATATCGGCGATCGCGACGGCGGCGCCTTCGTCGGCAAGACGCGTGGCGATTGCGCGGCCGATCCCCTGCGCCGCTCCGGTTACGATCGCGATTTTTCCGGCGAGCCGTTGTGATGCCATCGCGAGCCTCCAGCGCTAGCGCGCAACCCATCCGCCGTCGATTATGAACGGTGCGCCGGTTGCGAAAGTCGCGTCGTCGCTCGCGAGGAACAACGCGGTGCGCGCGATTTCGTCGGGCGATCCGATTCTGCCCAGCAGTGACAAGCGGTTGTTGTCCTGCGCCGTAACACCGCCTTCTTCCGAGACACGCTTGACCATCGGCGTGTCGATTACGCCGGGGCAGATGCAGTTCGCGCGGATATTGTAGCGCGCGTATTCGAGCGCGGCGACGCGAGTCAGCGAGATGACGCCGGCTTTCGCCGCGCAGTACGCGGCCGCGCCTTTGATCGCGACGATTCCCGCGACCGATGCGGTGTTGATGATCGATCCTCCGCCGCGCTTGATCAGATGCGGCAGCGCGTACTTCATTCCGAGCCACACGCCGCGCAGGTTGATCGCGATCACGCGGTCGAAACCCTCTTCACTGAGCTGGGCCATGAAGCCGGCTTCGCCCTCGATGCCCGCGTTATTGTAGTTGATATCCAGGCCGCCGAAGTGGCGCACGGTCTCGTCGGCCATCGCGCGCGCGTCCTCGGAGTTCGACACGTCGGCGCGCATCGCGAACGCCTGGCCTCCGGCGCTGGTGATTGTGGCGGCGGTTTCTTTTGCCGCGCCTTCGTTGACGTCGATCACCGCGACTTTGGCGCCCTCGCGCGCGAACAGCGTCGCGGCCGCGCGGCCCATTCCTGATCCGGCGCCGGTTATCAGCGCAACTTTGCCTGCAAGTCTCATCGTCGTTCTCCCGCGTTATTCGATCCGCTGTTACGGCGAACCATACCGCATTCGCCGCCGCCCGCGTTAGCGCGATTTGTAAACCCGCGCCGCGGATGCTACCCGACCAAGCGAAGGAGCATCATCGTATGAACTTCGAGGGCAAGATCGGAATCGTAACCGGAGCGGGCTCGGGTATCGGCCGCGCGACCGCGCTGGGATTCGCAGCACGCGGCGGAACCGTCGTGGTCGCCGACATCAACACGGAAAACGCGACTCAGGTTGCCGACGTGATCGCGGCGCAAAGCGGGAAGGCGCTCGCGATGACCGTCGATGTCACCAAACCCGCGGATATCGACCGCATGATCGCGGAGACCAAGGCGGCTTTCGGGCGAATCGACTTCCTGCACAACAACGCGTTCGGGCTTCCCGCCTCCGCGAGCACCAGCACCGAGGCGTCGGGAAGGCTCGCCGACGTGGAAGAGGGCGTGTGGAGCTACATGATCGACGTCGGGCTGACGGCGGTGTGGCGCGCGATGAAGCGCGTGCTGCCGATCATGCGCGCGCAAGGCTCGGGCGCGATCGTCAACACGGCGTCAATTTCCGGACAGCGCGCTGACTACGGAATCGCGGCGTACAACGCGGCCAAGGCGGGCGTCATCAACCTGACCCGGGTCGGCGCGATCGAGTACGCGCGCGACGGCGTGCGCGTCAACTGCATCTGTCCCGGAGCGATTCATACTCCGCTGTTGCAGCCCGCGCTCGAGATGCCGGGTTTCGCCGATCGCTTCCGCGAGGCGATTCCGATGGGCCGACTCGGCAAGCCCGAGGAGATGGCGAACGTGGTGCTGTTCCTCGCCTCGGACCTCGCATCGTTCGTGACCGGAGCGGCGGTAGTTGCCGATGGCGGCCAGACCGCAAAAACCGGCAGTCCATCGTTCATGCCGGAGTAGAGCGATTGTGCGTAACCAGCGCGTTGGCGTCGGGATGCGAGATCACGCCTTCGACGAAGGAATTGTAGGTTCCGAGATCGAAGAGCTCCCTGGCGACGTTGCGCGTGGCCGTGATCGCGGCGCGAGCCGGTCCGCCGCCGACGCTCACGCGCGCGACGCCGAGTTTCTCAAGCTCCGATACTGACGGCGAGCCGGGGCCGGCGAGGATGTTCATCGGACCGTTGAGCGCCGCAGCCAGTTTGCCGATAACCGCCGCGTCGCGGACGCCAGGCACGAACAGGGAGTCCGCACCTGCCGCGCGATAGGCGTTGGCGCGGCGCACCGCGTCGTCGAAACGCGCGCCGCGTTCGCCGATTCCGTGCAGGTAGACGTCGGTGCGCGCGTTGATCACGAGCGGCACGCCCGCGGCCTGCGCGGCCTCGCGCGCGGCGCGAACTCGCGCGACCGCGGTCTCGAGCTCGAGGATCGGAGCGCCGCGATTGATCATCGAGTCTTCCAGGTTGATCCCGATCGCGCCCGCGTCGATCACCAGCCCGATCGTTTCCATGAGCGTTGCGAGGTCGTCGGCGTAGCCGGACTCGATATCCGCCGTGACCGGAACCCGCACGCTGCGTGTGACTACGCCGATCATGAAGAGCATCTCGGCGCGCGGGATCATCTGGCCGTCGGGATAACCCAGAGAGTTGGCGACGCCGGAGCTGGTGGTGGCGACCGCCTTGAAGCCCGCCTCCTCGAACACGCACGCGCTGGCGGCGTCCCACGCGTTGGGCAGCACGAGGATACGCGAGCGATCGTGCATCGCGCGGAAGGCTTCAGCCTTGGCGGCTTGTTCGGTGCGGTTCATAATTTTCTCCTTGAAGATCGGTGCGCGCCGTCCCGGGGCGTCTGCGAAGGATTAAACCCCGTCGCGCTGGATATGTGAAACGTCGTTCAGTGGAAATCGTGCGAGGGCGGCGTCGCGCCGGGAAGTTTGATCTCGGCGAATTTGTGCGCGCGGATCGCGGTTACGCCGTCAACTTTCTGCAGGACCCCTTCAGCTTGCAGGATTTTGGCGCTGATAAGCAGCAGGCGATTTGCCTGAAACAGATTTGGAGTGACGATCAGATTGGATATTCCGGTTTCGTCCTCCAGCGTGATGAACAGAAATCCCTTGGCGGTGCCCGGACGCTGCCGCACGATCACGACGCCCGCCGTCTTTACTATCGAGCCGTGCCGCAGATGTTGCAGCTTGGCCGCGCTTAGGACGCCTCGCGCGTCCAGGCCCTCGCGCAGATAGGTCATCGGGTGCGGTCCGGTCGTGAGGCTCGTGGCGGCATAGTCGGCGAGGGTCTGCTCGATCGGCTCCATTTCCGGAAGCGGCGCTTTGACTGCTTTGGGCCTCGCGCGGGTGAGCAGGCTCGAGGGGTCGCGCTCGACCGCGGCGGCGTTCCAAAGCGCGTCGCGCCGGGTCATCCCGAAGGCGGCAAACGCTCCCGCGTATGCGAGCGCATCGAGTTCGCGGCGATTTGGACCGACGCGCGCGGTGAAGTCAGCAATCGAATCGAACGGCCGCCGCGCACGTTCGAGCTCGGCGCGCCGCCCAGTCTCCTCGCGCAGCCCCGTCACATAGCGCAACCCCATCCGCAAGCAGAGTTCTGATCCCTCGCCCTGGATGTCTGATCTCTCTCCCTGCAAGGGAGAGGTAAGGTGAGAGTCATTATTCAGCGCGGAGCGCAGCGGAGCGCGACTAAAATTCTCCTGTCCGGAGCTTTGTCTGATTCCCTCCCCGATGCGGGGAGGGTGGCGGGCATCGCCCGCCGGGAGAGGTCGCTCTGGATGACTGGTTATGGTGGTCGTATCGGATCGACCTAACCCCTGACCCCTTCCCGCATGGGAAGGGGAACTATGGCCCAGAGCGATCGGCCACTCGCCCTCACCTACGCGGCGTGCCGCCGCGTTACCCTCTCCCGGGGGGAGAGGGAATACATGCGGCGGTGCGCCTCCCTCTTCCGGAGGGAGAGGATAACGCGGTATGCGTTGCGCGCGATCTTCGATCGTGCATTTCCAGTCCGAGCGGGTCACGTCAATCGGGAGGACGGTCAGGCCGCCGCGCTGGGCGTCCTTCACCAGCACCGACGGATGATAAAAGCCCATCGGCCAGCAGTTGAGTATCGCGGCGAAGAACGCGGCCGGATGGTAGTACTTCAGATAGGCCGACGCGTACGCGATCAGCGCGAAGCTCGCGGCGTGCGATTCCGGGAAGCCGTAAAGCGCGAATGACGAAATCGAAAGCGCGATTTCATCGGCAACTCTGCCCGTGATTCCGTTGCGCGCCATCCCGCCGCGCAGCCGCGCTTCGATTTTCTCCATCCGCTCGGCCGAGCGCTTGAATCCCATCGCGCGGCGCAGTTCCTCGGCCTCGCCGCCGGTGAAGCCGCCGACCGTCATCGCGATCCGCAGCAGTTGCTCCTGGAACAACGGGACGCCGAGAGTCCGTTTCAGGATCGGCTCGAGGGAAGGATGCGCGTAGATTACCGGCGCGCGTTTGTTCCGCCGATCGAGATACGGATTAATCATCTTGCCGACGATCGGGCCCGGCCGGATGATCGCGACCTCGACCACCAGATCGTAAAAGCAGGTCGGCTTCATCCGCGGCAGTGTCGCCATCTGGGCACGGCTCTCGACCTGGAACACGCCGACGGTGTCGGCCCGCCGCAGCATCGCATAGACACCGGGATCGTCGGGCGGCAGATGCGCGAGATCGATCTCGACGCCCTGATGCTCGCGAACCATCGGGATAGTCTCTTCGAGCACCGCGAGCATCCCAAGGCCGAGCAGATCGATCTTGATAATTCCCAGATCGGCGCAGTCCTCCTTGTCCCACTGAACAACGACGCGCCCCGGCATCGCGGCCGGCTCGAGCGGCACGATCTCGTCGAGCGGCGTCGCTGCGATCACCATGCCGCCGCTATGCTGTCCGAGATGGCGCGGGACGCTCTTAATCCGCCGCACCAGGTCGAGCAGCAGCCTGATCCGCGGAGATTCCGCGTCAACGCCGCCGCGTTTGAACAGCGCGACCAGATCATCGTAATGGTCACGGAACTCGTAGACCTGGTTGAGCTTGGCCAGCCGATCGACCTGTTCCGGAGAAAATCCGAGCGCCTTGCTGACCTCGCGCACCGCGCTCTTGGTGCGATAGGTGATCACGTTCGCGGTCATCGCGGCGCCGTGTTCGCCGTAACGGCGATAGACGTACTGGATGACTTTTTCGCGCTGATCGCCGCTGGGCAAATCGAGATCGATATCCGGCCATTCGCCGCGCTCTTCGGATAAAAACCGCTCGAACAGCAGCTTCATCTTGACCGCATCGACGGCCGTGATCCCGAGCGCATAGCACACGGCGCTGTTGGCGGCCGAGCCGCGTCCCTGCACCATGATCGCGTTCTCGCGGCAGAACTGCACGATGTCCCAGACGATCAGGAAGTAGCCGGCCAGCTTCAGTTTTTCGATCATCCCGAGCTCATGCTCGAGCTGGCGGCGCGTGGGCTCATCGAGGCTCGCACCCCATCGGTCGCGCGCGCCTTTGTAGGTGAGAATCCGCAGGTAGCTGTCGGAGGTCTCGCCGGATGGAACCGGGTAGCTGGGAAAACGATAGCCCATGTCGGAGAGCGTGAAGGCGCATCGCTCCGCGATCGCGCGGGTGGCGGCGACCGCGTCCTGCCGATCGCGGAACAGCGCGGCCATCTCCGCGGGCGGTTTCAGATGGCGCTGATTGTTGACCCATAGCGCGCGGCCCGCCTCTTCGAGCGTGGTCTTCAGCCGGATGCAGGTGAGCACGTCGAGCAGACGGCGATCGGCGCCGCCGTGACATACGTCGTTGGTCGCGACGATCGGAAGATGCGCGGCCTCGGCCAGCGCGGCAAGCTTGCGGTTAAGCCGCTCTTCATCGGCGTCGAGATGCCGCTGCAGGTCGACATACAGATTTTTCCCGCCGAAGATTCCTTCCAGCCGATCGCAAAGCGAAAGCGGATCTTCTCCACGAATGAGCATCCGTGAGAGCGGACTCATCGTTCCGCCGCCCAGGCAGATCATCCCGCGCCCGTAGCGCTCCAGATCGTCCAGCGTGATTCGTCCCGCGCCCTTTGCGGCGCGCAGCTTCGAGCTAGTGAGCATCCGGCAGAGATTTTTGTAGCGCTCGCGATCCGGAATCAGTACGTAGAGCCGCGAGTCGTCATCGAGGGTCAGTTCGGCGCCGACTATCGGTTTGATATGGGCGTCTTTGGCCGCCTGATGGAACCGCGGCGCGCCGTAGAGTCCGTCGCGATCGCCGAGCGCGATTGCGCGGTAGCCAAGCTCCGCCGCGCGCGTGGCGAGATCCTCGGGCGTGGAAGCGCCTTCGAGAAAACTGAAAGCGCTGCGCGCGCGCAATTCGATATAGTCAGTCGAATAGTCAGTCATAAACGCCGTCAAGGAACCATCGCTCCGAGTTGAGATCCCGGAACACGCGGTAAACGCCACCGTCGTCAAGCGCAAGCTCATAGTAATCGCGCAGAAATCCCGCTTTTTCTGATCCCTCGTCCGATTCTGATGCCTCGCCCTGTAAGGGAGGTGCCACTGGCACGCGGTCAGGTGAGGGTCCTTCAGGCCCAGAGCGAAGCGGAGCGCGCTCAAAATTCTGGTCGGTGTTTTCTCTTATTCCCTCCCCGACGCGGGGAGGGTGGCGGGCATCGCCCGCCGGGAGAGGTCGCTCTGGATGACTGGTTATGGTGGTCGTATCGGATCGACCTAACCCCTGACCCCTTCCCGCACGGGAAGGGGAACTATGGTCCAGAGCGATCGGCTGTTCGCTCTCACTCTCGCGGCAAAACTGCGCTTGATACGGAGATCGGGATGAACTGGCGGGCGTGCTCTTCCACCACTCGCCGTCGCGGCGCCATGGGCCGGCAATCGAGACTACGCGCGCGCCCAGGTTCGCGCCGCGCACGAACTCGGGCCCTCCGCGCGATTGCATCACCTCGATCTCGAGTGCGGGTCTGAGCGCCCGAAGCACAAGCTGCGCGACCGGTTTGCCGCATGCGCCGTTCTGGTCCGGACGCGGTGGCGGCGGATCGAAGGGCTCGATGCGCACGGCCTCCGGACGATACGAATTCTCCGCGCGGATCGCTCCGACGTTGCCGGGACCGCATAGCGCCGCGAGCCGCGCGATCGTGGCCGCGAGCTTATCCGGCGCCGGCGCGGGCGGCAGGAACATGTCGGCCTGCGCGGGACGCGGCGCGCGCGGCGTGACTTCGAGCCGGACCGCCTCGACGGCGGCATCCGGCGGTGCGGCTTCGAGCGCAAGATTGATGAGCGTCAGGATCGCGCGCACGTCGCAGGTGGGCGCGGCGATCGGCACCCGGCGGCTTGCGATCCGATGGTCCTCGAGTCCGAGCACGATCATCGCATCGCCCGCGGCAAACCCGCGCAGATGAAGGCGCGCGACGATCCGTTCGAGGACTCCGCGGATCACGAAGCCCAGCGGCTCGAGATTGTCGATCGCATAATCGAGTTCGGCAGCCTCGGCGAAAATTTCCGCGCGCCGCCGCGCCACAATTGGCCGCGAGCTTCCGCCCCGCGCAAGCCGCACCAGCTCGACCCCGCGCCGTCCGAGCCTGCTGCCAATCGCGTCCGGGTCCAGACGCGCCAGATCGCCGAGCCGGCGCATCCCCCAGCGCGAAAACGTGGCTTCGAGCTCCGCGCCCGGCTCGAGCATCTCGAGCGGCAGCCAATCGACGAACTCGCGCTCGCGCCCCGCGTCGATCACCCGGACACCGCCGCATCGCGCCGCCATCGCGGCGATCTCGCGGCTCGCGCCGACGCCGACTGCGGCTTCCATCCCAAGCTTGCGCACGCGCCGCTGAAGCTCGAGCGCGAGTTCGTTTTCGCTTGCGAAAATCCGTCCGAGCCCCGCGAGGTCGAGCCACACGCATCCGGGCGCTCCCGGCTCGACGATCGGCGAGATCGATTCCGCGGCGTCGGCGAGCGCCTGATGCGCTGAATTTTCGGCGGCGGGCGCGGGCGCATTGACGATAAGCCTGGAAGAGATGGCGCGTGCCTGCGCAAGCGTCATCCCGGTGCGGATTCCGAGCGCGCGCGCGGGAGCGGAGACGGCATCAATCTCGGCGTGAGCGGCGGAGCTTGCGGCGATCGCCAGAGCGGCGCCTTCGAGGGCGGGATTAGCGCGCACCATCGCGGCGATCGGAAAATCGGGAACCAGGATGCATGCGATACGCGCCATGAAACATCCCCGTCAACGTACCGCCGATACGACTGGTTCTAATTCCTCTTCCGTCTTTGATTTCTCGCCCTGAAAAGGAAGTGCCACTGGCACGCGGTCAGGCGAGGATCCTTTAGTCGCGGAGCGCAGCGGAGCGCGCTCAAGATTCTGATCAGTGTTTTTTCTGATCCCCTCCCCGATGCGGGGAGGGTGGCGGGCATCGCCCGTCGGGAGAGGTCGCTCTGGATGATTCAGCGCGGTCGCCCGCTCGCCCTCACCCACGCGGCGTGACGCCGCGTTGCCCTCTCCCGGGGGGAGAGGGTTAATCTGTACGCGCTGCGCGCAATATTGAGGATCAATCGCCGCGACGATCCGCGTGAGCGCGCCCGAGCCGCCGAGCTTGTTGCGCGTGATGACGGGTTCGAGCCTCAATCCGTCGAAGAGCGCGGGCGCTCCCGGAAGAATTCGGCTGAACGACGCGCCGGCGCGATTCATCGTGAGGCTCAGCGCCGCGAAGGTTCCGCAAATCCTGCGCGGTGCGATCGCGATCACGGCTGCGCCGCTGCGCTCGGCCGCGCGCGCGATACGCAGCACGGCGCTGTCAGGGATCGCGCGAAAAATATCGCCAAAATCGATTATGACCAGGCCGAAGCCTCCCGCCTCGAGCACCATCTCGGCGGCCTTGAGCACGCGCCCCTCGCGCGCAGACGCAGGTCGCGCGCGGCTTGCCTCTCGCGGGATCGAGGCCCACAACACTCGCGCGAGTTCGACTCCGGCCGCGGCGATACTTGCGGGATCGAATGCGCCCGCGGCATCGATCCAGGCGATAACCTCGCCGCGCCCGGTCGCATTGGCAGCGAACGCCGCCGCGAGCGAGGTTCTGCCGGTGCCGGCGCGTCCAATAATTTCGCTGACCCGCCCGCGCGCGATTCCACCCTCGAGCAGGGCATCGAGTACGGCAATTCCGGAAGCAAGCCTCCGCGCTTTGCGAGTAAGCTCCCGCCCCCGAAAAACTCCAGCAAAATCAGGCAGTTGGGTTGTTTTTAGCGGAACAGGTGAAGATCCACGGGCAGAGGTTATCGTCGAGGATTGGAGTGAGATCCATGGAGCTTTGATCGCCGCCGCCATGGAACGATTTTCGCTTTTCTTTCGCTACTAAGTCAAACCGAATTTATCGCGACGAGCTTTATTCACGATCACTTTTTCTGTCAGTGGATGCCGACGGCTCGTCGGCAACGTGAAGCGTCTATAGAAGAGAAGGGAAGGTGCCTAGCCCAGATACGTCGCGAGCCACCAGGTGTTGCCATAGGAGTCTTTCACGCCGGCGGCGCGTTCCTGGTAGGGCTTGTCCGCGGGCTCCGCGATGGAAGTCGCGCCGGCTTCGAGCGCGCGCCTGTACGCCGCGTCCACGTCTTCGACATAGACGTAGATCGAGGCGCGGGTGCCGCCGGGATGAGGCGGGTCGCCGGCTTCGATCACGATTATCGAGTCGCCAATTCTGGCTTCGATATGAAAACCGTTACCGACCGGCAGACGTTCGAGCTCCTGTGCGCCGAAGGCATGCTTAACCAATTCAGGAACTTTGAGATCGCCGTACAGATACGGGCGGACGCTGCCGATTCCGTGGCGGATATGTTTGTGTGCCGCGCTCATCGAGATTCCTCCCGCCCGAGTCGATCACAATTGGATGCTTACTACGGATTAACCGTTGAGGCGCACTTTGGTTACGCCGTCAGCATGAACAGGGCGTTCAGACTTCGCGGTCGATCTGTTCGTCGATAATCGCGGCCAGGCTGTCGCGATAGGGCGACGGGCGCAGCTCGCGCAGGATATCGCGTGCGATCTTGACCTCGGCGGCGGCCATCGCGCGCGCCTCTGCGATCAAAGCCGGCTCGCGCAGGATCGCCAGTGCGCGCTCGAATGCCGGCCCGGTCATCTCGACGCCGTCCTGCAGCATCTGTTTGAGCTCGGGATTTCGCGCCGCCGCCAGCACCACCGGCAGCGAAGGAATCCCCTCGCGCAGATCGGAGCCGACCGGCTTGCCGATTTTTTCCTCCGGTCCCAGCACGTCGAGCAGATCGTCGATCATCTGGAAGGCGAGTCCCATCGCAAGTCCCAGGCGCGCCATCGCGTCGATACCGGCGGGACGCATCCCGGCCAGATCGGCGGCGACTTTTCCGCCCGCGTAGAACAGCGACGCGGTCTTGCGCGCGATCACTTGCCGATAATCGGCGACGCTGGCCGACGCGCTATGCCGCAGCCGCCCCTCCATCACTTCGCCCTCGGTCAGCTCGATACAGGCCTGCGCTGCGGTGCGGACCAGGTGCTCCTCGAAGCGGCCGCAGATCTCGAAGGCGCGGCAGAACAGGTAGTCGCCGGCGATCAGAGTAGGTGCGAAGCCGTAGCGCGCGAGCGCCGACGGTTTGCCGCGCCGCAGACGGCCGCCGTCGATAATGTCGTCGTGCAGGAGCGTGGCCGAATGAATCAGCTCGAGCGCGATCGCGGCGTCGATTGCGTCTTCGATCTTTTCTTCGGAGCCGCCGCATGCGCGGTATACCAGCAAGATGAAAGTAGGGCGCAGCCGCTTGCCGCCGCCATCGACCAGGTAATGGCAAATCTCCGCGATCAGCGATTCGTTGGAATCGAGCAGGCGTGTGAGCTTGGCCTCGGCCGCCACCAGGTCGGCTTCGACGATGGCTCCTGGACTGGTTCCGGCGCGACGGACGGCGGCGGAATTGGACGCGGCCGCGTCGCGGCGGCTGGCAAGATCGATGGCCTTGGCTTTTTTCACGGTTAGCGGAATAGGTCGGCTTCGGCTGGTCGTATGAGTATTTTCGCACTGCCGTCAAAGGGTTGATAGGGGTAACCGCGCACCAGCACGGCCGGAATCGCGCCGGCTTTTTCCATCAGCAAGCCCGCGGCGCACGCCAGCTCGTCGGCAATCGCGACGACCGTGTGATGCAGCTCGCGGCCCGCGAGGTCGGTGGTGCCACGCAGGTCGAGCATCGCATTCATTCCCGCGATACCGAGGCAAATCTCGGTCAGCCCGTCGCGCCACGGACGGCCGAAAGTGTCGGTCACGAGCACCGCGAGATCGACGCCGTGGCGCGCGCGGATTCCGGCGCGGATTTTTCGCGCCGAGTCATCGGGATCGATCGGCAGCAGGATCGCGCTGTCGTTTTCGAGGCTGTTGGATTCGTCAACGCCCGCATTCGCGCAGATCCATCCGGGTCCGGTCTCGACGATAATCACGCCGCGATCGTTGCGCACGATCCGGTTGGTCTGGCGCAGGACCAGCTCGACGGCGCGCGGGTCTTTCTCCCACCTTGCGGCGACGGACTTGGCGAATTCAGACGGCTCGATATCGCTCAGGTGGACCGTGCGGCCCTCTGACTTCGAAACGATCTTCTGGCATACGACGATGATATCGCCGGCCGCGGGCGCGAGCCCGGTATGCTTGAGTCCCGCTCCGATCAGCGCGGCGAGATCGTCGCCGGCGTTGATCATCGGGATTCCTTCGATCGCGGTGAGTGTAATCGAACGCATCGGAGAATCCTTCGATTGGATAACCTACACGGGAAGCGCGCGCAGGACTATATCGGCCAGCCGCGCAGCCTTTGCGGGAGTGGTCATGATGGTATCGGTCACGACCGCGCGCATCCCGAGCTTTTCGATCTCGGGCGCAAGCGCGCGATCGACACTGTCGAGCACGAAAATCCCGGCGATATCCTTATAGAGCCGCGCGACTCCGAGCGCCGAGGCTTCGCTGCCGAGCCCGCGCAGCATCTTGTCGGCGGGTCCTTTGATCGTTTTGCCGCCGACGATCGGGCTGATAGCGGCGACGCGCGGACGGATCCTCCGCAGCACTTCGCGCACGCCGCGCAGCGCGAAGATCGGGCCGAGCGACACGAAAGGATTCGACGGCGCCAGGATCACCGCGGCGGATTCGCGCATCGCGCGGAGCGCGGCCGGCAGCGGACGCGCGGTATTCGCGCCGCGCAGCTCGATCTTCTCGACGATTCCGCGCGCGCGTCCGCGCACGAAGTATTGCTGAAATGCGAGCGGCTCGCGTCCGCGCAGTTTCACGAACGTGCGCACTGGATCGTCGCTCATCGGCAGAACCTGCGCGCGGACGCCCAGCGCGCGTGCGACTTCCGCCGTCACCTGCGACAGCCGCGCACCGGAGCGCATCCTGTCGGTGCGGTAGATGTGGGTTGCGAAGTCGCGATCGCCGAGCGTGAACCAGTGCGGACCGTAGAGGCGATCCAGAGCCTCGAGCGTGGCGAAGGATTCATCGGCACGGCCCCATCCCTGCGCGCGATTGACCACGCCCGCCAGCGTGTAGGTCACGGTGTCGATATCGGGCGAGACATAGAGGCCATAGAAGAGGTCGTCGTCGCCAGTATTGACGACGACGACCATATTCTCCGGCGCGATCCGTCTTGCCAGACCGCGGATAAACTTAGCAGCACCCACTCCCCCCGCTAGCGTGGTTATCCGCATGCGACGGGGAAGGGGAGATCGGGCGCGCGCCATTGGGAGCCTTTTTTCCGTGGAGCTTCTTGTACAAGGTGTTGCGTTCGACGGCGGTACGGCCCATCGCGCGCGCTTTTTCTTCGATCAGATCGACCGGCACGAACTCGCCCGCCTCGCCTCCGGCCTGCGCCGTGATGCTTTCCTCCATCAGCGTGCCGGAGAAATCATTGCATCCTGCCTTGAGCGTCAGCGCGGCAAGTTCGACCCCGAGCTTCACCCAAGAGGTCTGCAGATTATCGATAAAGCCGCGCAGGAACAGGCGCGAGAACGCGTACATCTGAAAGTCGAGCACGCCGCTCGGAATTTCTTTCACCAGGCCTTTGCGGAACATCACCGTGTTCTGATGGATAAATCTGAGCGGCACGAATTCGGTGAAGCCGTGGGTTTGTTTCTGGATCGTGCGCAGCAGGTTCAGATGATTGACCACCTGGCGCGGCGCCTCGATATGCCCGTACATCACAGTCGAGGTGGTCGGCACCCCGGCGGCGTGCGCGCTGGTGATAATATCGACCCACGCGGCGACATCAACTTTTTTGTGCGACAGGATCTCGCGCACCGAGTCGTCAAGGATCTCGGCTGCGGTTCCCGGAATCGAGCCCAAACCGTGATCGCGCAGCATCGCGATATACTCGGGATATTCCATCCGGGTGCGCTTGGCGCCGTACATGATCTCCATCGGGGAGAACGCATGGACGTGAATTGCGGGGAACGCGCCTTTGATCGCGTCGAGCAGGTCGCGATACTTGAACGGCGGCATCTCGGGATTTATCCCGCCCTGCATGCAGACTTCGGTGGCGCCGCGCGCCACAGCGTCGGCGACTTTGGCTACGATCGTCGCGTCCGAATGGTCGTAGGCGTCTGACTCCCACCGCTGGCGCTTGAAGCCGCAGAACTGGCATCCGACGAAACAGATATTGGTGAAGTTGAGGTTGCGATTTACGACGTAGGTGACTTCGTCGCCAACGTCTTCCGCCCGCGCCAAGTCCGCGCACTTCACCATCGCGCGCAGATCGTCGCCGACGGCGGTATAGAGCGCGAGTCCTTCGTCTGGAGTGATTTCGATCTTCGCGCGGCTCTTCTCGAGCGGCTCGCGCACGGCCGGTGAGGTCTTCGCGAGCAGCGCCTCGACCGGAGTCGCCTCGATTTCATCGACCCAGTTTCGCCATTCGGCAAGATTCATGGTGATGCTCTCCGGGTTCGTTCCCAAATCGCGCGCACATTGGTCGCGACCGCCGGGTCGAGCCATTCGTCATTTATATATTCTTGGTAAACGGCCAGGCGCTCGCCGAGCGTAAAGCCCGCGCGTGCGCACCTTTCGCCGAGCCGCTCGATATGCGGCCACGGCGCTTCGGGATTCACATAGTCTTTCGATAGCGGCGAAATTCCGCCCCAGTCGTTGATTCCGGCGCGTAAGAACAGCTCGATCTCGCCGGGCGACAGATTCGGCGGCGCCTGCACGTTCATCGCGGGGCCGAGCACGATCCGCGCGGTCGCGATCGCGCGCGCCATTTCGTAGGCCTCGGGCTCGGGCGCGTCCGCCATCGCGATCTCCGGCTTGGCGCGGAAGTTCTGGATGATCACTTCCTGAATATGCCCGTGGCGCTCGTGCGAGTCGCGCAGCGCGACAATACTCTGCGCGCGCTCGGCGACAGTCTCGCCGATTCCGAGCAGGATTCCGCTGGTGAACGGAATTCGCAGCTCTCCGGCCTCGTCGATCATCTTCATCCGCAGCGCAGGATCCTTGTCGGGCGCGGCCTGATGCACTCCGCCGCGCGCGCGCAGCCGCGGCGAGATCGATTCGAGCATCAAACCCATCGAGGCGTTGAGCGGCCTTAGCGTCGCCATCTCGTCGCGAGTCATCAGCCCGGCGTTGGTATGCGGCAGCAGCCCTTCGGCCAGGGCGATCTCGCACGCGCGGCCGACGTACTCGATCGTCGAGCGCACGCCGAGCGTGTCGAGCGTCGCGCGATATTCCTTGAATGCGACCTCGGGCTTGTCGCCGAGGCACATCAGCGCTTCCTTGCATCCGAGCTCATGCCCGCGCCGCGACCATTCGGCGATCTCGTCGGGCATCATCGTCCATGCGCCGGGATCGCCGGGATCTTTGCGAAAGGTACAGTAGGTGCATCGGTCGCGGCACAGATTTGTGATCGGCAGAAAAACTTTGCGCGAGTAGCTGACGAAGCGGCCCTTGCCGCGGTCGCGCAACTCTCCGGCGGCCGCGAGAAGATCGTCAAGCTCGCGCGCGGGGCAATCGATCAAGGCGATCGCGTCGGCCTCCGACAGGCGAGCGCCGCCGAGCGCGCGATCCAGCACCGGGCGAATCGATGCGGCCGAGCGAGCGGAAGATATAGCGGCAAGCTCTGCGAAGGCCATCCTTCGGTCCTTATAAGCCATCGCCCAGATGCAGGCAACCGACAAGTTTCAGTTTGCTACTGTTTGCGTAAAGACGCGCCGAACTATCGGATGAGGTTGCGTGTGGCCGGCGACGACGGCACGGCGCAACGCTCCGCGGTCAAGAAGAATGTGCGGGAGTTTGATGTGGCCCGCGGCCCGCATCGCTTCTCAGATCCCGCTGCCCAAGATCCTGCTCGAGTATTTCTCTCAGCTTCGCGATCTCTTGCGGGGTGACGCTGAACGCCTCAGTTTTGCCATCAGACTTAAACGTGACTTGCGAAACTGGACGGAGCCCCCACAAACCGACAAGCGTAGACAAGACCGTGACGGCGCACGCGCCCGCACCTACTGCGATTAGAACTTCGGCAATCATGGATTATCGCTCCGCCAGGAGTTTGCAGGACCCGCTCGCAATAAGCGTGAAGACAAAGAGAGTAATCGATCCTTCTGAAATCTTTTCGAGTTTGAACTCGGGGTGCCCTTGAATCATCGCGTACCACAATGCCGCCACAATCAATAGAACGATGCAACTGCCCGCAGCCACTATCTTGGTGCGGGTTGCGAATGATCTAGTTGGAATCAAGTCTCCGACCGCGTTGGCTGCGAGTGCGGTTGAAACGAGTAATAGTTCACCGTGAGGCCATAACGCCACGAGCTGGACAGTTTTGTCGTCGCTCCACATATTGAGGGCGACCATTACAAAAGGCACCAAAGAAACCAGCACAGTGAAGACGAACCATCTGACAATCTTGCCCTCTTCCCCCATCCCGTCATGGCCTCGCTTTTTCTGCGGGCGAGTGTAGTTGCGTTAACTGCCTGTCGTCAATCAGATGGTCAGCCGATCTTCGTTGCACTTATATACGTCGCTCAAACTCCGGGGACCTTTGGTAGATTCCAATGTTGCCACACCGCGATGAGGCGTAGCGCGAAGCAGATCGTGCCGCCCAGGATCGCGGCGAGCGTGCGCGGCATCCCGAGCTTGCGGCTCGTGACCATCGCGATCGCTCCCGTCAGCGCCGCGGTCGCATAGACGTCCGAGAGTAGAATCGCCGGGACGCGCGAGAGCAGGATATCACGCACCGTTCCGCCGCCGACCGCCGTGATCGTACCCATCAGTGTCGAGATGAATGGGTTGATTCCGTAGTCGAGCGACTTGGCTGTGCCCGCGACCGCGAACAGCGCAAGGCCGCCCGCGTCGAGCGCGATTATCACCGCGACCGGCGTCCTCCAGATGAACTGATGCACCAAAATCACCGTCGCTCCGCCGGCGAACGCCATCGTTGCGTAGCGCCAATCGCGAATCGCCTGCGGCGGCGTCGCTCCGATCAGCAGGTCGCGGATAATTCCGCCCGCCAACGCGGTCGCGAACGACAACACCATGATCCCGAACACGTCGAGATGCCCGAGAATCGCCGCCATCGCGCCTTCAAACGCGAACACCAGCGTGCCCGCCATATCGGCCGCAAACAGCAGGCGGTCGGGCGGCCGTCCGACGGGGATTTCAGCTGGCTCGCGGATGGCCGCGCTCATGCGCTACTTCCCGCGCACCGCGGGAATCACTTCCTCGGCGAAGCGCTGCACTTCATCCACCTGGTACGGCGCCATCTGCAGGAAGATGAAGTGCGTCACACCCGCTTTGCGGTAGCGCTCGATCGTGTCGAGGCATTCCTGCTTGTCGCCGATCATGATTTGCGCGCGCGCCTCTTCGGGCTTGATCCCGCTCATCATCCCGACCAGTTGCGTCACCATCTGCTCGCGATCCTTCGACGCGCGGTAACATTGCCACATCATCACGGTCTTCTCGATCTCGTCGGTGTCGCGCCCCTCGGTGTCGCCGTGGCGCTCGATCACGCTAATCAGATGCGCCATCCGCTCCGCGCTGCCCGACGCGTTCCACATGTCGGCATGACGCGCGACCAGCTTGAGCAAGGTTTTCTCGCCCTGGCCGCCGACCATGATCGGTGGATGCGGTTTGGTGATCGGCTTCGGATTGCAGACCGCGTCCTTCACCTTATAATGCCGCCCGTCGAGGCTGGTCTTCTCCTGCGTGAACATCCCTTTGATGATCTTGATCGATTCATCCAGCGCGCCCAAGCGGCCGGGGATAGTTTTGAAATCGATTCCGAAGCTCTGATGCTCAAGCTCGAACCATCCCGCGCCGATCCCCAGATTCAGTCTTCCATCCGAGATGACATCGAGCGTCGCCGCCATCTTCGCCAGCACGCACGGGTTGCGATAAGTGTTGCCGTTCACCAGCGCGCCGATTCGCGCGCGCTTGGTATGCTGGCTGAGCGCGGAGAGCAGCGTCCATCCTTCCATGCACGGGCCGGTCGGGTCGGGCACGAAGATCGGATAGAAATGATCGAACACCCACAGCGAGTCGTAGCCCCATCCGTCGGCCTTGCTCCACAAGTCGCGGATTTCTTCGTAGGTTACGTTCTGTTGCCCGGTCTGAATTCCAAATCGAATCGGATGAGTCGTCGGCATCGCGAGTTCCTCCTGCTGAGCGCACGAGCTTAAATCTGCTTCGTGCAATTACTGTGGATGCTGTCTAATCTCGACCCGTGAGGAAAGTGTCTATGATTTCGCCACTGGCCGATGCTCCGCTGATACACACCTATTCGATCGTCGCGCGCGACCCCGCCACCGGCCAGATGGGCGTCGCGGTGCAGTCGCATTACTTCTCCGTCGGCACCGTGGTGACGTGGGCCGAGGCCGGCGTCGGCGCGGTCGCGACGCAATCCATAGGAGAGCCGTCGTACGGCGCGCTCGGCCTCGAGCTGATGCGAGTGGGCAAGAGCGCGCCCGATGCGCTGCGCGGACTGCTTGCCGCCGACGACCTGCGCGAGCTTCGGCAAGTCGCGATGGTCGATGCGCGCGGCGGTGCCGCGGCGCACACCGGCGCGTCCGCGATCCAACCCGCGGGGCATATCGTCGGCGAGCAATTCTCGGTGCAGGCAAACATGATGCTGCGCGAGACCGTGTGGCCCGCGATGGCGCGAGTGTTCAGCGAGACTCGTGGCGAGCTGGTGGATCGGATGCTCGCGGCGCTGGACGCGGCCGAGGCCGAAGGCGGCGACATCCGCGGGATGCAGTCGTCTGCGCTCCTGATCGTCAGCGCGCAATCAACCGGCCGTCCGTGGATCGACAGGATTTTCGATCTCCGCGTCGATGACCATCGCGCGCCGCTGGGGGAGCTCCGCCGCCTGGTGGCGGTGCGTCGTGCGTACATTCATATGAGCGCGGCGGACCGGGCGTTCGCGCGCGGCGAGATCGCGCAGGGAAACTTCGAGTACGAGGCCGCCGAGCGCCTGATCGGCGACAATCCCGAGATGCGTTATTGGCACGCGATCGCGCTAGCCTCGGTGGGGCAGCTCGACGCGGCGGCGCCGATCCTGCGCGAGCTCTTCGCGCGCGACCCGAACTGGCGCACGCTCACGGCGCGCCTCCCGCGCGGGATGTTCGCGCTCGACAAGGCTGCGCTCGCGCGGATTTGCGCGCTCGAATAGCCGCTTGGCCCGCTGCGCGTTCGGCGATACTCTTTTGATTGATTTACGTACCGAGGAGAATCGTCATCTATGCCTCAAGCCGAGGGTGCGCGCGCCCAGCCTGAAACCGGCGCGCGGGTCGAATACGAACTCCAGCTCTACTACTGGATGAAACTCATCCGGGCGTTCGAGGAGCGCGTCTCGCGGCTCCATCGCCAGAACAAAATCATGGGCGGCGTCTATTCCGGCGCGGGCCAGGAAGCGATCTGCACCGGAATCTGCGCACCGCTGAAGGACGGCGATTTCGTCGCGCCGCTGCATCGCGACCTCGGTGTCTTTTTGGTTCGCGGATGCGACCCCGGCCGCCTGATGGCGCAGCTCATGGGCAAGGAGACCGGGCTCTCGCGCGGCAAGGATTCGTTCCTCCACGGCGGCGACATGGAGCATCTGATTTTCGGATCGACCTCGATGCTGGGATCGTCGCTGCCGGTCGCGGTCGGCGCGGCGCTGAAGTTCCGGATGAAGCACGACAAGAATATCGCGGTCGCGTTTTTCGGCGAGGGCGCATCCTCGCGCGGCGACGTGCATGAGGCGATGAACTTCGCCGGCGTGCAAAAGCTGCCGGTCCTGTTCGTGTGCGAGAACAATCGCTACGCCTATTCGACCCCGCTCGAGAAGCAGATGGCGATCGAAGATGTTGCCGATCGCGCGGAGGCCTACGGCTTCAAGGGCCACGTGGTTTCCGGCAACGATCTGCTCGCGGTGCTCGAAGTCAGCGAGCGCGTAATCAACCAGGTCCGCGCCGGCGGCGGTCCCGCGCTCATCGAGTGCAAAACCTATCGCTATCGCGGACACAGCGAGCACGACGCCGCGCTCTATCGCGACCAGGAAGAGCTGCTCGAATGGCAGACCCGCGACCCGATTCCGCAATACGAGCTGTTCCTCGAAAAGAAGGGCCACGACTTAAAGCATATTCGCGAGCAGATGGACGAGCGGACCCACCGCGTGGTCCAGGAAGCGGTCGATTTCGCCGAGCAGAGCCCGTTGCCAAAACCTGAAGAAGTACTTGAAGATTTGTACGCGCCCAATAACGGCGTGCCGTCAAAGGGCAAATAAACATGGAAATGACCTATATCAAGGCGATCAATTCCGCCCTGATGGAAGAAATGCGCCGCGACGAAAACGTTTTCATGATGGGTGAAGACGTGGGCGAGCTTGGCGGTGCATTCAAGGCGACCGAAGGATTGCTCGAGGCGTTCGGCGAAGAACGCGTGATCGACACGCCGATTTCCGAAGCGCTGATCGTCGGCGCGGGCATCGGCGCCGCCGTACTCGGGATGCGCCCGGTGCTCGAAATGCAGTTCGCCGATTTCATCTCCTGCGCCTTCGATCAGATCGTCAACATGGCCGCGACCACGCGCTATCGACACGGCGGCCTCGCGCAGTGCCCGCTCGTGGTGCGCGCGCCCTCGGGCGCGGGCATTCATGGCGCGCTGTTCCATTCGCAAAATCCCGAAGCGTGGTTCACGCGCGTGCCGGGCCTGAAGGTCGTCGCACCCGCGACGGTTTACGACGCCAAGGGTCTTCTGAAGGCAGCGATTCGCGACAACAATCCTGTCATCTATTTTGAGCACAAGCGGCTTTACCGCAGTATCAAGGAAGATCTGCCCGACGCCGACTTCACGGTGCCGATCGGTGTCGCCGAGATTCGCAAGCCCGGCACCGATCTGTCACTGATCACTTACGGCGGCACGCTCGGGCAGTCGATCGACGCGGCGAAAATCGTCGAGAAGGAAGACGGCCTCGCGGTCGAGGTGCTCGACCTGCGCACGCTCTTGCCGCTCGATCGCGACGCGATCCTCGCGACCGCGCGCAAGACCGGCAAGGTGCTGATCGTCCATGAGGATCGGCTGACCGGCGGAATCGGCGGAGAAGTCGCCGCGATTATCAGCGAGCACGCGTTCGAGTCGCTCGACGGCCCCGTGCGCCGCCTGGCCGCGATCGACACGCACGTTGCGTTCAGTCCGCCGCTCGAAGAGGCAATCCTGCCCAATACCAACAAGATCGTCAACGCGATCCGCAGCCTCGCGGCCTATTGAAATGAGTATTGAAGTTACTATGCCCCAGATGGGCGAGAGTATCGTCGAAGGAACGATCCTGAAGTGGCTGGTCAAAGAAGGCGACGTTGTTGCCGAAGACCAACCGCTGTGCGAAATCTCGACCGACAAAGTTGATACCGAAATTCCGTCGCCAGGCGCGGGAAGGATCGCGAAAATCGTCGCGCAGGAAGGGGATACGCTTCCCGTCGGCGCGGCGCTTGCCATGATCGAAGCAACCAGCGCGTCTGCTCCAGGAGCCAAAGCGACGGCTCCGTCCGCGCCAAAAGCAGTCTCGAAGCCAGCGCCCGCGCCGGTCCGCGAGATTCGTCCTGCCCCGCCGCCTGCTGCTCGCGAGGAACCTGCCGCAGCGTCCGCGTCTATCGCCGCCGCACCCGCCGACGACGGCGAGCATCGGCGCTATTCGCCCGTGGTGATGAAGATGGCGGCGGAGCATCGCATCGATCTCGCGCGCATCACCGGCACCGGAATCGGCGGACGCGTCAGCAAGCGCGACGTGACGCGCTACCTCGATTCCCTGCGCTCGGGCGGCGCGCAATCGAGCGCCGCCAACGGCGCGGCGACTCCGGCTACCGCGCAGACCTCGCCGGCGCAAAAGCCCGCCGTCACACAAACGCCTCCGGCCGCGCCTTCCAGCGCGGCGTTTCATCCTCCTGTATATCAGCCGCGCGAGGGCGATATCGTCGAGCCGTTCACCCGCCGGCGAAAGCTGATTGCCGAGCACATGGTCTTCTCGAAGACCCATTCTCCACATGTGCCGACCGTCGCCGAGGTCGATATGACCGCAATCTCGCGTCTGCGCGACAAGCACAAGGCCGCGTTTGCCGCTCGCGAGGGCTTCGCTCTGACGATGCTGCCGCTGGTCGCCGCGGCGACGGTCCGCGCGCTCAAGGAATTTCCGCGCATCAACGCCTCGGTAGTCGGCGACGCGGTCGTAATTCGGCGCGAGATCAATCTTGGCATCGCGATGGATTCCGAAGACGGCCTGCTGGTCCCGGTCCTGAAGCGCGCCGAGGGGATGTCCCTCGTGGGAATCGCGCGCGAGATCGCGGCGCTCCAGCGCAAAGTCACCGACAAGAAAATCACCCCCGACGATCTCGCCGGCGGCAGCTTCACGCTCTCGAATCCCGGGCGCGAGGGAAATCTCTACGGCTTTGCGATCATCAATCAACCGCAAGTAGGAATCCTGCGGATGGGCGAGGTCAAGAAGCGTCCGGTGGTGATCGAAGTCAACGGCGAAGACGCAATCGCGATTCGCGTCATGATGTATCTAGCGCTCTCTTACGACCATCGCGTAATCGACGGCGTGCTCGGCAACCGCTTCCTCTACCGCACCGCAAGAATAATCGAAGAAGCCGACTTCGAGCTTTAGGACGGATTCATGCGCGCGATGGCGGTAGAACGGCCTGGGCCAATTGAAGCGACGCCGCTGATCAAAATCGAGGCGCCGATTCCCGAACCTGCCGAGGGCGAAATCCGCGTGCGCGTCCGCGCATGCGGCGTATGCCGCACCGATCTGCACGTCGCCGAAGGCGACCTGGCGCGCAAGCATCCGCGAATCATTCCCGGCCACGAAATCGTCGGCATCGTCGATAAAAACGGGGCGGGCGTAACGCGCTTCGCCGTCGGCGACCGCGTCGGAATCGCATGGCTGCGCCAGACCTGCGGCGCATGCGCCTATTGCCTGCGCGGACGCGAGAACCTGTGCCCGAACGCGCTTTTCACCGGATGGGACCGCGACGGCGGATACGCCGAGTACGCGCTCGTGCGCGAGGCTTTCGCCTACGCGATTCCCGCCGCGATCGCCGACGACGATGCCGCTCCTCTGCTGTGCGCCGGAATAATCGGCTACCGCGCGATCAAGCGCGCCGAAATCAGGCCCGGCGCAACCGTCGGCCTCTACGGCTTCGGCGGTTCGGCGCATCTCGCACTCCAGGTGCTGCGCCATTGGAAGTGCAGGGTGTTCGTGATGTCGCGCGGCGGAGTGCATCGCGAGCTTGCAGAGACGCTCGGCGCCGAATGGATCGGCGCCGCCGATGAGCGCCCGCCCGCGCCGCTGGACGCCGCGATCTTGTTCGCGCCTGCTGGAAACCTGGTTGCACCCGCACTCGCGGCGCTCGACCGCGGCGGCATCCTCGCGATTGCGGGAATCTACCTGAGCCGGATTCCTCCGCTCGACTACGACCTGCTGTTCCAGGAGCGCGAGATTCGCAGCGTCACCGCGAACACCCGCGCCGACGGCGAAGAGTTCCTGAAAATCGCCGGCGCCATCCCGATTAGCACCAGCACCGTCCCCTTCGACCTCACCGAAGCAACCCGCGCCCTGACGATGCTCAAGCACGACGAAATAAAAGGCGCCGCCGTGCTGCGGATGTGACGGGGCGCCTCTGCACCGAGCCAGCGTTGAGACAGGCCCGGGAACGCCAGTCTCCCGATCGGCGTGCAGGCACAGGCCGCCAATCAGGAGATTGGCGTTCCCGATGGGGCGAGGCACAAATCCGGAAAATGTGCGCGAGGTTTTTGCCCGGATCGGTTTTTCAACCGAGCTTTTGTCGCCCCTGAATGCGCGTTTAACCCTTGCGGCAGAAGCGGTTGTGCGCTTCCATCGTTTGGGGCCGCCAGCCTAACACTCGTTCGGGTTTTTGCCAGATTTGTTCAGGGCTGAACTGTTCAGCCTTATGCTCATGTCCACTTCGTGCAAAAGTAATTGCGTGAAGCCAGATCACTGCATCGCCAATCGTTTGCCCGCCGCCGCGGCCTCCTCTGTAGGTGCGGCCGCCGCATGCAAACCGCCGCCCGTTTCGACACCGTCATATCGGCGGGCAACGCCAGGCTCGCGGTCGCGGCGCCGCCGCGCGGATACGCTCTGGCCTCTCCGTCGATGCGCGAAAAATGGGTTCCGATGCGCCAAAAAAACGCAGACCGAAAAAGCGCATAAAACGAACCCGCCGAGTGAAATTCGGCTGCATCCTCAAGGAGAATAATTTTTCAGCGGCATCAAAAGATACCAAACGAACCCACCGAAATTCGACGGCCGTCGCCGTTTCAAAGGCGCCTCTATGCCCATTTCCGGGTTCCGTCCGCAAGAATTGCTTCATCGACGAGCGCTCTGTCATTAGCAATTTTTGAGGTTTTGTTGACCAGCGCGAGCCGCGCTTGCTACGCTTTGAACACGGCTTCTAGAAAGCCGGAGGGATACGAAGAGGGATAAATGGCGGACATCAAGGCATCGGCCCACATCAGCAAAGGCGACGAGATCCTGCTCGCCGATGCGGCGGTCCTGACCCGGCTCGACAAGGCGATCGCCTGGGCGCGCAAGTTTTCGATCTTTCCGTATCCCTTCGCGACCGCCTGCTGCGCGATGGAATACATGTCGCTGTCGCTGACTCCCTACGATATCGATCGGTTCGGCGCGCTGCTGCCGCGCTTCACTCCGCGCCAGGCCGACCTGCTGATGGTGATCGGCACCGTCACTGTCCGCCAGGGCCCGATCCTGCGCCGCGTCTACGATCAGATGGCCGAGCCGAAATGGGTGATGGCGTTTGGTGCGTGCGCGTCGTCGGGCGGCTTCTATGACAACTACGCGACCATTCCCGGGATCGACAAGATCGTTCCGGTTGACGTCTATGTTCCCGGATGCCCTCCGCGGCCCGAAAGCGTGCTCGACGGCCTGATGGCGTTGCAGCGCAAGATTCAGGGCGAGAAGCAGAAGCTCCTCGGCCTCAGCACCAAGCATCAAACGGCCTGACCCGCGCGCATCTGCGCCTTACTCGAATGGAAAAAATCCTGACTCGCTGGCTGGATATTCCCGACCTCACGCGCCTGGAAGTTTACGAGAACCACGGCGGCTACCAGGCCCTGCGCAAGGCGCTGTTCGACATGAAGCCCGAGGACGTGATCAACGAGGTCAAGAACTCGAACCTGCGCGGACGCGGCGGCGCAGCCTTTCCGACCGGCACCAAGTGGAGCTTCATTCCGAAAGATTCCAAGAAGCCGGTCTATCTGATCTGCAACGCCGACGAGAGCGAGCCCGGCACCTTCGCCAATCGCTACCAGCTCGAAAAAGATCCGCATCAGATTATCGAAGGAATTCTGATCGCGTGCCGCGCGGTCAATTCCCACATCGCCTATATCTACTTCCGCGGCGAGTTCACCCTGCAAAAACGCGTGGTCGAAGCCGCGATGGCCGAGGCGCGCGCCAAGGGCTACCTCGGCAAGAACATCATGGACTCGGGTTTCGACGTCGAGATCTATACCCATCGCGGCGCCGGCGCGTATATCTGCGGCGAGGAGTCGGGCCTGCTCGAATCACTCGAGGGCAAGCGCGCCTATCCGCGCAATCGTCCTCCGTTTCCAGCGATCTCGGGCGCGTTCGCCTCGCCGACCGTCGTCAACAACGTCGAGACGCTTTCGAACGTTCCGTGGATCATCAAGAAGGGAGCGGACTGGTACAAATCGATCGGTCCGGAGAAAAGTCCCGGCCCGAAACTCTTCTGCCTCTCGGGCCACATCAACAAGCCCGGACTCTACGAATTGCCGATGGGCTTTCCGCTGAAGGACCTGATCTACGATGTCGGCGGCGGGATGCTCGGCGGCAGGCAGCTCAAGGCTGTAATCCCCGGCGGCGCGTCGTTTCCGCCGTTCACCGCCGAAGAGGCGGTCAAAGTCGCGATGGATTTCGATTCAGTCCGCGCCGCAGGCTCGCTGATGGGCACCGCGGGCGTGATGGTGATGGACGATCAGACCTGCATGGTCAACGTGCTCCGCACCGTCGCGCATTTCTTCCATCATGAATCATGCGGGCAATGCACTCCGTGCCGGGAAGGATGCGGCTGGATCGAAAAGCTGCTCATCGACATGGAAGCGGGGCGCGGCAAGCTTTCGGACCTCGAGGTGATGGTGAACGTCTCGAGCAACATGGAAGGCAACACCATCTGCGTGCTGGCCGATTCGCTCGCGATGCCGACCAAGGGAATTATCAAGAAGTGGCGTCCGGAGTTCGAAGAGCACATCCGGCTCGGACGCTGCCCGTTCCGCGATCGCGACGGGCATCTCGCACCGCCGCCGCATCCGGCCTACGACGTCGCGCCGCACGCGGACTTGAGTGTCGGAAGATCATAAGGATAACGCGCCGATGCCGAAGCTCACCATCGATGGCAAGGAAATCGAAGTCGCCGACGGCCTCAACCTGATAAGGGCTGCCGACCAGGCCGGAATCGAGATTCCGCACTACTGTTATCATGAGGGCCTGAGCGTGCCCGGCAACTGCAGGATGTGCCTGGTCGAAATTGAAAAAGCGCCCAAGCTCCAGATTGCGTGCAACACCAAGGTCGCCGACGGGATGGTGGTGCACACCAGGAGCGAGCGCACCAAGACCGCGCAAAAGGCGGTGCTGGAATTTCTGCTGATCAACCATCCTATTGATTGCCCGGTGTGCGATCAGGCGGGCGAGTGCAAGCTGCAAGACTACTACATGGATTACGACGAGCAGCCCTCGCGCTTTCCGCTCGGCAAGAAGAACAAGAAGGGCAAGGCGATCGATATCGGCTCGGGTGTGCTGCTTGACCAGGAGCGCTGCATCGTATGCGGCCGCTGCACCAGGTTCTTTGACGAGATCACCAAGACCAGCGAGCTGGCGATTTTCCAGCGCGGCGATCAGTGCCAGATCAGCCATTGGCCCGACCGCCCGGTGGATAACAAGTACGCAACCAATGTGGTCGATATTTGTCCAGTCGGCGCGCTGACCGAAAAGGAATTCCGCTTCCGCATGCGCGTCTGGTATCTGCATCGCACGCCGAGCGTGTGCGGCGGATGCGAGCGCGGATGCTCGATCGACATCTACCAGAATCGCGGCCGCATCTACCGCTTCAAGCCGCGCCAGAATCCCGACGTGAACAGCTACTGGATGTGCGACGAGGGGCGGCACTCATTTCCCTCGCTCCAGAGCGAAAGCCGCCTCACCACGCCGCTCTACCAGGACAAGGACCGGCTGGTCGCGGAAACCTGGACCGAGGCGATGCGCCGCGCGGCCGCGCGAATCACCGAGCTCGGAAAACAATACGGCGCGAACGCGATCGGCGCGGTAATCGGCGCGCAGGCGACCAATGAAGAAGCCTTCGCGCTGAAGCAACTGATCAAGGACACGATCGGATCGGACAAGCTCGCGACGCTCAGCTGGTCGCCGCCCGGCGCAAGCGGCGACGACGACCTGCTCATCCGCGCCAACAAAAATCCGAACACGCGCGGGCTCGCAGCGCTGGGTCTGCCAGACAACGGTCTCGACGCGCTTTCAAACGCCGTCGCATCCGGCGAGCTCAAGATGCTGATTGCGATGCGTGCGGACCTGGTGAAGCCTCTGGGCGAGGACGAGTTCATCCGGCGCTTCGGCGCGTTGGACTATCTGCTGGTGCTGGATACCGACGCCAACGAGCTCGGGCAGATGGCGAATCAGCTATGGCCGATCGGCGAGTATCCGGAAATCGACGGCAGCTTCACCAACTTCAAGGGCCGCGTGCAGAAGCTCACGTCCGCGTTTCCGCCGCCGGGACAGGCGCTGTCCGCAATCGATGCGATCGCGCGGCTGGGCCACGCGCTCGACGGCGTCGAGCGTCCGAAGGATGCTGACGGAGTCTTTGCCGCGATGGCGCAGCAGGAGCCGGCATTCGCCACGATGGCTCTGGAAGCCCTCGGGCCGCTCGGCAAAGACCTCGCGCGACTCACCTGACCTCGCCCTGAAAGGGCAAGGGGCGGAGCGGGCGAGCCCGCGCTAGCCGTGGCACTGGAAGCGGATGTGCGAAGTGCCAGCCTTGATGCGGTCGATACGGGCGCGGACTTTCGTCGTCATCGGCAAGTCGGGAAACGCTTTCGCGAATGTCCCGAATCCTTGCTCGACCTGCTCCTGAGTTCCACACGCGCAAGTCCCCGCCGACAACTCGGCGTCCATGCTGTCCAGCTCGCCCTGCGCTTCGGTGGTGTAGTCGCCCGGATACTGCGTGCGGAAATCCAGCCATCCGCGGTACAGCCCAACCATCAAGGGTCCGTCGAACCTGGTGCATCGTGCCGAGACGCTCTGCACGGAGACATAAGCCGGAAAGTCCGGACTCGAATCGGGTTCGGTGCGCGCGTAGATATCGAAGAATGCGCGATCGGCTTTGGTGCCTTTGCGCCGCGCGAGCTTTTTGAAGAAGTCGGCACTGGGGCGAACGACGTCAGACTCGCCGCGGACGATCTCCATCCCGGGCGTCTTCTTTTGCAGCGCCGCCAGATCGGCAGCGCTGAGCGTATCGAGAACCGCCAGCACTTCCGGCGAGGACTTGATCCCGATCTCGAACAACGGCTGCAGGCTTTGCCGCGAACGGGATTTCATGACCGCATCGAGCGCGCTCGCATACTCGTCAAGCGACGGCGGAAGCTCCGCCGCGTGCAGCCCCACCGCGAACATCGCGCACGCTCCAATGGCGATTGCGAGCGCCGCGGCCAGCCGTGGACGGGATTGAATTGAAAAAGTACGCATCGCCGTTCGAGCGCGATTGGTAGCATCGCGGGCGATGTGCGCGCAACGGTCGGGGAGCGGGCGGCGCGCTCCCGCGAAACGATTCGATCTCGTTTCCGCGGGCCGCGCCGCCACGCTTGGGGAAGACTTCATGCAAGACTTTAAATATTCAGGTCACAGGCCGTCCCCGGTCGCCGCGACCGCGCGATGTATCGCCTCGAGCAGCGTGGCTTTGCGCACCGGCTTGGTGATGTGCGCGTCGCATCCTGCTTCCTTGGTGCGGTGCAGATTCTCCTCGAGGGCCGACGCGGTCAGCGCCAGGATTGGAGTGCGCGGCTGGCGATGCTCGAGCTCCCAATCGCGAATCGCGCGCGTGGCCGTGTATCCGTCGACCTCCGGCATCTGCATGTCCATCAGCACCACGTCGTAAGGGCGCGAGACAAACTTGTCGATCGCGATACGGCCGTTCTCGGCCTCGTCGAGAAGGTAGGGGGTATTCTTCAGATAGGCGCGCACCAGGATCCGGTTATCAGCGGAGTCGTCGGCCAGCATGATCCGCAACGCGCGATTCACGATCAGCGCCGGCGGAGCGATCGGGGTCACGCCGGCGATTGCCAGTTGTGACCCGATCGGCGCGCGCGCGATTGCGGGATTACCGTCGAGTAGAATCGCGGCGCGCAGATCGGCCATCGCAACTGGCTTGACGATCCACGATCCCAGCGCGAACGATCTGATTTGCGATATCTCATCCGATGCGAGCATCAGGGAGATCGAATGCGCCGGCACTCCGAGCGCGCGCATCCGCTGCGCGGTTTCGATCCCGCTGAGCGCGCGCATCCGGTTGTCGATCACGAACGCGTCGATCGAGCGGCCGTGCGCGCGCTCCTGCTCGAATACCGTGATCGCGCTCATGCCGTCGTCCGCGAGCATGCACTGCGCGCCCATCAGCTCGAGCATCTCGCGCATGATGCTGCCGCGGGTCGCGTTGTCCGTGGCCACCATGACGCGTTTTCCCGCAAGGCTGCGGTCGGCGATCGCGCCTGCGCCCGCCTGCAGCTCGATCGCAACCGAGAAGTGAAACACGCTGCCGCGGTTGGGCTCGCTCTCGGCCCATACGGTAGCGTCCATCAGACCGGCCAAACGTCTGACTATCGCGAGGCCAAGGCCGCTGCCCCCATAGCGGCGCGTGGTCGAGGAGTCGGCCTGGGTGAACGGCATGAAGATACTTTCGAGCTTGTCGGCCGCGATTCCGACGCCGGTATCACGCACGCTAAACAGCAGCGCGCCCGGATTGGCCGAAGCGCGGTCGGGCTCGACGCTGAGCATGATCTCACCGGAGGTGGTGAACTTGATCGCGTTGCCGATGAGGTTGATTAGAATCTGGCGCAGGCGCAGCGAATCGCCGACGCGCGCCGTGACGGTCTCGGGCGCGATTCGCACCAGCAATTCGAGACCCTTCTCATGCGCACGGATCGCGACCGCCTCCGCGGATTTTTCGATCACCTCGCGCAGATCGAACGGCGCCATCTCGAGGGTCATGTGGCCGCTCTCAACCTTCGCCAAATCCAGGATGTCGCTCAGCAGGACCAGCAGCGCGTGTCCGTTGCTGACCAGGTTCTGGACGTAGTGGCGCTGCTCGGGGGTCATCTGGGTTTCGGCCAGGAGATCCGCCATGCCCAGGATCGAGTTCATCGGGGTGCGAATCTCGTGCGACATGCTCGAAAGAAATTCGCTCTTCGCGCGCGAGGCCTGCATCGCGGACTCGCTCGCCGCGACCAGCGCTTGCTCGGTCTGCTTTAGCGCGGTGACATCGCGCGTGATCGACAGCCCGCACATCTTGCCGCCCAGTTCGAGCATAACTCCGGAGATAAGGCCGTTTACGAACGACCCGTCAGGAAGCCTGAAATCCACTTCCATGTCGCGGACCGAGCCCAGGGTCGCGAGCCGAGTGACGAACTCGTCGCGCTTGACGCGATCAGCCCACAGACCGACTTGGGTGAAGTTCTTGCCGATGACCGCTTCGCGCGCGAGACCGGTATTGCGCAAGAACGCTTCGTTCACCTCGACGTAGCGGCCGTCGCTGAGATCGCTGATCGTGATCGAATCGAAGTTCGCGTCGAACACCTTGCGCAGCGTCTCTTCGCTCTGGCGCAGGCGGTCCTGCGCGGCGCGGAAATCCGAGATGTCGCGCGCGATCGTGAGGATCGCCGGGTTGCCGCCAAGCTCGATGATCACGCCCGAGACCAGGTGCGGCACGATCTGGCCGGCCACCCGCAAATCCGCCGAAAGGTTGCGAACCTCGCCCTTGGCATGAAGCTGACCCATGAACGAGTCGAGCTGCGCGTCGTCAGTCCAGAAGCCGAGCTCGCGGGTGAAGTGCCCTATTATCTGTTCGCGGTTGAGGCCGCTGCCGCGAATGAACTCGTCGTTGACGTCGATATACTCGCCGCGCGGAAACCCATTGATCGCGATGTAATCGCGATTGGCGTTGAAGATCGTCCGCAGCTTCGCCTCGTTCTCCGCGAGCAGCGTTTCGCTGGCGCGCAGCGCTTCGAGCTGGCGCGCCAATTCCGCGTGCGCGGCCTCCAGGTCGCGCTCCTTCTGCTTGAGCGACGAAATCTCGCGCGTGAAGGAGATGATGCTCGGCTCGCCGTCGATTTCAGCCTTGACGCTCGAGACCAGCGCCGGAACCGGAGTTCCGTCAAAATGCCGGAATTCCACTTCCATGTTCATGACGGAGCCGTCGGCCTCGAGCCGGCGATCGAACTCGCGCATCGTTTCCGGGTTGGACCACAGATTCAATTCGCTGGAGGAACGGCCGAGCACCTGGTTCGGTTCGAGGCCCAGCGCCTTGTACATCCCGTGATTGGCGTAGGTGAATTTGCTCTGGCGCCGGCTGTAGATCGAAATCGCATCCATGCTGGTGTCGAGGATCGCCCGCAGGCGGGCCTGAGTCTGTTCGAGATTGGCGCGTGCATGGCTCATCGAGGTGATATCCCGGATGATTGCGACTCCGCACAGACGCCCGTCGAGCTCGAGCGGAACGCCGGAAACCAGCGCGGTAATAATCCTGCCGTCCGCCAGGCGGAAGTCGGCTTCGAGGTCGTGCACCATACGTCCGGCTTCCAGTTCGGCGACGAAACTGTCGCGCTGCTGCGCGCTCACCCAGAAATCAACGTCCTTAATCGGGCGTCCCAGGATCTCGGCGCGGGGTCGTCCGAATGCGGTCTCGAACGCATGGTTGACCATCGCGAAGGTATGGTCGCTGAGAGTTCCGATAATCGCGATGTCACTCAAATTTTCGAACACGATACGGGTGGTCGCGGCCGAGAGCTCTCCGCGCCGTTCGGCTTTCGCACGCTCGGCGATCTCGATGCGCAGGCGCCGGTCCCTCTGGCTCAGAATCAGGACTTGCGCTTCGAGTTCGCGCCGATAGCCGGCGATCATCATCACGATCACTTGCGCGAGCACCACCGCGATCGAGACACGCAGCCATAGCATGTCGGCAAAGGGCTCGCGCGTAACCATCGCCAGCATCCCGAAGCACCCGAACGCGCACGCGCCCAGAGCAGCCTGCCATCGCCCGCTCCACGGCAGCAGCGCGCCGGCCGCAACCAGAATCGCGAGGATCGTGACGATCAGCGTCCCCGGGTTTCCGGATAAATATGCAATGCACCCAGCCGCCAGAATTTCACCGAGACAGATTGCGAACGCTGCAGTCCGCCATTGGCGCATCCCTAATTCTGTGAATGTCAGGGTAAACAGCACCACCCCGGCAGCGATGCCCGCAACATGGAAGGCGATAAGCGCCGGCGTCAGATCCCGCAGGTTCAGACCTAGTGCGAGCACTAGCGCGGTCTCGAACGCGAAGACCAGCACTCCCGCCCCGCGCACCATCCGCGCCGCGGACCGCGCTGAGCCGGGCGCTCCCGCAGGCAAAGTAGCGCGGCGATCGCGCCTCTCGTCGATCGCAAGCGTGGCGTTGATCTTCGTCAGAGGATCGGAATTTAAAGCCGCAGCGCCGGGCGACGGAATCTCGTTCTCAGGTTCGTCTTCGCCGATTTGGGAAGCGGCAGGTTTCAGAGGAGGAGCCACAGGCATGAGAGCAAGCGCGATGCCGTCGCGAGGCGCGCGGCTAACCTGTATCGGCGGAAGTCGAGCGTGGCTACGGCGAGCCTTGATGGGCGGCGCTTTCGCGGCGGTTCCGAAATGACACATCGCGAAACACGCCCGGCGCGCGCATGGCTGAAAATTGAGACCGGTGATTGCACTGACGCGCAATCACCGGTCTTTGAGGGATCGCCGCGATGCGCAGATCAAATCGTCATGGAGCAGCCTTTACCATCGCCTGAGTGGTAAAGAAGTCGCGGGAGACCGCACCCATGTTGATATACCAGCATTCGCGTTCCGGAGTGTTCTGACCCGGCAGATAGCACATCGTGGCTTGACCGGATTGCACGTCGGTTGCGGCGGCTCCCACCACGAACGCGCGCTTGAACGGATAGATCGCGACGCGAGCGTCAGGGACCGGCCGGTCTCGATAGGTCAGCCAGTAGATATGGTTCTGCCACAGCTCGCCGCGCGGGTCGTAGGAATCTACGTACGGTTCGAACCACATTTCGCTGTCGATATACAGGATCGATTTCGATTGCAGCGCCTCGCTATTGTTGGCGTGCAACCGCGGCGTGGTAGCGACAATATACAACTGGCGCATCTCCCAATTTTCGGGACACGCGCTCCCGCCGCCGTCGGTCTGGCAGGTAATTTCGGGCGAGTGCACGGCGTTGACCGATGCAAGCATCGACTTCTCGCCAAGGAATTTGTAGTTGAACTCTTCCACCTTCGCATTGAACCCGGAATAGTGATCAGGATCGAAGTTGGTCGGATTGCCGCCGCTGTTGACCGCATCACTCATCAGGCCTTCATTGAGCCTGCGCACTCGCCGCACGCCCGGATTCCAATCCCAAATGTCGTCGGCCTTTTTTGGATTCTCATATCGGTAACGGATAAAGCCGCCGCCGCGATCATTCTCGGGCGCCAGAATTGGGTATAGCGCGAATAGCCAATAGCGATTTGTCGTCTTGAAGTCAGGATCGATCGGCAGGGGATCAACCTCCGTGCGCCCGACCTCGTCATAACCCGCGTAATGTCCGATCTGATAGTAGTCAATCACGTTGAGCGGATGGTTGAGTCCGGTATTGACCACGTCGCAATCGTAGTAACGCAAATCATAGTCGTCGGTCGTGATCGGTCGAAACGCATTATTCCACATGATCTTGGTTGCGATATGCGGATCGTTGGGATCGAGAAACGGGAACGGCTGCCCGGCGACGTAATTGACTACCGTGCGTCCGTCAGGCGAGAGCCGCACCTGGTCGGCGTATTTCTCAGTCGCATCGCGGTACGGCGGCGGCCAGTCGATCCGTTCCGTCGGAACGACCTTCATCGTCATTCCGTTAACGACTTTGTAGTAAACTCCGGGCGATACCAGGCTCTTCACCTTGTACGAGTTCGTATAGGTGATCGTATCACCGGGTTTGACTTGGGCGATGGCGTTGGGAGCCGCGATGAACATTCCCGCCGCGAGCATGAGAGCGACCGCGCGCCACGTCGATGCGTGGACTTCACTGAGCATGGCATACCTCCTTCTCTGACTGCGTTGATCAGCCGAAATAGAAGATGCCACGGGCAAGCCGCCACAAGTCGCCTCAAGAACCGGGGCAGGGCACTAGGACTGCGACGGGTCGCAGCTCCTCCGGGCACTATAATATTCGGACGAAGCGCGGCGCAATTTAATTCATCGCGGAGAAAATAATTTTCGCCTATACTCAGATCATCAAATAGTGCGCAGCGCTTGCGCCAGATCTTCTATCAGATCATCGCTCGACTCGAGCCCGACGGAGAGCCGCACCAGCGCGTCGCTGATCCCAACTTGCGCGCGATGCTCAGGTGACATCCCGGAGTGCGAAGTCGCGGCGGGACGGGTTATCAGAGTTTCGACTCCGCCGAGGCTTGGCGCGCTGATGGGAATCGTCGCGTGCGCGATGAACTTCTCGGCCGCCGCGACTCCGCCTTCGAGCTCGAAGCTCAGTACGCCGCCGAAGCCGTCGAACAATTCGCAGGCGCGCAGATGATTCGGGTGGCTCTCGAGTCCGGGATAGTTGACGCGCGCGATCTTCGGATGCTGCTCCAGAAAGCGGGCGAGCTTGAGCGCGCTTTCATTCTGATGCCGCACCCGCACCGCGAGCGTTTTGATCCCGCGGTTCAGCAGGAAGCAGGCGTGCGGATCGAGCACGCCGCCCAGATGGTCGAGCTTGTGCTTGATCTCGTCGACCAGTTCCGCGCGCCCGATTACCGCGCCCGCGACGATATCGGTGTGGCCATTGAGATATTTGGTTGCGCTATGCAGCGAAAGATCGAAACCGGTCTCGGCGGGCCGGAAGTTCATCGGACTCGCGAAGGTGTTGTCGATGATCGAGATCAATCCATTGGCGCTCGCGAAGTCCACCGCCGCCGTCAGATCGCTCACCCGCAACAGCGGATTCGAAATCGACTCGACGTAGATCGCCTTGGTGTTCGGACGAATCATCTCCCGCCACGAGGCCGGATCGTCGCCGTTGATAAAATCGACTTCCATGCCGATCCCGGGAAAATCCTGCGTCAGCAGATCGTGCGTGCCGCCGTAGAGGCAGTCCTGCGCGAGCAAATGACCGCGGCCGCTGAGCGTCGTCATCAGCGTCGCCGAAATAGCAGCCATCCCGCTGCCCGCAACCAGCGCGGCCTCAGCGCCTTCGAGGCTCGCGAGTTTCGCGTGCAGCGCGGTGTGATTGGGAGTGTTGGAGAGCCGGATGTAGCGAAGGTCGTGATAATTAGTCGCGCCCGCTGACTCGAACGTCGAGGACTGGAATATCGGCATCGTGACCGCGCCGCCGATCGGTGGATCAGGTTCGCCCGCATGAATCAGCCGCGTCTCGATTCCCCTCATCAGCCTTGCCATTGGCGACCTCCTGCGTGCCGGATGCGATGGTTCTATCATCGAATCGTTCGCACGTCCGCATCGCCCAAGAGGCCGTGGCTGTTCACCGGAGCCATGGGCGCCGGTATGCTGAAGCATGGGCAGCAAGATCGCGCTGGGATTGGTGAAAGATCTTTTCTTTCGCTCGAAGCTGGATGCAGTAGCGGAATCGCTCGGGGTCGAGGTTCTGTATGCCTCCACGCTCGACGCCGCCGCGCGTCAATGCGCGAGCCACCATCCGGCGGTGGTGTTTGCCGATCTTTCGGACGCGGAGTTTCCCGCGGGCGCGACGGTCGCGCGTATTCGCGCGGACGCCCCTCAGGCCAGGATCGTCGGTTTTGCGTCGCATGTCGATCTGAAACCGCTCAAGGCCGCGCGCGAAGCGGGATTCGACCTGACTCTCTCTCGCAGTGAGTTCACCGCACGCCTGGCCGAGTTGCTGCGTCTCTGAAGACGGCCGCTGCCGTCTCGTGGTGCCGGGTGTTATAGATATTTCGATGCATCCCGTGCTCGCAGATTTTCATCCTGCCGTGCGCGAATGGTTCTCGCGGCGCTTCGGCGCTCCCTCCCGCGCGCAGGAACTCGGATGGCCCGTTATCGGCGCCGCGAGCGCGAACCCTCGCCACGACGTTCTGTTGTGCGCTCCGACCGGCAGCGGCAAGACGCTCGCGGCTTTCATGTGGGCGATAGATAGCCTTGTGCGCGAGGCCGAGCGCGGTCCGCTGCCCGACGCGGTTTCGGTCCTTTACGTTTCGCCGCTCAAGGCGCTTGCTAACGATATTCGGCTGAATTTGGATGAGCCGCTCGACGGGGTTCGCGCGATCGGTGCAGCCGGTGGAATCGATCTCGGAGTGATTCGCGCCGGACTGCGCACCGGCGACACTCCAGCGAGCGAGCGCAGCGCGATGCTCAAGCGGCCGCCGCAGATCCTGGTCACCACGCCCGAGTCGCTGTTCCTGCTGCTCACGTCGCCACGGTTTCGCGCGAAGCTCGCGTCCGTTCGCCACGTTATCGTCGATGAGCTGCACGCTCTGGCAGGGAACAAGCGCGGAGCGCATCTGGCCGTAACGCTCGAGCGGCTGGAGCGATTCGTGCGCGCGTCGGGCGGCGAGCGTCCCACGCGAATCGGACTTTCGGCGACGCTCAATCCGATCGAGAAGCTCGCGGAATTTCTGGCGGGGTTCGATACCGAGGCCTGTGGCTCGCGCACTCCGCGTCCAGTGAAAATAGTTCGCGCCGACGATCGCGCGCGCACCATGGACTTGCAGGTAATCGCCCCCGGGCCGGAGCTTGGCCCGCTCGCGACCCATCAGCATTGGGACGCGATGTACGATCAGATCGCCGAGCTGATTTTGGCGCATCGCACGACTTTGATCTTCACGCTCTCGCGCAGGTGGGCCGAGCGGGTTGCGGTCAATTTACAGAAGCGGGTCGGCGCCGACGCCGTGATGGCGCATCACGGCAGCCTTGCGCGCAAGGAACGCATGCTGGCCGAGCAGCGTCTCAAACGCGGCGAGCTGCGCGCGATCGTTGCGACCGCGTCGCTCGAGCTCGGCATCGACGTCGGCGCAGTCGAGCTGGTCTGCCAGATCGATTCGCCGAAATCGATCTCGGCCGCGATTCAGCGCATCGGGCGCTCCGGGCATAGCCTCGGCGCGACGCCGAAGGGCAGATTCTTCGCGATGACCACGGACGATCTGCTGGAATGCGCGGCGGCAGTGCGCGCGATTCGCCGCGGTCATCTGGATGAGGTCGCGATTCCGGACGGATGCCTGGATATCGCGGCGCAGCAGATTATCGCGATCGCGGCCGAAGAGGACGAAATCAGCGAGACCGACCTGCTGCGCATTTTGCGCGGCGCGTATAACCTGGGCGGCCTCGACGCGGACGGCCTGGCGCGGCTGGTCGAGCAGATGGCGACCGAACTGCCCGAGCGCATCAGCGGCGCCGCGCCCAAAATCTTTTTCGATCGCACGAATCATCGCATCCGTCCGCGCCGCGGCGCGCGTATTGCCGCGATCATGTCGGGCGGGACGATTCCGGAAAGCGGCAACTACGACGTCGTCATCGAATCCGAAGGGCGCAAGATCGGCGACGTCGAGGAAGACTTCGCGCAGGAGTCCGCGCGCGGCGACGTGTTCGCGCTCGGCTCGATGCCGTGGCAGATCCAGCGAACCTCGCGCGGGCGGCTGATGGTGGAAGCCGCACCCGGGATGGCGCCGACGCTGCCGTTCTGGTTGACCGAGGCGGGCGGCAGGTCTTACGCGCTATCGACTGAGATCGCGGAGTTGCGCCACGAAATCGCCGACCGGATTGATCGCGGCGGTGGCACCGGTGCCGCGCGATGGTTGTCCGGGGAATGTGCGCTCACTGAAGCCGCGGCTGTGCAGGCGGTTGACTACGTGCGGCGCGGTATCGCGGCGCTCGGCGCGATTCCAGATTCGAAAACGATCGTGATCGAGCGATTTTTCGACGGGCTGGGCGGCACGCAGATCGTGATTCACGCGCCGTTCGGAATTCGCTTCAACCGAGGACTCGGTCTCGCGCTGCGCAAGCGGCTGTGCCAATCGTTCGATTTCGAAATCCAGGCCTCAGCAATCGACGACGGCGTGCTGATCGCGCTCAATTCCCGCCACAGTTTTCCGCTCGAAGAGACGCTCGCGATGCTGCCGGCCAGGAACGCCCGCGGCGTGCTCGAGCAGGCGATGATCGCGGCGCCGATGTTCGAGGTCAGGTTCCGCCACGTCGCTTCGCGCGCGCTGACCGTGATGCGCGCCGCGCGCGGCGCGCGAGTTCCCGCATGGATTCAGCGACTCCGCTCGCAGGAGGCGCTCGCCGCGCTCTTCCCGCAGCAGCAGGCGTGTTTCGAAAATCGGCCGCCCGCGATCGAGATTCCGGAGCATTTCATTATCGCCGAGACGATGCGCGAATGTCTGACCGAATCGGCGGACGCCGAGCGGATGGAGCGCGTGCTCGCCGGAGTCGCCGACGGTTCCGTGCGCGCGGTTTACGTTGATTCGGTTTCGCCCTCGGTGTTCGCGCATCGCCTGCTGCTTGCGTGGGACTACTCTTTCCTTGACGGCGGAGAGCGCGCGAACCGGCGCAGCCGTACGGTCGCGATGAATCGCGGGATGGCCGAGGACGTGTTCCGCAGCGAGGATTTGTCCGCGATGCTGGCCGAGGACGCGGTGCGCGCGGTCGCTGCGGAGGTGACCGGAATGGCGCTCGGCTATCGCGCGCGAAATCGCGATGAGCTCTACGAATTGATTCGCGCGCATGGCGCACTGAGCCTCCATGAGCTCGAGGACCGGGCAGGCGAGGGCGCTCGCGCGATGCTCGCGGAACTCGCGCAGGAAAAGCGCATCGCGCGAATTGTTCGCTTTGGCGCCGAGGCAGTTATCACCTCAGACGATGCCGCGATATTTGCAGCGGCGTATCCGGGTTCGGAGATTATCGACGGGCCGGAATTGGTTCCGGCCGATCCCGACGCCGCGCTGCAGGAGATCGTCCGGCGTGCGCTCAAGATCTCCGGTCCGACCACTGCGGATGACCTTGCGCTGCGGCTGGTTCTCGATGCGCAGGTGATCGAGCGCGTATTGCCGGCGCTCGAGGCGGCGGGCGCGATCTTTCGCGGTCACTTCACTTCCGCGACGGCAACGCAGTGGTGCGAGCGTTACAACCTCGAGCGGATTCATCGGATGACGCTGGCGCGAGTGCGCGCCGAGATCGAGCCGTGCGCCGACCACGAGTTCGCAGCGTTCCGGCTGCGATGGATGTACGTCGGCGGCGGCGACATTTCCGCCGACGCTTCGGGCGTCACCGCCGTTTTGGAACAGCTCTCCGGCCTCGCGTACGCGCCGGGTTTTTGGGAACGCGCGATCCTGCCCGCGCGAATCCGCGGCTATCGTCCGGAGATGCTCGACGTCGTGTGCCTTGGCGGACAGATGCGCTGGGCCGCGGTCACGCAAGCAGATGATGGCCGCACCAGCCCCGGCTTGATCACGTTCATAGCACGGCGCGCCGCGCTCTCGGGGGCAAGCTTATCCACGGAAATCGACGATCCGCGCGAGCAGAGTATCGTCGCGGCGCTGCGCGCGGGCGGTGCGCAATACCTCGACCAGGTTTCGGAATGCGCGAATCTGTCGGAGCGGGACACGCTCGCCGCGCTGTGGCGCTTGGCCGCGCGAGGCGTTGCCAGCAACGACAGCTTTGCGCCGCTCAGGATGCTCGCGACTGATCCGTCCACAGCCGACGCGATCGAGAGCACGTCGCCGCGCGGATTTACTCGGCATGACGCGGCGATCCGCGCGCGGCTCAAGTCGAGCGTCTCGGGGCGATGGAGCGTGATCGAAGCGGCCGCGGAAGTATCATCGAAACAGTCTGAAGATGCGGACCCGGCGCGCGACTACGCGATGCGCCTGCTCGCGCGCAACGGAATTCTCTCGCGCGAGATGCTCGCGCTCGAGTCGTCCGCGATGAGCTGGCATGAGGTGTCGTTCGCGCTCCGGCGTCTCGAATATGGCGGCACGATCCGGCGCGGATGGTTCGTGCGGACGCTCTCTGCCGAGCAATACGCGCTGCCCGAAGCGGTCGAGATGCTGCGCGAGGCGCGTGCGCTGAATTCCGCACGCGAAAAACCGATCGCGATCAGCGCCGCCGATCCGGCAAATCCCTACGGCGCGATGCTGCCCGGATGCGGCGTTGCGCGCGACGCGGCGAATGTCCTCGTTCTGCGCGCCGGAAAACCCGTGCTGGGGCTTGCGAGCCACGCGCTCGTGACGATCGGCCCGCTCGATGACGAGGCTTTCAGCGCGGCGGTGACGGCGCTGCTCGAAGCTCGTCGCAAGATTGTGCTCGACACGATCGACGCCGAACCGGCGCTCGCATCGGCGCGCGTCGGGATGCTGGCGGCGATGCGCTTTCATTCCGATGGCCGCTCTCTGGTCTTCGACGGTCTGCCTGGTCCCGCTCCGGCGCGCGCCGCGCATTCCAGACGCGGTTGATCGGCGGCCCGCGCGCGCTATTCTGGTCGCATGGCGACCAACAGTTTCGGCGCTCGTGCAACGCTCAAATCCGGCAGCAAATCCTGGACCATCCACAAGCTCGACGCGCTGGAGCGCCGCGGCTTCACGCTTGCGAAAATTCCATTCTCGATCAGGGTGATGCTCGAGAACGTTCTGCGCCGCGAAGACGGCGTCAACGTTACCGCCGATCAGGTCGAGACACTGGCGAAATGGGACGGCAAGCCGTCGCAGCGCGAAATCTCTTTTCGTCCCGCGCGGGTGCTGTTGCAGGATTTCACCGGAGTGCCGGTGGTCGCCGATCTGGCGGTGATGCGCGACGCGATCAAGCGCCTGGGCGGCGACCCGGCGAAGATCAATCCACTCCAGCCGGTCAACCTGGTGATCGATCATTCGGTGCAGGTCGATGCGTACGGAAGCGCCGACGCGTTCGCCATCAACGCGCGCATGGAGTTCGAACGCAACCGCGAGCGCTACCTGTTCTTGCGCTGGGGGCAGGGTGCGTTCGATGATTTTCGCGTGGTCCCGCCCGACACCGGAATCGTGCACCAGGTGAATCTCGAATATCTCGCGCCGGTGGTCTTTGGCTCGCGCGACGGCTCCGCTTATCCCGACACCGTGCTCGGCACCGACTCGCATACCACGATGATCAACGGCCTGGGCGTAGTCGGATGGGGCGTCGGCGGAATCGAGGCGGAGGCGGCGATGCTTGGGCGGTCGATACCGATGCTGATACCCGAGGTAGTAGGCTTCCGCCTGCACGGCAGCATGCGTGCCGGCGCCACCGCCACTGATCTGGTGCTGACCGTGACGCAAATGCTGCGCAAGAAGGGCGTGGTCGGAAAGTTCGTCGAGTATTTTGGGCCGGGACTCGGCACGCTGCCGGTTGCTGATCGCGCGACCCTCGGCAACATGTCGCCGGAGTACGGAGCGACGATCGGATTTTTTCCGGTTGACGATCAGACGCTCAAATATCTGCGCATGAGCGGCCGCTCTGAAGAGCAGGTCAACCTGGTTGAGGCGTATTGCAAGGAGCAGGGGCTGTTCCGCACCGAGGCGACGCCGGAGCCGCATTTTTCCGACGTGCTCGATCTCGATCTTGCGACCGTCGAGCCGAGCCTCGCCGGTCCACGCCGTCCGCAGGATCGCGTGCCGCTGCATGACTCGAAGATCACGTTCCGCCGCGACCTCGCGAAAGAAGTTGCGCATCACGTCACCGCCGATCCCAAGGTGATCGAGCGCTGGGTTTCCGAGGGCGGAAATCCCGGGCTCGCTCCGCATGAGCGCGTGCCTGCCGCGGACCTTGGCCATCTTTCGCACAGCGTCGGCGCAACTCGCGGCGCGGAAAAGTTTTCGCTCACGCACGGCTCCGTCATAATCGCGGCGATCACGAGCTGCACCAACACCTCGAATCCCTCGGTGATGGTGGCCGCGGGACTGCTCGCGAAGAAGGCCGTCGCGCGCGGACTCACGGTGCGGCCGTGGGTGAAAACCAGCCTCGCGCCCGGCTCGAAGGTCGTCACGCAATATCTGAAGCGGGCCGGACTGCTCGAGCCGCTGCAGAAGCTCAAGTTCAACCTGGTCGGCTACGGATGCACCACCTGTATCGGCAACAGCGGTCCGATCGAAGAGGATATCGCCGACGCGGTGAAAAAAGGGAACCTGGTTGCCGCGGCGGTGCTGAGCGGAAATCGCAACTTCGAGGGACGGATCAATCCGGCGGTGCGTTTCAACTACCTGGCGTCGCCGCCGCTGGTGGTTGCCTACGCGATCGCCGGAACGATGGATATCAATCTTGATCACGAACCGCTCGGAACCGATTCGGCGGGGAAACCGGTCTACCTGCGCGAGATCTGGCCAGCGCCGGAAGAGATTGCGAGCACGGTCGCGAGCTCGCTCGACTCCGCGATGTTCCGCGGCGAGTACGGACAGGTGTTCGAGGGCGACGAGACCTGGCGCAGCCTGGCGGTTCCGAAGGGCAACCTGTTTCAGTGGGAAAAGGATTCCGAGTACGTCAAGGCGCCGCCCTTCTTTGACGGAGTAGGCGCGGAGCCGGGCAAGTTCACCGATATCTCGGGCGCGCGCGCACTCGCGGTGCTGGGCGACAGCGTTACGACCGATCACATTTCGCCGGCGGGATCGATCGCGACCGACGGGCCTGCCGGAAAATATCTGATCGCGCACGGCGTCAAGTCCGGGGACTTCAACTCATACGGAGCGCGGCGCGGAAATCACGAAGTAATGATGCGCGGCACGTTTGCGAATATCCGGCTGCGCAACCAGATGGTTCCCGGCGTCGAAGGCGGCTTCACGATGCATCTGCCCGACGGCGAGCAGATGACGATCTTCGACGCCTCGGAACGCTACCGCAAAGAGGGCGTTCCGCTGATTGTGATCGCGGGCAAGGAGTATGGCACCGGATCGTCGCGCGATTGGGCGGCCAAGGGAACGCTGCTGCTGGGAGTGAAGGCTGTAATAGCGGAGAACTTCGAGCGGATTCATCGCAGCAACCTCGTCGGGATGGGCGTGCTGGCGCTCGAATTCCTGCCCGGCGAGAACCGCGAATCGCTGGGACTCACCGGACGCGAAGTCTATTCGATCAGCGGCACCAGCGGCGGTATCAAGCAGCGTCAGCGGCTCACGGTGCGCGCTGAGGAAGGCGGCAAGACCAGGCAGTTCGAGGTCATTTCGCGGGTAGATACTCCCGAAGAGATCGAGTACATCCGGCACGGCGGAATTCTGCCGTTCGTGCTGCGCGAATTGCTGCGCGCCTGATCGGCGCGATTACTCGATGAGCAGGATTGCGATCGTCGGCGTGGGCGCGATCGGCGCGGCCGCGGCGGCGGGTTTGCTCGCATGCGGACGCGACGAGGTTCAGCTTTGCGTGCGGCGGCGCTTCGAGCGGCTGATCGTGCGCGCCGGAGATGCTTCATTCGAGCGCGCGGTCACGACGCTTGATTCTCCAAAAAAAATCGACAGGTACGCCGACTTCATTCTGCTCGCGACCAAAGCGCATCAGACCGCCGGCGCGGCGCCGTGGCTGAGCGCGCTCGCGGGGCCAGACAGCGTAATCGCGGTGCTGCAAAACGGCGTCGAGCACGTCGAGCGGGTCACGCCTTACGCCGGTGGGGCGAGGATCTTACCCGTGGTGGTACAGTGCCCGGCGCAGAGTATCGAGCCGGGGGTGATCGTGCGGAGCGCGCCGTGCACCCTGGTCGCTCCTGACACGGCGGACGGCCGCGCATTTGCGGCGCTATTCAAGCACAGCGATGTGAAGATCGTTACCGTTAAGGATTTTGCGACCGCCGCGTGGAGCAAGCTGTGCCAGAACGTCGTGTCGGGCGCGGTGACGGCGATCACGATGCGGCCCAACAACATCGTGCGCGATCCCGGAGTTGCAGCATTCGCGCGCGGGCTGGTCCGCGAATGTATTCTGGTTGGACGCGCCGAGGGCGCGGTCTTGCCCGATGAGGTTGCCGAGCGCGTGGTCGCTTCGATGGCTTCGGCGGCCGACGGGCGCGGCAATTCGATGTACTACGATCGATGCGCCGGACGCACGCTCGAGGTCGATGCGCGCAACGGCGCGGTGGTGCGAATCGGCGCGCGCCACGGAATCGCGACCCCGCTCAACTCGGCGGCGACGGCGATTCTGAGCGCGATCAATTCAGCGATAGCCTAGCCGGATCAATTCTTCGGCGGAGCTTGCGGCGCCTGTGCCGCTGGCGCGGCGGTCTTCGCGCGCGGTTCCTTCTGTGCTTCGGCGATCGCGGCGGCGCGGAACGCGGGATTCGTCCGATCGATACAGATGAAGTAATGCGGCTTGCTCTTCAGGTCGCCGCGGCACGCAGCCTGGTTGCGATAGCTCGCGAACAGAATCCACTTATTGATAGGAGTCGTGAGGTCAACTTCGTAGCTGCCGCTTTTGTCTTTCACCAGCGGCATTTTCGGTGGTGGCATGATCATCAACCACGTCATCGCGAGCATCGCGGCTATCGAGCACTTTCTCGCGGGCATCATGCCGGTTGCGCGACCATCTCGAGCCGCACGCGCTCTCCGCTTTTCCGTTCGGCGAAGCGCGAGAGCAAGCGGATAACTCCGGGAGTGACTTCGGCCATCGCCTCGGGCCTGTAGCCCTGCGATTCGGGGCCGCGCGCCTGCATCATCCCCATCATCGACAGCCGCAGCATCGCGGCCACCGCCTGGCAGTAGCGGAAGCGCTCGAAGTCGAGGCGGTTCATCGCGTGATACAGCGGCACATAAAGCCCGGCGAACGACGTGCGCAGACTGTTGCCAACGATGTTGTCGCGGATCCATCGCGGATGATCGAATGCCGACGAAGACAGGATCGCCGCCGTCATCCCGGCGTCGAGATGGCGGTCGCCGACGTCGGTATTGACCCAATCGATAACCCCGGAGAGATGCGTCGCGCGCACCACGACGTTTCTCGGGTGGTAGTCCATGTGGATCAGTGAAGGTTCCGCGACGCGGTACGCGCCCGCGCGTGCGGTGAGGCGTCCGAGCGCGTCGCGCAGGCCGGGCAGGGGACCTTTCTCGACCCGGTCCGCGATTATCGCGAGCGCCCGATCGAGCATCGGCGTTCCTGGCGCGGTCAGTCCGGTTTCGTAGGCGCGCGGAATATCGCGCAGCCGGGAATCCTGCGGGTTCATGCGATGCAGCTTGACCTGCGCGCGGACAAAGCCGAAAAACCCCAGCGAGAAAGTCTTGAATGCCTCGGGAAAGCTGCGGGTCGTAAACAGCGGTCCGCCGTCGAGGCGCTGCATCACCAGGAACGGCGCTCCGAGCGCGGAATGGTCCAACTCGAAAGCGTAAGGATGCGGAACCGGAAAACCCGCCGCGGAGAGCCGCTCGAGCGTAAGATTTTCGCGCGCGCCTTTATCGTCCGCCTGCGCACCCTGGTAGAAGCGCAGGACCAGCGGCGACGCTACCGGAATTTCGCTGAAGCGGGGCGACGCGCTGCCGAGCGTGAACTCGAACACCGTAGTCTCCCATCCGCTCGCGAGCACGCGCAGGCTCGCGAGGCGGGTTTCGAGATAGGCGGCCAGGCGGACGCCGATGTCGTGGAGATCGATCATTGCGAAGGCGGCGCGCATCGTATGCGGCCGCGACCCGAAGGCTAATACATCAGGATGGTCGAAGGCAATTCACCTGACACGCGTGTCAGGCGCCTACTGGTCGCGATGAAACAAGCCGTGCAGGAACTGCCGATGCTGCTCGGGCGGTGGTTGTCCGTGGCCTTGCGGATCAGGCAGCGGCATCGGCTGCTCTTTGAGCGATTCGTTGGGCGCGGTGGTTCCGTTGTGCTCGAAGCGGCCCTGGACCAGCGAGGACAGGAGCGAGCCGCGCGTGTTGCCGACGTTGATCGCGACCTCGACCGACAGCCCGAGGCGCAGCGGCTTGTCGCCGGGAATCTCCTGATCGAAAACAATCTTTACCGGCACGCGCTGCACCACTTTGACCCAGTTGCCGGTTGCGTTCTCGGGCGGCAGCAGCGAGAACGCGGCGCCGGTACCCATGCTGATCGAGTCCACGTGCCCCTGATAGATGTAGCCGGGGTAGATATCAGCCTCTACCGTCGCCCGCTGCCCGACGCGCACGTCGGTTAGCTGAGTCTCTTTGAAATTCGCGGTGACGTAGAGATGCTTCAGCGGCACCACGGCCATCAGCGGCTCGCCGACCTGAACGCGATGGCCGATATGGGTGGTTTTGTGGGTTACGATTCCCGCGAACGGCGCGTAAATTTTCGTATAAGCGAGATCGAGCTTGGCCGCTTCCAGCGCCGCCTCGGCCTGCTTCACGATCGGACGGTCATAGCGCGAGTGATCGGTCTGGTCCACTTCCTCGCCGAGCGCGGCCTGTGACTGGGTGAGCTGATGCTCCGCCAGCGCGGAGTTGGCGCTTGCGACTTTCAGTGCGGTCTCGGCTTGATCGTAGTATTCCGCGGAAACGATTCCCTGCGCCTTGAGCTGTTTGGCGCGATCCCAATCGATTTTCGCCTGGTTGAGCTGGCTTGCGGCCAGACGCACACCCGACTGGGCCGCATCGACGCCCGCATACATCTCGTCGACCGCCTGATGGGCGCGCGCGAGCTGGGCGCGGGCCTGCTCGATGCGGACTTCGTAGTCCCGGGGGTCCAGGGTGAGCAGCAATTCGCCCTCGGTAACCGTCCAGTTATCTTCGACGTAAAGATTGGTCACGGTTCCTGAGATCCGCGAGGAAACCAGCGCGACGGTTCCGTCAACGTAGGCGTCGTCGGTCGAGACGTGGCTTTCAAAGTAATGATAGTAGTGCAGTGCGGGCACGATCGCCGCGGCAATCGCGATAATGACTATCACCAGCAAAACGCGGCGAAATAGAGAGGATCTCATACAGATTCGGAAACTGAAAAAGAGTCAAGCCTGCGGTTACTTACCGTCCGCGTTGGTGCATTGTCGGCTAAGTATTCCGAAAAAGCCGGTCTGTCAATTGGTTTCGATATACGCGCGAGGCACAACGGGTCAGTCATACGGCTGTGCCGCTGAACAGTTTGCATTATCGTCGCCAGCGATCACGGCTGGCGAATGATCACGTTGGGAAAGCCCTGCGCGGTCGCGACGATAACGTTATTAAAACTCATGTTGATCGCAAACGGTCCGAAGCTCTGAACCTGGGAGAAATTTCCGTCAATTTTTCCGTTGGGTGAATCGAACAGAATGAGCGCCGGCACCCGCTGGTTGATGGCGTATCCAACCTGTGAGTCTTCGACAAATCCGGTAAACCTCTCACCCAGGGGTCCGTATACGAAAATCCGCACGTCGGGAGACGCCTGCGGCGCGATGGAAGTTAGCGACATGCCGGTTTGAATCGTGACCGTTCCATACGGCGCGGTGGTGGACGCGGCCGAGACCACATTGAAACCGTTGGCCGCCTGCAGGCTCAAGAGGCTCGCGTCATTGGAAAGCTTGGTCGCAACCAGCCGCGCCGGCGTTTGCCCGTTCGGGCTCGTCACATTGTTGACGATAATGACGTTGAGCGGAACGTTGCCATGAATCTGCCACGACGAACGCGAGTTCGTTACCAGCAGCGTGAACGGCGTTCCCACCGTTCCCAGCAGCTTGAAGATTGTCTCGGGCGCCGTGGGCGGGGTATCGCCGACAAAGCCTGAGACTCCCGTGGAGCTGGCGTTGCAGGCGGCCAGCATGGTTAACCATGCCAAGACCAGCGCCAGACGTATCCGGCCGCGGACGTTTGCTGTCAACCGTTTCACGCGCATCCTCAGAACGGCGTCGCCGAGGTGTTACTGCAGACGCCGGGGCAGGTCGAGCTGCCGGCATCCTGGCAAGTCGTGGGACACGGAGTCGGCGAGCTTGACGGGACCGGCAGCGGCGGCGGAACCACCGTGATGGACTGCGTCGCAACCGCTACCGGACTCTCTACCGGCGTTGCGCCCTCGTACCGGGTGAGCGTGTAGGAATCGGGGGGGACGCAGAAGGTGTAACCGTTTCCAATCAACGGGTCAGGATTGCCGCTGCCGGGATTGAGCAGAGAGACCGGGGCCGCGGAATAGAGCTGCACCTCTCCGGTACCATTGTAGTTCTTGGAAATCTCAACGAAGGTGTTGATATCGGGGTTGTTGAGAACCCCGGAGATACTGCCGTGGCCGATGCAATCCATCGTCTCGGCCGCAGGGAACAAATTGTCATTTGGCGGCAGTGTCTGGCAGTAGCTGGTCGGCGCCGCGATATCCGCGGCGGTGATTATGTTGTGCCCGGGATATGGGTCGCTGGCGCCGGCGTAAAGGTCGATCGCCTGCGCGAACAGGTCCAGATTCGCAGCCCCCCGGATATTCGACGTGGGTGCGTCCGCCTGGTTGGCGGGAACGTTGATCGTGAAGGTCGCGGTGTCATTTCCGGGCCGGATGATCAGTGGATTGGTGAGGGCACTGACCAGATTGTTGGTTCCATGATTCTCCGCGAACACCTGCACCATCGTGTAGGTTCCGGCCGCAGGCGCCGCCGCTAAATTGAGCGAGCCCTTAATATAGGAAGTCGGCAGCGCATAGTTGCATCCGGGCGGCGTGGTGCTGGACAGGCATTTGCCGCCGGTCTTTTGGGTCGTGGCGAAGACGTTGTTATCGACGATCGAATTGTACCCCGGCGCTGAGATTTCCATCGTGTAGGGCGACGAAGATGGATTGACCGGAACGTTCGAGAACGGGGCAGGTGTCGTGACGGTTCCGGGCAGAGGGTAGGTGCCCGCGTTGCCGGTGTTCGCGGTGGCAACACTGACGCAGTCGGTGGGCGCGGTCACACAATCGGCGCCCGAATTCGAGTCAGGAGGAACCAGCAGTTGCAGCGTCGCTCCGATAAGCGGCGCCTTGGAACACATGTCGGTGATGGTGCCGGCAAGGTTTCCCTGCGTGCTCATCACCTTGGTGGGAGTAAAATCCACCGTGGGCGTGTCGCCGGCGAAAAGTCCGGTGACTCGGGTGCCTTCGTAGGAAACGCCACCGCCGGAAATATACAAATCGTACGAGGCACCGGTGCCGCTTCCGGCGGGAGGAGCGGGCACCGCAATCGAATATTTGCTGTTGATCACGTTGGCGAACGCGATCACGTTGTTGGTGCCTTGCTGCTCGACGCTCAGCGTAAGTCTGCGAACTTTCTTCTTCTGGATGCCGTTGCCCGCTCCTGTGACGGTGCCCGTGATAGTCGCTTCATAGGCCGCAGCTGACACCTGGGCAATCGTCACCGAGCCGACGTAGGGTTGTCCCTGAATGGTGGGAAGATTGTTGATCTGAAAGTTGAGCTGAAGTGGCAGGGTGGTTACGGCCTGCTTCTGTACGACGATTGGGTTGGTGGCGATGAACGAAATCTGGTTGCTCGGGTTCTGAAGCGTCAGCGGCGTTGCGGTGCATCCCTCGAGAGTGGTTCCAGTCACTGACGAGCACACCGGAACCACGTAACCTGGGTTGGTCGTATCAAGGGACAACTCGACGCTGTGATAAGTCTCGGTCCGGGCTTTACCGGTATTGAAGAGCTGCAGTTGAGTGCGGCCGGCCAGCAGATCGATCTGCAAATCACCGGGGCGTCCGGCGTTCCCGACCCCGGTTCCCGATGGAATTGTGATCGTCACCCATTTCGGATTGTCTTCCGGAGGGAACTTGGTGCTGTTGCCGGTTGGTTTCGGATTAAGCCGGACCGCAACCACGTTCACGAAGATATGCTGGAGATTCGGGGTCGGCTGGCCGGCCGGAAACTGAAGATTGGCGACGAAACCGACTTGCACCAATCCGTTTTTGCCGATCGCGTTGGAAAGCTGTGCACGGGCGGTGCCGTCCATCGAGCCCGCAATCACCAGGCAGATGAGAAGGACCGGCGCGATCAGCGCCGCCATAGCCGAGCAGGTACGTAACTTCTTCACTCGATAACCGTATGCAAAGAGAATTGGTAAAAGATTTGGGATAACCTAGCCTATTAACGAAGGCAATGAAACACAATTTCAAGACGCGCGCGGCAGCGATTCGTTTCGGCTGCGGTATTGACTGAATGCGGGGTCGATCCGGAGAATCATTCCCGAGCATGACATCGATTGATAATCGCCAAATCGTCCGGATCCTGGCCGTCTGCGCTTTCGCGTGGATGATGATGATCGCGCCTGACGCGCGCGCGACGCTGCAGCTCTCGATCGGTAATCCGGGCCTCGAACACTTCGACGCTGACGGCGGTGTGCAGCTTGATTTTGGACTGACCGACAGCAACGGGCAGCCGGTCGGAAACCTGCAACCCAGCGACGTAAAAGTCTTCGAGGACGGCAAGCAGGCGAAGATTGTCGATTTTCGCGGCGTCGGCCAGGGCCGTCCGGTCGATATCGTGTTCGTGCTCGACGTCACCGAATCGATGCAGCCGTATATCGACGCGGTCAAGCAAAACATCATCACCTTCGCGCAGGACTTGCAGTCCAACAGCCGCGACTATCGGCTCGGCCTGGTGACTTTCGAAGATTACGTGGTCTCGGAATATCCCGACTGCAACTGTCCTTACCGAAACAAGTTTACCTCGAATGTGCACGAGTTCACCGATTGGGTGAGCGGCCTGCACGCTGGCGGCGGCGGCGATATCCCCGAAGATCAGCTCGACGCGCTGGCCTACGCGGCCTCATTTCCATTCCGCCCCGAGGCCGAGGGCATCATAATTATCGTGACCGACGCGCCGCCTCATCATGACGGCGACGGATCGGAGAACACTCAGCACGACCAGGCTTTCTGGGATCATCACAAACGCGGCGAGCAAGTCACCTCCGAGACCGGCACCAAGGTGGCTACGTTGCTCAAGAAAAACGGACTGACCCTTTATGCGGTCGTGCCGCCGCCGTTCATCGCGCCCGAGTACCAGGAGATCGTCGATGCGACCCACGGCAAGTCCTACAACATCATCACCGAAGAAGGGCGCTTCGCGTCGCTGGTGCGGGAGATCGGACATTCGATCGCAACCGAATATTCACTGACCTACGAAACGCCGCGACCGATCGAAGACGGCACCAATCGCGCCGTCGAGCTCGAGGTGACTTTCAACGGCGAAACCGCAACCACCAACACCAGCTACCAGGTGCGCGGAATCGGCGGCGCCGCGATCAACGAGCCCGAAGGCGGCGCCGGTGCGGCGGGAGCCAATACAGAGGGTACCGGGCTGCTGCAGCTTTCGTTCAAGTGGTGGAACGGCGCGGTGCCGCTGATTGCGATCCTCGGCCTGTTCGGTCTTTCGCGAATCCGTTTTGGTGTCTCGACCGAGGAACTCAAGGCTATCGTCGAGGCGCAGTCGCGTCCGATGGCTCCTGCTGCCGCTCAGCGCACGGTAGCGCCTCCTTCTTCACCGCCGATATCGCCGCGGACCGCGCCACCCTCGCCGCCCACTGCGTCCTCGGGCGCCGGCGGATCGCGCGAAGCACGGCTCCAGACCATGAACGCCGCCGGTCCGGTCGCTTCCGAATATGCGTTGCTCAAGGATGAAGTCACGCTCGGCCGCGGCGAAGATAACGATATCGTCATCCCGCACGCCAGCATCTCGCGCTCTCATGCGCGATTGCTCAAGCGCAACGGCGGATTCGAGCTGATGGATTTGAACTCGACCAACGGCACTTTCGTTGACGATCGACAGATTCACGGCTCGGCTTTTCTGAGCAGCGGCAGCCAGGTCCGTCTGGGCGATATCAAATTCGTGCTGCGCTACTGACACACGCGCGCAGTTTCTCGCCGCGCATCGTACATGCCCAGTCTGCGATACACCGCAACAATTTTCATCGGTGCGTTTCTGCTGTTTCAGATCGAGCCGATGATCGCCAAGTACATCCTGCCCTGGTTCGGCGGGTCGATAACGGTATGGACCACCTGTCTGTTGTTTTTTCAAATTGCGCTGCTGGCGGGCTACACGTACGCCCATTTTGTCGGCACGAAGTTGCGACCGCGCAGACAACTGTTGGTCCATCTTGGCCTCATCGCGATCTGCGTCATCGCGATGACGATGCTCGCGATCTGGTCGAAGTCGCCGATTCTGCCCGCAGCGGGATGGAAGGCCGCGCGGGTCCGTTTTCCAGTCGTACGCATCCTGATGGTACTTTCCGCAAGCATCGGACTGCCGTACTTCGCATTGTCCGCAACCGCTCCGCTCGTGCAGTCGTGGTTCGCGCTGAGTTATCCCGAGTCGTCTCCGTACCGGCTGTATGCGGTTTCTAATTTCGGTTCGTTGCTCGGTCTGCTGACTTACCCATTCGCGGTCGAGCCGAATCTGGGTCTCACAGCGCAGGCAAATCTATGGTTCATTCTGTACCTCGGGTTTGCGCTCGGCATCACCTACTGCGCGCTGCCGCTTCGCACCGTCGAGCCCGCCAAATCTCAGCACGGTGACGCGGCGCCTGCCGATTCGAGCCGTGCCGTGTGGGCGCTATGGATCGCGCTGCCCGCCTGCGCCTCGCTGCTGCTGTACGGGGCGACCGGCCAGATGACCCAGGATGTGGCGCCGATTCCTTTTATGTGGATCCTGCCGCTCGCGCTCTACCTGGTGTCGTTCATCGTTTGTTTCGACAGCAATCGATGGTACCGGCGCGAGATCTTTCAGCCGCTTCTGGGCGTCACGATTTTCTCGAACCTGATCCTTATGATTTTTATCGATCGAATCGCAGCATTCGTTGCGGGCACCACGCTCTCGGTGACGACCGTCAGGATGCTGCTGGAAATCGTAAACGTGCTGGCGCTGATGTTCGCCGGATGCATGGTCTGCCACGGCGAGCTGGTCCGGCTGAAGCCGCACAAACGCGATCTGACGGCCTTCTACCTGATGCTCTCGGCGGGCGGCGCATTGGGCGGCATCTTTTCGGTCGTGTTCGCTCCGCTGTTGTTCCGCGAGTTCGTGGATTTTCGTTTCGCGGCGTGGACCTGCCTGGTGTTGATGACGATTTCACTGGCGCGCGACCGCCAATCATGGCTCTATCAGCGGACGCGGTTGACCGGTTATGCAATCGTGGCCGCGGCGGCGATGCTGCCGTTGGTGGCTGGAACTGTCGCGCAGCCGGGAACCTACGCGGTTGTCGCGATCGCGGTGGTCGGGGCGGTGGTGCTCTTTACCCGGCGAAAGAATCCGCCGCCATGGATGGCGCGGCCGGGAATCTTCACTAAAGGAGCGATGGTGGCGGCGGCCGCGGTCCTGGCGATTGTCTATGTGCAAACGATTGCGATTGCGACGCGCAACGCGCTCTGGATCTCGCGCAACTTTTACGGCGTGCTCCGCGTGATCGCCGAGCAGGCGCCGGACGATACCTGGGTATCGCACAAGCTGATGAATGGACAGATCGAGCACGGCAAGCAGTTCTTTTCCTCGCGCTATCCGCAGCTTCATTACTATCCGACTGGCTACTACGGCACTGACAGCGGAATAGGGCTGGTAATGATGAATGATCCGCGGCGCACTCAGGCGCGGGATTCCTCGATGCGCGTGGGCGTGGTGGGTCTTGGAGTTGGCGCTATGGCGGCCTGGGGCAGGCCCGGCGACTCCTTTCGTTTCTATGAAATAAACCCGGCCGACATCGAGGTCGCCACCAGTCCCGAGGGGTATTTCACCTTTCTTCATGACTCGAGCGCAAAGGTAAAAATTATTCCGGGTGACGCGCGGCTCTCGATGGAACGTGAATTGGCCGCCGGGCGCTCGCAGCAGTTCGACGTGCTGGTGGTCGATGCGTTCAATGGCGACACGATTCCGACCCATCTGCTGACACTCGAGGCGATGCAGCTTTACCTGCGCGAGTTAAAACCCGACGGTATCCTGGCCGTGCATATCTCCAACCTGAATTTCGATCTGCGGCCCGTGCTCGCCGAGCACAGCCGGACTCTGAACCTGCGCTACGGCTTCGTGCACGTCGATGAGAAGGACATGGTGAATTGGTCGAGCGATTGGGTACTGCTTGCGCGCGGCGACGCGGTACTCGGCAAGCCGGCGATCGCCGCCCATCTCGAATCGCGCGCGCACCTGCGCCGCATCCGTCCGTGGACCGACGACTACAGCAATCTGTTTCAGCTTCTGAAGTGAACGACTACCGAGCGGAAAAGAGGACAATTTCCTGATTCGCGACGGTCAGGATGCCCTGCGCGCGGAACAATTTCGTTCTCGTGCACCGGACGCTGCGCTGGGCGGCGGCTATGGCCGCTGGTGTGACAGATCGGCTATGGTCACGCGTCGAGTCGTTGGAGGTCTGTCTATGACGGTCGGGTGCCGATGACATCCTATCCGGGATTGCGCTTCAAATTCGCGTCCGCATTCGCGGTGCTGATATTCACGACGGCTTCCGCGTTCGCCGCATCGCCAATAGTTCCCAAACCGCTGCCCGCGCACATACAGTCGCAGGCGCCCGGAATCCGTCCGCTGGGGCGCGGTCGTCACACGGTTTGGGGAATCCGCGTTTACGACGCGACCTTGTGGGTCGTCGGCGATAGGTTCATTCCTGCCGAGCCGCATGCGCTTGACCTCGAGGCCAGCAAGAGCGTCAGCGCCGACGCTCTCGTCAAGGCCTCAATGGACGAGATGACCAGGCTCAAGCTGGGCGACGCGGCACAACTAGCGGCCTGGCGCCAAGAGCTAAAGCGCCTGATGCCGAGCGTGAGGTCCGGTGACCAGGTCGTGGTTTTCTGTCCGAAAGAATCGAAGACGCTGATGTACTACAACGGACGCAGCCAGGGTGAGGTCAATGACGCAACCCTATGCGCCGCGATTATGGATGTCTGGCTTCATCCATCCAGCCAGAGCCAGGAAATGCGAAAGTCACTGCTCGCGCAATAACTGTCATTCGCAGCCGAAGAATTCAGCTACTCCATGCGTCAAATCAGGAGACTACAAAAAAAGTGCGCTCCCGTTTCCGGAAGCGCACTTTGCTTCTGAGTAGCTTGTGTCTTAGTGGCCGGCGTTTTTGAGCGACTCGGGGGTGAAGAAGGCGTTGTTGACCACGCCCATGTCGATATACCAGCACTCGCGGTCGGGCGCGGTTGGGCCGGGCATGAAAACGATCGAGCTGTTGGAGTTGGTCAGGTCGTAATCGACCAGCGCAAGCTGGAACATCCGCTTGTACGGATAGATCGCGATCTTGGCGTCGGGCACCGGGCGGTCGCGATAGGTGTTGAAAGTCACAAGCGTCTTCCACAGCTTGCCCTCGCGGTCGTACTGGTCCGACGCGGTGATGAACCAGCCCTCGGAATCGACGTAGAGGATGCGCTTGGAGATCGAGAAATTGTTGCCCGGCTTGGCGTCGGCTTCGACCACGTACAGATGGCGCATCTCCCAGTTCTCGGGGCATACCGTATGGTTGCCGTCGGTCGGGCATCCGGTCTCGGGCGAGGTCTTGGCGTTGACGGACGCGAGCATGTTCTTGTCGCCCAGAAATTTGTAGGTGTAGTCCTCGACCTTGGCGGCAAAGCCAAAGTAGGAATCCGGATCGATCGAAGACGCCAGCGAACCACCTGCGCTCGCCCCGACTCCTCCGCCGCCATAACCGCCGCCGCCACCGCCGCCGCCGCTGGCCGAGAATCCGGGCAGCATCCCGATCGCGTCGGTCAGCACGTCAACCGACTCGCGCCGCAGTCTGCGATTGCCCGGATTGAAGACCCAGGTGTTGTCCTCGACCTTGGGATCGATATGCCGATAGCGGACCATCCCGAAGCCGCGCAGCTCCGACGGCTCGAGGAACGGATAAAAGGCAAAGCGGTAGCGCACGCCGCTTTCCGCCGCGTCGGGGTCGGTGGGAATCGGAGGGACCTCGATTCGGCCGATATTGTTGTAGAACGCGAAGTGTCCGACGGTGAAGTAGCTCAGCGGATCGCCGCCGGCCGCCGCGTAGCTCGCGATCTCGGGGAAGCGCAGATCGGCGTCGTCGCTATAGAGCGGACGATAGCTGAAGTTCCACATCAGCTTGGTCGCCATCTCGGGGTCGTTGGCATCAACCAGCGGAAACGGCAGTCCGGCGACGTAGTTGTGCAGGGAACCGTCGGGCGCCAGTGTCACCTGCGCGTGATATTTCTCGGTCGCCGAGGTGTACGGCGGAGGCCATTCGAGCTTCTCGCTCGGCACGATATCCATCACCATCCCGCGCTGCACCAAAGTGTAGTTGCCGGGACTCACGAGGTTCTGCACCTGCACCGCGTTGTCCTTGGTGATCACGTCGCCCGGCTTCACCTGCGCCAGCGCGGGGACCGAGGCCGCTATAGCCAACCCGAATATCGCGGCTATGCTCAATCGTCTGGTTATCCGCTCCGATCGGTTCGCTCGCATGAATGTCTCCTTCGTTATCCGGAAGCCGCGACGGTCCCGGAAATGAAGTCCCTATCTTACATAAGTTAGGCTGCCGGAAGAATGCCGTCCGGGCCGCCGGTCTAATGCCCGGCGTTCATGATCGCTTCCGGAGCGAAGAAGGCGTTATTCACCACGCCCATGTCGATATACCAGCATTCACGTTCCGGCGCGGTTGGTCCCGGCATATAGATGACAGAGCTGGCGTTCTGGGTGACGTCCTCGTCGGCGAGGCCGAGCTGAAACATCCGTTTGTATGGATAGATGGCGACCCTGGCGTCGGGAACCGGACGATCGCGATAGGTATTGAAGGTCGCCAGCGTCTTCCAGAGCTTACCCTCGCGATCGTACTGGTCGGACGCGGTGATAAACCATCCTTCGGAGTCGATATAGAAAATTCGTTTGGGGATGACGGAATTCGTGCTGTTCTTCACGTCCGCCTCGATCACATAGAGATGGCGCATCTCCCAATCCTCGGGGCAAATCGTGTGGCCGCCGTCGGTCGAGCACGAGAGCTCCGGGGAATTTTTTGCATGCGCACATGCGAGCATGTCTTTCTCGCCGATAAAGCGGTAGTTGGAATCCTCGATTTTCGCGGCGAATCCGAAATACGAATCGGGATCGATCGTCGAGACATACGGCTGCGCCGCACCGGAGCCCATCCCGGGAATCGCCGCAATCGCATCGGAGAGCACGGACGCCTGTTCGCGCCGCAGCTTGCGCGAGCGCGGATTGAAGATCCAGGTGTTGTCCTCGACGGTGGGATCGATGTTCCGAAAGCGCAGGAACCCGAGCCCACGCAGCATCGCCGGCTCGAGGAACGGATAGAACGCGAACCGGTACCGGATACCGCTGGCCTGCGCGTCGGGATCGGTGGGTACCGGAGGGACCTCGATCCGGCCGATATTGTTGTAAAAGGCGAAATGGCCGACGGTGAAATATCCGGTGGGTGAACCGGGTGCCGAGGTCGGCGTGAAGCTTGCGATTTCCGGATAGCGCAGGTCAGCGTCGTCGGTATAGAGCGGGCGATAGCTGAAGTTCCACATGATCTTCTGCGCGACCTGCGGATCATTCGGATCGACCAGCGGAAACGGCAATCCTGCGGTGTAATGCTGCAGCGCTCCGTCGGGCGCCAGCGCCACCTGCGCGTGATATTTTTCAGTCGCGGTTTTGTATGGCGGCGGCCAATCGGTGCCGCTCGTCGGTACGATATTGAGCGTCATCCCGCGCTGCACCAAAATGAAGTTGCCGGGACTGAGCAGGTTCTGCACCGTCGCGGCGTTGGCGGGATTAATCACGTCGCCCGGCTTGACCTGTGCAGACGCGGGCACCGCCATTGCCATCGCCGTCAGCGTCGCGGCGATCATGACGATCGCGCATAGCCCGGCCTTCCCCTGTTCTCGCCTGTGCTTTGCGTTGACTCGCATTAGTGCGCGCTCCTCTGGTTGACCGACAGTTGCTCTGGCAAACAGAATCGCATGATAAATCAAGTCCGGCAAAGACTATTCGCCGGTCGGTCAGGCAACAACCGCGATCGGCCGGAAATCGGCGGCGGGCGGAGCTATCAGAAGGCTCGCCACGTGGATCACACCGCACCGAATTGTGGCGATATATTATCCGTCGGCAGGATCAGCTCTTGGAAGCGGAAATCGGTGGGATCCCCGGTTGATCGTGCGCGCGCCAACGTCTTAAGATTCCTGGCACCAATGCGCGGGCTGGTTAGAGAAGGACATATCCAGATGAAATCACATCTATCGCGTCTGGCGCTCGGCGCCATGACGATCGTCGCCGCTTTATTTGTAGTCGCCGCATCCGCGCCCGTCGCCCGCGCGCAAATGAGCGCGATGGGGATGCCGATTCCGACCACGATCGTAATCACCAAGCCCGCGCCGGGCCAGATATTCGGTAATCAGACCGTCGTCACGCTGGGCGTTGGAGCCAAGAAGTATAAGTTCGTGCTCAACGACGGCTACGTGAACACGATGAGCGATCGGGTGCGCTTTCCGGATATCTGGCAGTACGTCAAAATCCATCAGCCAAACTTCGTTGTGCAGGGCGTCGATGCGGACACGTTCGAGAAGATCGAGCCGGGACAGCAGATGACGATCACCGGAATGTTTGCGCCGCTTGATCGGACCTTTGAAGTTACCAACGCGCAGCTTGGCAAGGGCGCGCTGAACCCGCAGAAACATTATTGATAACGCGCCGCTCTCCTGCCTGTCATTCCCGCGCGCGTGAGTGGCCGCGCGTGAGGAATGACACATCAGCATCGGGGGTAATGCAAATCCCCAAAGTGACTCGCCACCTCCGCGGAGGCGTACGTTGTACGCTCTGCCCACGTGATGTAGCTTGATTTGCTCGGAGGCATTTCCTCAAAAATGACGGCTGATCGATGAAAAAACTGACCGGCGCGCAAATCGTTATCGAATCTCTGATCGCCGAAGGCGCGGACGTGATCTTCGGCTACCCTGGCGGCGCGATTCTTCCGACCTACGACGCGCTCCTCGACTCCAAAATCAAGCACGTCCTGGTCCGCCACGAGCAGGGCGCAACCCACATGGCGGAAGGCTTCGCCCGCGTCACCGGCAAGCCGGGAGTCGTGCTGGTTACCTCGGGTCCGGGTGCGACCAACACCATCACCGGGATTGCCGACGCGTACATGGATTCGACTCCGATGGTCGTAATCACGGGCCAGGTCTCGACCGCGCTTATCGGCAACGACGCTTTCCAGGAAGCCGATATCGTCGGAATCACGCGGCCCTGCACCAAGCATAATTATCTGATCAAAGACGTCAAGGACGTCGCGCGGATTATCAAGGAAGCATTCTATATCGCGGGCAGCGGACGTCCCGGACCGGTGGTGGTCGATCTGCCCAAAGACGTGCAGACGGCGGAGCACGTCTTCAAGCTGCCCGACAAGATCGAGCTGCGCGGCTACAAGCCGACGATTCGCGGTAATCCGCGCCAGATCGAGCGCGCGGTCGAGGCGATCGAAAACAGCTCGCGACCGCTGTTCTACGTCGGCGGCGGCGTGCAATGGTCCGGCGCCGCGGCGGAGCTGCGTGAACTCGCGCGCGGGCTTGGAATTCCGGTCACCGAAACTTTAATGGCGCTCGGCTCGATGCCCGCATCGGATTCGCTGCGGCTGGGGATGCTCGGGATGCACGGTTCGTACGGCACCAACACGGCGGTGACCAATACCGACTGCCTGATCGCGGTGGGAGCGCGCTTCGACGATCGCGTGACCGGACGTATCGCGGATTTCGCGCCCAAGGCCGAGTCGATCATTCATATCGATATCGACCCGTCGTCGATCTCGAAGAATGTGAAAGTCGATATTCCGATCGTCGGCGATATCAAGTCGGTGCTGGTCGATATTCTGGCCGCCGTGAAAGGCCGCGAGAGTATCGCGAAGAAGCGCACTGAGTGGCAGAAATGGCATCAGCAGATTCTCCAATGGAAAAAAGACAAGCCGCTCTATGAAGGCGGCAAGGACGGCCGCAAGGACGGCCTCATCTCGCCGTTCCAGGTGATCGAGGAGCTGTACGGAATCACCAAGGGCGACGTGATCGTCGCGACCGATGTCGGGCAGCATCAGATGTGGATGGCGCAGATGTTCCCGTTCGAGAATCCGCGTTCGTGGCTGACCTCGGGCGGGCTCGGCACGATGGGTTACGGCCTGCCGGCGGGAATCGGCGCAAAGTTCGCCGCGCCCGACAAGAAAGTCGTCGTGATTTCCGGCGACGGCTCGATCCAGATGAACATCCAGGAGCTCGGCACCGCGGTGCAGTACGGCGTCGATATCAAGGTGATCATCCTGAACAACTATTTCCTCGGGATGGTTCGCCAGTGGCAGGAGAAGTTCTACCAGGAGCGCTATTCGTACTCCGCGATGTCGGTGCCGAACTTCGTCAAGCTGGCCGACGCTTACGGCGCGCACGGCTTCCGCGTCGAGCACGCCAAGGATCTCGCCAAGACGATGAAGGACGCGTTCGCGACGCCGGGGCCGGTGCTGATCGACGTGGTGATCCCGAAGGACGAAGTCGTGATGCCGATGATCCCGCCGGGCGGCGCGATGTCGGAGATGCTGTTCGCATAGCCATCAGATAGGCATCAGGAGGATTCATCATGGCTGCGCGCGTACCCTATTTGAATCGCGAGGATTTGCCCGAAGCCGACCGCGAGATTTACGACAACCTGGTCCGCGAGCGCGGGCAGCCGGTGGGTAATATTTTTCGCACTCTCGCGAACACGCCGAAGCTCCTACGCCGCTTCCTCGCACTCGGCGGCGATCTGCGCAACGGCACCGCGATCGACCCGAAGCTCCGCGAGCTTGCAATTCTGACGGTAGGGCGACTCGCCGACGCGCAATACGAATTCACGCATCACTGGAACCTCGGCCTGCGCGCCGGCCTTACGCACGACCAGCTGAACGCGCTCGGCGAGTGGGAGAAGTCACCGGCTTTCACCGACGAAGAGCGCGCGGTCATCCGCTACGCCGTCGAGGCGACTGAAAAGATTCGCGTAACCGACGCGACGTGGAGCGCATGCACGAAATTCCTCGACACGCGCAAGATGATGGAGCTGGTCCAGAACGTCGCGTTCTACAACATGGTAGTTCGCGTCCTCGAACCATGCCGCGTCGAGCTGGAACCAGGCGCAAAGAAGAATTAGGCGAACTTGCGGCCGGTCGAGGCCATCAGCCGCGACTGAGCCTCAACCGCGATCTTGTAAACCTCCGCGGCATCGTCCAATCCTTCGAAGGATACTTTCTCCACCTGCCGCGTTCCGTCGGGCGCGCTTTCCGCTTGCGCGAACCGACCCCCAAACGAGATTGCGGCGGGGCCAAGTATCTTGATCGGCACGGGGTGGCCGGCGGATGTAACCAGCGCGACACGCTGGACTTGGTTCCACATCAGAGGTGGCGCTCGAAAGACGCGAATCGCCTCGGATTTTGAAAGGCCAAAAACTGTTCTTTGAATTCGGCTCCGTTCCGAAAGGATCGCGATTGGCAGAAAGATGACGAGAGTCTCCAACAGAACGCCGAACGCCAGCGGGGTCCACGCTGCCAGCGTCATCAAGTGCGAAGCCATCAGAATCAAGGCAACGAATATCAACCCGTAAGTAGTCTGATAGCGGCGCACCCGCCACATCCGGCTCGGGTATGACGCTCCAGCCCAAACTAATATGTCGCCCGGATCGAGTACGGCCGAAAGGGTTTGCTTGGCATCGACCTGATTCATCCGTTGACCATGTACCGCGAACGCGTCGACTAGTATTCTTGAGAGCCATTCCACAAATAGTCAATCTGACGCATGTCGCGCAACAGGACGCTTGTGGAAGCGTGTCCTATCCGCATCGGATATGATCTTTAGGATGCCGCGCAAGCATGATCGCGAATGGTTCGAGGAGGGGATCGCGCTGTTCAACGCGGGGCGGTTCTTTGAATGCCACGAGGCGTGGGAAGAAATCTGGAAGCACGCGCACGGCGAGGACAAGCGCTTCTATCAGGGACTCATCCAGGCCGCCGTCGCGATCCTGCACGCGCAGCGCGGAAACCGCGAGGGCGCATCGAAGCTCTATGCTAAAGCTTCGGAGAAGCTCGACGGCTTTGCCGATTCGCACATGGGATTGGCGATAGCCGAGTTCAGACGCGCGCTCGAGGACTTCTTCGCGATCGCTCTGAGCCCGTCCGATGCGTCAGTCCCCGCACCGCCGCGCCTTCGGCGCATTCATTGGTAGGGCGACCCTACGGGCCGCCATCGCTCACGGGCGAGACGCCCGCGCCACTATATGATTTCGGCGCAGTTCCCTAGAAAGGAATGTCCTCGTCTTCCATCGGGGCGATCTCGTCGCCCGCGCGCGAGGCTCCTGCGCTTGCGGCAGGGCCGCGCGCTTCTCCGGCTTCCTCGCCGGCGCCGCCTGGACGTCCGCCCAGGAACTGCACCGTCTGCGCGACGATTTCCGTCACATAGCGCTTGCCACTGCCGTCCTTGGCTTCATAATTTCGCGTCTGCAGGCGCCCTTCGAGATACACCTCGCGCCCCTTTTTCAGGTACTGGCCGCATAGCTCCGCCGTCTTTCCCCATACGACGATATTGTGCCATTCGGTGCGTTCCTGCTTGGAGCCGCCGCGGTCGGTAAAGCGTTCGGAGGTCGCGATCGAAAAGTTGCCGACCGCCTGCTGCGAAGCGGTGTAGCGAATCTCAGGATCCTTCCCGAGCCTGCCGATCAATATCACCTTGTTCACCGACATCAGATTCCACCTCCGCAAGCGAAACCTAACGCCCGCATGGCGCTGACGCAAGCGAGCGGCGCCTTGGCTGTGAACAGCCGCCGCGCGGGCCGCTCGGATCGCGCCGCAGACGACCTTTCGGCCTCATTTTCAACCCTATATACTACCCTCTGGTGCAGTGGGATGGGCGGAATAGGGTGATGGCGGAAAGCACTTCCACAGCCACTCCGGTTAGAATCGCAGCGCTCGGCGGGTTGGGCGAAATCGGCCTCAACCTGATGGCGATCGAATGCGCGGGCCGCGGTGTGATTATCGATTGCGGTGTGATGTTCCCCGAGGAGCCGCTGTTGGGCTCAGGGGTTTACATCCCGGAACTCGCGTGGCTCGAATCGAGCCGGATCAAGTTCGACGGGATCGTCCTGACCCACGCGCATGAGGATCATATCGGCGCGCTGCCGCATCTTCTGCGGTGCATCAAGGCTCCCGTCTATGGCAGCGGCGTAACCCTCGCGTTCGTGCGCCGCAGAATCGCCGAGGCCGGATTTTCATGCGAGGCCGAACTGCGCCCGACCTTTCCGCGCCGCGCGTTCGACCTCGGCCCGTTCAATATCGAGCCAATTCGCGTGACTCATTCGACGCCCGACTCGATGGCGCTCGCGATTCGCACCCCCGCCGGAATAATCATCCATACCGGCGACTTCAAGATCGACGAAGCGCCGGTTGACGGCCAACTTTTCGATCGCGAACGCTTCGCGGAGCTCGGCCAAGAGGGCGTTGCGCTATTACTTTCTGATTCAACCAACGTCGAGCGCACGGGCCGCTCCGGTTCGGAGAGTTCGTTAAAGCCGATTCTGCGCGAGATCGTTTCGCGCACCCGCAGGCGCTTTTTTCTGTCGTCCTTCTCCTCGCATCTGCATCGGATTCGACAGGTCGCCGAAGTCTCGCGCGAGTTCGGACGCCGCGTCGTTCCGCTCGGACGCCGGATGGCCGAGAGCGTCCGGCTCGGCGCGGAAACCGGCCAGCTCGGCTTCGCGCCCGGGATGTTTATCGAGCCGAATGAGGCCGAGTTCCTGGAGGCCGACCGGCTCGCCTATCTGGCCAGCGGAAGCCAGGGCGAAGCGAACTCTGCGCTCGCGCGAATCGCCGCGGGAACGCATCCGAAGGTCGCGCTCGAGCCCGGCGACGTCGTGGTGCTTTCGTCGCGCTTCATCCCGGGCAACGAGCGCACGATTGGTACGCTGATAAACCGCCTTTACAAATCGGGCGCCGAAGTGATGTACGAATCAGTCGCGCCGGTGCATGTCTCCGGCCACGCGAGCCGCGACGAGCTGTCCGAGATGATCGCGCTCACGCGTCCGGCAAATTTTGTTCCGATTCACGGTGAGTACCGCCATCTGAGCCGCCACCTCACGCTCGCGATCGAAGCCGGAGTTCCCGAGCGCAACTGCTTTTTGCTCGAAGACGGCGACACTTTGATTCTCGACGCCGTCGGGGCGCATCGCGGCCGCGCGGTCGAGGCCGGACGCGTCGTGATCGAAGGCGGCGAGCCGGGCGACCCCGCCCTCGTCGGCGAGCGGAGAATTCTCGCGCGCGACGGCACCGTAACCGCCGTGCTGGTCGTGTCGGCGAAGACCGGCAAAATCATCGCCGGCCCGAACCTGGTGTCGCGCGGATTGGTCAGCGGCGACGGAACTTCCGAGCATATGCGCCGCGCGCGCGAGGAGCTTTCAGCGCGCCTCGCGCTGTATCGTGGACCGATGAGCGCGGGCGAGATCACGCTCAAAGACGAAGTCACGCGCGCCGTGCGCCGCTACTTCAGCGACGAGCTGGATAAACGTCCCCTCGTGATTCCTCTGATCGTGGAGGTCTGACTCCAATCGCAAGCAAGAGTATCAAGGGCACGCCCGAATCCGCTCCCGCTGCTTTGCCCCCGCCGGAGGCGGTTGCGGAGCCGTCTGCGCCGCCCAGCCGGATCGTGCGCGAGCTGTGGGCGCTCGGGCTGTTCGCGATCACGGCGTTCGCGGTGGCGAGCCTGATCTGTTTCGATCTCGGGCGCACGCCAAATCTCGGCGGTCCGGTCGGCGACGCGCTTGCCGCTGCGATGAGCGCGATGGTCGGCTATCAGTCCTATGCGATGCTGGCGCTGATCGTCGCGCTGGCGATTCGGATCTGGTCGCGGACTCCGGCCGCGGTCCTCGCGCGCGAGATTGCCGGCGGCGCAATTATCCTGGTTGCGCTGGCGACGGCGGGCGGCCTGTTCAACCTGAACGACGCGCGCGTCGGCGGCGAAGTCGGAGTTGCGATCGGGAGCGTGCTGAACGCCTCTTTGAATCTCGGCGGCGGTTACCTGGCGGTGATGCTCGCGATCATTTGCGGGATCGCGCTGATGCTCAAGCGGGCGCCGACCGAGCTGGCGGTCGCGGCGGCCGGGAAGCTTCGTCCGCGCTCCAGGCGCGATGCCGACGAGGATCTCGGCTATAGCGCGCGGGGGTCGCGAATCGTCGAGCTGTCCGACGCGATTGGCGAGTTCGATCCCGACGGGAACGGCAAGCCCGCCCCGCTCAAGGTGCGGAAGATCGAGCTGCGCGAAATTCCCTCGCGCGACAAACGCAAAGACGCCGCCAACGCCAAGCCGCGCACCAAGGGCGCGTATAAAATTCCGCCTCCGAGTTTGCTCGACATGCCGCCCGCTGAGCATACGCAGGTCGATGAAGCCGCGCTCGAGCGCAGCGCGCGCGTGCTCGAGCAGAAGCTCGCGGATTTTGGGGTCGAGGGACGCGTGGTCGAGGTTCAGCCCGGCCCGGTGATCACGATGTACAAGTTCGAGCCGGGCTCGGGAATCAAGGTCAGCCAGATCGTCAATCTCTCCGACGACCTTTCGATGGCTCTGCGAGCCGCCGCGGTGCGAATCCAGGCTCCTGTCCCCGGTGAGGCGGTAGTTGGAATCGAGGTTCCCAACCGCAAGCGCGATCGGGTTTACCTGCGCGAGATCCTCGAGGCCGAGGAATTTTCCGCCGAGGGCAGCCAGTTAACTATCGCGCTCGGCAAGGATATCGCCGGGCGTCCGGTCGCCGCCGATTTGGCGCGGATGCCGCATCTGCTGATCGCGGGCGCAACCGGCACCGGCAAGTCGGTTTCGATTCACACCATGATCGCGTCGATTCTTTTCAACGCAACCGCTGACGACGTGCGCCTGATCCTGGTCGACCCCAAGATGCTCGAGTTGTCGGTTTACGAAAATATTCCGCATTTGCTGGTCCCGGTCGTGGTCGATCCGGAGAAGGCCGCCTCGGTTCTGCTCTGGGCCACGCAGGAAATGGAAAGCCGCTACATGAAGATGCGTGAGCTCGGCGTGCGCGGAATCGACGGCTACAATCAGGCGCTCGCCTCGGGTACTTCCGTCAGCGATCTGAAAGCCGCATCGGGTCCGGGAGGCGGAAATCATGGCGTCGATTCCACCACCGCGCCGTTCGAGCATAAGAAGCTTCCAAAAATCGTGATCGTTATCGACGAGCTGGCCGACCTGCTGCTGAGCGAGGGCAAGACCGTCGAGCGCGATATCACGCGCCTTGCGCAAAAGGCCCGCGCCGCCGGAATCCATCTGATTCTCGCAACCCAGCGCCCGTCGGTGGACGTCATAACCGGGATCATCAAGGCCAATCTGCCCGCGCGAATCTCGCTGCAGGTGACCTCGCGCGTGGACTCGCGCACGATTCTCGATTCGATTGGCGCTGAACGCCTGCTCGGCGCCGGCGACATGCTTTTCATGCCGCCAGGCACCGCCAAGCTGCGCCGCCTGCACGGCCCGTTCGTGTCTGAGCATGAGATTCGCAAGCTGACGGATTTTCTGCGCGAGCAGGGCGCGCCCGAGTACCGGATGGAAATCCTCGAGACCAAGGCGCCTACCGACGACGCCGGCGGCCTAGGCGACGACGAGCACGACGAGAATTACGACGAGGCGGTCAGGATCGTGCTCGAAACCAACCAGGCTTCCATCTCGATGATCCAGCGCCGGCTCCGAATCGGATACAATCGCGCGGCCCGGATGGTCGAGCAGATGGAGCGCGAAGGGATCGTGATGCCGGCCGACGGCGCAAAGCCGCGCGAGGTGCGCCTGCGCGGCGCGAGCTAGACGACAATGCGCGGAGTGTATCGTCACACACGTATCGCGATTGCCGCTGCGACCGTCGCGATCGCGATGGCGATCCCGCTGCGCGCGGTCGCCGAGACTTCCGTCTTTGCGAACCAGTCCCGGCATTCCGGCAGCAGTCTCGATGCGACGCTCGACGCGCTGCAGCATCACTATGAGACCACGCGCTCGTTCAGTGCGAAGTTCACCGAACGGATCGCGGCGGTAGGCGCTCCGGTCCGAACCCGCGAAGGCACCGTCGCGTTCAGCAAGCCCGGCCGGATGCGCTGGGATTTCGAGTCGCCCAACAAAGAGCTGCTGGTCAGCAACGGCCAGACCCTCTTCAGCTACGACCCCGGCCTCAATCAGGTGGTCGAGACGCCATTGAAAGACGCACTGCGAGCGCCCGGCGCGACGGAGTTCCTGCTCGGGGCGGGAAATATCCGTAAGGACTTTATCGCGTCGGCGCCGAAGTCTCCGCCCTCCGACGGATTGACCTACGTGACGCTGATTCCCCGGCAGGGCGGGAACACAATCGAACTTGGAATCGAGCCCAAAAGCGGCGACGTCCGTCGCATCGAGATTACCGACCAGCTCGGCAACAAGACCTCGCTCGAGTTCAGCGACTTACAGGACAATGTCGAAATTACAGACTCCGAGTTTGATTTCACTCCTCCCGCAGGCGCCGACATCGTCTCGCCTACGCTGCCGCACTAGCCGCGACGCGTAAATTTTTCGCATCCTTGGCACAACGATTGCCTCGCTTACGAGCGGCGAGTAGAAATATATGCCCCTCGATGGGCTGATCATGGAGAAAGTGCATCTTCTTACTTTGGGTTGCCCCAAAAACCTCGCGGATAGCGAGTTGATGCTGGGGGCGCTCACGCAGGCCGGATTCGAGATTACCCTCGACCCCGAAGATGCGCAGATTCTCGTGGTCAATACCTGCGCGTTTATCGAGGCGGCCAAGAAAGAATCGCTCGACGCGATTTTAGAGGCCGCCGAGGTCAAGCATCGCGGCGCAGGCAAGCGGCTGGTGGTCGCCGGATGCCTGTCGCAGCGCTATAGCGAGGAGCTGTGCGAAAAGCTGCCCGAGGTCAACGTGTTCGTCGGCACCGGCAATTTCATGGACCTGCCCGAGCTTCTGCGCCGCACCGAATCTCCCGAGGCGCGCCCGATGCCGTATCCCGGAGCGGCGCATCTGCTGCCGCGCGCAACCGCGCCGCGGGTCAAGACCGGAAATTTCTTCACCTCTTACTTGAAGATTTCCGAAGGATGCAATCATACCTGCGCGTTCTGCATCATCCCGAAAATCCGCGGACGCCACGAAAGCCGTCCGATCGATGACTTGGTGGCCGAGGCGCGCGCTCTGGTTAACGGAGGTGTGCGCGAGCTCAATCTGATCGCGCAGGATCTGACCGCCTACGGCCGTGACCTGGACCGGTCCGCCTCGCTCGCGGCGCTACTGCGCGAGCTTTCGACGGTCGAGGATCTGCACTGGATTCGGCTGCTTTACTGCTATCCAAACTTCGTGACCGATGAGCTGCTCGACACGATCGCCGAGTTGCCGAAGGTGGTGAAGTACATCGACATCCCGCTCCAGCATGCCGACGACGCGATGCTGCGTGCGATGCGCCGCGAGCGCTCGGGCGCCGCGCTGCACAAGCTGCTCGGACGGATCCGCGCGCGAATTCCCGGCGTCGTGCTGCGGACCTCGTTTATCGTCGGGTTCCCGGGCGAGACCGACGCCGCATACGGACGGCTGGTCGATTTCGTGCGCGAGATCGAATTTGACCGCGTGGGTGTCTTTACCTACTCGCGCGAAGAAAATACCGCCGCCTTTGATTTGCCGGAGCAGGTTCCCGAGCGCGTCAAGCGCGCGCGGCGCGCCGCCTTGATGGAAACCCAGGCGACAATATCACTCAACAAGAATCGCGGTCTTGTGGGCCGCGAAATCGAGGTTCTGGTCGAGGGTCCTCTGCCCGGACGCGCCACGCGGCTGCGCGGGCGAACCTCAGGTCAGGCGCCAGATATCGACGGCTCGGTCTTTCTCAAAGGAGAGGCGGAGCCCGGCGAATTCGTCCGTGCCCGGATCGATAAGGCCCTCAGCTACGACCTTCAAGCACGCATCGTGGGGGAATCGCCCCGCGAAGAGGAGAGGGTGGCATACCATGGCTAAGAAACCAGCCGCCACGAATCGGAAGAAGTTCCTGACCAAGATGCATGAGCATCTGGCGGAAATGAAAGATAAGTTGCACGGCGAACTCGAGGCCGAACTGCGGGCCGAACGCGAAGGCAACAAGGACGAAGGGATGGACACCTACGATCTCGCTTCTGAGGAGCGCGATCGCGAGATCAATTTCATCCTGTCGGATCGCGAACGCGTCAAGGTCAAGCAGATCGACGACGCGCTCGAACGCCTCGACGACAACACCTACGGCGTGTGCGAGTCCTGCGGGCTCGAGATCGCCGAAGAGCGGCTGAACGCGATGCCGTTTACGCGCCTGTGCCGCGACTGCCAGCAGGACATGGAGCGCGAGGCCAAATCGCAGCGCCGCAACGACGACGAGCGCAATACCAACACCTATCGCAAGCTCGGCTCGACCGACGGCGACGAAGAAAATATGTGATCGCGCCGCGCGCTCTGCGGCACTGACGTGATGCTCGAGCGGGCGAAAAAGGTAATCGACGGCGGAATCGCCGCGCGGTTGCATCTGGGCGCACAGCTTTACGTATCGCGCGACGGCGCAACCGTCGCAGACCTCGCGCTCGGAGAATCGAGCGAGGGCGTCGCGATGCGGCCTGACACGCTGATGCTGTGGATGTCGTCGGTCAAGCCGATCACGGCGGTCGCAATCGCGCAGCAATGGGAGCGCGGCAAACTTGACCTCGACGATCCTGTCGCGCGCCATATCCCGGAATTCGCCGCTGGCGGCAAAGATCGTGTGACGATCCGCCACGTGCTCACGCACACCGGAGGCTTCCCGGGCGCCGTGATTAGCTGGAGCGCCGCGCCGTGGGAAAAGATTATCGCCGAGCTTTGCGCGTCACCGCTCGCGCCCGGATGGATCCCCGGAGAGCGGATGGGCTATCACGTCGCGTCGGGATGGTACGCGCTGGCGGAAATCGTGCGGCGGCTCGACGGCCGCGCGTATAGCCAATACGCGCGCGAGGAAATTTTCGAGCCGCTCGGGATGCGCGACACCTGGCTCGGGATGCCCGAGGAGCGCTATCGCGAGTACGCCGGCGATGGGCGGATTGCGCCGATGCATTTTTCGACCGGCTTGAGCAAACCCGTTCCACACAACTACTCATTCTGGGGCGACACCGCAGAGGCGCTGGCCGTCTGCCGTCCGGGAGGGAGCGCGCGCGGCCCGATTCGCGAGCTCGGCAAATTCTATGAAGCGATGCTCGCAGGCGGCGGCGGAATTATCCGTCCGCAGACCGTCGCGGCAATCTCCGCACGCCACGTCGTCGGAATGCGGGATCATACTTTCGGCTATCCACTCGATCGCGGCCTCGGCGTGGTGATCGATTCAAAGCAGTACTGCAACGCGGCAACGTGGTTCGGCAACCGATGCTCGCGCCGCACATGGGGCCACAGCGGCTATGTCTCCTCGACGGGCTTCGTCGATCCGGAGAATAAGGTGGTCGTCGCGCTCGTCTTCAACGGAATGCTCGAATCTCAAGAAGCCCGCCACGACGTACGAATGCTCTCAACCATCGACGCCGTCTATTCAGAGCTTGCGGTTCCATAGCCAGGCGTCGAGCGACCATGCTCCGGCCCCGGCGCTGATCAGGAACAGCAACGCCATCGTCATCGCGAAATCTGTCCTCGCGTCGCTTACCATAAACCAGAAGCCCTGATTCGGATGCGACAACTCCGGAATCTTGGTGGTTCCGATCGCGGTCAGGATGACGATTAAGAGTGGAATGCTCGCGAGCCGGGTGAGAAGGCCGGCCAAAACCAGAAGGCCACAAACGATCTCGAAACCTCCGACGAAGTTTGCGGTGAATTCGGGATACGGAAATCCGATCCTGGCGAAGCGCATAACCCCCATCGACGGATCGATGAATTTAAGAAGTCCCTGCGTGAAGAAGATCAAGCCGACAGCCAATCGGATGAAAACGACGCTTCTTACCTGCCAGGTAGGAGCGAGAAGTCTATTCATCCGAGTTCCTCCAGGGCCCTCCCAGCATCTGGCGGCATGACGCGATTGCTCACGGGATCACGCGGGCTTCTTTGAGGCGGCCGATCTCTTCCCAGTCGAGGCCGAGCTCGAGCAGGATTTCTTCCGAATGCTGCCCGAGCTCGGGAGCCATCGCCGCGGGCGCCCACGGCGTGCCGCCGAAGTCGCATGGAGTCGCGACCATCTCGGCTTCGCCGTCGGCGGTTGGGACCTTCACGAATAATCCGGCGGCGCGCGCTTGCGGATCCTCGAGCAGATCTTCGGTGGTTTGCACCGGAGCCCACCATACGTTTTCGCGATCAAAGATCGGCGCCCACTCCGCTAGAGTCTTCTGCGCGAAGATCGAGTCCAGCAGATCGACCAGCACCGCCGCGTTCTCCCGCCGCGCCGCCATCGTGTTGAACCTCGCGTCGTGATCGAGATCCGGCCGAGCGATTGCGCGCAGCATATCGGGCCACATCCGATCGCCTTGCAAACCCAACAGCCAGAACCATTTGCCGTTCGAATCGTGATAGGACGTGATGAGCGGATTCGGCGTCGTATGCCGCGTGCCGGCGACCGTCGGAACTCCGAGCCGCAGCCGAATGTTGACGTCCCATCCGATGAAGTACCCGCCGACGCGCATCAGCGAAGTCTCGACCTTCTGGCCCTGTCCGGTCTTGCCGCGCGCGACCAGCGCCGCGCAGATTGCGCTGGTCGCCGTGATCGCCGTCGTGTGATCACCCATCGCGCCGCGCTGCGTCGCGGGCTCCTGTCCCGCGGGAGTGAGCGTCGAGACGACGCCCGCCCGCGACCAGAACGCGCCGACATCGTAGGCCGCGCGATTGATCTCCGCTCCGCGCGAGCCGTAGCCGGTCACGTGGCAATAGACCACGCGCGGATTCAGCTCGCGCAGATCCTCATAGCGCATCGCAAGCTGGATGAGCGCCTTGGCGCGCAAATTGGTGACGAAGACGTCGGCGCGCTTGATAAGCTCGCGCGCGATCCGCCGGCCGTCTTCGGTTTCGAGATTGAGCGCGATACTGCGTTTGCCGCGATTATCGAGCTCGAACGGCGGATTGATCGGAACCTCCAGCCCGGCGCTCTTCAGGAATAGTCCGCGAAAAGGATCGCCCTCGGGCGGTTCGATCTTGATTACGTCGGCGCCCCAATCGGCCATGATTCCGCCCGCCGCCGGCGCGGCGACCCAGAAGCCAAGTTCGACGACACGAATTCCCTCAAGCGGTCCGGGCATCGCACACCTCTAGCGCGCCGCCTGTCTGTTGGCGCGCCTCGTCGCTCAGTGATAGCAAAAGCGTAGCCGCGCTTGTAACTGCCGACGCGCGCTTTTTCAGGATTGTGCCGTTCGCGCTCGGCACGTAGCATCAAGCAAAGATTCGCGCGCTTGCGAAGGGGTTCGCGGCGCGCGAGGGGAGGAGATCGGACCGGATGGTCATCAGACCGCTCGTATGAGGATTTTTACGGATTCTGAAATGCGCGACGGGCTTGAGCCGCCGCAGTCATCGCTGCGCGGCAATGTTGACCGCGTGCGTGACAACCTTGCTAGCGCCGGCGCCGTGATTGCGATCGCGAGCGCGAAAGGCGGCGTCGGCAAGAGCGTGGTCGCGGTGAATGTTGCCAGCGCGCTTGCACTGCGCGGACGCAAAGTTGCGATCATCGATGCCGACCTGAACGCGCCCAGCGTCATCCGGATGCTCGGGATGAAGCCGCCGCGCATGCTGCCGATGGTCGAAGGGATCGAGCCGGCGGCGGGACCGCACGGCCTGCGGGTCGTCTCCAGCGAGATGATCGCGGGCGGAGAAGCGCCGGCGATTTCATTTCTCGAAGATGCGCCGCCGAGCCAGGCCGAATCGGCGCAGGAGATCGGGTACGGCGGCGCGCTGGTGCGGATGCTTTCGCTCACGCGGCTGGGTGCGCTCGACGCGGTGATTATCGACGTCGCGCCCGGAGCGGGCCGGCTGCATCAGGTCGCACAAATCGCGCCGCTGACCAACGTGATGCTGGTGAGCCATTCGTCGGAGCAGGCGGTTGCCGCGACGCGCCACCTGATTCGGCTCTCGGCGAAATTCGCCGCGCCGGTGACCGGGCTGCTGGAAAATATGGCCGGCTTCAATTGCGACGGATGCCGCTCGGTGCGGCCGCTGATGCCCGAAGGAAACCTGGCCGGCGTTGCAACCGAGTTCGGGCTGCCGGTTCTCGCGCGGCTGGCGTTTGATCCGCGGCTTGCCGAAGCATCGGACCGCGGAGTGCTGTTCGTGCATCAGTACGCCGACACTCCGCTCGGAAAAAATCTGCTTGGTCTCGCGCATGAGGTCGAGCGGATGATCCTGCTCGGTCGCGCAGCACCATCACCGGCCGCTTAAAGACACCCAACTACTCGGACGGCGAGTCCTCGTCGTCTTCGTCGAGCGTCGGCGTCTCGTCGACGACTCGTGAATGCTCGAACATCCCGGCGCCCTCGCGCTCGCCGGCGCGAAACTTTGCAAATCCGAGCGTGGTGAAGATTCGGCTATGGTCGGGTCCTGGCCTCGAGAGCGGAACGAACGCGCAGACCGCGCCCTCGAGCGCAATTGCCTCGTGACGAAATTCGGCACACGCGGAGATCTTGCTCGGCGCTTCCTCGGGCGACGGTGTTTCAATTTCGAGCGCGGACAGCGCGCCGTCGATCCATCCATCGCCCCCGAGGAATATCGCCTTGCGATGAGGCTCGGCCGATTCGTCGCCGACGGTGCGCAGCTCGAGCGCCGAGGGCTCGCGTCCGTCCTCGAAGCACGCCCACAGCATCCGCCGCTCGCGGAATTTCTGCGGACCGAGGCCGGTGAACGAGAGCCCGGCTCGCGCAACGGCACGCACCTCGGTAGTTTCGCCATCGATTTCGACCGTGCCGGTCATCTCGGCGAACGAGGAAATGGAGTCGTTCGAAGGCGGCGCGCCGCTGCCTCCGAAAATCGCCGCGGGGTCGAATCCATTTCGGGGCAAGCGCATCCGCAGCTCGACCCGCGCGGCAGGATCGAGGCGTCCAGAGGCCAGCGCGCGTTCGATACTCAGATATGCCGAACCGTCGGGCACGATAACGATTGGCCCGGAGAATCCGAGGCGCAGCTCGCGGCCCTCGACCGCAAGCGTCAGCGGGCCGAGCGAGAGTCCGTCGCCCGCAAGTTTGACCCTGCCTTCGCAGGTGCAAAGCGCGACGCGGCGGCCCCTCGACAGGAACATGATTCGCGCGCCGAAGCCGCCGCCCAGATCAAAGCTCGCCATCGCGCCGAGGCCTGCGCGCGGATCGAAGAACTCGACGCCGACGCGCGTCGGCACCGAAGGCGTGGCGACGCGCGCGGGTGCGGCCGCCGGACGCGGCATCGGCTCGCGCACGATCTTGAGTCGCGAGCCAGAGCGTGACGATTCCGCGGCGTGTGGTCCGAACGCCGCCGCGAGCGCGTCGATACAGCGATCGCGCAGCCGCCCGGGCATCCGGACCGCGACTGAGAGTTCGAGCTGCGCGGCGTCAACCTGCGCGCTCTCAGACAGCGCCGCGATCGTCCGGAGCGCGGCGATCGCGCTCTGGCGATGACGCTCGGTGAATGCCTGCACCAGGTTGTGCAGCGCACCCGCCGGGTAGCGCATTCCGAAAGTCGGCGTGACGCCGCTCTCGCGCAGGCGCGCCGCGAAGTCCATCAGCGGTCCGCGAATAAACTCGTCGCTGGCGGAGACGCGCGCCTGTCCTGTCGGGCGCAGCTCGCCGCCGATCGTACGGACGCCGAGGCCCAGATCGACGCGCGGCTCGATAATGTTCCATCCGTGGATCATCAATACGGTCGCGCGGCCGTGGCGCTGGACGATACTCGTCACCCGTTCAGCGATCATCTCGAGGATCCATGGCGCCTGTTCGGCAAGCTGCGTCAGGCGATTGCAATCGAGCCGGTTGCGATCCATCCCAAAGTTGATCAGCGCCGCCGCGCCGAGGCGCCGCGCGAGTTCGCGCGCGATATCCGCGGTGTGAAGATCGTTGACCTTGGGATGCAGCGTCGCGCGCGAGGCCGCGCCGGCGCGTCCGCCGTGCGGCGCGATCAGCAGAATCGGAGAATCAGCCTCGATCGTTTGCAGCCAATTGCCCGCCTCTTCGAGGCCGACCGCGGCGCCGCTCATGACGCCGCGACTCGCGCGGTGCGCGCATGCAGGACGAACGACGCGGCGAAATAATAAACGATGAAGCTGAGCGAGACTCCGAGCATGATCGGATTGACCACCGGCAGCATCGGGAGCATCGCGAAGGTCACGACCGCCCACACGATTCCGTAGGCGAGCGTCACCGGCCGCAGCGGAACCGTGCGGCTCGGATAGATATATCTGATCGGCACGAACACCATCACCGCGAAGATTATCAATATCGCCCAGTTGATCACGCTCGGCCAGTGCAGGCAGTAGAGATAGAACGCGACGATATTCCAGTAGTTCGGAAAGCCAAGAAAATAATGATCTTCGGTTTTCGCGTCGGTCTGGCAGAAGCCGTACACGCTCGCCAGCATGATGAAGCACGCGAGTACGAGCCCCGGAATCGACTTGGGAATGATGCCGGACTCGAGCATCAGGAACACCGCCGCGACGGTGTAGGTCAGGTAGTCGACGATATTGTCGAGCAGCGAGCCGTCGAACGATGGCACGCGATGCTTTACGTCAACCCAGCGCGCCAGCGCGCCGTCGCTCGAGTCGATGAAGATCGCGATTCCGATCGCGACGAACGACATCGGAAAGTTCTGCTCCGCCGCGTAGTAGATCGCGAGCAATCCCGCCGCCGCGCCGAGCGCGGTGTACAGATGTACCGCCCACGCGCAGGCCAGCAGGATACGCTGGCGCGGCAATGGTCCGGACAAGGTTCCCGCCGCGCTGCTCATTGGATCCTCATTCGGATCGTCACTTGGCGGGCTTCACATGGCGCGGCCCGAAGTGATCTTCGAGCACGGTCATGAATGGGCCGCATGCGCGATGGCGTTTGACCAGGAGCATCGCTTCTTCGAGCGACATCTGGCGGCACGCGCGCAGGTAGGCGATTGCGAGAGTGGGCGCGCGATTCATGCCGGCGTTGCAATGCAGGTAAACCCGGCGGCGGGTCTTCATCAGCTCGCACAAATCCTCGAGCGCAACTTCCAGCCGCTCGGCCATCGCGTCCGCGCTGCCGTCCTGGATCGGAGTGCGCACGAACATCATGCCGCGAGCGTCGTACTCGCCACGCAACTCATTCGCGCTGAGGCCGTTGATGCGCAAGTCCTCGTCGTCCTGCAGATTATGGACCGCGGTGATGCCGTAAGTGTCCTTGAGCCATCCGATATCTTCTGGCGCCGGATACTCGCCGATCACCAGCTCGTCGGTGATCTCGCTGACGGAAGGACGGCGGTCGCCGCGCGTCGAGCGCGGATGGCCGTCGGAGTTTTTGCCAAACCAGTCCATCGTCATGAATTTAGCCGGGTCGGAATAGTCAATTCCAGTATGCCATCATTTGCCCAGCCGCGTCATTGCCGGCTGATGCATCGATTCGGGCTTCCCGCCTGCTTCCATTCGTAGAGCCAGATCGAGGCGAGCGTCGATGCGGCGTCGGCGATCTGTGCGCTGAAAAGCGCGGAGTCGCGTGCGAACAGCGCGTCAGCGTATGCGGAGTTAGCGCCGCCCGCAGCTCGTGCCGCGCGATCATCGGCGGTGATTCGGCCGACCAGTGCGTGCGAGCGCGAGATCTCGGCAATCGCCGCCGGCCATACTCCGGTGATCGCGGTGACGCGCACCTGTGGCGCCGCCGCGCGCTCGATATCGCGCGTGCGATGGTTGGCGGCGTTCTCGATTCGCGCGTGGCATCCGCGCTGCGCCCGGCTGCAATCGTGGCGAATAGTAGTATGCAGCGGCTGGCTCGCGTCGCCGACGTAGTGCGCCAGATAACCCGAATGCGTGACGACGCCGGCGCAGTCGCCACGCTGCCAGTCCTCGCGGACCTGAGCCGCCTCGCTCTCGATCGTCCACGGGAGCGTTCCCGCCTTATCCACCCGATACTTGCCGTACCGCGACAGCATAGTGCTCAAATCCGGCGACAGAGCGGAGAGCGGATCGGCGCCGTACATTTCCAGATCGATGTAATGCCGGATCGACTCGGCGTGTCCGTAGCGATCGCGCAGGATTGTATCGGGAGCTACCGCGTCAGCTTCGAGCGCGTGTTCGTTCGCCGCGAGCGTATCTTTCAGCGCCGAAGCCGGCAGGGCACTGACCGCCAGGCCCGCGATCATCCGATGGGTACCGCTGTCCCATGCGTGCGCGGACGGCGCGGTCGCGAAAAGCGCGATCGTGCACACAATCGCCGCGCGCAGCTTCACGCTTTGGCGCCGCGGCTGTGGCGAGCGCGATCGTTGCGCGCGTGAGACCGTTCGGGAGATTCGGGAGTTGGCTGCTGCGGCGCGATCTCGGGCTCGATCGCCTCGGCGGATTTGCGCGCGCGCCTCGCACGGCCGGGCGCTTCGCCCAACGCGACTACTGCCCGCTGCATGTGCTCGGCGAGCTTGCGGTAGGCACCCATCCCCTCGCCATTCTCCGAGAGCGCGCGCATCGCGGCGTTCGTGATCACGCTGCCGATCCTGACTTCCACCGGATGACGCCGGGGCCACAGGCTGCCTTTGCCCAGGACCTCATGCGTGCCGCGAATCAGGACCGGCAGCACGTCGCATCCGCTGCGCAGCGCAAGGTAACCTGCTCCGCTCTTGAACTCGTGGATCGCGCCGTCGGCCGAGCGCGTGCCCTCCGGGAACATCAGCACGCTCTTGCCGGCGGCGAGTTCGGCCAGCGCGTCGTCGAGGGATTCGAGCTGAGCGCGTTCGCGGTCGAACGCAATGAGCGAAGTAAAATTGGCCGCGAGAAAGCGGCGCGCGGGAGTGTTGAAAAAATAATCCTTGGCCGCGAGCACGACCAGGTCGTCGCCCACCCTTCCGAGCGCGTAGCCGACCAGGCCGAAATCCAGGTGGCTCGAATGATTCGCGACCACGACCACGTTGCGATTTGCGGGCACGTTGCCGCGTCCGAGAATCTCCGGCCGCAGCCACGTCTGGAATGCGCCCTGCTGCGAGCGCCGCAGCATCCGGCGCGCGAGTCCGCGAACGGCCGCGGGCAGCTTCGGCGTATAGGGATCGGCGAATCGCGCATACGACGGCATCCGCACGCGTCCGCTTCCGATACCCGCCTGCGCGACGCGCTGCAAGTCCTCGACGGTGCGGAGATCGCTCATCTCTTCGGGTCCGACGTCGCGGCCGGCGTGCTCGGCGATATGCTCGCCGAGCTCCGCCATCGCGAGCGAGTCGAGACCGAGATCCTCGATCAGCCGCGTGGCAGGATTGATCGCGATTCGTTCCGACGACACCTGCGCCAGCGCCTGCGCGAGCCACGGCTCTACCTCGGCGCTATGCGCGGCGGCGGCGCTTTCGGCGCTGGTGGCGGCGAGCATCCGGCGCAGGATCGCGGCGACCTCGTTGCGCTTGACCTTGCGCGTGCGGGTGCGCGGCAGCTCCGCGTCGGTGAAGCGCATGATGCGGATGCGTTTGTGCGGGCTCAGCCCCTGCGCGATTTTCTCGAAGTGCGCGCGCAGGCCGTCCTCGACCGTGCGCCTGCTCTCGCCGCGCGCGTACGCGGGGACCGCCAGCGCTGCGACCTGCTCGCCCTGCGCAACCTGCAATCCGACCACCGCGATCTCGCGCAGGTACGGCGAATGTCCGTACGCTTCTTCGAGCTCGTCGATATAGATATTGTTGCCGCCCGAATCGACGATTACTTCCTTGGCGCGGCCGACTATATACAGTCGCCCCTCGGCGTCGAGCCGCCCGAGGTCTCCGGTATGCAGCCATCCGTCGCGCAGAACTTCGTCGGTGGCGGATTGATTGCGATAGTAACCCGCCATCAGGTTGGCGCCGCGCGCGCAGATTTCTCCAATCTCGGCGCCGTCGGGATCAAGCCTGATTTCGACGCCGGAAAGCGGCTTGCCGACCGAGCCGGCGCATCGCGGATCATCAGGATGCGCGGTGCTCAGAACAGGCGCAGCCTCGGTCAGGCCGTAACCCTCGAGCAGATGAATTCCAAGGTCGCCGAAGAAATCTCCGACGCGCAGCGGCAGCGCCGCTCCGCCGCTGACCGCCAGTCGCAGGCGTCCGCCGAGCGCCTGATGCGCCTGCCGGAACAGGACCGAGCCCAGGTTAATCCCCGAGTCGCGGTCAAGACGGCGGTTGAGCTCGCGCATCTGACCGAACGCGGCGGCGAAGAACGGACCGCGCTCTTCGACTTCGTCGACGATCCGGCGATGCACCGCCTCCCACAGCGCGGGCACGCCAATCAGCGCGGTCGGGCGAACGTCACCGAGAATTCGCGAAAGATTTTTGGCGTCGAACTCGATCGGATACGCGATCGCCGCGCCGCTCGCGAGCGGCAGCAGCATCCCGCAGGTGAACTCGAACGTATGATGCAGCGGCAACAGCGAGAGCAGGGTATCGTCGCCCGAGAGCGCGAACACGCGGCTCAGCATCGCGACCTCGGCCGCAAAGTTCCCGTGCGTCAGCATCACGCCTTTGGGCGCGCCTGTAGTGCCCGAGGTGAAGACGATCGACGCGAGCGCCTTGCGCTCGGGCAAAGCGACGGGAGCTGCGGCCTTGTCGAGAATAAACGGGCGCGTAAGCTCGGCCAGATCAACCTCAACCGCTCCTGGAGCGACTGTGCGAACCGCGTCGCCGAGCCGCTTGGCGACGGCGGTCGAGCGCAGCGCACCGCGCGGCTGCGCGATCTTGCAGATCGGCGCAAGCTCGTCGGCCGAAATCAAATGATCCAACGGCACCGCGACCGCGCCCGCGCACAGAATCGCGAAGAAGCCGAGCACCCAGTCGGGCGAGTTCTCGGAGATGAGTAGCACACGGTCGCCGGGCTTGATTCCGCGCCGCGCCAGGAGAAGCGCCGCGCGATGCGCGCGATCGCGCAGCTCGCGATAGCTCATCGTCGTGCGCTCGCCGGCGGGCCGCCGCGCGATCAGTGCCGGTGCGGAGCCGTAACGCTCAGCGGCGCGGTCCAGCAGATCAACCAGGTTGCGATAACGCGGCAGCGAGCGCTGGCGGCGCGTATGCAGATCGAGTTGGCCGAAGATGTGCCGGCGCAGGCCGGGCATATGGATATTCATCCAGTAGTCGCGCCAGTCGATTCGGTCGGGGCGATACGGATGATGCTTGACGTCGTCGCGCGCGAGGCTCCCATACAGCGCGCGCGCGTTTGCCCCGTGAAATGTATAGACCAGCTCCTGGATATACGGCCGGTAAACCTCGACCAGCTCGCGCGCGAGGTCGGTGTTGTCCTTGAACGTGTCGATGCGCGCTTCGAGCTGTTTGATTCGTTCGGAATCGTCGCCGACTACCGAGCGCGCAATCTCGGCCGCGCGCTTCAGAACGCGCGGCAGCGTCTCGCTCGCGAGGTCGTAGGTATTCTGCGAGACGACGACCGCTTCGAGATGCTTCGCCATCCGGGCCGAGGAACCTTTATCCTCGCGATGGTCGCGCCGATGGGTAAGTGCGGTCAGCTCGACCAGGCGGCGCATCGGCAGAGGATTACGATCCGAAGTGCATAGTTGATAAATCGGCTTCTGCCGCCTGATAAGCAGCGCGCCGAGGATCGGGATCATCGCGTGCGCGGTCAGATCGACCGGAATCACGTCAAGCACCAGCTCGGCCTTCGCCGGATAGAAGCGGTATCCGCGGCCCGCCAGATAAGTGAGCGGAGCGCTGGTGTTGACGCCCTGGTTCCATCCGGGGAAAGGATCAGCGACGGCGCTTTCGATCACCGCGGGGCGCACGACGGTTACGTTCAACTCGTCGCGCGCTGCTAATACTAACTGTTCGCCGAGGCTCTTGGTGTAGCTATAGGTATTTGGCCATCCCCATTTCAGCGCGCGCTGTTTGCCTACTTCTTTTAGGCGTTCTTCGACCCAGGCTTTGCGGCGATGCTCGAGTGCGCCTTCACGGGTTTCGAGCTCAGCGCCGTCGTCGTCGGATTCGCCGCGGAAATCCGCAAGCCGCTGCTGATCGCGCGACTCGGCTTCGACCCGAGCGATCGCGGCGCGCGCGTCGCGAATCTCGCGCTCGAGGTTGAAGCTCTTGCGTCCCGCAGGGCACCAGTTGACGGGGATGTCGTCTTCGAAGCGGTGCCCGTCGGCCGCGCCAGCGACATAGCAAGTCGAGATATGGAGCATCGCGGCGCCGATCTTCCGGCAGAACGCGACCACGTTGGCCACGCCGCCGGCATTGACCTCGATCGACTTCGAAAGCGACGCTTCGAAGTTGACCAGTCCGGCACTATGCACTACTGCATCGATAGTGCCGCTTCGGATCGGGTCCGCATCGGCGGCCAGCAGTTCGGGGTTGGTGATATCGCCCGGAACGACTACCACTTTCTCTTCTATATAGTGGTCGAAGCGCGAGCCGAGATGCTCGCGCAACGGCGCCATCGCAGGTGAGTCGAGAATCTCGCGCCGGAAGCGATTCAGGCTCGATTTCTTGTCGCCCCTGACAAGGATGAATACACGGTCGAGTTCCGGATGCCATCGCAGGAGCAGCATCAGGAAGACCTTGCCCAGAAAGCCGGTCGCGCCGGTCAGAAAGATCCGCCGTTTGCGGAAGATCTCCTCGAGCGGCGGCATCGCGCTGGTGGCGCGTCCATTCGAGCTGCGGTTATTTCCGTTGTTGCCTGACATTTACGTCCAATGGCTAATCGGATAGCTATTCGACATCCGCGATCACCAGCGGCGGCAAATGTAAATAGGTAATTGACGCGGACCGCCCGAGCTCCGAGGTCGCCATCGCGATCGCCTCGTCCAGCGTGTCGGCCGAGTCCCATCCAAGCCGCGCCGCGACCTCCGGCTGTTCGCATCCGGCGGCGATCACCCGTCCGACGTGCTGGCGCGCAGGCTCGCCCCAATACCACATGTAAAACGGATGAACCCCGTGATAGGCATGGCCGTACCGGTACATATGAGTATAGGTCGGATTGTGCGCGAACTCGCGCTCGAAATTCTTTTCCAGCTCGACCGAGTCGGTCGTCTCCGCGAGGCATCGATGGTAGAACTCGATGTAGCTCGGATGATGCTCGGGATGAAATTCGTCGCGCAGCGGATGGCAGATAATCATCGTGCCGCCCGGCCGCACCAGCGGCTTGTTCCGGTACATATTGAACAGGTAGCCCATCCCGGTGCACTGCACGAGGATCGGATTCATGATCGAGTTGACATTGTAGGGACAGATGAATGGTACGCCGACGATTAGTATGTCGGCCTGTCCCTTGACCGGAACTGCGTATTGCTGGAAAACTCGCGCGAGCGCTTTCTCGTGCACCGCGTCGGTATCGCCGGCCCATACGCCCGTCATCCCATACGGCGAACGGTAGTTATGCAGAACGCTGCGGCGCAGCTCGCTCGACATATTGCGCATCGTCCAGCGAAAGGCGTTGGTGCGGGTGCGATCCCAGTCGCTGAACTGGTCTTCATTTTTGTGCAGAAAATCCATCATCCCGCCGTACATGTGAGTATTGACGGCGGTCTCGACCGTGAACACGTTCAAATGCTCTTTGACTATTGCGCCCATCCGGTTGGCTGAACGGTGCAACCCGGAGTGCTTCGGGTCCATGTACGAATGAGAATCGCGCAACGTCGCGGGGTTATGATGATGGCGCAGGCTTTGGTAGGGCGCGAGACCGACCGCGACCGACTTGTGCCCGCCATCCATCGGCACCAGGTTGATATTCACATAGAGGAGCAAGTCCGATTCCACGGCGCGCTTCGATAGCCAGACTTCCTCGCCATGATCGGTCTTTCCGAGCATCGTGATTTCCGAACGATTCTCGCCGTCGAAGTTGTACAGGCGGTCGGGCCAGAACTGCTTGAATGCGCGCTCGCCGACGACGCGGCGAATCTCGGCCTCGGTCATCCGGCGATGCAGCGCGGTGGCGATAATGATGTGCACGTCGTCAACGCCGTAATCCGCCAGCGTCTGGAGCATCTGGTTCAGAACGCGCTCCCGGATATCGGGCGCGCGCATCTGCGGCAACGGCAGGCTGATGTCATCGATCGCGATCGTGACGCGCATGTTCGGATTGAGCTGCGCGAAGAGCGGATCGGCGTTCTCCGGCCGCAGGAGCGCGTAGCGGATCGCCTGATCGGGATCGGGCAGCTCTTCGAGCGGCGGCGGCGGATAGATCACGCGCGTGCCAACCGGCAGCTTTTCGTACAGGAACTCTTCGCCGTACGCGATCAGGCGGCGCTCGGAGCGGCGGTTGACGGTGACCACCAGGTCGCGGCGCGCGCCGACCTCGTGCTTGAGCTCGGCGGTCTTGAGTTCTTTGAGTTTGGCCTCAGGACGCGCCATCGATAATCTCCCCGGAAGCGGACAGCGCGCGATCGCCCGCGGTGGTGGCGGCGGCGGAGGCGCGGGATTTGTCGAAGGTGATAATCGGCCAATTGCGCCCGAGCGCCGCGGCGCGCAGCTTGCGATCCGGATTGACCGCGACCGGATGCCCCAGTGCGGCGAGAAATGGCAGATCGTAGTACGAGTCCGCGTAGCCCCAGCACGCGCCAAGGGCGATGTCGCGCTCGGCCGCAAACTCAGCGCACCACGCGGCCTTCTCTTCCGCCGCCATCACGGGCGCGGCGATCCGCCCGGTCGCGCGTCCGCGCGACATCACCAGCCGATTGGCGGCGACGTGGTTGACCCCGAGATGGCGCGCGAGCGGCTCCGCGATAAAATCGGGCGAGCCGGTGACCAGCACCGGTTCGAGACCGAAGTCGCGGTTGGCGCTCAAGATCTCGACGGCGCGCGGATAGAGATTCCGAAGCAGGACGCGCTCGCAGTATTCTTCGCCGAGCGAGAACAGCCGGTCGGACGAGACGCCCTGAAATGATTCGAACAGAACCTGGTTGAGCAGCCGGCGATCCTTGCGCTCGGCCAAATAGAGGCGCGGCGCGCGCGCGGCGAACGAGAGCAGGTACCCGGCGCGCCCGGACCATTCGCCCAGGTTGGCCAGAATAAACAGTGCCGAGTGGACCAGATTGAGCGCGCACAGGGTACCGTCTAGGTCGTAGAAGGCGACGCCGGTCTGAGGTTTTTTGCGCGGATGGCGCGCTTCTCTTTGAGTTAAAACTGACATGTCATTCTAGTTGCGGGCAAATAAAAAGCCGGCCCCGGGATCGCCATTGCCGGCCCGTTCCGCGGCTTCCAAAAGCTCGGGCCGCGCGACGCCGCGCAATCCGAAATCGAGGATCTCCTCGACCAGCGCGGCAGTATCAGCCTTGGGCGTGCGCGACAGCAGGCTTACCATCTCTTTGATTGCTCCCAATATGCAGTAGGCGATCGCGCGAGTGTCGGATTTCCGCACCAGGTTCATCTCGATCCCCAAATCCAGCGAGCGCTGGATGAGTGATGCGATTCTATCGTAAAACTCGCGGATGCGCTGGTCTAATTCGCGGTCGAAGCCCACCGAATGGTTGAGCAGAATATCGGTGAGCTCGCGCTCCTCGAGGACGTACTCGACCACGCGGCGCAGATTGTCGCGAAGTTGCTCGACCGGATCGGCCTCGCCGGTGCCGACGCGCAGGCGCAGGATTCGGCTGGTCAGCTCGGTCAGCACCTGCTCGAGCAATTCCTCGAACAGGTCTTTCTTGTTCTGAAAGTAGAGATAGAAGGTGCCACGCGCGATTCGCGCGCGCGCGATAATATCGGCGACGTTAGTCCGATGATATCCCTTGCGCGCGAATATCCGTTTTGCATGGCGCAACACCTGCGCGCGCCGAGCCTGCTTTTCCATCCCGATAATCTCTTCTGAGGCCCGAGGCTAACGGCCCTCCGGGGCACTGTCAAACCATGCCCGTGCACAACTGTGGATTGATTTTTGGGACGCCAACGATGATGCGCATTCAAGTGGTCGTACGCCACGGCAAGAGTGGGGAGTGTCATTCCCGCGTGCGTGGCTGCCGCGCGAGAGGAATCCCTCGTTATCGGTGTGCTCGGTTGGTTCCACACTCACTGCACGTGCGCCGGTCGCGGTGAGGGCGTGCGGGGTGCTGGCGTTGGAGCGGCGGGATCGTTTACCTTCGTCAAGCGGCGCGGGCGCGCGTCGTTCACGGAGGTGACGCGATGGAGTCCAAGGAATTCTGGAGCAAGGCGCAGGCGGTTGGAGCCAAGGCGACGTGGGCTTATCTGGCGACCGCGAGCGGTGATCAACCCAAGGTGCGTGTCGTGCATCCCGCGATCGAGGGCGAGCGGGTGTGGGTCGCGACCGGACGAAACTCGGCCAAGGCGCGGCATCTGGCGCGCAACCAGAAGGTCGAGCTGTTTTACCAGGTAGGAACTGAGTTCATTCATTTGACCGTCACCGGCACGGCGAAATTTGTCGAGGACGTTTCAGAAAAGAAGCGCGTCTGGACCGGCAAGATCTTCGATTACGATCTCGGCCAGTTCTGGCCGGCAGGCCCGGAGTCGAAAGAATTCGGCCTGATGCTGATCACGCCCACGCGCGCCGAGATCACCTCGCTGCCCGAAATGAGCCAGGGCAAGAAGCCCGAGGTCTGGCGCGCGAAGAACTAGGGCGCGCCATTTTCGGACGGAGGGCGGAGGTCTATCCGCGGGCTTTTTCGCGCGCAAAAATGGCGCGCTCTTCGGCGTTCATCTTGGCTCGGATTCGCGAGCCCTTGCCGAGATGGCGGTAGAGGCCGCCTTCGGAGAACAGTTCCTCGTACGGTTCGGCGGGAATCTCTTCGGCGGGAGGAGTGTCGGTGATCTTGACGCCGAGCGCTTCTTCGACCAGCGATGAATCGTACATCCGGATCGCGTCGTAGTCGGTCAGGAGCGAGCAGACCTCGACGCAGATGTAGCATCCTATGCATTCCTGGAAGCGATCCTGCACCGGCTGCACGCCGCGGCCGGGGACGCTGCCGTTGCGCAGGTACTCGATGCAATTGACCGGGCAGAACTCAGGACACTTGCCGCACGGGAAGCATAGGTTCACGTCCATGAAGGCGACTTCGCGCGGACGCTTTTTCTTGCGCGAGATTTCGTCGGGAGTTTCGGGAACGCGATCTTCCTTGAGCCGGCGCTTGATTATGTCGATTGCATCCATCGAGTTCCATCTCACACCGCGGGCGTGAAGCCCGTCAAGCGGGATTGTCTAACCTCTCGGGGGCGCTAGGGCTTCTCGGCAGCCTTCAACACGTACTGGTTGAGGATCTTGAGAGGCACCTGGGCTTGGATGTCGCTCTGGTAAAGGCCGGCATTCACCACCACTACAAGATCAAGCTCGGGCACGATGAACAAGCGCTGCCCGCCAAGTCCCCAAGCGGCGGCCCAGTCCACCTCGTGCTTATTGATGAGCGAGCGTCCGAGCCAGAACTGGTATCCGTAGAAGAAGACGAGGAAGCCATTGATCTGCGGAGTTGTGGACGCATCGATCCACGCGGCGGAGACCAACTGCTTGCCGTTCCATGCGCCGTGCTGCAGCACCAGTTGGCCGATTTTTGCGAGATCGCGCGGCCTGAGGCGAAGGCCGGCGGCGGCGCTGGGATTGCCGTGCGCGTATTTGTACCATTCGACGTCCGCAATCCCGAGCGGCTCAAACAGAAGCGAGCGCGCCAATTGATCGAGCGGCTTTCCGGTCGCCTTACGGAGTATCGCACCGAGCAACTCGGTAGATCCCGAATTGTAGTTCCATATTTCGCCCGGCGGCGCGGCCACCGGCTGCTCGAGTGCGTAGCGGTAGGGATCCGGAGCGGTGTCCATCTGAATCTCGCTGTTCTTGTCGCTCGTGTAAGGCGTATCAAACTCGTGCCACTCGAGCCCGGAGGACATCGTCAGGAGATCCCGCAGAGTGATGCGATTCTTCTCGGGCGTGCGCAGATCGGCATACTCCGGAAAGAAAGACATCACGCTTTGATCGACGCTTTTGATCCATCCGCGATCGATAGCTATCCCGACGATCAAGTCGGTAACGCTCTTGGTCATCGAGCGCTCGTCATGCCTGGTCTCGGGGCCGAATGCGACTTGGCCGACCTCGCGACCCAGGTGCTCATCGGCGCCGGTGAAATAGTGCTCGAATACCAGCTTGCCGTGACGCGCGGCCAGAACCGCGTGCACGTTGCCCTCCTTCCAATCGGTGAGCCACTTCACCATCGGACAGAGCGCGGCGCTGGAGAGGCCGACGCTCTCGGGTGACGCCACCGGCCAATGATCATTGCCGGCGCTGGGTATGCCGCATCCGGTTTGCGCCAGCGCCGGCTGCGGTAATACGGCGATCGCGAGTAGAAGGATTAGATCTCTGATGCGCACGGCGAGGTCCGCTACTTGAGCGCGGAGACTCTGCCGTCCGATGACGCCACAAAAACCTCGCCCGACGGCGACGCTGCCAGCGTCAGCACCTTGCCCGCGCTGTGCGAAGACCATCCGGCGGAGCCGTCGGCGCCGAGTTTGGTGATCGTGCCGTCAGCTATGGCGACATAGACGTTGCCCTCCGCGTCAACGGCGATACTGCCTGCGGCGGGCGGGTAGGACTTGGCGGTCCATCGCAGCGTGCCCGAGGAATCGACCGCGTAGAGCGCGCCGGCTCCGAAGTAGGCCTGGCCGAGAGCGTCCACGACCGGTCCCGCGACGGTAGTTTCCGCCGCGCCGGCGACGCTCCAGCTCTGTGCGCCGGTGTCGGAATCCAGCGCGTAGAGAGTTCCCTTGCGCGAGGCGCAATAGACGGTGGTGCCCGCGACGGCAACGGTGCCCGCGAATCCGCCGTCGGGCGCGAAGCTCCAGAGCTCGGAGCCGGTGGTCGAATAGGCGGCAAGATCGCCGCTTGCCGACGCGATCACGACGCCGCCTGGAATGATCGCGCCGGCGATTGCCGCACCGGACGGGACGCTCCAGTTGATCTGCCCCTGCGAACTTATCGACACCAGATTTTCGCCGACGCTGACGTATGCGGCGCCGTCGCCGGCTGCAAGCGGAAGTCCTCCCCGACCGTCCTGCACCTTCCAGCGCGGTACTCCCCGCGGCGTGAGCCCATAGAGCCAGTCGGTGGTGCCCTGCACGATTATGGTGCCGTCGGGCGCGACGGCGACTCCGGTCCCGCCGGCGGGACGATCGAAGATCTGATTCCCCTGCGAGTCGATCGCATGCAGGATCGCGTCGCTGGTAATGAAGTACGCTTCGCCATGAATTCCCGGGACGATTGCTCCCGCGACCGGTGCGTCATTCTTGACCGTCCACTGCGCAGCCGCGGACGCGACCGTTGTCGACGCCGCCGGCATCAAATTGCTGAGCGAGGCAACAGCGCCTTTGGGCGTGGCAGTCGCGGTCGGCGTGGCGGTCGGAGTCGGGCAGGGCGGGCAGGGACCGGGCGATCCGACCTGGATCGCGTACTGGAGGCTAGAAATGGTCGAGGAGCTGGCGCTGATACAGGTGCATCCCTGGGCTTGTCCCTGATAAACGCCGCCGAAACCTACGACCGGATTAACCACGATTCCGGGCGGATTCGAGCCCCAGAAGGTATTCGCGGAATTCGTGATGTCCTCGAATATGGTTAGCGTCTTGCGGCCTTTTTGCCGGTTCTTGACCAGCACGCCCTGCGCCTCGAACTGGACGGTGCCGTTAACAGTCGTATCGAAAACCGTGCCGGGCGCGGGCGTCGAGCAGGCGGTTGCGGTCGGAGTCTTGGTAGGAGTCGGGGTGCGCAGCGGATGCTTGGGCGTGGGAGTCGAGGTCGGCACGCCGGTCGGAGACGGAGTCGCGAAGAGCTGGCAGATATTGATCGCCTCGAGAGCGTAGCCCTGAGTCGGAGTCGGTCCGGGGCAAAGGCCGGGGATAAAGGTGCCGGTCGTGTCGATCACGCCGAAACATCCGTTGTTCCCCCCACAACTCGAAATAATCGTTCCGGCCACCAGCATCACGACGGGAGCAAGAATGATCCATCTAATCCAGCGCGACATAGAACCTTGAGCTATGACGGCGCGATCGCGCGCTGTCAAGCCGCATCGGGAGATCTGCGCGCAAAAGTTTAGAAAATGAAGAAGCGAGAAGTCGGGAAAAAAAGACGGCGGGCGTCAAAGGAGGGGGGGACTCCTCAACGCCCGCCAGTTCGTAGCGGCCGCCCGTTTGCGGGGCGGTTATGCTGGTTGGTGGGAGGAGCATCCAACCAGTATGGGTGCCAGAGCCATCAGAGCACCCAATTATTTAGACGGCGGCGTGATCGCGATTATTCATCGAAAGAATTATCCAGCCATTCATTCGCTTTTGGACTCGATTCGATATTTCCTCGCGATTCATTCCCCGTCCTCTGGAATGTTGGACGGCGCCGTCGTACAAATTATTCAGTCATCGGTTTTCGTCACATTATTAACCGTCACTTGAGGTCCGCGGAATTTCGCCAGGGCCCAACAGGAAGGAGCATCATGGAATATCGCCGCTTGGGGGCCACGGGCCTTAAGGTTTCAGAGCTATGCCTTGGATGCATGACGTTCGGACGCGAGACGAATGAGCCCGAGGCGAAAAAGATTCTCGATAAGTTCCTCGAGGCTGGAGGAAATTTCCTCGATACGGCGAACGTGTACGCAGCGGGCGCGTCGGAAGATATCGTGGGCAGGATTACCAAGGGCAAGCGCGACTCGCTGGTGATTGCGACCAAGGTGCGCTTCAACGCCAACGTCTTCATCGGAAAGAAGATTGGGCCCAACGAAATCGGACTATCGCGCGGGCATATCATGGCCGAGGTCGAGCGCAGCCTTAAGCGGCTCCAGACCGACTACATCGATCTGTACCAGGTTCATTCGTGGGACTTTGAAACTCCGATCGAAGAGACGATGCGCGCACTGGACAACCTGGTCCGCCAGGGCAAGGTGCGGTATATCGGCGCGTCGAATTTTACCGCGTGGCAGCTCATGAAGAGCTTGTGGATCAGCGATAAGTTCAACTATGCGCGCTTTGACTCGCTGCAGCCGCAATACAGCCTGATCTCACGCGATATCGAGCGCGAGCTGATGCCGATGATCCGCGAAGAGGGGATCGGCGTTATCCCATGGAGTCCGCTCGGCGGAGGATTCCTGACCGGCAAGTATCACTCCGGAGAAAAGCCGCCCGAGGACAGCCGGCTCGCCAAGCAGGACATGTGGGGACGGCTCGCGAACGAGCGCAACTACCGCACGCTCGAGGCGGTCGAGCAGGTGGCGAAGGAGCGCGGCCGCAGTATCGCGCAGGTGGCGCTCGCGTGGGTGAATCAGCAGCCGGGGGTGAGCTCGGTGATCTATGGCGCGCGGACCACGGAGCAGAACGATCAGAATCTCGGCGCGGTCGGGCTTCATCTGGAAGCGGCCGAGCTCGAAGCGCTGAACAAGGCAAGTGCGCTCGCGCCGGAATACCCGGTCTCGATGCAGGCGCGGCTGCCCGGCGCTCCGCGGGCATAGCTGTAGCGGGCAGGATTGGCTTTTCAGCCGAAATCCGGTGGGTTCGTTTGGTATCTTTTTATGTTGCCGGAAAATTATTCTCCTTGAGAATGCTCGATAATATGGCTTGACGGGTTCGTTTTAGGCGCTTTTTCGGTACCTGATTCTGAGGCTCCGGCGCGGCGCTGGCGCTGCATCCGATCGAGCTGATCGATCGCGCGGAACAGGTGGCGCATCAGGCCGTTTTCGTAGCGGCTGATCATCACGACCTCGTCGGGATCGGGCATCGAGAGGCCGTTGAGCCCGGCTGGCTCGAGGACGTTGTCGCACTTGTATTCGTATTCGCCGTCGGCGTCAGTCTCCGCAGTCCATGTGAGCGAGGTCAGATAGGCGGCGCGATTCTCGAATTTGAGCAAGCGGCGCAGCCGCCAGGTGCATACGCCGATCTCCTGCACCATCAGCATTTCCAGGGCCCCGACGGGTTTGCGGTCGGCGATCAGCGAGGCCATCAGCGCTCGGAACTGTGCGGACTCGCGATGGCCTTCGAGCGTCGGGATCACGAGCCCTCGCGAGAGGACGCCGGACCTCGCGCGGGCGCGGCGCTTGGCCACAACGCCGTGCTTGACGGCGTTCATCGCGGAGCGCGCCTTGCCGCGCGCGGTGCGAGGTCCGGTGGAGAGCAGGGCATTCGCGCGATTAGCCGCAAGTCTCCGGTCGGAGATAGGGGGCTGTTCGAGGGCGGTTGGAATTTCGGGCGCAGAGAGGTCGCCGGGAGTGATTTGCTCTTCCATGTGTTCAATTGTGCACAACTTGTCAAAAAAACAAGGCTGAACAGTTCAGCCTTGTTTTTTTGCTCGAAGTAGTTTATAGGGCCGTGATCTGGTCCCCTGTACGGAGACATCATGCGCAGATTTCTGGCACTTCGTCTGGCGCCTTCCAACAGGGCTGGTGCGTGTAGCTCTCTAAGCAGCCCGTCCACCGAACAGCTCGTGCTGTTTAGGGAAATGCGTCGTCGTCGGGAGAAGCGCGGCAATAGCATCCGCCGGCACGTTGGCCAGCTCTTTCGGTTCCATCTTGTAGAGCCCGCCCCCGTAGATTCGTCCCTCGCCCAGAAGGGTCCCGGGCGGAATGGCATCCAAAAATTTCCAGATGAGTGGTCCTAGCTTCGGATCGCTTTCCAATGCCTTCACGACGGCCGGACGGGGATAGAGCAGCAGATACACATTTGCCGCCGTGGCCTGGGATTGGTTGAAGATAAACCGGAAGGGCTTATCGCGCTTCACTAGATTGCGACCCATGTATGTGCAAAGGAATGGCGCCGGCGGGCGATTTTCTTGGGCATACCAAGGTTTTCGGTGGCTGCACAGATAAGTGTCGGACACCCTCGGCTTGCCTGTTTTCAGATAAGACCAGAGTTTCGGAAAACGCTTTCTAACCACGTCTTCGGGCAACCGACAATCAAGGACGAACAGTTGCCGGTCGATCTTAGGGGTTCCGTCCTTTTCGGCTTCAATCACGTCTGTTGGCAAATGACGAGGTCCGGGCAAAATCGGTTTAAAAAATTCGCGCGGCAGCCCACGCTCTTCGATTTCGACGCGAGACAGAATAAAGAAACTGTTCTCGCCGGTCGCGAGACCACGTTTGATCAAGAAGAAGTCCGCGAGTCGAAGTCCGTCCTTAGGTTGCTGGACTCCATTCGCCGCCAAGCCCGTCCATTTCCGCATGTTCTGTAACGTCGTTGCCGGCACAAACCTCGTGTGCGTCGGCATCGAAAGCTTACCACCGTAGCTCAATTCTACTTGGTGGTCAGCGTTCGGCCGCCGCTTTCTAAAACAGACAACCGTAGACGATACGAGCGCATCGCCAAACTGCAGGTCGTTTGGATCAAATCGATGAATACGCAGTAATTGCACTTGGCTTAGTAGGTATCGTTTGACTGGGCCGCCATAGTTCACATCCATGAACTCGCTGGGAATCAGCCATGCTGCGATTCCTTCGTCCGCCATCCAAGGATGCGCCAGTCCGAGGAAGTGACAATAGAGACCCGCCAAGCCTGCCATGCGTACCCCACACGCGGCGGCCGTCGCCTCTTGAAGGCGACCTTTCTCCTCCACGCCCATGTGGTGGTGACGCACATAGGGTGGATTGCAAACAATGAGGTTGAAAAGTTTCGGAGGCGTTGGCGGCTTCATCGCCGTGAAGTCTCCGAGTTCGATTTTGAGTGCTCGACCGCGCCACAGCTCGCGCGCGGGATTGCCGTAATGAGGGTCGATCTCGATCCCCGCAGCGGCTTTAATCCGCGCGGAAGGGAAATGGCGCAAGAGCGCGGTATAGAAAGAGCCAGTGCCGATAGCGGGATCCATGAATCGCACCGGAACATTTTCCGGAAGCAGCGTACGCGCGTAAGCCAGCACGTCAGAAGCAAGCAGTGTCGGCGTAGCGAACTGCCCAAGGCGGTTGCGCTCCTTCTGAGTCTTGCCGCCGTCTAGCTCTTTTTGGAGAGCCACGCGACGTACCTCGATCGCTGTGATCGCATCCATTCTTACAATCCAAACTCGGCGAGCTCGTCGATCCGGTGTTCCCACACCCAGTCAATGCCCTCTGCCGCTTCGTACCCGAGATAGCCGCTATCGAAATACCCACACAGGAACAGGATGAAACGAACCCTCGTGCCGTAAGTAACGCGCAGTTGACTCATCTTGACGGCCTCTTCCTTGCGCCTCTTGTTCACGTTCGTATAATCGCCCGCCGATTTTGCTTCGATCAGGAGCGGCAGGTTGCCTGCCTTCGCGCTCTTCGGCATGGCGACAACGTTGACAGGGATGTTAATCGTCGTCGTGAGGCCTTCGAGCTTCACAGGCACGTTCAGGCGGAAACTGAATGTTCCAGGCGGCATCGCATCGAATTTGGTCTTGGGCGGGAGAGGCTGGTAACCGCGCGCCTTTAGCCACGTTCCGATCGCCGCCAACTGGCGCTGCTCCTGGGCATTGCGAATAATTGGGTTGGCAATGGCGCCGCACAGACGGTCAGCGACGATCGTCGCTGCCCGATGGATCTCCGGTTCTGTTGGAGCCACACCACGGCCCAGCCAGACAAAAATATCCGGGTCGGCCAGTCGTTCAATTATGGTCCCAATCTTCGTGAGGTCGTTTTCAAGTGCGACCGGGCTCATGCGCGGCGGAAACTTCCCCTCTTCCATACATCCGACCAGATTCTTCGACACGCCTGCGAGGCCAATCAATCGATCCACCGCAAGTGGCGGACACGTTGACATCCGCAGGGTTGGCAGTACACCGGATTCTCGCCGCAAACAGGGTTGGGCTTACATCCGTAAGGTTTGCCGTTTTCGCCAGAGTCGATTCAACGTCCTTGGTCGTCTTGATTCGGGTTTTCCGGTAGGCGGAAGGCGCGAACTTCATAAACCATTCATTGTACATATCGACCGACTGAACGATATCCGCCTTCCAGCGATCGGGTTTCGTCCTGTTGACACTTTGTTTCTTTTTGTTAGACGGCACGTTTGTTTTCTTGATGGAGTTTCGAGAAGAGGGCATCGAGCGGAATTCGGCGCCGCGCCGTCTCTATCTTCACCGCCCTGGCAATCGGAACCGGCAAGCGGAAGCGTGATCCTACCTAGCGCGGTTGTCAGTGGTTTGTTTTCCGCCACAACGATCTCCTCTTCGAGATCGACACGTTGGCCCGAAGCTTAGTACAACCGGCTTCGAGCATAAAGATAATCGTCTATCTTCGTGTGACGTGCAGCGACCTTCGTTGCCACGAATCCTCAATCTTGTTTCGTCGAACGGGCGGCTCGGAAGCCGCCCGGTTCTGCGTCGCGGGTAGTGCTGCTCAGATCACCGGGGAGCCGGCTGGTAGCCCCAACAGCACTCGACCGACTACTCCGAAGCGGGCGGTGTTTAGCAGCACGTGTTGCGAGGCGGTGTGCGCGTCGCGGCAGCGTCGCTCGAGTAAAAAAGGGCGGAGCAGCACCCTCACCCGCGCGGCACGAGGCTTGCGAAAAAAACGCAAGCCTCGCGCCGCGCTGCCCTCTCCCGGGGGGAGAGGGTATCTAAAGGGACGGCGCGGCGGTCAAAAGCGGAAGACACAGGCTGAAGCCCGTGCCACTTAAAACAAAACAAATCTCTGAGGAGCCGTGCCTTTGGCCTGTGTTGAGAACTCATGAGGCACAGGCTTGGCCGGTGTTGGGAGCTAGGAGTCTCTTCCTGGGTGGCACGGGCTTTAGCCTGTGTTTCTTTGCAGTAGCGTCCTCAATTGCGCGTCATGAGGCTGGTAAAACGAGAGGCAGCATCGCGCGGCGCGTGATCGCGGCGATTAAGATCGACCTAACCATTCGCCCGTTCCCGCACGGGACGGGGACTATGCCGGGTGCTGCCGCTTTGTCGTCACTTCGCGCGGCGGTGCGGCCCGCGAATGCAATCTATGCGTTCTCAGGTCTTGAGCGATCGCGCATTTAATGAACAAGCAAAGCGGGCGTTGCGGTTGGCGGAATAACTACGCCATCGGTCTCGGTACCGTGCGCGGTTATTGGCATGTCTGCGAGTAACGACGGGGTGGAATTGCGCATTGCCTCGATCAAGTTGAGTTTCTTGATCGGCTTTCCCAGGTGCAGGTCGCATCCCGCCGCGACGGTGGCGCGCACATCATCGTCGAGTACCGACGCCGTCAACGCGATTATGGGCGTACGGGCCATCTGGTGGTCGTTTTCCCACTGGCGAATGTTGCGCGTGGCCGCGAGTCCATCCATCTTCGGCATCTGAATGTCCATCAGCACCAGGTCGTACGCTTGAGCTCGAAAGCGATTGACTGCGATTTCGCCGTTTTCAGCGAAATCAATCTCATAGGGCTCGCGCCGCAGGAAGGCCGCAATCACCATGCGATTGTCCGGCGAGTCTTCTGCCACCAGTACGCGCTTTTTGGTCACGTCGCCGGCAGCAGCATTCGGGACGCTCAAAGCGGGGCGCGGCGGTGGTATCGCTATGGCGCCTTCGCTATTTGACTCTTCCAGGACGCGGTAGATTGCGCGGAACAGCTCCTTGCGTGTGATCGGTTTTACCAGGTAGGCGTCAAGCGCGACTTCGCGCAGCCGCTCGACCTGCGGCTTGAGGTCATCTGAAGAGAGCATCAGGATGAGCGGTTCGACCGGAAGATGATCCGCGCGAATTCGGCGGGCCACCTCCAGACCGTCCATACCGGGCATTCTCATGTCGAGCAAAATGATCTGATAGGGCCGTGCGCTATCGCGGGCCTCATGCACCGCCGTGAGCGCCTGTTCGCCCGACGCTGCCTCGCCCACCTCAGCTCCGCACGACATCATCATTTCGCGCGCAATTAAACGATTGACCTGATAATCGTCCACCTTCAGAACGCGATATCCGACGAGGCTCGTCACCACCGGATGATTGGGCGCGATCCTTTTTGACCCCAGATCGAAGTGGATTGCGAATGAAAACTTGCTGCCCTGGTTGAGCACGCTTTGGAGGCTGATTTTTCCGCCCATCATGGTGACCAGCCGCTGCGCGATGGCGAGTCCCAAACCGGTGCCGCCATGTATTCGGGTTGTCGATGAGTCCGCCTGGGTAAAGCTCGCGAAAATTGCATCGAGCTTGTCTGGCGCGATGCCAATGCCGGTGTCGGTGACGGTAAAGATCAATTCTCCCGACGCTGGCGCCGGTGCCCGATCGACCTCAAGCACCACGTGGCCGAGTTCGGTGAACTTGATCGCGTTGCCCAGGAGGTTGACCAGAACCTGGCGCAAACGCAGCGGGTCGCCGACCAATTGATCGGGCACCCCAGGCGCAATGTGCGCGGCAAGCTCGAGCCCCTTGCCGTGGGCCGACACCCCGAAGGTCGAGATGGTCTGGTCGATGAGATCACTCAGGTCGAACTCGGTCTTCTCGATCTGCATCCGACCACTTTCGATCCGCGCCAAATCCAGGATGCTGTTGATCAATTCCAGCAAAGCATTGCCGTTCGCCACCATGATTTCGAGGTAATGCCGCTGATCCGATGAAAGCTCGGTCTCCGCCAGCAACTCCGACATGCCGAGTACTGCGTTCATCGGAGTGCGAATCTCATGCGACATGCTGGACAGGAATTCCGACTTCGCCTTCGAAGCCGAAAGCGCCGCCATACGACTTTTATCCAAATCCAAGATCAGCCACTGTTGACGACGATAGAAATCCTTGAGCGCCGCAAAACTCACGGCAAACAGCATCAGTGCCGCCAGGATTAGCCATTGCTGCAGGTCGTTTTCCTGAACCACACCGGTCATCGCGTTAACAGTGAAAGCGCATAGTGCGAGGAGGCCAAGCGAGACTTGCCAGCGCGCACTCCAGGGAATCGTCAAAGAGGAAGTGATTACCAGTACAAACATGGCCAGCATCACCGGATCATCTTCATCGACGACGAGTCCTGCGATGGTCACGCTGAGTGTGAAAGTTAGGCAGAAAGCGAAGGTCCACCAACGCCAGTTGCTCCCGATCCACGGCACGCTGAGCGCGCTGACGCTCACGAGGGTCAGGTTAAAGATTCGGAATGCGATCGGATCCGGTATACCCGCGGGCCCGGACAGAATCGGGAAAACCCACGACGCGCCCTCGAAGAGCGCGAGCACGGCCAATCCGATCAGGAGCAAGCGCTTTAGCTGCCGGATATCGATTCCTGAGTCTGAAGCGCACGAAATGCGCGCGATCAGGCGGTCCCCCAAACCAATCGCGGTTGTCAACCCCGAGGCCAACGAGGGTGCGGCGTCCTCCTCAAGATAAGCTTTCCTTCGATCATGCATGACTTCCCGTCCAGACCTCTGACGGAGCAAAGGCAGTGCCGGGAACGGAGCATGCTCCGACACTCATTCAGCTGACGTAGTTGCGTGCAGCGACCAACGAGTGCCGCTAGGCGATTCATTTCGTCAAGTAACGCGAATGGCGTGTCGCGATATCGGACAGTTTTTCGGGCCTATGGCCGCTGCGATTAAGATCGACCTAACCCCTAACCCCTTCCCGCACGGGAAGGGGGACTATGCCGGACGCTACCGCCGCTTGGTTATCACCCGCGCCGCGCCGCCAGCGTGCAATGGCACCTCTCGGTTGGGCGAAGGTATAGGCAGAGTGCCGCGCGGGATTCGGGTGGGGGCCAGTGTATGCAGACGTGCGCGATTATCAGCATGCGGAGACGGGCGCGTCGCGCCGCGCCCGTACGGATATGAATTGTCTTCGTAGCGGGCAGGCGACGAAGTCGCTGCGCGGCACACGAGAAACGGGGCCGGGCATCAGAGCCGCACCGGCTGAAGCCAGTGCGGGCCACAGGCTAAAGCCAGTGCCACGAATGCTCAATCCTTGTTTCTTCGTAGGGGCGGCTCGGGAGCCGCCGGGTTCTGCGTCGCGAGCAGCGATGCTCAGATCACCGGGGAGCCGGCGGGGAGACCTAACAGCACTCGACCGACCACGCCGAAGCGGGCAGTGTTTAGCAGGACGTGTTGCGAGGCGGTGTGCGCGTCGCGGCAGCATCGCTCTATAGGACACGCGGTCTGCGCGGAGCTCATCCCGGCCGCATCGGCTACCAGATCGACCGCTTGGAGCGCGAGCTTGACGGCGGTCACAATCCCGAGGCGCGTGTGCGCGAAATCCTTTACGGTGAAGCTTTCGCCGGCGACGCCCTTGCGCCAGACCCCGTCGTTGCACTGGTAGAAGTATGCGCGGGCCGCATTGAGCAGGCCCTCGGCCTGGGCAAACTGGATTTGCGCGAGCGGACGTTCGCGCAGCGTCGCCTGCGTCGCGACCGGCACCTTGGATCGCGCGAGTTCATCCAGCGCGTCGATCGCGTGGCGCGCGGTGCCGAGCACCACGGCAGCCAGCGCGCCCGCCATTTGCTGATGCAACGGAATGTCGGCGAAGGGACCGCGCTGCCAGGTTGGCCGAGCGTTCAGCCAATCGAAGGTGAAGTCGCCGGGAACGAAAACATTCTCGAAGACGCAATCGTTGCTGCCGGTGCCGCGCATCCCGGAGGTCGACCAGGTTTTGAGAATCGTCGCATGCTTGATGGGAAAGAAGCCGGCGCGGAGAACCGGAATGCCCTCGACGATTTGCGGGGCGCCATCGCGGAGCACCAGCGCCGCCGCCATCAGATAGGTCGCGTGCGCTGAACCACTGGCGTTGGCGGCTCTCCCGCTGAACCGCCATCCCCCTTCGACCGGAACCGCCTGACTGGTCATCGGATTGAGCGAGCCGGACGTGACGCCGCGGGGGTCGGTAAAGATCTCATCGTAGGCCGCGCGGGAAAGGAACTGGGCGAAGATCGGACCGCCGGCGCAGATTGCGAGGTTCCATCCGGCCGAGGCGTCGATACGCGAAACTTCTTCGACCAGGCGCAGCATCTCCGGAATCGTCAGCGCGCCGCCGCTCAGATCGTGCGGAAGGAAGACCCGAAAAAATCCGGCCTGGTGGAAAGCGTCGGCGACCGCTTGCGGCATCTGGGCCTCGCGCTCGGCGAGATCGGCATGCTCGCGGATTATCGGTGCGAGCTGTTGCACTTTGTCGAAGTAGGGTTTGAGGCTTTCACTCAATTCGTTCATAGGACAGCTCCGCCCTGAAAAGGTGCACACAGGACGCGAACATGTCAAACCGAGCAGGGGGCAGCAGAGCAGCACCCTGTCGAGAAAGTCACGATACCTCTCCCGCGTTTACGGGAAAATGAACCTGGCTGCCGAGCAGGTCAAACAGAACGACCTAACCCCTACCCCTTCCCGCACGGGAAGGGGCTCAACACAACCAGACCGAAGCTTGGAGCGTAGATCGTCGCTGGTTCATTGGAATCGCCAGACCTTTGCGATGCTTGCGGCATAGGTTTCCACTCCGCACGGGAAGGGGAGTCAGAAACCGAACATCGACGACAAGAGTGGCACGCGGATCTTGGCTAGTGGCAGCGGGAATTTGCAAACGACTCGAATGCTTGCGCCACGTGTTCCGTTTCCCGTGCAGGAAGGGGACAGGGGTTGGGTCGATTGCCTGAGAATCAACTCCGGCCCAGCGCATCTGTCTTTTAACCATCATGCTGCGCGCAGCGCATGACAACTCACTCGCGCGTCACGGGGCTTGCGAAAAGAAGCGCAAGCCTCGCGCCGAAGACACAGGCTGAAGCCTGTGCCACCTAAAACGAAAATTGAAATCTCTGAGTGTCAAACCAACCAAAGAGCAGAGCAAGAGCCTCAGCTGCGCGGCGCGTGGCCAATATAGGCAGACATGGGCGATTATCCGCGTGCGGAGACGGGCGCGTCGCGACGCGCCCCTACGAATCGAATCGGTTTTCGTGTGGGCGGCTGGGAAGCTGTCCGGTTCCATCGGGTACGATGCGCGCGGATTTCAGGATTTGCCGCTATAGAGGATTGAATCCCCCGGTTCGGCACGAATACTCTCGTTCAGGTTCCTAAGAGGGGGGATTTCATGCGCAGGTTTCTCAAGGTTGCGGTCGCCTTGGCGGCCCTCCAGCTCCTTGTTGTTGTCTCCGCGTTCGCCGCGTCATCGGATTCGACGCCGAACGCCACTACGCCGTTCGTGATCTGTAACAATCAGCGGTACGCGCTGTGCGCCGAGGCCAGTTGTTTCGTCTATAACTTCGTCGCGTATTGCAAGTGCGACGTCAAGCGCGGCGACAGTATCAGCCTGCAGCTCAGCTACTCGAGTCCGGCGGGCGACAAAAATGTCTGCGATGCGATCCGGGAAGGCAAGAATAATGGCTACATGGTCAGTACCTTCAGCCTTCCAAAGAATACGGAAAAAGGCGGTAGCGCCGCAGTCTATACCTGCCCCGGAAGCGATAACGCCGGAAGCGGGGTGAGCGCACCCGTCGCCTACGGGCAATGCGACGGCGCTATCTGCTCCAACAGCAGCAGGGGGAAAAGATTTCCGGGCTTCGATGCGCGGCTGCGCCCCAACCAGGACATCTGCTCGTGCCCGGTCTCGACCGATGCGACCGCAGGCAGTTCGGACGGGGCGGGATACCAGATCTTCGGGCCGTACAATCCGAATGCGGCGGCGGGCAGCCGATGCGATGCGAACGCGTGCGCGGCGTGCAGCGTTGCGAATCCGACCGCGAACGGAGCCACGATTCCGGTGGGCGCTCCGAGCGGGTCGGGCGAATTCCTTGCGCTGAGCCTCGACGGACCTCCGCCTCCGGTTCTGAATCAGTGTCTATGCACCTGCACGGCGGGTGCGAACAGCAGCGTTACCTGCACGTTGGGATCAGACCAGACGCCTTAGGCGGGCGATATCCTCACGCGCGGCGATCGCGGCGGATCGCGAATTAAAAGAGCAGAGCAGCACCCTCACCCGCGCGTCACGAGGCTTGCGAAAACAGCGCAAGCCTCGCGCCGCGCCGCCCTCTCCCGGAGGGAGAGGGTATGGGCAAAGGACTGCGGGATCAGCGGCATGCGGGGACGGGCGCGTCGCGACGCGCCCCTACGAAATTCAATCTGTTGTTCGTAGGGGCGGCTCGTGCGCCCCGTCTCACGCTGCGGGCTGGTAGCAGAGCAGGACTTTGCCGTTGCGGAAGGTTCGCGAGCTGGTCAGCTTCAGGGAGAGCTTGGCGGTGACGCCGTCGAAGATCGTGCGGCCTCCGCCGAGAGCGATCGGAACCACTACAATCTGGAATTCGTCGATCAAGTGCTCGGGCGCCAGTTGCGCGATGATACTGCCGCTGCCGAGAATCGCCATGTCCTCACCGGGCTCGGATTTGAGCTTGCGGACTTCGGTGGCGAGAGCACCCCTTACGAGCCGGGTGTTGTTCCATGACGCCTGGGCAAGCGTTTTCGAGAATACGATCTTCTGCAGATGGTTCATCCGCTCGGCGACGACGGGATCATTTTTGAGCGCGACTGGAGTCGGCCAGTAGCTGGCCATCAGCTCGTAGGTGACGCGGCCGAATATCAGCACGCCGCCGGATTTTGCGTTGCCGGCGACGAAGGCGTCGAACTCGGCGTCGCTGTCGGTTTTGGCCCAGCTAAAGTCGCCGTCCGTGCCGGAGAAATATCCGTCGAGAGAGACCTGATTGAACGCGACCAGTTTGCGCATATGAATTCGCCTGAGCTAATGCGGAGACATTACGAATCGGTAGAGGATCGCGGGGGTTATCAATTCAGAGGGATCCGGTGAGCCTGAATAGCTCGCAGGCGTCGCCGAGGCCCTTGAGCTGATGGATACCCGCGGATTCGAACGCGAGGCCCGAGCCGGCAAGCAGGAGCTTCGTCGTCGCGGAGACCAGGACTTCGTCAGCGGTCGCGGCACCCGCGACGCGAGCGGCTTCGTGGACCGCAAGGCCGCGAACATCGGTGCCGACCAATTCCACCTCACCGGTGTGAATTCCAGCGCGGATGGCGATGCCGAGGTTGCCGACCGACGAACCGATTGCCTGCGCGCATCGAACCGCCCGGGCGGGTCCGTCGAAGAGGGCCAGGAAGCCGTCGCCGGTAGTGTGGATCTCGCGTCCGCGAAACCGGTTGAGCTCGCCACGCGTCCGCTGGTTGTGCTGGGTGAGCAATTCGCGCCAGGCGGAATCGCCCAGCCTACGGAGATGCGAAGTCGAGTCGACTATATCGGTGCAAAGTACAGCGGCGAGGACCCGATCACCGTCGGTCGGCATCGCGAAAATCTGGGCGGAGGCGAACTCGATTGCTTCGAAAGGTTCGTCGCCGATAACGGTCGCATCGTGCCCCGGTGGAATATCGTAAACGTCGTCGATTCCGAGGTCGAATACTTCGCCGGCGTCAGTCTCGATGCGCAGGCGGCCCTTGAAAACTATACCCAGGTGATGGATCTGGCAGGAATGGGTGTGAGCGATCGGCCCCACGTCGCGCGACCATCGCCATCCAGGCTCGAACGAGAACCGCCCAATGGTGGTTTCGTGATGGGAGACGGTATCGATCCGCCCGTTAGGGAAGCGCCGAACCTCGTCCGGGCGGCGAAAACTCTTTACTTCGGGACGCGGCATACTCCTGAGGCCTAGCTGGAATTTCCGTTGGGCGCTTCTTTTCCAACCCCTGTATAGGCTGGAGAATCTTCCTGCTGCAAGAGATCCATCCGGTATCGTCCGGGTCTCTGCCGGTGGTTGCCGACGGTTCGTCGGCCGACGCGAAATGGAGATATCTGGTCCGGCTGCCACGCTGGTTACGTATGTGTAATATGAAGTATAAGCAGGTTCGTTTGAATTGTGACGCGACTCGACAATCATTTTTTGCCGGTAGGCATCTGCTACCTCGGGTTGGTTCTGACAAGGGTACTGTGAGGCGCTGTGAGATGCATATTCATCTGATTCCTTCATCGCTGGTTTTCGGATTTGCGATTCTGGTGTTCGCCGGAGTTGCGTTGGCGTTAACCAAATCTCCCATCCCCGCGGCCAAGGTGGATGCACCGCTGGCGGCCGCTCCGGGGAAACAGACGGCAGTGTTTGCCGGCGGATGCTTTTGGGGGACGCAGGGGGTTTTCGAACGGGTCAAAGGCGTGCTCGATACGACGGCTGGCTATGCGGGAGGATCGGCGGCGACGGCGACCTACGCGCAGGTGACTACGGAGACGACCGGGCATGCGGAATCGGTCGAGGTGGTTTACGATCCGTCGAAGATCACGTATGGCGAATTGCTGCGGATTTTCTTTTCGGTAGCGCACGATCCGACGCAGCTCAATCGGCAGGGGCCGGATGTCGGCACGTCGTACCGCTCGGCGATTTTTTATAACGACGCGGAGCAGAAGAAGATTGCGGACGCGTATATCGCGCAGCTCGATGAAGCCAAGGTGTTTCCGCGGAAGATCGTGACGCAGGTGACGCCGCTCAAGGGGTTCTATCGAGCGGAGGATTATCATCAGGACTACGCGCTGAAGAATCCGGGGAATCCGTATATCCAGGTATGCGACCTGCCGAAGATCGCGGCATTGGAGCAGCAATTTCCGGATCTGTTTGTCGATTACAAAGGGAAGTAGGGGAGCGACCTAACCCCTGACCCCTTCCCGCACGGTAAGGGGAACTATGCCTCGGCGCGACCGGCGGCTCCGTGAGCAGCTTATGAAATGCGGAATCGCGGGCGGACGGGCCGTCCGCCCCCACTGACTCTTTTCCTTATTCTTGCCAGTGGCGGCCGACGGCTCGTCGGCCGCCGCGAAGCGTCATCCGAATGGAGAGAATGTGACACGAGGAGCGCGGCGCGCGCGCTCGGAATTCTTCAAGATCGGTCGTGCTGGCCGCGGCCAAACAGTAAGTTCAAGAATTCGCCGACTTGGCGTTTTGGCATAGCACCAGCGGATGCGCGTGGTGCTGTGGGTCGCCAGTTTCGTCGAAGAAGCAGTGGCAGGCCATCTTGAGGTTGCACCATTCGCATCGGACGGCGTGCAGTTGTCCGATGTTTTCCATCGTCGTCGGCTTTTCGTCTTTCATCGCGGCATTGTCGCACCGGCGCGCGACAGCGGTTGTCTATGTCTGATCCGTCGCCCAGTATGGGAGAGGTTAGGTGAGGGTCCTTTAATCTTGAATCGCGCAACTGCGCGAGCACAGATTCCATCTTTTAATCGCGCGTCGCTTCGTGCCGCGCTGAACAATGACCCTCACCTTACCTCTCCCTTTCAGGGCGAGGGATCAGATAGCGCGCAGCCGGATCTTAGAGGGTGCGTTTGAAGGAGATGCTGGCGAGGGTCAGCATCAGGCCCATGAAGATCAGCAGGAATACGACGTCGTTGGTTACGGCGGCGAAGTCGGCGCCTTTGAAGAGGATCGATTTGATTGCGCTTACCGAATGGGTTTCCGGGTTGTAGCGGGCGAAGGCTTTCAGCCATGGCGGGAAGCTCTCGATCGGATAGATCGCGCCGCTCGGGAAAAAAAGAATCACGTTCAGGAAGCCGGCAAAGGTGCCTACCAGGCGCGGATGGCCCGCGCGGCCGAGCAGCGAAAACGTCATCGCAAGCAGGCCGGTCGAGCTGATTATTATGATTCCGATGAGAGTCAGCAGGGCGGGCAGGCCGCCGGCGATGGTTCCGCGCGTGATCAGGAGTCCGATAAACAAGACCAGGATCGCGGCGATGCTGGTGACGGTTACTCCGCTGCCCAAGATTCCCGCCGCGATATTCCATCGCGACAGAGGCGTGACGAGATAGCATTCGGTCACGCCCATGAACTTGTCCATCACCCAGTTGAATACGCCCGCCATCAGCGAACCCATGAAGATCGCCATCACGATCACGCCGGGAATCAGTGAGCGATCGTAATCGACGTACTGGAAGAGCCAGCTCGGGCGGAGCACGATCTCGTTGAGCTTGGGTTCGCGCGCGGTGACGAAATTTATTTTGACCGCGGCGGCGGCGTCGGACATCACCTGCTCGAGGGTGGCGTCGCTGACGGAATCGACGTTGTCGGTGAACAGGCCGATTTCCGCGATCCGGCCCTCGGCGACGTCGTGGCTGAAGTTGGGCGGAATAATCACGGCACCCTTGTACTCGCCGTCGCGGACGTCGGCGATCGCGGCGCCGGGATCGCTCATGAAGGTCAGTTCGAGGGTCTTGGGCCCCGCCTGCAGCGCGAGCATCTGCTCGACCACGCGGCGCGAGTACTCGCCGTGATCTTCGGCGACGACCGCGACCGGCAGATGCTTTAGCTGGCCCTGGAACGAGTTGCCGATAATCACGAGGTAGATGATCGGCATCAGGATGGTCGAGAGGAGCGTCAGCGGATTGCGCATCAGCTTCAGCAGGTCGCGGCGCATGATTGCAAAAGTTCTCATGATGATCGCGTCAGCGTTGCTGTGGCATCCCGGCGCCGACCAGGAAGCTGACTTTTTTGGCGGCCTCGTCGCGCAGGGTGCGGCCGGTGAAGCGGATGAAAACGTCTTCGAGCGAGAGCTTGTGCACGCTGATCGAGGTGACGTGCGAGCCTGTCGCCTCGACGCGATCTATGAGGCGCGGGATGATATGCGCGCCGTCGTCGGTGGCGATGATCAGCTTGCCGCCGCCGTCGTCGATAACTTCCTGGGCGAAGCTCTCGGCGCGCAGCGCGAGCGCGACCGCGGCCGCGTCGCCGGTGACTTCGATCTCGACCCGGTCGGCGCCGTTGACGAGCTTCTTCAAACCGATCGGAGTATCGAGCGCGATAACCTTGCCGTGATCGACGATCGCGATCCGGTCGCATAGCTGCTCGGCTTCGTCCATGTAGTGAGTCGTAAGCGAGACGGTAATCTCGCTTTCGTTGCGCAGCTCGCCCAGGAGATCCCACACCGCGCGGCGGCTTTGCGGATCGAGTCCGATAGTCGGTTCGTCAAGGAACAGGACTTCGGGCGAATGGATAAGGCCGCGCGCGATCTCGAGCCGCCGGCGCATCCCGCCCGAGTAGGTGGCGACGAGGTCGTGGGCGCGCTCGGTCAGCTTGACCATGTCGAGCAGGCGCCGGGCGCGGGTATGACGCTGCGCGCGCGGGACGCCGTAGAAGGCGCCGTAGATATCGATATTCTCCCATCCGGTGAGATCAAGATCGGAGGTGAGCGCCTGCGGGATGACGCCGATCTTCTGGCGCACGCGGCGCGGATGGCGCGCGACGTCGTCGCCGGCGACGGTTGCTTTTCCGCTGGTCGGCGGAATCAGCGTCGTCAGCATCCTGACCAGCGTGGTCTTGCCCGCGCCGTTGGGGCCGAGCAAGCCGAAGACCTCGCCACGGCTGACCTCGAAGCTCACGCCCTCGACGGCGGTGAAGCTACCGAAGCGCTTGGTCAGATTTTCGGTTTGAATCGCTGCTGAGCCGGGTTCCATCATTGCGTAAAAACGTCACTTCCGCGGTCATTCCGGGTTTCAAATCGCCGCCGCCCTGGAGCACCTGCACTTTGACATAGAAGGTGCGGATATCCTGGCGGCCGCGGCGTACGTCGTGCTCGGTGGCGAACTGTCCTTCCTGTCCGATCGCGATTACGCGTCCGCTGAAGGTCAGCGGTGGATTGGTCGGCAGCCGCACCTGCGCGGGTTTGCCGATATAGAGCGAGCCCAGGTCGGTTTCCTCGACGTCAACGCGGGCCCAGATGGTCGAGAGATCGTCGACCGTCAGGATTGGAGTGCCCGGCGTCACCCATTCGCCGACTTCGAGCGCCTTGCTGACGATCACGCCGTTGACCGGCGCGAGGATTTTGGTGTCGCGCAACTGGTCCTGGTAAAAATCCACGTTGGCGCGCGCGTTGGATACCGCGGCGAGATCCTGATCGACGGCGGTCTTTGCGTCGTCGTGATCCTTGGCCGGGATGATGTGCTCGGCGAAGAGCTTGTCGTCGCGCGCGGAATCGCGCCGGGCCTGCGCGAGATCAGCCATCGCTTTTTCAAGGCTCGCGCGCGCCTGCGCGAGCTGGTTGCGCAGATCGATATCCTCGATCTCGCAGACGACCTCGCCCTTATGCACGGGGTCGCCCTCGATCAGCGTGAGCTTTGCGATTCGGCCCGGGATGCGGCTGGTGATATTGACCTCGGGCGCTTCGATCATCCCGACTGCGGCAATTTTGGTGGTGTCAACCGCGGGCCACAGATAGCGGCTGCCGAAAATATAGAAACCCCAGCCGAGCGCGGCGAGGATCGCGAGCGTGATAATTCGCCGAATAATTTTTCGAATCATGTGGAGCGCTTACTGGGTATGTGCTGGGCGGCGTCCGTTGGAATTTGGCTCGATGCTGAGTGCGTGCAGGACCATCTCGCCAACCTCGGCGGTGATCTCGTCGATCGGGCGGCGCGCCTCGTAATAGAGCATCACCGAACGCATCCCACCCAAAACCGCGTGGGTCGCGAGCAGCGCGTCGCCGGGGCGAAATGCGCCGGACTGCATCCCTTCTTCGATAAGCGTGGTGAAGAAGCGCACGCCGCGATCGCGCCATCCCTGGATCAGGCGGTTGCGCGCCTGCGCCATCCGCGGCTCTTCGGTATAGATGAGGCGCAGCAGGTCGCGGCGTTGATTGTAGAACTGGATCGTCAGCGTGACGGCGTGGTGCAGCCGATCCGTGACCGGCGAGGCGGGATCGACGGTCGAGGCGTAGTTGCGCGCGATCGTCTCGAGGCCGTCGCTCAGAATCTCGAGGTAGAGATCTTCCTTGGACTGGAAATAGAGGTAGAGCGTGCCCTTGGCGACGCCGGCGGCGTCGGCGACACGATCCATCGTGACGGCCTGGTAAGGCTCATAGGCGAACAGGCGGAGACCCGAGGCGAGAATCCGCTCGCGCTTGGAAGGTGGCGTCGCGGGCGCGGGCGGCAGCATCGGAGATGCGGCGGAGTGGGCTTCTGCGGTTGCACGCTTCATAAACTGACCAGTCAGTCATTCTGGAATAGTTGCGGAAACGAGTCAAACCAGTGAGTTCCGCATCCTTATTTCTTGCGCTCGAGCTCAACCGTCAGCTCAGCGAGTGCCTGGCGGACGCTGTCGGCATAGGGCTGAAAGTCTTTTTGGGGGTCGAGCGGTCCGCCCTTGAGCATTTCATGCGTGAGCGTGATCTTTGGCATCGTCGGCGCCAGGCGCATCTTCACGGCCTCGGTCACCTGCCTGAGTTGCGCGGCGCATTTGTCGCCTCCGTGAATCCCGTAGGTGACGATCACGCCGGGTTTCCCGTTCCACTCTTTATAGAGATGGTCGAGCGCATTTTTGAGCGAAGCCGGATAACCCCAGTTGTATTGCGGCGTGACGAACATCACGGCGTCGGCGCCGGCGATCTTGCGGCTCCAGGCGCGGGTATGTTCCTGAGTGTAGCCGCCGAGCGCCGGGATGCCGGGCTCATCGCCGGTCGGCAAGGGCCAGTCGGCCAGGTCCACCAGCTCGCAGTTCAGGTTGCTCGAGGCGCGCGCGATCGCGACCACCCAGGCGGCTATTTTCGGGCACAGGCGGCCGGAGCGGGTGCTGCCCATTATCACAACAACGGCGCGCCCGGGATTTGAATCTGAATCAGATGCGTGTACCATACATGGACTTATAGCAGGCGGCTGCGGGAGTGTAAAGCGTGCATAGTACACACAATACTGACGGGCTCGCGGCGGCGCTCCTCGATTTGGTCGGGATGCTGAATAGTCCGCGGCAGGATGACGTGTTGTTGCGCGAGGCCGGGGTTTCGATCGATCGCGCGCTCTTCCCGCTCCTGGTCAGGATCGGCGCGGCTGGCTCTCTGAGCGTGGCCGAGTTGGCTGAACGGGCGGGACGCGACCATTCGACCGTCAGCAGGCAGACGGCCAGGCTGGCAAAACTTGGGCTCGTCACCCGCCGGCAGGCGACGCGCGACCAGCGTGTGCGCGAGGCGGTTATAACCGCCGACGGGCGCCGCTTTGTGCGGGCGATCACGATCGCGCGGCGGCGGCTTTTCGGAAAGCTGCTTGCCGGCTGGAGCGCTAAAGATCGCGAAGGGCTGGCCCGTCTCAATCGCAAATTGGCTGATGCGATGATGAACGCCCGCGCATCATGGGACCGCCTGCATCCCTGACGCAGGCGCCGCGAGTGCCTGGCGTGACGCCGCCGTGGTATGCATCAGCACGATGCATCACGAAGTAAAGCTCAACTTGTCCGAGGGGCTGTGGCGCGCGATTCAAAAACGCCGCGGCGAGACCGGGGAATCGATTCGGCACATCGTCAGCGCGGCGCTGGCGAGCCATCTCGAGGTCGATCATCGCACACTGTTCCAGGTCTCGACCTCGGCGGCGCTGGTGCAGGGAATCTACGACGGCGCGGTGACGGTAGCGACGCTGAGGGAGCATGGCGACTTCGGTCTCGGAACGTTCGAGCATCTGGACGGCGAGATGATCGTGCTCGAGGGCGAATTCTTCCAGGTGCGCGGCGATGGCTCGGTTCGGGTGGCTGAGAGTGCGGCACAGAGCCCGTTCGCGGTGGTGACGCGGTTTGCCGCGGACGACGAGCTATCGATCTCGGGCGGCCTTGACCTGGCGGCGCTGTGTGAGGCTATCGACAAGCGCCGCGGATCGAACAATCTGTTCTACGCGATCCGGATCGACGCGCATTTCGGTCATTTGCAGGTTCGGGCGGCCTGCAAATCAGCGCAGGGTGTGCCGCTCGCGCAGGCGACGAGTCATCAGGCGGAGTTCGAGTTCAGCGACGTGCGCGGAACGCTGGTCGGATTCTGGGCGCCGCGGTACTCAGCCGCGTTCAGTATCGCAGGATATCACTTTCATTTTCTCTCGGATGACCGCAGCCACGGAGGTCATTTGCTTCGATGCGAAATAAACGGTGCCCGGATCCGGCTTCAGCGTGAGGGCAGCTTTCAGGTCGCGCTGCCGGAAAGCGCGGAGTTCCTGAAGAGCGATCTGACCCGCGATCCCACGAGCGATCTGGATAAAGCCGAAAAACCTCACTGATTATTTCGTCCGGCTGGGACGAAGGCTGGTGTGGTCAATTTCCTCTTCATTGGGGAAGGCGGAGGCTATCTAGTTTCCGGCAAAAAGTGTTGTGCAAAGGGCGATTTAACCGGGTTCTGTAGAGCACCCCGTACGCAGAAAAGAACTTGACGATCGCTGCGGCGGGGCTGAGAATCGTACAGATGAAAATTAATAAGGGAATTTCCGGCTGAAAGCCGGGTAGAAATGGAATTCCTCGCCAATCGTACACTTCGATTCTTGTGCGCGCTTGCCTTCTCGATCCTTATCGCGGGCTGTTTTGGCCCTGGAGGAGGATATTATGGAGGTGGCGGCGGTTATCCTGGCTACTCTGGTTATTCGGGTTCCTACCCCGACTATATATACCGCGGATGGGGCGGGCATCCGGCTTATGGTTATAGCGGAGGTGCGTGGGGCGGATATGCGCCCGGCCGTCAGACCTGGGCCGCGAGCAGCCGTGGGCGGACCAGCTGGGGACGAGGAGCGCCTGCGGGACACGTTGGAGGCGGTGAGCATGGCGGGGGTGTCGCACATAGCGCGGGACCCGCACACGGCGGCGCCGGCGGAGAGCACGGCGGCGGCGATCATCGTTGATGGCTGTGTTACCGGAGCGCGATAATCATTTAGAGTTTACCAGTCGAATAGTCATATCGTGAACGCATCTCAAGGCGCTCAAACTATACTTCGGGTTCAGGAACAAACCAATGCTTCAAGCAACAGACGATAATCGACAGAGCAATCGGCGGCGCCTCGCTCTGACGCTCGTCCTCATTGGGCTCGCGATCGGGCTGAGCCCCTGCCGAGCGGTCTTCGCTCAAGATCCGGGACAAAAGCCGTTCAGCTCACCGCAGGACGCAGCCGCGGCGCTGGACACGGCCATGAGGGACAATAGCGATCAGCAGGTGCTCGCGATTTTGGGCTCCTCCGCTCAGTCTCTGATTACGTCTGGCGATCCGGTTACGGACAAAGCCAACCGCGCCAACTTTGTCAAACGGTATGCGCAACTGCATCAGTTCACCACCGCCGGCGATGGACGAGTGTTTCTGTATATCGGCGAGGATAACTGGCCGACGCCTATTCCGCTTCAGAAGAGCGGGTCTCAATGGTATTTCGACACCGCATACGGCAAAGAAGAAATACTATATCGGAATATCGGCTGGAATGAGCTCAAGGTAATCAGAGTCTGCAAGGCGATCGTCGAAGCGGAGCATGATTACTATTCGAAGGATCATGACGCCAGCTCGGTGCATCAATATACTCAGAACTTCAGCAGCGCGCCTGGAACTCAAAATGGACTATACTGGCAGGTCAAGGCGGGGCAGGAGCCCGAAAGTCCGCTCGGACCACTGGTGGCGGAAGCCGCCGCGGAGGGTTATTCACATCGGACCGCAAGGCCGCAGCGTCCGTTCCATGGTTATGTCTATCGTCTTCTGACGCGACAGGGCGCGAACGCCGCGGGCGGAGCCAAGGACTATATTGTTAATGGCGCGATGACCGGAGGCTTTGCGGTGGTTGCATATCCAGTCAGCTACCGCGTGACGGGAGTGATGACCTTCGTCGTGAACCAGGACGGACAGATTTACCAAAAGGATTTGGGTGCGGATACTGAAGCGGCTGCCTCTGCGATGACGGAATATAATCCTGACTCGACCTGGACCGCGGTTACGCAGAACGAGGCCGACTCGGACTGAAGTAACGCCGTTACTCACTTCGCGGGCGCGTCCGTACCAGCACTATTACCGCCATCAACGCCAGCCATGAGCGCAGCGTCTGCAAGTACTGCTCATTGGCCATGGTGAAGTAATGCGGCAGCGGCAGAAACACGAAGATGCTGGCGAAGAGGATGGGATGCGGCAGGCCGCGCAGGCGGCCGGTGATTAAACCAAAGATTACGATGCTCAGCGGGACGAGCGCGGAGACCAGCGCCACGTTGGTGATTATGAAACCCTGCCCGGAATACGGCTTCCCAGGCTCCCAGGGCCACTGTTGGAAGATATCAGTGCACCAGGCGACGTAGATACGCTCGGCGGCGCGCAGCGCTGTTTCAGACGGATGCGCCTTGATGTATTGGAATGCGCGAGCGCGGGAATAGCGCACATATTCAATCTCGCCCAGAGATTTGGATAGCGCCAGCTCGTGCGGGTCTTGAGTAGGATGCGCTGAAACGATCTGCTGGCAGATCGACCCATTCGGATTGTTACCCTGGAATAGTTCATACGCAGCATTCGAGCGGATCGGAACGAAGCAGCCGAATCTCAGTGCGTCGCGGACGAGCCACGGACCGATAATAGCCGTCGCTACAATTCCGGAGACGACGGCGGCCCGCAGAACGCCGGCGCGGCGGAACTTGTTCTCGAGCAGCGGAGTGACCAGCGCCATCGCGAAAATCGGCAAAGGCGTGACGTTGATCAATGCCATCAATCCGCCGAGCGCGCCGAGCGTCGAACCGGAATAGATAGTCGGCTCATCGCACCACCATAGCCCCGCGTAAATCAGGGCGACGAGGATCAGCTCCTGCCAGACCAGATACCAAAGTTCAGGAAACCTCATCACCGATTCCGGCCAGAGACAGAACAGCAGTCCCACGAGCGCGGCCGTATATGACGGAAGGCCGGATACTCGGTGCGTGAGATAGCGGGCGACGAGCCAATAGAAAGATGCGGACAGCGCGCTCGGAACGATTTGCAACACGATCAGCACCCGGCGCGCGTGTCCGGAAGCGTCGCCGAGCAACTTCATCACGGTGGCCCACAAAAATGGAACCAACGGGCAGAGCCACGCGGTTGGCTGATTGCCGTGAAAGAACGGCGAGCTGAAGCCGCGCCCGTCAAAGAGATTGGTTGCGATATTTCCCATCTCCCACAGGCCAAATTCGGCGCCTCCCCAAATCTTCGGGCGCATCCAGATGAAGACCAGCAGGTACCCGATACGGACCGCCAAAGCGACGAGGAAGACGCGCAGGAAGCCCGTCAATGGCGGGTCAAGCGGAAACCATCTCTCGAGAGTTCTCAGTGCGACTTCCCCTTTTGAGGCCGGTTCAGATTCGCACCATTACGACTACTGCGTATCGCGACGCAACCGCGGTGCTGTTCTATGCGGCCTAGCGCGGGAGCTCGGGTGTGCTAAATTCTTGTTCTCGATTGACGGGCGCCCATAGCTCAACTGGACAGAGCATCAGACTTCGGATCTGAGGGTTGGGGGTTCGAATCCCTCTGGGCGCAAAGGGTTTTCTCCGCTGGCGGGCGTGGCTGACAGCCATTTTGACAGCCATTGGGTTCGGAATCGTACGCAAAGCGGTATCAAGCTCGGAGTCGTCGGATGCGGGATTGCCGTCCTGGCCGATGGACGGCTGGCGAGTCGCGGGGCAAGGTTCTCAACATTCTCACGTAAGGTTCTCAGAATTTCATTGAGAATCTTGGTGCTTCGTCCATATGGAATAAGGACGAAACTAACATTCTCACGACTTTCGTATGTGGTGAGAACCTTGACGCACTTAGATCGGGCGTTCGCCGATTGAAAAACGTAGCAGGTACGCGGCTATTCCAAAGACGGCGCGGCTTTGCCGTCCGTTGCATGCGCCAGCGTGCGCTAGAGTTCGAGAGCCTTAAGCCTGCCCAACGGCGTTCATCTTCTCGGCGAGGCGCCGCTTCATTCGATCCGTCCAATGCCCGTACAGGTCTGCGGTCGTGGCGATCGTGCTATGCCCGGCAAGCCGCGATACTGAGAACAACTCCGCGTCCTGTTCAAGCAGCGCCGTGATCGTGGTGTGTCTCAGATCGTGGACGCGCGTCGCGCCGGGCAGCTCTGCTTTCTTTAGAACCTGCTTGAACTTCGTATGGATCAGCCGTGGCTCGAACGGCCTGCCGATGGTGTTTGGAAACACAAGTCCTTGATCATGCCAAGCGGCGCCAGTCTGCAAGCGTAGCTCGGCCTGAGCGACGCGATGGGATTCGAGCGCTATCGCAACATCTTCGGGCATGGGGATCACCCGGCGCGATTCTTCGGTTTTCGTCGGTCCGGCCGTCAGCGGTTGCCCCTTGATTCGCTGGATCGCGCGCTCGACGGTCAGCGTCCGGGCGGCGAGATTGATATCGCTCCATTGCAGCCCAAGGACTTCGCCACGGCGTAGGCCGCACCGTACGGCGACGCGCAAGAACACCTCCAGCCGCGTTCCTACGGCCGCCGCAAGCATCCGCTGTACCTGTTCCGCAGTCAGTGGGTTGATCTTTGGCTTGCGCCGCCCTTTCTTTAAGAGCTTTCGGCCGTCGGCGGCATTGATAACTATATGGCTGCTCTCGACTGCCGACTCCAACGCCTGCCGCAGAACGCCACGGATATGCCGCACGGTTGTAATTGAAAGCCCTGTCCGCGTGCGGTTATTCAAGAACGCCTTCACGGCGTCGCGCGTGAGCTTTGAAAGCTGAACCTGTCCGAGCGCTGGCACGATATGGGCGCGCACGATGAGCTCGTAATTTTGCCACGTGCGGATACGCACACCGGGCTGATCGTCCGCTTGAACCGCCGATCCGGCGATTGGGCGCATGCTCTCAAGCCATGTGGTCATGTATTGCCCGACGGTGAGTCTGCCTCTGGGCGTGTTCGCGCCGTGATTGCGGGCGGCGATTTCGTCGCTGAGTTTCGTAGCGACTTCGGCGCGGGTGACACCGTACCAGCATTTGCGGCGACGTTTCCCGTCGATCCAACCGAGATCCATCATTGCGCACCATCGGCCATCCTTGCGCTGAATGATCGTTCCCTCGCGGTTGCCGCGTCTTCGTCGTGCCATCTTATTATTTCTCCTTCGACAGTAAGTGTCTTTGTAATTTCGCTTGCGCGGTTCTGCGGCGTTTCGCCTGCTCGCCGTGGCGGACTTCGTTGTGACGGCGTAGGTCGGCGCACTGGCGTGAGCATTCTTTCTGGTCTTTTCGTAGTGCGAGAAACAGCCGGCTGCACCGCGATCGTGTTCGCCGATATTCGGTTCGGCAGACGCGGACTCGGCTTAGGTCGAGCGTGCTGAGCATTGATAGTAGCGCGCCGCTGATATCACGGTGCTCGACGGTGACGCGGCCGTCGGTACCGACACTGATTCTATCACGCGATGCCACCATATCCGCCGCTGGCACGCGGATAGCGAAGTGGCGCGGGTCGCGGTGCGCCTGGGCGAGTGCGATGCGCCAGAGGGCCGTGCGCACGATCCACGCGGTTTCAACAACCTGCTCCACGTCCATACAGATGGCAGGCGCGTTGAACTGGTCGATTGGTTCGATCGGAACCTGCACCGCGTTCGGCACGGTCGGATGCGGGAACGTATCGCGCGCGCGAATCCATATGACGGCGAGAGCGGCGGGCATCCGCGGCAAGTAGTCGCCTCGGGGCGCACGTTCGATGAGCGTCTCGTCGATTGCACCCGCCGCCATCACCCGCCGGATTTCAATCAATGTCTGTAGCGCGGAACGGCGTTCGGTAAGTGGGGTCATCAGATTCGCGAATTCGATCAACCGGATAAGCGCTCGATCGCGCTCTGCCACACGGCGTCCGCCATCAGAAGCATGACGAATATGAGATTGATTGTCCGATGGAGTCGCGTTGGCCGAGGACTATTCGGGCGCTTTTTCACGGTCCGGAAGAATTCATTTCGATTCAGGGACGAGTCTGATCTACTCGGATGGCGCCGGCGTCCTCGATCCGACGACGGGAAATCCGGTTGGTGAGTATTCGGGGGCGAGCGGCGTTATGGCGCCCGACTCCACGCTGGACAGAGCGTTTTTCGTCAGCCCCTCATCCGGCTCGGTTACGATCCAGGCTTTTGACTTGCAGAGATTCAGCCTGATAGGTTCCATCACGATTCCGGATGTTTCGGATACTCCGCTTCGGATCATCCGATGGGGAAACAACGGGCTCGCGTTCAACACCAACGGAGGACCGGTTTACCTGATCGGCGGCAATTTCGTGCATTAAGTATTCAGCTCCGCGAGGTTTTCAAAACGTCGCCGGTTGATCTGATTCTTACTTTGCCTGTCTTCGGGAAGTAGCAGACTTCGTCCTGTTTGCTCTCGCCGATCGTGAGGAAGGTGCAATCCGCGTCGGTGTGATTGTACGGAAACTGCTTCCATGGAAGATCGTTGATATTGAAGGGCTCGACATTTCCTTCGCTGTTCTTGGTCGTGGTCTTTGTAGGCATGATCGTGACCTTCTTCTAGCAAACGCATAGAAGAAATCCGGCGGCGGGGTCAATCGCGGACGTAATCAGGCTCGGGCGAACAGGTTTGCGGGCGTTGCCAAAGGAGTCGCGGGGCGAGATTATGGCTGGTGGTCCCGCGCGCCGCCGCTTAGACGGCAAATGAATCACGGGAAGTCAGGAGCCCTCAATGAGAGAAGCTGTAATCGTTTCCACCGCCCGCACTCCGATCGGCAAGGCGTTTCGCGGCGCATTCAATGATATCGAGTCGCCCTCGATGGCGGCGCCAATAATCCGCGAGGCGCTTAAACGCGCCAAAGTCGAGCCGGGCGAAGTCGATGACCTGATCATGGGCGCCGCGCTGCAGCAGGGCACCCAGGGCTTCAACGTCGCGCGTCAGTGCCTGATCGCGGCGGGACTTCCGGTCAGCGTGGCGGGGCAGAGCGTAGATCGGCAATGTTCGTCCGGGCTCATGAGCATCTCGATGGGCGCCAAGCAGATCATGGCCGACGGGATGCAGATCGTGGTCGCGGGCGGAGTCGAGTCGATAAGCCTGGTGCAGAACGCGCACATGAACAATTACCGCTCGGGCGATCCGCTGGTGCTGAAGAACGCGCCCGCGGTTTACATGTCGATGATCGATACCGCCGAGGTCGTTTCGAAGCGCTACAAGATCTCGCGCGAGGCGCAGGACGAGTATTCCTTCCATAGCCAGGAGCGCACCTTCGCGGCGCAGCAGGCAGGGAAGTTCAACGACGAAATTGTTGCGACCACGGTGACCAAGAAATTCGAAGACAAGAAGACCAACGAGAGCTCGCGCCAGATAATCACCCTCGAGCGCGACGAATGTAATCGTCCCGGCACCACGCTCTCGGGCCTCGCTTCGCTGCCTCCGGTTAAGGGACCGGGTGGATTTATCACCGCCGGCAACGCAAGCCAGCTCTCCGATGGCGCGTCGGTGTGCGTGCTGATGGAGCGCAAGCTCGCGGAGCAGCGCGGCCTGAAAGCGCTCGGAATCTACCGCGGGATGGCGGTCGCGGGATGCGAGCCGGACGAGATGGGTATCGGCCCGATCTTCGCGGTGCCGAAGCTGCTCGAGCGCAACGGCCTCAAGATGGATGATATCGGGCTGTGGGAACTTAACGAGGCGTTCGCCTGCCAGGTAATCTATTGCCGCGACCAGCTCGGCATCCCGGATGAGTTGCTCAACGTCAACGGCGGCGCGATCTCGATCGGGCATCCGTACGGGATGAGCGGATCACGGATGACGGCGCATGCGCTGATCGAAGGCAAGCGGCGTGGAGTCAAGAATGTTGTGGTAACGATGTGCGTCGGCGGCGGCATGGGCGCGGCCGGCCTGTTCGAAGTAGCGTAAGGAGAATCGAGGATGAAACTCGGCACGATGGCGGCTGGATTCGGACCACAGATCCGGATCGATATCGAAAGAATCAAGGAAGCGGAAGCGCTCGGCTACGACTCGGTGTGGACCGCCGAGGCGTGGGGCAGCGACGCGATCACCCCGCTTGCGTGGATCTCCGCGCAAACGACCAAGATCAAGCTCGGCACGGCGATCATGCAGATGTCGGCGCGGACGCCCGCGATGTGCGCGATGCAGGCGATGACCGTCGATCAACTTTCGGGTGGCAGGATGATCGTCGGGCTGGGACCCTCGGGTCCGCAGGTGATCGAAGGATGGCACGGGCTCGCGTTCGGCAAGCCGCTCAAGCGCACGCGCGAGTATATCGCGATCCTGCGCCAGATCTTCGCGCGCGAGAAGCCGGTCGAATTCCAGGGCGAGTATTATCAGATGCCCTACAAGGGCGCCGGCTCGACCGGGTTCGGCAAGCCGCTGCGCTCGATCCTGCACGGCCGTACCGATATTCCGATCTACACCGCGACCATCTCGCCCAAGGGCGTCGAAACCGCAGCCGAGATAGCCGACGGCTTTATCCCGGTGTGGACCACAGCCAAGGGGCTTGAGACTTTCGTTCCGCATCTCGAGGCCGGCTTCCGCAAAGCGGGTGGCGAGAAAGGATGGAAGAATTTCGACGTCGCGGTGTCGCTCAATGTCGCCGTCAACAAAGACGTGCAGGCGGCGCGCGACGCGCTCAAGCCGGGAATCGCGCTCTATGTCGGCGGGATGGGCGCGCGCGGCAAGAATTTCTACACCGATCATGTGAGCCGCCAAGGATGGGCCGACGCCGCGCATCAGATCCAGGACCTGTATCTGGGCGGCAAGCGGCAGGAGGCGGTCGCGGCGGTGCCCGACGCGTTGGTCGATGAGCTTTCGTTGGTCGGACCGCGCGAGCGGATCATCGAGCGCGCGGCGGCGTGGAAAAAGAGCAAGGCGACCACGCTGCTCATCGGCGGCGACGCTAACGCATGCAGGGTGGCAGCGGAAGCGTTTCTGTAGGCATCGCTAGTTCTTCGATATCGGAGTCGGCGCGGTGGTCTATTTCACCGCGCCGATTCCGATCGTGGCGCCCCACGGCTGTCCATAGAAATCGGTTTCCGGAACTCCATAGGCTTTCGTGCCCGCGCCGATCGCCGGCGAGCCGGGCAGAGGAGTCATGTCGGCAGGAGGATTCGCGAGTTTCGGATTGACGCCCTTGATGCCGTTGAATTTGAGATTGTTTTTCCAGACCATCGCGCTTCCGGCTTCCACCGTAGCCGAGTTGCGCCAGTTGAAGCGCAGACTTGCCCACGCAATATTATTGACCCACACGATGCCGTTACTGTTCTCGTCTTGCAGCTCTCCGCGCCAGTGAAGCTTGTTGGTGGTCACTGAGTGATTCCAATACGCGGAGTTGTTGCGCACGATCACGTTGGATGAGTGAACAACGTTGATGCCGCCGCCGCCGTTGCCGTAGACGATATTCTCTTCGATAACGCTGGATTCCTGGTACACGCGATGATCGGACTGACTGTGGTTGCCGTCGTCGAAGATTATCCCGTTGCCGTCGGTGCCTCCCGGAGGATTGGCGTTGTTGTAGGAGATATTGTAGCTGACGATATTGTGCGGACCCGCGGCGTGATCGGACGCGGTGGCATGATAAATTGAAATGCCCGATCCACTACCGCTCCATCCCTTGGCGCAATCGTGGACGCGGTTGTGCTCGATCTCGCGGTAGTCGCCGTCGTTGAGCTGGATTCCGCTGGCAGCGGTGAACTTAACTTCGTTGCCGATGACGCGCGTATGATGCGCGAAGCCCGACGACACGATTCCGAATGATCCGCCGTTGACGACCAGATCTCTCACCTCGACGTAACTCTGCGCGTTCAAGTTGATCGCCTGTGCGGACTTTCCTATCGCGACAATGATTGCTTTGCCCGGATTAACTGCGCGCAGCGTGATCCATGCTCCTGGAGCCCCCGACCGGGTGAAGCGCGCGGGAGAATAGAAGCCGTCGTCAAGGCATACCGAGGTTCCCGGCGCCGCCGCGGACAACACGCGGTCGATCGGCGCCCCGGAGTGCAGCACTACGCTGCATCCGGGAATTGTCTGAGGCGCGCTGGCCGCGGATGTCGCAGGTGCGACACCGGCGCATTGCGAGCACGCCAGCAAGATTGCGACGACAACTCCCGCTCGCGCATACCATGCGTACATTATTCTGGGCACGGCTTTCCCCCCTCGACAAAATATGGGATCGCGCCGCGCACAAGAAGACCTTCGCGCGTGATCCTGGGCGATGGTCATTGAACCGTTGGCGACGCCGTGCGAGAAATCGGGCTTCTTACGAGGGTCACCAAGGCGATGGCGATACAGTCAGGACGATGGATTCCCAAGAGCGCGACGGCTGACTCGCGCCGGATTCTGGCTACGCGCGCGCTGCGCGGCTTCGGCGACGGATTGGTGAGCGTGCTGTTGCCGAGCTATCTGCTGGCACTGAGGTTTTCCGCCGCGCAGGTCGGTGCGATTGTGTTCGGCACGCTCCTGGGCTCGGCGGCGCTGACGCTATGGGTTGGGCTGGCGAGCCATCGCATCGGCCGAAAGCCGGTGTTGCTGGCGGCGGCCGCGCTGATGTTCGCGACCGGGCTTGGGTTTGGTTTCGCGCGCGGCTTCTGGCCGATTTTCGCGGTCGCGGTAATCGGCACGCTCAATCCCTCAGCCGGCGATGTGAGCCTGTTCCTGCCGATCGAGCAGGCTGCGCTTGCCGAGACGGTAGTGACCTTGGATCTGACCGCGGCGTTTTCGCTATACAACGTCGGCGGCGCATTCGCCGGTGCGTTCGGAGCGCTCGCGAGCGGACTTCCCTCGGCTATTGCGCCGCGGCTCGGATGGACGCTTGCGGGGGCGGAGCGTTCCGGCTTCTTCATCTATTCGGCGCTCGCGATAATCGCCGGGATAATTTACTTGTCGCTGACCGCGGCAATCGAAACCGAGCCGCTGCCCGCGACGACGAAGCCACTGGCCCGCTCGCGTGCGATCGTGATCAAGTTGTCGATGCTGTTCAGCCTCGACTCGTTCGGCGGCGGCTTCACGGTGCAATCGCTGCTTGCGCTGTGGCTCTTTCGGCGCTTCGATATGTCGGTCGCGGGGGCGGGCTCGTTTTTTTTCTTTGCCGGATTGCTCGGCGCGCTGTCGCAATTCCTGTCGTCGTCGATCGCGGCGCGTTTCGGGCGGATCAACACGATGGTGTTCACGCATCTGCCGGCCAGCGTATTTCTCATCCTAGCCGGCGTGATGCCGAGCCTCAGGCTGGCGATAGTTTTTCTGCTGCTGCGCTCGCTGCTGTCCTCGATGGACGTGCCTGCGCGGCAATCTTACGTGATGGCGGTGGTCCCGCCGGAAGAGCGCGCGGCGGCCGCCGGTGTCACCAACGTGCCGCGCAGTCTGGCGTCGGCATTCTCGCCACTGCCGGCGGGATTGATGCTCGATTACTCGGTCTTCGGATGGCCGCTCATCTGCGCCGGATCAATAAAGATTCTTTACGATCTGCTGCTACTGCGTCAGTTCCGCCGCGTGCGTCCGTCAGACGAACCCGGACCTGTTTAGCTTATCATCGTCGATTTCAGGTATCCGTTCGCTGATCGGTATAATTTTTACTTATGTCGGTCATTAGATGTAGAGCGTTCAATCCTTGGATTGAGGGCTTGGCGAGGCGCTTTTGTGAAATCGATATGATCAATAAACCAAAGTGAATGCTAGCCATTTGCAAATTTATTACAAGATGTTAAGGTTGCCGGAAGTCGAATCATTAACAATTCGTAATCTTGGTGTTGTGGCATCCGGGTTACGAGCTTGGCGGATGAATCATTGGCGGGAAGATCGACAAACGGCGCGCATCGGACCAGCAGCGACCAAGGTCTGCGGCTGCCGGATTTTATCGGGATCGGACCGGCTCGCACCGGCACGACCTGGTTGCATCACGCGCTGGCTCCGGGGGTCGTGCTTCCGCGAGGAACCAAGGAGACGTCGTTCTTCAGCTCCAGATACAGTCTGGGAATCGATTGGTACGCCTGGCATTTCCGTAATGCGGGCGCGGCAGGTGTTGCAGGCGAGGTTTGTCCGTACTTTGCGGACGCGCGCGCGCCGGAGCGAATCGCCAGGCATATTCCTGGATGCAAGATAATCTGCACGGTGCGTGATCCAGTTGAGCGGGCGTGGTCGTACTACCGGATGCGCCGCTATTACGGCACGACCCGGGTGAGTTTCGAAGAATCGCTGACGGCGCATCCGAATATCGCCGAAGGCAGCAGGTATGCGTTTCACCTGACCAATTGGTTTCAGCGTTTCGGACGCGAGCTGGTTCTGATCACTTTCTACGACGAGTTGCGCGATAATCCGCAGGCGTATCTGGATCGGATCTGCGGCTTCATAGGAATCGAGTCGATTAGCCTGCAGCAGACGCAACCGGCCAAGCGCTCGGTCAACTCGATCGACCGTCCTGCGCGCAACCGCAGACGCGCGCGCAAGGCGCAGCGATGGCTGGGCAACTTGCGCGATCACCGCGCCTACCGGACGATCGATCTGCTCGATCGATTGGGTTTTTGGGATTTCAGCTTTGGCGGCGGCGAACCGTTCCCTGCGCTTGATCCCGAGGTCGAGCGGCGTGTGCGCGAGCGCTTCCGGCCCGAGGCCGTCGCGCTTGAAGATTTGATCGGGGTCGATCTCTCGCGCTGGAAACTTCCACGCGCGGAGCGCCCGACGCCGCAATCGGCGCGAAGGATCGAGTCGCGCAGTGCGATTAGCGCCTAGTCGCGGGGCCGCACCGACACGTACCGATTTCCCCGTTCATAGAAACGCCACAGCTTCTCCGCCCATGCGCCCGAGTACGCGACGTTGATTCGGCGCGAGCGTCCAATTCTGCTGCGTGGACGCTCGTCCTCCTCCAGGTAGAGCACTTCTCCGCAAAGATCGAATCCGTATTGCTCACGGGTAATTCCGAGCGCGTGCGTGAGCTTGCCCGGGCCATTGGTCAGCTCGCGCGAGTCGCAGCGGCGGCCGCGCCGGCGCGCCATCAGATCGACTCCGCGGATGGGTTCGAGCGCGCGAATCAGCACCGCGTGCGGAGTGCCCTCGGCCGCCGTCACCAGGTTCATCGCCCAGCTCACTCCGTACAGCAGATAGACGTAAGCATGGCCCGGCGGACCGAACATCGCAGCCGTGCGCCGCGTGAGCCCCTTGGAGCTGTGCGAGGCCAGGTCGAGCGGACCGCGATAGGCCTCGGCCTCGACGATACGCCCGGCGGCCTCACCGTTGGGACTGCGATGCACGAGAACTTTGCCGATCACTTCGCGCGCGACGGTCAGGACCGGTTGGAGATAGAACTCGCGCGGGAGTTTCGGCGGCGGGTGACGTTTCATCTTCGGGAGAAAGCCTATATTACTTTCCATTGGCGTATAATGCGTATGGAACTCCATGGCAAAAGTTGAACAGCTACGGCCCCGCGACCGTGCGGGCGTGCTGGGCTCGCCCGCGAAGGAGATCTTGCGAGGCGAGGGATTAACGAAAATCTACGGCGCGCGCACGGTGGTCGACAACGTCGCGGTGCACGTCGACCCCGGTGAAGTGGTCGGGATGCTGGGGCCCAATGGCGCCGGCAAGACCACGACCTTTTACATGCTGGTCGGACTGGTCAAGCCCGACCGCGGCCGGGTGCTGCTGGGCGACGATGAGATCACGATGCTGCCGCTGTACCAGCGGGCGCGGCGTGGGATCAGCTATTTACCGCAGGAGCCCTCGGTCTTCCGCAAGCTGACGGTTGAGCAGAACCTGCTCGCGGTGCTGGAGACGCTGCCGCTCACGCAGGAGGAACGCGAGAGCCGGTTGCAATCGCTGCTCGACGAGCTTGATATCGCGAGGTTGCGCAATTCCAAGGCGGGAGTGCTCTCGGGTGGAGAGCGGCGCAAGGTCGAGATTACGCGCGCGCTGGTCCTAAACCCGTCGTTCCTGTGCCTGGACGAACCGTTTGCCGGAATCGATCCGATCACAGTGGTCGAGATTCAGCGTATCATTTCGTATCTGCGCGAGCGTGGAATCGGCATCCTGATGTCGGATCACAATGTTCACGCGGCGCTATCGATCATCGATCGCGCATACGTGATTCATGGCGGAAAGATTTTGATCGAAGGACCACCCGACGCGATTGTCGCGAGCGACCAGGTGCGCCAGGTGTTTTTGGGCGAGCGGTTCAAGCTGGCCGAATGAGATCGGCGCGGGCCGCTCGCTTCTATGGATAAGCGGGGTAGGGCGGCGCGGGTCCGAAACCCGGCGACGGCATCGGTGGATATGACGGATAACCCATACCGCCGTATGAGCCGTATCCGGTGCCGAAACCGCCAAATGATCCGCCACCCATTCCTCCGGTGCCGAACGACCCGCCAAACATCCCGAGCAGGGGAACCAGCGTGCTGAGCATACTCGGACTGGAGCTCTGCGACTGGTAGGACTGATAGTTCGAGTACGGATCCTGCGCCGACTGCTGCTGGTACTGCTGCGCGTCGCCGAGCGCCGGATCGTAGGCGCTTTGCGCGGACGAGTTATTGTTCACTGGGGGATTCGACGCCGCGCCCGCCGGAGCGTTCGCGTTGGCGAGTTCAGGCTGGATCGTGATCCGGTTATCAACGGTGACCGCCGTGTCTTTCATGTAGGCGTGAGCCTTGTTCTCGGCGTCCTGCTTGCCGTAGCCACTGGCCACGTATCCGAACAAAATGACCTGCCGTTGGCCGTCGGGCGCAGCGAGGACCTGCGCTCCGACCAGGGGCAGGCGATGGTTTTTCAGATAATCGGTGAGAGCCTGACTTTGAGTCTGATCGACGGTGGCATTTTTGAGCGGCGGCGGCGGGGGATGCGGTGTATAGGTCATTTGCTCCGAAGTAGCCGCGCCAAACCCGGTCGAGCCGATCGGTGCGGCCATCCCGCCCGAGGTAGGCGGCTGCATGCACGATGGCAGCGCCATCGCCAGCAGGACACAAATCGCGGCGTAGACAACCCGGCGCATCAGTTAAAAGTATATGCCTGGTGCGTGTCTCCGACAATTGAGTGAAAACGCCCTCTCCGGTCGTCATTCCTCGTTGTTCGATACGCTACGCGGCGGCTGATTTTCCGTACTTGATGTCGATCAGGAAATCGCGCACGAGCTGATTGAAGACCGCCGCCTGCTCGAAATAGACCGAATGGCCGCAATGCGGAACGCTCGCGAAGCGGCCGTCGGGAAGCCATGCCGCCAGCCGCTCGATCATCGCAGCCGGAATGAGCGCGTCTTCTTCGCCGACCACGCACAGAATCGGCATCGTGAGCTTTTCCTTCGCCCGCTCGAGGTCGTAGCGCATTGCGCCGAGCCGCTGGATCGCGTCGGCGGGCGGACGCGCACCCAGGATCATCAGCGAGTCGTACAGGAACGCGCGCTCGCGATTGCGCAGAAAAAAATCCTCGGCGTAGGTCGGCAGCTTGCCGATCGCGGTCGGCGCGCCGAAGGGCGCTCTGGGCGGTGTCTGCGGAAATTTCATCTCGGGCGTGAAGATTCCGCCCGGCGTGTCCGCCATCACCATCCCGGCAATTCGATCACGATGCTCGATCGCGCACCCGACGATCGTCCATCCGCCCATCGATTGCCCGACCAGAACCGCCTGGTCGAGCTTCAGGTGGTCGAGCAGGCGGGCCAGGTCGGTGGCGTGCGCCTGGTTAAACAGGCCCTCGGGGTCGGGCGACATCCCGAAGCTGCGCTGATCGACGGTGACGCAGGTGTACCATCGCATGAAGTAAGGCACCTGCTGCCACCACGACAAATGGTTGCCGCCGAGGCCATGCAGAAAGATCAATGCCGGTCCGCTGCCCGCGGTCTCGTAGTAGAGTGAAAAATTTCCGATCTCGAGCCGACCCGCGACCAAGTGGTGAGGTGTCTTTGATGCTGCCGCCATCGAAGAATTGTAACATCGCGCCGCGCGTACCCAAAACCGCGCGGATGATCGAACCAGCGAAAGAATGATCCTGTTGTAACTGCGCGTCGCTAACGTTTGCTGCCGCCTTGACAGCCGTGGCGCAGCGTTTTCGCCTCGTCATGGAAGATCGTGACGATCGCGGAGGACACCACTTTAATCCGCGCTGATCGGCGCAAATCCGCATGCACGATCAGCCAAACCGGCCGGAGGATCGGTTTCTCCCCGGGCAATGCGCGGATCACGTGGGGGCAACTGTCGCCGAGAAAACATGGCAACTCGATGATACCGAGGCCCTTGGCCGCGGCCTCCAATTGAATAAGCGGATTGTTGCAGCGCAACGAGGTTCGCGACCCATCCAGCGACTCACCCATGAAGCGCGGACTGAAGGGTGGCGGGGTGCCGGTGAAAGTTATCAAGTCGTGTCCGACAAGTCCTCCGCCGCGCCTCAACTTCGGATGTTCGGCGAGATATCTCCGCGATGCATACAGCGCGAAGCCAACCTCAACCAGTTTGCGGCAGACAAGATTAGGATCGGTGGGGCGTGCGAATCTGACCGCCAGATCGGCTTCGCGTCTTGCGATGTCCAGGGAACGAACGCCGGTTTCCAGATCGATTTGCAATTCAGGATGAGTCCGGCACAATACGGCAATCGCCGGCACGATGAAGCGGTGAGCCAGAGCCTCGGGCGCGGTCAGACGGACGGACCCGGCCGCGCGGGCGTCGCGGCCCGCCGCTGCCCTTTCCAGATCGAGAGCGGCTTCTTCCATCGCCGCGGACTGCTTCAAAATCGCCTGACCCGCTGAGGTAACGACGAAACCGTCAGGCGTTTTGTTCAGCAGTTTCACCCCGAGATGCTGCTCGAGCAAAGCGATTCGCCGCCCGACGGTGACGTGACCCACGCCGATCAGGCGAGCCGCGCCTGACAGGGTCCCCTCGCGCGCCAACGCGAGAAAGAAACGCACGTCGTCCCATTGCCACTGACCCGCAGTGTTGTTCATTTTTGGACAGTATATGTGAACAGATAACCATTTCCAGCGCGGGGCCACCGAGCATAACGTTTTGTTTCGAAGCGGCCGCGCGCGGACGGCAACCTCGGACGAGATGAAGTGCGCGCGCAATCCAAGGAGAGGTCATATGTTCGATATTATTGGCGCAATTGGAGACACCGCTACTTATGCACTTCTTGTGGGAGTGCTGGTCTGGTTTTCGCCGTTGAGCGGATCGAAAAAGCTCGCGGTTCTCGCAGCAGCCACAGTCTGGGGCATGGTCATCGCGGCCGTCGCTGGAGGAGGCGGTTTCGCGCCGGGAGTTATTGGACCATTGCCGGCTCCCGCGCTTCCGTTAGTCGCCTTTCTTGCGCTGTTGTTCGGAAGCTGGTTGCTTTCCGCGCGCTTTCGCAGTGCGCTTCAGTCAGTACCGATGCCCGTACTTGTCGGTTTGAACGTTGCACGGATCGGCGGCATTTTTTTTCTGATCCTTGCCGCGCAGGGAGGCCTGTCGGCGCCATTCGCACCGAGTGCCGGCTGGGGGGATATCATAACCGGGGTCTTAGCCATTCCTCTGACCATAGCCGTCGCGCGCAGCGGCGATTTCCCGGTTGCGCTGGACTTGTGGAACGCCTTCGGCGCGCTTGATCTGGTGGCAGCAATTTCGCTCGGCTTATTGTCCGCGCCGGGGACGCCATTTCGCCTATTTTTCGAGGCGCCAGGTACGTTGGCGATGTCAGGATTTCCTTGGGTCATGGTCCCAAGTCTGCTCGTCCCGCTGTATCTCGTGATCCATCTAGCAATCGCCGCGAAACTTCGGTCATCGCCGCCCATTACGCACGCCGCCGTGATGGCGAGCTAGACACGGGAGTTCCTGCTGAAAGCAGGCGCTGAGGTTCAGGTGGGTTTAGCGCATTCTACAAAGAAGTGGTGCGCGCGGACAGCGAGCGGTACGCCGCGTTCGATGCGATCGTGAATAGCTCGCAGAGGCTCAAGGAAGTTTTTTGCCTCGAAGCCGGGAGCCTGCCAAGGCACCGCTTTCAGGTAGTAAACGATCGCTCCGACATCGTGAAACGTCGTCAACCCAAACGCTTCCTTCTCCTGCACGATATCGAAGCCAACTGCGCGCAACTGAGTGACTGCTTCCGCAAGCCTCCACGACTCGTAGGGTGGACGCGGGATGCCCAAGAGATCGTTAAGCTCGCAATAGTGCGAACCGCCGCATTGCTGAGTGAGAAATCTGCCGCCGGACCGCAGCACCCTAGCCACCTCAGCCGGCAAATAAGACTCGTGCCGATCGATCACGAGATCGAACGCAGCGCCGCGAAACGGCAGCGCCGGCCGGTCGAGCGCTGGCGTCTTCAAGCTAGCGTAATTCTCGGGCGCGCCTTCAACCAGAACCACGCTCGCGCCGAGCGGACGCAAGCGGCGTGCGGCAATCAGAGCGTTGGGCAAGTATGCCTCGGTTGCGAAAGTGCGCGCAGAAAATGGAGCGAACCCGGCCAGAACCTCGCCGCCTCCGGTGCCGAGGTCGAGCATTGCGAGATTGCTGGCGAGGTTGCTCAAGTGGCGCACTTCGTCGAGGTAGTGGAACGGCAGTGGCGCCTGCGTCATCCGTCCGTGCAGGTGGCTGAAGTCCCATCCCTGGAATGGCGCGCTGTCCGACGCCGCGATTAGTTCTTCAAATCCAATTGTCGCCATTTGTCGTTGTCACAGCGTATCCGAGGTCTGGCGAATCTTATTCCTGGCCGCCGCGACTGGCGAGCTGCCCATTGTTCGCCGCTCGCCGGACAGGACATGATCGCGCGGAAAATCACAAAATCACTTGTGCAGATCGTTATCGCCCGACTAATCTGGTGAGGGGCGGCAAAAGGGCTCGCCTTGGCATGCACCTGACTCTCTCGAACCTCTTCCGGCGCGGGTACATTTTTGGAGCACTGCTGGCGGCAATCGTAGTCGCGATGGCCGCATGCGGGCTCGTCGGCAAGACACTCACGACTGGCGGTGAGCAGAAGCTCAAACAGAGTCAACCAGAGGCGCTCGCCCAGCCGCGCGTGATCATCTTCGCGCTTGACGGCGCTGGGCACGATCAGCTCATGGCCGCGATCGACTCTGGCAAAGCGCCGAACATGGCGTCGGTGCTGGGCAAAGATCAGGGAAATGGTCTGTACGAGCACGCCTACAGCGCGCCCAAGGCGCTGAGCCTTTTGCCCTCGAGCACGATTGCGAACTGGTCTTCGATTTTTACTGGCCAGCCGCCCGCATGGGACGGCGTGACCGGCGACGAATGGTTCGAGCGCCGCACGATGGGCTTCTTTGCGCCGGTGCCGGTGTCAGTGCAAGACACGACCGACCTGACCAAGGTGGTCGATGACGACCTGGTTGGACGCGCGCTGGCTACGCCCACGCTCTATGCGCAGATTCCCGGACGCTCGAATGTCTCGCTGCTCTCGGTCTACAAGGGCGCGACGCTTTACACCACGGTCGCGCCGACTTCGCTGGTCGGAATGATCGGCGGATTGCTCACGGGCAAAGCGGAAGGCGAATCCGCGGAAAAATCACTCAGCGCGGATATCGATTCAGATTCGGTGCCGAAGCTGCTCGATGCGATAGATGAGCACGGAATTCCGAATCTGCAGGTGGTCTATTTTCCGGGAATCGATATCTATACGCACGAAGCGAAAGACCCACTACCCTCTGAGGTCGATTACCTCGAAAAGGTTACTGATAAAGGCGTCGGCCAGGTGCTCGATTTCTATCGCAAAAAAAATGCGCTCGACGGAACCTACGTTATGTTCATCGCGGACCACGGACATATCCCGGTGATGAATGATCACGTCCACGCGCTCGCCGCGACCGGAAAAGACACGCCGTTCGAGCTGGTGCGCCAGCAGGGATTCCGCGTGCGCAAACCTACTGTCGATGTGACCACCAGCGAAGATGACTTTCAGGCGGTGCTCGCCTACCAGGGCTTCATGGCCTACATCTATCTCGCCGATCGCTCGACCTGCGCCGGGCCGGGGCAGAAGTGCGATTGGTCGCGGCCCGCGCGGATGGAGCAGGAGGTGATGCCGATAGCGCGCGCGTTCGACCAGGCTAATCGCGACGGCACTGGAGTGCCGGGTCTCAAAGGATCGATCGATCTGATCTTCGCGCGGGAGCCCGCGGTGCCCGGCCAGATGGCCAAAGAGTACCAGATTTACGATCGCGGACGGTTGGTGCCGATCTACCAATACCTGATGACGCATCCGCGCCCCGACCTGATCGACCTTGACCAGCGCATGCGATGGCTGAGCGCCGGTCCGCATGGAGACCGCGCCGGCGATATTTTGCTGCTTTCGAAGGCGAGCATGGCGTTGCCGATCGCCGAGCGCTACTACTTCTGCGCGGTTCCGCACTACTCGATGCACGGGAGCGCGGAATGGCAGGACGGCCATGTGCCGCTGATCCTCGCGCAAATCGGAGGCTCGGGCGTGAAGATGCAGGCGATCATCGAGAAAATCGGCGGCGATGCGCCTTCGGAAAAAATGGTCACGCCAATCGTGCGGGCGCTGTTCGATAAATGAGCGCCGCCCGGCGGACGGAATTCTTTCCGCCGCATCTTTCGGATCACGCGCAAATGTAACAGATTGATTCGTTGAGCCATCAGCGGCTCAGCGGCCATGAGCAAACGGCGAAGCAAGAAAAAGCATTCCGGCACGGTTCGTCCCCGGACCTCGACCGCGCGGGCGGAAGCGGCGGCGCCGGCGCGCTCGGGATGGACTCCGGAAACGACAGCCGCGATGGTCGCGGTGATGCTGGCGGCGTTCGTGCTGCGGATCGGCGCCGCGTTTGCCTACCCGAGCATCAATTTTCCTGACGAAATTTTCCAGGTCACCGAGCAAGCGCATCGCGCGGTTTTTGGCACCGGACTGATCCCCTGGGAATTCGCGGTCGGCACCCGCTCGTGGATATTCCCCGGCGTGATCGCGATCGTGATGGAGTTCGCGCGCATCTTCAGCAGCGCGCCGGGCTTCATCATCGGATGCGTCACGATCTTCATGGCAATCGCGTCCCTCACCGCGGTCGCTTGCGGATTTTTGTGGGGCTTTCGGATTGGCGGCACCCGCGGCGGAATCGTCGTCGGACTGATCAACGGAATTTGGGCTGAGCTGGTGTATTTCTCAACTCATACGCTCACTGACGTGATCGCGGGCGATATTCTGATCGCGGCAATCTATCTCGGCTATCCCGACGGGCCCTCGGCGTCGCGGCGGCGGATGTTGTGGGCGGGCGTGCTGTTCGGGCTGGCCTTCGTGGTTCGCATTCAGCTTACTCCGGCGATAGCAATCGCCGTGATCTGGATCTGCTGGCGGGAATTGCGCGCGCGATGGATTCCCATGATCGCGGGCGCGCTCGCGCCGGTATTGTTTTCCGGCCTGTTGGACCTGGCGACCTGGCATGGACTGTTCCGCAGCATGTGGATGAACGTCTGGATGAACCTCGGGATGCATATCGCCGAGGGATTCGGCGTGGTGCCGCGCTACTGGCTGGCCGAACAACTCTGGAACGTCTGGGGATGGGCGACGGTGCTGGTGGTGGGCGCGTTGATCATCGGCGGGCGGCGGCTACCACTATTGCTCGCCGTCGCGATCACGATCTTCCTGACGCATTCGAGCCTGAGCCATCAGGAATACAGATTCCTCTATCCCGCGACGCCGCTGGTCGCGACGCTGTTGGGCGTCGCGGTGCTCGAGACCTCGCGAATGGTGCGGGAGTGGCGCGGGTTGCCATTCGGCCCCAACCTCGATGCGGCGGCAGGCGTTGCGCTGTGGTGCATCGTCTCGTATTCGATCGCGGTGTCGTCCACTTTTGGCTTGCTATGGACCCATGGCAGCGGAGAGTTGGCGGCGTTCCGCGTCATCTCGGCGCAAAAAGAAATTTGCGGACTCGGACTGCTTGGAGTCTCGTGGCTGGATACTCCGGGCTACAGCCATCTGCCGGCGGGAATAACAATCTACCAGCTATCCCCAAAAAGCTTCCTCGCGCATCCGCAAGAGGCCAATGCGATGCTGGTGCGCGGATGGCTGGACCTGCGCCACTATGGTTACAAACGGATGGAATGTTTTCGCGACGCCGACAATCCTGAAATTCAGCTCGGCAACGGTCCGGTGTGTCTTTGGATTAGGCCGGGCGCGTGCGTGCCGGGAGAGATTGCGCCCCCGCCAATTAACTGGCCGCGTGCGCTCATCGGTCATCAGAAGGAGTGGATCGCGAACTGAGTTTTGCGTTTGAATAATGCGCCTTAGAGCGACGGCAACGGGATAGTCAACGCGTCGTAAACCGCGAACCGCGGCCCGTAGGCCGACTGGAAGACGCCGATTCCGGTTGCCGGCCGAATCAGATTGGTTCGATCGAACAAATTGATCAGCACGATCCGGTCAGTGATCGTCCCGAGCCTCGGAACGTCAAAGTCGCGGGCGCCGCTGGCGTTGAACTGCCACACATTGGGTAGCTGCGTAGTATTTGCGAAGCCTCCCCGCAAACCGCTGCTGTACAGCCCGTCGAAGGTGAAGTGATAACGCCGCCATCGATAGGCTGCGCCCCATGAAGCACCGACCAGCGGAGTGTGATCGAGCACGATGTAGTGCTTATCGATATACTCGAGCTGCGCCAGCGGCGGGAAATTGTACTGTCCGCTCGCGACCCCGCGTACTTCTTCGCGCGCGACGAATACTGTGCCGCGCAAGGTCAATTGAGGCAGAGTGTAGGTCAGCGAATTCTCGAGGCCAGCGCCGTATCCGCGGACGTAATTGAACGGCGCGTCCAGCGGCACAAATCCGAACTGCCCTTCGTCAAGGTAATGCCGATCGATCCGAAAATAACTATCCTGTGTCATGACAAGGTTGGGAGCTATCTGATGGCGGTAGCCGACATCCCAGGTGTAGTCAGTCTCCGCATATAAACTGGTTCCCAATGGAATGCCGGGCCCTACGCCGCCAGTGGTTCCGGAGAGCTTCGTGATACCTGACGACAGGTTCTGGAAATTCGGCACCTGGAAGTTGCGCGCGAAGCCGGCGTGGATAGTCGTGTCCGGCCGCGCCTTCCAGATGAAGTTGATCGTCGGACTGAACTGGCTATCGTTAGCGAAACCGCTCACGCGGTCCCATCGCGAACCATAGTTGACGCTGAGCGTGTCGGTCAGCTTCCATGTGTCCTGTATATATACGCCGCAGACCAGATTGATCTTGTTCAGATCGCTGGTAACCGAGATCGGCGTGTCGAGTGGCTTGCCGCCGACAATCGGAAATGCCTGCGAGGTATTGTCGGATTCGACGCCATACTCGCCAAAGTAAAAGCCGGTCTTCAGTGCGTGCGGTCCAAATTGATAGCTGAAGCTGCTCTGAAGCGAGTTCGACAAGTCGCTCGTGAAGATCTTTGACGAGATGCCCTGATAGATGAGATCGGCGGAAGGATCAGGGTTGAAATTTTCGCGGTTGTAGTGAACCGAATAGGCAAGCTGATACGCGGCACGCTCATTGGGCGCGCCGTCGAGCGCGAACACCGCGTAATAGTCCTGCTGGTCGAGGTTGGAGTCGATATTTGCCGAAGGATAGTCGGCAGAAGGAGCGCCCTTCAGCGCATACATTGGCGGCAGATCCGGTCGATTCGGAAACTCGTTTGCGGCGACCGTCATTCCGGAAATCAGGCTCAGGCGGACGTCCGAGCTGACATTGTAAGTTAAGTACGCAAAGCCCTGACCCTGATTGGTCGTGTCGTGAATTGGTTCGGTGCCGGGAGTCGCGGAGCTGAGGCCGAGGTTCGAATGCTCATACACTCCCGTCAGGTAGTAGCTGAAATCACCGTGGCATCCCCCAAGCGCGAAGCTCGGCGAGGCGGTATCACGCTCGCCGCCGTATATGGTGAACTCGTTTTGTGCGCCGCCGCATCCGCTGCGCGAATGAATATCGACGACTCCGGAGGTGCGATATCCGTATTCCGCGGGCAGTACTCCGTCGATCAGACTGACGCTTTGAACAAAGTACGAATTTAGCAGTTGCGTGAAGGTCGGGTCGTTATTGATATCCAGTGGCAGCATTACGCCGTTCAACTGACACTGGATCCCGGCGTGCTCGCCTCGAATATGGATTTCCTGATTCTGATCGAGGGCGACCCCCGGCATCTGGAGCAGCACGTCATTGAGAGCTGTTGCTTCGCCTTCGGGAAGATTCTCGATATCCTTGGATGTGAAAGTATATTTGCTCGCTCCGGTCGCGCTGAGTCCGTTCGGTGCACGGTTCCGAGAGACGGTAATAGGTAGAGTCAACGCCCGTTCGGATTCCATGACCAAGACGACGGGCGTACCCGCGGCTCCGGGCATCACAATTGACTTGAGCGCGGGTTTGAAGCCGGATTTCGATATCCGAATCTGGTAGCTGCCGCGTGCCGCTGCGGCGACATGGAAATTACCCATTGAGTCGCTGTGTCCGGAAGCGATCACCGCTCCGCCTGCTTTTGTGAGCGATACGGTAGCGCCGGCGATCGGACGCCCGAGAGCGTCTTTTATATTTCCGGTCAGTGGTTGAGCCAAAGCGGCGGTCGCCGGGATCATCGCGGCTAGCATCAGCACAAGCATCACGGATCCGCGCGTGGCATGGCGATTCTGGCGCGAAGGCGCGACAAACTGAAGCGCCTGCGCCAGTGATTGCAAAATGCGCATAACGAACATCCACCCCCGTGGCGCTTTGGCTTAGACAAGCGCCGACGTCCTCTCGAATGATCGCGACTAGTAAATAGCCAGTCGCAGGGCGCACCCGGGACAGGATTGGTTTCGAAATATGTTTAGGGTACTAAATCGACGAAGGCGGACCGCGAGGTGTTTGCGAATCCAAAAGCGCAGGCTTTGCGATAAACGAGCCGCGATCGAATACGGCTTCAATAGCCAGTTCGAAGGAAGGCGCTAACTTGATTTGGCCGAAGGGGCGCTCGAAGTGCCAATGTCCAAGCTCGTGAGGATCGCCCTCGACCGCCGAAGGCCGATGCCCATGCGCATCATAGACATGATGCCCGTGACCATCGCCGTGATGATGATGCGTGGCCGCGTCATCATGGTGAGGATAATGAACATGCGGCTCCGCGCCGCCGCGATGGCGATGATATGTCGTTCCCACGGCGATGCTCTCGTCATAGCACGTGTGAACGCGAGCGGCGAAGAAAAATCAATGCCCCGGCCGGGAATCGAACCCGGACCTAAGGTTCCGGAGACCTTCGTGATGTCCTTTTCACTACCGGGGCGAAAGGTGGACCACCATCAATATATGACCGCTCCCGCGCGGACAAGCGCGGCGCCGTGCTGAGCGGCATTGACCGGCGGCGCCGCGCAAGGATGATCAGGATCATGCCGACAACTGAAAATCGCGATTGGTCTTCCACGCTGCGCGAGCAGTACAAGGACGGGTCGAACCTGGGCGCGCGGATGCGCCTGCATAGCCTCTACAGCACCAACAAGTACGGAATTTTCCGCTGGGTGTTCGATCGCTACCGGATTCCCGCCGTCGCGCGAGTGCTCGAGCTCGGGACCGGCACCGCGCAGTTATGGAAGAGCAACGGCGATCGGATCCCGGCTGGATGGCAAATCACGCTGGCGGATTATTCCGCGGGAATTCTGCGCGACGGACTCGCGAACCTGCGCGGGATCGAGCATCGCTTCGACGCGATTTCCGCCGACGCGCAGGAGTTGCCGTTTCCGGATCACTCGTTCGACGCCGTGATCGCCAACTTCATGCTCTATCATGTGCCCGATATCGCGCGTGCGCTGCGCGAGTTCCGCCGCGTGCTCCGTCCGGGAGCGTCGGTCTACGCCGCAACGATGAGCACGGCAAACATGCGCGAGTTCGACGAAATGGTCGGCCGCTTCATCCCCGGCGCCACGACAGGGCGCGCGCCGCGGCGCTTTGGCCTGGATAATGGCTACGAGTATTTCGGCAAGGCGTTCAAGCACGCCACCGTCGAACGGTATCCCGATTCGCTGGTTGTTACCGACGCCGCGCCGGTGATGGCGTATCTGGAATCGATGTCCTCTATGTCGGGGCTCGGGACGCCGGAGCAGAAGGGCGCGCTGCGCGAATACCTCGAATCCGAAATCGCGGCGCACGGCGCGATCAAGATGACCAAGGACACGGGGCTGCTTATCGGCAAGATGTGATCGCCATCACAGCGGCGAGCGTTCCACTTCCTCGCGGATCGAATACATCTTCTGCCGCGCCTCGCTGATATAGGCGTCGAGGTTGCGGCGATGGTTGGCGAAAATTCCGTCAGGCGAGCCGTTGAGAATCACGAGCGGCTTCATCGTCGCGGCCTGACCGAGCGCCTCGATCGTATCATCGAATAGCTTCTTCAGTACCGGGTCGTCTTTCAGCGTAGTCGCGTATTCACGCTGCAGCGCCTGCATCATGTAGAACATCACGTGCGCATAGCCTTGCGCATGATAAAAATAATCGTCGCAATCCCAGGTGTGGACAGGACTGCCGTCGTCCTGAACCGTGCGATACAGCATCGAGTGCGCGTCGCCCAGCAGGTCGGTCCAAATCTGGAACAGTCGCACCAGCTCGACCGCGCGCTGATTGAGCTCGCGCGAGGTCTCCGGCGTCGCGTGCAGCCCGGCTACATACATCCGCAGATGCAGGACGCCGTCTTCATACTTGCGCTCGGGCGAGGGCAGCGCCCAGCGGGTCGCGTCGTTGCGGAAGTCGGTGTCGGCGATCACCAGGTTGTTGTCGAACTGGTTGGAAGAGACCTTGGTCAGGCTGTCTTTGAAGACGCGGCTGGTCTCGCGCACCGCCATGATAATCCCGATCTGGCGATTCGAGTTGTTGTCCGCCATCAGGTGCGGGCCCCAAATGAAAAGATCGTTGGGACGCCATCCGAAGCCCGAGTGCAGCTCATGATCGACGATCGCCGCCAGCATCGAGGCGTAAACTTCGCCCGGCTTGAACGGCTTGCCGGCCGGATATTCGGCGCTCAGGTCGTAAGGCAGATGGTCGTGATAAATCTGTCCAAAGTGGAGCGCCAGGATCGCTCCAAACCACAGCACGAATATCGCCAGCACGGCGACTATCAGATTGCGGCGCGTCAGCATCGAAGGGTTGCCCGGCACGGACTCGCGACCAGGTATCTGTTGTTCGGCGCGGGACGCTATAACTTGCCCAGAATCCTGCCGACGATTCCACCGCTCTTCTTGGGGACGTCGGCTGGCGCCACCAGCGCAATCGTGTCGATTGCCTTGCCGTCCTGCATCACCTGCGCGGTCCCGATTTGCTGTCCGGCCTTTAAGGGCGCCGCTACTTCCGGCGGCAGGTTGTAGTCGAGCTCGACGGTCTTGGCAGCCTGGTCGCGGCGGGTGAATACAGCGGCGTCGCCGGCGAAGATCGGCTTGATGCTGGCGACCGAGCCTCCTGTCACCGTGATCGCTCCAGGAGCCGCCGAGCCTTTGCTCGCGATCGGATGCATCTCGTACTCGGCGAATCCGTTGGCCATCATTTCAGCGGCTTGCTTGAAATTCGTCAGTTTGTGCGGTGTCCCGAGCACCACTGCGATCAGCCGCAAGTTGCCGCGCTTCGCCGTCGCGACGACATTGAAACCCGCCTTGTCGTAGAAGCCGGTCTTGAGTCCGTCGCATCCCGGAAAAGTGCGCACCAGATGATTGGTGTTGCGCAGCACGAACGTTCCGCCGCGAAACGGCGCCGTGTCGATCGCCGACCATCGGAGCACGTCGGGGTATTTCAGCAGTGCGCGCGCGAGTAGTGCCTGGTCGTACGCGCTCGCGACGTCGGCCTGCTCGCCGCGGCCGGGCGGCAATCCGTGCACGGAATAGTAATGGCTATCCTTCATTCCGAGCTTGGCCGCCTGCGCGTTCATCATCTGGACGAATGCGTCAGTCGAGCCGGCCACGTATTCAGCGACCGCCGTCGAGGCGTCGTTGGCCGAATGCACCACGACGGCCTTCATCATGTCGTCGAGCGAAAAGGTTTCGCCTTCCTTCAGGTAGACCTGCGAGCCGCCCATCTTGGAGGCCTTGGTGGAAGTGGTGATCTGGTCGGTCGGCTTGAGGCTGCCGTCATGAAGCTTTTGCGCGACGATCAGCATCAGCATCATCTTTGCCAATGACGCGGTCGGCCACGGCTGATGATCATTTTTCTCGAAGATGACGGTGCCGGTGGTGGGTTCCATCACACACGCTTCGGCGTACGACTCGGGCGTTGTGGCTGCGGCCGGAGCGGAGGAATATTTGGCGTTGCGATGATGCGCGGCGCGCGCGAAGCGAGGAGCGAGAGTTATCGCGGCCAAAATAAAACCAAGGGAAATTGCGAATTGATAAAAGACTCCGGCACTAAGCGCCGAACGACGAAGCAGCCCAGCGTCCCTCATCCCACCACCTCCACGCGTAGCATGCGCGAATACGATCCGCTTTCACGCCTCGATGAGCAAGACGCCGCGCCGCAAACGGTGGTCATTCTCTCGCACGCGGCTGCCGTGCGTGAGGAGTCTCGTGCTTGTCCTCAGGCCTTTACGCCATTCGCGAGTGAGTGCATGACCGCCTCGGGATTCCTCCCGGAGCCTGCCGTGAGCAGCGTCGAAGGGGTCGAAATGACTGATGTGGGCTCGGTGTGCATCAGTATCGTAGCCTCAGCCTGGCCCCCAACCGTCGTTTCGAGCCTTGGGCAAGAAATCCCGAGGCGGCCGTGCTCCATGTACACATCACATGCGCTGGCCTTTCGTCCGGGATTCCTCGCGCGCGATCCACGCACGCAGTCGATTAGAAGCGGTCCGCAGTCCAGAACAGCGAGTGGTCGTCGGCGAAGAGGGCGAAGGCGCGCGCGGATGCTGCGTCCGCGGAGGTCCCGAGCCGTGACGCGAGCTTGTCGGGTGCGATAATCCGCCACATGTAGTTGTTGTCGTTGTGATGCATGATCGGTGCGCCCGCCGCCGCGAGGTGATCCTCGAGCGCCTTGTCGTGCGCGGTGTGCGTGACGATCGCGCCGGTCGCCGCAGTCGCTCCCGATCCCCCGCGCAGGCGCGCGGCGCGGCGATGATCTCCGACGAGGCGCTGCGAGGGCGTCAGTCCTTGCGCGGTTTCCGCCAGATGGCGCAGCAGCGCGAACAGCTCGTTTTCCGACCCGGAGTCGCCGGGCAGGTAGCCATATTCCATAACCATCGTGACGCCGTAGAGCCGAATCGCGCGCGCGTATGCGGTTACTTTTCCGCCGCTGCGCGCCAGCACGAAATATTCCTCCGAGCCTTCCCCCGGGTGCATCGGTTGATTGCCCGCGAACGAATAGTTGGCGCGCCAATCGCTCTGGTCGCGAATCACGGTGACGTTGTACCGTCCGGTGTATGCGCGATGAATCGTCGCGACTTCGGGCAGATCGCGTTCGAAATCGAAAACGTCGATTTCTATATCCTCGCGAGTCCTGAGCCGCGCCGCGTCGGCAAGGACGCCGAACTTGCGCCCGACCTCGCGCCATCCGAACTGGTTATAGAACGTCAGCCGCTCGGCGAAGAGCAGCGAAACCTCGAAGCCATCGTGCTCGAGCGTCTGCACCGCCAGCCGCATCAGCGCCGAGGCGACGCGTTTGTGGCGATAGTCCTCGCGCGTGAAGACACTGCCGATTCCGCCCATTGGAACGGCAACGCCGTCCAGGTTGATCGTGCGATCGAATATCTGCACGGTCGAAACCAGCGCGCCGCCCTCGCGCGCGACCAGGCATAGCGCGTCGCGGAACTTCGGATCGTTGTGGTTGTAGCGCTCGAAGAACGCGCGATCGCTGTACCAGAGCGACAAAAGGTCGAGCACCTGGTCGCGCTCGCTTGCCAGTGCCGGCCGTACTTCCATCGCTCAGTGGATGTCGTAGTGGAGTTGGACGGGATGGCCGTCGCGCTGGACTGTCACGTCGATCGAGGGGCGCATCTGCAATGTCGCCAGCATCCCGGCCGCGACCGCGGGATTGTTTATCGGGCGTCCATTGATTTGGGTCAGTACGTCGCCATCTTCGAGCCCAAGGTCGTCGAACAACGAGCCGGACTCGATATCGGTCAGCGAGTAACCGTTCTGCGTGTTGCCGTCCATGTTCGGACTCGCCTTGATTTGGGTGGCAAGCTCGCCGGAATGAGCGAGCGCGGCGCGAACGTCGTTGCGCTTTATACTGTACTTGTTGTCCCCCTCGTCGTCAACGTCAATATCGGGCATCGGAGAGTCGGTTTTAGCGTTGCGCTGCAACCCGCGCAGGGGACCTATGGGCCGGAAGTGGGGGAGGGCCCGGGCGGGGGACTGGACGCCGTCGGGCATATCGTCTTTAGGAATTTCGAGCGCGACGCGCTGGGTGCCATGCGCGATAATCACGCGGTTCTTCTCGATCGAGACGAGCTGGCCCGCATCAGGAATTTCGTCGTCGACGTGATACAACGACTGTTCTCCCTGCTGATCCTCGACGATCGCGAATGGACCCTGCCTCATGGCGGTAGAGGTGCCAAGCAGCTTCAGGTGCAAATCGATCGCGGTCAGCGCCGGCTCGACGTGAGATGCCTGGGGAACCAGGTTGAAAACGTCGCGCTTGACGATACTGTCGTAGAAATCGCGTCCGTGGACGGCGTCGTCATGGTGTCCGATCCCGGCCGTCGCGGCCACCGGATTCGTCACCATGCTTTGCGCGATGATCTGGTTGACCGAGCGCGCGGCGAAAAACGCAATCGCCGCGACCAACAGGAAATTGATTGCAACCAGATGACGCTGGTTGAGCCTGAATTCCATTACCTCAGCACCTGCGATTCATAGGACGCGCCGTCGACCATCCGCCGCACATCGTAATTCCACTGCCCCTTCCACTGCGCGATCGTCAAGCCCGCCGGAGTGATCCCCTGATGAACCATTTCCATCGTGCGAAGCAGGTAGATGCTCTCATCCTCGCCGCGATTATTCAATGCGTGCGCGCGCTCGAGTCCGGTAGCCGCAATCCTGAGCAACTCGCCGGCGAGTTCACCCAGGCGCTGGCGCCCAGCACGCGCTTCGAGCCCGACCCTTTGCGCTCCATCGGTGATTTCCAGCCGCTCGCGGTAGGTCCATCGCTTCACCAGGTCCCACGCGGCACCCAGACAATCATCGCTGTACAGAATCCCCTTCAGCAACGCCGGCAGCGCCAGCATCAGGGCCGGCGGCTGGCTGTCGGCGGTGCGGATCTCGATATAACTCTTGAGCCGCACCTCGGTGAAGATCGTGGTCAGATGACGAGCCCAGTCCTCGAGGGTGGCGCGCTGCCCGTTCCATCCGTCTTTCATATAGCGGCGAAAGGTGATCCCGGGGGGCCTGGTCAGATCGATATATTCGTGATTGCGGATGAGAAAATACATCGGCACGTCGAGCGCGTACTCGGCGTAGTCGTCGAACGATGAGTCCTCGCGCAGAGTGAACTCCGGCGTCCCGCAGCGGTCACGATCGGTGTCGCTCCAGATATGCCCACGGAAGCTCTGGTAGCCGTTAAGATCGCCGTCACACAGGGGAGAGTTGGCGAAGATCGCATAGAGCAGCGGCACGATTCCCATGCTGACCCGCAGCTTGCGCATCGCGTCGGCTTCGTTCCTGTAATCGAGGTTCGACTGCACTCCCGCCGTCTGCTTCATCATCCGCTGGCCTAAAGACCCCTTGCGGGCCATGTACGGATACATGATGTGGTAGCGGGCCTTGGGCAGGAGCTCGATTTCGTCGAGCCGGCTTATCGGCTGCATCCCGAGGCCAAGGATCGCCCCGCCGACCTCGCGCGCGGCATCGACTAGCTGCTCGTGATGCTCGGAGAACTCTTTGTACGCGCAATGGATTGTCTCGCACTGCTCGCCCGAGAGCTCGATTTGTCCGCCCGGCTCGATCGTGATCGAGGCGTGCGGAGTTTTTAGCGCGAGAATTCTGCCGTGCTCTTCTTCGGGTTCGTAGCCGTGGCGCTCGACCAGAAGCTTAAGGATTGCCTCTACGCCCGCCGGGCCAGAAAACGGGAGCGCACGTCCATCGCGCGCGGAGACCGCGACCTTTTCGTATTCGGAGCCCACCCGCCACTGTTCGGGCGGCTTCGATCCTGACTCGAAATAACGTAATAGGTCCTCTTTTTTTTCCACCAGTTCAGTCATACCAATCGGCTCCTGAAAGAGGCCCATCCGCCAAGCGCGCCTATCATGTCGCCGGACTAGCCGCGACGCAAGCAGGTTGCATTATGCCACTGCCGTTGCGGTTAGTGGATCGGAAAAGCCAAGGCTACGAAGACACTAAGGCACAAAGAATCTTCTTGGTGTCTCATGTCTTCGTGGACGCGTCCTACCATTTGCCCGCCCGCGCCGCGCGCGCTACAAGGGCGCTCAACCAGAGGTGCGTGCGATGGCTGACCTCATTCTCGCAATCGACCAGGGAACCACCGGCACGACGGTCTTCGTGATCGATGCGCGCGGCAAAATCCGCGGACGCGCCTACCGCGAGATTCGCCAATTCTATCCGCGTCCCGGATGGGTCGAGCATGACCCGGAAGAGATCTACCGCTCCACGCTCGCGCTTTCGAAATCCGCGATCGCGAAGGCACGCGCCAAGCCCGCCGATATCCGCGGAATCGGCATCACCAACCAGCGCGAGACCTTCGTGGTATGGGAGCGCAAGAGCGCCAAGCCTGTCTATCGCGCGATCGTCTGGCAATGCCGCCGCAGCGCCGAGATCTGCGACGCGATGCGCGAGCGCGAGAGCGAGGTCGTCCGCCGGACAGGACTGCTGCTCGATCCCTATTTCTCCGGGACCAAGCTCAAGTGGCTGCTCGATAATCGTCCCGAACTGCGAGGTCGCGCCGAGCGCGGCGAGTTATGTTTCGGCACGATCGACACTTGGCTGATCTTCCGGCTCTCGCGCGGAGCTGATTTCGTCACCGACTACACCAACGCCTCGCGCACGATGCTGCTGAACCTTGCGCGGCTGGACTGGGACGACGAGATGCTGGCGATGCTCGAAGTTCCGCGCGCGATGCTGCCGGCGGCGGTCAGTTCGCGCGGTCCTCTGGCGGAAACGGCGGCGGGAACGATCGGGCCGCGCGCGATTCCAATCGCGGCGATAATCGGCGATCAGCAGTCCGCGCTGTTCGGCCAGGGCGCCGTAAATCCCGGCGACTCGAAGGCTACCTACGGAACGGGAGCCTTCCTATTGATGAACACCGGTCGCGAGCAGGTCGCCTCGCACAGCAGGCTCCTAACTACCGCCGCACTCGGTCCTGAAGGCGGGCCCGCCTATGCGCTCGAAGGGTCGGTGTTTATCGCGGGCGCCGCAATCCAATGGCTGCGCGACGGGCTGGGGCTTATCCGCAAGGCTCCGCAGAGCCTGCAACTCGCGCGCAAGAGCCGCGACCGCTCGCAACCCTACCTGGTGCCTGCCTTCGTCGGGCTGGGCGCGCCGCATTGGGATCCTGCCGCCCGCGGCGCGATCGTCGGGATCACGCGCGGGACCACACGCGCCGATATCGTGCGTGCTGCTCTGGACAGTATCGCCTACCAGGTGCTCGACGTGATCGTCGCGATGGAGAACGACACCGCCCGTGCGATATCCGAGCTGCGCGCCGACGGAGGCGCCGCCGCCAATCCCTACCTGATGCAGTTTCAGGCCGATATCCTGGGCAGGCCGGTTCGCCGCCCCGCGATGACCGAGACCACAGCGCTGGGAGCCGCGATGCTCGCGGGTATGGCGTCGGGTTTATGGCCGTTGCAAAAGGATCTCGACGTTTTCCACCGAGGCGCGAAGATCTTCGAACCCCGAATGCGCCGGGACGAGCGCGAGCGCCTCATTGAGGGATGGCATCAGGCGGTTGGGCGCGTTCTGAGCCGCGCCTGATCGGCTAATATGCGCGTGGCAGGTTCGCACGGTCTGTTTGCTTTCCGCGTATGCGGCATGCGAGCCGTCGATCGTGTATCTTGATCGACTATGCCTTTGGACCCGAAACCGCGCGTGTCGTTCATCTTTCCCGAGCAGTATCCGCAAGCAGCCGTCGCGCTGGGACGGGCGTTTATTAACGATCCGCCTCTAGTTGCGATTTTACCCGACGTCACCGATCCCGCGGCGCGCGCCACGCGTCTGGCCGGCCTTTTTCGCGCCGTGCTCTCGATTCAGCGGCGGATGGGCCAGCCGGTGTTCGGAATCCTGGACGACGGCAAGGTGGTCGGTGCCGCGGTCGTCGAGGGCGCGGGCTACACCTCGATGGCGACGTTTCTGGCCTTTGGATTGCCGAACGTGCCGCGAATCGTCTCGGCGGTCGGATGGGGCGGTCTGAGGCGGTCGATTCAGCTCATGGACGTGCTCGCGCGCAATCATCCCCGCGAGCCGCACCTCTACCTGAATCTGCTTGGCGTCGATCCGGAATATCAGCGCAAGCATTGCGGACAGGCTCTGCTCGAGCATCTGCGCGTGCAGGCCGCCGAGCGCACCGACGTGGCCGGCGTCTATCTCGAGACCGCTACCGAGGCCAACGTCGCCTACTATTCGAGCAAGGGTTTTGAGGTGATGGGTGAGATCTTTCCGCTCGGGGTACGGATGTGGCGGATGTTCCAGCGCAAGCGTCCGTCGGCGTGAGGATTATCTTTCGCGGATGCGTTCGGCGCCGGCGCGTGGGCGCAGAGTCGTGACGCGCAGGCCTTTCGAGGTCCATCCCACGTCGAAGCCGATAACGTCGCCTTCGTTCAGGAGCTCGATTCCCGGCATCCTGCCGCCAAGACCCGCGCCGATCACCTGCACGTAAGGAAACTCGAACTCGACCTCGCGTCCACTGTGGGAGCGCACGATACCGCGGCCGCGCGCGCGGTCCAGACGCAGGATCATCCCCTGGTAGAAATTGCCCGGAAAACGCTCGCTGTCAAATTCGTCGGCCACCGTCTATCGAGTAAAGCATCCGCGCTCGCCCGGGAAAAGCGCTTCTATAACGGCACCGCGGTGCGGAACAGGATAAACCGGCCGAGCATCTCGCCGACTATTGCCGCCATCACCGCGATATACAGCAACCCGGTCGCCGCCATCGTCTGCGGCACCTTAAGCGTTTGCCAGGTCATCCAGGTGAGGACAAGCGTCGCGACAGGTCCAAAGACCATCCGCGCGCTCAGCAGCATCGCGTGAGATTCGATCAGCGATGCGACCGCGGCTTGCGGCGCGCCCCCCGCTATCGCGAGAACTCCCAGTGCCAGGAGCAGCGCGGCAAGGTCGGCCCACAGCGCGACCGCGAGCATCCGTACGATCGAGCTCAAATATTCGACTGGCAGATTCGGATCGATCAGATACCAATGCCCGAACATCATTCCCGCGCTGACAAATCCCAACATCAGCGAGGAAGTGATCGCCGTGATGGCGTACGTGACCGCCGCGATTGCGCCAAAGTCCGCGGGCTTCAGCAGCATCACGGTCGCGATCACCGCGACCAGCCCAATCACGAGCGTGGCTGTGTATGCGCGCGCGCGAAGTTGGCCCAGGTCAGTCCACAGGCTCGCGACGTACAGTGCGCCCGCGACCGAGAAGCCGAACCATAACACCGCGGCGATCCACATCGCGATCACGGCGGGCTGGCCCGGATGATGAGCCCCGCGCGACGCCAGCATCGCGAGGCCGATTCCCGTAACGAGTCCCGAGCCCCAGTAAACTCCGCCGCTGGATTTGTAAAATCCGCGCTCGATTTTGAAGAACGGTGGTATCGCGAGCGCGAACATTCCGCCAAAGGCGAGCTCGCCGAACACGAGGAGAAAGCAGGCGGCGAATTTGGTCACGCGCGCATCATAGCTGCGCCCGCCCGATTCCCAAAGGAGGGCCCGGCGGCGTGTTTGCGGAGAGAAGCCGGCGCGATTTGCAGAACGGCGCTGCTAAGTGGAATAAAGCTATTCGTGTCCGCGACCCGCTCGGCAGACTGTACAAAAGCATGGCGCGCGGCATTATAATGGAACCAACCCGACTGATGGGGACACGACGGCAACTTTTACGGGGACACACGATGCGTTCATCGACCATTTCGAAATTGATCTTGATTGGACTCGCTCTCACGTTGTCGGCCTGCGGCGTTGTCGAGGCGCAGCGCCAGGCCGAAGAAGCCAAAAAACAGGCTTTTGTTACGCGCGTCGACTACGCGCATATCTGGGTGACAACCGGGGATGCGCCTCCAGGCAAGCCCTATACCGTACTCGGGCCAATCTCGTACACAGTGCCATTCTCGCCCGACGCAATCGACGCGGCCGAGATGAAAGAGAAACTCAAGAAGATTGCCTACACGAAGTGGCCCGATACGATCGACGCGATCATCAAAGAGGACAGCAACGTCTCCTCCGACGGCTCGCAGGTCACGGTCACCGCGCAGGCGATTGCCTACGACTCGACCCAGGATCGCGAGGCGCTGCATCACATGAACGAGGGATTGGTCGCGTCACCCAGCGGCGACTGATCAGAATCGGAACGGCGTAATTGAGCGGGCGGTTTCGGAGCAATCCGGACCCGCCCGTTTGTTTGATTTTGATATCTGATCGCGCAAGCGTTTCGGCGAACCTAAAACGCGGCTTGTTGCAGATACCATCGCTCTCCGTGAGAGGGCGACCTTGCTGCGAGATCTCTTTTAATCGCGCGTGGCTGCGCGCTGCGCTGAATAAGGACCCTCACCCAACCTCTCCCTTGCAGGGCGAGGGATGAGACGGGGCGAGGGATCAGGCGGATTGGGCGAGGAGCTTGTCGAGTTCGCCGCGATCGTTCAGGGCGCGGAGCTCGTCGTAGCCGCCTACGATTGCGTCGTTGACGAAAATCTCGGGGACGGTACGGCGTCCGCCCGACATCTCGACCATCTTCTCGCGCATCGCGTCGTCGTCGGTCACGTCGATCTCGATGTATGCAACGCCTTTGCTCTTGAGCAGGCTCTTGGCGCGCACGCAGAAGGGACAGTAACTGGTGGTGTAAATTTCTACTTTTGCCACGGCCGGGATTCCTTCCTGTCAGTATTGTTATTGGTATCAGGCGCGTAGTCCAGAGCGCTATTTGATCGGCGGGACAATCATGGTCAGGCCGGATGGCGTTGGCGAATGACCGCGAACGATCACCTTGCGGCCCGATACTTCGAGCCTGCCTTCCTGATAGAGGCGAATCGCCTCGGGCAGGATGCGATGCTCCGCCGCCTTGATTCGCTCGGCCAGATGCTCTTCGTCGTCGCCGGAATTCACCGGTACCGCCGCCTGGATAATTACCGGGCCGGTGTCGGTGCCTTCGGTCACGAAGAAGACGGTGCATCCAGCAATCTTCACGCCGTACTCGATCGCTTCGCGCGGTCCGTGAATTCCGGGGAACGACGGCAGGAGCGCGTTGTGAGTATTGAGGATTCGATTCGGAAACGCTTCGAGCATCACCGAAGAGAACAGGCGCATAAAGCCGGCGCATACGACCAGCTCGGCGCCATGCTCGCGCATCGTCGCGAGGACCGCGCGATCGAAATCCTCGCGCGAGGGGAATTTGCGATGGTCGATCACCTGAGCCGCGATACCCGCCTTGCGCGCGCGCTCGAGGCCTGCGGCTGCCGCACGGTTCGAGATCACGATGCGGATTTCGGCGCGCAGATCGCCGCGGGCGATCGCGTCGATGATCGCTTGCAGGTTGGTGCCCGCACCCGAGATTACGATCCCCAGCTTGACTGGCGCGCGCTCGGCGATACTCGCGGCGTCAGACAAACGACACCTCGCGCGAGCCGCGGCGAATCTCGCCCGCGATGAACGCGTCGTGCTGGTGGCGGCGCAAAGAAGCGACGACGCCGTCGGCATCGGCCGCGGCCACGATCGCTGCCATCCCGATTCCGTTGTTGAAGGTCCGATCCATTTCGCGTTGGGTGATTTTCCCCGTGCGCTGAATCAAATCAAAAATCGGCGGCACCGGCCATGCCCCGCGTTCCAGTATCGCCGAGACTCCGGCAGGCATCACGCGCGGCAAATTCTCCAGCACGCCGCCGCCGGTAATATTCGCGAGCCCTTTTATCCGAAAGCGACCGAACAGCTCGCCGGCCGCACGAGCGTAGATGAGCGTCGGACGCAAAAGCTCCTCGCCGAGCGTGCATCCGAGCTCCGCGATTCGCGCACTGAGCTTCAGCTTGGCGCGCTCCAGCAGCACCATCCGCGCCAGCGAGAATCCGTTCGAATGCATCCCGCTCGAGGCGATCGCGATCACCACGTCGCCCGGGCGGATCTTGCGCGGATCGGGGATTGATGCGCGCTCGACGATTCCCACCGCGAAGCCCGCGAGATCATATTCGCCGGGTTTGTAGAGGTCGCCCGCCTGGCAGGTTTCGCCGCCGACGAGGCTTGCACCGGAGAGTTCGCATCCGCGCGCGACGCCCTTCACGATTTCGAGCGCGATATCCTTCTTGAGTTTTCCGATCCCGATGTAATCGAGGAAGAACATCGGACGTGCGGCGTGGCAGATGATGTCGTTCACGCACATCGCGACGCAATCGATCCCGACGGTGTCGTGGCGTCCGGTCGCGAACGCGATCTTGAGCTTGGTGCCGACGCTGTCGGTGCCGGAGACCAGGATCGGATTGCGCATCTTGCGCGCGCCGTTGAGCGCAACCATCGCGCCGAACCCGCCGATATCTCCGATCACATTCGCGCCCGAACGTGCGCCCGAAGTCGGCCGCGCGATCGCCCGAAACATCGGCACCAACGCCTGCTTGAGTTCGATATCGACGCCAGCCGATTTATAGGTCATCCGCTTAGCCATCTGCCGCCCATCTCCCAGGTAATCGCTCTTTCGATTGTCGCGATACCAGAAACCTATCCAAGTGCGGAACCGCAGGCCATCGTGCGGATCGCGTGCCCTCCACAGTCCCGGCGCACGCGGGCTGAAATCCTAAAGCACGCGCGCGAGCGTGAACACATCAACGCTGCGCGCGCCCGCCTCGAGCAGGACGCGAGCGCATTCGTCCACAGTCGCGCCGGTGGTCATCACGTCGTCCACCAGCAAGACCGCGTGTTCGGCGACCCGCGCGGGCTTTGCGACGGCGAATGCTCGCCGCACGTTGCGCCGCCGCGCGTCATGATCGCGCGAGGTCTGCGGCGCGGTCGCGCGTTTGCGCACGATCGCCGTGGCGTCGAGCGGGATAGCGAGCCGCCGCGAGATTTCCTCGGCCAGAAGCGCCGCCTGGTTGAAGCCGCGCCACCATAACCGGCGCCGATGAAGCGGAACCGGCACGATCAGATCGAGAGCGCCTGGATCGATCCGCAGGTCTGTGCCCAGGTATTCCGCGAGCGCGCGTCCCGCCGCCTGATCGAGGCCGTACTTGTGCCGCCGGAGCATCGCGGGTAGCGATCGCGGATCGTCTTCGGCGCTGGCTCGATAACGCGCGATCGCCATTGCGTGGCGGAAGTGCGGAGGATGCGCGATACAGCGGGCGCATCGGGTCGCGCCGCTCGTCGCCGATTCCACCGGTCCTCCGCACACGACGCATAGCGGATCGGGCAGGACTTCCGTACGTGCGAGGCAATCGGCGCAGACGCGGCGATTTTCACCTGCGGCGAAACGCGCTCCGCACGCGGCGCATCGCGGCGGATAAAGAAAATCGATCAGTTCCGCCAGCGCGCCCATCCTTCAATAGTTGAATCCGGGCGCGCGAAAGACAAGCCGCGGCGCACCCCGGGCGTCTGGGGATTTTCCACTATTGTGGTATAGAGACTCTCATGAAGGGACCGCTTACCGGCATTAGAATTATTGACTGGACGATCTGGCAGCAGGGCCCCGTCGCGACCCAGATGCTGGCCGACCTGGGCGCCGAAGTGATCAAGATCGAAGAGCGCGACAAGGGCGACCCCGGCCGCGGAATCGTCGCGGTCGCGGGCGCTTCGACCGGAAAGTCCGGGCGCAATTTTTATTTCGAGGCCAACAACAAGCACAAGCAAAGTATCGCGCTTGACCTGAAGCGGCCGGAGGCGCGCGAGATCGTGTACCGGCTCGCCGCGAAGAGTGACGTGTTCGTGCAGAACTTCCGCAAGGGCGTTGCCGCAAGGCTCGGACTTGGTTACCCGGCGATGCGCGCGCATAACGACCGGCTGATCTACGCGAGCGCGTCGGGCTACGGGCCCGAGGGTCCCGATAGCGGCGAGCCGTCATTCGATTATCTTGGGCAGGCGCGGTCAGGAATCATGAACGCCACCGGCGTTGACGGCAGCGCCCCCAACTACATCTTCGGCGGGATTGCCGACCAGATGGGCGCCGTGATGCTGGCATACGGAATCCTGGCGGCGCTGGTTGCACGCGAGCGCTACGGAGTAGGGCAGGAAGTTGACGCGTCGCATCTCGGATCGATGATGACGCTGCAAGGTTTGAACGTCGCCTCGCGTACGATTCACGGCAAAGAGTTCAACCGCAACACGCGAGCCAACGCGTTCAATCCGCTGTGGAACCATTACCGATGCGCCGACGACAAGTGGCTGTGCCTCGGGATGCTCCAGCCGGATCGCTATTGGAAAGATTTGTGCACCACGCTTGGCCGGGTGGATCTGATCGAGGATCCGCGCTTCGCCGAGATGCGCACGCGGGGGCATAACGCCGCCGAGGTGATAAAAATCTTCGACGGAATTTTCGCGACCCGCACGCGCGACGAATGGATGCGCGCGCTCAAGGCGGGCGGCGATTTTATCTACACGGTCGTCAATTCGGTCTCCGACCTGCCGGAAGATCCGCAGGTCAAGGCCAATGGCTACGTGGTTGATTATGAGCATCCGGAGCTCGGAGCGACGCGCCTGCTCGGGATGCCGGTGAAGCTGTCGGAAACGCCGGGCGACCCGCGCGGCCATGCGCCCGAGCTCGGCGAGCATACCGAGTCGATCATGACCGATATGCTCGGTTACACGTGGGACGATATTGCGCGGCTGCGCGACGCGAACGTCATTTAGCGCAGGCGCGAAAGAGGTCATGAGCTATGGCGAATTTTAGTGGTACGATTGAAGACCGCGAAGAGATTCGCGATCTGTACGCGCGCTACGCCGATACGCTGGATAACCATCGCTACAACGAATGGCTCGATCTGTTTACCGACGACGGCTCGTTCGAGAGCACGCGCTTTGGAAAACATGAGGGCCGTGCGGGGCTCGAGAAGTTCACCCGGGTCTACCGCGACAGCCTGGGCGGGGCCCAAGCGCGCCACCTGATCACGAACCTGCTGTTCACGATCGAGGATGATCGCGCGCAGAGCAGTTGCTATTTGCTGTACTCGCACTGCAAGGAAGGACGGGTGCAGCAAAGCACTATAGCCAACTATCGCGACACTCTGCGGCGGGTTGACGGACGCTGGCGCTTTCAGACTCGAAAGGTGTGCGTGGACGGGCGCGCCTGAGGTTTGGACGTCGGCAAATTTGCGGGCTAGATGAAAGCACGGCGCCGGACCGCATTTGCGATCCGGCGCCGTGTTTATTTTGGGGCAGGATAGCGCGAGCGCTCAGAACGTCGCGTACCACGGCGTCTCGTGCGGATTCTGGAGCTGGAAGGCGATATCGAATTCCTCGAGGATCGTTCCTTCCGAGTGGCGCAGCGCGAGCTTCGCATTTTCCAAATCGACTTCCGCCTGAACCTGGTTGCCTTCGGCGCTGACTTCTTCTTCCTGGAACTGCAAGAGATCGTGCGTGGTCGCCATCCCGACCCGGAAGCGCACTTCCTCATCATGCAGCGCCTGGCGCGCGTAATAGGTCGCCGACGCGGTTGCCTGCGCACGCTGCTGATCGGCGAACAGGTTCGCGATCGCCGACTCGACCCCTACCACTGCCTGCGACAGCGACGAGCGGTAGGTCAGCCGCGACTGTTCGTACTGGATGCGCGCCTGCGATAGCGCCGCTCGCGCGGTGGCGTTGTCCAGCGGCATCTGGAACGCCAGTACCGCCGCGTAATTGTAGAAGCCGAAGTTCCACAACCGGTTGAGCGCGCTGCCGTATATGCCGCCGAAGGGAAGTTTGTCGCCCCCGACGAACTTGGGGGGCGGAAGAGGGTTCGGGATTCCAGTGTTGCAGTTCGGTGCCACGCTGCTCCCGCCCAGACTCTCCTGGCACTTGCTGGTTCCGGCAGTGGAGGTAATTCCAAACTGCGCGCCCAGATTGAGCTGTGGCAGGGTTTGATTCTCTGCATATTTGACCTGCAGCAGCGAGCTGCGAATCGACTCGCGCATCGAGGCGAGCGACGGCAGGTACTCGACCGCCATTTCGAGCGCGTGCTCCTCGTTTTCGGAAATCTGCTCCTCCGGATTCGGCCGGGTGGCAGGCTCCAATTCTTCGGGGATAAACATTTCGGCCGGATTGAGCATCACATCCTGCCGAAGCTGCACGCGTGAGGTTTTCAGGTTGGCTTCCGCGGTGTAGACGTTGGCCTCGGCGGTTGAGGCGGCGGATTGCGCTTCCTGCAAGTCGAGCGGCGCCAGGGTTCCGACTTTGACCGAGATCGAGTTCTGCCGCACCAGATCCTGGTTGAAGCGCAGCGCGGCGCGCGCGACTTCCAGATTCTCCTCGGCCAGCACGACATTCCAGTATTCCTGTCCGATGCGCTGGACGAAGTCCTGCAGGCTCTGCTCGTAATTCCACTGCGACGACTTCTGCGCCGACTCCGCTATCCGCACGTTGATCGTGGCGAAGCGCCATCCGAAGCTCTGCAGCAGCGGCTGCGAAACCGAAAGCGTCAGGCTCGGCGTGTATGATGGGTTGATCGACGCGAAGGCCGAGTTCGACAGCGCGCGCTCGTTATCAAAAGTTACTCCAAAGGTTCCGTTGGTCAGCGCTGACACCTTGTTGACCCCGAAATCCCAGTCGTAGAGCTTGGTCGTGAAGGCATCGGCTCCGCCGGTCTGCAGAATCGAGGTGGTCGGCGTCACGCTCTTGATGACGTCGGTCTGCGCGGTCAAGTCGGGATCGAAGGTTCCGTTGGCCTCCTTGATTGCCTCGACCGACGCCAGCGGATCGAGCGCAGTGGCCGCGATACCGGGATTGTTGCGCAGGGCCACGTAGATCGCTTCCTTAAGCGTGATCGCACGCGCCTGATTATCCTGGCTGCGCAGATAGCGCTCGCTTATCAGGCTCTCGGGTGGAACCTCGCGGGTGAGAGACCACTGGCGCGCAAGAATACTCGGTAGCGAGTTGACCGCGCCGTCCTGATGCTCGAACTTCGCAGTCGAGCTGTCGGGCAGATTGACGTCCGGCGGCGACTGTTGGGTCAGCGGCGGAGCGTTCAGCCGAATGGTTCCCGCCGTCGGTGGCGGCGCCACCGGCGTCTTGGGTAACGAACCGGTTACCTTGAGTGATTCTTGTGCCAATCCCAGCGAGGCTCCCGCGACCATCAGCGGTATCGTCACCAGCGCCAGCAGGGCGTACTTCTTCCACATCATCTCGCCGGAACCTCCTTCTTGTCGCACATCAACACGAGCGTTCCTCCCATCGCCGGATTGCCGGCGCGCCTGGACGGGAGACGCAAGAATCTTTCGAACAGATCCGCGCGGCGCTTGCACCGCGCCAATTGGGTCGCGATTATAGCCAAGGCCGCCGCCCTTGTCTTGCGCACCAACGCGCGATCGCGGCGGGCCGGGTAGAGAGGCGACATGCGCGTTTTCAAGTTTGCGATCGCGGCACTCATCGTCATTGAGATTTTTGTTCTCGCGATGCCGGAGTCAAGATACTCTGCCCGCGTGTTTGGTCAGGTGACGATCGGCGGTCCTGCCACTCCGGTTCCGTTGACCCCGCCGCCGGCCCCCGGAGCGCCGCAAGCGCTCTCGACGATCGGAGCGATTCCGCAGCTCGCGCCGGCTCCCGGATCGACCAACGTGATCGCGGCGGCCGCGGCCGCCACCCCGCGCTCGTTTCGATGCACCTGCTCTGGCCCGGGATATCCCACCCAGTGGGCCGGGACTGTCGCGGCGAGCAGTTACGTCCTCGCGAGCCAAACTGCCAGTGCTCAGTGCCAATCGTACAAGCTCAACGGCCATGCGTTGTCGCCCTTTATCAATCCTCCGAGCACCAATGCATTCGCACCCGCTCCGGTGCAACCGCCCGGTGGACTGTACTCGTTTCCGCCGGGACAGGTGACAACCCAGACTCAGATTGAATATCCGAATCAGCCGCTCGCGCTTAGCGCCCGCGAGCAGGCCCCTGCGCAGTGCCAGCGATGCGCCTGCAATTAAGCGGGCAGCAGCGCGCAACAATCCGGTAAGGGCAGACGCGCGAGCGCCTGGTTAGTCGCGCGCACCGATCAGAGTCGTCAAATCCGCAGGCAGCGGCGCTGTTACCTTGATCGGTCCTGCCGCCGGAGAATCCAGCACGAGCGTCAGCAGATGCAGCCAGAAGCGGCCCGGCGCGAGTCCCGGCGCCTCGGGTCCGCCGTATAACGTGTCGCCGACGATTGGAAATCCGGCCTCCGCCAGATGCACGCGAATCTGATGCCGGCTGCCGGTGCGCGGCGTCACCGTAACCAGCGTCCATCCGGCGCCGATGCGGCGTAACGGCTCGGCGTGCGTGCTTGCCGCGCGTCCGATACGCCCGCGATCAAGGCTCTCGGGATCGCCGATAGTCATCTTGCGCGGATTTTTCGGATGATGCGCGATCCGGTGATCCAGATCGAGCGGATGATCGAGGCGCCCCGCAACCAGCGCCTGGTAGCGGCGCACCACTGCGCCCGATCTGATCGCCGCGCGCAGAGCGGTGAAAGCCTCGGCCGTGCGCGCGACGATTAGCGCGCCCGAAGTTCCGTTGTCGAGCCGATGCACCAGTCCACCCTCGAGCGGCTTGTCACCGAGCGCAGAGCACTCGGGAAAGCGCGCTACAATGCCGTTCATCACCGTTTCGGATTCGCCCGCGCGGAGTGGATGACAGGGAACGCCGCCCGGCTTCCCGACCACGAGCATCGCCGCGTCGGAGTAGAGCACGTCGGGTTCGAGTGAAGGGTTGGGCGTAATCGGAACTGCGGCGGGAAGCTCGGCGACCTCGACGATATCACTCGGCGCGACGATCGCGCTCTTGACGCATCGCCGCCCGTTGATTCGGACATTCCCGCGCTCGACGATCGCACGCGCGGCGCGCCGCGAGGGCGCAAACCCCAGCCGCACCAGGTAGTGATCGAGCCTTTCGCTCGCAAAGGAGTCCACGAGTCAGTGCGACACCGCTGCCGGCGCCGAGATTGTTCCGGCCGATGGAGTTGGGCCGTAGGTTGCGAACTGCAAGTGTGCGACGAACAACAGGATGCCGAGCAGGATTGCCGCGACCAGCGCGTCGGTAAAGCCGACCTGCGTAGCGCCGCGCTCGGACTTAAGGCGTTGAGCAATCGTCATCGATAGATCTCCAGTTCCGAGTGTGACATATCGCAGCGACCGCCTGCGAGCGCCTTCGCGTTGGGCCGCCGCGCTACGCCTGGACTGCGCTGATTGCGGTGCGGACGGCGCCGCGCCTTGCGTTTATCGGAAGTCCAAACAGGCGTCGCAGCTCGCGGCCGGTGACCGATTTCTCCGACGCCGCGATCTTGAGTGGTGGTCCCGCCGCGACAATCTTTCCGCCCTCGTCGCCGCCGCCGGGACCGAGATCGATCACGTAGTCGGCATGCGCGATCATCTCGAGGTTGTGCTCAATCACTACCAGCGTGTTTCCCTCCGCCGTCAGCCGCGAGAGCACTCGCAGCAGGCGGCGCACGTCCGAAGCGCTCAGCCCGGTCGTCGGCTCGTCGAGCAGGAACATCCGCGGCAGCCGCTTGCCCTGCGCGCTCACGGGAGCCGGCTCGAGATCGACCAGCAGAAAGCGCGCGAGCTTGAGCCGCTGCGCCTCGCCGCCCGAAAGCGTCGAGGTTGTCTGCCCCATTCTCAGGTAGCCCAGGCCGACCGAGGCGAGCGCATCAAGGCGTTTGACGATTCCCGGATGTCCGCCGAAGAAGCCGCGCGCCTGATCGACGGTCAGATCGAGCACCTGATCGATGTTGAGCCTGTTGTACTTGATCGCGAGAATGTGGCTCTGGAAGCGGCGCCCGTCGCACACGTCGCACTTCACCTCGAGGTCGGCCATGAAGTGCATCTCGATCGTGACGGTGCCGGTGCCGGAACATTTTTCGCAGCGCCCGCCCGCGACGTTGAACGAGAAATCGCGCGGCTTGATTCCGAGCCGCCGCGCCTCGGCAGACGCCGCGAACAGTTTGCGGATCTCGTCGTAGATTTTCAGATAGGTCGCCGGATTCGAGCGCATCGAGCGCGTCGGCAGCTCCTGCCCCATATGCACCATCTCGCCGATCTGCTCGAAGCCCTCGATCCGATCGCATGCGCCGGCCTCCGTGGACTGCCCGTTGCGCCGCAGCCAGTTGTTGTAGATCACGTCCTCGACCAGTGAGGATTTGCCCGAGCCCGAAACTCCGGTGACGCAGGTCATCGTCCCAAGCGGGATCATCGCATCGACACCCGCCAGATTGTGCTCGCGCGCTCCACGCACGCGAATCGCCGGGTCGCGGCGCGAGAAGCGACGCTCGCGCGCAATCGTGCGCATCAGCAGCACGCGCCCCGCCGACGACGCCATGCTGGCAAGCTTCACGCCCGCAGGAGCGCCCGCATGGATGAGCCGGCCGCCTTCGCTGCCGCCGCCCGGTCCAAGTTCGACCACGAAATCGGCGCCCTCGATAATCGCGGCGTCGTGCTCGACCACTACCACCGTGTTGCCGAAGTCGCGCAGATGCCGCAGCACCGTTAGCAGCCGGCGCGCGTCGCTCGCGTGGAGTCCGACGGTCGGCTCGTCGAGCGCGTAGAGCGTGCCGATCAGAATCGAGCCGAGCGCGCTCGCCAGATGAATTCGCTGCGCCTCGCCGCCCGAAAGCGTGCGCGCCTGGCGCTCGAGCGTCAGGTAGCCGAGGCCGACCTCGGTCAGATAGTTGATCCGGTTGCGCAGCTCGCGCATCACTACCGCGGCGCGCGCCGCGGCGCGTTTGCCGCGGGCGATCTCGCTGAGCCATCCGCCAAGGTCGCGCACCGCCAGCCGTCCCATATCGGCGATCGAGCTTTCCCCGACCTTTACATTAAGCGCTTCAGCCTTGAGCTTGGCGCCGCCGCATGACGGACAGGTGACGAAGCGGCGATACTTCGCGAGCAGAATCCGGACGTGAGTCTTGTAGCGCCGGCCTTCGAGCCACTTGAAGAAGCCGAGCACGCCAGGCCATTTCTCGGGGTCCCATTTTTCGCGCGGACCCTCGTCCCCGTTCATCAGCCATCCGCGCTCTTCGGGGTTCATCTCGCGAAACGAAACCGCGGTGCGGATTTTGCGCCGCCGCGCCAGCTTCAGCATCCACTCGTTCATCTCGCGATAGGCCGGAGTTCGCCACGGCGCGATCACTCCCTGCCGCAGCGAGAGATTCGGATTCGGAATGACCTTTTCGAGATCGAGCTCGACGGTGCGGCCAAAGCCTTCGCATTCCGGGCATGCACCGATCGGACTGTTGGGCGAGAACAGGGCAGGGGTCGGCTCCGGGTAGGAGCGGCCGCACTTCGAGCAGTTGAAGCGCCGGTCGAAATCGAAGCTCGCGACCGAGCGCATATCGCCATTGTCGCGCTCGACGCGGACTACTCGCGCGCGTCCGCCGCCGAGGTAGAAAGATTTCTCCAGCGCCTCGCGCACGCGTTCCGACTCGGCCGCGCCGGTGACCGACAGCCGATCGACTACGACGGTCAGCGCGATGCCGGGACCTTCGAGTGTGCGCCGCCCCTCGGCGAACTCGACCGTCTCCGCGATTGCACCGGAATCGAAAATGCGATGGTACCCGTTCTGGATCAGATAATTCGCCGCGTCGGCCAGCGTGCGCGATCCGGCGTCGAACGGCGCGAGGAACAGGTACATCCCGGGCGCGTCGAGCACGCGCGCGCACGCGCTCTGCACGGAATCGCGCGCGACTTCCAGATCGCAATGCGGGCAAATCGTGCGGCCGACGGTCGCGAACAGCAGGCGCAGGTAGTCGCTGATCTCGGTGACGGTGCCGACCGTCGAGCGCGCGTTCTTGATCGTGTTCTTCTGCCGCAGCGCAAGCGCCGGCGGAATCTGCGTGATCGAATCGACGTCGGGCCGGTCCATTCGCGCCAGAAACAGCCGCGCATAGGTAGACAGGCTCTGCACGTAGCGGCGCTGGCCCTCGGCATAGAGCGTGTCGAACACCAGGCTCGACTTGCCCGAGCCCGAAACTCCCGTCACGACCGTCAGCTTGTCGCGCGGAAGCTCGAGCGAAATATTCGCCAGGTTGTGAGTGCGCGCTCCGCGGATACTGATCGAGCGGTCCAAGCTATTTCCAGCGTTCAGGTCGGATCGATGAGTGGCCGGGCTTTCTTCTTGCGCTCACCCGGATATTCGTCGGCCATCTGGGAGTACAGCTCGCGCAGTTGCAGGTCGAACACGGCCTCGAGCCGATGCTTCTTCGCGTCGCGCTCGGGCGAGGGTTCCGCGCCCAGGCGGCCGATCGCGTCCTCGAGCGACTGCATCAGGCGGTTGCGGGCGATAAGATATTGATAGCCGTCCATATAGGCGCTCCAAAAGCGCAAATTCCAAAGATCAGAATTATAGGTTATCCTTCGCTGAACCAACAACCCACGCACGTGCAAAATCCTTCAGAGACATTATCTGCGCGAGAAATTGCCGCCCTTCCGGGACTCGAACCGTTGCGCGACGCCGGGCTCGTCGCAAGGTTCCTCGGACGCGGCGGCGGCGTCGGTACCGGAGCGTTCGCCTCGATGAACCTGTCGGATTTGGTCGGTGACAATCCCGCGCATGTCGCCGAGAATTGGCGGCGGCTGCGCGCGTCGCTTCCCCCGAAGCTTGCCTTCGCGCACCTGCGCCAGGTGCATGGCAACGAAGTCGTGGTTGTGACGCGCGCAAATTCGGACGACCGGCCGCGCGCCGACGCGATGGTCACGCGGGAGGTCGGTATCGTCCTCGGAATCTTCACCGCCGACTGCGTTCCGGTCCTGCTGAGCGCTCCGCGCGAGCGTGTCTGCGGGGCGATGCACGCGGGATGGCGCGGCGTGATCGCGGGAATCGCGGGGGCGGCCGTTCGTGCGATGAGCCCGCTCGGCGCCGCGCCCGGCGCGATCCGCGCCGCGCTCGGTCCTTCTATCGGGCCGTGCTGTTTCGAGGTTGATCGCGAGCTTGCCGACCGCTTCGCAGAGGAGATTCCCGGCGCAGGGCGTCATCGGCACGAAGGCCGTCCGGGCAAGGCCTATCTTGATTTACGCGCGATCGTGCGCGACCAATTGATCGCGGCAGGCGTGGCGCGTGAGGCGATTGAGGACCTGGGGCCGTGCACTCGATGCGCGGCGGAACATTATTTCTCGCGGCGCGCGGCCGGCGGCGCGGTTACAGGATTGCAGCTCAGCTTCGTTGGACTCGCACAGGATTAAAGTAAAGGTTTAAGAAAGATGGCGGCGCGAGGAAAAAAACGGCCGGCGAAGAAGCGGCTGATCGCGCGCCTGCGCAAGCCGATGGCTCCGCCCGCGCGCGTCGAACCCGACCCGAGGAAATATGACCGCCCGCGCGAGCGCGAACGCCTGCATCGGCAGGCGGAACTCGAAAAACCCGATAAAGAATAGAGTCGGATAGGAAAAAGGATGATCGCCAGGCCAATCACCGGACAAGTGCGTGTCGGAATAATCGGCGCCGGACTCATCGGACAGCTGCATTCGATGATGCTGCGCAAGGTTGCCGATCGCAGCGACGGCGGCGCTCGCGTCCTCGCCGTCGCCGACACCTCGCCCGCCGCGGCTGCGAGCCTCGCGGCGCGATGGCCCGGCGCGCGCGCGCTTTCTTCCGCCGACGCGATTATCAATGATCCCGCAATCGACGCGGTATGGATCTGCACGCCCACCGCGATGCATCCCGAGGCCTGTATCGCCGCCGCGCGCGCGGGCAAACACGTCTTCTGCGAAAAGCCGCTCGCGATGACCGCAAACGACGCGGATGCGATGCATCGCGCGCTCGAAGCGGCGGGCGTCCAGAGCCAGGTCGGATTGGTGATGCGCTTTTCGCCGGTCTACGCGGTTATCCGCGAGATGATTCGCGAGCCCGCGGCCGGCGCGCTTATCGCGGTCACGATGCGCGATGACCAGGATTTTCCGATTCGCGGGGCGCATCCGAGTGCGTGGCGCAACGACCCGGCGGTGACCGCCGGCGGCACCCTCATCGAGCACTCGGTTCACGACTTCGACATTCTGAGCTGGATGTTCGGGCGCGTGAACCGCCTCTATTGCCGCACCCGCAATTTGCACGGCGCGCCGGGAGTCGAGGACTTTGCGGCGACACACCTCGAGTTCGTGGGCGGCCATCAGGTGCAACATACTTCCGTGTGGCATCATGTGACGCATCGCCCAAGCAACCGCAGGCTCGAGGTCTTTTGCGACAATCTGTTCATCGCTTGCGACAGCGACTCGACCGGGCCAATCATTGTCCAGCGCGGCGACGCCGAGCGCGAAGAGACGATTCCGGAAATAGAAGTGATGGCGCGATTCGCCGAAATCCTGCTCCGTGAGCGCCCATACCTGGCGCCGATGAAGGACTGGTTCGCGGTCGGATACGCGCTCGAGGACGCAACTTTCATTGCCGGTCTGCGCGGGGTGTGCGAGATCGATCCAGCCTTCGGCGAAGGGGTCAAAGCGCAGCGCCTGGTGGAAGCGGCCTACGAATCGGCGCGGCGCGGTGCCTCGGTCGAAATCAACAATTAAAGTGATAGATTAGAATTATCCAAATGAGGAATTCGCAAAGCGCATGATCGACTTCGAGTTGACCGAAGAACAACAAATGATCCGCGACCTGGTCGGCGCGTTCGCTCGGGAAGAGATTCGCCCCGCCGCGCGTCCCGCCGACGAGAGCGGAACTATCCCGCCCGACCTGATCGCGAAAATCGCGGAGCTCGGTCTGGTCCGCGGCGCGATTCCCGAGAACTACGGCGGCGACGGCGGCGAACGCTCGGCCGTGACCGGCGCGATCGTCGCCGAGGAGCTCGGCTACGGCGACCTCGCGATCGCGATTCACAGCCTCGCGCCGCGATTGCTTGCCTATCCCGTCCTCGAGATGGGCACCGAGGCGCAGAAGGCGAGGATCCTGAGGCCGTTGGCCGCATCCGAATTTGTCGCGGCGACGGCGGCCGTGATGGAACCGCGGTGGGACTTCGGTCTGACCGACCTCCAGACCACTGCGAAACGCGACGGCGCGAATTGGATTCTTTCCGGCGCGAAATGCGGCGTGCCGATCGCGGCGGAGTCCGAGACGATCCTGGTGTATGCCAAAAGCGGAGCGGGCGAGGGCTTTGCCGGCGTTGAGGCGTTTCTCCTGCCGCGCACCGCGGCGGGAGTATCAGTCGGCGAACGCGAACAGAGCATGGGCCTCAAGGCGCTCGCGACCTATGAGCTCCAGTTCAAAGATGTGAAGCTCACCGCCGAGGCGCGCGTGGGCGGCGACAACGGGATCAACTACTCGCGCCTGATGAGCGAGTCGCGCGTCGGGTTCGGTGCGATGGCGGTCGGCGTGATGCGCGCGGCGTTCGAGTATGCGCGCGACTATGCGAAAGAGCGCAAGGCATTCGGCGTTCCGATCGCAACCAAGCAGGCGATTGCGTTTATGATCGCCGACATGGCGATCGAAATCGACGCGGCGCGGCTGCTCTTGTGGGAAGCCGCCGCGCATCTGGACAAGGGCGCAGACGCGCTCGAGGAAAGTTATCTCGCCAAGAATTACGCCGCGGCAAGCGTGCTGCGCGTCGCCGACAACGCGGTGCAGGCACTCGGAGGCCACGGCTATATCCGGGAGCATCCGGTCGAAATGTGGTTTCGCAACGCGCGGGGGTTTTCCGCGCTCGACGGAGTGGCCACGGTCTAACTCGCAGGAATTAATCGCGCGGAGAATCAAATCATGATCGATTTTGAACTCGAACCGCAGGTAATCGAACGGCTCAAGATGTACCACATGGTCGCCGAGAACGTGATGCGCCCGATTTCGCGCGAGTACGACGAGCGCGAACACGAGGACCCTGATCAGTTCTTCCAGACCATGTGGCAGGCGCAATCGCTCGCGGATGTGGCGCCGGGCGGCGATATCAAAAGAGACGGCACGCGCGAGGCGAAGCCGTCCGCGCCCAAGCTCCGAAATCTGCTCACCTGCGCGACCACCGAAGAGCTCTGCTGGGGCGACGCGGGGCTGTTCCTTTCGACTCCGAACAGCGGACTGGGCGGAGCGGCGGTGATGGCGGCTGGAACCTCCGAGCAGAAGGCGCGCTTCCTTAAGCGTTTCTCCGAAGGCGAGCCCAAGTGGGGCGCGATGGCGATAACCGAGGCCGCGTGCGGCTCGGACTCGGCCGCAATCCAGACCACAGCGGTGCGCGACGGCGACCATTGGGTGATCAACGGCACCAAGATTTTCTGCACCGGCGGACAACGCGCGGTCGAAAAATCCGACGGCTTCGTGGTGGTGTGGGCCACGGTGGATAAGAGCGCCGGCCGCGCAGGAATAAAATCATTCGTGGTCGAGCGCGGAGCGCCCGGGATGCAGGTTTCGCGAGTCGAGAACAAGCTCGGGATCCGGGCCTCGGATACTGCGATGATCATCTTCGATAATTGCCGCGTGCCGCTCGACCATTTGCTGGGCAGCGCGGAAGTGCGCAAGGAGGGAGGCTTCAAGGACGCGATGGCGACCTTCGACGCAACCCGTCCGATCGTCGCCGCGATGGCGATTGGAGTGGGGCGCGCCGCGCTGGATTTTATCCGCGAATTTCTGCGCGAGAACCACGTGCCGGTGCGCTACGGAATTTCGCCGCGGCGCCTGACGGCAATCGAACGCGACTTCATGGACATGGAAGTGCAGCTCAAGGCCGCGCGGCTGCTGACCTGGCGCGCGGCGTGGATGCTCGATACCGGCAAGCGCAACAATCTCGAAGCCTCGATGGCAAAAGCAAAAGCCGGACTGGTGGTCACGCAGATCACGCAGAAGGCGGTCGAGATCCTGGGGCCGCTCGGTTACTCGCGCAAGCTGCTGGTCGAGAAATGGATGCGCGACGCGAAGATCAACGACATCTTCGAAGGCACGCAGCAGATCAACATGCTGATCGTCGCGCGCCGCGTGCTCGGCTACGGCAACAAGGAACTGAACTGATCGCGCGTGTGGGCGGCTAATTTGCGCGCGGAATGACAATTCGCGGTTTTGTGTCGTTCCGAGTGCGAGGGATCCGTCAACTTCGCTCCGTGCGTATCGCGCCGAGAGGCACGCATCGCGAGGAATCTCGCCAGCCGCGCGGAATGATTTGCCCAAAGGCGCCTCATCGGGAAAACGATGCGGTTGAATGCAGTTGAACGAGGATACCAGCGATGAGTGATGACAAGCCGGTTCGTGTCCATCTGGTCGTCGGCGGGTTTCCGCCCGGAGAGCCTGCCGGACACGATATGGACTACGTGCGGCTCAAGCTGCTCGAGGTGCTGCGCGAAACGCCTCGCGCGCGGGTTACAGTCTCGAGCGACTACCGCGATATCGCGCGATGGCTCGAAACCTCGCGGTTTCTGATCACCTACGCGGCCGGCCCATATCCCGATGATGACGGCAACACCGTGCTCAAGCAGTGGCTCGAAGCGGGAGGCCGATGGTTCGCGCTGCACGGCACCAGCGGCGGGAAAGCGGCGCCGGTAGCTGAGTCGCGCCGTGTGCGCAAGATGGTGAAGATGCCGCATCATGCGACGCTCGGAGCATTCTTTCTGAATCATCCGCCCGCGCGGAAGTTCCGCGTGAACGTGGCGCGGGAGCATCCGCTTGCCGCGGGCCTGCCGGCGTCATTCGAGGTGATGGACGAGTTGTACATGATCGAGCTGCAGGATCCGGCGCATAGCGAGGTCTTTCTGACGACCGAGCTCGCGCAGAATCCGGCGCCCAATTTCGGTTTCGTTTACGATAGCGACACTTCGCTGCTGTCCGACGGAAAGACCCGCGCGCTCGGATTTGCGCGTAAGGTTGGCGCGGGCGGCGTAGTGTACGTCGCGCTGGGGCATTGCCATTCTCCGTACACCAACGTGCAGCCGTTCGTGGATGCGAGTATCGATCCTGCGGGCAAGACGCCGCTCGAGTTCCGCGGTGCCTGGGAGACCGACGCGTTCGGCCGGCTACTGCGCAACGCGATCAATTGGGGAATCGAGCGGTCTGCATAAGAAATAGGCCGCCAAAACGGCGGCCTCAATGAAATCTTCCGCGGCGGGAATCGCTCACTGAAGGTCGAACCAGGCGCCCTTGTCCCAGCGGAAGATTTCGGTGGTATGAGTATCGTCCACCGGCGTCGCCTTGGTGGTCTTTGCCTCGTCAACCGTCTTCGCTTTGATCAGGTAGTGAAATTCTTCGTAGCTGAGCTTGCCAATCGAGAAGCCTGTCGCTGACTGATGGGACTCGCAGCTCTCGACGGTGCTGTAGCCGGTGTAGAGCGCGGTCTGAAATCCATTGTCGAACCGCCACGCGATATGCGCGAGGTTGTTCTTCTCGCGATCTTTCAGTTTCTGTTCCCAGGTCTTGCAGAAGGCGGGAAAGGCCGCCGAGGCCTTGGCGTACTGCCGGTCCATCATGAGTCGTGCAGGGTTCAGGCTCTTGACCAGGGCCTTGGCCTGTTCCTTGAGCGACTTCTTTGCGGGTGTCGCTGCCGCGACCGGCGAGGGATTCGCCGAGGGTCCTCCGAGCGCGCTGGGAAGTTGCAGGTTCGCAGCCGTCGATGACGCCCCGTGGGGCGACGCGGGTGTCGAGTCCGCAGCCGCCGACGCCGCAATCGAGGCGGCGTGATCTGCCCGCTGGGTTACGTCGGGTGCGATAGCGGCCGGTGGATAGGTGCGGCCAGCGGCCGTCGATTGATCCTGCGCGCGGGCCAGTGGCGACCATGCGGAAACGATCAGCGCCAGAGCCGCGGCGGTGGTGGTTGCCTGCCAACGTAGCGATGCCATGTCCGAGGTATATAACAAATTCGAGTGGCTCCGTCAGGTACCGCGGCGCGATTTGCGAACTGGCGGGACGCTCTGTTCGGTAAATCCTTTTCAGACTCGGACGCCGCCAGAGGCGAAAAAGGAACAGCCGGAGCTCCTGTTGCGGAGCTCCGGCCGTTTCAGACCTTACTAATCGGACGGTGGCGCGACCTTAATCGAGCGGCACCAGTTCAACACGGCGGTTCTGTGCACGGCCATCCGCGGTGTCGTTCGGGGCGACGAAATCGGTCTTGCCGTATCCGTGCGGGATCAACCGATCAGCCGAGATTCCCTTGCCTTCAAGGTAGCTCGAGACCGCGTCGGCTCGCCGATCCGACAGCTTGAGATTGTACTCTTCGCCGCCGATCGCGTCGCAGTATCCGTTCACGTCGATCTTGACGTTCGGGTTTGACTGCAAGGTCGCCGCAGCTTCATCCAGCACGGCAGCGTCACCCGGACGGATATTCGACTTGTTAAAGTCGAAATGCACACCGCGCAGAACGATCTTCTGCTTAACCGGCGGTGGTGGCGGAGGCGGAGGTGGCGGCGGAGGAGGAGGCGGAGGTGGCGGCGGCGGAGGTGGCGGCGGAACTATCGGATCGCAAATGTAATGACCCGCGAGCGCACCGATGCCTGCGCCAATTGCAGCGCCGCCGAGGCCGGAGAAGACTCTCGCGTCACTCGACGAGTTAGCGCGCGTGCTGGCGTCGGCGATAACGATTCCCGACGCGGCACCAGCGGCGGCTCCAGCCGCGGCACCGATAAGCGCGCACGATCCCCACGTACGCGGCTGGCGCATATTCGCGCATCCACCGAGCGCGCTGGCGGCTAAGGTAGCACCGGCGAACGCGACTACGGATTTCAACAAGCCTGACTGTCGTCTCATGAACTCCTCCCTGCCCAAGTGCGTGTTGGCGCGGTGCTAAAGACCCCTCACTCGCCGCGACATCGCGTCATTAACTCGTAATTGCGGAGCAAATATAGTTATATTTGGGCCCTGAATGCAACTAGGGCCATTAATTTTTTCTCACACGCCTACGATGCACCATTTGGCGTCACCAGAACCCCCAATCCGATCGGATTATCGCTCCCGCGTGCAAAATGGAAAGGCCGAGCCGCAGTAGCGGCCCGGCCATCCTTATTCGTTCTCGAACGTAGGTACGATCAGGATCTAGTGGTGGTCTGGATGATTGTTATGCCACTGGTTCCACTGCTTCGGATGATTCTTCTGCCACCATCCGGAGTCGCGCCACACGTGGTTTTGATCGTAGTCGCCGTCGGGGTACCAATGCGGATGGTTCGCGGCCCATTCCGGATGATGCTGGCGCCACCATCCGGGATTGTTCTGCTGCCACCAGTCGGCGTTGCGCCACACGTGGTTCTGGTCGTAGTCGCCGTAACCGCGTCCCGCCATAGGGCCCGGTCCGCCCATCATGGGTGCGCCGTTGTACTGTCCGCGAATCGTTCTGCGGACGTTTGGATGATTGTCCAGGTAGGTGTTCAGCCCTGGATGGTTGTGAATGTAAGTGGGATTGTCGATCAAACGCGGATTGGCCCTGATCTGAGCCGCTTCGTTAGGATGATGATTCAAATAATTGTTGAAGTCGGCGTCATACTGTGCCTGCGCGAACGCCGGACCTGCGGCCGCTAGCGCGAACAGCGCAGCGGACATGATTGCGAGCATTCTCTTCATCGGTTCTCCTCCGTGGTTATACGGACTCTCGATTCCACGATCTAGTCACGATTTAGTGGTGATCCGGATGATGTTGGGCCCACTGTTCCGGATGATTTTTCTGCCACCATCCCTGATCGCGCCACACATGATGTTCATCGTAATCACCCGGACCGCGTCCGGCGTAAGCTCCGGGTCCGGGACCGCCACGCATCATGCCGCCGTTGGACTGTGCGCGAATCGTCTTGCGCACATTGGGATGGTTATCCAGATAGGTATTCAGACCGGGATGATTCCTGATGTAGGTCGGATCGTCGATCAAGCGGGGATTGGACCGGATCTGAGCAGCTTCGTTGGGATGTTTACTCAGGTAGTTGTTGAAGTCGGCGTCGTATTGTCCCATCTGCGCGAACGCCGGTCCCGCGGTCGCTATCGCGAGCAGCGCAGCGGCCATGATTGTGAGCACACTCTTCATCACTTGTTCTCCGTTTCTGGTGAGACGGAAACCGATGCTTAAGGGTGGGCACACCCTTTCGAATACGATCATCCGGCTCACTGGTTTCAAGTCATCCAGGCTTTCTGAACCCTCGTTAATTTACCAAGCCAGCGATGGCGATAGGCTACAACGAGCAATCGATATGCCATCCTTTCTGCTGGCTTGGATTAGGCAATCTTTTATCAGAAACCGAGATGGAGAACGAGATTCTTTTTCGCCAGCCCGATCGTCCCGGTATTTCTTTCCCCACCTAATGGCGTAATTAGGTCCCCTTGGGCACGATTTGGTGCGGGTCGATGACAACCGATGCGGTCGATGGTTTCAGCTCCGACCGCGCTGGGTTTCGACCGTACCAGCCAAGGATGCTACAATCGAGTCCTCGCTATGCTTCCACTTGCGCGCGGTAAAGAAGGCATTTTCCGGCTGGTCTCGAGCTACAAGCCCGAGGGCGACCAGCCCGCTGCGATCGAGGCGATCGTCCGCAACTTGCGCGAGGCGGTGCCGCATCAGGTGCTGCTCGGCGTCACTGGCTCGGGCAAGACCTTCACGATGGCCAACGTCATCGCGCAGGTGAATCGGCCGGCGCTGGTGATGGCGCCGAACAAGACCCTCGCCGCGCAGCTCTATAACGAATTCAAGAGCCTGTTCCCCGACAATGCGGTCCGCTACTTCGTCTCCTATTACGACTACTACCAGCCCGAGGCCTATGTCCCCTCGACCGACACGTTTATCGAGAAGGACTCGAGCATCAACGACGAGATCGACAAGCTGCGCCATTCCGCTACCAAGGCGCTGCTCGAGCGCAACGACGTGCTGATCGTGGCGTCGGTCTCGTGCATCTACGGTTTGGGCGAGCCGGAAGTCTATTTCGAAACGGTAGTGTTCCTGGAAGAGGGGCAGACGATGGAGCGCGACCGCGTGCTCCGCAAGCTGGTCGATATCGCGTACCAGCGCAACGATTACGATTTCCATCGCGGGACGTTCCGCGTGCGCGGCGACACGGTCGAGATCTTCCCCGCCTATGAAGAACAGCGCGCGGTGCGAATCGAATTCTTTGGCGACCAGGTCGAGGCGCTGTATGAGATCGACGCGCTGCGCGGCAAGGTGATCCGCAAGCTCAGCACGGTCGCGGTCTATCCGGCCTCGCACTACGTGACGACTTCGGACCGGATGGAGCGCGCGGTGGTCGGAATCCGCGAGGAGCTGAAGGCGCGGCTCGAACTGTTCCGCTCGGAGAACAAGCTGCTGGAAGCGCAGCGGCTCGAGCAACGCACGATGTACGATCTCGAACTGCTGGCCGAGATGGGCTTCTGTCCGGGAATCGAAAACTATTCGCGCCATCTGACCGGACGCGCGCCCGGCGATCCGCCACCGACCTTGCTCGATTACTTTCCCAAGGATTCGATCTTCTTTATCGACGAGAGCCACGTGACCGTGCCGCAGATCGGCGGGATGTACCGCGGTGATCGCTCGCGCAAACAGACCCTGGTTGATTTCGGCTTCCGGCTCCCCTCGGCGCTCGACAACCGTCCGCTGAATTTCGAGGAATGGGAGACGCACGTTAACCAGGCGGTTTATGTTTCGGCGACGCCGGGCGACTACGAGCAGCAGCGCTCGGGCGGACTTATCGTCGAGCAGCTCATCCGCCCGACGGGACTTATCGATCCGCAGATCGAGGTGCGCAAGGCCGGCACGCAGGTTGACGACCTGCTCGAGGAGATTCACAAGCGCGTCGCGGCGGGCGAGCGCGTGCTCGTCACCTGCCTGACGAAAAAGATGGCCGAGGATCTGACCGACTATTACCACGACCTCGGCATCCGCGTGCGCTATCTGCATTCGGACATCGAAACGATCGAGCGGGTCGAGATTATCCGCGGATTGCGCAAAGGCGACTTCGACGTGCTGGTCGGGATCAACCTGCTGCGCGAAGGACTGGACCTGCCCGAGGTCTCGCTGGTCGCGATTCTCGACGCCGACAAGGAAGGCTACCTGCGCTCGGCGCGCTCGCTGATCCAGACGATCGGGCGCGCGGCGCGAAATCTGCACGGGCTGGTCCTGATGTACGCGGATCGGATGACGGACTCGATGGTGAAGGCTATCGGCGAGACCGATCGGCGCCGCGCCAAGCAGCTCGCCTACAACGAGGCCAACGGCATCACCCCGGCGACGATCATCAAGGCGATCGGAGCGTCGCTGGTCGAGATGTACTCGCCCGAGTGGGCGGTCGTGCCGGAGATCGACGACAAGCCGAGCGACGACGAGATGCTGCCCGCGCACGAGTTGCCCGAGCGCATCAGCGCGCTGCGCCAGGCGATGATGGAAGCGGCGGAGAAGCTCGACTACGAGCGGGCGGCAGAGCTTCGCGACCAGATCAAAAAGCTCGAGCGCAAAACCTTCGGGATGGACACGGCGCGTCCCGCTCCGACCAGGGCGCCGGCAGGGTCGGCGGGCACTCATGCCAGCGACCCGAGCCGCGACCGCGTCCAGGTGAAGAAACCCGACGCGCCGATCAGGATGCGCCCGCGAAAGGGCACCGGGGCGGCGATTGCCGCAGCCGGCGCCGGCAAGCGTCCGGTCCGCCAAGGCAAGCTCAAGCTCATCCCCGACGACCCGAAGTAGCGGCTCGCGAAAGGCGCACCTGTAGCGTGTCGCGTCGGGGACGCGGTGGGTTCGTTTGGTATCTTTTAGGCCCCGCGAAAGGGTCACCAACAGAAATTCATGAAGAATCTCCTATATTTGTTCTCGAGCGAGACTGGTTTGGGTTCGTTAATTTGTACATCGTAATTTCGTCGTTTTCGCTCAATTATCGCTCGCCTGCTTCCGCTATATTTCCGCCGCGTCGGACGTTCGCGGGACGCCCTCGCGTAATACTTCGCACGTTCGATGAGAGAGCATAAGGCTGAACTGTTCAGCCTTGTTTTTTTGGTCAACATGCTTTAAAGGAACGTCGCGCCTATAGCTGCGTGAGCGGTCCCAACCAATGGACGACTTCGCCTGACGAACAGCAGGAAAGTCAGAGTTCGACGTGCAGGCGCATTCCCGGAACGACGACTGGACCGCGATCGCGGTTGTAGCCGGGGTTGTCAATGTATTGGAAGTCGAAGGCTGCAAAGAAACCGGCGTGGAACGGGATCGGGAAGTTGTAGTAGCACTCCATGATCTTCTCGGGACCGTAGTTGAGCGCGCCGTCACCCAAGAGGAAGCCGAGTCCGCCCAGAGCGAGATACTCTTGGTGGGGCTTGGAAATTCCGTTGCCGACAAATGCCACTCCAAACTTGTCTTCGGGACGATTCCAAAGGCTGCCGCGAAGATCGCCGCCAAACGCGACCGTATCGTTCACTTCGGTGTAGTTGAAAGATTCATGCTGGCCCTCATTCCAACCCGCGCGAAAGAAGCCTCTTAGATAATCGGTGAATTCCTGCTCCGCGTTGATGCCGAATCCATACTTCAGTTTGGTCTGCCGCGGATGGTCGGTGATCTCCGGGACCGGAGTTTTTCGCTCCTCGAAGAGATCGATCGCCTGGTTGTAGTCACCCATGTTGGAGAAGTTGGTGAACGCGAGCAGGCGAACGGCGGTCTCGCGGATTTTCAGCAATCTCGGACGAAACTCCAGTTCGTAGTTCTCCGAATGCGCGTCCTGCAGATTCTTTTGAAGGTTCAGGCCGTTGGGCCGCTTGGATACAAGGGCCTCGGCGAAGCGAAAACCCCACCATCGATCTTCGTAGTCGATGACGCCACCGTAGGTGTAGCCGCGCGTATCGGCGGCGTAATCGTAGGCGCCGTTGTTTACGACGGTCCAGTTCATGAACTGCATATGGCTGTCGTTGGCGACACTGTTGAGATCGAAGAAGTCCACCAAGTCGAACTTGCCGACGTGGATATCGAGCCGCCGCACCGGCAGCGTGGTGAGGATCGAAAGAGGACCGCGCTCGACGGTGACCGTCTCGTCGCTCAGGGGGATGACTTCGCGATACCAGAGCCGGGCCAGGTAAGGAACCGCGCTCAGGCTCGGGTCTCGAACCGCGTCGAGGTTGGGGAACCCGGCCAGCCCGAGAGTCTGACTCAGGCCGCTGCCTCCCGCGCTTTCGACGTCCGCTACGGCTTCCAGCGTCGGAGACAACTCGAGACCGGTGTAGACAGTGGTGACTTCGGAAGCGGCCTGTTCGGAGGCATGCTCGAAGCTGTGGGGACCACTGTAGGCGGCGGGAAAGCTAGGGTGCCATTGGAAGATGAAGTTGCCTTGCGCGGACAGCCACCACGGAAGCGTTTGAGAATGCGCGAAGACGGTATCATTGCCGGTCGCGTAGTTGATTTGAGCGAGCGCAGGTGACGAGGCGAGAATCGCACAGAGCAGACCGGCTGCCGCAGTCAGAAATATCCGGATGAAAGAACAGGGCACGTCCATTGGTCTTAGCAGAGCGGGTCCTCCTTATCGAAGCATATCGTTGCGCCAGCGGGCGCAGACAGACCCGGGCGGCAAGGTGTGGACTAGAAGGACGCGGCACATTGCGGCGCTCGATTTCTCGAGGAGCCAAATCTTCATGAGAAGAGAATCGGGAATCAGCGTATCCTATTGAACGGATGCATCCTGTTATCTTCAATTTGCGGCAGAGCGGCTTCTAGATTTGAATTGGGGCCGGCTTGACCCGATGCGCTGCGTAATTCGGGAAGGAGGCTCAAAGAATGGCTTTAACTTACAAAACAATTCTGTGTCCCGTCGATTTCGACGAGAATTCTCTGGTCGCGCTTGATAAAGCGGCCGAGATCGCGCGCCACTTTGGCAGCTCGATCATCCTGGTTCATGTGCTGGAGCTGGTGCTCACATCCGGCGAGATCTACGCGCCTCCTGCGATGTTCGCAGACCAGGAGAAGGCCGCACGCGCCAAGCTCGAAGATATCGTCAAGCAGAAACTCGCCGGCCTGAAGCACGAAGCGCTGATATATACCGGCGACGTCGTCGGCTGCATCATGCAGGCTGAGATCAAACATAAACCCGATCTGATCGTGATCGCGACGCATGGCCGCAAAGGCTTGAAGCGCATGATCCTTGGTAGCGTCGCCGAAGCGGTAGTGCGCAAGGCCGCGTGCCCGGTATTGACGATCCGGGAATAATCCGCGGGTACGCGTAGCGCGCGCGAGGCCGCGAACTCATAAAGAGGTTCCGATGAAGCAGGTTCTGTCTTCGCAGGAAGTCGATGCGATCGATTCGTACTGGCGCGCGGCCAATTACCTTTGCGTCGGGATGCTCTATTTGCGGGACAATCCTTTGCTCCGAAAGCCTTTACGGGCCGAGCATATCAAGCGCCGGCTGCTGGGGCATTGGGGGACCGACCCGGGACAGTCGCTGGTCTGGGTGCATCTGAACCGGCTCATCAAAAAGCTCGATCTGAATGTCCTGTATATCGCGGGACCTGGGCATGGCGCTCCAGCAACGCTGGCGAATTCATATCTCGAAGGGGTTTACTCTGAGGTTTATCCCGACCGCAGCCAGGACGAGGACGGGATGCGCGAGTTCTTCCGGCTGTTCTCGTCGCCCGGCGGAGTGGGCAGCCATTGCACGCCCGAGACTCCCGGCTCGATTCACGAAGGCGGTGAACTGGGCTACAGCCTCTCGCATGCTTCCGGCGCGGCGTTCGACAATCCGAATCTGATCGTGGCGACGGTAGTTGGCGACGGCGAATCCGAGACCGGGCCGCTCGCGACCTCATGGCATTTCAATAAATTCTTGAATCCGGTGCGCGACGGCGCGGTCCTGCCGATTCTGCATCTGAACGGCTACAAGATCGCGAACCCGACTGTCCTTGCGCGGATCCCGCCGGAAGAATTGCACAGCCTGATGGCCGGATACGGCTACACGCCGCACGTGGTCGAAGGCGACGATCCGAAGCTGGTGCATCAGGCGATGGCAGCGGCGCTCGAGAACTGTGTCGCCTCGATCCACAAAATCCAAAAACAGGCGCGCGCGAAAAGCGCGCCGGCGCGTCAGCCGCGTCCGCGATGGCCGATGATCATCCTGCGCACGCCCAAGGGATGGACCGATCCGAAGACGCTTGACGGGCACAAGCTCGAAGGCTCGTGGCGATCGCATCAGGTGCCGATTCCCGACGTGATTGAGAACCCGAAGCATCTGAAGCTGCTGGAAAAATGGATGCGCAGTTACCATCCGGAGAAGCTGTTCGACAAATCCGGCGCTCTGATTCCGGAGCTCAAGCGGCTCGCGCCGTCAGGAGACCGGCGGATCAGCGCCAATCCTCACAGCAACCCCGGGTTGCTGCGGCGTCCGCTGAAGCTCCCGAACTTCAGGAACTACGCGGTCAAGGTGGCGAAGCCGGCGCGGACGTACGGCGAGAACACTTACGTGCTCGGTGAATTTCTGCGCGATGTGATGCGCGATAATCCCGACAACTTCCGGGTCTTCGGTCCCGACGAAACCGCCTCGAATCGCCTGCAGGCGATTTACCAGGCGAGCAAGAAGACCTGGCTCGAAGAGTACAAGCCCGAGGACGCCGATGGCGGCGAGCTTGCGCCTGACGGCCGCGTGATGGAGATGCTGAGCGAGCATACTCTGGAAGGATGGCTCGAAGGCTACGTGCTGACGGGACGCCATGGCCTGTTTGCGACCTACGAGGCGTTCGCGCACGTGATCGACTCGATGTTCAACCAGCATGCGAAGTGGCTCGAGAAGTGCCGCGAGGTTTCGTGGCGCGATCCGCTGCCGTCGTTGAACATCCTCATCAGCTCAACGGTCTGGCGCCAGGACCACAATGGGTTTACGCATCAGGACCCGGGCTTTATCGACGTAGTCACCAACAAGAGCGCGTGGGTCACGCGGGTCTATCTGCCGCCCGACGCGAATTGTCTGTTGAGCGTGGCCGACCACTGCCTGCGCAGCACCAACTACGTCAACGTGATCGTCGCCGACAAGCAGGCGCATCCGGAGTTCCTGGATATCCAGTCGGCGGTGAATCATTGCACCAAGGGAATCGGGCTGTGGGATTTTGCCTGCACCGATCAGGGCGCGGCGCCCGACGTGGTGATGGCGAGCGCGGGTGACGTGGCTACGATCGAGTGCCTTGCGGCGGCGGCGATCCTGCGCAAGAAGTTTCCCGACTTGAAGCTGCGCTTCGTCAACGTGGTCGATCTGTTCAAGCTGCAGCCGTCAACCCAGCATCCCCACGGACTGACGGACGCGGACTTCGACGGTCTGTTCACGGCGGACAAGCCGGTGATTTTCAATTTCCACGGCTATCCGTGGCTGATTCACAAGCTCGCGTACAAGCGCAACAACCACGAGAACATGCACGTGCGCGGCTACAAGGAAGCGGGCAGTATCAACACGCCGCTGCAGCTCGCGATCAACAATCAGACCGACCGGTTCAATCTTGCGATCGACGTGATCGACCGGGTGCCGCGGCTGGAGAAGATCGGCGGCGCGCATGTGAAGGACTGGCTCAAGGATCAGATCACCGAGAGCATGGACTACGCGACCGAGAACGGCATCGATCGCGACGAGATTACGAACTGGAAGTGGCCGTACTGATCGAATCCCAATCCGCCACTAAGACGCGAAGGCACAAAGGATAATTTCTTCTTGGTGGCCGGCCTTAATGCGTCCTAGGCGCCCCTGATGCCGGCGAACAGGCGCTCGATGACGGTTGTGACTTCGCGGCGCGCGGCCTGCTCGTCGTCGGCGTGGGCAATCAGCAGCGCGGCCTCGTTCATCGCGCCCATGATCACGTGCGCCAGCGGTTCGGTCGGCTGCTTCGCGATCAGTCCCTGCTCGATTGACAAGGCGATCGCGGCCTTCAGGCCCTCCAGGTAGTGGCTCTGGTCGTTCTCGCGCCATTTTTTCCATCCGAGAACGGCGGGCGCGTCGATCAAAAGAATCTGCTGCACCGCGGGATCGAGGCATGCCTCGAGAAAGGCCTTTGATCCCACAAGCAGCGCGCTCCACGGGTCGGACTGGGTAGCGGCGGCTTTGGCGACCAGGTCCGCGATCTTTATCTGCTCTTCGTCGAGCACGGCTTCGAACAAATCGCGTTTGTCCTTGAAGTGATGATAGAGGGCGCCGCGGGTCACGCGTGCGCGACGGACCACTTCCTCGGTGCCGGTGTCGGCGTAGCCGCGGGTCGCAAACAGGCGGCGGGCGACGCGCAGCAGGGCGGAGCGGGTAGCGGCGGAGTTTTCAGCCTGGCGGCTCTTGACACTCATACATCACGCAGGTTACATACAGAGTGTATGTAACTTTAAATCCTTTCAGCAAGGAGAGTAACAATGAATGCCGCCCAGTTCCACTCATCGCGAAAGTTCGCGCAAACCAAATTCGGGAAGATCGCTTACGTCGAGCGCGGCGAGGGTCCGCGCGCGGCCCTGTTGGTGCATGCCCTGCCGCTAAACGGCTTCCAGTGGCGTGGGGTGCTGGAAGACCTCGCTCCGACCCGCCGATGTATCGCGCCCGACCTGATGGGTCTGGGCTACGGCGAGATCGAATCCGGCACCGACCTGTCGTTCGGCGGGCAGGCCAAGATGCTGTCCGCGTTCCTGGACGCGCTGGGAATCGACAGTGTCGATCTGTGCGGCAACGACACCGGCGGAGGCGTCAGCCAGGTTTTCGCCGCGACCGCGGCCAACAGGGTCCGCACGCTGACGCTCACCAACTGCGAGGTCTCCGACCTGTGGCCCAACGAGATGCTCACGGGATTTTACGCAGGCGTGAAAAGCGGGGCGGTGGTGCAGGGATTCAAGATGATGCTCAGCGACGTCAGTATAGCGCGGGCGCAATTCGGCAGTGTCTATGAATCTGCCGAGACTCTGACGCCCGAGCTGCTGGAGGTTTATCTCGCGCCGCTGGTTGGCTCAGACAAGCGTATCGACGGGCTTAAGGGGCTTGCGGAATGGCAGCGCAGTCAGCAGGAGCTGGTCGCGCAGGCTGCGGCTTTGCGAGCTTCGAAAATTCCAACGCAGGTTATCTGGGGCGAGGCTGACACCGCGTTCGACAAGGCGGCGTCGCTTGCATGGTTCAAGAAGAACCTCGGCGGACTCAAGCGAACCGTGATGGTGCCGCGCGCAAAGCTGTTCTTTCCGGAAGAGCATCCGCGGGTGATAAGCACTCTGCTGAAGGAATTCTGGGAACAGAATTGAGAATCCAACCGGCCGCTAAGGCGCGAAGACACAAAGAATGATTTCTTCTTCGTGTCTTAGTGGCCGCCTTAATGCGAACTTGGCGAATCGACTTCCGTGCGCATCTTTTCCACAAGTTTGCGCGCGGCGTCCGTGCCGAGGAGCTGGTCCGCCATCGGATAGAGCACCATTTCCTCTTTGGCGTCGTGGCTGCGAAAGAGCGCCGACGGGTCGGTCAGCTCGCCTTCCATCGCCTGGATGGCGGTCCATCGCTCCTGCACCGTGAGCAAAGGCGCAAAGCCCGCGAGCACGCGCTCGATCTCGCGATGCTCCATGCGCATCGCGTAGGTCGGTCCGCTGGTGCGCATCTCGGTCTTATCTTCGATCGCGGGGAACAGGATCTGCTCTTCCATCCGCAGATGCCGGCGCATCGCGGCGATAAACTCGCCCGCGCGGTTGTGCATCGCATTGAAATCGTGGCGCTGGAACGCGCTTTGGAGCTCGAGCCAGATCTTCTCGATGCGTTGATGGTCGGCGCCAAGGAAGCCGGCAATCGAATCGGCGGGTGCGCCCTTGTCGGCGGGGGTGGTTAGCGCGGCGTCGGCGGTGCTCATCGGTTTACTCCTGCGAAAAACGCTAGGTTTCCGATCATATAAACGGAGCGAAGGGCGCGGGCAAGCGCGCTGCGTTTGACTCGCGCGCATCCGTCATGTTGAAGAGTATTAACCAGGCAGTTAATTGTAGCCACGGCAGTATCCAGGCGCATCAAAGACACGCGCGGAAGTATCCGCGATCTTGCCCGCACTCGCGAGCGGATTCTCAGGGCCGGGCTCGCCGAGTTCTCGGCGCGGGGCTTGGCCGGCGCGCGTACCGAGACGATCGCGCGGCGCGCGCGGGTCAACAAGCGCATGCTGTTCTACTGTTTTGGCAGCAAGCAGGGACTCTACGCCGAGGTGCTGCGGCGCAAGATCGCGGACAAGGCAGAGGTGATCGCCTCGACGCCGGAAGACCTGGGAGCCGCGCTTAAATACTGGACGCAGATCGGCTGCGGCGATGTCAACTGGGTTCGGATGCATGAATGGGAGGCGCTCGGACCCGCCGCGGGGCCGATGGTCGCGCGCACGGAGCGTCGTCGTCTGTTCCAGAGTGTGCACGAGCGGCTCCGGCGCTCGCAGATCGCGGGAGAGGTCGCGCGCGGGGTCAATCTGGATCAGTTGTTCCTTTCGATTATCGCGCTGACGGCGTTTCCCGCGGCGTTCCCGCAGATGACGCGGCTGGTCACCGGCATGGGTCCAGATGACCCGCGCTTTCGCCGTGCGCATACGAAATTCCTGGGATGGCTCGGCGCGCAAATGGCCGCGCCGCGGCGCGGGAGCCCCAGATGAGCGCCGCACCTCTGGCCGCCGATATCAAGTCGGACCGCGCATGGCGGCCTTCGCACAATCCGTGGATCGTCGCGATGACGGTGACGCTGGCGACCTTCATGGAAGTGCTGGACACGAGTATCGCCAACGTCGCGCTGCCGCATATCGCGGGCGGGCTGTCGGCGGGCGTCGATGAGAGCACGTGGGTGCTGACGTCGTACCTGGTCGCCAACGCGATTGTGCTGCCGATCAGCGGATGGCTCGCCGGGCTGTTCGGGCGCAAGCGGTTTTACATGGTCTGCGTCGCGGTATTCACGATCAGCTCGTTTCTGTGCGGGCTTGCGCCGTCGCTTGGGATTCTGGTGCTGCTGCGCGTGATCCAGGGCGCGGGCGGAGGCGGGTTGCAGCCGAGCGAGCAGGCGATTCTGGCCGACACTTTCGCGCCCGAGGAATTTGGGATGGCGTTCGCGGTTTACGGGATGGCGGTGGTGCTGGCGCCCGCGATCGGGCCGACCCTGGGAGGATGGATCACCGACAATTTCACCTGGCGCTGGATTTTCTTTATTAACGTTCCGGTCGGCCTCATCTCGCTCTTGCTGAGCTACCGCGTGGTCGAGGATCCGCCGTACGTGATCCGCGAGATCAAGGAGCGCACGGGTCGATTACAAATCGACTATATCGGCCTTGGGCTGATCGCGGTCGGGCTGGGTTTTTTGCAAATCGTGCTCGACAAGGGCCAGCGGCTGGATTGGTTTCAGTCGGAATTTATCGCCAGCTTCGCGATCGTCGGCACGCTCGCGGTGATCGCGTTTATCATCTGGGAGCTGCGCGTAGAGCATCCGGTGATCGATCTGCGGCTGTTCAAGAACCGCACCTTCGCGGTTTCGGCCACGATGATGTTCACGCTCGGAACGGTGCTGTTCGGAACCACGGTGCTGCTGCCGCAGTACGTGCAGGAGCTGATGGGATATACGGCGCAGCAGGCCGGGATGGTGCTGACGCCGGGCGGATTCACGATGATGGTAACGATGCCGATCGTGGGCGCGCTGATCTCTCGGGTCAACGGGCGGTGGCTTATCGCGATCGGGTTCCTGATCACCGGGCTTGCGATGCTGCACATGACGGGGATTTATCCGGGCGTCGATTTTCGCACCGCGATGTTCTATCGCATCTACCAATCGATGGGGCTCGCGTTCCTGTTCATCCCGATCACGACGATGGCTTACTCCGGGATGCGTCAGGACCAGAACAACGATATTTCGTCGATCATGAATTTCTCGCGCAACGTCGGCGGCAGTATCGGGATCTCGATGGTCACGACGATGCTCGCACGGCGCGCGCAATTTCATCAGACCACGCTGATGACGCGGGTCACGCCGTTCGATTCGACGCTGCACTCGCAACTGACGGGCCTGGGGCATCAGCTATTTCTGTCCGGCGGCGCCAATAACAACAATCGGGCGCTCGGGATGATCTATGGGCGTATCCTGCATACCGCGAGCGCGCAGGCGTATATCGACGTGATCAGGATGATGGGAATTGCGACTTTGTGCATGCTGCCGCTGGTGCTGCTGATGCGCAAAAATGACCCGGGGGCGGCGTCGGCGCCGGTGCATTGACTGCGAGTCAGCGGACTGGCGACGCCCTCTCGTATCGGAGCATAATCAGCTTCCGGTAGGCTTTGACGTCCGTTCGAGGGCGTCCAAAGGGGGACTATCGAAAATCGCCGCCGCGGCTTCCAGCGCTGCTGCCAGGTCCATTTCAGAATCGGGCGCTCATACCGCGCAGCCCGTGCGGCGGATGCCGGACGTGCTGGCGCGGGCGGCTGATGTCGCGCCGATCTACGTGGTCGCGGGCGCAATTGCGCTGGGCGACGGGCTCGGCAACTTCCGCTGCTTCGCGCCCGGATGGCTCGCGATTGCGCTGACCGTCGCGGCGATCTGCGGGTATCTATTTGCGCGACCGCGGGCGGGTTACGGGCTTGCGATAATCGCATTGGTCGCGGCGGCCACGATTCCGGTGCGGGAGTTGCTCGCGCCGGCGGTAGCGCCAAATTCGATCGGTTCATTCAGCGACGGACAAAAGATCACGTTCGAGGGCGTGCTCGATCGGCCGATCGAGCGGTTCCCAAATCTGACGCATCTGTATGTCGCCGTCGAGCGCGCGGCGGCGGCCGGCGCACCGATTTCGGGCTCGAGCGGAGAGGTGAGGATCGCGGCGCTCGATTCGGCGCATTTCCGAATCGGCGACGTGGTCCGGATGACCGGACGGATTCGGTTTCCGCGCAACGACGGCAACCCGGGCGAGTTCGACTACCAGGGCTTCCTCGAGCGCGCGGGAATTGCGGCGACGGTGACGGCGCCGGAGCATTCGTACGGCACGGCGGCGTTTTCGACCGTCGGTTATCATCGGCTGCTCGTCGCGGGCGCGATCGAGAGTCTGCGGGACAGGATTGGCGGATTCTTCGACGCGAACCTGCAAGATCCGGAGCGCGCCGAGATGCGCGCGATCGTGATCGGCGATCGGGGCGGGATCGGCGAGGATTTGCGCAATCGTTTCGCGCGCACCGGGATGGCGCATCTGCTGGTGATCTCGGGCCTGCATCTGAGTTTCGTCGCCGCCGCGGTATTCGCGCTGGTGCGGCTGCTGACGATGCTCGCGCCGGGGCTCGCGAGCCGCGGATGGGCCAACAAGGCGGCGGCGATCGCGGCGGGAGTGGTGGTGTGCGCGTATGCCGCGATCGCGGGGCATCATGTGTCGACGGTGCGCGCGCTGTTGATGGTGCTCGCGTACATGTTCGCGATCGTGATCGACCGCTCGCGCGAGGCGCTGGCGAGTCTCGCGTTTGCGGCGATCGTGATCTGCGTGGCGATTCCCGGTTCGACCGCGGACCTGGGCTTTCAACTTTCGTTCGCGTCGGTGATCGCGATCATCGTGGGGATGCGGCGCTTCGCGGCGTGGCTGACCTGGCGGCGCTATCGCCAACGCCTTCCGCGCGAAGGGCCGGCCTACGGATGGACAATTGCCGGCGGAGCGCTTGGGTACGTGGCGGTTTCGTTCTGGGCGATGCTGGGGACGGCGCCGCTGACCGCGTTTCATTTCAATCAGTTCGCGATCGTCGGACTATTCGCCAACGCGGTGGTGGTGCCGATCATGGGATTCTTCGCTACCCTGTGCGGCCTCAGCGCGGCGCTACTGAGCTTCATCTGGACGCCGGGAGCGCGCGCGATTTTACGCGTCGGCGCGTACGCGCTCGAGCTGTCCAACTATCTTGCAGGGTGGTTCCTTTCGTGGCCGATAGCGTGGATGCGAACCTTCACGCCTACGCTTTTCGAGCTCGCGCTCGCGTACGGCGCGATACTGCTATGGCTCGGTGCGCCGCGGAAAGAGGATCCGCGTATCGGAGGCGGAAGGCGAATTTCCGAGCCTCGAGTGCCTGGGAGATTCGGATGGCGCCGCGTGGCAGCAACGGCGATTGCCGGGATTCTCATCCTCGACGCGGGATGGTGGTTGCGCGATCGATACTTCAGCCCGGATTTGCGCGTCACGTTTCTGTCGGTGGGGGAGGGCGACGGCGCCGTGGTTCGTTTTCCCGGTTCGCGGGTGATGCTGATCGACGCGGGCGGCTCGTACCGCGGCTACGACTACGGCGAGCGAGTGGTCGCGCCGTACCTGTGGTCGCGAAAGATCATGCACGTCGATTACCTGGTGATGAGTCATCCGGATTTGGACCACTTTGGAGGCTTCGCCTTTATCGCGGATAATTTTTCGGCCGGATCCTTTTGGTCCTCGGGAGCGTCGAGCGCTGATCGGAGCTTCGGCGATCTGATGACCGCGCTCGCGCGCGATCACGTGCCGCTGAGAACGATAGCGGGCTCGCCGGCGCTGGACGCGATCGGCGGAGTTTCGCTAAGCGCGATGATTCCCGAGTCCTCGCGCGCCGAGACGCACAACAACAGCTCGCTGGTCCTGCGCATCGCATTCGGAAAATCGACGTTCCTGTTTACCGGCGATATCGAGGCGCCCGGCGAGGCTGCGCTGATCTCCACCGAAGCGAATTTGAACGCCGCGGTGTTGAAGGTGCCGCATCATGGCAGCGCAACCTCGTCAACGGCGGGATTTATCGCGGCGGTGCATCCGATCGCCGCGGTAATCTCCGACGGCTATCGCAACCGTTTTCATTTCCCTGCCGTCGCTGTGGTGGACCGCTACGAAGCCGCGGATGCGACAGTGCTACGGACGGACCGTGACGGCGCGATAACCGTCGATGCGACTGCGCGCGCGATGACGATCCAGGCGTTCCGCGGGTTACCGAAACAGGCGATCGGGGGACGCTGAGTCCGTTTCGTGTCCGTCAATTCATTCAGCGTGTGCAGGTGACCGCTCCTCATCCGCGCGTCACGGCGATTGCTTAAAGGAGCAATCGCCGCGCCGCGCACCTTTTGCCGGAGGGAGAAGGTGATGGGGTACGCGAAGCGCTATTTCTCGAACGACGGTCCGATGAAGCCCTGCGCGGGGATTGCGGTCTGCTGGCGCGGGGCGTCGGGGGTCTGGAAGAACTGGCTTCCGATCGTCAGGCCGCCGTCGACCACCATCGCCTGTCCCGTGATCCACTGCGAATCGTCGCTGGCGAGGAACAGCGCCATGTTCGCAATATCCTCCGGATGGCCCGCGCGCTGCATCGGCTGGCCGTGCGCCATCCACTGTTCCATCGCCTCCTTCATCCCGGGCTGATTGCGATGAAGGATAGGAGTGTTGATTCCACCCGGACAGATACAGTTGACCCGAATCTTGTCTTTGGCGAACTCGAGCGCCGCCGAGCGCGTGAGATTGACGACTCCGGCTTTCGCGGCGCAATACGCATGGAGACCCGCGAAGCCGCGGATTCCGGCGACCGACGCGGTCGAGATGATCGATCCGCCTCCCGCCTTGCGCATCTCGGGCACCGCGTACTTCATTCCGAGGAACACCGAGCGCATCAGGACCGCGAAGCTCTTGTCCCAATCCTCGACGCTGATCTGTTCGAGCGGGCCGACTGCGCCGCCGATTCCGGCGTTGTTGTAAATGATGTCGAGGCGGCCGAATTCCTTGATCGCGCGGGCTATGAGAGTTTTGATTTCGGCTTCGCCCGAGACGTCGGCCTTTTGAAACACCGCGCGGCCGCCATTTTCTTTGCAGTCGCGGACGGAGGCTTCCCCGCCTTCTGCGTTCAGATCGGCGATCACGACCGCCGCGCCTTCGCCCGCAAAACGGATCGCGGTACCGCGTCCGATCCCGCTCGCCGCGCCGGTGATGATTGCTACTTTTCCATCGAGTCTGCCCATGATGATTGCTCCTTTAGTGTTTAGCTCAGCGAGAATTCTGAATTGCGCAAGGCCGCCCTCATCCGCGCGTCACGGCGATTGCTGAAAAAACAATCGCCGCGCCACGCACCTTCTCCCGGAGGGAGAAGGCTATCCAGTGAGCGCTTTGCGCTATCTTTTGTATGATGGACCCGCAAAGTTGCCTGGAACCGCCGGCGGTGCCGGGCGATTGTTCCCGAGCACCGTGCCTCCCGCCGTCATGCCGCCGTCCACGACCATCGCGGCACCCGTGACCCATTCCGCTTCGTCGCTGGCCAAATACAGCGCCATGTTCGCGATATCATCCGGACGTCCGGCGCGCGGGATCGGCTGAATCAGCGCGAGGAACTGCGCCGCGGTCTCCTCGCCGCCCGGCAGGCGCGCGTTGATGAGCGGAGTGTTGATACCGCCCGGACAAATACAGTTGACGCGAATCCTGTCCTTGCCGACTTCGAGCGCGACCGAGCGCGTGAGGTTGATCACCGCCGCCTTCGCCGCGCTGTAGGCGTGCGGACCGGCGCCGCCGCGCAGGCCTGCGACGGAGGAAGTCGAGATGATCGAGCCGCCTCCGGCCTTACGCATCTCGGGCACGGCATATTTCATTCCGGCGAACACCGCGCGCAGCAGTATCCCCATCGTCATGTCCCAGTTCTCGAAGGTGATCTCGTCGATCGTTCCGACCGCGCCGCCTACGCCCGCGTTGTTGAAGATGGTGTCGAGCTTGCCGAATTCGCTGACCGCGCGATCAACGGCGAGTTTGATATCTTCGCTAACCGAGACGTCGGTCTTCTGAAATACCGCGCGGCCTCCGTTTTCCTTGCACGCGCGGACCGCGGATTCTCCGCCCTCCTGGTTGAGGTCGGCCAGCACCACGGCCGCGCCTTCGCCCGCGAACCGAATTGCGGTTGCGCGGCCGATACCGCTGGACGCGCCGGTGATGACGGCAACTTTGCCTTCGAGTCTGCCCATGATGGTTTTTCCCTTTAAGAAACTCGTGCCGCAGCGTGGCGGCTCATCAACCTAATAGCCGTTAGGACTACATGACGCAAAGCGCCGCGGCCTTCCGGTGAATTGGGCGCACAGGCGCCCGGACTACTTACCGCGCTTTTCGAACGACGGACCTGAAAAGACGCCGTCGCCGGAAATGCCTGGAAGGCGAAAGCGCGCGTTGCCAGTATTCACGCCTCCGTCCACCACCATCGCGGTGCCGGTAATCCATTCGGAATCGTCGCTGGCGAGGAACAGCGCCATCCTGGCGATATCCTCAGGACGTCCGGCGCGCGGAATTGGTTGCATCCGCGCCATGTTCTTTTCAGCCGCTTCCTCGGCGCCGGGCCTGCCGCGATGAATCAGCGGAGTATTAACCCCGCCCGGACAGATGCAGTTGACCCGAATCTTGTCGTGGCCGACTTCAATCGCGACTGCTTCGGTCAGGTTGACGACTGCGGCCTTGGCCGCGCTGTAGGCGGCCAGGAATCCGACCCCGCGCAATCCGGCGACCGAGGCGGTCGAGATGATCGAGCCGCCGCCCGACTTGCGGAGTGCGGGAATCGAGTACTTCATCCCGAGGAACGCGGCGCGCAGCAGAATCGCGATGGTCTTGTCGAAATCTTCCGCCGCGACTTTGTCGATCGGGCCGACTGCGCCGGCGACACCCGCGTTGTTGTACATGATATCCAGCCTGCCGTATTCGCGGACCGCGCGATCGACCGCGGCCTTGATGTCTGGCTCGCTGGTTACGTCAGTGCGCTGAAACACCGCGCGTCCGCCCGCCGCGGCGCATTCCGCGACGGCGGTTTCTCCGCCCTGCGAATTCAGATCGGTCAGAACCACCGCGGCGCCTTCTTTCGCGAACAGGAGCGCCGTCGCGCGTCCCATCCCGCTGGCGGCTCCGGTGATAACCGCGACTTTCCCATTGAGCTTGCCCATGACGATAACCTCGCTCGCTGCATAGCAAGCAATGCCGTCCGACGGGAAGCGCCGCAGGCGGACGGCCGCGAAGTCACTGAGGCACTATGAGAACGATGTCGGGTAAACCATTCGAGGGGGCCCGCTTTGTTGGCCAGGTCCTCCCGCGCGCGGGATTCGCCACGGCGAATCCGTCAGACGGGGAGGAGTAGGCGACAGGGTTCCTGGCCGCGAATCTTGCGATCGTACCGGTTAGGCGAGCTTAGCGCGTGGCCGCTTCCAGATGTGAGACCATGACGATGCGGCCTTCGGCGGTAATTTCTCAATCCTTGCCATTGCTTCACGGCGAATACGCTCGGTCATCTCCTTGAAGTTTCGGGGCGATTCTTCGATCACCTGGTCAGGAGCGGAGCGCGGTTTGAAGCCGTCTTGATTCGCATGGTCGGATTTAGCGCCCTCGCGAATTTGGCGCAGGATGAAGAGCAAGTCCGTCTTACTGCTGAGCGCTCCAAACAGGGAGGAGCCCGACAGCGTTTCGAGCTCCTGAGGGGTCACCTTGAGACGCTCGTGCAATTCATGGTCGCTAGCGAATTCTTCAAAGACCCGATGCTGCTGGTGCTGCCCGGCATCGCAATCCTCGGCGTCTGAATCCTCCGAACTCTCGAGGAAATCCGAAAGCGACGCCGGTTCTGTCGGGTCAACCGCCGGCACCGGACAACTTTCCGGCTCTGGTTCCCGTTCTGGGGACGAGGCGCAAGGAAGCTCGGCATTCGGCTTCTTCAGAGAATCTACGGCTGCCAGAAAATCGCGTACCAATCGCTCCGTATCGATGTTGACAGTGTTCAATTTAGGTTTTCCCCAAGACCTGCGAAGCAAGGCTGCTTTGCAGTCTCCGTTTTCATTTAGACCTACTGCGCCAAGGATCGCGACTTTCCATCGAAAGTCTCGGCCAGAGCCGAGAACTCCTGATGCAGGATCTTGGCGGGCTCGAAGGCGTTGACCAGATCCGCAAGCCGGTCCTGAAGGGTAGCCGCCGGTTCCAACGCCTCGGTCAGCTGCCGCAAGCTTTCACCAAACGCGATCGCGAGCTGATCGAGCTGCGCGTTGAGATCCCGCAGGGGCGTGAATTGCTGCAGGACCGTGCGGAGCTGGCTCCGGAAATTGTGCATCGGCTCGAGCACCTTGGCGAGTTCGGTTATCTGCGCCTCGAATTCCTTCAAAGGCTTGAACACCGTCGCCAACTGGGCAAGCTGCTGCATCGGCTCCAGAATGTGGGTTAGTCCGGCTAACTGGTCCTGCAAGGGTTTGACCCGCTCAAAGATGCTGGACACCGCGACCGTGGACTCAAACGATCCTTGTTGATCCGACATATTGTTATCCTCCTGAAATGACAATCTGTAATCTTCCAAAACCGACATTTTGACCCCTCGACCCGACGCTCGCACCGCGCTGGCGAGTGCTGCACGCCAGTCGCATCGGCGATACACCCGCGTCTTCAGGCTGCTAAGGAGCACAAAATGTGCCACGTTGTAGTGCGCCCTCGGGTCCCCGCAACGCACGCCGATTTTTTCGCGCAAGCGATGATTAGCGCCGCGCTGTATCGCTTACGACACTATAGGGAATTTTCATGCAGTCAGTTTGTCACTTTTACACTACAAGGTGGCTCAGCCAGGTGACTTTTCCGCTCGCTTACACAATGCCTTCCCGGTCGGGGAACGAGCGTGGAGCGCGACCGAGTTTCGGCGTTGCGATGAAAAAAGCGTGCATGCGGCCGTGCAGAATTGAGCCCCGGTGGCGCGGGCGCGGGGTCTTCGTGGCAGATTGGACCTTGCCCGCGATGCTATAATTCCCGCCGCGATGGCGAGCGAAGACGAAACGGGGCGGGGCGATCCGATCGGGCCGCGCTATGGCTCGCTGGTCGATTATCCCGGCGATGCTGCCGCGCGCGCGCCGGTGGTGCTCGAACTGACGCCAAAGGAGCCCGCGCCGCAAGACGACGCGATCGAGCGCAAGCTCGCGATCACGCCGCCCGCTCCCGGCGTCTATCTGCTGAAAGATCGTGCGGGCAAAGTCCTGTACGTCGGCAAAGCGAAGTCGCTGCGCCCCCGGGTGCGCTCGTACTTTCGTCCCGCGCGCGAGGGTGAGGCGGGTGACGGGCGCTACCAGGTGCGCTTCCTGATGCGCAAGGTGCGCGGGTTCGACACGATCGTGACGGCGAGCGAGAAAGAAGCGCTTATCCTCGAAAACAATCTGATCAAGCAGTACAAGCCGCGCTACAACATCCGGCTGAAAGACGACAAATCTTACTTAAGCGCCAAGGTCACCAAGCATCCGTGGCCCCGGATCACGGTGACGCGGCGGATCGTGAAAGACGGCGGACGTTACTTCGGCCCGTTCGGATCGGCTGACGGGCTGCGCGAGACGATCGATGTTATCCGCAAGGTGTTCCCGCTGCGCACTTGCTCCGACGGCGTGTTCCGCAACCGCACCCGGCCGTGCCTCGAGTATCAGATCAAGCGATGCCTCGGGCCATGCTGTTTGCCGGTCGATCGCGAGGAGTACCAGAAGCATCTGCACGCCGCCGAACTGCTGCTCGAGGGCAAGAACCTGGAGCTCTTGCGCGAGATGCGCGAGCAGATGAAGGCGCATGCCTCGCGGCTGGAATTCGAAGATGCGGCCCGCGTTCGCGACCGGGTGAAAGCGATCGAGAAGACCGTCGAGCGGCAGACCGTGCTGCATCACCTGGGAATCGATCAGGACGTGTTCGGGCTCTACCGCGAGGGCGGCGAGATCGAGGCGATCGTGCTGATCGTGCGCGGCGGAAAGCTGACCAGCACCCAAAGCTGGAGTTTCCAGGATCTGGAATTCTCCGATCATGAGGTTCTGTCGGATTTGCTGACGCAGTACTACCAGGGCGCGCGCGCAATTCCCGACGAAGTTATCGTGGCGGTCGAGCTCGAGGATGCAGCCGTGCGCGCCGAGCTATTGACCGAGCGGCGCGGCAAGAAGGCTGAGTTCGTGGTGCCGCAGCGGGGAGACAAGGTGCGGCTGCTCGAGATGGCGCAGGAGAATGCGCGCCAGAGCTTTGCCGCGCGCCGCGACAAGGAACAGACGCGCGAGAAGATGCTCGAGGATCTGCGCACGCGGCTGCATCTGAAGAACTCGCCCAAGCGCATCGAATGCTACGACATCTCGAACCTGCAGGGCTCGATGGTGGTCGGCTCGCAGGTCACGTTCGACGAAGGTGAGCCGCTGAAGGCGCAATACCGCCGCTACCGGATTCGCGGTTTCGAGGGTCAGGATGATTTCGCAAGCCTCGACGAGGTGCTCGGCCGCCGCGTCAAGCGCGCGAAGCAGGAGAATCAATTTCCCGACCTGTGGGTGATCGACGGCGGCAAGGGGCAGCTCAATGTCGCGCTGCAGGTGCTGCGCGAGAATGATCTGCTCGAGCAGATCGATTGCATCTCGCTCGCCAAGCAGCACGTGCTCGACAGGCGCTACGACAAGGAAGTCTCGAAGTCCGAGGAGCGCGTGTTCCTGCCGGGCCGCAAGGATCCGGTCGTGCTGCCAAAGAACTCGACCGCGCTGTTCCTGCTGGTGCGAGTGCGCGACGAGGCGCATCGCTTTGCGATCACCTACAACCGCGAACTGCGCCGCCGCGCGCGGATGCGCTCAGTGCTCGACGATATCGAGGGGATAGGGCCGGTGCGGCGCCGCGCGATGCTGCGGCATTTCGGCAGCCTGAAGCGGATTCGCGAAGCGTCGATCGAGGAGATAGCGCAGGTCAAAGGAATCAACCTGGAACTCGCGGGCGAGATTCGACGCCATCTCGATGCGATGGCGTCGATCATAGATCGCGCGATGCAGGAAGAGGCGACCGAAGACGCGCGCGAAGAAGCGACCACCGGCGCGGGCGTCGCCCAGGCGATCGCGCCCGAGATACCTCGCGCCGAAGACGACGTCGTATGGTAGTGATAGTCGGCGCGAGACCGGGCGGCTCCCGAGCCGCCCCTACCAAAACCGATCGAAAGGAACCGTCGCGAAATCTTTCGTAGGGGCGCATCGCGACTCGCCCGTCTCACGATCCTCCGCTCTCAATTGACAGGACACAATTGCGCCGGCCGGATTGCGGGTCTGGAATCCGCGCGCGGTTACTATATGATTAGCAGCGTCGAATAATTAGCCGCCGTCCGATTAGCGCGACTGCTCCCGCGCCGGGCGCGAATCACACCGATCAAGCATTTCCAAGAAGGACAAGTAACAACCGCCATGGCCTACAAGCACATCAAGGTTCCCAGCGACGGACAGAAGATCACTCTCGGCAAAAACCATACGCTGAACGTTCCCGACCGCCCGATTATCCCGTTTATCGAAGGCGACGGCACCGGCCCCGATATCTGGCGCGCGTCGCAGTATGTGTTCGACAACGCGGTCGCGAAGATATACGGCGGCAAGCGCAAGATCGCGTGGATGGAAGTTTACGCGGGCGAGAAGCCGTTCAAAGAACAGAACTCCTGGCTGCCCGATGAAACGGTCGAGGCGTTCAAGGAATTCCTGGTCGGGATCAAGGGGCCGTTGACCACGCCGATCGGCGGCGGAATCCGTTCGCTCAACGTCGCGCTGCGCCAGATGCTCGACCTCTACGTATGCCTGCGGCCGGTGCGCTACTTCGCGGGCGTGCCGAGCCCGGTCAAGCATCCGGAGAAGCTCGACGTGGTGATCTTCCGCGAGAACACGGAAGACATCTACGCCGGAATCGAATGGCCGGCCGAGTCGCCGGAAGCGAAGAAGCTCATCAAGTTCCTGCAGGAAGAAATGGGCGTCAAGAATATCCGCTTCCCCAACACGTCGGGAATCGGCGTCAAGCCGGTCTCGCGCGAAGGCTCCGAGCGCCTGATTCGCGCCGCGCTGGACTACGCGATCCGGCACAAGCGCAAGAGCGTGACCTTTGTCCACAAGGGCAACATCATGAAGTTCACCGAAGGCGCCTTCCGCGACTGGGGCTACGAGCTGGTCCGCCGCGAATACAAGGGCAAGGCGGTAGGATGGGACGATTGCAACGGCAAGCCTCCAGCGGGCGAATTGCTGGTCAAGGACGCGATCGCCGATATTACGCTGCAGCAGGTGCTGACGCGGCCCGACGAGTTCGATGTCGTCGCGACGATGAACTTGAACGGCGACTACCTGTCCGACGCGCTCGCCGCGCAGGTGGGAGGAATCGGAATCGCGCCGGGCGCCAATATCAACTACCTGACCGGCCACGCGATCTTCGAGGCGACTCACGGCACCGCGCCCAAGTATGCGAATCAAGACAAGGTGAATCCCGGGTCGGTGATTTTGTCCGGCGTGCTGATGTTCGAGCATATGGGATGGCAGGAGGCCGCCGACGGGATCATTCGCGGGCTCGAAAAAACCATCGCGAACAAGACCGTGACCTATGATTTCGAGCGCCTGATGACCGGCGCGAAGCTGCTCAAGTGCTCGGAGTTCGGCAAGGCGATCGTAGATAATATCTAGCAGCGTGAATCGATCTGAAAGTCACCGGGACCGGCGCGCCGGCGTGGCGCGCCGGTCCTGTCGTATCCACCGCTGAACCCGCGATGCGCCGGCGAAACAGGATTGCCTCGCACGCACTCGCGATCGTTCTTGCAGCCACCGCGCTCTCTGGATGTTCCTCCGGCGCGGTTCAGCCTCTGAGCCAGGGTGGCGCGCAGCCCGCGAACCCGGTGCAGACGCAGCCGCCTCCTGCTCCTGCGGTACACACCGGGTTCCTGCCCGATCCAGCGCGGATGACGGCGGACAGCCGCTATCCGTTCCAGCAATCCTGGGTCCAGCCCGGGGTTGATTTCAAAAACTACAACGAGGTGATGCTCGCGCCGATCAGCCTCGAGCATCTTGCGCCTGCGCCGGCCACCAACAGCGCCTTTCAGGACAACCGGTCTGCCTCAATTGACGCCGCGGTCTCCGCGGGCGAGGCGTTCACCCGAGCGGTGCAGGACGATTCAGCGCATCGCTTCGCGCTAGTAACGCGGGCAGAGGCGAAAACGATCGTGGTCGAGATGGCGATCGTCGAGCTGGGTCCGAGCCTACGGCCGTCTTCGGCGGACGCGTTCGGAATCCCGACAACGACTTCGGCGTCGTCGGCGCTGCAGCGCGAGGCGAACCTGAACGGACGCGGGACGATCGGCATGGAGCTCAAGTTGCGCGACGGCAAGACTAATCAAGTGATCGCGATCTTCGCCGATACTCGCCGCGCCGAGGCTCCGGCAGGTGGCGAGAAACTCGCGCCGGGCTACGGTTTCGCCAATCAGATCGCGGGCGACTGGATGCGCCAGATCGTGGCGATGCTCAATTCCTGAGTCAGGATGGCGATGCGGAAATCGACCCTCTTCTTTACGGCGCTGATGTTCGCGCTCGCTCAACTCTCCGGGTGCGCGCCGAATCCTGCTACCGGAGCCTCAAGCCTGACCGGCTTCAGCTCGACCGCGGCTGAAACCCAGACCGGCGCCGATCAGAATCCTGCCGTGCTGGCTGCTCTTGGCGGCGCGTACGCCGACGCTTCCCTGGCCGCGTACGTGAGCGAGGTCGGGCAGCGGGTTGCCGCCGGCAGCGAGCGCAAGGAAATCAGCTACAAGTTCCAGGTGCTCGACACGCCAATCGTCAATGCGCTCGCGATCCCTGGCGGCTATATCTACGTTTCGCGCGGGCTGCTCGCGCTGGTCAACAACGAAGCCGAGCTCGCCGGAGTGCTGGGGCATGAGGTCGGACACGTCGCCGCGATGCATCATGCGCAGGGGCAGGTGCGCGACACGATCGCGCAGGTCGGGATGCTGCCGCTTGCGATCATCTCTCCGCTGCTGCTCGGGGCTCCGCAAATGGCTGCGCAGAGCTACCTGCGCTCGTTCTCGCGCGACGCCGAGTATGAGGCCGACAAGCTGGGAATCAGGTATGTCGCCCGGGCGGGATACGATCCGGCCGCGACCGCGACGTTCCTCAACACGATGCGCAACTACGAGCAGGTGCAGGCGCTGATCGACGGACGCAGCGCTGGCTCGATCGATCAGTTCGACTACATGGCGACGCATCCGAACGCGCTCGAGCGCTATCGCCGCGCACTCGCGCAGGCGTCGCAGACTCCGGTTGCGAATCCAATAGTCCGGCGCCGCGAATATCTTGCGCGGATAAACGGCGTTATCTACGGCGAGTCGCCCGAGCAGGGTTTTATCCGCGGCCGGATGTTCGCGCATCCGAAGCTCCGCTTCGCCTTCGAGGTGCCGAAGGGCTTCGAGTTGTTTGATACCTCCGACGCGATCTACGCCAGCGGTCCGGACAACGCGATGATCATTTTCGACAGCGCGCCCGAGACCAGCAGCCTCGCGATGACCGGATATATCCGGCAGGTGTGGGCCAAGGATATCGAGGTGCACGAGGTCAGGCGCGGCGAGATTAACGGGCTCGAAGCCGCGACCGCGATCGCGACTGCGCAGACCAGGCAGGGTCCGGTCACAATGCGGATCGTCGCGATCCGGATGGACGCGACGCATATCTACCGCTTCCGATTCATCGCGGCCGCGCCGCGCGCAAAAGCGCTGGCACCGGCTTTCGCGCAAACCGCCGGCACGTTCAAGCGGCTTTCGGCGGCCGAAGCGGCGTCACTAAAGCCACGCAAGATCAAGCTCATCACGGTTGCGAAGAACGACACCGTAGCTACGTTCGCCAAGCGCTGTGCTTTCGACAAATATCCGCAGGAGCAATTCCGCGCGCTCAACGGCCTCGCGCCCGACAGCACGCAAATCCCGCTGCAGCAGGTGAAACTGGTCGAGTGATTGGAAATTGTCGCCGCGACGACTGTAGAATCCACCCGAGGTCACCGCCATGCCGGAAAAACACCCTGCGTTTGGTTTGCCGTTCGCGCTCGCCTTTGCAGTCATTCTCGCGACATCCGCATACGCTGCGAACGTCGGCGAAATGGGCGCGATGGGTGCGATGGACATGAACAATCCAAACGGCGGCGCGATAGCGATGAGCCCGGGCGATACCGACGCGATGTCCTCGATGAACATGGACGATATGCACGACTCGCACATGGCCGGCGGCGAGATGGGCAATATGAAGGACCACATGAAGTGGACTGACCTCCGTCCTGCAAATCCCGCCGATGCCGAACGCGCCGACAAGCTGGTGGATACGCTCAAGACCGCGCTCGCGAAGTACCAGGACTATCACGCCGCCGAAGCCGCCGGTTTCAAGCCGTTTCATCCCGAGCTCAAGGCGCAAAAGGTCGTCCACTTCACCAAGTGGTGGTACGGGCTTAAGGCGGCCTTCGAGTTCAATCCCGCGGAGCCGACCTCGCTGCTCTACGAACGCACCGCCGACGGCGGGTACAAGCTGATCGGCGCGATGTACACCGCGCCGCGAAGGTGGGACCCCGACCAGCTCAACCAGCGCGTGCCGCTGAGCGTCGCCCGATGGCATCAGCACATCGACATTTGCATTCCCAAAAAAGGCGCCGATCCCAAGACCGCCGATTGGACGAAATTCGGTCCCCGCGGCTCGATCGTGACCGAGCAGGCCTGCTCCGCGGCGGGCGGCAGATTTTTTCCTGTTCTGTTCGGATGGATGGTGCACGTCTATCCGTGGGAGACCAATCCGCAGGAAGTCTGGGCGCATTGAGCGGCGATGCCGGTAACCGTCGAGCTCGAGCGCGCGCGCAAGTGCTACGACGGCCTGGTCGCGGTCGAGAGCCTGTCGCTGTCGATTTCCGGCGGCGAAATTTTTGGCCTGCTCGGCCCCAACGGAGCGGGCAAGACCAGCACCATCCGCATGATGATCGGAATCACGCGGCCCGATAGCGGCGCGGTCCGGGTCTTCGGCAATCCTGTCGCGCGCGCGACGCTCAGCAGAGTCGGCTACCTGCCGGAAGAGCGCGGACTCTACCGCCGAATGACGGTGCGCGACAATCTCTCGTTTCTGGGTCAGCTTGCGGGACTCACTGCGGCGCAGGCGCTCGAGCGCGGACGCGCGTGGACTGTGCGGCTCGAACTGGAGGACTGGTTCGAACGCAGGGTCGAAGAGCTGTCCAAGGGGATGCAGCAGAAGATCCAGTTCGTCGCCGCACTGATTCACGATCCGGAGTTTATAGTGATGGACGAACCGTTTGGCGGACTCGACCCAGTCAACGCCGACGAGCTCAAGGAAATTCTGCTCGAACTGAAAGCGCAGGGCCGCACGATCGTCCTCTCGACCCATCGGATGGACCAGGCCGAGAAGCTCTGCGACGCGATCTGCCTCATCAACGGTGGCCGCGCGATCCTGCAGGGCAATCTGCGCGAGATAAAATCGCAATACGGCGAGCGCTTCGTGCAGATCGATTACGCGGGTGCCAACGGATTGCTGGCGGGACATCCGATGGTCGAGGCGCGCCGCGACTTCGGCAACCATCTCGAGGTCAAGCTCCGCGCCGGAGCCGATCCGCAGGAGCTCCTGCACGCCGCGGCCGCGTCGGCGCGAATCTCGCGCTTCGAGCTGATGGAGCCCTCGCTCGAGGAGATTTTTATCGACCGCGTGGGACGCCGCGATGCGTAGCCGCATGCGTCTGCGCAGCGTCTGGCTGATCGCGCGGCGCGAATACCTCGAGCGCGTGCGCACACGCTCGTTCTGGCTCTCGACTCTGATTCTGCCGATCATTTTTAGCTCGATGCTGCTGTTGCCGCGCATCGCAGGGACCGGCGTTGACGGCAATTTCGGAGCAGCGGCGCACCCGACCATGCGACTCGCGATCGTCACCGCCGACCGGGAACTCGGCGCCGCAATCGCCGCAAACCTGACGCGCAGTGACCCGCGCGGATTCCTCATCACGTTTGAATCGGCCCCGTCACCCGAGCTGCGCGCGCATCTTGACCGACAAATTCGTTCGCGCGAATTCGACGGCTATTTATGGATCGACTCTGGCCCGTCGGGAGCGCGCCGCGCCGTATTCGCGCGTCCGGCTGCGATCGGATTTGACGTGACCAGCGAGCTCGACGCCGCGGTCTGGTACGCGTGGACCGAGCGCGCGCTTGCACCATTTGGAATCGAAGCCGGCGAGGCCCGCACTCTGCTGGCGCGGGTGGACTTCAGCACCGCCGACGTGAATCCGCCGTCGCTGCGCGTGCAGGGCGAGGCCGCGATCCTGATGGTGGGAATTCTCGTCTTCGTGATGTTCATCTCGCTGATGTCGTACGGGATCATGGTGATGCGCGCGGTGCTGGACGAGAAGAGCTCCCGGATTACCGAGGTGCTGCTGTGCTCGACCAGCGCCGACGAGTTGATGGCCGGCAAAGTCGCCGGAATCGGCGCGGTCGGAGTGACGCAGGTCGCGATATGGTTCGTTGCCGCGGCGATGATTGCCGCGGCGAGCCCGATTGCGCGGGTCGCGGCGCAGGCGCTTCAGTCCGGCGGGGGCGTGATCGCGTGGTTCGCGTTTTATTATATCCTGGGCTACCTGCTTTACAGCTCGATCTACGCCGCCGTGGGCGCGTCGTTCAATTCTCCCGACGAAGCGCAGCAATGGACCTTCGTGATCATGCTGCCGCTCGTCGCCACTACAGCATTAGTCGAGCCGGCGATCATGAGGCCGGACGCGCCAATCGTCGTCGCGGGATCGATGATCCCGTTTTCCGCGCCGGTGCTGATGTACGCGCGGATCCTGATGGGGCATCCGCCGATATGGCAGATCGCGCTGTCGGCGATGCTTCTGCTCGCGGCGGTGTGGATTGCGCTCGCGATCTCGGCGCGGATTTACCGGGTTGGAATCCTGATGTACGGCAAGCGTCCGACGCTGCGCGAGATAATCAAATGGCTGCGCTACGCGTAAGCGCGGCAAATTCCGCGGATGTGATTCGATAGAGCACGTGCGGCAATCCGGCGTGAGTCATGTCGCGTTCAAAGCGCATTCCGCATTTTTCCATCACGCCGCGTGATCCGAGATTGTGCGGCAGCGTGAACGCGATCACGCTTGCCGGCGCGAGATTGCCAAAGCCGTGGCGCAGAACTTCCGCCGCCGCTTCGCTTGCGTATCCGGACCGCCATCGGTCGGATCGAATCGCATACAACAACTCGATCTCTGCCGCGCCGTCCAGTTCGATATGTCGAATTCCCGCGTAGCCGGCAAAGCGGTTCACGTCCTTCTCAAACAGCATCCACACGCCGAAACCATAGCGCTCCCAATGCTCGCGCATCCGCCCCAGTACGGCGAGGCTGTGCCCCTCGCTGGCTGGCTGCCCATCGACCGACAGCGTCGCCATCGCGCGCGGATCGCTATGAATCACGCGCAAATTTTCGAGGTCGGCCTCAACCGGCGCGCGCCCACTTAGACGGTTCGTTTCGAGATTGGTCATAGCGATTTTCCGCTCGGCGATCCTCCGCCTATCGGTGTGATTTTCACATCCTTCAGCACGTAGTTCACGTAGCGGAACTGTGCGGGCTTCGCGAGCGAGGCGATCTTGATCGTGACTCGGACCTGAATTCTGCGCGGGATCCGGCTCTTCTCGATCGTAATGAAATTGGTGAACAGGCCGGGCGTGCCGCTCGCGAATGCCGCAGAAGCGACTATCGGCTGAGCCATGACCGCTGAGAATCCCTGCGCGGCGTTGGCAATACTGGCGCGCCACTCGGCGGGGACGTCGCGGATCGTAACGATACGGACCGGCCGGATGATGCAATCGATGCCGAAGATGCGTTCATTCGCGGCGAGCGCGACCGGCGGAATCGACAAGGTGGCGAGTGTGGTCGGTGCCGCCGCCGCTCCCATGAGGACGCAGCAAATCAATACGAGAGCGGGCAGGTAACGGAGCTTCAGCATGAGGTTCATGGTTGGATTCCTGGCGTGGACGGATTTGGTTGCGGTAGGCAGCTTCACTTCCATATCGAAGGTTGCTATTTAATTCCAAGTTCGGGCTCGGGCCGGCAGCGCGCTTCTTCACTCAATCACTTAAGATTGCCTCATTAGCAGAAAACCGACTATAAGAGATTCTTTAGACAGGACATCCTGCTCAGGCGGTAATTCAGGCGTGGCTAGAAGAAAAATTGCGTTTATCGGCGCGGGCAACGTCGGCGCAACCTGCGCGCATCTGTGCTTTCTGCGCAACCTCGGCGATATCGTTCTTTACGACATTATCGACGGCCTGCCGCAGGGCAAGGCGCTCGATATGGCGGAAAGCGCGCCGGTCCTGGGAATCGATGCGCAGGTTATCGGCACCACCGATATCAAAGATATCGCCGGCGCCGATTGCTGTGTCGTCACCTCGGGTTCGCCGCGCAAGCCCGGCATGAGCCGCGATGATCTGCTCAAGATCAACGCCAAGGTGATGAACGACGTTGGGGTCGCGATCAAACAATACGCGCCCGAGTCGTTTGTGATCGCGGTGACCAATCCGCTCGACGCGATGGTGACGCAGCTCAAGCGCGTCACCGGCTTCCCGAAGCATCGGATCGTCGGACAGGCCGGTGTGCTCGATTCCGCGCGCTACCGGACCTTCCTTGCGATGGAACTGAAGGTCTCGGTCGAGAGCGTGAACGCGACAGTTCTGGGCGGCCACGGCGATGACATGGTTCCCGTGCGCAGCTATACGACGATTGGCGGCGTGCCGGTAGCCAAGCTGATTGCAGCCAAGCGGCTCGACGAAATCGAGACCCGCACCCGCAACGGCGGCGGCGAGATCGTCAACTTGATGAAGACCTCATCCTACTACGCCGCCGGGAGTGCGACCTACAAGATGGTCGAGTCTTACATGCTCGATCGTAAGGAAGTAGTGCCGTGCGCGGCGTTCCTGGAGGGTGAATATGGAGTGAAGGGATTGTACGCCGGCGTGCCGGTGGTGATTGGAGGCGGCGGAGTCGAGCGCGTGATCGAAATCGAACTGACCACGGCTGAGAAGCAGGCGTTCGACAGCTCGGTCGCGCACGTCAAGGAACTGGTCAACGCGATGGACAAGGTAATCGCGGCCGGCAACTAGGGAAGCATCGCGATCGCCATCTCGACCGCGCAGCGCGCCAGAAGCCCCGCGGCGCGAATCCATATTGGCAAGAGTCGAAACAACCCAGATTACTTTCAGCAGGTAGTTGATGAATATCCACGAATTTCAGGCCAAGCAGATTCTCGGACGCTTCGGCGCGCCCGTTCCCAAGGGGCAATCGGCCTCGACTCCGGACGAAGCCGCTGCGGCGTTCACCGCGCTTGGCGTCCCAAAGGCTGTTATCAAGGCGCAAATTCATGCGGGCGGTCGCGGCAAGGCGGGCGGGGTTAAGCTGATCGCGTCAGCCGACGAGGCGCGCAAGTTCGCCGCCGGCTTGCTCGGCAAGCCGCTGGTCACGCATCAGACGGGACCCGAGGGCCGGGTCGTCGGGCGTGTGTATGTCGAGGAAGCGAGCGCGGTTGCGCGCGAGCTTTACCTCGGGATGCTGGTCAACCGAAAGGCAGGGGCGGTTTCAGTGATCGCCAGCACGGAAGGCGGAATGGAGATCGAAGAAGTCGCCGCCAAGACACCCGAGCGCATCATCACCAAGGTCATTGACCCGCTGCTCGGCCTGGCGCCGTTCGTGGCGCGCGAAATCGCGTTCGCACTCGGCCTCAAGGACAAGCAGGTGAATCAGTTTGCGGGGCTTCTTGCGTCCATCTACAAGGCATTCGTCGAGACTGATGCGTCGCTGGTCGAGATCAATCCGCTGGTGGTTACGCAGGACGGCCGCGTGATCTGCCTGGACGCCAAGATGTCGTTCGACGACAACGGGCTTTTCCGGCATCCGGATATCCGTGAGCTGCGCGACCCGAACGAAGAAGACAAAGACGAGACCGAGGCGGCGAAGTACGAGCTGAGCTTCGTGCATCTGGACGGCAACATCGGATGCATGGTTAACGGCGCGGGCCTGGCGATGGCGACGATGGATATCGTCAAGTTTTTCGGCGCCGAGCCGGCCAATTTTCTCGACGTCGGCGGCGGCGCCAACACCGAGAAAGTCGCGGCCGCGTTCCGGATCCTGCTCTCCGACAGCCGGGTCAAAGCGGTGCTGATCAATATTTTCGGCGGGATCATGCAATGCGACGTGCTGGCGCAGGGCGTGGTCGAGGCGGCCAAACAGGTCAAGCTCAGCATCCCGCTGGTGGTCAGGATGGAAGGCACCAACGTGGACAAGGGCAAGAAGATCCTGGCCGAGTCGGGAATCAAGGTGATCGCCGCGGCCGACATGGCCGACGCCGCGCGGCGCGTGACCCAGGCAATCGGAGTGGGGAAGTAATCCGCAATGAGCATTCTCGTCAACAAGAACACCCGCGTCCTGACCCAGGGCATCACCGGCTCGACCGGACAGTTTCATACCCGCGCGTGCAAGGAATACGGCACCCAGATGGTGGGCGGAGTGGTGCCGGGCAAAGGCGGTACCACTTTCGAAGGAATTCCGATCTTCGATACCGTCGAGCAGGCGGTGCGCGCGACGGGAGCCAACGCGGTGGTCAGCTACGTACCGCCGGCCTTTTCGGCCGACGCGATTTTAGAGGCAATCGCGGCCGAGCTTCCGCTGGTCATCTGCATCACAGAGGGCATCCCGGTGCTCGACATGGTGAAGGTGAAGCATTACTTGAAGTCCTCCAAATCGCGCCTCATCGGACCCAACTGCCCGGGAATCATCACGCCGGGCGAGTGCAAGATCGGCATCATGCCGGGCTATATCCACAAGCCGGGCCGCGTGGGTGTGGTCTCGCGCTCGGGAACCCTGACCTACGAGGCGGTGCATCAGCTCACCCAGTTGGGGATCGGGCAATCGAGCTGCATCGGAATCGGCGGAGATCCGATTGTCGGGACCAATCACACCGAGGCGATGCGCCTGTTCAACGAGGATCCGGCGACCGACGCCGTGATCATGATTGGCGAGATCGGCGGAACGGCCGAAGAAGAGGCCGCCGATTATGTGAAGCATCACTTTAAGAAACCGGTCGTCGCGTTTATCGCCGGGCAGACCGCTCCCAAGGGCCGCAGGATGGGCCATGCGGGCGCGATCATCTCCGGAGGACGCGGAACCGCCGCCGACAAGATCGCGGCGCTGAAGGCGGCCGGGATCACCGTCGCGATGAGCCCCGCCGACCTGGGCTCGACGATGAAGGCCGTGCTCGAAGGCAAAGCTGCGAAGAACTAGGGGGCGCACACGAGATCAACCAGATGGAAAAAACTCTCGCAATCATCAAGCCTGACGCGGTTTCGCGCGGACTGACAGGCGACATCCTGAAGCGGATCGAGGCCTCGGGCCTCTCGATTCGCGCGATTCGCAAGCTGCATCTCTCGCAAGAGCAGGCGCAGATGTTCTATGCGGTGCACAAGGCGCGGCCGTTCTATGGCGATCTGTGCAAGTACATGACGTCGGGACCGGTGGTGGTCGCGGTGCTGGGCGCCGACGGTGCGATCGCGAAATGGCGCGAGCTGATGGGCGCGACCGATCCAAAAAAAGCAGCGCCGGGAACGATTCGCCGCGAGTTCGGCCAGAATATCGAAGCCAACGCGACCCACGGCTCCGACGCGCCGGAGACCGCGGCGCAGGAAATCGCCTTCTTTTTTCCCGCGATGGAAATCCTGCCCTGACGCCCGCCTGATTGTCGCTGAGAGCTGCCCCTCTTACCTGAAGAATCCAGCGTGGAGCGTCCTGCTCTCGCGCGCGCATTTCGGTTACAATTGCGAGTTCATGAGTCTCTCCGATCATCACTCCGACGAGCTTATTGACGAGACCCCTAATTCTTTCGGCGCGGCGCGCGATATCCGTGACCTGCTGCTGGACGACCTGGAGTCCGCGGTGGCGAGCGTGGGCGAGCGTCCGTATCGCGCCCGGCAGATTGCGCATTGGCTCTGGCAGAAGGGTGTCGATTCCTTTGATGCGATGCGCGATCTTCCGGCCGCCTTGCGAATCGAGCTGACCGGGCGCTTCACGCTCGCTCCAGCGGAGGTTTCCGCCGTGCGGCGCTCTACGGATGGCACGCGCAAGCTTCTGCTCCGGCTTGGCGACGGAGAGGAGATCGAAACCGTCATTATATCGTCGGAAGATCGCACGACGCTGTGCCTTTCGTCGCAGGCGGGCTGCGCTATGGGATGCGAGTTCTGCGCGACCGCGCGGATGGGACTGCATCGTAACTTGACCACCGCCGAGATCGCGGGACAGATTTTCGCGGCACGGCGCGAGCTTTATCCCGACGAGCATCTGACCAACTACGTTTTCATGGGGATGGGCGAGCCGCTGGCGAACTATCCACGCCTGATTCGCACGCTGACCGTGATGACTGCGCCATGGGGAATGGCAATCTCGCCACGGCGCATCACGGTTTCGACCGTCGGACTGGTCCCGATGATGGAGAAGCTGCTCGCCGAAATTCCGGTTAATCTCGCGGTATCGCTGCATGCGACCACCGACGAGCTTCGCGACCGCCTCGCGCCGATCAATCAGCGCTATCCGCTGAAGGAACTGCTCGATGCGTGCCGCCGACTGCCACTCAAGAGCCGCAGCAGGATCACCTTCGAGTACGTGATGCTGGCGGGAGTGAACGACAGCGTCAACGACGCGCGCCGGCTGGTTAAACTGCTCGCGCCGCAGCGCGCGAAGGTCAACCTGATTTTCTTCAACCCCTTCGCGGGCAGCATCCTCGAGCGCAGCCCGCGCGCTGCGGTCGAGGCCTTTCAAGCGATCCTGCATCGCGGTAATTTGACCGCTACCGTTCGCGAGAGCAGGGGACTCGATATCGCGGCGGCGTGCGGCCAACTCTACGCTGAACATCACGAGCAGAACGCGAGCGCGCTCGAAAGCACGGCGGTTGAGGCTGGGACGGAGGGACGGGACTAGCGATGGCGCGAAAAACATTGGGCGTAATCGGAGGCAGCGGCTTCTACAATTTGCCCGGCCTCGAACAGGTCGAGCAGATCGAACTCGAGACCCCGTTCGGCAAGCCCTCCGATCCGTACTATCGCGGACGGATGGGCGAGCTCGAAGTTGTATTTCTCGCGCGCCACGGCAAGGGTCATAGGCTCTTGCCGAGCGAAATTAATTTCCGCGCCAATATTTTCGGAATGAAGCAGCTCGGCGCCGAGTACCTGGTCTCCGTCAGCACCGCGGGCTCGCTCAAGGAAGATATTCATCCGGGCGAATTGGTGGTGCCCAACCAGTTTATCGATCGCACGTTCAAACGTCCCTCGACGTTCTTTGGTAACGGGATGGTGGTGCATGTGTCGCTGGCCGATCCGGTTTGTCCGGACCTTGCGCGCGATCTCGCAGCCACGGGGCGCAGTATCGATCCGACGCTGCACGAGGGCGGAACTTATCTCTGCATGGAGGGACCGCAGTTCTCGACCCGTGCGGAGTCAAATCTGTACCGGTCATGGAATGCCGACGTGATTAGCATGTCTGCGATGCAGGAAGCGCGGCTCGCGCGCGAGGCCGAGCTCTGCTACGCGGTGTTGACGCTGGTGACCGACTACGATTGCTGGCACGCGAGCGTTGCGGCGGTTGATATCGGCGAGATCCTGCGGGTGATGCGCGCCAACGTGGAGAAGGCGCAGGCTGCGGTCGCGCGGATGGCGGCGGCGCTCGCCAGGCGCGAGCGCACCTGCAAATGCGGGAGCGCGCTGGCCGGCACGATCATTACCGATCCTGCGCTAATCCCTTCCAAGATGAAACGGGAGCTCGGACTCCTGGTCGGCAAGTATCTAAACTGAACCGGGAGCATGCATATCAGATGAGTATCGTGGTGGTGGGCTCAGTAGCCTATGATTCGCTCGAGACGCCCGGCGGCAACGCGCCCGACGTGCTGGGCGGCTCAGCGACTTATTTTTCGGTAGCGGCGCGATTCTTCGCGCCGGTCAGTATCGTCGCGGTGGTCGGTTCCGACTTCAAGCCAGAGTCGCGCCAGTTGCTCGCCGATCGGAGCATCGACTTGCGCGGTCTCGAACAGCGTCCGGGCAAGACCTTCAGGTGGCACGGCCGATATCACGAGGACATGAATCATCGCGACACGATTTCGCTCGCGCTGAATGTGTTCGAGACTTTTTCTCCGGTGCTGCTGCCGGATCAGCGGCGCTGCGATTATCTGTTCCTGGCTAACATCGCACCCGAATTGCAGGAGCGCGTGCTCTCGCAGGTGCAGAGCCCCAAGCTGGTTGCGGGCGACACGATGAATCACTGGATCGAGAACTCCGGCCCCGAGCTGAAGCGGCTGCTCGGGCATCTGGATATCCTGACGTTAAACGACGAAGAGGCGCGGATGCTTTCGGGTGAGCACAACCTGGTCAAGGCGGGACGCGCGATCCTGAAGATGGGGCCGAAGACCGTGCTGGTCAAACGCGGCGAATATGGGGTGCTGCAATTCTCGCGCGAGGGGATGTTTGCCGTTCCGGCCTATCCGCTGGAAGAGGTCGTCGATCCTACCGGCGCGGGCGATACCTTCGCGGGCGCGTTCATGGGCTACCTTGCGCGCAACGGACGCGTGACCGAGTCTTCGCTGCGCACGGCGGTGGTTTACGGCAGCGTGCTCGCGTCGTTCGTGGTCGAAAAATTCTCGCTCGACCGGCTGCTCTCGCTGACCTGGGAAGAGATCGACAACCGCTACCGCGCATTCATAGAACTTACCGACTCGCATCACAGCCGATGGATCTCTCAATAGTCGTCCCGCTGTATAACGAGCGCGACAATCTGGCGCCGCTGCATCACGATCTTGCGGCGGTGCTGGAGCCGCTCGGCGTCTCGTACGAGATGATCTTTATCGATGACGGCTCCGACGACGGCTCGCTCGAAGTGCTGCGCCGGGTGAAGGAATCCGACCCTCACGTCCGCGTGATCCGGCTCGCGCGCAACTCTGGCCAGACTGCGGCGCTGGCTTGCGGATTCACCAACTCGAAGGGTGATATTGTGGTCGCAATCGATGGCGACGGTGAGAACGATCCGAGCGATATCCCGCGCCTGCTCGAGCGCTTCCGCGGTGGGTTCGATCTGGTGAGCGGCTGGCGCACGGAGCGCTGGAAGGGCGCGCGTCTGACGCGGCGGCTGCCGTCGGTCGCGGCAAATTCCCTCATCTCGAAGATCACCGGTGTGCGGCTGCACGATTACGGATGCACGCTCAAGGCCTATCGCGGCGACATGGTCCGCCAACTGCGCCTTTACGGTGAGATGCATCGCTTCGTCCCCGCAATTGCGGCGGAGCAGGGCGCGCGAATCACTGAGCTGGAGGTCGGCTTCCGACCGCGCCGCTCGGGTGCTTCGAAGTACGGACCGGGCCGTATCCTGCGCACGTTTCTGGATTTGATCACGGTGCGGTTTCTGTCCGGATACTCGACGCGGCCGATACAGGTATTCGGTGCGATCGGCGTGGTGCTGGGCGGGTTGGGCACGCTATGGACCGCGTGGCTGGTGTTCGAGAAAATCATCCTGGGGTATCCGCTGGCCGATCGTCCCGCGCTGCTGCTGGCGGTTCTGCTGGTGGTTGTCGGGGTGCAGTTGGTGAGTATCGGGCTCTTGGGAGAGATGCTTGCGCGGACCTATCACGAGTCGCAGAACAAGCAGATCTACGTGATCAAGGAAGAATTTTGAGGCGGGGCCTCCCACTATGAATATTGCAGTCATCGGCACCGGCTATGTCGGGCTGGTCAGCGGCACTTGCTACGCCGAGAGCGGCAACGAAGTGATCTGCGTCGATATCGACGCCAAGCGAATCGCCGCGCTGAACGAGGGCAAGGTTCCAATCTACGAGCCGGGTCTCGAAGAGCTGGTGCGCCGCAACGCCAAGGAAGGTCGCCTGCAGTTCACGCTCGACACCGCCGCCGCGGTCGCGCAGTCTATGGTCTCGTTTATCGCGGTCGGCACGCCGATGAGCAAATCGGGCGCTGCCGATCTGAAGGGAGTGTTCAAGGCAGTCGAGGACGTCGCCAAATCGGTGACCGGCTATCACGTAATCGTGATCAAAAGCACCGTTCCCGTCGGTACCAACGACAAGGTGCGCGAGCTGCTCGCGCGTCTGGGAAAGCATCAGGTGGACGTCTGCTCGGTGCCGGAATTTCTGAAGGAAGGCTCGGCGGTCGAGGATTTCATGCGTCCCGACCGGGTGATAATCGGCAGCCGCAGCGACCGCGCGACGGCGATCCTGCGTGAGATTCACGCGCCGTTCGTGCGCACCGACAATCCGATCCTGGTGATGGATCCGAAGTCGGCGGAGTTGTCGAAATATGCGGCAAACTCGATGCTCGCGATCAGGATCTCGTTTATCAATCAGATCGCGAACCTGTGTGACGCGGTCGGCGCGGATATCAGCGCGGTGCGGCGCGGCCTGGGTTCCGACCATCGGATCGGCTCGCAGTTCCTGTTTCCCGGCGTTGGCTATGGCGGCTCCTGCTTTCCGAAGGACGTGCAAGCGCTGATTCATACCGCGTCGGAAAACAAGCTGAACTTTTCGCTCTTGAAGGCTGCTCAAGAAGTGAACACCGAGCAAAAACGCATGCTGCCCATACGCGTGAAGCAGCATTTCGGCGAAGACCTGAGCGGCAGGACCTTCGCTATCTGGGGTCTTGCGTTCAAGCCGCGTACTGACGACATGCGCGAGGCGCCGTCGCTGGTCGTGATCGACGAGCTGATCGCGGCTGGCGCGAAGGTCCAGGTGCATGATCCGGAGTCACTCGAGAACGCGCGTGCGGTGCTCGGCGCTAGCGTGAGCTACCACAAGACTAACTACGAGGCGTTGAAGGGCGCCGATGCGCTGCTGATCTGCACGGAATGGAACGAATTCCGCCATCCGAATTTCCAGCGGATCAAGGCCGAGCTAAAACAGCCGGTGATATTCGACGGCCGTAACCTGTATGATCCAGATCTTATGAAAGCGCTGGATTTCAAATACTACTCGATCGGACGCTCTCCGGTCTGAGCGCGGGAAAGTTGCAATGCGAATTCTCGTAACCGGCGGCGCGGGCTTTATCGGGTCGCATACGGTTGACGCACTCATAAAAGAGGGTGCCGGCGATCTCGCGATTCTCGACGATCTTTCGGCAGGCAAGCGCCAGCAGGTAAATCCGAAAGCGCGGCTGCATCAGGTGGATCTCCGCGACGCATCCGCGGTCCGCGAAGTCGTCGCGCGCGAGCGGCCTCAGGCGATCTATCACATGGCGGCGCAGATGGACGTGCGGCGCTCGGTCGCCGATCCGGCTTTCGACGCGCAGGTCAATATCGTCGGATTTCTGAACCTGATCGAAGCGGCGCGCAAGCACGGACTTAAACGCGTGGTGTTTTCTTCTACCGGGGGAGCGATTTACGGCGAGCAGGATACGTTCCCCGCCGACGAAGAGCATCCACGCCGCCCGCTCAGCCCCTACGGAATCGCCAAGTTATCAACCGAGGCGTATCTGTTCTTTTACCGCTTCGAATACGGAATCGACTATCTGGCGCTGCGCTACGGCAACGTCTATGGACCGCGTCAGGACCCGCACGGTGAGGCGGGTGTGGTTGCGATCTTCAGCGGGAAAATTCTCGACGGCCAGACTTGCACGATTTACGGCGACGGCTCGCAGACGCGCGATTATGTGTTCGTGGGCGACGTGGTCCGCGGCAACCTGGCGGCGCTCAGCGCGAAGGCTTCGGGGATCGCAATCAATATCGGCACCGGAGTCGAAACCAGCGTCAACGATCTCTACGCGAACCTCGCGTCGATCGCCGATTTTCCGACCGCCGCCGAGCACGGGCCGGCGCGGCCCGGCGAGCAGAAACGCTCGGTGATTTCGCCTGCGCGCGCGCAAAAGGAACTCGGATGGCGTCCGACCGTCGCGCTGCGCGACGGGCTGGCTGAAACCTTCAAATACTTCAAGGCGCACAGGAAGTAAGCGGGCCTCGATGACGGACCCGGCATCGATTCGCAATTTCTCGATTATCGCGCATATCGATCACGGCAAATCCACGCTTGCCGATCGGTTGCTTGAACGCACCGGTGCGCTCACCAAACGCGAGTTGAAGGAGCAGTTTCTCGACTCGATGGACCTGGAGCGCGAGCGGGGTATCACGATCAAGGCGCGCAGCGTGCGCCTGTCCTATACTTCACGCGCGGGCAAATCCTACGTCCTCAACCTTATCGATACTCCCGGCCACGTGGATTTCGCCTACGAGGTCTCGCGCAGCCTGGCTGCCTGCGAGGGCGCGCTGCTGGTCGTCGATGCGAGCCAGGGGGTCGAGGCGCAGACGCTGGCCAATGTTTATCTAGCCCTCGATCACGGGCTCGAGATCATTCCGGTCATCAACAAGATCGATCTGCCCGGCGCCGAGGTCGAACGAACCCGCCAGCAGATCGAGGAAGTGATCGGCCTGCCCGCCGACGACGCGATCCTGACCAGCGCGAAAGAGGGCAAAGGAATCGACGAGGTGCTCGAGGCGATCGTCGCACGGATTCCAGCGCCCAAGGCAAATCGCGACGAGCCGCTGCGCGCGCTGATCTTCGATAGCTGGTACGATAGCTACGAAGGCGTGGTCGGCCTGGTGCGCGTGACCAGCGGCGAATTGCGGCCGAATATGAAGATCCGCCTGATGGCGACGGGCGCGGCGGGCGAGGTGATGCGCCTGGGGCATTTCACTCCGCACGAGCAATCTGCCGAGGTGCTCGGCCCCGGCGAGGTCGGCTACGTCGTTGCGGGAATCAAGACCGTCGCCGACATGCGCGTCGGCGATACCGTGACGGACGCGGAGCATCCCGCGGCAGAGGCGCTGCCGGGCTTCAAGGAATTGAAGCCGATGGTATTTGCGGGCCTTTACCCGACCGAGGCCAACCAGTATCCAGCGCTGCGCGACGCGATCGAGAAACTAACCCTCAACGACGCGAGCCTCATCTGCGAGCCCGAATCCTCGCAGGCCCTGGGCTTCGGCTTTCGCGCGGGATTTCTCGGTCTGCTGCACATGGAGATAGCGCAGGAGCGGCTCGAGCGCGAGTTCGGAATCAACCTGATCGTCACCGCGCCCACTGTCGCGTACCGGATTCGCACCACTTCCGGCGGTGCCATGATGGTCGATAATCCGGCTTTGCTTCCGCCAGAGAACTCGATCGAGGCGATCGAGGAGCCGTTCATCATCTCCTCGATTCACATGCCTGAGGAATTCCTGGGCGCGGTGATGAAGCTGTGCGAGGACCGGCGCGGCCTGCAGCGCGACCTGAAGTACCTCGGCGACAAGCGCGTCATCCTGCACTACGAACTGCCGCTGGCAGAGATCGTGTTCGACTTTTACGACCGGCTGAAGTCGGTCAGCCGTGGCTACGCGTCGCTGGATTATGATTTTCTGGACTTCCGGTCCGGGCCTCTGGTTAAATTGGATATCAGGATCAACGGCGAAATAATCGATGCGCTTTCGATAATCGTGCATCGCGACAAGGCCTATGAACGGGGCCGTGCGCTATGCTCGAAGATGCGCGAGTTGATCCCGCGCCAGATGTTCGAGGTCGCGATTCAAGCCGCGATTGGCGCCAAGATTATCGCGCGGGAATCTGTAAACGCGCTGCGCAAGAACGTCACCGCGAAGTGCTACGGCGGTGACATCTCGCGCAAACGCAAGCTTCTCGAAAAGCAGAAGGAAGGCAAAAAGCGGATGAAGCAGGTCGGTCGCGTCGAAATTCCGCAGGAGGCTTTCCTGGCCCTGCTGAAGGTCGGGGAGTAGCCGCGGTGAGCGAACCGCTGCGTTCGGCCGAGCGGCCTCAAGCCGGCGCGAGAACAGTTCCGGCCGCGCGAAAATCCGTCCTGCGCGAATATGGCGAGGCGCTCGGAATCGCGCTGCTGCTGGCGATTCTTATCCGCACCTTTTTTATCCAGGCCTACGAAATTCCGTCGGGTTCGATGGAGCCGACCCTGTTGGTCGGCGACCATATTCTGGCCAACAAGCTGGTCTATGGTTTCCGGATGCCGGACTCGATCTTCGGCCTGACTCCCTTCGGTCTACCGTATGGACGTTACCTGTTTCGCCTCGAGCCGATTCATCGCGGTGACGTGGTGGTCTTTGTCTATCCGCGCAACCCGAGCGAGGACTATATCAAGCGGGTTATCGGGATCGCCGGCGACGTCGTCCAGATCAAAGCCGGCAAGGTATGGCTCAATGGCGCGCCGATGCCTGATCCGCACGCCCACTTCGAGGTGCCGGACGACGACCGCTCGACCGCGCAGACGCGCGATTATTTTGGACCGGTCACGGTCCCGCCGGGCAATCTGTTCATGATGGGGGACAATCGCGACGATAGCTCCGACAGCCGCTTCTGGGGTTTCGCGCCCGAGAATAATGTCGAGGGGCGCGCTATGGTGATCTACTGGTCGTGGGACGGCGACGAGGGTGGTATCCTGCCTCTTCGATGGTCGCGTTTCGGGATGCCGGTCCGGTAGGATGCGTGGGTGCGGCACGGCTGTCATGGAAGGATCGATGAATCAGCACGAGAGCATCGCGGGGATGGCGCAGTAGGGTGGCGATGGGCGAGCCGGTCCGATCTTTGAAGCCTTCCGCAGCGAAGCCGTCTGGGCCTTCGCGCTCGACGCCGCCGCCGCAGAAATCCGTCGCGCGCGAGTACGTGGAGGCGTTGGTGATCGCGCTGCTGCTCGCGGTCGTGATCCGGACGTTTTTCGTCCAGGCCTACAAGATTCCTTCCGGGTCGATGGAACCCACGCTGCTGGTGGGCGACCATATCCTGGTCAACAAACTCATCTACGGCCTGCGGATGCCCGATACGCTGTTCGGGATCGAGATTGGGTCGGCGCCGTTTGGCAGGTACCTGTTCCGAATCGAGCCGATTCATCATGGAGACGTGGTGGTGTTCGTGTTCCCGCCCGATCCGACCAAGGACTTCATCAAGCGTGTCATCGGACTTCCGGGCGATACGATCGCGGTCAAGAACGGCAAGGTATGGCTCAACGGCGCGCCGATGCCTGATCCGCACGCGCACTTCGAGGTCTCCGACTCCGACCGTTCAGCCGTCTCGCCGCGCGACAACTTTCCACAGATCGGCACGGGCGCCGATACGCTGGGCGCGGTGACGGTTCCGCCCGGAAAGATTTTCGTGATGGGCGATAATCGCGATCGGAGCTACGACAGCCGCTTCTGGGGTTTCGTTCCGGAAGACAATGTCGAAGGGCGCGCGATGATTATCTACTGGTCTTGGGACGCCGAGGGCAGCGGAATTCTGCCCATTCGATGGTCGCGCTTCGGGATGATCGTTCATTAGCCGAAAGGAGCGTCGTGTGGCTGCTGCTGAAGATGGTGTAACAAGAATCGGTGCGATGCTCGAAGAGATGGGCGCGCGCTTCGAGCTGGTGATCGAAGCGGTGTCAGGCTACGGCGGCCGTCTCGACTCGCTGCGCCAGGAACTGTTCGCCCAGTTCGCCGAGGTGGGGAGCCAGATCCGTTTTCTATCGGATCAAATTGGCGAGAACCGCCGGGGAATCGCGACCATCCGCGCCGACCTGGGCGCGGAGATGATCCGGCTGGGCGAGACGCTCGGCCGCACCCGGGTTGAGTTCCGTGAGCAGATTGGAGCCGCCGAACGCGCGCTGCAACAAGAGATCGGCGCACGCGCTGCCGAGTCCCGCGAGCATACCACCGCTGCGACAGTCCGCGCCGCCGACGATACCGGCGCGAAGCTCGGCGAAATCACCGGCACTGCGGCCAAAAAAATCACCGCCGAACTCGCCAAGACCAACAAGGCGCTGACCAGCCTCGCGCGCAAGTTCGAGCGCTTTGACGATCGAATCACGGTAGCAACCCGCGACCAGGATCAGCGCCTGCGCAAGCTCGAGCAGCGCCGCAAGTCCACGGGGTGATCGGGAAGGCTTTCCTTTTCTGTCATTCCCGGTGGCTGCCGTGCGAGGAATCCGGATGGCAGTAACGAAACGCGCCGCTTGATTCGCCGGAGCGACGGCGCTACAAATGGAGCACCTTTAATCCGCTACTGAGATAGCGGGAAGGTCAAGATGATGAAATCCCTTAGCATTGGCATGCCCGGCTGCATCTGCGGTCGGGATTTTTTTCGCGCCGCGACTTGCCCATCGAGGCTTGCGCGATGACTTCTAAACCGGAAGTCGCGCTCGACACCAACGCGATCGCGCGCTCGGTCAAACGAATCGCGCATGAGATCGCCGAGCATGGTGATGGCGCAGACGAGCTGGTGTTGGTCGGAATCGTACGACGCGGAGCGTTCCTGGCCGGACGAATTGCCGCGGAATTGACCCGCTCGGGCCATGCCGAAGTTCCCGTCGGGACGCTCGATATCTCGTCGTATCGCGATGATGGCAAAGGTGCGCCCGGCGACCCGCGCCTGCTCGCGCGCGATATTCCGTTCTCACTCGACGACAAACGCGTGGTGCTGGTGGACGACGTCCTCTACACCGGACGCACCGTACGGGCAGCGCTCGATGCGCTGTCCGACCTTGGGCGCGCGGATTCGATTCAGCTCGCGGTGCTGGTCGATCGCGGTGAGCGCGAGCTTCCAATCCGCGCTGATTATATCGGCAAGAATATCCAGGCTCCCGCCGGGCAGCGGGTCTATGTCCGGCTCACCGAAGTTGACGGAACCGACGCGGTCGTGATCGGCAACGGCAAATGACACGCCTTGGCAAAATCGATCTGGTCTCGATCGAGGACCTCGCGTTGCCCGAGATCGAGCGCATCTTTACGCTGGCCGACGGTTTCGCGGCCGGGCTCGACCGCGGCGAGCCGCTCTCGCTCGCGAGCGGGCTCATCATGGCGACGCTGTTCTACGAGCCCTCGACCCGCACGCGGCTCAGTTTCGAATCGGCGATGCATCGGCTCGGCGGCGCCGTGATCAGCTCGGCCGACATGAATGCGAGCTCGGCGGCCAAGGGCGAGAGCCTGGCCGACACGGCGCGGATCGTCAGCGGATACGCGGACCTAATCGTGCTGCGGCATCCGCATGACGGTGCGGCCCGCGTCGCGGCCGACTACGCGCCGTGTCCGATCATCAATGCCGGCGACGGCAGCCGCGAGCATCCCACTCAGACGCTGTGCGATCTGTTCACGCTGCGGCGTAAGAAGGGGCAGCTCAAAGGACTCACCGTCGCGTTGTGCGGTGATTTGAAATTCGGCCGCACCGTGCATTCGCTGATCTACGCGCTCGCGCGCTTCGGCGCGAATATCGTCGCGGTCCCTACCGCCGGCATGAACGTGCCCGACTACGTGCTCGAACGGCTCGCGGCGGAACGGCACTACAGCTTTTCAACCGTCACGATGGACGAGCTCAAGTCGCTGGCGGGCGGGCTCGACGCGCTATACCTGACGCCGAGCGCGCCGCATCAGATGGCGCTCTTCACGGGCGAGGTTCCGCTCGATAAAATTCCTGCCGCCGAGCCGCCTGTTTCGCTTGACGCGTTCTACGTGACCCGGCTGCAAAAAGAACGAATTTCCGGCAAGGAGACCAAGCCTGGCGACTACGTGCGCTTCGACGCGAGTGCGCTGAAAGGACATCGCGCGCAGGAAGCCGTCGTGATGCATCCGCTGCCGCGTGCCGGCGAACTCGCCTACGAACTCGACTCAGACCCTCGCGCGGTTTACTTCGAGCAAGCCGCGGCCGGCGTACCGGTGCGGATGGCGCTGATTGCGTGGCTCCTGGAGCAGACGCGAGGGGCGCGGCGCATCCCAGCTGCGGCCGGCGAGAGTATCCGCATCAAGTCCGAGCCGTCGCCGCGATGCGCGAATCCGAACTGCGTCACCCGTTTCGAGGGTGCGCATCTGCGTCCACGCTTCAGGCTCACGCGTGCGGTCGAGCGTAGCGTGCTGCCGTTGCGCTGTGATTTCTGCGAACGCGAGTTGCGGATAGAATTCGTCGGCCACGCGCGGTCGCATCGCTATTATCGCTATGATGAAAGCCTGTATGGCTATGTGCGCCAGTGGATCGCCGAAGATTCTCTGGCCGTGTTCGAAAGCGTCAAGCAGGCCGAGGAGACTGGATACGAACCATACAAACGCGGACCACAGCGCGAGGTCATGAACGCCGAAGAAATCGCGCGTGCGGTGGATTCGATGGCTGCCCAGGTGATCGCCGACGTTGTTGACCTCACCAACGTCTCGATCGTCGGCGTCGTTAGTCACGGCGCGATGCTCGCGATGCGGTTGCGCGAACTGATCGCGGCCAAATCCGGAGTCCGCCCGCCCATCGCAGCGCTTGATCTCTACAATCCGGCCGAGACGGTTGTCGCGCTCGACAGCGGCGAGCCATTGGCGGTCGCAGACCGCGTGATAATAATCGTTGACGACGTTCTCAACAGCGGATGGACCGTGCAGCGCGCGATGACCATGCTGTGGCTGCACGGACGGCCCGCGTCGGTCAAGCTCGCGGTGCTAATCGACCGCGGGCATCGCCTGGTTCCGATTCGTCCCAACTACGTCGGCAAGAATATCCCGACCTCGCGCACCGATCGGGTGCAGGTGCGCCTGGCGCTTCCCGATTCCGGTGGAAGACCCGCTGCGCACGATCGCGCGATGATCTACTCGATGGTCGAGGCACTGAAGGCTCCGGAGAGCGTCGGATGAAGGCGGGGACAATGCTCATCCGCGGCGGCCGCGTAATCGATCCCGGTTCGGGAATCGACGGCAGCTTCGATTTACTGGTGCAGGAGGGCGAGATCGAGGCGGTTGAGCCGCCCGGTACGATCAGAGACCTCGCGGATGCTACCGTGATTGACGCCACCGGATGCTGGGTCGTGCCCGGCCTTATCGACGTTCACGTTCATTTGCGCGATCCCGGCTTTCCCGAAAAAGAAACTATCGCCAGCGGCCTGCGTGCCGCCGCCGCTGGCGGATTCACTGCCGTCGCTGCCATGGCCAACACCAATCCTGCGAACGACTCGCCCGCGACGACCGCTTACATGCTCGAGCGCGCGCGCGCCGCTCATTGCGCACGGCTGATTCCCGTTTCCGCGGTGACGCGAGCGCTGGCGGGCGTCGAGGGTGTGCATTACGCTGCCATGGCTCAAGCCGGCGCGCGGCTCTTCTCCGACGACGGAATGCCGGTGGACGATCCGGTGCTGCTCGGCCGAGCGATGGACGAAATCGGACGGCTGAACTTCGCAATTTCGCTGCACGAAGAAGATCGCGGCCTGTCCTGCAACGGCGCGATTAACGCCGGCGAGATCGCGCATCGCCTCGGCGTCAGCGGATACAGCGGCGCTGCGGAAGCCCAGCGAATCCGGCGCGATCTTGCGCTCGCGATCGGATCGGGCGCGCCAATCCATATCGCGCATGTCTCAACCCGCGAATCGCTCGAGCTCATTCGCGCCGCGCGGCGAAACGGCGCGCGGGTGACCTGCGAGGTGACTCCGCATCATTTCGGACTCGACGAGCGCGCCGTGCTGCGATGGGGTCCGAATGCGAAAATGAATCCCCCCCTGCGCTCGCCCGCCGACGTCGCGGCGATTCGTGAGGGAATCGCCGACGGCACTATCGACATGATCGCGAGTGACCATGCACCGCACGACCCTGCTTCCAAGCATCTTCACCATGTGGCGGCGTACTTCGATCCGGCGCACGACGCGGATCAGCTCGCGCCTGACGCGGCGCGAGAATTCTCTGCCGCGGCCAACGGCATCGTCGGCCTCGAGACCTCCCTCGGCCTTGCAATGGGATTGGTGCATCGATCATTGATTGGCGCCGCGCGATTAGTTGAGATGATGAGCCTGAACCCCGCCGCGCTCCTGCGCCAGGATGCGGGAACTCTAGCGACGGGTGGCCCGGCGGATATTACGGTGATTGATCCGAACCTCGAATGGACGGTCGAACCCAAGCGCTTTTTGTCGAAAAGCCGCAATACTCCTTTCGCGGGTAAGCGGCTGCGCGGCAGGGCGCAATTGACGATCGTCGGAGGCGAAGTCGTGTTCGACGCGCGCAAGGTGGAGCCATGAGCGCTGCGCGACGGCCCGCAATTCTGGCGCTCGCCGACGGACGGATCTTCCGCGGACGCGCATTCGGCGCGATCGGCGAACGGACCGGCGAAGTCGTGTTCAACACCGCGATGACCGGCTACCAGGAAGTTCTCACCGATCCGTCATACAAGGGCCAGCTTGTCTGCATGACCTATCCCGAAATAGGGAACGTCGGAATCAATCGCGAGGATGCCGAGTCCGTCCGCGTTTACGTTGAGGGCTTCATTGTCCGCGAATATTGGGACCGCCCGTCAAGCTGGCGCTCCGAGATGCCGCTCGGAAATTATTTGGAAGAGGCGGGAGTCCCGGCAATAGAAGGAATAGACACGCGAGCACTGGTACGACATATCCGTGAGCATGGGGCGCAGGAAGCGGTTCTCTCGAGCGTCGATCTCGATCCCGACTCGCTCGTTCGGAAAGCCAAGGCCTCTCTCGGCCTGGTCGGACGCGACCTGGTGAAAGAAGTAACCTGCGCCGAAGCCTACAACTGGGACATCGGTGCCTGGCGTCTGGAAGGCGGATATCGCCAGGCGACAGGAGAAGAGTTGCGCGACGCGCCGCTGGTCGTCGCGATCGATTATGGGATCAAGCTCAACATTCTGCGCCAACTTGTCGCGACCGGCTTTCGGGTACGGGTGATGCCCGCGCGATCGACCGCGGAAGAAATTCTGGCAGCGAAACCCGATGGCGTTTTTCTTTCCAATGGCCCCGCCGACCCCGCCGCCCTCCCTTATGCTCACAGAGCCGTCGCGGGGGTCCTTGGCAAACGCCCGGTATTCGGCATTTGTCTCGGGCATCAGATTATAGGGCTCGCGCTTGGGGGAAAAACCTACAAGCTCGATTTCGGGCATCATGGCGCGAACCATCCGGTGATGGATCTGCGCACGCGCAAGGTCGAGATCACTTCGCAGAATCACGGCTTCGCGGTTGACTCCGATTCAGTCGCGGGACGCGCCGAACTGTCGCACTTGAATCTCAACGACCGCACCGTCGAGGGACTGCGCGGGCAGGGCTCACCATTTTTTTCCGTGCAGTATCATCCAGAGGCGTCGCCAGGCCCGCATGATTCGAGTTATCTGTTCAAGCGCTTCAAGCGGATGGTCGAGTTGTTCCCGAAACACGGCGCCGAGACCCTCGACCGCGTCGCCGCCGAAGAAGCCTCCGCTGGTGCTCCCGCAGAGATGATCGATCGGAAGATTTGACGTGCCGCTTCGCAAGGATTTGAAATCAGTTCTGCTCATCGGCTCCGGTCCGATCGTGATCGGGCAAGCGTGCGAGTTTGATTATTCCGGCACCCAGGCGCTCAAGGCGCTGCGCGAGGAAGGTCTCCGGCTCATCCTCGTGAACTCGAATCCGGCGACGATCATGACCGATCCGGAGCTTGCCGACCGCACCTATATCGAGCCGATGACGGCGGCGGCGATCGCTAAGATTATCGAACACGAGCGTCCCGACGCGCTGCTGCCGACCGTCGGCGGTCAGACCGCGCTGAACCTCGCAATCGAGCTGGCCGAGACAGGAGTGCTCGAACGTTTCGGCTGCGAGCTAATTGGCGCTAAGCTGCCGGCGATCAAAAAAGCCGAAGATCGCGACCTGTTCAAACAGGCGATGATCAAGATCGGCCTGGAAGTGCCGCGTTCCGCGATCGCACATTCCATGGAAGACGCGGAACGAGTTCGCACCGAGCTGGGGATCCCGCTGATTATTCGCCCCTCGCGCACTCTCGGCGGCACCGGCGGATCGATCGCGCGCACGCTCGAGGAATATCGCGCCAAAGCGGCGTGGGGCCTCGAGATGTCGCCAATTCACGAGGTCCTGATCGAAGAATCGATCGAGGGATGGAAGGAATTCGAGCTCGAAGTGATGCGCGACATGGCGGACAACGTCGTGATCATCTGCTCGATCGAAAATCTTGATCCGATGGGAGTGCACACCGGCGACTCGATCACCGTCGCGCCTGCTCAGACGCTGACCGACAAGGAATACCAGCTCATGCGCGACGCCGCGCTCAGGATTATCCGCGAGATCGGCGTCGATACAGGGGGATCAAATATCCAGTTCGCGATCGAGCCGCGCAGTGGCCGGATGGTGATTATCGAGATGAATCCGCGCGTCTCGCGGAGCTCCGCGCTCGCATCAAAAGCGACCGGCTTTCCGATCGCCAAAATCGCCGCGCGTCTCGCGGTTGGTTACCGGCTCGACGAAATTCCGAACGACATCACGCGGATGACGCCGGCGTGTTTCGAGCCGACGATCGATTATGTGGTGACCAAGATTCCGCGTTTCACGTTCGAAAAATTTCGCGGCGCCGCCGACGAGCTCGGTCCGCAAATGAAGTCGGTCGGTGAGGCGATGGCGATCGGCCGCACCTTCAAAGAGTCGCTGCAGAAGGCGCTCCGCTCGCTAGAAATCGGATCCTTCGGACTCGAATCCGCGCTCACCGACGCGAACCGTTCCACGAAGCTCGCTGAGATTCGCGCGCAAGTGGCGACCGCGAGCAGCCATCGCCTCTACCATCTCGCCGACGCAGTGCGTCTGGGAATCCCGCGTAGCGAAATATACGAGCTTTCGAAAATCGATCCGTGGTTCATCGATGCTGTCGCCGATATCGTCGGGGCCGAAAAGCGTGTCGCCGCGGAGCCGCTCTCGGAAGCCTATTTTCGCGAGTTCAAAGCGATGGGTTTCGCCGACCGCAGGATCGCTGATCTGCGCGGTTCCGAAGAATCGGAAATCGCCGCGCGCCGCCGGGAATTGAAGGTCGTGCCGGTGTTCAAGACCGTAGACACCTGCGGCGCCGAGTTCCACGCCTTCACCCCTTACTTCTATTCGACCTACGAGGGTGAGGACGAAGCGCGTCCGACCGATCGGCGGAAGGTGATGATCCTTGGCGGCGGCCCAAACCGGATAGGGCAGGGAATTGAATTCGATTACTGCTGCGTTCACGCGAGCTTAGCGTTGAAGGAAGCGGGCTTCGAGACGATCATGGTGAACTGCAATCCCGAAACCGTCTCGACCGACTACGACATTTCAGATCGCCTGTACTTCGAGCCGTTGACCTTCGAAGACGTGATGGCGATCGCCGAGCGCGAAAAGCCGATGGGCGTGATCGTCCAGTTTGGCGGACAGACTCCGCTGAAGCTTGCGGTGCCGCTGGCGCGCGCGGGAGTACCGATCCTCGGTACGACTCCCGACGCGATCGATCGCGCTGAAGATCGCGAGCGCTTCAACGCGGTGGTTGAGAAACTCGGCCTCAAACAGCCGCGCGGAATCCTGGTCCGCGGACTCGAGGAAGCCGTCGCCGGTGCGAACCGGATCGGGTATCCCGTTCTCATCCGTCCGTCGTACGTGCTGGGCGGCCGCGCGATGGAAGTGATCGCCGACGAATCCGGCCTGCGCCGGTACGTCGCGCAGGCCTTCGAAGCCTCGGAGCGCCATCCGTTGCTGGTCGATCGCTACTTGCAAGGCGCGATCGAGGTCGATGTTAACGCGATCGCGGACGGCGACACGGTTGTTATCGGCGGAATCATGGAGCATGTCGAGCACGCGGGGATTCATTCGGGCGACAGCGCGTGCGCACTTCCGCCGCGGTCGCTTTCCGCCACGATGCAACGCGATTTGATGGATCACACGCGCGAGCTTGCGCGCGAGCTCGGCGTCGTTGGCCTGATCAATGTTCAGTACGCGATCTTTGGCGGCGAGATTTATATTCTCGAGGTGAATCCCCGCGCCTCCCGCACCATCCCGTTCGTCAGCAAGGCGATCGGTGTTCAACTCGCGAAGCTGGCTGCGCTCGTCATGGCGGGCAAGAAGCTCGCCGACCTTGGCTTCACAACTGAGCGCGTGCCGAGCCACGTCGCAGTAAAGGAATCGGTTTTTCCCTTCGCGCGGTTCCAGGGCGTGGATACGATTCTCGGTCCGGAAATGAAATCGACCGGCGAGGTGATGGGAATCGACACCACTTTCGCGATGGCGTTTGCGAAGGCGGAGCTCGCCGCCTCAGCCGATCTCCCGCTCGACGGGCTCGTTTTCATCAGCGTGCGCGACGACGACAAACCTCTGCTCGCGCCGATCGCACGCGGGCTGATCGAGATGGGCCTGCGCCTGGTCGCAACCCGCGGCACCGCGCGCGCAATTGAGGCGCTGGGCTATCAGTGCGTGACGATCAACAAGGTGCTCGATGGAAGCCCGCACGTCGTCGATTCGATGCGTGCCGGAAAAATCGCGATGGTGATCAACACGCCCGACAAGACTGGCACCGCGGATTCGTTTTCGATCCGCCGCACTGCGCTGGAAATGAGGCTGCCATATTTCACCACGATGGCAGGCGCGGAGGCCGCGGTGCAGGGAATCGCCGCGCTCAAGTCTCAACCCTTCGAAGTCCGCGCCTTGCAGGACTACAATCGCGGTTAGGATGCCGCGCACGAGGGCTCTGGAAGCCGATGCGCGCGGTCATCGCAGATAGCGCCAAGCGAGCGACCCCGACCCATCCAGCGCTGTCGCCCGGCACGCCGGTCGCGGATCTGCAGGGCGTTGGTCCCAAGCGCGCAGCCGCGATGGCCGAGCGGGGAATCCTGACGCTGCGCGATCTGGTTTTCCACCTGCCCTCGCGCTACCAGGATTGGCGCGGCCTGACGAGGCTCGCCGAGCTCGTTCCCGGCGCGACCGTAACCGTTGCCGGCGAGCTCGGCAAAGTTTCAGAGCGTCCGATGCGCGGATCGCGGTGGCGCAGGCTCGCGAGTGGTTTACTTACCGAGCAGGGTGGGGCGCGCGTTCGCCTGGTGTGGTTCAATCTGCCCGCCTACATGCGCGGACGGATGCCGTCGAACGAGCGCGTGCTCGCGCACGGCCGCGTGACCGCGAATGCGGACGGCGGACTCGAGATCGTTCAGCCGGAGCTTCATCTGCTGTCGTCAGGCGAGGCGCCTCCCGTGCGTCCCGCGTACCGATTGCCCGCTGCGATCGGCCAGCGGCTGTTTGCGTCGCTGGTCGAAAAGGCGCTCGCCGGTGTCGGTGAGCAAATCGGCGGTGCACTGCCCGACGAGTTGCAAAATGGCCTCTCGACCTTCGAGGCGCTGCGCTATCTGCACGAGCCTTCATCAGATACGGATTGCGCGGGGCTCAATCGTGGCGAGTCGCCGGGGCATCTGGCGCTCGCGTTCGACGAGCTTTTCGCTTTCGAACTGGCGTTGTGCCTGGAGCGCGAGCGCGCCGCCGTGCGATCAGGTATCGCGCTCAGCGGAAACGGACGCGTGACCTCGCGATGGCTCGGCGAGTTGCCGTTCGCGCTGACCGGCGCGCAGTCACGCGCGCTCGGGGAGATCGGCGGCGACCTCGAACGTCCTGCGCAGATGAACCGGATGCTTCTGGGCGAGGTCGGCAGCGGCAAAACGATCGTCGCGTTCTGGGCTGCGCTGCGCGCGGTCGAATGCGGATACCAGGCTGCTATCATGGCGCCGACCGAGCTTTTGGCAGAACAGCATCACGCTAGCTTCCAGAGCCTTTGTGGCAAACTCGGAGTCGCAGCGGGGCTGTTGACCGCGAAAGTTACCGGCGCGGCGCGCGCCTCGACGCTTCGGACACTCGCGTCGGGCGCGATGCCGATCGTGTTCGGCACCCACGCGATTATCCAGGAACGCGTGAAGATTCGCAGGCTTGGTCTCGGCGTGATCGACGAGCAGCATCGGTTCGGCGTGTTCGATCGCGCGCGGCTGAAAGCGCTCGGCGCAGAGGCGAATCTTCTGATGATGACGGCGACGCCAATTCCGCGCAGTCTGGCGCTCTCGCTGTTCGCGAACCTCGAGGTTTCATTTCTCGACGAGCTGCCGCCCGGCCGCACCCCGATTACGACGGAGATTTTCTCCGAGGACGATCTTGACAAGCTTGAAACGATTGTTCGCCAGGAGCTGCGCGCTGGAAACCGCGCCTATTACGTGCTGCCCCGGATCGAGAGCGCCGATGACGCTGACGACGACGAAGTGCGCTCCGTCACCGCGATGGCCGAACGGCTTAAACGCGGCGCGCTAGGCGAGTACAAGATTGCGACCCTGCACGGCAGGATGCGTGCGGGCGACAAGGAAGCCGTGATGCGCGATTTTCGCGACGGCGCGATCCAGGCGCTGGTCTCGACCACGGTGGTCGAAGTCGGAATCGACGTGCCCGAGGCCTCTGTGATCGTGATCGTTGCCGCCGAGCGCTATGGCCTTGCGCAGTTGCATCAGCTCCGCGGCAGGGTAGGCCGCGGACGCGCGGCCTCGCGATGTTTCCTGGTCGCATCGCGCGCGGCTGACGAGACGGCGCTCGAGCGCTTACGCGTCATGATCGCCTGTGTCAGCGGCTCCGAAGTCGCGCGCGAGGATTTGCGGATACGCGGCCCCGGCGATTTGCTCGGTGCCCGCCAGACCGGCGCGTTGCCGCTGAAGTTCATCCACCTGGTGCGCGATTCGCACACGATCGAAAAGGCCCGTGCGATGGCCGAGGACTGGCTCCGCCGTGATCCCGGCCTGCGGACGCCGGCCTCGCAAGGTGCGCGCCGTGCGATCCGCCAGATGCTCGCGCATGGGTTCAGCCTCGGCGATGTAGGTTAGAATGGAAGGCAGGGTAGAAAGGATGCCTCGCAAAACAAAATCCAGACCTGGCCAGCCAGCCGCAGCGCGCCGCCGAATTCCTCTTCGCCGCGAGGTCTCGGCCGGCGGGATCGTATGGCGCCGCTGCGAACGGGGAATCGAGATCGCGATGATCCGGCCGCGCGGCTCGGAGGCGTGGGCTCTTCCCAAAGGACACGTCGAAAAAGATGAGAGCACTGAGCGCGCCGCCATTCGTGAGGTTCGCGAGGAGACAGGCCTCGACGTGGCCGAGGTCCGCGCACTGGGCGATGTGGCGTACGTCTTTTCCTGGCGCGACAAGCGGCGCGGCACGATCACGCGGGTCAGCAAGCGGGTGCATTTCTTTTTGATGGAGTTTGCGGGCGGAGACACCGCCGATCACGATGGTGAGATCGACGAAGTCGCCTGGGTGCCGATCGACGCCGCGCAGGACCGCGCCAGCTACGCCAACGAACGAGTGCTGATCGAGAAGGCGCGCGCGCAGCTCCAGGGTTGATTTCCATCGCTAGGGAGCGATCGGACGCGCGCCGATCGCGCTCGATTTCCAAATCACCGGCGCGAGTTCGTGAAAACGAATGGCTCCGTCGCCGATCAGCACCAGCACCGCGTTTCCGTTCTGCTCGACATGGCGCGCGGTCAACCCCGGGAGTGACTTCGCGAGAATCTGCGGGTAGAGCGCCGCGAAATTTTCGGCCTGTCCGCGATCGTGGAACGCGACAATCCACACCAAAGTCACGTCGTTTGCTTTTTGCAGCGCGACGAAGCGGTCGCCGGCCCATCCGTCTGCCGCCGCGACGTAGGGAGTCTGCTCGCCGATCCAGTGCTCGATCACCATTCTCAGGACCAGCTCGCCAAAGGTATCCTCGTCGGCTTTTTTCCACGCCGCGAGGATTTTTTCGTAGCCTGCGACATGCACCTCGACCGGCGCTTCCGGATGATCGAAGTAGAGCTCCGGATGAATGATCTGCCGCGTGGACCGCGGAGGATTGCGGTAAATCGCGTCGACCGCCGCCCAACCGCCGCGATGGTACCCCGCCGCGACAAAGCGCGCGCCGTCGAGGTATGGAAAGATCAGCAACTTGCGCATCTGCACGCCCAGACCCTCGGCGCTGCCGAGGAAAATCACGCTCGCGTCCGCGCTGTTGTCGAGGAAGTAGTCAATCGTCGGATCGTCGGCTCGGCCCACGACCGAGCAGAAACCGGACAGAGTTGCGTCACCTTCGAGCAGCGCACGCAATGCAAGTTCGCGGTCGGCGTTGCCGCGCGTCACTTTCTGTTCAGCCCTGATGTCGAAGTGCTGATCCTGCAGCGCGTGGGTCAGTTCGTGCGCCAGAACGCCCGCCGTGCTCAGCTTGAGCGCAAACTCGAGCAGACGCGGATTCACCATCGGATTCGCGGGAATCGGACGCTCGATAATCACCATGTCCTTCTGCCGCGGGTCGTAGAATCCTGCAAGCTGCGACTTGAGCATCGTCAGGTTCTCTTTCGCCAGGTTGACCTTCGGTGGATAAAGGCCGATCAGCTCGCCCTCGCGTGCTTCGAGTTGGAGTCCCGCCGGCGTGGTATCGCGCGCGAGTTCGGCCCGCAGCCGCGCTTGCGACTGGTCAACCGTGAGGTACGAGAACGGAACCGGATGCAGGAACTTGAGCGCGCGAATCTTCTGCACGCGCTCGGTCACGGTCCGCGTCTCTTCCGGATTGAGAATACCCTGGACGGTTTCCGCCGCGACAGCCGCGACAATCGCGAGAGTCACTGCAATCGCCGCCAAAAAACTCACCCGCCTCATGCACCGTTCCCCCTTTTTGATCTCGCGCTCGCGAGTCACGCAAAAGCTACGGATGATTCGGCGAGGTATCGCCCGGCATTCCCGCCATCGCGGCGTTCGCGATCGGATGCCCGCCGATCGTGCTCGCACGCCAGAGCGCCGGACCCAGCACACCCATGTAGTGCGCGGCCTCACCGATCACGATCAGCACTGCGTTCTCGCGATAGTCGATCTCGTGCGCGGTCGATCCGAGCATCCGATCGAGCAGGCTCGAATAGGCGACCGCGAATTTACCGGCGGCGCCGTCGTCGGTAAACGCGATAATTCCGATAACCGAAATTGCATCCTTATCCTGCAGGACAACGAAACGGTCGCCCGTCCATCGCGCGGCCAGCGTGATTTGCTCGGCGTCTTCAGTGGAATTTTTTTTCAGATCGCGCTCGAGGATCACGCGCACCAGCAGTTCGCCCAGGGTGAAATCATCCACCTCTTTCCACGCCGGCATCGTCGGCTGATAGCCGCTGATCGACACGGTTAGCGGCGCGACAGGATTATCGAAATACGCCTCCGGATGAATTATCTGATGCGAGGACTCCGGCGGCTTGGCGTAAAGCGCGTCAACCGCGGTCCATCCTCCGCGCCGGTAAGCTTCGGCGACGAACTTCACGCCCTCGGAGTATTGAAACAAAAGCGGCGCGCTCAGACCCACCGGAGTGCCCGGAGTCTCTTGCGCGAAAATCTTCGGAAGCTGATCGAGCTGTGCGGTTATCGTGTCGAGGGTCGCGTCGTCCATCGTTCCCATCACATACGCCATCCCGGCGATAGTCGCGTCGCCCTCGGCCACCGACTTGAGGGCGAGTGCGCGATCGTCGTCGTCCTTCAGCGCCTCGAGTCGGTCGCCCAGGTTGAAATTCTGATCCTGCAGCGCGTGGGTCAGCTCATGCGCCAGCAGCATTTCGCCGACCAAATCGCGTTGCACAACGAATTCGGCTGCGTTGTTCAGGAACCCGATATCGTCCGAACCCTCAACCAGCACCATCTCGTGCGCGTGAGGATCGTAGAATCCCGCCACCTGGCTGCGCAGCAGCTTCAGCTCCTCGGCCTTAAGATCGATCCCGGCGGGAAAAAGTCCGAGCAGGGCGCCCGCCGTGCCCTCAGCCGCCATCTCGGCGTCGGTATTGTCGCGTTCGAGCTCGCGCTCCATCTGGGTTTCGGCTTCGTCCTTGGTTTCGACGACCAGCGGCACCGGCGCTTTGAATTTCAACTGCCGGAGCACCTGGATGCCCTGCTCGATCTGGTCCGCCTTGGCGTCGTTGACTTTGCCGCGGTTCACCAGCGCGTAGGCGCATCCCGCGGCGGCGATCGCGAACCCGAACAGAACCAGCGCGCGGTACGCGGCTCTCTGCGGGCGGATTTCGCGCTCGATCATTCGCGGCGGTCCCGCCTCAATCGCTGACTATGAGAGGATAGCCAATTTTCGCGGCCTGGCTGGCGCGCGCTTGAGCCGCCTCCCTGGTCTCGAACGGACCCATTCGAACCCGGTAGTAGTGATTGCTTCCGGCGCCCACTTCCTCGATTCGAACGTCTCCATAATACTGCTTCAACTGATCGCTCAGCTCGTGTGCATGCTCGGAGCTGTTGAACGAACCCACCTGCACGTAGAAGCGTGGCTGCGTTCCGACCGCGCGTGAGCCCGGTGGCGCCGACAGCAGCTCGATCTTCACGTGCGCGGTTCCCTTGTCGAGCATACCGATCATCGTCGCCGCCTTGTGCGACAGATCGATCTTGCGGCCTTTTTTCAGCGGGCCGTGATCGTTGATCTTTACCTCCACCGAGCGCCCGGTATCCAAGTTGGTCACCATCACGCGGCTGCCCAGCGGGTAGATCATCGACGCCGCCGTCAAATCGTTCTGGTTATAAATCTGACCGTCCGAAGTTCGATGCCCGTTGAAGCCGGGCCCATACCACGATGCGACGCCATACTGCGGCGCAGGATGCGATCGCCCCGGAACCTCAACCACGGGCGCAGGGACGGGAGGCGGCGGGGGAGGGGGCGGTTGATAGGTTGTCGTTGCGCACGCGGTCAGCGCGATACTCATCGCGAGAGCAGCGCCGCATCGAAAGATCCAATGGTGGATCCTGTTTCCGCTCACGTTGATTACCTCGCTTCCCTCCGGTCAATTATAGATTTTCATCCGAACACGTATAAGCGTCTTGTTGATGAATCAAATTTCCGGGCCTTAGAAGCGGCGCCTGCTCATGGTAGCATCCGGGGCGTCACCCGAAAGAGCGAATATGCCGCGGAATATGTTGCGAACCAGGCTGGATCTCGAGGAAATCGAAGCGCGCACGCTCGCGCCCTTTGCGATGCTTTCCCGCAACAGCCGCGGACGCCGCGTGGCCGAGCCTGAGCATCCGATGCGCACCGTCTTCCAGCGCGACCGTGACCGCGTGATCCATTCGGCCGCCTTTCGCCGTCTCGAGTACAAAACCCAGGTTTTCGTCAATCACGAGGGCGATTACTACCGCACCAGGTTGACCCATACGCTCGAAGCGGCGCAGGTTACCCGCACTATCGCCAAGGCGCTCGGCCTCAACGGCGAGCTGGCAGAGGCCGTTGCGCTCGCGCACGACCTTGGCCATACTCCCTTCGGCCATGCCGGCGAGCGCTGGTTAAACGAGCTGATGGAACCGTACGGCGGCTTCGATCACAACGCGCAGAGCCTTCGTACCGTCGATTGGATCGAGGTGCGCTATCCGACCTTCCGAGGACTGAATCTCAGCTTCGAGGTGCGCGAAGGGATTATCAAGCATTCTCATTTTCAGGACCGCCCCTCGGCGCAGGAGTTCGATCCCTCGACCTATCCGTGCCTCGAGGCCCAGATTGTCAACCTTGCCGACGAAATCGCCTACCTCGCTCACGATGTGGACGACGGGCTCAAGTCTGGAATGCTCACGGTCGAGAACTTGAACCAGTCCGCCCTCTACGCCGACGCTGCCGCCGACGCCCGCGCCGCGAATCCGAAAGCCGACACGCGCGTCGCGCGTTACCAAACCGTGATCAGAATGATCGACGCGATGTCCACCGACCTGATGACCAATCTTGGCGCCGAGCTCGAACGCGCGCGGATCGAAAACGTTGACGACGTTCGCCGGGCGGGCAGGGCGCTCGCCGCGTTCTCGCCAGCGATGGCGCCGCGAGTTGAACGAGATGAAGCTGATCATGCGCGAGCGGCTGTATCATCACTATCGTGTCAGCCGGATGACGCAGAAAGCGGGCAGGGTGCTCGCGCGTCTGTTCGAAACCTACATGGCCGAGCCGCGGCAGATGCCGGCGCACGTGCTGGCGCGAGCCGAGCGCGACGGCGAACCGATTCCGCGCGTGGTCGCGGACTATATCGCCGGGATGACCGATCGATTCGCGCTCGACGAATACCGCAAGCTGTTCGATCCCGATGAACGCGTCTGACGGCACGACTGTGCGCGGCGCGAACCGCCGCGTGCGGACCCTTGTGCTGCGGCGCGAGGACCATATCGGCGACAGGCTCGGTCTTGCGTTCCTCGAAGCGCCGGAGAGCGCCGGCGAGGCGATCCTGGCGCGCGTGCGCGCCTACCTGGGCGTAAAGGTAAAAATCCTGAAGGCGGAAATCTCGCGCGACAGGATCGAAGTCGAAGTCGAGTCGCGCGGATGGCCCGACGAAGCGGCGCGCCTGGCCGCCGCCGCAACTGATCTTGGCGCGAAGGGCGCCCGCCGCAACGCCGAATCAATGTTTCGCGAAGCAATCACGATGGACGCGCTGAATCCAGTCGCGATGGCCGGTCTGGGCCTCGCGATGGCGGCGCAGGAGCGCGACCTCGAAGCGCTGGAAGCTCTAAGACGCGCCCGGGAATTCGGCGCTGACGGCGCAGACCTTCTGATCGCGATGGCCCAGTGTGCGACGCGTCTCGACCGCCGGACGGCGGCCCTTGGATATCTCGAACAGGCATTCGAGCTCGATCCAAAAAACTTCACCGCCCGCCGCGCGATGAAAGCGCTGGGACGCGCGCCGAGTTCAATCCCCGCGCCGGACGCTACCGTCCAACGCAACAAGCGTAGGTAGAATCAGACTGAGAGGAATTTCAGATCGATGGGAAAAAGGTTTCAGTTCGCCGTAACGATCGTAGCAGGATGCGTCCTTCTTGGTTCCTGCACCAGCCTGAATGAGAGCGCGCAGAACGTCAAATACGCGACCAAAAGCGAAGCACCGAAAGATTGCACCGAACTTGGCGAGGTATCAGTGGGTTCGCTCATGCCCCTCTACAACATGGAATCCGTAAAGAATTCGATGAGAAACAAGACGAGTGAAATGGGCGGGAATTTTCTAGTGATCGACGATATTAAAAGCGTCGCCAACAATACCGGAACAACTACTGGCTACGCCGGCAGCGGTCGTGCCTATCAATGCCCAAGCAGCCCAACAACTACAAATTGAATTCGCCCCGCTCAGTAGATGTGAATTCTTCGTAGGGTGAGGCTCGAGAGCGCCCGTCGCCACAGTGTGCAGCAGGCAGTCAGCGCGGCACCTAGGTCAAAGGCTGTAGCCGCGCGAATTCAAGCGCGCTAAATTCAACCCAATGAACCCTCCGAAAAAACCCAAACCCATCAAGTCAAAAAAAACTGGCCGCGACAAAGAAATCGACGAAATTCTCGAAGACGCCGACCTGAAAAAATTCGACCCCGAGCTACTGAAGGTGGTTACCCCCGCCGTGAAGAAACCTCGCGTCAGACGTTGACGCCGATAGGAACAGACGCATTCTCCAATACAAGGAAGTATGGTAGTGCCGGGCGTTAGTTTACATAATACTTCTTATGCGAAGTTATATTACGGACGAGAATTAAGGCAATCGTTGGAGCGGGCGTATCACCCGTGGATCGTTGGCAGCGGGACCTGCCCGCCCTGCCAATGAAAAAGCTATGAGTTTTAGCAAGGAGATGTTCGATCATGTCGTCGGACACGTTCAGCCCGCTCGCTTCGTCCGCGCCGCTTATCGTCTATATCGACTACAAGAGTCCCTACGCGTACCTCGCGATTGAACCGACTCAGGCTCTCGAAGATGAACTCGGCATCGAGGCTGATTGGCGGCCGTTCACACTCGACATCCCGAGTTATCTCGGCTCGGCTCGACTCAATCAGGAAGGCAAGGTGGTTGAGGCCGAGCGCACACCCGGCCAGTGGACCAGGGTCAAGTATGCCTATCACGACGTGAGGCGCTACGGATCTCTGCGCGGCATTATCGTGCGCGGAACCGTCAAGATCTGGGATTCGTCGCTGGCGGGGATCGGTATGCTGTGGACCAGGGAGCAGGATCGAGCGGTGCTCCGCGCCTACTCGGGCATTGTGTACGAGCGTTTTTGGAAGCGCGAGCTGAATCTCGAAGATGCCGGAACCATCGAACGCGTACTCCACGAAGCCGGCGCCCGGACCGCTGGCTTCCAGGATTATGCGTCCGGCGAGGGTCGTCTGCTTCACGACAGTATCCAGCGTAAAGCCTTCGATGCGGGAATCTTCGGAGTACCGACGTATGTGATTGATGGTGAAGTATTTTTCGGGCGCGAGCATTTGCCGCGAATCCGATGGATGCTCACCGGGCGATCTGGAGCGCCTCCGGATGTGGCTTACGGGAATTTCGAGGCCGAGCCTGCGATGGCGGGTGAAATCATCAAGGGACAGCTCCCGGTCGTGATCGATTTCAAGAGCCCTCAGGCGTATCTCGCGATCGGACCGACCTGCGCTTTGGCGGATGACCTCGGGATTACCATCGATTGGCGGCCGCTGGTGATTGCTCCGTCGCAAGTACCGGCAGCGCCTTCTGGACAAGATCGCGGCGCGCGTCATCGCCGGTTTCGCGCGGATTACCTCGAGCGCGATATCGTTCGCTACGCGACGGATCGTGGCGTCGCGATCGGGGGCCGGCTCGATCGCGGCAAGGATTCAACTCTCGCCGCGATTGGCCTGTTATGGGCCAAACGCCAAGGCCCGTCGCTCGCGCGGGCATACGTCGAACGGGTGTTCAAACGGTATTGGCAGGAGGATCTCGACGTCGAACACGAGCGCTCGATTCGAGCTTTGCTCACTGAGATTGACGCGCCGGCTTCGGGGTTTGAAGCATTCGCAAGAGAGGAAGGCCGCACCGAGCTTGCGCGCATTCAATCGGAGCTCAGGAACATAGGAGTCTTCGAGGTCCCGACCTATGTGGTGGACGAGGATCTATTCCTCGGACGCCAACACCTGCCGCTGGTTCGCTCGCGTCTCTTAGAGGCCGCCCATAAAGCCTCGGCGGGAATTTTGCGAGGCTGAACCGGATCGGTTTTTCCTGGCCCGTTGCTCAAGCTTATCGATCATAACCGCACGGAACGCGTGCGGCGGTCTGGAAGAAGGCGGAGCAGGTCCGTATCATGGGATGCTTATGAACCATCTGAGAACTTCGTCGCTTATGCGGGTTGCGCGATTGATCGCTCTGATTACTCTGTCCTGTTGCGCGATGCTCGGTGCTCCGCGCGCGCGGGCGGCATCGCCGGCGGCGGCGAGTGCCGCCGTTCCTAACGATGCGGTCCGCGACCAGGCGGTCAAGGTCTTCCTGCAGAAGAAGTTTAGGATTCCGTCGATCGCGGAGATCAATCTTGGCCCGCTCGAGCGCACCGGAATAAAGGACCTTTACGGACGGACGGTCACCGTCACCAACGACAAGGGACAGACCGCAAGCGTCGTAATGTTCACGAATCCCGATGAAACCAAGGCGATCATCGGCCAATTCATGGATCTGAATTCAGATCCGTGGGGACGGACCGATTTGCGCATGATCCATCTGGAGGACCGCCCTACCCTCGGACCCGCCGACGCTCCGATCACGATTGTCGAGTTCGCGGATTTCGAGTGTCCGTTCTGCGCGCACGCGTTTGGAGAGATCGAGACGCTGGCCAACACCACTTACAAGGGCAAGATCAGAGTCATCTTCAAGAATTATCCGCTGAACGTGCATCCGTGGGCCAAGACCGCCGCGATCGGCGCCGAATGCGCGCGGCTGCAGAACCCCGACGCTTTCTGGGATTTCGCGCGCTACTATTATTCCGACCAGGGGAAGATCACGCCGCAGAATATTCAGCAGAAGATCGACGCCGAGGCGGCCAAGCTCTCGCTCGACGATACCGTCCTTAAGGCCTGCATGGCCGGCAGCCAGGCTGCGCAACGAATCGCGCAGGATCAGACCGATGCCAATGCGGTCAAGGTCTCTTCCACGCCGACGTTCTTTATCAACGGAATTCCGGTGGTCGGATTGCCCGAGGGCAAGACCTTCAACTTCGTAATCGATTCGGAACTTGCCAGCGCCGGGCAGAAAGCGGCGTCGGCCAAATAGCAGGGGTGATTGATGCTCGTCACGAGCGCTCCGGCTGCGCGGCGTGATGAATACGAATTTAGTGTGGCGCGGATACGGGAGCGACAGGCGACGCGGGAGATGCCGACGGTGGCATCATGACCGGCATCGATCCTCCAGCCGGGCTCGCATCGGGAGCCTGTGCCGACGCCGGCCGCATTGTCGCGCCGAGCATCGCGAGCGACTCGAGCACTTCCTCGCGCTGCTGTGCGTATGGCCGAAGGGCCAGGAACGTACGGTAAGTCTCAATCGCGCCGGCTTTGTTGCCCTGCTCGGCCTGCAACCGCGCGTAAGCCAGCTCGGCACGAATCTGCTCGGGGCCTGGAACGCTGACGGCCTGTGAGTAGGCACCCTGCGCTTTGGCAAGATCGCCCATCTTTTCGTACACGACGCCCAAGTTCATCAGCGCGAGGCTTGAAAATTCGGGATCGTGATAGTTGGCAACAAAGGCTATGAGCGAGTCGCGCGCTTTGAGGAAGTCGCCTTCGCCCATGTAGCTCTCCGCCAAGTACAGTTGGGCAAGCTTGCCGATACGCCGGTCAGGCTCGGACGCGGCGAGTTTGGCGAACTGGTCTTCGGCGGTTTTGTATTGCTTGCTGGTAAGCGCGGTGAGCGCTCCGTAAAAGGCTTCTCCCGCGATACGATCGCGCCGGCGTTCGTAGGTATAGGTTCCGATCGCGATTCCGGCGGCAACCACAATGATCACAGCCGAAATAATCACCTGACGGATATTGGCGAGGAGAAATTCCTGCGCGCTTTCAAAGATATTCTGGAACTCGGTGGGAGCTTTGAGTTCCTTGCGGCTGATCTTGCGATGAGTTGACGGCATCTGGGCGGGTTACTCGTCGGCGTCGCCCGCTCTATACGGGGGAGGCTTAAGTGGCGCGCGGCGAAGGGCCGCGTGCACGGCACACTCACATCTTGTACTTGAAGTCGTCGGGCGACATCCGCTCGAGGATTTCCGACCATTTGTCGCGCGAGACTCCGGCCAGGTTCTGGTCGGCGCCCGAGGATGACGCCTGGCTCTCGGTCTCGCGCAGCTCGCTCGAGTCCTCGAGCACTTTTTTGGCGACATAGATCGGCGATTTGGTGCGCAACGCGATAGCGATCGCGTCGGACGGTCGTGAGTCGATTTCGAGCGCCCTGCCCTCGCGCGTTTTCAGTTGCAGGCGTGCGAAGTAAGTGGTCTCGCGAAGCTCGGTGATCTCGGCGGACTCTACCGTAGCGCCAAACTCAGCCAACAGGTTGCGGACCAGGTCGTGGGTTTGCGGGCGCGGCGGACGTATACCCTCCTGCTCGACCGCAATCGCGTTGGCCTCGAGCGGTGCGATCCAGATGGGCAGGTTCATCCGGTTGTCCGGATCCTTGAGCATCACGATCGGAACCTTGGTGGTCGGATCAAGGATAATCCCGCCAACTACCATCAGGATGAAATCTTCTCTACGTGCGGCCATTGATGGGCTCTCTGGAAAATGCGCTTGAGCCGCGAGGCGGCGCCCCGATGGCGGCGCGTCGCGATACCGTGAAGTTATCTTGGCCCAAAGCTGAACCACGGTCAACCAAAGGGCCGAAAACCGCCGCGCGACGCGCCCGCTCAGCGAACCACGAGACGATCGACGACCCGGTAGAGCTGGTTGAGATTGCGGCACTCTTCGACCATGTCGCAGTGGAGCTGGTATTTGTCCATCTCGCTGTCGCCGAAGCCCCAGGTGTTGCGGCTTTCGGGGTTGAGCCAGATGACGCGTTTGGCCCGCTGATGGATTTCGCGCAGGCACCAGTCGTGCGGCAAATTATAGTTGTTACGCGCGTCGCCGAGCACGATCACGGTGGTCCGCTTGTTTATCGCGCCAATATGGTCGGAGACAAAACTGCGGAACGCGTAGCCGAAGTTCGAGTGCGCGTACACGTTTATGATATCGCCCTTGAGCGCCACGTCCAAGGCATCTTTGATATCGCCGGTGCGAAAATGTTCGGTCACTTCGCCGATCTCGCTGACGAAGATAAAGCTGCGCACCCGCGAGTAGAGATCCTGCAGCGAGTACACGAACTGGAGCATGAAGCGGGAGGCGTTGCGGACTGAATCTGACACGTCGCACAGGATGACGACCTGCGGCTTTTCCTTCTTGCGCTCTTCGAAGCGGAGCTTGAACGGCACGCCGCCGCAATCCATGTTCTTGCGCAGAGTCTTCTTGATATCGAAGCGGCCTTTCTTCGCGTGCTTGCGCCGCACCGAGATCACGTTCTTCAGGCGCAGCGCAAGCTTCTGCACCGCCTCCTGCATCTTTTTGAGCTCGTCTTCGCTGAGATAGTAGAAACTCTTCTCCGCGATCTGGTTCATCTTCTGGTCTTCGCGCTGGCGGATATCGCGTTTCTCGCGCTCCATCCGCACGTAGCGCCGGATGATATCCTCGAGCGCCTTGAGCCGCCGTTCGAGGTACTCTTCCATCCGCGCTTTCATCTCGGTGCCGAGGTCCATCTTCTCGAGCTGCTCGCGCAGCTCCTTGATCTCGGCCTCGATCTTGTCGAGTCCCAGCTCCCGGGCCAGAGCCCGGGCGAAGTAGTTCTCTTCGATCGTGCGCTCGATTCCTTTAAGCCGCGCCGCTCGCGCCGCCTCGCGCAGCTTCTTCTCCATCGCGCCCGAGTTGTTCTGCAAAAGCTGCTTGGCCAGCTCGGAAAGATTCTTGCCTTCCTTCTTGAGCATCTCTTCGATCTGATCGAGGAATTTCTGGAATTCCTGATCCGACATCGAGAGCGCGTCCTGCACCGCCTTGCTGGCCTGCTTGATGATTTCGCCGAGGCCTGAGAAATAAACGTCGAACAGCTCCTCGAAGACCGGCAGCTCGCTCGAGCGCTTGATCATCGTGGCGCGCAGCGCGGCGCGGAACGAGTCGCGTTCGGAGAGCCCGGTGATTTCCGAGGCGCTGAAGGCGTCGAGGGTTTCGGCGAGCGAAACCCGCACGCCATTTTCGCGCAGCAGCTTGGCGAATTCGACCAGTTTTTCCTGCATCTACAGCCTCTGCACTATCATACTCCGCGCTGGGAACTGACTCCCAATGCTTTGTTCAGGACGACCGTGTGCGGTCAATTTAGCAGATCCTTGTCGCTGCTGCCGGTGGTCTCGGTGCCGCCGCGCCGAGCGCGCACCCGGCGCACGTAGTCTTTCAGCTCTTCCTGAGCTTTGCGCACGTCGCCTTCATATTTCACGATCGTGTCGAGGGTTTCGTTGACGAGTTCCTGGTCCAGGCTTTCGACGTTCAGGAGCGTAAGCGCCTTGACCCAATCGAGGGTCTCGGAAATTCCGGGGGTCTTCTTCAGATCGAGCTTGCGCAGCGACTGCACCACCGTGACGACTTCGTCAGCCAGCTTCTTGGCCGCATCCGGCACCTTGAGCTTGACGATTTCGAGCTCCTGCTCGCGGCTGGGAAAATCGATATACAGATGCAGGCATCGGCGCTTGAGCGCGTCGGACATCTCGCGCGCGTTATTCGAGGTCAGGATCACCAGCGGAATATGCTTCGCCTTCAGCGTCCCAAGCTCCGGCACCGAGATCTGGAAATCGGAAAGCAGCTCGAGCAGGAACGCCTCGAATTCCGAATCCGACTTGTCGATCTCGTCGATCAGCAACACGCACTGCTTTTCGGAACTGATCGCCTTCAAGAGCGGGCGCGGCAGCACGAAGCGCTCGGAGAAGAACACCTCGTCCTCTTTCGCGATCCGGTCTACTGCTTCCTTAAGGCCCTTGGCACCCGTGAGCACTTCACTGATCTTGTCCTTGAGGATCTGCGTGTAGAGAAGCTGTTTGGCGTATTCCCATTCGTAGAGAGCCTTGCCCTCGTCCAAGCCCTCGTAACACTGGAGGCGGATAAGCTCGAGGCCAAGCGCGGTCGCGAGAACTTTGGCGAGGTCGGTCTTGCCGACACCCGCAGGTCCTTCGACCAGTACGGGCTTCTTGAGCGAAGTCGCCAGATAGATGACGGTGGCGATGCGGCGGCTCGCTATATAGTTGTTCTTCGCGAATCGCTCGATAACGTCTTCGATCGATGAAAACATCCATCCTCCAAGGCGGTCGCGGCAAGCGCTCACGCTTCCGCCCGCAGATGAAATCCAATATCACGCCCAGTCCCATCGAGGAAACCCGCGCCTTGGGCCTCAGATATGCAGAGCCTCGAAGACCAGCTCGCCGCGCGCAAAGCGCTCGCGCGATAAGGCCGAGGCGTCGAGCGTGCCGTAGCTTCCGGTCGCGATCAGCTCCGCGAGCGCCTGCCCCGCTCCATATGATTGCATCACGCCGCGTCCGCTGAATGAATGCGCCTCGAAGATTCGCGGGGCCGCGCGCCCGACGATCGCGCTGCGGTCGGGACTGACTTCGTACAGCCCGGCCCATCCGGTGACGTGGCGCAGGCGCTCCATGCAGCTCATCCGCGCGTACATCCGCGGCCAGATTTCGGTCTCGAAAAACGCTTCGCCGTCGTAATTGAAATGATAACCGGGGGGCTCTTCGGGCGGCGAATATCCGGCCAGGATATGCTGCCCCTCGTTGTGGAAGTACACGCCCGAGGTATCGACGATCATCCCGTAGTGGTCGAGATTGGTGATCCGGTTATCAACCAGGCAGATCTGGCGGCGGACAGGTTCGCTATAGTTCTTGAGTCCGAGCAAACCCGTCGCATATGGCGACCACGCTCCGCCTGTTATCACCACCGAGTCCGCACGGATGTCGAACAGACGCCCGGGTTCCGCTTCTCCCGGGCCGTCCTGCGTCAGCAGGCGCACAAGGCCAGCGTCGGGCATCGCGTCGTCGGCCTGCCAGCATCCCAGGCGCACGCCGTCGCTACCGGGCTCGAGCGCGAGGACATAGACGCGATCGAGGAACTGCGCGCCATGCTTGAGCGCGCTCGCGCGATAGTGCTGCTTCAGCAGATTCGGATTGATTAGTCCGTCTTTGGGCGAGAATGTTGCGCCGGCGCTCCCGTCGAGCCTGTCGATCTCCGGAACTCGGCGCGCGACCTCAGCGGCCGACAGAGTTTCAATCGGATGCCCCAGGCCACGCTGCAAATCGACGTGCGCGAGCGCATCGGGCCAGGTCGCCGAATCATAGAGCCACAGGTATCCTTTTTGGCGAAAGCCGACCTCCCGGGCGATCGTTTCGTAATACTCGATCGAGGTGCGACACAGCCGGATATTGACCGCCTGCCACCAGGTTGCGCGGACGCCGCCGGCGTTCTTCTCGCTCGAACTCAGGCGCCCGCTCAGATCGAGATCAACCGCGAGCGTCTTGAGCCCACGCCCCGCCAGCGCCATCGCGACCGAGCTGCCGATAATTCCGGCGCCGATGAGGCAGACGTCGAATCGCTCACGCCGGTCCATATGGGCAATATATCAGGCTCCGTCCCGCCGCATCAGGAAGGCATTAAAGCGGCCACGAAGACACGAGGGCACTGAGAGAAGATTTTTTGTGTCTTTGTTGCTGGTCGGATCTGTCTATTGGCCAGCCAACCCGCGAACCACCGACCCCTCTTGTGCGGGCGCGGGATTACCTGCCAAGTTTGAAACACGTATGTGTACGCTTGCGATTTACTTCCGCGTTGCGCCCGAATGGCCGGTTATTATCGCCGCTAATCGCGACGAATTTCTTGACCGGCCCGCGCTCGATCCGACTGCCCTGAACGATAATCCGCACGTGATCGGCGGCAAGGATCTGCGCGCCGGGGGCACCTGGCTCGGACTCAGCGAGAACGGCCTCGTATGCGGGCTCCTCAATCGGCCCGTCGTCGATGGCGGAAATCCTCGCGCGCGCTCGCGCGGGCTGCTCTGTCTCGACGCGCTGCGCTGCTTGAGCGCGGCTGAGGCATCGCGCTTTGCCGCTGGCGAGAACGGTGCGAATTATAATCCGTTCAATCTGCTGATCGCCGCGCGCGACGCCGCGTTTGTCGCGTACAACCGCAATGGCGAGATCGAGCTGGTCGAGCTGACTCCAGGCCTTCATATGCTCTCGAATCAGAACGTCAACGACTTCGAGTGTCCGAAGATCAGCCGTTCTTATGGACGCTTCACCGAGCTTGGCGAGCGCGCGGATTTCCGGCGCGATCCGATCTCGATGCGCGCGGAGCTCGCACGATTGCTCGCTGACCACAGCACCGAGACCGATCCGCGGAGCGGCAGGCCGAGTTCGCTCTGCCTGCATCTGGAAAACTACGGCACGCGATCTTCGAGCATGATTTTTCTCGGCCGCGACCCCAGCCGCGTCGAGCATTTCTTCGCACCGGGAGCGCCGTGCAAGACCCCGTATGCGCAGGCAGCAACGCCAGAGCCTGCGCGTCGCGCGGCGGCTCAGGGACGGTAGTATCCGACTACGCCCGCGATTACGAAACAGATGATCGCGATCGTCCCGCACGCGAGAAAGATCGACGCGAGAAACGGCGGCTCGATCACAAAGAACAGGATCACGCCCGAGATGAGCGCCAGAACGCTCGCGACAATCGCCACGATAACGCACATCCGCCGCACCTGTGCTGAAATCGTCATGCCAGATTCCAGCGTCCCGCGGACGCATTTACGCGAGCGGTCGCGCCTGTTAGAAGTTCCGTGATGATCATTCCGCGCAAACTCCGTCTTTCGGTCGCGATTCCAGCCGCGCTTTTGATCGCGGTCGCTCTTTGTATCGCGCCCAGTCTGCGCGCTCAATCGGGTCCCGTCATTGGGACCGGAAGCCTCGGTCGGGCGGACCTTAACTGGCAGCAGCGCTTCCTCGGAATTCTGCCGCTGGTCAAGCCGGATCCCAAAGATCCAGTGCTGGTCACAGTGGATGGCCATCCGATAACCGCCGCCGAAATCACCGACTACGCGCGGACCGAAAAGCAAATGATCAACGCGACCTCGAGCGAGGAGACCAAGGCAGTCTTCAAGGACGCGACCGAAAATCTGATCAATCGCCAGCTTTTGATCGACGAGGCCGCGCGCCGCAAGATCGTGATCCCCGACCCCGAAGTCGCCGAGCGCGCACGCGAGTTCAAAGTCTCGGGAGCGGGCTCGAATGATCTACCGGGCGCGGCGCCGGATCCGATATTGATCGAGCAGGTCCGCGGCTCGATGATGATCGAGAAGATGTTTGACGACGAATTTCGCGCCGCAAAAGTCCGCCCGACGGATGCACAGATCAAGCAATACTACGAGCAGCATCGTGATTTGTTCGTTAAGGATCCGGGAGAGGTGCAGATATCGCATATAGCGGTGAAGCTGCCCGATAATCCGACCGACGCGCAAAAAACGGCCGCTCACGACAAGATTCTGAAGCTCTACAAAGAAGCGCAGCACACCAAAGATTTTGCCGCGTTCGCGAAGGCAAACTCGGAAGACAGCCAATCCGCCGCCAAGGGCGGAGACCTGGGCTACTTTCATCCGGGCCAGTTGCCCCCGGTGGTCGAGAAGGCGGTCTTTGCGACGCCGGTCGGGCACCTCACGGAGATTTTCGAATCCAACCTCGGCTACAGCTTTATCAAGGTCACGGCGCGCCAGGGCGAAGACTTCGCGACGATGAAGGAAGTGCAGCCGAAGATCGCTATGGTGCTGCTCGACTACAATGAAGACGCAGTCGTAAAAAAGACGCTCGAGCAGCTGCAGCGCAAGGCGAAAATAGAATTCCGCAAGCAGCCGAGCGCGGCCGCGCCCTCGCTCTCGGGGTCCGGTGACCAAGCTCCCGACTGAAATCTCCGCCGCGTTGATCGAGGACATTAACCGCACTCGCGGCACCAGCTTTCGGATCGCGGGCGCAGCGCTCGCGGGCGAGTCAGGTGCGGTCCGAAAGGTTCTCGATCAGAGCGGACGAGAGCTCCTTTTGAAGTGGGGCGCGCGCAATGAGTTCCGCCTGGATGACGTCATCGCAATCACCACCGAACTGGCCCGCCGCAACTATCCGCTCGGGGCCTACCTGCTGACCGGCAACAACCTCGATCTCGGATGGGCGATTCGACCGATGCTGCCCGGTCGCTCGATGGGCATGCTCGATGAGCGCTACCTCCCGCGCGTTCTGGAGCTCAACCATCTGCAGGCCGGCGCGGCACCGTCTCGCTCAGGAGATTGGCCATCGGAGATTGTCGAAAGCATCCTGGAGGGATTTCAGGGATGGTGCGTCCTCGACACCTTTCGGAATCATTCGGCTGAGACAGCCGCGATGTTGTCGCAGATGCAGAACCACGCTCGCGCCGGCGAGCGCTCGCGCTGTCAGTCGCGCGACGCGGTGCATTTCGATTTCAATCCGCAGAATATTCTGGTCGAAGACGGCGCAATTACCGCCGTCATCGATTGGGAAGGATGCCGTCCCGGCGACCGGGCGTTCGACCTCGCTACGCTGTTGTTCTATTCGTACGACCGTCCGGAAATACGTTCGTGTCTGCAGGAGTCCATGCGCCAGATCATATCCGCCGAGGCCGCCGCGCTATATCTTTCGCACATGATAGTCCGGCAGATCGATTGGTCGATTAGGCGTCACGGTGCGGCGACGGCCGAGCGATATCTGGGAATCGCGCGAGATATCCTGCACGAGCTTCGCGCAAGCTAGCCGGGCCGGCGCGCGTATCGCGTCGGATCGGGGATTCGCGCCGCGGCGAAACCCTGCGCGCGCTCCGCGCATTTGGTGCATCGCCCGCAGTGCATCGCTCCGCGAGGGCTTGCGCACGTGAGCGTCAGCTCCAGGCGTAGCGCCCTGCCCTTTCGTATCACCTGCGCTTTGGTCATCCCGGCGAACGGTGTGCGGATCTTAAGTGGAAGCCCCACGCCCAGAAGGACCGTGCGCTCGACCGCGCGAAAGAATATTGGACGCGCGTCGGGAAACGGATTCGACTCGAGCGGCGCCATCGCAATCTCGCCGATTCGGTTATGCGCGCAGAAGATCGCGGCCTTGACGAGCAGACTCAGGTTGCGGCCAACAATATAGTTGGATTCGACTCTCGCGCGATAGCCGGGAACACCGCGTCCGGTGACACTCCAATGCTCGCGCGCGACCTCGGCCATCGGAAGATCGAGCACCGCCACACGCTCGATTCGCGCGTCCGCAAGCGTCGCGATAAATTTCCTGAGCATCGCAAGCTCGGCGCGTTCCCATGCAAGCCCCGCGCGCACATAGACGGGAAAGGCATGACGGCCGCGCCGCGCCAAGTCCGCGAGCATTACCGAGCTGTCGAGGCCGCCGCTTGCGAGGATCGCAACCCGGCCGCGGATCGGCGAGATACGGAAGCCGCTCACGCGATCAGACGGCCACCGTCGAGCACGATGGTCGCGCCGGTGGCGAAATCGGTGCCCTCGCACAAAAACAAGATCGCGTTGGCGACGTCGCGCGGCGACCCCATCTTTTTAGTCAGCGTTCCAGCAACCATCCGCGTGACCTCGTCGGGACCGTAGTCCTCTGGCGCCAGGACAGGACCGAGCGCCACACAGTTCACCTGAACTTCAGGAGCAAGTGCCTTGGCGAGCGCGCGCGTAAGGCCGATCACTCCGGTCTTGGAGACGGTGTAAGGCAGGTAATTGTTGTACGGACGGATACCGGCCCAATCTCCGAGATTGACGATCTTGCCCGCGCCCTGCTGGCGCATCCGCGCGCCCGCGTACTTGGCCAGAAAGAACGGAGCCTTCAGGTTGATATTCAGATTAGCGTCCCAGTCGCGTTCAGTCACTTCCGCGATCGGCTTGCGGTAAAACACCGACGCGGAATTGATCAGAATATCGATTCGTCCGAAGGCCGCGACCACCGCCGCAACCATCGCCTCGATCTGTGCGACGCTTTCAAGGTCGGCGTGAAACGATTTCGCGTGCGCGCCTGCGGCAATAATCTCGCGCGTCACCGCGTCGGCCTCTGCGCTCGAGGTATTGTAATGCACGGCGATATCGGCGCCGCGCTCGGCCAGCGCCATCGCGATCGCGCGGCCGACGCGCCGTCCCGCGCCGGTGACCAGCGCGACTTTCCCTTTGAGTTCCATCCGGTGCTGTGAGCGCGCTGGTAACTAGTTTCGCGAAAGCTTCTGGATCGCCTTGGCCAGCGCCAGGTTATCGCTATGCCCGGTCTTCGAGGCGGTAACGTGCGCGAATATCGGCCGCCCGAGCAGATACAGGTCGCCGATCAGGTCCAGCACCTTGTGCCGCGCGAACTCGTCCGGAAATCGAAGCGTGGTGTTCACGACCTTTTGCTCGTCGACCAGGATCGCGTTGTCGAGCCGCGCACCGCTGCCGAGGCCCATCTCGTTGAGCTTGCGGAACTCGCGCACCGATCCGAAGGTTCGCGCGGGCGCTATCTCTTTGGTGTAAGCCGCGGGCGAGGTCAATTCGAAGTGTACCTTCTGATTACCGATCGGTTGGGGATAGTCGAGGATGTAATCGACAATCAGATGATCGGCCGGCTCGACGGCAATAAATTCACGGCCCGCGCCTTCCTCTCCGATGACAAATTTTTGGTTGATTCGGATCGGCTTGACCACTGCGGCCTGGTCGGCGACTCCGACCGCTTCGATATGCTTGCAGAACTCGAGCGCCGATCCGTCCAGGGCAGGCACTTCCTCATCGGTCTTGACGAGCAGATTGGTGATTCCGAACGCGTGCAGCGCGGACATCAGATGCTCGACCGTGCGCACCGAGCGCCCGCCCGAAGCGAGCGTGGTGTTGTACGCTGTATCGACCACATTCTCGACGCGAACCTCGATAACTATATCGTCGGAGAGCGATGAGAAAACAATTCCAAATCCTATTGGCGCCGGATGCAGGATCACCCCGGTCTTGAGACCGGTGTGCAATCCTTGCCCGCCCAGCACGATCGATCGCGCGATGGTTCGCTGTGCCAGCGCGCCGCGTTTGACGCGCGCCTGCGCCGAAGGTAGCTCGCCTGACAAGGCGGGCGCGCGATCTTCGCTTTGTGGCGCGGCGCTGCCGCCGTCGAGCGCGCGCGAGATCGACGCGAGCAGGCCGTCGACCGAAAATGGTTTCTGGATAAAATCCGCCGCGCCGAGCTTGGTCGCCGCCACCGCGCTCTGAATATTCGCGTGCCCGGAAATCATGATCACCGGCACCGCGGGCTGTTCAGATTTAATCCGCCGCAACAGCTCGATCCCGTCGAGCTCCGGCATCCACACGTCGAGCAGAACAATCGAAGGCGCCTCGCGATGAATCAAATCCATCACGCCCGGAGCGTCACCGGTGTCCACCACCCGGAATCCTTCGTCGCTTAATATTCCGCGTATCGATGATCGGATCCGCTCCTCGTCATCCACCACCAGCACGGTTTCGTTCACGATGCGTTCCTCTTCGTCGAATCCAGCGAAAATTTCAAGTTAGTATTGTCGCAAGTTCCTGCCGGCCGGAACGGCCGCCCGCGGCGAGCTTCGCCTCAGCCGACGGCCTTGGCGAATTGCTGCACTTTTATAGGAAACTCCATTATGAATCTACTTCCGCGCGGTTGGTTGTCAACTACGCGCACGAAGCCGTGATGGTCCGTCACGATCGCCGAGACGATCGCGAGACCCAGGCCGGTCCCGCCCTTCTTGCTCGAAAAATAGGGCTCGAAAATTCGCGTGCGCAGGCGCGGATCGATTCCCGGACCGTTGTCGGCAACCTCGAGGATCAGGATCGGGGTATCCGTGCGGATGGCGGTACGCAAATCGATCTTCGGCTTATCGCCGTTGCGCGCGAAGGCGGTAGTCGCGCCGACCGCGTTGTCGAGCAGGTTCACCAGCGCGCGCTTGAGCGCCTCTCGATCGATCATGATCTGGGGCAGGCCCGCGGCCAGGTTGGTGTTGAACTCGACCGCCGGATGCGCCGCGCGGAAGTTCGCCACCGTGTCGGCCACCAGTGCGTTCAGATCGCCCGGGACGGGATTCAGATGCGGCATCCGCGCGAAGGCGGAAAACTCGTTCACGAGATGCTTCAACGCCTCGACTTCGCCGATAATTGTGCGCGTGCATTCCTCGACCAGCGGAGTGTCGGGAGTTCCGTCGCTGCGTCCCACCATCTGCCGGCGCATGCGCTCGGCCGAGAGCTGGATCGGAGTCAGCGGATTTTTTATTTCGTGCGCGATTCGGCGCGCGACCTCGCGCCACGCCTCCATTCGCTCGACCTTCGCGATCTGGCTGACGTCCTCGAAAAATAAAACCGAGCCGAGTGGTTCTCCGGCGCTGTCCGAAAGCGGACTCGCCGTGAGCATCAGCTCGGCTTCCGCGCCCGCGACCTCCACCTTGACGGTCGAGCGCGCCTCGCTGGGGCTCGTCGCCGCCGCGAGCAGATCGTCAAGCACCCGCGAGAGCGCGGGTTGCATAGTCCGGCGGTAGTGCAATCCGATAACGCTATGCGCGCTCACGCCGAGCAGGCGTTCCGCGCAGGGATTTATCGTGGTCAGAATCCCCTGCGGGTCCAGCCCGACGACGCCCGCCGAGACGTTCTCGAGCAGCGTTTCTGTGTAGCGACGGCGCCGTTCGAGCTCGGCCGCCGAGCCGCGAAGGTCGGCGGTCATCTGGTTGAAGGAATCGATTAGCTGGCCGATTTCGTCGTCGCGGATTCCCGCGATCGTGTAGTCGAGATTGCCCGCCGCTATCGCCTGAGTGCCTTGCAACAGCCGCTTAATCGGCCCGGTGATTCCACGCGCCAGATACATCCCGAACCAGCTCGCGAGCATCACGACCACCAGCCCGATCAGCACCAGCGCCAGGATGTAGCTGTTGAGGATCGGTCCGCGCAGGATTCGAAGCTGAAAATAATCTTCCGCCGAGCGCGAGATTCCCGCGGCACGCGTGGCAAGGCTCTTCGGCAGGTAGTAATCGACCACCACGGCGCCCACGACCGTGTCAGTCTCGGGCGTCGTATAGATCGGCGCGGTGCCGCGAATCACGTCCGAGCTGCCCAGGCGGTCGGTGCGGGTCATCGCCTGTCCCTTCAAGGTTTCGAGCAAAATCTGCGCGTCAGGAGAGACGCCGATCCCGGTGGGGGTTTTGGGGCTGAGAGCGATCAGCAGGAGTTTCCGATCGGCCGAAAATACCTCGATCGTGCCCAGGTTGTATTCCTGTTGGTGCTGTTCGATGAAACGGCGCAGGCGCCCGTGGTCCTCTGGCGCGAGCAGCTTTCTGGACGAGATCTCTTCGGCCAGCACGCGCGCGAAGTGCGCCGCGTTGTTGGCGGAGTTCAGGTAATAGGTCTTTGCGATCTCGAGCGAGTCATCCAGCACCTGCTCGTACTCGGGATTGAACCAGCTTCCGATATTGGCGTTCAGAAATACGCCCGAGACGTAGAGCAGAAACGCACTCGGTACCAGCGCGACCGCGATAAATCCCGCCACCAGCCGCACCTGGAACTTCGAGCCGATAAGCCCGCGTCGGCGCTCGAAAATAACCTTCGCGAGATTTCTTCCGACCAGGAACAGCAGCAGTGCCAGTAAGAGGAAGCTGAGATTGAAGAGCGAGATGACCGCCAGGTTCGAGGCCAGCGACGTATGCCGCGACAGCGGCGGCAACTCGGTTTGCGCGAAGACGAATGCGACCAGAATCGCGGCGGCCACTCCGACCGCGATCAACTCGCGGCGGCGCCGCTTGAGTTCGGCGCGCCGAAGAGTGAAGTCGCGCGGCTCTGCCGCCATCTTTGCCGCCATCGTTAGCGCCTGAAGATCGCGAAGATCAGCGACAGGATAATGCTCGCCGCCACGCAGCTAACAAGTGGAAAATAGAAGTTGAAGTTAGCGCGGCGGAACTGGATGTCGCCGGGCAGATGCCCAAATATCGGCACGTAGCCGAGCCCCCATAGCATCGAGCCTACCGCGATCAGCACGAGTCCTATTGCGATCAGGCCCTTTCCCAATGGCGCCATCGCGATTACTGCCTCAAGGCAGATTGTATAGCACGGCGCGCCCTTGCAATACCGTCATTTGGCTGCTGCGGCTATGCGCTAAGCGTGGGCATGATGCGGCCCAGCTGCTTCGCGGGCGGCCTTGTTCTCCTTGATTATCTTTTCGGCCACGAGCGGCGGAGCTTCCTCGTAATGATCGAAACGTTGCTCAAACGATCCGCGTCCGGAAGTTATCGAGCGCAGGTCGGGCGCGTATTTCAGAATCTCCGACATCGGCACCATCGCCTTGATCACCTGGCTTGCGCCCTTGCGATCCATCCCGAGCACCTTGCCGCGGCGCGAATTCAGATCGCCGATCACGTCTCCCATGCACTCGTCGGGGCAGGCAACCTCGATCGCGACAATCGGTTCGAGGATAATCGGGCGCGCTTTTTCCATCGTGGCCTTAAAGCCCATCGAAGCGGCGATCTGGAAGGCCATATCCGACGAATCGACGTCATGGTAGCTGCCGTCGAAGACTGTCACGCGCACATCGACAATCGGAAATCCCGCAAGAAAGCCATCAACCAGGGTGTTGCGTACGCCCTTCTCGACCGACGGGATGAAGTTGCGCGGAATCGAGCCGCCTACTATTTGATCGACGAACTCGAACCCTCCGCCGCGCGCCAGCGGCTCGATTTTGAGCCAGCAATCACCGTACTGGCCGCGCCCTCCGGACTGGCGCTTGTACTTGCCTTGCGCCTCGGCGCGGCCCTTGATGGTTTCGCGGTAGGGAACCTTGGGCGCCTGAAGTTCAACCTCTACATTAAATTTTCGCTTGAGCTTTTCGACCGTGACCTCGATATGCATCTGCCCGGTACCGGACAGGATAATCTCGTGGCTCTGCGGGTCGCGATACATCTCGAGTGCGGTATCTTCCTCGACCAGCTTGTGCAGCGCGGCCGAAGCCTTCTCCTCGTCAGCCTTGGTCTTGGGCCGGATCGCGAACGAAATGACCGCGTGCGCGCGCGGCGGCGGTTCGAACAGTAAGGGCGACTTTTCGTCGCACAGCGTGTCGCCGGTGACGGTGTCCTTGAGCTTCGCCACCGCGACGATCTCGCCCGGCAGCGCAATCGCCAGTGGCGCCTGTTTTTTGCCTTCCAGCCGCAGGAGCTGGCCGAAGCGCTCCTTGGTCTCGCGAGTGGAATTGAGCACGGTGGCGTCGCTGCGCGCGGTGCCCGAGACGACGCGGAAAATCGAAAGCTTGCCCGCGAACGGATCGATGACGGTCTTGAACACCATCGCGGCGAACGGCGCCGCCGGATCCGCCGCGCGTGCCAGATCCTCCGACGAGGTGGGAGAATGCGCCAGCATCGGAGGCCGCTCGTTGGGCGCCGGCAGCATCAAGGTGATCGCGTCGAGCAGCGGACCCACGCCGATATTCTTGGCGCCGGAGCCGCAGAAGACCGGTGTTATCTTCGCCGCCGTCACCGCGGCATGGAGCGCAGGAATCACCTTCTCGAGCGGGAGCGTGCCCTTCTCGAGATATTCCTCGAGCAGCGCGTCGTCCGTTTCCGCGACCACGTCGAACATCGCGGCGTGCGCCTTCTCGGCTCGATCCTTCTGCGCGCCCGAGAGCTCCTGCTCGACCGCCTTGCCGCCGCTATCGGAATAGACCAGTGCCTTCATCGCAAGGATATCGATCACGCCGTTAAACGCGGTCTCGTCTCCGATGGGCAGCGTCAGCGCGACCGGCTTGGCGTCGAGTCCCGTTTCGAGATCCTTCATCGCGGCGTCGAAGCTGGTATGCTCGCGGTCCAGGCGCGAAACGAACGCGATTCGCGGCAGCTTGAGCTCGTTCAGCGCCGTCCAGATTTTTTCGGATTCGACTTTGAGATCGCCGCCCGGCGAAACCAGCATCACGACGCCGTCCACGGCGTGCAGCGTATTGAAGGTGTCGGGAAGAAATGCGCTGTAGCCGGCGGTGTTGGCGAGAATTACTTCGGTGCGTTTCCAGTTCAGATGATGGAACGAAGAGCCGATGGTCACTCCGCGATGCAGCTCTTCGGGTTCGAAATCCAGCAGTCCGGTGCCGTCGTCAGGACGCCCGAGGCGGGTTGTCGCTCCGGCGGTAAAGAGCATCGCTTCGGCCAACTGGCTTTTGCCGGTTCCACCCTGGCCAACAATCGCGATACTTCTGAGCCGTCCGATTTCCTCCACAGCCATAGGAGACACTCCTCTCACATTGGCGTCCCGCTGTGCGCGTCGCGGGACGGTTTCGCTCGGCTATGTCGTCACCTGCTCACTCGTATGCTCCCTCGATACTGACGTCACCCGCCAGGATCCGCTTTAGCCCCGCGCCCGTATCGAGTATCAGCGCTCCGTCCGCATCAATTCCACGTACGATACCCGCTTCGCGCCGCTCCCCGTCAACCACCGTAACCCGCTTTCCGGTCAGCGCCGAGAAACTTTCCCATATCGGACGCACGGCGCTAAACCCTCGCGATACAGTTTCCATATAACGATACTCAAGAAAACTGCAAAGTGATTCTGCTATCGCGATCCGGTCGCATGGACGCCCCAGCACCGCGCGCAGCGAGGTTGCCTTGTCGCGCAGCTCGGCCGGAATGTCTTCAGGCGCCAGATTCAGGTTCAGTCCGATTCCCAGCAGCACCGCCTCAAGGGCACCGTGCAGATCGGTCATCGCCTCTGCGATAATACCGCCGACCTTGCGCCCGCGAAGCCATATGTCGTTCGGCCACTTGAGCGCGACGAGGCCCGGCGCCTCGCGCGCGAGCGCCTCGGCGGCGGCAACTCCGGCTACCAGGCTTAAGCGCGGGACCTCAGCGATCGGAATCGGGGGACGCAGGATAAACGTCGCGTACAGGTTTGCTCCGGCGGGCGAATGCCACGTGCGCCCCATCCTGCCGCGTCCCGCGGTCTGGCGCTCGGCGATCACCACGGTGCCTTGCGCAGACCCCGCGCTCGCGAGCTCGCGCGCGGTGGTCTGGGTGGAATCAAGTTCCTCGAAGTAGTGGATTCGCCATCCGATTCGGCCCGGCGCGCCGCGTTCGATTGATTGGTAAGGATTGCTGCGGGCCATCGGGGTTTCGCTCAAATGCTTCGCGCCGCTCGGGGCGCGACAGTCACACGCCAGCGATTCGCATACTGATATCGACCGCGCGCGCGGAATGGGTCAGCGCGCCGACCGAGATGATATCGATACCGGTCTCCGCGATTGCGCGGACGGTTTCGAGCGAGACATTTCCGGATACTTCGAGAATCGTGTCCTCGCCCGCGATCATACGCGCACCGCGGATGTCCGCGAGCGCCATGTTGTCGAGCAGCATCGCATCGGCGCCCGCGCGGCGCGCCTCTTCGACCTGCGCGAGCGTCTCGCATTCAATCTCGATTCGAAAACTGTGCGGCGCAGAGCGGCGCGCGCCCTCGATCGCGGCGGTGACCGAACCGGCCGCCGCGATATGGTTTTCCTTGATCAGAATTCCGCTGTCGAGGCCGAAGCGATGGTTATGTCCGCCGCCTGTCCGCACCGCATACTTCTCGAGCGCGCGCAGCCCCGGATGGGTCTTGCGCGTATCGACGATTCGGGCGCGCGTACCCGCCACGGCGTCAACGAAACGTCGCGTGACTGTCGCGATTCCGGAAAGCAGTTGCACAAAGTTGAGCGCGACTCGCTCGCCCGTCAGCAGGCCCGCGAGCATGCCGTCGATCTCCGCCAGCACTTCGCCTTCACGCAGCCGAGTCCCTTCGGCCGCAAGCTTCTCGACGTGCGGTGCAGCGCCGGTCATCGCAAACACTCGCTCGATAAGCATCCCGCCGGCCAGGATCATCTCCGCTTCTTTGACGATGATCCGAGCGCGTCCATGTTTACCGGCGGGCACCGTCGCCGCAGTAGTAATATCGCCCTGCCCGACATCCTCGGCCAGCGCCCGCCGGATGATGTCGTCAAGAACGATTTGGGAGACTAGTTCCATGGTTGAATTGTGTGATTCCCGCGCCCTTCGGCAGGCTCAGGGCAAGCTCCGGCTGCCGCGCGAGGAATCGCAGTTCGCGTTTCGTATCAGTGACACCTTCATGCCTGGCTTGCGGACAGAAGGTCCAGTTGCGCGTGCAGTTGGCGTTGCTGTGCGCGAAGAGCTTCGAACTTCTCCGCCACCTGGTCCTTGGTCTCCTGATCGGCCTTGGCTTTGAAGCCTTCGTCGTTGAGACGCTTCTCGTGCTGCTCGGCATGCCTGGAAACTTCGTCGAGCTGCTTGCCGATCTTTTCGCGCGCGCGGTCAAAATCGAAATCAGGCGGCGCCACGACGCCGATCACCGCCCACGGCAGAATCGAATGCACGACTCTGTCGTGCACCGCCGTTTGAATCTCGATCTTGTCTGCCTTGGCCATCGTCGTCGCGTAGTCGTGCCACGAAAGAAACTCTTCGGCGATTTCCGGCGTGAGCTGGTTGAGAATGACGCTCACGCGCTGGCCCGGATGATACCCCAACAAGGCGCGCAGCGAATTAACCGCCTCCGTTGCCGCGATACAATGCTCCATCGCCGCTTCCTCATCGACCGAAGTCCACGGACTCGTCGACGGTCCCGGAAATTTTGCGATCGCCAGATGCCGGCTCAGCCCCGCGTCATTCAAATACGGACGGATCACCTGCCAAATCTCTTCGCTGATGAATGGCATGAAGGGATGCAGCAGCCGGAGCATCGTGTCGAAGCATCGAACGAGCACCCAGCGCGCGGCTTCCTGCCGGTCGCCGCCCGCCTTCAGCGAATCTTTGGCGAGCTCGATATACCAGTCACAGAACTGGTGCCAGATGAACGTGTACAGCGTCATCGCAGCGATGTTGAACTCGTACGCGTCAACCGCGCGAGTCACTTCGCGGACAGTCTCGTCGAGGCGCGCGAGAATCCACCGCTCGGCGAGACCCAGCTTAGCGCGCTCCGGCTCCAGAAGCGGCTGCGGAGCGCCTTCGAGGTTCATCATCACGAAACGCGCGGCGTTCCAGATTTTGTTCGCGAACGCGCGCGCTGCCGCGAATCGATCGTGCGACAGGATAACGTTGCGCCCCTGCGCCGCCAGCTGCGCCAGCGTCAGGCGGACCGCGTCGGTCCCGTACTGCCCCATCAGATCCATCGGGTCAACGACGTTGCCCTTGGTCTTGGTCATCTTCTTGCCGTACTCGTCGCGCACCAACGCCGTGATGTACACATCCTGGAACGGCACTTTGTCGGTGAGCTCGAGCCCCAGCATCATCATCCGCGCAACCCAGAAGAAAATTATGTCGAAACCGGTGATCAGCAGGCTGGTCGGATAATACTTACGCAATTCAGGAGTGTCGTCGGGCCATCCGAGGGTCGAAAACGGCCACAGCCCCGAGCTGAACCAGGTGTCGAGCACATCGTCATCCTGGATGATATCGGTGCCACCGCATTCTTCGCATTTCTGCGGACGTTCGGCCGCGACGGTAAAATGACTGCATCGCTCGCAGCGGTACGCAGGAATCCGATGCCCCCACCATAGCTGGCGCGAGATACACCAGTCGTACGCGTTTTCCATCCAGTCGAAAAATGTCTTTTCCCAGAACTTTGGATGAAAGGTCGTGTCGCCTCTCTTGACCGCGTCCATCGCGCGCTGCGCCATCTCGCGCACGCGCAGGAACCACTGCTCGGATAGCATCGGCTCGACCACGGTCTCGCAGCGCGAGCACACCCCGACGGCGCTTTTGTGCGGCTCGATCTTCTCGAGCAACCCCTGCGCCTCGAGGTCGGCGACGATCGCCTTGCGCGCTGCTTCGCGCTCGAGCCCCTGGTAGACGCCGGCGTTTTCATTCATCCGCGTCCGCGTGTCCATCACGGAAATCTGCTCGAGCTTGTGCCGCCGGCCGATCTCGAAATCGTTCAGATCGTGCGCGGGCGTGATCTTGACCGCGCCGGTGCCGAATTTCGGATCGACCGCGGCGTCAGCGATGATCTCGATCTCGCGGTTGATCAGCGGAAGCCTGAGCGTCTTGCCGACGACCGCGGTGTAGCGCGTGTCCGAAGGATTCACCGCGACCGCGGCATCACCGAGCATCGTCTCCGGCCGCGTAGTCGCAACTGTGATCGAGCCGGAGCCGTCGGCGAATGGATAGCGGATGTACCACAGGCTCGAGTTGGTGTCCTTATGCTCGACCTCGAGATCGGAAAGAGCCGTTTCGCATCGCGGACACCAGTTGATGAGCCTGCGATCGCGGTAGATGAGTCCGCGTTTGTGCAGCTCGACGAACACCGTGTTGACCGCGCGCGAGAGCCCGGCGTCGAGGGTGAAGCGCTCGCGGCTCCAGTCGCACGACGCGCCGATTCGCCGCAGTTGCAGCATGATGCGGCTGCCGTATTGCTCGCGCCATTCCCAAACCCGATCGACGAACGCGTCGCGACCCATCTGGTGGCGATTCTTGCCATCTTTTGCGATGGTTTTTTCGACCGCGTTCTGAGTCGCGATTCCAGCGTGATCGGTTCCCGGCAGCCACAGGGTGTTGTAACCCTGCATCCTGCGCATCCGCACGATAATGTCGTGCAGAGTCGCATTGAGCGCGTGGCCGAGATGAAGCTGCCCGGTGACGTTGGGCGGCGGAATGACGATCGAAAATACCGGGCCGGGCCGTTCGGGGTCGGCCTTGAAATAGCCTAGATCAATCCACTCCTGGAACCACCGTTCTTCGGCGGCTTTGGGATCATAGGTTTTTCCGAGTTCCAATTTTACCTTCCTGAGTGGCGCAGGCTTCAGCCGGTGAAGGAATCACCGGCGTTGAACACCCGAGCTCCGATCATATTGGCGCCGCACAAATGCCTCAAGCGATGCGGCGATGCGTGCTTGTCAAATCAGTCTGCTTGGTAATATGGTGCGCATGGCCCAAATGGGGAGGGCCACCCGTTTCGCGACGAGTCGCGTCGAGTTTGTGACGAGTTTGGAGGAGGAGAGAACTGCTATGCTTGGTGGAACCAGTCTGAAAATCACAGTGGCTGCGGCCGCAGGCGCGCTCATGATGGCGGGTGCGCTCGCGGGATGCGGCTCGCTCTCGAGCGATCACGTTGATTGCAACGTCGTCAAGCTTCAATCCGAATCAGGACGCTCTGACGCGGAGATCGCATCTGCGATCGGTGCGAGCGTCAACGACGTCGCCAAGTGCCACGGTCCTGAAACCTCCGGAAACAAGGAGTCGGGCGGCGAGCCTTCCCCCTATTGACGAATCGCGGGCCGGGGTTGGTGCGAGAGGGGGGACTTGAACCCCCACGAAGTTGCCTCCACAAGGTCCTGAGCCTTGCGCGTCTGCCATTCCGCCACTCTCGCGCATGGGTGAGCCTATACGATTTATCCGGCGGCGCGCCCCAATTCAAGCCGCCGGAAATCGGCCGAGGCCGCTTGTGGCGTGGCCGCACGTCAAACACAATCCTGTGTTGCGATGAGTGAGCGAGTCAGCGGCGCGATCGATCTTGCGCCTGCACCTGCGCCCGGAGCGCGCGCGCTGGATATCAGCGCGGGCGACGGGCTTTCCACCACGACGCTAATCAAGCGGGGATGGAGCGTGGTCGCGACCGAGCGGCGCACCACGCGTCCCGGATGGGTCGCCGCCGATCTCAACGACGATCTGCCGTTCCGCAACGCCGAGTTCGAGCTCGTCCTGATGCTCGAGGTGATCGAGCATCTGCCCGATATCCCGCACGCGCTTAGCGAGGTCGCGCGTGTGCTCAAGCCTGGCGGCATCGCGATTCTGACCACGCCGAATCGCCTGAACGTCGCCTCCCGAATCCACTATCTGCTGACCGGATACTACAAAGGACGCCGCGCTCCCCTGCCCTATCGCTACCGCGTCGAAGACGGGCGCAACTGGCACGTGATGGGCCTGAACGATTTCCACTGGATGGCGCACGGCTACGGCCTCACAATGGAGGCGCTGGGAAAGAGCCGACGCAAGCTCAAGGCGAAACTCGCCGCCCCGCTTCTGTATCCGTTCATCGCGGGCGCGTCGTGGATGCTGTACGTGCGCGGCGTGAAAGATCCCGCACAGCGCGCGATTAATCGCAAGCTGTTCGGCTTCATGACCAGCGCGAGCTGCCTGATGGACGAAAATATCATCATGCGCTTTCGCAAGTCCGTGTCCTGAAGCATCCGCTGGCGATGAAGCTCTCTGTCATCATCGCTACCCACAAGCGTCCCGGCTCGTTGGCGCGGCTGCTCAGGCGCCTTGCGCCGCAGATTGCCGGATGCGAACGCGAAATCATCGTCGCGGAAAACGGCACCGCCGAACCGGACGCACTGGACGCAGATCTGCCGCCGCTAATTCATCTACACGACCCGCGCGCCGGCAAATGCCGGATTCAGAATCGCGCGATCGCTTCGGCCACGGGCGAAATCCTCGTGTTCCTCGACGACGACGTCCTTGCGAGCGATCGCTACCTCGACGCGGTCGAGGAATTTTTCACGGCGCATCAGGAGTTCGCCGCGATGGCGGGCCGGGTTGTGCCGGCGGAAGATCCGATCAAGAAAGCCGGTGCGGGCTGGGTCTATCTGGACCTCCCGATCTTCGAGCGCGGTGACAAAGTCATCGAGGTACGCGGTGTGATTGGCGCGAACATGGCCTTTCGCGCGGACGCGATCGCGCGCGTCGGTCCATTCGATGAGCGCCTGGGCCCCGGCGCGGGCGGGCACGAAGAAGAAACCGAGATGTCCGCTCGGCTGCGGCATGCGGGATACAAAATCGGCTACGCACCGAAAGCGATCGTGTATCACGAGGTCGATCCGGCTCGCGCCGACCGCGAACGGTTCATACAAGTGTCGCGTGAGCGCGGACGATGCCGGATGCTGCACGAAAAACATTCCGCGTCCGAGGTGATCGCAAAAAATGTGATTGCATGGGCGCGGCTCAAAGTTGCGCGTGCTGCCGGCGCATCGAGCGAGCGAATCGCGCGCGAGGAACGCCGCCGGGCAATTGCGCGCGGGATGTTTGACGGTCTGGGCGGCTGATTTTTTTACCTGCGCGCGACCGACTCGATTGTCGCGAGCAACTGGCGCTCGTGCCGCTCCCAGGTGAACTGGCGCGCGGTTGCAAGCGCGATCGGGGCAAGCGCCGCGCGCGCGGCGAGCATCGCACCCAGTCGGATCGTCACTTCATTTGCATCGGCCGGATTCTCCACGACTGCCGACTGCAGCTCCGGCGGCATCAGCTCCGCAACCCCGCATGCCGCGCTGGTAAGCGCTGGAATCCCGCAGGCCATCGCCTCCAGCGCGACGTTGCCAAACGGCTCGAACAGGGAAGGAAACGCGAGCGCGTCGGCGGCTTGAAAGAACTGCTCGGGGTTGCGCACAGCGCCCGCAAAGATCACGCGGCGCTGAATTCCAAGGCGAGCGGCGCGCCGCTCGTATGCCGTTCTGGAGCGATCGTTACCGGCGACGATCAGATAAGGATCGTTCCCCAGCCCCGGCATCGCCTCGAGCAGCGCGCCGAGTCCCTTGCGTGCGAACCCGTTTCCGACGAATACGACCAGCCGCGCTGCGGCGGGAACTCCGTAACGCATCCGAATTTCCGCACCGGTAGACAAACTCACTGCGGGCTTGAAGCGATCAAGATCGACGCCGTTGTACAGCGTCACTGCGCGTGGCGGGGAAACGCCAAAGCTCCGCATCAGATCGTCGCGAACCAGATTCGATACCGCGATGACGCACTTAAGCGCGGGCGAGCGGAAGCCTCGCCGCTCGACGATCATTTGTGCCCGATGATACGGCGCGAGGCGCATCGCGCCTGCGCGCAGGCCGCCGCGCCACAAGCGAGCCGCACGCACGTATGACGCGTGCGCGCCGCCGCCCGAGCGCAGGATATCTGCGCCAATCGTTCTCGCGAAACTCAGAACCAGGTCGGCGCCGTCACGCCGCGCGGCCGCGGGCGCCGCGTATGCAAATCGCATCAGTGCAAGCGCGCGGGGCAGCGGTACTCCGCCAAGCCGGCGAACCTCGACGCCGGGTGTGCGGGCGCGCACCTCGTCGGCATACACAGCGATTCGATGGCCCGCCCGCGTGAGGATGCCCGCCGTGATCATCAGATCGCGTTCAGTACCGCCTCCGGCCGGATCAAAGCGGCGCGTCAATAGCGCTAGGCGCATCGTGCGAGCCTCGACGCGCCAATGATCGTCTCGTGCGCAGCGTCCCCGCGTATGCTAGCTTTTTTGGCGGGCTGTGAGGTGCGGTGATGATCGAGATTCAATGCACTAGCTGTCATACACGTTACCGAATCGACGAGCGGGTGTTGCCGGACGAAACCCCGACCTTCAAGTGCTCGCGATGCGGACACGTTTTCAACGCCGATCCGGTTGGCGCGCGTCCGAAGAAGGCACTGGTCCGCGATATCTCGAGCGCCGCGGCGCGTCCGCAGCGTTTCGAGCGCCCGTCGGCTGCGCCGCTTGAGCCCGAACCCGAACCGGAACCTGAGGCGCCGGCGCCTGTCCAGAATACGCGTGCTGACGAACCGGATGAACCGAAAGCGGCCGAACCTTCGACCGACGACTTGATGAATCGCCCCTTTTCGCGCGAACCCGATGAGGCCGATCCGGGCGAGAATCTCAAATTCGATTTCAGCGACGAAGGAACCGTCTCCAGCGAGCAGGAAGACCCCGGCGTGGTCAGGGAGCACGATCGCGACGCGCGCCACGAGTTCGATCGAAATAACGACGAATGGCAGGTCGGCGATACGCCCGAGGATTTTGCGGCCGCCGTTGCCGCAGTGACGCCCGCACCGATTGAGATTGCCCCGACTCCGGCGCCACGGATCATCCCGCATGCCGACGAAGAGGAATCCACGCAGCCGGGATTCCCGGTCGCCACGGCAGCGGTCAATATCCGGAACTTGGCCGCCGACCGCGGACTTATTTCCGACCGCCTTCCCGACGACGTGGCATATATCGAGTCCCGTGGCGCGGCGCACTCCGCCGGAATGTTTATCGCCGCCTTCTTTCTGGTTGCCGTCGCCTTCGGCCTGGCCAGCATGGTGATCTGCGGAGAGCCCGCGGCAAGCGCGCGGATGCTCGCGCAAGTGCCGGGCTTTGGCACCCGCTTCAATCGTCCTATTGTGCCCGCCACCCTGGTTGCGCTGCGCGACGTGCATGCGCGGTACCTTCCGATCAAGGGCGGTGCCGACGCGTTGATGGTAAGCGGCACCGCGGAAAACGTCGGTGATGATCCGCTTCACGGTATTCTAATCGCGGTAGACTTGCTCGACGGAGCGCATCGGCAGATTGCGGGCCAGGCGTCATACTGCGGCAACGGCCTGTCTGAAAAGATGGTGGGCGAAATGACTCCGCGCGAAATTGAATTCCTGCAGCGTCTCGATCCGCAGAAAAATTTCACGGTCTCCGCGGCGCACTCGGCGTCGTTCCTGATGGTATTTATCGATCCGCCGCGGCAGACGGCAACCCTCAGGATCTCCGTGGCCAAGGCTGTCGCCGCGACGGTTTCGGCCGAGTCCGCGCCACGCACGTAGGCGCTATTCCTTCTCGCGCGCAACCAGCTCGGCGTATTCGTCGGCGTCCATCAGATCTTCAAGGTCTGATGGATCGCTCACCCGCACCTTGATCAGCCATCCGTCGCCATACGGATCTTCGTTGACCACTTCCGGAGTGTCGGGCAAATCTTCGTTGACCTCGATTACCGTGCCGCTCACCGGGGCATAGATGTCCGAGACCGCTTTGACTGATTCGACCACTCCGAACGGATCGTCCTTGCTGATCTTCTCGCCGACTGCTGGAAGCTCGATATAAACGATTTCGCCCAGTTGCTCCTGCGCGTGATCGGAAATGCCAACAGTCGCGACGGAGTCCTCAGTCGTGACCCATTCGTGCTCTTTTGAAAATTTGAGTCCCTGTGGGATCTCCATGACTCCTCCCCGAACCGCAATCTCGCTCGCGCACGGCCTCGCGAATTATTTTGATCCGCCGGGCCGCGCGCGGTCCCTTCAATTCATCAAGCGCGGCGCAATTCCTCTTGTCAAGTTCCTAACTGATCCTGATCGCGCGTTCGAGGCGATTGCAAGTCTTGACTGAGGAGCGGCTCACGTATCGCGATTCGTGTAACATCGCTGATCAAGCACGAACGCGGCCGGACGCGCCGCGCAAGGAGATGCCGCGATGCTGATCGGAGTTCCGACCGAGATCAAATCTGACGAACGGCGGGTTTCGCTGACCCCGGCTGGCGCCGCCGCTTTTCGCACCCATGGTCATCGCGTCGTGGTCCAGAGCGGCGCGGGAATCGGCAGCGGTTTCAGCGACCGCGACTATCGCCGTGCCGGCGCGGTGATCGTAAACGGCGCGGCGCAGGTCTGGAAACGCGCCGAGATGGTGCTCAAGGTCAAGGAACCACAACCCGCCGAGTTCCGCCTGATGCGCGCCGGGCAAATCCTGTTTACCTATCTTCATCTGGCGCCCGATCGGCGACTGACCAATGCGATGCTCTCGCGCCGCGTGACCGGGCTCGGCTACGAAACGATCCAGCTCGAAGACGGAAGCCTGCCGCTGCTCGCGCCGATGAGCGAAGTCGCGGGCCGTCTTGCGATCCAGTGCGGCTCGTGGTGCCTGCAATCTCGCAACGGCGGACGCGGCGTACTGCTGAGCGGCGCGCCTGGCGTCAGGCCGGGCAAAGTAGTCGTGCTGGGCGGAGGAATCGCCGGCTTCAACGCCTGCCGGGTCGCGGCGGGAATCGGAGCCGAGGTCACGATCCTGGACGTGAATCCTTCGCGCCTGCGCTACCTGAGCGATCTGCTGGCCGGGCACGCGACCACCGTGATGTCGAATCGCGCGAGTCTGGAAGAAGAAGTCTGCCAGGCGGACCTGGTCATCGGCGCGGTGTTGGTTGCGGGCGCCCGCACGCCACGGCTGCTTTCGTCGGCGCTGGTCGCGAAGATGAAACCAGGCGCCGCGATCGTCGATCTGTCGATCGACCAGGGCGGCGTCTCGGAAACCTCGCGCGCCACCACACACGGCAAGCCGACCTTCATCAAGAGCGGCGTGGTGCACTATTGCGTGACTAATATGCCCGCGATGGTGCCGCATACTTCCACCTACGCGCTGACCAACGCGACGCTGACCTACGCGCTTGATATCGCGGATCGCGGGCTGCTCGAAGCCGGACGCCTGAACAAAGCAATCCGCCACGGCCTCAACACTTACGACGGCTACGTAGCGCATCCTGCCGTAGCGGCGGCGTTGCGGATGAAACCGCACTCGCCGTGGGATTGATCTTTTCACCTCGCCCTGAAAGGAGACGAATCAGATGCGCAGAGAGTGATCCTAATACAACCCGCCGGCGCCGTTGGAGGTATTGTAACGCTGCTGGCCCGACTTTACTTCACCATAGGTTCCGGTCTCGAAGCGCTTGACGTTCTTCTCGAGGTTCAGATCGCCATGCAGATCGGCGACCGCCTGTTGCACGCCTTCCTGCGCAATTTCGTTGGCGCGGACCCATCGGCCTGAAGACTGCACGAAGTTCACCAGGTTGAAGATGTTCTGCGACAGCGCTTTCTGCGACTTCGCGAAGTGTGCGGTCCATACCACTTGCTTGCTCTTGGTATCGACGAATTTCAGTTCAAAGGTCACCGAGGCCGGTTCCGCCGAAGCATACGCCAGCCCGACCCGTTCCTTGTAGCGCTCGACCTTGCCATAGAGCACGCCATCGGCTGAGACCTGATGTCCGAGTTCGATCGCGTTCTGATCGAGATTGTCGGTCGTCGTCGGCGGCATCTTCTGCATCGCCTGCGCGACATCGTCTTGCGGGATCAGCTCCCATCCGCCTGCGACGGCGACCTGGCTGTAGAGTTCCGCGGTGATTGAATCGCCCGCTCCTGGAGCCAGCGCCTCGGAGCCCGGCGCGGGCGCGTCGATAATCGGCATCACCGCGATCTGGTTGATCGTGATCGTCTTGATCGAGCGCACCGCATGGGTCGTCACGTCTTTGGGCTTAAGATCCTCGACCGTCTGCTTGGCGCCTTCCAGGGTGTCACTGGCAATCGGAACGCATCCGGATGCCGCAAAGCTCATCGCCAGCCCCATCGCAAGGCCGGTGGCGGTTGCTGCAACGCGCCGCACGATTCGGTTCGTCATCATGACGTTACCTTGATCGACAACTCGCGGAGCTGGCGCGGATCCACTTCCGAGGGCGCACCGCTCATCGGGTTGACCGCCTTCTGCGTCTTTGGAAACGCGATCACGTCGCGCAGCGAATCGGTTCCGCACAGCATCATACACAGCCGATCGACGCCGAACGCGCATCCGCCGTGCGGCGGCGCTCCATAACTTAGCGCCTCCATCAGAAATCCAAAACGATCCACCGCTTCTTCCCGCGTGAGTCCCAGCAACTCAAATACCTTAAGCTGAAGCTCGCGGCTATGGATACGGATCGAGCCGCCGCCCAGCTCCTGCCCATTGAGCACCATGTCGTAGGCGATCGCGCGCGCGCGTGTCGGCGCCGATTCGAGCATCAGCAGGTCGTCGGGATGCGGCGCGGTGAACGGATGGTTCACCGAGACCAGGCGATTATCTTCTTCGCTATACTCGAACAGCGGAAAATCCGCGATCCACAAAAATTTGAGATCGTCCTTGCTCGCCAGCCCGAACTTTGTCCCGAGCTGCAGGCGCAAGTCGCCGAGAACCGGCCGGACCTTGTCCGGCGCACCCGCCATCAGGAGCATCGTGTCGCCGGTCTTCAGATCCGCAACCGCGGCCGCGCTCGCGCGCTCGGCGTCAGTAAGGAATTTCGCGATCGGACCCTGCCACGCGGCCTCCTGTACTTTGATCCAGGCGAGCCCCATCGAGTAACGGGTGCGGACCGCTTCGGTCATCTCGTCGAGTTCGCGGCGGCTGAGCTGATTAGCTGCGGGCAGGTTGACCGCGTACACGGCGCCGCCCTGCGCTATCACATCGGCGAAAACTTTGAACGAGGTCGCGGCGAACGCCGCGGTGAGGTTCTTTATCTCCAGTCCAAAGCGCAGGTCCGGCTTGTCGGTGCCGAAACGCTCCATCGCGTCCGCGTATGGCATCCGGATAAACGGCGGCTTGATATCGATCTCGAGCACGCGCTGATACGCGGCGGCGATCATCCCCTCTGCGATCGATTGCACGTCCTCGGGCCGCGGGCAGGTCATCTCGAGATCGATCTGGCTGAACTCCGGCTGGCGGTTCGCGCGCAAGTCCTCGTCGCGAAAGCATCGCGCGATTTGGTAGTACCGATCGAGTCCGCCGATCATCAGGATCTGTTTCAGGATCTGCGGCGATTGCGGCAGCGCATAAAACTTGCCGGGGTTCACGCGGCTTGGCACCAGGTAGTCGCGCGCGCCTTCGGGCGTCAACTTGAAAAGAATCGGCGTCTCGACGTCGATAAAACCCTGGTCGTCGAGAAAATTGCGGATCGCCCGGAGCGCCTGATGACGCCAGCGCAGATTGCGTTGCATCGCGGGCCGCCGCAGATCCAGATAGCGATACTTGAGGCGAATTTCTTCGGCGGCGGTGTCCTCATCGCCGATCGGAAATGGCGGCGGCGGCGACACGTTCAGGATCTCGAATGCGCTGACCGCGATTTCGATCTCGCCGGTCGGTAGTTCCGTGTTGATCGTGCCGTCTGAACGCCGCACCACATTTCCGCGCGCCGCCACGAAAAATTCGCTGCGCGCCTCGGCTCCCGTCTCGTGCGACTTCGCGTCGCGCTCAGGATTGAGCACGAGCTGAACGATCCCCTCGCGGTCGCGCAGGTCGATAAAGATGAGACCGCCATGGTCGCGGCGGGTTTGCACCCATCCGTGAAGCGCGACTTCGCGTCCAGTGTCTGCCGCGCGCAGCGTGCCGCAATAGTCGGTACGCGGCCACGGCGGCAGCGGTGAATATGTTTCTGCTTTGGGCATTGGCTCCGTAGCTCGGGAAAGTCTCCGCGCAGGATACCTGCGGTATCGAGCGCAAGGAATAGTCAGGATTTATTAGCGATCGCGTCCGCCAGCGCTGTAGTCTCAACTTCGCGCTGCTGGCCCGACCCGAGGTCTTTCAGCTGGACGACGCCGCGCGCCAGTTCGTTGTCACCGAGGATAACGGCAAAGCGCGCGCCGATCTTCGCCGCCCGTGCGAGCAGAGGCTTGAGCTTGCGCTCCGGCGACCCCAGCTCGATTCGAAGACCGTTCCGGCGCAGCTCCCGCACCATCGCGACCGCGTTCGCAAGCGCGCTCGCGCCCATCGCGATCACCATCGCGTCCGGCGGCGCGGCCGGCACCAGTCCCGCCGCTTCGAGCGCAATCGCCATTCGATCGACGCCCATCCCGAATCCGATCCCCGCGATCGCCGCACCGCCCATCGCCTCGACCAGGCCGTCGTAGCGTCCACCGCCGATCACGGTGCTTTGCGCTCCCAGTCCTTCGGCCATGAACTCGAACGCGGTGCGGGTGTAGTAGTCGAGTCCGCGGACCAGGCGCGGATTGATCGTCGTCTCGACGCCGGCATCCGCGGCGAGCGCGCGCACGGTGTCGAAGTGGACGCGGCAATCTTCGCACAGGTAGTCGAGGCTCGAGGGTGCGGTCGCGGCGAGCTTCACGTCGATTTTGCAATCGAGCAGGCGCAGCGGATTTCGATCGATCCGGTTGTGGCAATCGGCGCAGAGCTGGTCCAGATGCGCCCTGCCCCACTCGATTAGCGCCGCGCGAAATGCGGGGCGGCAGGTCGCGTCGCCGATCGAGTTGACTTCGCAGCGCGTGGCGATTCCCAGGCTCTTGCAAATCTCGTCGGCCATCACCAGCATCTCGGCGTCGCACGCGGGATCGGTGCGGCCAAAGGCCTCGACGCCGAACTGATAGAACTGCCGGTAGCGTCCCTTTTGCGGGCGCTCGCGCCGGAACACCGGCCCCGAATAAAAGAAACGCTGCTCCGGATCGCTGCGGTCGAGTCCGGCTTCGATATACGCGCGGACCACGCCGGGCGTTCCCTCCGGACGCAGCGCGACGGTGGTTTCAGACTCGTCGCGATCGGCGAACGAGTACATCTGCTTCTCGACCACGTCCGAAGTCTCGCCGGTCGAGCGCGCGAACAGATCGATTCGCTCGAGCGCGGGAATCCGAATTTCCGCATAGCCGTAGCGCAGCGCGATCTCGCGCGCGCGGTCTTCCGCGAGACTCATCGCGCGCGCATCGGCGCCAAGCAAATCGCGAAATCCTCTGAGTCGTGTAAGTTCCAAGTTATCTAATTCCTGCGTCCGTCAATCCACTGCATAGGCAATGACCGGCGGAACGCCGGTTCTACTGAATTCAAATGGTTCACGAATTCTTTCCGCGCATCGCATCGCGCAGTTCGCGGTAGCCGACCAGCTTGATCCCTTCGTCGGCGACCAGACGGCGCGCGTCTGCCGACGTGAAGAAACGGAAGTCGGCCTCACGCTGGTCCGGGTCGTTGGCGCATCCACGCAACTCCGCGCGCGCAAATGCCGGATGCGCGTACAGCTCCGACAATCCGGGTCTCAGCGCACGAATCGCTTCGGTCCAGAACTTCGCCGTCTCTTCCACCTTGCGCGGAGGATGCGCGACGAAATTGTCGGGATAAAGAATCCCGTCGCGATCGAGTCCCTCTAGAATCGCATCGAAACCCATCTTGCGCATGAAGCGCCGCGGAGTCATCCGGATCGGCAGCCGATAATCGCGCGCGAGCCGCCAGTAGATCTCGTGATAGTCGGCGCGCAGATGCAGCGGTCCCATGTGCGAGTCGATATGCGTCACGTCGATTCCGGCGCCGAGCGCCCGGTCGATCTGCGCACGCAATTCCCTCTCCGCTTGGTCGAGGCGGTCGTTGGCATACACCTGCGCAACGTCGGACCACAGGTATCCGCGCTTGTCCGTGAGCGACGGAACCGCGGTGGCTCCCAGCACCGGCCCCCATTTGTAGGCCGGCCATTCGCTGTTGAGCGTCAGATGCACCCCCAAATCCGCGGCGGGATTGGCGCGTGCGAAGTCGGCTGCCTCTTCGAACCACGGACAGGTGGTCAGGATCGTCGACGAGCTGAAGATACCGGAGCCGAGTCCCTCGATCGTCGCCTGGTTCTCGTCATGGCACATCCCGAAGTCGTCGGCATTGATGACGAGCAGGCGCGCGTCGCTCGCGTAGCCGAGCTTCTCGGCGGTGGATTTTTCCTGTGATGGTTGGTCCATGAATCGGTACCGTTCAAATCTAAACATGCGTGGCACAAAGAAAAAGGGCCGCCTTTTCGGGCGGCCCCTTTAAGGTGCCGTTTAAGGCTCGAGTCGATTAGATGGTCAGGATATTTATCGTGCAGGCGGAGCCGAGTCCGATAACGTGGGCCTGACCGGCCTTCGCGTTGGGAACCTGGCGATCCTTCGCGCGTTCATCCTGGGTGAGATGCCACACCACCTCGCAGATGTTCGCCACGCCGGTCGCGCCGAGAGGATGTCCCTTCGAGAGCAATCCGCCCGAGACGTTGACCGGGGAGAAGCCGCCGAGGCTGGGATGTACTCCGCCCTTCTTGTCGATAAACTCGCCCGCCTCGCCGTCGCCGCACAGGCCGAGGTTCTCGTAATGCACGAGTTCCGCGGTCGCGAAGCAGTCGTGCAGTTCAGTCAGCGCCATGTCTTTGGGGCCGAGTCCCGCCTTCTCGTACGCGAGCTTCGAGGCTTTGCGCGTGAGCGTGCTCACGTCGGGGAGAGTCAGGTCGCGATCGGTATAAGGATCGGAGGTCAGCACCGACGCCGCGATCTTCGGACGCTTGCGTCCGCCGGCGAGCTGCTTGAGCTTCTCTTCGGAGACCAGGATCGCGGCCGCAGCGCCGTCACCGGTCGGGCAGCACATATAGAGAGTGTTAGGGAATCCGACCATGCGGGCATTCATCACGTCTTCGAGCGTGACTTCGTTGCGATACTGTGAGAACGGATTCTTGGTCGCATGCTTGTGCGACTTTACGGAAATCTTGGCGAAGTGTTCGAGCTTGGTGCCGTACTTGCGCATGTGCTCGATTCCCGCCTGTCCGAACACCGCCGGCATCAGGCCCGAGCCGAGCTTGCCTTCGGTCGAGTAGGCGGGGTCGCCCGCGCCTGCTCCGCCAAGGAGGCCCTGCTTGCCCATCTGCTCAACGCCGACCGCCATGGTGACGTCATACATGCCCGAGGCAACCGCCATGTAAGCCTCGCGGAACGCGGTCGAGCCGGTCGCGCAGGCATTGGCGACGTTGACCACCGGAATTCCGGTCTGGCCGATCTGCTGCAGGATTCGCTGCCCAACCATCGCGTTGGACTGGTACAGATTTCCGCAGGCAAACATCTCGACATCTTTGATCGCGATGCCGGCGTCCTTCATGGCGACCAATGCCGCCTCGCCGCCGAGCTCGGGGACAGTCTTCTCCGGATAACGGCCGAACTTGATCATCCCGGTTCCGAGTACATAAACGTTTCGCATTTCAAAACCTCCTGGCGGCCCGGCCCATGGTCAGGTCCGTCGATTATTCGCGGGGCGCGTTTGCTTGGGCCGCGCCTCTACTTGCTGGGCTTGTACTGGAACGCGACGACGTCGTGTCCTTCGCGGTCCTTGGATACTACTGAGGTTACCAGTTCGACCGGCATATTGAATACCTTGCCGGGATTCTTCTGCGCTTCCAGCGGGTCAACCTCGATCAGGTTGGAGCGCACGCTCACGCCGTCCGGCAGATCGACGATCGCGGTCACGTAAGGCGTCTTGATTCCGGGGAACGACTGATGCACGACGGAGAAGACGTAAACCTTGCCCTTGTTCGAGAGCGGGACGGGCTTCATTTCGCCGGCGTGTCCGCACTTCGAGCATGCAACGCGTTTGGGATCGAGAAAGATCGCGCCGCAGGAGCATTTCTGCCCTTCCAGATGCGGCGTCGCTCCGAGCTTCAGAAACGAAACGATCGGGCGCGGTCCCGTATCAGTAGCCGCTTGGGCCTGTTCAGCCATTGGGTTCCTCCGAGATTATCTTTAGGTAGTAAAAGTAACGACGAATGCCTGACGATGATTTTTCCGGTAGCAAAAATAACAAAGCGCCGCCGCGATCCGGGGCGCAATCTGTCCATACCATCTCAGCGGGAGTTTCCCACAGCGCCAGAAATTCGTCAACCCCGCACCAGCGTAGCATCAGCATGACTAATCAGCCCTCCGACGACGCGCCGATCACGCGGGCGGGATCGCTTCGGGGAAATCGAAAACTCGCGTTGGGTCGACCGCCGCCTTGACCTGCTGGAGGCGCGGCAGGTTGGCGCCGTAGTACTCCTGCTGCCAGTCAGTTAGCGACGGATCGATAAAATTCTGGTAGGCGCCGCCGTCTCCGGCGAAGGTCGAGATCGCGCTGTAGAAATCGCCCTGCCATGCCAGATTCGCTTCGACTCGGCGCCGCGAGTCCCGCTCGCTCCAACTGAGCGCGATCGTCATCAGCCATTCGCTGTTGCGATGCACAAACGCAGTCGCGTCCGGCGCGACCGTGTTGATCTGCCCTCCCGTCTGGAACAGCACCATGTCGGCGCCGATCGAGGTCCCCGGCCAGTCGCGGCACCATTCGAGTGCGGTCGCGATCGCCTGCGATCCAAACCCGCCCACGAAAAACCGCGAGCGCTCCTGGTACTCGCCCGGCGTTCCAGCCTCGGCCAGAAAGTTAAGTTGCGCGTCCCAATAATCCATTTGCTGGATCGTCACCTGCGCAGGATTCGCGACCGCATAGACCCGCGCGAGAATATCCGCCAGGTCGGAGGGCGTGCCAACCAACTGTCCCAGCAGGCCGATCGATACGTCGCTACCTCTCGCGAACTCGTCGGCAGTGACGGCGTTCAACTGAACCCTCGTGCCGAGCTGGTCGGGTCCCGCGGCCAGCGCCGCGATCAACGCGGGCAGCACCGCATCAGGATTGGAGGTCCAACTGAGTTTAAAAACCGTCAGCGGCGACGGCACGGGAAAGGTTTGCAGGCTGAACGAGGTATTGATCCCGAAGTTGCCTCCGCCTCCGCCCTGGCAGGCCCAGTACAAGTCAGGATCGTCGCCCGGCAGCTCGAGCACGCTGCCGTCTGCGGTCACGATCTCGCTCGCAACTAATCCGTCGGAGCCGAGCGCATGCGCGCGCATGTTGAAGCCGATCCCGCCGCCCAAGAGGAAGCCCGCAGCGCCGACTGTCGGGCAACGGCCGTGCGTGACCGTCACCTGCGCCGCCTGCAAGGCGTGGTACACGGCGTCATTGAGGACGCCGCCGCCGATCGTGATGATCCCGCTGGAATCATCAACCGCTGCCTGGTTCATCAGGCGCAGATCGATCATGAGGCCCGTGGTCGTGGAGTATCCGGCATAGGAGTGGCCGCCCGAGCGGGCGACCAGCGGTATTCGATGCTCCCGCGCCCAGCCGATCGCCTGGGCGACGTCGTTCGCGTCGAGGCATCGCGCGATTCCTTTGGGGTCCACCGATCGGTAGCGGAGGTTGTTGGGCCGCGCCAGGCGGATGAAGCCGGGGTCGCCGGGACGCAGCACCGGACCCTTGAGCAGGCGCGCCAGTTCCCGCCACGCGCCGACGCTCGCTCCGCTGGCGGTGCCGCTGCCATTGCCGCATCCGGCGTCGAGCAGAAACGACAGGCCCAGACTCGCGCCGACGATAGTGCGGGCCGAGCGTCCGATGAACTCGCGCCGGCTGAGCTTTGCCGGATGGATTAACCCGCGCTTCACGAAGCGCGATGCTCGGTTAGAGACACGTTCGTTCCCCCTCCGAATGGCCGCACGCATCTATAGCAAAAATTAAATCGGCGTGCGCGCGACGGCGGCGAGCGATCGGCGGCGAGATTTGCGCGGGGTTCAAAACTCCGCTGCTTCGGCGCTATACTCTCGCGCGTCGGAGTTGATCTTACCTCGCGGAGAAACCGATGGACTTCAGCTATACGCCCGAACAGGATGCGTTCCGCGCCGAATTGCGCGGGTGGCTCGAAAAGAATTCGCAAGAGGTTCTCGGCCGCGGCGGCGAGGGAATGGGCGCCTCGACCGCGAGCCTGCTCGACGTCCGCGACGACGCGCAGTGGAACAACATGCGCGAGTACCATCGCAGACTCTTCGCCGCGGGATACGCCGCCCTGCACTGGCCGGTCGAATGGGGCGGCACCGGCGCAGGAATAATCGAACAGTCGATCTATCAGGATGAAGTTCTGCGGCTCGGCCTGCCGCTCTACGGATGCAATCAACTCGCGCTCGATCGAATCGGTCCGACGATCGCGCTGATGGGCAACGAAGCGCAGCGCAAACGCTATCTGCCCAGGATGCTGACCGGCGAGGAGATCTGGTGCCAGGGATATTCCGAGCCGAACGCGGGCTCCGACCTTGCGGGCCTCCAGACGCGCGCCGTGCTCGAGGGCGACAACTTCGTCGTCAACGGGCAGAAGGTGTGGACCAGCCTGGCGCATCGCGCCGACTGGCAGGTGCTGCTGGTGCGCACCGATCCGTCGGCGCCCAAGCACAAGGGAATCTCGTATCTGCTGGTCGATATGCACTCGCCCGGAATCACGGTGCGGTCGCTGGTGCAGATAACCGGCGAGTCGGGTTTCAACGAAGTATTTTACGACAACGTAAAAGTGCCGAAAGAAAATCTGGTCGGCGAGATAAACCAGGGATGGCAGGTCTCGATCGCGACGCTGATGTACGAGCGCGTCTCCGGCGGCACGCGCCATCCGATCGAGCGCACGATCAATGAGCTGGTCGAGCTGGCTAAGAAAGTTGACTTCCAGGGCGTTCCCGCGCGCGAGCATCCCTATGTCAGGCAGCGGCTGGCGCAGTTCTCGAGCGACTCGCGATGCCTCCGGCTCTCGCGCTACCGGTCGCTCAGCGCGCAGTTGCGCGGGCGCGTGCCGGGTCCGGAAAGCTCGTTCGGAAAGCTGTTCGCGACTGAGCTCAATTTGCGCGTCGCAATGTTCGCCGACGAGTTGCTCGGGCCGTACGCCGCGCTCGAAGGCGGGAAGGACGCGATCGAGCACGGCAAGTGGGCGCATCGATTGCTCGCGGCGCACGGGCTGACGATCGCGGCGGGCTCGAGCGAGATCCAGCACAACATCATCGGCGAGCGAGTCCTCAAGCTGCCCAAAGGCTGAAAGCCGCGGCGAAGAGATTCGGGCATGGCCCCTTTCACGATCGCCTGAGTGCGGGGTTATCCTCGTCATGGCGACATCAACTTCACAACTCGTATCGACATCGGAATACGGCGCGCATGGGCGCGGCGCTGAGATTGGTTTTGCAATCACCGATTCATCGCTCGGGAGGATTCTCATTGCGGGCACACGCCGGGGCATCTGCTTCGCCGCGATCGGCGCGGAGCGCACCAGTGCTCGCGCTGACGACTACCTGGTAGCGGAGCTGCGGCGCGACTTTCGCGATGCCGCTTCGATCAGCCGCGGCGACGGCGAGCTCACAGATTGGGCCGTCGCGCTCGCGGCGTATGCGGCCGGAGAAACCGCGATACCGGCGCTGCCATTGAATATCCGCGGGACCGAATTTCAGCTCCGCGTATGGCGCGAGTTGGTTGCGATTCCGGCCGGCACTACTCGCACCTACGGCGAAGTCGCACGACGCGTTGGTAATCCCGCCGCCGCGCGCGCGACCGGCGCGGCGGTCGGCGCCAATCCGGTCTCGATTCTGATTCCATGTCATCGCGCGGTCGCGTTTGACGGCGGATTGCATAATTACCGATGGGGACTGGAAGCGAAGCGTCGATTGCTCGAAATCGAGGCCTTCCGGCACTGACTATTTTCGCGCTTCAGTCGATGGTCACCGCGCGCGAAATTCCCTACAATTTCGATCTCGTGAAAACGCGCTCGCGCGGAGGCTGTAATCATGAAGCTTCAAGATATCGATCTGATGGACAACGAGATGTTCCTGCGCGGGGAGCATCTCGATGCGTTCAAGCTGATGCGCGCCGAGGCGCCGATTTATTGGCATGAGCGCGCCGAGGGCCAGGGGTTCTGGTCGGTCACGCGCTACGACGACAGCCTGAAGGTCTATCACGATCCCGCTACCTACAGCTCCGCGCGCGGGATGTCGTTGCAGTTCAACTTCAACGCCGACTCGGGGAGCCAGGACGGATTCGGGATGATGCTGCTGACGACCGATCCTCCGCGCCACGGCAAGCTGCGCCAGATTGTAAACCGGCGCTTTACACCCAAGGCGCTCGCGCCGTACGAAGCGCAGGTGCGCCGGCTGTGCGAGGAAATTATCGACAGCGTGATCGAGCGCGGCGAATGCGATTTCGTGGTCGACGTCGCGGCGAAGCTGCCGACCGCCATTATCTGCGAGATGATGGGCGTGGACCGCGAGCATTACGATCTCATGTTCACGCTCGCCAACATGTCGATCGGTTTCGAGGATCCCGAGTATCAGCAAGGACGCAGCGCCATCGAGACCGGGCAGTACGCGCAGATGCAGTTCTTCACCTTCTTCTCGAAGCTGATCGAAGAGCGGCGCAAAAATCCCGGCGAGGATTTGCTGACCGCGCTGGTCAGCGGCGAGGCCGAGGGCGATCGCCTGAGCGACATGGAGATCCTGTTCAACTGCCTCCTGCTGCTGGTCGCCGGCCAGGAGACCACGCGCAACGCGACTTCGGGCGGGATGCTGGCGCTTATCGAAAATCCGGAGCAGCGCGCGCTGCTCCGCCGCAACCCGGATATCACCGCGACCGCGATCGAGGAGTTCCTGCGCTACACCAGTCCGGTTACGCATATCCTGCGCACCGCGAAGCAGGACGGCGAGCTGCGCGGGCAGAAGATCAAGAACGGTGATCGCGTCGTCATCTGGAACGCGTCGGCAAACCGCGACCCCGCGGCGTTTCCGAACCCTGATACTTTCGATCTTGCGCGGACGCCGAATGATCATCTGGCGTTCGGCCACGGTGAGCATTTCTGTCTGGGCGCGAACCTCGCGCGGATCGAGCTCAAGGTGATGATCGAAGCGATCAACCGGCGGCTGCCGGACCTGGAACTCGCGGGCCCGGTCGAGCGGCTGCGCTCGAACTTCGTCGCGGGGATCAAGCATATGCCGGTGCGCTTCACGCCCAAGCGCGCGAGCGCGGGGACCTCGGCGGCATCGCAAGCCGAAGGCAAATAGCAGCTCCAGGCTTTGCGCACTAAGAATCGACCTAACCCCTGCTCTTCCCGCACGGGAAGGGAACTCGGAAAACGTTAACGGGAGATCGTGGCGGCTGATGGACAAGGTGGTGCCTTTGATTTCGGGAGATCGGCCAAATTCGGTGGGTTCGTTTGGTATCTTTTCTAGTGGCTCAAAAAATAAACTCCTTGAAAATGCTGCCGATTTTGTGGCAATGGGTTCGTTCTAGCAGCTTTTTCGGTCATCGATTTTTGGGTCATTTGACGCAGTTCGGATAGGCTCCCGCCGGAGGCGGACGAGCCGTCCGCCTCCGGTGGCGAGGGGAAGGCTCGATCGAGAAAGTGAGCAAGTGCCGAGGGCGAAATTCCTCGCGATGCGTGGCCAGTCACACTAGTGGGAACGACGCGATACACGTCGCCTGCTCGCGCTCGGAATGACACAAGGCGAGAATCGCGTGTCACTTCGGACCGCGGTGATGAGCGGTTCGCTTCCACCCGATCATGGTTGCACGAAGTGGATTCGGGCATAAGGCTGAACAGTTCAGCCATGAACAAATCTGGCAAAAACCCGAACACTCGTTAGGGAGACGAACGCCTGAAGAAAATACCGCTGCGCGCGTCCAAACCACACTGCGCGTGGGCCGAAGCGACGTCGGCCGCTATTGGCGGAAAAGAGCTATTGAGCGGAGGCCCCCCTCAACCGTGCGTCACAATTGTGCGAAAAGAGCGCAAATCGCGCCGCACCGCACGATCCGAAACCGTCCTTGAGTCGAGATCGCATCCGGCGCCAATCGGAAGAACACATTGGTGGGGGCGCGCCTGCGGCGCACCCGTCTCCCACGGGCGAGACGCCCGCGCCACTATCTTCTGTGCCGGTCAGGTCCCCTGGATTGGGGCGGCCCAGCGGGTGAAGATCGTGTCGCCGATCGTTTCAAGGGCCGGCAGGTGCGCGTCCGATTCTGCCAGCATCGCGTGGGCCTGGATCTTCTCGCGCTCGAGCTCGCGCGCGAAGGCGTTGGACATGTTCTCGATTCCGGACCGCGTCACTTCCAGATGGAATTGCAGCGCCCAGGTCTTTTCGCCATGGCGGAAGGCCTGGCATGGCGTCTTGTCCGACGAAGCCAGCGTGACCGCGCCACTGGGCAGCTCAAAGTGATCGCCGTGCCAATGAAACGGGGTGATGGTTTCGGCGACGCCGCGAAATAATCGATCCTCGCGCGTGGCCGGCGCCAGCCGGACCGGGAACCATCCGATTTCTTTTCCGGCTGGATTCTTCTCGACCTTCGCGCCGAGCGCCGCCGCCACGATCTGCGCGCCCAGGCAGATGCCGAGGACCGGACGGCCCTGCTTGATCGCGTCTTCGATCAGCTTCATCTCCTGGAGCAGAAACGGAAAGCGTTCGGTCTGATATACCGACATCGGACCGCCCATCACGATCAATCCGCCCGCGCCTTTCATGTCCTTCGGAACCGGATGGCCGTCATGAATCCGCACGTACTGCCATGCGAGCGCGGCGCCTTCGAGCGCGTGGGCAATTGCGCCAAGATTTTCGGCGGGATGATGTTGCAAGACTATAATTTTCGCCATGAATGTTTCCGTCTCTCAAAACATCGTGCCCGCGCGCTTGCGGCCCAGATGCTTGAATGCGCGGTCGGTTGCGGCGCGTCCGCGCGGCGTGCGCATCAGGAAGCCCTCCTGCAGGAGATAGGGCTCGTAGACCTCTTCGATCGTGTCGGGCTCTTCGCCGATCGCGGCGGCCAGGGTTTCGACTCCGACCGGTCCGCCGCCGAACTTGTCGATGACGGTTTCGAGAATCGCGCGGTCCATCTTGTCGAATCCCGCGCCGTCGATATCCAGCATCTCGAGCGCGCCGAGTGCGACCTCGCGCGTGACCATCGCGGCTTCGTTGACCTGGGCGAAGTCGCGCACGCGGCGCAGCAGGCGATTTGCGATTCGCGGGGTTCCGCGCGAGCGCGAGGCCAGCTCGGTCGCGCCGGCGCCGTCGATCGCGATTTTCAAGAGCCGCGCGGAGCGCGCGACGATCTCGGTCAACTCCACGTGATTGTAAAATTCCAGATGATAGTTCTGCCCGAAGCGGTCGCGCAGCGGGGAGCTGAGCAAGCCCGACCGGGTGGTCGCGCCCACCAGCGTGAACGGATTCACCGCCAGCTTCATCGTGCGCGCGCCCATCCCCTCGCCCACCACGATATGAAACTCGTAGTCTTCCATCGCGGAGTAGAGCCGTTCTTCGACCGGGCGCTGCAGGCGATGAATCTCGTCGATGAACAGGATATCGCCCTCTTCGAGATTATTTACGATCGCGGCAAGGTCCGCGGCGCGCTCGATCGCGGGGCCGGAGGTGACGTGCACGCTGACCCCCATCTCACGCGCGATGATGTGCGCGAGCGAGGTCTTGCCAAGTCCGGGCGGTCCGGCGAACAGCACGTGATCGAGAGTCTCGCCGCGCTGGCGGGCCGCGGTTATCGACATCCCGAGCACGCGCTTTAGCTTTTCCTGTCCGACGAACTCGCCGAGCGAATGGGGGCGCAGCGAAAGATCAAGCCGATGGTCGTCGCCGAGTTCGGCGGGCGAGGCGACCCGCTCGGCGCCGTCGAGACTCTCGCGCGGGTTCTGAAGGTTATTTTTCGCCATAGATTGCGCCCAACGACTTGCGCACCATCATCTGCAGATCGCCGGCGGCGGCGGGGTCGGCGGCGACCACCGAATCGATCGTGCGCCGGGCCTCGATCGGTTTGACGCCCAGATTCACCAGCGCGGAAACCGCGTCGTCGATCGGAGTCGCCGGCGTTTCGACGCTCCTGATTGATCGCGGATCCGCGCTGCCGTTGGTGACGGCGCCCTCGCTGAGCTTCAGCTCGCCGATTTTGTCGCGCAGCTCACGGACCACGCGTTCGGCGACCTTGGGACCGACGCCCGGCACCGCGTCGATCTTCTCGACGTCTTCGCGGCCGATCGCGGCGACCAGCTCGACCGGCTCCAGGAATGACAGGATCGCGAGCGCGAGCTTTGGACCGACGTGCTGCACCGACATCAGGAGGTCAAACGCGCGCTTCTCGAGCGGCTCGGCAAATCCGTACAGCATCAGCGCGTCTTCGCGCACCACTTGCCGGACCTGCAGCCGCACCTGCTCGCCGAGCGCGGGCAGACGATAGAAGGTGCTGAGCGGGATGAAAACTTCGTAGCCGACGCCGGCGGTCTCTACGATTACGCGGCCGGCGTCGCGCACGGCGAGAGTTCCGTTTATCGAGGCGATCATCTTAATTGCTACTCGCGATCATCTTACTTGCTGCTCGCGATCATCGCTTGCGGCTCCTGATCGCGCGCGACGCGCCGCCGCGCGCGGGACGCTCGACCGCGTCGGTGACGCGCAGGGGCCGGGAGCGGCCGAGATGGCACACCGCGAGCGCGAGTGCGTCGGACGCGTCGTCGGCGAGCTCGTAATCCGGGTCGAGTCCGAGAGTGCGGCGAACCATGAATTTGACCTGCAGCTTGTCGGCATGGCCGAACGCCGCGACCGCGAGTTTCACTTCGTTGGGCGGATATTCGTAGAGCGGAAGACCCCGCTCGGCCGCCGCGAGCATCGCGACCGCGCGCACTTCTCCGATCCGAAACGCGCTCTGGATATTACGCGCGATAAAGTTGCGCTCCAGGCTCATCGCGGCGGGCGCGAATTCGTCGATCACGCTGAGCAATCCGTGATGGATGGTGCGCAGACGCTCGGGCATAGGCTCGCCCGGGCGGGTCCGGATGATGTCCGCCGCGACAAATTGAAAATGTCCGGGGGCGCCTTCGACGATCCCGAAACCCGTAACCGCGCTTCCCGGGTCAACCCCGAGCACCCGCATCCTCGTCCCCCAGGCGTCACCGCGCGCGCGTTACGGAAAAGATCACGCCGCGGAAATTTGCGCCATTTCCTCGTCGCTGATATCGAAATTGGCCGAGACGCTCTGCACGTCATCGTGCTCTTCGAGGTCTTCGATCAGCTTGAGCACCTGCTCGGCCGTATGCCCGGACACCGGCACCGTGTTCTCCGGGATCAGGGTGACCTCGCCGTTGGCGATCGGAATTTGCGCCTTTTCGAGCGCCTCGCGCACCACGCCGTACTTGTCCGGCGCGGTCATCACCGTGTACGAATCGGCGTCGCTTATAACGTCGTCGGCGCCGGCTTCGAGCGCGAGCTCGAGCAGCTTGTCTTCGTCAATCGCGCCCTTGTCGATCGAGAGCATCCCGCGCTTCTTGAACATCCAGCCGACGCATCCGGCCTCGCCAAGGTTGCCGCCGTGGCGCGAGAACATGAAGCGGATTTCGGCGACCGTGCGATTGCGGTTGTCGGTCAGCACCTCGACCATGATTGCGACGCCGCCAGTACCGTAGCCTTCGTAGGTAACTTCCTCGATCTGGCCGCCGCCGAGCTCGCCGGTGCCTTTCTTGATCGCACGATCGATATTGTCGTTGGGCATCGACTGCTGGCGCGCGGTCAGGACCGCCGTGCGCAGGCGCGGGTTGGCGTTGATATCACCGCCGCCCAGGCGGGCCGCGATGGTGATTTCCTTGATCAGCTTGGTGAAGACTTTACCGCGCTTGGCGTCGCGCGCCGCCTTCTTATGCTTGATCGATGACCATTTGGAATGACCTGACATTGCTCCATGCGGGGCGGCCTGAGAGACGGCGGCCCGAGCCGCGACTATTATCACAAAGATCGCGCTCAGGGGGAACATCCGCGAGAGACGCGCGCGGATGCGATTTTTCGTCGGGCTAAATTCGCGCAAAAAAATTGGACAGCGGACGCCCGACCTCTGCTATGATGCCGCGGCGGACACGGCCGGATCCCGCAGAGTCTAATGACTGCCAGGTTGATGGAGTTCAGAAACACAAGCCTGTTACCCGCGCTTGCGGTACTCGCGGTGTTCGTTTCGGGATGCTTTTATCCGCCCACCGCGCAGGCGCCGCCGGAAGACAAAACCAGCACCATCGTTCCGCTGCCCTATGACCTCGCGTGGACCGCGGTGAATGACGTGATTCACTCGAACAGCTACAACATCCAGGCGAAGGATCCCAATCACGGGATCATCGAGGTTTTGGGTCGTCCGTTCTCGCTTCAGGATGCGGATTGCGGCCAGATCAAGAGCATCGTCGGCACCTACGCGGCAGTGCCCGAGCCTGACTCGACCAGCGTGTACAACTTCCACGTGAAGGCGGTCTCGAATGAGACGAGCCGGATCGCGATAAATGCGACTTTCGATTCTCCGGTCAGCATTCCGCTGCATCCGGTGCGCGACGAGCAATGCATATCGCGCGGGGCGCAGGAATCGCGCCTGCTGCAGCAGGTTCTCGCGCAGGCGCGCATTACGCATCCGCCGGTGTATAAGAACGCGAGCCCGCCGCCCAAGCCTTCGACTAACTACCAGAGTCCCCAGTATGGGCGGCCGACGCTGTTGGGTCCTGACGTCCTGAAGAAGCCCGGAACCTGACCGCGCGCCGCGCATCCACCTCTGTCATGCCCGCGAGTGGCTGCCGCACGAAAGTCCCAGTTACTGCAATCGACCGATTCTGCGCACGAAGAATCGACCTAACCCCTGTCCCCTTCCCGCACGGGAAGGGGTACTACGAACGGCGTGCGCTGGAGATTCCCGAACTCGGTCTTCGGTCGAAATGACGGCGATGGACTCGTGCATGAATGTCGCAGCCGCGGCCGAGCCCCCGATTGTCATTCCGAGCCAGAGGCGAGGAATCCCGAGGCGTCGATGCGCGGAGTCCACATCTCATGCAATGCTCTCTCGTCCGGGATTCCTCGCGCGCGGCAGCCACGCGCACGGGAATGACACATCGACGAGCCGCAGGATTTTTCAAAGACTCATCCTCTCCGCTGCGCGTCCGCTTGACATTTCATCGCGAGGGCGGGAAACCGTGCTTACGGTTCCTCGCCTGATGGAGGTCTTCGATGAAAGGCAAAATCGCATACATTCCAGCCGGTCACGAGATCGAGTTTCACGAATATGAGGTTCCGGCGCCTCCGGCCGGCGGGCTCGTCGCGTCGGTTACACAGACCAACGTTTGCGGCTCCGAAGTGCATATGTGGAAGGGCGAATTCGGACGGCGCGGAATCATGCCCGGCCACGAAATGTCCGGACGGGTGCATGCACTCGGCGCGGGCGTTACCGCCGACTTCGCGGGCGCGGCGATTCGCGAGGGCGACAGAATCGCCCCGGTCTATTACACGGTGTGCAACCGATGCGTGAATTGCGTGGCGGGGAATCACGCGGCGTGCATCAACAAAGTGATGGGCGCGCGGCATCCTGACGAGCCTCCGCATTTCACCGCGACCTTTGCGACGCACTACGTAATCAAGCCGGGGCAGCATTTCTATAAGGTGCCCGACAACGTTCCCGACTCGGTCGCCTCTGCGGCGAACTGCGCGATGTCGCAAGTTTACTGGAGCGTCGATCGCGGACGGCTTGCGTACGGCGAAACTATCGTCGTGCTGGGCGCGGGCGGGCTCGGGCTGCATGCGATGGCGATTGCGAAGGCGCGCGGCGCGCACGTTATCGCGATCGACAGCTTCGACCTGCGGCTACGGCAGGCGCGCCGCTTCGGCGCCGACGAGACGATCGATATGCGCGAGTATCCTGATCCCGAAGCGCGCGACAAGCGCGTGCGCGAGCTGTGCCACGGATGGCCCGACATGGTGCTGGAAGTCGCGGGCGTGCCCGACGCATTCATGGAGGCGATGAAGATGGTGCGGGCCGGAGGGCGCGTGATCGAGGTCGGGAATATCTCGGCCGGGTTGAAGGTCTCGATTCCGCCCTCGATGATCACGTTCAAGTCGCTCGAGATTATCGGCGTCGCGACCTATCCGCCGCACTACCTGAAGAAATCGCTCGATTTCCTGGCGACGCACATGGATCGCTACCCATACGGCGAGCTGTGCGACGCGACTTTTCCGCTATCGCGCGCGGGCGAGGCGCTCGACCGCAGCGAGCGGCGCGAGATCACGCGCGCGGGCCTCTTACCGCAAGCGGCGTGAGCGGTTCGATCGGGTCAGGGACTGTCCGGGATCAGCGCGGCGGACGGCACCAGCTCGGTTCGATAGCCCGGCACCCGCCAGTAGAGCTGGATCCCCGCGTCCCCGGCCAGGTTGCGCTCTGCAACCTGAATCGGATGCCGTCCTGCGATCAAATACATCAGGCCGGTAGCATGCGGACGATTCACCTGCCCGGGGTCCGGAATCACCACGTGGCCATCGATCGTGAGCCATCCGGCGTCGTCGGCGTCGATCGTGAACCGGTAGGTGCCGGTGCGCGGCGCGATAAGCTCGCCCGTCCATAGCGCGACCGACGGAAACGGCATCGCGCCGAGCTCTGCCACGCTGTCAAAGTCGATCTGCGGATCGATCCGAACGATATGCGGCGCCGTGTACCCCGCCTCTGCGCCAACGAAGTAACGTCCCAGAAGTCCGTGGTGCGGAGTCAAATCAAAAGGTTCGCGAATCCGCCCGAGCATCGAGCCGAGGAAGATCCCCGCGATTGCGAGCGCGAGTGCGGCGTGGCCGAGCCTCGCGCGCGCGCTGCTCGAAAAGATTTGCAGCGTGTCGGACAATTCAACTGCGCCGCCGATCCACAAAAAGGCCAGCGGCCATAGCTGGAGCGGTCCCGGCAGGCCGGCCAGCTTGCCGAGGTTGAAGGCGGTCGAGTCGCCGACGATCATCCCGCCGCCAAAATACGCGTCGCGATTGGTGGCGAAGTCGCCGCGCAGGAATTGCTGCATCGCGAAGTCGCGCACCGGATTGTTGTATTCGTAAGGAAAGTGCGGATTGGTCGCGGTCGCCGCCAGCATTATGAATGCCGATACCACCGCCAGCGCGCCGATTAGCCAGTTCCAGGAGCGCGGCACAAACGCGAGCGTCAGCACCATGAACGGCACTGCGGCCACGATCTGGCGCGGTCCGGTGGCGGTGCCGCCGCCCCACGAGACGATCGACTCGCCGTAGGAGGCGTTGAACAGGATCATCCCGGCGATCGCGATGATCGTGACGATCAACTCGGCGCGAAAATCGCGGCGCCGGAAGAAATAGCCGAGACCCGGAATCGCGAGCAGCAGGACCGGATTGCAGACGAACAGGCCGCGCTGCGGATCGATCAGAATGTTCCAGAGATTGTCCAGCTTCGGATAGGTGAGTCCTACGAAGCCCTTGGCCTGCTCCGGGAACTGCGTGTTCCCGGGAAGCTTGAACGCCTGGTAGCTGAAGAACAGCGGGCTTCCGAAAGCGCCCCAGTTGTAACCGAACATCAGCGCCGCCGCGATCGCCGCGCCCGCCGAGAATCCAACGATACAGTCGAGCCGCCGCACCCGGTACAGCATGTAGATGCCGATCACGGCCGCGAGCAGGAACGCGGGATAGTCGTTGAGCACCGCAAATCCCGCCAGAAGGCCGGCCAGGAACGTGCGCGGCCATTTTGGATCTTCGGCGAAAGTCGCGATCAGATAGAAAGCGATAAATGCGAATGCCGCCGCAAAGGGCTCTCCGGTCATCTCGGTCGCGTAGGGAAACGCGATCGTGCCGAATCCCAAAATGAGCGCGAGCGCGGCGGCGCAGCCTTCCGATGCGCCCAGGAATCGCGCGAAGCGGTACATCACGACGCACAGAATCGAGGTCAGAAGTCCGGTCGTCAGGACGATCGTCAGATAGGTCGTGAGCGCCCAATAGAGATCCTCGTGATTAGCCAGCAGCGGCAACAGCCACAGCCGCATCGCGGCCCACGGCAGCATCGCGACAATCGAGGTTCCGGGCGCTTTGACCGAGTAGATATGGCCGCCAAAGTTGATGATGTCGGCGGTGTTGTAGCCGGCGAAACCGTCGATCCACAGCGAGCCACGCTCGAGGATCGAGCGCATCAGATCGAAGCGCGCGGCGGTGCTCTGATCCGCTGCCTGATAAAAATAGGCGTAGCTGATGAATGGGAGGAAGAAGAGCGCCCATTCGATGCGCCGGGTGCGCTGCGTGTCGGTAGTCATCGAGCGCGTCGTGCTCGTTGGCGTCTTTCAGCACGGTTGGGTTGGACCGGTTTGCGCAGCGGCTCCTCGACTCCGAACATCCACCATCCATAGGCCGAGACCACGCCCAGAATTACGAACACCGCGACCAGTGTGATCGGCTGTCCAATGGGCAGAGGTTCCGCGGCCTTGCGAATCGCGGCGAGATCGTAAACCTGGGCCGCGCCCGCTGGCGGCGCCGCGATCTTCCCGACCCGCGCGTTGCGGAAATAAGCCGTGCCGGTATTCAGGCTGCCGAAGCCGCCGACGCGGAGCGCAATCTGAACGTCGGCGCCCTGCCCGCCCACTTTCAGATAGAGTCCGACCGGCTGCCATCCGCTGGTGCCGCGGATGTCAGCGGACATGATTCCGTCTTCCATCACCGAGATACTGGCGCCGGTCGCCTGGGTGCCGACTTTCTCAGTGCGAACCTCGGCCGTGATGTGATACCAGCCGGGCTGCAGCGATAGTGCCTGCATCCAGCGCGCATCGTTGGCCTTGATCGCGACGACCTTTAACTCGCCCGGACCGCCGTCGGCGGGATGGGTCCAGTCATAGGAGAACGCATCGGGATCGTTGAGCCATGCCTCGGTGCGCCAATCGTCGGGCTGATGCTCGGAGCCCTTGGCCAGATCTCCGTTGACGAGCAGGTTTGCGCCGGCCGCGCGGGCGGCCGGCGCCTGAGCGATGCCAACGATCAAAATTGCGAGAGCGGCCACGAATATCGCGGCGCACGATTCCCGCCGATAGTTACTCGTCTTCATCGCGATTATATCCAGTTCCGAACGGTGCCGGCCTCTTGTAGCCACATCCGCGAATAGTAACCCGCGCGTTCAATAGGCATTCCAGTCCACACAGAAAAATAGTAAATAAATAACACGACCGCGGTCGCGCAAAAGACCGCGCATACGTATTTTCCGGGATACGACGCGCCCATCCGGCCGAAGAAAACGTTGTAAGAGATCAACAGGTAACTCACAAACAGCGCGAGCACCGCGATCGCGCCCCATCCCCATCCAAGCCCTAAGATAAATGCGGGCACCAGGGTGAACAGCAACGCCAGATGCACCCACGGCTCGGCGTAGTCATTCCAGCATTGAGCCAATAGCCATCCGAGCGCGACGTACCCGAGATAGACCGACCCCATGTAGTGGTACAGGAACAACGTGCGGCCGATCGGAATCCAGATTGCCAAATAGCCGATATAGCCAATCACCAGGAAGCTGCGTTCCAGTCGCGGACGCTCGAATGCGTCGACGGCGGTGATCGTGATTGCGGTCAAGGCGCCCCACCACAGAATCGGATTTCCGCCGCCCCAGATAGTTTCGACCTTGCCGACCTTTGGAAAATTCTGCCAATAGGCAATCGGCCGCAGCATCATCGGCCAGCTCCACCACTTGGACGAGTACGGATGCGTCGCGGTGGAAACGCTCTTTTCGTAACCGATGATGTCCTGGTAGTACTGAAAAAGGTCCTGAATTCCGCCCCACCATCCGAGATAGTAATGCGGCAGGAACGTGGCGATATAAAATATCGACGCGACTCCGCCGGTCAGCAGAACCGCGCCGGTGATTCGCTTGTCGCGCCGGGTAAGCGCAGGCTCGGTCGCCAGGATCCAGATGAGGAAGCCCATCACCAGCATGAATGTAACCGCCGGAATCAGGAGCTTGCTGCCGACGCATAGTCCGAGAGCCGCACCCAGCAGTACGAGCAGCCTGCGCCGCCCGGCGACTCCGGGCGTATCGACGATGCGAAAGAAGATCAGGTACGACACCGCGGCCAGCGTCAGGTAGGTGATATCGATCACGGCGATCCGCGAATCGACCAGGAACATCCCGTCGAGCAGCACCGCACCGGCTCCCAGAGCGCCCGCCAGCCGTGAGCGCGTCATCCGGCGGCCGAGCAGATAGGTCACGCCGATCAGGATCGTACCGAGGCACGCGTTGCCGACCCGCCAGCTCCACGAATGATCTCCGAACAGCCAGAGGCCCAGCGCGATCACAAGCTTCGCCAGCGGAGGGTGCGGATCAAGGAACCGCTCCCCGTGCAGGTAGTTGCGCGCCTGCCCGACGAAATGAACTTCGTCGAAAACAATCTCGTTCGGATGACCGAGATGCCAGAAGCGCGTCACGATTGCGACAGCGAGCAATCCCGCGACGACGAGGGTGTCGAGATTGATCCACGGCAGCGGCTCGCCGCGAGGCTCGAGCCGGGGCTCGGCCGGTCGCGGCGGGAAGATGCGAAGGAAGATGTCGCGCGCGCTAGTGGACTGGCTCGCCGCCGCGCCGTCGAGCTTGACCGCGCCGTAGTACACCGACGCGGCCAGGATCAAAACGTTGGCCGCCGACGCCACCATCGCAAAAGTGTCGCGCGAGTCGAGGAAGACCACGGTTTGCAGCGTGTGCAGAATATACGCGAGATTGAACAGCGTCGTGAGCGAGAGAACCACGAACACCGCCAGCATCTCGGTGGATTCGAGCGCGAGCGGAATCGAGAAGACCAGCGCCGGGTAAAGATAGCGCTCGTGCATCCGCGGCGCGACCATGAAAAATCCGAACACGGTGATGAACGCCGCGTACACCATCGTTTGCGCGCTGCGCTTGCGCCATAAAATCCACGCGACGAATCCGTACAGGGGAGCGAGCAGCGACATCCCCAACCCGAACCACGAAATTCCGAGTACCGTTCCGCTGTCCTGCTGCCGAAGCCCGCCCAGCAGCGCGATTAGATTAAACGCGTTGACGGAAGTCTCGTGATAGTACGCGGCGGTCGAGGTGTAGAGGTCGAGAATCCAGTTCCACGGATGGCCGATCTGAAACGGCGCGATTCCGATGATGAACACCGCGAATCCGACCGCTCCGACCCTGACCCATCGCCACACCGGCGTCTCGAGCATCGTCCACCAAGCCAGCGGCGGCAGCAGCATCAGCCCTTGCGGCTTGACCAGCACCGAAATCGCGGCCATCGCCCATCCGACTTCGTACTGCTCGCCAAGAATCGCGATAATGCTCAGCCACATCGTGAAGGTCAGCACCGAATCGCTTTGGCCCCAGACCACGGTGTCGAACAGCAACGCCGGATTGAGCGCAACCATCAGCATCGCGGCGTATGCGATCGCCGGACGCGAGGTGCGGCGCACGAACGCAAAGATCGTGAAGGCGAGAAAAAAGTCGGCGACGATCGCCGGGCTCTCGACGATCACGCGCAACGTGTCGCCGGTCGCATGCATCAGGCCGGCGATCAGCCCCGCGACCCACAGCGCGTACAGATAGCCGGGCGGATAATCGAGAAAATAACCCTGCTGATAAGTATGCGCGGGGCCAAGACTCGAGATCTGGAGCGCCCACGCCTGATAACTGCCGACATCGGGACCGAACCCCGGAAAAAACGGCAGCATCGCGGTCTTGATGACCGCCAGCGCCGCAAGCCCGATGAGCGCGGAGTCGAGGCCCGCCTCGTCGTCGCCGCGAAGGGAACCGACGCTTAGCGCGAACGCGTACGCGACGATCCCGAGCAGGAGGATAGCCGCGATAATGCCGATGAGCTTGCCGCTCGGGCCGCCCGTATCCGCGGGCGACGCGCCGAGCGTGACCAGCGCCATCGCGGCCACCGCGATTCGGGTCCAGCCCGGATTCGATGCGCGAAGCGCGCGCGTGTCCCCCCTATTCATCGCCAGACCGTCAGGTTGCTCAAGATCAGCACATCGCTCAAGGGCTTACGCGCGCGGTGGCGCCGCCCGCTACCATACCGGAGATGGACAGCCTGATGAACAGGGTGCTGGCGTATCGGTTTCCGCGCATCCTATGATGCCCACAAGCCGCTTCCGGAGGTTTTCGCCACCATGGATTTGATTCACACCATCTATGAACCCGCCGGTGCGGGACCGCATCCGGCGATTATCGCGATGCACGGATGGGGCGCGAGCGCACTCGATCTGATCGGGCTTGCGCCGTACATCGCCGACGGAAAGTTCATGGTCATCTGTCCGCAGGGCGCAATCGAGGTTCCAGTCGGACCGACCCGCGGCTACGGATGGTTCCCGATTCGGATGGGCGGAGCGCCGGATCGCGACGCGATCGAGACGGCAGGCAACGCAGCGGCGCGCTTTGTCGATTCCGCGCTCGAGCGCTATCCGATCGATCGGCGCAAACTCGTAGTCCTGGGCTTCAGCCAGGGCGGATTCATGGCCTACACACTCGCACTGACTAATCCGGCGCGCTACGCGGCGCTGGTCGCGCTCTCGACCTGGTTCCCGCCCGACCTGAAAGACGCGGTGACCGACCGCCCCGCGCTCGAGCGGCTGCCGACGATGGTCCAGCATGGCCGCGGCGACGAGATGATCGAAATTGCGCGCGCGCGAACCTCGGTCGAGAACCTGCGCGAGCTGCGGGTGCCGCTGGTGTACAAGGAATATGACTGCGGACATGAGATCACGGCGGACGGACTCGAGGATCTGAGCGAATTCCTGAAATCCAAAGTAATCTCGCCGATCTTGAGCGCATGAGCGAGGGCGACGAATTCTCGCGGCTGGCCGCGGTGGTGCGCGAGCTGCGCCAGAAATGCGCGTGGGATCGCGAGCAGACGCTGGCGGGATCCTCGCGCCATCTGATTGAAGAAGCCTACGAAGCGGCAGACGCGATCGCCTCTGGCGACAGCGCGGAAATCACCGAGGAACTCGGCGACCTGATGGTCCAGGTGATTTTCTCATCCACGCTCGCCAATGAAACAGGCGCGCCCAACCTTGCGAGTATGCTCACTCGCGCCGCAGACAAGCTCATCCGTCGTCATCCGCACGTGTATGACGACGTGAAGGCGGAGACTTCCGCGCAGGTGATGCTCCAATGGGACAAAATCAAGGCGCAGGAAAAAGCCGACAAGCGCAGCACGAGCACCTCGTCGCTCGCTGATACTGGACGCGCGCTTCCCGCGCTGATGCGCGCGGAGAAGCTCGGCGAAAAAGCGCGGCGTCTCGGGATGGACTGGGCCGGTGCGCGCGAGGTGCTCGCGAAGGTTCGCGAAGAACTCGGGGAGGCCGAGAGCGCACTCGAGCGCGGAGACCTCGCGATGCTGTCGGAAGAACTCGGCGACCTGATGCTCGCGGCCGCGAACGTTCCGCGCTTCATCGGCACCAACCCGGAGGAGGTCCTGCGCCGCGCCTGCGAAAAGTTCATCGCAAGGTTCGCAAATGTCGAGCGCATAGCCGCCGCCCGCGGCCTCGACCTGAAAACGATGGCGCCGGAGCAAGTAGAATCGCTCTGGCAGGAAGCCAAGAAGCTCGTCAGTCACGACGACCAAGATCACTCGAAAATCAGTTAACGCCCGTGACGCTGCGCGCGAGCTTCTGCGCGACCAGAGCGTTCAGACTGAGGCCCGCGCGTTCCGCCTCGATCGCGAGCGCGCGATGCACCCGCTTATCGATTCGCACATTGAAGACTCCGCCAAAGCGCCGCCGCGCAGGCGCGACCGGAACGGGCTTGCGATCATGGACATACACTTCCTTAACGAGGTCCCACGCGACGGCGAGTTCGGCCAGCGCCTTGGCGGGAGTGCGCCCAAAAGCCGAGACGTTGGGCAATTCCGCAAAATGTGCGACGTAGTCGCCCTGATCGTCAAGAAACATCTCTACCGCAAACCCATCAAAAGAATCGCGCACACCCCTCGTTCTGCTGGTCGTAGTTGGCATTGTCGGCTTCTCCTATTGGTTTTCGTTTTCGAGCCGCGCCAGAAACTGTCTTACCTGGTAATGCTTCGCGTGCTTACCTGTTTTCTGGATCGGAAGCAGATAACCCAGCGGCGAGGCCCACACGCGATGACTCCCCTTCTGGCGTCTGAACATCCACCCCTTGGAGCGCATCAGCGCCTCGAACTCATTGAAGGAAAGTCCAGCCGGATTGCTAATCGCCTTTGCGAAAAGTTTCTCCGTTCTCACGGCGTAACTATAGGCAGTTACATGCGCTCACGCAACCATCGGAGCCCTAGTCGCGTTGGCCGAAGGGGACGCCGCCGGGCTCTTGTGGGAGATGGTCTGTGATCTCCAGCCAAGGAGCTTTGGAGCCGACCATGTAATGTACTTCTCCGGTTCGCAACGGATCGCTGTCGAGCGTCCCGAGCCGAAACCCCAGCACCGCAGGAGCAGCGTTGTTGCGTTTGTAGATCGGAGAGCCGCAACAGCTAGCGAAGAATCGGTGGACGCCGGGACTCGATTCCCAGCTCGACAGCAGTTCTTTTCCGGAAACGATCAGGAATTCGGACACCTTCGCTCCCGCGGTCGTTCCGAAGCTCGAGCCCGAATGCTTGCGGCATCGCCAGCAATGGCAATATGTGATCGGTCCGAGAAGCTCGCCCCGGATTTCATAACGGATGCGCCCGCAGGCGCAGGAACCATTCAGCATCTCCTCACGATAGGCTAGACGCCTGCGCCGTGTCATTCCCCACGCGTGCGCCGCCCAAAACTACCGACCATCCGGAGACGATGGTGTTGACCCGTGCGGCAGGCACTGTTAGCTATTCGGGGTCATGCCGCATATTCCAGTTCATCCGTCGGCCAAGAAGCGCCACCGCCAAAACCTTAAACGCGCCGAGCGCAACCACGCGATAAAATCGCAGGTGCGCAATACCGTGAAGCTCGCGGCCGAGGCTATTGCCGGCGCTGACGCTGCCGATGGCGCCGCAAAGCTCAAGGCTGCCACGCGAGCGCTGCAAAAGGCCCAAAGCAAGGGCACGCTGCATCGCAATACGGCGCGGCGCCAGATCGCACGGCTGAGCGCGCGCTTTCACAAGGCGCATGGCAAAGCCGCGTCCACTAAAGCCACCGCCGAATAGATTCGCCGCGTTGCGCGAGTTTTTCTGCGCGAAGTTCGCTCCTCCGGGTGAGCGTCACGCGTGCGCGGGGTCCTGCGCGCCCATCAGCTCGATCAGGAGCGCGCCGATCGCCTGCTCGCGCTCCTTGATGGTTCCGTTCTTGAAGCCTTCGTCCAGTTCCGCGGCGCGCCGATAGGCGCGCTCGAGGCGGCGCGGACCGAAGCGCCGCGCGCCCTCGATCGCGCGAGTCGCAAGCCCGCTCATCGGAGAGACGCCGAGTGAGGCCGCGATTTCGTTTGGACTGCGCCGGCGCGACAGCATCGCCGCCGCGATCATCATCCGGCGCATCACCGGAATAATTTCGACCGCCAGAATCTCGATCGAGTCGCGTCCGAGCGCGACCGCGCGATCGATCTGCGCTATCGCCACGGCAGCGCGCCCGCGCGCCAGGCTGTCGGCTATCTCGAATACGTCGGGCATGCGGCGGGTTCCCGGATCGTTCAGTTCAGCGACGCCGATTGGCTGCCCTGCTTCGGCGAAAATTGCCGCCTTGGCGATCGCATTCGAGATTGCCGCCAAATCTCCGGCGTGGCGCTCAGCCAGCGCTACAGCCGCGCCGCGCTCGAGCCGGATTTTGCGCGCCCGCGCGATAGCGTCGGCATATTCGGGAATTTGATTGTCATACGGACGACCGCATCCGATGAACAGCGCGGATTTTTCCGCGGCCTTGCGAATTTTGGCCGGCGCGTTGTCGCGCTCGTAGACCAGCACCAGGTGATTTGGTCCGCGCGCGGATTCCAGGGCCTCTGCGACTTCCGCCTCTCCGCCGCGCGAGGGACCGGTGCGTCGCCCGGCGTCGCCGTCATCGCCATCGCCAGTGCCGCCGTCGGCATCGGCGGTGCGCTCGCGAAGTGCCTTCAGCACGCGGCATACTACGACGCGCCTGGACGCGAACAAATCTGGTGCGCGCGCCTCTTCCAGTGCGCGATCGAAATCGGCGTTCGAAGAAATGTGAAACGAGCGATACTGGTAGTCCGACTCGAGCAGTCCGTCGATGATCGATCCGAGCACGGCTTCGCGCAAGAACGGATGCGGCCCGAAGATCACGATGGCTGGCGGAAGGGATTTGCGCGCGTCGCCCGATTTCAGAAACGCGAGCGCGGATTCAAGCGGCATCGTTGACTGTGCTCGCCAAGCGCCTATTGCGTTTTGGACGCAGCCTCGCCGGCCGGCTCGCCCTTTTGCTTGAGATTCAGGCGCGAGGCGAGCTGGTCGAGCACCCCGTTGACGAAGCGGCCCGAGTCCTGGTCGCCGTAGCATTTGGCGAGCTCAATCGCTTCGTCGATGGTGACGCGCGCCGGGATATCGTCGATCCGCATCAGCTCGTACAGCGCCATCCGCAGGATATTATGATCGACCCGCGACAGGCGCCGAATCTTCCAATGCTCGAGCGCGTCGCCGACGGACTTGTCGAGCGCTGGAATCTCACCGCAAACGCCGTCGACTATGCGCATCGCAAAACTGCGCACTCGAGGGTCGGCGGGAAAGCTGTCGAAGAACAGCAGCAGGTCTTCGTTCGACGCGCCGCCGCAGATATCGATTCGATAAAGCGCCTTGAGCGCAAGCTCGCGCCCCTCGTGTCGGATTCCCATGGGTATAGCGCCTGCGCTCAGGTCAGCAGTTTGAGCTCGGAGAACAGATGGCCGAGTTTTTCTTTTTTGGTGCGCAGGTAGCCGATATTGCTGTCGTGCGGCGTGACTTCCAGCGCAACCCGGGTGACGTTTACTCCGTAGCGCCGCAGGCTGTCGATCTTGTGCGGATTGTTGGTCAGGAGCTTCACTTCGCCTACGCCCAGGTCGCGCAAAATCTGCGCGCCGATTCCGTAATCGCGCAAGTCATCGTCGAAGCCGAGCTCGAGATTCGCCTCGACCGTATCCAGCCCGCCGTCCTGCAGCGCGTATGCGCGGATTTTGTTCCCCAGCCCGATCCCGCGCCCTTCCTGATGCAGGTAAATGATCACGCCGGCGTCGGTTTCCAGAATCCGGTTCACTGATTCCTGCAACTGCTCGCCGCAATCGCATCGCCGCGACTCGAACACGTCTCCCGTCAGGCACTCCGAATGCAGCCGCACCAGAGCGGGACGTCCGCCGCCGACGTTGCCCTTGACCAGAGCCATGTGCTCACGGCCATCGACGATATTGCGGAAAATCACCGCCTTGAACGATCCCTCGAGCAGCGAGAACGGAACCTCAGAGACGCGCCGCACCAGGGTCTCGTTGGTCAGCCGATACGACACCAACTCGCGCACGAAAACGATCGGCAGATCATGCCGCGCGGCAAATTCCTTCAGATCGGCCATCCGCGCCGCTTCGCCGTCGTCGCGCAGGATCGTGCACAGGGCCGCGGAGGGTCCGAGCCCGGCGCATCGCACCAGATCAACCGCGCCTTCGGCGCGCCCGGTTCGCATCATGACGCCGCCCGCCAGAGCCATGAGCGGCAGCACATGCCCAGGCATCACGATATCTTCGGGGCCGGTGGTCTTTGAGGCGACGACCTGAATTGTGCGCGCGCGGTCGCTGGTCGAGATCCCGGTGGTGACACCCTCGCGCGCCTCGACCAGGACGCCGGCCTGCTCGGACAGGTTGTCGTTGTCCGAGGACGGCGCCAACGGGATTCCGAGCTCGCGCATCCGTTTGTCGGTTATCGCGATCGAGACGACACCACGCGCCTCGCGCGCCATGAAGTTCACGTGATCGGGAGTGACCTTCTCCGCCGCCATCACCAGGTCGCCCTCGGCGTCGTCGCGCTCCTCGGCGATCATCACGACCATTTTTGCGTCGCGGATTCGGCTGAAAACGTCTTCGAGCGACGCGCTGGACGTCAGGTTGCTCATGAGCCTCAGATGTTATCATCACGCTGCGGACGCGACCAGCGCGCGTTACGGGCGCTAATTGCCCTTTCGAACTTTTGGGCGGGCCTCCACCAGAAGATCCGCGCCGACCTTGCGCCGCGACATGTTCTCCAGCGCGATCGCCTGGCTGATTCGCGCCGTCGCGAGGCCCTCGATTGCGCCGATGCCCGCGCCGACAATTTTCGGTGCAACAAAAAATGCGGCGCGATCGATGATTCCCGCGTCGAGCGCGGCGCCGGCAAGATGCGCTCCGCCCTCGAACAGAATTTTGTTCCATCCGCGCCGCCCGAACTCACGCACCATCGACGCCAGATCGACTCCCGCGCCTTTGCCTGCGATCGCGATAATCTCGACGCGCGGACCGCCGTAGCGCCGGCGCGCACGGGCAAGATTCGCGCGTATCGTCACGATAATCGCGCCCGCCGCCGACGGCTCCGTGAGCGCAAGCGCAGCGGGAGGGATTCGCAGGCGCGCATCGACGATCACCCGGATCGGATCGCGTCCGCCCGCAATCCGGCAGGTCAGGCGCGGATTGTCGGCAATCACAGTTCCAGCGCCGACGACGACCGCGTCGCACTCGCGGCGCCATCGATGCACCATCGCGCGCGACTCTTTGGAGCTAATCCACTTCGAATCGCCAGACGCCGCGGCGATTCGTCCGTCCAGCGACATCGCGAGTTTGAGCAACCCGAACGGACGCCCGCGCGCGACCCGGGTGAAGAAGCCTTCGTTCAACGCGGCGCATTCATCCTCGCGCACGCCCAGGGTGACCTCGATTCCCGCGCGGCGCAAAATCGCGGCGCCGTGGCCGCGCACCGCCGGATAGCGATCGAGGCATCCGATAACCACTCGCGCGACGCCCGCGTCGGCCAGAGCGCGTGCGCACGGCGGAGTCCTCCCCTGATGCGCGCACGGCTCGAGCGATACGTACGCGGTCGCGCCGCGAGCGCGCGCGCCAGCCTTTCCGAGCGCAATCGCCTCGGCATGCGGACGTCCGCCGTCCGCCGTCGCGCCGCGACCAATGACCTTGCCCGCGCGAACGAGAACACATCCGACGGAGGGATTGGGCGAGGTTAGTCCGAGCTGCGCGCGGGCAAGGGCTACGGCAATTGCCATGAAGCGGCGATCGCGCGAGCGCTGCGCGCCGGCGGCGGCGTCAGCTATCATTCTTTTTGCCCGAGGACCGCGGGTCGCCGAGCGCACCGAGCGTCTCCTTGCGGACGCGGATAAGGTCTTCGAGCTCGTGCATAAACTCGTCGATATCCTTGAACGAGCGGTACACCGAGGCGAAGCGCACGTACGCGACCTGATCGATCCGATGCAGCTCGTTCATCACCGCGGAACCGACTTCGGAGCTGGGAATCTCTTTGCCCCCGCTCTCGCCGGCCTGGGTCTCGATCCGGTTGGCGATCTCCTCGATCGTCTCCATTGAGACCGGCCGCTTCTCGCAGGCGCGTTTAAGTCCGCCGATAATTTTCGCGCGATCGAACGGCTCGCGCCGCCCGTCCTTTTTCACCACCATCGGCGCCGATTCTTCGACCCGTTCGCGGGTGGTGAAGCGCCGCTTGCACGCCGAGCAGACCCGGCGCCTGCGGATCGTAGAGGCGTCTGTGGCCAGACGCGAATCGATCACGCGGTTGCCGCGATGCTTACAGAATGGACAGCGCATCGCTTTTCTCCGGGGTCCTTATCGCGCCGTGATCGTGCGTCCGCCGCGGAAAGCGGGCGCGCTCTCGGCGGCGGCGTCAGGGAATTGCGATGGAGGGCGGGCGTTCAGCTCTTGTGCGCCTCGATATAGGTGACGACGTCCTTGACCGTGCGAATCTTCTCGGCGTCCTCGTCGGAGATCTCGATATTGAACTCCTCTTCGAGCGCCATCACGAGCTCGACGATATCCAGCGAGTCCGCGCCGAGGTCTTCGATAAAGGACGACTCGGGTTTCACTTCGTCGGCGGCTACGCCCAGTTGTTCGCTGATTTTTTCGCGAACCTTGGTTTCAATATCTGATGCCATCGTGCTCTGGTTCCTCCTGGCAGCGCGCCGTCGGGGGCTGCTCCTGAAAATGCGAATCTGTTTGCCTGGCCGGCGGGATTGCGCGCGCTATGCGGCGGAATCGACCGCCATAGTAAGCCGCGACACCCGGGTCGCATCGCCTTCGCCAGTTAACTGCGCAGCATAAGGACTTAAGGCCGATCAGGCAAGTTGGAGATAAGTCCTTTTTCTGATTCCTGCTCGGTTCCGCATTTCCGCGTGGCTGCCGCGCGACGAATTCCCGGTCGAGAGGCCACTGTATGACGCGCGGACTCGGCGCATGGACGCCTCGGGATTCCTCGCCCAAGGCTCGGAATGACGGTTGGAGACTCGGCTGATGCTGCGATACTCATACTCCAAGCCCAGATCCGTCACTTCGACCCCTTAGGCGTTGCTCAGGGCAGGCTCCGGAAGAAATCCCGAGGCGTTCATTCACTCTCTCGCGAGTTGCGCGATGGCCACGGGCCGTCCACGCGGGAATGACAAACACCCTATCTGCTTGTGGGGTCAGCCGCCGAAGGATTCTTTGATCGCCTTGAGCCCCGCCATATCTTCCAGCGGCTTTACCTTGAGGTTGCGATCGATCCGCCGCAGCAAGCCCATCAGCACGCGGCCGCCGAACTCGACCGCGTCGGTGACGCCGGTCGCCGCGAGCTGCTTCATCGATTCTTCCCATCTCACCGGCGAGGTTATCTGTTCGAGCAACAGCGGAACGACGCGCGCCGGATCGCGATTGACCTCGGCGGTGACATTCGCGATCACGCCGATCTTAGGCATCGCGACGGTGATCTTCTCGAGCACCGGCTCCATCCCGCGCCGCGCCGGTTCCATCAGCGGGCAATGGAAAGGAGCGCTGACCTTCAGCTCTTGGGAGGCCTTGGCGCCGCGTTCGTGTGCGACTTCCAGCGCGCGGCGAACCGGAGCGGCATGCCCTGCGATCGCGATCTGGCCGGGCGCATTGAGATTCGCCGGCACCGCGATCTGTCCGTCCGAAGAAACCTGCGCACAAATCTCCTGCACGACCGCAAGCTCGAGACCGATCAGCGCCGCCATCGCGCCCTGTCCTTGCGGACACGCCTCCTGCATCAGACGTCCGCGCTCGCGAACGGCGCGAAGCGCGTCGGCATATTCCAGCGCGCCCGCGGCGACAAGCGCGCTGTATTCGCCCAGGCTGTGTCCGGCAGCCACCTCGGCGCGCGCGCCGACTTCCTGCTCGAAGACGCGAAACGCCGCGATCGACGCCGCAACGATCGCGGGCTGGGTGTTGGTGGTTAGCCGGAGCTCGTCTTCCGGGCCTTCAAAGCACAGCCGCGAGAGCTTGAACCCAAGGGCGGCATCGGCTTCGTCGAAAGCCGCGCGCGCGACCGGGAAATTCGCGGCCAGCTCCGCGCCCATCCCGACGCGTTGCGAGCCTTGTCCGTCGAACAGGTAGGCAAGTTTCATTTCAAATCCGATCCGAATCGTCAGTTGGATTCGCGGTTGGCGGGGTCTTTGGATCCGTCCGGAGCCGGTTTCGCCGCGTCGGCGTGGCCTCCGGATGCAGTCGTCGTTCCGTTGGCCGAGACCGCGGATTGCGCCGTCGGAGAAGTGTCGCGCGCAACCGGATTGTGGTTCTCGGCAGGCAGCGGTTCCGTATGATGAGTATCAGCACGCGCGAGTTCACCGGTAGGATTTGCGGATCTAGCCGGCGCCGACGCGCCTGCCGGATACACGACCTCCGCGTTGACCTCTTTAGGCCCAGCTTGAAGTTCGCCTGGCGCGGCGTCCCGAGGATGACGTTGCAGCCGCTCGCGCATCTTGCTGAACAGCGCGCGGATACCTTTGCCCGCAGGCTTGGGTGTGGTGCCGGCGCTCTGGGTGCGCGCGAGAATCTCGATGATCTCAGGATTTACGTGCCTGACCAGTGATTCGTTTGCCGCCGCGCGGACCGCGTTGCGAATCGCGCGCGCATTGGACGAGCCATGCGCGATAACCGCGACCCCGTTGACGCCCAATAGCGGAGCGCCGCCGACTTCGTGCGGATCGAGCTTTTCGATCATCGAGCCAAGCCGCTTGCGGATCAGCAGATAGGCGATTCTCCCGGCCCAGCTTCCGCTCAGCAGCTCGCGCAGATTTCCGCGAATCAGCGACGACAGCCCCTCCATCGTCTTGAGCGCGACGTTGCCGGTAAAGCCGTCGGTCACGATCACGTCGGCCTTGGCGCGGTTGATATCGCGGCCTTCGACGTAGCCGATATAGTTGACGTACGAGGACATCTGCCCCAGCATCGCGGCCGCGGCGCGCGTGAGCTCAGTGCCCTTGGAAGCTTCTTCGCCGTTGGACAGGATCCCGACGCGCGGAACCGAGACGTTGCGCACACGCCGCCAGTAAACCGCACCCATCACCGCGAACTGCGCCAGGTTGAGCGGCTTTACCTCGGTGTTGGCGCCGGCATCGATCAGCAGCGCCTGCCCTTCGGTGGTCGGCACGATCGTTCCGATCGCGGGCCGGTCAACCTGCGGAAGATTTCCCAGAATCACCGACGCGGCAACCATCATCGCCCCGGAATTTCCGGCGCTGACGAAGGCGTCGGCCTTGAGGTCCTTTACCAGGTGAAATCCGATATGCAACGACGATCCGGGCTTGCCCAGGATCGATTCGAGCGGCGAATCGTCCATCAGCACCACTTCGGGCGCGTGCTCGATCCGGATGCTCAGGCCCTTGATGTCGTGTTCGGCGAGTTCTTTGGCTACCAGGTCGTGGTCGCCCACCAGCACGATCTCGATACCGAAATCGCGTGCGGCGAGCACGCCACCCTCGACCGCAGCCTTGGGTGCGAGATCGCCCCCCATCGCGTCGAGCGCGATCTTCAAGCGGATAACCCTACGCCCGCTATTCCTTTACCGCGGCGACTTCACGTCCGCGGTAGGAGCCGCAATGCCTGCAAACATGATGCGGCAGCGCGGGCTCGCCGCAGCTCGCGCAGGTGCCGGGATTCACGGCGCGCAAGGCGTCGTGGGAACGGCGCTGATTTTTCTTCGAGTGGGAGGTTCGGCGTTTGGGTGCTTGCATGTCAATTTCTTCCTGCGATTTGAGTTGGACAAATACTACTGGCGCGAGACCTTGATCGAGCGTAGCGCCGCCAGGCGCGAATCGAGCCGCTCTTCGCGGCATCCGCACGATTCCCGGTTGAGGTTGATCCCGCAATGCGGGCAGAGCCCGCGGCAATCCTCGCGGCACAAGGGACGCGTCGGCAGCGAGAGCATCAACTGCTCGCGAATCAGGGGGCTCAGGTCAACTTCGTCTCCGTCGTAGGTCGAGAACTCGAGATCATCGACCTTGAGATTATGTTCGTTGGCGGCGCCAATCGACCGGGGCGACAGCACGAATCGAAACGGGCTCGACGACGACGCGTCGAATTCCTCGGCGCAGCGGGCGCATGCGGCCTCGGTCCGCGCCTGGATTTGTCCGGCGAAGAACAGGTCGGCGCCCGCCCGGTAGTATGAGACATTCACAGCAATCGGTCCTTCTACCTGATACTCGCGCACCGGTCCCTGCCCCAAAATACGGTTGATTTCAGATTCCGGCTCGGCAAAGGAAACCTCCTTCGCCTCGGCGGTTATGTCGTCCAGCCGAAGTTTCACGGAAATGGGCCCCGGTAACCGGGCACGCGATACGAGATTATTGCATGTCGCCGCCGATGTTCAAATACGTATACGGTCGCGCCAGCTGGATTGGCCGACGATGCTCTCAGCCGGCAAGAGCCCTTATCGTCAAGACGATTGACGGTGAATCGTTGACGCCAGCCCGAATCGAGCGTTCACTCAAACTCACCGTTGATTTTGCACTTAGAACCCCAGCCGCATCACAAGGGTGGCATGAGCGGCGGGACCGTGGAGGAATTTCGATAACACCGGAATTAGTGATTTACGCTCTCTGGGGCGCGTGGTTTGTGTCTTGGAACGTTGCGGCGCTTTGGACCAATCGCACCGAAAAAAGGGCCGGCATAGTTGCCGAGGTTTTTTTCCGCGTTTTCCTTGGCGTCGGTACGATCCTGCTGTTTGCGTTCCCCTCGATCCGCCACCACTACTACGCGCAGGTGCGACTTTGGCACCCTGGCGATGCGCTTAAATGGATATTGGTCGCGCTGACGTTCGCCGGATTTTTGTTCGCCTGGTGGGCGCGCGTTCACCTGGGCCGTCTTTGGTCGGACTGGGGGGTGACGAAGAAGACTGGTCACCATGTCGTCGATACAGGTCCTTATCGCCTCGTGCGCCATCCGATCTATTCGGGCCTCATCCTTGCCGCATTCGCGACCGCGATTGAGAAAGGAACCTCATTTGCGCTGCTTGGCGCCGCTATAATAACCCTCGCCTTTTACACAAAAGCACGACGCGAGGAACGCTTCTTGCGCGTAGAATTGAGCGAAAAGGCCTATGACGCCTATGCGGGCAAGACCGCGATGCTGATCCCATTCGTGGGAATCTAGCGTGACCCACCAGGGGCCGACGATGTCCTGGACTTGGGATCCCCCCGCACTCGAGGTGTGGAGTTTCAGGATACCGGCGACTTCACACCGATCTTCGGGCAATCCGGCGACAGCGCGCAGGCTTCGCACCTGGGAGCGCGCGCCGTGCAGACTTGGCGGCCGTGCAGGATCAGGCGCATCGAGAACGGCGTCCAATCCTTGGGAGGCAACAGCGCGGACACTTCGCTCTCGATTTTTACCGGATCGGAACTGCGGGTCAGCCCGAGCCGATTCGACACCCGGCGCACGTGCGTATCGACTACGAACCCGGGCAGGCCAAAAACGTGGCCGCGAATGACATTAGCGGTCTTGCGCCCTACCCCGTGCAGCGCGACCAGATCCTCCATCGCCTCGGGAACTTCGCCGTCGTGGCGCTCGACCAGAAGACGCGCCGTGTTTATCAGGGATTTCGTTTTCTGCCGAAAAAACCCCGTGGAGGCGATCAACTCATTGATACGCTCGGGCCGCGCCGCCGCGGTCGCGCGTGCGTCGGGAAATTCCTTGAACAGCGCGGGCGTGACTTTGTTCACCCGCTCGTCGGTGCATTGCGCGGACAGGATCGTCGCGGCAAGGCATTGCCACGGCGTCGAGAAATTCAGGCTGATCCGCGCCTTCGGATAAAGCCGCGCGAGCGTGCGGCTGATTCGCGCCGCGCGCTTTGCGAGATCGGTTGTGCTGGCTCTTTTCGCGACAGGCATTGGGCACCGCGATACGTTCAGCGGCCAAGATGGCGCGCGAAGAACGCGTCGATTCTCTTCCAGCTATCCTCGGCGGCGTCGTGATTGTAACCAACCTTCATCGGTCCGTAGGCCGCTAACTTCGCGAGCGTGCCCTCGTGGCGGCTCATGAAGCTGTGCCCGGCGCCCTCGTAGATCTTCACGTCGTGCTCGACGGCGTTTTCGGTGAGCAGCTTCTCGAGCCTCCGTCCCTGCGAGGCGAACAGCTTGTCGTCGGCACCGTAGCCCCCGAGCACCGGGCATACGCCGCGAATCTTCTCGGCGGTCTTCGGAACGTCGCCGTAGAATGTCGCGCACGCGTTCATTGTCGCGCGCACCGCATACAAAAGCGCGAAGCCTCCGCCCATGCAAAATCCAATTATACCTATTCGCGAGCTATCTACACCCGGCTGCTCCGCCAGGAATTCGCGTGCGGATTCCAGATCCTCAAACGGCTGTCCGGTGCCGCGATTCAGCGCCATCAATGTGCGCGCGATACAAATCGCACGCGCGCCCGAGCCGTCGTACAGGTCAGGCGCCATCGCGACGTAGCCGAGCCCCGCCACGCGCGCCGTGATTCTCCGGATATCGTCATTGAGCCCGAAGATCTCGTGGATAACGATCACGCCCGGATGCTTCCCGCCGTCTTCTCCGCCAGCGATCGCCGCGCGCATCGGATGGCCGCCGGTTGTGGGGAAGGTGATGTCGTGGGTCGTCATGCCGACGCGATCAGATAATCTTGTTGAGCGAGAACTCGACGATTCCGACCGCGCCCGCCTCGAGCAGCTTGGGAAACAACTCGCGCACGGTCTGTTCCGCGATCACGGTTTCGACCGCGAGCCACTCCTCGCCCTTCAGCACTGGCGAGGCGTACAGATGCGAGATCGTCGGCGCGGTGAGAGCCGGCAGAAGCGCGATCACCTTGTTGACGTTGGCGCGCAGCACGTTCATCTTGATCATAACGCGGTTCTCGGCGTCCAGCGCCGCGCGCATCAGGACGCCGATCTGCTTGATCTTGGCGCGTTTCCATTGGTCGGCCCACGCCGCCGGATTGGCGACCAGCACCGGATTCGAGACCAGCAGCTCCTCGACGATTCGAAGTCCGTTGGCGCGGATCGACGAGCCGGTCTCGGTCACGTCCACCGCGGCATCAACGATTCCCTCGGCAACCTTGGCCTCGGTCGCGCCCCACGAAAATTCAACGTCTACTTTAATTTTTCTTTCGGCGAAAGTCCGCTTGACGAACTGCACGATCTCGGTCGCGACGCGCTTGCCCGCCAGATCCTCCAGCCGCTTGATCGGCGAGTCCTGCGCGACGTACAGCACCCACCGCGCCGGCTGCATCGAGACTTTCGAATAGATGAAGCTCTCGACCTGCTCGAGGAGGACGTTGTTCTCGGCCACCCAGTCGCTGCCCGCGATTCCCGCATCGAGCGAGCCGTCGGCGATGTAGCGCGGGATCTCCTGCGGGCGCAGGATGCGGCACGCCAGGCCGGGATCATCGATGGTGGGGATATAGGAGCGCGCGTCCACCTGTATACGCCAGCCTGATTTGCGCATCAGATCGAGCGTCTTCTGCTCGAGGCTGCCCTTGGGGATTCCGAATTTGAGCAACTTATCGGCCATGGTCTTTATCGTTGTTTATCGTCAAGCGACCGGTTTCTTCTGATGGCCGTAATTCGGACCGTACTTGGCGGGATCGACCACGCGCTTATCGACGATGCGCCAATCCTCGCCCTCGAGGACGCGGTAATAATCGGACTCGTAGCCCTCGTGGCAGGCCGCGCCGTCGCCCGCCTGCTCGACCATCAGGAGGACGGCGTCCTCGTCGCAGTCGAGGCGGATTTCGTGCACGATCTGAAAATTGCCCGACTCCTCGCCCTTGCGCCAGAGCCGGTTGCGCGATCGGGAGAAATAGCACGCTCGGCGCGTCGCCACCGTCTCCTCGAACGCCTCACGATTCATATACGCCAGCATCAGGACGCGATGATTCCGGTAGTCCTGGGCGATCACCGGAATCACGCCGCCATTCTTGTCGAAATCAATTACCGCCGATGACTGCGTTGCCATGATAATATCCGAATGCCGCGGCTACTTCCTGAACCCGGGCAAAACGCCCTGGCGAATCAAGAAGTATTGGCGAAACCCTCGGATGATTCAATCGCCGCCGCCGCAAGAACCGCCGCCCCCGGCGTATCGCCGGGATCTCCGCGGGTTTCCCTGGACGCCGCGCTGATATAGATATGGGCCTTCTATGAAAACCAATACCTCGGGCGCGGACGCGCAATCGCAATGGTCACTAGCACGCGTTGCCGCCGCGACGATCGCCCTCGTCGCGATGATCGCGACGCTACCCGCGTGCAGGGTCCGTCCCGTATCGTTCCTGAAAAAGCATCCCGATACCGCACCGTTTAATTTCTCGGTCGCACTCGGCCCTAACAAATACCAGATTGCCGGTTATCTGACGCGCAGCGACGTGCCCGGACGGCTGCCCGCGATGCTGGTGCTTAACGGCGAGGAAACCGCCGAGCGCTGCGTCGATTCCAACGCGTATATCGTCGCGATGGGTATCCAGGTCGCATGCGTCAGTATCCCGGGCTATGGACAATCCTCTGGTCCTAGCCGTTATGTCGGACCGCAGGCGGTCGCGGCCGCGCGCAAGGCGCTCGATCTGCTCGCGGCACGCCCCGACGTTGATGCCTCGCGCATCGCAGTATGGGGCCTCGGCAACGGCGCCGTCGCCGCCGGACTTCTCATGGACTATGATTCGCGCCCGCGCGCGCTCATCCTGCAATCCGGCGCTTACGACATGCTGAGCCTGTGGCCCGAGACCACACTGCGCACCAAGCTCGCAATCCTGCACGAGGTATGGCCCAGCAAGCGCGTGCTGGCCGAGCGCAGCGTGATCAGGCATCTGCCGAACCGCCTTGGATGCAGCGTCCTGATCCTCCACGGTGAAGGCGACAAGTCCACACCCGTCAGCCAGGCGCAGAACCTTGCCAGCGCCCTGCGCGAGCGCGGTGTGCACGTCGAGACGCACTATTTTCCGCAGGGGCATCGGCTGGGCAGCCGGGTATCTCCCGACTTGCGCGCATTTCTGCGCCAGAACCTGCTCGGAAACGAAAGCGACGCCGCATCATAATCGGCCCGCCGCTGATCAACCGAGCGCTTTGAGCGCCGCGACAACCTCGTCGGTGTGGCCTGTCACTTTGACCTTGGCGAAGACCTTGCGGACCACGCCCGCGCGATCGATCACGAAGGTGGTGCGCTCGATTCCCATGTACTGCCGCCCGTACATCGATTTCATCTTGTACACGCCGTAGAGCTTTCCGACCTTGTTGTCAACGTCGCTCAGGAGCGGAAAGTTAAGCTCGTACTTGCCGGTAAACTTCACGTGTGAGGCGGGCGTGTCGGCGCTGACGCCGACTATCTGCGCGCCAAGCTTGCGCACGCCCGCCAGGTTGTCGCGGAAGCTGCACGCCTCGGCGGTGCATCCCGTTGTCATATCTTTCGGATAGAAATACAGCACCACGTTGCCCTTGCGGACCAGATCGGCCAGCTTGACCGTCCCGCCTTCTCCTGAAGGAAGCTCGAAGGCCGGCGCCTTGCGTCCTTCAAGTGCGAGCGAGGCCGGTGCGGCAGCCTTTGCGGCAGAGGGCGCAGGCTTGGCGGTCGCGGCGGGCGATTTCACCGTTTTTTTCTTGACAGGCATGCTATTCTCCCGTTTTGGTTGAGCGATTTTAGGCGGACAAACTTGTTGCACCGCTGCTAACTAGTGAACAAAGGTTCAAAAAGGCTCTTTTTCCGGACCCTAGTTGACCCACCGGGGTTATGGCTCTAGACTTCCGGCGACATACCGGATCGATCATTCCCGCATGGCAGTTTATACCGAGTTAAGCAAACCGTTCCTCAAGGAACTATCCGACGATTACGCGCTCGGGCGCGTTAGCGGCGCTACCGGCGTCGCCGAAGGCTCGGTCAATAGCAATTACATCCTCGAGACCGCCAAGGGAAAGTTCCTGCTCCGAATCGACGAGGTCAAGAGCGAAAACGAGCTCAAGCGCGAAATCGATCTGCTGTCGTTCGTGCGCAAGCATGGCTTCCCGTGCCCGCATCCGATGCAGGATCGGATGGGCCGCTTCTATCGCTCGTTCAACAACAAATGCGTCTCGCTGTTTCGTTACCAGGAAGGCCGGATGCTGCCGCCCGAGAAACTCAAGCTCTCGCATCTCGAGACGATCGGCCACGCGCTCGGCGACCTGCACGTAATCGGCAAAGCCTACAAGAAAGGCATCGACAACCGCTTCAGCTTCGAGCGGATCGCCGACCTGTATCTGGGCGTGCGCAGCCGCCTGCCCAACTACTTCCGCAAAATCTGCCGCACCCTGGATGACGAGGTCGAGTACCTGACGCGCTACCTCGAAGGCAAGCTGCCCAAGGGCGTAATCCACGGCGACCTGTTTCCCGACAACCTGCTGTTTCGCGGCGAGAAGCTGACCGCGGTGCTCGATTTCGAGGCCGCCTGCCGCGGCAAATTTATTTTCGACATCGCAACCGCGGTCAACGCGCTATGCTTCGTCGGCGGCGCCTACTCGCTCGATCGTTTCCGCGCGCTGCTGGGCGGTTACGAATCCGTGCGCACGCTCTCGCTCGCGGAATGGGACGCGTTCCCCAACGAACTGCGCTTTTCCTCGCTGCGCTTCACCGTCACCCGCTTGCACGATTTCTTTCTCGCCCCGGAAAGCGGACGTTCGCGCGTCAACAGGGACTTCAACGAGTTCTTCGATCGCCTGCGCGTGCTGCGCCGCGAACGCGAAGGCGGGATGGAGCCGCTGCTGATGGCGATGGCGACCGGCTACGACTACCGCAAGTACCAGAAGGTAAAGGCGACCGAGCGGCGCCAGGCTTAATATCGGCGACGCGGGGCAGAGAAGCTGAGTGTCCGGTAAAGTCGCCGAAAGCCTTGCCTCGCGCCATCCCGCTCTGTGGGTTGAAGTCTCTCCGCCGCGCGGCGTGAACCCCGAACCGCTGCTGCGTCATCTGGCCGCCCTGCGCGGCCACGTGGACGCGATCAACTTGACCGACAACGCTCTGGGACTGGTCAAGATGTCGGGGCTTGCGTTTGCCTCGATCATCAAAGCGCGGCTCGCAATTCCGGTGGTGCTGAACGTCTCTTGCCGCGACCGCAACCGCCTGGCGCTCCAGTCCGATCTGCTCGGTGCGGGCGCGCTCGGAATCGACGCCGTGATCGCGCTGACCGGCGACAAGCTTCCGGCCGCCGAGCCCGGCGGCCCCGCGGCCGTGCACGACCTCGACGCGTTCAGCCTGCTCGCGATGATCGCGATGCTCAATCGCGGCGACACTGGCGAGGGCAAAAAGCGCCTGCCGACACTGCCGTCGATATACGCCGGCTCGGTTGCGAATCCTTATCGCAAGAACTTCGAGCGCGAGATCGAGATGCTCGAGCGGCGCGCCCATGCGGGCGCGAAGTTCGTTCTTACCCAGCCGATCTTCGACGCCGGCACTGCGCGCCGTTTCCTCGCCCACGCCATCCGGCTCGGAATTGCGGTGGTGTTCGGTATTCTGCCGATCAAGCGGCCGGGGATGGCGAAATACATGCAAGACAAGGTTAAGGATCTGAGCGGAGCCAGCGGGCATCTGGATCAATACTCGGAAATGACGGAAGACGCGGCGCGCGCCTTCTCTATCAAGCAGAATCTGGAACTGATGAAATCGCTCAGCCATGAAGCCGCGGGATTTGCGATAATGAGTGGTGGCGGACCGTCGCTGGCGATCGAGCTTGCATTGGAGTTCAGCAAATGGCGCAAGGCCGAAAATCTGTAATCCATAATCTGCCGGACAATTCCGCCGCGCGCTCCGAACGCGAGCGGATGCAAGCCGAAGAAGCGGTGCGCACCCTTCTGCGCTACGTCGGCGAAGATCCCGAGCGCGAGGGCCTTCTGCGCACTCCGTTTCGCGTGGTCAAGGCCTACGAGTTCCTGACCGCCGGCTACAAGCAGGACCCCAAGGTCGCGATCAACGGCGCGCTGTTCGTCGAGGAAAATTACCAGGAGATCATCCTGTGCAAGGACCTCGACTTCTACGCGCTATGCGAGCATCACCTGCTCCCCTTCATGGGCAAGGCGCACGTCGCCTATCTGCCCAACAAGCGTATCGTCGGAATCTCGAAGCTTGCGCGGATGGTCGAAATTTTTTGCCGCAGGCTCCAGGTGCAGGAGCGCCTGACCACCCAGATCGCATCGACGATCATGGAAGAGATCGAGCCGCTGGGGGTTGCCGTGGTGCTCGAGGCCGAGCATATGTGCATGCGGATGCGGGGGGTGCAGAAACAGAACTCGTGGGTCACGACCTCCGCGATGCTCGGGGTGTTTCGGACCAACCATGAAACCCGCCACGAGTTCATGAACCTGCTTCGCAACGGCAAGTAGCGCGCCGCGCGGGGCATTCGCGAGGGGGACTTGGCCATGGGGACCTCGACCTCAACGATTCAGAATGCGCACGGAAGTTTGGATGCGCCCGATCACATGCAGGCGCTCGGCAGGTTCGCGCTCAAGACCGTCCGCCCGCATCATACCATCGGCCTCGGAACCGGCCGCGCCGCCACCGCGTTTATCAACGCGCTCGGGCAGAGCCTGATCGCGGTGCGTGGAGTTCCAACCTCGCGCGCGAGCGAGGAGTTGGCGCGCTCGCTCGGGATCGAGATCGTCGCGCTTGCCGATTCGCCCAAAATCGATATCGATTTTGACGGCGCCGACGAAGTGGATCCGCGCCTCAACCTGATTAAGGGCTACGGCGGCGCGCTGGTGCGCGAGAAAATCGTCGCCGCATCGTCGCGCAAGGTCGTAATTCTGGTCGGTGAGGAAAAGCTGGTGCGCAAGCTCGGCGCGCGTGGCAGCCTGCCGGTGGAAGTCGTGCCGTTCGCGGTGCCCCTGGTAACGCGCAGAGTGCTGGCATTCGGGCTCAAACCGGCGGTGCGCCTAAAAGACGGCGCCGATTTCGTCACCGACAACGGCAACCTGATCCTCGATTGCGGGGTCAAGGAAATCCACAATCCCGCGAAGCTCGACAAAGAACTGCTCGCGATTCCCGGGGTAGTGGGCACCGGCATCTTCGCCGCGCTCGCGACCACGGTGCTGGTAGCGATGAAATCCGGCGAAATAAAAACCCTGCACCCCCGCTGACTCGCACGCTTCCCGAATCTCGGCGCCGTCCGCACGTCCGGTGCATGAACGTCTCGGGATTTCTCGCCCAAGGCTCGAAATGACGGACGTGAGCTGTATGCATGAGTATCGGGGCCCTCAACCCAATCCTCATTTCGTCCGCCGAGCCCCAACCGTCATTTCGACCGAAGGGAGAAATCCCGATGCGTCCATGCACCGAGATCGCGGCCCATGCAGCGGCTCCCCGGTCCTTCTCTCAACGCCGATGCGTCGTTCCAGCGCGGATGCATGCGCGGCGACGCGCGTGGCACAATGCCCTTGCGATGACTCCTGCTGATCACGACGCCGCACGCGCCGATTTGACGCGCTTCTATCGCGCGGCGATCGCCGCGGTCGATCCCGCGCGTCTGATTTACCGCGCACTCGACGGCTCGATCGCGCAGACCGCCGCGCTGCCCGACGCGATCGCGTCGGCTCGCCGCATTATCGCGCTCGCGATCGGAAAAGCCGCGCCTGCGATGGCGGCGGCTCTGGAAGCGCGTCTGGGCGATCGTATCGCCGACGGGATCGCGGTTATCCCCGTGCTCGAAGACGCTCCCGAGTTCCTGCGATTCGACGTCTTGCGCGGGGAACATCCTGTTCCCGGCCGCGCCTCCGAACATAGCGCGCACGCGGCGCTCGATCTGGTGCGGGGGCTGCGCGATGACGACCTGGTGATCGTCGCACTCTCCGGCGGCGCCTCCGCGATGCTTTCGGCGCCCTCGCCCGGGCTGCTGCTCGAAGACAAGATCGCGATCACCGAGGCGCTGCTTCGCTCGGGCGCGCCGATTCGCGAATTCAACCTGGTCCGAAAGCATCTGTCGGCCGTGAAAGGCGGTCAGCTCGCCGCCACGGCCGTACCCGCGCGCGTCTTCGGTCTTGTTCTCTCCGACGTTCCCGGCAACGACCTCGCGACCATCGGCTCCGGCCCGACTGCGCCTGACCCGACCACGTTCACCGACGCCGTGTCGGTACTGAAACGCCGCGGAGTGTGGGGCCGCGCCCCCGAGCGCGTGCGGGAGCATCTGGAACGCGGTGCATCCGGCCAAATCGCTGAGACGCCGAAACCTGGCGACGCGGCCTTCGCGCGGGTGACGAACGCGATTATCGGCGACAACGCGACCGCCCTTGAAGCGGCTGCGAGCGCCGCCGCCGCCGCGGGATATGCCGTCGAGCGATTTCCCGAGCTGCGCGGCGAGGCGCAAGAACTCGGGCGCGCGTGCGCGAGTAGAACCGCCGCCCTGCCCCATCGGCGCATCTGCGCGATCGCCGGAGGCGAGGCGGTCGTGACCGTGCGCGGCGGCGGCAAAGGCGGGCGCGCGCAGCATTGCGCACTCGCGATGGCGGTGGAGCTGGCGCGGGTTGCGCCCGAGCGCAGAGTTCTCGCGCTGTTCGCGGGCACCGACGGAATCGACGGTCCTACCGACGCAGCCGGCGGCTTCGCTTCGCCCGCAACTGTCGCCCGCGCGGCGGCGCGCGGGCTCGACGCGGCTACAGCACTGGCTCGCAATGACGCGTACAATTTTCTGGCCGCGTCCGGTGATCTGTTTCGCACCGGACCGACCGGCACCAACGTCGCGGATATTTTTCTCGCGATAGTTGACGACTAACGAAGGCAATAGGATTAGATGATCAGGAATAATCGATTGACCGCGCCGCATCGCAACGGAATTCCCGTCGTCACGCTAATTCCCGGCGACGGCGTTGGCCCCGAGGTAATTTCCGCAGCGCTTGAAGTGATCAAGGCGACCGGCGTGAAGATCGATTGGGATCGGCAGTCGGCCGGCGCGGCCGCGCTCAAACGCTACGGCAACCCCGTTCCGGACGAGCTGATCAAATCGCTCACCCGCACCGGTGTCGCGCTCAAGGGTCCGCTGGAAACTCGCGTGGGCGTGGGCTACCGCTCAATCAACGTCTTCCTGCGCAAGACGTTTGACCTCTACGCCAATCTGCGCCCGACGCTCAGCTTCAAGGGCGTGCATACTCCGTTTCGCAACGTCGATCTGATCGTGGTGCGCGAGAACACCGAGGATCTCTACTCTGGAATCGAGCACGAGGTTGCGCCCGGCGTGGTCGAGAGTATCAAGGTAATCACCGCGCGAGCTTCGAAACGGATCGCGAAATTCGCCTTCGAGTTTGCGCGCGCGAATCGGCGCAAGTCGGTCACCGCGATTCACAAGGCCAACATCATGAAGCTCTCCGACGGCCTGTTCCTGAAGTGCGCGCGCACCGTCGCCCGCGGCTATCCGGAAATTCGCTACCAGGAACAAATCGTCAACGCCGCCTGCATGCGGCTGGTCACCGATCCAAGCTCATTCGATATCCTGCTGCTGGAAAATCTTTACGGCGATATCGTCTCCGACCTGTGCGCCGGATTGGTCGGCGGACTCGGCCTGGTGCCGGGCGCGAACTACGGCGACAAGGGCGCGATCTTCGAAGCCGTCCACGGCACCGCGCCCGATATCGCGGGCAAGGGACTTGCCAATCCGATCGCCGCGATTCTCTCTGGCGCGATGCTGCTGGATTATCTCTCGCGCCATTCCGCCGCGCAGAAGATTCGCGCCGCGACCGGCGCAGTCCTGCGCTCGGGCCGCGTGTTGACGCGCGACCTGGGCGGCAAAGCCTCGACCAACGAGATGACCGCGGCGGTAATCCGCGCGCTATCGCGCGGTGGCGCAATGCCGAAAAGTCTGCCATTATCGAGAGGCGGTTGAGAGGGCTGCATTAGCGGTCCGCTGGATTAACAGTCCACTCGGCCGCATTTTCTATTCACGATGCACCTGCTCTATCTGGATGATTCAGGTTCGGCCAATAACAAGAATGAGGAATACCTCGTCTTGGGAGGTGTCTCGTTATTTGAACCCCAGGTAAATTGGCTGACACAACAATTGGACGTGCTTGCCGAAAGCATCGATCCCAAAAATCCGCAAGATGTTGAGTTTCACGCTTCGGAGATATTCAGCGGGCGCGTTGCTCCCTGGAACAAAATGACCTAGGCCGATCGGCGCGGAGTGATTAAAGCGGTCCTCAAGATATTCGCTGGCTCGTACGATACCGCGCGGGCTTTCGCGTGCGCGATACACAAGCCGTCATACACACGGATCGACCCTATGGAGTTGGCGTTTGAAGACTTGTGTAGCCGTTTCGATCGTTACTTGTCCGGCATGAGAGAAAGCGGGGATCGTCAAAGGGGTCTTTTGATCCTTGATGAGAGCGCTTACGAAACGAGCCTTCAGAAACTGGCCATAAACTTCCGCCTGCTGGGTACCAGATGGCGCGTGATCCAGAATCTCGCCGAAGCGCCGTTATTCATTTCTTCCAAGGTGTCTCGCGCCGTTCAACTCGCGGACCACATCGCTTATGCGGTGTTCAGACGCTACAACGCTGGGGACACGAACTATTATCGCCGCGAAATTCCATCAGGTGGACGGCGTAATTCATGGAATGTCGCACAAGCAAAATATCAACGCGCGATGCCTCTGCTTTGCATGCATAAGCCGCGGTTAGAACTTCCGCTTCGCCCTCGCACCGGCCTGAAAACCCTTTCGTCGATTATCTCGCTCGGCTATTAACAATCCATATGGGAAAGCCGTTCCCCCTGAATGATTTGGACCGCCGGATGCCGCCGGGCCAAACGCTGACCGATAAATTCCCGGTCCTGTCGTACGGCGCGACGCCGCGCTTCAATCCGGCCAAGTGGGATTTCCGCATTTCCGGATTAGTTGAAACGGAACTGCACTTTTCATTCGAGGAATTCCGCGCGCTGCCGCAATCCAAACAAACCAGCGATTTTCATTGCGTCACCACGTGGTCGCGGCTCGACAATCTTTGGGAAGGCGTCAAGGTCCTCGATCTGATGAAGCTCGTTAACCTCAAGCCGCAAGCGCATTTCGTGCTGGTTCATTGCGAACAGAACTACACCACCAATCTGCCGCTCGAGGAATTTTTCGATGATGACGTGATACTGGCGCATCGCCATGACGGCCGCGATCTTCCGCCCGATCACGGCTTTCCTCTGCGCCTCGTGGTGCCGAAGCTCTACGCATGGAAGAGCGCCAAGTGGGTGCGTGCGATCGAATTCTGCGAGTTCGACAAACGCGGCTTCTGGGAAGTGCGCGGCTACCATAATCACGCCGACCCGTGGCGCGAGGAACGTTACTCCTTCCAGGAAGAGCCTGAAGACTGATACCGAAACCGCCGCCGGAACGATCAGCGGAACCGTCAGGATGATGACCCCGGGCGAGAATCCTCTGGACCGCGCGCGCTCGATCGCGCGGATGGGCGCGGAGGAGTTCGACCTTGCGATTGTCGGCGGCGGAATTAACGGCGCCGCGATCGCGCGCGACGCCGCGATGCGCGGGCTCAGCGTCGCGCTGGTCGATCGCGGAGATTTCGCGAGCGGCACCTCGTCGCGATCCTCGAAGCTGATCCACGGCGGCTTCCGCTATCTTCCACAGGGCCAGTTGAAGCTGGTGTACGAGGCGCTGCGCGAGCGCGAGCGCCTGCGCCGCCGCACCGCGCCGCATCTGGTCAAGCCGATCCGTTTTCTGTTTCCGATTTACCGCGGGCGCGGGTTTGGACGCTTCACGATGTCGATGGGGCTGTGGCTCTACGACCTGTTCGCGCGGATGCCGCGCGAGCAATGGCACAGCAACCTGAACGCCGCCAGCGTGCGCGAGATCGAGCCCGCGCTTTCGCGCGCCAATCTGACCGGCGGCTCGCTCTACTACGACGCCTGGGCCGACGACGCCCGAATCACGTTCGAAAATGTCCTCGACGCCGCGATTCACGGCGCCGCGGTTGCCAACTACGCCAGCGCTGAAGGATTCACCCGCAACCCCGCCGGCCGAATCGCCGCGATGTCGGTAAAGGACCTCACCGGCGGCGCCGCGTTCGATCTGCGCGCACGAGTCTTCGTCAATGCAGCCGGCCCCTGGGTCGATCACGTCCGCCGACTCGACGATCCCGCCGCGCCCAATTGCGTGCGCCTGACCAAGGGCGTGCATCTGATCTTCGCCCGCACCACGCTGCCGGTGCATGACTCGCTGGTGCTGGCTGGCGAAAGCGGAAGGATTGTCTTCGTGATGCCGCATGAGCATTACGTGCTGGTCGGCACCACCGACACCGACTACAACGCAGATCCCGCATCCGTCACCACCGAAAAAAGCGACGTCGCCTATCTGCTTGGGGTGCTGGCAGAAAGCCTGCCCGGAATCAAGCTCAGCGCGGAGGACGTGACGTCGAGCTTCGCGGGATTGCGCGCGCTGGTCGAAACCGGCGCCGATTCGAAAGCGCCGTCTTCAGTCCCGCGCGAAGAAGTGATTCTCGAAAGCGCGTCGGGGATGCTCACGGTCGCCGGCGGCAAGCTGACGACGCATCGCGAGATCGCAGAGAAGCTCGTCACCCGCGTAATGACGGATCTCGGACGCGCGCCCGGCGTCTGCCCGACTCGCGAGACTCCACTTCCCGGAGCGCGTGCCGATATCGGCGGCGAACGCGACGGCGTCGAGGCGCTGGCGACGCTGCCGCGGGTCGCACGAGAGATTCTGCTCGCGCGCTACGGAACTCGTGCCGTGATTCCCGCGCAGATTGCCGCGAGCAACGCCAGCCTGGCGCTGCCGCTGGCGGTCGGATGCCCGGTTATCGGCGCGGAAGTTATCCAGGCGGTGCGCAATGAGATGGTCTCGCATCTGGCCGATTTCATGGTCCGGCGCACCGCGATGGTCTGGCGCTATCCGCTCGAAGCCGACGCGGCCGCACCCACCGTAGCGCGCCTGATGGCAGCGGAGCTCAGATGGGACCCCGCGCACGAGGCCGACGAGCTTGCGGCGTATCGCGCCGACATGACGCGCCGCCGCTCGCCCGCCTAGCGACGGCACACGCCCACGTGCGAGGTCGGCGGCGTGCTCGGGTGTGCGATGCCGCTCATAAGGCCCGGCCCTTTCGCCTTTCATGGCCCGGTGTCACTTTCAGAAGCCTCTCCCCACCGGATATAGACTATGCGCGGAGCGCGCCGGGCGCTATTCGCCGGTCCAGTTGGGCTTGCGCTTTTGCGAGAACGCGAGCGGTCCCTCGACCGCGTCCTTCGACTTGAACAGTTTGGCCTGCAAGTCGTAATGCTTCGCGATCGCGTCCTGCACCGGACGCCCGAGACCGTCCATCGCGGCCGCCTTGGTCGCCTGGACGGACAGCGGTGAGCATTCCATGATCTCCGCCGCCCACTTCTCCGCGGTCGGGATCAGATCTTTCAGCGGCACGACCTCGTTGACGATTCCCCACTGGTGCGCTTCCTGCGCCGTGATGTGCCGCCCGGTCAGCATCATGCCCATCGCGATCTTGAGCGGGATATGGCGCGGCAGGCGATGCACTCCGCCCGCGGCCGCCATCAATCCGACGCGAGGCTCGGGAAGTCCGAAACGTGCATGCTCAGCCGCGATGATGATGTCGCATCCGAGCGCGATCTCGAATCCGCCGCCGAGTGCGAAGCCGTTCACCGCCGCGATGATCGGTTTGTAGATATCGTAGCGCGCGGTGATTCCGGCAAATCCGCCCTTGCCGCGCAGTCCCGCCTCGACCTCTCCGCGATGCTCCGCGGTCCAGCGCAGATCGTTGCCGGCGGAGAATGCCTTGTCGCCCGCACCGGTCACGATCGCGACCCACATCGCCTTGTCGGCGATGAAATCGTCCCACACCTGGTCCATCTCGAGGTGGCAGGCGGGGTGCAATGCGTTCATGCGCTCGGGCCGATTGAACGTGATGTGCGCGATATGGTCGCGCTTCTCGTATTTTACGAATTCGAATTTCATATATTCCTCAGTTCCTTGGTTTGCTTATCCGCGGTCTATGGTTTCATCGAGCAGCTCGAAGAAAGCGTCGATACTCTGCATCAACTGGCGGCGGATCTGATCGCGGGTGCCCTCGATGTAATGCATCGTGACCCGGCCGGTGGTGCCGTCCTCGAGGGTGACCTTGGCATCCTCGACCGCGCCGACGTGCGCGTCGTCAAAAATTCGCATCCCGTACACTAGCGCGCCGCGACGCGAAGCGCCTTTGACCAGCCGAAGCTTCTGGGCCATCCGGGCCTCCCCTGCGTGGCTAACTCCACCAAGCTTCTATAGCATGGTTCGCGCGATTCGTTGACAAGACCGCGCCGGGCCAAACACAATTCGCCGATGGGGAAAATGTTTCGATTTGCTCCGCTTATGATTATCGCCGCAATCGGGCTCGCGCCTGTGTTCGGATGCGGCCTGTTCTACCAGGCCGGCACGCGCGTCAAAGCTTCGCGCATGACCGAAAATCTGAAGGTCGGCGAATCGATGGTCGAGATCCATCAAAAGTACGGCGAGCCGGATATCCATCAGTTCCTGCCCAATGACAGCGAAGTCTGGAGTTATGCATATAAACCCAATTCCAACGACCTGACGGCCGCCCTCCTCTACACCCAGGTCAAGGAAGGCGACAAGGGCACCTTCGTCGATTTGAAGTTTCAGGGGGGCAAACTCGTCTCATGGGCCGAGGCGGAGCACACGATGCCGCCCAAAGCGAGTGGAGGGTTCTCGGCCGGAATGAGCGCGCCAAAGATATCACCGCCGGCCGGTAACCATTACTAATCCCGGACGGAGGAGTTAATCGCCAGGGGGCATGCTTGCAACGCTATGGACGTATCATGTCTAATTGTGTCCAAGAGGCGTTTCAGGCGTTGCGAGCTACTGTGGCATCATCTTTGACCAATGATTCAACCTGCATCCACCGCGCCCGTGCGCTCGCGACCCAATAATGGCTACCGCGCGTAAGAGTTTCGAGTCGATCCTGCTTGACCGCTCGTGGGTCTCGCCGCAGGATTTGGACAAGGCCCGCCAGCGGCGCAAGCCCGGCCAGGAGCTCGCCGACGTGCTGGTCGAGATGGGCGCGCTCGAACCGCAGCGGCTGGCCCGAGCGCTGGCGCAGGAGTATCGGCTCCCCTTCCAGGCGCATATCGACGAGCACTCGCTCGATAGCGCGCTGGTCAGCAAAGTTCCGATAAATTACGCGAAGAAAAACCGCCTGCTTGCTATCGCCAGCGACGAAACCGGCGTCACGGTCGCAATCGTCGATCCCTCAAACTACGAGCCGCTCGACGATCTTCGCCTGTTGTTCGGCGTTCCGATAAATCCGGTGGTCGCTCCGGCCGAGGTGATTAGCGAAGCGATCAATCGCGCCTACGACAACGCCAGCAACACCACCGCCGAAGAGTTGATGATCGATCTCGACGAGGAGCGGCTAGACGTGGTTGCCAACGAACTCGCGCAGGAGCCGCGCGACCTGCTCGAGACCGACGACTCGGCGCCGATCATCAAGCTGGTCAACGGGATCCTGTCGCAGGCGGTGAAGGACCGCGCCAGCGACATTCATATAGAAGTTTTCGAGCGCGAGATGGTCGTGCGCTTCCGCGTGGACGGAATGTTGTACGACGTGCTCGAGCCGCCCAAGCGTTTTCAGCCCGCCATCACCTCGCGGGTGAAAGTCATGTCGGGCCTCAATATCGCCGAGAAGCGGCTGCCGCAGGATGGGCGTATCCGGCTCAGAATCGCGGGGCGCGATATTGATATCCGCGTCTCGAGCATCCCGACCGCGTTCGGCGAACGCCTGGTGCTGCGCCTGCTCGACCGCGCGCAGGCGGCGGTGGATATCAATCTCGACCGGCTGGGATTTTCCGGCGACAACCTGCGCAAGATCGATCGGCTCATTCGCCAGAGCCACGGGATCATCCTCGCGACCGGTCCGACCGGCTCGGGAAAATCGACCACCTTGTATGCGTGCCTTAGCCGAATCAATTCGCCCGAGAAGAACATCATCACGATCGAGGATCCGATCGAATACCAGCTTCGCGGCGTCGGCCAGATGCAGGTGAATCCGAAGATCGATCTGACCTTCGCGGGAGGATTGCGATCGATCCTGCGCCAGGATCCAGACGTGATCATGGTCGGCGAAATCCGCGACGGCGAGACTGCCGAGATCGCAATCCAGTCCGCGCTGACCGGACATCTGGTGTTCTCGACCCTGCATACCAACGATTCGTTCGGAGCGGTGACGCGGCTGCTCGATTTTGGAATCGAGCCGTTTTTGGTCTCGTCCTCGATCCTTGCGGTGCTGGCGCAGCGCCTGGTGCGCAAGCTCTGCCTCGACTGCCGCGAGGCCTACACCCCGACCGCGGCCGAGCTGGCCCGCCTGGGGCTTACGCCCGCCGATATCCCCCATGCTGTATATCGCGCAAAGGGATGCCGCTTGTGCCGCAACACCGGCTACAAGGGCCGGCTTGCGATCCAGGAGCTGCTGCTGATGGACGACGAGATTCGCGCGCTCGTGATGCAGAATAGCGACGGCGCCACGATGCGCCGGCATTGCACCAGCAAGGGCATGAAACTCCTGCGCGAGGATGGCGCCGACCGGATACTGGCCGGAGAAACGTCGATCGAGGAACTGCTGCTACGGACCCAGGAAGACATCGCCTGAGCGCGATGCCTGCCAGAAGCGATGGCGGTCTTTGCTTACCGCGGCCTTTCAAAAGAAGGCCGTAACGTATCCGGAGTTATCGACGCGGACAGTCCGCGCGACGCGCGCGAAAAGCTGCGCGAGCGCGGAATCTTTCCGACCGAGCTCTCCGCAGAGGCCGGAGCCGAGATAAAGCCTGAGCGCAGCCTGTCGCCGTTTGCCCGGCGCGGGATGAAAGCCTCGGAGCTGGGCTTGCTCACCCGCCAGCTCGGCGCGCTGCTCGGCGCGGGCGTGCAGCTCGTTGACGCGCTGGGCGCTCTGTCGAGCCAATCTTCGCGCGCCAGTATCAAGCGGATGCTCTCGCAGGTGCGCGAGCGGGTGCGCGAGGGCAGCTCGCTCGCCGACGCGATGGCGATGCATCCGAAGGTCTTCTCCGAGCTCTACGTCGGGATGGTTCGCGCGGGCGAGCAGGCGGCCGCGCTCGAATCGGTCCTGGATCGGCTGGCCGAATACAGCGAGCGGCAATCCGAGTTCGTCGCCAAGGTGCGCGGAGCGCTGACCTATCCGGTGATCATGATTTGTGTCGGCACCGCGATCATGGGTTTTCTGGTGACCTACGTGGTCCCGCAGGTGGCGACCATTTTCCAGGAACAGCACGCGGCGCTGCCCTTCGCTACCCTGGTCCTGATCGGCCTCTCCGACACGATTACCGGCTACTGGCTCGAATTGCTGCTTCTGCTGGTCGCGATATTCGCGGGCATTACCTTCGGCCTGACCACGCCGCGCGGGCGCAGGCTGTATGACACGGCGGTGCTGCGCGCGCCGTACCTGGGTCCGACGATGATCCGGATTATCTGCGCGCGCTTTGCGCGCACGCTCTCGACCCTGCTCGCCTCGGGCGTGCAACTGCTGCCCGCGATGGACGCGGTCAAGGGCGTCGTCACCAACGGCCTGCTGCGCGACGCGATCGAGAAGAGCCGCGAGGAAATCCGCGAGGGCCACGGCATGGGCCATACTCTCGCTCAGAGCGGACTCTTCCCGCCCCTGTTGATCGAGATGATTCGGGTCGGCGAGCGCTCGGGCGAGCTCGAAAGCATGCTCGAACGGGTGGCCGAGAACTATGAACGCGAAGTCTCGCATTCGCTCAGCCAGATGACCACGATTCTCGAGCCCGTGATGACGCTGGCGATGGCGGCTGTTATCGTATTCATGATGCTGGCGGTGCTGATGCCGATCTTCCAGCTCAACCAGATTATGCAGTAACCGGAGGGCCGCGAGGTTTTAACGATGCGAACACGACTGCGCAATCAAGATGGCTTCACCCTGATCGAGATAATGGTGGTCATCATGATTATCGGCCTGCTCGCGCTGATGGTCGTGCCGCGGCTGCGCGGCGTGGCCGATCGCGCCAAGACCACCAAGGCCCAAGCCGATATCCAGGAGCTGAAGCAGGCGCTGGACCGCTACTATCTGGACAACGGTTCGTATCCGACCACCGACCAGGGTTTGAACGCGCTGGTTACTCCGCCGACCACCGGCCGTCAGGCGAACAACTACGAACAGGGCGGATATATCGAGAAGCTGCCGTCCGATCCGTGGGGCAATCAGTACTTCTACCAAAGCGACGGCAACACCTACGCGCTCAAATCCTTCGGACCCGACGGAGTCCAGAGCGCCGACGATATCGACGGTAGCTCGTCCTGAGCGGCGTATGAGGCGCGCGCTTCAATCGCGCATCGGGGCTGGAGCTTCGCGCCGCACGATCGCGGGCCGGCTTTCCGCCGAGCGCGGCTTCACGCTGCTCGAACTGGCGATCGTGATTTTCATCATGGCGCTGATGTTCACGCTCGCGATTCCGTACATGGGCGGTTACCGGCAGGCCGCGCTCAAGAGCCAGTCGCGCCGTCTGGCCGGGCGCGCGTCATATCTGTACGACGAGGCGGCGACCCAGAAGGTGGTGCTGCGCCTGATCTTCGACATGGACCATCAGCGCTACGCGGTCGCGCGGCTGGATCCGTATTCCGCCAATCCCCAGTTCGTCCCCGACCATTCGATGGCGGGCAATATGGTGGCGATGCCGCCGTCGGTCGAGATTCGCGACGTGACCGTCGCCGACCAGGGCACCTTCAACAAAGGCGTCGTCGCCTGCCAGTTCTATCCCGAGGGCTACGTCGATGCGACGCTGGTGCATCTGATGGATCTTTCGGGCCACGTGATGACGCTGGCGTTCAACCCGCTGACCGGGCAGGTCGCGATCGTCTCCGGCGACCAGAGCTTCGCGCAAGTGATGCAGCAATGACCCGCGAGCTTGTTCGCAGGATGCGCGCGGGCTTCACGCTGCTCGAAGTGATGCTCGCGATGGCGGTTTTGGGAATCGCGCTGCTGGCGCTGCTGGCGCTGCATCATCAGAGCCTGCAGAGCGTGATTCACGGCCAGGACATCTCGCGCGCGGCTCAGCTCGCGCAGGCGATCATGTCGGTAGCGGAAATGGAGCGATTTCCGGACGTGGGCATGACCAAAGGCAATTTCGAGACCCTGTTCCCGAAGGAATATCCGAATTTTAGCTGGGAGCAGATCGTCACTCTCTCAGGATTCTTTCCCGACGTGTGCAAGGTTCAGGTGATCGTGTTCTACGGACCCAACCAGTCAAAGAGCTTTGAGCTGACGGAGTTCCTGCATAACCCGATTCCAATCGAGAGTTTGCAGAACGGCGACTCCGACGAAGACGAGCCATGATCGTACCCGCGAGAAACCAGTGGGGCCGCATGGCGCGCGGATTCACGCTGATCGAGATGATGCTCGCGGTCGCGATTCTGGCGGTGATCATGGCGATGATGGCGAGTTCGTTCCACGCGGTCGCCGCGAGCAAAATGCACGCCGAGGGGCGAATGTGGGCCGACCGCGCGGGCCGCGCGATTATCTGGGAGCTGACCAGCGAAATCCGCGGCGCGGTGCAGACGCCGTTCACTCCAAGCCACGTGGCGCTGCATGGCGTCAACCAGTTCCTGGGCGGGGTCGCGGCCAACTCGATCTCGGTCTCCACCCTCGACGCTGCGCATCGCCGCGCGATCGTCGGTTTCAGCCCCGAGGATATCGTCACTTATTCTCTGATTCAGAACCCGTCGCATCGTGGATGGCTGATACTCGAGCGATCGCAGCAGAGCGGTCTCGCGGCCGGCGGGTCCCAGCCACCGCCGACCATTCTTGCGGACAACGTCTTGTCGTTCAGGATGCGCTATTTCGACGGCAACCAATGGGGCGACACCTGGAACTCGGACATCCTGTCACCGGGCAGCCAACTTCCGATCGCGATCTCGATAAATCTCGATCTGGCCGCACCTAACGGACGCGACCTGCGCTTCTCGACGCAGGTGATGCTGCCGATGTCGATCGCCGTATGGTGAAGCAGCCAAAAAAAAGCGAGCGCGGTATCGCGCTGCTGGTCGTGCTGATGGGTATCGCACTGATGACGCTGATCATCGTCGATTTCAGCACCGCCGCTGCGCTGAACTATCTGTCGGCCGCCAATCAGACCAATGAATTGCGCGCCTACTACCTTGCCCGATCCGCGGTCTCCGTCGGCCTGGGGCTTTTGGCCGAGGACTCGCGCACCGACGCGCTCAGCGAAACGCCATATGACGCGCTGACCGACGTGTGGGCGGTGCCGTTTCCGCCAATCGACGTGGACGGCGGCAAGGTCTCGCTGTCGATCGTCGATGAGGCGCGCAAGGTCAATTTGAATATGCTCATCAATCCTCAGAACGGGCAATTCAACGAGCCGTTGGCGGAACAGCTGGTTCGTCTGTTCACGATCCTGGGGGTCTCGCCACAAATAATTCCGGCGATCGCCGATTGGATCAATCCCGCTAACATCGAGTCGCCGGGCGGCGCTGGAATGGATTTCTACATGCGCCTGGTGCCGCCCTACGCTCCCCGCAACAACCTGATGCCGACGATAGGTGATTTGCGCCTGATAAAGGGCGTCGATGAGGCTACCTTCAACACTCTGCTCCCATTCGTGACCGTCTCTCCAGAGCCGGTGGTGAACGCTAATACCGCACCGCCGGAGGTTCTGGCGTCACTGCTGCCGCAGCTCATGGACGATCCCAAAATGGTGAAGGAGATCGTCGCGGCGCGAATGATAACGCCCTTTGCCAACGTCACCGACGTCGGTAATCTGCCCGACCTGGGCGCCATCTCGCAGCAGCTCATGCAGGTCATAACCACCAAGAGCACCTATTTTACGATCAACGCGATGGGTACTTTCGCTGGGTCGAGAAAACTGGTGTACTCGACCTTCCGTCGGCAGGGCAACGGGACCGCAACGCTTATGTCCTGGCAGGAAGATTAGCGACGGGTTCACATGCCTCAGCGTATTATTGCTCTCGAGATCGCCGGAGAACGGGTGCGCGCCGCAGCCGCCAATCGCACCTGGAACACCTTCGAGTTTGTCGGCGTTTTCGAAGCCCGTCAGCAGCCTGGCGAAACCGATCTCGCGTCGGCCTTGTTGCGGCTGATCGATAAGTCCGGCCGCCCCGACATTCTTATTTCCGCGCTTCCGTCAGAGGCTGTCACCAAAAGAATTCTCGAACTCCCATTCGGCGATTCGCGCCGGTTGCATCAGGTGGTTCCGTTCGCGCTCGAAGAGCATCTGCCATTTCCGGTCGATGGCGCGGTAGTCGCCTTCACGCGTCTGGGCAACGACGGCGATCGGTCGCTGGTGCTGGCCGCGTTCGCGCGCAAACAGGAAATGCAGCAGCATCTCGACCTGCTTGCCCGCGCCGGGCTCGACCCCAAGACCGTGACGCTCGCGCCCTATGCACTGGCCGCGTTGTTTGCGCGCGCGCGCAACGGTACGCGTCCGACGCCGCATCTGGTAATCGAAGCGGAACACGACTCGACCTCAATGGTGCTGCTCGACCTTGAGGGTATTCCGCGCGTGATGCGCACGGTTGGCGGCGGCTTGATCAACGCCGACGGCGCCGCGCCAACGCCCGCGCAAGCCACCCCTGTGGTCAACGCTTTGCGGCAAACCATGCTGGCGCATGCGGCCGAGCTCGAGAACGCGGATCTGATCATCACCGGAGCAGGCGCCGCGATGCCGCGGGTCAAGGCGATGCTGGCGGAGGCGGTCGGTTTGGCCCCGCGCGAGGCGCGCGAGTTCGATTGCTCGGCAATGTTCGGCGGAACGCGGCCCGACATCACGCGCTTCGGCACCACGATCGCGATGCTGGTGGGCGAGCTGCCGGCTAAGCCGGTAGCGTTGCTGAACTTCCGGCAAGCGGCCTTCGCCTTTCGCGGCCGCACTCGCGGCGACCTGACCCCGTTCTATACGCCGGCAATTCTCGCGGCCTGCGTGGTGTTTCTGATCCTTTTGAATTTTGCTTCGGGCGTGATCGGCAAACTGCATCACCTGAGTGTGCTCGACTCGCAGATAGCGTCGATCGCCGGTCCGGTGCTGGGTCAAAGCGATCCCGCCGATCCGATGCGGGAATTGCGCAGCGGGATTGCCTCGATGAACAAGCGGCTTCGCTTGATCGGCGGAAACGTCGCGCGCAACTCTCCGCTCGAGACGCTGCGCGCGATCTCCGACGCGATTCCCAAGCGCCTGCCGGTGGTGCTCGAGGACGTCCAGATCGACGCGACCGGACTGCGCGTCACCGGATTGGCCGACTCCTTCACTTCGGTCAACGAGGTCAAGCACGCGCTCGATTTGGGCGGTAACTTCGGCGCGATCGAGGTTACCCACGCGCGTGCCGGTGAGGACGCGAGCAAAGTTGAGTTCCGGATGAGCGCGGATTTCAAGGACTCGGACGGCGGAGCGGACTGATCGATGCTGCGCGAATACTTAAGCAAGCTCGAAGCATGGATCAGGGCGACCCTCGGCCCGCAGATCGATCAGTTGCGCGCGCGCGTAGATCCGCTGGTCGCGCAGGGCCGCGCGCGATATCAGAAGCTGGAAACCCGCGAGCGACTGCTGGTTCAAATCGGCGCCGCGTTGATCGCGATCTTCCTGCTCTACAATCTCATCTACTCGCCGATCGTCGATTTCGATGCGGGGCTCGACCAGCGGATCGTCGAGCGCGAACACGACCTGGGAAGCGTGCGGCATCTGGCCGCGAACTACGCCGCGGTCAAGGCCGATCTCGAAAGCGCCGAACACAGCACCGTACCGCAAGGCAAAGACTTCTCACTGTTTTCGGTGGTGGAAGCGTCATTCACCAAGAGCGTCGGCCGCGGCAAGATTTCCTCGATCACGCCGGCCGAGGACAAGAAGCTTTCCGATAACCTGGTGCAATACAGCGTACAGTTGAAGCTTGAAAACGTAAGCCTGGCTCAAATCGTGGACGCGCTGTACTCCGTGCGCACGATGCCGGTGCCGGTCGGGGTCGAAAACCTGCGCATCCAGCGCCGCACCGAGGACACCCATTCCTACGACGTCGATATCACCTGCGTCGCGCTCGGTCACAATGCCTGAATACAGAGAACTTCTCACCTTCGAGTATTGGCGCACCCATCGGCTCGAATCCGGCTACCTCGTCACCGGAATCGTGCTGTTCTTTTTCTTTCTGTTTGCGAGCTTCCCGTATGCGGGCGCGTTCTCCGCGGTGCTGGCGCCGATGGGCTTGCGCGTGAGCTCGGAAGGACAGAGCCTGGCTATTCCGATCGGCGCAAAACTCTCGCAAGTCAGAATCGCACCCGACACGCCCGGCGCGTTTCCGGTATTCGAAAGCAGCAGCGTGCATATCGCGCCCGCGCTGCTCTCGATATTGCTGCTGCGCCCCGGAATCCGCGCCAGCGCCGACGCCTACCAGGGAACGATCAAGATTACGGCGCATCGTAGCGGTCCCGGCACGGCGCTCAAGTTCTCGGCCGACAAAATCGATCTGAAAAGCTACGAAGCTCTGCGCGCCTTGGGCGCGATCCTGGGCGGTAGTCTCGACGCGACGGGCTCTATGCTCGTGATGCCCGACGATCCCAACTCGGACACCGGTACGATTCATCTTCTCGCGACCGATCTGAGCGGACGCATGCGGATACCCATGCCGCTGCTTAATCTGGGCGTGCTCGACGCGACGCTCAAGCTCGACAAGGGTGTGCTATCGATCACGAGCCTCAAGACCTCCGGCGGTGATCTGGCGATCGAGGGCAGCGGCGATATAAAGCTTGCGCCCGTATGGCAGGACAGCGCGCTCGCGCTGCACTTCACGCTGGTGCCGTCAGCGGCAGCGCGGATGAAGCTGGGCTTTCTCCTGAACGTCCTGCCGCATCCGCCGGGCACCGCGCCTTACTCGCTGCGCGGAACGCTCGGCTCTCCGAACTTTAGCTGAACCGTCGCAACCTACCGCGCAGCGACGGTGTTCTGCTAATGCTCCCGGATTACGTCCACAAATACGGCGCTGGCTTGCGGCTCCGTACAATTCGCGCGACAATCGGCGCAATTCATCGAATCTCACGGAGAATTTCGTGCCAGATCCCGCAAAGCTTGGACTCCAGATTTCACTCGGCAGCGGCCCGATCCGCGAACGCCTCGCCGTGGCCAAAGAGGCCGAAGAGCTTGGCTACTCGTCGCTGTGGGTTGCCGAGGTTTCCGGCCCCGACGCGCTGGTCAGCCTTGGAGCGCTCGCGCTTAATACCAGCAAGGTCGATCTGTTGAACCGGAGTAATCCCGATCCAGATTCGCACTCCGGGCGCGATGGCGATGAGCTTTCTGACGATCAACGAATACTCGCAGGGACGCGCGATCGCGGGACTCGGCGTCTCGAGCCCGGTGATCGTCGAGCGATGGCATGGCGCCTCGTACCGCAAGCCAGTCACCGCGATGCGCGAGTGCGTAACGATCATGCGCCAGCTTTTCACCGAGGGACGCTCGAAGTTTCAGGGTCAGGTTTACAAGTCCGATTTCCGGCTCGGCATGCGAATCACCGCGCCACGTCCGCCGCGGATTTATCTGGCGGTGCTGAACGCGCCGATGCTGCGGCTGGCGGGCGAAATCGCCGACGGCGTGCTGATGAACTACTCACCGCCCGACGCGGTCGCGCCGATGGTTGCGGAGATTCGCGCCGGCGAGGCGCAAGCCGGCCGCGCGGTGGGCACCGTCGATATCGGGATTTACGCCCGCATGTGCATCACGCCCGACGTGAACAAGGCGGTCCAGTCATTCAAGCGCGAGCTGGCGGGCTACGCCTTCGTCGATAGTTACAACAAGATGTTCGCGCGCTATGGGCTCAAAGATGAATTCGCCGAAGTGCGCAGGCTGTGGCAGCTTGGCAAACGCGACGAGGCGCCCGGCGCGATCAGCGACGCGAACGCGACCAAGATCGCGGCATTCGGCACCGCCGATGCAGGCCGCGAATTCGTCGCCCGCTTCCGCGCCGCGGGCGTTACCCATCCCGTGGTGTTTCCGATTGGACCCGCCGCGACCTTCGCCCGCGATTACACGGCGACGATGCGCGCGCTCGCCAGAGCGTAGAAGCTCAGCGGCCCGTATAGACGGGCTTGCGCTTCTCCATGAATGAGCGCGGGCCTTCTTTCGCATCTTCGGAGCGCATCACCTCGCGCGCACATTCGTTCTCGATCTTGAATGCCTCTTCGAGCGGACGTCCCGAGGTGCGCCGCACCGCCTCCTTGATCTTGCGGACCGCCAGCGGTCCGTTGGCGGCGATGGTCGCGGCCAGCTCCTCGGCCCTCGCCATCAACTGCTCCTGCGTTACGACATAATTCACCAGGCCCAGCCGCCATGCCTCCTGCGCGTCGATGCGATTTCCGGTCAGCAGAATTTCCATCGCTTTGCAGTACGGAATCTGGCGCTGCAGGCGCGCGAGCGATCCCGCCGCCGGAATGATCGCCCATTTGACCTCTTGCAGGCCAAAGCTCGCGTTGTCCGATGCGACGCGCAGATCGGTCGCCTGGATCAGTTCCATTCCACCGGCGATACAGAAGCCGTTGACCGCTGCGATGACCGGTTTATCGAGATTGAAATTCCGCAGCAACGCGGCGTCGCCGAGCTTGCGGTTCGCGAGCAGCTTCTCGTCCCATTCATCGGCTGGTTTGCGCGCGCCGGTGAAGAGCGGAATGAGCTTGCCCAAATCGGCCCCGGCCGAGAACGCGACCTTTCCCGCGCCCGTGATGATCACGGCGCGCACGTCGTCGTCAGTACTGATCTGCTGCCACGCTTCGCCCAGCCGCACGATCGTCTCGGGATTGAACGAGTTGTGCACCTCGGGCCGGTTGAGCGTGAGGTAGGCAATATGGTTGCGCGTCTCGAAATTTACCGCTGGCATCGTGGGACTCCTGGGGCAGTGATTTGCGCTAGGCGTGCGCGCCGCGAGGTTAGCACGCGCCCGTCTTTACCGGCCACTTCCGCGCCGGTTATCATCATCAGCGGATCGAATGGCAAACGCGCCTGACATCACCACCGCAATCACTCCGCCTCCAGTCGCTGAAATCGCGTTCGCAGAGCCCCGGAACCTGACCTCGCGCGATGTGTTTCGCCTGCTCGGGCGCGCGTGGCCGTTCATCCGCCCCTATCGCCGCCATCTGCTGTTCCTGTTCCTCATGATGATCCCGGTGCTGCCGGTCGGACTTTTCGCGTTGCAGATGGTACGCGTGCTCTTCGACGTTGTCGGACACGGCAAGCGGCTCACGGCAGGCGAAGCATGGATGCTGCGGGTATCACCGGGCGCCTCGCGCCAGGTGATTCTGTGGCACGCGTGTATCGCCGCGGGAATCGCGACAGCAATCGGGGCTCCATACGGCGCGTTGATGCTCGGGTACGCCGTGTGGATCCTTCAGCGGATCGCGAATCTGTTTCGCGTCAACCTTTATGCGCGCCTGCAGGAGCTCAGTCTGCGGTTTCATTCCGAAGAAAAGATCGGCGACGCGATCTTCCGGATGTTTCAGGACTCGGCCGCGATTCCGCAGGTGATCGACGGCTTGGTGATCGAGCCGATTCGTTTCCTGCCGTATGCGATGGCGAATTTCGTGTGGCTGTTCATGTTCAACGGCGCGATGGGATGTATCGCGCTGATATTATTGCCGATCGATTTCGCAATCGCATGGTCCTACGGCAATCATCTGCGGCCCGCCTTTCGTGCCGCGCGTGAGGCCGAGTCCCAGGCGACCTCGCGAATCGAGGAAACCCTTTCGTCGATCAAAGCGGTCAAGGCCTTCGGCCAGGAGCACTTCGAGGGCGAACGTTACGCCACCGACAACTGGAACGCTTTTGTCGCGGCGCGCCACGCGCGGCTGATGTTCGCGCGGTACCGCGTATGGAACAACACGACCCGCGGGCTCGCATACGTCGCCGCGCTTTATATTGGCGCGCGCGAGGTGCTGCACGGCGGCACCGCGGGTTTCGTCCGTGCGGCGGTCTCTCTAGGCCTCTTTCAGGGCTCGCTCGGCGTCTTCGCAGGGATGAGCAACCGGATGCGCCGGCTCGCCAACCGCTGGGGCAGCCTGCAGGACGTGTCGGTCGCGATGGCGCGCGTGCTCGAGATGATCGCGATGCCGCCCGAGGAAAAAATCTTGAGCGGCGATCGCCCTCCGCCCGCTGCTTCCAAAACTCTCGCCTTCGAGGACGTGAGCTTCGGCTACGGCGCGGGGGCACCGGTTCTGTCGGGAGTTACGTTCGAGGCTCGCGTCGGCGAAATCACCGCACTGGCCGGTCCGAGCGGCGCGGGCAAGAGCACGATAGTCGCGATGCTTTTGCGGTTCTATGAGCCGTCATCGGGACGGATCACCCTCGACGGCATGCCGATCCGCGAGTTCGATCTCGTCGCGTGGCGCGGATTTTTGTCGGTCGCGCTCCAGGAGAACCCGCTCTTCACCGCCAGCGTGCGCGAGAATATTGCCTACGGACGCGTCGATGCGACTGAGCGGGAAATCTCGACCGCGATTGCGCGCGCGGGCTTGAGCGATTTCGTGCGCGCGCTGCCCTCCGGACTCGCAACCATGCTGGGAGAAAAGGGCTCGAAGCTCTCGACCGGACAGGCGCAGCGCATCGGGCTCGCGCGCGCGCTGCTGCGCGACGCGCCGATCCTGATGCTCGACGAGCCGACCTCGGCCCTCGATGCCGCCACCGAAGAGAATGTGATGCATGGGGTTCGCGAATGGATCGCCGAGGCGCCGCATCGCAGGATGGCGATCGTCGTGACCCATCGGCGCACCACCGCGGCGCGTGCCGACCGCTCTTTCCGAATCACCGCCGGAACCGTCGAGACGGGAGACCTTACCGAAGCTGACGCAGCGCCGATCTCCGAGGTGGGCGATGGCTGACGTGCTCGCGCACAATCCAGTGCCGGAGAACGGCGGGTCGCGCCCGGCGCGCACCGATTCGCGCCAAAGCCATCTGTACGCGGCGGAGCGCAAATCGATCGGTCCAATCGGCGCGCTGCGCCTGCTGGTAAAGAGCTGGCCTTTTATCGCGGAGCATCGCGGGCTGGTCTATCTGAAATGCGTTCTCGCATTTCTTTCGCTGACGTTTTTTCTGCTCACCCCGTGGCCGCTCAAAATCGTTATCGACAACGTGATCGATGGCCGTCCTCTGACCGGATTGCCAGCGAAACTCCTGCTGCCGCTGGCCGGAACCAACCGGATGTCGCTGCTGTTTGTGGTCAGCGCTTTTCTGATCTTCGCGGCGCTCTCGGTCGGGATGGTTGGCGACCGCTCCGACGAGCTCGTCACCGGGGTCGATAGCAGCGGCCTGGACCAGGCCGGCTTTTCGCAGAACTCCGCAAACGACGGCTGGAGCTTGTGGAACGGCCTGTTCGGCTACTACGAAGTCGTGGTCACGCTCGATCTGACTCAGCGCATCAACCAGAGCGTGCGGACCGCGGTTTATCGGCACTTCCTGCGCTCGCGGCTGGGATTGTTCGCGGATCAGAAACTTGGCGACGCCGTGTTCCGCGTGATGCACGACAGCGCGTCGATCGGTGCGGTCTTGTACACCGCGGTGCTCGCGCCGCTGATGTTGACGGTGATGTTCGTGATGGCGTTGATCGTGTTGTGGATGCAGTTTCCGGGCGAGCGGATTATCCCAATCCTCGCAGCCCTGATGCTCCCCGCGATCGCGATCGGCGCCGCTATCTTTGGCCGCTGGCTGCGCGACCAAAGCCAGGATATGCGCGAGCGCGGCAGCGACGTGATGGCCGCGTTCGAGGAACGGATTGCGCAAGTCAGCCTGATCAAGGCCTTCGGCACCGAGAATCGTGAAGCCGGCGCCGTAGACGCCGCGAGCTGGCAATCGTATCGCGCTACACTCAAGATGCTGGCGATCGGATTGGCGCTTGCCCTGGTATTGCTGCCGGCCACCGCCGCGCTCACGATCGGTGCGATCTACTACCTGATGATGCAGGTCATCCACCATGCGATGACGCTCGGCGACGTCGTCTTGTTGCTGAGCTACGGCTCGATGCTTTCGCGGCCCGCCGCGACGATCGGCGGGACGTGGGCGGCGGTCCAGCCCGCGGTCGCAGGACTGCGCCGGGTTCACAGCGTCCTCGACGGATTTGCCGAGGAAGCAGCACCGCCTGACGGAAGCGCAGCGCCATTATCGATAGCCGAAATCGCGCTCCGCGGCGTCGCGGTCGGATATTCTGCGGCGGAACCGGTTGTACAAAACGTCTCGTTCACCTTGCGCTCGGGCGAAATGACTGCGATCGCGGGACCGAGCGGAGCAGGCAAGACCACGCTTATTCTTTCGATTCCGAGATTCATCGAAACCACGGCGGGCGAAATTCTGCTCGATGGCACGAACGTCCGCAGCTTCGCACCCGACACAATCCGCGGCCGAATCGGTTTCGTCTTTCAGCAGGAGGCGCTGTTCTCGGAATCGATCGCCGACAACATCCGCTACGGACATCGTGACGCCAGCGACGAGGAGGTCCGTACCGTCGCCGCGCTGGCGGGTGCGGCGGAGTTCATCGAGAAGATGCCTGACGGCTATGCGACGATGCTCGGGCGGCGGGGCGCGCGCCTTTCGGTCGGGCAGAAGCAGCGCATCGCGATCGCGCGCGCGATCCTGCGCAGTCCTGACGTGTTGATTCTCGACGAACCGACCGCGCCGCTTGACCCTGCCAGCGAGACCGGGCTGATGGCGACCCTGCGCGATCTCGCGAGGACACGAATCGTCGTAATCGTCGCGCATCGCGCGAACACGCTCGCCGCGTGCGACCGCGTGTTGTTCATCAATAGCGGAACGCTGGCAGGCGAAGGCATTCACGCGGAGTTGCTCGAGACCTCGCCGGAGTATCGCGCTTATCTGGCGGTTACCGACGCGGAAATCCATGCCTGAAGCAGGCTTGTCGCCGGAACGCACGCGGCGAAATAATATTCCGCAGCATATCCGCAAGGAGGACTAGCGATGGCGCCCGAATATCGGCATTTCATCGACGGCAAGAGCGTCAACTCGTCTGAGCATTACGACATCATCTACCCATACACCGGCGAAAAAGTCGGCACGGTCGCACGTGCCGGCGAAGCCGAGATGGAAGCCGCGATCGCGGCCGCGGCGCGCGCTTTCGCCGCGACGCGGAAGCTCTCGCGCGCCGAACGCGCCGCGATCCTGTCAGGAATCAGCCGGGGTGTCGCGGAGCGCCGCGCGGAGTTTGAGCACGCGATCACAATCGATACCGGCAAGCCGATTGATTACTCGCGCGGCGAGGTCGGCCGCACTATCGGAGTCTTCGCGCTCGCGGCCGAAGAAGCCAAACGCTTCGGCGGCGAGTACGAGCCGCTGGATCTCGATCCATTGCATCCGGGAGCGGTCGGGATGGTCGAGCGATTTCCGCTCGGTCCGATCGCGGCGATCGCACCGTTTAATTTTCCGCTCAACCTGGTGACGCACAAGGTCGCACCCGCGATCGCCACGGGCAACACGCTCGTGGTCAAGCCGCCGCCGATGTGCCCGGGACCCGCGCTGATGCTTGCCGAGATCGCTCGCGCCGCGGGACTGCCGGCGGGAGCGTTCAACGTAATCTCCGCCGATCCGCCGGTCGCCGAGCGGCTTGCGACCGACGATCGAATCCGGATGCTCAGCTTCACCGGCAGCGCGCGGGTCGGATGGGCGCTCAAGGCAAAGACCACGCGTCAACGGGTCGCGCTCGAGCTCGGAGGCAACGGCGGATTGATCGTCGATGAGACCGCGGAGGTCGCGGTCGCGGCGGCGCGCGCCGCGCGTGGCGCGTTTATCCACGCCGGCCAGGTGTGCCTGTCGGTGCAGCGAGTATTCGTGCATCGCGGCGTTTACCGCGACTTCGTGAAACACTTCGTCGCCGAAACTGAGAAACTCGGCGTCGGCGATCCGATGGACGAGCGGACGATTGTCGGTCCGCTAATCAACCGCGGCGCGGCGGACCGCGTGATGGAATGGATCGCAGACGCAGCGGATGCCGGCGCCGGGATCCTGACCGGGAACAAGCGCGAAGGCGCCGTCGTTTGGCCGACCATCGTCGAGCTTGGCGACCGCAAGCTTCATCGCCTGCGCGTGTGGTGCGAAGAAGTCTTCGGTCCGGTCGCGACGGTTGAGCCGATCGATTCGTTCGAGGAGGGAATTGCGCTCACCAACGATTCTCCATACGGACTGCAAGCGGGAGTCTTCACCAACAATCTCGAGCGTGCATTCACCGCCTTTCGCGAAATCGAGGCCGGCGCGGTGATCGTCGGCGATACCGGAGTCTTCCGCGTCGATACTTATCCATTCGGCGGCGTGAAAGGTTCCGGAATCGGGCGCGAAGGCGTGCGCTACGCGATGCAGGAGATGACCGAGCCACGGATGCTGGTGCTCAATATGCCGCGGCGCAATTGACCCGTCTCAGGCTCCCAGAGCCGGAGCGGCGCCAAGCGGCGGCATCGCGCCGTTGGACTCGGGTTTCGGACGGCGCCCGATGATCCGGCGGCCCCACGCCCTGGCGATGCGCACGAGGATCTCGCGGTCGAGAAGCGCTGACGGCAGACGCACCATGTGCACCACCTCCGCGAGACGATCGCCAATTTGGGGATCGTCATTCCCGACCTCGAGCATCTTGCCAATCACGCGGTTGAGCGCCCGCGCGGCAAGCGGCGGACGGCGGCCCTCGGTCGCGGAAAAACTGAAATCCGCCCCCGTCGCAAGACCCCACGGATCTTTCTGGAACGCCGCAATTCGCGCGAAGAACTCGCGCGGCAACGCCGCGTCCACCTGACCGCGGTGCTCTTTCAAACAATCGCGCAGAATCAGCGCCTCGAGCGCCGCCGACGTCATCCCCTGTCCGTAGACCGGGTTGAACGCGCAAGTCGCGTCGCCGAGCGCGACAAATCCGTCCAACCGCGCGGTCCATTTGTCGTAATGACGCCATCGGTTCGCCATCTGCCGGTACGAATATACGTTCGACATCGGCTCGGCGAGCGCGACTTCCTCGGCGATAATCGGGCTGCGCAACTTGCGCAGTTGCGCGGTGAACCCCTCTTCGTCGCTCGGAGGATATTTCCCGCCCCATCCGGCCAGCGTGACGATGAACCTTTCGCCCTCGACGGGGAACAGCACGCCCGCTTCGGCGGCGCTGTCGCCGGTCGGTTCGATCCACACACCCTTCCACCACCACGCCGATGGCCGGCGCGAAGGACTCGATGCTTTGTACCATCGCGAGGCGTAGCCGGTGTGCGAATCGACCACTTCCTCTTCGGGTGCGGGTAGTCCGAGATCCTTGATCCACCCGGGAATCTTCGTCGCGCGTCCGCTCGCGTCAACAACAAGCTGGCCGGACAGCGTGAACTCCGGGCGGCCGTCGCGCGGAATCACGCGCAGACCGGAAACGCGAAGTGTGTCGCCCCGCTCGAGCTGGAAGGCCGCCGCGTCGGCGCGTTCGATCAACTCGACGTTTGGAAGCTTGCGCAGCAGACCGCGCACGGTTTCCTCCATCAGCACCCGGCTCGCGAACAAGGTCTCGATCGGGTTGTGTTGCCTGCGGCCCCATCCGTCGCGCCGCAGGACCGCAAAATCGAGCCCGAAATTGATATCGATCGCACCATGGTCGAGCATTGCGCGATCAAATCCGAAGAACAGATTCTCAAGCTCCTGGCGTCCGCGCATCAGCAGCGCATGTACATGGCGGCTTTGCGAAACGCCGGGGCGCTCATGCGCACCAGCAGGATAGGCGTCGCGATCCACGACCGTCACCTTGCCAAAGAAATCGCTCAATACGCGCGCCGCGCACAAGCCCGCCATGCTGCCGCCAATTATAATCGCGTGCTCATTTGCCATAAGGATTCTCTCCGCGCGCGCCGCTCAGGCCCATGCGCGCCGTGGTTTGCGCTCGCTGATCCCGTGCAAGATAACCTCGAGCGCCTGCGCCGCCGACGCTTCGATATCGAAACGACCGTCCCGCTGCACCCATGCGTAGACAAAACCGAAAAATGCGGCGCACGCCGACAGCGCCGCGACGATCGGATCGACGCGCGCACGAAACTCTCCGCTCGCCTGTCCCCGCCGAACGACTCCTGCCAGCAACTCGATCAAGTCTCCGGTCTGCTTATCGTTGCGGCTGCGGATTGGGGGCCGCACCAGCACTTCGCGGATCACGAGGCGCAAGACATCAGGATGCCGCGCCGCCATCCCGGCCAGCATCTTGAACGCAGCGCGCAACGCGGCGGTCGCGGTGCCGCGGTACTTCGCAAGCATCGCGGCAATTTCCTCGTTCGCACGGCTTAGATATTCGGTCAGCAGAGCTTCCTTGGCCGGAAAATGCAGAAAGAAGGTCGCGCGCGCAACGTCGGCTGCGTCGCAGATATCCTCGATCGTAACCGCGTCGAAACCGCGCCGTATAAACAGCGTAATCGCAGCCTGGTAAATCTCGCCGCGGGTGCGTTCTCTCTTACGGTCACGCCGCGACTGAACAATCGCAAGCGGTGTGACTTTACGTTGGATGGACACGGACATATAATAACTATACTCAAGTCTATTAATTGAGCACGGTGCGGGATGCAAGCCGGGGCTGGCGGCGGGGCTCGCACCGAAAATCGGTCACGTATAGAATAGATGCGCGGCAAGAGCACGGAGAAACCATCGAGTGTCCGAATCCAACGGAAAAGGCGGCCAGGGCGAGCGCATTGTCATAGACTTCGACATGTTGCGCTCGTTTGGCGGGCGCAACTTTCGCGACCTTGGCGGGCGCCCAGTCCGTGACGGCCGCCGCATCCGCACCGGACGCATCTATCGCTCCGCACACCTGGCAGAGGTGCCCGAGGGAAATCCTCTACACGAGATCGATCTCAAAACTCTGGTGACCCTGCAGAGCAATCCCGAAGTGCGGCATCTCGGGCGTCCGCATCAGGTGATCATGGAAGGCGTCCGCTGGGAGCATATCCCGATGGGCGACGAATGGTTTACCGAGCGCGGCTACGAGCGCATGAAAGCCGAGCCGGGGCAGGAGCATTACACGCTGGTGATGAATTTCCGGCACGACTGGCGGCGCTTCTTCAAGCTGCTGGCCGAGCGCACGGTCTATCCCCTGCTGTTCCACTGTTCGGCGGGCAGGGACAGAACGGGAGTCGGCGCGGCGATGATTCTCGCGACGCTGGGCGTCGAGCGCGACGCGATCATCGAGGATTTTCTCGCGAGCAACGCAACCTTCCCCAGCGTTCCGCTGGCCGCCGCGCAGCTTCATCCGGTGTTCGACCTGATCGAAGAGAAAGGCGGCGTGGACGGCTTTATGCGCGAGGTTATCGGCATCAGTGCCGCCGACCTCGACGCGATTCGTGCCGATCTGCTCGAGGGATAAGCGCGCTACGCGGGCAGATAGCCCTCGCGCAGCAGCGACTTGGCGATAATCATCCGCAGCACTTCGCTGGTGCCCTCTCCGATTTCGGCAAGCTTGGCGTCGCGCATATAGCGCTCGACCGGAAAGTCCGTCACGTAACCGTAGCCGCCATGAATCTGCACCGCTTTGATCGTTGACCACATCGCCGTTTCAGATGCGAACAGCTTCGCCATCGCGGCTTCGCGCGCGTACGGCAGGCCCGCGTCCTTAAGCGCGGCAGCGCGGCAAATCAGCACCCACGAGGCCTCGATCCGCGTCGCCATGTCGGCGAACATCCATTGGATCGCCTGGAAATCGGCGATCCGGCTGTTGAACTGGCGACGCTCGAGCGCGTAGGCGCGAGCTTCCTCGAATGCGCCACGTGCGATTCCCGCGGCAAAGCCTGCAATCCCGATCCGCCCGCCTTCGAGGACCTTGAGCGTCTGCCGATAACCCTCGCCGAGCTCGCCGATCAGGTTGCGCGCGGGAATCGTGACGTTCTCGAAAATTACTTCAGCGGTGTCGGACGCATGCAGACCAAGCTTCTCGATCTTCTTTCCGTTCGATAATCCCACCGTGCCTCGATCGACGATGAACGCAGACACGCCGTCGCGTCCCTTGGCCGCATCGGTCACCGCCATCACCACGTAAACATCGCCGACGCTGCCGTTGGTGATGAACATCTTCGAGCCGTTGATTTGAAAATTATCACCCGAGCGAACCGCGCGGGTCTTCATCGCGGCGGCGTCCGAGCCCGAGCTCGGCTCGGTCAGGCACCACGCGCCGAGCTTCTTCGCGGCCAGCATCTCGGGCACGTACTTGTCGCGATGCTCATCGCTCGCGAACGCGGCAATATGCCCGGTTGATAGCGACATGTGCGCGGCGCAGGTCAGCCCAATCGAAGCGTCGTAGCGCGATAGTCCCTCGACGACGAGCACCTGCGAGAGCGTGCCCGCCGCGCCGCCGCCCCATTTCTCGGGAAACGCAACGCCCAGGAATCCGAGCGCGCCCAGCTTATCGATCACTTCGCGCGGAAAGGTTTCGTCCTTGTCCCACTTAGAGGCAAACGGCTTGATTTCGCGCTCCGCGAACGCAGCCAGGGTGTCGCGGATGCGCTGCTGCTCTTCGGTAAGATCAAAATTCACGCGCCCGCGCCTATTGCCTTGCACTCACGTTATCGCGAACCCACTTGACGATGTCTTCAGTCGATGCGCCTGGAGTAAAGATCTGGCGCACGCCTGATTGCTTGAGCTTCACCGCGTCGTCGTCGGGAATAATTCCGCCGCCAAATACCGCCACGTCGTCGGCGCCGCGCTCTTTCAAAAGACGCAGCACTTCCGGGAAGAGCGTCATGTGCGCACCCGAAAGAACGGACAAGCCAACGGCGTCAACGTCTTCCTGTATGGCGGCTTGCGCGATCATTTCCGGCGTCTGATGCAGTCCTGTGTAAATCACTTCGAAGCCGCCGTCACGCAGCGCGCGCGCGATAATCTTTGCGCCCCGATCGTGTCCGTCGAGCCCCGGCTTCGCCACCAGGATTCTTAGTCGCTTGTCTGCCATCGCTTAAATCCAGCCCGGGTCAGTGTACACGCCGAACTCGGCGCGGAAGATGTCGCTGATTTCGCCGACAGTGGCCTCACTGCGCACCGCGTCGCAGATCGGATCCATCAGATTTTCGCCCGAGCGGCACGCCTCGGACACGCGCGCGAGCGCGGCCTTCAGCGTCGGGGCGTTGCGCTCGCGTTTCATTTTGCGCACGCGATGCACCTGCTTCTCTTCGATCGCGGGATCGATCCGAAGTGTCTCGATCGGAATTTCCTCGGGTACCGAGTACTTGCTCACGCCGACGATGGTCTTTTCGTTCTTTTCGAGCTGTCGCTGATAGTGAAACGCCGCCTCGGCGATCTCGCGTTGCGGATAACCGGTCTCGACGGCCGCCAGCATCCCGCCCATCGCGTCGATCTTGCCGATATAGTCCATCGCCTCGCGCTCGATTCGATCGGTCAGCGCCTCGATCGCGTAGCTGCCGCCGAGTGGATCGATGGTATTGGTGACGCCGGTTTCCTCGGCGATAATCTGCTGGGTGCGTAGCGCAACGGTAACCGCCTGCTCGGTTGGGAGCGCGAGCGTTTCGTCCATCGAATTGGTGTGCAGCGATTGGACGCCGCCCATCACGCCGGCCAGAGCCTGGATCGCGACGCGCACGACGTTGTTGATCGGCTGTTGCGCGGTGAGCGAGGCGCCTGCCGTCTGAGCGTGCGTGCGCAGCATCATCGAGCGCGGGTTCTTCGCGCCGAAGCGTTCTTTCATCAGACGAGCCCACATCCGGCGTGCCGCGCGCAGCTTGGCGACTTCTTCGAGGAAGTCGTTGTGAATATTCCAGAAGAAGGAAAGCCGCGGCGCGAAATCGTCAACCTCGAGGCCGCGCTTGACCGCCTCCTCGACGTAGCAAAGCCCGTCGGCGATCGTGAACGCGAGTTCCTGCACCGCGGTCGAGCCCGCCTCGCGGATATGGTAGCCGCTGATCGACACCGCATGCCATCGCGGCGCTTTCTTCGCGCAGAACTCGATCATGTCGGTAACCACGCGCATCGCGGGCCGCGGCGGACAGATCCATTCCTTCTGCGCGATATACTCCTTGAGCATATCGTTCTGAATCGTCCCGCCGACGCTCTCCCACGGAATTCCCGCGCGCTCGGCGACGACCAAATACATCGCGAGCAGGACCGGGGCCGAGCAGTTGACGGTCATCGAGGTGGTGACCTTGTCGAGTGGAATCTTGTCGAACAGGCGGGTCATGTCGTGGATCGTGCTGACCGACACGCCTTCGCGTCCGACTTCGCCCTGCGCGCGTTCGTGGTCGGCGTCGTAGCCCATCAGCGTCGGCATGTCGAAGGCGGTTGAAAGACCGTCCTGGCCCTGCTTCAGAAGGTAATGAAACCGCTGGTTGGTGTCCTCGGCAAGGCCGAAACCCGCGAACTGGCGCATGGTCCAGAACCGTCCGCGATACATCGAGCCGTACACGCCGCGGGTGTAGGGAAATTCACCCGGATTTCCGAGCGAGGTGTCGTAGTCGCCGCGGACGTCTTCGGGCGTGTAGAGCGGCTCAATCTCCATGTCGGAGACGGTCGAGAACCGCGCGGGCCGTTCGGCGGCCTGCTTGAAAGTGGTTTCGAGCCAATCTTTTTTCGAGCTCACGTTACCCTCGTTGCAAAGCGACCCGCAGTTCAGTGTCCAAGAACCTGGCCCGCGATTACCAGGCGCTGGATCTCCGACGTGCCCTCGTAGATTTCCGTGATCTTCGCGTCGCGAAAATAACGTTCGACCTTGAACTCGCGCGTGTAGCCATAACCGCCGTGAATCTGAATTGCTTCGGTGGCGGCTTCCATCGCGGTTTCGGCCGCGAACAGCTTGGCCATCGCGGATTCCTTGGTGCACGGCTTGCCCGCATCTTTGAGCGCCGCCGCGCGCAGCGTCAGCAGGCGGGCCGCATCGACAGCCAGCGCCATATCGGCGAGTTTGAACTGGATTGCCTGATGCTGCGCGATCGGACGGCCGAAGGTCTGGCGCTCCTGCGCGTATTTGAGCGACGCTTCGAGCGACGCGCGTCCGATGCCGATCGCCTGCGCCGCGATTCCGATACGTCCACCGTCCAGGGTTTTCATCGCGACCTTGAAGCCCTCGCCCTCGCCGATCAGCAGGTTTTCGCGCGGAACGCGCATATCGGTGAAACTGAGCTGCGCCGAGTGCGCGCCATGAATTCCCATCTTGTCTTCGACCCGCGTCACCGCCCATCCGGGCGAGCTGGTCTCGACCGCGAAGGCGCTGATTCCGTGATGCCCCTTTTCTGGCGCGGTCATCGCGAACACGATCGCGACGCCGGCCTGCGGCGCGTTGGTAATGAAATTTTTCGTGCCGTTGATCACGTAGCTGTCGCCGTCAAGAATCGCGCGGGTTTTCTGTCCGGCGGCGTCCGAGCCCGCCTGCGGCTCCGTGAGCGCGAAGCATCCGAGCCATTCGCCCAAGGCCATCTTCGGCAGGAACTGCGCCTTCATCTTGTCGCTACCCAATCCCAGAATCGGCCACGACGCGAGCGAGCAATGCGCCGAAACGATCACGGCCGTGGAAGCGCAAGCGACGGCCAGTTCCTCGACCACCAGCGCGTAGGCGACCTGATCGAGACCGGCGCCGCCGAAGTCTTCCGGGATAAAGGTGCCGAGGATTCCGAGCCGTCCGAGTTCGTCAATCGCCGCTTTCGGGAACTGATGGGTCCGGTCGCATTCGACGCCGATCGGTTCGAGCTTTTCGCGTGCGAACCGGCGCGCGGTATCGCGCGCGGCGCTCTGCGCCGAAGTCAGTTCCAGATCCATCAATTCAGTTTTAGCCTAGAAGTCCGACAGGGTCGATAGAAGCACTCGGCCGTTTCGGAACAGATGCTCAGAGCGATCGTTAAATTAACGATGTTTCCACGCCGGAGGCCGCTTGGCGACAAACGCCGACGTACCCTCGACGCGATCCTCACTGGCGAACACCACGCCGAACGCTTCCTGCTCATAGCGCAGACCCGCGTCCTCTTCCATGGTCGCGGCAGCACGCAGAGCAGCCTTGGCCTGGCGCAGCGCGAACGCGGATTTTCCGACCAGCTTGTCGGCCAGAGCGCGCGACGCGGCGATAAGCTCTCCTGGCGCGACCACCTGGATCGCCAGCCCGAGCGCGAGCGCGCTTTTTGCGTCGAGCATCTCTCCGGTCATGATCAGCTCGCGCGCTTTGGCGTGGCCAATCCGATGCGCCAGCCGCTGCGTGCCGCCGAAGCCGGGAATCAATCCCAGATTGATCTCAGGCTGTCCGAAGCGCGCCTTCTCGCTCGCGATGATCAGATCGCAGGCGAGCGCAAGTTCGGTGCCGCCGCCGAGTGCGAAGCCATTTACCGCGGCGATAACCGGAATCGGCAGCTCTTCGAGGCTTCCGAGCGTGCGATGCCCCAGCCGCGAGAATTCGAGCCCCTCGGCCGGCGTCATCTTGCTCATCGCGGCGATATCGGCGCCCGCGACGAACGCGCGGTCTCCCGCGCCCGTGACGATCAGCACGCGCACCGAAGGGTCGTGGCGGATATCGCGGATCACTCGCGTGATATCCTCGAGGACTTCGCGGTTCAGCGCGTTCAGCGCAGTCGGCCGATTTACGGTGAGGGTCGCGATCGGACCGGTGTCGAAAATTACCGTGGCAAGTTCCATGTCCTATGTATAGCAGCGGCGCGATGGATTGCCACCGGTGCAATCCGTGTGATCAAGACTCGAAAAAATCGCGGCCTTATCGGCGGGTCAGGGTGTTCCGCACAACGTGCCGTTGACGTCGCATTGCGGTGTGATACCGCGATCGCGCTGCTGCTGGTTGAGCGTGGTAATCGCAGAATCGGTCTGCGCGTTCGGATCGCAATTGCATAGCTGGCTCGCGCAGCAGCTACATTCCGCCGCAGTCTCGGCCTTGATGATTTCCGAGACATCGCACTTCGCAAGGTTCGAACATGCGGTTCCCAGCAGATCACGGTCATTACATTGATCGGTGCAAAGCGTCGCGTCGCAGGTATAGCCGGTCTCGACTCCGCCCTTCTGCTGGCACGTGTTGTATTCCGAGCACACCACCGAGCAATCCACACCGCTATTGGGCGGCAGGACGGTGGTTCCGGGAACGTAGAGCGGGCAGCCGAATCCTCCGGGCGCGTCGGGCAGGCACGCTCCGGGGCTGGGAACTGCGGCAGCCTGCGCGACTTTGGGCGGCGCAAAGAATGTCGCCGCGGGTGTGGGTGTGGCACTCGGAGCGGCATACGCGGCCGACCAGACGAGATCGTCGCCGAGCGTGCAAGCCTGGTCGTTCGTCCCCACCTGGTAAGGGCCGTTGAAAACCGGGCACGAGCAGCTGTCGATTTGCGGCTGATCAGTCTTGAAACACGGGGCCGTCATGCATCCAGCGTACTGCGAGGTGGAACAATTGGTCACGCCAATTCCGTCGGTCGGCACGCAATCGAAGCTGAAGGTCGAGTAAACCCCAGTGCCGGGAATCAAGGTTCCTTGATTGACCGATTGGCACACCGGAGCCGAGTTCATCTCTGCGCACATGCTGCCGTCTGCACCGCATGTGGCGACAGTGTCCTGATAAACGGACCGATTCAGGATCGCGTTGATATCGACGAAGTACACGCCATACGGAATTTCGTAGCATCGGCAGTTGGCGTATTTGCCATCGGCGGTCAGAGTGCAGGACAAGTCCTCGTTTCCGCCGCTCGGTCCTGAGTAATAGCAGAGCGCGAAGGGACCGCCTCTGCACGGCAGAAAATTAGAATTCGCCACCGTAATGTCAGCGTATGCGGGTCCGTAACTGGTCGTCCAGTTGGCAGGCTTACTCCAGAACGCGTGCGAATTAGGAACGAAGTGAACGATACCCGCCGACTGCGAACCTGATCCGCCACCGCTTCCATTGCAGCCCGCCACGAACACGAAAGTGAGTGAAATAAGCAGAAATGCAGTCTTCAACCGCCGCGCCGCAAATCCATCACCGTGACCAACGAATTTGCGATCCGCCATTCTCTTTGGATAACGCAAATGCCCCCCCCTGCGTATTCACTGAAGTGTTCACCGACCATAACATGGAAGGGAGGGAGTCACCTATAGCTTTGTGAGTATTTAAATCACAATCAAGTTCGCGGATCGATTCCGAGGCGCGTCATCACTTCGCGCATCACCTGATCGACCGTAAGGAAATTATCCACCGAAATGTAAAGTTTGCACCCGCGCTGTCCCTCAGGCACTTCCAGCACGTGCGAGACCATTGCCATGTTCACGAGAATGGTCTTTCCGTCGATAGTAAACTGAGTCCACATCCTTGCTTTGTCCTAGTCTGGCATTTTTCGTCTGAGTTTACGTAATCAGCTCGGATATCAGCCAAAACTATACTCGAGTCGTGGCTATTCCTGCGCGCCGAGCTTTGGCATCGTCTGCGTGCCCTCGGTTCCTATGCACATTCCGGTATTGTGAAGCCACTGGCGGTCGCTGTCGGATACGGTGCCGCTGGCAGTTGGATAGGCGTAGATGACCTGTTTCTTGCCGTAGTTCTCCTGGCACTGCACGTCGATCTCGGAACCGCCGGGTGCCTTGATCGGCACCATTACCCAGGTAGTCGCCAGGCTGTTCTGAGTAATGTAGCTCTCATTGCTGGTGGTGAATGTTCCGGTGTTCAGTGGATGGAGCATCGAATCCTGGCAAATCTTGGTCGCATCCAGATGACAGCCGATTTTCTCGTCATTCTGCTGCGCGGTGCCGGCCGCGCTGCAAGCGGCGACGCCAATAGCCAATAGCAATACTCCGCCAAGTGATACGATCGATCTGCTGCAGACCCGCGCCATAATCCCCTCCCTTTGCACCGAGATTAAGAACTAATACTCCGGTTTGAAATCAAAGTGATGAATCGCCTCGATAAAGCGCGCCGTGCGTGTAGTCGAGCGCATCACAACGCTGTTGGTCATCGCGCCGCCAGAGAAAAATCGCACCCCGCGCAAATAATCTCCGGTAGTAACTCCCGTCGCCGCGAACATCACGTTATCCCCCGCAAGTTCCTCGAGAGTATAGCGCCGCTTCAAGTCCATAATCCCCATCGCGAGGCATTCTTCGGCCTCCTGCGGATTGCGCGGGACAAAGCGGCATTGCATCTGTCCGCCGACCGAGCGGATGGCGGCGGCGGCGAGCACGCCCTGATGCGCTCCGCCGACGCCGATTAGCATATCGATCTCGCTTTCGGGACGGGTGGTTGCGATCGCGGCAGAAAGATCACCGGCCGAAAGCAGCTTGATTCCGGCGCCGGCGCGGCGAACTTCGGCAATCAGTTTTTCGTGGCGTGGGCGATCGAGAATCGCGATGCGCAGATCCTCGACGTAAACCTTTTTCGCATCGGCCAGCGCCTTGAGATTTTCAGTCGGCGAGCGATCGAGATCAACCACGTCGCGTCCGACCAGGCCGACCGCAATCTTGTCCATGTAAGTATCGGGACAGCGCAGAATCTTTCCTCGCTCCGAAAGTGCGACGCACGAAAGCGCGTTCGGTCCCCCGGTTGCGCAGATGAGCGAGCCCTCGAGCGCGTCGAGCGCGACGTCAACCTCGGGCCCGGCGCCGGTGCCGACGATTTCGCCCTGGTAGAGGAACTCGGCTTCGTCCGCGATACCCTCGCCGATGACGATCTTGCCGTCCATCGCGATCGAGTTGAGCGTCGCGCGCATCGCGTCCTGCGCGGCGCGATCCGCGGTACGCTCGTCGCCTTTGCCGATAAACCGCGCGGCAGCCAGAGCCGCAGCCTCCGTCGCGCGAGCCACTTCGAGCGCGAGATTCCGTTCCATCGTTCCTCCCGTTCACGCGTGGCCGAGAACGCCACCTTTTCCCAACAGCGATTCGATCAATCGATACCCGTCGCTAACTTCGATCCCAGTGCTCTTTCCCGCTGCTTCGGTATAACGCCGACCCGGGGCGCTCGTCTGCGAATACTCCTTCGAGGTCAGCAGTGCGAAGGGGACCGGCTCAGACGAGTGGGTCTTCAACTTCGACGGAGTCGCGTGATCGGGTTGCAGCAGGATCGCGAACTCGCCCATCGCCGCCAGCGCCGGCAGCATCGGACCGATAATCAATTCGTCAATCTTTTCGATTGCTTCGGTTTTGAGATCCGCGCGGCCCATGTGACCGGCTTCATCGGGCGCTTCGATATGCAGAAGCAGGAAATCGTGGTTCTTCAGCGACTCGAGGCCGTAGCGCGCTTTCGCGCCGTAATCGGTATCGAGAAATCCGGTCGCGCCCGGCACCTTGATCGGTGCAAGTCCCGCAAGCCGCCCGATTCCATTGACCAGATCGACCGCCGAAATAACCGAACCATCGATTCCGAAGCGCTCCTTCAGCGTCGGGACCGCGGGACGTGTCCCCTGCCCCCAGAACCACACCGAGTCAGCGGCCGGCTTGCCCGCGGCACGGCGCGCGGCATTCACCGGATGATCGGAAAGAATCATCGCGGCGCGTTTCATCAGATCGCGCAGACGCGCGGAGCCTTCGCCCTCGGGTAAATGCGTGGAAATTTCCTTGCCAGAGATGTCATGCGGCGGCGTTAGTTTGGTATTGCCGATTCCGTGCCGCCAGAGCATCAGATGACGATAGCTGACCCCGTTGAAAAACTCGATTCCGTCTCCGGCCAGCTCGCGCCGCAGGTCATCGACAATCCGCGCGGCCTCCTCGCTGGTGATATGGCCGGCGGTGAAATCATTCATCGTCTGCGCACCGGACGCTCCAGGAGCGAGCGAAACCAGATTCATGCGGAACACGACATCCGCCGGACCCATCGCGATTCCCTGGCTCGCAGCCTCGATCGGGGCGCGTCCGGTGTGATAGCGGCGCGGATCGTAGCCCAACATCGACATCGTGCCGACGTCGCTGCCCGACGGCATCCCGGCCGGAATAGTTGCGGTCAGTCCCAGTATTCCGCGGGTCGCGAGCAGATCCATGTTGGGTTTACGCGCGGCTTCGAGCGGAGTCTTGCCGCCCAATTCGTCGCACGGCCAGTCAGCCATCCCGTCGCCGTGAATAATTACGTACTTCATGCTGGTGCCAGAATTCCGCTAACCCTGCTCGACAATTTTCATCAGCTTCTTGATATCCGGCTCAAGGACAATCGTATTCGACAGATTCTTGAGCGCCGTATCGGGATCCTTCAAGCCATGTCCGGTGAGAGTGCACACGCATACCGATCCCGGCTTGATCGCTCCCGATGCACCGTACTTTATCAGTCCCGCGACGGAAGCCGCCGAGGCCGGTTCGGCGAACACGCCGCCCGCCGCGATCAACCGATACGCGGCTAGAATCTCCGCATCGGTCACCATGTCAATAATGCCGGCGGATTGGTCGCGTGCACCGGTCGCGCCCTTCCAGCTCGCGGGATTGCCGATCTTTATCGCGGTCGCGACCGTGTGCGGGTCGTCAATCGGATGCCCGATCACGATCGGCGCGGATTCCGCTGCCTGGTACCCCATCATCCGAGGCAGACGCTCCGAACGTCCGACCGACTTGTATTCGCGGTATCCGGCCCAATACGCCGTGATATTTCCAGCGTTGCCGACCGGCAGGAAATGATGCGTTGGCGCGTCGCCGAGCGCGTCGCAAATTTCGAACGCCGCGGTCTTCTGCCCCGCGATTCGATCGGGATTGACGCTGTTCACGAGCCGAATCCGCAACGGATCACGCTCGGCCAAATCGCGCACCACCTTGAGGCAGATGTCGAAGTTGCCGATTATCTCGAGCACCTTGGCCCCATGCATCACCGATTGCGAGAGCTTGCCGAGTGCGACCGCGCCCTTGGGAATCAGCACGAACGCGCGCAGCCCGGCGCGGCCCGCGTACGCTGCCGCGGACGCCGCGGTGTTGCCGGTCGAAGCGCAGATGACGGCCTTGGTGCCTTCGCCGAGCGCCTTCGAGATCGCAAGCGTCATCCCGCGGTCCTTGAACGAACCGGTAGGATTCGAGCCTTCACATTTCAGGTAAACCTTGATGTTTGGGCCGAGCCGGTCGGCGAGCTGCGGAGCTTCGATTAGCGGGGTGTTGCCCTCGTTCAGGGTCACGACGGGGGTGTCATCGGCGACCGGCAGGAAGCGCCGATAATACTCGATCAGCCCGGGCCATCGCTTAAGCCGCGCAGGACTATCTGGATATTGGTTCTGCTCCGCCATCGGGTTAGAGATTCTCCTCGATCCGGATGAATGCGGGCCGGGCGTCCACCATCGGGGTGCGCTCAATGCGCTCGAGCGCGCGAACCAGGTTGCGCTCGGGCGCGGAATGGGTTCGCATGATCACCGGCACGGTTTTTTTCTCTCCGCGGCCCTTCTGGATGACCGAGGCTATCGATATTCCACTGCGCCCCAAAACCGACGCGATTGCGCCGAGCACTCCCGGCACGTCGCGCGCCATAAACCGCAGATAGTATTCGCATACCACGTCGTCCATCGGCTTGACACGGGCCGTGGCGATAAGTTCCACCGGATGCCCCAGCGCGTGCGCGCGTCCGGAGCCGCCCGCGCGGCGCTCACGCGCGATTTCCATTATATCGGCGAGCACCGCGGTCGCGCTCGGCATCTGCCCCGCGCCAAAGCCGGAGTAGAGCGTGGTGCCCAGCGCCACGCCGTCGATATAGATCGCATTGTAGGCGTCGTTGATACTCGCCAGCACGTGATCGCGCGGAAGCAGTGTCGGATGCACCCGCGCCTCGATCACGCCATGGTCTTCCTTTGCGATCGCGAGCAGCTTGGTCACGTAGCCAAGTTCCCGCGCGTAGACGATATCGTCCTGCGTGATTCGCGTGATGCCCTCGGTATGCACCTGCGCGGGTTTGAGCATCACGCCAAACGCCAGCGCGACCAGGAGGCAGAGCTTGTGCGCGGCGTCGTGGCCGCCAATGTCGAGGCTCGGGTCGGGTTCCGCAAGCCCAGCTTTCTGCGCGGCCGCCAGAGCGTCTTTGAACTCTGCGCCGCGCGCGCTCATTGTGGTGAGAATCGAATTGCAGGTGCCGTTGACGATTCCGTACACGGCGCGATGACGGTCGCCGACCAGCCCCTCGCGCAGGATGCGGATAATCGGAATCCCGCCGCCGACGCTCGCCTCAAAGCCAACACCGCGGCCGTTGCGCGCCGCGGCGCCGAAGATCTCAGCGCCGTGCTCCGCGAGCATCGCCTTGTTCCCGGTCACCACGTCCTTGCCCGCCGCAAGTGCCTTCAGAATCAGGCTGCGAGCGGGTTCGGCGCCGCCGAACAGTTCGACGACGATATCCACATCCTCGCGCACGACCAGCGCGGCGGCGTCGCGTGTGATGAGTTTGCTGGTCAGACCCAGCGCGCGATCGGGCTTAAGGCTGCGATCGGCCACGCCGGCGAGTTCAAGCGGAGCACCGAGCTTGTGCGCATACGCCGCCGCGTTGGTACGCAGCAACTTGACCACTCCGCCGCCGACCGTGCCGCATCCGAGCAGGGCTATCCGAATTGGTTTCAAACTTTAATCGCCAATAGACGCGAAGATCGCGGGCGTCTCAGGATACGCTAGCGATGCGGCGCGCGGTGGCGCCTGTGCCGACGCTCGCAAGGGCGTGACGGATTCCACGTACAGCCTGGCGCGTGCGGTGCTCGTTCTCGATCAGCGCAAACCGAACGAAGCCATCGCCGTCGGCGCCAAACCCGACGCCCGGCGAGACCGCAACCTTCGCCTCGGCCAACAAAAACTTCGCAAACGCGATCGAACCCATGTGGCGAAACGCCTCGGGAATCGGCGCCCACACGAACATCGTGGCGCGCGGCTTCTCCACCGGCCATCCCGCGCGCACCAGTCCGTCGACCAGCACGTCGCGGCGGCGCTTGTAAGTCGCGTTGATCTCCGAAACGCATTCCTGCGGCCCGTTGAGCGCCGCGATCGCCGCGACCTGCACCGGAGCGAACATTCCGTAGTCGAGGTACGATTTCATCCGCGCGAGCGCGCCGATCATCTCCCGATTCCCAACTGCGAAACCGACGCGCCATCCGGGCATGTTGTAGCTTTTGGAAAGGGTGAAGAACTCGACCCCGATATCCTTGGCGCCCGGCACCTGCATGAACGACGGCGCCACGTAGCCGTCAAAGCATAGATCGGCGTATGCAAAATCGTGCGCCACCATCATCTGGTTCTCGCGCGCGAAATCCGCAACTCGCTTCATGAAGCGCAAATCCACCGTCGCCGTGGTCGGATTATGCGGAAAGTTCATGATCAGGAATTTGGGCCGCGGCCAGGTGCGGCTGACGATCGAGGTCAACTCTTCGTAAAATTCCTCGCCTGTCGCGCGCATCGGCACTCCCTGCACCTGCGCACCCGCAATGATGCATCCGTACTGATGAATCGGATAAGTCGGCGTCGGCGCGAGCACCACATCGCCTTGGTCGAGGATCGCCAGCGCCATGTGCGCGATGCCCTCCTTCGAGCCGATCGTGACGATCGCTTCGCCATCCGGATCGAGTTCGACCCCATAGCGCCGCTTGTACCAGTCGGTGATCGCGAGCCTGAGCTTGTACACTCCGCGTGAAACTGAATAACGATGGTTGGGAGCTTTGGCCGCGGCTTCGATAAGCTTGGCCACGATATGCGGCGGAGTAGCCTCGTCGGGATTTCCCATGCCGAAGTCGATAATGTCCTCGCCGGCCCGGCGCGCCTTTAGGCACAGATCTCCGATCTCGTTGAAAACATAGGGCGGCAGGCGTCTGATTCTTGGGAAATCCATCAGGCTTGGAATTTTAACGGACCCTCCCGCGCGCCGCTAGTGGCATGGCCGCTACAGAAATAAACTCCGGAAAATCAGGCTGAATAGTTCGTGACGCCGGCTCGTCTGTCATGGCTATGGAGCGCGCAATTGATTCTATTCGAGGGAACGTCGCCAGAGGCGCCAAACCGCGTTTTCGCCGCAGTGCCGCCTCGGTTGGGGTTTCTGAAACCGGCACGCTCAGACATGACACGTTTTGTTATGATAACGCACTCAAACTGTTTGCATGAATTAACTGCATCGAGTATAACATTTCTCGATACGCAGGGGAAAAATGGCAACGCAAAATCACGCACCGACGAAAACCACCGGCGACACCACCTTCCGGCGCGAGGTCTGGCAGTCATTTCAGTCCGACCAGGGACTGCGCGCGCGTCACAAGATCACCGAGCAGGAGATGGAAGCTTTGTCCCATCTCGCGATGCTCGGGTCGATTTTGTCCAAGCAGGATTTTATTTTCATCCTGAAGACGATTCGGAAAGCGCCGCGTCGCTAACCATCGAACCGGCCACCTCCGCCCGCGCGCTAATCGCGCCGCGGGCGGAACTGCATCCGCGCGCACTACTTCGCGGCGGGCGCCTCTATCTCGATCGCTCCGCCGCCAGTACGCAGCGCCAGGTAGCAGGGAATCGCCATAAGCGAGAGCAGCCCGGCGAACTGCCACGCTACGGGCAGCCCGGCGCGATCGGCAATGAATCCGTTGATGATCAGGCCGACCGAGCCGCCCATCGTCGCGAACGTGCTGTTGAACGAGAGCAGCGTTGCGCGCTGCTCTGACTCGACCTGCTCATTGAACCAGCTCTGCAAGAGCGGCTGCGTCGCGCCCGCGAAGATGTTCATCACGAACAGGATCATCAGCACTATATTTGGCCGGCGCTGGAGCATCCCGGCGACCGCCAGTAGCACGCTCGCCGCGCCGACCAGCGCGGCCACCCGGCCCGCCCGCGCAGATTGATCGGGCCGCGTGCGCGAGACGATCTCCGCGCCGAGCATTCGCGCCGCCGACAGCGCGCAATAAATCCATCCGATAATCCAGACTCCGACGCCGTAGCTCGGGTTGAACAGCAGCGGCCACTCGAGCCAGTACGGCGACCATGCCGCGACCTGGATCGCGCCCGCCGCGCTCAGCATCAGGACGACTTTGCTGTCGAATCCAGCGCCGAATCCGTCGATTACCCGGCGCACGATCATCCCGGGAATCGCGAGCAAATGGACGCCTGCGGCATTGGGTTTCTCGCCGGTCATCAGCGAATATCCAATCACGGCGCTGATTACGTAGCCCGCCGCGCCGCACAGCCACGGCCACGCGATATTGATATCGGCGATATAGGAGCCCAAAATCGCCGAAATCATGAAACCGATCGTGGTGAGCTGCATGATGCGCGAGAACAGGCGATCCTTCAGCCCGTCGTATCCAGCGACGTCGAGCGCATCAACGCCCCACGCGTCGATTGCGCCGTTGCCAAAGGTGGTGCCGATCCCGTCGATACTTTCGGCGATCACGAACACCCAGTAGTGGCGCGCGAAGAAATACACCACGAATGCGCACGCGCGCAAAGCCGTGCCGAGCACGAATGATCGCCGCCGGCCCAGGGCGTCAGCGAACGCGCCGGTCGGCACGTCGGTCAGAAACAGCACCACGAAATACGCCGCCAGCACGCTGTTGATCTCGAACTGGTTGAGTCCGCGCGAATGCAGAAAGATCGGGTACACGCCGAACAGAAACCCACCCGCGAGCGAGTAGATAAGCCATACCGCGTAGTAGCGCCGCGTAATTCCGCGAATCGCGCCGTTTGCGTCGAGACTTGGCACCACTTCCTCCAGAACAATCCGAACAAAAAAGCAAAAAGCCCCGCCGGTTCCGAAACCAGCAGGGCTTTAAAAGCCAGGTATCGGAGTCCGTCTCAATTCATGAGGACACGACCTGAATTGGGGACCAGGCGAACTGCGTTACTTGGCTTCATGACGCGCATCCTATCTCGCGGCGAGACTGGGTGTCAATCTGACTCGAGCCGTGCCCGCGTATCATATGGTTCTATGGCTGCGGTTCTTCATCTACAGTAGTAACGGTAATCGTTGCGGCATCTGCTCAATTCATGACCTCCAACAGCACCGACCGGATAGAATTTCCACCCGGCCTCCCTTCGCCCGGACTCGCTACGCGCGCGTGGCGCTTCGCCAACGTGGTCTGGCTCGCGCTGCGGGTGTATGCGGGCTACAAATCGGTGCAGCTATGGACGCGATTCGTGTCAGCGAAGAACAAGGCCGCGCTCTATCGCCGCCAGGATCTGCGCGCTGCGCGAGCGATGTACGCAAGCGCGATTCGGCTCGAGGGGCTGCTCATCAAGGCCTCTCAGTTTATCGCGACCCGCGCCGACGTGTTGCCCGACGAATGGGTTTCGAGTTTGGCCGGATTGCACGACCATGTGCCGCCGCGCGCGTTCCCGATAATTCGCGAACAAATCGAGCGCGAACTTGGCCGCTCGCTCGAGTCGGCGTACGCGGAGTTCAATCCGGTGCCGATCGCGTCGGCTTCGCTCGCGCAGGTGCACGCCGCGCGGCTGCACGACGGGCGCCGATGCGCGGTCAAGGTGCAGTATCCGGGAATCGAGGGAATCGTCCGCGCGGATTTGCGCAACCTGTTGCTCGTCCTCAAATGGCTCGCATTGCTCGAGCGTGATTTCGATCTGCGGGTGCTCGCGCGCGAGGGACTCAAGTACATTCCGATGGAGCTGGATTTCGTCCACGAGGCCGACAACGCCGACACGATCCGGCGCAACTTCGCAGGCGATCCGGCGGTCGGTGTGCCGGAAATCTATCGCGAGTTCAGCGCGCGGCGGGTGCTGACGATGGAACTGATCGAAGGAATCAAGATCACCGACGTCGCCGCGCTCGAGCGCGCCGGAATCGACAAGCGCGCGGTCGCGCAAAAGCTGATGGACCAGTTCTGCGCGATGATCCTGCGTGACGGCTTTTTTCACGCCGACCCGCATCCGGGAAATATCCTGGTCCAGCCGGGGCCGCGGCTGGTCTATCTGGACTTCGGACTTGCCAAGGATTTCCCACCGGCGTTCCGCGACGGAATGGTCCGCCTGACGTTCGCGATCTTGACCTCGGATCGCGAGGCGACGATCCGCGCGTTCACCGAACTCGGTTTCCGCACCCGCGACGGCGCGCCCGACACCCTTCTTACGCTCGCCGATCTTTTTCTCGGCCAGACGGTAACGCGCAACAAGGCGTACGCGGACAAGGAGTTGATCGAAAAGTTCAACGACGAGCTGCCGCGCGCGCTGCGCGCCAATCCGATCGTCGAGGTTCCCGGCGACGTGCTGCTGGTCAACCGTGTGATGGGCCTGCTCTCGGGGCTGGGCAAGACGCTCGATTCGCGGGTAGATCTATTCTCGACGATCATGCCGTACGCGCAACGCATGATGACCGCGCAGACCGAGTCGAACGCCGCCGCATCTTGAGCCCGCTGTCGATTGATCAGCGCCGCGCGCTTTGATGTGCGCGCGCGCTGAACTATCTTCAGCTCGTGCCAACCGAAATCGAGCAAGTCGCGATGCGCGCCGCGCGCGGCGCCGGAAAAATCCATCTGAAACGCCTCTCGCGTATCACCATCGATCGCAAATCCAACTCAATCGATCTGGTTACCGAAGCCGACCGCGAGTCCGAAGCCGCGGTAATCGAGGTAATCCATCGCGCGTTTCCTACTCACGCGATCCTGGCCGAGGAAAGCGGCGCCAGCGCGCACCAGAGCGATCATCGATGGATCATCGACCCGCTCGACGGGACCACCAACTTTGCTCACGGGTTTCCTCAATTCTGCGTGTCGATCGCCTATCAGCGGCGCGGAGAAACGCGCTTCGGCGTCATCTACGATGCGCTCCACAAGGAATGTTTCACCGCGCAGCGCGGACGCGGCGCGAAACTCAACGGCAAAACGATCAAGGTGAGCGCGACGCCGGCCATCGGCTCTGCGCTGCTCGCCACCGGCTTTCCCTACGACCGCCGCGAACGCCGCTGCTTCTATTTGGCGTTTTGGGAAGCCTTTATGATGTGTTCGCAAGGAGTCCGGCGCACGGGCGCGGCCGCGCTGGACCTGGCCAACGTCGCCAGCGGACGCACCGACGGCTTCTGGGAGTTCGGCCTTAAGGCCTGGGATGTCGCGGCGGGCGCGCTACTTGTCGAGGAAGCCGGCGGCGCCGTTGCAAACATGGACGGCTCCGCGCTCGATATCAACGGCGCGAATATCGTGGCCTCGAACGGAAAGATTCACTCCGCGATGCTGCGTACGCTCGCTGAAACGCGCCCCGAAGCCGATCGCCGACACGCCGCGATGTTGCAGGAGGACGCGTCGGCTGCAACCCCGCCCGTCCACTGAGCGACAGGATGACTACTCGAGCGCGTTAGCGTTCGGTCCATGGACAAATCAGCAGCGCGCCGCCGCGGATTAGGATCGTCGTCATCGCAGGCGCCCACCTGGCCGGTATTCCGAGCGCGCTTGCGATCAGGTCGATGCTCCACGTGGTTGCCGCCGCCGGCATGAAGAACCTTCTCAGCGATAGAAATCCTTCGCTTGGCGAGTACATCACCATCCGATGCACCTGATCGGCCGGGATATGCGCGCGCTCGCGCGCGACCTCGATCGCTCGCGCAAGCCCGCCAAGTTCATCGACTAATCCGCGCTCTCTGGCGGCAACGCCGCTCCACACGCGCCCCTTGGCGAGAGCCTCCGCCTGCTCGGCGTTGAGGCGGCGGCCTTCGGCCACTTTTCCGGTGAAGTTGCCGTACACTTCTCCGATCGCCGCGTTGATCTGCCCTAACTCGTCGTCGCTCATTGGCCGCGAAAACGACATCGCATCGCTGCGCGCGTCGCTCTTGGCGTAGTCGAACCTGACCCCGAGCCGCGCGAGCATCGCCGAAAGATCGAACTTCGCGAACACCACTCCGATCGAGCCGGTAATCGCCGCCGGTTCAGCCACGATCGCGTCCGCACCCATCGCGACGTAGTAGCCGCCAGATCCCGCAACGTCGCCCATCGAGACGATGACGGGCTTGCCGCGCCCCTGCGCCTCGCGTACCGCGCGCCACACCATGTCGGAGCCGACCGCTGATCCGCCGGGAGAATTGACCCGGAACACGATCGCGCGAACCGATTCCTCGCGCGAGGCGCGCTCGAACAGCTCAGACGTCGTTTCGCCCGAGATATATTCGCCGCCGGGACGCGGAGTCCCGGAAATCACGGGGCCCGCGCCGACGATAAGCGCGATCTGCGGACGATCGCCGCGCTCGTGCACGTAAGCGGCGTGACGCAAATAACGTGAGAATTTTACGAAGCATTTGTGTTTCCCGTCGGGATCGAAACGCGCGCGCAGATCCTCGATATACCCGTCGCCATCGATCAGTCCGGCCGCGCGCGCCGCTTTCATCCCGATAAATCCGGCGCTCACCAGCTCGCGCGCCCGATCAATCGGCAATTTACGCGCGTCCGAGATCGCGCTGGCCAGGATTTGCATCCAGTCACCGATAATCGCGTCCAGGCTCTCGCGCACCTCCGGCGACATCGCGTCGCGCGTGAACATCTCGCCGGCGCCCTTGTATTCTTTCCACTGCAGGGTCTGCGCGCGTACTCCCGCTTTCTCGAGCGCGCCCTTAACGAAAGGATTCCCCATCGCCACGCCCAGCATCGTGAGCATCACGTCCGGATTCGCGACGATCTCGTCCGCACCCGCGGCGATCAGATAATCGCGGACCGAGGGCGAGTCTCCGGTCAGAAGTGCGATAACCCGCTTGCCGCTTTTGCTGACCGCGCGAATCAGCCGATGAAGTTCGTGGGCTGTCGCCAGACCGGTTTCGGTTCCTGTTATATGAACTATCACCGCGCGCACCGAGGTGTCGGCGGCGAGCGCTTCGAGTCCGTAGCGCAGATGGCGGAGGCTTAGGGCGCCGCCGCCCATCAGTTGCTGAAGCGGAGATCGGCGGGAGTCTTCACGAATCGCACCACCGAGCTCGAGCGTCACAACCGCGTCGCGCGGAAGCCTGGCCGGCCGCACGACGACCAGCCAGAACGCCGCGACCACGGCAGCAGCCGCGACAATCACCGCAACGCCGAGTTTCCAATGGCCGGCGGCGCACGCGAAGCCGCCGAGCACGCAGAGAATCGCAACCACCACCGCGATCCGGAATTCGCGGCTTATCCACAAGTCTTTCAGGAAAGATTTATTCATTGGTGCTATACGGTCGCCTTTTGGCATCGCGCAATCTAGACTACCGTTTTTCCATGAACAGGTCTTTCCTAATCCTCCTGCTCTGCGCCGCGCTTGTGTCCGCGAGCGGATGCTCGCTCTTCAAAAAGAGCACGACCCAAAAGCAGATCGTGCCTCAGATCGATGCGACGGCGACCCTCGACATCACCGCCGGTATCGAGGTCGTGTCAAAGGTCGATTTGCCGCACGGATTCGCGCCGATCGCGGGATATCCGCCGCTATGGCTTGAGAATGGCACCGAGATTGGCATCGTCGGCACCTTAAACGGCAACGTCATGATTCTCGGGTTCAGCGGATCTGACTGGAAGACCTCGCGCGTGCTGGGCGCGGAGACTGGCGACGGTTCTGCGGAAACCGGCCGGCTGATGGACTTCGCGCCGAGCCCTAATGGAATGTCGGTGGCCTTCGCGGTCGCGGTGGCCGGACAAAATCGCCTCGACATCGTGATTCGCGATCTGATCGCGACCGGACCCGGTCATCCGGTCGCCAGCTTCGACGGAGTTTACGATCTCGCGAGCCTGAGCTGGCTTAATAGCGGCTCGATCGCGATCGTGCTGCGGCCCAGCGCCAATCAGCCCGTTCCCCCGCCGCCTAATCCCGACGACAGCGGATTGCCGCCGGTACCGCCGTCCAAGGCCTCGGAGGGGCTTCAGATCCTGGTCGTGACAGGACCAGCTTCGGTCGCACCGATGAAGCTCCCCTGCGCGCTCGGAGCACTTAGCTGGAGTCCGCTGGGAGTCTATGCAGTCAGCGCAGGAGGAGGCGGCGTCGCTCCTGCATTAATCGATCGGCGCCACTCGACCTGCACGCGCCTGCGTGCGAACGCGCCGGTGCATGTGCTCGGATGGAATCCGGTCAACGAAAGCTCATTCCTGTTCGTACAGCCGATTCCGGCGAGCAACAGCGCGGGAGTGTTCGAACACTTCATCGCAACCGGACAGGATAAAATCATCGCGGTCTCGAGCGGCGCGGCTGGATACACTTCGAGCGGCGCGGTTCTAGCCTTGGGCAATCAGAAGCTGACTTTCCAGATGGTCGAGACTCATCCGTTCGAACCGGTGCAGGCAGAGTTGGCGACTTTTGATCCCCACGAGCCGGAAATAAACATCAGACAGCTCGGATTCAGTACCGTGCCGCCGATGCTCGCCGCGAGCACGATGGATTATTCGACCCCGGTCGATCAAGCGGCGATCCAGACTTTCCAGCCGGGCAGTCCTCTCGCGTTGCGCAAAATTATCACCTACACGACCCACGCTCAGAACGCGTTTCAAATCGCATATGGCCAAGCGCGCGGCGTCGCCGAGCTCAGTTGGTCGCCGAAAGGGAAATGGATCGCAATTGTTGACGGCGACGCAACTCACGCCGCGCTGACGGTCCTCGTCCCGCCCGCGTAACGGCCTCGCGTTACGCGGACGCCGCTGCGAGCCGCGACTGCTCGTAGCGCCCGATTCCCCAATTCGCCGCCATCCTCATCTTCGGATCGGTCTCGTCGCGCAGAACGCGGCGTAGCACGCGCGCGATTCGCTTGTTCGGCGTCTGCGTGGCGAGCGTCCAGACGGCGGTGCGCCGAACCTTGATACTCTTGTCTTCACGGATTCGCTCCGCGACGTACGGCAGCACGTCGATCGGGTTTTCGCCGCCTTTGCACCGATCGCATCCGAGCGAGTGCACAGCAGCCTTGCGCACTTTCAGCTTTGGATCGTGGAGGGTGAGTATCAGCCGTTCCAGCGCGGACTCGTCCCAATGTTCGTCCAGAAATGCCGCGCAGAACTGCCGCACTTTCGGGTTCGGATGCGACAATCCCTCGCGCGCGGCAGGAACTGCGGCCTGACCGGCAGATCTTAGCGCCCGCCATGCGTTGGACAGGGATTCTCGATGGCCCAAGCTTTCGATCAGATTACCGAACTCGAGATTTTCCGCTTCCATATTTGGACCTCGTACAGCAAACGCTCCGCCTGCCCAAAGCGTTCGATTTGGACAGCCACGGAGCGTCTCCGTCTCGCTGGCGTGCTTGGCGGCTACTCTCGAAGCAGGCCTCAGCTATCTGAAACTGCCGCCGCGCCGGACGTCGGGGTAAATTCTTGCGAGCCCACCCTTTCCCTCGCGGCGCGGTCAGCATCAGCCGCCGGGTCGGACGTCATGCACCGCTTTTACGCGGCCGCTTCCCTCGCAATCACGGTCGGCTGAGCCGATCTTAACCGCGCGCTATCGGGAGTCAAGACGAAGCGGCGCTCACCGATGTGCTTGCCAGTACGCGGAGGCGGTGGCGAAGGCGGCGGCGGCGCGCTCGAAGCTGTCGAAGACTACCAGGCCCCGCTGGCGCGCGAGTTCCTTGCCGCGCGCGACGAGCGCCTCGAGGTGCGCGGGATGCAGTATCACCGCGAACGGCTTGCTCGACTTCGTCGCGAACTCGCTGAGCTTGTCGAGCAGCGTCGTGATTTCGTCTTCATGCGTTGCCCACCTCGCCGCGCGGAACCCAGTTCCGACCTCGAGCACTATCGAATCGATCGCCGGATCGCGATCGAGGATCGCGAGGATTCGATCGAGTCCACCCGGATGCACTCCCGAGCCGATAGTTCCGCCCGCGTCGAGCGGATTACGGTAGCTGCCGCCGATCACATTGAAGAATGTCTTCAGCTCGTCGTACGACGCGTCCGACAGCGCGGGAATTTCGAGCCCCGCGGCGGCGAACGTGTCGGTCACCACTACCGATTGACCGCCCGTCATCGCGACGAGGCCCATCGCACGGCCCGTGACCTTGCGCCCGCGCGAGAGCAGCTCGACCGCGTCGAGCATCGCGTCGAGCGAACCCACTTCAACCGCGCCCGCCTGCCGAACCAGCGCGCTCCACAGCGCTCGGGGAGTCGCGAGCGACCCGGTATGCGAAAACGTCGCGCGCGCACCCGCCTCAGTCGCGCCGCCCTTCCATACCACGACTGGATGACGCGCAGCCGCCGCGCGCAGGCTTTCGAAGAAACGGCGTCCGTCACGCACACCTTCGATATACATTCCAATAACCTTGGTGGCCGGATCAGTGGCCATCAGGTCGATATAGTCGGCGGCCTCGAGGATCAGCACGTTGCCGATCGACGCCGCCAGGTTGACGCGGACGCCGTGCGCCGCCGCCTGCACGCAGAAATTTATCGTGTGAGTTCCGCTCTGCGAAATGAAGCTGACGTCGCCCGGATCGCCCACTTTGCCGTCAGGATAGTTACGCATCCCGATCGACGGATTAGCCAGCCCCATGCAGTTCGGGCCGACCAGCGCGATTTCCGAGCCGAGCGCGACTTCGCGCAACTCCGCTTCGAGCCGGATACCAAGTTCCTCGCTGGTTTCGGAAAATCCCGAGGTGAAAAATCCGATCGAACCCACCTTGTTCGCGACGCAATCGCGCAGGATTCGCGGCGCCACCTGGCGCGGCACGGCGCTTACCGCATAATCGATCGGCTCCCCGATTTCGGCCAGGCTCTTGTGATTCTCGACCCCCATCGCTTCAATTCCCGCGATTTCATTCGGGTCAATCTGAACCGAGTAGAGCTTCGTTTTCAGATTCGCCAGCGCGCGCAGCCACATGTAGCCGCCGGCCTTCTTGTCGCCGATTACGACGACCGAGCGCGGATTGAACGCGCGCTTCAAATTCTCGAGCCGCGCCACGCGATGCGGATCGGCGATCGCCGCGACAGGCTTGGCGCCGAGCAGCACTCGCGCGTCGAGCACCGTCACGCCGTGCTGGTAAGCGACGACAGGATTCAGGTCCATTTCGCGAACTTCAGGATGGGCCGCCGCGAACTCCGAAAGCGCAACCAGCATCGTCACGACCGCGTCGATATCGGCCGCGGGCGCCCCGCGAACTCCCTTGAGCAATGCCGCGCCGCGCAGCTCGGAGAGCATCGCACGCGCCTCGCGCTCGGTCACGGGAGCAAGCCTGATGGCGGTGTCGTTCAGCACCTCGACCAGAATCCCGCCGAGCCCGACCATGATCGTCGCGCCGTAGCGGTCGTCGCGGACGATTCCCGCCAGCAGCTCGACCCTGCCCGCCGCCGCCATCGGCTGCACCGCCACGCCTTCGAACTTCGCGCCGGGCATCTTTGCGGCCAGGCTCTTTTGGATCCGCGCAAATGCCGCCCGCACTGCCTGCGCGGAATCCAGGCCCAGCTCGACGCCGCCAACCTCGCTCTTGTGGCTCACGTCCGGCGAGAGCACCTTGAGCACGGCCGGAAATCCCTGGCGCGCGGCGATCGCGGCGGCTTCGTCAGCGGTCGTTGCTGAAACCGGAACCGCGACGTTGATTCCCAGCGCGCCGACTATACGCTTGGCTTCGATTTCTGAAAGTGCGGTACGTCCCGCGCGCGAGGCGTCCGCAATTATCTGCGATACGGTAGAGTCACTCACAACCGTCGCGTATAGCAAAGCTTCGCGCTCTTTTGAACCGTGCGCAGGTTTAGAGACGTTCAACGAAAATCGAAGCCATACGGAAATCATGATGAAACAACGCCGCCCGAAGGTTTTCGTCACCAGAGAGATTGCCGCGGATGCAATTGCGCAGTTGCGCCGCGCCGCACAGGTCGAGGTCTGGCCACATCCGTGGCCGCCGCCGTACGCGGTTCTGCGCCGCCGGCTTGCCGGGGCCGACGGCGCACTCACGATGGTGACGGACAGAATCGACGCCGCGCTGCTTGCCGCGTCACCTGGGCTGCGGGTCGTCAGTAACCTGGCGGTTGGGGTGGACAATATCGATCTAGAGGCCGCGACGCGCGCCGGCATCGCAGTTGGGCATACGCCCGGCGTTCTTACCGAGGCGACCGCGGACCTCGCGTTTGCCCTGATGCTCGCGGCGGCGCGGCGGGTCGCCTTTGGCGATCGGCAGGTTCGTGCGGGCAAGTGGAAGACGTGGGGACCACGCGTGCTGCTCGGCCCCGAGGTCTTTGGCGCGACGCTCGGAATTGTCGGGTGGGGTGCTATCGGGCGTGCGATGGCGCGGCGCGCGGCGGGCTTCCAGATGCGTATCCTCTATGTCACGCGATCATCCTCACGCTCGCGGAGCGAGAAAACTGGCGCGGGTGCGGTTCGCGTCACGATGAATCGGCTGCTCGCGGAGTCGGACTTTGTGTCGCTGCACGTTCCGCTGACGGCGGCGACGCGGCATCTGATCGGCGCGGCGGAGTTTCGCCGGATGAAACGCGGCGCGATCCTGATCAACACCGCGCGCGGCGGGGTCATCGATCAGCATGCGCTCGCGAACGCGCTCAAATCAGGACATCTCGACGGCGCCGGCCTCGACGTGACCGATCCCGAGCCGCTCCGCCGCGGCGATCCCCTACGCCGACTGGACAACGTCGTAATCACGCCGCATATCGGAAGCGCCAGCTACTCGGCGCGCCAACGGATGGCCGCGCTGGCGGTAGGCAATTTGCTCGCGGTGTTTGAAGGAAAGAGGCCGCCGATGTGCGCGAACCCCGCCGTCAGGCTGCGCCCGAATAAACGGCGCAAGCCGACTCGCCTGGGGAAACGAGAGTCCTAGAGCAACGCCAGGAAGTCACTGATCAGGCCATGCACCGTCGTTTCTACAGACGTGAGGCTTCCGAAAGCGAGGATCGAAATGACCGCCAAGATTAGGACATACTCGATCGCCGTCTGTCCGCGGGATTGCTCCAACAATCGAATGTAAAGCGAAGTCATAGAGTTCATCCTGCTTTTCCTCCGAAACCGTCATGGATCCTACTTCGTAAAAACCGCTCCCCACGCTGCGTGAATGAAATAAATCGAGCGCTTCGATCGGTTCAAGCCTCTAACTGACGGATTACTGACGTTACGCTTTGCTTGAATGCGTAATTATGATCTAGAGGGGCCAGAGTTATGTCAATAGTTTACATTTGCGCTTTGTACTTCTGGAGATTTTATGCATAGCTAATAAGACTCAAATCGTACTCGGATCACTCTTGCCTTCGACCGCGAGTCACGTTTCCGCAAACCGCTAACCATTTGAATATAAAGGGAATTTAGTGATCTCGCGTGATCAAACCCAAGCAGGGCGGTATAAGCGCGGGGCAATCGATCTGGGCAGAAATCCTAGCGGCTGATCGCGAGCGCCGCTGGAAGATCGAAGCGTCCTTCATAGAGCGCGCGGCCGACGATTGCTCCAACTACGCCATCGGAGAAACGATCAGCCAGCGCACGCAGGTCGGACAACGCCGCGACTCCCCCCGATGCGATAATCGGGAGTCCCGCTTGACGAGCCAGCGCCGCCATCCTGGCCGCGTCAACTCCGGTTTCGGCGCCGTCGCGCACGATATCGGTGACGGTTAGCGCGCAGACGCCCGCATCCTTGAAGATCGCGCAGGCGCGCTCGAGGCTGAGTTCGCTGGTCTCGACCCATCCCCTGATCGCAAGCTTGCCGTTGCGAATATCGAGTGAACCGAAGATGCGTCCGGGGAATTCCGCGCACGCGGCGCGCACCAGGTCGGGTTTGAGAAAGGCGGCCGAGCCAATCGACACGCGTTCGGCGCCGGAGGAAATCGCAGCGCGCACCGACTCGATCGTGCGCAACCCGCCGCTCACGTCGATCACGCATCGCACGGCGCCGCGGATACTTGCGATCGCGGGCAGGTTGCGCGGCGCTCCGGCGATTGCGCCGTCAAGGTCGACGATATGAATCAGCAGGGCACCCTGCTCCTCAAACTTGCGCGCCACAGCCGCCGGATCGGCGCCGTACACGGTCGCGCGCGCCATGTCGCCGCGCAGCAGGCGCACAACCTCGCCGCCCTTTAGATCGATCGCGGGGATTACGGTGAATTTTTCGAACATCGCTCAGGAAGCGAGCGTGCCCTTGGTCGAGAGCGCACCAACGACCCGCGGCTCGAGCGTGGTTGCGGAATCCATCGCGCGCGCCAGAGCCTTGAACGTCGCCTCGACAATATGATGCGGATTACGCCCGGAGTGCATCCGCAGATGCAGATTCATTCCGGTTTCGTCGCTCAGCGCCTTCATGAAATCGTGCACCAATTCGGTCTGGAAATTCCCGACCCGCTCTTGCGTGATCGTGATGTCGTAACCCAGGTAGGCGCGCCCGCTGATATCGACCACCGCGGTCACGAGCGCCTCGTCGAGCGGAACCGTCGCCTCGCCGAAGCGGCGGATTCCGGCGCGATCGCCAAGCGCTTGGCGAAACGCGCGTCCGAGCACAATACCGACATCCTCGACCGTGTGATGCTCATCAATCTCGATATCGCCGTGCGCGCCAATCTTGAGGTCGAAGAAGCCGTGACGCGCAAAGCTCTGGAGCATATGGTCGAGGAACGGCACTCCCGTGGAAACTTCGCCGCGGCCCGAGCCGTCGAGCTTGAGCGCGAGCGCTATCTGCGTCTCGCGAGTCTTGCGCTCGATCTCGGCGGAGCGCCGCGGCGCATCGCTCGTGACGCTTACGACAGCGCGGCTGGTTCCATTGCCGGCAGGCGCGATCTTTGTTGAAAGCTTCGGCTTTCGTTTGCGATTCTTCGTTTCAGCCATCATGATTTCCCCGGCTGCGCAGCTCCATCGCACGCGCGTGCCCCTCGAATCCTTCCATCCGCGCCAGATGCGCGACCGACGGACCGAGCTCCCGCGCCGCGCGCGGCGAGGCCTCGATTATACTGGTTCGCTTAAGGAAATCGTATGCACCCAGGGGCGAGGCGAAACGCGCCGATCCGCCGGTCGGCAGGACGTGATTCGGTCCCGCAAGGTAATCGCCGAGGGGCGCCGGGCTCATCGCGCCCAGGAAGACCGCGCCTGCTGCGCGGACTTTCTTAAGCCACCCGTGCGGGTTACGAATCTCGAGCTCGAGATGCTCCGGGCCAATTTCGTTCGACAGCGCGAACGCCTCTTCCAGGTCCTTGACGATAATTGCCGCACCGCGGCGATCCAGCACCCGACGCACCGCCGCCGCGCGAGGCAGGGTGGCGAGCGCGGATTCGAGTGCACGCTCGACTTCCCGCGCAATACGAGCCGAGGTTGTCAGCAGAATTGCGGATTCGTCGCCCGAGCCGTGCTCCGCCTGCGCGATCAGATCGGCGGCGATCCAGTCAGCGCGCGCGCTCGCGTCGGCGATCACCAGCACCTCGCTCGGTCCGGCCATCTTGTCGATATCGGTAACGCCATAAACCATCCGCTTGGCGGCCTGCACGTACACATTTCCCGGTCCGACGATCTTGTCGACCGCGCGAATCGACTTGGTGCCGTACGCGAGCGCGGCGACCGCCTGCGCCCCGCCGACGCGGTAATATTCCGTCACTCCCGCGATCGCCGCCGCCGCCATCATGGCGTCGCGCTCGCCCTCGCGCGAGGGCGGCGCAACCATCACGATTTCCTCGACTCCCGCGACCCGCGCCGGAATCGCATTCATCAGCACCGACGACGGGTATGCGCCCATCCCGCCCGGCACGTACAGACCGACGCGGCGCAGCGGGCGCACGAGTTGTCCCAGGCGCATTCCAAGCTCGTCGACGAATGCGAATGGGCGTTCGAGGGTCTCGCGATGGAACCGCGCGATCCGCCGCGCGGCAAGTTCCAGCGCGCGCCGATCGCGTGCCGGAATTTTCTTCGGTGCTGCTGCCAGTTCCGCTCCGGTCACCCGCAGCGTGCGCGTCGTCAGCTTCACGCCGTCGAACTTTTGGGTGTAGTCGAAGAGGGCGAGATCGCCGCGGCGGCGAACGTCGGCGATAATCTTTGCGACCGCGTCATTGATTTTGGCGTCATCCGCACCGCCCCGCCGCGCAACTATCATCGCCATGAACCGGCGCATCGCGGGGGTGCCAGTCTTGAGAATCCGGAGCTTCATCAGGACTCTTTGACCCGCTCGATCCGCGCGCCGAGTGCCGAGAGCTTCGCGTCGAGCGCCTCGTATCCGCGGTCGAGATGGTACACGCGGCCTATTTCCGTGCTGTGTTCGGCCGCCAGGCCAGCCAGGATCAGGCTCATACTAGCGCGCAGGTCGGTCGCCATCACCGGAGCGCCCTGCAACTTCGTCGGGCCACGGACAACCGCAGTCGCTCCCTTCATCAGGATATCCCCGCCCATACGGATCAATTCCTGCGCGTGCATGAAGCGATTCTCGAAGATCGTTTCAGTGATCACCGAGGTGCCCGAGGCCTGCGTCAAAAGCGCCATCATCTGCGCCTGCAAGTCGGTCGGAAAGCCGGGGTACGGCAGCGTGCGCAGCTCGACCGGATTGAGCTTGCCGGTTCGGCGCACGCGGACGGAGCCGTTGTCGGGCGTAATCTCGACGCCAGCTTCGACCAGCTTGGCGGTGAAGGCCTGAAGGTGAGCAAGCGGCGCATTATTGATCGTGATATCGCCGCCGGTGATGGCAGCGGCGACCATCAGCGAACCGGCCTCGATTCGGTCGGGGACAACTTCGTGCTCGACGCCGTGCAGGTGCTCGACGCCGTCAATTTCGATCACGTGTGTGCCGGCGCCAGTAATCTTCGCGCCCATCGCCGAGAGCATCGCCGCGAGATCGATAATCTCCGGCTCGCGCGCCACATTTTCTATCTGCGTATGCCCACGCGCGCGCACCGCGGCCATCATGATGTTCTCGGTCGCGCCGACAGAAGGATTATCGAGCCAGATACGCGCGCCCACCAGCCGCCGCGCGTGCGCCTCTACGTAGCCGTTTCGGAACTGAACCTTCGCGCCAAGCGCGCGGATTCCGGTGATATGCAAATTCACCGGCCGCGCGCCGATCGCGCATCCTCCCGGAGTCGAGACACGCGCCCTGCCCTCGCGCGCGAGCAGAGGTCCCAGCACCAGGAACGACGCGCGCATCGTCTTGACCAGCTCATACGGTGCGACGTGCGAGGTGATCTTCTTCGCGCAGACCTCGACCTCGTTGTCGCCGGTCCATCGCGCTTCCGCGCCAAGATCGCCGAGCAGGCCGAGCGTGGTGGTGACGTCGCGCAGGCGCGGCACGTTGTAGAGCTTCACCGGCTCATCGGTGAGTAGCGACGCAATCAAAATCGGCAGCGCAGTATTCTTGCTGCCGCTTACCGAGACGGTGCCGCGCAGCGGCTTTCCGCCGCGAATGATCATCTTGTCCATTTGAAATTCAGACTCGCGCCGTCACGACGCGGGCGATCCCGGCCAGATCGTTTATCACACCCGTGAGGTGCAATCCCGCCTCGCGAAAGAGCGCGCCAACCGCCTCCGCCTGCCCCGCCCCAACTTCGACCATCAGCGCGCCACCGCGATTCAGATGCTCGCAGGCGCCGCTGCCGATTCTCATGTAGCATTCGAGCGCGCCGGTTCCCGTAAACAGCGCGGCGGGAGGCTCGAACTCGCGGACTTCGGGCGCAAGCGAATCTATCGCCGATATGTCGACATATGGCGGATTGGAGACGATCAGATCGAAATTCCCGAGAGCGGCGCTCCCGTCGAGAGGCTCGAAAATATCCGCAAGGCGAAGCACGACGCGATCCTCGGCATGATGCCGCGCGACGTTGCGCCGCGCGACCTCGAGCGCGCTTTCGTCGATATCTGTCGCAACGACGCTCGCGCGCGGCGCGTTGACCGCAATCGAAATCGCGATCGCGCCCGACCCGGTTCCTATATCCAGCAGACGGACGGCGGGACGCTGCGCCGCGAATTCGAGCGCGGCGGCAACCAGGAACTCGGTCTCCGGACGCGGAATCAGCACGGACGGAGTGACCTCGAACTCGAGCGAGTAGAATTCTTTTGAACCAAGAATATAGGCGAGCGGCTCGCGCGCCGCGCGCCGCGAGAGCATCGCCTCGAAGCGCTCGGCAGCACCTGCGGAAATCTCGACGAGTGCGACGATGATCGCACGGCGGGTCGTGTCGAGCGCCCGCGCGAGCATCAGCTCGGCGTCCAGCCGCGGCGACTCGACACCCGCATGCGCCAAGCGCGCGGTCGCGGTCTCGAGCATGCGGACGAGATGCGCGCGACGGTCTTCGGCGTCGTTCCGGGGCGCCATCGCAAGCTCTCAGGCGCTGAGTAGCTGCGCCTGCTCCGCAGTGGCGAGCGCGTCGATCAACGAATCAATCGCGCCGTCGAGGAACTGGTCGAGCTGATGAATCGTAACGTTGACGCGATGGTCCGTGACGCGGGACTGGGGAAAATTGTAAGTGCGAATACGCTCGGAGCGGTCGCCGGTCCCGACCATCGAGCGCCGCGTCGCCGCGATTTGCGCGTCCTGGTCGGCACGCGCCTTTTCCAAAAGCCGCGTGCGCAGGATTTTCAGCGCGCGCGCCTTGTTCTTGTGCTGCGATTTTTCGTCGCGGCAGATGATCACCATCCCTGATGGAATGTGCGTTATCCGCACCGCCGAATCGGTGGTGTTGACGCTCTGCCCGCCGGGACCCGACGCGCGCATCACGTCGATGCGCAAATCCTTTTCCTCGTTGATATTTACTTCAACTTCGTCGGCCTCAGGCATCACGGCGATTGTCACCGCCGAGGTGTGGATGCGGCCGGAGCCTTCGGTCTCGGGCACGCGCTGCACGCGATGCACCCCGCCCTCGAACTTGAGGCGCGAGTACGCGCCGCGCCCCGCGATCAGCGCGATAACTTCCTTGATTCCGCCAAGTCCCGTGTCGGAGAGGCTCATCGTCTCGACTTTCCATCCGTGGCGTTCGGCGTAGCGCGAGTACATCCGGAACAGCTCGCCCGCGAACAGCGACGCTTCCGCGCCACCGGTGCCGGCGCGGATTTCAAGCAGTACGTTGCGATCGTCGTTCGGGTCGCGAGGAATCAGGAGTTGGCGAATTTTTTCTTCGAGCGGGACCTGCCGCCTATGCATCGACGGCAGCTCGGCCTTGGCGAGCTCGCGCAGCTCGGGATCGTCGCCTTCGAGCAGCGCCTTGTGCTCGCCGATTTCGCCCAGCAGCTTGCGATACTCGCGCGCCGACTCGATCAGCTCAGTCAGCGAGGCGCGCTCTTTGGCCAGCTTCGCGTACTCGCGATTATTGGCGGTCACAGCAGGATCGCTGAGCTTGCGTTCGAGCTCCGCGTAGCGATCCTCGATTCCTTGCAGCTTGTCGAGCATTACCGTCCGGGCGGTTTCGCGTCCGCCCCCCTAAAACCACCGGCCCCAAAAACAAACGCGGCGGGAACCATCCCGCCGCAAGACCAATCCCCCGCACACCCGCAGGTGCTGCGATCCTTGTCTGGACCGCAACCTCGGGCGGCGGGAGTTACTATGCTACTTCATTCCATACCTGCGCTTGAACCGCTCGACGCGGCCAGCGGTATCGACCAGGCGCTGCTGTCCGGTGTAAAACGGATGGCACTTGGAACAGACTTCGACGTGGAGTTCGCCCACCGTCGAGCGGGTCTCAAAAGTGTTGCCGCAGGCGCAGGTAACCACGCAGCGACGGTATACGGGATGGATTGCGGCTTTCATTTGTTCAACTCTCGACGTCCAATCTCTTGTGTCAGAGAATATCATCCACTGCGATCCCACACAATTCGAGGGTCCAGTGCCTTTCTGCCACGAAACTTAACCACGATTGCGACCGCCGCAATGCTGGCGATACTGGCGTTTTCGTCCCGATCAGCCGCCGCCGACGTCTTGCCGCCTGCTACGCAGAAGCGGGAGCCCAGGGCGGCGGCCGCGACCCTTCCTGTAGTCGCGCCGGGCTTTGCGCCTGACAGCGAGACGATGTTCGCGCCTATCGTCGAGCTCGCATCGCCGGGTCCCGACCGCGCGGCGCGCGCAATCATGATCTTCGATCGCCAGCTCACCTTCCAGCGCGCGATCTCGTTTCATCCGAAGCTCGACGACGCGCTCACCAAGCTGGTCGACAAGATGCCGCCGCGCGAATCGACCCTGATTCGCGCCTCCGCGCTCTACTCCCAGCCGGATATTCCATGGCAATCGCTCAAAAACGGAGCGCATCAGATTTCCGTCTCAGGCGCGCCGAAAGGGGGCGAGTACCTGTACAAGCTGACCGATAAATATGCGGGCCCCGAGTCGCCGGAGCATATGGCCGGCCAGTTTACGATCACGCCGGTTCCCACGCCGGACACCGGGACCTCGAGCGTGAACGGACTGCTCGGAGGAGAATTGCTGATGGACACGTATCCGGCCAGCGCGATGGTTGATCTTGCGGCTGATGCGCTCCGGCAGATTCATGGCGACCTGAAAGCGCCCTGGGATACCGCGCCGGGCGAGTTCAATCATCATGACAGCGCCGCGCTCGCGCGGTTTCAACATGAGATGCCGGCATTCGCTGCCAAGCTCGATCACTATCTCGTCTTTCACAACGTGCTCGACGAATTCGACGGCGCCGGCGGTCCAACCGTTCTTTTCAATGCCGACGTTGAAGTCCGGATGGACGCGCTCAAGGCGTATCCGCATCTGTACGAGTTTTATCGCAAGATCGCGCCGGTGCTGGTAGCCGAATCCGCGATTCAGGACGCGGCGGGAAACTACTGGATGATCACGCGGTTCGATTGCGGACGGATGCATCTGACCTTCATGGATCGAAACGGCCTGCTCGCCCCGTTCGACAAAAATTTTCGTCCCGCGGGAGAAAGTGTCGCGCTCCAGAGCGTCGCGCACGGCAGCTACCGGACCGAGGCCTCGGTGCGCATATACCGGCTCGGGATGGTCTTCGGGCTGGAAAAAGTCGGCTTCACTACCGACTATCGGCGCGACGGCAACTCGATAGTCGCGATGAACACGATGAACGAGGTGCCCGCCCTGATCGCGCCGCCGGGCATCCATAAGGTGATCGACCTGATCGCGGGCGAGTTCCTGCGCGTGCTGGCGCAGGGCAACGGCGGCCTGACCTCGACCTTCGCGTCGCGCCGCACAGACGACGGACTCGACCGCTACGCGCTCGGCTTCACCGGCCAATTCGAGTACTCGCCGACGCTCGAGTTCCTGGCCAAGGTAGGCGACGCGATCGCCGATCAGCACAACGAGGCGGTGCGGGCCGACGAGCGCAAATTCGGCGAGGAACTTTTCGACGCGTTCGCGAGCGATTACAATAACGCGCGTCAGCGGATTTTGGCGCTCGACGCGGCGCAGGCGGGGAACAAGTGAGATTATCGAAAATTCTGGTTTGCGCCGCGCTCTGCTACGCGCTCGCGGCCGCGGCGGCGGGATGCAGTATTTTCGGGCCGTCGGATACCGAAGTGCCCGGAGCGGTTTCAACTCCAAATTTCGTCACCGATCTTTCCACGCTGTCGCCCCAGCCGATCAACCCGATTATGGATCCCTCGGCCGCGTTTGCCGCAACTCACGTTTACAACGCTCCCGGCTCGGAGCGCGCGAACGAAGCAACGCCCGGCACCGTCCGCCATGTCGGCCCGGACCAGTCCCCCGGCACCGAGAAGCTGCAAAATCTCAAGGCGGCAAAGTTCGCGAGCTTCTCCGGGATGCTGGTCGACCGCCTATGGCAGGCGGTCTATAAGCAGGAACAGACGCCTGAGATATCGCGCCTGAGTCTGCCTTCCGATTTGCAACCGGTAGTGCTCACCGCGACGCTTGATCCGAGCGGCAAGCTAAAAGAGATCGTGCTGGAACAGCACTGCGGAAAGGGAATCGTCGACCGGATGTTTATCACCGCCGCGAAGAGCGCGCTGTGGGCTGACAATCCGCCGCGTGAGGCCGCGATGCCGGATGGCTTTTACCGCGTGCGGGTCGAGCTCAAGATGGAGCCCTACGCCTCGATGGATAATAACCGCAAGTTCTTCAAAACGTTCGTCGGGCTCGCCCTGCTGTAGCCGCCGGGCTTCGGGCGAATCGACGCGCTTTCTGCTAGGATTCCCGCGATGGCATCAATTGACGACTACCTGCCCCGCCCGGGGCTTTCGACGCCGATCGTCACCATCTTCGATCGCGAGGGGCGCGTTCTGGAAGACGAGCAACGCGCGCTGGTGCGCTTCGTCGTGCAGGAGGGGCGCGGGGCGGACATCGTATTCGCGGCGGGCACAACCGGCGAATGGGATCGGGTTGATAATCCGCGACGGCAGGACGTAATGCGAATCGCGGTGGACGAATGCCGCCGGATCTCGGCGCGAATCGGGCGCAAAGTCGAAGCGTGGGCCGGCATTACCGCGCACACGCGCGCCGAGACGATCGCCAACCTCGAGTACGCACTCGAGCTCGACGCCGACGCCGCGGTGATAGCGCCACTTTCGATTCGCGACTTGGCCGCGCCGCCGGATTTCGTTGCGCGCGAGCTCGGCGCGGTGTTCGAACGCCGCGGAAAGACGATTCCAATTTTTCTCTACGACAATGCCGATATCGCCGCGCCGGGAAAGTCACCGCATCTGCATACCCGAGACGTAAAACAGATGGCGCGCCTGGCGTACGTGCGCGGCATCAAGGTGACCGCCGGCAAGGCCGTGCTCGGCAACTACACGCGCGCGGCCTCGCACTTCAAGCTCTCGCATGAGTTCGCGGTGTACGCCGGAATTCCATATTTGATTTTCGATCTGTTCGCGCCAGCGGGCGGACTGTCGGGCACCATCCGCCATCGATGGAACCGCTACCTGACCCAGCGCGCGATGCCGTACGGCGTCGTCTCGGGCGCGTCGAACGTAATGCCGCGCGAATGGCAGCGCGCATGGCGCGTGTGCCGCGCGGGAAATCCCGGGCTGATGCAGCGATATGCTCAAGCCACCGATAAGCTGCGTGCCGCGTGCGAATTCCAACGCTCGGGCAAACCCTACAGCCCGGTGATCGCGTGCTACAAGGCGGCATTGTGCGAATTTGGCGTGATCGAAAGCGACGCGATGGCGGCAGGCTCGCCTACTCTCGAAACGGATGAACGCCGCGAACTCGTCGCGCGGATTCGCGCGATGCGCCGATTTGCGGCCGACACGCTCGAAGCCGGATGGGTCAGCGAGACCAGCTTGCGTCCGCGACTTAAGGAAGTTCCACGGGCCGTGCGTCCCCATGCCTGATACCAAGCTCGACGTTGCAGGATGCGGCAGCATGGTGGTCGATCTCTTCTACCGCGCGCCGCGAATCATCCGCGCCGACGAAAAGACCGTGCTGAGCGCGCACGACTCCGACGGCGCGATCGAGCGCGCACGCGTCGGCGGCCTGACCCTCAATCATCTCGGATGGGCGCGGGTGCTGGGGCTGCGCACCGGCATCTTCGGAAAAATCGGCGACGACCGGCACGGTGAATTCCTGCGCGCCGGGATGGACCGCTTCGGAATCGTGCACCACCTGACGCTCGACGGCAGCGCGAGCTCGTTCGCCAACGTGCTGGTCAACTCGGCGGGCAACCGCGCAATCTACATGGCGCGCGGCGCGACCGCCGAGCTCACGCCCGCTGAAGTCAGGCGCCGCCACGGCGCGTTCATTCGCGCCGCGCATCTGGTATCAACGGAAATTTCTCAGCTCCCATTGCCAGCCGTGATCGAGATTCTGAAAATCGCGCGCGCGCATTCTATCCCGACGATCCTCGACGTCGATCTGCCGCTCGCCGAGGCGACACCGATGCTCGGGACGCGCGCGGAGCTCGAGCGCGCCATGCGCCTGGCGACGATCCTGAAACCAGCCAAGGCTGCTGCCGCGAGTTTCGCGACCGGCAAGAACGCGCTCGCGCAGGCGGTGAACATCCGCGCGAAGTACAAAAATAGCGCGGTGATTATCACCCTCGGCGACCAGGGATGCGTCATCGCGGCCAAAGACGTCGCGTTTGCTGCGCAGGCATTTACGGTCAAGCAGATCGATTCGACCGGCGCGGGCGACGCGTTCCTGGGCGGGCTGCTCGCCGCGCTACGCTGGAATCTGCCGTGGGACAAGGCCGTCAGGCTCGCCAACGCGGCCGGCGCAGTCTGCGTTACGCAGCTCGGCGCGTTCCCCGACAGCTTCGAGCTGCGCGCGAGAATCGAAAAGCTCTACGGCGAGCCGCTTCCAGCGCCGCGCGCGATCGCTCCCGACGTGCGCCCGCCCTCACCCGCCGAGCAGGCCCGGCGCGAGGTTCGCGAGATCGATCGCTTCTTCGTGCAATCGCTCGACGAGTTGACGACGCTGCATCGCGCTCTCGACCTTGACGCTATCGCTCGCGCGGTCGAGATGATTCGCGCTGCCCAGGCGCGGGGCGGACGCGTTCACGTGACGGGAGTGGGCAAGCCCGAACACGTGGCGCGCTACGCGGCCAGCCTGTTCTGCTCTGTCGGCACGCCCGCAACTTTTCTGCACGCGACCGAAACGCTGCACGGCAGCCTGGGCCAGGTGCATCCGCACGACGTCGTAATCGCGATCTCGAACAGTGGCAACACCAGCGAGCTCACGACCGCGGCGACGGCGATCAAGGATCAGGGCGCGGACATAATCGCGGTCACTGGAAATCGCGACTCCGACCTCGCGAACCTGGCCGACCTGGTTATGTACGCGCCCGTCGGCCACGAGGGCGGCGGACTCGGCCTTGCGCCGCGCATCAGCGTGCTGGCGGAAGTGTTCGTGCTGGCGGGATTGTCGGTCGCGCTCGAAGTCGCGCGCGGCTTGACGGTCGAAGAATACAGCCGCTTTCATCCTGCAGGCGCGCTGGGTGAAACCGCGCGCCGGATGGCGAACCCACCGCGGCGCGCACGCTAGGAACACGGCCCGAATTACTTTCCAGTAAACTTCGGCGCGCGCTTTTGCTGAAACGCGCCGATTCCTTCCTTGTAATCCCCGGTGCGTCCCGCAACTCCTTGCGCGCGCGCCTCGCACTTCAACACCGCGAGCAGCCCAAGCCCCTCCTCATCGATACGCCGGACGATCCGCCTCGATTCCATGAACGCGGCGGTAGGTCCGTTCGCGACTTGTGCCGCGACCGCCCGCGCGTGCTCGAGGACTTTGTCTTTCGGCATACTGACGTTGACCAGCCCCCATGCGGCGGCCTCTGCGCCGGAAAGTAAACGGCCGGTATAGATCAATTCGAGCGCTCGATGCGTCCCGAGCCGCGAGACGAAAAACGAATGGCCGCCCGAATCGAGCACCGCGCCAATTCGCGCGAACGGCGAGCCGATCTTCGCGTCGTCGGCGATATAAACCACGTCGCAGCCGAGCGCGAGTCCCAGTCCAAGGCCCAGGCAAGCGCCGTGCACGGCAGCGAATGTTGGAGCGGGAAAAAGCGCGAGGCGCTTGATCAGAGGATTGGCGACGCGTTCCAGAATTTCCTCGCCGTCCTCATTGCCGGGGGCGGCATCCGCCAGATCGCGCCCGGCGCAGAAACCCGCGCCCTCGCCCCGCAGCAGCATCGCGCGCACTCCCTCGCGCTCGGCGCCATCGAGGACCTCGCCCAGTTCGGCCGCCATCGCGTCGTTCACGGCGTTGAGTTTGTCGGGACGATTAAGAACGATCTCGGCAACCGAACCGGTGATACGAAGATCGACAGCCATCGCGCTACCTCTTGCGACGCGGGAAATTCTCGATGATCAAAACACTGGAATAATATCTTCCGCCGTAATGTCGCCGACGTCAACGCCTTCGATATCCAGTTCCGGAATCGCAGGGAACGCGATGCCCCATCGCTCGACCAGTTTGCGCACCCGCGCGATCGCGAGCTTCCAGTTATCCGCCTGCTGCTCGTACGTCAAAATACCGAGACCGGCCTCGCGCGCGACGCGCAGCAGAATCCGATGGTTGTGCAGGAAATATTCGGGCAGATCCCAGAACTGATTCGGCGGCTCCCACAGCACCATCGAGAGGAACACGAACCCTGCGCGCAGTTGCTTGGTGATGAAGGTGCGGTCCACATCAGTCAGGCCCGGCCACTGCTTCTCGAGCAGGTTGATGCAGATTTGGAGATGGCGCGCCTCGTCGCGGCCGATGCAGGTGAAGATTTCGCGGAACACCGGATGCGTGGTCGCGCGCGACATTCCGTGAAACAAGGTCGAGGACGCGACCTCGCCCATCATGAACGAGGTGAAAATGATCGCGAGCGGATATTTCTCGATCGCGCGGTTGTATCCGGTCCAGTAGCGTCCACCATTGTGATAGAGCCATCCGATATTGTTGAGCGCGACGCGCTGCAGCTCGCTCGCCGGCGCGAAGCCCTGCGGACCGCCCGGCACCAGGCGCTGGATCACCCGCTGGCAGCATTCCTCGTGATTGGTCTCGTCGCGCGTAATCGAGAAGAAGCATTTGCGGATCGGATCTTCCTCGTGCGTCTCGAAGGCGCGAATCATCGCGCGCGCGAACACTGCCGGTCCCGACGAATCGAAGTTCGAGAGCAGCGCCCACCAGTACATGATCGCGACTTTCTCATCGTCGCTCCACGCCTCGGGCGAGAGCTGTTCCCACGCGATATCGGCCGGGTTGAAGCCCTCGACCTTGGCGCGTTCGTAGATTTCGCGCAGCTTGGGCGTCTCGCAGCGCCATTCCATCGGAAAAATATTCGGCTGCTCAACTTCCGGCGCCGCAACCAATCCGCCAAGCGGAATAATGAATTCGCTCATCGCGCTGTTGCCTCTATCCAAGGTTTATCAACCATTCGGTAGGTAAATCAAGCGCCGCGCGAGCGCTTGCTTTTCAGGCCTTCGAACGCGAGCCGGAACACCGCCTCGACGATATCCTGCGCACCCAGCTCGCCGCCGGGCCGGTACCATTCGGTGATCGAGTTGAGCATCCCGAACAGCAGCCGCGTCGCCAGCCGCGGATCGATATCGCGGCGGAACTCGCCGGCGCGCTGCGCGCGCGCGAAATGGCGCGCCACCAGATGATCGAACGCGCGCCGGCGCTCGACAATCGCCTTCTCCGCGCGAGTGTTGCCGCGCACCCGCAAGAGCAGCGCCACCTCGGGCCGCATCACGACCGTGATCTCGATCGTGCGCCGCACGATATACCGAAGCCGCGCCTCGGCGCTGCCCTGCTTCGCCCCCGGCTCGTGCATCGCCGCGTCCAATGCGTCGAACGCGCGTCCGACGCCGCGCGCGAGCAGGTCCTCTTTGCTGCGAACGTGGTAGTAGATGCTGGCCTTGGTGATTCCGGCCGCGCGCGCGACGTCGTCGAGTGACGCTCCGTCGTAGCCGCGCTCCAGGAATACCCGCACTGCGACATCCGCGATCGCTTCGCTGTTATAGGGCCTGCGCTCCTTGGCCGATGGTCTCCCCAAACGATCGTCCTCCCGCGTGATGCAGTTTGACGCGGCCTCGCGATGCTTGCCAGTCTTGCGGTGAACCCCGAATGCGCTCGCGGCGAGGTGTCGAATGAAATACGGAATCGCAATTCGTAACATGGGTCCGCAATCTTCGCGCGCGGCGATACGCGCGTGTGCCAGCGTTGCTGAACAGGCGGGCTTCGATGCGATCTTCGTCTCTGATCATTTATGCATCCCACCCGACCAGACCGAGGGCTCCGGCGGCCGCTATCTTGATGTGCTGACGACGCTCGCGTGGCTCGCCGGCGCGACCGAATGCATCCGGCTCGGAGTTTCGGTGCTGGTGCTCCCGTACCGCCCCGCGGTGCTGACCGCGAAACAAATAGCGACCATCCAGGAGCTTTCCGGCGGCAGGATGATTCTCGGCGTCGGGGTCGGATGGATGAAGCCCGAGTTTGAGGCGCTGGGCGTCGATATGAAAAAGCGCGGCGCGCTTACGACCGAGACGCTGCGGGTGTTCCGTCATCTGTTCGACGTTTCCGAGCCCGCGCCGTTCACCGGAGAACTGGTGAACTTCCCGGCGTTCGTGTTCGAGCCGCGCGCTTCACGGCCGCCAATCTGGATCGGCGGCGGAGGAGCTAACGCGATTAAGCGGGTGCTCGAGTTCGGCGACGGATGGCATCCGATGCAGCGCGCGGCAGAACTTAAACCACTGGTTGAAGATCTACGATCGAAGATGCGCGACGCCGGACGGCCCGATCCCGAAATAATCGTGCGCCGCGGCATGAAGCTCGACGATATATCCGCCGCCCGCGCCCGGCTCGACGCAGAGGCCAACGCCGGCGCGACCTACTTCATTCTCGACCTCGGCCGCTACGCCGACGACCGCGAATTCGCCCGCGCGGCAGAGACCTTCATCGGCAAGGTGGCGCACTGAACATCGTTCTTAGGCGGCTTTGCGTTACCGCTCGTATCGCGAAGTAGGACAACAGCTCCGTCGGAGTGAGGCTAGAAGGCGCGTTTTTCGCTTCGCACTGCGCGTATCGCGAGGAATCTCGCCGATCGCGAAGGCAGCCCGCTCGAATGAGCAACCGAACGGTCTGGCCGCCGATGTCAGATCACTTTCTCGCGCTTGAGAGCTTCGATCTCGTCCGGCGCCATCTCCAAGAGGTCGCCGTAGATGCGCGCGTTGTCGGCGCCGACGGTGACCGACCCGCGCACAATTTTTCCCGGTGTCAGTGAGAACTTCGGCGCGATACCGATGCCCTTCACTTTGCCGACGTGCGGATCTTCCCACTCGATGTGCATCTCGCGCGCGCGATACTGTGGGTCCTGCGCGGCGTCCTTGCTCGACATGATCTGCGAGCACGGAACCTTGCCCTCCGCCATCGCGTGAACCACCTGCGCGACCGTGCGTTCGCCGACCCATCCGCGCAGCATCGCGTCGAACTCGATTCCTTCGATCGATTCGAGATTCACGCGCGCGCTTTGCCATTTCGGATCCACCGGATCCAGGCCGATCACGCGCACGATTCGATCGTAAACCTCGCCGAGCGCGCCCAGCACGACCCATCCGTCGCTCGCCTGAAAGCTATCGAGCGGCTGAAAGCCCTGCGCGCGATTGCCCGAGCGTTCGCGCACGATCCCTTGCTGAAAATACTCGAGCATCGTGCCGCCCATCGTTTTGTGAATCGCCTCGTACTGCGCAACGTCAATCGCCTGGCCCTTGCCAGTCAAGCGTGCGTAGGTGAGCCCCGCCAGCGACGACCACAGCGTGAACAGCGCAGTGATATAGTCGCCCGTCCACGGAGCGGCGCGCGTGGGCGGCGTCGGATCAGGATATCCCGTCTGGTACATCATTCCGGCCACCGCCTGTCCGACGATGTCGTACGAGGCGCGTGTGACGTAATCGGGATCTCCGGTCTGGCCGAATCCGCTCACGTGCGTGATGACGAGTTTCGGATTGAGCTTCCACAGCGTGGCGTCGTCGAGGTTCCACTTCGAATAGGTTCCCGGCTTCGAGCTTTCCATCCAGATGTCAGCGCGCGCGGCGAGCTTCAGAAAGATCTCGCGGCCACGCGGCTTGGAAAGATCGAGCGTGACGCAAAAAATGTTGCGGCGTTCCTGCACCCACGTGGTGGCGACCGGAGGAGTGCCGTCATGGGTCGGGAGCCGAATCCCGATATTGCGCCATCCGGTGTCGCCTGCGCCCGGGCGCTCGATCTGAATCACCTCGGCGCCCATCTCGGCTGCGAGTTCAGCGGCGAACGGTTGCGCGATCAGCGTGCCGGTCGAGACGATTTTTACACCCTGCAAAGGACCAAATGCTTCCGGGACAAGAGTCTTCTCTGGCATTAATACTCCGATAGAGGTGGCTGCATCGGTCACGATCATGCCGTGAGCCCGCCCGAGTCTGCAACTGGCGCAGCACAAGGGCTGCATGGAGCCATCCACGGTGCGGATTTTACGTGGCGACGCGGCGGGTTATTATAATTATTGGCAAAGCATATGTTGGGTGCACTGGTTTTGTGAGAATGCGATGAGCGCGAGGATCCGATCGGAATGAACAGCTCCATAAATCGCCGCGACCTTTTCAACAAGGCGCTCGCTGGCCTGCTTGGCGGCGCGCTCGGATGGCTGCCGGTCGAGCTCGTCAGCCACGGGCATAGTCTGACCGAACAGATCTCGAGTTTTGACGCCGCGATGTCTTACGTCGCGATGGCGATTCTATCGGGCCTGATCGGCGGATTTATTCTCGCGGTCGGCAGCCAGCAAATCGAATGGAATCCGGCCACGCGCAACAATCTAATCCGTGGCTTTTTCGTCTGCCTGCTGCTGGCGCTGCCCGCGGACTATTTCTCGAACTACATTTTCAGCGCGATGTTGAGTTTCGGCGGCTGGAGCCTGGGGCATCCGGGGTCAGGCTTCTTCCTGTTCCTGGGGCGCGTGCTGAGCTGGGTGATCATGGCGACGATTCTCGGCGCGGGCGTGGGCCTCGCGTCGCTGTCGATGCCGAATATCGCCAAGGGCGCACTGGGCGGATTCATCGGAGGATTTGCCGGCGGAGTGTTGTTCGATCCGATAAACCAGATTACCGGCGGAGGATTGTGGTCGCGGCTCATCGGACTTAGCCTCATCGGTTTCTTTATCGGCTTGTTCATCGGACTGGTGCAGGAGCTGACCAAGGTCGCGTGGCTGACTGTCGAACAAGGACGGCTGCGCGGACGCCAGTTCAGAGTCGAGGGCGCGCGCGCCACCATTGGCCGCGCCGAGGAAAACCCCATCGGGCTGTTCGGCGATCCTGCGGTGCAGCAGCGCCACGCGGTGATCGAACGGCGCGGCCCGGACTTCGTGCTGAAGGGCCTCGCGATCCAGGATGGCACTTTCGTCAACGGACAGCGGGTCGAGAGCACTGACTTGCACGACGGCGATAAGATCCGCGTCGGCGGTTACGAGCTGATGTTCCATCTGCGGCAGGGCTCCGCGGCCTCGGCATCTGCCGCTCATGCGCAGCCCGCGGCCGCGGTTCGCGTCGAGTCGCACGTCGCGGCGCCGGGTCCGCAGATGAACGGCCCGGCGCTCGAAGATGCGTCCGGCCAGCGCCATTCGTTGCGCGCAAATGGAGCTACCAGCCTTGGCCGCGCGCTGGACAACGATATCGTGGTGAACCATTCGTCGGTCTCACGCCATCACGCAACTGTGGTGGGCTCCGGCGGCGGATTCGAACTCAGAGATTTAAACAGCCAGAATGGAACCTTTGTCGCAGACCGCCGAATCACGCAGGCGCCTCTCGCCGACGGCGATTCGTTCCGGCTCGGACAGGCGCCGTTTACCTTCCGTGCCTGATCCGCAACTCGATCAGCCGCGTTTCTGTTCGCGATGCGGCCAGCCGATCGTCGTCGCCGGCGCGAAGTTCTGCAAGGATTGCGGCGCGCCTGTCGCGGCGACCCAAATTTTCGCTCGCGAGCCGGGCTTCAACCCGATCGTCGCGTTCGTACTGAGCGTGATTCCGGGACTGGGACAGGTTTACAAAGGGCGCGTGACGCGCGGCGTCATCTGGTTCTGCGCCGTGATTCTGGCTTACGCGCTGGGTCCGCTCGGCCCGATTCTGCACTTTGTTTGCGCCCTGAATGCGGCGTTGCAGGGCTCGCTGCGCGACGACCGCGTAACCAGACCGCGCATCAGGCGTCGCGGACGCGGCCAGCACGGAATCGCAGCTCCGTCGGACACATGGCGCTACTGAAATGATCGCGCCCAACACCATCGTCGGCGGACGCTACCGCGCGATTCGTCCGCTCGGCGGCGGCGGAATGAAGATGGTCTATCTGGCCGAGGATTTGCGCCTGGCCTCGCGTCTGTGCGCTCTGGCCGAGATGGTCGATACCTTCACCAGTCCGGAAAAGCAGCAGGATGCCGTCGCGGCGTTCCAGCGCGAGGCCGACATGCTCGCGACGCTCAGCAACGAGCATATCCCGCGCGTGTTCGATCGCTTCAGCGAAGAGAATCGCCATTACCTGGTGATGGAATATATCGAGGGCCAGACCCTCGAGGACCGGCTGCGCGAAAACGACGGCAAGCTCCCCGAGGGCGAAGTGATCGATATCGCGCTTCAAATCTGCGACACGCTCGCGTACCTGCATAGTCTCTCGCCGCCGGTGATCTATCGCGATCTCAAGCCGTCGAACGTGATGCTGACGGCGAACGGACAGGTCAAGTTGATCGACTTCGGAATCGCGCGGCACTTCCTGCCGATGCAGAACGCGACGATGATCGGAACGCAGGGCTACGCGCCGCCGGAGCAGTATCGCGGGCGGGTCGAGTTCCGCTCCGATCTCTACGCGCTCGCGGCGACGATGCATCATGCGATCTCCGGGCGCGATCCCGCCGCGGAACCTCCCTTCAGCTTTCCGCCGCTGCGCAGCGCCGCACCGGGAGTTAACCCCGCGCTGGCCGACCTGGTCGATCAGACGCTCAATTACGACGTCGCGCTGCGCCCGCAGGATGTCGGCGAATTCAAGACGCGGCTTATCGCAATCAAATCGGGAGCGCCGATCGAGCCGCGCGTGGTGACCGCGCCGCAGCCGGCACCTGCGCCGACGACGCTGAATGAACCGCGCCCGCAGATGCGCCTGCCGCTGGGTCGCTCGGGAGTGCCAGCTTCGTCTTCGGCTCCGACCGTGCTTTCCGATCTCGCGACAATCGAGTGTCCGCGATGCGGCCGGCAGATCCCCGGGGACTCGCGCTACTGCTCGTTCTGCGCGGCGCCGCTCGGTCACGATCTCGCATCCGTGCGCGAATCGGCGCAGGCACGGACCGTCGAGCTGGGCGATTTTCCCGGTCCGGCGCCGACGCCCGAGCCGCCGCGACACGACCCCCGCCGCGCGCGCGACTCGCGATTCTATCTGATTGCACTTGCGGCGCTGTTCGGCGGCGCGTTTCTCCTGACCACCGTGATCGCGCATCTTGCGGTGCCGCCCGCGGAACAGCCGGCGCCGGACGTGAGTCCGATGCCGATACCGATGCCCGATCTCGACGGCGGCGCGACACCCGAGCAGTTGCAGTTGCTCCGCCGCGAGCTCGACGCCGAGGGCTATAAGGGCGTGCAGTTCAAGCTCGAGGACGATACGTTGATATTGTGGGGAACGGTTCCGACCGAGTGGGACCGCGCGAATATCCGATGGACCGTGCTGCGCGTCACCGGAATTGTGTCGTTAGTTGATCACCTGCAAACCCGCGACGCGTTTAACATGCCATGACCGCGCGAGTCTTCAATTGCGTCTGTTGCTGAGCTGAACAATGACGGCACACGCTTTAGCCTGCAGTTTGCACCGAAGGCCAGTGCCACAAAGAAAAAACCATGATCGTTGATCTTCACGTACATACGAAACTGTCCTCCGACTCGCGGGTTGGCGCGGAGCAATATCTCGAGTTCGCCAGCTCGAGCGCTGCAGGACTCGGCGCGATCTGCTTTACCGAGCATCGGCTGTTCCCTACCGACCGGGAGATCGATCGCGAATACGCCGAACTCTCGGAACGATTTGGGATCGCGGTGTTCAAGGGAATCGAGGCTGATACCGACCTCGGCCATCTGTTGCTCTACGGGGTCAACCAGGAGGTGATGCGCCGGTTCGACCTGACCTCGCGCATGCTTCGCAGCGAGCATCTGATCGACGTGATTCATCACGAAGGCGGCGTCGCGATTCCCGCGCATCCCTTTCGCGAGTCGGGATTTGGAGCACGGCTGGACGCGCTGGTCGCCCGCCACGGCTCCGCGATAGGCGCAGTCGAGGTCCTGAACGGACAGAACTCAAGCCTCGAGAATGAGCGCGCTCGCGATACTGCGCTCAAGCTCGGACTGACGGCGGTCGGCGGCAGCGACGCGCACTTTTCGACTGCGAAATGGTTTCTCACCTGCGCGACCGAACTGGAACGCGAGGTCAAAAGCGTAGCCGAACTGTGCGCGGAGATTCGCGCCGGACGCGCGCGGCCCTATGTCTTTGCAGCCGCGGACGCGGGCTGAGCGGCCGCTGAGGCGCGCAGCTCCAGCTCGCGCTCAAAGCGCCGGATATCGGCGGGACGGCCTGCGGCGACGATCAGATCGCCGGTCTTGAGGCGCCGATCCGGCGCAACCGGCACGAACCCCGCGTCGGGATCATCACTGCTCTGAAGCGCCAGCAGCGTAACGCCGAAGCGCGCGCGCGTATCGAGCGCTCGGACAGTGGTGCCGGCGGCGGCAGCGGGAACCTCGAGCCGCGTCACGCGATAGCCCGTGGCCCAGTAGATATTCTGATCTCGAGTCGCCAGCGCGGAGAGCGAAACCGAAACCCGGTTGAGCGCCTGCGCGATATGCTGTCGTGTCACCAGCCCGAGGAAGCGTCCGCCGTTGACCCTCTCGACCACCGGAATTTCGTCGAGTCGCTCCTGCTCCATCAACTGGCTCGCGAAATCCAGATTCTGGTCCGCGGTGAGCTGCGGACAGTTTACCTGCGCGATGTCGAACGCATTAACCAGCGGACCGAGCTCTGCGCCGCCACCCAGAAGCGCAAGCAGATCGCGTGTGACAATCAACCCGACAAATTCACCGTCAGAGCCGACGACTGGAAGCGTGGACTGCGAGGTCTGTCCGGCAATGTGCAACACATCGTTGAGCCGGGTGTTCGCGCTGACCACGGTTACATCCTTGGTCATCACGGCGCTAACCGGAATATGCGTCAGCGCGAGGCGCTCTTGCGAGATCTGCAGCGTCTTGCCCTCGCGCGCCAGACGATAGGTATCGATCGATTCGGACTCGATCGCGCGCGAGACCACCAGCGCGGTCACCGCGGCGATCATCGCGGGCAGCGCGATCGTAAAATCTCCGGTCATCTCGAAGAGCAGGAACAGCGCCGTCAGCGGAGCGTGAGTGGTGCCGGCCAGGAAGGCGCCCAAGCCCACCAACGCGTACGAGCCGCGCGGCCCGGTCAGATGCGGAATGAACATCGCCGAGACTCTCTGGAACGCTCCGCCGGCCATCGTGCCGATAAAAAAAATCGGCCCGAAAACTCCGCCGGGCGCGCCCGAGCCGAGCGACAAGCATGACGCCACGTATTTTGCCGCGCACAGCGCCAGCAGGATCGCAAGGCCGTACTCGCCGGCCATCGCGCGGTTGATGATCGGATATCCGTCGGAGAGGTTGGCGGGAAGAAAAATCGCGATCGCGCCGACAATCGACAGTCCGATACCGAGCTTCTGCCACGCCGGTATACTCATGCGCCGGAAGTATGCGCTGGTCGCGTTGAACACCCGGATATAGCTGGCGCCAAGACCGCCCAGGACCACGCCCATCAGCGCGTATGTCAGCATCTCCCAGTAACTTTTCAGATCAAACTGTGGCACCTGAAAAACTGGCGCGTTGCCCAGAATCGCGCGCGAGGTCACCACCGCGCTGAAGGTTGAGATGATCAGTAGCGCCAGATTCGCGGTCTCGGTCTGTCCCAGGAGGACAATTTCGAGCGCGAACATCAGCCCGCCGATAGGCGCGTTGAAGGTGGTCGCGATTCCGGCGCCGGCGCCGGCTGCGACCAGCACCTTGGCGCGGTCCGAGCTGAGCTGGCGCAACTGCGCGACAGCCGAACCGATCGCGCCGCCGATTTGCGCAATTGGACCTTCGCGTCCAACCGAGGCGCCCGAGCCGAGCGAGAGCGCCGCGCCCAGCGCCTTGAGCACAATCCATCGCCGTTTGATTTGAGCGTTGCCGAGATTGACCTGCTCGAGAAAATTCGGAAATCCGTAGCCCAGGATGTCGCCGGGAAAAAGCCGATCGAGCGCGAGGATCGCCACGCCGCCGGAGAGCAGGACGATCGGTGTAAGCGCGCGGAAGATCCCGCCGCGGTTGATACCCAGTGCGTTCCATTCGAGACCCCGAAACAGCCACGAGAAGAATTCGATCAGCTCCCGGAACCCGAGATTTCCGAGCGCACCGAATACTCCGACCACCACCGCCAGCAGGATCAGTTGGACGTATTCGAACTGATCGCTGCGCAGTCCGAGATCCGGTGACTTCACGTTCTTCCACTCATCAGACTTGCAGGTCCACTGACAACCGCCGCGGCCACGTCCAGATCATATCTCAAGAAAGCGATGCACGTGCGTCAGGAATTCGCCGAGCTGATCGTGATGCACCCAATGTCCCGCTTTTTCGATCGTGACGGTCTGCGCGCTTTTGAACGCAGCGAAGCGGCCATCCTTGACCCAGTCCCCCGCCCACGACTCGGAGCCGCGGATCAAAAAGGTCGGGCAGGTGATGCGCTCCCAGATTTGCCGCGCGTCGCGGGTGTTGAACATGTACGGCGAAGTCGCATGAACGTAGTTGTCAAATTTCCATGAGTAAGTGCCGTTCTCGTTGCGGCGCACTCCCCAGATCGTTAGATGGCGCGCTTGCTCCTCGCTCAGATGAGGATTGGCCGCGCGCATCCGGCGCAGCGCCTCCGCTATATTCGGGTACTCGCGCACCTGGCGATTGGACAGATCGCGCATCTGCGCGATCCAGTTCTTCATCCGCTCATAGGCCGGAGTCTCTTTGATCATACCCGGCGGCGGACCCATCCCTTCGATCGAAACCACCTGCTTGACCTCGCGATGAAACACGCCCGCGTATTGCAGCACGATATTGCCGCCGAGCGAGTGGCCGATAAGCGTGGACGGCTCGGTCGAGACTGCTTGCATGAGCTGCGCGAGATCGAGCACGTAATCGATCATCGAATAGCTCCCGCCGATCGCCCAATCCGAATCGCCGTGACCGCGCAGGTCGGGGGCGATGACGTGGTAACGGCTGCGCAGATCGAGCGCGACCCAATCCCAATTGCGGCAATGGTCGCGTCCGCCGTGGACCAGGACCATCAGTGGTTTGTCGGCATTACCCCAATCGACGTAGTGCAACTTCAGGCGCTGCGAGTAGAAGTAATGAGAGGTCGGCCCGATGATGCTATCGGCCATTACGTGATTTCTCCATCGATGGAATATGCATCGCCGCGATCACAGTTGCGGCCTCAATTCTTCGAGCGCGTCATGCGCGGTGCGCACCAGGAATTCTATCTCGTCCTCGCTGATGACAAACGGCGGCGTCAGCATCATCGCGTCTCCGCCCGCCTTCCCCGCCATCCCGGAAGCCGGATAGAAAAACAGTCCGCGCCGAACCGCCGCGCCGAGCAGCCGATTGGTAACCTTCTTCTCCGGCGCGAATGGCGTACGCGTGGCCTTGTCGTGCACCAGCTCGACGCCCCAGAACAGCCCGCTGCCGCGAATATCACCGACCATCGGATGTCCCGACAGTTGCTCTTGAAGCTGCGCGCCCAGGCGCGCGCCCATTTCCGCCGAACGCTCGACCAAGCGCTCGCGCTCCATGATCGCCAGCACGCCGTCGGCGATCGCGCACGCGACCGGATGCGAGCTGTAGGTGTAGAACATAAAGTCGGCCTTGGCACGCTCGATTTCTTCGACCAACTCGCCGCGCACCGCGATCATCCCCATCGGCATGTAGCCGCCGGTGAGTCCTTTGCCGCCCACCAGGATATCGGGCGTGACACCCCAATGCTCGACCGCAAAGCGCCGTCCAGTGCGTCCGAAGCCGGTCATCACTTCGTCGGCGATCAGCAGGACGTCGTACTTGTCGCAGATCTCGCGCAGCTTGGGCCAGTACTCTTTGACCGGGGGAACCACGCCGCCCGACGAGCCCATCATCGGCTCGGCGATAAACGCGGCGATCGAATCTGCCCCGTGTTCGAGAATTGTTTTCTCGAGTGCGCTGGCGCATTCGAGATCGCACGCAGGATAAGTCTTGCCCCAGGGGCATCGGTAGCAATACGAAGGCGGAATTTTCGGCCAGTCGATTAGTACATGTTCGTAGTCGGCGCGGCGTCCGCTGCCGCCGACCGAGAGCGCGGCCAGAGTGTTGCCGTGATAGGAAAACTGGCGGCCGATGATTTTTTTCTTCGACGCTTTGCCGCGGACCTTGTTCAGCAGGATCGCAAACTTGAGCGCCGCCTCGACCGCCTCGGAACCGCCACTGGTGAAGTAGTAGCGGTCCATCCCGGGCGGAGTCCATCGCGTGAGCCGGGCGACCAGCGCCTCGCGCTCGGGCGAAGTCCAGACCGGCACGATGTAATCAAGCTTGGCGATGGTGCGGCGCGCGATCTCGGCAATCTCCTCGCGTCCCTGGCCGATATTGACGACCACGGCGCCGGCGCCACCGTCGAGGATCTTGCGGCCGTCGCTGGTGAAGAGCCACGAACCCTCGGCATGGTCGATCGCGATCGGTTCATGCGGTCCGCGAATGAACATCACTTGATTATGCGCCATGCGGCAATGATAAGCGGGCGCGGCGGCGTCGGCAATCGAGGGAAGGATCGAGAAAAAAACAGCAAGGCACCAGGCGGCCACTAATCCACCAAGGCACAAGAAGAATTATCTGAACCAGAAGCGCTGGATCCTCCACCGGAACAGGTGCTCTAAAATGATTTCTTCTCTGTATCCTGATGTATTGCGAGAAATAAAGATGAACTGATTCAGGTTTCTTGACTGGAGCGCATCGCGGTGAGTTAATAAAACCTGAATGGCTTCATCTTTGAAAAATCGGCCGCCCGGTTTGCGCGAGCGGCAGAAACTCGAACGCGAACGGCGGATCGTCCGCGCGGCCAGTCGCTTATTCGTTCGCCCCGGATACTCCTCTACCGCGATGGAAGTCGTGGCCTCCAAAGCCGGCTTGGCGGTCGGCACGATTTACAATTACTTTCCGTCGAAACCCGACCTGCTGCTCGCAATTGTCCGGCGCGAGACCGAAGTGATGGTCGCGCGCGCTCGTAAAATCCTCGCCGCAACGCCAGCCAAGCCGATCGCTGCGATCCTCGCGATGATCGACTTGTGGTTCGACGGCTTTATGAGCGACGACCGCGTTCTGTGGCGCGAGTTGCTCGCCGCCGCGATCGCTGAGCCGGCGCGAATCGGGCAGCGCTTGTTCGAGCTGGATGTGCGGCTGGTCGCGGTGTTGGCGGAGTTGATCGAGAAGCTCAAAGCGCGCGGCGCGATCGGCTCTGAACTCGATCCGATGCGCGCGGCGACGGTGGTGTACGCGATCGCGCTCACCTGGATCAACGCATGGATGCTCAACGAAGCGGTGACGGCGGCGATGGCGCGCGAAGAAATTCATCGCGGTATCGAGATTGCCTGTAACGGCATTATCGAAACGTCCGGCAGCGCTACCCCAAAAAGGTAAGTCGATGATTCCGAGTCAGTGGTATCCGATTTACGAAAGCTCGCGGCTCGGCGCGCGGCACCCCATCGGGCTCAAGCGACTTGGCCAGGACCTGGTGCTGTGGCGCGGCCGCGACACAGGCCCGGTTGCGATGCCTGACCGCTGCCCGCATCGCTCGGCCAGCCTTTCGCGCGGCAGCGTCCGCGACGGATGTATCCAGTGCCCGTATCACGGATTTCGATGGAACGCGCGCGGAGAGTGCGTGCTGATTCCCGTCAACGGCGCGGATGCTCCAATTCCGGCTGGGTTTGAGGCACATCCGGTACCTCTGCGCGAAGCGCACGGGCTCATATGGATATGGCACGGCAACCCCATAGAAGTCTCCGCAGAAATTCCGTGGCTCGAAGCGGCGGCGTGGGAGAACGGCTCGAAGTTCACGACCTCGTTCGAGATCGACGTGTCCTATCTGCGGGTGATGGAGAACATGGGCGACTTCTTCCATTTCCCGTTCGTGCATCGCCGATGGGTTCCCGGTGCGGGGACGAGGATTTCCAACTTCGACGCACATATCGAAAATGAGATCGTGAAACTCTCCGGCACTCTCAGTCCCGAGGTTGGCAAACACTGGTACAACTACGAATACACTCTGCGTGCGGAATTGCGGCTGCCCTGCATCGCCCGCGTCGAGGAGGCGGAGAAGTTTCATCTGCTCCTCGTGGCTACGCCGATCGATCGAGACCGGACCTGGATCTGGCTGCGCTACTCCGAAGGCTACGTGCCGCGATGGCTCGGCGGCTCGATGCTGGCGCGGATACTCGCATGGCTCGATGTGAATCCTGTTTTCCGATGGGGTGACGTGCCGACGCTCAGGAGCCAGCGGCTCGACGATCCGGGCGACATCAGCCACTACCATCTGGTGCACGCGGATCATGGGAGCGCGCTATGGTTCGGCCTGCGCAAGCGGGCGATAGAAGAGAATCAACACCAAGACTGAGCCACGAAAACACCAAGAAGAAAAATAAGCATCGGCTCCCCTGAGGGGACGACGCTTTCTTCTTCTTGGTGTCTTCGTGGCTCAGTGGCCGCCTAATGCCTTGGTGTTTCTATTTGACCGCGCCTTCTTCGCGCCACTTCGCGACTTGCTCGAGAGTGTAGCCGAGGCCGCTCAGCACTTCGTCGGTATGCTGCCCGAGGGCGGGGGCAAGGGAGCGGATCGAGCCGGGAGTTTCGGACAGCTTGACCGAGATTCCGACCTGCTTGACCTTCTGCCCGTCGGGCGCGTCGAGCTCCACGATCATCTTGCGCGCGCGGACCTGGGGATCGTGCTCGACCTCGTCGAGGGTGTTCATTTTGCCGACGCAGATATCAGTCTTGCTCAAGAGCTCGAACCACTCGTCGCGGGTTTTGGTTTTAAACGAATCACTGAAAAAAGTTGCGATTTCGGCGCGTTTATCGGGGTTGAATTCGTGCTCGATCAGATCTTCGCGGCCGAGCACGCGGCACAGGTTGGCGAAGAACCACGGCTCGAGCGATCCGATCGTGATGATCTTGCCGTCATTGGTTTCGTACACGTTGTAGTTGGGGATCGCGCCGTCGAGCATCGTCTCGCCGCGTTTCGGGATCGCGCCGGTCGCGAAGAAGGTCGAAAACGATTGCGCCATCAACGCGAGCGCGCCATCCATCATCGAGATATCCACGCACTGGCCGCGCCCGGTCTGAGTGCGCGCGACGAGAGCTGCCAGAATTCCGATCGCGCCGTGCATCCCGCCGCCGGCGTAGTCGGCAATGATGTTGTGCGGGATGGTCGGAAGCTGGCCCTTGCGGCCCAAAATCGAGAGCACGCCGGCGGTCGCGATATAGTTGAGATCGTGGCCGACCAGATCGCGATACGGACCGTCTTGTCCGTAGCCGGTGATCGAGCAATAGATCAGGCGCGGATTGCGCACCGAGAGCTTGTCGTAGCTGATCCCGAGGCGCGCGGCGACGCCAGGACGATATTCCTCGACGACGATATCGGCGCGCTGGGCCAGGCGCAGGAAGACCTCTTTGCCGGGGCCGCTCTTGAGATTGAGCGCGATCGATTTTTTGTTGCGATTGAGCGCGTTAAACGGCGAACCGCCAAACGCCGCGGCCAGTCCCTGCGAGCCGGCCTTGCCGGCCTGCTGCGCGCGGCGTCCCGTAGGAGCGCCGGGCTCTTCGATTTTGATTATGTCGGCGCCAAGGTCGCCCAGGAGCATCGTGCAGAACGGGCCGGGCGCGAGCTTGGTGAGATCGAGAACTTTAATTCCGGTGAGCGGAGGAGATACAGCCATAATGCACAAGGTTTAGTGCGTTCCGGTGATCGGCGCAAACCAAGATAAAGAAACCACCAACGCACCAGGCGGCCACTAAGACACGAAGACACTAAAGAGGCCTTTCCCTCAGGAAAGTCCTTTGGAGCTCTTTTCTTAGTGTCTTTGTGTCTTCGTGGCCGGTCGATCTTTCTACAGCACTGCCGCGCGGACCCTTGCCAAGCGGGCGGCCAGGGACTTGAGTCCTTCGACCATGTGGACACCGTACCAATGGAGGTCGCGGCCGCTCACGATCAGGACGCGGCGCGACAGGCCGGGCGGAAGCGTGGTGCGCAATTCTTCGACGTCGCTTTCGGCGAAATCATACGGCTCGTCGGGCAGCAACACGATGTCGGGTCGCAGGTCGAGCGCCTGCTCGAGCGTGGTCATCGGATAGCGCTCACCGGCGGACGCGTAGATATTGTTGTATCCGAGCATCCGCAGCACGTCGTGCGCATAAGTGTCGGCGTTAAACGCCATCCAGGGTTTTTTCCAAATCGGACAAAAGACGCGCAGGCGGAGCTTGGCCCACACGCCCATGCCGGCTTCGATCTCGCTAACGGTGAGAGTAATTTCGCGGGCGAGCGCACCGGCTTCGGGCTCGCATCCGGTGGCGCGGCCGATTTTCAGCAGCGATTCGACCGCGGCCGGGACGGTCCGCGGGTAGGTGGTCATCACGGCGATTCCCTGCGCGCGCATCCGTTCGACGTCCTCGCGCCGGTTCTCTTCGGCGTTGGCGATGATCAAATCGGGATGCAGATTCGCGATCGCGCGCAGATCAGGATTTTTGGTCCCGCCGATTTTAGCGATCGGCGCAACCTCTTTCTCCGGCGAGACGCAGAACTTGGTCACGCCGACGACACGGTCGCCGATTCCGAGTGCGAACAGCGTTTCGGTCCAGCTCGGCACCAGCGAAATAATCCGGCGCGGAGGAGCTTGCAGCTCGACCCGAAAACCGAGGTCATCGACGATTTGATTTTGCGCCATCGCCGAGGCTACCGGGCCTTATTCTTGAGCGTGTCATCGAGTTGCTTGCGGTCGCTCGCGGAGAGATCTTCGCTCGGCATCGCGGCCGGCGCGATCGCGGGATTATCCGGCGGGCGATAGGCGAGGTAGTGAATCGCTTTGGGCATCAACGTGCGGCGCACCACGAACCCGGCGATCAGAACGATGATCGCGATAAGCAGCAAGATGCCGGGTCCGCGCCCGCGCCGCTTCTTTCTTTTCTTCGCCATCAATTCACAAATTTATCTGACCGGCGCGCCCGATAGAATCTCGCGCAACCATCGCGCGACCAGAGTACGGGTCGGACGCTCGTCGGTGTGATGAGCGCCGTTGTACCAATCGACGCCGATGTCCTGCGCGCGGCGGCTCATCCGCGCCATCCGGAAATACATCCGATGGCGCGGTCCGTAAAAATGGCGCGCGGCGAAGGAGAGCTTGCCGAGCTTGCGGCCGACCGCGCCGCGATGCAGCGCGCGATCATAGGCGGCGAGTGCGCGCGAATTTCCTCCGAGCATTTCCGCTACCGCGTTTGCGGCGAGTTTGCCGTGCTCGAACGCGCAGGAGATGCCCTCGCCCATCAGCGGATCGACTCCGGCGGCATCGCCGGCCAGAATTACACGGCCGTTTACGTAGCGGTCGCGCGCGTCGAACCACCTTATTGGAAACGCGCGAAATGCCTGGGTTCGATTTTCGAGCGCCGCCAGCGGCAACTCGGGAAAAGCGGCGCGCAACTCGGTCAGCATCTGCGCCTGCTCGCCGCCGGCGGCACCCGACGCGCGCGGATGCTGATCGTAGATACCTACATTCAGATGCGGATTGCCGTCGATCAGGCACGGGAACGACCACGCATAGCCGGGGATACCCGCGCTGACACAGCGGAAGTCGAAGCAATAGCGCTGCTGCGCGAACTCGACCGCGCTGCCCGGATCGGCGGGAATATCAGCCATCAGGGCGCGACCTATCGATTCCTTTCCCGCTCCAAAGACGGCGGCACGGACGCGGCTGCCGGAGCCGTCGGCACCGACCAGGACTTTGGCCTCGAACGCGCCGCGATCGGTTTCGACGCGGACGCGTTCAGCGTTCTGCGAGACAGCGAGCACGCGCGTGTGCTCGGCGAGCTCGAGTCCGGCGGCAAGCGCGGCGTTCGCGAGGTGCGCGTCGAACTGGTCGCGCCGGATGATCGTGCATAGCGGCTCCCCGCGATCGAGGATGACCGAGCCAACCGGAGTGCGCGCCTCACCACGCATAACGGTGCATGCGGGAACGTCGAGCGGGACGCCAAGCTCCTCGAGCGCGAGAATGGTTTTGGGAATGAGACCGCCCGCGCAGGTCTTGAAGCGGGGATGCGCGGATTTTTCGAGCGCGATCACCCGCCCCGCCAGCTCGGGCCGCGCGCGCATCAGGTAGAGCGCGGTGGCGAGGCCGGCGGGACCCGCGCCCGCGATAAGAACGTCGCACCTGTATACAGAAGCAGCCACCGGGAACTACCGGTAGCATCGCGATGCGTCCGGCGAAAGCGCGGGCGGCATCCAGCGCAAAATAAAACGACGGCGCCGCGTGTTTGCAGCGCCGCCGTATCGAGGAATCCGAAGATGCGCGCTTAGTCGCCACCTCCGGGTTTGATCACGGTGTAGAGCGTCGCTTCGCCGCGCGCGATCAACAGCAACGCGGGTTTCTTGCTGGCCTGCACCGCCTTGGCTTTGGCGACGAAGTCCTTCACGTCGGCAACCTTCTCGCGATTTACTTCCAGGACGATATCGCCGGGCTGCAAACTCGCATCGGCTGCCGGGCTGTCGGGCGCGACCTGGCGGACGACCACGCCCTTGTCGCGTTGCAGATGGAACTGCTGCGCGAGTTCCGGCGTAATATCACCGACCTGCATGCCCCAGCTTCCGCCTGGCTGTTCGGATTTCGCGCTGGCTACTTTTTGCTCTTTGAGCTCGCCGACTTTGACCGTCATCGTCAGCGGTTTGCCGTTGCGCAGCACCTCGACCGGGACGCTGGCATTGACTGGAGTCTCAGCTACCAATTCCGGCAGCTCGTGCTCGTCGTGAACCGCCTTGTTGTTGAACTTGACGATAATATCGCCGCGCTCGATTCCAGCCTTGGCGGCGGGACCGTCTTTGTCCGCGTTGGCGACCAGAGCGCCTTCGGCTTTGGGCAATCCAAAGGATTGCGCGAGGTCTTCGGTGACCTCCTGGATCTCGACCCCGAGCCATCCGCGGACCACGCGTCCGTGCGCCTTCAGCTGGTCCATCACGTTGCGCGCCATATCGATCGGAATTGCGAATCCGATTCCGTTGTTGGCACCGGTGCGGCTGTAGATAGCGGTATTGATTCCGATCACCTGGCCAGCGGTATTGAACAGCGGGCCGCCGGAGTTGCCGGGATTGATCGAGGCGTCGGTCTGCAGGAAATCGTCGTAGTTGCCGCCCAGGATGCGACCCTTGGCGCTGACGATTCCCGCTGTGACCGTGAGGGAAAAGCCGAACGGATTTCCGATCGCGATAACCCAGTCGCCAACCTCGGTTGCGTCGGAATCTCCCAGCACTGCGGCGGGAAGCTGATCCTTGGTGTCGATCTTGATCAGCGCGAGATCGGTCTTGGGATCTTTGCCGATCACCTTGGCGGTGAATTCGCGTTTGTCCATCAGGGTGACGTGGATTTCCTCCGCGCCGCCAACCACGTGGTTGTTGGTCAGGATGTACCCGTCGGGCGATACGATTACGCCGGAGCCGAGTCCGTGCTGTTTGTACTCACGCGGAATCTGGCCAAAGAAACGGCGGAACTGCTCGAACGGATCGCCATTTCCATTGCCCATACCGGGAGGCATCTGCGGGGGTCCGGCTCCCGGACCGCCTTCGTCACCACCGCCTCCTTCGTCACCGCCGCCGTCGCCTTCGTCGCCAGGTCCGCCGAAGCCGGAGCTCTTGACGTCCTGCACTACGGCGACGTTGACAACCGTCGGCATCACGCGCTTGACCAGCGGTGCAAATGAACCGATCGCGCCCGCGCGGCCCGCGCTCTCAGAGGTCTGCGGGGGAGTCTGCAGAGGAGGCCCTGATGCGACCGCGCTCATCGAGGAAACGGCTTGCGGCGCCGAAGAATCGGCTTTGGATGAATCCTTATCGCCGGAACTCCAGAACGGGAACGCGCCGGCACGCGCAAAAGCGATTATCAGTCCAAGTACCACGCCGCCCGCGATGGCGGCGATTTTCCTAGCCATGCAAACCTCCTCGATTCCTGTGGTCAGCCCGAAAGGGGTAACCCTTGCAATATCGGACGATAAAAACGCGCCCGAAATTCAGGTTGCTCTAGAATACTAGAAGCAGCGCCAAGGTCTATACCGGAATCGTGCCGGATTGGTGATTTTTCCGGATCGGCCAGGGATCGGCCCGCGGTAACGGTTGTCGCAGTCAGAAATCGATTCCAGAGGTCTCTCACCCGCGCGTCACGGCGATTGCTAAAGGGAGCAATCACCGCGCCACGTACCCTCCCCCCAATCTTGTGGGGAGAGGGACAATCCGGTGGCGCTAGCGAGAGACCTGCTGCGGGCGGAAGAGCGAAACATTGCGCTCGAGCTCCGCCAGCGCCCAGTCGCACCAGCGCAGGTTCTCTTCCATCCAGCCGATCCCGTACTTCAGCGTGAAAAAAGAGAACATCACGTTGACGTCCGGATAGCGCTGGACGTGCGCGAAGAAGCCTCGCTCGATTTCGCGCAACTCTTCCAGATAGTGGCCGGTCTCGCGCCGATGCTCCTCAAGCTGGGCGCGGGCTGCGTCGGCGCCGAGGTGTCCGAGAAACCGGGTCCGCAAGAGTGGCGGATACTTGAGCTTCATCTTCTCGAACGGGCTATGGAGCCATCGCGTGAGTGCGCGCTCGCCGGCCGGCGTGCTCGAAAACTCGCGCTTGTTCGGGCGCCCTTGCTGGATCACCTGCCGGCTCTTGATCCATCCTGCCGCTTCCATCCGCTCGAGCGTGGGATAAATCTGTCCCTGATGCGCATGCCAGAAATGACGCATCGAGAGCTCGAAGATCTTCACGATATCGTAGCCCGACACTCCGGGAGATTCCGAAACGAGTCCCAAAAGCGCGTACTCGAGTGACGATTTGATCGCGCCGGGACGCTCGCGCGCGGGCTCGATTGGCGCGGCGGCGCGCGCCGTACCGGAATCGAGTCCGGCGCGCGCCGCCCGCTTTGGCTTGGCCGCCAGCTTCTTCATCTTCGAGGTCAGGCGGGCACCCAGTTGCCATGGAAACCGAACGGGACGCGATGAGGCGCCTTGACGCGCGCGACCGCCGTGCCGCCGAAATCCTGCGCGTTCTGAATTACCATCTCGCTCGTGTTCTCGGCTCGATCGTACCAGACCGAGAGCACCCAGCCTTCGTCCTCGCCCGAGCTTGCGCTGCGCGGGACGAAGACCGGCTCGCCGGGCGTTTTGTTGCCACCGAGCGTCTGAAGTTCGTGCTTGCCGGTCTGGTAGTCGCGCTTGATCACGGAAGTGAAACCGAGCGCGCGATCTTTCTTGTCGGTGCCGCCGGCGAAATAGCCGTAGCGATGCTTCAGTCCGGCCCGGCGTTCGTCGAGGCGCGGGAACTCGCTCGAGGTGTCGTCGATCTGGCGATCGCGCATCGAGCCGTCTTTCAAGTTGAGGGTCCACTGCCACGGCATCGCCGGATCACCGAAGGAGTTGCCGCCCATGTTGAGCGAGTTGAGGCGGCATCCGTCGATCACGAGCGAGCCGTTTTCCTCATAAGCATTGAGAAAATGAAAAACGTAGAACGCGTCGGTGTGGAACCATTTGATCTCGCCGGACTTGCGATGCATCGCGCCGATCCTGGTCCCATGCTGCGGCTCCCAAGCCATCACGGGCAGACCCTTCGACGCGTTCTCGATCCGGAACACGGAAGGACACACGAAGAAGATCGCGTAGTTATCCGTGGTGACGAAATCGTGCATCATCACCGGAAGACCGGAATCGATCGCGCGAGTCTCGAGCAGGTTGCCCGCCTTGTCGGCGCGGTACCACGTCGTATACGGCGGAAACGGCGAGTAGCCGAAGAACAGCAGATCGCCGTTTTTCGGATCGTACTTAGGATGCGCCGTTACCGGGCCGTTCACCTTGCCGCCAAAGCTGTACATCCCAACCGTTTCGAGCGTCTCGGGCTTGAGCTCGGTCGGCAGTCCGCCCTCCATCAGCGCGAGCAGCCGATTTGCGTATCCGATAATATTGGTGTTGGCCTGATTCTTCATCGGCGGAACATCGGCCGGAACTTCGCGCATCATGCCGTCGATCAAACCGCCGTAGAGCGCGCGGCCATACTTCATCTCGGCCTTGAGTCCCTCGGTCTTGACGTAGCGATTGCGATAGGCCGCGCGGCCGTCGCGCAGCAGAAAGCCGTGGACCATGCCGTCGCCGTCGAACCAGTGGTAGCGGCCGGCAGGCTTGAACTGCGGATTAGGTCCGATCCGGTAGAGCGCGCCCGAAAGCTCGTGCGGAATTTCGCCTTCGACCTCGAGATCGTAGGCGTCGCCCTCCTCGCGCCAGGGAGCGTAGTTGCCGCTAAGGTATGGATTGTCAGAATTCCACATCGGATGCGTCCTCCGTGATTGTGATCTTTTTCGTTCGTCTGGGGGCACGGCTGAAAGCGCGCCTTCGTCTGTCATTACATTGTTGATATAGTCTATTATTGAGGTATAGGTCAAGTACCTCGATCGTGACGGTCCGATAGGCGACCCACTCTTCTGATCGTGCAGTCCGGTGATTGCGTTCGGATGCAGTCGTGCGGTTGCGTTGCCGCTATTTTGGCGTGCGGATAGACTAGACGTTATGCTCGTGCGCGTCGTTCTGTTTGCCGGCGGAGTCTTCGCCTGGAGCTTCGTCGAGTATGCGATTCACGGATGGCTCGGGCATCGGTTCCGTACCTTCGCGACTCCCCTGCACGCGGTGCATCATCAGGATCCTCATGCGGTGTTTACTGTCGGCGCATGGATACCAGTGACAGCGGTTACGCTGGCGGCGGTTGCGATTTTTGGCAATTCGGCGGGCGTCTACGGGTTTTATGGGCTCGTCGCTGGATTCGTTCTGTACGAGGTTATTCACTACCGGATTCATTTCGCGCATCCCTCGAATCGGTTCGAGGAGCGGCTGCGCGGACGGCATCTGGCGCATCATCTGCGCGTCCCCGACGCCATCTTCGGAGTCACGACGGCGCTGTGGGACCATGCATTTGGCACAGAACCTGCTGCCGATGAGCTTCGCCGAATTGAACGGGCGGCAGCCACGCTTCCTCCGCTGACCGGGGAGAGCAACTGGCGGCGCGCGTTCGCGCTCACGGCGCGCCGGGCCTGAAACGCTCGCGCGACGAATGCGCGATAGCTTGACTCGTTATCTCAAGTCGAGCTATTGGGTCGATACGTTATGTCGTCAAGGAGCCTGAAACCTGCGCCGCGACCGATTTCTGCGCCCAAGCCGCTGCCCTTGTGGGCGCGCGCTTTCGCCGAACCCGCACCCGCGCCGCGCATCGATGTGAAATTTCCGATCCTCGGCTTCCTGATGGAATCCGAAATGACCGGCTACGACCTCAAGCGCCGCTTCCAGGATCCGATCGGCTTCTTCTACCGAGTCAGCGACGGCTCCCTCTACCCAGCCCTTAAACGCATGGCGCTCGACGGCCTGGTCACAATGCGCTCGGAGCGGCATGGGCGGCGCACGCGCAAGGTTTACGCGATCACGCCCGCAGGCAGAGCGCGATTCTTGAAGACGCTGCGCGAGCCGGCACAGCCGCTGTTCATTTATGATGAATCGCAGATCAAGATTTATTTCGCCGAGCACGACCCGCAGGCCGCGCTCGAGCATCTGGATCGCGCCGGACGCGAAGATGCCGAGGTGGTGAAGATGCTCACCTGGCTGGCCGGCGAAATGAAGCGCCGCGGCGACAGTCCGTTTCGGCAAATCGTGGTCGAGCTCGGACGCGCGGTGTGCGCCACCAAGGTCGAGGTTTTCACAAAGCTGACCGCGCAACTGAAACGCGAGATGGCTCCCACGCGCCGGATCCGCAATCGCCTGGCCGCGGCGGCCGCGGCGGGAAGATAGTCGTCCATCAGATCGGAGATCGTGACTGGCAAGAATCGGGAGGGGGAGCAAATGGATACCAAATACGCAATCGACCTCGAACACGTGATCCGCATATACAAACGCGACGAATTCGAAGTGCGCGCGCTCGATGACGTCACGATTCAGGTGCCCGAAGGACGCTTCGTCGCGATCATGGGCCCGTCGGGATCGGGCAAGACCACGATGCTCAATCTGATCGCGGGAATCGATCACGCAACCTCGGGGCGGGTCGCGGTCGGCGGCGAGGAAATCACCGGGATGAAGGAACGCGACCTTGCGACCTGGCGCGCGCGTCATATCGGGCTCGTGTTCCAGTTCTACAACCTGATTCCGGTACTGACCGCATTCGAGAACGTCGAGCTGCCTCTCCTGCTGACTCCGCTCAACAAGGCCGAGCGGCGCGAGCACGTCGAGACGGCGCTGCGGATTGTCGGGCTCGCGGACCGGATGGATCACTATCCGCGCCAGCTCTCGGGCGGACAGGAGCAGCGGGTCGCGATCGCACGCGCGCTGGTCACCGATCCGACGATCGTGGTCGCCGACGAACCGACCGGCGACCTCGACGCGAAATCGGCCGAGGAAATCCTGAACCTGCTGACCGATTTGAATCGCCAGTTTCATCGCACGATCGTGATGGTCACACATGACCCGCGCGCCGAGCGGTTTGTCGATACGGTTTACCGCCTCGACAAGGGAATTTTGGCCGGCGTCGAGCCGGGCAAGGGCGGGCCCGCGCGAGCCGAAGCCGCAGGAGCGCACGCATAGGGACTGCCGATGAAGTACATCGTACTGGTGCTGAAAAATCTGCTGCGCAGCAAGCGGCGCACGATCCTCACGATCTTCTCGATCGCGGTGTCGCTGTTTATTTTTTCCGCGTTGGTCAGCCTGCCCTCTGTCGCCAACGAAATTCTGTCCGACTCCGCGTCATCGACGCGGATCTCCTGCCACAACAAGGCTGGCCTCACCTACTCGATGCCCGAGGCGTATAAGCAGCGGATTGCCGCGACCCCGCACGTCGAAGCGGTCACGCCCGAGAGCTGGTTCGGCGGAATCTATCACGACGTCAACGATCAGTTTCCGAACCTGGCGGTCGATCCCGACTCCGCGGAGGCGATGTGGCCCGACTGGGGCGTATCCAAAGAATCGTGGAAGAAATTCGAAAGCCTGCGCACCGCATGTCTGGTCGCCTCGGGCACGATGAAACGCTTCAACCTGCACGAGGGTCAGCAGATCATCCTGCGCGGCACGGTTTACCCGTTCAACGTCACGCTCGATATAGTGGGCGTAATGCAGGGCGGCAGCGCGCCCGCGAACTTCCTGATTTTCCGCCGCGACTATCTTGACGAGGCCGCGGGCCGTCCCGGTTTCGTCGATAACTACTGGGTGCGGGTCGATAAATCCCAGAACGTCCCGCAAGTGATTGCCGCGCTCGATGAAGGCTTCGCCAATTCCTCGGCGGAGACGCGCAGCGAGTCGGAGGCGGCGTTTATCGGCAGCTTCATGAACAACTTCCGGATGTTTTTCCGGCTGGCCGAGATTTTGGGCTTTATCGTCGTGCTGACGATCGGTCTGGTCGCCGCGAACACCGCCGCAATGTCGATTCGCGAACGGCGCGGAGAGATCGCGGTCATGCGCTCGATCGGGTTTCCCTCGAACACGATCTTGAGCCTGTTGCTGTCGGAGTCGCTGATTATCGGACTGCTCGGCGGAATTCTCGGATGCGGCGCGGCGTTTATCGTGCTCAAACTTTTCGCGGTCGGCAGCCCGGTGCTCGGGCCGCTGAGCGAAATCAGAATGCCCTTGTCGATCCTGATCGAGACGCTCCTCGTCGCCGCACTGATCGGACTCCTGAGCGCGTGGGTGCCCGCGCGCACCGCGGCGCGGCAGAATATCGTTGACGCGCTGCGGATGGTGGCCTGATGGCGATACCGCTCAAATACAACGTGCGCAGCCTGCTGGTGCGCCGAGTCTCGACCGGAATGACGGCGGGCGGAATCGCGCTGGTGGTCGCGGTGTTCGTGGTAGTGATGGCGATGGTCGCGGGGCTGGGCACGATGATCAGCGACACCGGCGAACCCGACAACATGATCGTGTTGCGCAAGGGCGCGACCACCGAGACCTATTCGTCGATCAATCTCGATCAGTTCGACGCGATGAAGTTTCTGCCGCAGATTCGCCGCGACCCCGCGGGCAATCCAATGATCTCGCCCGAGCTGCCGGTGCAGGTGCTGATGCAACGGGAAAAGGGGCCGAGCGACAATATCGTCGTGCGCGGCGTGTTGCCGATCGCCCTCGAAGTGCATCAGAACGTGCGTCTCGTCGAAGGCCGGATGTTCAAGCCCGCGATGGGCGAAGTGATCGTCGGCAAGGGGCTCGCCGGCCGCTACGCAAACACCAAAGTCGGCTCGACCATGCAGTTCGGGCGCGGACAGTGGAAGGTCGTCGGAATCTTCAGCGCCGGCGGAAGCTCGTTCGAGTCCGAGGTCTGGGCCGATATTCACAACGTGCAAGACGATACCCAGCGCGGCGCTTATTACGCGACGGTGCGGCTCAAGATGGCTCCAGGAGCCGATTCAGAGGCGCTGATCAATCGAATCGCTGACGACCCGCGAATCAACCTTCAGGCCGAAACCGAGGCGCAGTACTATAAGGATCAATCGGTGGTCGCGAGCCAGATGCGTATGCTCGGCCTGATCGTCGCGATCATCATGGGTGTGGGCGCGGTGTTCGCCGCCATGAACACGATGTATGCAGCGGTCTCGGCGCGCACCTCGGAAATTGGGACGCTGCGCGCGCTCGGCTTCAGTCCCAACTCGGTTCTGCTGTGCTTCCTGATCGAGTCGGTGCTGCTGGCGACGGCGGCGGGCGCGATTGGAATTTTGCTCGCGATGCCGATCGACGGCTTCTCAACCACCTTCGGAAACTTCGTCACGTTCTCGACCATGGCGTTCAACTTCCGGGTGACCTTCGCGATCGTGATCGAGGCGCTGGTCTTCTCCGCTTTGATGGGGATGCTCGGCGGATGGCTGCCCGCGCGCCAGGCGATGCGCCTGGGGGTGGTCGACGCGCTCAGAAGGAGCTGACCGATGGCCGGGGAACAATCACATCCGCCCAATATCCGCGAACTCGAATCGCTGCGGATCAAGCGCAGCGCCGAACCGCAGCGCAAGAGCCGGCTCATCCCGGCCGCGATCGTGCTCGGCGTCCTCGCGGTCCTCGGCGCGGCTGGTTACTACGCGTACGCGAACACTCTGGGCCGCCCGCTCGAGGTGCAGACCGCGCTGGTTTCGATCAAGCAGGCGGGACAGCCGGGTGCGGTCCTGACCGGCTCGGGCTACGTCGTGACGAAAGACAAGTACATCACGATCGGCGCGCAGATTCTCGGCCAGATCGTCAGTGAACCGATCCAGGAAGGACAGTACGTAAAAAAAGGCGACCTGCTCGCGAAGATCGACGACCGCGACTACGTGGCGCAGCTCAACCAGGCGATCGCCGATCGCAACCTGGCGGCAGCCAATGTCGTGCTGGGACGCGCACAGCAACAGCGCCAGCTCGAACTTTTCAAGAGCGGTGTGGAATCGCACGACCAGTATGACGTGACCACCAACGCGCTCTCGGTGGACGAAGCCAATCTGAAAAAAGCCGAAGCCGAGATCGCGTTCGCGAAATTCAACGTGAGCCAGTGCACGATCCGATCCCCGATCAATGGAATCGTGCTCAAGAAGTTCCGCGAATCAGGATCGATGATCAGTTACGGCAACGCGGTCGCGTCAGACGAGGGCATGACCGATATCGCGCAGCTTGCCGACACTGACGACATGCGCGCCGAAGTCGATATCAATGAAAGCGATATCGCCAAAGTCGCGATCGGCAGTCCGGCAACCGTTCTGCTCGACGCTTATCCCGACCGTCCCTTCGACGCACGCGTGGTCAAAATCTATCCCGAGGCGGATCGGCAAAAAGGAACCGTCAAGGTCGAGGTTCATATCCTTCAGCCCGATCTCCAGGTCATCAAACCGGAAATGAGCGCGAAGGTGACCTTCCTCGCGGCGGTGGCCGCAAAGCAGGAAGCGGCTCTCGTCTTGGTGCCGAAAAAAGCCGTGGTCACCGACGGATCGCGGAGCTACGTGTGGACCGTCCGCGACGGCGCGGCGCATCGCAACGAGATTGCGCTGGGCCGCGAATTTCAGGACGGGATACAGGTCACGCAGGGACTGACCGGAGGGGAGACGGTGATCGTGGTGCCGTCGGCCAAACTTCACGACGGGCAGCAGATCACACCCGTCGCGTCATAGTGGCTACGGGTGACGCTATTGCGCGGGAGCATTGCCCATCCCAAGGGCGAACATCCGGAGCAGTATCGCCTTCGAACCTTGCTGCCGCTGCTCCTCGGACCGTGTAATAGTTGCCGGTTGGCCGCGGCCTGGCGGCGCGGTTTCAACTGAATTTGATACCGGCTGACTGGTGGAATAATCCGACGCTTCCCATACGCTCCACACCCGCGGGTTGACCAGCGCGGCCCATCGCCATGTCACAATGACGAATAACAGGCTGAATATAACCGCTAACACGAAGTAGCCGGTTTGCGCTTCCAATCCGCGACGCATTTCCAAAGTTTGTTTCCCGTAATTCATCCCCGTCTCCATGTCAGGTAGACGCAACATCCGGTCCAAGCGTTGCACGTGAACAGGCGTTCATGATTAGTGACGGATCGTGGAGGATACTCACGATGGCTGAGACATTCGTTCTCGTACACGGCGCATGGCACGGCGCGTGGTGCTGGGCAGCAGTTACCAATCAACTTGAAAAGCTCGGCGATCGCGCGTTCGCGGTGGATCTGCCCGGTCATGGGCAAAATTATGCGGATCGCGCGAAAATAACGCTCCAAAGCTACGTCGATAGCGTTGTTCGATACATTGAAGAGCGCGACCTGCGTGGCGTCGTGCTGGCGGGGCATAGTCTCGGCGGGTTGACGATTTCGGGTGTCACCGCACGGATTCCGTCACGTATCAAGCGGACAGTGTTTGTAAGCGCGATTGTACCGCTCGACGGCGAGCGCCTGACCGATCCCGCAAATCCTGCTACCAAACCGATGCTCGACCTGATCGCGTCGCGGCCGGACCGGTCGCTTCCGGTCGAGATGATGGGCCCGCAATTCTACGAAGGCTTGATGAACGACGTTCCGCCCGCGATGCGCAAATGGATCGACGCCTCGCTATGCCCGCAGCCGTGGGGCCCGGCGACTGATCCGGTGCCGATGAATGCATTTCACGAATCGGGCGTGCCGACTGGATACCTCGTGTGCGAGAACGATCAGACCCCGATCGCGGGCGCGCCCGGATGGCACCCGTACTATTCGAGCCGGCTAAAGAATCCCGCGATCAAGATCGTAAAGTGCGGCCACGAGATCATGTTCACGCATCCGGAAGAATGCGCCCGCGCCCTGCACGAACTCGCGCTGATGTGACTATGCGGCTGAATTAATCGTTGGGGAGGAGGGTCACTGGAACGCCATCAACCGACGGCGGGATCTGTTTCAGTAGCGCGCTCATAAAGTGGCGCTGAACGCTGATTTCGATTCCGGTGAAATCGCAGCTACCGCAATCGCATCCCGCCGGCGCGACGCCGATCACACCCGCAAGACCCATCCACTGGTGACCGTATTTCTGCACTATCCGCGAATAATCTTTTTCGCGATCGCTCGCTCCATTTGACACCTCATAAGCGGGAGGCTTGCCATACATGGCAAAATGGTTTCCATTCGTGATAACGCCCGTCGGGGCTGAGATCGGAATGGCTACTACCGGAATGCTATCGACAGAGGCCGGGATCTGGCTTCGCACACACGCCGCCCAAGGAGGATCGGCGCTGATCTGTATCTCGGTGCCTCCTCCCGCAGCGCTGGTGCTGTAACCCATTTCCCAAACACCCTTTATCTTCCACCACTGCGTCTCGTGCTTCGCGACCACCCCGGACGCGGCAGAGTCGTTAGGCACGTCCGAAGCCGTGCACGGGTGATCCAAGGCGCTGCCAGGCCCGTGGCCACACCATATCGCAGCGTACGACTGTCCGGCGGAAAAGCACAGGAACACAACAACCGTCAGAAACAAAATCGGATTAATTTTGCTCAATTACAACGCCATGCCTCGAGGATCGGGTTACTGTAAGTAGCCGGTCGCGCCAGTGGTTAAGTCAACATTTCCGATTATATCTTGCTCCACCGGCACACCCTCATAACTTGAGGGTATCGGCGGTATGGTCGCGTCGTCTTCGTCAGTTTGACTGTCCCACACAACGTCCAAGGAGGCTATCGATCCCGAAAGGTCTATACCTACACCATCGACAACGCCGTCATCGATTAGAATAGCGACATATTGGGTGAAATCAGGCAAAACGGTCAGGGCCTGAGCCACGTCAGGATCTGCAATGGTAGCATCCTGTAGCGTAAAATCCGCGCTCGATCCTCCCGGTACCTGAATTTGACTCGTGCTCGGCGTGCATCCTCCGCCGCCCGCGACGATCGACAAGCCGGAATAGCCTCCCGCCGTATTCAAGGCCTGCAAAACCTTGGGAATTGCGGTCACTACGGCAGCGCTCCCGTCATCTTTTTCCGCGACCGCCATACCAACGGGTTGAGGACACGGACCAAGTGTCGTAACCAGAGCTCCGGAATTGCCAGGATCTCCAAAGTCCTTCCCCTTTACTTCGAAGTTATTGAGGACCGTTATTAAGGTGGTGTCGGTCAAGTGGTGGAAAAGCAGTTAGCATCAGGATTCGACGAGCGAGCGATTGATTATGCAGTTGCTATGCGGCCTCCGCTTGCGAGTTACTATTGGCCAGCGCCTGCCAGCCGACCAGGCGGCGCAGCGTGATCTGGCCGCTGCGCAAGAGCCCGAAGAGCAGGAACAGGACCGCCTCCTCACTGGGCAACGAGGCCTGGGTCTTGGTGCGGCGGCGAAACTCCTCGTTGATCCGCTCCAGCGCTTTGGTGGTCCGCAGCGCCTTCCACTGCGAGGCCGGGAAACTGGTAAAGGTGAAAAGCTCGTCGCCGGCCTCCGCGAAGCTTGCACTGACCGCCTTGCAGCGCAGTTGCCACTTGCGGGTGAACGCGACCCGCGCCTGCTCGAGCGCCGCGCGGCTGTCGGCATAAATCATCCGCCGATAGTCCTCGGCGAGTTCCTCGCGCAGATGGGCCGGGGCTTTGGCGAGCAGGTTCCACAGCTTGTGATTGGTGCAGCGCTGAATCGCGATCCGCGGCCACTGCGCCTTGAGCGCCGCGCTCAGGCCCGGGTTGCCGTCCACCACCGCCAACACCGGAACCCCAAGCTTGCGCTCGCCCAGCGCGCGCACCGCGTCGAGCCAGGCCTGCTCGCTCTCGGCGCCCGCCAGCCGCATATCGAGCACCACGCGCTGGCCGCCCGCGCACACTCCCAGCGTGACCAGCACCGGCACCCGCACGCGCTTTTTCCCGATCCGCACGCGCGGATACCAGCCGTCCAAAAACAGGTAGCGGACCTTCAACTCGCCGAGATCACGCTTGGCCCACGCCGCGATGTCTTCGCGCAAGCGCCCGACCAGGCGCGACACCGCATCCTTCGACAGCGGTGCGCCACGCAGCAACGGCGCCAGCGCTCCGCGCAGCCGCCGGGTGTTGGTCCCGCTCAGGTACACCCCCAAAATCGCCTCGTCAACCCGCTCGGTGCGCCGCTGGTAGCGCGGGATGAGCTGGCTGCGCCACTCGCGCCGGCGCCCATCATCATCCTCGATTCGCGCCCGCGGCATCGCGATCGTGGTCGGGCCCAGGCTGGTGCTCAAGGTCCGCTCCCGCTGACCGTGCCGGTAGCCAGCCCGCACCGCGCCCACCCGCTGCGACCGCGCCGCGCCCAGCGCTGCCTCCAGTTCTTCATCCACGAGGCTCTCGATCGTCGCGCGAATCCGCCCGCGCATCAGCTCCTCGAGGGTTGCTTTCCCTGCCCCTGAAACCCTGCTATCGCTTGCCATGGCGTCATCCTCCGGCACCCGCCTAAAAGCGGGTGCGAGTTGTGGCTCAACTCGCCGGATCATGACGCCTTTTTCACTTTTCCACCAACTTCGCGACACTACCCGTTATTAACTTGTTGCTGGCGCAAACCAATTTGTTGTTTACGACCTTCATCTGTGCTGTCACACAAATCGTGTAATGTTCAGGCATAAGCATTTTCGTAATGACGCGTCCATTGGTCAGACCGGTGCAACCACCTTGCTCTTGAACCTGTAAGCCTTTCTTTACATCCGCCAGTGGAGTCGAACTGAACACCGGGATATTCAGGATTGAGCTACTAACTTTACCTGGCAGCACCTTCGCTAAAGCGGCATCCGCAGGGGTTGTAGCGTGAGCGTTGAAGTTAGGTTGTATGACGGTGCTCAACGAAGCTACTTGAATGCTGTTGATAAGAGCTGGCGTCATCTGTGAGCAGGACGACGCAACCTCAAATAGGTCAGGCTGAATGATCGCCTCCGCGGACCCACTAGCCAAATAGCCAGTCGATCCTAAGGCGAGTACGTGCGCAGCACCGAGGACGTACTGGTTGCCGTCGCTGTCGGCGATCAGCGCTCCCAACGTCCCAGCATAGACCGAGCATCCCGTTCCTCTGAAAGCGGTGATGACGGCGTTTGACCCGAAGACCCCGAGCGGAATTGGTCTAGATTGCGGATTGAGTTGAGAGCCGGAACACTGGGGCGGGGCGGCGGCAGCGATGCCCGCGTTCCCAAACGTCAGGAATAAAATAGCGAAGAGCCCAGCCGCGAACCTTTTACCGGTCCCCCTTCCGCGCATTTTTCGCGGAGTCGGCCGCAGAAGTCTCGCCTGGTCTGAATTGATCGCTTCGCGACGATACTTAGTCGCGCATTTCATTTTGGAACCCCCCTTTTCGTGACTCGGAGTTACACCCGAACCACATCGGATTACAAGAGGCCGAATTGTCTTTGCCCGAAAGTCACGCCGGGTAGCGCGCGATTAGGCCGCGGGCTATTACCAGCGCCTGGATTTCGTTGGTGCCTTCACCGATCATCATTAGCGGCGCGTCGCGATAGAAGCGCTCAACCGGGAATTCCTGCATAAAGCCGTAACCGCCGAGCACGCGCATCGCGTCGAGCGAGATCTTCGCGCACGCCTCCGACGCGAACAGCTTCGCCATCCCCGCCTCGACGTCGCAGCGCTCGCCTGCATCTTTCTTGCGCGCGGCGTTCGCGACCAGCAGCCGTGCGGCCTCGACGCGCGTGCCCATATCGGCCAGCAGCAACTGCACCGCCTGATGCTCGCAGATCGGCTTGCCGAACGTCGTGCGTTGCTGCGCGTAGCGGATCGCGGTTTCGAACGCGGCCTGCCCTACTCCGACCGCGCGCGCGGCCACGTTGATGCGCCCGACCTCGAGCGCGCTCATCACCTGCTTGAACCCAAGCCCCTCGGCGCCGCCGATCAGGCTCGCGGCGGGAACGGCCATATCGTCGAACGTCACTTCGCACGTATCGATTCCCTTGTAACCGATCTTCTTGAGATTCGCGCTCACCGCCGGTCCCGCGTCGTTCTTCTCGACCGCGAACATGCTGATGCCCGCATAGACGGGTTTCGCGCGCGGGTCGGTCTTCGCCGCGACGGCCAGCATCGTGCCGTTGCGCGCGTTGGTGATGAACATCTTGCTGCCCTTGAGGATGTAATCGTCGCCGCGACGGATTGCAGTGGTACGGATCGACTGCACGTCGCTGCCCGCGTGAGGCTCGGTCAGCGCAAGGCCGCCGCGCTTGTCTCCGCGCGCCATCGCGGGCAGAAAATATTTCTTCTGCGCGTCGGTGCCGTGATGCGTGATGATAAAAGCCATAATCAGATGGCTGTTGATCACGCCCGCCAGGCTCATCCATCCGCGCGACAGCTCCTCCATCACGCGTGCATAGGTGGCGAACGCGAGCCCCAAGCCGCCGTGTTCGGCCGGAATAGTCGCACCGAACAGGCCGAGCTGCTTCATCGACGCGACCATCGCGTGCGGGTACTCGTCGCGATGCTCGAGCTCGGAGGCAAACGGAATCACCTCGCGCTCGACAAACTCGCGCACCGCGGCGATTATGTCGCGATCATAAACTTCATCCATCGCTTTAACTCCTTGCGAGCCGCCCGGAAGCAAACCGGATGCGCCCCGGCATAAGTGCGTCTAGCAAATCGCGCCGCCTGCGCGCTATCGAATCGCCCGCGCTATCCGATGGAGCCGCGCGCGCGGCGTGCTAGTCTCATCGCGATGCGGCTTCGGGTCGAGGATATTGCGGTCAGCGCGGGCGCGTTTCGCGTAGGTCCGCTATCGCTCGAAGCGGGCGACGGCGAATATCTGATCATTCTCGGGCCGACCGGCGCGGGAAAGACGGTCACGCTCGAAACGATCGCGGGCCTGCGCAGGCCGACCGCCGGGCGCATCCTGATGGACGCGCGCGAGGTCACGGCGAGCGCGCCCGAGTCGCGGCAAATCGGATTTCTCTACCAGGACAGCCTGCTCTTTCCGCATCTGAGCGTGCGCGCAAATCTCGCGTATGGAGCGCATCGGATTGCGCGCGCCGAGCGCGCTGGGGCGATAGCGCGGCTGGCGCGGATGCTCGAAATCGAGCCGCTCATGGACCGGATGCCGGCCGGACTTTCCGGCGGCGAGCGGCAGCGGGTCGCGATAGCACGCGCGCTCGCGGCCAATCCCGTTCTGCTCCTGCTCGACGAGCCGATGGCCGCGCTCGACCCGAATTCGCGCTACGCGCTGCGCGAGCGCCTGCGCGCGACGCATCGCGAGCTCGGCACCACCACGATTCATGTTACGCACAATTTTTCTGAGGCGCTGGCGCTCGGCGACCGGGTCGCGATTCTGATCGACGGAGTCGTGATGCAGTCCGGCTCGCCGCGCGAGGTTTTCGCGAGGCCGGCGTCCGCGATGATCGCGCGGTTTTTGAAGACCGCGAAGGTAGCGGCGGATTCGAGTCCTCCCGATCCCGGCGAAATCAAGTTCGCGCTAAGCGCTCGGGCGATGACACTCGCGGTTGATCCTGATGGTTCGGCCGCGCCGACGCTGATGGCTGAGGGCGTCGAGATCAACGACGCGTCGGGAGTTTCAGTTGACGGCGAAGCGATCGCGGCGCGGATCATCGCGGTCGAGAACGACGGCGGTGCGATCGTACTGACGCTGAATGCGGGAATCGAGCTGCGTGCGCGCGTCACCGGCGGCGCGAACACCGCGGCGCTAATCGAAGGCGCGCCGCTCTGGGTGCGTATTCCGCGCGAATGAAATTCCCCTGTCCGGTTTGCTCTTGCGCGGTGCGACAGTCCGCAATAGAGTAAGTGTCAAATTGACGCAAAGTAAGACGAGGCTCGGTCGTGAACGTATCAACAGAAACTTCCCCCGGCGCCGCGGCGATTTCCGCCGACGCGCTGTTCGCCAAGCTCGCCGCCCTGGGCGATGACAGCTACGACCCCGAGACCTGCGCCAGATTGGCGGGCACTATCGCCGAGATCGTCAGATTGAAGCGCGTGCGCCGCGCCGTAATCCTGGCGCACAATTACCAGCGGCCCGAGATTTTCGAGGTCGCGGATTTTATCGGTGACTCGCTCGAGCTCGCACGCGAGGCGCGCGACGTCCGCGACGCCGACGTGATCGTCTTTTGCGGCGTGCATTTCATGGCGGAGACTGCAAAGGTCTTCAATCCCAATCGCAAGGTGCTGCTTCCCGATCTGCGCGCCGGATGCTCTCTGGCCGACGCCGTCACCGCCGAGGCGCTGGCCGAGCGCAAGGCCGAGTTGCGGGCAATCTACCCCGACCTGAAAGTAGTCTCGTACGTGAACTGCACCGCGGATGTGAAGGCGCTCTCGGACGCGTGCTGCACCTCGGCCAACGCGGTCAAGATTGTCGAGCGAATCGATTCGGAAAATATCCTGTTCGTCCCCGATCAGAACCTTGCGAACTACGTGCAGAGCAATACCAAGAAGCGCGTCATCTCATGGGACGGCAACTGCTACGTGCATCATCAAATCACTCCTGAAGAAGTGAACCGGGTGAAAAATTCGATCCCCGGAATCAAGGTGCTGGCGCATCCGGAGTGCCGCAAGGACGTGCTCGCGTTGGCCGACGCGGTGCTCTCGACCAGCGCGATGGTCGATTACGCACGCGCGAGCGAGGCCGAGAAATTCCTGGTGGTCACCGAGTGCGGGCTGTCCGACCGCCTGCTGATGGAGATTCCCGACAAGCGCTTCTACAAGGCGTGCAAGCTATGCCGCTTCATGAAGATGATCACGCTCGAGGGCACGCTCGATTCACTGCGCCACCTGCGTTACGAGATCACCCTCAGCGACGAGGTGCGCGAGGGCGCAAAGCGCGCGCTGGAGCGGATGCTGGAGCTGAGCGCCTGAGCGTCGCGCAGGCAATCCCAAGCGCCGGCCTCGCCCGCCGCGAGCGTCGCGTCGCACGGCCCAAGGTCGCGGTCGATACGGTCCTGTTCGCGATCCAGGAGCGCAAGCTCAAGACCTACCTGGTGCGGCTGCGGCGCGGACCTGCGCGCGGCAAGTGGGCCTTCCCCGGAGGGCTGGTGCGAATCGGCGAGCTGCTCGACGACGCCGCCCGGCGCGAGCTGCGCGCCTCGACCGGACTCGCCGACGCATACCTGGAACAGCTCTTCACCTTCGGAGATCCCTCGCGCGATCCGCATTCGCACGTGGTTTCGGCGGCATACATGGCGCTGATTCCCGACGCGAACGCGGTCACTGGGCCGTCGTCCAAATACGGCGAGCGCGGATGGTTCGAGGTTAGTGCGCTGCCGCCGCTGGCTTACGATCATTCGCTGATGGCGGCGTACGCGTTCCGGCGGCTGTGCTCGAAGCTCGAATATAGCAATATCGCGTACGCGCTGCTGCCGCGGGTGTTCACTTTCGCCGAGTTCGAGGAGCTCTACTCGCGGATCCTCGACCGTCCGATCGATCGGCGCAACTTCCGGCGCCGGATCCTCGCGATGGGCCTGCTCCGGCGGCTCAAACAGACCCGCCGCGGACCGCATCGCCCTGCCGCCCTCTATACCTTTACTTTGCAGAGCCTCCAGATGATCGAAATGCTATAATCAGCTAGAAGAGTTGCCTGATGCAGAACAGCACCAAAGGAATAGTCGGAGTCGTACTGGCGATATTATTTATGGCGGCCGCGGCGTATGCGTTTTTCGGCCAGACGCCGCAGGCGTCGGAGCCAGGAGTCGTGCCCGTGGCAAGTGGCGCCGGTAACGCTGATCCCGCGGCGAAGCTGCGGATGACGCTCGACCCGCAACTGTTCCAGGGCGACGTCAGAAAGGCCTACCAGGTCGCTCAGGATGATCCGGCGCTGCTGGCGCAGATGCATTGTTATTGCGGATGCGACCGGACCGAGGGTCACAAGAACCTGCTCGATTGCTTCCGCGACAAGCACGGCAGCACCTGCGCGATCTGCACCGGTGAAGCAATCGAGGCCGAGCAGCTTTCGCGCCAGGGGATGCCGGTCGAACAGATCCGAGACTCACTCCGAGCGCGCTACGCAAACGGAGACTGAAGCTTGTTAGCCTTGGCATCCGCGTACATCGAGCATTTCACCTATGCGGGATTGTTCGTGGTTTTGATGCTGTGCGGCCTCGGTCTGCCGCTGCCGGAAGACGTGGCGCTGCTCGCCGGCGGCTTTCTGGTGCATCGCGGGGTTACGCATTATCCGATGACGCTTGCAGTATCGCTGGTCGGAGTGGTCGCGGGCGACAACTCGCTGTTTTTCCTCGGACGCCGTTTCGGCACCGGACTGGTGCGATATTTCGGAATCAACCGGCCGGGGACCAAGGTCCAGCTCGATCGTATCCGCGATTTCATGGAACGCCATGGTCATCGCGCGATTTTCTATGCGCGCTTTCTGGCGGGCCTGCGCGCGCTGGTCTATCTGAGCGCGGGATCGTTCGGAGTCACGCCCGCGCGATTTTTTTTCTACGATCTGATGGGCGCGGTAATCTCGGTTCCGATTGTGGTCTCGATCGGCTACCTGTTCGGCGGACAGCTCGAAATGGTAATTCATTACGTCGGCGGCTTCGAGCGGGTTATCTGGGTGGTCGTGGTGCTCTCGCTGGCGATATACGGAACCCGGCTGCTGGTGCTCCGGAAGTCCAGCGCCAGCGGTACCTGAAGCTACGCCTGGCGGACCGCAGAGGCAGGCTTATCTGCCACGCTAATGTGCCGAGCTAATCTCCAATGACGATACCGGCTCTTAACCTCAAGGCGAAACTGATCCTCCTGATGGTAGTGCTGCTCGCACTGACCCTCGGCGCGGAAGTCTGGTTCAGCCTTGGCACCCAGGCCGCGATAATCGAGACCACCCAGCAGCGGGTCAAAGATCTCGCCAGCGCCATTCAAATCAGCGTTCAGGAACTGACCTCGGTCGGCAACACCGACCGCGAGCGGCTGCCGAACTATGTGAACAGCCTGCACTCCAACGGGCTCGAGGTCTCGATCGCTTCCTCGCGCAACCTGATCATCAACAGCTCGAATCCGCGGCTGATCGGCGCAGAGCTGGTTCCACGCTCGGCCGACAAGGTGGTCGCCGAACAACTCAAGCAGGGCAGCGAGATTCTGACGATTCCGGCGACCCGGCTCGGACCGGCATCAAAGGCAACCACCGTTTACCTGATTCCGGTCGAGGTCGAGGATCATCTGCTCGGCTACGTGCAGGTGGTGGCGAATTTCGGCGACTTCGCGCAGCCCCTGGCCACGACCCGGATGCATCAGCTTTACGTCGCGTTCGGAATCTTCGCACTCGGGCTGGTGTTCGCGTATATCCTGGCCGATCGCTACGTCAAGCCGATTCACGCGGTGGCGGACGCGGCCCAGAATATCGCGGCGCGCGGACTCGAGCCGGTGCCCGAAGCGCATCGCCGCGACGAGATTGGACTTCTCACCCGCAGCTTCAATGAGATGGTCGAGCAGTTGCGCCATGCGCGCGAGCGCGAGCAGGAGCTCAACCGCCTCGAGCGCTTCACCGCGCTCGGGCAATTGGCCGGGGGCCTTGCCCATGAGATAAAGAATCCGCTCAACTTCATCAGCCTGGCGCTCGACCAGATGCGCACCCGCTACGCGCGGATGCTGACGCAGGATTCGGAGAACTTCGTGCGCCAGGTGATGCTGATGAAGGACGAGGTCCGGCGCCTGACCGAGCTGGTGCAAAGCTTTCTGCATTACGGCCGCCCGATCGAAATTCATCCGGCACCCACCGATGTGAAATCCCTGGTCGAAGGCGTGCTCGCGATCTCGGAATCGAAAATGAAGAGCCAGGATATCGAGGTGATCGAGAACGCCGACGGCGTCGCGACCATCTTGAACGTCAACGCGGAAAAGCTGCGCACCTGTTTCATGAACGTGGTCGCCAACGGCGTGCAGGCAATGCCCGAAGGCGGCACGCTCAAAATCAATTTCGCGCGCGAGGACGACCACCTGGTCCTGACCTTTATCGACACCGGCGCGGGAATCGAGCCCGACGCGGCCGCCCATGTGTTCGAACCGTTCTTCACCACTAAACGCGAAGGGATTGGGCTGGGACTGTTCCTGTCCAAAGCGATAGTTGAAAAACACGGCGGGACCATCGTGATCGGTCCGAATCATCCCGGTCCCGGCACTATCGTCACTTTCACATTTCCGCAGACCGGGGTAGGCATCCATCAATGAGCCAGGCTTCCGTATTGGTCGTTGAAGACAACGATCTTGAACGTCAGATAACCGCCGAGACGCTGCGCGAGGAAGGCTTTGCCGTCGAGGAAGCAGCGGTCGGAAAACGCGCGATGGAGATGCTCGCGCTGTCGCGTTTCGACGTCGTGCTGACCGACCTGATGATGCCCGGGATGTCCGGTGAAGAACTGCTGGCCAAGGTGCGCGTCGCCTATCCTTCGGCCCAGGTGGTGGTGCTGACCGCGCACGGAACTATCGACAGCGCCGTGCAGGCGATGAAGAACGGCGCGTTTAACTACCTGGAAAAGCCGACCGACCGCGAGAAACTGGTGATGGCGGTCGCCAAGGCGGCCGAGCTTGCCAACCTGCAGCAGGAAAATCAACTCCTCAAGCGCAAGCTCGAAGGCAAGTTCGAGGTCGAAGGAATTATCGGACAGGATCCCGCGATCCAGGAAGTGATCCGGATGATGCGCAAGGTCGCGCCGTCGAACTCGACGGTGCTGATCCAGGGCGAAAGCGGCACCGGCAAAGAAGTCGTTGCCCGCGGAATTCATCGCCTGTCGCCGCGCGCGCAACGCCAGTTCGTCGCGATAAATTGTTCGGCGATTCCCGATACGCTGATCGAAAACGAGTTCTTCGGCCACGAACGCGGCGCATTTACCGGCGCGACCGAGCGCAAACAAGGGACTGTTCGAGGCCGCGGATAAATCGACCCTGTTCCTGGACGAGATTGCGGATCTGCCGCAGGGCTTGCAGGCGAAGATCCTGCGCGTGTTGCAGGAACGCGAGGTCCGGCGCGTCGGCGGCAACGAATCATTCCACGTCGATGTCCGCCTGGTCGCGGCAACTAACAAGAGCCTGGCCGAGGAAGTATCTGAAGCGCGTTTCCGCGAGGACCTCTACTACCGGATTAATGTCGTAACCATCACGCTGCCGCCGCTGCGCGACCGGCGCGGCGATATACCGCTGCTCGCGAATCACGCACTGACCAAGTTCGGCCATCTGGCCGAGTCGCGGGTCAAGGAGATCGACCGCGAGGCGATGGAAGTCCTGCTCGACTACTCGTGGCCCGGCAACGTGCGCCAGCTCGAATCGGCGATTGAACGGGCGATTCTGCTGTGCGAGGGCGAAACCGTGACGCCGCGGGATCTGCCGCAGGAAGTACTGGCGCGCAAGACGCTGGCGAAATCGGGCGAGCGGCCCGCGCGCAGCGACGGCTTCGATATTCCATCGGAGGGCATGAACTTCGAGAATTTCGAGCGCGACCTGATCCTGCAGGCGATGGAAAAGAGCGACTGGGTTATCGCGAAGGCGGCCAAAATGCTCGGGATGAGCTATCGGACGCTGCAATACCGGCTGGACAAGTTCGGGCTCAAACGCGGGGAGGCGAAGCCGTCGGTCGCGGTAAAGCCACGCGTCTGAAGCACTTCTTTTTGTAGCAGAAATCAACCTCTGGTTTTTGCCAAGCGCCAGCATTTTGTTGCAGATCCGCCACCGGATCAGCGCTCAGACCCGCCTAGACTAGTCTGGACGGGCCTTTTCTGACGGGCATGAGCCTTGCTCTATCGACCTGCGCCGATTTATTGATCGGGCAATGCCGGAGCGAGAACGCCGATGGAACTATCGTCGCCGAAGCCAGCCGTCGATTATGAACTCCGAATCAAGCGGGACAGCCGCTCCAAGCCGGGTTCTCAACGCCGCTTCGCGATCTTCTTACCCTGGTTCTCCCGGCGCGAGATGCCGATGCAGATTCCTCTACGATCGGTCGCCCGTGAGTATGAGGAATTGTTTCATCCTTACGACTAAGCGCGTCCACCGCGCCGCCTAGCCGTCCCGCTCCCATCCTGAAGGCAGATAGATCCAGCATCGCAGCGCGCGAGCGCTGTCGTCTGTAACCTCGATCATCTCGCGGGTATAGAGCCGCGGGACGTCTTCGTACTGGTCGAGGATCGCAAAGTCGCGCGGATCGAGGCCGCGCAGAATCGCGCCTTCGACTTTAGAACTGCGCTTGCGAATGACATAGAAATAGCGTGACCGTCCGCGTTCGAAACCGTCCAGGATGGCGGGCGCGTCCGCGATTTCTCGCCCCAACAGACGGGCTCGCTCGCCCGGCTCGATCAGGGTTCCGTAGACGAACAGGCGCCCCGACGGGGAATTCTGCGCGGCCATGTCGCTCGGACTGGAAATGGTTCGCGGTTGCCGCTGCATATGCGGTATGTTAGCTCCAAGCTTTTAGCCGGGGGAGAGTTGAATTGATGTTGCGTCGCACAGGCATTATCGCGCCGGTCCTGATCCTGATGCTCGCGTTCGCGGGTGCGTCATGTTCCACCAGTTCGAGCTTAAGCAACTCCGCGCTCGCCGCCGGGATGACCCCTGATCAGGCGACGGAGGCGATGGGCCAGCCCGACCTGAAGGACTCGGTGGCGGATCCGAACCATCCGGGCGCAACCGTGCTGCGCTACGTCTGGCTTGATTCGGGCCAGGTCGCGATCTTCGGCGCGAATAATCGCGTCGCCAGTATCCAGCATATCGAGCCGGCCGAGGCGACCAAGGAAAAGATCGAAGCGTCGAACCAGCCGCCAGCTTCCTTCGATCCGATCAATACGCCGCTCAACTATGCATTCTATCCGATTCGCGCCGGGTTGATTTATCTCGGTGCCGGGCTCAATTGCGTCGCGGGCGGAGGGTGCCATCAGCCGCAGTTGCCGTCGCCCAATCACGGATAGGCGCGAGCTTTTAGCGCTGAAATCGACGGGCGCGGCAGCCTTGACCTGTTGCCGCGCCCGTTCTTTTATAGTCTTACGGATCGAAGCTCATCGCCGCCGCCCGCCGGATCGCGGCACATCAGGTGCGCGCGTTTCCATTCGCCTTGCCATGCCCGTTCGGAGCCGCCGCGGCCACCGCCGCAAAATCGAACGCCGGCCGATCGAGCGAAGGCTTGAGCGCGATCGGATTTTCGAACCGGATGATCGTGTGATTTTTCTGGGTCTCGAACCCGAGCGCAAACACCTTACGCGTCAGGTCCTGCAGGGCTTCTCCCTCGAGCACCATCGGCTGTACCCAGATTTGTTCACCGCTGGCCGAAACGCCGTACGGAAATGCCACCGGCTCACACGGTTTGATGAAATGGGTCTGGGTGTACGAAACCGTTCCGTCCCAGGGCTTCGCGATCGGATAGACCAGCATCGCTCGCGCCATTCGCAGCCCGCCGATTATCGCAGCGCCGCGCCGCGCCAGAATTCCCGCGCCCTTGGAAAACGACCACAGTTCGCCGCATTCGATCACGGACCACGCGGGATAGTGAGTCAGGTCGGGCTTGGGATAACTCTGTGGAAAGGTTTCGAGATCGTGCATCGCAAATCCCGACATCGCGCGCTCGATCGGCTCGCCTTCTTTCTCGAACAGCGCATACAGTTCGCCGAACGCCATATGCACCCGGCCCAGAGCTGAGCGTGGAGTTTCCTTGAACCCTACGCCATGTTTGGCGCGCGCTTCGTCCATCCGTTGGCCAAAGATGCGCCGTTCCGTCTCCGATTTCATCAGACGCAGTTCCATAGCAGTCCTTCCTCCTACGCGGGGAAAATTCCCCGGTTATTCCGGAGAGAAAGGTGGCCGCGGGAGGGAGCATGGAAATGCGCAGCCGCCCACTGCTGCGTGGAGCGGTACCGATGGATGGAATTGATCAGTTGAGAAAAGCGGGCGAAGGCCCCCCTTCACCTTCGCCCCCGAAAAACCGCGCGAAAAGCGGCTCGGCTCACTCAATCAGCGCTGCCGAACCCACCGCCAAACAAAGCCGCGTCAGATGCTTGCGGCTCACAAAAACCACCATGACACCAAACAGTGCGCTAACCATTTGTCCACTTAACATAGTCTATTTGTGGACGCAACAACACAGACATGCGGTCACGTTGCGTTTGCATCGACACCGTCAGTCAATTTAAGGTGAGCTTGCGAATGGATGAGAGCTATCAGGCGTGAAAGATAACAAAACCAAGCAGGGCGCAATCGCGAAACTTGCCGCTCAGATTCTTGCTACCACCCGCGGAGCTGAACGCAGCCATCTGAAAGCCTGGCGAAATCCTTCCCGTGATATCGAACGGCTTGCTCGCCGCGACTACGTTCGATCTCTACGGCGCCATCTGCCTTACGAGCTGATCCTCGAGATAATTTCAAGCGCTCACAGCGTCTGGCCCAATCTCAACCGGGCCCAATTAAAAATCGCGACGCAACAACAATTCGAACGTCGTGCATTTCAAATGACCGCTGACTTGAACGTCCATCTGCAGGCTTCGCCCTACGACGGCCCTGACGGGCTGGCTTTGCGCGGCTTCTACATCCGGAAAAAGCAGCGCGTGCTGAAGCGCCCACTCATATATGTGAACACTGCGCATCATCCCGGCGCGGTCTCGAGCACCTTCTGTCACGAAATAGGACACCATCTGACTTCCCGGCTCTTCGGCCGCGTGCAAGAAGGAGTGCATTTCTTCTATGATGCGGCGTATGCCGACCATTTGGACGATCCTGTGGAACTCGCCGCCGATTTGATGGTTAGCCTGGCAGGATATCCCGCGTCCGTGGCGCGAACGATTTTCGTGCGCCCATGGAACTGGGGATTGGTCGCAAAGGTCGGTCGTCTTTCTGAAGAGGAATTTCGCACCGTGCGCAAGCATGTCGAAGGGCGCTTCGAGCTTGACTTCACCGCCGCTCTACCGGCACATCAACGACTAAATTATCTCGCTGGAATGATCCACTATGCAAAATTAAGGTGGGCGTTACTCGCGGAGTATGACCTATGAAAAAGAAGACACTCGGACAGGTACTTAAGGCGCAGCGTGAGGCCTTCTCGCTGACGCAACGCGAGCTCGCGCACAAACTCGGAGTGAAGGCGAGTCATATCGCCTACTTGGAGAACGGGCGCCGCCGCCCTTCCCTTTCACTTCTGTCACGAATCGCCGAGACCCTCGGGCTCGACAAGCAGGGGCTCTTCCTGCTGACCCATCCCGAGGCGCGCGCGCTGGTGACCAAAGAGCGAGAGGCGGCGCCTTCGAATCATCGCGACCTCTCATGGAAACGGTTCGCGTCCGATCGCGCGCTGCTGGCGCGCAACGGCGTGACCTCGCGCGAGCTCAAGGTGCTCAACCAGGTTAACCTGCTCGGAAAGGTTTCTTCACCGCGGCAGTACCTGTTCATCCTGAACTCGATCCGCCAGGCGGTCGAAGAAGAAGAAAGCTGAGCCGACCATCGACGGCGCGCCGCCGGACTGACAGGGCGCGCCGTCGTTATCGCTTCAGCGCGACGTGTTCGGGGGAGATCCCGGCTGTGCCTGCCCGTCCGACAACATAACGCCTTGAGCGTATCGCGCGCATCGTCTAACCTCGCTCTATAAGCTCGGCAGGCCGACTGCGCATGCTGGTCCGTCGCGCAATCCTATCGGCCAACCATATTGGCAATGAAAATCGACATCGATCTTAAGGCCGGCTTCCTGCAGAACCTCAAGCGCGAGGTTCTTGCGACGCTTACGACCGAGGAGCGCGCGATCATCGAAGTCTCGACCGGAGAGATGGGCAACAAGCCCGACGCGGTCAAGCTCGGATGGCTCAAGATGCGGACCAAACAGACGTGGACCAAGCAGGGCTATCTGAAGGCGCTCGACCGCACGATGAAGAAGCTGCGCGAAGGGGTCGCGGCGGCCGAGTCTGAACGCAAGGAATAAGTCCCGCGCGCCGGCGGCTGCGCGCGCTCAGGATTCGATCTTCGCCACCCGCCGCTTGCCGACCTCAAGCACCTTGTGCTCGCCCGGAACGATTCTGAAGTTGATATCGCTGATGACTTTGCCGTCCACTCGCACCGCGCCCTGGCCGAGCAGGCGGCGCGCCTCGTTGGTCGAGGGGGCGAACTTGATCTGCTTGATCAGCTCGCAGATCCAGATGTCGTTCGCAATTCGATATACCGGCGCATTCGCCGGCACCTCGCCGCGCTGAAATTTCGACTCGAAATGTTCTCGCGCCGCACGGGCTGCATCGGCGTCGTGGTATTCGGTGACGATCAATCCGGCCAGACGCTTCTTGGCCTCCATCGGATGAACCGCATGCGTGCGAATCTTCTCGAGCTCGGCGGCCGGCGTGTCGGTTAGAAGCTCGTAGTAGCGGAGCATCAGCGGATCTGGCACCGACATCAGCTTGCCGAACATCTGGTCGGGCGCCTCGGCGATCCCGACGTAGTTGCCCAACGACTTGGACATCTTGCGCACGCCGTCAAGACCTTCGAGCAACGGCAGCGTCATCACAACTTGCGGCTCATGCTCCATCGAGCGTTGCAGGTCGCGGCCCACCAACAGATTGAATTTCTGATCGGTGCCGCCAATCTCGACGTCGGCGCCCAGCGCGACCGAGTCGTAGCCCTGGATTAGCGGGTACAGCAATTCGTGCAGGAACAGCGGCTCTTGCGCCTCGAGGCGTTTTTCGAAATCGTCGCGCTCGAGCATCCGCGCCACGCTCTGCTTGGCCGCTAGCTGGATCAGCCGGCTGACGCCCATCTCGCCCATCCATTCGCTGTTGAAACGGACTTCGGTGCGATCGGGATCGAGAATTTTGAACGCCTGCGAGCGATAGGTCTCGGCGTTGGCCACAATCTCCTCGCGGCTTAAAGGCGGCCGGGTCTCCGAGCGGCCGGTAGGATCGCCGATCATAGCGGTGAAATCCCCGACCAGAAAAATCACGGTATGCCCGTCATCCTGGAAATCGCGCAGCTTCTTGAGCGTGAGCGAGTGCCCCAGGTGCAAATCCGGCGCGGTTGGGTCCATCCCGAGCTTGATCCGCAGCGGCCGCCCGAGCTTGAGCTTGGCCTCGAGTTCCGTGGGCGAAATGACTTCGACCGCGCCACGCACGAGCGCCCGCATCCGTTCGGCGCTGTTTCCGGTTTCTCTTTTCGCTGTTCCGCTCACGGTCCTGCTCTTCGGACCATCAGCGTACCGGAAACCGGGGTCCGATCAAAAACCCCGTCCGTACCGGGCAGCCGCTGCGTGAGACATCAACGCGGAGCCCGCGGGTCGGGATAGCCCGACGCGATCGCTACGGCTTCTCGTGGTCGGGGCCGTGCGAGTTTCCTGGTGAGCGTGCGAATTGGCCGCGCCGGTGAGCCGGGGCCGAGACCACCAGACGGCGATGGCGCAAACGCGCGCGCAAGGCTGGCAGCGTGGCAAGGCGAAGGGTTCCGTCCTGCCGATGCCGCAGCGCGCAATCCAAATATTTTCTGCGCCCGGTACCGCAAGCGCGTGGCAGCGTCCGCCGCGCGAAACACGCGGGACCGTAGAACTCGCCCAGCAGGAAGAATTGGACCTCGGTCAACTCGCCGACGCACGACCCGATCCGCAAGTAGTCGCCAAACGCGCCGCAATGGCGCACCAGCTCGCTTCGCGTCATCGAATGCGACCCCGAGTGCGGAGTGCCGGGATTGCCGCAGAGCAATGCGCTGATCCGGAAAAAGAACCGTAGCGCCGCGGCAGCCGAGCGGAACCTCGGACTGAATTTGCGATTCATATGCCCCCCTTTTCTGGCCCGCGGCTCCGCAAAAGCGCGCGGTATAGCGTCCGAGCCAGAATGCGGCGAGCCGTGATCGCTGTTCAGCCCGCCTCTAGATGCATACGTAGCGCAGGAATAGCGTGTTTGTCAACTAGTAGACATATTAAATATCTATTAGTTACCATACTGCTGATATTAATCTTCCTACAATCTGTAAAGGTCAGCGGAAGTGGTTGCCGCTTACCTAAGCGCGCTGATTGTACCGGCCCATCGCGCGCTCCAGGCCATCGCCGACGATCGCCTCGGCCGCCTCGGCCGCGCGCGCCAGCGCTTTGGCGAACGCCTCGAGTTCGGGCGCACGCATCGGGCGCAGCAGATAGTCGCGCGGGTCGTCGCCTTCGGCCGGACGGCCCAGACCTATCCGCACGCGGATAAAATCAGTGCTGCCGAGAGACTCCGCGATCGAGCGCACGCCGCGGTTTCCGGCGTCGCCGCCGCCCTGCTTGATCCGCAGACGCTGCGCTTCAAGATCCATCTCGTCGTGGATCACGATCAGATTGGACGGAGAAATTTTAAAATATCCGAGAATCGCAGAGACGCAATCACCGGCGGCGTTGTAGAACGTCTCCGGCTCGACCAGGATCGCGCGATGGCCCGCAAGTTCGGCCTCGGCGGTGATGCCCGAAAATCGCCGGCGGTTCAGTTCAACGTTCTTGCTCCGCGCCAGACGCTCGAGCGTCATGAATCCGACGTTGTGGCGCGAGCGCGCGTAGTCACCGCCCGGATTTCCGAGACCCGCGACCACCCATTCGATCGCGGCGCGCTCCTGCGCGGGTCCGTCGGAGGAAGAACGTTTCTGCCTGCGGAAGCCATCGAACAGCTTGCCGAGCTTGCTCATCGAGGACGGCGCGTGTCTGCGGACTGCTCGCCGACCAGGGGCGCGAGCGCACGAAACAGCGCGCGCATCTCGGCCGGAGTGCCGATCGAGATCCGGAGCGCGTCGCGCAACATCGGGGTCGCGAAATGCCGCACCAGTATTCCCGCCTGCCGGAGTCCACGCACCACAGGCGCAAGGTCGCGCCCCGTAATTCGCGCCAGCACGAAGTTGGCTTCCGAAGGCGGCACCACGAAGCCGAGCTTGCGCAACCGCAGCACCGCGTCCGCGCGCGTCGCCTTGACGCGCTCCAGGTTGCGCCGCATCCATGCGTCATCGCCGAGCGCGGCCGCTCCCGCGGCAAGCGAAATCCGGCTCAGGTTGTAAGAATCTTTGACCTTGAGCAGCGCATCGATCACCGGCGGATGCGCAAAGCACAGCCCCAGGCGCATCCCGGCCAGCGAATACGATTTCGACAGTGTGCGGAGAATCACCATGTTCGGATGACGCCGCAACAGACGCAGCGCATTGTCCCTGGCGAAATCAACGTAGGCTTCGTCAACAATCAGCAGCCGGCCCTCGAGCGCGCGGGCGAGCGCGCCGAGTTTTGCGATCGGCGTAAAGCTGCCCGAAGGAGAATTTGGATTGCAGACGATCGTCAGGCGCGCGCGAGCCTGCGCAAGTTCCTTCAGCGGAAGCGCGAAATCGCTGCCAAAGGGAATCCTGATTACGCGCGCCTCCTGAACCTCCGCCAGCGTGTCGTAAAGCGAGTAGGTCGGCACCGGATAGGCGACCTTGTCGCCCTCACCCAGCGCGGCCCTGAACACCATCGCGAGCAGCTCGTCGGAGCCATTGCCGGGCAGGATCATTTCGCGCGGCACCCCGTAGAGGCGCGCGGCCTCCGCAATAAATTCGTCGCCTCGCGGCGCCGGATAAAGCCGCAGTCCGTTGCGCGCCGCGCGCTCGACCGCGCGCCGCACCTTCGGCGACGGCGGATACGGATTTTCGTTGGTGTTGAGCTTGATCAGGCGCTCGCCCGCGCGCGGCTGCTCGCCGGGCGTGTACGCGGCCATCTGGTCGATCGAACGACGGAACATCGGGCCTGGCTTCCCTTCGCCGGCAGGTCGCGGCGGTTTGCGCTTGCGCGTCATTTCGATCATTCGAGCGGCAACTCGACCCGAGCGCCGCTGCGCGCCGACCGGTAGCACGCATCGATCACCTCGACCGCGCGCAGGCCGTCGGCGCCGTCCGGATATGGCGCGGCGCGTCCACCGATCGCTTCGGCAAAATTGTGCGCGAGCGCGCGAAACGGCGCCAGCAGATCGTGCGGGTCGAACGACGCCATGATTTCCGCGCGGCCGTAGCCGGGCGCCTCGGACCCGTCGGCGCGCAAGATCGAAATATCGTTTCGCGGATAACCGAACATCACCCTGCCGCCGCTGCCATAGATCTCGATCGCGGAGAGTCCGGGGGTGCTGCTCCAGCTAGCCTCGAGCACGCCGAGCGCGCCCGAGCGGAAGCGCAAGATCGCGACTCCGGTGTCCTCGACGTCGATCTCTTTCCCAAGCGTGGCCACTTGTCCATCGACGGCCGCGACCGCGCCAAGATACCAGACCGCCAGGTCGGCAATATGCACGCCGAGATCGAGCATCGCGCCGCCGCCCGATTGGCTCGCCGTCGTGAACCATCGCTGACCCGGCGCCCATCCTTCCGGGCCGCCGTGCGACAGGCGCGCGCGGATGAAATGCGCAGTGCCGATCGCGCCCGCGTCGAGCGCGCGCTTGACCGAGGCTTCGATCGCTCCGTACCGCCGCTGCATCGCGACCATCAGCACGCGCCCTGCCGCGCGCGCGGCCTCGACCATCTGGCGTGCGTCGGCGGCATTGGGCGCCATCGGCTTTTCGCACAGCACGTGCGCTTTCGCGGCGATCGCGGCTAGCGCGTATTCGCAGTGCAGATGATTTGGAGTCAGAATCACCACCGCGTCGGGTTTTTCGCGCGCGAGCATCGTCGAGAAATCATCGTAGGCCGCCGGCCGCGCGCCGGCGTCAGGCCACATCGCCTCGGCCACCCGGCGAGCTTTCGCGAGCGTGCGGCTCTGCAGCGCGACAATCCGGAAATCGGCGACGCTCAAGAGCGCTGGAATATGCGCGCGTTCCGCAATCACGCCGGTTCCCGAAATTGCAACCCTGATCATCCTTCTGGCCGCCACCCTTAATGCCCGACATCGCGCCGGACTTCACGCAGCATCCGTTTTCTGAATTCACGCGCGGTACATCGAAACTTGAACGCCTTGCGCTGGTTGATGAACAGCACTGGTACTTCCTGTCCGTATAAGGTCTCGAGCTCGGGCCGCTCGTCGAGCTCGACCCGCTCGAGGTGCGCGTCAAAGCGCGGCAGCTCCGCGCCGAGCACTTCTTCCATCTCGTGGCACAGCTCGCAATCGCGCCGTGTGTAAAGGATAAGCTCGATCATTGCGCGCAATCCGGCGAACGTCCGCTCCACTCTATCCGCGAACTTAAGGCAGTCCAAGCCGCTTGCGATTTCGCGCCGCCGCTCACTTGATCGTGTTGGGACGGATGATGTTGATCGGCAGGCCGAGGGTCTTCTTGACCAGTTCGGTCACCGAATGAATCGGCATCGGCACAATCGACGGGTTGGCGATCGGACCATAGACATGCATGTACGCGGCGATGATCTCGCTGGTGCCGCCGGCGACATTGGTCCCGATCACGGGAATTTTGCTCACCAGCCAGTTGACCGTGTTGAATGGAAACAGCCCGAAGCTCATGTCCATCGTGTTCTGTGCGAGATTGAGGCTGCCGTTGGCGGTGATCGACATGACCGGTCCCTGGATCACGAATTGCTCAGTCCAGAACACGCCCCGCACGCCCTTCAAATCGACGAAGATGGTGTCGAACGGCAGGCCGGAGATGGTGGGATTGGGAATATTCGCGGTCAACCAGCTCTTCAGATCGATCATCGCGAGCATCCGTGAAATCACCGTGAAGCGATTGATCATGCCGTTGCGCATGGTCAGCGAGATCTTGCCGGCCAGCGTCTGAAAAAAATCCGAGTTGGTGTCGGCCCACAAATCCCCTGCCACCGACATCTTGCCCCGCACCGGCGGTTCCTTGTGCGTGCCAGAGAGCATGAACAGAGGCCCGGAATCGATATCGACGACCTTGCCCTTGATTTGGACCCAGTCGTCTTTCTGACGTCCGCTGATGTCCAGGTCCATCACTCCGTGAAACGCATTTGCGGTGAAGTTCCATACCCGCCAAGCGCCGTGGTCGTAGCTGAAATCGGTGCGGATGTTGGTCATCGGAAAGTCGCTCAAATGGCCCTTGGCGACTTGGACGCGGCCCCTGACCGGCAGCGGAAAATGCGTCGGCGGCGTGGACGGCGACCACGGCATCCGGATGAATTTCAACACCTCGAAGTCGAGGTCCTGCGCGTTGGCGTCGATGTGCAGCACTGGATGCTCGAGATCCGCGATCGACATCGAGAAGGCAAGCGGCGCGCCCTCGAGCGTCGACGCCGGCATCGCCACCTGCATGGTGCGCCGCGTGAACGTGATCGTCGTGCCCTGCACCAGCATCGGCGAGCGCATGAAGCCGAATTTCACCTCGCCCTGGTTGAGCACAAACCTGCCGTCGGCGAGCAGGTCGCCGTGCCGCGCGGGATCAGCGCGCAGCTGGACCTTGCCGCCGATCGGCCCCGTTACCTGCAGGTCGGTAGGATCGACCACCAGCGCCAGCCACAGTCCCGCCTCCATCTGGTGAATATCAATAGTGGCCTTGCGGATGCTGGCGCCGTTGCGGTCGAAGCCCAGGACGCCGTTGACGGTGCCGTCGCCACCGGTGGTTGCGAGCGCAATGTGATCGAGCGTGAGTATGCCGGGTTCGATCAGTATAACGCCGCGGCGAAACTCGACCGGCGCGGGCGTGCCTTTTACCGTGACAACCAGCCGATTGGCTTCCAGGCGAACCTGATATTTGTCGGGCGGCGCAGGATGGTCAGGAACCAGGCGGCCCTCCGCGCTCAGCGCGATCAGGATCCTGCCCCCGACCGATGCGAGGCGTTTGCGCGCTTCGAACTTGAGCGCCTCCATCGCGCGCATCTCGGCCGCGTAGAGATCGGCCATGTCGGCGTTGGCCTTGATCGCAAGGCGGTAGGGAATCCGGCTGAGCCCTCCGGCCAGATCGAGCCGCACCGCGATGTCACTCAACTGCGAGCGTCCGAGGGTCGCCGATCCCTCGCTCGCATTCAAAACCCCGCCCGAGTAGTTCAGCGCCACCGCCAGATTGGAAATCGGCGGCAGCCGCAGATCGGAGGGCAACGGAAACGCCGCGCGCGAAAGCACCGCCGAAAACTGCAATCCTTCGCGAATCGAGTCGAGCGGTTTTGATCGGAACTTCGCCACCGTGGTGGTAAATTCGGCGGCCGCGAGTGACAGGTTTGCCGCGCTGACCTGATCGAGGGCGGCGCTCAGCGAGCGCGGCACTTCGCGAATATGCCGGAGCTGAGCCCGCACCGCGACCGCATCCACCGCAATTCCGCCGACATGAATCCTGACCTTGGGATCCTTGCCGAATGGATCCGTAACTTCCGCGTCACCCGAGAACAGTTCCTTGCCGGCATGATTGACAACCACTCGATGCAGGATCGAGGACTCGGCCGACGCGGAAAAGTTCAGGCTGACAGAGTAACCTCCCAGCGGGTCGGGACCAGTAAGATCCCTGCCGGAGAGCGTCAGGCCTTTGAAGCTCATCGCGCCGCTGCCGGTGGCGGTGCCGTCATCGCCAAGTCCGAAGTCGAATTCTCCGGCACTCTCGCCCTCGGCACGCAGCGCGGCGGCCGCCGTCAGCGGTCCAAGCCGCGCATTCCAGTACATCACCTTGCCGCTCGCGACCTGATGCGGCGGAGTCTCGCGCCCGATTCCTCCACGCAGATGTCCTGCTATACGCAGCCCGGCCAGAGGCTCGCGGACAAGGCGCGCGTCGAACGAAACGTGCCATACCGCGGAATCCCATCGCTTTCGATACGCGTTCATCTCGACCCGATCGATCACGGTGCTTCCCGCCGAGTCGCGAACCGTTGCGTTGGTGATCTCGACTCGCCACGTGACGTTGCCGAGATCGTGCAGCGGAATGAGCAGCCCCTGCACCGCTTCAGCGCCGGACATCGGCAGCGGCACCGAGGCGAGCTCGGAAGAACGCATCGGAACGGTAATGTCGGGACTTTCGAGCGTGAGACCGGCAAGCGGCAGTCCGCGCGAGAATAGCAATGCGTGGTAACCGATCGTCGCCCGGATTCGCGAGAGCTTGACGACCTCATGCGAGCCGCTTACCACGCGCGGATCGTCGAGCTCGATTACCAGATGATCCCGCAGATGAAGATGAGATCTCGCGGGCGCGATATCCAGGCCGGTGCGGTTCTTCACCGCCGTCAGCATCGCGGCAACCAATCGCCCGCGATTGAGATAGACGCCAACGGCTCCCGCGGCAAGCAGGACCACAATCGAAAGGATAACTATCGCGGCGAGCCGCAGGATTCGCATTCTTGCCCGCTGGGGCCTTGCTGGTGCGAGTGACTTGGGCGGCAAGCTGACAGGCGCGAGCCGCGCCTAGTCGCCCTCGGCCATTCCCTCACCGGCCGTTTCCGAGAACCCGGCGCGATGCTTGTTGCGCAGCGCGGTCTTGAGGACGCGATTGCGGATGCGAACCGACTTCGGCGTAACCTCGACCAGCTCTTCCTCGTCGATCCATTCGAGCGCGAGGTCGAGTGTCATCGGGCGGGCCGGCGAGATCCGGACCGCTTCGTCGTGGCCGGACGCGCGCATGTTCGTGAGCTTCTTCTCGCGGCACACGTTGACCGGAAGATTTATCTCGCGCGAGTACTCGCCCAGGACCATGCCTTCATAAACCGGCTGTCCGGGCGAAACGAAAAAACGCCCGCGCTCTTGCAGATGAAAGATTGCGTACCCGGTCGCGGCGCCTTCGCGGTCTGAAACCATCGCACCGTTGGCGCGTGACAGGATCGGTCCGGCCCATGGCGCGTAGCCGTTGAAGAGCGAATTCAGCACGCCGCTGCCGCGGGTATTTTCCAGGAACTTGCCGCGAAATCCGATAAGCCCGCGCGCCGGAACATCGTACTCGAGCCGTACGCGGCCGCCCGGATGCGTCACCATCGTGCGCATCTTTCCCTTTCGGACCGAAAGCAATTGCGTAACCACGCCGATATGCTCTTCCGGAATATCGACCATCAGGAGTTCCATCGGCTCGAGCAACTGACCGCCCGATTGCCGGGTGAGGACCGTCGGCTTGGAAACCTGAAGCTCGTAACCCTCACGCCGCATGGTCTCGACGATCACGGCGAGCTGCAATTCGCCGCGTCCCATGACCCGCCACGCGTCGGGCGAAAGCTGCTCGACCCGGATACTGACGTTGCGCCGCGATTCGAGATCGAGCCGTTCGCCGAGCTTGCGCGAAGTAACGTAGTCGCCTTCGCGGCCGGCCCACGGCGAGTTGTTGACTGAAAAGGTCATCGCGACGGTGGGTTCGTCGATTCGAATCGGCGCGAGCGGACGCGGGTTTTCGAGGTCCGCAATCGTTTCGCCAATCGCGACATCCTCGAGCCCGGCGATAATCACAATGTCGCCCGCTTTCGCCGACTGCGCTTCAACGCGCTTGAGCCCCTGCCAGCTATACAGATGAGCGATCTTTACCGTGATCCGCGAACCGTCCAGCCGGCAGAGCGAATAGTTCTGCCCAACCGCGATCGAACCCGCCAGCATCCGGCCAATCGCCAGGCGGCCGACGTAGTCGTCGTAGTCGAGATTGTTGACTTGAAGCTGCAAGGTCGCGTCGGGATCGACCTCGGGTCCCGGAAGATGCTCGACGATCGCGTCGAACAGCGGGCTCAGATTAGTGCCGGGAACTTCGAGCTTGCTGGTCGCCGTGCCGGTGCGGGCATTGGTGTAGAACACCGGGAAATCAAGCTGCACGTCGTTCGCGTCAAGGTCGATGAAGAGATCGTAAACCTCGTCCAGGACTTCGACCGCGCGCGCGTCTGAACGATCGATCTTGTTGATGCAGACCATCGCGGTCATCCCGGCTTCGAGCGCCTTCTTCAGCACGAAGCGGGTCTGCGGCAGCGGGCCCTCGGACGCATCGACCAGCAGCAGAATACCGTCAACCATCGACAGCGTGCGTTCGACCTCGCCGCCGAAATCGGAATGGCCGGGAGTATCGACGATATTGATCCGCGTCGAGCCCCACACGATCGAGGTGTTTTTCGCCATGATCGTGATGCCGCGTTCGCGTTCGAGCGCAAACGAGTCCATCACGCGGTCCTGCACGTTCTCGTTGGCGCGAAACACTCCCGATTGACGCAGCATCGCGTCCACCAGGGTGGTTTTGCCGTGGTCAACGTGCGCCACAATTGCAAGATTTCGAATGTCTGGTCGTCGCATTTTCTGGAGGCGGATACTAAAGCGCGGCCGAGCCGTGCCGGTTCGCCCGCGTGTCGAGATTATACCTGCTGCAAGCGGCCGAGTAAACGCGGCTGTTAAAAGGAACTCCTCAAGTCTACGGCGGTGGCGCGAGCTGCTTTTGCTCGTGCTGCTTCAGCCGGTTCAGGATTTCGCGCATATTCTCGACCTCGCTGACCTTCCAGATTCCCGCCTCGCGCTTGAAGTGAATCCCCCAGGTCTTGCCCTGGCGGTCGGTGAACCTGGTGTATGCCGTATCGCCGCTGCGATGCATCAGCACGATCGAGCCGAGCACCGCGGCGGCCGGCATCTGCACGTCGCGGTCGCCATCTTCGACCTTCTGCCTGGCTTGCGCTTCGAGCAGATCCGCCGCCGGCTTCGACAGCATCGCGATCGCAGCCTGTCCGACCAGCGCGCCCAGCGGATTGTTGGCCGCCTGCTCCTGCACCATTTGCTTCCCGGCCCCTTCGACCACGCTTTGGAAATCGACGTAGCGCGCCGCGGCGTCACCGTCACGCGCGTCGATCGCCTGCTTCATCCATAGCACCGACCAGGTAGGCGAATTCGGAATGTAATAGCCAAGCCACCAACCCAGGACGATGAGGACCAGAATTGCGGTGAAATGGCGCAGCGCGAAACGCAGCATCAGAGACTCATCGCGGACGGAGCAGGCTCGCCGCGGCTTTGTCGATCATCCACACGACCTCGCCATCCTCGGGCGCGATCAGTTGGGCCGGAAAGCGGTCGGGATCGCGCGGACCCTCGATCACGTCGCGCACCGCCTCGGCCTTGCCCGCTCCGGTCGCGATAAACATCAGGCGCTGCGCATGATTCGCAAGCGCGGCCGTAAACGAGATTCGATTCGGCGGGTCGGCGGCAACCTTGACCGGGATCACCATGCGACGCGTTTCATGCAGCGCGCTCGTGTCTCCGGGAAAGAGCGAAAGCGTGTGCCGGTTATCGCCCAGCCCGAGCATGATCAGATCGAAGCGCGGAAGTTCACCCTGGCCGGCGTTGAACGCGCGGCGCAACCCTTCTTCATACGCGAGCGCCGCCGCCTCGGGCGCAAGCTCTCCGGCAATACGATGAATCTGCGCCGGCTTGAGCGGCAGCTTCGACAACATCGTGCGATTCGCCATCGCGTAGTTCGAGAGCGGATCCGACGCGGGAACGCATCGCTCATCACCCCAGAAAAATTGCACTTCCTTCCAATCGACGCTCAGCTCGAAGCGCTCCGCGATCACTTCGTAGACCCCGGCCGGAGTGCTGCCGCCGGAAAGCGCGATCATGAACTCGCCGTGAGTGCATACCGCCTCGCCGGAGTAGTGGACAATTTCCTCCGCCGCGTGAACGTACACCGACTGGGGATCGTCAAGAACGATTATCTTTGGCTCGCTCATCTACCTCTCGCAATTGAATATAGAACTAGAGTAGCGGAGATCATCGCCCACGTTCCAGACACGGGGGTGGTCGCTCCTTCTTGAAAGCCGAGAGCGAGCGATGGATTATGGCCAGAATGAAATCGGCGGCCAGCAAACGCGGACACGATTCAAGCCGGTCCCCCCATCACATGCATGAGGAATTTTTGCCTAAGGAATTGGCAAACATTCTGAATCCACAAACCGAACTACCCTCGATTGCAAAGAACCCTGCGCTCACAGCCAAGATCGAGGACGCGATTCGGATGGTCCCGACTACGCATGAGTTGCTCCTCCGCGACGCGCGCAAGATGGACTTGCCCGCGACGACGATGGTTCATCTCGTTCTTACGTCTCCTCCCTACTGGACGCTTAAGAAATACCGTGACGGCCCAGCGCAGCTGGGCTCCGTAGCGGATTACGATACATTTCTCAGCGACCTCGACGAGGTGTGGGAGCAATGCTATCGGGCTCTCGTGCCGGGCGGACGATTAGTCTGCGTGGTGGGCGACGTATGTCTCTCGCGCCGGAAAAATGAGGGACGACATACGGTCGTTCCACTTCACGCCTCAATACAGGAGCATTGCCGCAAACTCGGATTCGACAACCTTGCACCCATCATTTGGCACAAGATCGCGAATGCAGCGTACGAGGTAGACAACGGCTCACATTTTCTCGGCAAGCCGTTTGAGCCAAATGCTGTGATCAAGAACGACATAGAATTCATCCTCATGGAAAGAAGACCGGGAGGATACCGAACACCATCGGTCCCGACCCGAGTACTCAGTGTAATTCCGGCCGCAAAACACCAGGAATGGTTTCAGCAAATCTGGGAGGGATTAGGGGGAGCATCAACCCGTGAGCATCCGGCGCCGTATCCGTTGGAACTCGCCGAGCGATTGATTCGGATGTTCAGCTTCGTTGGAGACACGGTTCTTGATCCTTTCCTCGGTACGGGCACCACTAGTGTTGCGGCGTCGCGCACTGGAAGAAACAGTATCGGTGTGGAGGTGGACCCCCACTACTTTGCAATGGCTCGCCGTCGTATCGAGGAAAGCGCCAGTAGCCTCTTTGCGAGCTGTGCTGTGAGCGTGCGCTGAAATCCGCGGCAGATTCATGCGAAAAGCGCTTCCCCTAATTGACGATCTCTTGAAGAAGGCAGTCGCGCACTATTGGCGCACGCTGAACCAACAATCTGAAAAGCAAAAATCCGGCGATGCTGACAGAGGTGGCCGAGCTGCGGTCACAGGCGGGAAGCAGATGGACGGCTTCTGCGAGCTAGTGCAAAAGATCTTGGTGTACAATCAATTGCCTGAAGCGAGCATCTATACTCGCGACAGACTGGAACTACCCGGATACTTTCGGCCCACCAAGAGGTGGGACATGCTCGTGGTCCATGACGGACACCTGATAGCGGCGATCGAATTTAAGTCGCAGCTCGGTCCCTCCTTCGGTAACAACTTCAACAATCGTACTGAAGAGGCCTTGGGGAGTGCGGTAGACCTTTGGACCGCGTATCGCGAAGGCGCGTTTGGAAGAGAACAGCCGCGCCCGTGGCTCGGCTGGGTGATGCTTTTGGAGGAATCTCCGCAATCGATGGCCCCCGTTGGACTCAAGGAGCCCCATTTTAAGGCCTTCGCCGAGTTCCGAGGCACGTCATATACCGCGCGCTACGAACTGCTGCTCAGGCGATTGATCTTGGAAAAAACTTATGATGGTGCCGCGTTGATCCTTGCAACCACCAGCGGCGGTCCTAAAGGGCGCTTCCGGGAGCCGGCTAGCGACCTAACGATGAAGCGGCTCCTAGCTGGACTTGCGGGCCACGTCCTAACTTACGTCTCGGGCCAGTGAACATAGCCCGATCTTTATGCCCGATCGTGGCTGTGGCTTACGGCAATCTTGTACCTGTGCTTAGTGGCAGGTCGCGCGCTTCACCGCTTGAGTAGTTCGAGCGCGTGGGCGACGACGTTTTCGACCGTGAAGCCGAAATGCTTCATGACCTCCGCCGACGGCCCCGAGGCTCCAAAGGTCGTCATCCCGACGACGCTGCCGTCGAGCCCGACCCATTGGTACCAACTCATCGGCACACCGGCTTCGATCGCCAGGCGCTTGCGATTCGCAGGAGGAAGCACCGAATCGCGATAGCTCGCGTCCTGTTTCTCGAACAGCTCGAAGCTCGGCATCGAGACCACGCGCACCGCACGTCCCTGCTTTTCGAGCTGCTCCTTGGCGCCGAGCGCGAGCTGCACTTCGGAACCCGTCGCGAGCAGGAGAATCTCCGGCGCCTTGCCCGCGGTCTCCGCCAGCACGTAGGCGCCACGCGCGAGGCCGCTGGCCGGCGCGGTCTTGCTGCGATCGATCGTCGGAACCTTCTGCCGTGAGAGCGCCAGCAACACCGGTCCGCCCTTATGCTTCATCGCGGCGCGCCATGCCTCCGCGGCCTCATTGGCGTCGCCGGGACGAATCACGACCAGATTCGGAATCGCGCGCATCGCCGTGAGTTGCTCGACCGGCTCGTGCGTGGGACCGTCCTCGCCGACTCCGATCGAATCGTGAGTGAAGACGAATACCACATGGATTCCCATGAGTGCGGCCAGCCGGATCGACGCGCGGCAATAGTCGGTGAACACGAAGAACGATGAGCCGTAAGAAACGAACCCACCGTGCAGCGCGATTCCGTTCAGGATCGAGCACATCCCATGCTCGCGGATTCCGAAATGGAGATTGCGGCCCGCGTAATTTCCTTTCTCGAAGCTGCCGCCGTCTTTTACATCGGTGAAGGTCGATTCATTCAAATCCGCCGACCCGCCGAAGAGTCCCCACATCTTCGCCGTGATCGCTGCCTCCGCCTTGGACGCAGATTCGCGCGTCGCGAGGTTATCAGCAGGAGTGAAGACCGGTAGCGCAGCGTCCCAGCCCTTTGGCAATTCGCCGCTTAGCATCCCGGTGAATTCGGCGGCCTCTGATGCGCTCGCCTTGGTCCAGCCCTTGAAGCGCTCGTTCCAGTCTTTCTCGAATGCTTCCCCGCGCTCGACGCAGCGGCGGAACTCGGTCAGCGCCTGGTCTGGGACATAGAATGCCGGCTCGACCGGCCATCCGTAAAATTCCTTGGTCAGCTTCACCTCTTCGACCCCGAGCGCGTTGCTGTGCGCCTTCGGAGTTCCCTGGCGATGCGGGCTGCCGTAGCCGATTATCGAGCGCACCCGGATGAGCGAAGGCCGCCCGGTCTCCGCGATTCCGTTTTCGATCGCGGCCGACAGCGCGCCGAGATCGTTGGCGTCTTCGACCACCTGCGTATGCCAGCCGTACGCGTCGAAGCGCTTGCATACATCTTCGGAAAACGACAAGTCGGTGTACCCGTCGATCGTGACGTGATTGTCGTCGTAGAGATAAACGATATTGCCGAGTCCCAGATGTCCCGCGATCGACGCGGCCTCGCTCGCCACCCCTTCCATCAGATCGCCGTCGCTCACGATCGCGAACACGCGATGCTTGAACAACTCGCCTGCGCCTTTTCCAAACCGCGCATCGATATGCTTGGCCGCTATCGCCATCCCGACTCCGTTGCCGAAGCCCTGCCCGAGAGGTCCCGTCGTGGTCTCGACTCCCACCGTATGCGGATGCTCCGGATGCCCCGGCGTCAGGCTGCCGAGCTGGCGAAAGCGCTTGATCTCGTCGAGCGAGAGCGCGTAGCCCGAAAGATAGAGCAGCGCGTACAGCAGCATCGAGCCGTGCCCGGCCGAGAGCACAAAGCGGTCGCGCCCGAACCATTTAGGATTCTTCGGGTTGTGGCGCATGAAGCGCGTCCACAGCAGATACGCCGCCGGCGCCATCCCCATCGGCAGGCCGCAATGCCCTGAGTTCGCTTTCTGAACCGCGTCGATCGTGAGGACGCGGATGGAATTTATGCAGAGCTCGTCGAGTTGAGTCCGATCAATTTTGATATCGGCTGCGGATGCCACCATATTTCTCCACGGTCAAAGGACAAGTTTTTCAAACATAGAAATAATCAGTCAGACCGGCCAGGCTCGATACGTTGGCGCGTGCCGCTACCATTGATTATCGTTGCCGCCGTCTTTGCTGGTGTCGCCCGCCTTGCGGCGCATCAGGCTCACAGCACCCTTGGCTTCGCCCTTGTCGCCGAACGACATCGCGGCGGCGAAGCGTTCTGCGATCGCGCGCATCATCGCGCCCTCGGCCGGATCGAGCTCTGCGCCAAGCCCCGCCAGCCGCTCCATCGCGCGCCGAATCGCCGCGATCGCCGCCGGCATATCGCCCCGATCGCGCATCGCGACCGCGTTGCGCAGCCCCTCGCGCACTTCCGCGATTGCGGGACGCGCGGCGGGACCAATCACGATCTCCAGTTCACCCAGGCTGTCGGCGAGCTTCAAAAACGAATCAATCGCGGCGGCATTCTCACTCACATCGCAATTGTTTCATTTGTGCGCGTTCGCGTTCAAGTTAAGCGTTGCGGAAACCCACCTGACGATACGCCCGGCCACGTACTTTTCCTCGATCGTGATTTGGTCCATGATGAATGAGAATCGCCCACGGAGGATGCTAGGGCATCGATAACGATGAGAAAGATACTGGATCGCCGCGTGGTGGTCACGGGAAGCGGCCTGGTGACCCCGATTGGAATCGGAATCGAAGACAACTGGGATTCCCTGATGCATGCGCGTTCGGGGATCGGCCCAATCACGCGCTTCGACGCCTCGCAGTTCACCGCCCGGATCGCCGGCGAGGTCAAGGGATTCGTCCCCGAGGACTGGATCGAAAAGCGCGACGTCAAGAAGATGGATCTTTTCATCCAGTACGCCGTCGCCGCGAGCGAGCAAGCGATGCGCCAGTCGGGCTTCAAGATCACCGACGCGAATGCCGACAATGTCGGCGTGCTGATCGGCAACGGGATCGGCGGCCTGTGCACGATCGAGGAGTATCACAAGCAGTTCCTCGCCACCGGCCTCAAGCACATCACGCCGTTTTTCATCCCGAAACTTATCTCGAACCTCGCCTGCGGACAGATCTCGATTCGCTACGGCGCACGCGGCGTCAGCTTCACCACCACCAGCGCCTGCGCTTCCGGCAGCCATGCGATCGGCGAGGCCTATCGCATGATCAGGCTTGGCTACCTTGACGCCGCAATCGCGGGCGGCTCGGAAGCCGCGCTGACCGCCCTCGGTGTCGGCGGCTTTTGCGTGATGCGCGCGCTATCGACCCGCAACGACGCGCCCGAGAAGGCCAGCCGTCCGTTCGACAAGGATCGCGACGGCTTCGTGATGTCGGAAGGCGCGGCCGCTCTGATTCTCGAAGATCGCGACGCCGCGCTCGCGCGCGGAGCGAACATCATGGCCGAGATCGTCGGCTACGCCGCCAACTCCGACGCCTATCACATCACCTCGCCCTCTCCCGAAGGCCGCGGCGCAGCGCGATGCATGCAAATGTGCCTCGAAGAGAACGACCTTGATCCCAACGAGGTCGATTATATCAACGCCCACGGCACTTCGACCGAACAGGGCGATATCGCGGAGACCCAGGCGGTCAAGAAAGTTTTCGGCGAGCGCGCCGTCAAGGTTCCCATCAGCTCGACCAAGTCGATGACCGGGCACACGCTCGGCGCTGCGGGCGCGATCGAATCGGTCTACACGATTTTGGCGATCCAGCGCGGGATGATCCCGCCGACCATCAACCAGGAGCATCCCGACCCCGAGTGCGACCTGGACTACGTGCCCAATCAAGCCCGGCCCGCAAAGATTCGCATCGCGCTCAACAACTCGTTCGGGTTCGGCGGCACCAATACGACGCTTGCCTTCCGGCCGGCGGTTTAGGTTTTTTCCCACATGGGTTCCAGAATTATTGCGACCGGGCGCGCCCTGCCGCGCACTCCCGTTTCCAACCAGGATCTCGAACGCTTCATCGAGACCTCCGACGAATGGATTCGCTCGCGCACCGGAATCGGCCAGCGCTACACCATGCGCTCGGGCGAGTCGCTGGCGGAGATCGCGCTGAACGCAAGCCGGATCGCGCTCGAGCGCGCCAGCCTCAAGCCGAAAGACCTCGACGCGATCATCGTCGGCACCGTGTCCTCCGAGTTCGCGTTCCCTTCCTTCGCATGCCAGGTGCAAAACCTGCTCGGCGTCGATTCGATTCCCGCCTACGACGTTGCCGCCGCATGCTCGGGCTTCGTGTACGCACTCTCGGTCGCCGACGCGCACATGCGCGCGGGCGATTTCAGCAAGGTCTTGGTCATCGGCACCGACGCGCTCTCGACCTTCGTTGATTGGAACGACCGGCGAACCTCCGTGCTCTTTGGCGACGGCGCCGGCGCCGCAGTCCTGGTTTCCGAACCCGGACCACGCGGAGTGCTGGGAAGCCTGCTGCGCTCTTCGGGACAGCATTGGGGGTTGCTCTCGCTGCGTGCGACCGGAATCCGCTCGACGCTCGACGCAGAGGCGCGCCGCGACCCTGCCGACTCGATCAAGATGAAAGGTCCCGAGCTGTTCAAGATCGCGGTCAAGAGCATGGAGGAAGTCAGCCGCCAGGTTGCCGAGCGCGCGCACGTCAAGCTCGAGGACGTGAACCTGGTGGTCGGTCATCAGGCCAACATGCGCATCATCAATGCGGTCGCGGAGCGGCTCGGCCTGCCGCCCGAAAAAGTCTTCATCAATATCGAACGCTACGGAAACACCTCCGCCGCTTCAGTCCCGATCGCGCTGGACGAGGCGCTCGAGCAGGGCCGCATCCGCGACAACGACCTGGTGATGCTCAACGCGTGCGGCGGCGGCCTTACCTGGGGCGCGAACCTGCTGCGCTGGTAGCCGGGCTTAGTCTCAGCGATCATGCCCGCCGACCTGCCCGACCGGCGCGTAACCTTCATCCTCGGCAAGGGCGGCGTTGGAAAAACCACGCTCGCCGCCGCGCTGGCTTTGGCGCGCGCCAACGCCGGGGCGCACACCCTGCTGATCGAGACCGACGCGCGCGCACCGATGGCGACGGCGCTCGGCGTCGAGCGCTCCTACAGTCCGGTCGAAGCCGCGCCCAACCTGTTCACGATGCTGCTCGACGGCGGCCACGCGCTCGAGGAATACCTGGCGATGGTGGTGCCGGGACGCATGCTGTTGCGCGCGGTGTTCGCGAGCCGGCTGTACCAATTCTTTGTGCAGGCCGCGCCGGGACTGCGCGAGCTGGTGATGCTCGGCAAAATCTATTACGAGAGCGGACGCAAGGAGCGCCGCCGCAACCTCTGGGATTCGATTATCGTCGATGCTCCTTCCAGCGGGCAGGCGCTCGCCCTGCTGCGCATGCCGACCGCGGCGCGCGCGACTTTTCGCCAGAGCGTGGTCGGCAACGAAGCCGCCAATATCGGCAAATGGCTGCGCGACCGCGACACCTGCGCCATCGTCGAGGTCACCACCGCCGACTCGCTCGCGATGTCCGAGGTGCTCGAGATGCACGCGACGCTGAGCGGGATGCAGCTTGCGCCCTCTCGGGTGTTCTTCAATCGCCTGGCCTCGGTCGATTTTGATTCCGCCGATGTCGCCGCGATGCTCGGTGGCCATCCCAAAGCGGGCGATTCCCGCTCCCGCGCCCATCTGGCCGAAATCGCGCTGGCCGAGATTGCCCGCGCCGCCCATTCGCGTGCCGCGCTCGCGCGCGCCCGCCGCGAAACCGGAACCCCGGTTCTCGAAATACCCGAACTTCCCGATCTGCACGGCCGCGATTTAATAAATGCACTTGCTTCGTTTATGGCTTCTCCGTGAATATGGATTCAGCGCGGCATCCACCTTGCGGGGATGACCGGACCAAAGTGTAGCGCTGCTGCCCGCCGGGTTCGGAGAGCCGCCCTAATTGTTCGACGGGGAAACGGATGAAACTGCATCACTTGTCTATCCTTGCATTAACCGGATGGTTCATGGTCGTGGCTCCCGCGCCCAATGCGATCGGAAAATTCGACGTCGGAGCGCCAATCTCAAAATGGACCGTGCGCTCGACCATGTTCCGCACCGAGCGCGATTGCGAATCGTATCGCGCCCGCGCCGCATCGCACGGACTCGAAATTCAGCCTAACGCCGATCAGTTTGTGACCGACGACGAGCTGGGCAAGCCGATCGTTCCCAAGTCGGCCTCGCGATGCGTTGACGCCGGAAAGCCTTCGATCGATCTTCCCGGCTAGCGAAACTGGCGCGCTGGAATTCGCGCGGATTCGCAAATACCCTTGGCTGTGAGGTATCCGCGAGCATGAGCGAGGCCGAGCGCAATAACCAGCGCGTGCGCGAACCCTGGATTATCAGGACCTACGCCGGATTCGGTGACGCGCGCCAAGCCAACTCGCGCTTTCACCAGAATCTCAAGGCGGGCCAGCGCGGCCTCTCGATCGCCTTCGATCTCCCCACCCAAAACGGCTACGACCCCGACGCTCCGGTCGCCACGGGCGAAGTCGGCAAGGCCGGCGTCTCGATCTGCCACTGGCAGGACATGGAGGCGCTGTTCGAGGGAATTCCGCTCGCCCAGATCAACACCTCGATGACGATCAATGCGACCGCGCCGTTCCTGCTCGCGCTCTACCTGGTCGTCGCGGAGAAGCACGGCGCGCCGTGGACGGAACTGCGCGGGACCACCCAGAACGATCTGATGAAAGAATTCGTCGCGCGCGGCACCTCGATCTTCGACCCGGAAATGTCGTTCCGGCTCTCGACCGAACTAATCAAGTTCGCGGTCGAGCGCGTCCCGAACTGGAACCCGATCAACTGCTGCGGCTACCACTACATGGAAAGCGGCGCCGGCCCGGCCGAGGAGATCGGCTACGCCTTCGGCAATGCGATGCTGCTCCTCGACGCGCTGCGCGAAAATATCGCGCCCGCGGCGTTCGAGCAGACCGTGCGCCGCATTTCGTTCTTCATCAACAGCGGTATCGAGCTGGTGCCGGAGATCTGCAAAATCCGCGCGTACTTCAGCCTCTGGCGCGAGCTGTGCCATTCCGAGTACGGCATCGACGAAGTCGCCTTCCGCGCCGGATGCCAGGTGCGCTCGCTCTCGCTCACCGAGCAGCAGCCCGAGGTCAATATCATCCGCATCGCCTACGAGGCGCTGCCGGTCACGATCTCCGCGGCGGCGCGCGTCAACGCTTTGCAGTTACCCGGCTTCCGCGAGGCGATGGCGCTGCCCGATCAGGCCGAGCAAACCCTGTCGCTGCGCACGCAGCAGGTGCTGATGCATGAAACCGGCATCACGAAATACGGCGACATCTTCGCGGGCAGCAAAGTAATCGAGGGTCTCACTGCCGAAATTTCGCAACGCGCGCGGACGATCGCGACGGAATTGCGCACCGCCGGTTACTCGCGCTCGATCGGGATCGTCGCCGGAGAACTGACGCGCGCACTCGCCGAGCGCCAGCGCAAACTCGAAACCGGCGAGATCGTACAGGTCGGCGTCAACTCATTTCTGGGCGAGATCGGACTGATCGGACTGGCGGCCGAAAGCGCCGACAATTCTGAAGACGGCGCGCAGGCCTCGATCGAAAAAGATCGCGTTAACGCGATCGCGCGCTGGCGCAAGCATCGCGACAACGCCGCCGTCGCGAGCGCTGGCGATGCGCTCGCGCGCGCCGCCGCCGCAAAGCAACCGACGATGGAGGCCACGCTCGCGCTGGCGCGCGCGGGCGGCACCGTCGGCGAATGGACCGACGCGATCGTGCGCGCCAGCCACGGCCGCTACACCCCGCCGATCCTCGAAGCGCGCGGCGCGGTCGCCTCGTTTTCGATCGCTCATGCGCCGCGCAAGATGAAAATCGCGCTCGGCAAAGCCGGCCTCGACGGACATATCAACGCGGTCAAGCTGCTGGCGCATGCCTGCATGCAGGCCGGGATGGAAGTGGTGCTGGCGGGCTTCAAACAGACCGCGGCCCAGATGGTCGAAACGGCGCTCCAGGAAGACGTGGACGTGCTCGCGATTTCGAGCCTGGCCGGAGCGCACATGGCGATCGCGCGCGACGCCCTTGCGATACTGCATCGGCGCGGCGCCGGCGACGTCCGTGTCGTGATGGGCGGTATCATTCCCGAACCCGACCGCGCGCGCCTGGTTGTGATGGGGGTGCGGGCGGTCTTCACGCCCAAGGACTCGAACCTGGCCGAAATCGTCGGACAGATTGCGGCGCTGGGACCTCGCGCGCAAATATAATCTTAAGCCACGTCGCCGAAGTCTCATCCGGCCCGAGGGAAAACCACCCATGTCGATCCGCATCCTGAAGACCCGCATCCTGAAGCCAATTTCCGCCGCGATCGTTCTGACGGCGATCGCCCTGTGCGCGCCCGCCCATGCCGGCGAGCCGCGTCCATGGCTATGCCGCGACAAGCCGGTATTCTCCTCCGAGCACATGATGAACTACGACCTTTCCGCCCGCGCCGGCCTGCAATGGCAGATTTTCTTCATGACTTACGATCCCAACTCCGCCCACGACGGCTTCGAAATAACCGACTCGAAAGAAGTAGGCCTCCGCGGCGTAACCCAGACCGGCAAGCTCTCCCCCGGCCGCTATTTCACGGCCGCGATGTACCGTCAGAGCGCGGGCGTATGGGTATGTCACAAATACTCGCGCCTGCAACCAAGCCCCAAAGGTATAGTCGCCAACATCTGCTACGGCCGCCAGGAACCCACCTGCCTCGTGACGCTAACAGTAAAAGACAACCTCTCCATAATGGCCCCAGTAGTCCCCGTCCCCATGCCCTGACCAGTCAGTTACACATTAAGTACGGCGGATTTTAATCCGCCTCTTTGTTGCGGACACCTCGCCCTGAAAGGGAGAGGCCAGGTAAGCGGCCCGAAGATTGTGGGACTCGTCGCCTAATGACAATCGAAATCCACAAGCCCTACCAGGTGTATCTTGATGACAGCACCCAAGATCGCCATGGCCAAAAAGTCGTAGCGATAACCGGCTATCTCGCGACCGTCGAAGCGTGGTTGAAATTTGAGGATGATTGGCGAGGCGTGCTCAGGCGCGGGCCGTTCCCATATTTTCATGCAACCGATTTTCTCGCGCGTCAGCCGCCGTTCAATAACGGTTGGTCTGACGCGGAACGAAACGAGTTCACGGAACGCATAACGGTGACGGCTTCTGGATATCCAACATTGGGAATCGGATGTGCCATCATTTGCGATGAATACGAGCGCGCTTTTCCTACGGATATATCTGAAGAGTGGAAAGACCCGCGTCTATTTGCCCTGTTCGGGCTGCTCTGCTTGTTATCTGGAACAACAGACAAGAAGAATACTCGCTTTACTTTTCCGCAGCCGTTGCATTTTTTGGTCGAGCGACAGAAGCATTTTGTGGGCAACGCAATCGAATTGTTTTATGCCTATAAAGATAAAATGGACAAGGAACATCGGTTTGCTGATATAGCGCATGGTTCCAGAGAAGAGTATCTGCCTCTCCAGGCAGCGGACCTGTTAGTTTACGAAACCACGCGAAAACTGGTTGAACAAATTCATGATCCTCATGCGACGATGCGAAAGCCGTTCGGCAATTTGGCACGAAAAGGTAATCTTGTACTCCTCGATCTCCCCGAAGATATGTTGAGAAAATATGTTGAATTGCTGCGCGAAGAGAGACTAGGGACCGCCTGATTTCTATTTTTCTCTCCACCCCCCGCGGATTGTCGGTAGCGATGCACTCACAGTACAGTCCGATTGTGCAGTTTTTCGTCGCCCGACTCCGAATGCTCCCCCTTCCCCTCCGGGAAGGGGTCAGGGGTTAGGTCGATCTTACCGGCAGCATTTGCGCGCGGCGCGAGGCTCGCGCTTCTTCCGCCAGCCTCGTGACGCCCGGACGAGGATGCTGCTGCAAAGAAACACAGGCTAAAGCCTGTGCCACCTAAGAAAATGCTCGCTGCGCCCAACATCGGCAGAGCCTGCCAGCATGAGAAAGTTCGCAAGCCAGAAGGCACGACTCCTCAGAAATTTGACTTGTTTTAAGTGGCACAGGCTTCAGCCTGTGTCTTCCGCTCTCGACCCGTGCGCAGTTCTCGCGGATGGCAAGCACTTAAAATCGGAAAATCGCAGGAGAGTCTAAGCTGCCTTGAGCGGACGAGCGCGTCCGATCCGCGCCTGCTCCTTCGGACTATGCATCGCGTCCCACAAGTCGTTGCGCCGCTGTACATTCAGCCAGAAATCCGGGCTGTTGCCGAACACGCGCGCCAGGATCAGAGCCGTCGCGGCGGTCACGTTGCGGCGGTCATTGCACAACTCGTTGACGTGCTTGCGCTGCACACCCATAGCTTCTGCGAGCGCTCCTTGAGTCAGGCCAAGCGGTTCCATGAACTCCTCCACCAGGATTTCACCGACCGTCGCCGGCTTACGCTTCGTCATCAGCATGGCGCCGCTCTCCCACTCGAAGATCAGCCTAATAGTACATTATGCAAGTACGTCTGGAAAATCGGCCCCTAAGAATCTCCCTTTCCGGGCGAGGGATCAGACGGACGGGCGAGGGACATCGGCGAGGGGCCATAAACTACTTCGAGCAAAAAAACAAGGCTGAACTGTTCAGCCTTGTTTTTTTGACAATTTGTGCACAATTGAACACATGGATGAGCAAATCACTCCCGGCGACCTCTCTGCGCCCGAAATTCCAACCGTTCTCGAACAGCCCCCTATCTCCGACCGGAGACTTGCGGCTAATCGCGCGAATGCCCTGCTCTCGACCGGACCTCGCTCTGCGCGCGGCAAGGCGCGCTCCGCGATGAACGCCGTCAAGCACGGCGTTCTCGCGAAGCGCCGCGCCCGCGCGAGGTCCGGCGTCCTCTCGCGAGGGCTCGTGATCCCGACGCTCGAAGGCCATCGCGAGTCCGCACAGTTCCGAGCGCTGATGGCCTCGCTGATCGCCGACCGCAAACCCGTCGGGGCCCTGGAAATGCTGATGGTGCAGGAGATCGGCGTATGCACCTGGCGGCTGCGCCGCTTGCTCAAATTCGAGAATCGCGCCGCCTATCTGACCTCGCTCACATGGACCGCGGAGACTGACGCCGACGGCGAATACGAATACAAGTGCGACAACGTCCTCGAGCCAGCCGGGCTCAACGGCCTCTCGATGCCCGATCCCGACGAGGTCGTGATGATCAGCCGCTACGAAAACGGCCTGATGCGCCACCTGTTCCGCGCGATCGATCAGCTCGATCGGATGCAGCGCCAGCGCCGCGCCGGAGCCTCAGAATCAGGTACCGAAAAAGCGCCTAAAACGAACCCGTCAAGCCATATTATCGAGCATTCTCAAGGAGAATAATTTTCCGGCAACATAAAAAGATACCAAACGAACCCACCGGAAACGCGCGAGATCAAAAAATCCAAGGCCCTACCTTGCCCAGAGCTTTCAGCTCAAAGGATCGAATCTGGAAGTGCGGCCGAAAAGACTGATGGAGGCGGCGATCGGATTCGAACCGATGCATGGAGGTTTTGCAGACCTGCGAGCGGAGCGAGCGGCCGCCAACAGTCGCACTAAGGTGCAGTCTTTACGGGCTTTTCACGCTCACCCTTTCTGCTCTCTACTGCTCGGAACTGCAGCCTGCTCGATCATAGTTTGATCATAGTCGCGCGCACGGCTTATCGGTGTGACCTTGGAGCGCTTGGCCTGCTTGCCCATATACTTTGCGAGACGATCCATCGCGTCGATCAAGTCGTCGTCAGCCGTTATGTTGTAGCGATCCAGCATGGAGCGAGTTTTGTGGCCGCTTATCTCCATCGCGACGGTGTCACTTACTCCTGCGCGCTTGAGATTGCGCACTCCCGTGCGGCGCAGGTCGTAGGGCAGGATGCCTTTGACTCCGCCGACCAGCCCGACCTCAGAACAAGCCTTGATCCATGCCGTATTGTACGAAGCGATGGGCCTCGGCTCCGTGCCTTCGCCATTTCTGATCTTGAAGTGATAGAAAACGTTCGGACAGTCCGGTCTTCGCCGCGCTAGAGCGCGCTCGATGATTTCCCAAAGCTCTCCAACCAGCGGAAGGCGCCTAGGTTCGCGGTTCTTGCTGCTGCGACGCGGCAGAAGGAGCACTCGGTTCTCAATATCGATTGAGCTCCAAAGCATTCCGAGGACCTCCCTTGGCCGCCAAGGCACGAGCGACATAAATGTGATTGGATCCTTAAGGCGCTCGGGAAGGCGCGAACGGATAGCAAGAAAGGTCGCTTGATCTATAAAGCCCTCACGAATCCCGTCGCTGAGATCGAATTGCCGCGGAAAAGCGGGAACATTCGCCGACGAGAGTTCACCGTTCTCCACCGCAAGGTTGAACATACGTTTGAGGATCGAGACTTCGTGATTGACGCTAGCCTTCGCCGCTCCTTCGGCCAGCCGGTCGCGTCGGTAGCGCACAATCTGGCTGGTCATGATCTCGATGGCTCGAAGATCTCCGAAAGCTGGCCGCAGGTGGAGAAGGCGAACACTGAGCGCCTTCATGTGCTGGTTGTTAACGCGATAGTCGCTCTCGATTGCGGACGCCATCTCGTCGAACGTCAACCGTTCTGCGCGCGTTCCAATATAGCTCGCGCCACCGACCCTGGCCTTGGCAAATTGCTCCAAGAGAACCTTCATCGCCTTTTTCTCGTCGGGCGTGTGCGCGGTTCGGCGTACGGGCTTACCGCGATGAGCAAACTGGATGAACCAGTTCTCCGATCCAGGCTGTTTGTAGATACTGCCGACTCCCCTAATTGTCTTCCTTTCCATTCGGCGCTCTCCTGATCGTATCTCGCAGTCTCTTTTCGTTGTATCTTTGAATGCCTTCAAGTTCGAAGAGGGTTCTGCCTCCAATGTGGACGACGAACGGCAATTCCCGGACACGGTGCCATATCCATGACTGCGAGACGCCCAATATTCTAGCAGCGGTCTTGGCGTCAACGTTCCGAACCCTCGTCGGATCGTTGTCGTGTGGCACGGCGGCGCTCGACACTGCTGCGCTCGGCGCTTCTACGCTTTCAACACGATCATCGAGGGCAGCCAGCGCGACGCGCGCCTGTAAACGCAGATCGCGCGCTCTTTGCGGCGCGAGTTCACGCACCAGTTCCGGGCGCCGAGCTACTGCATCGAGAGAAAGGTCAAACTCCATGGACGTGGCTCCAACTATCACAGAGAATCGCTCAAAAAAAGGAAGCTGAGATAGCGGTATGATTTAGTAGCTACATAGCTAACACAAAAAGAATTTCAATGCAAGAGAAAACGAGCGGCACGGAAACAACGGTTCGCCGCGGAGTCCCTTCGCTGTCTCCCGCCCGCGTCCCGGAGGGAAGGGCGCTCCGATGCTTGTTTGAGTGCGCAGCATTGAAAGCGCCGCCCTCTCAACCGAGTCTGGAGGGCGGCGCAAGATTCCGGGATGCGCGTGGCGGAGCGTAGCAACCGTGCCGGACGCTGCGTTCGGCGCGGTTGCCCGCGGAGCGCGCGCCACCATTACAGCGGCGCGCAGCGGAGCGCGAGCGGCGCGATGCGCCGCGTGGCCTCGCGGCGAAGCTTGCGCAGCCCGAGCGTCCGCGCTCACAGCGCAACGCCGATGAAAAAATGTTTCGACGGCAAGGTTGGGCAAGACCAGTCACCTTCTGATGCCGTGGGCAGGGGTGATGTTCCGGCGCGGCGGTTCTGGAACGATCTTGATGTCTCTTCGCTCGTTCAGGTTGAGGCGTTCCAGGGCAATCGACTTTTCGCGGTTGCGCCCCACAGCTGAGTCGAGTCTGGCACGGTCGTCGGTGTACAAGCTCATCGCATGCCGAGCCCGGCTGATCGAGACGTAAAACTGTTTGCGGTTTACGAGTTCAGCCGAGCGAGCGGTATCGATATTAGCGATCACGCGATCAACCGTGGACCCCTGGCTGGAATGCGAAGTCGAGGCGTAACCGTAGTCGATGTGCTTCAGACGATCGATTGCCGCGCTGATCTCGCGCCCGTTGTCGCTGCGCAGGCGAGCTTTGTGATCGTCGATTGCGACGACTGTCGCAAACTCTCCATTGGCGACACCGAGCGCACGATCCGGCGCGCGGAATTGAATCCGGTCGCCCGCTCCGAGAACGCGACGCTCCTGATGGAAGACCTCGACTCCGGATAGGCGCGAAGGATCGTAGCTGACAGCTTTTCCGCTTTCATACCGCACCACCATTTGGTTCCGTTCCGGGGTGATTGCTTCGATCCGGGCATAACTTCCGCGGTCGATGCCCAGCCGCGCACTTCCCCGCCGGAATCGGAGCACGTCGTCAACTTCGTAACTCTGCGCTCGTTTGCGCTGAGGGCGGGTCAGAACGCGGTTTACAAGCACGATCTGTTCTCGTCTATCGGAGCCGATGTGTCCGCGTTCCTTGAAGGCTGCGCGAATGGCGGCGTTCAACTGGCGGCGCTCGTCGTTGGCAGGGCTGACGACGAGCACCTTTTCACCTGCCTCGTGCGCGCCAAGATATTCGCGCGCAATCGCCGCGTGGCGCTCATTCGGATCGACAATCTCGCGGATGCGACCCTGCTGCTCGAGGAGTGCGATTGCGCCTCCAATCTCTCCGCGCGAAGCGAGCGTGACCGCTTCACGCAGTCCGGGATCGAGTTGGCGACGAATAGTCTCCAATCGCGCGATGGGCATGCCCGCTTGCTGCATCTGCTGGATGGGCCGGCCAGCCTCGATGGCGTGGTGCTGGCGCTGGTCGCCGACGAAGACGACCCGACCGACTTCGGCCTCTCGCGCCTTGTGCAGCAGCGCGTTCATCTGGCGAGTGCCGAGCAGGCTCGACTCATCGATGATCCACAACTCTTTGGCTGCGCGATCAGGAAGCGGGCCGGCGAGCAGGCTCGCCACGGTCCGGGATTCGATTCCGGCTTCGGAAAGCGCCTTTACGGCGCGCGTGGTCGGAGCGAAACCGCGTACCGCGTAGCCAGCGCTCTCAGCGAAGTCGTTGAGCGCTCCGACCGTGGTAGTCTTCGCCGCGCCCGCGCGCCCTTCGATCGAGGTAAGCCAATCGGTGGCAGTCAGCGTCAGCACCGCCGCCTGAGCCTGCTCGGCGGATAGCGAGCGCGCGGCTGCCCAACTGCGCGCGTCTGGTTCAGTGGCGATTGCGTCGGAATGCCCTCTGCTAGCGCGCATGAGTTCGAGATTCTCGCGCTCAAGCACCACCATCTCCGGGGTGGTGAAAACGACTCCCGGAAACGAAGGGGAAACAGCAAGGGCGATTAGATCGCCACGTGATTCCCGAATACCGGTCTCGCACCGCACGCCTTCCAGGTCGGCGATTCCCATGGCGTACTGAAGAGCGGTGCGCTCCAGAGCGCGCCGGTCAGTGACGGCTTCGCGTTCGGTGTTGTGAGCTACGCTGAATCTGACCGCTTCCTCGATCCCAGCCGGAGAGACTGTCCGCGAGGGTCCGCGTGCGAGCGCGTGTTCCGAAATCTCGGCGAGCGCGATTCGATTGTCATGGGCGCGCGCCTGCCACTCCGCGCGAAGCTGGTTTTCGTCACGCTTTTCTTTGGCACGCCGGCTCTGATGGGCGGCGATCTGGGCCGCTGCCGCTCCGGTTGAGTTTTGGCGGGAAAGAAGTGCTTCGATGTCCTGGCGTCTACGCGAAAACGCCATTACCTGTTCGCGCGTATATCCTTGTAGCTCCCAGCGTCCGTCGGACGCGGTAAGGCTGATTCGATATCCAAGCGCTTGGACTTCGCGGGCGAGTTCCGAGCGATAAACCGCAGTCGCAAGGCTCTGGCTGCGATAGATCTCTATCGGGTCCAGGCTCCGCCACATGCCGTCTGGCCGCAGCGTCATGTTGGCGATTACGACGTGGGTGTGGAGGTGAGGGTCAGGGCCGTAGCCGTCGTGGGTCCCAGTCTCCGAAGGTCGCGCCGCGATGTGCTCGAAGCGGGCCGCAACGAAATTGCCGGTGGTAACCCACTCCTGTCCGCGATGTCGGCGCGCTTGGGCGAACTGTTCAAGTTCCGAAAGCGCTCGCTCGACCGCGCGCCGATGCGCCTCTACCAGCCGCGCATCTTCGCCAACCAGCGCCTGGATACTGACTGACTTCGGCGCATTAAACGTCGCGTCCCAACCTGCGCGGCGGTCGTCACGGCCAGCGGCAGCACTGACCAGGACTTCGCCGCTACCGGGTCTGGTTCCGCGCAGCACGGCCCGAAAATCTTCCTCGCTGACTGCGCCGCTCAGCCCGAGGATCTCGGCGGCTCTTCCATACCATTCGCCGGTGACGCGGTGCGATTCGGTATAGTAGTCGTCCTCGGAGTATTTCTCCTGATAGTAGGTCTCGGCTTGGCCTACACTAAGCGCGCCTTTCGACATTACCAGCATGGCTCAGATCCGTTTCCTGCGTGTGCTCGCCGCTGCGGGACCAAGCGCGATCACCTGCGATCGCCGCGCTGGCTTCACCAGCGCGGGCAGATTGACGCGCGGGATGAAACCTTCCTGCCGGACTTGGGGCGCGAGATAGTCGAAGCGCACGAACGAGCGGTGATGACCGGTGACGCAGAGGTAGCCCGACAGCGGCTGGAGCAGCTGCATCTCGGCGGGCATCACCGCCGGTTCCGTCGTTCGCTGTTCGCGGATACCGAACGAGTATTGCTCCCGATGACTCGCGTTGGCGCTCAGGTGGCCGCGCTCAACCTCGCGCTCGCCGATCTGCGCGCTGCACCACTGGGCCGTTTCAGGCTCTCCGGTTCTGAGAATCAGCTTGGTGGCGGGCGAGGCGACCAAGGTGGCGGCCTGGTTGACGCCGTAGATGGTCCGCAGTTGCGTAATAGCCTGAAAGCCGAGCACGACCGCCAGCCCGCGCTTGCGGCCGCGGACGACCAGATCCTCGAGCTTCGCTTGCCGTCTCAACACCGGAAGCTCGTCTGCAACGATCCAGACCTGTTCCTGTCTGCGCGGCCCAAGTTCCCGGCTCAGCAGCCGGTGGATGATGCAATCCAGCCAAACGCTCTGCAACTGCAGTGCTGCGTCTTTGGATTCTTCGGACGAGGTCAGGAACAGCCAGCCCTGTCGCTTCGCCGACCATTCCAATGCGCTCCAACTTCGCGGCGCGTTCTCGGGCAGGAAGTGAAAGGCCTTGGTCGCGTTGGCGGCGGTGGCGACGATGCCGGCGCCCTGCTCGTGCGCTCCGGGATCGATCAGCGCTTCGGCTGGCGTCCCGATAAGCGCCCGTCTGAGTTCGGCGCGCGGCAGCGTGAGCAGGCGCGGGATCGACGACGCTTCCCTGGGCTCGGCTATTCGGAAGATGCTGGTCAGCAGCGTCCGGCTGCTCTGACGGAAAAAGAAGCTCGCCCCGCCCTCGTGATACGCGTCCGGTGGGTCAGGGAGGAGCGAGGCGGCCAGCGCCTCGCAGTCGGCGTCGTGACTTTCATCGCGAAGCTCGCGCCACGGTGACCAGCGCGGGCAACGGGCATCGAGCGGATTGAGGATGAAGTCGCCGCGCCCGGGTTGATAGAACTCGGAGACGAACTCGCACTCCGGGTCAACCACGACCGCGGTTTCACCGCGCTCCTCTATCTGCCGAAGCAGCGAACGTATGGCGACCGACTTGCCGGACCCAGTCGAGCCGGTGACGAGAAAGTGTTGGCACTCAAGCGCGCGCGGTATGCGAACGCCGGCGAGCCGAATGCCAGCGCGGCCGACCAGCTTGCGGGCGAGTTTGCGTGCTGGAACCAGAGTGATGCCGCGAATATGTCTGGCTTCGCAAGGAGCGCTGCGCACAAAGAGAATTGTCACGGCGGCGGCTTCGATCAGACCGGTCAGCGCCGCTCCCCATGGTGCGTAGTGCCAGTACCACGCAGCGAATGAGCCGCCGAGATAATACTTGTAATTGAGAAAGGCGTACATGCTGGCGATGGTGTAGCGCCCGCCGCGATAGAGGAGCGATGCGAAGGTCAGCGGAATCTCCTGGGTCAGGAACCACGCCAGAAACCAGCGGATGAAGTAGCGATGTGCGGCCGGACCGCCGTAATGCCCGCTCCAGTGCCAGACCAGGCAGATGGTCATCTCGATCCAGAGCGCCGCGGTCAGGAGGACGTAACGCAGCGCCTCTCTGAGTCTGAACTCCAGCGAAGCATAAAGGGCGTGTTCGTGGATTGCCTGACGAATGATGGGCGTCATGACGGTATCTCCTTGCTCTTCAGCACCTGTGCGACGTGCTCCTTGGCGGTCTGTTCGGCGGAGTCGATGATCTCGTCGACCACCTCCGCTCCCAGCGTGTGGTCCAGCGAATGCAAGATGACGGAGCGGGTCTTGGCGACCTCGAAGATGAGCTGCGCGTACTCATCCAAGGATTGGATTTTTGTCTGAGGCTCCATCGCTGACGGAGCGGCGCCGAGGTAGCGCGCAGCGAGAATTTTGCGAATCAGATCGCTTTCGGTCACGCTTCGGCGGCGCGCTTCGGCCGCAAGCTGATCGGCGATTTCTTCCGGGACTCGGGTTGAGATCGATCGGGAGTTCATGTGTGGTTCTCCAAAGTCTGCTGTAGACGGGTGTTTACACTGATTTGGCGAGGACTTAGACCGCTTCGCACCTCTTCCTGTAGACAGCGTCTACCCAATGTTTTCGGGTACTTGCACGAATCGCGTTCATCCAGGCGATGAGTGACGTGTCAATTCCCAAACACGTGCGAAGCACGTCAGCCGACCTTCCGCTGATGGCAATCACGATTCGCCCTTGGCGCTGCCGTTGGATGAAGACTGGAGCGGAGACACGGCGTGACTGGCTGTTCAGGAGAGCGCGCCCACAAATGGAACTCACGATCAGCTTGGCCGAAGGCACTGAGAATCTCCGGAATCAGCGCCTTCAAGTCCACAGCGTTGCCGTGAACGTGCTCGTAGTAGCGCGCGTAACTTTCGAGGTCGGCATTCAGATCGCCGGCTAGCTTCACGCGTACCTGCAGGAAACGAAGCGGCTTTGCGATGCGTGCGAGTTTCATATCGGACCTCCACCAATGCATACTTGGAAACGACTGCTCAGAAGGGCGCGAGGTAAGTCAGCAAATGGACGGCGATCAGGGCGGCCCAAGCCGCTACTCCGCCAGCCAGCAGGCGCCCTGCTCGTGGGTAGCTGCCGATCGCGTACAGGATCACTGACAAGGCGAAGTTCAGCATTATTACGGCGTGAGCGACGGGACCTACCAGCATGTCCTGAATCGCGCCCAGCGTCTGATCCCACGGCATGGCATCAGCGTATTGCGCGGCCCGCGACGGCTGGGCTCGTAGCGCGAACAGGGCGGCGGCGCAGGCGGCGATGAGCCATCTGAGGTTCAATTTCGGCGCATGGTTTACCGCGGTTGGAGTCATGGGCAACATCCGTTCTTGGCTAGGTGACTACTTCGCTATGTAGCGAGATATCGGACGAATGTCAAGCACAAGGATCCGTCCGAATGAAACGGCCGGGGGCTTGTTGGCGGGCTACTCGGTCAGATAGCCGAGCTGGGAGAGCCGCACAGTGGCGGCCTCGACGGATACATCGAACGCAAGCGAAATACGCTGGCAGAGCGCTGACGCTTCTGGCGAGCCCTTGGCAACCGGCAGCCGCTCAGAGCGATTCTGCAAATACGCCGCGACCGCGCGCCGCGCGAAGCTCTCCGGCATCAACAGCGCGCCACCGGCGTAGCCTGCCTGCCATTCCGCCCAGTCAACCACGCGGCTGGTCGGAAGCAAGTCCTTCCAGTAACAGCGCTGCGGACTGTCAGACACCGCATACTGATCATACAGCCACGTGTGCAGCATCACGTGGCCATATTCGTGGGCCAGTGTCATGCGCAGGCGATTGCTGCGAGTTCGCTGTTCCCAGAGTTCCCGCGCGATCTTGACGATCGGCTTCCCGCCCCGGTGGAAGAGGGTCACGCCGAAGGTCTGGTAGGTGTCATCGGACAGGTCCGCAGCAATGTCGAAGTCGGCAGCGTCGCGCTCGATAAGCAGGGTGAAGGCTTCGGTTGGGACTGGAATCCGGTCAAACCCGTAGCGCTCGCGCAGGAAGGTAGTGATGGTCTGCTCGCTGCGCTCATCCAATTCTGATGACTCCCAGAATGGACGCTTGCGGAAACGCCCGGTCCTGTCCGGTATCATCTTCACGGTCTTTTCTTGCGCTTTACTTCCCGCCGAAACGCCTTCCAGCCTGCGGCGAGTTCCTGCGCACTGTTAACGGTCGTTGCGCTGAGGTCGGCGGGAAACCGCCCTGCCAAAAAGTAGAGCACATCCGAATCGATCTTGAGAACCTTTGCGAGTTGTTCAAGGACTTCGTCGGAAGGCTTGCGCCGATCGTGTTCAAGGTCAACCAGGAACGGAATCGAGATCGGTTTGCCATCGGAGTTGCGCACTTCCGCCACCACTTCGCGCCCGGCCAGCCCCAGCTCCTTGCGCCGCTCAACGATAAACTGCCCCAGTGTTTGCATAATTGAGCTATGTAGCATATTTGCAAAAGCGCCGTAAGCCTCTGCTTGGCGCCGCCCGGAGCATGAGTCAACCGCGCGGCGGCGAGTACCGGACTTTTGCTCAGCAGGCCTCAAGTAATACGGCGGGCTGAAGTATCTATCTTCCGAATAGTTCGTTATCGATGACGCCGGTGTTGAGCTTTTGTGTGCCCGGATCAAGACGCATCGTGAGGAGCAAGTCCGTCCGATCGCCCGGGACGAAAAACTCGTTGGCGAGTTCCATCTCGTTTCCACCGCCATCGGGCATAGTTCGTACGCTCCAAAGGGGCACTGCGGAATCTTCGAATCCGGGATGCTCTAGATCATAGCCGAGCAGGACGAACGTCTCGCTGTCAATGTAAATGCGCGCGCGGAGCGGCCGAACCGAGATGAGGCCTAATAAAGAGGATGCCTGTAATTGGACGGGGCTGGCCTCCATGACGTAGGCAGAGCGCAACTCGAAATTCTCTTGGCCCAGTTCGATCCGATGTCCCGAGCGGATTATCCCCGCCGGCTTCGTTTCGGCATGCAGGCAGGCAAGAACGGATTGAACTCCGAGTAAGCGAAACTTGTACGCCATCGGTGGCGGAGAAACGTATTCCCACCAGAACTGAGTACATCCGTAGGTACACTGATCTGAGGCGTATACCAAGCCGAAAAATGAATTGGACCCGCCTCCGAAGATCCACCAGAGTGCATCACCCCATGAAATATATCCGATCGAACTGCCTGAAACGTCCCACTCGCCGGGATCCTCAAGGTCGCTCCATGCGATCGAATAGTCCCTGGAGCGGCCGCACTTCATGCCGCGAACTCTCCACTCGAAGGGAATCTTCACGGAGACTCTTGGAATCGGCTCGACTTTGCTGCGATGCGCGTAGCGTATGAAGATGAGCGTATTGCACGGTCCCTCCGACCGGAAGTCGTCATCATCGTCGCGAGGTATCAGAGCATTCGACTCGGCGTTGACCGCATAGGCTTGTGAGCGGTTTGAACTAAACAGCATTACGTCATCGGGCACAAACGGACCCCAATGCCAGTTGTACGCCACCTTCATCGCTGCGTTCGGATCGTTGACATCAACCAGCGGAAAAGGAAAGCCTGCGACGTAATTATGCACCTCATTCCCGTTGACTAGACGCACTTGACCCGAGTACTGCTCGGTAAGTTTTCGAAAGCGAGGCGGCCAGTCAATACGCTCGGTCGGCACGACTGTGGCCCTGAGTCCGTGAGCAATCGCAAATTTCAGCGCGGCGGGAAGATATTTCGCATACAGGTCAAGGTTGTTGCGATCGACAATTGTGCCGACGCGAGGCGGTTCGGGCGCGTTCGATTGGTAAGGCGTCCCGGCGCATGCGTTGCGCGCCACGCAGGCCAGCAGAAGCGCGATGGCAACGCCGATGCTCGCACGATTGTGCCCCATTCGCTATTCTCCGTTCACGCCGGTCTTGCACGAAGGCGTGGCCTCAAAGCCCGGCAATACAGGGCGCGCCGATGTCTCGCGATCTAGATACCATATACCATGAGAGCGGCTCCCAAGAGGATCAACCGGATGGAACTTCAAGGAGACGGTGCTACAGGCACGCAAGGCCACGACCCACCGCCGAACCATGAACAGAAGGAGCCCGATGAAAGGGTCAAGGTATCTTCGGGCGACCCGCACGTATTAGTGCATGGATTTCCGGATCCAAGGGCCGTTGGCATCGAACCCACCACCAATCTCTGCGTTGTTTGAGGTGTCGGTGTCGTGATGTCAGCCGTATCCAGATTCACCGGGAGCCCGCCATACTGGGCGAGACCTCCAAGACCATAAAGCGATACATTCCGCTGCGCCATCAGCTCTGAACTAACATAGAGAGAAAATGTTAAGCCGCCGCCAATGGTAAAGCTTCCTCCTCCCTTGCCGTTCCCCTTTCCCTTCATCCCGAACTGCCCTGACGGTGGGGCAGGGCCACCCCCACCACCACCGCCGCCGCCACAGCCGGCGCTGAATAGTCCTAGCGGATCGGAGAAGTTGGTGGGGCTGTCGAAGGAGTAGGCGAAAAGATTGGCTTGGCCGCCGACGAAGCCGATCGGATCGGGTGAGAGGAAGCGCCCGAGGAGCGGATTGTAGTAGCGCGCGCGAAGATCGTAGAGCCCGCTGGGATCGGATTCGCGCCCGAGATATTGAAATGGATTCGCCACCGTCGGTCCGCCCATTGCTGGCGACGCTCCATACGGACCGTATTGGTATTGAACGGCGAACGCGCCGCTGGAATTCACCAGCCCCGCGACCGATCCGGGCGCCTCGGCGAGCATCGCGTAGATCTGGCCCGATTCGGAGAGTGAAAAATACCCGTCGAGGTTAAGCCCCGGTATCATATCCACCGTGCCCCCTGAAGTCTCTTGCTGCGCGACGTTGAGACCATCATAGACATACTGGGTGGTCGCACCGTTGTTCAGCAGCCCGACACGGCGTCCCTCGGCATCATAGGTGAAGCTGCTTTGCACGCCACTTGTCGTCGAGGCGAGTTGATTGCGTTCGTTCCATGCATAGGTTGCGGATAGCGACGGATCGAACGTCAGGTTGCCATTCCCGTCGGTCGTCGCTGGAGTGGTGTTCCAAGTGGCGAGCTGATTGCCGGCATCGTAGGTCGCCGTCATAGCGTAGGGCATATTGACAGTAGCCAGCGTCCCACCGAAGCTGTTTACTCGTCCATCCTGATCGTAACCATAGGTCAGGTTGCCCAGGTTGCCGCCGCCGGTACTGCTGTAGTTGATCGAGGTCGGATGCGAATCCGCATCGTAGCCGTAGCTGATCGTGACACTATTGGGCTGAGTGATGGTCTCCGGCCTTCCGTCAGCATCGTACACGAAGCCAACCGCCTGCGTTCCGCGAGTCTCCGAAATGAGGTTGTCGTCATTATCATAGCTGTAGGCCGTCTGTGCCTGATTGCTCGCAGTCATCGTTTGGCGCCGCTGCGCGAGATCATAGGTATAGCTGACACCTGCATTGAGGGTCGCGGACACATACGAGGTAGTCAACGGATCATCGAGCCCGTCGTAGGTCGCCGTCAGCGTGTCGCCCGCGCTGCCGGTGCCGCTGTCGTGAGCGCTGGTCAAGCGATTTCCACCGTCGTAAACGTAAGCGGTCTGGGTCTGATTATATCCCGCTGTTTTGCTGGTATTATATTGCGCGGTGATCAAGCGGCTAAGCCCGTCGTAGGTGAACTGATCGGTCAACGAGCGACCATCGGTTATACTGGTAACGTTTCCGAGTGGGTCCATATCAGCCGTTTCACACCGATTGGCGCCATCGCAGCGCTGGACCGTATTATACTGGTAGTTGCGGCTGTAGATTAATTGATGGCCGTTCGCGTCAGTGACGGTGACCAGATTTCCCAGCGGGTCGTAAGCGAGTTGTGTAACCGCGCCGGTCGCATCAGTCATTTTGGTCACACGATTCATCGCGTCGTACACAAACGACGAGGTCTTCTGCAACGCGTCTTCGACCGAGGTCAGGCGACCCACCGTGTCATAGCCGAGAGTGAATACCGCGCTCAGCGGATCGGTGACCATCTGCAAGTCTCGCGACGAATCGTAGGCAAAGCTGGTCGTGTTCTGGAGCGCATCGGTCAAGGTTAGCATCTGCCCCGCCGAATTATAGGTTGCCCTCACTGTATTCCCCAGCGGATCGGTTCGGGTCGTCGCGTTGCCGTAGCCATCGATAGAAATGCTGGTTTTGTGGCCGAGCGGATCGGTCACGCTGGTTAGCTGGCTGAAGCTTGGATCGTACGTGTAAGAAGTGGTCGCTGCCTGCGGTGTCCCGGACAGTTGAGTAATGGAGAGGATGTTTCCGTAGGAACCATAGACGTAAGTAGTGGTCCGTCCGAGCTGATCGGTAACGGATGTAACCTCACTGGTATTTGCATCAACAACATATTGTGTAACCTGCTGTTCAGGTTCTCCTTCCGCCTGAGTGTCCTCGGTGATGTAGTCGTTGCCGTTGAAATTCAATTCGCGAACATAATTTCGGGGATCCGTGATTTTAGCCCAAGCAGCAGGGCCGTTTCCCTGCATCCCAGATGGGTACTGGTAGCTGTAGTTTCCAAGCACTCCAGTCGTTGATGTTAGGCGATGAACGCTGCTGTAGCTGATAGCGCCAGTCGCCGCGACCTGATATTCCACGATTCCGGTCATATCCGCCTTGGTTCCCGTCCAATCAAAGGTGGTCCACGCGCCATCCGCATTATAGAAAGAAGTCATCTGGGCGTCTGAATTATAAGCATAAATTACGGTTCGCCCCGCGCTATCGACAGCCTGTGTAATTTGGCCCGGATTGCTCGATTCGGTGTAGTAGAGGTTGATGTAACGGCCATCGGTATCCGTGATCTCGGTTGGGTTGCCAGACGAATTTCTGACGACATTGACCTGGTTTCCATAGCGATCAGTAATCGAGGCCAGTGCTGCACCGTTTGGAAAATAGAAAGTCTCGCCATCCTTGCGGCGCACATTCCACCCCGGTTCCGAAGAATTATACGATACCACGGCAGCGAAGAAGCTCCCGGGATTGTTCGTGCATTGAAACACTGCATCGGTATAGTCGGTACAGTTGTTTTTGCTACAGGATGAGGTCCGGGCACAATTAAACTGCGCCCCGTCGGGCATCACGATCTGCATGTTCGTGTAGTTGCCGTTGTTCACGTAGCTCTGTGAGAACAACTGGAGATCATAGTTCGAGGTCATCCCGACCCCGAAATCGAACGTGATCGTATTACCGGCGCCGTCCACCTCCTGGGAACGATAGGTGCGCGTGAGCACAAGCGGGATTGGCCCCGGCAGAGTGAGATCGGTCGTCGAGAATTCATAGTAACCGCGCGCCAGTGCGGTTAGCGGCTCCTCCGGATTAGGTCCGTTGGCGGGAATCATGGCTTCGCCGCCGAAGATGTCGGTCAGGGGTTGGATTGTAGTCAGTTGCGGCTGAGCCATTCTTGGCCAGATCGCGAAACCGGCCACCAGCAGTAGGATAACCGAGAACCATCGAAAAGGGTGAACGAGCTTCATCGGCCGCCCTCCTCTCGATCCGCCAGCGTGTTGACTGTGAGTATCCGGCCGCCGCGAATATCGCGATTCTCAATCTTCGCGGTTCGCTTTGTATTTGTGACCGTCGGAGAGGTTGAGACTAGCGCTGTGTCGGCTAATTCGATCGGAAAGCCGAACACCCCGCTTGCCCTTCCGTATAGCTCCGCCGCTGCGTAGCTGCTTGGCGCGGTGGAGAGGGAAGGTTGGGCATTGCCCTGCGGCGGATTGGTTATTGTAATAGATAGCAGATTTCCTACCGGATCGTACGAATAGGTGGCTGTTGTTCCCGATGGGTTCGTGACCGAAGTCAGACGCCCCGCAGGGTCGTACGCATAGGTGATATTCTGCGCAACGGCGAGCGACCCACTGGCGAGCACGATCATGGTCGTTAGCGCCAGCAGGAGAGCGAATCTGGCGAAAGCATCATGTGCGATCGCCAGACGCTCTTGAAACCGTTGTTTTCTTTGCACTGCGCGACGGTTACAAAGCTGGCTGTTCGATGAGGCCATGGCTCCCTCCCATTTACAGACCATCGTCGCTGCGAGCTGCCGCTTCGGCGCGCATGTTCGGAAATGCACTTTGCGGCGCACTGTTGCTCGCTATTGCACTTCTGCTCTCGTACCGCTAGAGCATCTGAAAGTCAAGCGCGCCCACATACCGTGAAATAGAGGGTCGGCATAACGGCTAAGAGTCATGACTAGTTCACCTCTTGGTACAGGTCAGGTTACGGACCGATTGGAGAATCCCCGCTATTCGATGGACGAGTACCGAGAACGCTCGGTGCCTGCCATTGCCCCGACCGGCGGCTACCTGACAATCGCGCAGGCGTCCTGCTTATCGATCATCAGTGGAGCGGCACTGGCAACAGCGTTTCCGAAGGTATCACTTGGACTTCTAGCGTGGGGTGCTTTCGTCCCACTGTATTTCGCGATCGACGGCGCGCGGCTGAGGCGAGTCTTCTGGCTAACATGGCTGCAACAGCTCACGTTCTTGATTTGTACACTTTACTGGCTCTGGATCCCCCTTCACGTCGATGGTCACAAGCCAATCGTGATTGCAGCCGGGACGATCTTCTTCGTGACGGTTGTGGAAGCTTTGTTCGGCGCGGCATCTGTTCTCAGCGCCGAATTCATAAGTCGGAGGCTCAGTATATCGCGCTTGATCAGCTATTCTGTTGCGTGGACCGTTTTCGAATGGGTTCGAAGCTTCTTTCCTGTTGGCTTTCCGTGGAATCCGCTGGGCGACGCGCTGTTCAGCGAAATTACGGTGATTCAGATTGCTGAAGTAGTCGGAGTTTTCGGATTATCCGCGCTGATTGTTTTTGTAAACGTCGCGCTATGGGAGATAGCGGCTGCAGGGCTCTCCGGAAAGCAGAAGACTCGAGAAACATTTTCTCTGGCGATAGTCATAGCTATGGTGATCGGATTCGGGATACTGCGAACGCGAGAACTCGAACAGATACCGCCGGCGGGCCATTTGACGGTTGCGATGGTTCAGGGAAACATCCCTCAGAGCGCGAAATGGGACCCCGCGCAACTTCCACCCACATTCAAGATTTACTCAGACGCAACAGAAGCAGCAGCGCATTCGCGACCCGACCTAATCATCTGGCCGGAGACGGCTGCCGACTTTTTCTTTCAGCCATTGAATGCTTATCCGTGGGCGTTCAGAACCGATGCTCAATACTGGGCACGGTTGGCCAGCTTAGCTGCGCGGCTCGGAGTACCGATCCTGTTCGGCGCGCCCGCGCTCGATATTGGCCGCGACCTGAAGACACGTAATCGCGCTTACCTGCTCGGTGGCGACGGACGCGTCTGCGACTACTACGATAAGATCGAGCTAGTGCCGGTTGGAGAATACGTTCCCGTTCTGCTGAGACATTTTGTAAAACGAATGGTCGAGGCGCCTTCCGACTTCTTCCCTGGCAACCGGCAGACCGTATTCAATGTGGGAACCGCTCGAATCGGAGTTTTGATCTGCTACGAATCACTCTTCCCGTACTTGAGCCAACACGTGGTGCGCAGGGGCGCCAATGTCCTTGTGAATATTACGAATGATGCGTGGTATGGCCGCAGCTCGGCACCGTACCAATTGCTCGCTATGACCGTGATGCGCGCGGTCGAGAACCGCACCCCTGTGATCAGGGTTGGAAACACGGGAATCAGTGCAATTATTACGGCGGTCGGCCGCATTCAGGGCGCTACTCAACTATTCACGCGCACGACTGAGATAGAGACGGTCGAGTGGAAAAATGTCCGCGCGTTCTATTCTCAATCGGGCGATGTCTTCGCTTGGGTGTGCTCAGCGCTGCTCGCGCTCGGTTTGCTCGCAACGGCAGCGATGTCGATCCGGGACCGCACGGGCGCCTCGCCTAGGTGAGCGCGGGAGCTTCAATGGAGACGATCTATTATAATTGTTTCCAAGCTGGTCCGAGAGCTCTGCAACGTTCTCAGTGAAACGCACAGGATGACTCGGATCAACGTAAGGTTTGTCGCGAACACGATCATCCGCGCTCTCGGCCTGCTTGAATCGATCTTCCAGACGGGGTTCCAACTGTTCTGCGAACGAAACACGAATTGATTGGGCTCCTGTGGGTCTGAGGCGCCCAATCGACGTGGAATACTTCATAGTGGCGCGAGGTGAATAAAAGTAGCACGCGGTCGATGTCAAGATGCGGGAGTCGCGCCAATCTGGGCCTTTAACTGTTCCCAAGAATCATCGCGTCTTAGCTTACCGGGAAGCCTCGGTCTCGGTTTTTCACCAGCACGGCGGTGTGGTTCGATCATAGTTCGATCATAGTCGAACCGGATCGTGCGACCCGACCGAACGTGTGCCAGCAGAAAACTTGCTTTATTTACGGGGTATTGTTTGGAGGCGGCGATCGGATTCGAACCGATGCATGGAGGTTTTGCAGACCTCTCCCTTAACCACTTGGGTACGCCGCCCCGCGCGATGATTCAAAACTCTCGGGAAGGGAAGAGTTATCATGCCATCCCACGCCTATCAATTCGAGGCGCGGCGACGCGGCCGGAAACGCACCCGGGCGGGCGCGGCGATCATCTAACCCGCGGTTACAGGAATCAGATGAGTCTCGAGCTCGCCGCGCACGCGGGCGCATTCAAGTTCGATCGAATCGATGATTGCTGTGGCGGGACCGTCGGTCGAGCCTGCGCGCGCCTGCGCCTCGAGCTCGCGGCATAGCGCATGCAGCCGCTTCGCGCCGAAGTGTCCGCAGCTTCCCTTGAGCGCGTGCGCCGCATAGGCAATCGAGCTTCCATCGCCCGCATCGACACCCAAGCGCATCGCAGCCACGCGATCGCCAAGGTCGGACAGGAACACCGTGATGAGCTGGCGAAGGAACTCGGGACCGTCATCGGCCGCGGATTCGAGGCTGCGCAGCGCCGCAGGATCGACCGCGGGAGGCTCGGCGTCGCTCCTGTCGCTCGAGGTTTCGCGCCGCGCCGCATCGGCCGCGCGCGGCAGCGACGTTTCGATCGACGCCGGCCCGCCGCCTGGAAGCCACTGCGACAGAATCGCAGCCAGATCTTCGGGCAAAAATGGTTTGCTCAGATAGTCGTCCATCCCGGCGTCAAGGCATTTCTGCCGATCACCGGCGAGCGCGTGCGCGGTCAAACCAATGATTGCGATTTTGGCGGCGGCGCCGACCAGGCGCCGAATCTCGCGCGTCGCCTCGTACCCGTCCATCTCCGGCATCTGGCAATCCATCAGCACGATGTTGTAGGCAGTGCGCGCGAGCGCGTCGAGCGCCTCGCGCCCGTTGGTCACCGATTCGGCGCGGCAACCCAATCGCTCGAGCATCTTGAGCGCCACCCTGCGATTGACCGGATGATCTTCCACCAGCAGGATTCGCGCCCGTTCGGGCGCCGCGTGCGGAAACGATTGCGCAATCTCGCGAAATGGCTTGAGCTGAATCTGACGGCGCGGCGCCGCCGCCAGCTCCGCTTGCGGGTGATCGGGCGAGCATGCGATCGCGGTACTCAGCCAACTCGACAACTCCGATTGGCGCACCGGCTTGACCAGCGCGGCGAACATCCCGGCCGAGCGCATCGCGGGGCCGTCAGGACGCTCTCCCAGATGGCAAATTCCCACCATCGGGGTTCCCGCAAACCTTGCGTGCGCGGAAAGCTGGCGCGCCAATGCAAGTCCTTCCATCCCCGCCATATTGCAATCGATCACAATCGCATCCACATCCGCGCCGGGTACCGCGCCCGAAACTATCGCAAGAGTCTCTGCCGAAGTCGTTGCCAGTTCGCATCTGACTCCCCACGAATTCAATTGCCGGGACAAAAGCCGCGCACCAAGACTATCGGGCGCGCACAGAAGAACGTTCCGGCCGCGCAGATTTGTCATCGGCGTGGCGATGCTTTCGGCGTCGTCCGCTCCGAGCATGAAGCGTGCGGTGAACCAGAAATTGCAGCCTCGCGCCGGCGCGCTCTCGACCCCGATCTCGCCGCCCATTCGCGCAACGATCTCGGCCGAGATCGCGAGCCCGAGCCCGGTCCCGCCATGACGCCGCGTGGTCGAGCCGTCGGCTTGATAAAATGCCCGGAAGAGAGATTTTTGCGCCTCGGCCGGAATGCCCGGCCCGGTATCCCGAACCGAAAACCGCAGGATCGCATCCGCGCTCGACGCGCCTGCGCATTCCACCGTCACCGCGACGCCGCCTGCCTCGGTAAACTTGATCGCATTTCCGATCAGATTTACCAGCACCTGCCGAAGCCGCACCGGATCGCCGCGCAGCCGCGGTGGAACCGCGCTGTCAACGAAGGTTGCGAGCTCGATTCCGGTCCGCTGCACTTGCTCGGAGAACAGTCCGATCACGCTTTCGAGAGTCTCGGCCGGGCTGAAGTCGATCTCTTCGAGCCGCAGCTTGCCCGCCGAGACCTTCGAGAAATCCAGAATGTCATTAATAATGCGCAGGAGCGCGTGCGCGCTGGACCATACCACCTCGCCGAACTCGCGCTGATCGGAATCGAGCGTAGTGTCGAGCAGCATCCGGGTCATCCCGACGATCGCATTCATCGGGGTGCGAATCTCGTGGCTCATGTTCGCCAGAAAGGCGGATTTCATAGCCACCGCCTCCAGCGCGTCGTCGCGGGCACAGACGATTCCCGCCTCGAGCCGTTTTCGCTCGATCGCGCTCAGCAGCGACCGAATCAGCAGCCTTCGGTCCAGCGGCTTGATCAGATAGTCCTGCGCGCCGAGCTTGATAATCTCGCGGCTGAGCGGTTCGTGGTCGATCTCGCCCAGCACCACGATCGGGAGACGCATCGCCGCGCTGGCGACGCGCGCAAACGCCTGCTCAGGCGTGCATCCGGAAAGGGCGGCATCAAGGATCACGAGATCGAGGCGATGATGGCGCAGGCATTCGAGTCCCGCCTCAAGCCGCGGCGCGGTTGTCAGTTCGAAACGCGCTCCGGGACTGCCGGCCAAAAGGTTTCCGATCAGCCGTTCGTCGGCGGGATTGCCTTCGATCAAAAGGACGTGGATCGGAGTGTCAGGCATCGTCAGGTCGGATCTGGAGCTTCCGACCATCATCCCAAATCCAAGATATGTGCCGATTTTGGAATTGGTTTGCGGACAGTTTGTCTATCATTTGCGACTCAACGTAGCGCGCTGAATTTCATATCAAGACCACCCCAGCCACAAATCGGCCGCCGCACCGGCAAAACTTTGGCGCCGAGGTTCTATTTCGCATCACCGTGCGATATATCCCGAATCAATCCATCGATTGCTGAGGATAAAGGCATGTCTGAACCAACCGCCGAATCCGCGAACCCGAGCGCCGCTGCACCATCGAACTTCGATTGGACCGCGATCATCGACGACCTCAACCGCCTGCTTCGGCTGCGCACCACTCCGATCGGGATGAAGCTCTACGCGACGGTCGAAGAGATGGAAGCGATCCCGAAAATCCGGCGGCCGAAATCGATCCACACCACCGATCAGATCGTCGCGCAGGCTGCCCGCCTTGGATGGACCGTCGGAATCACGGCGAAGGATTTGGTCGGGCCGCAATGCGGCGCGGTCATCGGACTTCATCCGCAGAACGAGGAGTGGCTCTCGGGCAAAGCGATGTCAGGCGTATGGTTTTCGACCCTCGCGGATTCCGCGGCCCATCAGCGCGCGATGGACACCGTCCCGTACGGCCGCTACTCCGCGATGGCGGTAGCGCCGCTTGCGTCGGGACGGCTGAACCCTCCGGATATCTGCCTCATCTACGCGACGCCGGGACAGATGATCCTGTTCATCAACGGCCTGCAATGGGCGGGCTACAAGAAATTCAACTGGGGCGTCGTCGGGGAGTCAGCCTGTGCCGATTCATGGGGCCGCGCTCTCAGAACGCGCGAGCCGAGCCTGTCGATTCCCTGCTACGCCGAACACCGCTACGGCGGAGTGCTCGACGACGAGTTGCTGCTCGCGACGCCGCCCGAGTTCGTGCCCAAAGCGATCGAAGGGATGAAGCGGCTGGCCGCCAATGGGCTGCGCTATCCGATTCCGCAGTACGGAATCCAGTCGGATGCGCGCGCGGGGTTGTCGGTCTCGTACGGCTCGCGCGACAAAAGCTGAGCGATCTATTTTCCGCCCAACGCAGCGGTGCCCGGATGCCTGCGCGAGCCGAGGAAGATCACCAGGTCTTCCAGATCGGCCGGCGACAGATTTCCCGCATAGGCCGGCATGTTGTAGCCGCCGTTCATGATCCGAATCGTCAGGTCGTCTTTGGTCAGGCGATCGCCCACAAAACTCAGGTCAGGTCCGCGATGACCTCCGTTGCCGGAGATCTGATGGCAGAATTCGCATCCCTTCTCGTGGAACAGCTTCGCACCGTTGGCAATCGGACCCGCGCTCACTCCAACGATCTCCGGTGAGAGCGGTTGCGCGGTAAAATCGGGCGACCACGGCTCGCGAATCGCCTCGACCCACAGCGTCGCGATCATCATGACGATCACGATCACCGCGGCTACCGCCCACGGCCGGTTGCGCGGATGACGTTCGCCCGTGTTCGACACGATCGGCACGATCAGCAGGACGATCACTCCGACCAGCGGCGCCAGCAGGATCACCGGCGTCGTCATCTTGTGCGGGATCAGCGCCAGCAGCGCGAAGTACCACAGCAGATACCAGTCGGGCGCGGGGTCGCGCGCGAGCAAGCTCGGATTCGGCGGAGGACCGAGTTTGGGCGGACCGAAAATCGCGGCGAGCACGACGATCGCGATCACCACCGCGACGCAGAAGACTACATCGCGCCACGCCGCGTCGGGCCAGAACGGCACCCCGCGCTTTTCGACCAGCTCGTCATATTTCTGATGATAGGTCGCGGGATCTACCGGCTCTCCCGCGACCGGCGGCTCGGAGATTCCGTCGTGCAGCACCAGGAACAGATGAATTCCGACGACGGCGAAGATAATCGCCGGAATAAAAAATACGTGGAACGCGAAAAATCGCGAGAGCGTGGCGCCGCCGATAGTTTTTCCGGCCAGCAGAAAATGCGCCATCATCGTGCCGACTATCGGCATCCGCCCGGCCTGCTCCGCGCCGACCACGATCGACCACACCGCGTTTTGATCCCAGCGCAAAAGCTGCCCGGTGAATCCCATCGCGAGCGTCAGGAACAGGAGCACCACTCCCGTAACCCAGTTGAACTCGCGCGGGTACTTGTAGCAGCCCATGATGAAGACCTGGGTCATGTGAATCCCGACCAGCAGGACCATCGCCGACGCGCCGAAATAATGCATCCCGCGCAGGAGGTTCCCCAACAGCGCCTGCGTCGTGATGAATTGCAGAGCTTGATACGCGTCGCCGCTCGACGAGATGTAGGAAGTGGAAAGCGCGATCCCGGTCACCACCTGGATCATGAATGCGACCAGCGTCGCGCTGCCGAACACGTACCACCATCCGGTGTCGGGCGGGACCGGATGACGCGCGAGGTCGCCCATCATCTTGATGAGACCGGTGCGCTCCTCGAACGCGTCTACCAGCGGCTGGACGAGTCTCATCGCGGCGCGCACCAGCTTACTCATCCGATTGGCACCGCGCTGGTCCGAATCTCGACCATCCCGTTGTTCACTCTGACCGGATATTGAAACAGCGGGCGCGGCGGCGGTCCGCCGGCGACCGTGCCGTTGGAGTAGTACACTCCGCCGTGGCACGGACACATGAACAGGTTCGCGTCCGGGAGCCATCTGACCGGGCATCCGAGATGCGTGCAGTTAACGGCGAACGCGGTGAACTCTCCGCTCGCGTCGCGGCGCAGCCACGCGGCGGTCTCTGCGGTGACTCCCGCCCACGCCATCGGCGAAGGATCGCGGAACGAGACCAGCACCGTTTTGCCGACCGCAAAGCTCTCGGCCTTGCCGATCGGCCGCCAGATAGCGGGAAACTTTCTGATCAGCGGACCGATCAGAAATCCCACGATCGGCACCGCGACCAGCGCGGCCGCAAGGCCCATCAATCCGAGCGAAAGCTTGACCACGAACGCGCGGCGTTCCGGACTGAGAGCGTCGCCGGCGGGCGCGGGGGCGCGATTTTCACCATCACTCGTCATGCACCAACTCTCCAATCCAGCGCGAAAGCGCGAACGCGATCAGGATCAACCCGACGACGGAAAAGGCATACGACGTGATGAGCCCGAACGCTCCGAACGTGATCCCCAGCGCCATCACCGCGGGCTGATAGGTGGGCGCGGGCACGCGCTCCGGCTTGGGCGCGGTCCATCCTTGAGCAATTTTTCTATCTATCTGATCTGCATCCGATGGCATCAGTTCATCCTCTCGTTATGCCGACAGCGCCGGGGTGGCTGTGCACTTCCGGCTCCGAATACCATCGGGCCATCACAAACATAATCGCACCCAGAAAAAACATTCCGCCCGGCACCCACATCAGAAGTCCGCCAAGCTGCTGATCGACCGCGGGCGTCAGGCCCCATCCGTCCCGCAGCGTCAACAGGATTCCGAGCGAGTCGGCGGGATGCAGGTACGCGGAGTAGAGACCAGGATTCGCGAAGGTGAGAAGTATCCCAAGCACGCTGTTCGCGACCATCGCCGTCGCAAGGTAGATGATCGCGAGCATCGGCTCCATCTGCGCGCTCGCGACCGGCGCGAAAATCGGCCACCAGAAAATGGTCGCGGTCACGAGGAAGCACAGATGCTCGAAGATATGCACGTCCTCACTCGCGAGCGTCGCGTCGTAGAGCGCGGGCCAGTGCCAAATCCACAGCACCGCCATCGCGAGCGTCCACGCGACCGCGGGCGCCGCCAGTATCCGCTCGATCCGCGCGAGCATCGGCACCGCGAGAATCGCCCGGACAAATTTTTCCGAGAGGCCGAGAATCAGCAGCGGCGGCACGATCAGGATGAGAATCAGATGCTGCAGCATGTGAGCGCTGAACAGATACTCGTCCGAGAGCGCATCGAGCGGGGAGACCAGCGCAAGAAACATCGCAACAACCCCGGCGACGAACCACGGAGCGCGCGAATAATCGCCACGATGCGCGAGCGCATACGCCGCGAGCAGCGCGATGCATCCGATCACGATCGACGGATCGAAATCCCACGCGCGGAGCAGGTTGCCGAGTCCGTTCACAGGATCGCCCACAGGTACACGATGCTGAAAATCACGACCCATACCGCATCGACGAAATGCCAATAGATCCCGACCGCCTCGAAAGCGTCGGCCTCGCGTTCGCTGCCGACCAGACGATTACTCGCCGCCAGCCCGGCAACGATCGCGATCGCGACCAGCCCAATGAAAACATGCAGGCCATGAAACCCGGTCAGCGTGAAGAACGTGGTCGCGAACAGATTGCGATTCACCGCGACGCCGTGCTGGTACAACCCGACGTATTCGAGCGCCTGCCCCGACAGGAACAGCGCGCCGAGAATGACGGTCACGACGAGCCACGCGAGAGTCGCGCGATGCGCGCGAGCGCGGTAGCTGCTGGCTGCCATGATCATCGTCGCGCTGCTCGCGAAGAGCAGAATCGAGAACAGTCCCGTGCGCAGCGGATTCAGCGCGGTCGCCGCGGTCGGTCCGGCGCCCGGATACGAATGATAAAAGACGTACGCGATGATCAGCAGCAAAAAGAAATTCGCCTCTGACAGGATAAACAGGCTCACCGCGAGTTTCCCCTTGCGCATCGCCCTACCCTTCGCCTAACGCGGCCGCGACTCGCTCGTCAGCGCGGTCTGGATGCTTCAAGTCCCACAGCGGACGCCGCCCATGCACAGGAGGCACCAGCGTGAAATTCTCGGGCGGCGGCGGTGACGAGGTCGCCCATTCGAGCGTCCACGCATCCCACGGGTTGTCGCCCGCAACCTTGCCCGAGGCGAGGCTCAGGTAAACGTTCCACAGAAACACCAGCACCGAGGCGAGCAGGATGAACGCGCCGATCGTCGAAAGCATGTTCAGGATCATCCATCCGGGCAAATCCGGATAGGTATACACCCGCCGCGGCATCCCCATCATGCCGAGTGGATGCATCAGAAAGAACGTCAGGTTGAATCCGATCAGCGTCAGCCAGAAATGCCAGATGCCGAGCCGCTCATCGAGCATGCGGCCGGACCACTTCGGAAACCAGTAATAGAGTCCCGCGAAAATCGCGAGCGCGGTCCCGCCGAAGAGCACGTAATGGAAATGCGCGACCAGATAGTAAGTGTCGGTGAGTTGCCAATCGATCGGAATCACCGCGAAGCTGATCCCGGTCAGTCCGCCAATCGTGAACATCGCGATAAATCCCAGTGCGAACATCATCGAGGTCGTGAACCGAATTCTTCCGTGATAGAGCGTCACCGTCCAATTGAAAATCTTGACGCCGGTCGGCACCGCAATCGACATGCTGGTGAAGACGAAGAACAGGTCATAGACGTTGCCCATGCCGACCGCGAACATGTGATGCGCCCACACGGTGAATGACAGAAACGCGATCGCGACCGTCGATGCGGCGACGAATCCGTAGCCATAAATCGGCTTGCCCGAAAACACCGGGATAACTTCCGAGATCATCCCGAAGGCGGGCAGAACCATGATGTAGACCTCGGGATGCCCGAAGCCCCAAAAGTAGTGCTGCCACAAAAGCGCAGACCCCCCGAACGCCGGCGCGAAGACATGCGAGTTCAGCAGGCGGTCCGCCAGCAGCATCACCAGCGCGCCATTAAGAACCGGCAGCGCCATCAGGATCAGAAACGAGTTGACCAGGGTCATCCAGACGAACAGCGGCAGGCGGCGAATCGTCTGGCCCTGCACGCGCAGGTTCACGATTGTCACGATCATGTTGATCGCGCCCGCGATCGAGCTGATGCCGAGGCAGGTCAGCGCCAGCACCCAGTAGGTCAGTCCGTTGGAGATCGAGAACGCGGGCTCGGAGAGCGGCGTATAGCTGAACCACCCGGCATTCGGTGCGCCACCGGCGAAGAAACTGAAGTAGAGGAGAATTCCCGCGAATAGCTGGAGCCAGAAGCTCATCGCGTTGAGCCGCGGAAACGCAACGTCGCGCGCGCCGATCATCAGCGGAATCGCGTAGATCGACATCCCCGCCAGCATCGGCATCACGACCAGAAAGATCATCGTGGTGCCGTGCATCGTGAAGATCTGGTTGAAGGTGTCGGGTCCGAGAAAATGATTGTTCGGCACCGCGAGCTGGATGCGGATCAAGAGCGCCTCGATCCCGCCGATTCCGAAGAACAGCAGCGACGAGAGCATGTACATGATCCCGATCTGCTTGTGATCGACCGACGCGACCCACGCGAGCAGTCCCCTGCGGGCGGCTGCCGCGCTCGGCTCGCCGGCGCGCGTTCTGATCGCGAGGCCGCTCACTTGAGCGTCTCCATGTAGGCGACCAGAGCCTGCGCCTGCGTGTCGCTTAACTGGAAATTCGGCATGTGAGTTTCGGGCTTGATCACGTTCGGATTCTCGAGCCACTTCAGGAGATTGGCGGGGGTGTTTGCGGCAGCTCCCGCCGCAATCGTGCTCCGATCCGCCAGGTGAGTCAGATCGGGACCGATCCGCTGGTTACCCAGCGTGCCGGCAACCGTGTGACAATTGATACAGGTCTGCTCGCGGAAGATCTGCGCGCCTTGCGCGGCGACGCCCGCCGTCGGGACCGCGGGCACCTTCAGTTGGCTGCGCTGCCAGGCGGCAAAGTCCGCGGGGGTTTGCGCTATCAGCAGTATCCGCATCCACGCGTGTTGATTGCCGCAGAACTCGGCGCAGGTTCCAAGGTACGCGCCGGGTTTGTCGGCGCTGATCCAGACGTGATTCGGATGCCCCGGTATCGCGTCGATCTTGCGGCCCAGCTCGGGCACCCAGAAATCATGAATCACATCGGCGGCCTCGACATCGATCAGAATCGGGCGGCCGACCGGGATGTGAATCTCGTTGGCGGTGACAACTCCGGAGCCAAGGTAGTCGGCCTCCCACCACCATTGATGGCCGACCACGCGCAGGTCAGGCATGTGGCCGGCGACGGGAGGATCCGACGCCTGAATGGTGCGGACGGTGAAGCCGAAAATCACGATCAGCAGCAGCGCGGGAATCACCGTCCAGATTATTTCGAGCCGCGGATTACCGAACTCCTGGCGCGCGTCGGCGGCGCCCTCGCGGTCGCGATAGCGGATCACCGCGACCGTCATAAGCGTCGCGACCAGCGCAAAGATCGCGAACATCACCAGCAGGATCGCCAGGAACAAATGGTAGATCGATGCAGCTTCAGGCGAAAACGGGTTAAGTGTGGGTACGCCTGCCATCGCGCTTAAGTGATCGGCCCATTCCCGCAGCTCTCATGCGACGCCGATAACTGCGAACCGTAGCGCCGCGTTGTCCCTCTTTCAAGCGACAATCTGAGAAAGTCCGGAAATTGTGCGGCGTCTCAGGGCGTCTCTTCAAGCAGCTCGGGCGAATCGAACTTGGGGTTGTTAAGCTGCGGTGACACCCGCGTGGTGAGCAGAAGATCATCGGGGGCCGGCGCGAGCATCGGTTTCAGCGCCATCGCGTCGCGGCACAGCGGATTCATCCAGTCGTCGGCGCGCGCGTCGGACAGTATCACCGGCATCCGATCATGATACGGCGCCATGGTGGCGTTAGCGGCGGTCGTGATGATGGTAAAAGTCGTATGCCAATTGCCGGGCTCTTTCTGCCAGGCTTCGTAGAGACCCGCGAACAAAAGCAAGCCGCCGTCGCCGCGATGAAACCAGATCGGACGGCGGGCGGTTTTGGGACCGGTCCATTCAAAAAAGCCGTCGGCGGGAATCACGCAGCGCCGGCTCTGGAACGCGTCGCGAAACACGGGGCGCGCCTCCAAGCCCTCTGCGCGCGCGTTGATATAGCGCGCGGCTTGCCTGGCGTCCTTGGCCCACCAGTTTACGAGACCCCAGGTCGCAGCTTCGGCTCTTCGATTCTCGTATTCGAGGCGAACGATAAAGTACGGTTGCGTCGGCGCGATATTGTAGCGCGGGCGGTAGTCGGGGATTGATTCGATTGGAACGCCAAGCTCGGCTGCGAGTGCGTTCCCGTCGCGGCGAGTGATTGTGAATCGCCCACACATGATAAATTTTCTTGACTATTACTGACTATTCGATGGTCCGGGACTTATGTCTTGCCGCTGCCCGGCGCGCGCAGGAGATGCTTTGCGAAGAATCGCAGCACAAGCGTTCGAGGTCGAGCGCACTCTAATATGCCTTCGCCGGAATCAGATCACTCGCCACCCGGACCGGCAACAAACACACTGCCCTTTTTTCCAATATGCAGACACTGGGTATAGTTATTGCCCGCATAGTCTGCATCGCAAATCGGCCTGTCCACTGCGGGACACTTATACACATGCGCGTCAATCGGAGTGCATTGGGACAGATTGAAGGTCAACTCTGTCTGATTCAACGCCGCGGCCTGAGGAGTCGGAGTGTTGGTCGAGCATCCGGCCAGTAATATCCCAGCAAAAGCGATACCGGCTAATGTTCCGACGCGAGTTTTGAATAGAGGATTTCTCAAACTCTGCTTGCGCGTAATCTCCATGTCTTACCTCTCTTTCCAGTAGTCGTTGAAGCAATACGTGTTACGAGATTACGCGCATCCGATACCAATTACTATTTTTATTCTGTGCGCCAGCGCGGCTTCAGCGCCTACGGAGCTTCGGACAATTTCACCTTTTGAACCTGATCGGGTGAGATCCATCCCTGCTGGGCGAAGTGCTGCGAAAGATAGGCAACCACCTGGTCAGCGGTCTTGTCGCTCAGGTACGCGACCTGCGAGGTATAGGTCTTCGCGCCTCCGGCTGCGACGTTGGCCGCCGCCATGCCCGCGGTTGCGCCGCCCTGGGCCGCCGCTCCCGCGCCCATCGTGACGGCGGCGCCGGGCATCCGGCCGCTGTCGGCGTGAGTCGTGAATTGCAGCAGCGATTGCCGCGCGCCGGCGGTTACGCGGTATACATTCACCTGCGTATCGAGTTTCGAGGCGCCCGCGCCGAAGCCAATCACCAGCCGGCGCAGACGATTGCCTTCGTCAACATTCAGAAACTCACCGTCGATCAGCAGGTCGCCTTCCTGCGAAACGGTGTTGGCATTCCCGCGCACGACGGTGAATCCCAGATCGCCGAGCTGTTTGGCAACTTCCGCCGCCAGCGCGTCAGCCGCTTCCTTGCCGATCGCGTCCTCGCGCTGCTCCGCCGGAGTGCTGGAAAAGCTATTCAAGATTCGCGCGCCGATCGCGGTATTCTCGGAGACCTGCGATGCGGAGAACGCGAAATCGTCCACCACGATTCGCGCGGGACGGACCGAAGAGGTGGTCACCAGCGGTGTTCCGCTCGAGTCCGGCGTGACGGACGCGCCCGCGCATCCGGCAAACATCACCGCAATCGCCAGGCTCACCAATCGATTCCGCCTCGAACCCGCGGTTCCTCGTATGCTTGATTTCATGTTCGTCTGTCCTCCCCCTCTCATTCGCTGGCGGACCCGGATGTCCGCGGCGGACAGGATATCAGTACGCCGCCACTTCGGAGAGGCTTCGGAAGGATGAATTTGGTCCCGCAGGAGACCGAAAGATGTTCGCGATTAGCGGTCCAACCATTTCGGATTGTTGATCGCGAGCGCGTCGGCCAGCGACTCCCGCACATGCGCGCGCATCGCGGGATCATCGACGCTGATCGCTCCCTCGCGAATACGCAGCGCAAGCTCGGCGCTGAGCGCCTCGAGCTCGCCGCCGTGCCCGAGAATCGCGGTCAGCCGCCGGAGCTCAGCATCGGCCTGCGCGGCGCGCATTTCGGCCTCACGGCGGACGACGCTTAGCGCGTTGATTGTCACGCGAGTTTTAAAGCGATGATACCCCGTGAGCGTGGGCATCAACTCTTCTTCGAGATACTTCACCGCCGCACCCAGCAGGGTCGGGGCGTCGGGCATGCTGCGTGGCATTATCGAATCACGTCCTTTGCGCTCACTCGTCGCGCCCTTCGATCAAGGTCAGGAAATCCCACAGCGGTTCCTCGATCCGCCGGCCGATCGCGCATCGCTCGATTCCGGTTTCCTCGATTCCGCGCATCCCCATCCTTAGACATCCGATCGCCCACTTGACGCAGCCAAACCCCTCCCAGAAACGAACCGCCTTGGGATCGACGCGCGCCCCACCGGCTTTCTCGTATGCGGCGAACAGATCCTCGCGCTTGCCGAATCCTCCGACCGGGCCGCGGCCCCCGAAGCGCCAGGTTTTGACGCAGACCCATCCGAGGTCCTGCATCGGATCGCCGCTCTGCGCGATCTCCCAATCGAGCAGCAGGCGGATGCCGTCGTTCTCGCCGACGATAAAATTACCGGTGCGAAAATCGCCGTGAACCACCGTCCGCCGCGGATTTTTCGGCGCGTTCTCGGCCGACCACTTGAGCCCAAGCTCGACCGCCGGATGCCGCAGGCCGTAGTAGTCGGCGATTCGATATTGCGCCGCCACCAGTTGCTCCGCGTCTTGGTAGGGGAGAAAAGGGACCTCGGCCAGGTCGATTCGATGGATCGCAGCCAGGATCTTGCCGCACTGCGCCGTCATGATCGAGCGCGCATGCGCGAATTTGTCCTCGCGCACGATCTTCGGCCCGAGCGTCTCGCCCGCCACTCTCTCCGTGATGTAGCCTGGACCGAGGCCGTCGGAGGGTTCGAGAATTGCGCGCACCCGCGGCGCGGGAACGCCCCCGCGCACCGCCGCGATCATGATGAGCGCATCCTGGTCGCCGGTTATGTGCGGAGAAATGTCCGCGAGCGGGTTCGGCTGATCAACCGCGCCGGCGCTCGAAAGCTGGACGATAAATTCCTCGCGCCGGACGCCGATCTCGGCGTCGAACGACCAGGTGGTTTTGTTGGCGCCGCCGGTCAGCCGCTGCAGACCGTGAATCGTGCCGGGCGCGCCGATTCGGCGGCCTACAACCTCGCCGAGGCGCGACGCGAAATCATTAGCGCTCACGATGATGCAAACCGGACGCGGATGCCGCCGTCACTGCGCTTCGCGATGGCCGAAGCCGAACAGGATCTGCGCAACCCGGCGCATCTGAATTTCCTCGGAGCCTTCGGTGATCCGGTAGCGGCGATGATGCCGATAGATATGCTCGAACGGCTTGTGGCGCGAATATCCCATTCCGCCGTGCACCTGCATCGCGCGGTCGGCCGCCTCGCACACCAGCCGATTCGCGCGGTAATTGCACATCGCCACTTTGTCCGACAGCTTGAGCGCGACCTCGGGCTTGGACATCTGGTCCATCTCCCAGGCGGTCTTGTGGATGAGCGTGCGAAGCATCGCGGCCTCAGTGTGCAGCTCGACCAGAGGCCACTGGATCGCCTGGTTCTGCGCGAGCGGTTTGCCAAACGGTTTGCGCTCCTTGGCGTACTTGACCGCCTCGTTGATGCAGAACTGCGCCGCGCCCAGCGACGACGCCGCCTGCCGGATGCGATTCTCGTGCACGAAGTGCTGCGCGACCGCCAAGCCGTTATCGAGATCGCCCAGCACTTCGCCCGCCGGAATGCGGATGTTGGTGAGCGAGATGCGTGGATGGTCGGTCGGCATGTTGAAGGTCCACAGGTACTCTTCGATCTTGAACCCGGGACTGTCGGTCGGAACGAGGAAGCATCCGATGCCGCGCGCGCTGCCGTCGCGATTGCTGTGGCGTGCAAAGATGAAATCGTGGGTGGCGGCGTGGACGCCAGTGTTCCACATTTTGGCGCCGTTGATCACCCACTGGTCGCCGTCGCGAACCGCCCGCGTTTCCATCCAGGTCGCATCGGAGCCGTGATTGGGCTCGGTCAGGCCAAAGGCGATGCGCATGGTGCCGTCGAGCAGCTTGGGGATCCATTCCTTTTTCTGCTCCGGAGTGCCGAAGTCGCGGAACATCAGGACGGTCGGCATGTTGCCGACGATCGAATTTTCGTTCTGCAGGTCGTTGTGGAGGCCGAGTCCTTTGGCGGCCAGGTACTCGCGAATCACCGCCATCGCGAGGTTGGTGCCGTCCTTGCCGCCGTATTCGCGGGGCAGCGCGTAGCGGAAATGGCCGGCCTTGTCGGCCCGGCGGCGCATCTCGCGCAGAAGTTCCTCCCAGTCGTGGCGCGGAAGGCCGCCGTTTTCGAAATCGGTGCGAGCCCATTCGCGGCGATGGTCGAAGAACCGGATATTGTCGTTTTCGCGCTCGAGCGGCTTGATCTCGCGCTCGATAAAATCGTCAAGTTCTTTCAGGTAGGCGGTAACGTCGGCCGGAATCTGAAAATCCACGCTGTTTCTCCTCGGAAGCGATCGAACATACCGATCGTTTAGCAAAGGATGGGATGAAGGGAAAGCTCGGTGCGCAGACCGTGCCGCTTCACTCGGCAGCGGTGTTCGCGCCCTGCACGACGATTACGCAGCGGTCCTCGCCCGGCACCTCGTCCAGCGGCATCGCGACTTCGTCGGCGAATTTCTTGCCCACGATCAGCAGCCGCCCGGGCGTCTGCTTGAATAACTGCTTCAGGCTGCGCTCGCCCAGCACGTCAGAGTGAAATTGGCGGCCAAGCTTTTTGCGCGCGTCGTGAACCATGTCGAGCAGCTCGTCGCCGGTATTCTCGACTCGTCCCGAGACCATCAGGGCGCGCAGTTTGGCGCGGGTTGGCCGCGCGATCCGAACCGCCAGTCCGAGCGCGGCCTGCCCATCGGCGCTCGAATCGAACGCCGCATAAACCCGCTCGAACGGGTGCGCGGTGCCCTGCACAAACACCCCAACGTTGATGGGCAGCGCCTTGGCGTGTGCGAGGACTTCGTGCACCACGCCGCCCATCGCGCCGCCTGCGGAATTCGCGCGATGATACCCAAGGATGATCCATGAAACCCGCGCACTTTGCGCGGTGGCAAGGATGTCGTGCGCGGCGTCCGCCGACCATATCGCTTGTGGTGAAATCTCGACCCCTCGCGCGCGCGCGTACGCCATCGCAACGTCGAGAGCCGCTGAGGTGGGCGCGGCAGGATGCTCCGACCCAGGACGCGCCGAGGTCGCATCCGCAGCCGGGCGGACCAGCGCTAGCACGCGCACTGGAGGATCCTCGGCCTCACGCGCGGCGAAGGCAATTGAGAGCAGCGGAGCGACGCCCTCCGGATTCGCAACCGGCACCAGTAATCCCCGATTGCGATCGGGTTCCGTATCCGATTGCTCTAAATCCACCGCGTAGTTCGTTCGACCTGGATAAAACGAACGCCGAATGTGAAATGATCCTTCGGCGTCTGACGCTTCGAATGCTAGCCGGAACCAAAAGTACTCGCAAGGAAGCAAATTCGGTCACGAATTATCAAGCGAGCAACTACCATCGTTCGGTCGCGGATACTATCGAGCGATCGCATTTACCTGAGCGCAAGAATCGGGGAAAATGGACGCGGCGCTGGTGGAAGAATCGAAGGAGACTTATTGATAGTGGCGAGAAGGAATTGGCGGCGTTGTAGATCCGTCCCACACATCGCGCTGGCGCTGCTGTTTCTGCTCTTCCTATCTTATCCCGCGATCGGGAAGGCTGCCTCGTTCGCCGGCGTCCTTACCTATCACAACGACAATCTTCGTACCGGCCAAAATCTTTCCGAAACGATCCTCACGCCCTCCAACGTCAACTCGGCGCAGTTCGGTCTGCTGTTCACCGCGAGCGTTGATGCTCAGATATACGCGCAGCCGCTGTATGTACCGGCGGTGGCCATTCCAAAGAATGGCACGCACAATATCGTGATCATCGTGACCGAGAACGACAGCGTTTACGCATTCGACGCGGACACCGCCGGACCAGCCTTGTGGCACACCAGTCTCTTGAGCAACGGCGCGATTGCGATTCCTGCCGGCGATACCGGATGCGGCGATTTGACCCCGCTCATCGGAAGCACCAGCACGGGCGTGATCGATCCTGCCACGAATATCTTGTACCTAACGGCCGCCACCAAAGAAGCGAATGGGACTTACGTCTATCGCCTGCACGCACTGGACGTCGCCAACGGGTCCGAGGAGCGAACCTCTCCGATCGTGATTCAGGGTTCAGTCGCGAGCACCGGATCCAACGCGAAGAGTGGCCAGATCTCACTGTCAGCTTTTTTCAATAATCAGCGGTCCGCGTTGCTGCTCGACGGCAGCGTACTTTACATGGCGTTTTCGTCGCATTGCGATTTCCCTCCGTACAATGGTTGGGTTGTTGGCTATAACAAGACCTCGCTTTCGCAGTTGGCGCTCTACAGCATCGATCCAGATGGAACCGACGGCGGCATCTGGATGAGCGGCGGCGGATTGGCGGCCGACGCAACCGGAGACGTTTACCTCGCGACCGGCAACGGCACCTTCGACGCCAACATCGGCGGCCCAGACTACGGTGACAGCTTGATGCGGCTCACTCCTTCCGGCACGAGCTTCAAGGTCAACACCTATTTCACCCCGTCTAACCAGCTCGGCCTCTCCCAGTCCGATCAGGATCTTGGGTCAGGCGCCTTGCTACTCCTGCCGGATCAACCGACTGCGCCGACGCATCTTGCAATAGGCATGGGCAAGCAGGGCGTGCTCTATCTGGTCAACCGCGATGGAATGGGCGGTTATCAGACGGGAGCCAACGGCGCCGACAACGTAGTCCAGGAGATCAGCGGGGTCGGAGGCATGTTCAGCACGCCTGCCTATTTCAGCAACAACATTTACATTAGTCGCGCTAACCAATTTCCGCAGCAATACTCGATCAGTAATGGGATGCTGTCGAACCCGCCGGTTCAGACCTTCCCTGTGACCTTCGCGTGGCCCGGCGCGACGCCGTCGATTTCGGCTGACGGAAGCGAGAACGCGATTCTGTGGATGATCGCCAACATGAATAACATCGCGGTGCTTTATGCGCTCGACGCCTCAAACATCAGCACCGAACTGTATGACAGCTCGCAGAACGCAACCCGTGACATGGCTGGAACCTACAACAAATTCCAGGTTCCCACCGTCGCCAATGGGAAAGTCTACGTCGCCACGCAGACCCAGCTCGCCGTGTATGGGTTGCTCGCCGGTTCCAGTCCCACGCCAACCAACACCGCGACGCCGCAGCCGACGCCAGGCGCGGAAAACGTGGTGACAGTGACGCACACGGTTACCGGCATCGCGCATCCGGGAAACTCACGCAGCGGCGGCACGTTTATGCTGAGCAACGCAACCGGCGCCGCGGAGACGATCAACTCGGTGACGGTGACCTTCAGCAACGCGGCAATGTTCAAATCGGCGAGGCTGAACGCCATCCACGCAACCGCGACGCGTTCGTCGAAAGTGACGCCACCGGCGGCGCAAACTCTGTTCACATTCAAAACACCGCTGAAGCTCCCGCCCAAGAAGAATGCCACGTTCCATCTGAATTTCACCGCGATCAAGGGAGCAGCCGCTCCGTCGGAACAGGTGGTAACCGGCGTCGCCACGTCGAGTTCGGCTCCGATGCTGGGGCTGCCGGGCAGCCTTGGATCCGTTTCACCGCCAACGAAATGATCCGCCGTGGCGCTACTTGGACGATTCGGGTTTAGCCGCGCCCAGCCTGGGATCGTCCTCCGAGATACAGATCGACGACTTGAGACGGCTCAAGGTGGCCGTCGCTGCGGGATCTTTGGTGGCATGGCCGATCTCCGTCTCGAGTTCGGCGATACAACTGCCCTTGACGCTGAACACGAAGCCGCGCTGCCATTGCTTCAGCGGCGCGGACACGTCGAAACTGCCGCCTTTTGATATCGGCGGCATCAGCATGTACCAGAGAGACAGCGTCAGTGCGGCTGCGTGGCGAAATTTCATTCTACTAGATCGCCTATGCTAGAGGCTCGGATTCGTGTTGCGTGTTCCTCTCCTCTCTTATCATGGGTGCGCGATTCTCGCGATTCTCGCGTGCGTGGCGTTCTCTCCATGCGCCGCCGCCGCGCCCTCGACGCGCCACTTCTCCGGCAGCGTGGTCGATTCGATCGGCAAGCCGGTCGCCGGCGTAGTTCTGCGCGTTCAATCCTCCAATGGGGTCATCGCGGCGAAGTCCCGAAGCGACGCGTCCGGCCACTTCGCGCTGGAACTGAGTCCGGGAACCTACCGGCTCACTGCCGACCATGCGGGTTTCGAGAGTGCGCAGCGCGCGATCACCGTCGCCGCCACGTTTAATCCGGCGCCGATCGTAATCGCGATGAAATCGGTAGGGCCATTGACCTTGCAGGGGGTGACGGCGCAGCTCGACCGCGCCCGCAATGATCTCTCGCCCGAAACCGGCGGCACCGCATACCGGTTTGATCAGCCTGCCATCCAGCGGCTGCCCGAGGGGCAGGACACCGCCCTCGCGCAAGTGCTGCAGCAGGCGCCTGGCGTCAGCCAGGACAGTTACGGTCAGGGTCAGGAGCAGATCCATATCAACGGCGAGAACGGCGGCGGAGTTCAATACCGCATCAACGGCGTGTTCCTGCCGGAAGCAGTCACCAGCTTCGGCGAGCTGTTCAGCCCCCGTTTCGTAAACAGCGTCACGCTCCTGACCGGCGCGCTCCCCGCTCAATTCGGATGGCGCAACGAGGGTGTGATCGACATTCACACCAAGGATGGATGCTCCGGCGGCGGCGCGAGCAACAACAATTTTTCATTCTTTGGCGGCCAGCATACGACGATGCAGCCGAGCTTCGAGCTGGGCGGGTGCGAGGGACGTTTCAGCTATTACGTGGCCGGATCCTATATGCAAAATGATCTCGGACTGCAATCGCCCACCTCGAGCCCTGATCCGGGTCACGATCGCACCTATCAGGGCCAGGGCTTCGCGAACCTGTCGTGGCTGATCAATTCCACGACGCGCCTCTCGCTGATCGCCGGCACGTCGGTAAACTATTTCCAGATTCCGCCCGAGCCGGGCATCCCGCAGCAACACGTGCTGAGCGGCGTGCCGAGCTATCCGTCCGCGAACGTCCGCGAGAGCGAGTTCGAGCAAAGTTATTACGACATCCTGTCGCTCCAGGGATCGATCGGCGCGGATACCACCTATCAGCTAGCTGCGTTCAACCGTTACTACTCGTTGACCTACAATCCCGATCCGGTAGGCGATCTCATCTACAATGGAGTCGCCGCGAAGATTCTGCACACCAGCTTCATCAGCGGATTGCAGGAAGACACCCGCTACCGCCTCAGCTCCACCGACACGATTCGCGCGGGATTTTATTTCAGCGGCGAGGCTATCGAGCTCGACGATCATGCCGAGACTTTTCCGGCGAAGGACGGGGTGCAGACCGGCACGACTCCAATCTCGATCGTCGATGACCACAATCAAATTGCGTGGCTGCTGGGATTCTATGCGCAGAACGAATGGCATCCGACCGAGAAGCTGACCATCAACATCGGCGCGCGATGGGACCTGATGAGCGCGTTCGTCACCCAGAATCAGTTCAGCCCGCGCGTGGGAGTTGAGTACGCATTGTTTCCCGGCACCATCCTGCACGGCGGCTACGCGCGCTATTTCAAGGTCCCGCCGTTTGACCAGGTCGCGCTCGAGACCGTCAAGGCATTCGCCAACACCACCAACGCCGCGCCGGTCAACAGCGGCAACGATCGTATTCCGGCCGAGCGCGACGACTACTTCGACGCGGGCATCCGCCAACGCATCTTCGGCGGCCTCAACGCGGGAGTGGACGGCTTTTACAAAATCGGGCACGACCAGCTCGACCTCGCGCAGCTCGCCGGCAGCGTGGTCACCGCGCCGCTTAGTTATTCGCAGAGCCGCGCATGGGGCTCGAGCTTCAGCCTCAACTACAAGCGTGAGTCGCTCACCGCGTACTTCAACTTCGCGTACTCGGTCCTGCAGGCGAAGAACATCGATGCGGGCGCGTTCCTCGCCGACGATGCCGCCGAGATCAGCTATATCGCGAAACATTGGGTGACGCTCGACGACAACCAGATGTTCGTCGGCTCGGGCGGTGTGTCCTACAATCTGTTTGGATTTCTGCTCACCGCGGATGCGATCTGGGGCAGCGGTTATCGCCGCGGCTTCGCCAACTCAGGAGAGCTGCCGCCGATCCTGCAATTCAACGCCGGCCTCGTGCGCACGTTCAAGATCCCGCAATTCGGTCCGGTCGAGGGCCGCATCGCGATGATCAACCTGTTCGATCACAGCTACGAAATTCGCAACGGCACCGGCATCGGAGTGTTCTCGCCGTCGTTCGGACCTCGGCGCGCGCTTTACGGAGGAATCCGGATCCCGCTGGGACAGGCAGCCCGCAGCGCGCAGCCTTGACACCTATGTCAGCGCCGGCTTGGTGCGCTATAGGAAAACGCGGCAGGAGGATCCCGGCGATGCGTGAGCGGCGAAACAAAACTGACAGGTCCAATTCCAGCACGAAAGATTCCCGCGCCTTCGAGACGATCGAGGTGGAAGTTGACGGAGCGCTCGGCCGTCTGCTCCTCAATCGTCCCGAACGCCTAAACGCGATCAGCACGACGATGCTGCAAGAGATCGTCGAAGCGGCCAGGTGGTTCGACAGCCATCGCGAGCTGCGCGTCGTCATCGTAAGGGGCGCGGGCCGGGCCTTCTGCGCCGGCGCCGATCTGCAAAATTCACCGGCCGCCGCCGCAATGCCGCAAGCGCGCCACAGTTGGATCTACCGTCGCGAGGCGGGACAGTACGGTCTACGCGCCGCCGACGCCCTGGAGCAGATGCGCGCGGTGACGATCGCGCAGGTCCACGGCTATGCCGTCGGCGGCGGCGTCGTCTTCGTCTCCGCCTGCGACCTGCGCGTAGCCGCCGACGACGCGTCGTTCTTTATTCCCGAGATCGATCTCGGCATCCCGCTGACCTGGGGCGCGATCCCCCGCCTCGTCCGGGACATCGGACCCGCACTGACCAAGGAACTGGTGATGACGTGCAGGCGCTTCGCACCACCCGAGGCGAAAGCGATCGGGTTCATCAATCGAGTAGTGCCAGCCGCAGACCTCGAACGCGAAGTGAATCAACTCGCCGCCGAACTGATTGCCAAGCCCTCGGTGCCGATCGCAATCACCAAAGAGCACGTCAACGCGGTCGCCCGCGCGACAGGAGCAACATCATTCGCCGACGGCGATTCACTGATCGCAGCTCTCGCCGACGAAGAATCGCGAGCCGCCCGGAGCACCTACATGGCAAGAACGATCAGCCGCCGCAGCTCCGCCCACGCCGCGAAATCCTCGCGCGGCAGAGACCCGCGCTGAATCGTGCACGCGGCCGATCATCGCAAGGTCGCGCTCCGAGCTTGGCGCCGGTGTGCATGGAAACTCTGGCCAGCCAGCGTGTGGAAAACCCGGAATTGCGCCGGTTATCTGCGTGTTCACTTCGGGTGTAGAATCCACCCTTGATGCTGCTACACCGTCTTCACACCGAATCGTCATCGGACGCCCTGACCAGCGCCATAATAGATCGCGTCCAGCGTCTTGAGCGCGAACAGGCGGAGCTTCGCGCGCGGCTGGATGGCGAGCGCCAGCTTCGATTTCTCGCGGCGCAGATCGTCGGAGCGGCGCAATTTGCGCCGGTCATCGGTGCTGCGGTCGAGAACTTCGCCCAAGCGATGCGCGCGCCGGCCCCTCGCGGACGCGCTGGCGGACTCGCCCGCGCGCGCGGTGCCTGGCGCTACTTCGATGGCACTTTCATGTCAGAATCGGAGAAACTCGAAGCTTATCGACAAGACTATGAGCGATTCGCAGCAGGCGGACGCGCTCGAGCACGGTTCGGCGGACGCGATTCACGAGGTCGATTCCGCTCGGCTGACTATGCGGGAAGGTAGAGCGCATGAGCTTAACGTTGGCGGGGCAAACATGTACGTGTAGCGACGAGACGTGTCCCTGCGGCGGACGCTGTTCCGGCCAAGCCATGCGCTACATCAAGACGGCCGTCATCGAAACCCTCTGCGAGACCTGCTCGAAGTACGCGGTCGTAAAGTACGGGGCACGGGAAATTCTTCCGGCGGAAGAACGCTGGGCGCGATTCGAGAACCATTATCCACGCTCGGTCAAAATTCTCCGCCAGATGGGGGCAGTGGCCATCACCATCGCATTTCGAGACCTCATGTTTCCGCTGAAGAAGTGAAACGGGCATTCAACTGCCGCTTAGGCGGCGAAAGGAACAAATGGAAAAAAAGGCAACAAAATTCACGTGCCCTGCTTGCGGATTCTCAATCCTGCTGGAGCATGTTGACCGTCAGCCCACGCTTCTCGCAGAGGCCAGACCGGGAGTCTGTGGATGGACGGCACATAAAGACGGGCGATTTTGGAAGGGCTGCAACGTGGAAGAAATACAAGACACGCTTAATAATTAGGTGCGCTCGCTTCGCTCGCGAATATCGCCCCGCTATCGCCGGGTTCGCGCGAGGCGCTTGCCGCGAGCGCATCCCCGATCTTAAGCGCAACTATCCCAAGCGGGCAGGCCTTCGGCTCGAGAGACTCTTGATCCACGGCCCGGCGAAGTGATCGCCGCCGAGTTCTGGAGCGAGTCGCGAGAGCGTGTCCGCGAACGTTCGCGATCGTTGCGACTCTCGCCGCTAGTGGGTCAGGTTCGCTGGCGAAAGAATGGAGCGGGTGATCGGTTTCGAACCGACGACCTTGTGCTTGGCAAGCAC
>CAVWKW010000004.1:0-349822 GCA_963755705.1 uncultured delta proteobacterium
CCGTGGCTATCTTGTCAACCACATATAGCATTCCGGCTTTCGGCGCGACCGTTCCAATGCCCCGCCATCGCCGGAACTGCGATTCTGCGTTCTGCTATTTCAGGCTGTCGGTGACCTTCTCGGCACCGGCGCGGGCACAGGCCTCGTCCTTCGCTCCGTACGGAGAACCTGACGCGCCAATCGCGCCGATTATCTCGCGGTTAAACACTATCACAACGCCGCCCGGCGCCAGGATCAGGCGCGGCAGGCGGTTAAGCGCGGGCGACATCTCCGCTCCACTCTTGGCCTTGGCCACCAGCGCGCTGGTGTCGACTTTGTAAGCGACCGCGGTATAAGCCTTGTGGTCGGCATTCTCCAGGGTTGCCAGGCCCGCATCATCCCCACGCAAGCTCGCTTGTTGATTCCCGCCTGCATCAACCAGGACGGCGCTTTCGGTGTAGCCCTCGGCTGCGCAGACCTTGACCGCCTCGCCAACAGCCTCGAGCGCAAGGGCGGCGGGAATGCGATGGGTATCGATTAGAGCGCCCGCTGCCAGCGCGGGGCTTGCACGGAAGACCGCTATCGCGCCCAAGGCCATCAGCCCGGCGAGCAGACCTACGGACATTGAGTGAGTAATACACGTCATTCGCTTGTCCTGTTTATCCGGCTAGGTTTAGCTACTCTTTTTGTATAACTAACGCGGCGGCGGGATACGTGTCAATTTGTGCGCACTTATTACTTCACGTTGACCGCCCGATTGAATCGCAGTAGACTCCTAACAACTTTTTTGCTTTTCAAATAGATACACCCGCTGATCCAAGCATTACTATTTCCTGGTGGACTCATAAAATAACGTCGCTCGGCCTCGCCAAGTTATGTACGCGAATTGATGGGAACATGAAGCGGAGAATTCAGCGCGAGAACGGGATGAAGACACTCCGCAAATGTTCCGTTTCGGCCGCCAGCATTATCGTAGCATTCATCTGTATGATCATATTGGCGGGTCCAGCCGACAGCGCGAGGAAAGACGATTGGATAACAGGATTGCCGCGAGAACCAATTCATGTGAAGGAGTGGCCGGGAGGGAAGAAACTCGCGGTCTGCTTCGTCTTGTATGTTGAGGTGTGGGGTCACGGACAAGGTCCTAATCTTAGACCAGATACAGTCACGCGAAAACCAGATGTGGTCAACGAATCGTTTCGTCAATACGCAATAACTTCGGGTATTCCGCGCGTCGGCAGAGTTTTCAATGAACAACATTTGCCATTGAGTATTGGCCTGAATGCGCTCTTTCCAGAACAGAATCCCGACGTATGGAAGCAATTCCGTTCCATGGTTCCAAACGCACCTATCATCGCGCATGGAATCAATAACTCGACCGAACTGCTTCCGCTCCGGGCCGGTCTCGCCGCCCAGGAAGAATATGTTCATCGGACATTGGATATTATTGAAAAGGAAACGGGCGTGAGGCCGCGCGGATGGACCAGCCCGAGCGTGTATCCCAACGCCGACACCTTTACCGCTACCGCAGCCGAAGGTATTAGCTATTCGCTCGACGCGATGGACTCCGACGTCCTGTCCCGCCTCGCAACCAAATCAGGTCCGCAGGTCCTGATTCCATATCCGACCGTAACAGTCGACATGGGACAGTATTTTCAGCGCTTGAAGAATGCGAGTGATATTGAACGGCTGTGGATCGACTATGTGACCGAGCTGGCTCAAGAAGCTGAGGCTCACCCCGACCGTGAAGCTACCGTCGTCGCGATCGGCATTCATCCTTTTGTGGTTGGAACTCCTGATGGCGCTGCGGCACTGCGGCGGGTTTTGGAGAACTTCAAGGCTCAGAAGCTCGTCTGGGTGACGGATGTTCAGGCAGTTCTCAAAGCTGCCGGCGAATAACAGAAGGCAGGCCGAGTAACTTTCCAATTGACTAATTCATGATTGAATGGAAAACAATGGATAAATGCAGATGCGACTCGTCCTTATCCGTCACGGAGAATCCCATATTCAGAATACTCAGATGGTTGCGGGAGTGCGAGCGAAGTTGCCGCGGCCTGACTGAGCGGGGACGTCTACAGGCGCGAACGTTGACGCAGAGGTTTCGCGCCACCGGCGAGATGCGCGGGTGCGTCGCGCTCCTCAGCAGTCCGGTATTGCGAGCCCGGCAGACCGCGGAAGAAGTCGCAGATAGTATCTCCGTTCGCGATATAGAAGAACATTCCGAGTTGACCGAGATAGATGTGGGCGTGGCCGACGGCCTCACACGCGAGGAATATCGCTCACGACACGGTCGATTCAACCTGATTGAGCATCCGAATCGGCCCTTTGCTCCCGGCGGCGAGAGCTGGGCAGAATACCTGATGCGTGTCCGATCGGAGATGGACCGATTGGCGGAGCGATTCAGTGGTCAAACAGTAGCGGCAGTCACCCACGCCGGATTCATCGTCGTCTCTATCCTGGCAACTTTCCGAATACCGCGGCCCCGCACCGGCGCATGGTTGGCGCCCGATAATACCTCCCTCACCGAATGGCGGTTCGAGCAGGGAAGGTGGTAACTTCAGCGATACAACGACGTGTCTCATTTGCTGAACCGCGAATAGTCACTTGATTCAGTAAACCGTTTGACAGAGTTTCCCGAAGCTTCACACCGCAAACGGACGAAATGGGATGAAAATGGTCCCAAGACCGACCATGTTGTGTACGTGTAGTAGAATAGAGGAATGTTGTCCGGGCAATTATCGCGCAAGCACGCATCGAGTCCCATTACATCCAGCGTGAGATAATTCGACGTGTGGGCCGCGTATCACTTTACTGAACCCCGGCTTGAGAGAGTATCCAGCCAGGCACCTGCGCGGGTGATGTAATTGGCCCGTTATTCTCTATTTTCAGATTGACCGGATAGGCCGGAATATAACTGTTTTGGCAAATCTGCGGGCCGAAGAAATCAATCGGATTGAGAAAATAGTTTCCGATATAGGTTAGATTTCCTACCGGAAGGCATCCGCCGAAGTCGGAACCATACGGAACCCCGGTCAAGGCACAGTACAAAGGAATCGAGGATCCCGTAAAGCAAGGTCCAAAATCAGCAATTCCGACCGGATCGTTCAGCGACACATTCTGCTGGAGGGTTACGTATTGGCTCCCGCCATCGGTGTAATAAATGTTGCTTCCGCCTAGTGGGCGCTTATTTTCGGCTACGTTAAACTCAATCAACAAGCCGTTCGCAAAGTCCGGCCCTTGGGAACCGTTGGTATAGATTGCTCCACAATCCCAGAGTTGTTCGGCGAAGTACTCGAACTTATTACTACTGATTTCATTGTTGCTGACTATAGTCGGAGTATTGTATTCGCCCCACATTCCAGGAACGGCGGTCGGGACTCCCGGAAAACTCGGATCGTCGAGCAGTCCCCAGCCCCACCCAATCGCAAGGCTGCTCCATGGGGTGTGCATGATGGTGTTATGGGTAACCAGCGTGCCGGTGGTGAAGGCGATGAATACTCCCGCTGAGTCGTAGTAGTCCTGGCCGGTGTAGGACACGGTATTGTTTTGAACCAGGTTGTTGCTGGTCTTTTGCGCGCTGTCCGGCCGCGCATCTATCGGAGAGAGTCCGCCGACCTGCAGCGCGGTCGAGGATATGTCCGTGAAAGTATTGTTGATTATCGAATTGTTCTGGCTACCGGTATCCAAATCGAGAGCCACTCCACCCAGATGGCTGAAGGTATTCCCGGTAAACGTAATATTGTGCGCATATTGGAGCGTCACGTTGCCCAGGGTCTTGTAGGTAATTTGCTGATGCCCGATCGTGTTCGGCAAATACCCATCACCCATTAATATGTAGCTGCTCTGATCGGTAACATAGCCATTGTTGGTATTGGGTTCCAGCCACGTGGCATAAGAGAATTGCAGACCCTGAAAAGTTATATTTGCCACCGGACTGTCAGGAGTTCCGACAACTTCGACCAAATTCTCCAGTACTGGCAACACCGCGTTTTCAGGATTACCGTTGCTGGTGTTGTAATAGGTTAATTGCTGACTATAGGGGTCCAGATACCACATGTTCGGGACCGTCACGAATTCTGGAGCATTCTCCAGCCAACTGAGAAGCTGAAAATTCACCGGACTTGCGTAAGTATTGGCATTGGTCCAGCATGGGGTTTGCATGACGAGGGTTGTTCCGGTCAGACTCGCAACCGGACACCGCATCATTTTCCATTGCGTGGTCGTCACCGCCTCCATCAGCTCCGGATGGTTGAACGACTGGGGAATTATCTGTTGATAGCCATTCGGTACGCGAGTGTAATTTAGATTGACCGCCGTTCCATAATTCGAGCGGGCTCGGATCGCGCGCTGGCCGTTTACATAAAACTGGCGCGGCATCGTTCCCGCAGGCAGGCCTGTCACGCCGCTGGTACAAAGGTCGTCCCCGGTGCAGGTGAAATCAGTCACGGCGACTCCGCCGGAAATAATCGCGGGCGAGCTGTTACCACCCGCGGCCCGGTAAACTACCTGCGCATGCGGAGAACCGGAATCGGACGAATCAAACACCAAAGGCGACGTCAGTGCATAGGTGCCCGACTCGACATTGACATTGAAGGTGCACCGTCCTTTGCGTTTGTCTTGCTCCACGACCTGCCGAGCGTGGTCCAGCGTCAGAAATGGATCGCCGGTACTGCCGCTCCCATCGTCGCTGCCGGTGGTGGAAACCCAGTAGTCCTGGCTGCATGCGGAATTATTGCTGGAGGCAGCGCCTCCAGAGCCGCCACCGCATCCACTAACCAACAACAGAAGCGCAAACCCGAAATATAAAAGTTTTTGGAGAGAATTTTTACCTGGGATGTTTTGATGAAGAGTCCGGTTCAGTTCAGCTTTCGACATAGAACAGTTTTATACTTTAGTTTTATTCTCCAGCGCAAGATTTTGGACGCTCCAGCTCTATATCCTTTTCACTCCTGACGCTCACGAGCGCTGGTTCCGCTCGCCGGAATAATTTCACGGCCGGCGACGCGGACCAGTCGGAGCTCACTGGCGGTCGGCAAGTTCGAGGCGGCAGGGATTTCTATGATTTGTAGAACGTACTGGAGATCGCGTCACGATACTCGGCGATTCTCTGTGCGGGCAAAAAATTCTGCGGCGCGGAAAGAGTGATTGAATCGGCGTACCGCCATAGCCGGTTAACGCGTTCGCGCGCTTCATCGGGCGTGCCTGCGATCGCGAACGTCGTAACCATTTCATCCGGCACCGCCTGCAGCATCGCAGGCACGTCCTTTCGGGCTGCCGCCTCGACTACCGCGTGAGCCTGCGCGCCGAAGCCGTGAGCAGCGAAGTACTTCGCGTACTGCGCGATGCTCGAATAGAATGCGACGGTACCTCGCATATCATTGATTGCCTGCTGGCGATCATTCGCGACCGCGACATAATTCCATAGGTTCACATGAAATTTTTCGCGCCCCAGTCCCGCACTCGCGAGCTGGGTATCAAGCGTCTTCGTCTGCTCGGCAATCCACTTGTGCGACCATACCGGATGGCCGAGCAATCCGTCCGCAATTTTAGCGGAGAGGACGACCGTGGCGTGAAACAATGCGGGAAGGTAGATCGGAATCGTCGCACGCACTGGCCTTCGTCCCGTATTGAATCCCGTGAGATCGAGCTTGTGGTGCGTTCCGTCAATTCGATCGAGATTGCCCTGATGTCCTTTTTCGATAATCGCGCGAACCGTCTCGACGACTTCGCGCAGATGCTCGACGGGCTTTCCATAGACGACACCGTGCATGTTCTGGTTGAACGAGCGGACGCTGGTGCCGAGTCCAAGGACCATTCGCCCGCCGCTTATCCGATCGAGATCGAGAGCGGTGAGCGCCGTCTCCATCGGACTGCGTGAGAAGGCCAGCGCGATGCCGGTGCCAATCTTGAGACGGCTGCTCGCCATCGCGGCGGCGGCCAGAGTTGCAAACGGCGGGCTATGCAGTTGCGGCGCCCAAACTCCATAGATCCCCAGGTCTTCGAACCGGCGCATCAGATCGGCCATCTCCGCGGACGGCATCGCCTGAACGATTTCCCAATACTGCTGCTTCACGGTTCTTGACCTTAAGTCGCGGCCGAGTCGTCAGCTCAGTTTGACACCCTTTAGCTTCCCGTCCGCACGCCACTTGCGGATGAGGTCGTGGAATTCGACCGGACCTCCGCCGTATTGTTCGCCAAAGAGACCCTTCGCCGCGTCCGGTTGTCCCTCGTTGTTGTAATAACCAGGCGTACACTCCTGCTGATACCCGAGATTGATGAACGCCTTCTCTTTGATGGTTGCTACCCACTCAGCTTCCGCCTCGGCGGTAGGTTCGATGGATCGCGCTTCCTGCGATTTCGTATGCCGAATCAGCTCGGCGATGTGTTGGGCCTGCTCCTCGAGCATGTGCGGAAAATTCGCGGTCAACGCGTTCTGCGTGAGGCCCATGTGGAAGCAGTTCGGAAAACCGGAGCTGTAAAAACCGTGCAGCGTTTTCATACCGTCAGCCCAGTACTCAGTAAGTGACTTGCCGCCTCGGCCATATACTTCGAAACCCGCGCGACGGGTGTACGCGGTACCCACTTCGAAGCCGGTGGCGAAGATGATGCAGTCCGCCTCGTACTCGACTCCGTCGAACACCAGGCCTTTCTCAGTAATCCGATCGACCCCGCGGCCCAGCGTGTCCACCAGCGTCACGTTCGGCCGATTGAACGCGGGCAGATAATCGTCATTGAAGGTCGGACGCTTGCAGAACTGGCGATACCATGGCTTCAGCGCGTCAGCGGTCTGCTGGTCTTTTACGATGGAGTCCACGCGCGCGCGAATTTGGTTCATCTTCCTGAAATCCGCCATCTCGAGCATCTCCCCGAGCTCTTGCGGCGTCATCGGAGACTTCTGGGTATCGGCACCGCTCTTGGCCGGGAGCAGATTTCGGATGATGTCGGTCCATCCGTCGTGGACCAGGTCAACCTCCTCCATACCTCCGGTCACCAGAACATTGAAGTTGTTCATGCGATGCTTCTGCCAACCCGGGGTCAGCGTTTTCACCCATTCCGGATCGGTCGGCAAATTTCCGCGCACGTCAACCGAGGACGGCGTGCGCTGGAAGACGGACAGATGCTGCGCGTACCGGGCGAGATGCGGCACACATTGCACGGCGGTCGCGCCGGTGCCGATCACGGCAACGCGCTTGTCGCCAAGCTTGTGCAGATTTCCTGTCGTATCTCCTCCCGTGTATCCATAGTCCCAGCGACTGGTGTGGAAGGTGTGACCCTTGTAGCTGTCGATACCGGGGATGCCGGGCAGCTTCGGCCGGTTGAGAGGGCCGTTGGACATGACGACGAAGCGCGCGCTCATCCGGTCATTACGATCAGTCGTGACGATCCATCGGCATTCCTCTTCGCTCCAGGTGATTGCTCTGATCTGAGTCTGGAAGCAGGCCTTGCGATAGAGATCGAATTTTTCGCCGATACGGTGTGCGTGGGCCAGGATTTCAGGCGCGAAAGAGTACTTTTCCTTGGGGATGTAGCCCGTTTCCTCGAGCAGCGGCAGATAGATGTATGACTCGATATCGCACTGCGCACCCGGATAGCGGTTCCAGTACCAGGTACCACCGAAATCTCCGCCTTTTTCGATGATGCGGATATCGCGCACGCCTGCCTGGTGCAGACGCGCGCCTGCCAAGAGTCCGCCAAAACCGCCGCCGATAATCAGAACCTCAACCGCGTCCGTCAGCGGTTCCCGGGTAAAGCCCGGATCGATATACGGATCGTCGATATAGCGGCTGAAGTCGCCCTTCACTTCGACGTACTGTTCATTTCCGTCAGCGCGCACGCGTTTGTCGCGCTCGTGCCGGTACCGCTCGCGCAGCGCATCGGGATCGAAATCGAACCCGTCGGTATTATTGCCAGAGGAAGAAACCTTCTCAGCGTCACTCATCGCACATACTCCCTGTTTCTGGCGGAAGCTTTCGCCTTGATTCTGGCTCGCGTTCGCTGCCGAACGCGACGATCCGCTTCTAAAATGATCGAATCGTTTACCTACGCGATTTATCAAAAATCGGCAAGGGAAGTCTTTTGAATGGCGAACGAGAAGAATGCGCGGATTGCAAAGGAACCGGAATTGGAGGCGAAAAGCTCACCTCCAATTCCGTTTGGTTGGCTAGCGGATTTCGGGAGCTCGCTGATCTTTGGGGACCGAAGTCTCCCCGGTGTACGAAATATCTTCCGCGCCGCCGTCTTCGAGAATTTTCTTGGCGTGATCGCGTTCTTTGCTGTCCTCGGTATGAATCGACAGCAGAATGTTGCCGTTCTTAACCTTTCCTTCGTAGCGTTTCGCCTCGTACTCGGGAATGCCAAGGCCGATGAGGGCCCCGGTCAATCCTCCGACGGCTGCGACTCCGGCGGCGCCTGCCAGCGCTGCCATGATCGGACCGGCTGCGATGAATACTCCGAGTCCAGGAATCGCAAGCGCACCGATCCCGACCATCCAGCCGAGCGCGCCGCCAAGAATTGCGCCGCTGCCGGCACCCGCCGCCGCACCTTCCGGAGCCTTGGTATGTTGTTCGTGGGCGAAGTCTTTGGTGCCCTGCCGGTCGGGAAAAAGCACCGACACGTCGTTGGACGTGAATCCGGCCGCTTTCAGATTATCTGCGATCGCGATCGCCTGGGCTTGAGTCTTCGCAATGCCTATTACGGATTTCTTTGCCATGTTGTTGTCCCCTATCTACTGACTTTTGACTACGAGTTGATTGTCGACTTTGTCCGCGCCCGCGATCGCCTGCGCTTTGCTGGCGATCGTGTCCTTCTCCGCTTCGCTGTCAACCGGTCCCAGCAGGGTAACGCTGCCGTTGACGCTGACGATCTTGACGTTGTGCGCGAGCGTCGAGAGTGACTTGTCTCTCATTACTGCCCTGCGAATCTTGCGGGTGAGGGCAAGGTCAGTTTTGGAGTTTGACTGTTGGATGGCGGATGTTGCGGGCGGCGCGGAGTCTTGCGCTATCGCGACTGTGCCAGGGCCGAGCAGCGCAGCCGATAAAATTAGAATTGTTGCGAGTCTCTTCAACGATGGATACCTCACTCGAGTTTTGTGCTTTCCCTAAAGGATGTGGCTGACTACAAACCAGATGACGAGAATTGTCACCGGAACACCCAACAACCATGCGATTCCATATTTCAACATAAACTTTTCCTTTATCTCCGATAGTTATTTGACGCTGTGAACCGCAGGTCGCGGGGGTGACGCAGACTTGGTCGAAGGATTTTTGGCGAGCTGCCGTTTACGTGCTTCGAGTTGTTCGCCCAATTCCGCCAAACGCTTTTCGCCGAGAAGTTTCTTGGCATCGGGGAACATCTCTCCCTCTTCCTCTTTGACGTGATGCTCGACGTCTTCTTTGAGGACCTTGATTTTCATGTCCCAAGTCTCATCGTCGGGAGTAGCATCTGAGATTTCGGCGAGCAGGGTTTTGATCTGCTTGTGCTCTTCGTAAGCCTCACGCACTTCGTCTTTGATACTTTCCGAGCGCGCCTTCTTCACCGCGGGATAAAAGATTTCCTCCTCTATAGTGGCGTGAACTGTGAGGGCCCCTTCTATCTGATCGTACAAATCCTGCTTCTTCTTGTGGTCGGCATTTTCTTCCTGTCCGAAGAGTTTCTTGACGGCCGCGTGGTCTGCTTTCAACAAGGCGATGGCGTCTTGTTTTTTCACTTCAATTACCTCTGCTCCGGTCGCGCTCGCGCGCGAGGGTTATGAACTAAATTGAACCCGCGTTCCGCTAAAAATTGCAACGGTCATGCCATCGGGACGACGGCGGCGCCTGAAAATCTGCGCTGCGAACAAACCGCCTCGAATGTTGCTTTATATTGAGAAAGTTGGTTTTCCTCTTTTCTCTCAGCCCGTTCCCGCCACCTTCGAAACCCGGAAGACGGTAATTGTTAGCCGTCTCAAGGTCCGACTCTCGGACCACAAAAATCACAGGAACAAAGCCACAGTGGGACAGCGATTTGGCGATGGCTTAAAAGAAATGACGCTCATGTTGGGCGGCGCGCGACGTCGCGCAGGCGATCCCGGCCTTCTTCGATCTCAAGCACCTCGATTGCGACCGTCCATGAAGGCATGACTATTGCTGAATTATTTGGGCGAACTTTTTGAGGTCTGTATCATGGCTACCTTCAGCGAAGTACCGCGGCAGATTGTTATGTTGGTGGATGACGACGAGATCATCCGAGAAATGATTTCTGAAATTCTCGTGACCAAGGGCTATGTCGTTCTTCAGGCCGGAAACGGTCAGGAAGCGGTAGAAGTTCTGATAACAGCCGAACGGCTGCCGTCGGTTCTGCTCCTCGATATGGCGATGCCTACGATGGACGGTCCGGAATTCCTTCGACTGCGAGCTCAGGATCCGATCTTGAAAGAAATTCCGGTTCTCGTGGTTTCCGGGTCTCCTCCGCCGAAGGCGGCGACCCAGGAGATCGAGGGTTTTCTTCGCAAGCCGGTGGAAGTTTCCCAGCTACTTGAAGCAATCTGCCAATACCAATGAAATTCGGAGCTGGCCAGTTCAGAATAGTCCGCGAATCGTTCTCCAGAGAACTAACGCGGTTCGCGGCGTTCTGGACCTTTTGTTAGACTCCATCTCTCCTGAGTTTGTTCGAGTACCGGTAATTTTTTCGTTTCGCGTGACAAGTTCGGCGGGAGAAATGCTCTCCAATGCAGGCCAATTCTTCTACCCAAAGTTCCGCGAGAAACAATGGCTCGAGCCCAGGACTCGATGCGCCAAAGGCGACCTTCGCAGAAGTTGACTTCCGTTCGGCGCTGCGGTCTCGGCCTACCCGGCCCCCGAATTACGAGGCAGAGCACCGAGCCCTGGCTGTACTCGCGACCGAGATGGCCGAGAACCCGCGCAACATGCTTCAGAAGCTCGTAGAAATCGCGGTGGAACTGTGCGAGGCGGATACCGCAGGCATCAGTATATTAGAAGGCGATGTGTTCCGGTGGGAGTCGCTGGCCGGGGTGTTCGCGGCGCGCCGAAACAATACGATGCCGCGCGATGCCAGCCCGTGCGGAGTTTGCATCGACCAGAACGCCACGCAGTTGATGTATCTCGCCGATCGCTGTTTTCCGGCGCTTGCGGCGGAGCCAAGGTTCGTGGAAGCGCTGCTGGTTCCTTTTCAACACAACAATACGCCTGTCGGCACGGTATGGATTGTGGCGCATACCGAACAACGGAAATTTGACCGCGAAGATGAGCGCGTCGTGCGGACTCTGGCGCGGTTCGCTTCGGCTGGATGGCAACTATGGAAGGCCTACGCGACAGAAGCCGAATCGAGTCAAAGTAAGGACCGGTTCCTCGCGATGATGGGGCACGAGCTCAGAAACCCATTGGCCGCGATCTCCGGCGCCAACGATGTGATGCAAAGTCTCGGCATCGACGATCCCAGAGCGGTACAGGCAATGGGCGTCGTGGCCCGGCAATCGAAACATCTGAGCCGGATGGTTGACGATCTGATCGACCTTACGCGAATCTCGCACGCCAAGCTCAAGCTCCAGAAGGAGCGGGTCGAACTTGGAGCGGCTCTCGATCAGGCAGTGAATACAATTCGCCCCCAAATCGAGAGTCGTCAGCATCGCCTATCGATTGATATCCCAGCGACCCCGATTACGCTCGATGCGGACCCGGTTCGGCTGTCGCAGATGCTGGCGAACCTGCTGGATAACGCCGCGAAGTTCACGCCCAACGGCGGTGAAATCTCGATCACGGCGGAGCTCACGGACGATCAAGTCTTGATCAGCGTTCGTGACACTGGCTTCGGAATCCCGAAGAACCAGATCGACAATATCTTTGATCTGTTCATGCAGTTGGATACCTCCCAGACCACAGCTTCTAGAGGTCTCGGAATGGGTTTGTCGCTGGTGCGCAATCTGGCGCAATTGCACGGCGGCAGCGTCGAGGTAGTCAGCGCGGGACCGGGCCAGGGCAGCGTCTTCACACTTCGCTTGCCAATTTTTCCAGACTCATCCTTGCCAACCTCATCATCGAGAGATGAGACGAAGAGCCCCATCGAGAAATCGGTGGGTTCGTTCGGCGTCCATCGCGTTCTCCTGGTCAACGATGACGACGACGTCGCGCAGAGTATGGGTGCGTTGCTGGCGCTCGACGGCCACACTGTCAGCATCGCAAATGACGCCAAGCTTGCGCTCGAAACGCTGCGCACCTTCGCACCCGACGTTGTATTTCTTGACCTGGGATTACCGAGAATCGATGGCTACCAGGTGGCTCGCCGCATGCGCTCAGCGACGATGAAAGAAGACCTCGTCATCATCGCCGTAAGTGGGTATGGCGAAGAAGAGCATCGCCGGAGGTCCAAAGAAGCTGGCTGCGACGGCCATCTGGTGAAGCCGGTCCAGCCCGAAGTTCTGCGCAGTCTGCTCAGAAGAATTCGAAATTCATCGACGCAACTTTGAGCTGAGACCGAGTCTCGTTAATATGCCGCATACGCCGCGCCATCGCGCGAGCTGAAGACCCTCTGATTTCTTCGGAGAATCAAGCACTTTTCCGTTCTGAATCGTCCGGCCGATTTGATTCGGCTGCCTCGATCAACGAATCGCTTACTGCTCACCACCGAAACCGCCGCAGCTCTGGTTCGTCCTGCATCTTCGGAGATCATCCAGATGAATACGAAACGCGTCGCGACAATGCTCAGCGCGGCGATGCTTGCGGCCGCAATGGCGCTGCCGGCAATGGCCCAGAATAATCCTTCTTCCACAGGTTCCGCGCACAACGCCGACGCGGCTGGCAGCACCAACACTGATGGCGGAACCGGCGCAGCGGCCACGCATACCACACACGGGCAGGCTGCCCACGCCAAAAAGAAAAAGAAGAAGCAGTCGTTCTCCAAGCGAATGCACGACAAGGCCGAAAAAATCCTGAGCGCGATCAAGCAATAAACGTCGCTGCGATTCTCGAACCTGAGGGTCGCGATCGCTCATCTGGCAAAAGAAAAGCCCGCGGCAACCGCGGCCGAGCCAACGTGCCTGCGGCATCGCATCTCGCCCGGAACCGCATGGAATCCGGCGGGCGCTTGTCCACGGCGGCCACGGCGACTATTCGTTTGTAATTGTCATGAGGTGAGGGAGGAATGATGGGACGATCGACGAATGCTCTCGTAGTCATGGCCGGCGGCAGTGCACGAATGCGGACCCGGATCAGAGTTCTGCGCGGTGCGATTCTAGTGACGATCCTGATTGCGGTACCCTCGCGCGGGCAGGCTCAATCAGGCCCGATCAACACCCCCGGACAAGTCCAGAGTCAGACCGGGGTGCTTGCGGGGCAGAATTCACCGCCCGACGTCAATGCACCTGTCTCTCCGCATGCGGGCGCGCAGTACGAAAGCAACCCGATCCTTTCGCTGCCCGAAATGTTTGTCCGCCAGTGGAACTTTCACGAAGTGCAATTGCCCCGCGACCAGTTCTCGACCTGGGAGGACAACCAATCGCAGACACTCACTCTCAAGGAGACGATTTATCTCGCGCTGCGGAATAATCCCGGATTGGGTTCGGTTGCGCTGGATCCGGTCGCGGCGACTGAGAGCGTCAAAGCCGCAAACGCGGTCTTCGATCCGCAATTAAGCTCGCAGACCGACGTTGAGAAGCAGGCGACGCCGGTTTCGTCGCCCTTCCAAAACCCGGGCAGCGTCGCCTACGTTTCGAAATTGTACGATTGGAACTTCGGGTTGAGTAAGGTTCTTTCCTCTACCAACGGCACCCTGGGGGTTACGTTCGACAATAATCGCACAATCACCAACACGGTGTTCAGCCCGATCAATCCGGTCTACACGCCGACCATGGTGATGTCTCTGTCGCAGCCGTTGCTGCAGAATTTCGGCTGGCAGTTTGCGACGATTAATGTCCGCCTGGCCGAATCGGCGCAACGCACGGCGCAATGGAACTATGCATCCTCGATCAACGACTTCGTCCAGCGCATCGGCAACGACTACTGGGGCATCGTTCAGGCCGATGAGAACCTGAAGGTCCAGCAATCCGCCCTTGGGTTCGATAATGATCTGGTGCGCGTCAACCACGCGAGCTACCAAGTCGGCATGATGCAGAAGGTTAATCTGACCGAGGCTCTTTCCGCCGCAGCCACGGCAAAGGCCAATGTCCAAGCCGCCCAGGCAGGATTGGACATCGCCGAAACCACGTTGCGGCAGGATGTCGCGCTCAACCCACGCGGGGCTCTTCTCGCGCAGGTAATCGAACCCGCGCAGCAGCCCGACATCCGCCCCAAAGGGAACGAAACGGACGAAACCGCGTTCGAAAACATGCTCAAGGACAGCCCCGCCCTGGCCGGGATGCGTGAGTCGATCCGCAGTGCGCTCATCCAGGTGAAATACGCGGAGAATCAAATGCTGCCGCAGCTCAATATTGGCGCGCAGTTCGGCATCACCGCGGAAGCGGGTAACTCGAAATGCACCGCGAGCATCTCGGTGCCCTCGTATGCAAACTGCTTTGACCCGTCGGGGCCGACAGTGCCTCCGGGCAAAGACAACGCCGCGGAACTGCCCTTCGGCGGCAATTACGGATCGGCACTGAACCGCATGTTCAACTTCGCGTTCTATGACTATGCGGCGGTGATGGGCTTTTCGATGCCGCTGGACAATGCCGCCCCGCAAGCCGGACTTGCTCAAGCGCGTGTCTCGCTCGATCAGACGCGTTTGCAGTACCGGCAGGCGCTCTACCAGGCGGCGCTGCAGGTCAAAAGCGCGCTCTCCAATCTGCGCGCCTATGAAGAACAGGTCGAATCCACGCAGCAAGCCACAGTTTACGCGCAAGAGAGCCTGCACGATGTCTCGGCCGAATTTCACGTTGGAACAGCGACGACCAACCAACTATTGCAGTATCAGAGCAACCTGGTGGCAGCGCAGGGCAACGAGGTTCAGGCCGATGTCGGATTGGAGAACGCGCGCCTGGCTCTCTGGCACGCAGAGGGTACGCTGCTCGACCAGTTCAATATCAACTTCGAAGTGCGCGATCCTCACCAGCCACCCTGGTTTGCGCGATTCTGATCGGTAACCGTCCGCGAGCGGAGAAACGTGCGTTATTTTCGAACTCTCCCGGCCAGAGCGCAGCCGCATCGCGCGAAGATCGCGTTACGCGCTTTGGCTTTGCTCGCACTGCCCTTGATCCTCTTGCTTGGGCTCGGAATCGGACGGGCGCAATTGCCCGCACCGAACCCTCTCGTCGTACCTCCCCTGCCGCCGAGCCCGCCCGCCCAATTGCCGGCTCCGGTGACTACGGCAGTCGCGCCAATGGTGCTCCCAATCCCGGCCCTTCCGTCGCCCTATTCGACTCCGGGACCGCGTACATTCAACTGCTCATGCTCGGGCCCTTCTACCCCAACTCACTGGATGGGCCAGGTGACGAGCGCCGACTACTCGAGCGCCGAACAGAGCGCAAGCGGCGCCTGCGTTTCCTACGGTGAAGGCAAGCCCGCGCCCTTCGGCGCCGCGGGCGGAATCGGCGCGGCCAACGGTTTCGGCTCGCTGCCGGGAGCCTCGCAAAATGCCGGCGCGGCGAATTACTTCGGTTCTCCTGGGGTGGCCTCGAGCTCGGGATCTTCGAGCTCGCTCGGATCGCTGCCGGCGACCGCGCAATCGCTCGGAGCGGCAAACTCCTTTGGCGCCCCACAAAGCGCGCTGAGCTTCACCAGTGCGGAGCAGCAGCGGCTCTGTTCGCGATGCGTATGTGACTGAAACGCCACGATTGCGACTACCGCAATCAGGTGGCCTAAGCTCATCTACGCCGTCTACGCCGTCGCAGCACGGCTGTCGCGATCGCGCTCGTAGATTGTCCGCGCTGTTGAAGAAACCGGCTGGGTTTGTTCCCAATCGAAAGCAGATCAAGTAGTATCGGGCCGCGCTTTTTGAGACGCGGTATCGAACGCGAGTTCGGAGCGACTGAATCAATCGAAAAACGGGAGCGAATTGCGCGATTTTGCGCAGGGCTGAGGCGGCTAGACGTGGATATCGACCCGTGCACCACCGCAGTGGCCAATGCGGCGCAAACGTCGTGCGCTGACCCGTCCTCCTCCCGGGCCAGCGTCAATCAGCTTGCGCTGGTTTTTGTAGCCGTCCTCGCGGTTTTTATCGGGTCGAAGGCGCAGGCCGCGCCAGCCGGATCAGGAGCCAGAACGCGGCTGCCAACCGCAGCCGAAACCGTCCGCGAGAAACTGAAACCGTTGGAATCGAGCCTGAAGGCTCGCGAGCCGATCTTCTTGAGCGGCCGCGACTTGTCTTACGACAGCAAGCAAAACCTCCTGACGATTACCGGCGACGCAAAAGTGACCGAGGGGCCGACCACGCTCAAGGCCGATGTGATCACACTGAAGAACCGCACGCTCGTCCATGCGATTGGAAATGTACATTTGACCGATCCGGATTCCAATATTTTTGCGGACGATGGAACGCTGGATTTGACGACCGAAGAAGCGGTGCTGACGCATGCGAAAGTCCATGCGCTCGATCAAAGTTACTATCTGACCGGTAGCAAGTTGCAGAAGACAACCGGGCAGAACTATCAGGCGGAAGATGCCACGCTGACTACCTGTACCTGCAACAGCGATTCTCCGGATTGGAGTTTTAAGGCGAAACATATAGATCTTGCGCTGAACGGAGAAATGAAGGCGCAAGACGGCTATTTTGACATCCTCGGTCATTCCGTCGCTCCGCTTCCTTATCTGCAATACAATACCGATCCCGACCGCCACAGCGGTTTTTTGAGCCCGCAAGTTGGTTACTCGAGTTTGCGTGGCTTTTATCTGCTGCAGCCTTACTTTCTTGATCTCGCACCGAATCAGGACATGACTTTCGCGGGCGACTTCGAAAGCTCGGCGCGCGTGGGTGGTCTGGCTGAATATCGCCGGGTGGACAGCGACGAGGATTTCGTCCAGTTCACCATGAGTTATTACAATGAAAGCTTTCGCACCAACGCGAACCGGCTGAGCGACACCGTAGACGATCAGATCGCCGATACCAATATTCCGGTCAATCGCTGGGGGATCGTGGGTTTGATGGAGGAGCATCTGACGCCCAGCCTGTTCGCTTACGGAACCGCGACCTCGGCCAGCGACAGCTTGTTCTTCCGTGAAATGAGCAATGTGGTGTTGTCCTCGAGGTACGGCTTGAATGGGGGAAACTGGCAGACCACCCGCAACGCGGATTCAGACTTGGGTTTGTTTCAGGAATTCGAAGACAGCTTCATCCAACTCAAGAGCGTCTGGAACCAGGACCTGATTCAACCGCAGCGTTATGCCCTGCAGACACTGCCCAGCCTCTCGTGGAGCGGCTACCAGGGAGTGGGTAACGGGTTCGGGTATCTCACCTACAACACCTCAGCGGTCAACTATTGGCGCCAGGACGGCGTGGATGGATCCCGCTTCGATGTCAACCCGCAATTTACTATCCCGTGGCTTTGGAGCCGTTATCTGAACGGGTGGGCGACGGCAGGTTTCGACTATGCGGCCTACGATGTCTCTGGACGCAAGGTGAATGTGATCCCGGTCGGAACCAAGGGACGAATCTATAATAACAACCTGACGCTCGGGCCGTCCGAGCAGGAAGGATTGATGGACCGGATCGTGCCGGACGTCGATGTTGGAGTGCGAACAACTCTGCTCGGAAAATCAGATTTGAGCTGGCTTGGTCTGGGCCAGGCGACTGACTTGATCGTTCCTACGCTGGAATACACCTACGTTCCGACGGTAAACCAGAACCGCTTTCCGCTGTTCGATGAGACCGATCGGATAAACGCCCGCAGTTTGATCTTTTATGGTTTTTCGTCGCGGCTCTTTATTCAATCCGGCAATGTGAACCCGAACGCAGGCAACAACGGGTACAACGTCGCCCGGGGCAAAGTGGGTCCGAGTTTCAGCACCGCCAGCGGCTTTACCGAAGAGGTTCTGCGCCTGAGTGTGCAGGAAGCCTATGACACCAGCTATGCGATCGCGCCCGACGGCTCACGCCTCTCGGACGTAGCTGTGGGTGGAACAGTATTTCCCAACCGAGTTATATCCGGCGTAACTGCGGTGGACTGGAGTCCCCGCGCGCAAGAGCGGCTCGATAGCGCGAGCTTTGGAGTTCAATTCCAGCCCCCTGGACAAAAGCTGCCAACTGTCTATAGCGGCAAGGAATCGATCGGGAGCTACGTCCAGTTGTCCTATGCCTACGCCGCCCCTAACGCGGTGCTGCAAGAGCCGAGTTCATCAACCAACGCGATCTCGATGGCGACCTTGCGCGCTTATCTGAACGTCAGCGATTACATGGGGCTATACTTCGCGCCGGACTATGACCTCGCCGCAAGCCGGTTGCTCACCGACATTATTGGAGTACGCCTGAAATCAGCCTGCGATTGCTGGTTCATAGACGTTGGGTTCGATCAGACTTACAATCCGAATAACACGTCGGTCACACTACAGGTCACGCTCGGAGGCCTGGGTTCAATTGGGGAAGCGCCATTCGGCCTGAATCCGTTCCAAAGTGCCGGATTGCTGCCGCAGCAAACCGGGAGAATGCCGCAGATACCACCGATGCAGCCGGAACCAGGGACGCCGTGACACGTAATTTTCGAGTTGGGTTCGTTTCCTCATGGACGCTATCGCTGGCTCTGTGCGCGGCGATCTCTACCCAGAGCTGCACCTTCCGTTTTGCCGCCAATGGCACGCTGCCGGATTCGGCGAAGACGATCTATGTCGACGATTTCTCCAATGCCACCCGCGTGCCTGGGGTGAATGACAAGTACATGATCGCCCTCAAGCAGGAGATCGCGTCGCATCACCGGCTGGTCGTAGTCAACGATCGTTCGGGTGCCGATTTGGTCTTGAGCGGCCGGGTGATTTATTACGGTACTGCCGTAAGGACTTCCAATTCAGTCGCGGAACCATTGGACTATGCGGACACGGTTTCGGTGGAAGCAAAGCTGGTCAGCAACGATTCAGGAAAGATCCTGTGGAGCAGCAACTCCATAAGCAGCAGTGTGACGGCGCCCGTCGTCAGCCAGGCTATCATCGCTACCACGCCCCAGTTTCTGCGCCAGAACTTGCGCGGTGGCGACTTGGTTAACATGCCTGATCTTCAGGTTGCCGCCACACAGCAAGCCTCTGCCGGACAGCAGTTGATGACCCAGGCGGCGACCGAATTGTATACCGATATGATGTGGGGCCTCTAGATTTATCGAGACCTGGGGATCGAAAACCTACAGATTGAACACCCGGTCGAGCCAGTCGAAGGCGCGCTGATTGAATAGCGATCGTGCGCCCGCCTCGCAGTGATTGCCGGCCCCCTCTCTCGCCGTGAATGCGATGAAGTCCTTCTCGCACGTCAACGCACCGTAGAGTCTGCGCGCGGTGACACCGATCTCATCGTTCTCGGCAGAGCAGATCAGGGTCGGACAACGAATCCGGCCGGCGCGATCCTCGAGGGTATAGTTCGTGGTCGTGCGCACGTATTCGAGCGGACTATCCAACCCGTGCACCCACATCGCGCGTCTCATACCCCAGCCCTCGGTCAGATGCCGCATGCGCCGGCGCATCGTCAGGTTCATCAACGCGAGAATGAAAGTACTTCCATCTGGCAGCGACCGCGCGACGAATCCCGGCACGCGGCTCTTGAGTTCCTCGAACAAAGAGAACTCACCAGGATCGGCGATGCACGCCGCCAGCCGCGGCTCTCCACTTGCCGCCCGAGGCGCCAAATAACCGCCAAAACTGATCCCCATCAGCGCGATTCTCGCCGGATCGACCTCTGGCCGGCTTACCGCGTAATCGACCACCGGTGCGATCACCGCCTCCCAGTCGGGACGAAACACGATCCCATTCTCGATGATCGCTGCGCCCTGGCCCGGCCCGTCAAAAACGATACAGTTGTAGCCGCGTACAACGGCGGCCGCGCCGCTGAAGAGGTACGTTTCCTCGGCGGTGCTGTCGTAGCCTCCGGTAACTATTAGCGTGGGCCGCCGAGCGCCGTCATCCGCTGCCCGAAAAAAATAGCCGTGCAACGCTGCGTCGGGATACGGAATGGAGATTGGCAACGCCGCCGGAAGCATCAGAGCGGCAGCCTGCTCGAATGCCGCGCGGTGACGGCGATAGGCGTCGATCAGGCGCGGATCGACTGGTGTACCAATCAGAAAAGTATAGGCGGCGCGGAAGTAGTTTGAGGCGCGCAAATAAGAGCCAAGCGCGCTCACGCGGCGGCCGTTTTTTCGACTTTCTTCGGCCGCGGAGAGTACATCCTCGGCTTGCTGGCACCACGCTCTGAACCAGCTCTGTGCGTCCGTTTCGTGAATTCTGCTCGCGGCTGCGAAACACTCGTTGATTTCGGCGCCACCGCTGCTGCTATGACCGGCGGCGCGCAGCCATTGGGAATCGAACAGTGAGTCTTTGAACACCAGGGACATGCGAAGATAACCGACGACGCGAAACCGTACAGCAGCATCGCAAGACTGGCAACCGTTGGCGAGCGTCCCGAGGCAGCAGCACGTACGCTTTCAGGAAGGCTGCAAGAAAGGCAAGCTACATGTCATGAACGGGCTATATCCACAAATCTCACCATACGAACATGGCGCGCTGGAGGTTGGAGATGGCAACTTCGTGCATTGGGAGGTTTGCGGGAACCCGCGCGGAAAGCCGGCCGTCGTCTTGCACGGCGGACCGGGCTCAGGATGCACACCGTGGCATCGCAGGCTCTTCAATCCAGCCGTGTACCGCATCGTGTTGCTCGACCAACGCAACTGCGGGCGGAGTACGCCGCACGCGAGCGCGCCCGATACGACCCTCGCGAGCAACAACACTGCAAACCTGATCGCGGATCTTGAATTACTGCGCCAACACTTGCACATCGACCGATGGCTGGTGGCGGGCGGATCGTGGGGGAGTGTCCTGGCGCTGGCATACGCCGAAGCGCACCCGGAACACGTCACGCAAATGATCTTGTGGGGCGTCGCGACCGGAAGACACCAGGAATTCGATTGGCTATTCCGCGGTGGGGTGGCGATCCTGTTCCCGGAGCAGTGGGAGCGATTGCGCGCGGGAGTACCCGCGGTCAAGCGGGATCGCGATGTGGTAGAGGCTTACTACCAATTACTTAATGATCCCGATCCCGCGATTCGCGAGCGAGCTGCCACGGCATGGTGCACCTGGGAGTCCGCAACGCCAGAGTGGCCTCCTGCCCAGGGTCTCTCGAGGCGTTTCTCTGATCCAGCATTTGCGATGGCCTATGCGCGTATCGTCACTCATTACGTCCGGCATAATGCGTGGCTCGAGGACGAGAGTCTGCTGCGCGGAGCCGGCGCTCTCGCGGCCATCCCCGGGCTGATGGTGAACGGACGATTTGATTTCCAAGCGCCTATTGGTTGGGCATGGGAACTCAAGCGCGCATGGCAAACAGCGGAGTACGTTATTGTCGACGATTCCGGCCACGACGCTTCCGCCAAGAGCATCAGCGACGAGTTGGTTCGCGCAACCGACCGATTCGGAAAGCTATGATCGCGGCGCTATGCGGTCCGTCCGCATGCAGAATCGAGCAATCGAATAGAAAGGAAAAACCGGCCTCCGCGATTATTCGCCGAGACCGGTTTGTGAGCATTATCGAATAGGTGCGCGGTTCATTTGTCGCGGTTCATGCGATTCTCGGGCGGCTTGTCATCGTGCATACCCTGATTCTCTTTCTTCGGATCCGGCTCCTTCCAATCTTTACGCTCGTTGCGGTCGCGGCGCCCTTGATGTTCCTGATGTTGCTCGTGCCCCTGTTGCTGATTTCCGGGCTGTTGCTGTCCAGGCATCTGGTGACTGGACTGATCGCCGGATCGGCTTCTTTCGTCGGAGCGCGGTTGATCCTTGTCATGTCCCATTTTTTGGGAGTTCTTCTTGTCGTCCATCGCGTACTCTCCTATTGCTTCGGGATTTCCTGACTTCCCCAAACGGGCAGCAAACATTGCGCCACCGACCTACAAATACCTCACCTCGAAAAAAGGGCGATATTATCTGTATCTCGTACACATCACGCTTTCCGTCGATTGACGACGTTGAGAATTTTTCCTGATCGGCGACTGGTCTCCGGTATTCGAGAGTCTACTGAAGTACCAGTTTTTGGCGCCCGACTTCATATAGCAACTGGCGGTCAAATCCTAATGGTAACGGGCCCGCGATGATGCAGCGAAAATACAATTAAAAATGGGTCATTTTTACCGATCGCACGCTGCTGTTGCGGATAAGTCTCGCGGGATCAAGCCACTATTGGTGGCATGGGCTGTGCTTTTAAACCAAACGGAGGTTTTACACAGTATGAAAACGATCACGCGATGTCTTGCAATTTCCGCGTTAAGCCTGGTGGCGGTCACATTCGTAGCGGGCTGCGGTTCAACCAAGGAAGAAACTACACACACGACTACATATGTGCCCGAGGCTCCTCCCGCGGTAGTGGTAAATCCCGCGCCGGTCGTAATGGCGCCGCCCCCCGTAACAACTTCCTCGACCACGGTCGAGAAGCGCAGTCAGTCAGATACGACGGAACTGACACCAATGGGCAATTCGGGCGACTCTAGTTCGGTGTATCACAGCGAGACCTCAACCGTCGGTCCGCAATAAATGAGTTATCTTCAATCGTCGAAGGCATTCTTGTCCTGAGACGGCTGAGGTTGTCCGGTTCGAGCGGGGAGGCCTTTGGTCTTCCCGCTTTCACTACCGGCATCCAAGCAAGGGTGAAGTAAATCACATGAGAACTCATTGTAACTCACTTCAGCACAACGCTATAGGCATTGTCGCAGTAGCAGCGGCGGCTGCATTTCTCGCGCTCGCGCCGGCGTCCGCTAACGCTCAACAGCAGACGATGCCTTCAGGAGCGGCCGGCGCACCGGTCGCCACCGTCGATAGCAGCGTATCGCAGGATGAGCACGTTCACGCCGTAACGACGCACACCTACTCATCCGAAGCCACTCGTGCAAATGATGCCATGCTTATTACCGCGGTTAAGTCAGCTCTGGCAAAGTCAGGTGCTACGGAAAATCAGGCTGTGGTTGTGGACTGTGACCATGGGACTGTGACGCTTGCCGGGGCTGTCGCTTCCGCGTCAGCAGCCCATCAAGCAGTTCAGATCGCGTCCGCAGTGCAGGGCGTCAGAGGCGTCAATAGCAAGCTGACCTGGTAGGTCGGCCCAGTAATGACCGGGCTTCGGTCTTATAGGCTTTCGCTGAGTGTTCCCGAACAAACACTATTCATCACCTCAGTGGAGGCATGTGAACGCCCGGGATATTGCCTATCAGACCAAATCCCTGCAACAGCCAGACCACGACGACGATGAACACCACTATGTTAAGCAAGCTCTTTATGCCGGCCGCCATAGGTATGTAGGTGTTGATCAGCCACATAATCAAGCCGATCACGACCAGAACAACCACGATACTCACTAAAGTCATAGGCCTACTCTCGGACCTCGCGTGCCCCGCGATCGCATCGAACTACAGCGCGTCATGGGCTGTGCGGCACCGTTTCGAATAGTATATTCCCTGAAGTTGTGGCAGTGCCACCATTTATCGACAAATACGCTTGTGACTATTTCTCGCCCTTCTGATCGTGCTCGGCCGGCTGCTGATGCTCAGCCTTGGGCGCTTGCTGATGCTGCTCGCGTGACGCTTCTCGCTCGCCGCTGGCATGGTGGGCCGCCACCGGAACTGGCCGACGGGCTTGTTGCGGTGATTGCTCACGTTTGGCCTCCTGCTGATGTTGATTGTCAGACCGGTTGGCTGGATGCTGAAGTTCCTTCGACCGCTGTATATTTTGCTCTCGTTGCGCGCTCGCCTGACGCTGGGCGGCGGCATGTTGCTGATTCGCTTCGGTCTGTTTGACCTCTTGCGTGTGCTGTCTTGCAGGTTCCGCATTCGCCTGTCGAACGTTCGCTTGTCGTTCTAACGTCGCGGAACGTTGGTTCTGCGGACCCTGCGCAGACATGGCGTGCTGTTTGCGATAGCTCTGCTGCTCGGACGCAGATTGCCAGTTGCGATGCTCCTTTAGCCAGTTCGGATGATTGGCCGTCACCCAATTCGGGTTCTGGTTGTACCACCATTCGCCATAGTGCCACTGATGTCGCGCGTCGTAGGCGCCATCTTGAGTAAGCCATCGTGAGTCGAGCGAAGCCCACGCCTGGTGATGGTCGTAGAACCAGTTGGGATCGTTCGCATGCCACCAATAGGCATCGCGCCACTGATGTTCCTGGTCGTAGCCGCCCCACGGAGTCTCAGGAATCCCTTCCGCCCAGTCCTGTCCGCTCAGTGCTTGCCATTCGTAAGGATGGTTCGCCAGATATTGCTCCAACGCCGGAAATTGATAGCGCCAGCTGGCGTTGTAGAGCAGGCTGGGATTGCGAGCGAGAGCTTGTGCAATATTAGGATGGTACGCGAGGAAATACTGAAAGCTTTCGTTTCCTGGATTCTGAGAGACATTGTTGAACCATGGATAGTTGTTCGAGAACCCGGGTACCTCGGGCATCGCAAAGTCTGCGTTGGCCGATACAGCGATCGCAAACATCGCCAGTATAGCGCCCATCCAGACGAGCATTTTCGCCTTGATGTTGGGACGGAGACGAGGTGGTCTCATGCGAGCCTCCTCAAGCCTTCGGGTTTTACGCTTCGCGCGGGGTCGAACGGAGAGTGGTCAAAGGCAAGAGGAAGAACCACAATCGGGCCGAATCGCAGTCGGGCTCGAGTCTATGCTAGTCCCGACTACCTCAGTCTCCGCCCGCATCATGTCAACGTCAATGAGATAATATCACCGGCTTGGTTTCGTAGTCGCGTCCGGTCGCGGAACGCTTCGCGAACACAATAGTTAGTAGCGCGACAACCATCACAGGTCCGGTCAACCAACGATCTGTCTTCGAGCCGAGGAAGAAGCCCAGGGCACCGGCGGCTATGGATGCACCAAACACATGGGCCTGGATAAGATGATCGGGACGCAAGTCACTTTCCGCGCGCTCGATCCTGACGCTGACTTCGGACAACGTGTCCCGAAGATCCCGGCGCGCTTCGCTTCGTTGCGCCTGATTGCGGAAACTCGCTTCCTGATCGGCCCTGATATCCAAGAAAAAGTATCCTCCATCAGGCACAACCCTGACGAGACGCGGAACAACGTACCATCTGCCTTTCGATGAGTCAGAATGGCTGAATTCAATCTCATCTCGGAGAGTTCAGGCTTTCATCGAATTACTTTTGTTGATTTAAAGGATATCGCGACCTGGGTTTTCGAGCTATCGCGCGGCGGCATCTTTGGTTATTTGAAGCACAAAGGAGGCTGAACGCAAAGAATGGAATCAGTTCCAGTCTGTTAGACTGCCGCTATGCGCGCAGCGCCCGTATCCGATATACGAAGACTTCGTGGACTTAAGAATATCTCCTGGCTCACGTCGCGCCAAGTGAACAGACTCGCCGAAGCTCTGACACTCAGCCGGGTCAAAGTGCACGGGATCATCTTCGATGAACACCAATCCCCGGAATCAGCGTTTGTTCTGCTGGCGGGAGTCGCGCGAATCACGTGCCGCAATCGCAAGGGCGATCGGACCCTGGTGATCATGGTCGCGCCGGGAATGATTCCGGGCTTTCCGCCGCCAGTTTCCGGAATCAGGTACAACTTTCGATGCGAGGCGGTCACCGACTGCCAGATCGGAGCCGTTCCTCTGGATGCGTTCATCGAAATCGCGCTGGGAATTGCCTCGGCAGATTTCAAGCGGATGGCCGCGAGCTACTCCGGGCGATGGGACTTGGTGCAATTGCGCTGCGCGAATTTCATGAGCTGCACGCTCGAGGAGCGCGTGGCGCTGATCCTGCTGGAATTGAGTGAGAACTTCGGCGTTCAAGACCGGCAAGGAATACGGCTAACCGTGCCGGCGCGGCACCGGGACTTTGCGGAACTGGTCGGCGCCTCGAGGCCGCGTGTAACTGAATATCTCGCAACGTTTGAGCGCGATCACTTCATCGTTCGCGACGGGCGCCAGTTGATCGTCCGCCGCGACCGACTGCAAAAATTTCTTGCGCAAAGACATGCCTCCACCGGCCGCAACGGTTCAGATGGCTCGTTCTAGCAATAGCCGCCGTCCGCGGTTCTGGTTCTTTAGAGATCGCTGTCGCCCGCGTAAAGTCCTTGATCCGCAACCGTAATGTTCCCTACATAACATTCTGGTTGCTTGAACGCCGCGCACGGCATACGATCGTCACATGCTCCCTGAGGTGTGATTTTGAATGAAATCCGCAACTCTCCAGACAGTGATTTCGACCGACTGAGCCGACTCAAGACTCTCTCCTGGCTTTCTACCTCCGAGCTCGGAATGCTCGTGGGGGCGCTTGCGCTCACCGATTACAAACGTTCTCAGATAATGTTCTGCGAGGCTGCCCTCACCTCCGATGCTCACATTTTGTTAAAAGGCATCGCGCGTATCACTTGCCAGAACGCGCGCGGCGAGCGAGTGACGATCGCTCTGCTTCCGCCGGGTCCAATTCCCGAGTTTCCCTCCGAGCCAAAGGGCAGGCTCGATTTTCGCTGCGAAGCCTACAATGATTGCAGAGTGGGCAGTGTTGGCTGGAGCGATTTCAACGGCATCACAGTGCATAGTCCTGAGTCGGCCTTTCAGAGATTTCATCAGAACGATTTGCAGCAATGGTACCGTCTGCTCTTGCGCAGTTCGAGCTTTCTTAATCTCGGGCTTCGCGAACGCATTACAATTACGCTGCTTGAACTAGCTTCCGACTTCGGCATCAAGGAATCGCGGGGCTCGCTTCTGCGCGCATCCTTCAGCCATCAGGACATCGCCGATCTCGTCGGCGCTTCGCGGCCAAGAGTGACAGAGCATCTGGCTCAACTGGAACGCGAGCATCTGGTTATTCGTCAGGGCAGGCAACTAATAGTTTGCGTCGATAAGGAATAAAGCTCGCCACGTGCCGATGGCGCCCTGAAGTCGCACTTATTTCCGTAGCCGGCCTTCAATACCGCCTGAGGCTGCGGGTCGATCACAGAGGTTTAGTTTCAAACTTCACCAAGTACTGATCCACATCAGGTGCAAACGCGGGATGCTTGCGCAGCGTGGCAAGATGGGCGAACACTCGCGGAAACGCGTCTTTGATCTTCTCATGCAGGATCGGCGCAAGACCCTTGCGCGCCAAGAGCTCGATGCTCCCGCGCTCATTGAAGAACAAACTCATCTCGGCAACGAAACAAATATCCGCGAGAGAGAGGCTGATCGCCGACCAGATATTCGCGGTTCTGGCGATAGCGCCTGATTGATTCCGCCGGCGTATATTGCGAATCCATCACGCGCCCTTGACCATGGATCTCGGGCGAGACGGTTCCGTCGAGCAGCGAAAGCAGATAGATCTGCGCGTCGCGCGCGAACACAAGACTTGCGTCCAGGAAGCTGTCTATCCGCGAAGCCTCGTAGGGATCACTTCCGTACAGCGGAACTCTGCTCTCGCCAAGTCGAGCGACCGCACGCATGATACTGTTTGATTCAAAGATGCCAGTCTTTCCATCAGGACTGAACGCGGCTGGAACGGTGCCGAAAGGATGGGCAGTGATGAAAGCACTGGTCTTGTGCAGCGTCCCCTTGAAGCCAATCTTTCCCGCGGCTCCCGCGCCAATTTGCGCCTGCTCGTCGCTGGTAAGCGGTCGCGCGTCGAAGTCCCACAGCCAGGATTGGAGATTCTTGGGCGAAGTCCCTCTAACCTCAATCTCGACTCCGCACAGACGCGCAGCGATTGTCGCCTTCCAGATGCGTGGGTTCGGAAGATAGGAAAAAATTCGCAGCTGAATCATGATCGCCTGCTATTGCGAACGGCGAATCTACCAGGTCTCACCGAACGGCCTGACTTCGACATTAAAGGACCACGCGCTGCGATCCTGATGCGCGACATGCCAGATCTCCTCGGCGATCGCCGCGGGCTTGATAAAGAACGCATCGGGTGCCTGCGGCCATCGCTTGCGCGTCCATTCCAAATCGATCACCGCGTCTATCAGTACGTAGGCAACGTGCACCCCTTTTGGCCCGAGGTCCCGCGCGATCGATTCAGCTAGAATTCGCTGCGCAGCCTTGGTCGGCGCGAAACCCGCAAAACTCGCTTTGCCGCGCAGCGCGGAAGTGTTGCCACTCGCGACGATCACGCCGTCTCCTGCGGCGACCATCGCGGGAGCAAGCCGCCGCGCAAGATACAGCAACGCCATCGTGTTGACCTGAAAGTTCTGATTCAGAACTTTTGGATCGATTTCCATGAAGTTGCCGAACGCACCGCCGACCGCGTTGTGAACCAACACTTTAGGTACGCCAAGTTCGGCGCTGATCGCGTCGAGTGCCGCGTCGAGTTGCGATTCGTCGGTGACATCGCACGGAAAGGCACGAACGCCCGCGAGCTCTTTCTCGAGCCGCGTCAGTCGTTCGCGATTACGCGCAAGCATCGCAACTGCGTATCCTCCGCCCGCGAATCGCCGCGCGATCGCCGCGCCGGTTCCCGGACCCACACCGGTCACGACCGCGACAGGCTTGGTATTATTCATTGCGACCTCACGGTGCGATTGCTGTCCGCGCGCTTCACGACTCGAGACTCCTCGAGACGTACGATAGCGTCGGCGCTGTAACCCAGTTCGGCAAGGATGGCCGCGCTGTCCGCTCCCAGCAGCGGCGCAAGTTGACGAATGTCCGCGGGAGTGCGGTCGAAGCGCGCCGCCGGGCGCGGCAGCCTGACTTTGCCGAAGGCCGGACTCTCGTGCTCCTCAAGAATTTTATTTTCGCGAACCTGCGGCTCCTTGAGAAGCTCGAAACGGGTGAGCACCGGCGCCGAAGGAACATCGTTGGCGAGAAGCCGCGGCAGAATTTCACTGGCCATCCACTTCTCCAACTCGGCGGTCGCAATCTCGCGGCGTTCCACCGCATTTTTTGATCGCAAGTGCGCGGTTTTGAAACGGGGATCGTCGATCAGATCCTCGCGCTTAAGCGCCCGGCACATCCCCGCCCATTCGTCGTCGGACAAAGCACCCGCGGTGATGTAGCGATCCTGAGTTGCGAATACCAGGTCAGGACCGACCTCGCCGTCGGAAGGATCCTGTTCTTCTCCCACGAAAGTCAGACTCGGCATCGCTTCCGGCCAAAGATAGGAAATCATCGCGTCCAGCATCGCGATCCTTACGTGCTGTCCTTGCCCGGATCGCTCTCTGGCGAACAGCGCCGCGGTGATCGCCTGGGCAGCGGTCAACGCCGTCGTGTAATCCGCGATAATCGTGCGGACCATCCTGGGCCGCCCGGTGTCGCGATCGCGCTGGATTTCCGCAAGTCCCGATAGTGCCTGAATTACCGGATCATACGCGCGCTGGCCGGCATACGGACCGCTCTCTCCAAACCCGGTTATCGACACATAAATGATGTCCGGCCGAATCGCGCGCACCGCATCTTCACCCAAGCCCATGCGCTCAGCGACTCCCGGGCGGAAGTTGTGCACGACGACTGACGCCGACGCGATGAGCTTGCGGACCACTTCAAGCCCTTGGGGTGATTTCAGATCGATCGCCAACGAACGCTTGTTGCGGTTGCACGAAAGAAACGATGCGGACATCCCTTTCGGGCCGTGACTGAGATGCCGCATCAACTCTCCTTTCGGAGGTTCAATCTTGACGACGTCGGCGCCCTGATCTGCCAGCATCATGGTGGCGACCGGGCCGGCGACCATGCTCGTAAAGTCCAGGACTCGAATTCCTTCTAGTGCTCCGGCCATGTAGCCTCACTCCTTGCAAGCCGGCTATCGTGCAAAGTTTCGCTCGATCGCCGTCCGATAAGCAGGGCGCTGCCCGATCCGCTGCCTATAGCTCATGAACTTATCCGATAGCGGAAGCCCTGCTGATGCAGCCCAATCCAAACAAGTCATCAGAAGAATATCGGCGGTACTCAAATTATTACCGAATAGGTATTCATCGTGACTACCTATTCGCGACGCCATCGCTTCGAGATTGTGGATGAAATAGTTCTTCGCCGCCTCGACCGCGACCGGCGCATCCCCGTAGGTCTCCTTCAAGCCCTGATGCCGCCGCATGATATACAGCGAGGCCGCGTCCAGCTCGGAGATGACGAAGTAGCACCATTCGTTCAATCTCGCCCGATCTATCGAATCTCCGGGAACATACACTCGTGCCGGATTTGCAAAGGTCTCATTCAGGTACTGAATGATAGCCGCGCTCTCGGTCAAAACAAACTGCCCGTGGCGAAGCACGGGAATCTTGTGTCTGGGATTGAGCAGTTTGAACTCATCGGTCTGAGTCTCGCCGGTTCGCGACCCGATCGGTTCGAACCCAAATTCCAGCTCCAGTTCGAGCAACATCCAATGTGCCCGCATCGTGCGGCTGGTGCCCGCGCCCCACAAAGTCAGATCGTGCGTCACGTCAGCGTCTCGCTCTATTCGTTTAGAAGGTTTCAGTGAAAGGCCTGACATCCATTTCGTGCGTCCATGCGCTGCGATCCTGATGTGCAAGGTACCAGAACGCATCGGCGATCGCCGACGGCTTCAGCAATTCCGATTCCTTCAGCTTTGGACGAAGTTTTCTCAGCAGCGGCATATCAATACCACCGTCCACATTGACGTACGCGACATGAATTCCCTGCGGATGAAGATCGCGCGCCATCACCTGGGCGAGCCCTCGCACGGCAAACTTGGCGGGCGCAAACCCCGCCGAATTTGGCCACGGCCGCACACCGGCGGTCGCGCCTGTGATTAGAATTGATCCGCTGCCACGCGAGAGCATCGCCGGTACTACCTGGCGCGCCCACAAAAATGCGCCAAAGGTGTGCAGCCGCCAGGTATCTTCGAAGACCTGAGGCGTCGTCTCGAGCAGCCGGCCCATCGGACGCCGTCCCCCGTTGTAAATGAGAATCCCGATTGGACCGAGCTCACGGGTGATTCGCTCGTGCGCGATCGCAATTTGCTGCTCGTTAGTGGCGTCGCTCTGAATCGGCAGCGCCATCCCGCCGGCAGAATTGATCTCGCTCGCCGTTTTCTCGATTACGCTCGCGCTTCTAGCCACCAGTGCAACTTTGTAGCCTGCGGCGAAGCGGCGCGCGAGGCCGGCGCCAAGCCCCTCTCCGACTCCGACCACGACGCACACTTTATCTGAAGGAGCCAGGATAGAATCATTCATGAGTTTCTCCAACGAGGTGACCGCCGGTAAAAATCGCAGCTATTGATGGCGCCCGTCATGTTTGGTATATTCATGACGCTCGTAATCAAATGTGTCAAGAGAGTTCGGCGTTCTGAGGGTGGCGAGAGGTCCGATGCGAGTATCGAGAGAAACCGCCGCGCGCAACCGCGAACAGATCCTGGCGGCCGCCGCCCGGATGTTCCGCGAACGGGGTATTACCGCAACCGGAGTTGACTCGATTACCAGAGCGGCCGGTCTTACCCACGGCGGTCTGTACAGCCAGTTCGGATCAAAAGAGGCCATCGCCACCGAAGTGATTCGCTATGCGTCCGCGCGGTCAAAACGGCGATGGCAGCGCGCCGCAGAGAGCAGCGCCGGTCCGGCGCTCTTACTTTCGATTATCGAGAGCTACCTCGCGCCGGCGCATCGCGACGCGCCGGGGCATGGCTGCGTTATCGCATCGCTGGCGACTGACGTCTCACGGCAATCAAAGACGGTGCGCAAGGCATTTACGAGAGAACTCAAGAGCACGCTCGAATTTTTGGCACATCAGATACCTGGCGAAAACTCTTCGCGTCAATTCGAAAGTGCCGCGGCCGCATTTTCCTGTATGGTCGGCGCGCTGATCCTTGCGCGCGCGGTGAGTGACAACGAATTATCCGAGCGAATATTAAACGCCGCGGCAGAGCGCGTACCGGAACTCGCCAAAACGGGCAAACGGCCGCGCCGAAACATCAGGTGAACGGTGCGCACGGAGGACCCACATTGGAACCAAGGAACGCCACTGTCGCAGTGATTGGCGCCGGGGATTATATCGGCGGTGCGATCGCCAAACGATTTGCGCTCGAGGGCTTCACGGTCTTCGCCGGGCGCCGCACCGCGGATAAGCTGGCGCCGCTGGTCGCCGAAATCGAGGCGGCACACGGACGCGTCGTCGCGCGATCGCTCGATGCTCGCAAGGAGGATGAGATAACCGGCTTTCTGCAGGACGCCGACAATCACGCTCCCCTAGAGGTCTGCATCTTCAATGTCGGGGCAAATGTCAATTTCCCAATACTCGAAACCACTGAGCGTGTCTTTCGCAAGGTCTGGGAAATGGCCTGCTATTCCGGATTTCTGGCCGGCCGCGAAGCGGCGCGCCTGATGCTTCCGCGCGGTCGCGGGTGCATCTTCTTTACCGGCGCGACCGCGAGTGTCCGCGGAGGGATTGGCTACTCGGCATTTGCCAGTGCGAAATTCGGGCTGCGCGCGGTCGCGCAAAGTATTGCCCGGGAACTCGGACCCAAAAATATCCACGTCGCTCATCTCATCATTGATGCGGGAGTCGATACCGCATGGGTACGCGATCGAATCAAAGAGCGAGAAGGCGAAGACGCGCTGAAGAGTCTGGATCCGGGACGCCTCATGCGGCCGGCCGCGGTGGCGGAATCATACTGGCAGCTATACCAGCAACCGCGCGATGCATGGACTTTCGAGCAGGAGATCCGCCCATACGGGGAAAAATGGTGAACTTATGATCAAGGTAGAATTCCATTTCGATTTCGGCAGCCCTAATGCGTACCTCAGTCACCTGGTTATCCCGGAAATCGAGAAACGCACTGGGGTAAAGTTTGAGTACGTGCCAGTCCTGCTGGGTGGCGTATTCAAGCTGACCAACAACCGTTCGCCAGCCGAGAGCCTGGCTGGCATCAAGAACAAGCCCGAATACGAGCGCCTCGAAACCGCGCGCTTCATCCGCCATCATGGAATAACGCGTTTTAAGTCCAATCCGTTCTTCCCGGTTAATACTTTAGTGCTGATGCGTGGAGCGGTCGCGGCTCAGTCACTGGGCGTCTTTGAACGATACGTAGCCGAAGCATATCGGCACATGTGGGCCGAACCCAAAAAAATGGACGATCCCGCGGTTCTCCGTGCCGCACTCAACGAGTCAGACCTGCCGACGGAACAACTTCTTGAATCAGCGCAAACTCAGGGTGTCAAGGATCGATTACTGGAGAACACCCGGCGTTCCGTCGAATGCGGCACTTTCGGTTCACCGACATTTTTTGTCGGCGACGAAATATACTTCGGAAAAGATCGTCTTCGCGACGTCGAAGAATCTATAATCGCCTCAAAGTAGTCGCTGCTCTCTCGCCCGCTTCTTTTCTTCTACCAGCGATTCCGCGTTTCCAATATAGGCTTGAAAACGCGCATCGGATTTCAAATTGCACTCCGACAATTGATTTTGCAGCAGGGTCCACTTCGCCGCCCGGAGGAAACGAATGATTAAGCCTTGATTTTTCGAAGGTTCTGATTGGTCTGGTAATTGCCTTGGTACCGATCGTGAACCTGTGGAAAAAGCGTCATGTTCTACCGGTGCCCTCTCGCAGGACTTTTAGACATCAGTTTGTGATCGGTCCCCAACGCGCGAGCCCGATGTTTAAGCGTAAAGCCAGACTGTATTACTGCATCCGCTGCAAATGGAATTTTCTCGTCTGTGAACGGCAGGTAGTCGTTCTCGACGAACACGGCCAGCCCCTGGCTGGGACCAAAGGGGCAGAGCGATTCGATACGCTCGAAGAAGGGCCCTGCCCCGGTCTCGAAATGCTCCAGCCCCGTCCGCCCGTCAAAGTTTATATCGTCCGTCTCAAATCGAGGAGGATGAACGATGAACGAAATGGTCTGGTTGCCGCTGACGTTCCTGCTCGGTCTATCGAGCCTAGGCCTGTGCTACGCCTTCTTACTCGCGTGCGAAAGGATATAGGAGCATCACCGTGACTTATCTCACTGAGGCCACCGTCGCTTTGACTTTCATTTATCTGGTTGTCGCAATGATTCGGCCGGAGTGGTTCTAACCGCCCACCGCACATTTCGCAGAGGTATCCTCGTATGTGGCTCTTGCCGATATCTATCATAGTACTCACAATTCTCATCGCCATTCCCCTAAGCAGGTATATGGCGAAGATCATGGACGGTCACTATTCGCCGCCGGTGTTTCTTCGCTGGTTTGAGAAACGGCTGAATAGCGGAACGCAAACATGGAAGCAGTATACAGTTGCGTTGCTCGTCTTCAACGTAGTGCTATTCGTTTATGGGTACGCAGTGCTGACACTGCAACCCGTAATGCCGCTGAATCCGCGCCATCTCGGCAGCCTGGAGCCGACCACGGTCTTCCATACCGTGATCTCCTTCATTACGAACACCAACATGCAGCACTATTCGGGAGACGTCGCTTTTTCGAACTTCTCCCAGATCTTTTTCTGTGTTGCCAACTTTTTTCTTTCGGCCGCGGTTGGCCTGTGTGCGCTTACGGCAATAATCCGCGCGCTGCGGGGTGATTCCCATCTTGGTAATTTTTTTGTCGACATGTGGCGTGTGGTAGTCTATATGTTTTTACCCGCCGCCTTTGTCATCGGTCTCGTTTTCCTGGTGCAAGGAATGCCGATGACTTATCAGAGCGACTATCAGGTCGCGACACTCGAGCCCGCCTCAATGGGAACTACCGACAGCGGACAAGCCAAACAACAGACTATTGTGGTGGGACCATTGGCGGCCTTCGTGCCGATGAAGATGATGGGCACCAATGGCGGTGGTTTCTATGGAATGAACTCGGCCCATCCATTCGAGAACCCGAGCGCCTCCACAAACTTCTTCGAAACCTTTTGCATGATGCTCTTTCCGATGGCGCTGGTGCTGATGTACGGGCGTATGCTGAAGCGCTTTCGCCACTCGATCGTCATTTTTTCTGTGATGCTATTACTTTTCGTCGGGACCGTGGTGTGGGCAATCTATTTTGATACATTGAGGCCTAACCCGGGACTAACGGCACATCCGCAAAGCGTTGATTTCAAGATTCCCAGCGCGGGAGCTCCGGGTGGTCACCGAATAGTCACAATTCCCGCCGTCGCTGGACTGCCAGTGGATCAGCATCTGGGCAATTTGGAGGGCAAGGAGCTTCGGTTTGGCACTTCCGCGGGCGCCACCTTCGCGGCAGCCACGGTGGATGTCACCTGCGGCGCGGTAAACTGCGAGCACGATAGCCTGAATCCAATTGCCGGTCTGTCACCGTTCGTTGGAATGTGGCTCAACTGTATTTACGGCGGCAAAGGGGTGGGAATGATTAACCTGCTGCTGTTTCTGATTATAGGTATTTTTCTGGCCGGCCAGATGGTAGGGCGCACGCCGGAATATCTGGGCAAGAAGATCGGCGCGCGCGAAATGAAGCTGGCAATGATCGCGCTGCTGGTTCATCCGATTCTGATCCTCGGGCCGTCGGGCCTGTTTGCGGCCACGAATTGGGGACTGAAGGCTGAAAACAACCCCGGCGCACACGGGCTGTCAGAAATCGTTTACCAGTTTTCCTCTTCCTCCGCGAACAACGGTTCGGCCTTTGACGGTTTGGGGGTTGGCTACGGGTTGAACAGCAACCCTAGCCCGTCGCCCGAAGCGATTCCCTGGAATATCGTGGGCGGTCTGGTGATTCTCTTTGCCCGCTATCTTCCAATTGTGGCCCCGATCGCGATGGCCGCATTTCTTGGAATGAAAAAGAGCACCCCGTTTGGTCTGGGAACTTTACGCGATGACACTTTCACCTTCGGATGTCTGCTGCTCGGCACGATCGTTATCGTCGGTGCGCTGCTGTTCCTGCCGGTCGCGGCGCTCGGACCCTTGGCTGATCATTTGGGCCCAATTCCGTTCGGCGGATAGGCGCTTGGTCGGCAAACTCGACGCACTTTTCGGGGTATCAGTGTACTAGCTAGATCGGCCGGAGGATTGACTATGGGTGCTGCAATCGAACAATTTCCCAAGCTCGGAATGCCGGAGCATCCGCGCCCGGAAAGACGGGTGAAAGCGCGAAAGCTATTCGAGCCTGAGCTCGTACGCGAAGCTCTGAAGGAATCGTTCGTAATGCTTCGGCCGGATATTCAGTGGAGCAATCCAGTGATGTTCGTGGTCGAGATAGGCGCCGTACTTACCGTTCTGTTCATTATACAAGCCCTTGTGAGCACTTCCGTTTCCCAGGTTCCGATTACCTACTTTATCGCACTGGCCGGCTGGCTGTTCCTGACGGTCTTCTTTGCAAACTTTGCGACCGCCCTGGCCGAAGCTCGCGGGAAAGCTCAAGCCGAATCGCTTCGCAAGACTCGCAGCGAGACGCCCGCCTATCGCCTTAAAGGCGTCGATGTCGTCGAGGAAGTCCTTTCGACGGATTTGAAGCCTGGGGACAGGGTTGCGGTTACGGCGGGACAGGTCATCCCTAGCGATGGAGAAGTAATCGAGGGAATCGCATCGGTGGACGAATCGTCAATCACAGGAGAGTCCGCTCCGGTTATCCGAGAGGCCGGCGGCGATCGTTCCGGCGTCACCGGGGGCACTCGAGTAATTTCGGACCGAATTGTGGTTAAGATCACCGCATTGCCTGGTGAATCGTTTCTCGATCGGATGATCGGTCTGGTCGAGGGCGCCGTACGCCAGCGCACGCCGAACGAAATCGCACTCGCTTTGGTACTCTCGGGACTGACGCTCGCCTTTCTGATTGTAGTCATTCCGATTTGGCCGATGGCATGGAATGCCGAGCAATACGTGATGGGCTATCTAGGAGTCGCCGAGCCGGTCAAAAGTCTCGGCACCGATATACCCACTTTGGTCGCGCTGCTGGTCTGCCTGATTCCGACTACGATCGGTGCGCTGCTGGCTGCCATCGGGATCGCCGGAATGGATCGCGCTCTGCAAGCCAACATCATCGCGAAGAGTGGAAGGGCTGTGGAGACAGCGGGCGACATTGATACTGTTTTGCTCGACAAGACCGGCACCATCACGATAGGCAATCGGCATGCTACCGACTTCGTGCCGACCGGTAGCTATTCGAAACTGAGGTTGGCGTTGCTCGCAAGCCTCGCCTCCATTTCCGACGAGACTCCGGAAGGGAAAAGTATCGTCCAGGCGGCGCAGGTCGTCGGTGTCGGTCCAAAAGAGCTAATTGTCGGAAACGGAACGCGCTCTATTGCCTTCAGTGCGCAGACCCGCATGAGCGGTATCGATCTCCCCGACGGAACCTGCGTGCGAAAAGGCGCGGCCGATGCGGTACGGGCATTCATCGAGGCCAGGGGAGGTACCGCACCGGCGGGCGTGCAGGAGATCGTCAACTCGATCGCCTCCAAGGGCGCGACTCCGCTGATGGTTGCCGAGAATAACAAGATCGCGGGCGTGATCGTCCTCGAGGATATTCTCAAGCCGGGTATCCAGGAACGGTTCGAGCGGCTGCGCAGTATGGGCCTGCGCACCGTGATGATCACGGGCGACAATCCGCTCACTGCGGCGACCATCGCGAAGCAAGCGGGGGTGGATGATTTCGTGGCGCAGGCGACGCCTGAATCCAAGCTCGCGTACATCCGCAAAGAGCAAGCCGGAGGAAAGCTGGTTGCAATGATGGGCGACGGCACCAATGACGCCCCGGCATTGGCGCAGGCCGACGTCGGCATCGCCATGAATTCGGGCACCCAAGCCGCGAAGGAAGCCGGGAACATGGTCGATCTTGATTCCGACCCGACCAAGGTTATCGAGGTCGTTGAAGTCGGCAAGCAACTGCTTATGACTCGGGGTGCGTTGACCACATTTTCCGTTGCTAATGATGTCGCCAAGTACTTCGCGATCGTGCCCGCGCTGTTTGCCGGCACCCTGCCGTGGCTCGGCGCGATGGATATAATGCATCTTCACTCGCCCACTTCGGCGATTCTGTCGGCGGTCATTTTCAATGCGCTCATTATTCCTTTGCTGATTCCGGTGGCTCTGAAAGGCGTCCGCTACCGGCCCCTCGGCGCGGACTCGTTGCTGCGCCGGAACCTGCTGATCTGGGGTCTTGGCGGTGTGATCCTGCCGTTTATCGGCATTAAACTGATCGATCTCGCGCTAGTAACAATGCATCTCACGGTGTAACTAGCCCCCTCGTAAAGGACAAAGCCGATGCTTAGTCACATCTCAAAGAGTCTCTGGTTGCTATTTTCCTCAGTACTCATTTGTTGCCTTGTCTACCCATTGGCAGTATGGGCGGTTGGGCAAGCCTTTTTCCCCTTCTCCGCGAATGGCAGCATAGTCAAGGGGCCTGACGGCAAACCGGTCGGCTCGCTGCTGATCGCTCAGCCGTTCACCAAAGATGAGTACTTCTGGCCGCGGCCCTCTGCGGCGTCGTACGATGCCTCCGCCTCGACATCGTCCGCTTTGGCCGCTTCGAACTATCTCCTGCGGGATCGAGTGGCTCGAATGCTCGGCCCGATCGTGAAATATCAGAGCGGCCCTAAAGCAGGTCAATTGGCCGCGTCTGACATCGAAGCGTGGTTTCAGCAAGACCGCTTTCAGGGAAATCCTCATCTTGTGGCGCAATGGGCCGACAATCACAACGAACTCGCGCAAGCCTGGGTAAACGCTGATCCAACGCATGCGCAATTAGTTACTGATTGGGCCAAGAGCCATAAATCTATTGTCGCCGACTGGATCAAGCAAAACCCGGGTACTCCATCTCCCCAGGCCGCGGATCTGTCGGTGGTATTTTTCGAACACTTTTCCGCCGATCATCCGGGTAAATTTCCTTCTACAGTCACTACTCAGACGCCTGACGGAAAGAGTCAAAGTATAATTAAGCCAATGGCGACCGGCTCTGACGTACAATCGATATTCTTCGATATGTGGCGACAGGAGCATCCGAATGCTGACCTCGCAAATGTCCCGGGCGATATGGTGACTACCTCGGGCTCCGGACTTGATCCGCATATAACGTTGCAAAATGCGGAATATCAACTCGACCGCGTGGCCTCGAAATGGGCCGCTGATACAAAGAGCGACCCGGCAAAGATTCACGGCGAGATCGAACAGCTACTGCAAACCGATGCTTTCGCACCGATGTGGGGACTGGCCGGCGAACGGATGATCAATGTGCTGCAAGTGAATCTCGAGCTACGCAATCGCTATGGAGCGCCTCAGAGCTAGTGAGACATTGGTGATGCGCCAACGATTATCGGCTTAGCGAGACCTCGCTCAATTGCTGGTCGAGGACTCGGGTCAGAGTGAGTATCTTATGCTCGAGTATCGCTGCCGCCGAAACCGTGCCCGGCTCAAACTCTGTCGCGAACGCGATCGGGTCGGTGGCCGGGACCTTAGTTCCGGCTAACATTGTCCGCAGCGGCGCGCTCCCGACGGTTCCGCTTTCGGTCTGATCGCGCAGATTTGCCAGCCACTCTACGAATCGGATCCTAAGTGCGTCGGTTACGGCGAAAATTTCGCCGGGCGTCTCAGCCTCGTTTGTGAGCCTGCTCAAGTGAGCAAGCGCAAATGCCAGCCGCCAGAGCGTGTCGAGCGAATCAACCAAGTTCTTCGGATCGATGCCGGAGCTGCGGCCTTCCAGTTGTGAGTCGCTCGCTACCTTCAGCATCGTTCCGATCGAGCGCGCCATCGCCATCTCCGCTTGCATCCGACGTGATTTATCCGCCGTGTGATTCGAAGATGGCGTCAGATCGATCAGGGCCTCGAGCGGCGCCTGAAATTGTTCCGCCAGCGTGCGGCTGGGACGCTCGTGCCATATCAGCGAGACCACCGTACGAATTATCATTCCTAAGCTGATACCCCAGACGGACCAGATCGACGCCAGCACTTCGGCGCGCGGGCCTGGGCCGCTATATGCAATCACAAAAGCAGTTCCGCCGATTGCCATGTAGGAAAGGATACCGCCACCCTCGCCTATATAGGTCGTCAGAAGCGTACCGGCAAAGATGACGATCACGTACGGTCCGACTGAAGTATAGTTCGGAGCCACGATTATCGTGCCCAAAGCGGCAAGCACGATCGCGGCCGCGGAGCCGAGCGCTCGCATCGTGAACTTGCGTACGGTCGCTCCATGGCTCGGCGGACCGCCCAGCATCAATAGCCAGATCGCGGCATGAAGGGCCTGGTTATGATCCCAGAGACCGACGATGAATGCGATGGTCAGCGCGATCGTGTGCCTGACGCTGTATCGAATCAGGAAGCGGCTCGGCTTGTATGTCACCGCGGGCGCGTCTGCTCCGATCTCGCCGTCATCGATCGGCAGTTCGAGCGGGTCTGCTTCCAGAAGGGGAAGAAATAACTCTGCCGACTTCGTGAGAGAGGCCAGCTCTGGATAGTGCTGCGCAGTGTGCTCCAGCTGATTCGCCAGCGCGGCGTTCGCCGCAGCATCGATAGGTTCTGTCTCGGCGGCTTCGATCTCGGCCTGCTCGAGATTGGCGATTCGGCGCCCCAACTCGACGACGAAAGTATAGAATCGCCGGTCGATCGCTTCTCCGATCCGGCGCAGCTCTTCGGACGCCGCCGGGTTGATTGCCGCGTGCGGCGCTCCCATGACTCCGGCCGCGAACCGCTCGACCTGGTTATGAATCCGCTCCGCGCTCATCACCGAGCCAAGCAGATTTCCCCGACGGGCAGGATTTCCTTCGCCGGAAATCGCTGCGGCCAGCAGGTCAACATGATGCCCTAGTTTCGAAGCCACCGGCCGATCCGAATCGACAGTTGCCTGGTTCGTTGCGATTGCGAACAGGTTCGCGAGCCGCCGCCGCGAGCGCTCGAGCGTAGCCGTAATTGAGTCGGCCAGGACCACCTGCGCCGGACGCGCCCACACGAGATTGTTGAACATCAGCAGCAGAGCTACGGCGATCGTAAGCCCTGCGAACATCTGCGCGTTGTCCCATCCAAGCTCGCGCGGCGCGAACGGAACCATGTAGAAAGCAGTGACCACTGGAACTTGAATCCATACCCACAGCCGCCCCAGAGTCGGTACGGAATAAATCAGATAGCTGGTTACCAGGGAGAGCAGGATGAAGACGCTTAGATGGATCATCGGCACATCTGCCAGCGCACCCACGACCGCCAGCGCCACGGTCTGGAAAATCGCCGCTGCGCACAGGAAGCCGAGACCGCGGCTCAGCGGAAATGCCGCTTCGGGAAATCCGAAGTTCACCAACAGAGTCAGTCCGAGCGGATTGCGAATCTGCATCGCCGCCATGATTCCTGCGCCGAGCGCCGTGATCGATGCCGTCCGCGCGGAGCGGCTCCATCGATGCGGCGTCGGCGCGAGCTCGGCGAAGATCATCCGCAATTTGGAATCGGCGTACATCGCTTCGAACGTGAATCAAAGCACAAAACCGGGCCCGATGGAGATGAGTCGAAAGATCGGCGACGCATTTTCAGGTCTGCGAACCGCTTTGGCCAAATTGTTTCTTGGATGCCTGATCGCCGTTTGTGCCGCTGTTACCGGATGCACCAGCGCACTTGAACAACCTGAGTTCAATCCTGAGCGATGGGCCCCGCCCACGATGCAGACCGAGTGGAAGCCGGCAGCCGCGGACCAACGCGTATCGTTCGATGTCGAATCCGACGTCGCGCAGTTCCGGGGTGGTGCGGATTCAGCTAATCGCGCCACCAATTATGATCTACCCGCGTTGATCGATTTGGCGCTTTCGCAGAATCCCGACACCCGCAGCGCATGGGAAGCGGCGCGAATGGCCGCGGCGCAATGGGGGATCAAGCGCGCCCCGTTTTATCCCCTGATCGGAGTCGCAAGCGAGAGCGGCTACCAGCGCGAGATGGATCTGGTTCCGAAGCATTGGGGCGTCCTCAAAAATTGGCAGAGCGTCGATCAACTTACGCTCGACTACATACTCGAGGATTTCGGGCGGCGCGACGCCGCCGCCAAATCGGCTCGCGAACAGCTCATCGCGAGCAACTATCAGTTCAATCGCGGAATTCAAAAGACAGTCTTCGAAGTCGAGCGCAATTTTTATCTGCTCGAGGCGCAACGCGCCGGCGTCGATGCTGCCCGGGCTATCGTCTCGCTGGCCGTCACCGATCGTCGCGGAGTCGAAAAGCGCCACCATGAGGGCCTCGCGACACTGCCCAACCTGCTGCTCGCACAGCAACGTGAAGCGCGCGCGCGCTACGATTTGCAGAACGCCGAGCTCGGAGTCAGCGAAGCGCAGGCCGACCTCGCGCAGGCGGTTGGCTTGCGGGTGGATATGATGCCGCCGGTAACCACTTCCAGCGCGCTCACGGTGCCGCCGACGTTGAGCAATGCGGTCGATGACCTGATCAACAGCGCGATCAAGCAGCGGCCCGACCTGGCCTCTCGCGTTTCGAGTCTGCGCGCCAAGGATGCCGAGATCGAAGCCGCGCGCGCGGCAATGTACCCGACCATCGGTCTGTCGAGCGGCTACGGCGTCCACGCATTTCAGTACCGGCTGACCAGCGGTCCGACGCCGCAATACACAGCGTTGGGTCCCGAATACGACGCGATGATCACGCTCAAGTGGGATGCGTTCGCCGGCTTCGAGCATGTGAATTCGATCGACGAGGCCCAGGCCGTCCGCGACCGCGAGCGCGCACAACTACGAGCGCTCGAGATCGATGTCGCCAGCCAGGTCTGGCGCGCATACTACGCGTTCGAAACCGCGCTGCGCGAATATCAATATGCCCAGACGCTGCTGACCGCCTCGCAGTCAGCCTACGATTCGAACTTCCGCTCGTTCAATGATGGACTCGCGACCATCGTGGACCTGCTGTCCTCCGAACGCGATCTGGCCGACGCCAAATACACGATGATTCGCAGCCGTACCGACGTGCTGATCTCGGCGTCGGCGCTGGCCTTCTCGACCGGCACCATCCAGCCGCCGACGGGGCCGTGACCCTCGCGGCGCATTTAGCGCGTTTGCGATCCGACATTCGGGACCGCTGCTTCATTGCGATGACCGTCAATTGTCACCACCGCCGTCGCGCCCATCCGAAATGGGAATTGCGGCTCGCGACCGTCAAGCGTAATCCGCACCGGGAAGCGCTGCGCCAGGCGCACCCAGTTCAGCGTCGGCGCGACGTTCGGCAGCCCCGCAATGGTGGCGCCGTTTTCCTGGAACAGGGCATAGCCGACGCCTTCAACCACCCCATGAAAGCGCCGCTTCGGATAACCGATCAGGTAAACCTGCGCACTCATCCCGGGTGAGATATAGGGCAAAAAAGTTTCGCGGAAATTCGCGATCACATACCACGTGCGATTGTCAACCACGCTCAAAACCTGCTGGCCCTGGTTCGCGTACTGACCCACCGCGATATTCAGATTCGTCACGTAGGCATCGAACGGCGCCCTCACATAGCAATAGCCGAGGTTGAGTTTGGCCTTATAGGCCTGCGCCTGCGCTGCACTGCGCCGCGCGTTGATGTCACCGAACTGGCCCAGTTGCTTCTCTGCCTGTCCCGCCTCGCTGCGCGCGTTATCGATCGCCGCCTGCGCCGCGGCGAGCTTGCTGCGGGCCGACGCAACCTGATCCGCGGTGACAAAATCTTCTTTGAGCAACGGTTCGATTCGCCGCAGATATTGCCGATCGTAATCAGCATCAGCCTGCGCCTGCCGCTGGCGCGCGCGCGCAGCCTCGATAGCTTGATCGAGTCCTCCGATTTGCAGATTGGCCAATGTCAGCCGCGCATTAGCCAGATCGAGCTCGGCTTGGTACGGACGCGGGTCGATCACGAACAGAAGATCGCCCTTCTTGACGTGCTGATTGTCGCGCACCGGCAGTTGGACGATCGTACCGCTTGCCTGCGGCGCGATGCCCACCGTGTTGGCGCGCACATAGGCGTCATCGGTCCGCGGATGAACGTAATACAACCGCAGGACATAGACCGCCAGGATTAAATCCGCAATCACTACGGCGGCGAACATAATCCTAGCGCCGACTTTCGGCCATACAGCCACCGCGCTTTCCCGATCCCCTGCCACCGCCGCCTTTTCCCTCACGCTGCGCTGAAAAATACGATCCAAATCAGCGCGGAAAACATCACGATCAGGCTACCATAGAAAAATGGCAGCGGTCGCAGATGACGTTCCATCCCGCTGACCTGCAATGGCGGATGGCACGCTGCCGCCAAAACGCTTCCCACCAGCGCACAAACCAGCCAGTCCGGAAAGTCCGCGCCCGCGACAGTTACTACGGGATCGCATCCGCACACGGCGAGCATCGCGAGCACCAGCACGCAATTGATGTATCGCCTCAAGCTTCTTGCTCCGCCATCACGCATTCCGGGGAACACACTAGGCACACGCCGCGATACGCTCAAGCTTGGGAATTTCGTTTTTCTCTGCCGAACCCGGCCCGGCCGCCGCATCTGTCCACACAGAACGCGCAGTCAAACCGGCCAGAATCCTCTTTTGTCATGGCGCAACCCATCGCGTTCGCGTCATATTGGATCGTGTTGATCGGCGAGGATCGCAAGAGGTCAAAACGAAATCATGAAGCTGAGTGAACTCGCGGGAAAGCCGGCTCCCCCCTCGATGCTTGTGAACGTCCCAAGGTTGGTGACCGCGTACTATGCGGAGCATCCCGATCCGAAAATCGCCGCTGAGCGCGTGTCGTTCGGAACCTCGGGACATCGCGGAAGCGCGTTCGAGCGCAGCTTCAACGAGGCGCACATCCTCGCGATTAGCCAGGCGATCTGCCTCTATCGCAAGAAGCATCAGATTGACGGCCCGCTGTTTCTCGGAATGGATACCCACGCGCTGTCAGAGCCGGCGTTTGCCAGCGCGCTCGAAGTGCTGGCCGCCAATGGCGTCGAGGTGATGATCGACAGCGCCTCCGGCTACACTCCGACGCCAGTCATTTCGCACGCAATTCTCACGTACAATCGCGGCCGCACCAGTGGCATGGCAGACGGAATCGTCATCACGCCGTCGCATAATCCACCTGCCGACGGCGGCTTCAAATATAATCCCCCAAACGGCGGTCCGGCCGACACTGACGTCACCAACTGGATCGAGCAGACCGCCAACTCGCTCCTGGCCGACGGCTTGCGCGCGATCGAGCGCATCCCATTCGAGCGCGCGAAGCGGGCCACGACCACGCATCGCCATGACTACGTCAACGCCTACGTGAGCGATCTCGGAAACGTGGTGAACATGGAGGCGATTCGCTCCGCCGGCGTCAGGATCGGCGTCGATCCGCTGGGAGGCGCCGCCGTTCATTACTGGCGGCCGATTATCGATCGGTACAAAATCGCCGCGACGATCGTCAACGACGCAATCGATCCCGCCTTCGGCTTCATGACCGTGGATTGGGACGGCAAGATTCGGATGGACTGCTCGTCGCCATATGCGATGGTGCCGGTGGTTGCGATGCGCGATCGGTTCGACGTCGCATTCGGCAATGACACCGACGCTGATCGCCATGGAATAGTCACTCCAACCGCCGGCCTGATGAATCCCAATCACTATCTGGCGGTCGCGATTTCGTACCTGTTCAAGCATCGCGATCGCTGGCCGAAAAACGCCGCGGTCGGAAAAACTGTCGTGAGCAGTTCGCTTACCGATCGGGTCGCCGCCGGACTCGGACGGCGCCTGTTCGAGGTCCCCGTCGGCTTCAAATGGTTTGTATCCGGCCTCCTGGACGGCTCACTCGGCTTCGGCGGAGAAGAAAGCGCGGGCGCCTCGATGCTTCGAATCGACGGCAGCGTCTGGACCACCGACAAGGACGGCATAATTCTCGGTCTTCTCGCCGCCGAGATTACCGCACAGACCGGCCGCGACCCCGGAAAGCACTACGAGTCGCTGACTCGGGAATATGGCGCACCCGTTTACGAAAGAATCGATGCGCCCGCGACCGTCGCGCAAAAGGAGATTCTGAAAAAGCTGACGCCCGGACAGGTTCACGCGACGGATTTGGCCGGCGAAAAAATCACCACGATGCTGACCAACGCTCCCGGCAACAACGCTTCGATTGGCGGCCTCAAGGTCGCGGCCGAGCACGGATGGTTCGCGGCACGCCCCTCCGGCACCGAGGAGATTTATAAAATCTACGCCGAGAGCTTCCGCGACGCCGGCCATCTCAAGCAAATCCAGAACGAAGCGCAAGCTATCGTTCAGAGCGTTTTCGGCCAAACTGTGAATCGGGACTAGCGAAAATTCTAGCCCCCTCGCGGTTATGAAATCCCACTACCAACATTCCGCCGAAACCATACTCACAGCCGTTCGACCTGGCCGCGCGATACCATGTCGACACTAGTAACTCCCTCCAAAAGTCCGGCAGATATAGATCATAACGCAAACTCGCCCGGACTTGCCGTTGACGAGGCCGCCCGCCGGCTCGCGCAGTTCGGACCCAACGCCGTCCCCGATACTTCGGTCAGTCCATTGTGGTCGGCGCTCGGAAAATTCTGGGCCCCCGTACCCTGGATGCTCGAGGCCGCGATCGTGCTGGAACTCGGGCTCGGAAAGTTTGTCGAAGCCGCGATAATCGGATTTCTGCTCCTCTTCAACGCCGCTCTGGGACTCGTTCAGGAGTCACGCGCTCAGGCCACTCTCGACGCGCTGAAGTCGCGGCTCGCGCTCAACGCCTCGGTGCGGCGCGGCGGTGCCTGGATGATCGTTCCCGCCTCCACTTTGGTGCAAGGCGATATCGTGAAGCTCTCTCTTGGATCGGTGGTTGCCGCTGACGTCCGCCTGCTCGGCGGGTCGGTCCTCCTCGATCAGTCGATGCTCACCGGCGAATCGATTCCGATCGAAGCCGGCGCGGGAACACAAACCTGGGCCGGAGCGCTGGTCCGCCGCGGCGAAGCAGTCGCCGAGGTCACCGCCACTGGAACGCACACGAAATTCGGCCGCACCGCCGAGCTGGTACGCACCGCTCACGTCGTCAGCTCTCAACAAAAAGCCGTCCTGCGCGTGGTGCGAAACCTGGCGATATTCAACAGCGTGATCATCGTATTGCTGGTCGTTTATGCCTACACCATCGCGATGCCGATTGCCGAGATCATTCCACTGGTGCTGACCGCCGTTCTGGCGACTATCCCGGTCGCCCTTCCCGCCACCTTTACTCTCGCCGAGGCTCTGGGCGCGCGCTCTCTGGCTCACCTGGGCGTTCTGCCGACGCGGCTATCCGCGGTCAACGAAGCCGCGACGATGGACGTCCTTTGTTCCGACAAAACCGGCACTCTCACCCGCAACGAGCTTAAGGTTACCGCGATTCGCCCGATGCCGGGCTTCGATGAACCGCAGGTACTGGCGATGGCCGCGCTCGCGAGCGCCGAAGGCGGACAGGATCCCGTGGACGCGGCTGTTCGCGCCGCCTCGGTCCACACTCCTGTACCGGCGCCGCTCAAGTCCGTCAGTTTTATTCCCTTTGATCCGGCGACCAAACGCTCGGAGGCGACCGCGCTTGACGCGAAGGGAGTTACGTTGCGAGTCGTGAAAGGCGCCTTCGCCGCCGTCGCCAGCCTGGCCGCTGCCTCTGCGGCATCCGCGCAGGCGGCGCAGGAGCTCGAGGCGAAAGGCTTTCGCGTTCTGGCGGTCGCCGTAGGATCCGCACCCGCGCAACTTGCTATCGCCGGCGTGATCGCGCTTAGCGATCCGCCGCGCGACGATTCCGCGCCGCTCATTACCGAATTGCGCGCGTCAGGTGTGCGCACTGTGATGGTGACCGGCGACGCGCCAGCCACAGCCGCGATTGTCGCGCGCGCGGTGGGTCTCGATGGCCCCGTATGCCCTCCGGGCGCGATTTCGCCCACCGTACGGCCCGATCAATTTGCGGTCTTTGCGGGAGTCTTGCCCGAGGGCAAATATCTCCTCGTCAAAGCATTTCAGTCGGGCGGGCACACTGTCGGCATGTGCGGCGACGGCGCCAATGACGCGCCCGCTCTGCGCCAGGCGCATATGGGAATCGCGGTATCCACCGCCACCGACGTGGCGAAGTCCGCGGCCGGGATCGTCCTGACCGAACCCGGACTCAAAGGAATCGTCGCCGCGGTAAAGGAAGGCCGCAGTACCTTCCAGCGCATTCTCACTTATACCCTGAATTCAGTAATCAAAAAAATTGTCCAGGTGCTGTTTCTCGCCGTCGGCCTGTGGATGACCGGACATGCAATACTCACTCCGATGCTTATGGTCATCGTCATGGTTACCGGAGATTTTCTGACTATGTCGTTGACTACGGATAATGTCGTGCCTTCTCCGACGCCCAACGTGTGGCGAATCGGCCGACTGACTATTGCGGGCGCCATCCTGGGAATTAGCGAGCTCGTCTTTTGCTCAGCCGTTCTGGCGATTGGACGATTCCGGATGGGAATGACTATTGAGACGCTGCAGACTCTCTGCTTCGTCGCGCTGGTCTTCGCCAGCGAGGCGACCCTGTATGCAATTCGCATCCGCCACCATCTCTGGTCGCGGCCCAGCGCATGGCTGGTGCTGTCCTCGGTCGGCGATCTGCTGATAATCGGCGCCCTCGCTATCGGTGGAATCGCGATGGCGCCGTTGTCCACGTCCGTCGTGGTCGGCGTGCTCGTAGGTGCAATCCTCTACGGACTGCTGGCGGACGTGATGAAGCTCTGGCTCTTCTCCCGCCTGCGGATCGCCTGAGCCCCGGAGCGGCATCCGGCCTTCCGCGTGGCCACCCGCAACGCCGTTGAAAATGCCGCGAGCTTGGCCTAAGCCTGTCAATTGACCAGGCGGCGGCAAGCACCCGATGGCACCAGATTTCTCAAAACTTGCTCAGTTGGACGCTACGGCGCAGGCTAATCTCGTCGCCATTGGCGACGCGACGGCGAGCGAGCTGATCGAAGCTGCCATCGATCGAATTGAACGCCTGAACCCGCAACTGAATTGCGTCGTCTATCCTCGGTTCGACGAGGCGCGTGACGAAGCGGCGAAGTTACGCACCAATCCGGCCCGCGGAATTTTTCGCGGCGTACCTTTTCTGTTGAAGGATTTGTCGGAGACGGTTGCGGGCGAGCCGATGAGCTGGGGATGGAAACCGCTCAAGGAGGCAAAGATTCTTGCGCGATCGACGGCAAACGTCGCCGCCAGATTTCACGCCGCCGGATTGATCTCGCTCGGCCGGACAACCGTACCCGAATTGGGTCCGTCGATCGCAACTGAGACGCGAGCATGGGGCGTGACCCGGAATCCGTGGAACCTCGAACGCGGCGTCGGCGGCTCCAGCGGCGGCGCCGGTGCGGCGGTCGCCGCGCGCATGGTCCCGATCGCTCATGGCAATGACGCCGGCGGCTCGATTCGGATTCCCGCCTCCTTCTGCGGAATCATCGGCCTAAAACCCTCGCGCGGGCGCACTTCGATCGGACCCCTGCACGCGGATATCTGGCACGGGCTCGGCGAGGAAGGCGCGCTCGTCCGGTCCGTGCGTGACGCGGCCGCGGCGCTCGATGTCGTCGCCGGTTACGAGCCGGGCGATCCATACACCGCCCCCGCTCCGATGCGCCCGTTTCGCGCCGAGGTTGGCCAGCCTCCCGGACGGCTTCGGATTGGGTTCATGGACCGCGCTCCTTCGTTTCACCCCGGAGTAGAGCCCGCGTGCGCCGACGCTGTTCGAGCCTGCGCAAAGCTGTTGGGTTCGCTCGGGCACTCTGTCGAACAGGCCCATCCTGCCGCGCTTGACGACGACCGTGTTGGCGATCCGATCGGTGTGCTGGTCGCGACCAGCGAAGCCCTTACCGCAATTGACGCCGAAAAACTGCTCGGCCGCTCCGTGACTGCCGAGGATTTCGATCCGTGGACGTGGTTTCTTATCGAGCGAGGCCGCCGATTCTCGGCTCTCGATCTGCTCCGCGCGCTCGAGTGGGTGAACCAGTTCACCCGCGCTACCGCGAAATGGTGGACCGATGGGTTCGATATCCTCGTCACACCCACGCTCGCGACCGCGGCGCCGCCGGTCGGAATTTTCCAGCTAGGTCCGAACGAGCATCCGGCAGATATCGGCCGGCGGATGGCGCACATCAGCCCGTTCACGATTCCGTGGAACGTCGCCGGCAATCCTGCGATCTCGCTGCCGCTGCACATGACGCCAGAGGGTTTGCCGGTCGGTGTGCAACTGGTCGCCGCGTACGGCCGCGAAGATCTGTTGCTGCGTTTGGCCGCCCAGATCGAGCAGGCCGCGCCGTGGTCTGAACGCCAGCCTCTGGTCCACGCTTAGCCACCCGCGCGCGCGACGAACCCAATTTGCGCGGGCGCCTGCGGGATCGTCTGCCAAAGCTCGGGGTCGTGGCCCGTGATGATCATCATCCCCGCGTCGCGCATCGCACGCAGCCGCTTAAGCGACTCGATCATCTGCTCGCGATTGTACATCGCGGTCGGCAGATGCAACTCGTCCAGCGTCCGGCGCAAATAACAGGCGTCGCCCGTCAGGACGACATGATCAGAGCCGATTTGAACCCGCAGTGACTGATGCCCCGGGGTATGCCCATGCGTCGGGATGCATACCACCGAACCGTCGCCGAAGACGTCGTGCTCGCCGTCGATCATGCGCACCCGATGCCCATGATCGTAGTCCTGCGGGTTGTAATAGACACTCTCGATCAGGTCGGCGTCATGTGCGGCTTCCCATTCGCGCCGCTGAATCAGCAAAGTCGCGTTCGGTAGCTGCTGATTGCCGCCGCAGTGATCGAAATGCAGATGCGAGTTGATGATCAGATCGATCTCTCCCGGTTTGCGCCCGAGCGCGCCGAGCCGCCCCGCGATCTCCTCGCCGGGTTTGAATCCAACCGTGTGAATCGAAGCCAAACGTCCGAGCCGCCGATCCGGTTCGTTCTGCGTATCCACGTGGAGCCCGGTGTCGAAAATCACGCGGCCCTTGGGGTGCTCGATCAGATAGGACGGAACCGGCACCGTCAGCTTCCCCTTCTCGCCCTGGAGCAAGAGCCCCATCGGCAGTGTCAGCCATCCGCACGTGAACGCGTAGACATTGAGCGCCATCTATTTCCTCTCCCGCGATAACTATGTCCCGGCCGCGCTCCAATCCTAGTCAATCTCGATACCGATAGCGTAACGCGAGGATCGGTTGCGCCTCCGCGCCCGCAAGAGTTAATGAGGTTTCATGAAAGCCGCTGTTCTGAAGGCGTTCGGCGCGCCGCTCGCCATCGAAACTCTGCCCGACCCTGTCCTCGGTACCGGCGAGGTCATCGTCGATGTCGTCGCCGCCGGTGTCACCAGCTACGCCGCCGGCGTCTTCTCCGGCGCTCGCAACTACTTGCTGGAGCTGCCGGTCGTACCCGTGCGGGTGGTATCGGACGGGTGCGCGCGACGGGGCCGGATGCGACCCGGCTCTCGGTAGGCGACTGGGTCTTCTGCGACCCGACGATCCGCTCTCGCGACGACGCCGCCAATCCCGACATGATACTCCAGGGCTGGACCTACAGGAGCGAAACAGCCGTACCGCTGCATCGCTTCTTTCACCACGGCTCCTTCGCCGAGCAGATGCTGGTCGCGACCGAGAACCTCACGCGGCTCGGCGATATCGACGCGGCGGACGCGGGCCGGTGGACCGCGTTGGGCCGGCTGCTGGTGCCGTACGGCGGGCTGCTGGCGGGCGATTTGAAGGCCGGCGAGACGCTGGTGGTGAACGGCGCCACCGGGGGCTTCGGCAGCGCCGGAGTCGCCGTGGCGCTGGCGATGGGCGCGGGAAGGGTTGTGGCCACCGGCCGCAACGGACGCGCGCTGGACGACCTGGTCCGCCGCTTCGGACCGCGGGTGCGGCCCGCCCAGATGACCGGTGTCGAGGCGGACGACCGGCAACGCATCATCGAACTCGCGGGCGGCCCGATCGACTTCGTGCTCGATTTCCTGCCGCGGGAGGCGACCGGCTTCCAGGTCCGTGCGGCCGCGCTTGCGGTGCGTCCGCGCGGGCGCGTAGTGCTGATGGGGGGCGTTAGGGCTAATGGCGGCGACTTCCCGCTGCCTTATGTCTGGATGATGCAGAACTACATAACCGTGCGCGGCCAGTTTATGTACCCGCGCGAAGCTGCGGCCCGGATGGTGGGGCTCGTCCGGGGCGGACTGCTCGACCTCGCGCGGTTCGAGATGACCGAGTTCGGACTGGACGACGTCAACGACGCCGTGGCCCACGCCGCCGCCAACGCCGGTCCGCTCGGGCTGACGGTGCTGCGCCCCGACCGGGTCCGCGCGAGCAGCTAGATCGAGTTGAGATCGACTGGAATCAGCGGATTCCCAATTCAGTGTTACCCTCCGCTCGTAAGGCCTGAACCGCCGCACTGATTGGGATTGCGTCAAACCACTAAACGATCGTTTAATCAGGTTGACCCTCCCGTAGCCACTGGCAAATTCCATCCGGAGACAAGGTCGAGGACGATGTATGGCCGCAACCAAGCTTCGCTTCGGCGCGTTTATCGCGCCCTTCCATCCACTGAACGAAAACCCCACGCTCGCGATCGAGCGCGATTTGGAACTCGTGCAGTGGATGGACCGGCTTTCCTATGACGAAGCCTGGATCGGCGAGCATCACTCGGCCGGCTACGAGTTGATCGCCAGCCCCGAAATCTTCATCGCGACCGCCGCTGAGCGCACTCGCCATATTCGCCTCGGCACCGGAGTGTCCTCGCTGCCGTATCATCATCCGCTGATGCTCGCGGATCGGATTAACCAGCTCGATCACATCACCCGCGGCCGCGCAATGTTCGGAGTCGGACCGGGCGCGTTGCCGTCTGACGCCGCGATGATGGGAATCGAGGTCGCCAAGCAGCGCGACATGATGGACCAGGCGCTCGACGTGCTGGTGCCGTTGCTGCGCGGCGAAACCGTCACCAAGAAAACCGACTGGTTCACGTTGAAAGACGCCCGGCTCCAGATGACGCCCTACTCGCGCCCCTCGGTCGAGGTCGCGGTGGCGAGCCAGGTCTCGCCGACCGGATCGCGCGCCGCAGGCAAGCATGGCGTCGGCCTCCTCTCGCTCGGCGCGACTTCGGCGGGCGGCTTCAACGCGCTCTCGTCCAACTGGGCGATCGCCGAAGAGATGGCGCGCGATAACGGAACCGTCATGGATCGCGCGCGATGGCGTCTGGTCGGACCGGTGCACGTGGCAGAGACGCGCGAGCAGGCGCGCGCCAACGTCCGCTTCGGGCTCGAGAAGTGGCTGTTCTATTTCCGGGAGGTTGCCGCACTTCCGGTCGCGCCCGACGACGGCTCTGATCCGGTCGATGCGCTGATCGCTTCGGGATTGGCGGTGGTCGGCACGCCCGACGATTGTATCGCGCAGATCGAGCGGCTCCAGAAGCAATCGGGAGGTTTCGGTTGCTTCCTTCAGCTCGCGCACAACTGGGCCAACTGGGAGGCCACCAAACATTCCTACGAATTGATCGCGCGCTACGTGATGCCGAAGTTCCAGGACCTGAACCTCAATCGCGATACATCGCTCGATTGGGCAAAGAAGAATCGCGAGAGCTTCATCGGCGCCGCAACCGCCGCGGTCGCTTCTCGCATCGCACAGCACATTTCAGAAAAAGGCTCTAAGGACATCCGCCCCGAGATTCTCGAATCGATGGGAATGAACAAGGGTTCGGATGCGCCGTCGGTGTTGTCCGCGATCTCTCCGCTTCCGGGCAAAGCGAATGGAAGATGAATCGCGGGAAAATTATGCTGCCTCAAGAATCGCGTCGCGCAAGGGGTGATCGGTGATGGCCGCTGTTTCCCGAGCGCTTGACGTGAACGAAGCCAAAAGCCTGCTCGATCGCGACGGCCTGTGCGTTATCGAGGGCGTGCTCGACGCCGGCGGAATCGAGCGGGTGCGCAAAGCACTTCACGACGGCGTCGCGCGTGACGAAGCCCAGGGCATTCCGCTGCGCGGCTTTCCGTTCGACCCCGATACGCACAATCTGCGCGTATTCGATCTGATCGGGAAAAATCCGGTGTTCGTCGAACTGGTCGAGCATCCGCTCGCGCTCGAGCTCGTGCGTCATGTAGTTGGCGCACCGTTTCTGCTCTCCAACTTCAGCGCGAATGTCACCGCGCCGGGCTCCGGGGCGATGGGCATGCATGCGGACCAGGGTTATGTTCCCGCGCCATGGCCGCCCTATCCGATGGCGATCAACGTCGCGTGGACCCTCGACGATTTCACCGAGGCCAACGGAGCGACCCGCTTCGTCCCGCTATCGCACAAAAAAGATCACGGACCCGATGCTTCCGCCGGCGATTCCATCCCGATCGAATGCCCCGCCGGCAGCATCTTCGTGATGGACGCGCGAGTGTGGCATCAGACGGGACCCAACCGGACCGCCGACCAAACGCGCGCAGGCCTCTTCGCATATTACATCAGGCCGTTTTTACGCCCGCAGTGGAACTGGTATTTGTCCATGAAGCCCGAGATACTCGAACGGATGAGCCCTCTGATGCGGGAGATGCTGGGCTTCGGTACCAACGTCACCAGCTCACTCGAATCGCTCTACCTTAAGAGACAATCACCCGGGTCGGCAGCCTGAGCGAATCAGGCGCCGAACTAAGACTCAACAGGAGGAATTTTCATGAGCTGGGATTTTGAAACGGAACCGGAGTTCCAGAAGGAACTCGACTGGATCGATAAGTTCGTGCGCGAGGAAGTCGAGCCGCTCGACTACGTGCTCGGCCATCCCTATGACGTGAATGATCCCAAGCGCAACGCTCTGGTGCGTCCGCTGCAGGCCGAAGTCCGCAAGCGCAAGCTCTGGGCATGCCATCTCGGTCCCGACCTCGGCGGACCGGGCTACGGCCAAATCAAGCTCGCGCTGATGAACGAGATTCTCGGCCGCTCGCGCTTTGCTCCGATCGTATTTGGATGCCAGGCGCCCGATTCCGGCAACGCCGAGATTCTTGCGCATTACGGCACCCCCGAGCAGAAGAAGCGTTTCCTGCAGCCTCTGCTCGACAACGAAATTGTTTCCGCATTCTCGATGACCGAGCCGCAGGGCGGCGCCGACCCCAAGGTCTTCACTACCAAGGCCGAGCTGCGCGGCGACAACTGGGTGATCAACGGCGAGAAGTGGTTTTCGTCGAACGCGCATCTGGCTTCGTTTCTCATCGTGATGGCGGTGACCGACCCTGACGCCAAAGAATACAACCGGATGTCGATGTTCATCGTGCCGAAAGAGACTGCCGGAGTGAAAATTCTGCGAAACATGGGCGTCGGCACGCACGAGGCTGAGGGCAGCCACGCCTATATCCGCTACGAAGACGTAACCGTTCCCAAGGATCACATGCTCGGACCTCGCGGCGGCGCGTTCGTAGTCGCGCAGACGCGTCTGGGCGGCGGCAGGATTCATCATGCGATGCGGACGATCGGTCAGGTGCGCAAGGCTTTCGACATGATGTGCGAGCGGGTGCTTTCGCGCACCACGCAGGGCTCCCGGCTGGCCGACAAGCAGATGGTGCAGGAAAAGATCGCGGACTCCTGGATGGAGATCGAGCAGTTCCGGCTACTGGTACTGCGCACCGCGTGGAAGATCGATCGCTACAAAGACTACCTGAAGGTGCGCAAAGATATCGCCGCGGTAAAGGCTCTGATGCCGAAGGTCTTCCACGATGTTGCCGCCCGCGCGCTGCATCTGCACGGCTCGCTAGGCGCCACGGGCGAGATGCCCTTCGTCGAGCAGGTGATTCAGAGCTTTCACATGGGTCTCGCCGACGGACCGACCGAGGTTCACAAAATCACAGTCGCGCGTCAGGTGCTGCGCGAATACAAGGCAACTACCGGCCTGTTCCCGAGCCAGCATATTCCCAAGCTGCGCGAAGCCGCGATCAAGAAGTACGCGGACCATATTGAACACGAGGTTCGCGCCCAGTCGTAACCGCGGGCGCACGATAGATCAGTACGGGGAGATGCCAGTGGCTTACGAACAGATTCTCTACGACGTCAAGGACAATATCCTGACGATCACACTTAACCGGCCCGAAAAATTGAACGCGTTTACCGGCGTTATGATGACCGAGATGATCGACGCGTTCGATCGTGCCGACAAAGATGACGAGGTCCGCGCGATTATCGTGACCGGCGCCGGCCGCGCATTCTGCGCCGGCGCCGATCTCTCGGCCGGGCCCGATACTTTCAACTCTTCGCGCTCTGATCGCCCCGACCGCAAGAGTGCGATCGGCGCAGACGGCTCGATCGATTGGACCAACGAAGCGACCCGCGACGGCGGCGGACGCCTGACGCTGCGAATCTTCGAATGCCTGAAACCCGTCATCGCAGCCGTCAACGGACCTGCTGTGGGCGTCGGAGTCACGATGCAACTGGCGATGGACGTGCGGCTCGCCTCGGAAAATGCGCGCTTTGGGTTCGTTTTCTCGCGCCGCGGCATCGTCCCCGAGGCGTGCTCGAGCTGGTTCCTGCCGCGAATCGTGGGAATTTCGCAGGCGCTCGAATGGGCGTTTTCCGGCCGGGTCTTTTCCGCCAAGGAGGCGCTCGAAGGGCGCCTGGTCAGCAAAATCTATCCGGCCAATGAACTTCTTTCTGCCGCCCGTTCTCTATCCCGGGAAATCGCCGATAATACCTCGCAGGTATCGGTTGCCCTGATTCGCCAGATGATGTGGAAGATGCTGGGCGCAGACCATCCGATGGAAGCGCACAAGGTCGATAGCAAGGGAATTTTCGTGCGAGGATCGTCCGCCGATGTTAAAGAGGGTGTGCTGTCGTTCCTCGAGAAGCGCCCGGCTAAATTTCCCGACAAGATCTCGAAGGATATGCCGTCATATTTTCCCTGGGCTCCGCCGCGAAAATATAGCTAGGCTCAAGCGCGCGCCGACGCAACGCCCGGCGGCGCGCGCTTAATCCCTTACGCCTGTGCTGCGATCTGGGTGCGCCCCGTCGTTGGTCCGGTCCACGCCGTCGCGGCCCTATGAGCGGAGCGGATGCGTCCATGCTGTCGCCGCAGGCCGACGCGGAGAGAACCGGGCTCTATATCCAGATTTTCGCACACACTGACGAAGCTGAATGGACCGCGATCTTTCATCGAAAAGATCCAGTCATGAGCCTCGACATACTGAATTCGCTTAATCGCCGTCCGATCGTTGCAGTTATCCAGGTAACACCGCACTGCATCTTCGAGAATCGCGAACAGAAGATTGCGCTCTCCTTCAAACCGATGGTCCCGGCGGGCGCTGTGAAACTGCTCGGGCAGTATCGAAGCTCCTGAGAACACGCTGGGGGAATCGTCTGCTGGATTTAGTGCTGCCTTCATTTCTCTTGTACTCCGGTGTCTGATGGCGTTGGGTTCGGGTTACAACGCAAAGATGATACCAACCCAAAGTCCTTTGTTTTTAAGGCACGACGGCAGCTCAAAGAGAGAATTTTCTTCACGGTCATCAATTGAGTTTGAAAATACAGAAATTCTTACCGGGCGAGTTTCAGTATCCCTCCGCTTCCACGCAGAGCATACGGCACCGCCGGTGTAACGGTTCTTTAGGGTACAGTTATGTAGGGAACAGATGGGAAGCTTAAGATGGTCCGAAGAAGGCTATGGTTCGCACTTCAATACTTTCGCGGGGTGCGGCGTTAGCCGGGCTTCCAGGATCGTCGAAAGCCGAATGCGCGGTGAAGCGCGCGACGTCGGTCTTCGAGTCGAAACACTTGAGCAGCATCACTTCGTCCCGATTCATCCGCGGAAAGTAGTACCATCGATGCTCCGGGCTGTAGGCGACTGAATAGACCTCGCCCTTGCGATCGCGGTAAATCAGGTCGTGAATCACGAGGTCCGCGGCCGGGATGCTCCGCGCGTCGCATACCGCAAGCGGCGTCTCCTCGACCGGACCACGAATCGGGCGCCATACGTTGATCACCGCGAAACGATTCTTCAGCAGTTCATCCGCCTCCGCCGGGATCAGATCGCGAACTCTCTGCGGTCCTGATTTGACGGTGTAGTCGTTGTGCGCGACTTTGACCGGCTCCTGGATTCCTTTCTCACCCTGCTTCGCGCGCGGACGGCATCGCAGGTTGTAATCGAACACCAGCACCCGAGCCGCTCCGGTCGCTTCGCGGACCATCCGCTCGACCTCCGGAAAATAGATCTGGCGAACGTCGCGGTCGGAGTAGAAATCCGGCACCGCCGAGTCCTGATGAATCAGCACGAAGCCCTGGCGATCAAGCGACAGCTCGTGCGCAATCGGCCGCCCGTCGTGTATGGCGACCGGAAACTTCGCGTACCTGCCGGTTCTTGAGGGAACACCCGGCGGCGGCGCGTAGGTATAAGTCGTCGGCCGCTGCCCGCGATCTTCCAGGTAGTTCAACTGCGCGTCAACGTGTTCATCGTGTTCCATGCTGCACCGCTATCTCAGACCATACCGCGCTCTGCGACCTGGCTCAAAGCGGCCGCGCGCGGCCCGACGGCAGCGTCAATGCGAGCGCGCCCGAGATTCCCACCGACAGCGCCAACACCGCGAGCCCGCCGCTGAAGCTGTGGGTTGAACCTTTCATCAGGCCGACCACGTAGGGGCCGAAAAAGCCGCCCAGGTTTCCGACCGAGTTGATTAGCGCGATTGCGCCGGCCGCCGCGGTGCCGCCCAGAAACTCTGGCGGTATTGCCCAGAAGGGACCGCACGCACTGAAGATTCCGGCGGCGCCAAGCGCGATCGCCGCGAGTTCGAAGGCCGGCCCGCGCACGATCGCGGAAACGATAAATCCACCCGCACCAACAAACGCGCAGGCCGCCAGCACGCGGCGCCGATCTCCGCCGCTGCGCGAAACCCCGTCCGAGATCGCGCCGACCCGCACCATCGCAAGCACCGCTACGATAAACGGGATCGCCGTTATCAGCCCGATCACAAAATCGCTGCTGGCGCGAAACCCCTGCACGATCTGCGGCAGCCAGAAACTCACACCGTAAAGCCCGAACACAATTCCAAAATAGATCAGTGTCAGCAGCCATACCCGCGCGTCCTTCAATCCGTCGGCGAGACGATACGCGTGCCCCGTCACGACGCTCTGCTCGCGCGCGTTCATTTCCAGCAGCGCGTTTCTTTCTTCATCAGAAAGCCAGCGCGCGTCTTCGGGTCCGTCGGGCAGCCGCAATGCGACCGCGATTCCAAGCGCGATTGCCGGCGCCCCTTCGAGCACGAACAGCCATTGCCATCCTGCGATACCGAGCGTGTCGTGCATCATCAGCAGCGCTTCGGAAATTGGTCCGGCCACGATTCCCGCCACCGCCGCGGCGGTCATGAACAACGCCACCGCACGCGCCCGCTGCCCCGCGGGGAACCATCGCGTGAGGTATAGAATCACTCCCGGAAAGAATCCCGCCTCCGCCGCGCCCAGCGTGAAGCGCAAGGCGCAGAAACTCGCCGGACCGCGCACCGCCGTCATCGCGATCGCGACTGCTCCCCAGGTGAGCATAATCCGCGCGATCCATCGGCGCGCGCCGACTCGCTCGAGAATCAGGTTGCTGGGAATTTCAAAGATAAAATAGCCGGCGAAGAACAACCCTGCGCCGAACCCGAAGACCGCATCGCTGAGCCCGAGCGCGCGGTTCATCTGCAACGCCGCGAACCCGACGTTGATTCGATCCAGGTAGGCAATGATGTAGAGCACGAACAGAAACGGCAGCAGTCGGCGCCTGACCTTCGCGAGCGCGGCCGCCTCGAGCGCGGCCGCGGCTTCCGTGATCGGGATTGGGTATGAAATTTCGTCGCCGGAGCTTCTCACCCGCCTTCTCCTATCAGGAGAGCTTTGCATAACCAATCGGAGGATTGTGCCCGTGCGTGACGGCGGGATTCCTCGCGACATCTGCCGCGCAACCTGACGCATACGAAGGGGGACGCACTGCCGGTTCGCGCTCGGAGTGACACGAAACCGCCGCCAATCACGTCAGGAGGTTTTCGTTTATCGCGCGCAGTCGGATAGTCTCAAGGCGCGGACGCGATACGTTCGCGAAAGAACCCAAGGGAGAACAGGACGTGGCTTCAGATCAGGTGGTGTTCCTGCTCGACGTCAACAACACGCTGCTCGATAACGATAGAATAGTCGCGGACCTGATGCGCCATCTGGAAAAGGATGTCGGCGCGGAGCAGCAGAAGCGCTACTGGACGTATTTCGAGCAGTTGCGCACGGAGCTCGGGTACGCCGATTATCTGGGTGCCCTGCAGCTCTACCGGATCCACTATCCGCGCGATTTCCGGATTTTCTCGGCCTCGCTGTTCCTGATCGACTACCCGTTCGCCAACCGGCTGTTTCCGAACTCGCTCGACGTGATCGAGCATGTGAAACAACTCGGACACACCGTAGTTCTGTCCGACGGGGACGTAGTGTTTCAGCCGCACAAGATCCAGCGTTCGGGACTCCACGACGCGGTCGACGGCGAGGTGCTGATCTACATTCACAAAGAGCAGGAACTCGACGATATCACAGCGCGCCTGCCGGCCGCGCACTACGTGATGGTCGATGACAAGGTCCGGATTCTGGCGGCGCTGAAAAAGGCGTGGGGGCCGAAGGTGACCACAGTATTCCCGCGCCAGGGCCACTACGCGGCCGATGCGGCGGAAGTCGCGAAATATCCCGCGCCTGATATCTCGATCTCGCGAATCGGCGACCTGCTCGAATACGATCTGGATACGATCAAAAAAGCGGCGGCCGCTGGTTCAGCGCAAAGCTGAGTCCTGTTGGCGGCTGACCGCGTCGGCGTGGCCCAGCGCTTGCGGCAAAATCAGCCGTACGCGTTTGGCTTCGACCTCGAGCGCCGACAGCAGATCTTCCATCGCTTCCGGCGCCGCGCGGCGATCTCCGATCGATTCAAGGTCGCCGCAGATTCCCGCAAGCCGGCTCGCGCCGATGAGCGCCGAAGATCCTTTCATCCGATGCGCGGCGCGCGCGAGCTCGCTGAAATCCGGCACCTGGGCGAACGTGCGCAGCGCGACAATTCGCGCGGGCAATTCCTTGAAGAACATTCCCAGCAGAACCGGGACCACGTCGTCGGCCGGATCAGCGCTGATGTCCTTCAAGTCTTCGATTACTTCGTGATCGAGGCCGTCGTCGCTATTTTGCAGAAAGTCACTTCGCATAACATCGCGATAGGCAGCACATTCCGTGCCCAATTGGGAGCGCTGCGGCTTGGCCACACGCCTGAAACGTCCGGCGTCTGCATTACGATCGGCGCTCGGTCCGATCACGCAAGCTATCGGCGACGAGCAACGACAAGATTGTGACGCGGGTGTTCCCGGTTGGGTTTGACGCGATCCCGGTCTTTACTTGGCGGCGGCGACCTCTGATTTTTTTCTTATTGCATCCTGTCCGCGGCACGGCTGTTGCGTTCAAAAGCGGCGCCGACTTTTCTCTTTCTGATTGGGCGCTAAGCGAGGCATAGGTGAACAAGAATCTCGAAGCCGTGCTTGGTGGCAAACGGTTCGCGCTTATCGGCTTCGATGCGGAGGAGAGTGGCACAATTGTGTCAGTTTTGGCCGCAATTCACGCATTCGGACAGTCGGTTACCGGAGGCACCTCTATTCCGGGACTCAATCCGTTTGCGCGTTTCGACGGCTGCATCATCGACGCCAGTATGGGCGCGAACAACCCCATCGCGCCGGACGAAACGATCGCCCGAATCCATAAACCCACTCTGCTTATCGGCAGCGGCGCGCAGATGATGAAGCATGCGCTGGCGGTCGCGGACAACCGCCATGACTTCCTGGTGCGGCCGTACGAGACCGAGGAGTTGCTGCTGCGCGCGTTCCGGATCGTACGCAATGCTGGCACCGAAAGCGATTTGGTCCGTCCAGCGCAACGTTCGGCCGGCCGAAGAGTGCTGGTGGCCGACGATGATCAAGCGGCGGCGATTTTGATCTCGACGGTGTTGCGCCACGCCGGTTTTACCTGCCAGTTCGCGCGCGACGGACAGAGCGCGTTGAGGATTGCGCGTGAAACGGTTCCTGACCTGCTGCTGCTTGACGTGGGGCTGCCCGAGATGGACGGGTTCGCGGTGCTGAGCGCGGTGCGCAACGATCCGGCGATCTGCAAGCTGCCGATAATCGTGGTGACCGGACGCAACGATGAAGACGACATCGTCAAGGGATTCGCGCTCGGTGCCGACGATTACATCACCAAGCCTTTTATCTCGGGTGAGATGACCTCGCGGGTAAATCGCGCGATACGCCGCGAACACCCGGCAAACGATTGATGGAATCCGCGGGAATCTTCTGACTGGCGCGACAGTTGTCATCGCACGACGCGGTGTCTTAGTGTTGGCGCGTGTTTCGACTCGATGGAAAAAACGCAATCGTCACCGGCGCGGGCTCCGGAATCGGACGCGCGATCGCAATCACCTTTGCCGCGCAGGGCGCACGCGTATTCATCCTCGAGCGCGAGCGCGACGGCGCCGAGAAAGTAGCCGCCGAGATTGCCGCGGCGGGCGGCGCCGCGGTGCCGATCGAATGCGACGTCACCAATGCCGCCTCGGTCGCGGCCGCGTTCACGCGCGTCGATCGCGACGCCGCGCGGCTCGATATCCTGGTGAACAACGCCGGCATCGCGCACGTCGGCAATGTCGAAACCACCGCCGAGGCCGACCTCGATCGCGTGTACGCAGTCAACGTCAAAGGGGTTTACTTATGCGCACAAGCCGCGGTCACGCGGATGCGCAAAGCGCACGCCGGCGTGATCCTGAACCTCGCGTCGATCGCCTCGCTCATCGGACTTACCGATCGCTTCGCCTACTCGATGAGCAAGGGCGCGGTGCTGACGATGACGCGCTCGATCGCGGTGGATTACATCCGCGACGGAATCCGATGCAACTGCGTGTGTCCGGCGCGGGTGCATACGCCGTTCGTCGATGGGTTCATCAAGGCCAGCTATCCCGGACGCGAGGCCGAGATGTTCGCGCAGCTCTCGGCCTATCAACCGATCGGCAGGATGGGCACGCCCGAGGAAGTCGCGGCGCTCGCGCTCTACCTGTGCTCGGACGAGGCGTCGTTCATCACCGGACAGGCCTATCCGATCGACGGCGGAGTGCTGGTGTTCTGAACGCGCGCACGGAGCCGGCGATGAAAGTTTACGGCCAGACGATCAATCTCAAGGCGGGCGCCGAGATCGAGCGCCGTTACGTCGCGATGCATCGCGCGGCGTTTCCGGAAGTCGAGCGCGGACTCAAATCGATCGGAATTCGGCGGATGCTGATCTGGAAGCTCGGGCGCCGGCTTTTCATGATGATGGAAACCGAGGACGGCTTCGATCCCGAGCGCGATTTTCCGCGCTACGAGCAGAGTCATCCGCGAATCAAGCAGTGGCAGGATACGATGGCCGCGATGCAGGAGCCCGTCGCCGACGCTCCCGCCGGGCAGTGGTGGGCGCGGATGGAACTGGTGTACGCGCTCGGCGACAGCCGCAAGTAGTCCGCGAGCCGCTACCCGCGCGGGACCACCACCGCGATCGGCTCGCGGCGGCGGCGAAACGTCGCGCGCATCAGGTCGTGGTTCATGTTGCCGATAAATTCGAGCGGAATTTCCTTGGGACAGACCGCCTCGCATTCGCCGTGATTGGTGCAGCTTCCAAATAGCTCACGCGACATCGCGGTCACCATGTTGAGCGTTCGCTGATCGCGCTGCGGCTGACCTTGCGGCAGCGAGTTGAGATGCGTCAGCTTCGCCGCGGTAAACAGCATCGCGGAGGCGTTGGGGCATGCGGCCACGCAGGCGCCGCATCCGATGCACGCGGCGGCGTCGAACGCGGTATCGGAAGAACTCTTGGGAACCAGGTTCGCGTTCGCCTCGGGCGCGCTGCCGGTGGAGGCGCTGATAAACCCGCCCGCCTGAATAATGCGATCGAACGGAGAGCGATCGACGATCAAATCGCGCAGGATCGGAAACGCGCGCGCGCGCCACGGCTCCAGCGCGACCGAATCTCCATCTTTGAAGAACCGCATCGAGAGCTGGCACACCGTCGTGCCCGGGCGTCCGCCATGCGCTACCCCATTGACCAGAAAACCGCACGAGCCGCAAATTCCCTCGCGGCAGTCATGCTCGAAGGCGACCGGCGCCTCGCCGCGCGCCGTCAGATCTTCGTTCAGCACGTCGAGCATCTCGAGAAACGACATGTCCGGCGTGATGCCCGAGACCTCGTAATCCTTGAACTGGCCTTCCGCGCTCGCATTCGCCTGGCGCCAGATTTTCAGCTTGAGATTCATCGTAACTCCGTCGCGTAACTCCGCCGCGCTACTTGTAACTCCGTTGAGTGAGATGAACGTGCTCGAAGGTCAGCGGTTCCTGGTGCATGACGGGGGGCTGGCCCTCGCCTTTCCATTCCCACGCCGCGCTGTATGAGAAGTGCTCGTCGTCGCGCTTCGCCTCGCCGTCGGGAGTTTGACTCTCGATCCGGAAATGGCATCCGCAAGATTCAGTCCGGTTGAGCGCATCGGTGCACATGAGCTCCGCCAGCTCGAAGAAATCCGCAACTCGTCCCGCCACTTCCAGCGATTGGTTCAGCTCTTCGCCGGTGCCGACCACGCGCAGGTTCTGCCAGAATTCCTCGCGCAGCTTGCCAACCTCGCCCAGCGCGTGGCGCAGGCTCGCGTCAGAGCGCGCCATCCCGCAGTCATCCCACAGCATCCGCCCGAGCTGCCGATGAAACGACAGGGCACTGCGCTTGCCGCCAATCGAGAGCAGCTTCTCGATTCGCTTGCCGACCTCGGCCTTGACCTCCGCAAATGCAGGATGAGAAATGTCGAGCTTCGCGGGAGTATTGGACGCGAGGTAGTTGGGCACGGTCGCCGGGAGCACGAAGTAGCCGTCGGCAAGCCCCTGCATCAGCGCGCTGGCGCCGAGCCGGTTGGCGCCGTGGTCGGAGAAGTTCGCCTCGCCACCGACGAACAGTCCGTCGATGGTGGACATCAGATGGTAGTCGACCCACAGGCCGCCCATCGTGTAGTGCAGCGCCGGATAGATGCGCATCGGCACGCGGTAAGCGTCCTCGCCCGTGATCTGTTCGTAGATCTCGAACAGGTTGCCGTATTTTTCGCGCACCAGATCGACGCCCATGCGCTGGATCGCGTCGCGAAAATCGAGATATACGCCCTGGCCCGACGGGCCGACCCCGCGCCCGTCGTCGCAGACTTCCTTCGCGTTGCGAGAGGCGACGTCGCGCGGCACCAGGTTGCCGAAGCTCGGGTAGCGCCGCTCAAGATAGTAGTCGCGTTCCTCTTCCGGGATTTGATTCGGCGGACGCTGGTCGCCCTTCTGTTTCGGCACCCACACCCTGCCGTCGTTGCGCAGCGATTCCGACATCAGGGTGAGCTTGGACTGATGCTCGCTGGTCACCGGGATACAGGTCGGATGAATCTGGGTGAAGCACGGATTCGCGAACATCGCTCCGCGCCGGTACGCCCGCCAAATCGCGCTGCAGTTCGACGCCATCGCATTGGTCGAGAGATAGAAGACGTTCGAGTAGCCGCCGGTCGCGAGCACCACCACCTCGGCCGCATGGCAATCGATCGCTCCCGTGACCAGGTTGCGCGTGACGATTCCGCGCGCCTTGCCGTCAACGATTACCAGATCGAGCATCTCGCTGCGCGGATGCATCCGCACCGTGCCCGCGGCGATCTGCTCCTCGAGCGCCTGATACGCGCCGAGCAGCAACTGCTGTCCCGTCTGCCCGCGAGCGTAAAAGGTGCGCGAGACCTGCACCCCGCCAAACGAACGCGTGTCGAGCAGTCCGCCGTACTCGCGCGCGAACGGCACGCCCTGCGCGACGCACTGATCGATGATATTCACACTGAGCTGCGCAAGCCGGTAGACATTGGCCTCGCGCGAGCGGAAGTCTCCGCCTTTGACCGTGTCATAGAACAGGCGGTAGATGCTGTCGCCGTCGTTGCGGTAATTCTTTGCGGCGTTGATACCGCCCTGCGCGGCGATTGAATGCGCGCGGCGGGGGCTGTCGTGGAATGAGAAACATTCGACGTTATAACCCTGCTGCCCGAGCGAGGCGGCCGCGGCGGCGCCGGCCAGGCCGGAACCAACCACGATAATCGTATACTTGCGCCGGTTGGCCGGGTTGACCAACTTCATCTCGAACTTGCACGTGTCCCATGCCTGTTCGATCGGACCGGACGGAATTCTTGCATCGAGCATCTTTTCGTATCCTTAGTGAATCCAACCCGCCATAACCGCAACCGGGACCGAAACGAAACCAAGAAAGACCACCGCGGCGACCAGCCGCGACGCAAGTCTGAGCGTCGCCTGGTTACTGGCAGTGTTCCAGCCGAGCGTCTGCAGCATGCTCCAGATGCCGTGGTCGAGATGAAAGAACAGCGCGACCATCGCGATAATATAGAAAACCGCAATCGGCCAGACCGAAAATCCTATGATCACGTTCGAATAAACGTGCAGCTCCCGATACTGGCCCGGCTCGAAACCGACCGCACCCAGCGTGAAATGCGCGATGTGGAAAACGATAAAGATTGCAAGCAGCAGGCCGCCCCATCGCATCGAGCGCGCCGCGAACGAGGTCTCGCGATCCTTGCGCTCGCGGTAGCCGATCGGACGCGCCTGCCAGTTCATCCGCGTGAGCTGAATCGCCGCGACAATGTGCAGCGTCGCGCTGACCAGCAATACGATCCGGACGATCCAGAGCGCGTCGCCGTAGCCGAGCTCCGGCATCCCGACCGTGCGCAGGAACCTCGAATAGGTATTGATTTCGTGGGCGCCGGCGAAAATCTTGAGATTTCCAAGCATGTGCGCGATCACGAACAACACCATGATCACGCCGGTCACCGCCATCACGACCTTCTTGCCGATGACCGTGCTCCAGAGCAGTGTCAGCGGATTCGATCCAAATACCGCCGGCCGTTCAATCACCGGGGCGGTTTTCGCGGCGGGCTGGCTTGCCGCACTCGACGATGCCATTTCAGAGCTCCTGCCTTTCTCTAACTTCTATCAGTGCGGCTTATCTGGAAGACAAGTCATGCGCTGCTTTTCTTATCTCACTCATAGCGCTTGTGCAATCCCGAGAACAGCGCCTAAAAACCCGGATAGCGCATTGGTTTCCCTGACCGGCGGTTCGCCAGCGCACGCCATTCGGATTCCGTAGTGCACGCGTTCCCGGTTGTCATTCCCGCGCGCGGTGCCACGCGAGGAATCTGGCACGCAAGGCCGCTGCACGTGAATGCGACTCGGCGCACGGACGCCCCGGGATTCCTCGCCTGCGGCTCGGAATGACGGATGTGGGCTCAGTGCATAAACATAATGGCCTCAGCCGAGCCCTCAATCGTCATTCCGAGCCGTAGGCGAGGAATCCCGGGGCGTTCATGCACCGAGTTACGTCCACGTGCAGCGAATCTTCGTCCGGGATTTCTCCGGCGCGGCAGCCACGCGCGCGGCAATGACAAGTCGGCATCGGTCATGCGCGCCATACCGAGCCGCCGGGAAACTCGAGCTGGTCGAGTGAATGCGGGAATATCTCGACGCTGTAGCCCGCGTCGGTCGGGACGAGGTAGCGGCCGCGGCGCGCCTTCACCGGATGCTTGAAGTATTCGTGCCCATGGTCGGCGAACTCGGTCATCCGATTTTCGAGGCTCGCGCTCACGCAGATATAGTCAATCAGCGAGATGTGTTGCACGTATTCGCACAGCCCGATCCCTCCCGCATGCGGACATACCGGCACGCCGAACCGCGCCGCGAGCAGCATCACCGCCATCACCTCGTTCAGTCCGCCGAGCCTGCATGAGTCGAGCTGGCAGAAGTCGATCGCACCCGCCTGCATGAGCTGCTTGAACAGCACGCGATTCGCGCAATGCTCGCCGGTCGCGACTCCGATCGGTTTGATCGCGCGGCGAATCGCGGCATGGCCCAGGATATCGTCGGGGCTGGTCGGCTCCTCGATCCACAGAAGATTGAACTGCCGCAGAGCCTTTGTATGCTCGATCGCCTCGCCGACATCCCACACCTGGTTGGCGTCGGCCATCAGCGTTGCCCCGTCGCCAATCTCCTCGCGCATCAGCTCGGCGCGATGGATATTCTCCTCGCGATTCAGCCCGACTTTCATCTTGAACCGCGTCCATCCCTGCCCGAGCGCCTCACGGCAGAGCGCGCGCACTTTATCATCGGGATAGCCCAGCCATCCGGCCGAGGTAATGTAGGCGGGATAACCGTCGCGGCGCATCTCGGCTTCGCGCGCGGCGCGGCCCGCAAGATTGCGGCGCAGGATTTCGAGCGCCTGCTCGCGCGTGAGCGCATCGGAGAGATACCGGAAATCGACGCACGCGACGAATTGCTCCGGCGTCATATCGGCAACCAGCTTCCACACCGGCTTGCCTTCGGTCTTCGCGTACAGATCCCACACCGCGTTCACGATCGCCGCCGTCGCGAGATGCAGCACGCCCTTTTCGGGACCGAGCCACCTGAGCTGGCTCTCATTGGTGAGACTGCGCCAGAAACCGTTGAAGTCGGCGGTAATCTGTTCGAGCGTCACGCCGACAATCAGATGGCGCAGCGCCTCGACCGCCTTCAGCACCACTTCGGTGCCGCGCCCGATCGTAAACGTCAGACCGTGACCCTCGAGTCCGTCGCCCGCGTCGGTTTTGAGCACCACATAGGCCGCCGAGTAGTCGGGATCTTTGTGAACCGCGTCGGAGCCGGCCAGCGTGCGCGAGGTTGGCGTACGGATGTCGCGGGCGACGAGTTCGATGATCCTGCGGGCCATTGTCGATGCCTCCGCGCGGCATGGTAGCATCCTGACAACGCGCGATGGCAACCGAATCCGCACCGCTCGACGATCTGCGCCAGCGCTGGCCGCTGCCGCGCGCGCCGCGCCCGATCGTCGTGATTGGGGCCGGCAGTATCGTGCGCGACGCGCATCTGCCGATATATGCGCGGCTCGGGTTTCCCGTCGCCGGAATCTTCGATCTGAATCGCGACGCGGCTCGCGAGCGCGCGGAGCAATTCAAGCTCGCACGCGTTTTTGATTCCCTCGAAGAGGCCGCAGCCGTCCCAGGCGTGGTCTTCGACCTGGCGGTTCCTCCCGGCGCGATCGCAGCAATTCTCGCGGCACTGCCGCCACGCTCATCCGTGCTGATGCAGAAGCCGATGGGCCGCGACCTGGAAGAGGCGCGCGCGATACTGGCGCTATGCCGCAATCGCGCGCTTGCCGCCGCGGTAAATTTTCAGCTCCGCTTTGCGCCGAACATGCTCGCGCTGAAGGGCGCGATCGCGCGCGGCGTGCTCGGCGATATCACCGACATCGAAGTGCGAATCGTCCTGCATACCCCATGGGAGTATTGGGCGTTCCTGCGCGGCGCGCCTCGGCTCGAAGTGCTGATGCATTCGATCCACTACCTTGACCTGATTCGTTCGATCGCGGGCGAACCGCGCGGGGTCTATTGCAAGGGCGCGCGGCATCCCGCGACGCCCGGCTACGCGGACGCCCGCACCACGATTATCCTGGATTACGGCGACGCGATTCGCGCGAGCCTGACAATGAATCATGCGCATCGCTTCGGCTCGAAGCATGCCGTCTCCGGGATCAAGCTCGAAGGAACCCGCGGCGCGGCGATCGCAAAGATGGGCGTGAACCTGAACTATCCGCACGGCGAGCCCGACGCGCTCGAAATCGCAAGCGGCGGAGAGCCGTGGCGATTGGTCCCGCTTCGCGGCTCGTGGTTTCTGGAAGCATTCGAGGGACCGATGGCGAACGTGCAGCGCTTCGTCGCGGGCGAGGACACCGCGCTCGTCTCCGGGGTCGAGGACGCGATCCACACGATGGCGCTGGTCGAGGCGTGCTACGCCTCGAGCGCAAGCGGCGCCACACCTATCGCGAGCGATTGAGCCGCTATGCGCGGGCCGGATTCAGCTTCATCTTGATCGGCATGTGCTTGATTCCGCCGACAAAGCTCGAGCGCAGCCGCTCGACTGATCCCGCCATCTCCGCATACTCCATCCGCTCCATGAGCTGGCGGAAGATCACCTCGAGCTCGAGGCGCGCCAGATTTGCGCCAAGGCAGAAATGCTCCCCGATCCCGAATGCGATATGCGGATTCGGATCGCGCCCGACGTCGAACCTGAACGGCTCGTCGAACACCTCTTCGTCGCGATTCGCCGACGGGTAGAACAGGCACACCGATTCTCCCGCTTTGATCTTCTGGCCGCGAATTTCCGTGTCCTCATTCGCGGTGCGCGTGAACTGGATAACCGGCGTGGTCCAGCGCACGATCTCCTCGACCGCGGGCTTGATCAGCGCGGGATTTTTCTTGAGGCGGTCCCATTGATCGCGATGCTCGATCAGCGCCATCAGGCCGCCGGTCGTTGCGTTGCGCGTAGTCTCGTTGCCCGCGACTACCAGCAGCAGAAAATACGAAAGCATTTCGAACTGCGGCATCAAGGTGCCGTTGAGTTTCGCCGACGCGACGATACTGGTGATGTCGTTGGTCGGATGCTTGGTGCGCTCGTTGACCAGGTCGGTGAAGTACTGGAACAGTCCCAGCCGCGCGCGCTCGAAAGTTTCGTCCGAGCTGGTGCCGTCCTGAAATTCCGGGTCACCGCCGCCGATGGTCTCGTTGGTCCAGCGGAATAGCTGATCCCAATCCTTGCGCGGCACGCCCAGTAGTTCGGCGATCACCGCCAGCGGCACGCGCGACGAAACGTCGGTCACGAAGTCGCACGCGCTCTTGCCGGTAACCTCGTCCAGAACCTCCCGCGCGATTCGATCGATCTGCGGCTCCAACTCGCGCACCGCACGCGGCGTAAAGCGCCGGCTGATGATCGAGCGGTACTCGCCGTGCTCCGGAGGATCCATGTTCAGCAGATGACGAAACGGCGGCACCGGATCGGGATCGGCCGGACCGTCGGGCACGAACACCAGCAGGCGCTTGGCGATCGAAAACAGTTTGGGCTGCTTGGAGACCTGAACGATATCCGCATACTTGGTCAACGCCCAGAACGGATCGGTGTTCGGGTATTCAGTCCAATGCACCGGATCGTTCTTGCGCAAATACGTCCATTCGGCGTGCGGATAACCGTTCTTGGCGTAATGATCAGGACCGATGATGTTCACGTTTTCGAGCGAGTGTTGCTGCTGTTCCATGGATTGTTTTTGCCTCGGCAGAATTGCCGCGATAGTTGAATTCCGCGGCGCCGGTGCGCCGATGGTTCTGACCTAGTCCTCCAGCGTGATCGCCTGGCGCGGGCACATCTTGATTGCGAGCTTCACCTTCTCGCGCAGCGATTCGGGCGGCTGCTCGATCAGCAGATGCGCCTTGTCGTCATCGCGAACTTCAAAGACCTCGGGCGCGGATTCCTGGCAGCGCTGATTTCCCTCGCACAGCTTCAAATCGACGACAACCTTCATGGCATCTCCTGACTAACTGCTCTGGCGCTGAACACGGCTCCGAGACTAGCGCAGCGGCATAAATCGAACCAGCCAACGCGGCATTACCGGCAATCACCAGAATACTCGCAGCGTGTCTGGAATTTCTCTCTCATCGGAAGAGGTTTGCGTCGCGACGCGCCCGTCTATGCGGGTTGGCGCGCTACCAAATCAGGGCGATGGCTTCGTGCTGAACTGCGGGAGGTTGTCGGCGATCTCATACCACGGCGCTTTGCGCCCGACGAAGATGTGCCCGCGCGGACGAAGATTCTGTTCGCCGTCGAGCGTGCCCGCAGGAATCCCGACTTGATCGCCCATCAGTTCCGGTACCATCGCGCCGCAGTTCGCGCAGAAGACCCGGCTGTACGCGGGCGGCGACTCTCTGATTGGCGCCGAATATGTTCGCACCAGGGATTCTCCCGCCTGCCATCGAAAGCCCGCGCTCTCGACGATCAGCCACGCCGAGAACGCCGAGCCGGTTGATTTGCGGCATCGCGAGCAGTGGTCGTAGCCGAAGTTGATAATCCGCCCGTCATATTCGAATCGCACACTGCCGCATAGGCAGCTACCCGCGAGTTTCATCTCGAATCACTCCTGACCCTGGCTAGAATTTTCCGTGGCGGCCGGCGCCAGCGGCGAAGCGGGCGGCGCCCTCGCGCGTCTCGCCCGAACTGATCGTCGCGATTCCGTGACGGTACTCGTTCGCGAGCGCGCCTTCGAGCGGCAGCGTCCATGCCTCGTATGCGGACATCCGGTCCGAGCGCAGGCATCGCTGCGGAAACGCCGCGAGCTGCGCTGCGAGTTCGCGCGCGGCCGCGAGCGCGCCGCCTTTTTCGACGATCCGATTCGCGAGTCCCATCCTGAGCGCCTCTTCGCCAGCGACGCCGCGCCCGGTCAGGATCATGTCCATCGCATTGCTCATCCCGATGAGCCGCGGCAGCCGGATGGTGCCGCCGTCAACCAGCGGCACGCCCCATCTGCGGCAATAGACCCCGAACATCGCGTCGCGCGCCGCGACTCGCAGGTCGCACCACAGCGCGAGTTCCAGGCCGCCCGCCACGGCGAAGCCCTCGACCGCGGCGATGACCGGCTTGCCGAGCAGCATCCGGGTGCATCCGAGCGGACCGTCGCCGTCCGCGCTGACGCGATTTCCACGCTCGGTCGCGACCGCTTTCAAATCCGCGCCCGCGCAGAAGAAGCCTCCCGCGCCGGTCAGGATCGCGGCCGCGAGCGAGGCGTCGGCGTCGAAGCGGCGAAACGCCTCGGCCAGCGCCGTAGCGGTGGGACGATCAACGGCGTTGCGCGCGGCTGGACGGTTGATCGTGACGATCGCGATCGATCCGTCGGTTTCGAAATTGACATCGCTCATGGTTAATTTCTCCTCTCGGGCGGGCGCGTGCTATTTCCGCGGCTTCTCACGATCCTCATGGGCCGCAATTGATTCTTGGGTCTCGGCGATCGGCATGACCAGGTGGACGACGCCGGAATCTGACGTGCGATGAGCCTTGAAGCCGCTCTGCTCGACGACGCCAAGCATCTGCCGATTCTCGGCCAGCACGTCGGCCTCAAACATCTCGAGGCCCTGTGCGCGCGCGATCTTTGCCAGATGCTCGAGCAGGATCGTGCCGACGCCCCGGCCCTGGTAATCGTCGCGGACCGCGAAGGCGACCTCGGCGCGTTTGAGGTCGGTCCCGCGAACGTAGCGCCCGACGCCGACGAAGCGTTCGTCGATGCCTTCGCCGGTCACCACGGCAACGCCCACGTGGATATTAAAGTCGAGCTCGGTGAGCCGCGCGAGTTCCGGCGTGCTCAGGTCACGGCGCATCGAGAAGAACCGGGTGTGGATCGACTCGGGGCTGAGCGCGTGGAAGTGTTCGAGCAGGCGTGGCTTGTCGTCGGGGCGAATCGCGCGCACCAGAATCTTTTCGCCGTCACGCAGAGTCTCGTGCGCGGCATACGCGCGGAGATCGGCCGCAATGTCTTCGGATCGCATCGCGATCAAAGAATTACTACAGCGCCATCGCAATCGCATCCGGGTCGAGCACGCTTGCGCGTGGTTGTGATCAGAGCCGCGCCTGCGCTACAGCGAAGGAGCAGCGGGCAGGTGCGATGAGCGAAACAAAAATCGAAAATACGATTAAGGACAAGGTCGCGATCGTCGGACTGGGCGAGACCGCGTACTACAAACGCGGGCAGGCCCCGGTGAGCGAGTTCCGGCTCGCGCTCGAGGCGATAATCCGCGCGTGCGACGACGCGGGCATCCGGCCGACCGAGATCGACGGGATCGCATCCTACAGCAACGATCGCAATGATTCGGTTCGCGTCGCGACCGCTCTGGGACTGCCGGAGCTGCGCTTCTCGAACATGTTCTGGGGCGGAGGAGGAGGCGGCGGCTCGGGTGCGATCGGTAACGCGGCGGCGGCGATCGTGGCCGGATTCGCCCAGACTGTGATCGTGTACCGCGCGCTCGCGCAGGGACAGTTCGGGCGCTTTGGACAGACCCCGGCGGTGGGCACGATCTCGGGACCGATCGCCTACACGTGGCCGTACGGGATGTCCACGCCGGCGCAATGGATCGCGCTGCGCACGCGGCGCTTCATGCATGAGCATCATGTGACTCAAGACGCACTCGCGGCGATCGCGATGGCGTGCTATCACCACGCGCAATCCAATCCGCGCGCGATCATGTACGGTCATCCGCTGACCCGCGCGATGTACGACGAATCGCGATGGATCGTCGAGCCGTTTCATCTCTACGATTGCTGCATGGAGAACGACGGCGCCGCCGCGGTGATTCTCACCACCCCCGAACGCGCGCGCGACTTGAAACAGCGGCCCGCGTGGGTGATGGCGTCGGCGCAGGGTTCCGACTATCGCCAGGGTGCGGGCGCGGAGAATCTGCCCGACTACGAAACCTCGAACTTCAAGACGCTCGCGCCGCGGCTCTATGCGATGGCGGGAATCGAGCCGAAGGACGTTAACGTCGCGCAGGTGTACGAAAATTTCACCGGCGCCGTGATGACCAGTATCGTCGAGCACGGCTTTTGTCATCCGGACGAAGTGATGCAGTTCTGCACGTTCGAGAACCTGACGACGCCGACCGGACGATTGCCGATCAACACCAGCGGCGGAAATCTGGCCGAGTGCTACATGCACGGACTCGAACTGATCATCGAAGCGGCGCGGCAGGTGCGCGGAACCTCGACCTCTCAGGTGAAGGACGCGGAGATCGCGCTGGTGGCGTCGGGTCCGATGGTCGCGCCGGTCAGCGATTTGCTGCTGCATCGATAATGGAAAAGAAGGAAACCGCGATGAGTGAACAAGGCGGCGCGAAATCAAAAACTTACTTGCCGGAAGGGATGCCGGCGCCGGCGCCCTCGCGCGATGGACTCGATCGCGAATTCTACCAAGCGGCGAAGCGCCACGAAGTCGTCGTGCAGCGATGCGCTCGATGCGCGGCGTTCCAATTTCCCGCCGAATGGATTTGCCACAAGTGCCATACATTCGACCCGCAGTGGCATCGCGTGTCGGGACGCGGCCGGATCTATAGCTGGGAGCGCGTGTGGCATCCTGCGCATCCCGCGCTCAAGGGCGCGTGCCCGTACCTCGTGGTCGTGGTGGAGCTGGAGGACGCAGGCGGCGTCCGGATGGTCGGCAATCTGCTCGGCGACCCGATGCAGGAAGTCCGCTTCGACGCGAAAGTCGAAGCGGTGTTCGAGGATCATCCCGCCGGCCACACCCTGATCCAGTGGCGCGTGCTGGGTTAGCGCTACGCCTTCTCGCCGTTGGGTTTTACGAATTGTAGCGCGGCGGAGTTCATGCAGTAGCGCAGGCCCGTGGGCTTGGGGCCGTCGTCGAAGACGTGGCCCAGATGCGCGTCGCATCGCGCACAGACCACTTCGGTGCGGGTCATGAAAAACGATCGGTCGCTGTCGTTGCGGATATTCTCGGACGCGATCGGTTCCCAGAAACTCGGCCATCCTGTGCCCGAGTCGAACTTCGTGTCCGAGCTGAACAGCGCCGTGCCGCAACAGATGCATCGATAGATTCCCTTGTCGTGCGACTCGGCGTACTTGCCGCTGAAGGCGCGCTCGGTGCCTTTCTGCCGCGTGACCTCGTATTCCTCGGGAGTAAGAATCTTCTGCCACTCGGCATCGGTCTTGATCACCTTATCCACCGATACGACTCCTTTGCGTTCGCCGTCGTCGTCGAACTCGACGATCTTTACTTTTGGAATCGGCGCGATAGCCGCTGGGACGATGCCGTCGTGCGAATCGCCCCCGGCGGCGTGGCCGATCGCGAGTCTTATCGCGACGACCGCGGGCGTCGCCAGGGCGATCGCGACGAAGCTTCGCCGGCTGAGGAATCCGATACGATCAGGGTTGGTCAGAGGTTTGAGATTCATCGCTCGCCTCACGCGCTATCATTATAGCTCACGAGCTGCCGCGATGCCGTAAAGGCGATCGCGGCGGCTCGTTCGATACTAGATACGCGTCAGACGCGAAGGTGGATTATCCCCTGTCCCGCGAGCGCGCGCCTCAATGCGTCCGGGCCGCGGCCTCCGCATACTTGTCCAGAAGCGGCAGCACCGTCTCACGCGGAGCTGCCGGAAGCGAAAAGATCAGCCGGTCGAAGCCCAGGTCGGCGAAGCGTTTAATCTCGTCTTCCTTTGCGGATGACCCGAACAGCGAGATGCCGAGTTTCTTGCGGCCAGCCGCCTTCTCTGCGTCGCGAAGCTGCTTGACGTTGTCGGTGAAATTGGCGCGCGGAAAGTTGATCGGCATCCATCCGTCGCAGTATTCGGCAACTCGCTCGAACGAGCGCTTGGATTGCGAGCCGAGCAGGATCGGCGGCCCGCCGGGCTGAACCGGTTTGGGGAACGACCAGATCGGATCGAAGTTAACGAACTCGCCGTGAAACTCGGCGGCTTCCTTGGTCCAGATTTGGCGCATCGCAAGGATTTTCTCGCGCACGATCTTCCAGCGCTTCTTGAATTGCGCGCCGTGATTCTCCATCTCCTCGACGTTCCATCCCGCGCCGATTCCAAGCTCGACGCGTCCGCCGGAAATCATGTCCAGCGAGGCTACTTCCTTGGCCAGCACGATCGGGTCGCGTTCGATAACCAGGCATACTCCCGTACCGAGCCGCAGCTTCCTGGTCGCGGCGGCGGCGGCGCCGAGCGCCACAAAGGGATCGTGCGTATGCCAATATTCCTTGGGCAGTTCCGTCCCGCCCGGAAACGGAGTCTTGCGCGAAGTGGGGATGTGAGTGTGCTCGGGGAACCATAGCGATTCGAAGTTGCGCGCTTCGGCGGCCTGCGCCAGCTCGATCGGCTGAATTGCGTAATCGGTCGGGAACATCGAGACTCCGAACTTTACCATCGCGTTTTCTCCTTGCGGGACAAATGAACTGCGCCCCTATCAGAGATCGGAGGGCGTCGATCGGTCAAGTGCGAAGTTGAGCAGAACCCTATCAAGCGAATTTTGGGCAAGGTGATGCCTTGGATTTTTTGATCTCGGGCATTTTCGGTGGGTTCGTTTGGTATCTTTTCTAGTGGCTCAGAAAATAAACTCCTTGAAGACGCTGGCGAATTCGCCGGATGGGTCCGTTTCGAACGTCTTTTTGGTACCTCGATTTTCGGACGATCTGACGCGGCCAAGGTCGGCTTTTGCCGATGGCGGACGGGGCGTCCGCCATCGCTGACAAAAAGGCGCCGCACTATCCGTTGGGGAAGTGTGCGAGTGCCGAGGGCGAGATTCCTCGCGATGACTGCCGCTCAGGGTAGCGAGCACGACGCGATACGCTGTGCCTGCACGCGCTCGGAATGACATGAAACGAGGAGCGCGTGTCATTTCGAGCGCGAATTGCCTGATCGCGTCGCGGCGTACCCAATGCCTCGCGCTGCGCGCATCGCGAGAAATCTCGCAGGTCGCGGAAGCAGACCGGTCGCGTGAGGTTGGCAAAACGGAGCGGAATAGTGAGCGGTTGGCTTCCACCCGATCACTTTTGCACGAAGTGGATTCGGGCATAAGGCTGAACAGTTCAGCCCTGAACAAATCTGGCAAAAACCCGAACGATCGTTAGAGAGCACGGCATAATCTGCCGGCAGCTTGAAACGCCTGTGGCCCAAGGGGTTGCTGCGCATTAGAGCGGCCTAATCACTGCCCGGTTCCCGCGCGGGAGGCGGAACCAACGCGCGCAAATCGAGGCGATTTGGTAGCGCGCCAGACCGCGTAGACGGGCGCGCCGCGCCGCGCCCCTGCAAATCGGATCATTCTTCCCGCCCGAGCAGTTGACAAGCATCGGCGCGCCACACAAAGTTCGAGTCCATCATGCGAGTTGCACGTCTTTACGATTTCGGCGATATCCGGGTCGAAGAAGCTGCGCGCCCGGAACCCGGTCCCGATGAGATCGTGGTCCGCGCCACCGCCTGCGGCATCTGCTCGGGCGATATCATGCCCTGGTACATCAAGCGCAAGGCGCCGCTCGTGCTGGGACACGAGCCTGTAGGCGTCGTCGCGGCGGCGGGCGCGGCGGTGCGCGGCTTCAAGCCGGGCGACCGCGTGTTCGCGCATCATCATGCGCCGTGCTTCCAATGCGCCGCATGCCGGCGCGGCGAGTACGTGCAATGCGCAACCTGGCGCGCGACCAATCTGCGTCCGGGCGGGATGGCGGAATATTTCCTGGTCGAGGCGCCCAACCTGCGTGACACGCTCAAGCTTCCCGAGCAGATCGACGACGCCAACGGAGTCCTGATCGAGCCCGCCGCGTGCGTGGTGAAATCGCTTGCGCGCTCGGGACTCAAACGCGGCGAATCAATCCTGATAATCGGGCTCGGAATCATGGGCATGATGCATGTGAAAATCGCGCGCGACCTGGGCGCGGGATTTATCATCGGCGCCGACCTGTTCGAGCGCCGCGCCACGCGCGCGCGCGAGCTCGGCGCCGACGCCGCGATCGTGGTCGTGGGCGACAACCTGGCCGAGCAGGTGCGCGAGATCACCAACGGCGCGATGGCCGACGTGGTGATCGTCGGACCGGGCACCAGCAGGGCTATCGCCACCGGAATCGGGTGCGCGGGCAAGGGCGCGACCGTGGTGCAGTTCACCGCGACTCCGCCGGAGGACGAGATGCTGGTGCGCCCGCACGACTTGTATTTCAACGAGACCCGGCTGGTGCCGAGTTACTCGTGCGGACCGGACGAAACCCGCGCGGCGATGAAGCTGGTCGAGCGCCGGGTTATCAACGCCGCCGAACTGGTGACGCATCGCTTCGCGCTGGCGCAGATCACACAGGCATTCGCGGCCGCGCAGACTCCGGAGTCGCTCAAAGTAATCGTGACGTTCGGCGAATAGGTTTCGCCAGAATAGAAAAAGGGCGGATGCTTCCGCATCCGCCCTTTGCTTCAAACCGTCTTAAGCCAGATTACGGAGTGGCTGGCGAAGCGCCTGCGTCGGGAGCTGCCGGCGGAGCACCTGCATCCGCACCGCCTGCCGCCGCGCCCGAGTCGGACGCCGCTGCCGCATGGTGATGATGATGATAGTGGTGCATTTCATGCCGCGGTGCTGAAGACATCGTCTTTGCCGCGATCGCCTCTGCACGATCCGCAGCCGCCTTGGCATCGCTGGCTGCCTGCTCGACACGGCTGGCGGCAGCCTGCGCCGAAGCCGACGCCTGCTGAGCCTTCTGGCTCGCCGCTTCCGCGCGTGACGCTGCCTGATCAGCGCGGTTCGCCGCGTTGACGGCGCGCTGCGCGGGATCCGGCTGGTTCGAGCAACCTGCCACCAACGCAAGGGCCAATGCAGCCCCGGCCAGAGCAACCAGTTTCGAAGATTTTCTCATTAACCCTTCCATTTTTTCCTCCTGGAAATTGCGCGGTGTCCCCAAGTCCACAGGATCAGACAGCCGCCGTACGACCTTTCATTTCTCTCACTAACCGGAGCTTCCCAGCAACTTTACACCAAGGGCTATTGCCACTGCAACGACATTCCTTGGATAAGTGCCCTAAAGAACCCCACATTTCTCCACCGATTAATTATTAACGATTACTGCCCCGCGGTAAACCCCTCTTTCCGGGCACGCCTAGAAGTCATCGCCGCCGCCGAAATCGTCCATTCCCCCCATGCCTCCCATGCCGCCCATGCCGCCCATTCCACCCATACCGCCCATGCCACCCATTGCGCCCGGCATCGCGGTTCCGCGCGCCGGTTTCGAGGGCGCCTCTGCGATAGCTACTTCGGTGGTCAGCATCAGCGACGCGGCGCTGACCGCATTCTCGAGCGCGCTGCGGACGACCTTGGCCGGATCGATTACACCGCTGGCGACCAGGTTCTCGTATTCCCCGGTTCGCGCGTTGAATCCGAAGTCGCCCTTGCCTTCCATAACCTTATTGAGCACGACGCTCGGCTCGTGGCCGGCGTTGCGAGCGATCTGGCGCAGCGGATCGCTCATCGCGGCTGCCACCAGCTTTGCGCCCTGCTTGCGCTCTTCCGGCAGGCGCAGCGACTCGACCGCGCTAATCGCGCGCACCAGAGCAACTCCACCGCCTGCGACCATTCCTTCTTCGACCGCCGCGCGCAGCGCGTGCACCGCGTCATCGACGCGCGCCTTGCGCTCCTTGAGCTCGACTTCGGTCGCGGCGCCGACCTTGATCACGGCCACGCCGCCAGAGAGTTTCGCCAGCCGCTCCTGGAGCTTTTCCTTGTCGTAGTCGGAGGTGGTGTCTTCGATCTGGCGGCGAATCTGCGCGACTCGCGCGTCGATTTCGGGCTTCTTGCCGGCGCCGCTGATGATCGTGGTGTTGTCCTTGTCGATCAACACGCGGCGGCATCGCCCGAGCAGTTTCGAGTCGATATTCTCGATCTTCATGCCCAGCTCTTCGGCGATAACCGTGCCGCCGGTCAGAATCGCGATATCTTCGAGCATCTCCTTGCGGCGATCGCCGAAGCCTGGCGCTTTGACCGCCGCGACCTTGAGCGTGCCGCGCAGCTTGTTCACGACCAGCGTGGCGAGCGCTTCACTTTCGACATCCTCAGCAATAATCACCAGCGGACGTGCGCCCTGCACGATACTTTCGAGCAGCGGCAGCATCTCGCGCAGGTTTGAGAGCTTCTTGTCGTGCAGCAGGATAAGCGGATCTTCAATTTCGCAGGTCTGACGCTCCGGATTGGTGATGAAATAGGGCGACAGGTATCCGCGGTCGAAGCGCATCCCTTCGGAATGCTCGAGAACCGTATCGAGGCCGCGCGACTCTTCGACCGTGATGACGCCTTCCTTGCCCACTTTGTTCATCGCGTCGGCGACGATCTTGCCGAGCTCTTCGTCGCCGTTGGCGGAAACCGTCGCGACCTGTTTCATGGTCGCGTGATCCTTGACCGGGCGCGCGCTGGCGGCAATCGCCTCGACCGCCTTGGCCGCGGCCGCTTCCATCCCGCGTTTCAGATCGATCGGCGCGAAACCCGCCGCGAGCAGCGCGACACCCTCGCGCACCATCGCGCGCGCAAGCACGGTGGCGGTGGTGGTGCCGTCGCCGGCGACGTCGGAGGTTTTTTGCGCGACTTCGCGAATCAGCTTCGCGCCCATGTTCTCGAAACGATCTTCGAGTTCGATTTCCTTAACCACCGTGACGCCGTCCTTGGTGACGATCGGCGCGCCGAAGCTGCGCTGGATCATCACGTTGCGGCCCTTGGGTCCAAGCGTGACCCGCGCGGCGTCGGCGACAGCGTTTGCTCCCGCGACGATTCCGGCGCGGGCTCGTTCGTGCAGCTCAACCGTTTTGGCTGGCATGAGGTTTATTCTCCATCACAGAAAAATTGCGTGGTGCTGAAAATGCATCCCGTGGAAATAGTAAGTTGCGAGGACAGGCCGGCACCGCTTCCGTTTCGGGCCAGGCCGGACGATTCCAAAATTAAGCAGCCATCGGCGGATTGCAAGAGTATCTCTCTTTATGTGCTCCGCCGGGCATGCAAGGATGATCCTTCGGAGGGTCATGGTGTTGTCAAAATATCTGAAACTTTCTCGCGGCCCCGCGATGCTGGCAATCTGTTTATGCGGCGGGCTCGGTTCCGCGACGCTTGCTCCGGCTCATGCCGCATCCGCCGCCGATTTCACGCCGCAACTTCATTTCCGCGTGGTCCAGGACGATTCCTCTTCCAATGACCAGTCGGAGGTTCCACCCGACCAGGTCGAGAAATACATCGCGATCTATAAAGCCACGCAAGCCAATCACAGCTTGACGGTCGAGCAGGCCGCCGCTCAGCAGGGGCTGACGGTGCCGCAGTTCCGCACCCTCGAAGGCAAAATAGAGCGCGACGACGCGTTACGGGCAAGGGTCCGCAAGGCGCTCAGAAACAGCACCAGCAAAAACACCGAGCCGGAATCTTAGATTGAAGCACCGGCACGCCCAGCGCGCCGGACCCATCAAAGTGAAGTGGCGGAAGGATTACCCTTCCGCCACATTGCACTCAAACGATCTAAAATTACTTCGTGACCGAGGTCGAGAAGGCCGCTTCGAGGCGCGACACCGCGTCGTTCGCCCTGCGCACTGAATCCTCGGCGCCACTGGCCGCATCTTCAGCCTTCTTGGCGGCAGCGTCGGCCTGAGCCGCGGAAGCCTCAGCCGAGTTGGCCGCTGCCTCTGACTGGGTCGCGTCCGCTTCAGCCTTGTCACTGGCCGCGTTGATGGTCTTCATGTCCGGTCCGCAAGCGCTCAAGAACGCCACGGCTGCCAGAACTCCAAGCACAGTTGCCAACCTTTTCATTCAGAAATCCTCCTACCAGTTCCAGTCCAACCGCCAGTCCCGGTTTTATTCCGCTATCGAACGCGTTGGAAAAATCCTAGTGTCCGTTGAACACACCCTGAAATAGTTACAAATCGTTTTGCCCAGCGCAAGACTGAAAGATGCGGTTGACATCAAAAAACGCCGGATTAGGCAATCTATTACAACGGCGGTTGACAGACAAAACCTGCTACAGTTATCGTTCAATCGGAAAATCCCGATCGCTTCGGGACTGCGGCAAAAACCACATTATTTCATTGAAATTGAGGTTGGGGTCCAGCGGATGTCAACGACTATCACCAGCGAATGCATCAATTGCGGCGCCTGCGAGCCGGAATGCCCTAATACCGCGATCTACGCGGGCGGAATCGAATGGGAGCTGAACGGAGCGGTGAGCCCCGCGATCGCGCAGGATATTTTCTATATCGTGCCCGCCAAATGCACCGAATGCGTCGGCTTTCACGACCATGAAGCCTGCGCCGCGGTTTGCCCGGTAGATTGCTGCGTGCCTGACCCCGCCAATCCCGAAACCGAAGCCGTATTGCTCGCTCGCGCGCGCGAGCTTCATCCGGAAGAGACTTTCGCCGACGACGCGCCTTCGCGCTTTCGCAAGGAGGGTGGCGGCGCTGCCGCGCCTGCTGCCGCTCCCGCTCCGGCTGAGGCCACGGGCGGATCGGCCAACGGCGCCGCAGCCGCGGCTAAGCCTGCCGCAGCAGCGCCCGCCGCACCCAAGGCGGCGCCCGCGCCTGGAGCCGCGATGGCGCCCGCAATCGCGGCGCCGATCGCGATGGTGAATCTGCCCAAAGATATCGGCGCGCTGCCCGGTCCGCTTGGCGAGAAACACTTCTCGGGCGAACTCACAGAGGATTTCGATACCGTCCTCGGATGGGTCGATACGGCGCCGGTCCTTCGCGCTCCGCTTCCGGTGCGAATCGCACTCAGGCTGGGCGAGCCGGTTCTGGGTGCGATGCCCGACGGCGTCAAGGCGTCGCTCGAAGAAGCCGTCGGATCGACCGCGGCATTCTCGCGCGCGCGTTCGACGGCACTCAATATGATCCTTAACCTGATTCTCTATCCCGCGATATTCATTGCGATCTCGGTCCTTCTGATCGGCGACCCGTTGTTTTCAATTCACACCCGCGGATGGATTCTGCTGGGCGTCCTGGTCGCGGCGGCCGAGGCTGCATGGCGCTTGCGCGAGGGAATTGTGCATGCGAAGCCCGCGTCGGAAATGACTTATCGAGGATGCTGGTACGGTCTGGCGCTCGCGCCTATCGGCAGCCTGCTGACTCGCGGCGGCAAGCGCAAAACCGAACGCAAAGTCGCCTTTGACGGCTTTGAAACCGATATTCACGACGACAAGACCGAACGCGACCGGCGCTACGGCACGGTTTACACCGTGCGCGAGTTCGCCAATGCATACATCGTGCGGCTCGAGATGCCACGCAAGATGCCGGCGTCGTCGCTCAAGCGGATTTGGAACCTGCCCGACGAGATGCCCGATTACGACTACAACCTGGTTCTCGGCGACAGCGTGCTGGCGATAAGCGCGAGCGTCCGGGGCGAGGCGATCCGCAAGTTGGCATATGTATCGTCGGCGTTTCCGGCGGATTTCCTGACCCGCATCGAGTTCGCCACGCCGGTTGCCACGTTCAGGCATCGAATGCTGAACAAAGTGCTGGACGTGATCGTTATGAAGGGAGAATCGGACCAACTGCGCAGCGCCGCTTAAGCTTCCGCAAGCAGTTTTTGCTTTTCGGCCGTCGCCGCCGGCGCTATGCTGGCGGCAGGCAGGTGGTTGCCGATGGTTTCCCGGATTCGCGACGCGACGCCTCGCGACCTTCCAAGGATCGTCGAGATCGAACGCGTTGCTTTCCCAACACCGTGGAGCCTGAATTCGTTCCAGCGGGAACTTACGCTCCCTTTTTCGCGGCTGACAGTCGCGGCTATCGGCGAATCGGATTCGGCGTCGATATCGGGCTTTTTGTGCCGATGGATCGTCGCCGACGAATGCCACGTCCTCAATATCGCAGTCCATCCTGATTACCGTCGCGCCGGAATCGGCGCCGACCTCCTAAACGCCGCGATCGCCGAGGCGGTATCTAAAAAAGCCTCGGTGGTTACGCTGGAAGTACGCCGATCGAACCTACCGGCGCGGTGCCTCTATCGGAAGTATGAATTTGAGGAACGTCGTTTGAGAAAGCATTATTACGGTCCCGGCGAAGACGCGATCGTGATGGAATTGCACTTGGGCCACTGATCTCGCTCGGTTAAATCGAACGATGTTCGATTTTGGCGGCGTCCGTTTTGTAAGGAAAACTCCGGGGTTACAAATTCCGTTAATTTATGGCATGATGGCATATGCTGCCCAGGCGAAATCAGAAGGTGATGAACACGTCGTCGTCAACCGCGCTGAAATCCAAGTCCGCCGTCCGCGCGCCCGCGCGCAGCGCCAAAACCGAAATGAGTTTGCCGTTCAAGAAAGGTGAGAAGGTAGTTTACCCGGCTCACGGCGTCGCCGTTATCGACGACATCCAGATGCGCGTGATTTCCGGCACCGAGCGTAGATTTTACATGCTGCGGATTCTCGGCGCCGAGAAAATGACGATCATGATCCCGACCGAGAACGTCGAGCAGGTCGGGCTGCGCCGGGTAATCGGCAAGGACATGGTCGACAAGATTTATAGAATTTTGCGGCAGCGCAAAGTCGAGGTTGATACTCAGACCTGGAACCGGCGCTACCGGGAATACACCGAGAAAATCAAAACCGGGTCGCCGCTCGAGATCGCCAAAGTTTTGCGTGATCTGCTGGTGCTAAAGAGCGACAAGGAATTGTCGTTCGGCGAGCGCAAGATGCTCGACACGGCGCGAAGTTTGCTCGTGAAAGAACTTTCGATCGCGAAAGCGCATCCGGAAGAACAGATCATGGAAGAGCTGCGCACGATCTTCGCCAACTGAACCGCCCGCGCCAATAAGATCTCGAAAAGGGCCGACGTCGTTCGGCCCTTTTTCTTTTTCGGCGCATGCGTCCTCGATTTGCGTGGCGTTTGGTTTCATCTGACAACTACTAGTGTCGATCTAGTTTGATTGGCAGGCAAGATTGGCGGCCGAGTCAGAAAAACCTACCAAGAGGCCGTCGAAGCGTGAGCACCCAGGCTATAACTTCTCGCGATTCGCTGCCTCCGGCGCACGATCAAGCGCTTAAAGGCAAGTCGAGCGAGATCGCCCGATAAGGAACTTCCGCCCGAATGCGTCCTCGCTTGCCACGATGCAGCCGAACGAAGCCATAACCCTCCATGGTTTTGAGCGTGCGGGATAGATTGGACGCTGTCCGTCCGGTGCGTTCGGCCAATTCCTTAAGCGAAGCGGGATGGCTGGCTGCGATTGTCGCGAGCAGCTCCCGGTTCTTGCTCGATAATACCTTTGCGAAGCTATCGGTCGAAGTGAACCAAACTTTGGGCTCGCCAGCTTTCGGCTTGAGCTCTCCACGCGCAATCGCGATCGTGCGAGCCTTCATGTCCTTGTATGTTGAAATCCCAATTTTCAGGGTCTTCATTTGAACACTCCTCGTGCGCGGAGCACTTCCTCAACCGCAGCCCAGAAATCGCCCAGCAGTGCTCCCGCATCCTGGTATTTATACGTTCGCACCGTTTTCAACCGATGCTTGTGGTCAAAAGCCGATCCCTATTTTCCTCCCGGGCCCGACCGTGCCTTGACCGCGTGCGCATTGTCAAATCCCACCAAGCGCTCACCATTCGGCCCGTGAAGTGTCAGCGAATAGTAAAGGCCGTGCGGTCTGGCGTCAGTTGCCGGCACCGGTCGCACGATAAACCGCACCCAATGTTGACCTTCTGGATCGATGACAAGCACTTGCCCGTCCAGATCGAGCAGAGGGTCCAGCGCTGGATCCCGCTTCACCGTTTATCATTATCACAAACTGATAACTAATGGACACAGAGTGCTGCGTGACTCGACTGTAAGCTGCGTCGCCAGCAAATTCCGAGTCGATCGCGAGGCGCGAAGAACGCCATCGATGATCCTATTGGCGAGCGTCGCAGCGGGGGCGCGGGCAGGATATAACTATCGGCGATGCGGGCGTCGGCGATCATCGTGGCGGCTGGAAGCGGGGCGCGCCTGGGACGGGCGGAGCCCAAGGCGTTCGTGCCGCTCGGTGGGCATCCGATGCTTTACTATTCGCTCGCGGCGGCCGCGCGCGTTTCTGGAATCGCGGAAATCATTGTGACCGTTCCGGCCGGGATGGAAGCTGCGGCGCGCGCCTGCGGAGTCGCCGCCAATGCGGCGCATCTGCCGATCAAGATTACGCCGGGCGGCGCCGAGCGTCAGGATTCGGTGCGAATCGCGCTCGCGCTGGTCAGCGCCGAAAGCGATCTGGTGATCGTGCACGACGCCGCGCGTCCTCTGGCGCGTCCTGAATTGTTCGCGGCGTGCCTTGCCGCCGCCGAGCGCGCGGGCGGCGCGATCGCGGCGATACCGGTGGCCGATACGCTGAAGCGGGTCGCTGAAGGCGCGATCACGGCGACGATCGCGCGCGCGGGCCTATGGCAGGCGCAAACGCCGCAGGCATTTCGGCGCTCGATTCTGATCGCGGCGCACGATCGTGCGGCAAGCGAGAAGACCGCCGCGACTGACGACGCCGACCTGGCCGAGCGTATCGGCGCGACGGTCGAAGTGGTCGAGAGCGCCGCGCCGAATTTCAAGATCACGACGCAAGCAGATCTTGCGATGGCCGAGGCGATTCTCGCCTCGCGCGCGGGGGCTCCGTAAAGGATATCGATTTCTCCATCGCAGCGATGTTTGCAATGCTGAAGCCGCGCGCGAGGGATGACGGACCAGGTTACAGGCGGTTTGAAGTGTAACGGACGCTCAGAGCCAGCAGCGCGATCATCGCGGCTGCCAGCAGCAGCATCAGGTCAGCGAACCAGTTGCCGTGGCGCGCGTAGAATGTCGCGCCGCTCCCGGGCGGCATCGCGAACGCGAACATGGCAGGATCTTTATCGAAGGTCGATTCGTGCCTGAGCAACCGGCCGCGCCAATCGCTGACCGTCACCGATCCCTGACGCGCCGACCGTGCGACCGAGAGTCCCGACTCGATTCCGAACGTTATCGCCATCCGCGCGTGAATTTCCTCCGAGCCGGGCCAATCCCACGCGGGCACGAACAGGAAGCGCGCGCCGGCGTTCGCGATCTGGCATCCCAGCGCGGGAAAATCCAGGTCCTTGCTGATCGCGACCGCGGCTTTGCCCTGCGGCAGATCGAAGATCGTCAGTTCGGTTCCCGGCGCGTAGCCCTGCTCGAGGCCGGGGACAGGATGATGCTTGTAATAGCGCGCAACGATATCGCCTGACGGCGAAATAACGATCGCGAGATTGCGCTTGGGTTCGGGTTCGATCTCGTTCAATCCGGCGATGAGCCAGACATGATTCGCCGACGCCATCTGTGCGAAGCCGGAAAGCATGTCCTGCTCGTATTTCGGCCGCACTCCGATGAGCTTTTCGGGCAGCAGGATAACCTGCGCGCCCTGACCCGCCAGCTTCTGCACCATCGGCGCGTAAAGATCGAGCACCGGAGCGGCGTCGGCGGCTTCGATCGAGTCGGCGGCCGCGAGCATCCTATCGGTCGCGGCCACACCGACCATGATCGGCGTCCCGGTATCCTTGCCGGTTAACCGGACGGCGCCGATCGCTGAAATCAGCACGAACACGACCAGCGGAACCGCCGCCATAATCTCCCACTGCATGCGCCATCGGCGCCGATACCACGCGACCGCCAATCCGGCGGGCACCCACGCCATCAGGAACGTGACTCCCGCAAGCCCGGTGACCGAGGCGACCTGCATCAAGGGCAAAAACGACGATACCCAATACGCCGGCGCGCCCCAGCTTCCCTGCGCGGACAACGTCGCGATTCCATGCCATGCGGCGGCGGTCAGAATCGGATAGACCAGCGCGGCCAGCAGCCCGACCCAGCGGCGGGCGGCCTCGCAGTGCAACACCACCAGCAGCGCGAACATCAGCGCTCCGCAGAGGTGAATCAAGCCCAGTTTCAAAAGCGGTATGGCGAAACTCTCGGCCGGCCAGATCGCCATGTTGCCGAGGAAGTAGGCGGCGAACGCGCATCGCGCGGCGAACCAGTCGGACATTTCCGGCGCAGCCGCCAGCATCGGCAGCGGCGCCAGAATCGCGACCGGCCACAGCTTGATTTCCGCGCCCGCGACCGCGTAGAGCATCACGGTCACCGCCACCGCGATTATCGCGGTGGAATAGTTATCCCATGGACGCAGGTTGGCCGCGGACCTGAATTCGTCCGCGCGAAAGTCCCGCTGTGCTTGCGGGCGATCATCTCGGAAACCGTCTTCCAGAAGCCCCCCTCCGCTCCTCAGATTGCGCCGCCAGAGGGCGTACGATGCGCACCGATCGCGATTTAAGAACGCGCCGCGGGCACGGCGATACCTTCGTTGAGCGAGCCGGAGCGAAAGCCACGCAGATCGATCGCGACGAAGCGAAATCCGATTTTCTTGAATTCGCGATCCACCAGCTCACGGATTTGCGGCTCGAAGATTCGCGCGATCTCCGCCTGCTCGAGTTCGAGCCGCGCCACGTCGCCATGATAGCGAACCCGCGCGACGCGAAATCCGAGCGCGCGCAGAAGATTCTCGCCCGCAGCCACTTTGCGCAGTCCCTCCGGCGTAATTTCGGTGCCGTACGGAAACCGCGACGACAGGCACGGCGACGCGGGCCGATCCCAGGTCTCCAGATCCATCGCGCGCGACAGCTCGCGTATCTCGGCCTTGCTGAGCCCGGCTTCGACCAGCGGATGGCGTACGCGCTTTTCCGACGCCGCCTTCATTCCGGGGCGATAGTCGTGCAGATCGTCGAGGTTCAGCCCGTCGGCAATTTCGTCAATCCCAAGCTCGGCCGCCTTGGCTTCGCAGACCGTGAACAGGTTCGACTTGCACAGGTAACATCGATCAAGCGGATTGCGCGCGTAGCCGGGAATCTCGAGTTCGTTGGATTCGACAACCAGATGGCGCGCGCCGATCCGCGCCGCCATCTTGAGCGCGGTATCGCGATCCTGCTCGGGCATCGTCGGCGAAGTGGTGGTGAGCGCGAGCACCCGATCGCCGATCGTGTCGTGTGCGGCTTTGAGCACGAAGGTCGAATCGACGCCGCCCGAGAACGCGACGATCACCGAGCGCATCGGCGCGAAAATCGCGCGCAGCTTTTCGAGCTTGGCGACCAGTTCAGGTGCGAGTTGCGAAGCCATGGTCAAGTCAGATCCCCTCGGCCTGGAACAGATCGGTCGTCAGGTAACGCTCGCCGGTATCGCAGAAGACCACCACGACGATTTTGCCGGAGCCGAGCCGCTTTGCGATTTGCAGCGCGGCACAGCAGTTCGCGCCCGACGAGATACCCACCAAAATTCCTTCCTCGCGCGCCAGCCGGCGAGTGTAGAGCGTCGCGTCTTCATCGCTGACCGTGATTATTTCGTCATAGGATTTGGTGTCGAGATTTTTCGGCACGAAGCCCGCGCCGATTCCCTGGATCTTGTGGAAGCCCGGTTCTCCGCCCGACAGCACCGGAGAATTTTTCGGCTCGACCGCGACCACCAGCACCTTGTTCGGGCAATGCTCGTGCAGGTAGCGGCCGGTGCCGGTGATCGTGCCGCCGGTGCCGACGCCTGAGATGAACGCGTCGATCCGAGGCATCTGCTCGAGCAGCTCCGGACCGGTCGTACGATAGTGGATTTCAGGATTGGCCGGATTACTGAATTGCTGCGGCATGAAGTAGCTGGGATTTTCCCGGGCCAGTTCCTCGGCCTTCGCGATCGCGCCGTGCATCCCGCGCGTGTCGGGTGTCAGCACCAGCTTGGCGCCGTATGCGGCCAGCAGCGAGCGGCGCTCCTCGCTCATCGTGTCGGGCATCGTGAGAATCAGCTTGTAGCCTTTGACCGCGGCGACCAGCGCCAATCCGATGCCCGTGTTGCCGGAAGTAGGCTCGACAATCGTGTCGCCGGGCTTGATCCGGCCGGATTTTTCCGCAGCTTCGATCATCGCAAGGCAGATGCGATCCTTGACGCTGCCGCCAGGATTGTAGTTTTCGAGCTTGGCCCAGATTTCGGCTTCATCCTTGCCGGGCAGGCGGTTTAGGCGAACGACCGGCGTGTGGCCGATAAGATCGAGTGGCGAATGTGCGACGCTTACGGGCATGGCCGCAATTCTAGCCGTAAATCGCGTTCTTATGCGACACCGGGGACATGAGAGAAAGATCCGCGCAGGAAACAAGACACCAGGCGGCCATTAAGACACGAAGGCACCAAGAAGATTTGGAAGGGGGCGAAGATCGGAAGATCGATTGATGATCGCGACGGCGGCCCGCGATGCTAGGTTATTGTTCGTGGCAGGACGCGTGCTGATCATCTTTCCTGGCGCGCTCGGCGACCTGATCTGCGCGGGGCCGGCGATACGCACGCTTGGGCGGATGAATCCGGGCGCCGCGCTCGAACTGATGGCGCGCGGGGAACTGGCGGACTTCGCGGCGGGACGTATCGGCGTCGTGGCGGGGCATTCGATCGATCGGCGCGAGATCAGCGCGATGTTTCGCGAGGCCGGCGCAAGCGATCCGGCCGCGCGACAGTTCTTCGGGCAATTTAATAAAATCTTCTCGTTCTTTGCGTTCGACGATCCGAACTACCGGCGCAACCTCAGCCTCGTATGCGGCGGCTCGGTGACCTTCCATCAGTTTCGGCCGGATGGCGAAGGGCATATCTCAGAGCTCTATTTGAAATCGATCGGGGCCGGGAACGAACCTGTCGAGTCACAGATCGATCTGACGCCGGAGAATCACGAAGCCGCTGCTGAAGTGATCGCGAGGCTCGACCTCCTCCCCGATGAGTTCGTGATGCTCTTTCCCGGCAGCGGCGGCGCAAAGAAAAACTGGCCCGCGAAGCGTTTCGCGCGGCTGGCGCTTGAGATCGAGGACTGGCAGATCGAGAACTCGAATAATATGCGCGCACTCGTGGTGCTCGGACCGGCCGAGGAGGACCTCGGCCCGCTGTTCGACGATTTCGGGATCACTACGGTTTCGATGCTGTCGCTCGCAACCGTCGCGTCTCTTGCGGGGTTCGCGGCGGGCTTTGTCGGCAACGACTCGGGCGTTTCGCATCTGGCGGCGGCGGCAGGAGCCTCGGGCGTCGTGATCTTCGGCCCGACGGATCCGGCGCGATGGCGTCCGCTCGGCCGCGTCACGGTGCTGTGCACGCCGGAGCTCGAAGCGCTTCAGGTCGCGCCGGTGCTGGATGCACTTACGCAAGCGTGCGCGGGCACGCCGGGATGGTTACGTTGACTGTGAAAATGGCGTGGCGTAGCTTCGAGATGCGGCTTTGTGCGGATAATTCATCCCATGCTCTCCCCTCTCTTCCGCGCGTGGAATCATCGGCGCACCTCGATCAGGTGCGTTTAGAGTCCGTCTGAATTCAATATGACAAGTTTTCTAAAAACCACATTTCTGCTCGGCATGATGACCGGACTGCTGATGCTGATCGGCGGACTAATCGGAGGCCGCGGCGGAGTCGTGATCGCTTTTGGCTTCGCCGCAGTTTTGAACTTTGCCAGCTACTGGTTCTCGGACCGGATGGTGCTGGCGGCGTACCACGCACAGCCGCTGGACGCGACCAGCGCGCCGGAGCTGTACTCGATAGTCAACGAGCTGGCGCATTCCGCCGGTATTCCGATGCCGCGCCTGTTCATGATCGATAACGACACTCCCAACGCGTTTGCCACCGGACGAAATCCGAAACACGCGGCGGTCGCGGTGACCCGCGGAATCATGCGGATCTGCGATCGCGAGGAGCTGAAGGGCGTAATCGGGCATGAGCTGTCGCACGTGATAAATCGTGACATCCTGACCAGCTCGATCGCGGCGACCCTTGCTGGCGCGGTCATGATGCTGGCGTACGGAGCGCGATGGGGCGCGCTGCTGGGCGGGTTCGGCGGACGCGACGACGACGAGCGTGGCGGGATTGTAGGGCTGCTCGCGATAAGCATCCTGGCGCCGGTCGCGGCCACGATGATCCAGCTTGCGATCTCGCGCACCCGCGAATATCAGGCCGACAAGAGCGGCGCCCTGCTGACGCATAACCCGCTGCTGCTGGCGAACGCGCTGCGCAAGCTCGAGAACGCCAACGAAAGGATGCCGCTCGATTCCGCGGGCCCGGCGACCGCGCACCTGTTTATCGTCAATCCGCTCAGCGCCACGGGAGTCATGCGGCTATTCTCGACTCATCCTCCGATCGAGGAACGAATCCGCCGGCTCGAAAACATGGCGGCCGGACGCTCCAACTAGGAAGCGGCGATGCGCGACGAAGAAGAAAAGGACAAAGGCTTCAAGGTCCAGGATCGGCGGCGCTTCTCGCCTGAGGGTGAGGCCAGGCCCGGCCAAGAGCAGTCCCAAGACCAATCCAAACCCGCGCCTGAACCAGCGGCGGCGACTGCCGAGCCCAAGTCCGGCGCGAATCAGAATGCCGCCGACCATTCGGCGGCCGGCGCGCACGGCGCCGCGCTTGAAATCAATTTCGTAACCTTTATCGTGGGCCTGTCGACCGAGGCGCTGGCGGCGCTGGGAGAGATGCCCGATCCCGCGACCGGAAAGCATTCGCGCGATCTGCACGCCGCGCAGCAGTTTATCGATATCATCGCGATGCTGGGCGAGAAGACCCGCGGCAATCTGGACGCGAACGAACAAAGCCTGATCAACGCGATTCTCTTCGACCTCAGGATGAAATACGTTGAACTTGCAAAGCTGCCCGAGCGTTAACCGGCGGCTGGCGTTCATTTACCAATGCCCCATAAATCAATTCGAACCGCGCTCTGCGCCATCGCAATAGTGGCTGTCGCAATTTTGACCCTGAAGGGAGCGGCCGCCGCCGCGGTCTCCGCCTCACCAACACGTTTCTGGACCGACCTTCCCGACGATGCGGGCGGCCATATCGTCAAGGCGCAAACGCTCCCCGATTTCGTCGATCTGGCCGCCAAGCTCTCGCCCGCGGTCGTCAATGTTTCGACCGAAGAGTCCGACAACTCCGAAGGCGGCGAAGGCGACGACCCCGGCAAGCATCGCGGCGAGTTCTCCGGCCCCTTCGCCCCGTTCGGTCATCAGCATTCCAAGAGCCTGGCGTCGGGCTTCATCATCTCGAAGGATGGCTACATCCTGACCAACGATCATGCGGTGGATAATCCGTCGAAGGTAACGGTCACACTGCAAAACGGACACATCTATTCGGCCAAGGTTGTTGGCGAGGACAAGAAAACCGACATCGCGCTGATCAAAATCGATGCGGGACACGATTTGCCGGTCGCGCCGCTGGGTAATTCCGATCAGGTACGCGTTGGCGAATGGGTGATGGCAATCGGCAACCCATTCGGTTTCGATCATTCGGTGACGGCGGGAATCGTCAGCGCCAAGGGCCGCTTTATCCCGGACAATTTCGACCAGTTCCTGCAGACCGACGCGTCGATCAACCCTGGCAACTCCGGCGGACCGCTGATCGATCTGCGCGGCTCCGTGGTGGGCGTAAACTCCGCCATCTACACCCAGACCGGCTCGAGCATGGGAATCGGATTCGCAATTCCGATCAATCTGGTCAAGGACGAGCTTCCGCAATTGCGCGACAAGGGCAAAGTAACGCGCGGATGGCTGGGTGTGTATATCCAGGCGGTGACGCCCGAGCTGGCGCAATCGCTCGGGCTCAAGGACGCGCAGGGCGCGCTGGTCGCGCAGGTCCTGCCGCACGGGCCTGCGCTGGCGGCGGGAGTTCAGCGCGGCGACGTGATCACGCAGTTCGACGGCAAGCCGGTGACTGATTCGCGCGAGCTGCCGCTCCTGGTCTCGACCACGCCGCTGGGCAAAACGGTCACCGTCACGATCATTCGCGACCGCCAGGTGAAAGAGCTTAGCGCCACCATTACCGAATCCCAGGAAGCGCAGCTCGTCGCGGCGGAGAATCCGGAAAAGACCGCTCCCGAGGGCACGGCGTCGGAGTTCGGGCTGCGGGTCAAAGATCTGAACAGCACCCTGGCCAAGGAGCTGGGACTGGACGCGAATCATGGCGTCGTGATCGCCTCGGTCGAGCCGGGCAGCTCCGCCGATCAGGCCGGGCTGCGCGCACGCGATGTGGTGCTGGAGGTAAATCGCGCGCCCGTCAGCGACGTGGACGCGTACCAGGCGGCGATCAAGGCGGGAGCGGCCGGGAAAGTCGTGCTGCTGCTGGTCAAGCGCGCCGAGGGAACGCTGTTCTTCGCGATCAAGCCGCAAAGCTAGGCGGTTACGCGAAGCATCATTTGCGGGCGCTCGCGATGTCCTTACGACGGATTCTCAAAATCGCGCTGCTGAGTGCGGCGATTCTGGCGCTGTTCTGCGTCCCCCCCGCAATTTACTACTTCAGTATCTATTACCGCGCGCTCGAGCAGGAAGTAGTAACTCGCTTTTCCGGCAAGCGCTGGAATATACCGTCGCGAATCTATTCCGACACTACCATCGTCTACGCCGGGCAAAACCTAGACGACCTGGGATTCTTCGAACGCCTGGCGCGGCTAAATTATCATCGTACCGACCCCGGCCACGTAACCACTCGCGGCGAGTACAGCTTCGATGCGAAGCACGGCGAGCTGGTTATGTTCCTGCACAGCTTTGCGTATCCGTACGGCAACTTCGGCGGACAACTGGTCGATATCGCGCTGGCGAAGGACGACACGATCGAATCGATGAGCGATCCGGTGACCAAGAAGCCGGTGTTCTCGATCGAGCTCGAACCCGAGCTGATAAGCGGCATCTTCCAGGGCAGTTGGGATCAGCGCCGGCTGGTGCGGCTCAACCAGATTCCGCCGCTATTGATCGACGCGATCCTGGCCGCCGAGGATCATCGCTTCTACGAGCATCACGGCGTCGATCCGGTGCGAATCATCAAGGCGGGGCTGGTGGATCTGATTTCACGCCATATCCAGCAGGGCGGTTCGACGCTGACCCAGCAGTTGATGAAGAATTTCTTTCTGACTAATCAGCGCAGCTACAAACGAAAACTCACTGAAGCGCTGATGGCGTATATAGCGGAACGCAAGTACTCCAAGGATGAGATCCTCGAGAACTATATAAACGATATCTATCTGGGGCGGCGCGGGCAGGAGGGGATCTTCGGCGTCTGGGAAGCCTCGGAATACTACTTTTCGAAAGAGCCCCGCGATCTGACTATTGCCGAAATGGCCACTATCGCCGGAATGATCAGCTCGCCCAACCGCCTGAACCCGCTGCGCCATCCCGAGGATTCCCAGAAGCGGCGCAATGAGGTCCTCGCCTCGATGCTCCAGGACGGCTACATCTCGAAGGCCGCCTATGACGACTCGGTGGTCGAGCCGATGCACGCGCGCGAGGTCTATGCCGAGAGCAACGACGCGCCCTATTTCGTCGATTACGTGAAGAAGGAGCTGGCCGATCGCTACCCGCCCGAAGTATTAAACGGCGAAGGGCTTAGAATCTTCACCTCGCTCGATGTGCATGTGCAGAAGCTCGCCGAAGAGGCGATTAGCCAGAACCTCACCGACCTCGAGACCAAGCATCCCAAGCTCCTGCGCAAGGAGAAAGACCAGAAGCTCGAGTCGTGCCTGATTTCGCTCGAACCGCAAACCGGAAAGATTCGCGCGATGGTCGGAGGGCGCAATTATCAGTCGAGCCAGTTCAATCGCGTCACTCAATCCAAGCGCCAGCCGGGCTCCGCGTTCAAGCCGGTGACCTACATGGCCGCGTTCCAGGAAACTCTCGAGGGCGGTCCGGTAAAGCTCCTGCCGACCAGCTACATCGATGACAGCCCCTGGACCTGGCAATATGCCGACAACATGAGCTGGTCGCCACGCAATTACAAAGACCGCTTCTTCGGCAATGTCACGCTCGAGTTCGCGCTCCAGGAATCGCTCAACGCGGCGACTTCGCGCGTCGCCTACACGATCGGTCTGGACCGCGTGGTCGCGATGGCGAAGAAGCTAGGCTTTGGCGACCTGCCCGAGTATCCGTCGATCGTACTCGGCGGAATCGAGGTCGCGCCGATCCAGATCGCCCACGCCTACGCGATAATCGCCAACTACGGCCAGGAGGTTCAGCCCTACGCGATCACCTCGGTCGTCGATGAAAACGGCAAGGTGATCGAGGGCCACGAACTCGAAGCGCACCAGGTGATCTCGCCCGAGCTCGCATTCATGATGCAGTTCATGATGGAGCAGGTGATCAATCATGGCACCGGCAACGGCGCGCGCCTGGCGGGATTCATGCGTCCGGCGGCCGGCAAGACCGGCACCACCAACGACTCGAAGGACGCGTGGTTCGCGGGCTTCACACCCAATCTGCTGGCGGTGGTATGGACCGGGTTCGATCAGAAAGACACTCTCGGGCTGACCGGCGCGCAAGCCTCGCTGCCGGCATGGACCAACTTCATGAAGAAGGCGACCGCGTCGCGGCCCGCGCTTGATTTCACTCCGCCGGCAGATATGGTGATCGAGCGAGTCGATCCGATTACCGGTTGCAAGGCCGCGCCGGGCAACCCGGTTTCGGTCGAAGGAGTATTTCCGAAATCGATGGAACCTGCCGACCGCTGCCCCGCCAACGCCGCCGGCACGGTTCCCGCCTCGGTCCGCGCGATGCCTGAACTGCCGAACCCTGCCACTGACCCCAACGACTGATGCACCGGGATTACATCGCGCGGCGCGGACGTGCTCTGGCGGTCGCCGTCGCGATCGGAATTTTCGCGGCGCCGATTCGAGCCCTCGCACGCGAGCATGGCGCGCCCGTGGTTGTTGCATTGGAAGAAGAATCAATCGGCGCGGCGGATCTGACCCCTACTCCGACGGTCACTCCCACTCCCGACGCGAATGGAAACCTGCCGCCAACTCCTTCGCCGACTCCGTCCGCCACGCCAACCGAGGGCCCTGTCTTCGTCGAACCGACTGCCATGTCAACCTCGACCGAAGAGGCTCCTCCGCTCGACGTCGGCGCGATCACGCCAACGCTGCGAGTCAGCGACGCTCCTCTGGACGCGGTGATCGCCGCCGAGGGATCGCCCGCGCGCGCCGCGTCGCTGCGCGCAACCGACCAGGCGCGCCAGCAGCTCATCGCCAATCATCCGGACGAAGCCATCCGAACGCTGGGCAGCGCGATCGGAATCGACCCGGCAAATCCGTACGCCTACTTTTATCTCGGGCGCGCTTATGTCGCGAAAAATGACGATGAACAAGCGCTGAGTTTCTTCAAACGCGCCGAGATCGGTTTCGGATCGAACAACGCCGTATGGCTCAGCGAGACCCTCGCCTTCGAGGGACTGACCTACGAGCAGTCTGATCGTATCAACGCCGCGGCGGCCGCGTATCAGCAGGCGATAGCCGCCGATCCCGGCAACCTGATGGCGCGAGTCGGCTACACTCGCGTTTCGCCGCAGGTAACCCCGGTTGCGCCCGCGGCACCCGAGGGCGCGCCGGCCGAGTCCGATATCGCGGCTCCTCCTTCGGGCGCGGCCGCGCAGCCGCCGCCGGCCGAGTCGCCGCCGCCTCCACCGCCGTCGTCGGAGGGCGAGCCGCCGACCGATTGATTCTTTTCGCGCGCGCCCGCGCGGATTATCCTCAATGCCACCGGCGCAATCCGAATCATGCTAATTCTTGGAATCGAATCTTCCTGCGACGACGCTGCCGCCGCGATTCTGGAAACCTCTCGGGCCGGAGTCGCCACCGTGCGCGCGAGCGCGGTCGCCAATCAGGACGATATCCATCGCGCATATGGCGGTATCGTTCCCGAGCTCGCATCGCGCAATCACGTGGTCACGATCCTGCCGGTGATCAGCCGCGCGCTCGCGGGCGCCGGAGTGACACTCGCGCAGATCGACGGTATCGCCGTGACGCGCGGGCCCGGCCTGGTCGGCTCGCTGCTGGTCGGCCTGATGTGCGCCAAGGGAATCGCGCAGGCGAGCGGCGTGCCGATGGTCGGGGTGAATCATATCGAGGGGCATCTGCTGGCTCCGATGCTCGAGAACGAAATCGCGATGCCGTATCTCGCGCTGGTGGTTTCGGGCGGACACACCGCGCTGTTCGCAGTCGAAGATTTCGGGCGCTATCGGCGCCTCGGCTCGACTCGTGACGACGCCGCCGGCGAGGCTTTCGACAAGGTCGCCAAGATGATGGGGCTCGGGTATCCGGGCGGCAAGGTGATCGACGATCTCGCGCGGCAGGGAAATTCGAAGCAGGTGAAATTTCCGCGGGCCAAGGTTCGCGGCGCGCCGCTCGACTTCAGCTTCTCGGGCGTCAAGACCGCCGTCGCAACTTTTCTGGCCGGCGAACCGGGACGCGCTACCGCCCAGCGGGATTTGGCCGCGAGCTTCCAGGAGGCGGTGGTCAACATGCTCGTCAGCCCGACCATCGCGGCGGCGCGCGAGCTTGGAGCCGGCACGATCGCGCTGACCGGCGGGGTCGCCGCGAACTCGCGCCTGCGCACCCGCCTTCACGACGCCGGCGCCGCCGAAGGCTTTCGCGTGGTCGCGCCGTCGCTCAAGTACTGCACCGACAACGCCGCGATGATCGCGATCGCGGGAAGCTGGCGCCTGCTGCGCGGCGAGCGCGACGATCTTTCGATCGACGCCGAAGCGAATCTGAGGCTATAGCCGTTTCATGCGCTCCGTGCCAAAACCGCGCCGCACAAATACCGGGCCCTCCGCGCCGACGCGGGCAGTACCCGCGCTCGCGGTGGTTGGCGTGCGCCCGTCCAAATCGCGCGGACAGAATTTTTTGGTCCAGGCCGCGATCGCAAACCGGATCGTAGATACCGCGGCGCTCGCGCCCGGCGACGACGTGCTCGAAATCGGACCCGGCCTCGGAATCCTGAGCGAGCGAATTGCGGCGCAGAAAATCGCGCGGCTGACGATGGTCGAGATCGATCCGCGCCTCGCCGCGCGGCTCCAGGAGCGCTTCGCCGGCGATCGCCGCGCGCAGGTTATTCTCGGAGACTTTCTTGAGACCGACCTGCCCGCCCTGTTCGAGCGCGGTCCGATCAAAGTGATCGGGAATCTTCCATTCAACGCCGCCGCCGCGATTCTGCGCCGCCTGTGCGGCGAGTCCCGCTCGATCGAGTTGATGATCCTGATGTTTCAGCGCGAGGTCGCCGAGCGGATCCGCGCGCGTCCGGGAGAAGCCGCATACAGCGCGCTCAGTGTGTTCACGCAACTGTACTTCGAAATCGAATCGCACTTCAGAGTCGGCGCCGGAAATTTTCATCCGCGGCCCAAGGTCGATGCGGAAGTGCTGGTGATGCGCCCGTATCGCACGCCGCGCTTCGGCGCCGGCGACGAAGCGATCTTGCTGCGCACGGTGCGCGCCGCGTTTTCAGCGCCGCGCAAAACCCTGCGCAACGCGCTCGGCCAGGCGCTGGGCCTCGACCCCGCGAAAATCGAGGCTGCTGTCCGCCGCGCCGCGATCGATCCCGGCCTCCGCGCCGAAACTTTGTCCCCGGATGACCTGCTCAGGCTTGCGCGCGAGCTCGATGCCGATCTGAAGATAGCCGATGCCTGAACTGCCGGAAGTCGAATCACTCAGGCGAATCCTGCGCCGCAGCGCGGTTGGCCGCGTGATCACCGGCGCGCGAATCAGCCAGCTCGCTCTGCGCCGCAAACCGCCGGGAGACTTCGCCGCGCAAATCACCGGCCGCAAAATTCGCGAGATCGCGCGCCGCGCAAAATATCTCATCGTCGATCTCGACGGCGACAGCATCATCCTGGTCCATCTCGGAATGAGCGGCAGCCTGACGCATCGCCGCCCAGGCTTCGACGCCGCGGACTTCGACCCGCGCCACGATCACATCGAATTTTTCCTCGACGACCAAACCCGCCTGGTGTTCAACGATCCGCGCCGCTTCGGAATCGTGCGGCTGATGGCGCGCGACGCGATGGCCACCAGCGCGGAGTTGCGCGGGATCGGTCCCGAGCCATTTTCCGCGGAGTTCAACCGGCAATATCTGACCGGGAAAGCGCGCGGACGGCGCGCCGCGATCAAGAACCTGATCATGGATCAGCGAATCGTTGCGGGTATCGGAAATATCTATGCTTCCGAAATTCTGTTCCATGCGCGCGTGCGCCCTACCCGCCGCGCGGGCAAAGTGAATGCCGCCGAAATGGAAAAAATCGCGAGCTTCACGCGCGAGGTACTGCGCGCCGCGATCGGCAGTCGCGGCACCACCTTTCGCAGCTACCGCGACTCGAAAGGACGCCCCGGCCGCTTCGCCGCGCGCCTGCAGGTGTACGGACGCGAGGGCGAACCCTGCTATGTCTGCTCGACTGCGATCCGCAATCTCGTGGTCGGACAACGCGCGAGCTTCTATTGCCCCAGTTGCCAGAAGTAGCGCGCCCACCGCGGAGGCCTGTCGATGCCAAGACCAATTTTAATCCTCGCGATCCTCATCCTCTTCGCGCTCTGCCCCGCCGCGCGCGCCGCGGACGTTCCCGCGCCGGACTGGAAGGCCCTCGACACCGAGGCGCTCGGCTACTATCGCGACTATCTGCGCTTCGACACGACCAATCCGCCCGACAACACCGTCCCTGCGATCGCTTATCTGAAAACAATTCTCGACCAGGAAGGAATCGACAACCAGACCTTCGTCAGCACCGGCGGCGCGATGTCGATCGTCGCGCGCCTGCCCGGTCCCGCGGGCGTGAAGCCGCTGCTCCTCATGTCGCACGCCGACGTGGTGCCCGCGGTCGCCGCCGACTGGTCGCATCCGCCGTTCTCCGCTGACCTCGACGACGGCTTCGTATGGGCGCGCGGCGCAATCGACAACAAGGCCCACGGCATCATGGCGCTCGCGACTCTGCTCGCGCTCAAGCGCGATCACGTGGCTCTGCGGCGCGGAGTCGAGCTGATGATCAACCCCGACGAAGAGGCCGGCGGCGAAGACGGCGCCGAGTGGATGGTGAAAAATCATTGGGACGCGATCGATCCCGCGTTCGCGGTGAACGAAGGCGGTGCGGCCGGTATCGATCCGTTCGGGGGCACCACGCCGATCTTCAACGTCGCCGTCGCCGAGAAACGCGTGATGTGGCTGCGGCTCACCGCGCACGGACAATCCGGACATGGTTCCGTGCCGACGGCCAACAATCCTACATTGATTCTAATCCAGGCGCTCGCGCGGCTGCTCCGGAGTCAGCCGGAGATTCGCGTGATCCCGCTGATGGACAATGCTTTCGACGTGATCGCGGCGCACGAAAAGTTTCCCGCCGCGTTCGAGCTGGATCATCTGGGATGGCCTTTCGTGCTCGGTTACGCGCTGCGCGGCCCGCTTCGCCCCGATTATATCCGCGCGCTTTTGCGCGACACGATCTCGCCGACGATGCTGCGGGGTAGTCTCAAGGTAAATGTGATCCCCTCGACTGCGGAGGCCGGTCTCGATTGCCGCCTGTTGCCCGGCACCGACGCCAAAGATTTCATGGACCGGATTACCGCGCTGCTGAACGACGATCGCATCACGATCGATACTTTTCAGGCACCCGACGCGCCGCCGCCGTCGCCGACCAGCGGCGAGATGTGGGACGCGATCGGCCGCGTGGTCGCTGCCGATTTTCCCGGCACCTACGTGGTGCCGTGGATGACCTCGGGCGGAACCGATTCGCGCTTTCTGCGCGAGAAAGGAGTGCCGGCCTACGGCTTTATCCCGATTGTGCTGCCACCCAGCGAGGAGCGGCGCTTTCACGGCGTCAACGAGCGGTTATCGATCGAGAACCTGAACCGCGGAATCAAGGCGACCTACGATCTCGCGATCGATCTCTGCGCCGCCCACCAATAGACCCGCGCGGCTCATAGCGCGGCGCGCTTCAGCCACGCGATCGCGTCCTCGAGCCGGTCGCTGCCCCAGAACATCTCGTCTCCGGCGAAGAACGCGGGCGCGCCGAAGATTCCACGCGTCGCCGCGCGCTCGGACTGCTCGCGCAGCTTCGCCTTGTTCTCGTCGCTCAGCGCAAGCGCGAGAATCGCAGCCGGATCGGCGCCGAGTGCGCGCAGGATCTCCTCGATCGTCTCGCGCTTCGAGATATCGCGATCCTGCGCGAAGTTCGCGTGATACACCGCGCGCACAAAGTCGGGGAGCCATCGCTCATGCGCGCCGGCAATCGTCACCCGCGCGGCCAGAAGCCCATTTCGCGGAAACGCCGAGGGCCGGTGAAACTCGATCTCGTACTTCGCCGCGAGCCGTTGCATGTCGCGCCACATGTAACGCCCCTTGGCCGGATAAATATTGAACGGCGAATCGTTCCATCCCTGCGCCGAAAAGATCGGTCCGAGCAGAAATGGTTTCCAATCGACCTCGAACCCCGCCGCGCGCGTCAACTGCTCGACTCGAAACGCCGCGAGATGCGAATAGGTGCTCGCATATTCGAACCAGAACTCCAGCCGCCGCGCGCGCATCGCATTAAGCCTCTATTTGAAATTTTATCCCGCCCTGCGGCGCGAAGACATCAGAAAATATTGGCACGCCCCGCGCGCGGGCTCCGATAGCGCTCGCACGCACGCCTCCGTAATATCTGCTACTGGAAATCCGATGCCGTCCCGTGGGACCGGCAATGAGGGGAAGCAAGAATGGATCTGCCTGGCGGCGTAGGCGCAACGCTGGCGTTCATACTCGGGACCGTAATCGGCAGTTTCGCGAATTCGGTGGCGTACCGGCTGCCGCGCGATATATCGATCGTCACGCCGCGTTCGTTCTGCGAAAGCTGCGAGCGCACGATTCCGTTGTGGGCGAATATCCCGATTCTTGGCTATCTCGGCCTGCGCGGACGCTGCCTGATGTGCGGCGCGGCCATTCCGTTTCGCCATTTTATGACCGAACTCGCGCTGCCGATTATCGCGCTCTATCTGTACCTGAGCTTTCCCCTCGGTGACGCGATCGCGCGCTTCGTCCTGTGCGCCGCGTTGTTCATCGTCGGGCTGATCGATTACGACTGGCGCCTGATTCCGAATCTAATCACCTTTCCCGGGATGCTGGTTGGCTTCGTTCTGGTCACGCTGTTCGTCCCCGAGGTCGGATGGAAAAGCTCGCTCATCGGAATTCTCGCCGGCGGCGGAGTCCTGTTCCTGACCGGCTTCGTCTACGAGCTGCTGCGCGGACGCGAGGGCGTCGGGATGGGCGACGTCTGGCTGCTCGGGATGGTCGGAGGATTTCTCGGATGGCCCGGCGTCATCTTCACGCTGTTCTTCGGCTCGATGTTGGGTGCGGTCGGCGGAATCATCTACGCGATGACCGGCGGCCAGACCACCGCGCCGGTGGCCGACCCTGCCGGTGATCAGGTCGAGGCCGACGCGTCGATCTTGCAGACCACGGTCCCGTTCGGACCCTTTCTGGCGGTCGCCGCCGGCGCTTTCGCGCTCTTTCAGCCGCAACTCACACGCTGGTATCTTGGCGGGTGATGGCACAGGGAATTTTCATCACGCTCGAAGGCGTCGAAGGCTCCGGCAAGACGACCCAGGCTGCAATCCTTGCTCAATCGCTGCTCGCTCAGGGGCGCAACGTCGTAGTGACCCACGAACCGGGCGGAACCCGCGCGGGCGAAGCGATTCGCTCGATCTTTCTCGACCCCGCGGTCTCGCTCGACGTGGCGGCGGAATTGCTGCTGGTGCTCGCGGATCGCGCGCAGCACGTGCGCGAGAAATTGCGCCCCGCCGTCGCCGCCGGCTCAATCGTAATCTCCGATCGCTACTCGGATTCCACGACCGCCTATCAGGGTTACGGACGCGGCTTCGATCTCAAGCTGCTGTCCGATCTGAACCGGCTGGCGAGTGATTCGATGAAGCCAGAGCTGACTATCGTGCTCGACCTTGTGGTCGAGACCGGGCTCGAGCGCACCCGCGCCCGCGTCAAGGGAGCGGTGCGCGGGCCGGACCGCTTCGAGGGCGAGGTAACCGATTTTCATCGCCGCGTGCGCGAGGGCTTTCTGGCAATCGCGCGTGCGGAACCCGACCGCGTGGTGATTATCGACGCCGCCCGCCCGCTCGAAGCCGTCACCGCCGATATCCACGCCGCCGCAACCGCGCTCATAAAACGCCGATGCCTTTAAACGGCCTTCGCGGGCATCGCGAACTGGCCGAGCACCTGCTCGCGGAGCTTACCTCGCGCCCCTCGCACGCCTACCTGTTCTCGGGTCCGGCCGGCACCGGCAAGAGCCTGGTTGCGACCGCGCTTGCGCATGCGATGCTATGCGAGCGCGCCCCCGGTGCGAATTTTTGCTGCACTGCCGAGCGATGCGCGGTGCGGATGGCGCCCGCCACCGCCGTGCGTCCGCGCTCTGCCGCTGCCGCACCCCGATGCGACTGCTGCGCAGCGTGCGTGCAAGTCGCCTCGGGTACGCATCCTGACTTCATTCGTATCGGCCGCGCCGCGGGCCGCAGCGACGTGCTGATCGAGCAGGTGCGCGCGCTTATCGCGCAACTCGGGGTCAAACCTTCGCGCGCGGGCCCGCGGATCGCGATTATCGACGACGCCGAGACGCTCAACCTGCCCGCGCAAAACGCGCTGCTCAAGACTCTCGAGGAGCCGCCCGGCCACGCGATCATCTTCATGATCACCTCCTCGGAACGCGCCCTGCTCGATACCGTACGCTCGCGGATGCGCGCGGTGCGCTTCGGCGCTCTGGCGACCGCCGATCTCGAGGCGATTTTGTCGGGGCGCGGCGCCACCGATTCCGCCAACCGCGCCGCCGCCGCCCGCCTCGCCAGGGGCAGCGCGGCCCGCGCAATCGCCCTTCTGGACGGCGACGCGCCGCCGATGAAAGAACTGCTCGCGGCGATCGCGCGCGCCCGCTCACTCGACTTCGCGGGCGCCCAGCAGATCGCGCAGGAGTACTTCAAGACTCGGGACGACGCCGCGGGCCACTTCGAGTTGATTGCGCGGATGCTCGAGGAAGTACTATGTCTCAAACTCCTCGGGGCGGATGAAATGCCGCAATCGAAGGACGAAGAAGCGAAATTGATAACCCAACTCGCAGGCGCTCTTGAGACTCGCGCGATCGTCGATTGTCTCGCAGCCGCCGTCAAGGCGCGCGGAGCCGTCAACGCGATGGCGAACCCGCGGATGCAGGCCGAGCAATTCTGGATGACCGCCGCCGAGGCGATTCGCGAAAGATCCGAGTGAAAGCGGAGTGAATTATGTCCGGTGATATCGATCCCTTCGAGGGCGGCGCCGAGCTTCCCAAAATCGTCGCGATAAGCCTGCAGACCACGGGGCATCTGTACAACTACCTCGCCGGCGATATTCCGCTCACGCGCGGCGACCGCGTGCTGATCGACACCGAGAACGGCACCCGCGTCGGCACCGTCGAGATCGAGCCGCACGAACCCGCGCATACGCTCAACCTCGCCGCGATGAAGCCGGTGATGCGGCTGGCGTCGGAAACCGACTTCGACGTCGAGCACGAAAACATTTTGCGTGAAGAACGCGCGCGCCATCTATGCCTCCAGCGCCTGCGCGAGCGCAACCTGCTGATGAAGCTGGTCAGCGCCGAGTACAGCTTCGACGCCCGCAAGGTGGTTTTCTATTTTATCGCCGAAGGCCGGATCGACTTCCGCGACCTGGTGCGCGACCTCGCCAATACTCTTCGTGTGCGCGTCGAGATGAAACAGATCGGCGCGCGCGACGAAACCAAGGTCACCGGAGGCGTCGGCCCCTGCGGTCGCGAGCTCTGCTGCTCCTCGTTCCTGCGCGACTTCGACGCGGTCACGGTCAAGATGGCGCGTGAGCAGGGCCTGGCGCTGAATCCCTCGCGTCTGGCCGGGATGTGCGGGCGGCTCAAGTGCTGCCTGAAGTACGAATACGGAACCTATCTCGAACTGAAGAAATCCCTCCCGAATCTCGGCCGCCGAGTCCAATCGGTAAAAGGCGACGGCAAGGTCGTCCGTCAGAACATCCTCAAGCAGACAGTAATGATCGCGCTCGACAACGAAGGCCCAGTCGTCGAAGCCACGCTGGAAGACCTCGTAACCTCGCGCCAGAACTAATGCTTCTGAGTTCCTCGTGGCACAGGCTTTAGCCTGTGTTCCGCACCGGCTAAAGCCGGTGCTCAGGGCAGTACATCCGCCCTAACGCTCGTTAGGTTTTTTGCCAGATTTGTTCATGGCTGAACTGTTCAGCCTTATACTCGCCGCCGCTGCGTGTAGAATAGAGCGCATGAAGATGCCGCCAAACTTTATCTCGTCGCTTACCGTCGGCATCTCGCAAGGCGACGCCACGAGGCGATGCTCAAATTTCCTGGCCGCCACAGACAGAATCGCACAATGCGAAAAATTGAAACTAACTCCTATTCGGAACAAACTTATCGAGCATTTCCAAGAAATATTTCCAAACGCTCACATCAAACTTCCCCAAACAAACCCACCGCGGAAACATCGTTTCCACTCACCCTTCAGTAAGCAAATGCGGGCTTCGGCCGCTGCGCGGTTGGTCGCGTCGCGATTCTCCGCCGGTTATTCTCGGTAGTTCGATGACGCAGCGAATCCATATCACCACGGCGATCCACTATAGCAACGGACCGCCTCATCTCGGCCACGCGTACGAGGATATTGCCGCCGACGCCTACGCGCGCCATCTGCGGCGCAAAATCGGCGGCGCAAACCTGACCTTCGTCACCGGCACCGACGAACACGGGCAAAAGAACCGCGACGCCGCCGCGAAGGTGAGCCTCGACCCAAAAGCCTTCGCGGATAAAATCAGCGCGCTGTTCCGCACCACCTTCGATCGGCTCGAAATCAGCTACACCAATTTCGTCCGCACCACCGATCCCGTCCACGAGGCGTTCGTGCAGAAGATGCTCGCGCGCACCTACGAGCGCGGCGATATTTACTTCCGCGATTACGAGGGTCTCTACTGCGTCGGATGCGAGCGCTTCTATACCGAGAAAGAATTGCTGCCAGGAAATATCTGCCCCGAGCACAACACGCCGGTCGAGCTCCTGAAGGAATCGAATTATTTTCTCAAGCTCGAAAAATATCGCGAGGCGATCCGCGTGCATATCAAGGCCAACCCCGGCTTCATCCGTCCCGAGCGCTATCGCAACGAAGCGCTCAGGATGTTCGACGAACCGCTGGCCGATCTCTGCATCTCGCGCCCGAAGGCGCGCCTTGATTGGGGAATCGAGCTGCCGTTCGATCCGAACTACGTCACCTACGTCTGGTACGACGCGTTCTGGGCGTATTTGAGCGAGCTGCCTGACACGAGCGACGCGGCGCTGGCGGCGCTGCTGCCTGCCACCGAGCACTTCATCGGCAAGGACATTCTGAAGACTCACGCGGTGTACTGGCCCGCGATGCTGCTGGCGGTCGGGCTGCCACTCTACCGCCGCCTGAACGTCCACGGGTTCCTTAACCTTGAAGGCTCGCGGATGTCGAAGAGCTCGGGCAACAGGATCGATCCGCTCGAACTCGGGGAGCGAATCGGCGTGGACGTGCTGCGCCATTTCGTCTTGCGCGAGTTCGTTTACGGACTCGACGGAGACTTCACCGAAGAGCGGCTCACCGAGCGCTACAATGCCGACCTCGCCAACGACCTCGGCAATCTCACCAGCCGCGTGCTCGCGATGGCGGCGCGGTATTTCGGCGGCGAACTCACGATGGCTCCAGGAGCCAACGTCGAGGATCGTGCGCTACGCGATTCGTTCGCCACAGTCGCTGCGCGCAGCGCCGCTCAGATCGAAGAGCTTGCGTTCAATCGCGCGCTCGAAGCGATTTGGCAATCGCTCGATGCCGCGAACAAATATATCGTCGCGACTTCTCCATTCACGCTCGCGAAAGATCCCGCGAACCTGCCGCGCGTTGCGGAGATTCTGGCGAACCTGTGCGAGGGGCTGCGCGTCGTCGCCGACACACTCGAGCCATTCATGCCTGCGACCTCGAAAAGGATTCTCGATCTGCTCGCTGTCGATGAAACGATCGCGCACGCGCCGTTCGGCGAAGGCCTCCAGCCGGGGCATCGCGTGAACGCGGCGACTCCGCTGTTTCCGCGAATCGAAAAAAAGAAAGCCTAGCGCGCGGCGCGCGACTCATGACTCCGCTCATCGACACGCACTGCCATCTGGCGGATCCCAAGCTCGACCAAGATCTCGAGGCCGTGCTCGAACGCGCCTGCATCGCAGGAATCGCCCAGATCGTTTCAGTCGGCGCGATCGGATCTGTCGAATGCGATCGCCGAACGGTCGAGATCGCGGAGCGTCACGAGCATATTTTCGCCGCGATCGGAGTGCATCCGCACGACGCGAAGGATTGCACGCCCGCGCGAATCGCGGAGCTGCGCGAGCTTGGGCGCTCGCCGCGCGTGGTCGCGATCGGCGAGAGCGGTCTGGACTTTCATTATATGCACTCGCCGGCGGAGGCGCAGGAGACGGCGCTGCGGCGTCATCTGGAACTCGCTTCCGAGCTTGGAAAACCAATCGTCATCCATTGCCGCGACGCCGATGATCGCCTGATTGCGATTGTGCGCGAGACCGCGATACCGCAGGCCGGCGGCGTGATTCATTGCTTCACCGGCACCGCCGATGCGGCCGCGCGATTCCTCGAGCTCGGGTTTCATATTTCGTTCTCGGGAATTGTAACGTTCAAGAATGCCGCCGTGGTCCGCGAAGCCGCGAGGATCGTTCCGGACGATCGCGTGATGGTCGAAACCGACGCGCCCTATCTCGCGCCGGAGCCGTATCGCGGCAAGCGTAACGAGCCCGCCTTCGTCCGTCGCACGCTCGAGGTCCTCGCGGAAGTGCGCGCCGCCGACCCCGACACACTCGCCGCGCTGACCGCCTCCAACGCAACCCGCCTGTTCCGATTGCCGAACGCATAAGACATTTCGACAAAGCTGCTTTCGCGACTGGCGAGATTCCTCGCGACGCGTGCTATGCGATTCGATACGCATGACGCTCGATTTGCAGTAGCTTCGCGCTCGGAATGACGCACTCTCGATGTTTTGTATCGGGTCCGCGTGTCATTCCGAGCGCGCGCCGGTGATGCTCGTCGAGTCGTGCACGCCCACGCTGAACCAGCAACGGTCGCGAGGAATCTCGCCCTGTGCGTCTGCACACACTCCCGAAGGACCGCGCCCAACTCTCCAAATAGGTCGATTGCGCCGATTCACGGAATCGCGCTTGCGGGGTTATAGATACTGAGATGCGCACGCTGGAAAAGCTCTCTCTTCCGCCGCCGTTCGAGGACGCGATGAAATCGCTCGAGGGCGAGATCATGCGCTTCATCTTGCGCAGCACGCGCGACCGCGAGGACAGCCTGGACCTGTTTCAGGAGACGTGGCTGCGCGCCTACCGCGCGTACCCGACTCTGCGCTCGCACAATGGGCTGCGGCCGTGGGTGTTCAGTATCGCTGCCAACCTGTGCCGCAATCGCGCGCGCGATCGGATGCGCCGTGCGCGCGTGATCGTGAGCGACGGCCGCGACGCCGACGAATGTGCCGAACGATTCTTCCCGCACGCCGAGAGTTCTCCCGACGGCGTGATCGGGCTTCGCCGCGCGCTCGCCGCGCTTCCGGGCAAGCAGGGCAAAGCGCTGATGATGCGCAAGTTCGGCGGAATGGAATACGCGGAAATCGCGGCCGCGCTGGAATGCTCCGCGGAGAGCGCGCGGGCCAGCGTGTACCAGGCGCTCAAGAAGTTGAAGGCATCGCAATGAAAACAATCAATCAGCTTAAGCATCCGGAAGCATCGAAGGAGTTCGACGATCGCACCGTCGAAGCGCTGGTACGCGCCGCGCAGCCGGGCATCCGCCGCGCGATGAAAATTCTGCGGCGGCCCGAGGCGCGGATCGGAATCGTTGCGTCGCCCGTTGGGCAACTGCTGGTGGCCGAAGGTCCGCGCGGCTTCGCGACGATTCATTTCCTCGCGTCCAGCGACGCCGATCGTCCGCTCGCAAAGCTGCGGCGCAAATTCGATCTGCTGGAAAATGAAACCTGGCGCGGAGATATCAACCGCGAGCTCGCGCGATACTTCGCCGGCGACTTCACGGTGCTGGGGCACAAGGTCGATCTGGTGATGGTCGAGAGCGAGTTCCAACGCCGCGCGCTCATGCGGCTAAGAGAAGTTCCAATCGGATCCGTGATCACCTATCAGGGACTGGCCACGGCGGTGGGCGAGCCCGACGCGCAGCGCGCGATCGGCAACACGATGGCGTCGAATCCGATTCCGATCTTCGTCCCCTGCCATCGCGTAATTCGCTCCGACGGAACCATCGGTAACTACGGCGGAGGGGTAAAGAACAAGATCACGCTGCTGCGCAACGAAGGGTTCGCGCTCGGCTCGAGCCTGCGGATGCCGTCGAGCTTGCGGATGCCGCCGTCGGCGGTGATGGGGCATCGCCATACGCATATCTACTGCCGGCCCGATTGCAGCGCGGCGAAGCGCGCCGACCCGCGCCGCTCGTTGATCTTCGCCGACGCGCGTCACGCGCGCGACGCCGGCCTGCGCGCGTGCAAACTGTGCAAGCCCGGATAAGTTGGCAAAAAGAAAGACGCCGCGCGGGCGGCGTCTCTCGGATGAATTTCTATGTTGTCCGAAGTGATCTATTCGGTCTCGTTCTGCTGCTGAAGCTGCTGCAACTGCTGCCGTTGCTGCTCGATTTCCTGCTGTTGCTGCTGCATCTGCTGATTGGTCTGGGCGTTGGCGTTCTCATTGTTCTGCATCGAGTTACCGACGGCGTAGCCGCCCACTCCGCCGAGTCCGCCACCGATCAGAGCGCCGGCCGCAGGATGTCCGACCGCTGCGCCGACCAGCGCGCCGCCGACGGCGCCGAGTCCCGCGCCTCCGAGAGTGCCTTCTTCACGAGTCGAGAGCGGCTGGCTGCCGGCGCATCCTGCCGCGAATAGTGCCGCTGCGAGCGTGATTGCTGCGATAAGGCCTGAGCGCGTCCGCATGATGGCCTCCTTGCCTACTGTTACTCCGTAGGCGTGGTTATTCCGTTTCCTGTGATTGTTTCAACTGCTGGAGCTGCTCGCGCTGCTGCTCGATCTCCTGCTGCTGAGATTGAATTTGTGTCTGGGTTTGCGCGTTTGCGTTCTGCTGATTCTGCATCTCGTTGCCGATCCCGAATCCGGTCACTCCGCCAAGGCCGCCGCCAATCAGCGCGCCCGCGGCAGGATGTCCGACCGCGGCGCCTATCAGCGCGCCTCCTGCGGCGCCGATTCCGGCACCGCCCAGGGTTCCCTCTTCACGTGTCGAAAGTGGATCCCCGGAACATCCCGCCACCAGGAATAGAGCAGCCAATGCCAAGGCTCCTGTCACGATTGCTCGCTTGCGCATGATCGATCTCCCTGACTGATTAGACTCGGCCAGGGGCTATTCCGTTTCATTCTGTTGCTTGAGCTGTTGAATCTGCTGGCGCTGTTGTTCGAGCTGCTGCTGCTGCGACTGAATCTGGGATTGGGTCTGCGCGTTGGCATTCTCCTGGTTTTGCATTGAATTGCCGACCGCAAAGCCGGTCACGCCTCCGAGCGCACCGCCGATTGCCGCGCCCGCGCCGGGAGCTCCGACCGCGGCGCCAATAATCGCGCCAGTGGCCGCGCCAAGGCCTCCGCCAATCAGGGTACCTTTCTCACGGGTCGAGAGCGGCTCCCCGCTGCACCCGGTCATTACGCCGAGGGCAATTGCCACCAGAATCACGGTTAAGGTTTTAGTTGCGAATTGCAGCACGGCCCTCCTCCCTAATTAGCCGGGTAGTTTCGACGCCGCTAAGCCCAGCTCGAACTGCACACCCCGGGCACTGGCAGAACCCGAAGTTTCGTATCTTATCGAAGCGCGATCAAGCAAGACGACCGTGTTTCTAAACAATAATTAAGCATGATTGGAATCGTGCATCCATCGGAGCCGTTCACGGCAGAACCGCGAAGCATCGCGCCGGACCGCCGGTCCCTTTGCCGATCTTCATCGGAATACAGAAAATTGTCGCGCCTTTAGGCGGTAATTTGCCCACATTGGCAAGGTTCTCGAAGCCCGGCTTGTCGGCTCCGAGCCACGCGCGATGCACCGGGTAATCCTTCGAGATGCCCGGGTCCATGCTGGCGGTATCGATCGCGATCGCCGCGATGTTGCGATTCTCGAGGATCCAGGCGACTGCTTCCGCCGACAATCCGGGAAACCGCAGTCCGGCAACGTCGCCCGGCCTGTCAGTCCCCATGTAGGCTTTCAGATCGGGCCAATACTTGCCCCATCCCGAGTACGCAACCACAACAGCTCCGTCGGGAAATCTGCCGAAGGCAGTCTCGTAGCTATGGAGGTCGTTGACGCTCAACGTCGCGTTGCGATCTTTCGCCGCGCGATCGGAAAAATCGATGACCGCCGCCGGACCGACGCAGCTCGCAAGCGGCACCGCGTCGAGCGTCAACCCGCTCGGATTGTAATGTATCGGCGCATCGCCGTGCGTTCCTAAATGCTCGGGCGCGGCGTAGCTGGCTGCCGAATAAAAATGACTTCCCGGCGTCCGATCGGGGGTCTCGAACTTGTGCTCGAAGTGCCCCTCACCGGGCCAGGAGATGGTCGTGCCGTCGAGGGTGTAGGTCAGGTCGATAATCTTTGCGGGATTGAGCAATCCGGCGCCTGCCTTCAGCATCCCATCACCATCCAATGACCTGCGTGGGCATCACAGGCTGCGCCTGTCCGCGAGGGTCGCACGCACCTTTGAGCAATCCCGAGGCGCGATCGACCGAAACCGCCACGACGTGGCCCTCGGACCATGGCAGACGCACCTCGATCTTGTGCCCGCGTTCCGCAAGCTCGGCGCGCACGCGTGGATCGATTCGATCCTCCAGGCGCAGCACACCCGGCATCGTGTTGTGTGGATAGAAGGTCGCAGGAAAGTGCGGGGTCGAGAACTTGGGCGCCTCGATCGCCTCCTGCAGGTCCATTCCGAAATCGATCGCGTTGAGAAAAAACTGGAAGCTCCACTGGTCCTGCTGATCGCCGCCCGGCGTGCCGAATGCCATGTACGGCTCACCCGCGCGCATCGCCAGAGACGGCGACAATGTCGTACGTGGACGCTTCCCGGGCAAGAGCGCGTTGGGGTGATTCTCATCCAGGTGAAAGGTCTGCATCCGGCTGCCGAGCGGAAACCCCAGCATGTCGATCACCGGCGAGCTTGGTATCCATCCGCCGCTGGCGGTAACCGAAATCATATTTCCCGCGCGGTCGCACGCGGCCACGTGAATCGTCCCCTGGCCCCACGGACGCGCGGGAGCTGCATCGCCCGCGCGCAACGCTTGCATCGCGATCGGATCGCCGGGCCGCTGCTCCATCGACGCGTGGCGCGGATCGATAAGTCCGCGGCGCAATTCCGCGTAGCGCGGAGCCAAGAGCCCATCCATCGGCACGCGGGTGAATTCAGGATCGGCGTAGTAGGCCTCGCGATCGGCAAACGCGAGCTTGGCCGATTCGATCACGGTATGGATGTACTCGGCCGAGTTATGGCGCATCGCGCGCAAATCGAATCCTTCCAGCACGCGGAGTTGCTGCAAGAAGACAGGACCCTGAGACCATGGAGCGCACTTGAAAACGCTGACGCCGCGGTAATCGACGCTGACCGGTTGCTCGATTCGTGTGGTGAATTTTGCGAGATCGGCGACGTCGAGCAGTCCCTCCTGCTCGTCGGACCAGGCCACGATGTCGCGCGCGATATCGCCGCGGTAAAAGCGCTCGCGCGCCGCTTCCAGCGCGGGCTTTCGGCCCTGCTGCTTCGCTGAGGATTCGGAATCGAGCAAGCGCCGGTAGAATGCTGCCAGCGCGGGATTCTTGATAATTGCGCCCGGCTCGGGGACCTCGCCGCCCGGAAGATAGAGCCGCGCCGATGACGGCCATCGCGTGCGAAATTTCTCGGCGTTGGCGCGCAGCGACGCGCCTGCTCCCGCCTGATGGTCCTCGCCTGATTTGACTGGTTCGCCGCACAATCCAACGTGCATCGGAAATCCGTCTTCGGCCAGCTCGAGTGCCGGCTCCAGAATCTGCGCCAGCGACATCGTGCCGAACTCTGAGAGCGCGGTGACGAGTGCGCCGAACGCGGCGGGCACTCCGGCGGCGAGTAGTCCGGAAGGGGGAATCAGTTCTTTTCCGAGCGCGCGGAATTTGGCGATTGTCGCGCGCGCCGGCGCCATCATGTTGCCGTTGATCGCGACCACGCGGCGGGCGTCTGCCGAATAGATGAGCATCGGCGCTTCGCCGCCAATCGTATGCATATGCGGATTAACTACGCCCTCGACCAATGTTGCAGCGACCGCGGCGTCGATAGCGTTTCCGCCGCGAGCGAAGATTCGCGCCCCCGCAGAGGCCGACAGATAGTGCTGCGTTGCAACAACGGCCCGGCGGCCCATCACCAGCGGATACAATGTAGGCATCGTAGATCCTCGTTAGTAACTGGACATTTTGTGCATCTGCCAGTCTTCTGTGCATCTGCCGGTCTTCGCAAGATGCGACAGCGCGACGCGTTCGGTTAAGGAGCTGCCCCGAAAGCGTCATCGACGCAACAATAGTTGATCTTTCTACCCTCGCAATCGACGTTTGAAATCCACAAACCCAAAGCATCAATGGGAATATAAAGATTTCCACAAGCTGGGGAAAACGAATTCGGCCCCGCGCAGAACCGTCTAAATATTAGGCGCGAAGCTTGCTACAATAGAAATTGGTGGATGAGGAAACTTACGACCGGACTGGCGCTAAGAGGATAAGACAATGATGGCCAGCACAAGTATCGAGGCGGCGGTGGTGGGGCGAAATTGCCGATTACTGAGACCAGTTCGCGATCATGAAGGTCGCAATCGTTTCGGTGAGAGCCCACGCATACTACGCGAGGTAAACAACCTGGATCGCCACATGTACCTCGTGCAGTTCGAAGACGGAGCCACCACGTTTCTGTTCCCCGACGAAGTCTCGGTGGAATAACGTTCGAGCCTCTGATGTGAGGTTCGATTTTGTTCCCTGCGGAACGTCGCTGAGATGCGCGAAACTCGCGCCGGGGACCTTTTGCCTTTCAGGTCAAGCCGGGCCTGCTTCAGGATCGCCCTGGCGGATTGCGGTCAACTCTCGAGACGCCCGCGGCACGAAGAACACGCCGATCAGCGCGTTACAAAACATGTAGGTGAATTGAGCCACCAGGCTGTATGCGACCAGTTTCGCCGGCGAAGCGCTGCCCGCGAAGAATAGCAGCCACGCCGCCTGGCTGGTTCCCAGATGCGCGATCGAGATCGGCAGTGCGCCGGCCAGAAATACCAGCGGCAGAAATAAAATCAGCTTCAGAACCGGAATCGATACGCCGTAGATCGCTAGCGCGAAGTAGTGCGCCACCGCCGACGCGAGAAAGGTCGGCGCCTTGATCGCGAGCACCGCCGCGTAATCGAGCGGACGCGCCGCGATGAACGTCCGTGCGATCGCGCCCGCGCGCCCATGCTCAACCCAATCGCGGACCCGTGTGCTGCGCCGCACGATCGCGAAAAAAATCATCACTCCGAACAGCAACATCCAAGCGAGCAGATAAACGACGCGCAGGATTCCAATAATCCGCGCCTGCGTCGCTCCAACCGGCGTGTAGAACAGCACCCCGACCGTCGAGAACAGGAACAGTTGATAGATCTCGAGCATCGCGATGAACAGGATCGAGCTGAGCGCGGAAAGAAACGAAAAGCCGCCCTTGCGATGCAGGTAATACGCGACTCCGCCCTGCGCGAGGCCGGTGTTCAGCATCGCGAGCACGTACATGCTGGCGCGAATCGGCAGGATGTCGCGCCAACGCATCGGCGCGTTGAATCGCCGCACCACCCATGCGAGGCAGTAGGAATCGACGATGCAGTAGAAGATCGAGTAGGGCAGAAAAATCGCGACGAACTTCGCGATCGGAACCTGGCGCAGATCAGCGGCAACCTTTGACGCCGAGATTCGCCAGAAGATCAGCGCGAAGATAATAACCGTGCCAGCGTACGGAATCGCCGCGCGCCACAGCGGCGCCCGCGCTTTTACTGGGGGCGGCTCGCGCCGCGGCGATGCGCCGGCCGCCGTCATCGCGTGGCGATTGGCGCCCGCGCGGTGCCGGTCAGGACGGCCTCACCACGCTGATTTTCGACTCGCATCGAGAGCTCCGCGAATCCGTTGGCGATCCGCTCGACCTTCGCACGCGCCGCGAGCGTGTCACCGTAGAGCACCGGCTTGATGAGCGCCACCTCGAAACGGCCGCCGCGGTAGAAGTCCTCGCCAAAGCGGTCGGCGATCAACTGCATCATCACCGCGATCGTTTGCTCGCCGGCCGCGATCGGTTTGGCGAATCCCGCCTCGGCGGCGGCCTTCGGATCGCTATGGATATTCTTGCTCCGCCTGCGCGCAGGCTCCTTGACGCTCGCGCCGTAGGCTTCGGCGGCCGCGTCGTCGAGCAGATACGGCGCCGCCGCAATCACGTCGCCCTCACTAAGATTCTGATGTTCGAGATGCTGATGTTCTTGGCTCATGCCATCCGTCCTTTTTCGTTGAGCAGGACCGAGGTTATCGCCTGGCGCGTGAGCAGCTCGCCGGTGGCGGCGTCGCGGGTTTCGTATTCGAGGGTGAAATAAAACTTGCCGCGTTTGTGCGCCGCGTCGGTCATTACGCCGTTGACGCGTACCGCCTGCCCCACGCGCATCGGCGCATGATACTCGCACCAGTGTTTCGCGTGGACTCCGCCTTTGCCGCCCTTGAAGTGTTTCGTGATGAGTAGCGCGTAATCGAGCAGCCGCATCGTTGGCGGCGCGATCGCCTTTTCCCCGGCATGCAGCGGATTCTTGCTGCCGATCGCATGTGCGAACGCGCCGATCTGCTCGGCCGAGACGATATAGAAGATCGGGCCGAGCCGCTTTCCTTCGTGGACATTTTCCGCGCGCATCTCGAGCCGTGCTTCGCCGTCGTCTCCGGTCATTTGAGTCGAGCCTCTGAATTGATTATGGCGCGCCGTCATGGCAGATTCTGCGCACTCCGATGCCGTCCCTAACCGTACCATATGCACGCGCCGCGCGGATGCATCTCGCCCGCGTCGATCCGGTGATGGCAGCGATTATCGCCAAGGTCGGCGCATGCCAGATAGTGCAGCGCCGCGAACGCTTTCGGGCGCTCGCTCGCGCGATCATTTTTCAACAACTCGCCGGAGCCGCGGCCACCGCGATATACGGTCGCGTAGTTAAAATCTATCCGGGCCGCGCGTTTCCGCATCCTACCCAGATTCTCGCCACTCCCGACGCGATTCTGCGCAAGGCCGGACTCTCGGCCAAGAAGGCGCTCTACATCAAGGACCTCGCGACGCACGTCGAAAAAAAGATTCTCAACTTTCATCGCTTCGCGCGCATGACCGATGAGGAAGTCATCGCCGACCTCACGCGCGTGAAAGGGATCGGGCGATGGACCGCCGAGATGTTCTTGATGTTCAATCTCGCGCGTCCCGACGTTCTGCCGGTTAACGACCTGGGCGTGCGCAACGCCGTAGGACGCGCGTACTCGATGCGCAAGCCGCCTACACCCAAAGAGTTAAGGGTGTTCGGACAACGATGGGCTCCCTACAGAACGGCGGCGGCTTGGTATCTATGGAAAAGCCTGCAGATCAAAACGCCCGGCGCGACGGATAGAAAGCCGGCGAAGCGGCGTAACTCGACATGACGGCGTGCAAATAGTAATCGATCGCCATGCGCGTTCAAGTTGGCGACGGCAGGTTGTTCTTCGACGTCGAGGGCGCATCGCTGGTCCCCGACGGCCCGCGAATGCGCGAGCGTCCGACCCTCCTGATGCTCCACGGCGGTCCCGGCGCCGACCATTCGGTGTTCAAGCCCGACTTCTCGCCGCTGGCCGATATTGCTCAGGTGATCTACCTGGATCATCGCAGCGCGGGCCGCAGCGATCGCACCGGTCCCGAGCGCTGGACGCTCGATCACTGGGGCGACGACGTGCGTGCCTTCTGCGAGGCGCTCGAAATCAAGCGGCCAATCGTGATGGGCACCTCGTTCGGCGGGATGGTCGCGATGGCCTATGCGACGCGGCACCCAGAGCATCCGTCCAAGCTCATCTTGTGCAGCACGGCGGCGCGCGTCGATCTCGCTCGCGTGGAGGCTGCCTTCGAACGCCGGGGCGGACGCGAGGCGGCAGAAGCGGCAGCGCGTTTTTTCAAAGATCCATCGCCGCAAAACGGACCCGACTTTCTCCGCCTGTGCATGCCGCTGTACAGCTACCATCCCGATCCGCACCTGTTCGAGATGTTTGCGCGGATGGTTGGAAACACGGAGCTGAATGAGCATTACCTGCGCGTGATCGAAACCTCGTTCAATCTCTTGCCGGATCTGCCGCGCGTCAAATGCCCGACGCTGGTGCTGGCTGGCGACGAGGATCCCGTCACTCCGCCCGCCGACTCCGAGGATATCGCCGCCGCGCTGCCGCCCGAACTTGCGCGCTTGGTGCGCTTCGCCAAGGCCGGTCACGGAATCGTCACCGACGACCGCGTGCGGTTCATGAATACGCTGCGCGAATTTATTCTGTCGTGAAACCGAATCGAACACCGCTCGTTCAACAGACTACTCAAAAGCGACGAGCCGTCGATTCGCTGGAAGGTTATGGTCGGCGTGCTCGGGGAAGATCCAGGCTCGCGGAAAATCAAAGACCTGCGGCAGGAGATTCGCAACTCGCCGCGCGTGAAGGCATTACTTGCGGGCCGGGAGAAGCGGTTCGTGCGCGAGGCCAAGGTATATTCCAAATACCGCGGATCGCATTGGACTCTGGCCGCGTTGGCCGATATCGGATATCCGCAGGGCGATGAGTCGCTGTTGCCGATGCGGGATCAGGTCCTCAATCACTGGCTCGGCAAACCTTTCTACCTTGAGTTCGAGTCCAAGAGCAGCGTTCCGAAATCCAGAAGTTCCGAAGGCGTTCCAAAGATTCAGGGCCGCTATCGCCGATGCGCCTCCCAGCAGGGCAATGCGTTGCTTTCCGTTACCAGGCTGAGTATCGGCGACGGTCGGAGCGAGCGTCTGGCCGAGCGCCTGCTCCATTGGCAATGGCCTGACGGCGGATGGAACTGCGATCGGAATCCGTCCGCCGACACTTCGTCGTTCATGGAGAGCTTGCTCCCGATGCGCGCGCTCACGGCATACGCGGACGCGACCGGTGACGATGCGGCGCGCGCGGCGGCGCTTAAGGCGTCCGAAGTTTTTCTGTCGCGGCGGCTGTTCCGAAGGCGTTCCGATGGAAAAATCATCCGTCCGAATTTTCTGATGCAGCATTACCCTTTGTTCTGGCATTACGAAGTCTTGGGCGCGCTCAAGGCGATGGCGGAAATGGGTCTGGTCAATGATCCGCGATGCTCCGAGGGGCTCGATATCCTCGAGCAGAAGGAGCTTCCCGCCGGTGGCTGGGCCGCCGAAGGACGGCATTACAAGGTGATGCCAAAGCTCGACACCAGCGAGCCGTTCGGCTCCGATTCGCTGGTTGATTGGGGCGGGATCGGAAAGCGCCGAATGAACGAATGGGTCACGGCCGACGCGCTTTACGTCCTGCACGCGGCGGGACGCGTCTAGCCGCGCTTGGCAATGACCGGCGGGACGCCGGTCCTGCTATTGAGCAGAGCAGCCGCGCCGCAGGATGCTACAATTCGCGCCGGAGGCCTTCATCATGCGACCTGTCAAATTCAATTGCGGATTGCCATCCACCGATTTTGCCGCCATGACCACGATGGCGCGCCGGGCCGAGGAGCTCGGCTTCTTCTCGGTCTCGATCGACGATCACTTCTTCATGCGCGGCCTGATGTCCGAGCCCAACGCTCCCCATCTCGAATGCTACACCGCGCTGGCCGCGGTCGCCGCCGTGACCAAAACGGTCAAGCTCGCGCCGATGGTCACTTCGATGTCCTATCGCAATCCCGCGCTGCTGGCGAAGATGATCGCGACGCTCGACAATATCTCGGGCGGACGCTTTATCGCGGGCCTCGGCGCAGGATGGTTCAAAGAAGAATACGTCGCCTACAACTATCCGTACCCGTCCAACGCTGAGCGGATCGAGCAGTTCGCAGACGGGATCAAGGTTCTCAAATCGATGTGGACCGAGGACGAGCCGAGCTACCACGGCCGTTTTCATTCGGTCGAAAAAGCTTACTGCTTTCCGCGTCCGATCCAGAAACCGTATCCGCCGATCATGATTGGCGGCGGCGGGAAGAAGATCCTAAAACTCGCCGCCGAAGAAGCCGACATCCTGAACCTCAATCCTCCCATCACCAAGGGCGTGGTGGATATCGGCGACGCGATGAAGTTCGACCGCGCCGAGGTTCAACGCCGCATCGGCATCTTGGACGGCTTTGTGAAGGCAGCGGGCCGCGGCGCCGACGCGATCGAGATGTCGGGACAGACCTTCGTGCTGATCGCAAAAGAGAAAAGCGTCGCCGACGCGATGATCAAAGCGACCGCGCAAGCCATGGGTATCGCCGACGTGGAACTCGCGCGCACCTCGCCGCAAGTGCTGGTCGGCACGGTGGACGAGATCAAACGCGAACTGGATTTCCGGATAGAGAAATTCCGGATGACCTATTTCGTCTGCCAGTTCATGTCCCCTGACGGCGCCGAACTATTCGCCAAAGAAGTAATGCCAAAGTATCGGCGATGACGAGCTCTTGCTGGTACCCTCTTCTCTCGAGTGGCGGTGCCACTGGCTCAGCGGCGCGAATCCTGCTGATACCCTCTCCCACCGGGAGAGGGCGACGCGGCGCGGCGATTGCTTGTTTTAGCAATCGCCGTGACGCGTGGGTGAGGGTGCTGCTCTGCTTCTTTTTAATCGCGCGCCGCTGCGCGCCGCGCTGAAAAATGTCCCTCACCTGGCCTCTCCCATACTGGGCGAGGAATTTATTCCGCCAACATCGGGTTGGGCTTTGGATAGCCTAGCTCCGCGAGCTTCGTGTCGATCACCTCGAGGTCTTTGCCCGTCGCCGTGTCGTGCGCGGATGCTGCGCGCTCCGCAATGTTCTCGATGCTGCGGCGAATCTCGCGCAGCGCGGCGCCCTCGGCTCCAGTCATCTGCACGATCACGATAAAGCATAGCCACGGAACAATCACCGCCGCTACGACCGTCACGATGATCATCGTGCGCGCGCGAGCCTCTACCCGATCCGCGATCGCGAGCATCGCGGCGTCATCGGCGGAAATCAGGTCGGAGACTAGTGCCTGCAAGTCGCGCAGACGCGGCTCCAGGCTGTCGTCGCCGGGCTGCGCGGCCCGCATCGCGTCGAAAATTGGATTCGCCGCCTCTGCAATCTTCTCGATCGCGTCAACTTGCGCCCGCGTGCTCGCGTGCGAACGCGCCGCGTCGATCCAGCCCACGAATCCGCGCTGCTGATCCTGGACGATCTGCAATCCTTCCGGTTGCGTGCGGCCCCAATCCATTTTGTACAGCGCGTTTTCCATCCCGCGCGCGGCTTCGAGCGCCGCATACTGATTATCGTGCAGCAACTGCGGCATCTCGCCGAATCCATAGAAGCCCAGCGCGAGGATCGGAGCCGCGATGAGCAAAATTATCGGCGCAACTACCGCCATGAATCTCAGCTTTGTGATGATCGTCACTCGGGTCATCGTCAATACCGCTTTCAGAGGATTGCGCAATCAAGATGTACGCCCGGCGCCGCCAAATGCAACGCCCGCGCGATATGATGTGTCCCGCGCGCGTTCGTGTAATAATCGCGGCGATGAATTTCGCCGATCGCCTGGCCGAGGCCGCGCGCCAGAAAGATTCCTGCGCGATCCTGGGCGTCGATCCACAGCTCGATACCAACGACTCTCCCGGCGTGCCGAAATCGCACACGCTTGCGCGCTTCTGCTGCGAAATCGTCGAGGCGTGCGCACCACACATCTGTGCGATCAAGCCGCAACTTGCTTTCTATGAAGCGCGTGGTATCGACGGGATGCGCGCATTCGTCGAAGTGGTGCGCACCGCGCGGCGCCTGGGCCTGATCGTGATCGCGGACGCCAAGCGCGGCGATATCGGATCGACTTCGGCCGCATACGCGCAAGCGTTTCTGGGCGATGGCGATTTCGCCTGCGACGCAGTCACCGTCAATCCTTATCAGGGCGCGGACTCGACGATGCCGTTTATCGCGAGGGTCGCGGCGGGCCGCGGTGTATTCGTGCTGGTCAGGACTTCGAATCCGTCGTCCGGAGAATTTCAGGATGTAACGGCCGACGGGCGCGCGATCTGGCAGCACGTCGCCACGCGGGTCCACGGATGGGGCAGCGACTATCTTGGCGAGTCAGGATTAAGTCCGGTCGGCGCTGTTCTGGGCGCGACCTTTCCCGACGAAGCCCGCCGCGCGCGCAAGCTGATGCCCAACGCATTCATCCTGGTGCCCGGTTACGGCGCGCAAGGCGCAAGCGCGGCCGACGCGGTCGCGGCCGCGCGTCCCGACGGCACTGGCATTATAGTAAACGCGAGCCGCAGCCTGATGTACGCGTACCGAAAAACGCAAGGAAAATCCCCCGCCGAAGCTGCAGCCTGCGCCGCCGCCGCGATGCGCGCCGACTTGAACGCGGCCCTCGCAAAGCACTCATAGGCTTATATATCTCACCGTTTTCTTTTCGAGGAGATCGCAGCCCGCGCCCGCTGGTGTAGCGGCAGGATTGCGTCCGAGGTAAAGAAACGGTGGCCAATCGAGAGGAATTGACGATGCCCGCGAATCAAACCTCGAGGACGACAGCGACGAGAAGGCGCTCGCGATGGGGCCGCAGGCTGCTCCTGGTGATTGTCCTGTTCCTCGTCGCCGGGTTTGCGCTGACCGAATATGCAGTTCGGAACGCGCCACCACCGTCAGCTTTCCAGACCACACTCGAGCAGGGCTACGCGAATATCTCAAAGGCAGCGGTGATTACCGGCGCACAAATTCCCGGCAGCCAATCGATGCCCGCAGACGAAGTCTTCAGAGCCACGGCCGCGCAAGGACTTCAGCGCCTTGACGACCCTTCAATAATGACGCTGATTCAGCTGCGCGCGGATCTTGCTGACCGGGCCGATCCAAAAACCTGCGCCGCGTTATGGTCGGGCGACAACGTCAATCTTGTTTCGGCGATCGAATCTCTTCCTGATGACCAACAGCAAGAGTGGGCACAGCTATTCGACCGGGCGGCCGCGGCCACGGTGAACAACGTTCCGATACGGCAGGCTCCGTCGCCGGAGCAGTATCAAGAAGCGTTCAACCGGACGATGGCGGGTCTCGGACCTTCGGAATTTGAGGAAATCGAAAGCGCAGTCGCCGACCCCGATCATCAATCCCGTAGAAATGAATGCATCGCGGCGCGCCTCTTCTATGGACGGCTGAAACAAATGAGCAATACCGACGCGCTGATCGTCACTCGCTCGAGGTTATATAGATAGAATTCCGATCCAGCCGCACAGCAGCTTGCTGTCTATTGCGCAGTTGACGAACCGACCACCTTGCCTAACGCATTCGGCGACCACCAGCTTTTCCCCAGCGGCTGATGTCCGGCGTTGGGCCATCCGCTTTGCTGCAGCCAATTCTCAAAATCCTGTGAATAGTATTGATTTGCGTTCGCGCCGTCCGGCAGCTTGGTCGCGGTCGGATTCGCATCGGCCCACTGCTGGCCGGCGGGAGTCCACTTCGGGACACCTGCAGGAGGCTGGATCTGAAAAGGGGTCTTCGGGATCGCCTGCCCATCGACGACCTTGAACGCCTCAGCATTCCAGTCCAATCCGGCGCCGGGAGTTGTTTTGGCATACAGCGCGTAGTGCGGCTGCTGCATCGAGGTGTAGTTGCCGCCCGGAACGCCCCACGGCTTTATCCGAACAACGCCACCATCCGAGTTGGAGATAAAGATCTGCGGCACTTTATTTGGATTGGTCAAATCGGTTTCGGCTGCCGCTGGATTCCCGATTCCCTTGGGATCCGGATAGTTCAGAGGATCGGCAAATTTCTGGCTGAGCGTCCAGTTCCCGGATTTATAAGTCCCCGGAGTATCCCCCGGTTCCCATCCGCCGCCGGGTTGGCCGAACTCCTGCACCACCTGCTGCCAGGTTTTTCCCTGCAACTGGGTGGGTGTGATTCCTTTGACCGATTGGCCCAGCGTTCCATTGTTGAAATTATTTAGCGCGTTCTCAATGTCCGGCGGCAGGTTCGAAGTAAAGTTAGCTTTGAGGTAGTTACCGAGCGGTCCGCTACCGCCCTCGTCAGGCGCCGGCGATCCACCAGTCGCAGTTGGATTTCCCGGGCCTCCACCATTTGCGCCGCCCCGGTTGACCAGCACGCCGCGCTGACCCGGCATCCCGTTGGTCACTGTTTGACCGCCGTACCCTCCGAGTCCTCCATTGGCTATCGATCCTCCCGCGGTCCCTCCGCTGGCCATCGCCGCCGCTCGATTGGAAAAGAAGGATGTTCCCGTCTTCAGAGCGGACTGAGCGGCGGCTTGCGGCGTCGCTCCATTCGCGACCGCATTGTTGTATGCGCCCTTCCCTCCTGAGATACCGGCGCCGGCAGCCTCAGAGAGCCATGCTCCGGCGACCATCGTCGCGGCGTCTTGCGGGCTCATCGGATTAGTCCACTGGTTCTGAAGATTCTGCGCAGCCGGGCTGGAGGTGCTTGCGAAATAAGTCAGCGCCTGCGGGATACCGTTGATCGCGCGCGTCGCCGCCGCCTGGACGAATTTTCCCAATTTTGCGCCCAGACTGGCGCTGGGTTGCGCCGAAGGAGATACGCTGGGAACACCGCCGGGGCTGCCACCAGGATAGCTCTCGCCGCCGCCGGACGCGTTTACGCCGCCGCTCGCTTGCGCAGGAGGACTCTGCGGAACGCCACTCGCTGCTGGCGGAGCTCCTGCGCTTTGCGGAGGATTGCCCCCAGCCGATTGCCCACCGCCCGGCTCGGGATTTCCGCCACTGGCCGATGCGCCGGCGCCAGCTGCGGCATTGCTGACCAGATCGGACAGCAGTTTGCCCGCCTTGGCCATGATGCTGGCGAGGTTCTGCTCATGCCGCGATGCCTCGATCGCCTGCTGGCGCTGTATCTCCTTCAGCACATCCTGATGTCGCTCTGCTTCGTTGGCTAATGCCTCCTGCTGTTGTTCGGCGGGCGCGGCGCTCTTTTCGATGGCTTGGTCCGCCTCATCATGCGAGACATTCTCGGCGCGTTGCTCTCCATCGAAACCCGCGTCGGCGCCGTCGTGACGATCGTCCTCGCTCGCGAGCGCTTCTTGAGTTGTGAGATCGCAAGAGTTGCACACGTCGGTAGTCGCGCCCAGATTGAACGTCTGCGAACTCTGCGCTTGTGCTGGTGCGGGAGCAGCTGACAAAGCAGCCATACCCACGAACAAAAGCAATTGCGCAATCCGGATCGCGCGATCTTTCATGATTCGCCTCTGCGGTTACGAAACGGATGGGCAGTGGCTCGAACCGCGGTTCGTCGATTCACAGAACGCTCCTCCGCCTCGCCTCAAAGTCGGGATGCACGAGCGACCAAAGTGTGCGAAAAAACCCGCTGACCGTCAACCGCTCGCCAAGGCAGGCACCTGATTCCAAACCGGGCGTAGATTTATTATCGCACGCAGGATTATTGTGCTGAACGGCGCTTAACCGGCGCTCATTGTCTATCGATAGAGCTGGGGACTCTGGAAATGAGGGATGACGTGTTCATCGACCATTCGATCGTACGCCGGCCTCAATCGCCCCGAGTAGGCGCAACCGTACGCTTCGGTCTGGCGATCGTGATTGCTGCCAGCCTTTCGGCGTGCCGGCATTCCGAGTCTCCAGCGCGTGCCGATGCCCCGGTATCGAGCGCTTCCGCAAGCCAGGTGCTCCCGAAGCAGGTCCAATGGCCGGTGAGCGGTGTGCCGGCGATCGCGCAGCGCGCAACCGCATACGTTCGATCCAAATGGCAACCCGACGCTTTCCTGACGTCGATCGAAATGGACCTGGCTAACGGCTTCAGCAATGCGCAGTCTCCAGACGGAGGCGTCCTGATCCAGCTCACCTTCTACTCGCCCGGACAGCAGCAGATGATTTCCTTTACGCCTAATTCGCCTGCCGGCGAGTTAAGCCCTCCCTCGACCGCCGACCCGAGCGATCAGCGCGCATTGCCTGCGAACTTTATGGATCTGCCCGACGCGGTAGCCAGACTGAAAGCCAAAGGGCTGCGCGGCAAGCGGATCAAAACCGCGCACCTCGAAAACTACGGCCGCGGCTCATACGCCGGCAGCATCGGGGTCTTCGGTCCCGAATGGGTAATCGATTCGGTACTCGACGAACAGCGCGCGGTTCTAGCCGTGCCAGATCTTAATCAGGCCAGCGCTTCCGACTCCGGCCAGTCGGATCAGGGAGATCAGCCCGGAAACCTGATCCATGTCACCATCGCAGGACTGCGAAACAATCGTGGCCAGGTCTATTGCCTGCTGTTTGAATCGGCCGAGGGCTTTCCCTCCAACAACGACGGGAATGCGGCGAGCACTGCGTCTACGATCACCAATCGGCGCGCCTCATGTGACTTCGAGAATCAGGACCCCGGCTCTTACGGGATCGTGGTGTTTCATGACGAAGACAGCACCCACGTGCTCGAGCTCGCTCCGAACGGCGCTCCGCGCGAGGGCGTCGGGCTATCGAATAACCCCAACTATCCCGCCGCACTGCCCGGCTACGACGCGGCGAAGTTTCCCTACCGAACCGGCAGTCTGAATCTGACGATCGACGTGAAATATCCACCGATGCAGATGTCTGATGCGAGGCGGTCCTTCTCCGCCAGCTCCGACGCGAACGCGAGCCTCGTCGGTTTCGCATTTGTGGATGGCAGGGTGACAGGACAGGGCCCACACGCGCAGCTTCCTGCTGGAACGAAAATCTATCCTCCGGGTTCGACAATCACGGGAACCGACGGATGTCCCACAACGCGCTACCACACCGACGGGATGATCGTTGCCGTCATCGATTACCACGGCCGCCCGACCGCGGGCAGCCTGGCCGTAACGCGTCGTCCCGCGAGCGGCGGACGCTTCAATAACGCCCCCTACTATCTCGACCTGGACCCGGGCCGCACGCTGCAATTTCTGGGGCCGATCTACGAAAATGGTTCCTACGATATCCGCTTCGCTTATGACTTCAGCACAGGCCGGGGCAGAAGACTCTCAGCAAAGTTCGCCTTGGCTCGCAGTTGTCCTGCGACTCCCTAACCGCTATCTGATACCTCGCCCTGAAAGGGAGGTCCCACTGGCACGCGGTCAGGTGAGGGTCATTGTACCGCGCGGCGCGACTGCGCCGCGCGATTCAAAAACCGCGGCCGTTGTCATTCCGAGCGCGGATCGAGTGCCATCTCTGCTTTGTGCACATGGTTTCGCGGCGCGCGCATCGCGAAGAATCTCGCCAGTCGCGAAAGCAGCCCAGCGGATTGGGAGACGCAATGTCTCCATTCAGGGCGAGGAGTCGGAAATTAGTTTCTGCCGCCGAGGTACTCGGCGAGGAATGCTAGAGTGCGCTTCCAGGCGTCTTGGGCGTCGGCGGCGTTATACCACATCGCCATCCCGGCGAAATTGAATGCGTGGTTCGCGCCCGGATAGATTTGCATTTCGTGCGGACGCTTCGCGGACGTCATCAATGCGTCGAGGGTGCGCGCCTGCGCTACAGGCACCACCACGTCCGCGGCGCCATGCAGGATCAAGGTTGGCGGCAGATTTGCCGCCATCGATTGAAATGGCGGCGGCAGGCCGCCGTAATACTCGACGATCGCGGCGAGCTTGCCCGGATCGGTCGCGCCGGTCGAGAGCGCCAGGAACGAGCCGAGCGAAAATCCGACCATCGCGACGCGTTTTGGATCGACCGCCGGATTTTTGTCCATCGCGCCGATCCCGGAGCGAATCTCAGTCATCCAGGTGAGATAGTTCTTTTGGATATCAGCAGTATCTTGCGCTCCGACCGCACCGGTCTGAGTATAGTATTCGATATACTCAGTATAATAGCCATCGCCGGCAAGCTCAGCGCACATGCTGCCAAATTCCGAATTCTCTGTCGGAGCCGGGCCGGCGCCATGCAGCAGGATTACCGCAGGATGCGGTCCCGCGATGGCGGGAGCACAGTGATACTCAGTTACGGGCTTGCCAGACGAATCGAATTCGCCTTGCTGCCATCCGGCTTCGGCGCCGGCAGGCAGGCCAAAGATCGCAGACGCGCAGGCGGCGAAAATCGCGAGCGCCAGAGTCGCCACCCCGAGATATTTCATTTATTCGCGCGCGCTCTATGAGCGCATCAGCTCCGCTTCATCGGCGGCGAGAGTCGCGTAAACTTCGCGATCGATCTTGCGATAGCGATCGAGCGAGGCGTCGGCCTGCTCTTCGGAGCCCTGCTCTTTGGCGATCTCGCGCATCTTCTTTTCGATCCACGACAGATGCCAGGTCTCGTCCTTGGTGACCGCGGCCAGGACCTCGAGCGTCTCCGCGTCGACGTTGGGCAGTGCCGCATGCGCGTTGTAGCGGCTCTGCGCGCGCTCTTCGACCACGACAGTTAGCGCCAGCAGATCGATTAGCGTCTTGGGCACGCCGGTGCGTAGTCCAAGCCGCCGCTGGTAGCCGTCGTCGACCATCACCGGTGCACCGCCCAGGTCGGAGATCCGCTTGGTCCAGAGCCACGCATGGCGAGTTTCGTCGGCCAGATGCGCAGCCATCTTGAGCTGCGAATCGCCGTCTTTGAGATGAGTTATGAGATTGAAAAGGAGGCGGGCGCCTCGAAGTTCGGCATCGCGATAGAAGCTGAAGATAAGAATCTGCTTCTCGTTTGCCGACATGCTACTGAAATCCATCAGTTCTCCTGCTCCTCCGCCCTTAAACAGCCACCGGGGATTAAGAATATAGGGTTTGTCCGCGCCCAGATTGATCGAGCCGGCGCGCAAAGCGGTTGCATGAACAGTATTTCAATCGGAATGAGCGGTCAATAAATCGATCACAGTTTCCCAACAGTTTCGATCGATTGGCGTTAAGCGCAGCTTATTATACAAATACCTCGACGCGCGAATTTATCGCCACGAATCTCGCGCAAAAGGGGGATGCGGCTTTGACTCTGCCGCATGATGACCATGCCTGCTTCGGTTGATTCATTATGGCTCGCGCTCAGGCGGGTGCCGGGCGTCGGACCACGCACCGCGCATCTGCTGCTCGAGAGATTTGGCGCACCCGAAAAAATCTTCGCGCTCAAAGCCGATCAGATCGCCGCCGCCGGAGTCCAGAGCAGGGTCGCGCGCGCGATAGCGGATTTTCGCGATTTCGAACCGATCGAGCGCGAGCTCTGCGAGCTGCCGCGAATCGGCGCGCACCTGGTCAGGTGGACTGACGCGGACTATCCGGCAAGGTTGCGCGAGATCGCCGACCCGCCGCCGTACCTCTTCGTCCGCGGCGAGACTCCTGCGCCAGATACTCGATGCGTCGCCGTGGTCGGAGCGCGCGCGGCCTCGGACGCTGGCCGCCGGATGGCGCGCCGAATTGGCTTCGAGCTCGCCGCCAAGGGCTTCACCGTGGTGAGCGGACTCGCGCGCGGAATCGACGCCGAGGCGCATCAAGGCGCGCTCGACGCGGGAGGAAAGACGATCGTGATCCTAGGATGCGGCGTTAACGTCATCTATCCGCCCGAGCATCGGCAACTCGCCGACGCGATAATCACAAGCGGCGGCGCAATTTTCAGCGAACTACCGGTCGGCTCTCAGCCGTTGCCGGAGAACTTCCCCACTCGCAACCGAATAATCTCCGGACTGTCGCTGGGCGTCGTGATCGTCGAAGCGGCTGAGAAGAGCGGCTCGCTCATCACGGCACGGATGGCGCTGGAGCAGAACCGGCAGGTCTTCGCCGTTCCGGGTAGCCCGCTGGGTGGCAAGGCGAGCGGCAGCAACCGGCTGATCAAGCAGGGTGCCGTGCTGGTCGATTGCGTCGAGGACGTGCTCGAAGAACTCGCGCCTCAGCTCGCGGGGTCGGCGGCTCCAATAGCGTCGGACGTCGGCCGAGCGTCTGGAAAGCCCAGGCCAAGCGCACAGAAATCCGGGAAAACAGCAGCATCCGCGAGCCCAAAATCGGCGGATCGGATATTGGAATCAGGCGATGCGACCGTAAAAGCAGCTAAAGCAATTATATTAGAGCTTAAAGATGATACGAAGCTCCATGTTGATACGCTTATAGAAGCATCCGGACTCGATGCCCAAACTGTGCTTAGATTGTTGCTTGAGCTCGAGCTAAAGGGCATAGTCGCGCAGCATCCGGGGAAGCTTTTCTCGCTTGCCTGAGTCGTGCAGGATGATGCGGAGGCCCCTAGCTGGGCCCGCGGGTGGTTGGGAGACAGCCGAATCGTGGCAAAGAACCTTGTTATCGTAGAATCTCCGGCCAAAGCCAAAACGATCAAGCGTTATTTGGGCTCGGCCTACGAAGTCACCTCGTCGGTGGGGCATGTCGTCGATCTGCCCAAGAGCACCCTCGGCGTCGATTTGGAGCATGATTTCAAGCCCGAGTACCACGTCATTCCGGGCAAGGCCAAAGTTATCGAGGGAATCAAAAAATCCGCGCAGGGCAAGGAAAATATCTACCTGGCCTCCGACCCCGACCGCGAGGGCGAGGCGATCGCGTGGCATCTCAAGGAAAGACTCGGCAAGGCTGCGGCGAGCAAGATTCATCGCGTGCTGCTGCACGAGATTACGTCCGACGCGGTCAAGGCCGCGATCGCTAACTGCGGCGATCTGGACGAAGATCTCTACGATGCGCAGCAGGCGCGCCGCGTGCTCGACCGACTGGTCGGCTACCTGATAAGCCCACTGCTCTGGGACAAGGTCAAACGCGGAATCAGCGCGGGCCGTGTGCAGTCGCCGGCGCTTCGGATAATCGTCGAGCGCGAACGCGAGCGCGAGGCGTTTCGCGCCGAGGAATACTGGACGCTCGACGCGCGCCTGGCGGCGGCGAATCCTCCTCCGTTCAAGGCGCGGCTTTATAGCTGGAAAGACCAGCGTATTGACAACAAGGCCTACAAGCTTCCGAAGGTTCAAGCCGACGAGATTGTTGCGGCGGTCACCAATGCGCCGTTTATCGTCCGAACGATCGAGCGCAAGGAAGTCCGCCGCAGCCCCGCGCCCCCGTTTATCACCTCGCGCCTGCAGCAGGAGGCCTCACGCAAGCTGTATTTCTCGCCCAAGCGGACGATGCAGATTGCGCAGCGCCTCTACGAAGGTATCGAGCTCGGCGCCGATGGCGCGATCGGACTTATCACCTATATGCGCACCGATTCGGTGCGCGTCTCCGACGTTGCGCTGGATTCCGTGCGCGGCCATATAGCAGGACGCTACGGCAAAGAGTATCTGCCCGATCGCGCGATTCATTATCGCACCAGCAAGGCCGCCCAGGACGCTCACGAGGCGATCCGTCCGACCGCGGTCGAGCGTGATCCCGAGTCGGTGCGTCAATACCTCGAGAAACCGGCCTACGATCTCTACAAGCTGATTTACGATCGCTTCGTTTCGAGCCAGATGAACCCCGCGGTGTACGATCGCACCAGCGTCGATATCGACGCGGCCGCCGCGGTGTTCCGCGCCACCGGCCAAGTCATGAAGTTTGACGGCTTCATGCGCGTGTACCTGGAGGGCCAGGACGAACCCAGCGAAGATGACGACGCCGCGGCGACTCTTCCCGCGATGACCGAAGGCGAGCGGCTGGCGCTCCAGGGCCTCGACCCTGAGCAGCATTTCACGCAGCCTCCGCCGCGGTTCACCCAAGCGACAATTATCAAGGAGCTCGAAGAAAAAGGTATCGGACGTCCTTCCACCTACGCGACGATCATGACCAGCCTGCTCAACCAGAACTACGTCGAAGAGGACGAGAGTAAGCGCCTGCGCCCAACCAGTTTGGGCCGCACCGTGGCCGACCTGCTGGTGGCGGCCTTCCCGGATATCATCGAAGTTGGATTCACGGCCGCGATGGAAGAAGACCTGGATAAGGTCGAAGAGGGCAAGGAGAACTGGGTCAAGACCCTCAAGCGGTTCTACGTCCCGTTCAAGAAGCGCCTCGGCGAAGCCAAAAAGACCATGCCGGAGGTCAAGCGCAAGGGTCTTCCGACCGGCCTCAAGTGCGAGCTCGATGCGGGCGACATGGTTATCAAATGGGGCCGCAACGGCGAGTTCCTTGCCTGCTCGAACTATCCCGCGTGCAAAAACACCAAGGAATTCTCGCGCGACGAGCAAGGCGGAATCCACGAACGCGCGGCCGCGCCGATCGCTCCCACCGATGAGACCTGCGACAAGTGCGGCAAGCCGATGGCGCGTAAGCGCTCGCGCTTTGGCGAGTTCCTGGGATGCACCGGCTATCCGGACTGCGACGGAATCAAGCGGCTGCAATCGCCACCGGTGAAAACCGGAGTGGCGTGCCCGGAATGCAAAGAAGGCGAGATCCTCGAGCGCCGCAGCCGCCGCGGCAAACTGTTCTACGGATGCGGCCGCTACCCGAAATGCAAGTTCGCCGCGTGGGATAAGGTCGTTCCACAACCTTGCCCGTCATGCGGAGCCAACTACCTGGTCGAGAAGACCACCAAGCGCGATGGCACAGTCTGGAAGTGCGCCAACGCGGAATGCGGCTACAAGGTTCCCGCGCCAGCCCTAGAGGTGTCGCCTGAGGCTCCCAACACCTCGCCTACAGCACCTGCCCCGCATATCGCTTAGCTTTCGCCTCTGACCCTTTGCTCTGCGTCCTACCCATGCTCAGGATTCAGGCTGCGAGTTTCCTGAATCTGTTCATTAGATGCTATCTCTATCTATTTTACCGTTAGGCATAATACTCCATGCCTTGGCTAACTCGTCAGACATTTTACGGTGCAACGTACTACCCTTGCCGCATTTTGCGATAATAAAGCGGTTCTGCTACCTCTTTGTCGCCTGATAACGATTCGCACGCGTCCAGGTATGCGGGGATCGGACAGTGGAGTGGCGCGTGAAATCATCGGATTTGCGGTTGGATTGGCTTCGGGTACTTGGGTGCGTCCTCGTTCTCTTGGCGATTACCGCCGTATCTACACTTCGGGTTGACGCTGCGTCAGCGGCGCGGGCTCTGATCACACAGAAGATTAGCGAAAGCGATACCGTCATGCTGGCCGGTAATACCCGGCCGGAAGCGAACGCTGCCAATGATCGAGGTCCAGTTGCCGCCGACTTTGCGATGGATCACATGCTGCTGCAATTGCGGCGGCCAGAGGAGCGGGAGCAGGCGCTCGAAAAATATCTAGACGAGCTCGAGGACCACAAGTCGCCGAATTTTCACCACTGGCTGACCGCGCAGCAAATTGGCGATCGCTACGGATTGGCGGCGCAGGACGTGAACACGATCACCAGGTGGCTCAAAGCGCGCGGCTTCACGGTCAACCTGGTTTATCCAAACGGCGTGGTGATCGATTTTTCCGGCACCGCGAGCGACGTGGATCATGCGTTTCACACCGAGATTCATACTCTCGAGGTGAATGGAAAGATGCATTTCGCCAACATGAGCGACCCGCAGATTCCGGCGGCAATCGCGCCCGCGGTGGTAGGCGTGGTCTCGCTGAACGACTTCCAGCCACAGCCGCAGTTCACCAGGCAGCCTAATTACACAATCTCCTGCCAGGGAGATACCTGCTACGCAGTCGCTCCTCCAGACCTGGCGACCATATACAATTTGAATCCGCTATTCAGCGCAGGAATCTCGGGTCAAGGTCAAACGGTCGTGGTGATTGAAGACACCGATGTGGACAACGCCAACGACTGGAATACCTTCCGATCGAACTATGGACTCTCTGGTTATACCTCCGGATCATTTACGCAGATTCATCCTAGTACTTCTGAGAGCGGATGCGCCGATCCTGGCGTGGTCAGCGGAGCCGAAACCGAAGCCATTCTGGACGCTGAATGGGCGAGCGCGGCCGCGCCAAACGCGACTATCAAGCTCGCTTCCTGCCAGGACACCGCGACCTACGGTGAATTGCTCGCCATGGAGAATCTGGTCAATGGACCGACGCCTTATCCCCAAGTCATCAGCAACAGCTATGGAACGGCGGAGACGGTCGAAGGAGCAGCGGTTAACGCCGCGATAAACTCCATTTACCAGAGCGCAGTGGGAGAAGGGATTTCGGTTTTCGTTGCATCCGGCGATTCCGCAGCTGCGTACGCCGACCAAGGATATGTTAGAGGCGAATATCCGGCAGAAACGGTCGCTAGTCGTGGCATTACCGTCAATGGCGCGGCATCCACTCCTTACAACGTTGCGGTAGGCGGCACCGATTTCGCGGATACCTATGACGGAACGAACGCCACATATTGGAATACTACGAACGGATCGGGTGACAGTTCGGCAAAATCCTATATTCCCGAGATACCATGGAATGATAGCTGTGCAAGCAGTCTGACCGTCGCCTACTACAACAATCTTGACTATGACTTCACGATCTACGGCCCGTCGAGTCTCTGCAATGAAGGATACTTCCTCGATATATCCGGAGGCAGCGGCGGCCCAAGCGGCTGTGCCACGGGAGCACCTGCGGTTTCCGGTTCCGGCGTTGTCAGCGGAACTTGCGCGGGATACGCGAAGCCGGCCTGGCAATCGGTCTTCGGCAATCCAAAAGACAAGGTGCGCGATCTTCCCGACCTGTCACTCTTCGCTTCAAACGCTCCGTGGGGGCATTCCTACGTGGTATGCGACTCATCTCAAGGAGGATGTGTGAGCGGTTGGGGCGGGACCTCATTCGCGGCGCCGATAATGGCAGGTATCCAGGCGTTGATTGATCAGCACACTGGCGACAGACAGGGCAATCCGAATCCAACTTACTATTCGCTAGCCGCTGCGGAGTACGGATCGAACGGCTCCTCAACCTGCGACTCGACCCAGGGCAACGAGGTTTCCGGCTCGTGCATTTTCTATGACGTTACTCTGGGCGACAATGACGTGCCCTGCACAGGCTCAGTTCACTGTTACAATACGGGTGGCACCTACGGCGTGCTCTCGACCTCGAGCAACGCATTCGATCCGGCATATAAAGCGACTACGGGCTGGGATTTTGCGACCGGAATCGGCACGGTGAACGCGAACAACCTGGTGACGGCGTTCAATGGCGGTTCTCCGACGCCAACTCCTGTCGGCACTCCGACACCCACCTCGACTCCGACGCGGACTCCGACCCCGACCGCGACCCCTACGCCCACTCCTGTGCCAGTGGCGCTCAAGTTCGCGCCGAAGAAGGTGACATTCCCGAAAGTGGAGGTGGGAGCGACGAGCAAACCCAAGAAAATCACGTTGAGCAATCCGGCGAAGAAAGGCGGCCCGTCGATCGCGCTTAAGAGCTTCGCGTTTTCGGCTAATTTTGGTTACTTCTCCAGCGGAACAACCTGTGTCACCGGTATCGTCACCCTGGCGCCCAAGGAGAAATGCACGATCGAGGCTGGATTCAAACCGGCCGGTAGCGGCAAGGAAACCGGGACGCTCACGATCCAGGACAACGCGAGCAACCGGCCGCAGACGCTCGAGCTTTCGGGCACGGGAAAATAATCGCCTCTTATTCGGCCGCATCGGATTCCTCTCTCGATTAGGGAAAGGTAAGGTGAGGGTCACTATTCAGCGTGGCGCGATGGCGCCGTGCGATTCAGATGACAATACCGTCGCGATTTTCCGCGTCATCCGCGCGCGTGCCCAAGAAAAACCTCCCGCCGACAAGAAGATTCCGGATTAATTCGATCTCTCACCTAACCTCTTCCTGAAAGAGAGAGGGATCAGAAACGTTCTCCATGGGCGAATCTCACCGACTCTTCATCCGCCTTGCGCGCGCGATCGCTCGCGCATCGATCCTGCTTGGCGCTGTGAGTATTGGGGCTGGGTTGGTATTCGCGCCTTCGCCCGCGCTTGGCCGACGTCATAAGCCGCGTCCGACAGCGACGCCGCGGCCGACGGGAACGGTGCTCGAATCCGAGACCCAGGTGCCTGCCTACGACGTATCGATCTATCGCGACGAGCAAGGATGCGGCGGCGCGTACTTCGAAATCAAACGCGGATTTCATCTCGAGTACACCAGCCACCCGCTTTGCGACGCGGCGATGCGGGTGGGCGCGATCGCACCGGACGATCCCGACGAAAGATTCCTTGCGCCGGGGAACGACCTGACCGGTGATGGCCACCCTGACCTGGTCGTCACAGGATATACACCGGAGGCGAGCTGCTGCCTGACGTACTACATGTTCGAGCTCGAACCGAAATTCCGGACGCTGGGGAAAATCCAGTTGCGCAACGACGATCCGCACAGCCCGCACTTCGTGCGTCTGGGACCGAAAGGCGTGCAGATCGTGCTGCACGACTGGACCTTCGGCGGTTGGCATACCGACTTCGCCGACTCGCCCGCGCCGCTGGTGATCCTCGAGTATCGCGACGGTGGATGGCGGGTTGCCGCCGATCTGATGCGCCAACCGGCGCCCAGCGCCGCAGAGCTGGAGAGTATAGCCAACAACACGCGCGTCGATGCGATGGCGGCGAATTACAATGATCCATTCCGGCTGTGGCCCGACGCGAAAATACCGAGCGAGCTGTGGGGCCACATGCTGAACCTGATTTATACGGGACATCCCGATTTGGCGTGGAAGTTTGCCGATCTGGCGTGGCCGGCGCGGGTTCGCGGCAAGGCTGCTTTTCTCGCGGAGTTTCGCGCGCAGCTCGCGCGCAGTCCGTATTGGACGGAAATCAAGACGATCGCCGCGACAGCCACACCGACGCCCTCGGCAACTCCGACTCCTGCTCCCGCACTATAATTCTCGGGCGACGCGAAGATTGCGAAGCGGCCGCCGCGAAATTTTCGCGGCGGCCGCTGGCTACGATCAATGATGCGTTAGCCGGCTATTTCATCGCGCTCGCTTTCTGGAACGACGGCCGCGCAAGGCAGGTATCGAGCCACGCCTTGGCGGTCGAGGTGCTGGAAAGATCGTGCTGCGCAAACGCCGCCATGCTCAGCACTGAAGCCGTATTAAGGTCGGCGATCGTGAAGTCATTGCCGAGCAGATACGCGTGGCGCTTCAGATGCGCGTCAAGCACGGCCATCGGCGCGCCGAGCGCACCCGCGGCGTCCGAGAGCGCTTTTGCGCTGCGCTGCTCGGCGGGCAGGAACATCTTGTGCCCCAGGATCGTCACAAAATGTGGTTCGAGCTCGGTCATCGCCCAGAAGCTCCACTGGTAGGCGTGGCCGCGATCGACGACCGACGCGGGCCAAAACGGCGCTTTCCCATACTTCTCGGCAAGGTAAAGATTTATTGCCATCGATTCCCAGAAGTGCTGGCCGCCGTCCTCGAGCACGGGGATGTGGCCGTTGGGATTGCGCTTGAGATGTTCGGGGGTGCGCGTTTCCGGGACGCCGGTTGGGACATGATCATATTTTACGCCGAGTTCTTCGAGCGCCCACAGCGATCGCGGGGCGCGCGACTGCGAAGTTCCATAAAGAGTGGTCATCGGGGGATCCTCCAAAGAGTTGCGAATCGCAACTGTTGTAGCGCGTTCGAGGGGCGGCAACAATCGCGCGGGGCGGAGCGGCGATTTATCCGCCGGTCAGCGCGCCGACGATCTGCACTTCGTCGCTCGCCGCGAGCGCGGTCGCGAGCGTGTTCACCGCCTCGCCGTTCACGAAAATGCGGATGTGGCGGCGAATGCGATCCTGCTCGTCGATGATTCGAAAGCGGATTCCGGGAAATTGCGCGTCGAGGTTCTGTGTCAGCTCCTCCAGCGTGCGGCCGGTTCCCGCGACCTCCGATGCGTGGGTGTATGAGCGAAGCTGGCTTGGAATCAGCACGCGCATTACGCAACCGTCGCGGCGGCGACCGAATAAATCTCGGGCAGATGGGTCGCAAGCTGGCGCCATCTGCGGCCTTCGTCGCGGCTTGTCCAAAGCTCGCCGCAGGTAGTGCCGAAGTAGAGTCCGAGCGGATCGCGATCGTCGGCGCAAAAGCCCTGCCGCTTCACCGTCATCCACCCCTGCGCGCGCGGAAGTCCGCGGTCCTGGCGCTCCCAGGTTTCTCCCGCGTCGCGCGTAAGGTATACCGCCGGACGTCCTCCCGGGCTGGTGCGCGGCCATACGGTGGTGCCGTCCATCGGAAAGACCCACGCGCATTCGGGATTGCGCGGATGCAGCACGATCGGAAATCCGATATCGCCGATCTCCTCGGGCATGTTGCGTCCGATCCGAATCCATTCGTCGCCCGGACGATCAAGCCGGTAGATTCCGCAGTGGCTCTGCTGGTAGAGGCGGTCGGGCGCGAGCGGATGCATCTGGAGGCAGTGAGTATCCTGCCCGAACTCCGGGTGCGGATTGGGCATGAAGATCGCCTCGACGTTTTTGTTGAGCGGAAGCCACGACGCCGCCTGGTCGTGCGATTCGAACACTCCGCCCTCGGACGTGACGACATACATGTGCGCGGCGTCGCGCGGATCGATCGTGACCCACTGCAGGATCGATCCGTCGGGCGTGCCCGCGTCGGGATTGTTCCACTGCCAGTACATCGGATGCTCGTTCCATCCGGCGATCGGCAACCAGGTCACGCCCGCGTCTTCGCTGCGGAAGAGCCCCGGCGGGCAGGTGGTCGCGTACCATGCGCCGGGCTCGTTCGGATGCGCGGGGGCGAGCGAAAAGGTGTAATCGACCGCGAGCGCGCGCTGCCCCTCGAGAGCTTTGGGAAACGCGGGAGGTCGGGAAGCCTCGGTCCAGGTGCGGCCCATGTCGGTCGAGCGGAAAATCGTGGGCCCGAGATGCCCAGTCTTCGACGCCATCAGCATCGTGGCGCCGTCGCGAGGATCGAGCGTCAGATGATTGACGATATGGCCCAGGAAGTGCGGCCCGTCGATGGTCCATTTGCTTCGCTGCGAGTCGGAATGAAAAAGCCACGCACCCTTGCGCGTTCCAACCATCAGAAGCATCTTGCCGCCGGTTGCGCGACCCTTCGCGCGCGAATGCGGGCGTCGCGCGCCGGCCGGCGGCGCTTCCCTAGCGATGCGTCCAGCGGGCTTGCGCTTCATCTCGATGTCTCCTTTTCGAGTCTCGTCGCCGCGAATTGCCGTGCGAAAAGGGATGCTAATGTCCTGACGCATCAAGGGCAACCGCGGCGGGATAGTCAGGGACTCCGGTGTGGTTTACAGCCGCGCTCAAACGGGGCACGATCGCGATGCCTGTCATGTCAGATCAAATCATAACCGTAGTTGGCGCGGGTCTCGCCGGCAGCGAAGCCGCGTGGCAGCTCGCGCGGCGCGGATGCCGCGTACGGCTGGTCGAGATGCGTCCGGTCAAGATGACCGAGGCACATCAGACGGCGAACTTCGCCGAGCTGGTGTGCTCGAACTCGCTGCGCAACGCGGGACTGGAGACTGCGGTCGGCGTGCTCAAGGAAGAGATGCGCCGGCTCGGATCAATTGTGATCGCGGCGGCGGATCGGGCGCGGGTTCCCGCGGGATCGGCGCTGGCGGTAGACCGCGAAGACTTCTCGGGTTTCATCACCGCGACGCTCAGCGCGCATCCGATGATCGAGATCATCCGCGCCGAGGCGGCCGCGATTCCCGTCACTCCGGCGATCATCGCGAGCGGTCCTCTCACCAGTGATGCGCTCGGCGACGCGCTGAGCGCGATCATCGGGCCGCGCAATCTGTATTTCTACGACGCAATCGCACCGATTGTCGCGGTCGATTCCATCGACATGAATATAGCGTTTCGCGCCTCGCGCTACGGACGCGGCGGCGACGACTATATCAACTGCCCGATGACCGAGGCCGAGTACCAGGGATTTATCGACGCGGTCGTCGCCGCAGAAAAGATTACGCTGCATCCGTTCGAGAAGCCGGTTTACTTCGAGGGCTGCATGCCGATCGAGGAGATGGCGCGGCGCGGGCCGATGACGCTCGCGTTCGGGCCGATGCGTCCGGTGGGGCTTTCCGATCCGCGCACCGGAGGTCGGCCATTCGCCGTGGTGCAACTGCGCCAGGACGATCACGCGGGACGCATCTACAATATAGTAGGCTTTCAAACCAAGATGACCTACCCCGAGCAGCGCCGCGTATTGCGGATGATCCCGGGGCTCGCGCGGGCCGAGTTCGTGCGCCTGGGCTCACTGCATCGCAACACCTTTATTGATTCTCCGCGCCTGCTGCATCCGACACTGCAACTGCGCTCGCGCGGCGATTTGTTCCTGGCGGGACAAATGATCGGCGTCGAGGGCTACGTCGAATCCGCCGCGGCCGGCCTTTTCGCCGCGATCAACGCGGCGCGCCTTATAACAGATCGTCCGCTGGTGGTTCCGCCGCGAGAGACTGCGCTCGGCTCGCTGGTCGCATACGTAACGGATGATTCGCGCCGCGATTTCCAGCCGATGAACGCGAACTATGGACTCATGCCCGAGCTGAGTTTCCGAACGCGTGCGCGGGAAAAGAAAATCGCGATGGGCGAAAGGGCGCTTGCGGCTGTCAACAAATGGATCGCGGCGCACGCGCTCGAGCCGCGCGACTGCGAACTCACTGCGAGCGTCCTATGAAGCTCGGCGCATTCGATGTAGGCACCAATACGGTCCTGATGCTGGCGGCAGAGGTCGACGGCTCGGGCCCCCCACGGCCGCTCCTGGAGTGCTCGCGAATCACGCGGCTCGGGCGCGGGCTGGACCACAGCGGCCGCCTTGACCCTGGTTCCGCCGCACTCACTCTCGCCGCGATCGAGGAGTTCGCCGCGCGCGGACGCGCACTCGGCGTCGAGCGTTTTGTCGCCGCCGGCACCGCCTCTTTGCGTGACGCGGCCGACGGGCCCGAGTTTATCGCGCGCGTGCGAGAGCGCGCCGGCGTCGAGCTCGAAACAATCTCGGGGCTCGAAGAAGCAAGCCTGTCGCATCTGGCGGTGACGCGCGGACTCGCGATCGATCCAGCGCTTGCGCTCCTGATAGTCGATATCGGCGGCGGTTCCACCGAGCTGATTCGCGCCGAGCCCGGCCGCACGCTCGAGATGGTGAGCTTGCAAATCGGGTCGGTCCGGATGACCGAGCGCTATATTCACAGCGACCCGCCTTCCGCCGACGATGTGCGCGTGCTCACCGGCGCGATCGACACCGCGATCGACGCGGCGCAGTGGAATTTCCAGCCGCAGAAGATGGTCGGAATCGCGGGCACCGTCACCACGATTTGCGCGGTCTCGCTCGCGATGACCGAGTACGACGCCGCGATCGTGCACGGCCATGTACTCGCACGCGCCGAAGTCGAGCGGGTGGTCGAGATGTTTCGATCGCGTCCGACGGCCGAGCGGCGCAAGCTGCCGGGCCTGCTCGAGGGTCGCGCCGACGTGATTTACGCGGGTGCGATGATCCTGCTGCGATTAATGAATCGCTTCGACGCCAGCGCGGTTGTCGTAAGCGACCAGGGCGTGCGCTGGGGGCTGGTCTGGCGCGAGGCCGAGCGAATTCGCGCGGGGGGCTGAGCGCCCCGGAATTTCGGCGGCACGCGATGTTTGCCCCTGGGCGGGTTCTGCCATAGTGATCACCCGGGAGGAATCGGCGATGACCAAGGCGGAACTGATCGATGCCGTAGCGCGAGTATCGCGCCAGCCACGCAAGTCGGTCGAGATTACGATCGACCTCGCGTTCGAGCAGATTGCGCGGTCGATTCGACGCGAGAAACGCTTCTGGGTGCCGGGCTTCGGCACCTTCACGGTGCGGCGTCATCGTTCGCGCACGGGATACAATCCACGCACCAAAGCCGCGATGACGATTCCCGCGATGCGCACGGTAGGTTTCCGGGCCGCGCCGCAGCTGAAAAAAGGTCTCTGACCGATCGGCGCGCACGCACGAACCGGCCTTTCGCACACCAATTCCTTCCATGCCCAGGCTCTGGCTGGTGATTCTGATTCTCGCGTTGGCCGCAGGAGCGGTTTTGCGCTTCGCCAATTTGAGCGGTAACGAAATGTCAGCGGACGAAGCCGCAACCTGGGCCGCCGCCGCAGCGCCCAGCATAAGTAAGGTTATCGCGCTCGGAGAGCAGCTCAATCCCGGCAAGATCGCCGCGCACGAGGTTCTGCTGCATTGGTGGATCGCGATGTTCGGCGACGGAATCATCGCGCTGCGCTCGCTCTCCGCGTTGTTCGGCACTCTCTCGATCCTGCTCGTGTTCTGGGTCGCGCGCGAGTTGCTGACCGATCAACACGGCGCAAACGGTTGGCCCGAGGCGGACGCATACCTGGCTGCGGCGATCACCGCGCTGATTTTCGCAGTCAGCCTGGTGATGCTCAAATATTCGCGCGAGCTACGGATGTACTCGATGATGCTGGCGATTCTGCTCGCGCAAATGGGCTTTTTCATTCGCGCGGCGCGACGCGACGGGATCGGCAACTGCATCGGCGCCGCGGCGCTGGCGGGCGCGGCGGTGACCGTCAACTTTTTCGCGATCCTGATTCCGGCGGCCGAAGCGATCTGGCTCGTGTACCTGCTCGCGCGCTCGGGTTTTCGGCCGATTGCCGCCGAGTCGCGGCGCGCGTGGGCGCTCGCGATCGCGTTTGCAATTGCGGGCGCGGCGTTTGCGCCGCTGATGCTCGCGGAGTTGCGCAACGGCGGCGCGGCCGTCGATCGCGGGATGCTGCAATGGATCGGGCGGCCCGCGCTGTGGGAGCCGATCTCGCTATTCAACAAGGCCGCGGGGAGCTTCGCGTTTCCCTTGCTCGCGGCGCTGGCGATTTACGGCGCGATTCGCGGATGGCGTATTGCGCGCGATGCAGTTGCTTTCGCGCTGGTGTGGATGTGGGCGCCGGTCGTCCTGATGATGATCGCGTCGTACGCTGTCGCACCGGTGCTGGTCGAACGATACGTGCTGGCGTGTTTCGTGCCGCTGTTTTTTCTCGCAGCGATAGGCGTCTGCGAATTGCGCGCCGCAGCATCCCGCGCCGTCGCGCTGGCCGCGATAGTGGCGCTGTCGCTCGGACATATCTGGAGCTACGCGAGCAAACCGCACGATATCCAGTGGCGCGAGGCGACCGTGATCGCGCTCACGAGTCTCGCTCCCGGCGCTACGCTGAGCGCGCGGCCCGCATACGCAGTGGAGGTCGTGCGCTATTACCTGCCTCCTGCCGAGCGCGAGCGCGCCCAGCGGGACGGGAATCCCGCCGTCATGCTGCTCGAGGTCCGCGCTGCCGGCGTCACGCAGCATCCGGGACTGCATCGGGATTTTCCGGAAACTATCGCAAGCGTGCGCGGTGTCGTTGTGCTCAAGCAATGATATAAATCGACCGGGCTCGAAGGAGTAATCGCGATGACTGAATCCACACCCGACTCGAATGCGCTCAAGCGCGACCAGCGTGCCATGTGGGATGACAGCGCGGCAGGATGGAACAAATGGTGGCCGACCTTCGAGCGCGCCGCGCAGAAGGTCAGCGACCGGCTCGTCGCTCTGGCGGACGTCCGCAGCGGTGCGCGGGTGCTCGATATTGCGACCGGCAATGGCGAGCCCGCAGTGACGGCCGCGCGCGTGGCGGGAGCGTCGGGCCATGTGACCGGGGTTGATCAATCGCCCGGGATGCTGGCGATCGCGCGCGAGCGTGCGAAAACGCTCGGACTGAAGAACCTCGAATTCGTCGAATCCGACGCCGAGGCAATGACGCTGGCGGCTGCGAGTTTCGACGCCTGCGTCTGCCGATGGGGCCTCATGTTCATGCCCGACCTGTCGGCCGTGTTGCGGACTCTGAATCGCGCGCTCAAGCCCGGAGCGGGTTTCGCAACCGCGGTGTGGAACACTGGCGACAAGGTTCCGATGATCACGCTCGCCGCCGACGCGGTCCGCCAGATCGCCGGACTGAAACCGCCGCCGCCCGGCGCGCTCGAACCTACACGTCTGGCCGATACCTCGATTCTCAAAACCGCGCTCGAACAGGCAGGGTTCAGCTCGATCGCGATCGAGCCGATGATAGTCACCTTTGAGTTCGCGTCGATGACGGAGTTTATCGCGTTTCGCAGCGAGGTCGGCCGCGCGCAGGCGATGATGACGAGACTCGATCCGGCGACGCGCGCGCGGGTCCAAGCTGCGATCGGCGAGGCCGCGCAAAAATTTCAGGCATCCGATGGCCGCGTGCGTCTTCCCAACGAGACGATTTGTTTTTCCGCGCGCGCCTGATGAAGCCGCCGCCTCCACGCGCAGTTCCTACCATCGCGCAACCCAACCGGTCGCGATGAGCACCTCGCGTGCCGCGCCCGCGCAGTCGCTGCTTCGCTATTCGCCGGCGATGATCGCGATTTTGATCGTGGTCGCATGCGGCACCAGCACCGCCGATATCGATCTTTGGGGACATCTGCGGTTTGGCATGGATACGCTAAACCGCGGGTCACTGGCGATGAGCGATCCTTACGCGTACTCAATTCGCGGACTTCCATGGATCAGCCACGAATGGCTATCTGAGATCATCCTGGCCTGGATGTATGCAAAGCTGGGCGTGGTGGGAATAAAGCTGGTGCGCTTCGCGTGCGCCGCTGCGATGGTCATCTGCCTGGCAGGCGCAGTGGCGGAAACTGGCGCACGAATCGAGCTTCAGTTCGCGGTGCTGGTCTTGGCCGCGATAGCGCTCAGCCCCGAGATGCAGTTCCGGCCGCAAGTGTTCACCTACGCGATGCTCTCCGCGGTGACGTGGCTCCTCGCGTGCGAAAATTTTCGTCCTCCGGCGCCGCTTTGGACTTCGATCCCGATGCTCGCGCTATGGAGCAATCTGCACGGCGGTTTCGTAACCGGTCTTGCCGCGCTTGGAATCTATGCGCTCTGCATATCCGTTGCCGATCTGCGCGCCGGACGCGGGTTGAAGCGCGGCGGCCGCTTGTTCGCAATCACAATCGCCGCGACGGTGGCTACGCTGGCTACCCCGTATGGAGTTGGAACCTGGACTTCGGTTTTGCGCACGCTGTCACATCCGCCGATGATGAACGAGATCGTGGAATGGAAACCGTTGCCGGCGGCAATGCTTGCGATCTGGCATATGCCCGGGCTCTCGCTGCTGTTCGACATAATCGTGGTGATTTTCTTTGCCGGCTTCGCTATAGCGCTCTCCATTGCGCCGCGGGGCCAAGATTTTCCATTGGTGGCGATCGCTGTCGTGATGATTGCGGCGGCCATGTCGGCGCTGCGCAACGTTCCACTTGGAGTCATAGGCTGCACGGTCCCGCTCACGCGTCATCTCGCTCTCGCGCTCAGGCAGCCGACGGACGCTGAGCAGCGGGTCGCGGAAGCTTGGCCACCTGCCAGGGCCGGCAGGCTAACGGAGGCGATACTGGCTATCCTCGCGGTATTCCTCGCCTTCCAGATGGGCATCTTCTCGAGCACCATGAATGTGGACTTTATCTTCCCCACGGGTGCGGTATCGTTCTTGCGGCAGCATCGGTTGAGCGGCAATGTCCTGGCCAAATTCAGTTGGGACGATTATGTGCTTTATCATTGTTCGCCCGAAAGCCACGTCTTTCTGGATACTCGTTATGAAATGGTTTATCCAGACAAAATCGCGCACGACTATGAGGATTTCTACCACAATCGCTTCGACGCAAAGCGCGTACTCAATGCATACCCGCATGACTACGTGATGCTCGATCCCGCAGCTCCCGCGATCGCCCTGATGAGCACCGAGCCGGGATGGAAGTTGATATATGCTGATGATCAGGCACTGCTATATGCTCGGGCGCATTCGCCGGCCTCCGCCTTGCCGGGCATACCATTTCAGGCGGCCGCGCCACGTTCGAGGTTTCCGTAAGCCCTAGGGGGCAGTGTGAGTAACTCTTCGCAAGTGAGCAGCGGAGCCGACCCCGCGAGATGGACCGAATCGATGATTCGCTATTCTCCCGCGCTCGTGCTGATTGCAATCATGATCGCAGATTCGGTCCGAATCGCGGATCCGGACTTATACGGACATCTTCGTTTCGGCCAGCAGATTCTCGCAGGCGCGCAGATTCCTCGCATCGATACCTATTCATATTCCGTACTGGATCTCCCCTGGATAAGTCACGAGTGGCTATCCGACGTACTAATCGCCTGGTTCTATCTTCACGGAGGCGTGCTTGGGCTGAAGCTCATGAAGTTCGCATGTACCGCTGCCATTGTCTTGCTTCTGTTGCAGGCAATGCGCGAAACCGGAGCCTCGGCCGTCACGCAGATCGCAATCATGCTTTTGGCCAGCATCCGGCTGTCGGCGCAGATGCAATTCCGGCCTCAGATATTCACCTATCTGCTTCTGGCTACGGTCCTGGTGCTGCTGGCGCGCGACAATTTTCGAGGTCACGCGCCGCTTTGGATTACAGTGCCGATGTTTGCGTTGTGGGCGAACCTGCACGGCGGTTTCGTGATCGGATTGTGCGTGATGGGGCTATACGCGATCGTACGCGGCGGACAGGAAATTTCAGCATGCGGCGGCGGCGCGCGGTTCTTTCATCTGGCTGCCGTGACCTCAGCGTGCGTCGTGGCGACGTTGCTAACCCCATACGGCGTCGGTAGCTGGCTGAGTGTGCTCCATACAATTGGGAATCCCGCGATGCTGGGCGCGATCAATGAATGGCAGCCGCTGATCAGCGCGACGATCGCGGAATACCATATCGCGCACGTGCCGTTTCTTTACGATATTTCCGTATACGGTATCTTTCTCGCGACTCTGGTTGCTATAGCGCTCGCACCGAGTACCGACGATCTGGCGCTCATCGCGATTGCGCTGGTACTGATCGCGGCGGCGTTCGTTCAGGTGCGCAATGTTCCGCTCGGAATGATGGCTGCGATGATTCCGCTGGCCCGGCATGCGACGCTCGCGCTGCGTGCGCGCTGGGGGCGGCGTTCCGTCGATACTGGCCTAATGCGCCGCGGAACCACCTTCGGGGGCGAGATCGTTATCGCGATCGCGGCGCTCGCGCTCGCGGCGGAAACCGGGTTGTTTTCCGGTACCCTCGGGCTGACTGAGCGCTACCCCGAAGGTGCGCTGGCATTCATGCGCGCGAACGATCTTTCCGGCAATATGCTATGCGAGTACTCGTGGAACGATTATATCATTTTTCACGAGTGGCCACGCGACAAGGTATTTATGGATAGCCGGTTTGAAATGATCTATCCGCGACGAATCATCGACGCTTACCTCGCCTTCGCGTTCGACCGGTCCGGCGCGGTGCGGACGTTGGCCGGCTTTCCCAACGACTTCGTCCTGATTAATCCGAACACCGTCGCCGCCGACGTCATGGCGAGCGCCGCACAATGGACGCTTATATATAGCGATAGTGATTCAACCCTCTATGCGCGCCGAGACTCGCGCGCCGCCGGGATTGCCGGCGTTCCAGTCCGCGGCGCAACGCTGGCACCGGTCTTTCCGTAGATGGATTCCAGAGTACCAGTCGCCGCAAGAAGGTCCGACGATCCAAACCTGGCCGCGGACACCGTGCCGCCGCTCAAGCTATCGCTGCTTCGCTATTCGCCGGCACTGGTTGCGCTCGTGATTGCGCTTGCGGATGCAGGACGCTTTACCGACCCTGACCTGTGGTGGCATCTGCGCTCGGGGCAGGAAATCCTGCGCCTGGGGCATCCTGTCTTTCACGATCCGTATTCCTACTCCGCGCCGGGGCATCTGTGGCTAAATCACGAGTGGCTTGCCGACGCAGTTCTCGCCACATTTTACAATATGTTCGGCGTCTTCGGGTTGAAATTACTGAAGCTCTTTTGTACCGGCACCACGATTTTGATGATGACCGCGGCGCTATCCGAGACCGGCGCGGCTTCCGCCACGCAGCTAACCCTGTTGATTCTTGCCGCGATCGCGATTGAGCCGCAGATGCAATTTCGGCCGCAGATGTTCACCTTCGCGCTGATGAGCGCGATGAGCGCGCTGTTCGCCCGTGATATCTACCGCCGCGGAGGAAAGCTCTGGCTTGCGATTCCGATTCTCGCGCTGTGGGCGAATTTGCACGGCGGTTTCCTGATGGGAGCGGTCGCGCTCGCGATCTACGCCGGAGTTTCGGGGCTTCAGGATTGGTGGGACGGCCGGGGTACGCGCCGAGGATTGGCGCTCGGTGCCATTTGGGTGGGTGCACTCGCCGCGACTCTCGCGACGCCGTACGGATTCGGAACCTGGGGTCTGCTTGCTCATGCGCTCGCTAACCCCTACACGCGCAGCACGCTCGCCGATTGGAAACCGCTCTTGCACGTGCTCGCTCTGGCAGGACCCTCTCCAGTTGCGCTGATGAATTACGCCGCCGCAATCGCGACGGTATTCGGACTCGGTGTGGTATGTGTACTCAGACCAGCGGCGATTGATCTTCCGCTGGTAGCTATCGGGGCGGTTATGGCGGTTGCAGGCTATCTGTCGGTGCGTAATCTCCCGCTCGCGGTAATCACCGCGGTCGCTCCGCTCGCTTATCATCTATCGATTGGCGCCGCCCGGCGCGATAGGTTTTCGGTCCACCGGGCATCATCCGCAGCGCGTCCGAATCTGTCTGGCCAAGCTGCGTTGGCGCTACTGACACTGTATGTGCTCTTCGCCACTGGATTCTTTTCGCGCACGCTCTACTTTGATGAACCCTATCCCATCGGAGCAATGGCGTTCATGGATCAGCATCACTTAAAAGGCAATATACTTTGCAGCTACGGTTGGGGTGGCTATGTAATATTCCACGCCGGATCCGCGTCGCGGCTGTTTATCGATCCTCGCTTCGACACGGTCTATCCGATGAGCGTGATCAGCGATTATCTCGCGTTTCATTACGATCAGCCTGGCGCAACCGATGCGCTCGATAAATACCCAACCGACTATGTATTGATTCAACCCGGCCTGCCTGCCGTCGGCCTGATGAATTCGCTGGCCAGATGGAGACTAATCTATCACGACAGAGACTCGCTGCTGTACGCACCCGCGAATTCAGCCGCATCCGGTATACCAGGAGTGCCGGTTTCCGGGACCGCCCGCGCACAGGATTTTCCGTAATCGCACGCAAGGAGACAGGTGGAGCACGCAACACACGCTTCGACTTCCACAATCGGCGCCGCGCGCGGATCGGCAGAACCGCGCCGGCCGCTGCCGTCCCTGATCCGCTATTCGCCGGCACTGGTAATAATTGCGATCGCGATCGCCGACGCCGTGCGGATCGCGGATCCCGATCTGTGGGGTCACGTGCGGTTTGGTGAGATAGCTATTCGGCAGGGTCATCTTCTGCTGCGCGACACTTTCTCATATTCTGCTCCCGGACACATTTTTCAGGATCACGAATGGCTGACCGATATAGTCACCGCCGCGGCGTACGACACACTTGGGGTGTTTGGGTTGAAGTTGCTCAAGTTGCTATTCACCGGCGCAGCGATCCTTATGGTCGCGCTGGCCGACGCGGAGACCGGAGCGCCTGAACTGGCGCAGTTCGCGATTCTGATCGCGGTTGCCGCGATCTCGGCACCGTATTTTCAGTTCCGCCCGCAGACCTTCACTTTCACGCTGTTTGCCGCCGTGATGCTGATCCTAACGCGAGAGGCGTATGGGCGGAGAGTGCGCTTATGGGTGTTGCTGCCGATCTTTATCGTCTGGGCCAATCTGCATGGCGGTTTCATCATGGGCCTTGCCGCACTTGGAACCTGCGCGGTAATCGGCGGTGCGCAGGATCTCGCGGCGGGACGCGGTCCGGCACGGCTGGTCAGGCTCAGCGCGATCACGGTCGGCGCGACGCTCGCAACCCTGCTGACGCCTTACGGCATCGGCATCTGGATTGCGATTGCGCACGCCCTTGCTAATCCCTTCACGCGCGTCGCGGTTGCGGATTGGCAACCACTGATCAGATCGCTGATCAAGGCATTTGATACCGGATTCGGTAGCGCGTTCTTTGCTTTGTTGCCAGTCGCGATAATCGTCGGCTTCGCGGCGGCGTGGATAATCGCACCGGATGGCGCCGATCTACCGATTGTCGCGGTCGCGGCGTTGATGGCGACGGCAGCGTTTATATCCCAGCGCAATATCCCGATCGCACTAATCGCCATAGCACCAGCCCTGGCGCGTCACGGATGGCTCGCTCGTCAGAGGCTGCGCGATGAAGGGAACGCGACCGATCTCGCGGAGCCGAGCGCACCGGAGCCGACCCTCATCCAAATCGCTGGATGTGCAATCGCGATCGTTTTGTTCGCTGGAACCGGAATGTTTTCGCGCCGCCTGCGGACGACCGAACCGTATCCGGCCGGGGCGGTCGCGTTCATGCAATTGCATGGGCTTCGCGGCAACGTGCTCAACAATTTCCTCTGGGGCGATTATCTGATCTGGCATCTCGCTCCCGGCTCGAAGGTATTTATCGACGGCCGTTACGACACTGTCTATCCACAATCAGTGCTGCGCGATTTTATGCTGTTTCATTTCGATCAACCGGACGGCGCAGCGATTCTTTCCAAGTATCCGAGTGACTTTGTGATGATCTCGCCCGAAAGCCAAGCAGTAAAGATGATGTCGGCACGCAGCGACTGGAGGCTCATATATCGCGATAGCTCGACGTTGCTATACGCACGCGGTGGTTCGCCGGCGGCGAGGCTTGCCGGAGTGCCTATTATTGGGACGGCGCAGCCCTCGACCTTTCCGTAGAACCAGGCGTATCGTTTCGGACGCGATGGCTTCTGCAAAGGGGGAGGGCCGTGCGACGCGGCGATCGTCGTTCGTCCCGTGGTGGAATCCGCACGCCAAATCGCCGCTGCGCCGAATGCCGGGCGTAATCGTGATCGCGATAGCGATCGCTGATTCGTTGCGTTTCGCGGATCCCGATCTGTGGGGGCATATCACTTTCGGACGCGCCGTCCTGGCGCTGGGACATCTGACGCTGCGAGACCCATATTCATACTCAGCGGCGAACCACCTTTGGCTGAATCACGAATGGCTATCGGAAATGATTTATGCGTTGGCGTTCAACGCATTCGGCGTGTTCGGGCTCAAGCTAATAAAGCTCTGCCTCGCGGCGATTACGATCGTATCCGTTGCGGCGTCCGAGAGCGAAGCCGGCGCGCCCGAGTTGGCGCAGCTTTTTGTGCTCTTGCTAACTGCCACGATGATCGCACCTGCCATGCAGTTCCGCCCGCAGACATTTACCTTCGCGTTGTTTTCAATCCTGATGTTGATTTTCGCACGCGATACCTTTCGCCGCGGCGGAGGGTTTTGGATCGCCATTCCAATACTGATGCTGTGGGCAAATTTGCACGGCGGGTTTATCGTCGGGATCGCTGCGCTTGGAACTTATGCCTGCGCTTCGATCGCATGTGACTGGGTGCATGGCGACGGTCTCCGTCGGGGAGTGAGTCTCGGAGCGATCGCGATAAGCGCCGCACTGGCGACCCTGCTCACGCCATATGGTGTCGGCACCTGGATCGCGGTTGCTCACGCGCTGCGCAACCCGTACACGCGAATCGTGGTTGCGGACTGGCAACCACTCTTTTACGCGCTTGCTGATTCCGTTAGCCAAAGCACCGGAACGCTGACACTGATATATGACGCGTTGCCGGTAGGGTTGATGGTGACACTGGCTATCGCAGTCGCTATTTCACGCGATTTCGAGGATCTGCCAATCCTCGCGGTTGCGGGAGTTATGTCCGGCGCCGCGATCATCGCGATGCGTAATGTTCCGATCGCGGTGATCGCGATCGCGAGTCCGCTCGCGCGACACGGCGCAATCGCGGCTGCGCGGCTTCGGGTTTCCGTCCGGGACGGCGCGGTGTCGGAAGAGCCGCGCGCGAGAATAATAACCCAGCTTCTGTTTGTGCTGGTAGCCTGCGCACTGCTCTCTGGCACCGGATTTTTCTCGAAACGTTTGACAGCGCACGAGAAATATCCGGCCGGCGCGGTCGCATTTATGCGATCACACCATCTGCACGGATATATACTCGACAATTTCCTCTGGGGTGAATACCTAATCTGGCATATGTCGCCTGGGTCAAAGGTCTTCATCGATGGGCGCTACGATACTGTATATCCACAAACTGTGCTGCGCGCGTTTATACTATTTCATTTCGACCTCTCCGGCGCAGATGCGATCCTCACGCGATGGCCGCATGACTATATAATCGTGCCGCCCGACGATCCTGCTAATCGAGTAATCGCACGCAACCCGGAATGGAAGCTGGTCTATCGGGACCGGGACACTCTTCTTTACGCCCGCGCCGGTTCCATCGCGACAAAGATTGCAGGGGTGCCAATTGAAGGAGTTAATCCGCCTACCGCATTTCCGTAGACGACCCGAAGGTTCTATTGGTCTTGATCGTCCTGCGGAGCCTGTTCGACAATACTTCCGGTCCCGTTGAGTGCCTGCAGGATTTGGATTCCGATTCGCCCGACTGGAACCTTGCGATTGGCGAGGACGACCACACCGATTCCAGCCTCTCTTACAAATCCAATGTAGCTGAAGAAGCCGGAGGTGGCGCCGTTCTTCCAGACGACGGTCTTGTTGGAGCCGCGCATCGGCAGCATCTGCCACGCAAGTCCAGCCGAAGTTTTCTCGCGCGCGCCACGATGCCATCGTTTCTGCAAATCGGGCAAGAGCGTGTCGAGCGGTGTTTTCGTCCGCCCCATATTGTAGGCGAGATAGCGCATCAAATCGCCCATCGTGGAGCGCAGCGCACCCGCGCCATCGAAAGCGGGCCAGGTCACGTTGTCGTGCGGACGCGGAAATCCTTCGGGACCGTAACCCTGCGCCTGGAGCGCGAGTTCCTGTGAGGTGAGATCGACTCGTGTATCGGTCATTCCAAGCGGCCTGCAAATCTCGCGCTCTACCAGGCCCTGGTAGTCGTCACCGGTCGCGCGCATCAGCGCATGCGCCAAGAGCGCGAAACCCCAGTTCGAGTATTCGAATTCCAGGCCTGGAGCGCGAGTGAGCTCATAAGCGCCCAGCTTCTGATACATCGTGGTCGTATCAAGATGCCGAACGCCGCTCAGGTCCGGATCTTTCGGAAGACCAGAGGTATGTGTTGCGAGATCGAGCAGAGTTATCTGGCGCCCGTGGTAGCGCGGCACGGTTACCGCGTCGGGCACATACTTTTGCAGCGGATCGTCGTAGCGCACCACCCCTCGCTGAACGTAAAGTGCCAGCAGCATCGCGGTGAATGTCTTGGTGATCGATCCGATCTCCCACTCGGTCGTAGCCGTCGGCCGCACGCCGGAGCCGAGCGCGGTCTCGCCGAAGGCGCGTATCATTCGATCATTGCCAGAGATGACGCCGAGCATGATCGCCGGCGCCTCGCCGTGCGCGACCGGGGCCGACGCGATCTCGTCGATACGGGCGCGCGTTGCGGCCACGATCTCTGCCCGCACCGGCCGCGCGGGCGCAAGCGCGCTCGCGCAGATGAGCGCACTGGCGATCGCCATCCTGCAGAATGAATTTCGGCGCATACCAAAGGCTACCGGGCGCGCGCTCGACGATGCAAAAAGTCCTCATCGCGCCCGCTTCCTCGAGCCTGTGGAAAAGCGCCGTCAATGTGGTACTAAGAGGGTTCGAGGCGTGTTCCCGCGCCCGATGCGTGGCGCAGGCCGCGCCGAAATTGCACGGGTTAATTTGCAGAAATAAGGAGAGCCCGAATGAAAGCCGCCGTGTTTCATGGCCCCAAGCAACCGCTGAGTATCGAAGATATCGAGGTCGATAAGCCGCAAGATCGCGAGGTCAAGATTCGCACCGTCGCCAGCGGCGTGTGCCATAGCGATCTGCATTTTGTCGATGGTTTATATCCCTACGCGGCGCCCGCAGTGCTCGGGCACGAGGCCGCCGGGATCGTCGAAGAGGTCGGTCGGCAAGTCACCTACGTCAAACCCGGCGATCACGTGATCGCGTGCCTCAGCGTTTATTGCGGCGGATGCGAACAGTGCATGTCGGGGCATCCGAACCGATGCACAAACAAGGCGGCGACACAGCGCGACCCGAAAGACAAGCCGCGCCTTTCGCAGAAGGGCAAACTGATCAACCAGTTCCTGGATGTTTCATCCTATTGCGAGCGGATGCTGCTGCACGAGAATGCGATCGTGAAGATCAGCGAGGACATTCCGCTCGATCGCGCCGCATTGGTCGGATGCGGTGTCACCACCGGCGTCGGCGCCGTGCTCAATACCGCCAAGGTCGAGCCAGGCTCGACGGTCGCGGTGTTCGGATGCGGCGGCGTGGGACTTGCGGCGATTCAGGGCGCGCGGATCGCAGGCGCGCGCAAGATCATCGCGGTCAACATGTTCGAGGGCAAGCTTGCGATGGCGAAACGGCTCGGCGCGACCGACACGGTCGACGCGTCGTCGAGCGATCCGATCGATGAAATCAAGAAGCTCACCGGCGGCGGCGTCGATTACGCCTTCGAAGCGATCGGACTTAAAAAGGCCGCTGAGCAGGCGTTCAACTCGCTTAGACCGGGCGGCACCGCGACCGTAATCGGGATGATCCCGGTCGGGCAGAAGGTCGAGCTCGACGGCTACATGTTCCTGACCGAACGCAAATTGCAGGGCAGCAACATGGGTTCGAACCGCTTCCGGATCGACATGCCGCGCTATCTCGATTTCTACCTGCAGGGACGCCTCAAGCTCGACGAAATGATCAGCCGCCGCGGCAAGCTCGAGGATGTGAACGAAGCGTTCCGCGCGATGAAGGCCGGCGAGGTCGCACGCACGGTCCTGATGTTCCAGTAACCCGCGCGACGATTACGACACGAGGAGCACGATCAAAATGAAAGCAGCGATATACCACGGTCCCGGCCAGGCGCTCACGATCGAGCAGGTTGAGATCGACAATCCTAAAGAGCGTGAGGTGCTGGTGCGCACCGTCGCCAGCGGCGTTTGCCACAGCGACCTGCACTTCGTTGACGGACTCTACATGTGGCCGACGCCCGCGATCCTCGGCCACGAGGCGGCGGGCGTCGTCGAGAAAGTCGGCTCGCAAGTCACCTACCTGGCGCCCGGAGATCACGTGATCGCGTGCCTGAGCGTTTTCTGCGGCTATTGCGAGGAGTGCATGTCGGGCCATCCCAACCTGTGCTCGAACAAAGCCGCGACCCAGCGCGGACAAAGCGACAAACCGCGCCTGTCGCAGAAGGGCAAGATGGTCAATCAGTTCGCGGATCTGTCGGGATACGCGGAGCAGATGCTGGTGCATGAAAACGCGCTGGTGAAAATCGACAACGACGTTCCACTCGACCGCGCCGCGCTCATCGGATGCGGCGTCATGACCGGCGTCGGTGCGGCGTTAAATACCGCGAAAGTCTCGCCCGGCTCACAGGTCGCGGTGTTCGGCGCAGGCGGAGTTGGACTCGCGATCATCCAGGGCGCGCGAATCGCAGGCGCGCGGATGATCATCGCGGTGGATAAGTTCAAGACCAAGCTCGAACTCGCCAAGAAGCTCGGCGCAACGCACATGGTCGATGCGTCGGCGGGAAATCCGGTCGAGCAAATCCGCGCCCTCACCGGCGACGGCGTCGATTATTCGTTCGAGGCGATCGGCCTCAAGGTCGCCGCCGAGCAGGCTTACGAGTCGATTCGCCCCGGCGGAATCGCGACCATCGTCGGGATGGTGCCGCTCGGGCAGAAAGTTGACGTGGACGGCTTCTCACTGCTGTACGAGAAGCGCATCCAGGGATGCTTCATGGGCTCGAACCGCTTCCGAATCGACATGCCGCGAATCATCGATCTCTATCGCCAGGGACGAATCGACCTTGACGACATGATCACGCGCCGCGGCAAGCTCGAGGACGTCAACGAGGCGTTCCGCGCGATGAAGGCCGGTGAGGTCGCGCGCACGGTGTTGATGTTCGAATAGCGCGTTTCTCAATCGATTGATTCTCAAAGAGCCGGCAGGATTTCCTGTCGGCTTTTCTTTCGCGCGCGCGGACTTGACTGAGCGCCCGCACGCGCCAAACTTTCGTTCTATGAAGATCTGCGCAATCGACCATGTGCAATTGGCAATGCCTCCCGGACGCGAGGCCGAGGCGCGCGCATTCTACGCCGGCTTGCTGGAAATTCCCGAGCAGCCCAAGCCTGCTCATCTGGCCGCGCGAGGCGGAGGCTGGTTCGAGCGCGGCGCGCTCAAAATCCATCTCGGCGTCGAAAAAGAATTCTCACCCGCACGCAAAGCGCATCCCGCTCTAATCGTCGAGGATTTGCCCACGCTCGCGGACGCGCTCAGGCGCGCGGGATGCAGCGTCGCGGACGATGAGCCGCTCGAGGGCTACGACAGGATTTATGTTGATGATCCGTTCGGGAACCGGATCGAGCTGCTGGAGCCGCGCGGCTAGACGAGCCGCAGCTCTTTCATCGCCGCCTTCAGCTTCTCGCTCGCAGGCGCAGTCAGCGGAACCAGCGGCAGACGAAGTTCGTTAGCGCATTTCCCCATCAGGGTCAGCGCGTGCTTGAGCGGAATCGGATTGGTCTCGATAAACAGCGCGCGCAGCAGCGGCAGCATCCGATAGTGCGCCCCGCGCGCGCGATGGAAATCTCCCGCTAGTGCCGCAGCCGCAAGCTCATGCATTTCGCGCGGCATCACATTCGAGGCAGTCGAGATCACGCCCTTCCCGCCGAGTGCCATGATCGGCAGCGTCAGCGCGTCGTCGCCCGAAAGAATCGCCAGGCGATCGCCGCACAGCCGAAGGATGTCCGACACCTGGTCCATCGAGCCGGAGGCTTCTTTGACCCCGGCGATATTCTTGATCTCGGACAGCCGCGCGAATGTCTCGGGCGCGATATTCGAGGCGGTGCGGCCCGGGATATTGTAAACCAGGAGCGGCAAATCCACACTCGCCGCGATCAGTTTGTAATGTTTGAAGATCCCTTCCTGGGTCGGCTTGTTGTAGTAGGGCGAGATTAGCAGCGCACCATCGGCACCCATCGCGCGCGCCGACGCGGTCAGGCGAATCGCCTCCGCGGTCGCGTTCGAGCCGGTCCCGGCGATCACTGGCACGCGCTTGCGCGCTTGCTCGATGGTAATCTTGACCACGCGCTCATGCTCTTCATGCGTAAGCGTAGCCGACTCACCGGTCGAGCCACACGGCACCAGCCCGTCGATGCCGCTTTGAATCTGCCATTCGATCAGATCGCGCAGCGCGGGTTCGTCCACCGCACCGTCTCGAAAAGGCGTGATGAGTGCGGTGAGCGCTCCATTGAACATCTGCCAATCCTCCGCTGCGACTAGTCCTTGACCGGCACCATCTCGGCGGACCCGAGCTCGATTTCGCCTCTAAACACCTCGATCGCGTTTCCGGTCATGAAGACGTGATTCGCGCCTGCACCCTTTTCACGCCATTCGATCTCGAGGTTGCCCCCTCGCAGCTCGACGGTCAACTTGCGCTCCGCGCGTCCGGTCAGCACCGCCGCAACCAGCGCGGCGCACGCGCCCGTGCCGCACGCGAGGGTCTCGCCGGAGCCGCGCTCCCATACGCGCATTTTCAGATGCGTGCGCGAGATCGGCAAGATAAATTCCGTATTTACGCGCCGCGGAAAAAACGGATGCGTCTCGAACTGGTGTCCGAGCCGCGCAAACTCCCACACGTCCATTTTGTGGATCGCGTCGTCGTTCACGAAGATCACGCAGTGCGGATTTCCCATCGAGACAGCGGTGATCGCTTCGCGCCGGCCGGCAACCTCGAGCGGATAGTCGATGATCCTGCCGTCGGCGGCGACCGGAATTTCGCGACCCTCCAGAACCGGCTCGCCCATATCCACGGTCGCACCTGTGACGTCGCCAACCTCAAATCGCAGCTCGATCGTCTTTAGTCCCGAATCTGTCTCGACGACCATCGAATTCTTGCGCACGATACCGCGTTCGTAGGCAAGCCGTGCAACGCAGCGAATTCCGTTGCCGCACATGTCGCCGCGGCTACCGTCGGCGTTGTACATCTCCATCCGCACGTCAGCAGTGCGCGACGGCGCAAGCATGATCAACCCGTCGCCGCCAACCCCGAAATGCCGATCCGCAACACGCACTGCGAGCGCTGACGGATCTATTGGACGCGCCTTCAGCGCAACGACATAAACATAGTCGTTGCCGCATCCGTGCATCTTGGTAAATTCGAGCCTCGCCATCGTTCGTCCTAATGCGCCTTCAGCTCGACAATTTTCTCGCCACGAATGAGATCTTCATAACTCTCGCGCTCGCGAATCACATGCGCCTCCGCGCCGTCGACCAAGATCTCGGGCGCGCGCAGGCGGCCGTTGTAGTTTGACGCCATCACGAAGCCGTAAGCGCCCGCACTCATCACTGCCAGAAGATCGCCGGCGTTTGGCTGCGGCATCTCGCGTTCGCGCGCGAAGAAATCTCCGCTCTCGCACACCGGGCCAACCACGTCGGCGACGATCAATTTGCCGACCTTGCGCCGATCGACCTGGATAATCGCATGATACGCCTCGTACAGGACCGGTCGAATCAGGTCGTTCATCGCGCCGTCCACGATCACGAAGCGCTTCACGTCGGTCTCCTTCATGTACAGCACGCGCGTGACCAGCACGCCCGCGTTGCCCACCAGCACGCGTCCCGGTTCGCTGATTATCTTGAGCCCGAGTCCACGGATGGGACCGAGCATCGCTGCGGCGTACTCGGACGGAGGAGGAGGATTTTCCTGGTACGGAATTCCCAGCCCGCCGCCGATATCGAGATACTTGAGCTCGACCCCCGACGCGCGCAGGTCGGTCACGATGCTCTTGACCTTGCCGGCGGCCTCGGCGAACGGGGCGGTGTCGGTGATTTGCGATCCGATATGCGTGCTGAGCCCGACGATCTCGAGGTTCTTGAGTCCGCGCGCCTCCGCGTAATACTCGCGCACCTGCGAAAGCGGCACGCCAAATTTGGAATCGCGATGCCCGGTCGAGATATGAGGATGCGTTCCCGGATCCAGGTCGGGGTTAACGCGCAGACTGACCGGCGCGCGCCGCTGCATGCGTCCTGCCACCTCCGCGATGCGATGCAGCTCGGGGCGCGACTCGACATTGATCATCAAGATGCCCGCGTCGAGCGCGGCCGCGATCTCCGCGTCAGTCTTGCCTACGCCTGAAAACACGATCGTCCGCGGATCCGCACCCGCGCGCATGCATCGCATTAACTCGCCCGCCGAGACGATGTCGAACCCCGAGCCCATCGAGGCGAAGAGTTTCAGAATGCTCAAATTCGACAGCGCCTTCATCGCATAGCAAATCAGATGATCGGTGCCGGAAAACGCCTCGTCGAAGATCCGAAAATGCCGCCGCAGGGTCCGAGCGCTGTAAACGTAAAATGGAGTTCCGACCCGCTTGGCCAGATCGGCCAGCGCGACCTCCTCCGCGAATAGTTGATCGTTCTTGTACTCGAAGTAATTCATGGTTTTGTGCGGGAGTTGACGGCCGCGGCCGAAGCTATGACGGTGAAGGTCGTTTTTACCACAGCCGGACTTGGCGAATAAACGCCTCGGAACTGACGCGTGCCAAGGGCCTCAGCCGCGGTTCGTCACGGAAGTGGCGCCGGAGTTGGAACGACAAAATTCTCCGGGTTGGGAGGCGGCGGTGGAACTGTGCGCACTAGCGTAATCTCGTTTGACGGATCGCTTCTGAAGCCGTCGCTAGTGGTCGAAACGATTTCGTAGCTGTAGCTCTGGCCGATCACCGTGTCCGAATCCCGATAAGTGAACGTCTCCTGTTTTTGAAAGCGCCCGTTGTCTGTCACCTCGACCCGCCCGATTTCCTGGTACGATCCCTGCGGCCGGCTTCGCATCACCAGAAACGACGCAAGATTGTGCATCGCCGAGCCGCCCACGAAAGTATCGGGACGTCCCCAGGCAAGCTTGATCGCGCCTTTTTCAGAATCAGCGCGCAGATCGAGAATTCTTTGTGGCTGCGCGTACGCGCTCGGAATCGGTGGCGACTTCACGCCACATCCCGCCCATACTGCGGCCGCCGCGAAAGCGATAATACTCGCGATGATATAGGCGAGCATCCGATTGTTCATCGTTTCAACTCTTTGAGTCGCCGGGTCACGGTTCGCGGCGCGGGTCCGCCCACAGCCGAGCGCCGCGCCAATGAATTTTCCGCCCGCAGAATTCCGGCAGCGTCGGCTTTAAACGCCGTCGAGTAACGCCGCAGATCGCTGTGCTTCAAATCTTCGAGTGTCGCACCGGCCGCCGCGGTTTCGCGCACGATCCGGCCGACGATCTCGTGCGCCTCGCGAAACGCAACGCCTTTTTCCACCAGATATTCCGCCAGGTCGGTCGCGAGCGCGAATCCTCCCGCCGCCGCGCGCATAGCGGAGCGGTCGAAACGCAGCGCGGGCCAGAGCTTCGCCATCAGCCGCGTAGCGGGCTTGATCGTGTCGAGCGCGTCGAAGACCCGCTCTTTGTCTTCCTGCAAGTCGGAATTGTACGCCAGCGGAAGGCCTTTCAGGATCGTCAGCATCGCGACCAGGTCGCCGATGACGCGGCCGGTCTTGCCACGAATCAGCTCGGCCAGGTCGGGGTTTTTTTTCTGCGGCATCATCGAGCTGCCGGTCGAGAACTCGTCAGGGATCGAGGCAAACCCAAACTCGGTCGAGGTCCACAGGATTAGCTCCTCGCTCATCCGCGACAGATGGACGGACAGCAACGCCGCGGCGGACAGAAAATCCACCGCGAAATCGCGGTCCGAAACCGCGTCGATACTGTTGGCGGTGATCCGCGCAAAGCCGAGAGCGCGCGCAACCATCGCGCGATCGATCGGCAGCGTGGTCGCCGCCAGCGCCCCCGCACCCAGCGGCATCACGTCGGTACGGGCCAGAGCCTGCGCAAAGCGCTCGCCGTCACGTGTCAGCATCTCGACGTAGGCGAGCAGATGATGCGCGAGCGAGACCGGCTGCGCGCGCTGCAAGTGCGTATAGCCGGGCATCACGGTTTCAACATGGCCGCGCGCAAGACGGATGAGCGCGGCGCGCAGTTCGCCGACGATCCCTATCACCTCGCGCAGTTCGTCGCGCAGGTAGAGGCGAAAGTCGAGCGCGACCTGGTCGTTGCGCGAGCGCGCGGTATGCAGCTTGCGCCCCGCATCGCCGATCTTCGCGATCAACCGGCGCTCGATCGCGAGATGAATATCCTCGTCACCGATATCAAACCGAAAGCGTCCCGCATCAATCTCGCGCTCGATTTCCTTGAGTCCGTGCTCGATCGCGCGCCCTTCCGAAGCGCGTATGAGCCGCACCTTTGCGAGCATCCGCGCGTGCGCGATCGATCCGAGAATATCGTGCCGGAAAAGACGCCGATCAAACGGCAGCGACGCGGTAAACGCCTCGACCTCGGGTAACCGCCCGCGCGCAAACCGTCCACGGATCAGATTGGAGGCCATGGTTCCCATGCGCCGTTTGGCGGGGCTAACAGATTCTGTCGAAACCAGTTTGTCAGTTCGCACGGCAGTCACTGAAACATCGTCGAGCGTCAATCGTCTGTATTCGACAGACGATTCGCGGATACAACGCTATTCCTCGCCTTCGAAGTAGTCGGAATCGATTTTCTGGATCTTGTAATTCGAGACCGTTGCAACTCCTACGTCAAAATCGACCATCAACTCAGCTAACTTCTGCCCGTCAACCAATACGATCCGCTTTTGAATTCGCCCGGTGTAGTCGCGCGCGTCTCGCGAAAAATCCGACGTGGTGATCAAGACTCCTTTCGTCGCTCCAGCTCCTTCCAAGCTCCCTGCGAATGCCTGAACGACCGGCCGTCCGACAGTTGCGTCCCATCGCTTGGCTTGGACGTATACCTTGTCCAGTCCCAAGCGATCTTCATCTATTACCCCGTCGAGTCCACCGTCACCGCTTCCCCCGATCGCGTGTCCAGCATCTCTTCGAGAGCCGCCGTAACCCATTGCGAGAAGCAAATCCACGACGAGCTTCTCAAAAAATCTCGGCGAAGAAGCCCTCACGCGCTCTAGAAGGTCTTGCGCGAGCGATCGCCGTAACAGTTGATACGTTGTATCCAGCGCCTCCTCGGGAGTCTCTTCCGAGTTCATATGCTCAGCGGCCTCAGAATTCCCTGTGGCTGGCGGGCGCTGAGCCGACTTAAATTCGAGAAACTCCGGAAACTGCTCCAGAAAGTGTGCATCGACGTGGTCGGGGTTTGCTCGCAGCACTTCGCGTCCACGATCCGTGATCTTGAATTTTCCGCGCGAAGGGCTTTCGAGCAGTCGTGCCTTTACAAGATAGGTTTTTGCCCAGCCGACACGACTATAGATGACTGTCTGTTTACCGCTCGGAAGCAACTCGCGAAGTTCCTCGGTGCTTAGTCCGAATTGTTTGGCCAACTCCTCTAAACAATCGTCAACACGGTGCGCCTGTCCGTCGCCTGCGATCCGCAACAGCGGAAGCATAAAAGCATGGTAGGGCGGAATCGCCATGGCGCTAGTCCTCTAAGATTGTGAACCTACCGTTTGCGAATACGAAAGGACATAGGCCGCGGCCAGCACGAGGGAGCTGGCGTCGTCTTTCTGGAAGGTACCGGGTATAGAGAATCAATTGACGCGCAAGCCCGTTTATTCGGAACGGCGGGTTCGGCACATGCATCCGCGCGCCGAGCAGCTCATGGTGCCGTCGGGATGAACGATATGCACGTCCATTTTGTGCAGACATTTGGGGCAATGCCCCGAGCGGATTCGTGGCACCAACTTCGGCTGCGCCTTCGGCGGCCGGAACTGGATGACCTTGCCCAAGTCTCACTTCTCCGCGCGGCCCTTTGCGCCCTCGCCACGAACGCGCGCAAGCGCGCGCAAGCGGGTGCCCGCGATCCGGATAAAACCCTCGGCGTCGGACTGATTGTAGCCGCCCGCCTCTTCAAAACTTGCGATCGCCGGATCGTAAAGCGAATTTTCCGATTTGCGTCCAGCGATTGTCGCCGCACCCTTGTACAGCTTGATTCGCGTGACCCCGCTCACCTCGCGCTGCGTCGTATCAACGAGCGTCTGCAGTGCCTCGCGCTCGGGCGCGAACCAGTACCCGTAATACACCATCTCCGCGTAGCGCGGGATAAGCGAGTCGCGCAGGTGCATTACCTCGCGATCGAGCGTCAATTGTTCGAGCCCGCGATGCGCATGCGAGAGCATCGTGACGCCTGGGGTTTCGTACACGCCGCGCGATTTGATTCCGACGTAGCGGTTCTCAACCATGTTGACTCGGCCGACGCCGTGGCGTCCGGCGATTTCATTGGCGCGCTCGATGATCCTGGCGGGCGAGAGTTTGTCGCCGTTGATTCCGATCGGGTTGCCTTCCGCGTACTCGATCTCGACATACTCCGGCTTGTCGGGCGCATTCTCGGGCGCGACCGTGAGGCGGAACATGTCGTTGTAGGGCTCGCGCCACGGATCTTCCAGGATCCCACCCTCGTAACTGATATGCACCAGGTTGCGATCCATCGAATAAGGTTTTTCGGCCGTGACCGGGATGGGAATCTTTTTTTCGTTAGCGTAGGCGATCATGTCCGCGCGCCCCGTGAAGGTCCAGTCGGCGCGGCGCCATGGCGCGATTATTTTGAGCTCCGGGGCAAGCCGCGCAATGCTCAACTCGTACCGGACCTGGTCATTGCCTTTGCCGGTAGATCCGTGGGCGACGGCGTCGGCGCCTTCGTCGCGCGCGATTTCGACCAGCCGCTTCGCGATCACAGGACGCGCGATCGACGTGCCAAGCAGGTAATAGCTCTCGTACACGGCGTTCGCGCGCATCATCGGAAACACGAAATCGCGCGCAAATTCTTCGCGCATGTCGGCGAGCACCAGCTTGCTCGCGCCGGTCGCGAGCGCTTTTTTCTCAAGCCCAACGGTTTCTTCCGCCTGCCCGACGTCGGCGCAATAAGCGACCACTTCGCATCCGAACTGGTCCTTGATCCAGCGCAGCATTACCGACGTATCGAGCCCGCCAGAATATGCGAGCACCAGCTTTCTGATTTTTTCGGTGGCCATCTTTCCTACTCGATTAAATCATTCGCTCCGCGCCCGCCGCATGTGCCAGAACCTCCGGACGCAGCAGCCAGACCATCACGGCCTTCTGCGCATGGAGTCGATTTTCGGCCTGGTCAAGCACGACCGAATTGGGACCGTCGAGTATCTCATCGGTAATTTCCTCGCCGCGATGCGCCGGCAGGCAGTGCATCACCACCGCCTTTTTCGACGCGTGCGGAAGGAGCGCGCGGTTCACCTGGAAATCCTTGAAATCGCGCCGGCGCTGCGCCGCTTCCTTTTCCCGCCCCATCGAGGTCCATGTGTCGGTGTAGATCACGTCGGCCCCGGTCACCGCTTTAACCGGATCGCTGGTCACGATACCGATCTCCTCGCGCCGCATGCGCTCGAGGAAACCTTTCTCCGGCTCGTAGCCGCGAGGCACCGCGATGCGCAGCTCGAATCCCAAAAGCCCGGCCGCCTCGATCCAGCTCTGGGCCATGTTGAACCCGTCGCCCACCCACGCGATCTTGAGCTTCGAGATATCCCGTCCGAAATGTTCCTGCAGGGTTTGCAGATCCGCCAGCACCTGGCACGGATGCAGTAAATCGCTGAGTCCGTTGATGACCGGCACCGACGCCTCCCGCGCCAGCTCAGCGCAGGTGGCATGCGCAAACGTCCGGATCATGATCAAATTGACGATTCGCGAAAGGTTGCGCGCGACGTCCTTGACTGTCTCGCGCTCGCCGATTCCGATGTCATTAGACGCCAGGTAGATTGCGTGGCCGCCGAGCTGCGCCATCCCGGTCTCGAAGGTAATTCGCGTGCGCAGCGAAGGCTTCTGAAAAATCATCGCTAGCGTGCGCCCGCGCAGATAAGGATGCTCGATACCTGACTTGAGTTCGGCCTTGAGCCGCGCCGCGAGCGCGAGCAGGCCGTTCAGCTCTTCCGTGGTGACCGAGGACATGTCCAGAAAGTCGCGCTTGGCGCGAGACTCCGGCTGCGGCGCGATCCGTCCCTTCTGAACCGCCGCGCTCATGACGTCACCTGTGGGCTCTTGAGCGCCTTCTCGATTATCTTGAGCCCGATGTCCGCTTCCTCGCGCGTGAGGTTGAGCGGGGGCAGCAGACGCAGGATGTGGCCGGCGGTTCCATTGACGAGGAGTTTTTCTTTCAGGCAAGCATCGACGACCGGCCGCGGATCGCCCTTCAGCACTACCCCGATGATCATGCCGAGGCCGCGGACCTCGACCACGCCGTCACAACTCTTGCCAATCTCGCGCAGGCGTTCGAGCATATAGGTGCCGACGCTAGTGGCGTTGGCGAGAATTCCTTCCTGATCGATCGCGTCAAGCACCGCGAGTGCCGCGCTGCACGCGACCGGATTACCGCCGAACGTGGTGCCGTGGCTGCTGGGCGTAAACGCGGCCGCTATTTCGTTTTTCGCGATCATCGCGCCGATCGGAATTCCCCCCGCCAGCGCCTTGGCCAGCGTCACGATGTCGGGTTTGATGCGCGCGTGCTCGAACGCGAAAAATTTCCCCGTCCGCCCCACCCCGGTTTGAATTTCGTCGAGGATTAGCAGGATGCCGCGGCGGTCGCAGAAATCACGCAGACGGCTCAGGTAGTCGGGATGCGGCATAACCACGCCGCCCTCTCCCTGAATCGGCTCGACCATCACGCCGACCGTTTCATCGTGAATCGCATGCTCGATCGCCGCGATATCGTCGAATGGCGCGAGGCGAAAGCCCGGCACCAGCGGTTGAAACCCCTGATGATACTTCTCCTGGCCGGTCGCGCTTAGCGTCGCGAGCGTGCGGCCGTGAAACGAACCCAAGGTCGCGATTATTTCGTAGCGTCCACCGCCGTCTTTGTGGCCCCATTTGCGAGCGAGCTTGATCGCGGCCTCATTGGCCTCCGCTCCCGAATTTCCGAAGAACACTTTCGCGCCGCCAAAGCGCGTGGCCAGTCGCTCGGCCAGTCGCGCGGTGGGTTCGGTGTGAAACACGTTCGAAACGTGGGTGAGCTTTTCGGCCTGTTCCTTGATCGCGCGGACGACACGCGGATGCCCATGCCCGAGGCTGGTTACCGCAAGGCCGCAGAAAAAATCGAGGTATCGATTCCCGTCGGCGTCGAAGAGATATGCTCCATGTCCGCGCACGAACGCGATCGGCAGGCATCCGTAGATGTCCACCATGTTGCGATGCGCAAGTTCGACAATTTCCGCGTTGTTCATCGTGATGTAGCCATCCGAATCTTCAGGCGTTCTTCTTGGCACTGCGGGCAAGGTCCGCGACCCGGGCCCGGCGTTGCACCACTTCGGTGCCGACTCCCATGCGCGTGAAAATTTCGAGCAGCACGGCATGACGCACGCGCCCGTCGAGAATGTGCGTCTTCGCGACGCCCTTGCCCAGAGCGTCGATACAGCATTCGACCTTGGGAATCATCCCTTCCTGAATTACGCCGCGCCCGATAAGCCGGCGGGCCTCGGCCGCGTCGAGCGTCGAGATAAGCTTGCCCTCGCGATCGTTTACGCCTTCGACATCGCTCAGCAGGATCAGCTTCTCCGCCTTGAGGGCAGCGGCAATCTCGCCCGCGGCCACGTCGGCGTTGATATTGTACGTCTGGCCGTCGCGGCCCACTCCGGTGGGCGCGATCACGGGAATAAAATTCGCCGCTTCGAGCGTTCGGATGATCTCGGGATTGATCTGATCGACCTCACCCACCAGCCCGATATCAACCTCGCTTTTGCGCCCGGCCTCATCCTTGACCACCATCTGCATCTTGCGCGAGACGATCAGGTCGCCGTCCTTGCCCGAGAGCCCGACCGCGCGGCCGCCGTGGCGCGAGAGCATCGCGACGATATCCTTGTTAATCCTCTGCAAGACCATCTCGGCCGCTTCCATCGTAGCCGCGTCGGTCACGCGCATCCCGCGCACGAAATGAGACTTGAGCCCGAGCTTACCGATAAGTTCGCTTATCTGCGGACCGCCGCCGTGCACTACCACCGGGTTGATGCCGACCAGATCGAGCAGCACCACGTCCTCGGCGAAGCCCGAGCGCAGCTCGTCGGATTGCATCGCATGGCCGCCGTACTTGATGACGAAAGTCTGGCCGCGAAAGCGCCGGATATAGGGCAGCGCCTCGATCAGAATTTCGGCTCGCGCGATGAGATCTTTGGTCACGTAACCTCCGTCCAGTCGATCCGGCCACCGGCAATAAACCCGCCGTAGGAGGCAATCAAAACAGGCTTGCGCGCGCGGCGCAATTGCCGCCTGATCATTTTGAGATAGAGCCCGCTCAGCCAAAGCCCGAGCACACGCCGGGCAGCTATGGCGCTTCGACATTACAGGATGTAGCGCGATAGGTCCTCGTCCTTCAGGATCGGGTCGAGGTGGGCGTGGACGTAGCCCGCGTCGATTACCAGATCGCGGTCGCCGAGCTCGGGGGCATTGAACGAAATCTCTTCGAGCAGCCGTTCGAGGACGGTGTGCAGGCGCCGGGCGCCGATATTTTCGGTCCGGTCGTTAACCTGCGCGGCGATCTCGGCCAGCGCGGCCACCGAGTCGTCGGTGAAAGTGAGCCGCAGCCCCTCGGTCGCCATGAGCGCAACGTATTGGCGCGTCAGCGAATTTTCGGGTTCGGTCAGGATGCGGATAAAATCCTCGCGCGCGAGCGCTTTGAGCTCGACGCGAATTGGAAAGCGCCCCTGGAACTCGGGAATCAGGTCGGAGGGCTTGCTGGTATGAAACGCGCCCGACGCAACGAACAGGATATGGTCGGTACGGATCGCGCCGTACTTGGTGTTGACGGTCGAGCCCTCGACGATTGGCAGCAGGTCGCGCTGCACGCCCTCGCGCGAGACGTCTGGGCCGCGGCCCGCCTCGCGTCCGGCGATCTTGTCGATCTCGTCGATAAAGACGATTCCCGACTGCTCGGCGCGATTGATCGCCTCGTGCGCCACCGCCTCCATATCGACCAGCCGCGCGGCTTCTTCCTGGGTCAGAATCTCGAGCGCCTCGGGAATTTTCACCTTACGATGATGTGTCTTCTTGGGCATGATTTGGCTCATGAGATCCTTCATGTTGAAGCCCATCTCTTCCATGCCCTGTGGAGTGAATACTTCGACCGTGGGCATCGCGTTGGCCGAGACTTCGATCTCGACCTCGCGTTCATTGAGATGCCCCTGCGCCAGCAGCTTGCGCAGCTTCTCGCGCGTGTCGCGATGCGAATCGCTGTCCACAGGCTCGAGGTGGCCATCGGGGGTGATCCCGGCTGGCCGGCGCGCTTTTGCGGGCGGCGGAAACAGCAGATCGAGCAGCCGCTCTTCGGCATTTTCGCGCGCTTTCACCTTGACGCGGCCGCGCTCTTCCTCGCGCACCATCTTGACCGAGATTTCCGCAAGGTCGCGGATCATCGATTCGACGTCGCGTCCGACGTATCCGACCTCGGTGTAGCGCGAGGCTTCGACTTTGACGAACGGCGCCTGTGCGAGCTTGGCCAGGCGGCGCGCGATCTCCGTCTTGCCCACGCCGGTGGGACCGATCATCAGGATGTTCTTGGGTGCGATTTCGTCACGCAGATCGGGCGCGACGTTCTGCCGCCGCCATCGGTTGCGCAGTGCAATCGCGACGGCGCGTTTGGCGTCATGCTGGCCGACAATATACCGATCGAGTTCGGAAACGATCTCGCGCGGGGTCATTACCTGTGGAACTGCCATTGTTTGGTTTGCAATAAAACCGCGTGGGCGGCCGTCGCGCGCGCCCGCACTTCAAAGATTAATCGCGATTTGGCCGCGTGCCTATAACTCTTCGATAATAAATTGATCGTTGGTATAGACGCAGAGTTCAGACGCGATTTTGAGCGACGCTTCCGCTATCTGCCGGGCCGACAATCCCGGGTTGTGGCGCATGAGCGCTCTCGCCGCACTGAGCGCGAAGTTTCCGCCCGATCCGATCGCTAGAATGCCGTCGTCGGGCTCGATCACGTCGCCCACGCCCGAGAGCAACAGCGAGCTTTCGGCGTCGGCCACTACCAGCATCGCTTCGAGCCGGCGCAGCACCCTGTCGGTGCGCCAGTCCTTGGCCAGCTCGACCGCGGCGCGCCTGAGCACCCCGTTGTACTCCTGGAGCTTGCTCTCGAACTTGTCGAACAGTGTAAGTCCGTCGGCAGTCGAGCCCGCAAAGCCCGCCAGCACGCGGTCGCCGTGCAAACGACGCACCTTGCGCGCGCCGCTCTTCATGATCGTCGCTCCGGCGCTGACTTGTCCGTCGCCGGCCATCACCACCTTGCCTTCGTGGCGGACGCTCAGAATCGTTGTGCTGCGGATTTTCATTTTTCCTTCAGGCGTCGCTCGTGCGTCCCTTATGCGCGCGGATGCGAGCGCCGGTAAACCTCTTTCAGATGATTCACGCTGACGTGTGTGTAGCGTTGCGTGGTCGCAAGACTCGCGTGCCCCAGCATCTCCTGGATCGAGCGCAGATCGGCGCCACTGCCCAGCATATGCGTTGCGAACGAATGACGCAGCCCATGCGGAGTCAGCGCTATCGGCACTCCTGCACGCGTGATTCGGTCGCGCACGATATTCTCGACGCTGCGGGTCGTCAGCCGCCCGCCGCGCAGGTTCACGATCACGGGACCTTCTGCCTCCCACGCAGTCGGCATCACGCGCCGCCATGCCATCAGGGCGTCGAGCGCGGGCTCTCCGATCGGCACGACGCGATCCTTGTTGCCCTTGCCCGAACGCACCGTGAGCATCCCGATCTCTTCATCGATATCGCGCCAGTTGAGCCCTACCAGTTCGCTCACGCGAATCCCGGTCGAGTAGAGCGTTTCGATTATCGCACGATCGCGCTGCGCGGCGGCCGTGTGAACGTCTGCATCCAAGTCAATCAGCTTTCCGACATCTTCCAGGCCAAGGACCAGCGGAAGATGCCGCTCCGACCGCGGCGAGCGCATCGTACGCGTAGGGTTGCCGGCGGCGCCCGCATTCTCCCGGTAGCGGAAAAACGCCCTGGCAGCGCTGAGCCGCCGCTGGACCGTCGCGCGCTGGTAGGTCTTCATCATGTCGGCAAGCCATCCGCGAATATGGTCGGACGTGATCGACGCGGGATCGATTTCGTCTTCTTTGCGCCCGAGCGCCGCGGCACGTTCGAGCATGAACCGTCGCAGCGCCATCAGATCGCGCCGGTAGTTATCGACCGTATGCGCCGAGGCGCGTGCCCCAAGCGCGAGCGCGGCGGCAAATGCCTCGATCGCGTCTTGCATTGTCTCGCGCGCGGATGCCACAGCGGCTATGCTATCAGTGGCGAAGTGCTTGAAAAAGCGCGGTTTTCCGGAATGGGGCCGGGGGACGCATCGCCGAGCGCGCGATGAACTGTTTCTTCTGTGGCGGTGAAATCGAAGTTAGTGAACGCGTGAGCTTTCGCGAGGTTTGTCCCGGGTGCGGCCGCGCGCAGCACGCGTGCCGAAACTGCGGCTTTTACGACCTCGCATATAACAATCAGTGCCGGGAGCCGATGGCGGAGCGGGTGGTCGATAAGGAACGCGCCAACTTTTGCGAGTACTTCACCCCGGGAAAAAACCGCGCCGGAGCAAAACCCGCAACGACGCGCAAAGCACTGGACGAGTTGTTCAAAAAGAAATGATGCTACTGTCCCGAGCCGTGAAGCGCCGCACCACCCTCAGCGTCTTTATGGTCGCGCTTGCGGTGACCCTTTTCGCCGTAGCCGCCTGCACCAAGTTCAATAGCCCTCGCGGCGTGGTGGATCGCTTCATCACCGCCCATTACATGGCAATCAATCTGAAAGCCGCCGAACCTTTATGCACCGGACTGGCGCTCGACAAGCTCCACCAGGAAATGAAACTGACGCAGGGCCAATCGATCGATGAAGCCACCCGCAAGCCTGTCATCCATTACAGGCTCAAGGCAGAGCGCGACGCTCCTGACCATATCCAGTACGTGTTCCGCGCGACGATCGACGTGCCCGAAGGCGGCTCGTTCAAGAAGAATTGGATGATCTCCGCTCGCAAGGAAGGCGACACCTGGAAGGTCTCGGACTTCAACGAGTACGACTAGGCGATGGCACAAGATTCAGCCATGGAGAACCGCAACCTCGCCGCGATCGTGCTCGCTGCCGGACTCGGCACCCGGATGCGCTCGGCGCGGGCCAAGGTTCTGCACGAGATTGGGGGCGCGGCGATGGTCACGCGGGTAATCCGCGCGCTCGAGACAGCGGGCGCCGCGCCGATCGTTGCCGTCACCGGCTATCAGGCGCACGAGGTCGAGGCCGCTGCACGCGCCGCCGCCACAAACGCGCAAATCGCGATCGCGATTCAGGCCGAGCCCCGCGGCACCGGGGAGGCAGCGCGCGCTGGCGTTACCGCGCTACCGCCGGACTACACCGCCGAGGTGCTGATCGCGTACGGCGACATGCCGATGCTGACCGCCGCGACCCTTCGCGAGTTTATCGGCGCGCATCAAGAAAGCGGTGCGGCGCTGTCGTTTATCAGCGTGGTCCTCGATCACGGCGGCGCCTACGGGCGGGTGCTCCGCGACGCTAACGGAGCGGCGCTCGCGATCGTCGAGGCGCGGGACGCCACGCCAGCGGAACTCACGGTTCGTGAAATCAACACCGGAATTTATATCGCGCACGCAAGCTTTCTGCGCGCGGCGCTGGATGACCTCAAACCCAAAAACGCGCAGCATGAATTTTATTTGACTGATATTGTCGCGTCGGCGCGCACGCGCGGACTCGCAGTCGATGCGTGGAAGGCGCGGGACGCAGCGGAGTTTGCGGGCGTGAACACGCGCGAGGAGTTGGCATCTATGGAAACCCTGCTTCGTGACCAGGTGAATCGACGGCTGATGGCGGCGGGAGTGACCTTCGTCGATCCCGCATCGGCATACATTTCCGATCAGGCGGAAATCGCAGCCGACGTGATTATCGGACCCAACGTGCAGATTCTCGGGCGATGCCGGATTGGCGCGGAAACCAGAATCGAAGGCACCGCGTGGCTGAAGGACGTCGAGATCGGTGAGCGATGCCATATCAAGCTGGGAGTGCGCGCCGAGGATTGCCGGATCGGCGCGGACTCGGAGATCGGACCGTTCGCGAATTTGCGCGCCGGTACTGATCTCGAGGGACACAATCGCATCGGCAACTTCGTCGAAACCAAAAAAGCGAAAATCGGCCGCGGCACCAAAGCCAGTCATCTGAGTTACTTAGGCGATGCGACCATCGGCCGCGATACCAACGTCGGATGCGGCGTGATCACGGTCAATTATGACGGCTATGAAAAGCACGCGACGCAGATCGGCGACCGATGCATGATTGGCTGCGACACACAGCTAGTCGCGCCGGTTAAGGTCGGCAGCGACGTGTACGTCGCCTCAGGCACGACGATCATTCGCGAGGTTCCAGAAGGCGCGCTCGTGATGTCGCATCATCCGCAACGCGAAAAACCCGGCTGGACAGCCTCCTGGCGCAAACGCCACGGCGACGACGGCACCACGGCGACGAGTCACGCATCCAAGCCCTCCGGCAAGTGACGCAATGGAACGTCGCGGGATGAACCTGTGCCGCAGATTTCGCGCCGAAAGCTTCTGATCGCCACGCTGGCTGTTGGCCCGGCTCTGCTGAGCTTGCCCGCCGCCTCCGATGATCGGGCAAGCGAGTTGCAACGCCGGGTTGCCGATCTCGAACGGAGGCACGGCGGCCGCCTTGGCGTGGCGATTCTTGATACCGCCAAGATAAAGAGGATGAAGCTCTTCGCGCATCGTGGTGACGAGCGCTTTCCCATGTGCAGCACGTCCAAATATCCAACCGCAGCATTCGTCATGGCGCGGGTCAACCGCAAGCAGGAGAGCCTGACCCGCTGGATCGTCTATTCGAGGGATTACCTGGTTCCCTATTCCCCGATTACCGAGAAGCACGTCGGTGACGTCGGCCTGACGGTCGGCGAAATCTGCGAAGCCGCGTTGACCCTCAGCGACAACACGGCGGAGAACCTGCTGCTCGACAGCTTTGGCGGCCCGGCGGCACTGACAGGCTACATCCGCTCGCTCGGAGACAGCGTCACGCGGCTCGACCGACGTGAACCGGAGCTGAACCAAGCCATCCCCGGCGATCCGCGCGACACCACTACTCCGATCGCGATGCTCGAAATCCTGCAGAAGACCATCCTCGGAACTGCTCTATCGGCCTCCTCTCGCGAGCAACTGATCGCGTGGCTCGTCGCCAATAAGACCGGCGATAAGCGCTTGCGGGCGGGAGTGCCGAAAGGCTGGCGCGTCGGAGACAAGACCGGCTCGGGACCGAACAACGTGACGAACGACATCGCAGTCATCTGGCCGCGTGGACGCGCGCCAATCATCGTGACGGCCTATTACGCTGGTTCTCAGGCGTCGGACGACGAGCGCAATGCGGTTCTGTCAGAGGTTGGTCGGCTCGCGGTGACGGTTTGAGGCGATCGGGCCGGCAAATAACGCGTCGCTTGGTTGTTAGCGGCTACCTATAAAGGCTGGTATCATCAAAAGTGATGGAACTGGCCGTAATCTTGACCCCAGGCGAAGACGGTTTTTTGGTCGCGGAATGCCCCGTGATTCCCGGTTGTATCAGTCAGGGCCGCACCCGCGAAGAAGCGCTACAAAATATCCGCGAGGCAATCGAGCTCTGTCTCGATAATCAGGGATCCGAAGGTTGGCAATTGCCTCCCGAGTACGAAATCGTCCGTCTTGCGGTCGCTGGATAATCGAAGATCTTAGAGTTTAGGAAGCCGCTGGCGCTGGCCAATGGCGAAATCCGCATCACTTCCCGTTATATCGGGACGGGCTTGCGTCGGCGCGCTCGCGAAGCTCGGTTACCGTCAAGTTCGTCAGAAGGGGAGCCATGTTCGGCTCGTCTGCGACGGAAGAAATCCTGTCACCATCCCTCTGCGTATCACTCTCGACAGGGGAACTTTGCGCAGCATAATTCGCACTGTGGAGATCTCGGCGGCAGAGTTCTCGAGGCTCCTTAATCGTTAGCAGACACCGAAGAAAGTCTTGTGCCAGATTGCGCGGGCGGGGATAATCTTTGGCAAGGGAAACGAAGCCCGAATTTCTGTCGAGGTGATGGTCTAGCTGATCGAACGCATCGGACGAGAGTAGCGCCAGGACTCGGATTGTAATCGCAATCCAAGTTGACGAGGTGGAAGCATCATCGAAAGACTCGGCGGATAGCTTCCCGGTTCCACGGCCGACAAAGGCGAACAAACCACGCGGGTGACCGCGTGACAAAAGCCGCCTTGAGTGGCAGGGCATCACGCCCTGACGAAGATTAAACTCTCCCGCTTTGATCATCCTCCTCTTCGGTTCCGGATCGCGCGCGGACGCGCCGGTCACGGTTCGTGGCTCTCGTGATTCCCGAAACTGCCGTGCGAAAGTGCGGCGCAACGCTATCTCCGCAACTGACGCGGAGGGGGGAATCATATGTGTGGAATTATAGGGTACGTCGGAGCGGCTGAGGCCTATCCAATCCTGATTGACGGCTTGGCTCGCCTCGAATACCGAGGCTACGACTCCGCCGGCGTCGCGACAATCGTGCAGAACGGCAAGCTTGAGATTCGCCGTGCGGCCGGCAAGCTGGCCAATTTGCGCGCTCGTCTCGCCGAGGCTCCGCTTGGCGGGCAGATCGGAATCGGTCACACGCGCTGGGCGACCCACGGCCGCCCGTCTGAGGAGAATGCGCATCCGCACAAGGCGGGACCGGTCGCCGTGATTCACAACGGAATCGTCGAGAACTATCTCGAGCTGCGCGCCGCGCTGCTCGCACGCGGCCATCAGCTTCGCTCACAGACCGATACCGAGCTGATTTCCCATCTGATCGAGGAGCGCATCAAGGCGGGACTCGGCCTGACTGAGGCGGTCAGACGCTCGGTCGGCGATCTACGCGGCTCATTCTCGATCGTGGTATTGTCGGAGACCGAGCCCGGCAAGCTGGTCGCGGCGAAAACCGCGACTCCGCTGGTGCTGGGACTGGGCGACGGCGAGAATTTCGTTGCGTCCGATATCCCCGCGATTCTGACCCACACGCGCTCGACGCTGGTGCTCGACGACGGCGAGCTTGCGGAAATCACCGCGCATAGCGTGCGAATCATGAAGTTCGACGGCACGCCTGTCACGCGGACGCCGCGCCATATCGAATGGGACGCCGTCGCCGCAACCAAGGGCGGCTTCAAACACTATCTGCGCAAGGAGATAAGCGAGCAGCCGCAGGCGTGGATCGACACGCTGGCCGACCGCGCGATCGCCGGATCGCCGGAAGTTCGATTCGACGAGGAGCTTTTGCCCGCTGGGGGACCCGGCGCGATCGGACGAATCGTGATGGTCAGCGAAGGAGCTTCGTGGATCACGGCGAATATCGGGAAATACATGATCGAGGAGCTCACTGGAATTCCGGTCGAAGCCGACTTTGCTTCTGAGTTCCGCTACCGGCGTGCGCCGATCGACTCGCGCACGCTGATGATCGCGATCTCCCAATCGGGAGAGACCGCCGACACTCTGGCTGCGATGGAAGAAGGCGCGCGCCGGGGCGCGCACGTGATCGCGCTCAGCAACACTCTCGATTCCTCGATCGCGCGGCGCGCGCACGCGCGGTTGTACACGCGATGCGGTCCTGAGATCAGCGTGACCACGACCAAGTGCTTCATCACCCAGGTCGAGGCTTTCTACTTGTTCGGGATTCATCTGGCAGCGCGGATGGGGCGTCTGAGCGCCGCCGAGGCCGAGGCGCTGCTCGCGCCGGCGTTCGCGATTCCCGCACAGATGAAGACGATCTTCGCGCTCGAGCCCCAGATCGAGCGGATCGCGCGCAAGTACGCCTCCGCGCACGATTTCATCTACATCGGCCGCGGGATCAATCATCCGGTCGCGCTCGAAGGCGCGCTCAAGCTGAAAGAGATCTCGTATATCCACGCCGAGGGCTTTCCCGCCGGTTTCATGAAGCACGGCCCGATCGCGCTCATCGACGAAACGGTTCCGGTGGTGGTGCTGATTCCCAACGACGACCTGTTCGATAAGATGCTCTCGAACCTGCGTGAGGTTGAATCGCGCGGCGGAAAGATTATCGCGGTGACCGACCACGCGACCGAAGAGCTGCGCTCGGTCGCGACCGAGGTGCTGGAGCTGCCCGCAACCAACCGGATGCTCACGCCAGTGCTGATGACCATTCCGCTGCAATTGCTCGCATACCATGTAGCGGCGGAGCGCGGCACCGATATCGATCAGCCGCGCAACCTGGCCAAGTCAGTGACCGTCGAGTAGAAAAAAGAAATCGGCGCGGAGCTTTTGGGCTCCGCGCCGATTTTCGTTTGCAGAATTGCGATTTCAGACCGTCATCACGGCGCTGCGGCGACCATCGCCTTCACCGTGCAGAAGTCCTTGTCGACCGCACCCATGTTGATGTACCAGCATTCGCGCTCGGGCGTGTTCTGGCCGGGCAGATAGCACATCGTCGAAATTCCGCCCTGCATATCGACACGGCTCGCGCCAACTACGAATTCGCGCTTGAAAGGATAGATTGCCACGCGCGCGTCCGGGACCGGCCGGTCGCGATACGCGAGCCAATAGATATTCGCGCGCCAGAGCTGTCCCTGGCGATCGTAAGTATCGACCATTGGATCGAACCACACTTCGCTGTCGATGTAGATGATCGAGTTCTTGTCGAGCGCGCCGCCGGCCTGGCCGAGGTCGCGCCGGGGCGTCGCGTTGATAACGTAAACGTGACGCATCTCCCAATCTTCCGGACACGCCGAGGCGCCGCCATCAGACGGGCAGGTGACCTCCGGAGAATGCTTAGCATGCACGCACATCAGCATTTCCTTGTCGCCCAAAAACTTGTAGTCGTAGAACTCGGTCTTGGCGTTGAAGCCGGAATAATGATCCGGGTCAAACGTCTGCGTCCCGGTCGCGGAGCTCAGGATCGCCTCGTTCAACCGGCGCACGCGGCGCGTGCCCGGGTTCCAGTCCCACGAGTCGTCGCCACGCTTCGGATCCATGTAACGGTAGCGGATCAGTCCCTCTCCGTACGCATCAGCCGGAGCGAGAATCGGATACAGCGCGAACAGCCACATCCGGCCGGTGATCTTGAAGTCCGGATCCGTCGGCAACGGCTCGACCTCGGTGCGTCCGACCAGCGAATAGCCCGCGTAGTGGCCGACCCAAATGTCGTTGATGACGTTCTGGGACTTGCCGGGACGCACGTACTGAATCTGGCAATCATAGAACCGCAGATCGTAGTCGTCGCTCTGGATCGGACGGAACACGTTGTCCCACATGATCTTGTTTGCCACGTAAGGATCGTTCGAATCGATCAGCGGAAACGGCTGTCCCGCGACATATCCGATGAGCGAACGATGGTCACTGGTCAGCCGCACCTGCGCCGAGTACTTTTCGGTCGCGTCCTTGTACGGTGGTGGCCAATCAATCCGCTGGGTCGGCACAATGTCCATCTGCATCCCGTGCGCGACCATGTAATAGACGCCAGGTCCGACGATATCTTTGACCATCGCGGCGTTCTGGGGGGTAATTACGTCCCCCGGTTTTACTGACGCTGCTGACGCGCGCGGCGAGACCGCGGCGATCGCGAAGGCTGCGATCGCGCCAGCTAGCGAGATTCTGGTTAACACCCGCTTAAGCATTCCGACAAACCTCCTCGAGCGACAAAAAAATCATGCTACCCTAATCGAATTCACCGAGGCGACAAGATTTGCCCGGCGCGCGCGAAATTGCACACGAAAAATCCTCCTTACACGCATTAGGTACGATTGCGGTGTTCGATCGGATTGGATTCCGGCGAAAATCACAAAAAAGACAAGCGGCGCGGAGTTTTTATGCTCCGCGCCGCTTATGTTTCACGAAACTTAAATCAGATTTTCTTCACGGTGCCGCCGAAACCATCGCCTTAACCGAGCAAAAATCCTTATCGACCGCGCCCATGTTGATGTACCAGCACTCGCGTTCGGGCGTGTTTTGCCCCGGCAGATAGCACATCGTCGAGATTCCGCCCTCCATATCCACCCGATCCGCACCCACTACGAATTCCCGCTTGAACGGATAGATCGCCACCCGCGCGTCCGGCACCGGACGGTCGCGATACGCCAGCCAGTAGATATTCGCACGCCAGAGCTGTCCCTGGCGATCGTACGTATCGACCATCGGATCGAACCAGACTTCGCTGTCGATATAGATGACCGATTCCTTGTCCAGCGCTCCGCCCGCCGAGCCCAGGTCGCGCCGCGGCGTAGCCTGAACCACATATACGTGGCGCATCTCCCAGTTCTCCGGACACGCCGACGCGCCGCCATCAGTCGGGCAAGTGACTTCCGGAGAATGCTTGGCATGCACGCACATCAGCATCTCCTTGTCGCCCAGGAATTTGTAATCGTAGAACTCGGTCTTGGCGTTGAAGCCGGAATAATGATCCGGATCGAATTGCTGCGTGCCGGTGGCGGAGCTTAGGATTGACTCGTTGAGCCGGCGCACCCGGCGCGCGCCCGGATTCCAGTCCCAGGAGTCATCGCCACGTTTGGGATCTCCGTAGCGGAAACGAATCAGGCCGGTGCCGTAAGCGTCGGCCGGGGCCAGAATCGGATACAGCGCAAACAGCCACATCCGATTGGTAATCTTGTAGTCAGGATCGGTCGGCAGCGGTTCGACTTCGGTCCGGCCCACTTCCGAGTAACCGGCGTAGTGCCCGACCCAGATGTCGTTGATGATGTTCTGCGACTTGCCGGGACGCACGTACTGAATCTGGCAGTCGAAGAAACGCAGATCATAGTCGTCGCTCTGGATCGGACGGAACACGTTGTTCCACATCACCTTGCTGGCGACCAAAGGATCGTTCGCGTCGATCAACGGAAATGGCTGCCCGGCCACATATCCGATGAGTGAACGATGGTCGCTGGTCAGGCGCACCTGCGATGAATACTTTTCGGTCGCGTCCTTGTACGGCGGCGGCCAATCGATGCGTTGAGTTGGGACGACGTCAAGCTGCATCCCATGCGTGACCATGTAATACACGCCGGGGGTGACGAGATCCTTGACCGAGGTGGCGTTGGCTGGGGTGATTACGTCCCCCGGTTTGACCGTGGCCGCTTGCGCGCACCGCGAACCGGCGGCGATGAGCAACATCGCCAGGACGCCGGCGAATAGACCTTTGGTTGGAACCCGGTTGATCATCCGAGAGACCTCCATTTAAACAAAGAGTCTTCTCAGATAAGTTTTTGCCTATCGCGCAGAAAATGCTCGCGAAAAATTCTAATGTTATCATTAGAAATAATTGTCACCAGGAAGAAGATTGGGTGGGGAGTTATGCCCCAACGATCGGCATAGGGGGTAGCGCCGCAGCGCTACTCCCCTGCCACACCACCGGACATGCGGGTCCGCATCCGGCGGTTCGGAAGGTTGAGGTTAATCGGCAAGTCTGGGTACTCCAAGTCGGTCGTAGTAGCGGGCAGTGAGGCCGGCGTGGACCGACATGGCGGCCCGATGCCACCAGCGTCGGTTAACCGCCGCGGCTTGCGCCGCGACCGCGTCCGACAGTCCGAGGCGGCGCATCTCGGTATAGATCTTCGAGCCGCGCTTCCACTGCTTGAGTTGCAGCGCCCGCAGCCGGTGGCGGAGCCATTTGTCGTAGTCAGCGAAGGTCTTGGGCGTGTCCGCCAGTTGGAAGTATTGCTTCCATCCCGGCAGATACTTCCTCAGTTCCGCGACTACGCTTCTCATGCTCCGTCCGCCGCTGCGTCTGGTTATCAGCCGCACGCGTTGCTTGAGCGCGCGCAGCGCCTTGGGTGCGACCCGGCATGCCACCGCGCCGCCCCTGGCGTACCAGAAGCTGTAGCTCAAGAGGCTGCGCTTGTGCGCGAGTTCCACCTTGCTCTTCTCGCGATTCACTTTAAGTCGGAGCTTGGCGTACATCCGCTCCAGCGCCGCCATCACCCGTTCTCCCGCGCGCCGCGACCGCACATAGACGTTGCAGTCGTCGGCATAGCGCACGAACGTGTGCCCGCGTTTCTCCAGCTCCTTGTCCACTTCGTCGAGCAGGAGATTCGCCAGCAGTGGCGACAGTGGTCCTCCCTGCGGCGTTCCTTCAGTGCGCTCCATCACTACCCCGTCGGCCATCAGGCCGGCGTTGAGATAGCGGCGGATTAGCCGCAGGAGCCGCGAGTCATCGATTCGCCGCGCCAGTCTTCCCATCAGCACATCGTGGTTGACCCGGTCGAAGAACTTCTCCAGGTCCACGTCCACCACCCAGTGGCGTCCTTCCTGCACATAGCGCTGCGCCGCTAACACCGCGTCGTGCGCGCTGCGCCCCGGTCGGAAGCCGTAGGAGTGCTCCGAGAAGCTGGGGTCCAATCGCGGCTGCAGCACCTGCAGTATCGCCTGTTGGATGAGCCGGTCGAGCACGCACGGAATGCCGAGCTCTCGCACTCCGCCATCGCGCTTGGGAATCTCCCGCCTCAGCACCGCTTTGGGCTGGTAAGTTCCAGCGAGTAGTTGCTCGCGGGCTTCCTGCCAGTGCTCCATCAGGTACTGCGGCAGTTCTTCCACCGTCATGCCATCGACTCCGGGGCTGCCCCGGTTCTCACGTACCCGCGTCAACGCCGCCCTGACGTTGCCGCGCGCAACCACCGCTTCCATCAGGCGGTCGCTTCCCGAGCGCTCCTCTCCGTTCGTCAGCGTCAACGCTTCACCGCTGCGCTGGACCTCGAGGCTTCACCTCTACCTTCCAGCGGCAGCCCCAATTGCTCGGGCTTCTGGCGCCTGGCGTCTTTCGGACTCACAGCGGTTTCGCTCTCCCTTCCGTTCGGCCCTTCATCAGCGCGGACATCGAGGCATCTGCCGTATCCCGCTGACTACTACGGCCTCTGCTGACTTCTCGCTCCGCGCTCCTGCGCGTCGCCCTTTCAGGCATAAAGCGAGATCTCCCCAGGTAAGGCTCCGTGACCTTCGCCGCACAACCGCCGGATCTACGCGATGACTCCTTGGCCGATAGAGCTTCGCGGTCATTTGCCCGCTCGCCCTGAGCCACCTCGCCTTGTATCCGGTTCCTGTTCGTCGGCTCGCGGCTTTGCTCCGCGCTTCCTCCAGACCTCATCTCACGATGACGCCCTTGCGCTTCGCTAGTGCTCGACGCGGCCTGCTCGCACAGAGGACTTTCACCTCCAAGTCACGCGCCATGCTGGGCGCACAAAAAACGGCGCGGAGGGTTATCTCCTCCGCGCCGTCGCGACTCAGTGATTGTACGATTCTGGCGGTCGTTACGGCGCCGCCGCGACCATCGCCTTCACCGTGCAGAAGTCCTTGGAAATCGCGCCCATGTTGATGTACCAACACTCGCGCTCGGGCGTATGTTGCCCCGGCAGATAGCACATCGTCGAGATGTTGCCCTGCACGTCGATCGACGCCGCCCCCACCACGAACTCGCGCTTGAACGGATAAACCGCCACGCGTGCATCGGGAACAGGCCGGTCACGATAAGTCAGCCAGTAGATATGCGCTCGCCAGAGCTGCCCTTTCTGGTCGTAGGTGTCGATGTACGGCTCGAACCACGCCTCGGCGTCCAGGTAGATGACCGTGTCGCGATCGAGGGCCGCCGGCGCACCCTTGCGGTCGCGGCGAGGAATCGCATCGACGATATACATCCGCCGCATCTCCCAATCTTCCGGGCAGGCCGTCCCGCCGCCGTCATAGGGGCAGGTCATCTCGGGCGAGTGTGCCGCGTGAACGCTGGCCAGCAGCTCCCGCTGCCCGAGGAAACGGTAGGTGTACTGTTCAGTCTTCGGGTTGAAGCCGGAATAATGATCCGGATCATAGGTCTGCGCACCAGTCGCCGAGCTCATCATCGCTTCATTGAGCCGGCGCACGCGGCGGGTGCCAGGCGACCAGTCCCAACTGTCGTCGCCCTTGTCCGGATCGGCGTAACGCCACCGGATGAGCCCCTGACCGCGCGACTCTTCCGGCGCAAGAATCGGATAAAGCGCGAACAGCCACATTCGCCCTGTGGTCCGGTAGTCCGGATCGATTGGCAATGGATCAACTTCGGTGCGCCCGACCAGATCGTAACCGGCATAGTGCCCGATCTCGATATCGTCGATGATCCGCTGGTCCTGCCCCGGCTTGACGTACTCGGTCTGGCAATCATAGAAGCGCAGATCGTAATCGTCGGTCGAGATTGGGCGAAACACGTTGTTCCACACCAGCTTGATCGCGATGTCGGGATCATTCGTGTCGATCAACGGAAATGGCTGCCCTGCCACGTATCCGACTACCGTCCGGCGGTCTTCGCTTAGCCGCACCTGGCCCGAGTACTTCTCGGTCGCCTCCTTGTATGGCGGCGGCCATTCGATCACGTCCGGCGCCACGATATTCATGCGCATCCCGTGCGTCACGGCGTAATAAACGCCGGGCGACACGAGCTGCCTGACCTGAGTTGCGTTTTGCGCCCCGATCACTTCCCCCGGCTTCACCTCGGCCCGTGCCCCCGCCGACGCAATCATCAGTGAAGCGAGACAGGATGCGACCGTACAAAGCGTCTGTCCCCATCTGCGCTTTAACATTCCATGACCTCCCTGCCCTGCCCTGCCTTCAGAGAGATAGTCTATTTTTCTCTCTTGGGCGTATTTAGACTAAATCCTACAAATTGACGTATCAATCTGCACAACTTGTATCAAGGGGGTCAAAAAGAAATCCTGGGGCACTAGCCGGCCTAATCGACGCCGCCTGCGAACTCCTCCCCTATCCGGATGCGCGAGGGGGCGCCGCGATGCTAAAGACCATCGCGTTATGGCAACAAATCAAGCGACGCTGGTGCGATGCTCTTGGGCGAAAAGCGACCTCGACATCATTTATCACGACCGCGAATGGGGGGTTCCGGAGCATGACGACCGCAAGCTCTTCGAGTTCCTGATCCTCGAAGGCGCGCAGGCCGGCCTCAGTTGGGCAACGATCCTGCGCAAGCGCGAGAACTACCGCGCGGCCTTCGCCAGCTTCGATCCCGCAAAAGTGGCGCGGTTCGACCGCAAGAAGCTCGCGCGCCTGATGCTCGATCCCGGAATCGTGCGCAACCGCCTCAAGATCGACGCATCAGTCCGCAACGCGAAAGCATTCCTGAAAGTACAGGAGGAGTTCGGGAGCTTCGACGCCTTCATCTGGCGCTTCGTTGACGGCCGTCCGCGCTGCAACCTCGGAAAGAGGGCGCCGGCCAGCACGGCGGAATCAGACGCGATGAGCAAAGAGCTAAAGCGCCGCGGCTTCACCTTCGTCGGCTCAACGATCTGCTACGCTTTCATGCAGGCAGTAGGTATGGTCAACGACCACGCCCAAACCTGCTTCCGCCATTCTCAGATTCGGGGATCCTAGCGCCGAAGAGTAATCTACCGAGCTGTCCGAGTGTATAACCGGCAGATGCAGAACATGCTTTCACAGATCGGCGCACAGGGACTTGGCGGTCCTTCGATCGCGAACCCCGACGGACCCGGCGTAGCTGGGCCCTCGGGCCAAGGCGGCGGTCCGTCATGGCAAAAGACCAAGAATGACTTCCAACAAGCGTGGGACGTTAGCGAGGGATACCCTTCCGCGACCTACTCAGACGGTGAAGGCGCATCAGTGGCGCTCCCGCTGGGAGCGGTAGCTTTCGGGATTGATTTCTTGGTGAACTTTTTCGAGGACCTCTTCAGCGGCCCGAACTCTCCGCCAATCCCGCGCAAGCTAATGCACAAACGCCACCCCCTCTACGGGGAGATTCTAGGCATCGATAGCGGGCTGATCCCAACCGAAGGAACTTCAGCACGCGGTGGGGCAACTGGCGCGCCTTCCACCCCGCGCGCGCTCCAAAAGCCGGTTTCGGAGACTAAGATACCCGGTGTCAACGAACCGTTGCCTGGATACAATTACTGCGGTCCCGGAAATAATTCGCCTGCTCCGGCAACTAACAGTACTGATCTTTGCTGCCAGGCGCACGACGCGTGTTATGATCAGTTCGGGCTTTCCGCAGCCAACGTTCCAGGATTTGGCAAGACAGGCATGGTCGCCGGCCCGCTTCAGAGGTCGTGCGATCAAGACCTCTGCCAGTGCGTCAATATCTCTCGAGCAAGCGGGCCATACGATTTTTTGGTTCGATCGGGCATTCGAGGGCTCTTCTGCTACTAAACGGCTAGTCCAATATGATGCCTCTTCAGATTTATACTCAATGCTTGGCTAAGACGTTCGCTCGCGACCGATACGACCATATTCATTGGGAACTTGATGAGCGATTGACCGAAATCGGAGTTTGCGATGAATAGCTACACCAGACTGATGCTCGACCAGTTTCGCTTTTGGATCCTCGCTTTCATCGGGATCGGCGCGGCGCTCGGCGTCGGCGCATTCATGGTAAGTATCGCGTTTTCGGGATACGCTTCTGTCTTCGGTCCCGCAACTATTGTGAGCTACCTGGCCCTTTGGCCGTATCTGCTCCTTCACTTGGTAATACCCGAGCACTCGCTCAAATCGTTTTTCGACGAAGCTCCCTTTGCCTATTTGCCTGGGCTCCCGATGCTCGGGTGGGGTCTTTTTGGAATCCCTATAGGATGGTGGAGGGCCAGTCGCCTACGCTCAGCGAAATCTAATGGCTCGATTTAGGATTCAATACTGATGATCGCACTACTCATACCGCAGCGCGTCGATTGGGTGGAGCATCGAGGCTTTGCGGGCTGGATAGTAGCCGAAGAACACCCCTACCGCCGCCGAGAAGATGAAGCCGCCGGCGATCGCCGTCGGGGACACCAGCGTTGGCCATCCCGCGACCGCCGAAATCAGTTTCGAGGCTACGATCCCGAGCAGCGCGCCCGCGATTCCGCCGAGCGCGCTTAAAAGCACCGCTTCGACCAGGAACTGCAGCAAAATATGAATCCGCCGCGCGCCGATCGCCATCCGGATTCCGATCTCGCGCGTGCGCTCGGTCACCGAGACCAGCATGATATTCATGATCCCGATGCCGCCGACCAAAAGCGAAATCGACGCGACCGCCGCCAGCAGAATCGTCATCACGCCGCTCTGCTTTTCCGAGGCCTGCGCGATTTCATTTAAGCTGCGCACCGTGAAGTCGTCATCCTGGCCGGGCTGGATATGATGGCGCTGATGCAGAGTCTGCGTGACCTCGCCCATCGCCTGATCGACCTCGCCCGCGCTCTTGGCCTGTACATAAATCATGTTGACCACGCCGGTGATTTTCGGCGGCGCTCCAAAGGGACTGATTGTGGCGCTGGTGGTGCTATAGATCGAGCTGGCGGTGGCGACGCCCGCGTATGGATTCTCGACTGTCGGAGTCGCGGTGGCGACCGCGACCGAAGTTAGTGGCGCCGACACGCCGAGCACTTTGCGCTCCGCGGTCTCGAACGGGATCAGCACGATATCGTCCTGGTCCTGTCCCCATTGCGACTGGCCCTTCACCGACAGCACGCCGATTACGCGGAGCGGAAAATTCTTGACCCGGACCATCGCACCGACCGGGTTTTGCTGTTCGCCAAAAAGATTGTTCACCACCGTCTGTCCGAGCAGGCACACCGGCGCCGCGGCCCTGTCGTCGGCTTCGGTCATCGCGCGGCCGGAGGTCACAGGCCACTCGCGGATATTTTGATATTCAGCGGTAATACCTTCGATACTGGTGCTCCAGTTGGTATTTCCGTTGACCACTTGAGCGATTTGCCGATCCATATAGCTGACCCGCGAGGCCGCGCGATCGTTCTTGCCGATCGCGAGCGCGTCGCCGGTGTTAAGCGTCGAGCTCGAGCCGAAGCCGCCGCGGACGCCGTTGGCGGTAGTCGCGCCGGGCAGCACCACGATCAGATTGGTGCCTAGACTCTGGAGTTGCTCCTGAACCGAGGCGCGCGCGCCGTCTCCGACCGCAACCATCGCGATTACCGCCGCCACTCCGATAAAGATGCCGAGCATGGTGAGCGCCGCGCGCATCTTGTTGCGCCTAAGCGCCCTGATCGCCGCCGCCACCGCCATCGCGGCAAAGGTCCACGCTTCGTCGGCGGGCGACGGCGCCTTTTCCGGTTCGGCCGCCGCGCTAATCGCGCCAGATCGCGCGAGCGGTGGGCGGACGCCGGATTTGCGCGTGTCGGACACGACCCGCCCGTCGCGAAAACTTATCGTTCGATCCGCGAATGCGCCGATATCGGGATCGTGCGTCACCAGGATTATCGTGATTCCCTGTTCGCGATTGAGCCGGGTGATGATTTCCATGATCTCGGAAGAACTGGTCGAATCGAGATTTCCAGTCGGCTCGTCGGCCAGCACAATCGACGGCTGATTGATCAGCGCCCGCGCGATCGCGACGCGCTGCTGTTGTCCGCCCGAGAGCTGATTCGGGTGGTTCTGCTCGCGCCCGTTCAGGCCGACCAGCTTGAGCAATTCTTCAGCGCGATGCTCCCCGCGGCGGTTCCACGCGGAATAGAACAGTGGCAGTTCGACATTTTCGAGCGCGGTGGTTCGCGACAGCAGGTTGAAGCTCTGAAAGACGAATCCGATTCGCCGGCTCCTGATCGCCGCGAGCTCTTCTTCGGCGAGTCCGGCCACGTCCTGCCCTTCGAGCAGGTAGCGCCCGCGCGTGGGCCGATCCAGGCATCCGACGATATTCATCAGGGTCGATTTGCCGGAGCCCGACGCGCCCATGACCGCAACAAACTCGCCGCGCTCAATCGTGAGCGACACTCCGCGCAGCGCGTTCACCTCGACCTCACCCAACACGTAGGTTTTCCAGAGATCAACCAATTCGATGACTGGCATCGTCATTGTTCCCAGACCGAGAGCTAATGCGGAAAATGCAGGGCGGTGTGTTTGGCGGCTTGAGCAGTCTGGATTTCGTCGGTGACGACCAGGTCGCCGGGTTTAAGCGGTCCGTTCAGCACCTCGACGTTCGCGCCGTCGTCGAGGCCTACGCTTACGGTAACCGGCTTGATCCCGCCGACCGACGCAATCCATACATGCGCCTGATGGCTCGAAAACGCATCGCTGCCCGAGACCGGATCGGCGGCGGAAGCGGCGCTCGCGCCGCGGGGATGGAAGCGCAAGGCATCAAGCGGCAGCCGCACGACCTGGTCGCGCCGCGCGGTGATGATCGTCACGTTGGCGGTCATCCCCGGCTTGAGCAGCAACTCCGGATTATCGACATTCACGACGACATCGTAGGTCACGACGTTCTGCACCGTGATCGGAGCCTGGCGCACCTGTCCGACCACTCCTTGAAATACGCGATCCGGGAACGCATCCACTTTGAACTCCGCGGACTCTCCATTCTTCACGTAGCCGATATCGGATTCGCTGACGCTCGCATCTACCTGCATCTTGGTCAGGTCCTGCGCGACCAGAAACAGCACCGGAGTCTGAAAGCTCGCCGCGACTGTCTGTCCGACATCGACATTGCGCGCCACCACGGTACCGTCCACCGGCGACCGGATATCGGTGTAATTCAAGTTGAGTTGCGCCTGCTTGAGGGTCGCTTCCTGCTGTTGAATAGCCGCTTCATCCAGTGCGATTTGCGCAACCGCCTGGTTGTAGGTGCTGAACTGGCTATCAATCTGGTCTTGGGAATCGACGTCCATCTTGAGCAGTTTCTTATCGCGCTCGTAGGTGACCTTCTGATAGGCGAGGTTCGCCTGGTCCTTCAGGAGCTGCGCTTTGGCGTTGGCGACCGCGGCGGTGGAGAGCGCGACCGTCGCGGCGTACGGGCGCGGATCGATCTTCGCGATTATCTGTCCCTGTTTCACGGGCGAATTGAAGTCGGCGGAAATCTGCGTGATCGGACCCGACACGTATGTGCCGACCTGCACCGTCGTGACCGGATTCACCGTGCCAGTTGCGGCGACCGAGCGCACTATCGAGCCTGACGTAACCGGCGCAGTGACGTACCGGGTTGCGCCCCCGGTGCCGTGCATGAAGTACCACGCGATAACGACCACGACGACCACGCCGAGGCCGATCCGCGCGATCCTCGATGAGAACAGCTTCATGGTTAAGTCATCCATTATGACCCGGTGGTCATTCCCGATCCATCCTCCGCACCGCATCCGATCCGAATACACACCTACCGATGGTTAGACGCGGCATCCACCGTAGGGTTTCAGCATCGGTCGTGCCGCCGCGAATCGCGTGAATTACAGATCATTCAGCGTGCGAATCACGGGCTAAAGCCCGTGCCACTTTCAATCTTACGCGGCGGTGAAGAGGCCGCGCAGATGCGCGCGCAAATCGGTGCGGCCGAGAAGGTTCGTGCTGTCGGCAAATTGATCGATCCCGCCGATCAGGCCGGCAGTCGCGTGGATTCGCTTCATCTCCGGATCGAGCATCGCGTCGACGAGCGCCTTGGCGAATCGCTCGGCGTCGAGCACGGGATATGGCCGGTCGTGAAAATGGCGGACGCTGGGATCGAGCGGCGGCGTGACTGCGAGACGATTGTGCATCCGCGCGATGGCTTCATACGCGGCACAGAGGTGCGTCTCGCGCTGCGAGAATTTCGCGGCGTCCATCGCCGAGCGCAGGATTGGTCCGAGTTCGCTCGCGCAATCGAGTCGCGCGAATGCGGTCCCGAGCCACTTGCTGTACGGCGCATACCGGCGCTCGATTAGAAAGCACAGGCGCATCAAATCGCGGACTATTCGTCCGGCTACGATCCGCGACCCAAGCTCGTCGCCAGCCTCTGCGCATCGGCCGACGAACGGCTCCTCCTGCGCGATGCGCATCCACTGCGACGCGAGCAGGTAGAGCCACACGTCGTGCGGATACCACGCGAGCTTCTGGCGCATCGAGATCAGCTCGCCCAGTCCGTCGTGGAACACGCCGCCGGCCGTGACTTCGAGCAGGGGCTGCTGCGGCATCAGCAACCAATCGGCGGCCGTGAGATCCTGTCCCGGATCGATGCCGAACATCGCGCGGATAAATTCGCCGAGAGTCGCGATCTGAACGTCATGATTGACGCGGCCAGGCTCCGCGGGTCGAAGTGTCCGCGTGCCGTGCCGAGAGGGATCGTCGTAGCCGGTGGAATATCCGCGAAAGGTCGCGGGCAGGCGCGCGGAGAGCTCAGATCTGATTCGCGCGCCGAGCCGATCGCGATCGCCAGCGCAGACGAACAGCGTCACGCCGGGACCCCATCCGTGATCGGTCGAACGCTCGGAATCGTAACCCAGCACGTCGGAGCCGGGACCGATTCGCGCCGCCGAGTATTGCAGATCCGGAAAGACGGAATTGACGATCGGCGCGACCGCCTCGCGATAAAACATCTCGCACAGCAGCAGCCCCGGAATGAAACTCATCGCCGCGAATCTACGACGCGGTGGTCCCTATGCGCCTACTCGCGTTCCTGGAAGCCTTCCAGATTGCGCGAGCGGCCGGTCTGGCGCAGCTTGCGCAGCGCCTTGGCTTCGATTTGCCGGATTCGTTCGCGCGTGACCGCGAACTGCTTGCCGACTTCCTCGAGCGTGTAGTCGGTCTTCTGCCCGATTCCGAAGCGCATCCGCAGAATCTGCTCTTCGCGCGGAGTCAGCGTCGCCAGGACCTTGCGAGTCTGCTCGCCCAAGTTACCCTGAATCGCGGCCTCGACTGGAGACGGCGCGAGCTCGTCCTCGACGAAGTCGCCGAGCGAGCTTTCCTCTTCGTCGCCGATCGGCGTTTCGAGCGAGATCGGTTCTTTGACGATCTTGAGGACCTTCTGCACCTTGTCGAGCGGCATCTCCATCTGCTCGGCGATCTCTTCCGGTCCCGGCTCACGGCCGAGCCGCTGCACCAGCAGACGCGTGACGCGCAGGAGCTTGTTGATCGTCTCGACCATGTGCACCGGGATACGAATGGTGCGGCCCTGGTCTGCGATCGCGCGCGACATCGATTGGCGAATCCACCAGGTCGCGTAGGTCGAGAATTTGTAACCGCGTTGGTATTCGAACTTGTCCACCGCGCGCATCAGGCCGATATTTCCTTCCTGGATCAGGTCCAGGAAGCCGAGTCCGCGGTTGGTGTAACGCTTGGCGAGACTGACGACCAGGCGCAAGTTGGCTTCGGTCAGTTCCTTTTTCGCGCGGCGGCTCTTGTCCTGTCCGGCGGCGATAGTCTCGATCGCGCGCGCGAAATCCTCTCCCGAGGCTTTGACCTCGGTTTCGACCTTGCGGATCTGCGCCTGCGAGGCGCGGATTCGGGTCCCGATATCGAGCAGGTTCTCGCGCGACTCGCCGATCTTGAGGACGTGGCGCCGGTCTTCAGCCTCGGCGGCTTCTTTGAGCAGCGCGCTGGGCGAGCGTCCTGTCGCCTCTTCATAGCGCTCGAGCGTGTGCAGGGCGTCTTTGTACGAGCGCAGCATGCTGCGCATGTGCTCGATGATATTATCGACCAGGCGCCGCGAAAGCTGCATCGAGCGGAATTCCTTGATCACGCGCTCGCGCTGCTTCAGGAAGTTTTTCTCGGAGACGGTAGGCTTGTGGACTGCTCCAGGCTTTTTGCGCGCGGCAGGCTTGCGCAGCGAGAGCCGCTTCTCGGCCTGTTCGAGCTTGGATTTGATCTCCTTGAGCTTTTTGACGTGAACCGCGAGCCGCTTTAGTTGACGCTCGTCGGCTTCCGGACCCCGCTCTTCGTCGGGATCGGAATTCGCGTCGTCGGTATCTTCGAAGATATCGCGGATATCGGCTTCACCGATCAGTATCGCTTCGCCAAGTTCATACACATGTTTGAGCGTGACCGGAGAACCCAGCACTTCTTCTTCAACTTCGTTCTCACCGGCTTCGATTCGTTTGGCGATCTCGACTTCCTGCTCGCGCGAGAGGAGCTGGAAATTGCCCATCTCTTTGAGATAAAGCCGGACCGGATCCGAGGATTCGCCCAGCGTGTCGGGCTGCTCGGCTGCCTCCTCGGGCTCTTCCTTCGCTTCGACCTCGATATCGCCGTCGGCGCCTTCGGTTGGAACCTCTTCGAGCACCTTGATATCAAGATCCTCGAAGCTGTCGAGCGCCGCGCGCAAATCGGTGGGCGAGGCGACATCCTGCGGCAGAAAGTCATTGACCTGCTCAAAGGTCAGGTAGCCTTGCTCACGGCCGAGGTCCACCAATCCCTGCAAGTCTTTGCCTTCGTACTTCTGCTTCATGCTTTTTAACATCCGTCCAGATTGGGTGACGTGACTCTGCCCACGCGCATTCGCCGGCCGATTTTGTGACGCTTGGCCGGGGATGGAACTGACTCAATAGTACAGGCTAGCTCGATTAGGCAAGACAAAGGTACCGAATTAACTACCTTACGCGGCATCAGAAATCGAGTCAAATTTCGTCCTGAATCATCACAGCCTGCGGTTTATATATGGCCGAATCACCCAGAGGCGGACCGCCTGATTAATTATACGCACGATTCCCGACTCGCGCCGCATCGCGATCCTCGCCGAAGCTTCGCCTTTTGCGGCTATCCACGCGCATTCCACGGGTGAGCGCGCGTTTTACGGTTGTCATTCCCGCGCCCTTCGGCAGGCTCAGGGCAGGCTGCGGCTGCCGCGAGAGCCCTGTCCTGAGCAAGGCCGAAGGAAATCCCGTACGAGGGGGCAATGCATATGCGTGGCTCGCAGCACGACCGCTCCGGGATTCCTCGCCCAAGGCTCGGAATGACGATAGAGGGCCTGGCGCATGATTATCGGAGCCTCAGCCACGCCCACATCCGTCATTTCGACCAAAGGGAGAAATCCCGAGGCGGCCGTGCTCTGAGCTACGTCCACATGCGGCGGACCTTCGCTCGGGATTCCTCGCGCGCGGCAGCCACGCGCGCGGAAATGACAAGTCGGCATCTGATCTCATAAAATACGCCAGCGACTGGAGTCTCGTTGCGAATGCCAGGACCAAAGAGCATTGAGCTCATAGCCGCCGCTTCGAGGATCAGATGAACGACGCGTTTCAGCAGGCGCTCAAAGCGGGAGATCTGGACGCGATCCGCAAGTGTCCCAAAACGGATTTGCACAATCATGGATGGGCTGGCGCCGATCCCGCCGCGGTCGCGGCGATCCTCGGGAGGAAATGTGCTCCGCTGGATCATAAGCTCACCTCGATGGACGAGATGCACGCTTGGGCCGGCGGGCATTTCGGAAATCCAGATCCAAAGCTCAGACCCAGGTTGTTCGAGGCGGCGTTCGTTCGAGCGGCTGAAGATGGGCTGGTGCGTTATGAACTCGGCGATGACGTGTGGGCGACCACGCTTGATGGTTCCGCGGAAAATGTGACCGACATCCTTAAGCGTGCGCACGAACGCGCTGCTCCCGGCGTCGAATGGATTCCGCAACTCGGGATGTCGCGGCATTGCCGTATCGAGAATATTCGCCGCTGGATGGAACCGTTTCTCGAACTTCGCTTCTACCGGACTCTGGACCTGTCTGGTGACGAGTTTGCGCTGCCGATCGAGAATTTCAAGCCGCTTTATCGCCTCGCGAAGACCAATGGGCTGCGCCTCAAGGCCCATGTTGGCGAGTGGGGTGATGCTGATTCGGTATGGCGGGCGGTCGAAGTGCTCGAACTCGACGAGGTGCAGCATGGGATCGCGGCAGGCGGCTCGCCAACGGTGATGCGATTCCTCGCTGAGCATCGCATCCGGCTCAACCTCTGCCCCACTTCCAACCTGATGCTCGGCAGGGTCGAGACGCTCGCCTCACATCCGATCCGAAAGCTCTTCGATGCTGGAGTCCGCGTGACCGTCAACACCGATGACATGGCGATGTTCGGTCAGAGCGTTTCGCACGAGTTCCTGAACCTGTACAAAGCCGGATGCCTGAATGAGAACGAACTTGATCAAATCCGCGAGAACGGCCTGTCGGATTAACGCCGACCTCAACGCGTTCTCGCGTAAACGGTCGCCAAATTCCGCGCAACGCTGGAAATGATCGGCCGGGCACCCTATTCTCGCTCCGCAAATGGCTGGTCATGCGATAATCCTGGCGCTCAGCTTCGCGATCATCCTGCTGGGCTCGGAGCTCTTCACCAACGGCGTCGAATGGATGGGCAAGCGGCTCGATATTGCCGAAGCCGCCGTCGGCAGCCTGCTCGCCGCCGTCGGCACCGCGCTGCCCGAAACGTTCATTCCGGCGGTCGCGCTGCTGACCGGCCGCAACTCGGCGGCCGCTCACGACGCGGTCGGGGTCGGCGCGATTATCGGCGCGCCCCTGATGCTCTCGACCATCGCACTGTTCGTGATGGGGTGCGCGGCGCTGGGGTTTCGCCGCCGGCGCGGACGAATCGCGCTGCGAGTCGCGCGCGAGGACGGGCGCCGCGACCTGTCGTTTTTCTTTCCGGTTTTTCTTGCCGTAGCGATTCTGGGCACCCTGCATCTGGGCGTGATCGCGCGCCATTCGGCGGCCGCCGCTCTGCTGGTCGTGTACGCGGGCTACTGCGTCGTGATGCTGCGGCTGAAGCGGGTCGAAGGCGGAGAAATCGAGCACGGATTATATTTCGAATCGATCTTTCGCGGAGTCGGCGAAAATCCCCGTGGGTTCGTTATCGCGGCGCAGGTGCTGTTCGGCGTCGGCGCGATTCTGCTCGGTGCGGTCGAGTTCGTCGATCAAGTAATCCTGTTCTCGCAGCGCGCGGGGCTTAACCCCGGCGTATTGTCGCTGATCCTGAGCCCGCTCGCGACCGAGCTGCCCGAGAAATACAACTCGGTGGTCTGGATTCGCCAGAGCAAAGACCATCTGGCGCTGGCGAATATTACCGGCGCGATGGTTTTTCAATCGTGTATCCCGGTCGCACTGGGCCTCGCCTTCACGCCCTGGATCCTGTCCGCGCCGGAGCTGCTGGCCGCTACAGTTGCGCTCACCTCGGTGGCGATCCTGTTCATCAATCTGCGCGACTCGGAACTCGGCACGCCGACCTTGATGATCGGCGGAGCGGCGTACGCGATCTTCCTCGGCGGGCTGGCGTGGCTCGGAGTGCTGTAGCGAGGCGACGCGCCGCCGGGCGTGATCTGTGTTACTTTATGATCTAAGAGCCAATCTTAGATTTTCGCGCCGCGATGACTCAGTATCAGGAAATCTCGCGCCAGTTTTACGAGAACCGGCTTCTGTTCGGCGATCCCGCCGACGCCGGGATCGTCGCGCTCGAAATCGCGTCGCCGACTGAAATCGAAGTCTTCAAACGAATCGGCGGCAAGATCGTCCAGGAGCGCCGGCCGCTCCAACTTTTTGTTCTGCTCGACGACCTCGCGCATCTGAACGGCTTCAGGCCCGCGGTCGATACCCGCGAGCTCGCCGGAGATTTCCGCTACCGCTATCTGGTGGGGTTCAATTCGGGCGACACGCTCGAAGCGTTGAAGCGGCATCTGCGCGATGCCACCGGCGTCGCGGCGAACGCGCCCGGCGCGCCGTACCTGGTCTTCGCCGATCCGGTCGAACAGCATCTGATGCTCTCCGGATCGACCTCCTTCATGGGGCTCGAGCTGGGCGACCTGGTGCGGATGCAGATCGATATCGAGACCTATATCTCGAAGGGCTTCGAGTTTCCCTCCGCCGCGCGCGAGGGCGACCGCGTGGTCGCAATCTCAATCTCCGACTCGACCGGCTTCGAGCGCTTGCTGCGCGGCACCGAGATGGACGAGCGCGCGATGCTCGAAGAGCTGGTGCGCGTCGTGTCCGAGCGCGACCCCGACGTGATTGAGGGGCATAATCTCTTCCGCTTCGACCTCGAGTATCTTGAGACGCGCGCGCGGCGTCATCGCGTGAAGCTTGCGCTCGGACGCGGCGGTGGCTTGCTGCGAGCGCGGCCCTCGCGCCTCCAGATCGCTGAGCGATCGATCGCGTACCGCCGTTACGACATTCCGGGCCGCAACATTATTGACACCTGGATCCTCGCGCAGCATTACGATATCGCGAGCCGCGAGCTCGAGGGCTTCGGGCTCAAGCAGCTCGCGATCCATTTCGGCCTCGCGCGCAAGGACCGGGTTTATCTCGACGCCTCGCGCGTCAGCGAGATTTTCGATCGCGATCCCGAGCGCCTGTTCGAGTACGCGCTCGACGACGTGCGTGAGACTCGCGCGCTGGCCGAGGTGCTGTCGCCAAGCTATTTCGTGCAGGCCAAGATTTTCCCCTACTCGTACCAGAACGTCGTCCTGCGCGGGAACGCGACCCGGATCAACGCGCTCTTGATGCGCTCATACCTGGCCGCGGGCCATTCGATTCCCGAACCGCAGAATTCCACCGCCGTCGCCGGCGGATACACCGAGATGCGCCGATGCGGCGTCGCGCGCGGAGTTGCGCACTGCGACGTGACCTCGCTCTACCCCTCGCTGATGCTGCAATATGGACATGCGCCCGGCTCGGACCGGCTGGGCGTGTTCCTGAAACTGCTCGGCGACTTGCGCACCTTTCGGGTGAAGGCCAAAAGCCTCGCGCGCGAGCTCGAGGGCGCACAGCGCCGCAACCTCGAAACGCTGCAGCAGACCTTCAAGATTCTGATCAATTCATTTTATGGATACCTCGGCTTCGGGCTCGGCCATTTCAACGACTTCGAGCAGGCGGGCAATGTCACCCGCCGCGGCCGCGAACTGATCCAGAGCGCCGTCGCGCAGCTCGAAGCGCAGGGCGCGCAGGTGATCGAGGTCGATACCGACGGAATCTATTTCGTGCCGCCGGTCGCCGCCGCGAGCGACTCCGAGGTCGAAGCGATGGTCGCGAATCTCGAGATTCCCGCGGGCATCAAGCTCGAAATCGACGGACGCTACGCCGCAATGTTCTCCTACAAAATGAAGAACTACGTCCTGATGGACGCCGCGGGCGCGATGACGGTGCGCGGCTCGGGACTTAAGTCGCGCGGGCTCGAGCGCTTCCAGCGCCGCTTCATGGAAGAGATTTTTGCGCTCCTGATGCACGATCGGCAGGCGGAAATTCCGAAACTGTTCGACGATTGGCGCGGCCGCTTCGCGCGGCACGAAGTCGGGATCGCGGATTTCATGAAGACCGAGACGCTGCAGGACTCGCTCGACAATTATCGCCAGAAGATTTCCGGAAGCCGCAGAAATCTTGCGGCCGCATACGAACTCGCGCTTAAAGCGGAACGGCCGTATCAGAGCGGCGACCAGATTTCCTATTACGTCGTCGGCCGCACCGATCGGGTCAGAGTCGCGGAGGCCGCGAAGATGGCGTCGGAATACGATCCGGCCATCCCGGACGAAAATGTCGCCTACTATCAATCCAAGCTCGCCGACCTGTACGAGAAGTTTCGCCCGTTTATTGAACGGCGGGGCCTGTTCGTTCCGGAACCGGAAGAAGAATCGGGCCAGCAGGAGCTCTTCGCCACGCCCGCCAAATCCACCGACCAGGAATCCGCCGAGTAGCCAATCGCTCCTGGAGCGGCGTCATGATCCGGATTGGCTCAGGTGATAACAGAGGATAATCCGCGCCGCCGCTTGCATCGCCGTCGCGATCCGGATTTGAGTGTCGAAGATGAATGACGAGCAGAAAGCCAGTGCGACGATCGACGCGGTGATTTGGGATTTCGGCGGGGTCTTTACGACCTCTCCGTTCGAGGCGTTCAGCCGCTATGAAGTCCAGCGCGGAATCCCGCGCGATCATATCCGGACCGTCAACTCGACCAATCCCGATTCCAACGCGTGGGCGTTGTTCGAGCGCGCGGAAATCGACGTGCACGGCTTTGACCGCAAGTACCTGGAGGAATCGACTGCGCTCGGACATCCTGTGCGCGGTGCTGAAATCCTGCCGCTGCTCTCGGGCGACGTACGGCCGCGGATGGTCACGGCGCTCCTGGTGTGCAAACGCCACTTCAAGCTCGGCTGCATCACCAACAACATGCCGCAAGGACATGGCCCCGGGATGGCGGCGAGCCCGCAGAGCGCCACGCGTGCCCGCGATATCATGCAGTACTTCGACGCGATCATCGAAAGCTCGAAGGCCGGCATCCGCAAGCCCGACCCCAGAATCTACCTGATGATGTGCGAGCGGCTGGGCGTCAAGCCGCAAGCTTGCGTTTATCTCGACGATCTGGGGGTCAACTGCAAGCCCGCCGCGCAACTCGGCATGACGGCGATCAAAGTGGTCACCGAGGCGCAGGCCTTGGCCGATCTGGCGAAGGCTACCGGGCTGATCTTTCCTCAGGACTGATCGTTGCGCAGATCCGCGCGAATCACTTTCCGTGCGCGGATTTGTATGCGGCCTCGATATTCGCGGCGAGGCGGAAATCCTTCTCGGTGATGCCGCCCTGATCATGCGTCGAGCACGTGAACGTAACGCGGCGGTAGTTGATCAGAATATCGGGATGATGATCGGCGGCTTGCGCGATCTTGGCGACCTTTTCGACGAACCGGATCCCGTCCATGAATTCCTTGAACTCGAATTGCTTGGCAATCGCGTCCTGCCGATGCTCCCAGCCGGAGAGCGCGCCCAGCTTTGATGTGATTTGTCCCTCGTCCAGCTTTGCCATCCGATTCACCTCCGGCACGGCGAAAGTGCCGCGCACATCATGATCGTAGCCGCACTGGCCGTGGTCCGCTACCGCGGGTTATCCGCCCGGCGGCGCGCTGTGATAATAGAAAGGCAGCCAGTTAGCGAAAGGACACAGATCATGGCGACCAAATACGTTACCGACGAAGTTCGAAAGCAGATCGGCACCGCCGGAGAGATTCGCACCTACGAGGTCGAGCGCGGTGCGATTCGCCGCTTCGCCGAGGCGATAGGCGATCCGAATCCGCTGTTCAACGACGAACGTGAGGCGCGCAAGACCCGATTCGGCGGAATGATCGCACCGCCGACGTTCTGCCGCTCGATGGGTTCGCCGATTCCGGGAATCGAGCTGCCCGGGATGGGCAAGGAATTTCGTGGCCTCGACGGCGGCTCGGACTGGGAATATTTCCATCCGATCCATGTCGGCGATCGAATCAGCGTGCAGACCCGCCTGGCCGATCTGCGCGAGTCCGAAGGACGCCTCGGCGTGATGGTGTTCATCACGATGGAGACGACCTACACCAACCAGTTCGGCGAAGTGTGCGCGACGCAGCGCTCGACCGGGATTCGTTACTAGTCCGCGACCGTCAACAGGGGCGAGGTTATTACAATGGCGAAGCAGCATTATATTGAAGATATCGAAGTCGGCGCCGAAATCGGGCCGCTGGAAATACATCCGACCACGCAGCAGCTCGTGAAGTACGCGGGCGCCTCGGGCGATTTTTATCAGATTCATTACGACAAGGATTTCGCGCTCGCCAACAAGTTGCCTGGAGTGATCCTGCACGGCGCGCTCAAGAACGCGTTCCTGGGGCGCCTTGTCACCGACTTTGCCGGCGAGCACGGTTGGGTCCGGAAACTTTCCGTGTCTTATCGCGGGATGGATCAACCCGGCACCAAGGTTGTCTGCCGCGGCAAAGTCGCGAAGAAGTATTCCGATCACGGCCATCACATGGTTGATTGCGAAATCTGGCTCGAAAACGCCAAGGGCGAAAAGACCACGCCCGGCAGCGCGACGGTGATCCTGCCCTCGAGGAACGGTCACGCGGCCTGAGGTGAGGCGATGCCGATCCGGCGTGAGTTTCCTCCGCGATCGATCGATGCGGCTGCGGTTCTTAGCGGCACTATCGATAGCCACTACCGCAAGATTCTGATCCGCCTCCTGTCCGCGCATGCGTTTGCCGAAAAGCTGACCGCGCTCGGCTACCAGCAGGCGCTCGAGACCATTGCAAATCCTGATCTGCGTCCGACGCTTGAAAAAAATTTCCGCGAGGAGAAAAAGCACGCGCGGCTCATCTACCATGCCCTGGCCGAGCTGGGAGTGACCGAGCAGCAGGCCGACCGCGCGATGATCACGATCGTCAAGGCGCCGTCGTTTGCGGCTGCGGTGCATTTCGCGCAGCACGCGCCCGACGAGCTCGATCTGCTGATGGCGGCGCTCGCGCTCGACGCGACCGGGCTCATCATGATTGGCGTCAACTACCGCGACTCGAGCTACGCGCCGCATGCCAGCGCGGCCGAGATAATCCTCGAAGAAGAGGCCGATCACGAAGTTTTCGCGAGCCGTCAACTGGGCGAGGCGGTCGAGCACTTCGGCGCGGCTCGCGTCGGCGCGGCTCTGCGCGAATGGCTTCCGCGCGCGGTTAATTTCTTCGGACCGCCGGGAACCGGTTTCACCTACGATTGTATTCGCTACGGCCTCAAGGCCCGCGACAACCAGGACCTGGCCGACCTGTACCTCGCGATGATCGGGAAGCGCTGCGAGCAGCTCGGAATCGCGCTCCCCGCGCTAACCTCCGGCTACCCGCGCACCGCGGCTTAGCTGATATTCCGCTGGAGCGAATTTATCCAGCAATGGCGATAATGAGTACCGCGCGATCGCGCCCGCCGTGGCAGGATGGCGCGCCGCTGCGAGTGGGAATTTCCGCCTGCCTGTTGGGCGCGGAAGTCCGCTACGACGGCGGCCATAAGCGCAACGAATTTCTGGTCGAGACCTTTGGCCGCTTCGTTGAATTCGTCCCGGTCTGTCCGGAAGTCGAGATAGGTCTCGGCACGCCGCGCGAGACTTTGCGGCTCGAGCAAGCTGACGGCGCGATCAGGATCGTCGGCGGCAAGTCGAAACTTGATCGTACCCCGGCCATGACTTCATACGCATCGCGCCGCACCTCTGCGCTCGCGCGCGAGGAGCTCTGCGGATACGTACTGAAGAAAGATTCGCCGAGCTGCGGAATGGAGCGGGTGCGGGTTTACGGTGCCTCCGGGATGGCGACGCGCACCGGCGTGGGGTTGTATGCGGCTGCGCTCTTGAACCGATTTCCGAACCTGCCGGTGGAAGAAGAAGGGCGGCTGACAGACGCGCATCTGCGAGAGAACTTCGTCGAGCGCGTCTTCGCCTATCATCGCCTGCGAGCATTCTTTAACACCGACTGGACTATAGGCGCGTTGGTGAAATTTCATACCGCGCAAAAGTTGGTCCTGATGGCGCACTCGGTGCCCGCATATCGCGAACTTGGACGCCTGGTCGCAGATTCCAAATCTCTGCCGCGCGCGCAGGTGCGCGAGCGCTACGAAACGGCTTTCATGCAGGCGCTCAAGAAAATCGCGACGCCGAGCCGGCACTCCAACGTGCTGCAGCACATGCTCGGCTATCTGCGCGGGCACATCGACGACGCGGAACGCGCCGAACTGGTGCAACTAATCGAAGATTATCGCGCCGGGTGGGTGCCGCTGGTCGTGCCGCTCACTTTGCTGCGCCATCATGTACGCCGCTTCGCGATCGAATACCTGGAGGGACAGATTTATCTCGAACCGCATCCGAAGGAGCTAATGCTGCGCAATCACGTTTGAAGCTGGCGCCTCAGGCTTCCAGTGCGCGGAGCGCAAGGCCGCGGGCGACCGAAGTGAACTCGTTTCCCATCCTGATTTTCCCGGCGCCGAAGCGCTCTTCGAAAATTCGCCGGACCGCCGGCACAAACGAGGAACCGCCGGTCAAGAATACGCTGTCGATTTCTCGGCGATCGATCGCGACCGCGCGCATCAGCCGATCAACACATCCGGCGATTTCGGCCAGCAAGCGAGCGATCCAGTCGTTGAGCTCTCCACGCGCGATCACGCGGCGGATTCCGGTCGGCCCATCGGTAAAATCAAACTCCGCGGATTCGTCGTCCGATAGTGCGAGCTTGGTGCGCTCGATCTCGCGAAAAATGTAGTAGCCCAGGTCGCTGTCGATCACGTTGATGAGCGCCGCGATCTTTGCCGGCTCAAGCGACTCGCGTTCGAGCTCGCGGAGCCGAAACAGCGTCGCGCGCGTCTTGAGCATCGACAGATGATGCCATCGCTCGAGCCGCGCGTACGGCCAGGTCGGCGCCGGCAACGTCGCGCCGTACGGCGAGCGATACTTTGAGCCGCGTCCGAGCGCCGGCGCGACGATGTGATGGATCATCCGGCCATCGAACGCATCGCCCGCGATCGCGACGCCGTCGTTGCCAAGAATCTCGAAACGCTCGCGCGGCTCCTCCGAACCGGCGCGCGGCGCCTTGAGCCGCAGGATCGAGAAGTCGCTGGTGCCTCCGCCGAAGTCCGCGATCATCACCGTCTCGTCGCGGCTGATCCGGCTCGCGTAGTCATACGCCGCCGCGACCGGCTCGTACTCGAAAATCACCTCGTCCCATCCGGCGCGCCGGACCGCAACGTCAAGGCGGGCGCGCGCCGCGTCGTCGTCGGCAGAGGTCTGCGCGTCGGAGAAGTGCACCGGACGGCCCACGATGATGCGCGCAGGCAGCGGTCCAAATTGCGCTTCCGCGCTCTGGCGCAAATTGATCAGAATCGGCGCGATCAGATCACCGAGCGAATAGTTTTCGCCCATGATGTCGGTGGATTGGAACGTTCGATCGGCCAGAAACGATTTGAGCGACTGGATCAGCCTGCCGTTACCACCCGCGGCAAGGTAGCGGCGAATCGCGTCGTTGCCGACCGACAGCGCCGCCTCGGTTCCGCCGGTTTCCTCGGTCGATTCGAAGAACAGAATCGAGCGAAAGGTTTCAGTCTCGGGCGCGTCTGCGACGTCGGCTGCAAAGCGCGCCAGGCGCACCGCGCCGTCGCCGCCTATGATCGCGATCGCGCTGTTGGTAGTGCCGAAATCCAGCCCGACCGCGCGAATCGGCGAGCTCATGACGTGATCGCCGCGTGAGGTTGAGTCATCTGTCGAGAATCCGGTCGCGCGGAATCGTTGTCAACGTTGAGCATTTCGTATAAATTCGCCAAACGCTGAGGATGACCGAAAAACGCGCCGACGGCGCGGAAACGATGGGCCGAAATTTCGGCCCTTTTCTTTTCCGCCATGTACCGCCTCGGGCGACAAGGAGGACCCGCGTGCGCAAGATCGACGAGCCACCTTCAGGGATCTCCGCTGCCGAGGTTGCGGACAACTGGAATCGCAACGCCGACCTGTGGGCCGCCGAAGTTCGCGCCGGCCACGACGTTTATCGCGAGCACTACAACAATCCGGCGTTCCTCTCCTTTATTGGCGATCTCGCGGGGAAGCGCGTCCTCGACGCCGGATGCGGCGAAGGCTACAACACGCGAATCCTGGCACGGCGCGGCGCAAAGATGATCGGCGCGGACATCTCGGCCCGGATGATCGAGCTCGCGCGCGAGGAAGAGCGCCACGAGCCGCTCGGAATCCAATACGAAGTCGCGTCGTATACCGCGATCCCGCAATTCGCGGCGGATTCGTTCGACGCGGCGGTCTCGTTCATGGCGCTGATGGACGGTCCCGATTTTCCATCCGCGATGCGCGAGATTTTTCGCGTGATGCGCCCCGGCGCCCAGCTCTGTTTCAGCATCATTCATCCTTGTTTCATGACTCGCGGCTTCGGATGGATTCGCGAGGAGAGCGGACGCGAGACCGGATACACCGGGGCCGAGTACTTCAACAATCAACCGTGGATTGAGCGATGGAAATTCTCGAAAGCGCCGGGAGCTCCGCAAGTTGAGAATTTTTCGGTGCCGCGCTTCGATCGGATACTTTCGGACTATATCAACGCGGTCATTGCCACTGGCTTCATACTCAAAGAGATTCACGAACCACGGCCGACCGAAGAAGCTTGCCGCGCGAATCCCTGGCTAGTGCGATGGCGCGAGAATATGCCGCTGTTCTTTTACGTACGCGCGCTCAAACCGCACCGGTGATCGCCGTTTCGCATTCTAGCGCGGCGCGATTAGAATCGCGCTTGAGTCCGCGCGCAGGAGCCGAATCGGAAACGATGAGATCAACTCATTCTGGGAGTATCGGGAAATTCGCTGTATCGATAATCGCGATGCTTGTGCTCGCGGGATGCGAGGTCGAGGGGCCGGCGTTCACGCGCATGGCGCGTCCGACTACCAAGACGATCGTTTACGTTTATCGGCCGTATTATTTTTTCGGTGCGAGTGACGAGCCCGACATTACTTGCGGCAGCGACACGATCGCGATCGGAGCAGGCGGCTATCACGCTTTCGTCGAGGAGCCGGGAACGATCAAATGCTCCGCTACAAGCGCCACCGGCGCTCCCGTCATATTCGACGCGCGGCCCGAAACCGATTACTTCGTGCGCGAAGTTGTTTCCGGCGGATTCGTGTCGAGTCAGGTCACGCTCACCAAGGTCGAGCGCGCAACCGGGCTCGACGAGATCGAATCAACCCGCACGCCGCAGTAGAAACAGGGGAATGACGGGATGCATCGAATCGTAACCCTGCTGCCGAGTGCGACTGAGATCGTCTGTGCGCTCGGATTTCAGAATGAACTGGTCGGCCGCTCGCACGAGTGCGACTATCCGGCCGGCGTCGCAAAACTCCCCGCGCTCACCGAACCCAAGTTCAAGCTCGAAGGCACCAGCGCCGAGATCGACCAGCGCGTCAAGCAGATCGTCGGCGATGCGCTGTCGGTGTACCGCGTCGATGCGAAGCGACTGCGCGACCTTCGTCCCGACGTTATTGTCACTCAGTCGCAGTGCGAAGTTTGCGCCGTGAGCGAACGCGAGGTTGAGGCCGCGGTCGCCGAGTGGCTGGGCCAGCAGCCCAGGATCGTGTCGCTTGCGCCCTATGCTCTAGCTGATGTGTTCGCCGACTTGAAACGCGTCGCGAAGGCTCTGGAAGCCTCCGAACGCGGCGATGCGCTGATCGCGCAAATGCGCGCCCGAATGGACTCGATTGCCGCGCGCGCCAGCGCGCTCGATACACGCCCAACTTTTGCCTGTATCGAGTGGATCGATCCGATGATGTCGGCGGGCAACTGGATGCCTGAGCTTGCGGCGATGGCAGGTGGCGAAAGTCTTTTCGGCCGTGCAGGTGAGCATTCGCCGTGGATGAAGTTCGAGGAGCTTGCGGCAGCTGATCCCGAAGTGATCATGATCTCGCCGTGCGGCTTCGATATCCCGCGCACGCTCACCGAGCTTCCCGCGCTGACCCGCCACCCGCGATGGAGCAAGCTGCGCGCGGTGCGCGAGCGCCGCGTATTCATCGCCGACGGGAATCAGTACTTCAATCGCCCCGGTCCGAGGCTGGTCGAGTCGCTCGAGATCCTGGCCGAGCTGCTTCATCCCGAGGCGTTCAAGTTCAGCCACGAAAACCTCGGCTGGCGCCACGCATAGCCAAAATTATTTCTTTGCGAGATACCGCATCCCGACGCGCGCCGGCGTGAGCTGAATTCCAAACTCCGCGACCAGCGGCGCGATATCGCAAACGTTATCCGCGGTGACGAACGTGACCGCGTCACGCGACAGCATCGGCTTGGGCAGCTTCTCGGCGATCGCACCAATCCCGCGCATGAACCCCTCCGGAATGTGAACAATCGGGCGCTTTCGCCCGCTCGCCTCCATGATGGTTCGCATCATCTCGTCGAAGGTCATCAACTCGGGGCCGCCAACCTCGTAGACGCCGTTCTTTCCGCGCCCGGAAATCGCGAGCGCGACGCAGGCCGCCAAATCATCGACCAGCACCGGCTGCACCTTCTGCCGCCCGGTTCCCGGCACCGCGAACACCGGCGCCAGTTTAAGCAGCTTGACGAAATTGTTCACCACCGCGTCCTCAGGACCGTACACGAGCGAGGGCCGGAAGATCGTGTACTCGAGTCCCGACTCCCGAATCGCGCGCTCGGCTTTGCCCTTGGCGCGAAAACCGGGATGCGCCGAAGTCTCGTCGGCTGCCGCGCCGCTGACATAAATGAATCGCCCAACCCCAGTCGCTTTCGCCCCGTTGATCAGCGCGAGCACTCCACCCAGATCGATTTGCTCGAAGGTGAGCCCGCGGCGCGGATTCTCGACCGGGTACCCGTCGAACTGGATCGCGTCGATCACGGCGGCGGCACCGTCGAGTGCGGCGCGTACCGACTCGGGTTTGGAAATGTCGGTCTCGACGAACTCCGCGTGAGTTTCCCAAAGCTGCGCGCGCGCCTTCTCCGGGCTGCGGCTCAGCACGCGGAGTCTGAGCAGATCAATCGTGGCGAGCCGGCGCACGATAGCGCGTCCGATGAAACCCGAACCTCCGGCAATCGCAATTGTTTTTTCTTCCATGCGCCCCTCTCAATTAGGCGCGCGCGCGCAGTTATGGACAAGCGGAAAAATAGACGGCGGAATCTTACAGGCCGCGCCACGCGGGATTGAAACGTGCGCGCTCCAGATAGCGCCCGCGCCCGGCGCGCGCTGCTGGTTTGCGATCGACCGCGACGACTTCGCCGCGCGAGATCGTTTCGCGCGGCCATCCTGTGACCTCGAAGCCCTCGAACACATCGTAGTCCGCACGCGAGTGCATCTCGGTGCTGCGAATCACGACCTGCCGATTCGGATCGAAGACGATCAGATCCGCGTCGCTGCCTTCAGCAATCGCACCCTTGCGCGGATAAATCCCGAAAATCCGGGCAGGATTGCTCGCGATCAGATCGACAAAGCGCCCGAGCGGGAGGCGACGCTTCACGACACCTTCGGAATACAGCATCGGCACCAGAGTTTCGAGATTCGCCATCCCCGGCGGGATTCGCGTGAAGCGGTCAGGGGCGCTCTTGTGCGCGAGATTCCAACTGCAATGGTCGGTTGCGAGCACGTTAACGGTGCCGTCGGCGATCGCTTCCCACACCGCTTCGCGATCGCGCTCAGACCTGAGCGGCGGGAAACCAACGTACTTCTCGCCATCCGGTTCAAGGAACCGCTCTTCGTTCAGGTAGAGGTAAATCGGACGCGTCTCGGCGAGCACCGTCTGCCCGCGAGCACGCGCGCGGCGAATCGCGCCCAGTGCGGCGGCGCTCGAGAGATGAACGAAATACGCGGGCGCATGGGCGCTCGCCGCCATCGCAATTCCGCGTTCGACGGCGGCGGCTTCCGACAGCGGCGGGCGGCTGGCGGGAAAATTTGCCACCTCGAATTTTCCGGCACCCAGTAACCGCTCGGTGCAGTATCCGATCACGTGCTCGTCCTCGGCGTGCATTGTGAGCATCGCGCCCGCATCGGCCACGGCCTTAAACGCGCGCATAAAATCCCGCGCGCGGGCTTCGAATCCGCGCATCATGAAAATTTTGAAGCTGATCACGCCGCGCTCGGCCACGGAAGCAATTTCCGCGATTGCCTGTGGCGACGGATCGAGAATCGCGACGTGAAACCCGTAGTCGATGACCGCGCGGCCGTCGGCCTTCACGTGCCACCTGGCGATCGCGTCAGACAGCGCGCCGCCCGTGGCCTGAAACGCATAGTCAATGATCGAGGTGACACCGCCGGCCGCGGCCGCGATCGTGCCGGACTCAAAATCGTCGATCGTGTGTGCGTTGTACATCTCTGCATCGAGATGCGTGTGCGCATCGATCGCGCCGGGCAGCAGCAGCATCCCGCGCGCGTCGATGGTCTTCGCCGAGGCTTCGAGATTTCCAGGCGCCGCGACCTGAACGATCTTGCCGGCGCGTATCCCGAGGTCTCTTGCGAGAACGCCGCCGGGCGTCACCGCGGTTGCGCCTGCGATTGCAAGGTCCAGCATCAGGGCTCCTTGCGGGCGGAGTTAATGCGTTTTGCGCGGCCGCCGCGGACGTTTGACACGAGCCGGTTTGGTTCGGCGGCGCTTTCGGCGAACTACTTCGTCGGGCAGAGTTTCGGGAGCCAGCTCCGACGCCAGCGCGGACTGGAGCGTGGCGGGATCGAGCGGCATCAGGCTGAAGCGCGAAATCTCGGGACGGCAATTGATTCTGATCCGCAGCCAAAACGTCCCGAGCCCGCGGTTGGTATAGATGAAAAAATCTTCGTACCGGTTGAGTCCTGAATAAAAGCGCTTGCCGATCCGCAGGATCGACTTGAGCGGCGAACCGTAATACGGAATCCGCACTACGCCGCCGTGAGTGTGCCCTGACAGCATCACACCCGGATGCAGATGGCGCGCATACAACGCGGTGTCGGGATTATGCGCCAGCACGATCGCACTGTCGCCAGACTCGATGCCCCCGAACGCACGCGCGGGTTCCGCGTGGCGCGACCACAAGTCGTCGATTCCGATAACGATCAACTCGCGTCCGCGAATCACGATGCGACGGTTCTCGTTGCACAGCACGTCGGCACCGGCAGCGCGCAGCGCGGCGGTGATCTTCTCTGCCGACGACCAGTGATCGTGGTTCCCGAGAATCGCGATCACCCCGTGCGCCGGCTTGAGCCCAGAAAGCGCTTCGCGAAACGGCGCCAGATAGCGCTGCATCGTATCCGGCCCGGAAAAATAATCGCCGGTCAGAAACACCAGGTCCGGGCGTTCGCGATTTATCGCCTCGACCGCGACGTTCAGCCGCGCCAGATCCTCGTCGCGATCGACGTGAAAGTCGCTTATCTGGCACGCGACCACTCCCCGATGCACCTCTGCGAGGCCGCGCACCGGCAACTCGATTTGCGTGATGTCGAGGTCGTCGATCGTGCGGCGCCAGATGCGATGCAGCGGACGCAGGGCGAGCGGGGGCCGGCGCTTGCGCGGCTTGGCGTGCTCGGCATGCTTCGAACGGGGGGAATCGGCGATTAACTCCGCCGTGGACATCAGGATCGCTATTCTAGAACAGATCGAGCAGCCCGCGAAAGCTGCCTATGCGCACGATGCGATCGTCGAAATCAAGCTCCTCCTCTTCGAGCTCCCAAGTATGCGGATGCGGAATATAAACCGCGTGCAAGCCCGCACGCACTGACGGATTGATATCGGAGCGTGGGCTGTTACCGATCATCCAGGCGCGTTCGGGATGCAACTGTGCGTCGAGAATCAGCCGCCGGTAGGCGTCAACGTCCTTTTCGCGCGGCGTATCCACGCGGCTGAAATGTTTATCGAGGCCGGACCGAGCGAGCTTGCGCAATTGTTCGTCGCGCTGGCCCTTGGTGAAGAGCACCAGCCGATGCCGCCGCGCGAGTGCCTCTACGGTCTCGGCAACGTCTGGCAACAGGGGGCATTCGCGGGTGCAAAGGCGCTCTCCGATCTCGTCGATAGCGGCATGCAATGCCCCGGCTCGGCCATTGGCGGCGAGTTCGTCGGCCGCCTGATGCAGCGCAAGCACATAGGGCCGCCGTCCGTAGCCATGCGTCTTGATCAGCTTCAGTTCGGCGCGGCGTACCGCCTCAGCGGCAGATTTCTCGCGGATTCCCGGATTGCTGCGCGTGGCTGCCGCGGCGAATTCGGCGAAGGCCTCGAGAAAATGGATATTCGAGTCCCAGAGCGTGTCGTCGGCGTCGAAGATCAGATGCCGCGGCTCGGAGGAATTTGCACTCATCAATTCAAAATTTATCCGCGCGCGCGAAGCCGGGCAATCATCGCGATTCCGGATGCTTCAAGATCAGGCGCGCGGCTGCGGACGGCCTGAGGGAAAAATCGCGAGCGCGCCGGTGTTCGGATTGCGTCCAACGTGAACCTCGGTTTCATAAACTCGGGTGAGATTGTCTTCGGTCAGCACCTCGAGCGGAGTTCCGGTCGCGACCGCCGCGCCGTCTTTCAGCAGCATCACGCGATCCGCGTAGGTCGCAGCCGCGTTGAGATCGTGCAGCGTCGCGATTACCGCCAGTCCGCGCTCGGACGCCAGTTCGCGAAACCGCGCGAAGATCCCAGCGACATGGCGCAGGTCAAGGAACGCCGTCGGTTCGTCCAGCATCACGACTCGCGGCTCCTGCGCAATAGCGCGCGCGAGGAACACGCGCTTGCGCTCGCCGCCCGAGAGCTCTTCGACATGGCGATGCGCGAATTCCAGCAGGTCGAAGCGCTCGAGCGCGTCACGCGCGATCTTGAGGTCGGCGCCGCTCTCGAACCGGAACGCGCCCAGATGCGGCGCGCGCCCCATCAGCACGATCTCGAGCACCGTGAAGCGGAACGCGACGGAGTTTTCCTGGGCAACCGATGCGACGACTTTCGCCAGCGCCCTGCGATCATAGGACTCGAGCGCGCGGCCGCAAATCTCGACGGCGCCAGCGCGCGGGCGCATCGCGCCCGAGAGCACGCGCAGGATCGTCGACTTGCCGCTGCCGTTGGGGCCGACGATCGCAAAGATCCGCCCGGAATCGACCGAGAACGAAACGCTGTGCAGCACGTCGCGCGTGTCGTAACCGGCGCGGATATCCGTCGCGCGAACCGCGCCTGTAGCCTCAGCGTTCACAGCGAGAGCGGACGGCGCTCCTGACGCCGCAGCATGTAGATAAAAAACGGACCGCCGCATAACGCGGTGATCGCGCCGACCGGAATTTCCGCCGGCGAGATCACCACGCGCGCCGCCAGATCGGCAATCACCATGAACGCCGCTCCGCCGAGCAGCGACGCCGGCAGCAGCAACCGATGGTCCGAGCCGAATGCGAGCCGCAGCACGTGCGGCACGATCAGTCCGACGAACGAGATGATCCCGCTAACCGACACCGCCGCGCCGATCATCACCGAGGTGGCGATGAAGATCGTGCGCCGCAGCGCGTTCACCTCGACCCCGAGCTCGGCCGCCGCGTCGTCGCCGAGGCTCAGCAGATTCAGATCGCGCGCCTTGTACATCAGGACGGCAAACCCCGCGGCGCCGAGCGCGCCGACCGTCGCGACTTCCCGCCAGGTCGGAGCCTCGAGGCTTCCCATCAGCCAGAACAGGATCGTATGCGCGTAGTAAAAGTCAACCACGCTGTTCACCAGCATGATCGCAGCGCCCCAGAATGCGTTGAAGATCACACCCACCAAAAGCAGCGTGAACGGCTCGAGCTGTCCGTCAACCAGCGCGATTCGATAGACGGCTACGGTAGAAAACAACGCCGCCCCGAAGGCGAAAATCGGCACCAGGCTTTCGCCGCCGCCGATTCGCGACAGGAACACCAGCGCGATAATCGCGCCGAGTGCGCCGCCGCCCGAGATCCCCAGAATTCCGCCCTCCGCGAGCGGATTGCGCACCAGAGCCTGCAGCGCCGCGCCGACGCTGGCGAGCACCGCGCCAACCGCGATTCCCATCATCACGCGCGGCAGCCGCGCCGCAAAAAAAATCACATGATCGGGACTGGCGGAATCCGCGAGCGCGCGCGCAAGGTTGATATGCACGCTGCCGAACGCGGTCGCCACGATCGCCGACCCCACGGTCAGCGCGCCAAGCCCCCCCAGAATCGCGAACATCCGCGCACGCGTCAGATACGCTCGCGCCAGCGGGTCCGGCCCGGTCATTGCGCTGCCTCTGCGCTGAATCGTTCCGGATGAATCATCGCCGCGATCAGTTCGAGCGATTTGCCGACCCTCGGTCCGGGATGAAGCACCGGATTTTGCGGATAGCCATACACCCGATGATTTCGCACGGCCGGAATGATCGGAAAGCGTTCCCAGAAATGGCTCGGAGCCGCGGCCCCGGTGCCCATCTGCCCGTCCAGGATCACATCGGGCCGCGCCGCGATGATGTATTCGACACTCAACTGCGGCCACTGCTGGTCTGAAGAATCGGCGACGTTTTCGGAATTGGCGATCGTCAGCAGATCGTCAAGGTAGGTTCGCTTGCCGACGGCGTAGATCGGTTCGTGCCCGACCAGCATCAGCACCCGCACTCGCCGCGTCCCCGCGACCTTCGCGCGGACCGAATCGATCTCCGCGTTGATCGAGGACTGCATCGCACGCGCCGCCCGTGCGCGATCGATCCTGGCGCCCACGTCCACGATGCCCGCCTCGATCTCGGCCAGCGAGTCGTCGCTCGTGATCATCACGTCGCATCCGGTCGCGCGCAGCACGCCGAGCTCGCGGGTATCGGAGGATAGTCCGAGCCCAATCACCAGGGTTGGTCGAAGTCCGATAATCGCTTCAACATTCGGGGTCAGAAACGAGCCGACTCGCGGCAGCCGCGTCGCCGCAGGAGGATAGTCACAATACTGCGACACGCCGACGACCTCGTCGCCCGCGCCGAGCGCGAACAGAGTCTCTGTCACCGACGGCGCCAGCGAGACGATTCGCCGGACCCGATCCGCGCTCACAGCCAGCGCCGGCGCGGCGCAGAAACTCGCGCAACAAATTGCGACGATCGCGGCGATCATTGCGGCGCCCGCGCGTGCGGATGCACAAGTCATCCCGCGAAGGTACCCGATCCCGCCCGTCGCCGTAAGTAGGCGCGCCGTGCGCAATGTTGCATTCGCGCGCACGCGTCGATTAGCTTCAGCAGTAGCCAAGGAGATCGCACTTGCTCAAGATCGCAGTATGTATCAAGCAGATTCCGCTGATTGAAGACGCCAACTTCGACGCCGAGACCAAGACCATCAAGCGCGACGGGCCGGCGGTGATTAGCGCCTTCGACCTGCGCGCGATCGCGCTGGCGGTCGAGCTCAAAGCGCGCCATGGCGCCGACACCACGGTCATCACGATGGGTCCCGCGCAGGCGCGCGGCGCGCTCATCGACGCGCTCGCGATGGGCCTTGATCGGGCCGTGCACCTGGAAGACCGCGCGTTCGCCGGCTCGGACACTCTGGCCACCGCGCGTGCGCTCGCGACCTGGCTCGCGCGAGAGAGTTTCGATCTGCTGCTGCTCGGAAAATATTCGCTCGACGCGGAGACCGGGCAGGTCGGACCCGAGATCGCCGAGCTGATCGCGGCTGCGCAAATCACCGGCGTGCGCAAAGTCGAAATCGACGGCAAGATTATTCGCGCCGAGCGCGAAAGCGACGAAGGCTATGACGAGATCGAGGCGCGGATGCCGGCGGTGCTGACTTGCGCGGAGCGAGTTGCCCAGCCGATCAGGATGAAGCCGGGCGCGCAGGACGAGGCCAAGTCCAAACCGATTCTGACGGTGCGAGCAGGCGAGCTAAGCGGCGATCCGGCGGCGTTCGGATTCGCCGGCTCGCCAACCTGCGTGCAGTCGGTGCGCATTCAGCCGCCGCCGAAAACCGAGTGCAAAATGATCGACGCCTCCGATCCGGAACGCGCCGCGGCCGCGGTGATCGACGCGCTTGACGCGGTCGGTGCGCTGCAACCGCGCCGGCATACGCGCCGCGCGGTTTCGGCGGCAATCCGCCCGAGCGTGCGCGGCCGCGACCTGTGGGTAGCCTGCGAGACTGACCTCGAGGACCGCGTGACTCGCGGCTCCTTGGAGTTGCTGTCCGAGGCCGACGCGCTCGCGCGACGCCTGGGCGGCGCCGTGATCGCACTTGGCTATCCGGCGTCGTTCGCGAAGCACGCGGCGATCGCGGCGAGCTACGGCGCGGATCGGGTCCTGGTGCTTGGAAACCCGGGACTCGACGGTTATTCACCGGCGCGCTTAGCCGAGGCGGTTGCGCAGCTCGTGCGCGAACGCTCCCCGTGGGGATTGCTGCTGCCCGCGAGCGAGCGTGGACGCGACTGGGGTCCGCGTCTGGCGGCGCGGCTCGGTCTTGGGCTGACTGGTGACGCGATCGGAATCGAGATTGACGCGGACGACAGGATGGTCGCGCTCAAGCCGGCGTTCGGCGGCAACGTGGTCGCGCCGATTTTGTCCAAGACCTATCCTCAGATGGCGACGGTGCGTTCGGGAGTGCTCGAACTCGCGGAGCCGCAGGCAGAAAAGCGCGCACCGGTGGAAGTGGTGCAGCCCGAGATCGCGGCGGCCTTCATTCGCCTGGTGGCGTCGCACTCGCTGCTCGACCCATCGATCGAACCGCTCGAAGGCGCAGAGGTGGTGGTTGGCGTCGGGACCGGGATTGGCGGACCCGACGGAGTGGCGCAGGCAACCGCGCTGGCGCGCGTACTGCACGGCTCGCTCTGTGCGACGCGTCGCGTCACGGATGCGGGATGGGTACCGCGGCAGTTGCAGGTCGGGCTTACCGGCAAGTCGATCGATCCGCGTCTGTATTTCGCGATCGGGCTTCGCGGCCAGCCGAACCACACGGTCGGAATAAAACGCGCCGGATGCGTGGTCGCGATCAACAACGATCCGGAGGCGGCGATCTTCGAGCGCGCGAATCTCGGGCTGGTCGCCGACTGGACCGCGATCCTGCCCGCGCTGACGGACGCCCTGCGCAATCGTCTGCGATAGAGCGATTAGTAACTGCCGTCGGCTGGTCATGCGCGAAGCTCGTAGAGCGCCGAAAACGGATCTTCGATCGGCAGGCGGCGGAATTGAGTGAAGCCTGCCTCGCGGGTTAGCTCGCGGGCTTTTTCCTCGCCCATGCAGGCGCCGATTCCGGCGCCGCCGCCGCCGAGCGACACGCTCATGCAGTACAGCGTGGACATCGAGTACATCAGCCGTCCCATCGGATTTATGTTGTCCTCGACGCGCGACGACACGTTGACCTCGAGCATCAGGTAGGTGCCGCCTGGCTTGAGTGCGGCGCGAATCGAGCGCAGGAGCCCCTTCGGATCGATCGAGTCATGCACCACGTCAAAGGTCGAGATGAAATCGAACGCGGCGGGCGGGAGCTTGGTGCAGTCGCGCACCTCGAATGTGATGCGCTCGCCGAGGCCCGCGGCGCGAGCGTTGGCGCGCGCGCGTTCGAGCGAGCCCGGATGCGCGTCGAAGCCAAAGATCTGCGCGGCTGGAAAAGCCTGTGCGAGCGCGATCACCGCGCGTCCGCTGCCGCATCCGACGTCGGCCGCGGAGCCACCGGCCTCGAGCGCGGCGCCGATTTGCGGCATCGTCGGCAGCCATTTGCGGACGAGCTGATGCCGATACATCGCACCCGACGATCGTTCCATCGACTCGAAGGTCTCGGGCGGGTACTCGCTCTGCGCGACGCCTTTTCCGGTCTTGAATGCCTCCATCACTTTCGGCGTGACGGAAAGATTGGCGACGATTCCCTGGATAAATCCGCCGCTGAAGAACGGCGAATCCTCGCGCGCGAGAACCATCGCATGCTCCGGCGACATCGCGTAGCGCCGGGTGGCCGGATCGTAGCTCACGTATCCGGCCGCGGTCATCGCGCCAAGCCATTCGCGCAGATAGCGTTCGTTGAGTCCGCTCCTGGCCGCAAGTTCTTCGGAGGTGACCGCGCCGGAGTCGGCGAGGGTTTTGAAAATTCCGAGCCGGTCGCCGATATAGCTCATCGCGCCGAGCATCGCGGCGCCGATATCGATCGAGACCTGCTTGGAGAAGGACTTGATTACGTTCCAGTCGAGATTGGATTTGGTGTCAGCCATGGCGCAAACCTCCGCGGTGTTGGAGAACCCTATCAAGAAATCGCGGCGGTGCGAGAGAGCGCTTCTGTTCGCGCTTGGCGCGATTTTGGACAAGGGGATGCCTTGGAATTTTTGATTTCGGGCATTTTTCGGTGGGTTCGTTTGGTAAATTTTCTAGTGGTTCAAAAAATAAACTCCTTAAAAATGCTCGCGATTTCGCCGAATGGGTTCGCTTCGGACGCTTTTTCGGGATCCCGATTTTCGGACCATCTGACGCCGCCCGCAGGCTTGCGTACGTGGCGGGACGGGCCGTCCGCCACCGCTGGCAGAGAGGGCATTGACGCAGAGAGCGTTGCGCGACGTATCGAGAGAGTGTGCGAGTGCACAGGGCAAGATTCCTCGCGATCTCCAGCACTCGTCGTCACACGCACGCCGCGATATGCGCCGCTCGCACGCGCTCGGAATGACGCAGAACCGGCCAGAGGTGTCATTTCGAGCGCGAAGCTTGCGCCCGTTCCGCGTCGTGCAGATCGTTTCGTGCTGCACGCCTCGCGAGGCTTGTCCTGAGCGCAGCCGAAGGAAATCTCGCCCGTCGCTGAAGCGGCGCACTCAAGTGGATTGAGCAAAACTTTCCTGACGGAGGCCGAGCGGAGTGGACGCAGTAGTGTGCGGAATCCTTCCACGCGATCAATGTTACACGGATCAAAACCGAGCATAAGGCTGAACAGTTCAGCCCTGAACAAATCTGGCAAAAACCCGAACACTCGTTAGGGAACGCGGCGAAGACCCCCATCGCGTGGAAACGGCTCTCCCCGTGTGGTTTTCTCCACTAAAAGCGGCCTAACTGGTGACCTGTTTCAGAGCGGCACCCTTGTCGGCGCGCGGCGCGCACGCCCCCTTCTCCCGGCGGCGGAAGAGAGTGTTACGCACTTCGCGCGATTCTGGGGAAGGGAACCAGGCCGGAGGTGATCGGCAATCCGTACGCTACTTCTCTTTCTTGATCTTCAGCGCAGCAATGTTGATAAAGCCTGCGCCAGTTCGCGCTCGGGATCGGGAGGGAGCCACGGCATCCTGCACGCGACGTGTCCGTCGGGACGAACCAGCGCGGCGCCGCGCAACCCGATGAGGAATCCGTCGCCGGGATTCGCCGTCGGAAGCGTGTGAAGAGCGAGCGGCAGGTTCATCTTTGCAGAAACGCGCCTGCCGGCTTCGATCCATTCGGAGCCCATCGGGCCGGCAACCACCGCGAACTGCCGGTCAAACCAGTCGAGCGTCGAGTGCCGGCGGGCAGGGTCGAGCCACAGATGTGGAAAGCGTGACCCGGGCCGATCATTCGGACGGTAATGACGCGTATCGTGCGCCGGCGGCGCAGTGCCGTCTGGAATCAACGCGCCCCGCTCGTAGAGGAAGCCGAGTGACTGACCGATGCTGTGCAGGTGGTTGTCAACGTCATTAATCCGGAACGCGATCTGATCCAGGTTGCCGGAGCGGATCGCTTCGCTCACGAGGGGAAATCGAAATGAATTGCCGAGGCTGAAGTCGGCATTGGATTCCGCTACCGGCTTGCGCTCGGCGCTATAACTGTCGAGCAGCCGTTCGGACGCGGCGCCTTTGAGCACAAAAGCGATCTTCCACGCCAGATTGTGCGCATCCTGGACTCCGGAGTTCAGTCCGAATCCTCCAGTCGGGGGAAAACGATGGGCCGCGTCGCCGACCAGAAACACCCGCCCGCGCTTGAACTCGGAGGCGACTTGCCGGCTCATCCTCCAGGTTGACCGATTGATGAGGTTCACGTCGAGCTCGGCCAAACCCGCTTGCCGCCGGATGAACTGGATCAGCTCGGCGTCATCCTGCGGCTTCGCACGCTCGTCAATGCTGGTAGCGAACAACGACAGCCATCGGTCGCGCCCGTTGGTGTTCAGGATGGTCGAGGATAGCGCACCCGGCTCTTTCGGTGTGATGAAGAAGGCAGTAGTTGCGCCGGCAGATGCGAGCGCGGAAAGGTCGCCGCGCCAGTATTCGTTGGCCATCACGGCGAGCGTCGCCGGACCGACCATCTCGATTCCGGCCTGGCGCCGAATCTGGCTGCCTGCGCCGTCGGCGGCGATCACGTACCTGGCGTGCCATCGCTCTTCTCGACCCGACTGGAGCGAGCGCGTGCACACCGTCACACGCTCGCCGCTTTCCGATATCGAAGTCGCCTCGGTGGAGAAAAGCACGCGCGCGTGGCGCGAGCGTTTCAGAACCCGCAGAATCTCTTCCTCGACCGCGTCCTGCGCCACCAGGCACTTCCAGGCAGGAGTCTGGCCCAGATCAGGTTCGGGCCGCGTCCGCCCGTATTCCGTTCCCGCCACGCTTTCGACGAACGCGAACACGTCCGACCCGTCAGGCAGGCCACGCGCGCGAATAGCCTCTTCGATCCCCCATTGGCGGAACAACTCCATCGTGCGCGCCGAGCATCCGCGCGATTTGGGATGCTCGGTGGTGGCGGGACTTTTCTCTGCCGCTACGCAGTCGATTCCGAAGCGATCGAGCAACAGAGCCATCGCCAGTCCCACCGGCCCTCCGCCGACAATGAACACAGAGGTTTCCGTCACGGTCTCAATTTCTTTCGCCATGGTAGGACATCCGCCAGCGAGAGCGCTTCCAACCTTGTTCGCCTCGAGATCAAAGCTTGGTGAAGCCGTCGGTACTCCATTGTTCCGAGCCGACTCCATTGTGAACGAAGAACAGCCCGTCGGGATCGTATTTTTTCTTGATTTCAGCGAGGCGAGGATAGTTGCTGCCCCAGTACGCTTGCTGAAAGTTTTTCTCGAAATAATTGCTCTCGGCCCAGTAGGCTCCGGTTTGCCCGGTGACGGCCCGAAGTTGGTCGACGCACTGATCAATGCGCTTGGAGGATTCTCGGCCCTCCGCCACCGACGGCTCGTGCCCTGGAATTCCCGGATATGCGGGACCCTGGCCGTCGGCCACGATCGCCAGCGCAAAGGAAGTCAGCACCGCTGGATTCATCGCGGTGTCCGTGGCCCCGGCGATCGCGTCGGGTGGTGCTCCGGCGAGTCCCTTGTTGAGGTGCAGTCCGATGCCGAAATGCCGCGAGCCTGCAAACAACGCGTCAGCGAGACGGGCCTGCGCATCACCTTCGAGCAGCGACGCCGGAATCCACAGCGACTCGTAGCCCCAAATGAACCAGCCGCACTCCCCCGTGTTTCCCTTCCACCATGCGTTTTCGGGTTCCGCGCCGGGCCGAGGGTCGAAATCCAAAATAGGCTGCGGGATCACCTTTACCAGGACATCGTCAAGCAGTGCGTGAAAGATACCATCTCGAGGGAAAGCGGCTTCCGGCCAATGTTCTTTCCACCACTGCGGGTTCCAGAAATGCCGGGCCGGGATGCTCGCGAAAGTTGTGCGCCCCTGAAACGAATATCCATTAGATGAATGCGACACCCAGTCCAGAAATGGCTGCCAGATCTGTTTCGGTTCTTCCGCGCTCAATCCCTGAGAGATCATGCTGATTTCGAGCGTATTGTCAGGCCTGAAATGCACCTGCTCTCCCCAATGGTCGTTGAAGAGATGCTCCTTGTAGAAGCTTACGAACTGGCGGATCAGGCTGCGATAGGCATCATCCGACGAAGCTTTGACTTTGAAGCTGGCGGAGCCGAAGAACTCGGGAAGATCGTGGGTGCGCAGGGTTAATTTGCTCACCACGCCGAAGCTGCCGCCCCCGCCGCCTTTCAGCGCCCAGAACAGATCGGGATTCGTGCATGCATTCGCGATCCGAACCTGGCCGTCGGCAGTGACTACTTCGGCTTCGAGCAGATTGCCCGAGGCTGAACCATAGTGCTTCGACAAGCTTCCGAAGCCTCCACCTTGAACCAGGCCCGCGATGCCTACGGTCAGGCATCCTCCGCCCTGAACGTATCTGCCGCCCTTGGTCGTAACCGCTTCGTATGCCTGGATGTCGATTATCCCGGCGCCGAGCGTCACAGCCGGTTGCGGCTTGAGAGTTTGTTCGCATCCCTGCGGGACGAATGCGGGATGCATCTCGATATCTTTCATGTGCCGGGTCCAAATCAGGAGTGAATCGGGCGCATTCGAGGTGCCCTGGTAGCTGTGGCCGCCGCCTTTGACTACCAGGCGCAAGTTGTTGTCGCGGGCGAAGTTCACCGCCGCTGCGATGTCGTTGGCATTTCTTGCCGCGACCGCGTAAGCGCTGGGTTTGGTGGCCCAGGCGTCAATCCATCCCAACGTCTCGGTGAGGCCCGGCTGATCACCGATATAATATGGATTCTTCAGGTTCTCCGAGCTGAGCGCGGCCGCGGCGGCTGTCGGATCAGATGGCGAAAGCGGGAAGTTGACAGGAATCAAATTTCCGCCGACCGCATCACTCAGTTTCTTCCACGCCGCCTGCGCCGGCCACGCGGCATCGGAAGGACGGCGACGGCTGAAACTCGTGGCCGCCGCCCAAAGGTGGCGCGGCAAAATCGGCAGCAGCACCGCCGCCGATCCGATTGTTTTCAAGAATGCTCTTCGGTTCATTGTTCGCCTCGAGATCAAAGCTTGGTGAAGCCGTCGGTACTCCATTGTTCCGAGCCGACTCCATTGTGAACGAAGAACAGCCCGTCGGGATCGTATTTTTTCTTGATTTCAGCGAGGCGAGGATAGTTGCTGCCCCAGTACGCCTGCTGCCATCCCTTCTCGAAATAATTACTCTCAGCCCAATAGGCTCCGGTTTCTCCCGTGACCGCTCGAAGTTGATTGACGCATTGATCAATGCGCTTCGCGGCTTCTCTCCCTTCCGCCACCGACGGCTCATGCCCGGGAATTCCCGGATATGCAGGATCCTGGCCGTCGCCCACGATCGCCAGCGCGAAAGAGGTCAGCACTGCCGGGTTCATTGCGGTGTCCGTAGCGCCGGCGATCGCGTCGGGCGGCGCTCCGGCGAGTCCTTTATTCAAGTGTAATCCGATGTCGAAATGCCGCGAGCCTGCAAACAACCCGTCCGCGAGATGCTGCTGAGAGTCAGGCTCGAGCAGCGACGCGGGTATCCACAGCGACTCGTAGCCCCAAATGAACCAGCCGCACTCCCCCGTGGTTCCCTTCCACCATGCGTTCTCGGGCTTCGCGTCGGGCCGAGGGTCGAATTCCAAAACCGGCTGCGGGACCACTTTTACCAGGACATCGTCAAGCAGTGCGTGAAGGATACCATTTCGAGGAAAAGCCCCTTCCGGCCAATGTTCTTTCCACCACTGCGGGTCCCAGAAGTGTCGCGCCGGGATGCTCGCGAAAGGCGTGTGCCCTTCAACCGAATAGTCGTGAGGTGAATGCGCCACCCAGTCGAGAAATGGCTGCCAGATCTGTTTCGGTTCTTCCGCACTCAATCCTTGAGAGACCATGCTGATTTCGAGCGTATTGTCAGGCCTGACATGGACCTGCTCTCCCCAATGGTCGTTGAAGAGATGCTCCTTGTAGAAGCTTACGAACTGGCGGACCAGGCTGCGGTAGGCATCATCCGAGGAGGCTTTGACTTTGAAGCTGGCGGAGCCGAAGAACTCTGGAAGATCGTGGGTGCGCAGCGTCAACTTGCTCACCACGCCGAAGCTGCCGCCTCCGCCGCCTTTCAGCGCCCAGAACAGATCGGGATTCGTGCATGCATTCGCGACGCGAATCTGGCCGTCGGCGGTGACTACTTCGGCTTCGAGCAGATTCCCCGAGGCTGAACCATAGTGCTTCGAGAAGCTGCCAAAGCCGCCACCCTGAACCAGACCCGCCAAACCGACGGTCAGGCATCCTCCCGCCTGAACGTATCTCCCGCCCTGGGTCGTAACCGCTTCGTATGCCTGGATGTCGATTATCCCGGCGCCGAGCGTCACAGCCGGTTGCGGCTGCATGGTCTGCTCGCATCCCTGCGGAACGAATGCGGGATGCATCTCGATATCTTTCATGTGACGGGTCCAGATCAGAAGCGAGTCGGGCGCATTCGAGGTGCCCTGGTAGCTGTGGCCTCCGCCCTTGACCACCAGGCGCAAATTATTGTCGCGGGCAAAGTTCACCGCCGCTGCGATGTCGTTGGCATTTCTTGCCGCGACCGCGTATGCGCTTGGTTTGGTAGCCCACGCATCGACCCATCCCAGGGTCTCGGTGAGGCCGGGCTGATCGCCGATATAATATGGATTCTTCATATTCTTCGAGCTAAGCGCGGCCGCGGCGGCCGTTGGATCAGACGGCGAAAGCGGGAAGTTGACAGGAATCAAATTTCCGCCGACCGCATCACTCAGTTTCTTCCACGCCGCCTGCGACGGCCACGCGGTGTCGGAAGGACGGCGCCGGCTGAAATTCGTAGTCGCCGCCCAAACATAACGCGGCAAAATCGGCAGCAGCGCCGCCATCGATCCCATCGCTTTCAAGAATGCTCTTCTGTTCATCGATGAAAGATCCTCATCTTGATCTGGATTTCCTGGGTTGAGCGTCATCTCGAAAGCTGGGGACGGAGCCTGAAGGCACCAACAATCGCCAGCGCTGCGGAGAATAGTAAGAGGACCGCTACGTCCGGCATGATTGCGCGAGCGGAGGCGTGGCCGAAGATAAGCGCCAGGTACGCGTCCATCGCCCATGCGGCCGGCGAGAGAAATGCAAGGGTTTTCATGATGGGTGGAACCACCTCGAGCGGCCACATGCATCCGCCGAGCATGCCGAGGAACACACCGAGCCACGGTCCCAACGAAACGGGTTGCTGGGAGTTTCGGAAAACGGTTCCCATGAACAGGACCAGCGACACACCCAAACAAATCAATGCGGCGGTCAGGATAAACACTCCGAGCGGATCGCCCCAGTGGACCCCGAAAAATAGCCACGCCATCAGGATCAGGAAAACCGCTTGCCCGACCATCTGCTGAAACGGCCCGACCGTGAGCATCGCGAACAGCTCCCAGGTCCGCGCCGGGGTGGCGAGTAGTCGCTGCGAAAGCCCGCTGCGGCGAAGTTCAATGATGGCGAGTGCGGAGATGAATCCATTGATCATCACAAACAGCACCAGGTTCGCGGGAGCAGTGTACTGAAAACCGAGCGGAGGAGCCTCTGCCCGGCCGCCGCCCGGGTAAACAACCGCTACCTCGAACGGCTTTATGCCGCGGGCGAGACGGCTCAAGTCGGCATCGATCATTGCCTCGAGCACAGGCGCCTCGGCGTTGGCTGGGGAAAGGTAAACTTCGAGATCGTCGGTGACTCGCCATCCCGGCGGAATGATTACCCCCGCGTCCAGCCGGCCGCGAAACACGGCGAGGCGCAATTTCTCCTGGTCGGTGTATGAGCGGATGCGCATCTGGTGATCGGCCGCGAAGGCTGCGGATAGCGAGCCGCTCGCGCCGGTGCCCGCGCGATCGAGAACGCCTACGACCATCGACGGGTCACTGTAACCGCCCATCGCAATTCCGATGATCGCCATCACGGCGGCAGGCACCAAAAACAGTGCTGCGAGCCTGCGCTGGTTGCGCCTGGTGCTGGCGCCGTTGGCCGCGGACGCGGCCGCGATGACATTTAATCCGGTACGCATTTTTCAAGTCATCCGCTCCAATGCGGAGCGCGCTCTGAACGCCGCGAACGCGATTCCGGCCACTCCAACGAGTCCGGTGACCAACAGGGGCTGCGCGATAGTCGCAAGGCTGCCGTGGCTCCCGGCGGCGGACAGATCGATAAAGCCGTAGAATGCCTGCCCGTTCGGCGTCAGTCGCGTGAGCGTCTCGAACACGTCGGAAAGACCGTGCGGCGGAAGGAATTGGCCGCCCACCACCGACAGCAACGCGATCACCAGCGCCGCGATTCCGGTTCCTTGATCCGCGTTCCTTGCCAGGCTCATCAGGAACGCGGTGAGACCGATTGCCATCAGCACGCTGGTTAAGACTAGTGCCGCCACCAGAAACGGGTTACCCCATCTGGTCCCGAACAGCAGGGATGTCGCCGTGATCATTACAATCATTTGGGTAAGTCCGAGCACCAGGAGTGCGCCGAACTTCCCGGCTAGTATCGCGGCCGCCTCTGCCGGCGAAGCCATCAGCCGCAAAATGGTGCGGTCGTCTACCTCCGCCCGCATTGCCTGTACGCCGGAGAGCACAGCGAAAGTCAGGAACAGAACCGTCATCGAGGCCGCGAAGAAATCAACGACTCTCAGCAGGCCGCCAGGAGAGCGCGGTATTACCGAGGCAATCCTGACTCCGTCGGGACGGACGGCGACACGGTTCAGGAAGTCACGGAGCCGCGCGTCGGTCATCATCGTCGCGAAATGCTCGTTGCCGGCGGCGAGGATCTCGACAGATCGGGGATCGCCGGCTCGGGCCGCTTGCGCAAAACCCGGAGCCAGCACCACTCCGGATTCAACATCGTGTGCTTTGATGGAGGCCTCGGCCGCCGAGCGCGAGGTCATCGGCAGCACGACCATTTCTCCGCGCAGAGGCGGACGGGGCGGGCGCTTTACGAAATCGACGAAGCTGCGAGAGAGTTGAGTGTGGTCAAGATCCGCGACCGCCAGGCGCATGCGAATGCTGCTCGATCCGCCGAGAGCCAGCCCGATGAGCCCGGTCAGCGCCAGCGGGGCGATCACAGCGACAATCAGGAGGGTGCGATCGCGAAATCGCTGGCGGAGATCCTTCGAACAGATTTGCCATGCGTAATGCATACGAGTCAGTCACGCAGCGCGCGGCCGGTCATCGAAAGAAAGACATCTTCCAGATTCGGCTCGACGACCTTGATGCTTTCCGCGACCAGGCCAGCGCTCAGCAGCGCCGACAAGAGCGCGGGCAACCGATACGCTCCGCGATCGGCAGACACGGTGATGTGATCATCTATCACTTGAGCGGCGCGCACCCCTTCAAGCGCGGTGATCACCGAAATCGCGCCATTGAGTCCCTCGCGATGACCCAAACCAATCTCGATCCGCGCATCGTGGCCGAGCTTGGCGACCAACTCCGAGCGAGTCCCTTCCGCGATAAGCTTGCCCGCGTCGATAATACCGATACGGGTACACAGGCGTTCGGCTTCTTCCATGTAGTGAGTGGTGTAGAGAATCGCCGTTCCGTCATCGCGCAGGCGCTCGACCAGATCGAAGATTGCGCTGCGGCTCTGCGGATCGACCCCGACCGTCGGTTCGTCGAGAATCAGCAGCTTCGGCTGATGCAGAATGCCGCAGGCCAGGTTCAAGCGGCGCTGCATGCCGCCCGAGAAGGTGCTCGCAATATCGTCGGCGCGCGGCGTCAGGCCGACGGCCTCAAGTGCGCCGTCCACCGCAAGCTTGAGCCGGTCGCCACTCAGATCGTACATCCGCCCCCAGAAGTTCAGATTCTCGCGCGCGGTCAGGTCCGAATAGAGAGTGATCGACTGCGGAACGATACCGATTAGGGCGCGCGCCGGCGGACCCGCGTCGATACCGATACCGTCGATAGTTATTTCGCCGTCATCACGCGCCAGGATTCCGGCGATCATCGAGATCGAGGTGGTTTTGCCCGCACCATTGGGTCCGAGCATTCCGTAGATTTCACCCGCATCGATCACGAAGCTGACGCGATCGACGGCGACTCGCTCGCCAAAGCATTTTCTGAGTCCGCTCACTGTGAGCATAGCTGAGGTCATGATCGATTCGGTCTTCTCCGAAAGATATTTCTTCCTTGCGAGGATCCGCGGCCCGGTCAACCCCCGTCGCGGATCACAGGATCCGCGCGGATGCCGCTATGCTCTCGGCACCGCGCACGCTCCCCTTAGCGATGGCGTCTGAATCAAACTCAACCGCGCTTTCCAGCCGCTCGACATTTTGCTGATGCTTGGAGCGATCAATGTTGTAAAACAACAGGACCGCGATCGCGATCGCGCTGAACGTCGTCACCAGTACCACAAAGATCCCGCCGAAGTGGCGCAAAATCGCCGGGTCCACGCCGCCCTGCACCGCATGCTGCGGAAAGTTGACCCAAGCCAGAATAATTCCGGAAAGGAAGATGCCGACGCCGGTGACGCATTTCGAGATGAGGCCGTTGGCGGCAAACAGCAGCCCCTCCGAACGCTGTCCGGTCGACACTGCCGCATCTTCGACCACGTCTGACATCATTGAGGCCACAATGATGAATCCGGCGATCCCGAGGGTGCTGGAGATGAACTCGAAGACTATCACGAGCGCCAACAATCCGCCGGTGCGGTTGGGCGGCGCCAAGTCGAGCAGGCGCAGCGTGATGGGTATGATTGACGCGAACAGCGAGGCGAAAAAGAGGCCGATCATCGTCGGCTTCTTTCCGAACCGCTTCGAGATTGCCGGCGCGAAGGCAACTCCGGCGAAGGCGGCCAAAAGCCCGACCATCGCGAGGTACGAAAGTTGGGCGGGCGTCAGCTCAAAGAAATAGTTCGCGATGTAGATGCTGAGCCCCTGCCTGAGGCCGCCTGAAACGGCCGAGATTACTCCCGCGATCATCAACGCGAGAAACGATCGATTGGTCAACGTGCCGCTGACCTCGTGAAACTTCTCGCGCCATGAGCCCCGTACGACCGGAGTATGGACCAGGGCCTTGATGAAGCGATGAGTGCCCAGGCATGAGATCATGATCGAGAGGAAAATCGCGATGCTCGCGACCAGCGCGTATTCGCCGTAGCCCGCGCGGTTGAGCAAACCCAGCGGATGCGTCGCGTCCTTGCGCAGGAAGACCTGGAACGCGAGTATCGACATCCCCGCGCCGCCGATGGCTCCGAAAAAGAAGCGCGAACTCATCAGGCTGGTGCGCTGGTCGTAGTCGAGCGTGAGTTCCGGTCCCAGCGCAGAGCTGGGGATTTCGTACAGACTCAGCAGCACCCGCACGAGCACCAGCATCGCGACCACGTACACGAACAGGTAGCTCTTGGGCCATCCGAGCGGAGGATCGAACAGGAAATAGAATGCGACTGCGGCCGGAATCGCGGAGGCGTACATGAACGGATGACGCCGGCCCCATCGCGAGCGCGTGTGATCCGACCATTCCCCGATCAACGGATCACAGATCGCATCGAACATCAGCGTTATCATCAGCGCCGTGCCCACCCATGCCGCCGGCAGTCCCACGACCTGGTTGAAGAACAGTAGCAAAAGCGAGAGTGCGGTCGTGTGCACGCCAAACGCGACCGATCCGACGCCGTACAAGACATTGGTCGAAAATGTGAGCGGCGGGCGCCCTGAATTTGAATCAACGCTCACCAGGCACGCTCTCCGCGCGCCAAACACTCCGCGCCACCATCCACAAACAGGATTTGTCCCGTCATCAGCGAATTTTCCGGGCTCACGCACCAGGCAAGGATAGCCGCCATCTGCTCTGGACGAGCCGGATATACCCCGCGCATCGGCACCATCCGCTCCATCGCCGCCCTCCGCTCGGGATCTGAAAAGATATAGGAAGCTGCGGGCGTGTCGATAAATCCAGGAGCGGTCACATTTAGTGGAATTCCGGCTCCCGCCCATTGCGGCTGGACCGCGACTCGCCGGCACCAGCAGTTAAGGGAATGCTTGGCGACGCTGTACAGGTCCAAACTCACTTTCATCCCTTGGGCCGGGGTCATTTTGTCCAGAGGCGCGATTTTCGCGGCGAACTCCCGCGCGGCGGCGATTGCTCCGGATTCGTCCATGCTCAGACAAGCTTTGGCCAATTCCGGATCAGCCGGACCAAACGACGCGATTGAGGACACTGCCACGGCGCGAGGCGCCGTACTGGCCTCGAGCAGCGGGCGCAAGCTCTCGAGCGTCGCAACCGCGCCGAAGAAGTTCAACTGAAGACTGGTCTCCGGCGGGCCACCGCCTGCGTTGGCGACGATTCCGTCGATCCTTCCTCCGGACAGGCGCGTGACGCCGTCAACCAACGCGGCGCGTCCTTCGCTGGTCGCTAGATTCGCGATGACATCCGCATCGCGGAGATCGCAGACGATTACGCGGTCTCCTCGCTCGCGAAGATAAAGCGCTGTTGCTGCTCCGATTCCGGACGCGGCGCCTGTGACGACGTAGGTTCGATCCATGGCTAACGCTCAGCTTTAGCCTTGCGGCCCTTCGCGTCCTCGCGAATCAATCCGGCTCCGGACGGCTCGACCGGGTAACCATACTTGCTTCGCGCGTTGGCGTGTCCGACGTGATGAAGCGCGAACGCCGCCTGGACAGCGGTCCACTGCCCCTGCGCGTCGAGGCTCTGATTGACGGCCATCTTTGCCAGTCGAAGTCCGATCGCGGGACGCTTGGCGATACGCTCGGCCAATTCGAGCGTGGCGGATTCTAAATCCGATCGAGGAACCACCAGATTGACCATTCCGAGTTGGTGGCACTCCTGGGCGCTGAACGCGGCGCCCGTGAAGAGCATCTCCTTAGCCTTGCGGGCGCCGAGCTCCCAGGTATGCGTGAAAAACTCGTGGCCATTGACGCCGAAGGCAACCACGGGATCAGAGAAGGTCGCATCCTCGCTCGCAACCACGATATCGAACGGCCACACCAGCATCAGGCCGCCGGCGATAACTTTTCCGTGGACTTGCGCGATCGTCGGCTTGGGCAGATTACGCCATCGCCAGCAAAACCCGAGATAGATCTCCTCCTCGCCGTTCATCATGCCGGCTTGGCCCTCTTCATCGAATCCGCCCCACAGACTCACGGTGTCGTAGTCGTTCAGATCGGCGCGATCGTTCAGATCATGGCCTGACGAGAAGTGCGGGCCGTCGGCGGATATGATGATTACCTTGATGTCGTTATCGGCCACCGCGATCCGAAAAGCGCGGTCGATTTCATAGAGCATCTTGCGGTCCTGCGCGTTGCGCTGCTCGGGCCGGGCCAGCACCACGCGGGCAATATGCGGCGCGGGATTTTCGTAGCGGATTCTTTCAAACGTTGAACTGATGTTAGCCTGCTTTCCTTTTCGAGCCATCGAGACCTCCGCGGCTTGCTCCCTATCCGGACGTTACTTGAGCGCTGGGTTGACAAGCCCCAGCTCGATCATCGTGCGGCCGGTTTACCGTGGCGGATGACTTCGCCCGCGCGAGCTCCCGTGTGTTGACCGTCGAGCACGTTGATCTTGCCGTTTACGATGGTGGCCTTGTAGCCGATCGAGCGCTGAGTCCATCGCGGCGCGCCGCCCGGGAAATCATTCACCATCTCGGGCTGCAGCTCCGCGACTTTGTCCGCATCAAACACGTTAAGGTCGGCGCGCATGCCGACCGCCAGCGTCCCACGATCTTTCAGCCCGATCACTCGCGCGGGACCCGAAGTCATGCGGCGAATCGCTTCCGCGATCGAATAAAGGCCGGTTTTGCGCACCCAGTGAGAGAGCACGAAGCTGGCCCATCCCGCGTCGATCATTTGCGAGACGTGCGCACCCGCGTCGCCGAGACCCGGGAAGCAGTGCTCACTCTTGATCACCTCGCTCAAGGCCTTGAGGTTGCGGTTGTGCATGATGAAATTAAAGAGCGCTTTGCCCCTGGTCTCGCGCGAGAGCCGCACGAAAGTTTCCGACCAATGCTCGCCGGCGGCGGCGGCAATCGCGAGCAGATTGTTCTCGGGCGCGTCCCTGTAATCAGGCGAAGTACCCGCGCCCAGATAGTAGACCCACTTCATCTCGGCCGGGGTGGGATTTTGGCGCCGGCCTTCTTCAATCAGGTTGGCGCTGAAGTCGGCATCATTTAGCGCGGCCACGCGTTCGGGGAATCCCATCGTCTGCAATTGTTTCCAGGATTCACCCAAGTGCGGCAGCTGCGGAGATTGTAGTCCAAACATACCGCCGGAGCCGCGCACCTGAGTGATCGCCGTGATGTCGCGCCCGTCGCAGAGCCGGTCAAGAACCTCGCGCCGCTGCACGCCGGAATTCTCATCCTCGCCCGCGCCATAGCTGAACAGGAAGCGGCCTTTGCCGCTTTTCACGACCGCCATGAAGGCCTTTGGATCGTCGCCGACGAACTGAACCAGGGCATCGCGCGGCCACACTTGCCCCGCGATATCGACGAGCTCGATCGGATCGGCGAAAGTTCCGGGAATCGAACGGCCGTCGGGAAGCTTGTGCGGCGGATGACGATTGGTCGAGAACCCGACCGCGCCGTGATCGATGGACTCGCCAACGATCTCGGCCATCCTGCGCCGCTCGGCTTCGGTCGCCTGTTCCTCGACCGCGCGCTCACCCATGACGTAGAAGCGCACGGCGCAATGCCCGACCATCCCGGCGACGTTGATCCCGGGCTTGAGCTTTTCGATCGCATCGAGGTAGCCGCCGTAGTCTTCCCACGTCCAGGGCAGGCCGGTGAGGATCGCGTTGCGCGGGATATCCTCGACCGTCTCCATCATCCCGGCGAGCAGCTCCCGATCAGCAGGCTTGCACGGCGCGAAAGTGACGCCGCAGTTACCCATCAACGCGGTGGTAACGCCGTGCCAGCTCACCGGCGTGAGATACGGATCCCAGCCGATTTGGGCATCGAGATGGGTATGGATATCAACGAATCCCGGCGAGACGACCAATCCCGCAGCGTCGATCACCTGCCGTCCGCGGCTGATCTTTCCGCCAATTTCGGTGATTCGTCCGTCGTCGATCGCCAGGTCGCCCGCGAATGGTCCGACGCCGGTTCCATCGACGATAGTCCCGCCTTTAACTACGATCTCATGTGACATTGTGGTCTCCTTGGTCCGATTCCGGATTGGTCTCTATGACGATGAACGTCCGGTCCGTGGACGTGACACCCGCTGCTCACGGCTGCGATTACGACTGCGGCTCCCTTTCAGGTTTTCCATAACGGGTCGCTCTTATCGCTGCCGGGGAGGCTATTGGGGTTTCGGATATCGTGAGGCTCGGCTGGCTTTTCACCGCGACCAGCGAGTTCACGATAAAGTCGATGGTGGTTTCTTCGGCGGCCTCATCGTCGATATCTTTCGAGCCGTGGTCGCCGCGGCGGTTTCGCGCGAACCATGCAAGGGTCTCGACAACCAGCCGTGCGGCGACGGCGGGATGCGGAACCGGCCGGAACTGACCCGCCTCGATGCGCGACTCGATAAGGCGAGTGAGCACGGCGACGAGTCCGCCGCGCATCCTGCCAAAATAGAGCTCGCCGAGTTCGGGCAGGTCGAGCGCGGAGCGATCGAGCATCGCGGTCACATGCGCGGTGCGATACATGTTCGCATAAAGCTCGCGCACGATGCTTTCCAGTTCGATGGATGGGTTCTCGGCGCGTATGCGCTTGACCGCGGCCAAGAGTGTAGGAGCCCCGGCTTCTTGCCGGAAGCGTTCGGCAATCAGTTTGACGAGCGCGCCGGGCAGAGGTGTGCGTATGGGAAAGGTCGGTGCGTCGCCGGACGGCCGGCGGCTGAAACCGTGATCGATAACGAAATAGAAGAGCGCTTCTTTGCTCTCGACGTAGTTGTAGAGCAGACCCGAGGAGACCCCCATCCCGCGCGCGATATCGGCCATCTGCGCGCGCCGAAAACCCTTCGTCGCGAACACGCGGATTGCGGCCGCGATGAGGCTCGGGACGCGATCGAGGGGTTTGGTTCTGGCCACGTTTTCTTCCCGAGGCCAATTTATAACTGAATGATTCATTCAGTCAATAGATAGCTGACATCAGAAAGATCGTTCGGTATGCCGATGAACCCAGTTTACGGGGCGTGGAATCCTGACCCTTGAAGGCGTTCGCTGAGAATCAGAGGGCTTGATGGTGCGTCTATCCGGCCGTATAATGAATCTGAATTCAGGTTCGAGAAAGAAACTACAATGACCGATACAACCACAGCTTCCGCACCACCGAGGATCAATGTAGCGCGGCTGTTGGGGATCGGGTTTGCCATTTGGTTTCTCGGCACCATCGCGTTGCGCCTGATCGGACAGTACCTGTTCCGCCCGGAGAGCCCGATTTACATAGCGGCGCTGCTGTTAGTTAGCTTTCCGTTGATGCTGTTACTGGTGCGGCGGCTTTGTACGGATGCGGGCGTGCGGAATGAACAGCTGCCAATGGCTGCCATTGTGCTTATGATGCCGACTTTCGTGCTCGATACCCTGAGCACAGTTTTCTTTCCAATTTTCTATCCGAACATTGATGAGCGAGCGGCCGGACTATATGGCGGCTGGATAATCTGGTGTATCGGCGGAGGACTCCTCGGGGTTATCTTGCGGAGACGATGAAACGTGCCGCCAGTGCAAAGACCCAAGGATCGCGTCCGCGATCGCGCGCGGACTCCGAGCCGCGGATACCGAAGCGGCCAGATCTTCTCGCCAACGAAGAGCTGCCACCGACTCCGTTGCAGCAGAGAAGCCGACTGAAGCGGGCGGCATTGCTACGCGCCGCGGTGCGCCTCTTTGGAAAAAAAGGTTACGAGGCTACTGGCATTGGAGATATCGCACGGTTGGCAGGAGTGGCGGTCGGAGGGTTCTACCAATACTTCCACTCCAAGCGCCAGCTTCTGATCGTCCTGATCAACGAGCTGGTGCAAAAGCTCGATCAGGTTGACATGCAGCCGCAAGCGGTCAACCTCAAAACCGCGATCGAGAACGTTCTGCGCACCGGTCTGGCGACCGATCTTGCCTACGCCGGCGCCTATCGAGCGTGGAAAGAAGCGATACTCGCCGATTCTGGACTCGCTCGGATGGATGAGCAAATTCGCGAGTGGTCGACGGGCCGCTTATGCGCGGCCCTCCGGCCATTGGGGCAGCTCCCACACGCGCGACCGGACGCGGACCTCGAACTTTTCTCGGCCGTCATGGACAACCTCTTCTGGAGCGTGCTGGGAACAACAATTCAGAATCATCCTCAGTTGCCTAAAGTGCTCGGCGGAATCATCTTTCGTTTCCTTTTCGAGGAAACCCAGGCGGATTAAACCACTGATAGGGCCTTTCGGCTTTGAGCCAGCTCCTATGCGGCCGAAAGATTTCTGCGGCTGCCGGAAATCTGTTGATCTTTAGCGAATAAAAAGCGAAGATATATCCATGAACGCCGTCGCTTCATTGCCGCACCGCCCCGACCGCCTGGTTCCTGACGAGGAAGCGCGAGGAGTCGAGTTTGTCGAGATGCCGGTGCATCGGATTCTGAATCGATGCGCCGGCTCCCGGATGCCGTTCCGGTGGACGATCAACCCTTATCGAGGTTGCGAATTCGGATGCGTTTATTGCTACGCGCGGTATACGCACGAGTTCCTGGAGCTGCGCGACCCGATGGATTTCGAGCGCCGGATTTTCGTCAAGCGGATGGCCGCGGAGGTGCTGGCGCATACGCTTTCACGCACGCCTGTCGGCACCGACGCGATCGCTATCGGCACCGCGACCGATCCGTATCAGCCAGCCGAGCGGAAGTACGGGCTGACGCGGTCGATGCTGGAGGTTTTTGCCCAGCTTTCCGGATTGAACCTTTCGATCACCACCAAGTCGGCGCTGGTGACGCGCGACCTCGACTTGTTGCTCGCGATTAATCGGCGCTCGCGAATCCAGGTGAACTTTTCGGTGATCACGCTTAATCGCCGGCTGCAACGAATCCTCGAACCACGCGCTCCTCGGCCAGGGCTGCGGCTGCGCGCGCTCAACACGCTCGCGCGGGCGGGGATTCGATGCAACGTCATGATGATGCCGATGATTCCGGGGCTGACCGACGATCCGGCGGCGATCGAAAGCGTCATCCGGATGGCGCGCAAGGCTGGTGCCGAGGGCGTATGGTGGCGCACGCTGTTCCTGATGCCCGCGGCGGCGCGCCGGTTTATCCCATTCGTGCGCGAGAACTTTCATAACCTCGCCGAAGGAATCGACGCGTTTTACGCGCGTTCACCGTATGCGCCGCAGGCGTACGACGACCGGATGCGGGCGGTCTTCGATCGGCTGCGCCGGCGTCATGGCTTTCCGGTCGCGCATGAAGATGAATTCGAGGCGCGCAAGCCGGCTGAAACTGCCGAGCGGCAATTCAGTCTCGCCTTGGACTGAACGCCTAATTTCGCTCGTCCGTGATAGATAGCTAACCTTGTCCTGGCGCGAGAGATGACGCTGCCCGTACGGTAAGCGAGCGATCGGCTTCCGGCCTGAAAAGAGCCGATGCAATCAAGGATGCCCGCGGACCGTACCCGGCCTGCGAGGCACGTCGATTGCTCATCTCTCAATCCCGATGTGCGCCGACGGGCGCGCGGGAGAAAAACGTTAGGAGATTGCTTTGGAATTATCGACGAATGCCTCGCAGGCGGGCATGCATGCGCCTGTTTTCGCGGCATACCGGTCGCCTTCCGGAATGTTCGACGAAATGTTCGCCGCTGCGGGCGGACCGCATCCGTGGTGCGCTCCGATGGCCTTGAGCCTGCTCGAAATGAACGGCGCCGAGTTCGCGTCGCTGCGCGCGCAAGCCGAGCGGATGCTTCTGCGGATGGGCGTCACCTTCAACGTGTACGGACAGACGCAGGGCGCCGAGCGGATATTTCCGTTCGATCCGATTCCGCGGATTATCGACGCGGAGACCTGGCATACGCTCGAGGCGGGCCTGATCCAGCGGGTGCGCGCGCTTAACGCGTTTGTGGCTGATATCTATGGCGAGGCGCATATCCTGAAAGACGGGCTGGTCCCGCACGACCTGATTCTGGAGTCGTCGCAATACCGGCGCGGCGCGGTCGGGATCACGCCGCCCGGCGGAACCTTTATCACGGTGGCGGGAATCGACCTGGTACGGGGCGCCGACGGACGCTTCTACGTGCTCGAGGACAATGCACGCACGCCGTCCGGGGTCTCGTACGTGATCGAGAACCGGCTGGTGACGACACGCCTGATGCCTGCCCTGCTGCGCGCTTCACGGGTGCGCAGCGTCGAGGGATATCCTGCCGACCTGCTCGAGAGCCTGTGCGAGTTGGCGCCCGCCGGAATATCGCGGCCGACGGTCGCACTTTTGACGCCGGGGCCGTTCAATTCGGCGTTCTTCGAGCACGTGTTCTTGTCGCAGCAGATGGGTGTGGAGCTGGTCGAGGGACGCGATCTGGTCTGCGTTGATCACAAATTGTGGATGAAAACGGTTCACGGGCTGCGCCAGATCCACGTGCTGTACCGGCGGATCGACGACGATTTTCTCGATCCGGTGGTGTTCCGGCACGACTCGATGCTGGGGGTTGCGGGACTGACGGCGGCGATCCGCGCGGGCAGCGTCACGATAGCCAACGGAATCGGCACCGGGGTCGCCGACGACAAGGCGGTGTTTGCCTATACGCCGGAAATGATTCGCTATTACCTGGGCGAGCATCCGATTCTGCCGATCGTCGAGACGCATCTGCTACGCGAGCCCGAGGTGCGCGCGATGGTGCTGCGCGACCTCGATCGGTTTGTGATCAAACCCACCGGAGCCTCGGGCGGTTACGGCGTCGTGATCGGTCCGCGCGCGAGCGACGCCGAGCTGGCGGCGACGCGCAAGCTGATCGAAGCCAATCCGAAAGATTTTATCGCGCAGCCGGTCGTGAGCCTGTCGGTGCATCCTACGCTGGTCGATAACGGCGAGGGCGGCGTGGCGCCGGCGGCGCGGCACGTCGATCTGCGCCCCTTCGTGCTGATGGGCACCCGTCCGCGCGTGCTTGCGGGCGGACTTACCCGGGTGGCGCTGCGCGAGGGGTCGCTGGTAGTAAACTCGTCGCAGGGGGGCGGCAGCAAAGACACCTGGGTGCTGGATGGGCCGTGCTGAGACGGGTTGCAAACCATTTGTACTGGACCGCGCGCTATCTCGAGCGCGCGGAGTGGCGCGCACGGCTGGTAGATGTGAATTATCATCTGCTGGTGGAAATCCCGGCGGGGCCGAGCGGTGCGTGGGGAGCGATGCTGGCGATCACGGGCGATCGGGACGACTTCGACTCGCGTTACGCGGCCGACGACGAAGCGTCGGTCTTGGGTTATTACGCATTTGACGAGAAAAACCCGTCGTCGATTCGAAGTTGCATCGGATTCGCGCGCGAGAACTGCAGCGCGCTGCGGCATCGCATTTCGTCCGAGTTATGGCTCGAGATCAACACGCTCTATCTCGACACGCAGCGGTGGTCGTCCGCGATGCTCGAGGCGGTCGGCGTGTACGGGTTCTTTTCGGAGCTGCGCGAGCGGTTTTACCGGATCGCGGGCGTGATCCAGACCACGATTTCGCGCGACGTCGGCTTCGATTTCCTGGCGATCGGACGCTCGCTCGAATGCGCCGAGAATATCTCGCGCCTGCTCGACGTGAAGTATCATGTACTGCTGCCGAAGCTCGAAGATGTCGGCTCGCCGCTGGATCTGTCGCAGTGGGCGGCGCTGCTGCGCAGCGCGTCGGCGCTGGAGGCGTATCGGCGCTCGCACGGCAATCTGATTCGCGCGGACAAAGTGGTCGAGGTACTGCTGTTCGACGCCTCGTTTCCACGCGCGGCGCGCTTTTGTATCGACCGGATGGGTTCCGCGCTCGGACGGGTCGAAGCGGCGGGGATGCATTCCAACGGCGTGGACCGGATACCGTCGGCGCACGCGCTCGGGGTGCGGCTGCGGGCGGGGGCCGCGGCCACGGTGATCGAATCTGGACTGCACGAATACCTGCTGGGTATCCAGGAAGATTGCGCGCGGATCGGCGAAGAAGTATTTAACGAGTATCTAAAGTTCGAATGAATGAGTATATCGGCAAGTGAGATTTCTTAAGTATAGTTCGGATTAGAAGTATAGTCTGAGATAGATAGTCAATGAGATTCCGGGTCAGACATGTTACGCGCTTCGTCTACGACCGCCCGGCGTACGAATCGCACAACGAGGTGCGGCTGCGCCCGCGCGAGAGTCCGGGCCAGCGCACGATCGGGTTCCGGCTCGAGGTGATTCCGCGCGCCGCGGTAATCGACTATCGCGACTCGTTCGGCAATATCGTCCATGCGCTGTCGGTGCACGAAGCGCATCGCGAGCTGGTGGTGGTGGCGGATTCGCTGATCGAGCGGACCGCGCCGCGCGCGCTCGACGCGCCGCGCCATCCGTTCGGCGAATTTCTGGCCGGCGACGCGCTGCGCTCTCAGCTCGAATACGATTTTCTGCATCAGAGCCGCTACGTGCCGTTCAGCGAACCGCTGAAGAAGCTGTTCTGGATGGCGCGGCCGCGGATGAATGAACCGGTCGTGGATTACGTGTGCCGGATCGTCGGATGGATTCGCGGGCAATTCGCGTACGAGCCCGGCGCCACCAACGTTCGCTCGGACTTGAACCAGATCCTGCAAGCCGGGGGCGGCGTGTGCCAGGACTTCGCGCATCTGATGATCGGGATCATGCGGCTTGCGGGAGTGCCAGCGCGCTACGTGTCGGGATACCTGGCGCCGATCGTTGATTCGGGCAATCGCCGCCCGCTCGGAGAGCAGGCGAGCCACGCCTGGATCGAGGCGATGATCCCTGACGCGGGATGGATTGGTTTCGACCCGACCCACGGCGCGCGCGCCGGCGACCATCACTTGCGCGTCGCGGTCGGGCGCGACTACGGCGACGTGCCTCCGCTTTCGGGCGTCTACCGCAGCGCGGGCGGCACGCAGACGATGCTGGTGTCGCTGGATATCTCTGAGTCCGAAGAGCCCGCGAGCTCACCAATCGATCCCGGCGCCAATCAGCAGTAGCGCCCAACCAAGCCCGAGCGCTTCATCAACTGACTGGCGCCAACCGGCTCTGCGCTTGCGCGCGGATAGTGAGAATCGCCAGCACGATCGCGACAATCAGGAGAGCAGGCACGTCACCAAGCAGGTGTCCACGATGCTCGGGATAAGCGAATGCCTGCATCGCCATGATTCCGCCATGCACGATGCTCGACCACACCGTGAACCAGATGAGACTAAGATTCTGGAGCGGGTGGCGGGCAGCCAGGATCAGAAAAATCCCGAGCGTCGCGTACACTCCCAGGATCATTTGCAGATAATCCGAGTGACCGGCTGAGTGCCAGGTCCATCCTGCGGGCCAGACAATCGTGAGCGGATAAATTCCGATCAAGAAGATCACGCCGATCGCCACGAGGGCTGCTTTCAGAAGTTTGAAACCGTCGTTCTTCGGCATCTTGATTACCCTCGATTCCGTACGACTTATGATTTCTGCGGCACTTCGACCGGCGGAATTAGACCACAGCGCCGAAGTCATGGACAGCGTCACGAGCAGCCGTCCTGATTGCCGCGGCGGATGGGGACCGGTATAACCGTCGCGACTGCGCGCGCGCATCTGGAATATCAATTTCAATGAATTCGGCAGGGTTGCGAGGTCGTGGGAGCTGCAGGTGGCGGCGATATGCGCGGCTATGCGTGGTGATGATTCTGGGCGCGATCGCGCCGGCCTCGTGCACGCACCTCTTACAGACTGACGCGGTTGCGTTGCCGGGACGGATGCAGCGCGGAGATTTCTCGTTTCAGCGCCCGGAGCGGGCAGGATGGTACCTGCGCGACACGGTTGATCCGCCCACGCTGGCGGAGTTCACGCGCCACGACGGGCGGGCCGAATCGCAGATTCTGATTTTCGCGTTTGAACCGCAAACCGCGGTGACCAACGCCGACCAGTTGCAGCATTGGGCCGAGAGCCTGCCCGGCGGCGACAAGGTGATCTCGCCGGCGGCGGGACACGGCACGACTTGCCTGCGCTATCATGCGCAGTCGGTGCTGACGGTGAACTATGCGAATACGACAGCACCGTCCGCGGATCGGTTGATCACCGATGAAGACAGCCTCGAATGTATCGATCCGAACTCGCCCGGATTTATCGTGCGCTTCATCTATACGCAGCGCAGTCCCAGCGGCGGCACCCCCGCGGGCGAGCAGGAAGCCGACACGTTCCTTAACAGCATCCAGTTCGAATGATTGTCAGGAGATCGAGACTTCTCGGATCGCCGTCTCTCAAGACTGATATGCGATAGCCGCGGGTCTCCCGCACACGCGCCTGGGGATTTCTCCTGAAGCCTGCCCTGAGCAATGCCGAAGGGGTCGAGATGATGGGATAGACCCGATGTTTGCAGGATCAGGAATTGGTGCGCGGAGGGGGACTTGAACCCCCACGGCCTTTCGGCCACCAGCCCCTCAAACTGGCGTGTCTGCCGTTCCACCACCCGCGCATCGGATGGATTTGCGCCGCCCTATTTCTGCGGCGGCGCCGGCGGTGGCGCCTGGCCACCTGCCGCAGGCGCGGCGGGGACCGCGACGTTGCCGGCGGGTACCGCGGGCATCACTGGCCTGGTTTGCGCCGACGAGCCGGTAAAAATACTTCCGGTCGCGCGCTGAGTTGACGAATAGGCCAAAAAGATCGAGGTCGCAAAAAATACCGTGGCAAGCGCCCAAGTCGCCTTGGTCATCGCGTTGCCAGCGCCGCTTGAACCGAACACGGTCGAGCTCGAACCGCCAAACACCGCGCCCACATCGGCACCCTTACCCTGCTGGAGCAGAATGATCACGACGAGAACGATGCACACGGTGATGTGAATCGCGATTACAGCCGATACGTACATGGTTACGTTCCCGGGGTTTTCATCCGCGGCCAGCGCGGATGATCCTCGCAAAGGAGTCGGCCTTTAAGCTTGCACCGCCAACCAGAGCCCCGTCAATATCGGGCTTGGAGAGGAGCGAGTCAACATTCTCGGCCGTGACGCTGCCTCCGTAGAGAATTCGCATCGCCTCGGCGGGCTCGCGGCCGTGCATATCGCCCACCGCCTGCCGTATCGCGGCGTGAACGGTCTGCGCCTGCTCGGGCGAGGCGGTGCGGCCGGTGCCGATTGCCCATACCGGCTCGTAAGCGATCACGACCCGCGCGGCATGCTCGGCCGCAACGCCTGAGAGTCCGCCCTGCAACTGGCGCATCACGACCTCGAGTGCGCGGCCGCCATCGTGCTCCTCCTGGGTCTCGCCGACGCACATGATCGGGATCATGCGATGCTTCAGCGCGGAGAGCATCTTGCGATTAACCAGCTCGTCGGTCTCGTGAAAAATATGGCGGCGCTCAGAGTGGCCGAGGATCACGTGGCTCACGCCGAACCCCAGGAGCATCGGGGGCGAGATCTCGCCGGTGAACGCGCCCTTGTCCTCGTAGTGCATATTCTGCGCGCCGAGCGCGATCGACGATCCGGCCAGAGCCTGCGCGGCCGCGGGAATCATCACAGCGGGCGGGGCGAGCATGATATCGCGATCGCGCGCGAGCGCGGCGGCGTCGCGATCGATATCGGCGCGGATCGTCGCGATCAGCGCGCGCGCCTCGACCGCGTTCAGGTTCATCTTCCAATTGCCTGCGAGCATTAGCCTGCGCATCGTTGATCGTCCTTTAACGCTCGAGCGCCTTGACGCCGGGAAGCTCGCGGCCTTCGAGGAACTCGAGCGTCGCGCCGCCTCCGGTCGAGATATGGGTGAAGTGTGTGGCCCAATCGTGTCCGGCAACGGCGGCGGCGGTATCTCCTCCGCCCAGGATCGATTTCGTGCCGGACTGGTTCGCGAGCGCTTCTCCGACCGCGAGGGTGCCGCGCGCAAAATCCGGGATCTCGAAGAATCCCAGCGGGCCGTTCCAGATGACAGTCTTGGCCGGCGCGATCGCGGCGGTGAAGCGCTCGATCGTGGCCGGACCAATATCCAGCCCCATCATTTCCGCGGGAATTTCAACCACGGTCTCGGCGACCGCGCCGGCTTCAGGAGCCGACGCGACGATATGGTCCGACGGCAGAACGATACGGACGCCCATGTTCTCAGCGAGGGTGAGCAGCTCGCGTGCGAGCGCAATCTTGTCTTCTTCGACCCGTGAGTGCCCGACCGCGATTCCCTGTGCGCGCAGGAACGTGTACGCCATCGCGCCGCCGATCAGGATCGCGTTGACGCGCGGCAGCAGATTTTTGATGAGTCCGATTTTGTCGGAGACTTTGGCTCCGCCCAGGATCGCAACCATCGGACGCGCGGGATTTTCGGTGACCGAGCGCAACGCTTCGAGCTCGGCGAGCATCAGGAGTCCCGCCGCACGCTCGGGCAGAAACCTGGTTACCCCGACAGTCGAGGCGTGTGCACGATGCGCGCTGCCAAACGCGTCGTTCACGTAAACGTTCTTGCCGCGGGCGAGTTCGTGGGAGAAATCGCGATCGTTGGCCTCTTCCTCGGCATGAAAGCGCAGATTCTCGAGCAGGATCGCGTCGCCCGGTTTGAGCGCCGCGATCATCTTGCCGGTCACGTCTCCGATACAATCGGGCGCCAGCGCGACCTTGCGCGCGAGCGCGACGCTCAGATATTCCGCGACCGGCTTCAGGCTGAACTGGGACGAGCGCTCCTTGGGACGCCCCAGATGCGAGCACAGTACCGCGGTTGCGCCGGCGTCAAGGATGAAGCGAATCGTGGGCAGGCTCGCGTCGATTCGGGCAGGGTCGGCAATCTTGCGCTGGAGACCCTCGCCTTCGGTGAACGGCACGTTGAAATCGCAGCGCACCAGAACGCGCTGTCCTGAAAGCTCGAGCGCGGTAACGGGAATGATCGCCATAGCGGAAACAGTTGCGGCACGCCGCGCCGGCTACATCCTGTCGATCACGTAGGCGGTGATATCGGCGAGCCGGTTCGAATAACCCCACTCGTTGTCGTACCACGAGAACACCTTGACCAGCCGGTTGCCGAGCACCTTGGTCAGCGGCGCGTCGAAGGTGGACGAATGCGGGTTGCCATTGAAATCGATCGAGACCAGCGGCGCCTCGCTGTAAGCCAGAATCCCCTTGAGCGGACCCTCTGCGGCTTTTTTCATCGCGGCGTTGACCGCCTTGTCGTCGGCATCGCGTTCGAGGGTCGCGGTCAGATCGACGATCGAGACGTTCGGCGTCGGCACTCGCACCGCGATTCCGTCGAGCTTGCCCTTGAGCGCGGGCAGCACCAGACCGATAGCCTTGGCCGCTCCGGTGGACGTCGGCACCATCGAGAGCGCGGCGGCGCGCGCGCGGCGGAGATCGCTATGCGGTCCGTCCTGCAGGTTTTGATCGGCGGTGTAGCCGTGCACCGTGGTCATCAGGCCGTGAACGATTCCAAAATTCTCATGCAGCACCATCGCGACCGGCGCCAGGCAGTTGGTGGTGCACGAGGCGTTGGAGATCACGTGATGCTTTCCCGGGTCGTAGGTTTTTTCGTTGACGCCCAGGCATAGCGTGACATCGGCGCCGTCAGCGGGCGCGCTGATGATCACTTTCTTCGCGCCGGCCGCCAGATGCAGACCCGCCTTGTCGCGTGCGGTAAAGAGTCCGGTTGATTCGACCACCGCCTGGACGCCCAGTTTCTCCCACGGCAGTTTCGCGGGATCGCGTTCGGCCAGAACTTGAAGAGTCTTGCCGTCGATCACGATATGGCCGCCGTCAACCCTGATGTCGTGCTTGAGGGTGCCGTGCACGGAGTCGTACTTGAGCAGATGCGCCAGGGTGGCGGCGCTGGTGATGTCGTTGACGGCGACAACTTCCAGATCTGATTTGTGCAGCGCCGCGCGGAAAAACATCCGGCCGATTCGTCCGAAGCCGTTGATCGCAATCTTGGTCGCCACCTGTATCGTCCTCCGCGGGAATTTATCCCGAAAAATTGATGCCCGACACTAGATAAGCAGGGCCTACCGTTCAAGGGCCGACAGATACCTAATTTGCGCGCTTTTCAGATGGGGCGCTACGGTCAAATCGATCGGGAAGAGCTTGGGCGCTTCGCGCCCGGAGGGAGAGTGGCGCGCGGCCGCGCACAGAGGGTCCGCGCCGCTTGCAGTAGCGCAAGCGGCGCGGCTCTGAGTTACTTTCCGGTGCCGATCAGGGAAACGTGCTGAGGACCATTTTTCGCGTTGTCATCGATTGTCAGAGTTCCGGTTACGCGGCCTGGCGCCACCGGAGCAAACGTGACGGTAAAGTCGCATCGCCCCTTGGGAGCCAGGGTGCCCCCGCATTCGTTGCTGGCGGTGAAGCCGGGCGCGATGTCGAAGCTTTCGATCTGGATCGAATCCGCGCGCTTGCCCTTATTGACGACCTTGATCGTCCTTGACTTGCGGTCGCCGAGTCTGACCTTTCCGAAATTCACTCTCTTCGGCATGACCGTGAGATTGAATGGAACCTCGGTCGGAGTGGCCGTGGGAGTCGCGGTCCGCGTCATCGTCGGAGTGCTGGTGGGAGTTAAGGTCGGGGTCGGCGTTATGGTTGGAGTAACGGTGGGAGTAGCCGTCGCGGTGGCGGTTGCTGTGGCGGTTGCTGTGGCTGTCGCGGTTGCGGTCGGAGTTGGAGTCGCCGTCGGCGTGGTGGTCGGAGTGGGCGTCGGCGAAGGAGTGGGAGTCGGTGTCGGCGTGCCGGTCGGCGTCGAGGTGCCTGAGGGGGTCGCGGTCGGCGTCGATCCGGTGAAGGGCAGCGGCAGGTTGAATTCCAGCACGCGGCTGTTGTCGGTATCAGCTACATAAAGGTTGCCGGCCGCATCGACGGCGATACCCGAGGGCTGGCATAGATTGCTCGCGGTGGGCGAGTTGGGCGGGGTGCTGAAGCCGTTGCATACCGCGTCGCCAAAATCGAACGCGTCATCCTGGCCGAACACGATCTCCGCCGTGGTATTGGGCGAGTTCGGATTTTGAAGCGGCGTAACGAAGCCCAGCACGCGGGTATTCGAGGTATCAGCCACATAAAGGTTGCCGAGCGAATCCGCGGCGACACCCTCTGGAAACTCGAGCGAGCTCGCGCCTGGGATTCCTGACGGCGCATTGACCGTATTCGCAATGAAGCCGGTCTGGCCGAAGACCACGTCGGCCGTCACGTCGCCGCTGCCGGTGACGCCTCCGACAATCGTCAGGGGAGAATTGTATTCGAGCACGCGGTTGTTGTTGGAATCCGCGACATAGAGATTGGCGCTCGGGTCCACGGCCACGCCCTCGGGCAGGCACAGCGTAGTCGCACTGGCAGGGCCGCCGCTTCCCGCGCCGTTGTTGCATTGGACGGCGGTGAAAGTTGATCCGGTCGAGTCCTGACCGATTACGCGGCTGGCCGACTCGCCGTTGGCTACCGGCTGATTGTATTCGAGCACGCGGTTGTTGGCGGTGTCGGCCACGTAAAGGTTGCCCGCCTGATCCATCGCGGCGCCTTGCGGCCGATTGAGCGATCCGGCGCCGATCCCGGCGCTGTTGGGCGTGCCGATCACAAAACTCGCGCCCTGTCCGAGCACGATCGAGGCGGTCGGGTCGATAATCTGGTTACCGATCGTAAACGACGCGAACGGAGGACTGAAGCCGAGCACGCGGCTGTTCGCGGTGTCGGATACAAAGAGGTTCCCGCTTCCGTCGGTGACAAGCCCGGTTGGAAAGCACAGGCTCACGGCGGCGGGCGCGGCCGCTCCCTGATTGCACGCACGCGAGGCGAAGTCCGGTTGGCCGATCACGAGGTCGGCGGGGTCGCCGTTGGCAAAGGCCGAGGCGCTATGCCATCCGAGCACGCGATTGCTCTCGGTGTCGGCGACATACAGATGCGCGCTGCCGTCAACGGCGACGGCCTGGGGAAAATTCAGGCTCGGCGGTTTCACTTCGTTGACCCCGTTGTGAATTGCGTCGGGCTGGCCCAGCACGCGGTTGATACTGACGCCGGGAGTCAGCGGAGTATCGAATTCGGCAATGCGGCTGTTGGATTGATCGGAGACGTACAGGTTGCCCGAGGCGTCCAGCGCGGCGTCGGTCGGACCGCATAGCGTGAGCGCGGTCGCGAGCACGCCCGAGGAGCCGTCGCAGATGCTGGTGACAAAGGAACCACCCTGGCCAAAGACGATCGCGGCGGCGGTGACCCCGCTGGTGCGGGGAAGATTGAACTCGAGCACGCGGTTGTTGAAGGTGTCGGCGACATACAGATCGCCCGCCACGTCGAGCGCGACGCCGGCCGGAGCGTTCAGGGTCGAAGCGCTGATACCGCCGGAGTTGGCGAGCTTGCCGGTGAAGGAAACCTGCCCGAGCACGATGTGCGCGGCGGCATTATCGACGAACGGTGCGTCGAACTCGAGCGCGCGATTGTTGGCGGCATCGGCGACGTAAAGGTTGCCTCCCGAATCAACCGCGATACCTTCGGGCGCGCATAGCGTGTTCGCGCCGGGACTCGCATCGGGATTCACGCTCTGGTTGCAGAGCGCGGTGGCAAAAGTGCTCTGGCCGATAACGGTCGAGGCCACCGGGCTCGCGAGCGGGTTGGTGAAGACCAGCACACGATTATTCAGGCTATCGCCAACGAACAGATCACCGATAGCGTCGAGCGCAACGCCCCACGGATCGCTCAGCGAGTCGGCGCTTATCCCGCCATTGTTGGCAAGGCTCGATTGCAAGCTGGGCTGTCCGAAAACCAGCGTTGCCGTAAGTCCTGTAATCGGCGCGCCGGTAAAGCCCGCGAACGGCGTGGCGAACATCAGCACGCGATTGTTGGTGGTGTCGGCCACGTACAAGTTTCCAGCCGCGTCCGCTGCGACCCCGTTGGGTTGGCATAGCGAGCCCGAGCTCGGCTCGCTCTCGCCCTGGTTGCAGGTCGAAGAGAGGAAATCGTTCTGGCCGATCTCGAGGTCGGCGGCGGCGCCGTCGGCGAACCCGGCCGCATCGGCCCATCCGAGAACGCGGTTGTTGTTTGGATCGGCGGCGTAGAGGTGCCCTGCGCCGTCAACGGTGATTCCGTCCTGGAAGTCGAGCGACGATGCGCCCACGAGATTGACCGCGCCGGTCGTGAATTCAAGTTGGCCCAGCACCCGGTCCGCGACCGTGTCGCCGGAAGCCGCGATGATCGCGCTGACGGCGACGGCGACGATCGCGAGGGAAAGAATGATCGGAAGAACTCCGATACGGTAGTGGTTTGAACCGATATTCACTCGGTACGCGAGTGCAAGGTCCGATCCCGCGAAAGTTGTTCCAGTTCGATACGGTTAGGAATTTTCGCGTCGAGCAATCCGCGGCGCGCGTCGATTACCGGCGATGGGCGTTCGCGGTCCGCGCTCCGCCACTTCTCGCGCGCCCAGAGCGATCCGTTCGGATCGGGCGTGCTCAAATCGGGACTCGCAAAGGAACACTTCGGCGCGTCGCAGGCTGACGGACGCATGGACAAGAGAGACTCATCGCAGGCTGCTTGCGGGGCAACTGGTCTTCGCTCGTGGGAAACCCATATAATAATGCTCATCTTGGGTTTCAGGGCGGTAGTATGCTCCATCAGGTAGGTGCGGCGGGGCAGTTGGGCGTGGTGCAGTTGATGCTGGGCACGGGTCCGGTGGTCGCGGTCGTGCTGTGGACGCTGGTGGGCTTTTCGATCGGATGCTGGGGAATCAGCCTCTACAAGCTGGTGCAGATTTCGCGCGCGCGCCGCGAGTCGGAACGCTTCATCGCGATTTTCTGGGAATCGAAAAACTTAAACGCTATCCATACCGCGAGTGTCGGATTCACCCGCAGTCCCGTGGCGCAGGTCTTTCGCGCGGGCTACCAGGAGCTGCTGCAACTGACGCGCGCCAAGCGCCAGGCGGTGGGCGCGCAGTCCGAATTCTCGACCGATCTCGGCGGGATCGAAAACGTTACGCGCGCGATGAAGCGGCAGGCCAACGTCGAGCTGACCAAGCTCGAATACGGCACCACGTTCCTTGCGACTACCGGCTCGGCCGCGCCGTTTATCGGCCTTTTCGGCACCGTTTGCGGCATCATCACCGCTTTCATGGGCCTGTCAACGGCGCATTCGTCGAGTATCCAGGCGGTGGCGCCCGGAATCGCCGAAGCGCTGATCGCGACCGCGGTCGGACTGGTCGCCGCGATTCCGGCCGTGATGTTTTTCAACTTCTTCACCGCGCGCATCCGGGTGCTGGCGACCGAGATGGAAAACTTCACCTCCGAATTTTTGAATATCGCAGAACGTCACTTTCTTTCGTAGCGATTTGCCGCAGGAGACGGGTTTTGCACGATGGCTTTTGATCCAGGGCAGCGCGGACAGATGGTCTCGCAAATCAACGTCACTCCGCTGGTGGACGTGATGCTGGTGCTGCTGGTGATCTTCATGGTCACCGCCCCGATTATCCAGCAGGGCGTGCAGGTCACGCTGCCGAAGGTCAAGGCCGAGGCTCTGTCGGGCAAGGAAGAGCAATTCGTGGTTTCGATTACGCGCAGCAACGAAATCTATCTCAACGATACCAAGCTCAGCCCGGACGATTTGACCGACAAGCTCCAGGCGATCTCGCGCGAGCGTCCCGACCGCGAGGTTTTCATCCGCGCCGACCAACAGGTGCCCTACGGCGAAGTGATTCGCACGATGGCGGCGATCAAGGCCGCGGGAATCGAGAACGTCGGAATGGTCACCGAGCTGCCGCTCGATGCGGATGCGGAGGCGGACAAGCATAACCGTGGCAAGCCCGCCCCATAACGGCGGCGACGACGGACCATCGCGCGCCGGCTATATCGTAGCAATCCTGGCGGCGGCGCTCGGTCATGCGGCGCTGTTCGCGTTCGTGATCTTCATCGCGCCCAGACTGTTCGCGGAAGTCGAGCAACCGCCTCCGGCCTACACGGTGAAAATTGTCGATAATATCCCGGCCGGCGACTTGGGGACGCATCTGCCGCGCCTGTCGGCGTCCAAGCCCGAGAAGGCCGAGGCCCCGAAGCCTGAGGAGCCCAAGCCCGAAGAAGCGAAACCTCCCGAGCCCAAACCCGCACCCGACGACGACCCCAACGCGATCGCGCTCAATACCAAGAAGCCCGAACCTACGCCGACCGAGACACCCGAGCCGACGCCCGAACCCACGCCAGAGCCGAGCCAGAGCGAGGCCGCGCCCACACCGACGCGCACTCCGCATCAGCGCCGCACTCCGCGTCCGACTCCCGCGCCCACGCCGGTGGAATCGAAAGCGCACAACAAGCGCGAACCCAAGCCGCACGCGACGCCGGTGATGGTCGCAAAGGCGGACGCCGCGGCGAGCGTCAGCGCGCGGATGCAAAAAATTCGCGAGCAATTGCTGAAGCAGCATCTGGCCGCGTTAGCGAACAATTCGGATGACGACGATGACGACACCGCACCTCCCGTCAGCGGCGCATCCGCCGGAGGCGGCCCGGTCGCCGCGAGCGCCGCGCGCGAGGGCGCGGGCTACGGAGTTGGTCCCGGCACCGGCAGCATGGGCATTCAACAGGACCCGGAATTTCTGCTCTACTTTTCAACCGTGCAGGATAAGATTAAGAAGGCGTGGAACTTCACCAGCGGGTCGTCGGATCTGACCGCGATCGTGGACTATGCGATCGGTCCTGACGGAACGCTGACCGAAGTGAAAATCGCTAAGAGCTCGAATGACCCCGCTTTCGACGATTCGGTGCTGCGTGCGATAAGACGCGCGGCGCCATTTCCGCCTCCGCCGGAAAAATACCGCGGACAATGGGCGGGCGGGGTCGAAGCGACTTTCAGACTCGGCGATCTGAAGTCATAGTCCGCGGTCGTAGAGATCGGTAAGGTTATGGGGGTGCGGATGGTGCGGAGCGCGGACTCGAATGGTCCCGATTTTGTCTTGCCGTCAATCTGATAGCGCCCCGATAGTGCCGACAGCGATGAAGAAACAACTGCTCCCGATTTTTGCCGCGATGATATTCGCGTGCGCAATGACTGTCGCGACGGCTGCCCACGCGCAGATCAAAATGAATATCGTGGGCCCCGGTTCGCAGCTTTCATCGATCGCGGTCTCCGGGCTGAAAAGTCTTTCCGGTGACGATAACCATCAGGTGTCGGGCGCGTTCGTTGCAACCGTGACGCGAGACCTCGAGCTCTCGGGATATTTCAGACTCATCTCGCCGCACGCCTATATTGAGGATCCGCAGCAGTCGGGCTACGAGCTGGGACAGTTTAATTTTGCCGACTGGAGATCGATTAACGCCGATTTCCTGGTCAAGGGCGCGGTAACGATCACCGGACAGAACGTCCAGTTGACCGCGCTACTCTACGACGTCGCGCAGCAGCGCCGCATGATGGGCAAGAATTTCACCGGTTCCGCCGCCGACGTGCCGCGGATGGCGCGCCGGTTCGCCGACGCGATCCTCGAGGCGACCACCGGGCAGAAAGGTCCGTTCGATTCCGAGCTCGCGTTCGTCTCGACCGGCGGCGGCCGCTTCAAGGAAATCTACACACAGGCGATCGACGGCGATAATCTATTTCGCCGCACCGATAATCCGACGATCAATCTGTTCCCGTCGTTCGACAAGAGCGCGCGCTATCTTCTCTACCTGTCATACAAGAGCAGGGAGCCCGCACTCTATCTGGCCGACCTGAAGGAAAAGGTCGAGTCCAAGATCACCAGCCCGCGCGGAATGATAATCGGCGGCGAGATTTCTCCCGACGGCCAACAAATCGCGGCGGCGATCGAACATGGCGGGGCGACCAATCTTTATCTGCTCGATCACGACGGCTCCGAGCTGCGCGAGCTGACCCATAATAGCGGCATCAACGTGAGTCCCGCGTTTTCGCCCGACGGATCGACGCTGGCCTTCACCTCTGATCGCTCGGGCACGCCGCAGATCTACCTGATGCCGCTGGCGGGCGGTGCGGCGCGGCGGATAACCTATAAGGGCGAATACAATACAACCCCGGCATGGTCGCCAACCGGAGATCGGATCGCCTACCAGAGCCGCAAGGGCGGTCGTTTCGATATCTTCATAATCCCGCAAGCGGGTGGAGACCCGACCGAGGTCACCGACGGTAACGGTTCCAACGAATCGCCCTCGTGGTCGCCCGACGGGCGCTATCTGGCGTTCAGCTCGACCCGCGGCGGGCATGCGCGGATCTATCTACTGATGGTGCAGGGCGGCAAAATCATTTCTGCATTGACGGAGGGAAAAGGTAATGACACTTCTCCAGCGTGGTCGTGGTGGTTGGGTGACTAGCGGCAGACCTGCCCTTACGGTGGGCGCGCTCATCGTACTGGGTCTGATGTTTGCGGCGGGATGCTCTTCGAAGGCCAAGGAAGTTCCCGGCGCCGGCAGTTCCAACCTCGGCGAAAACAGTTCCGGCTCGAGTTCGTTGACTGAGCTTCAGAAGGGAACCCTGAACGCGACTTCAGGCGGACCGCTCAGCGACATCCATTTCGGATACAACACTTACAATATCGAGCCGCAGGACGGCTCGGTGCTGAAGGCTAACGCTTCGTGGCTGCAAGCGCATCCGCAAACCCGCGTGCAGGTGGAAGGTCATTGCGACGAGCGCGGCTCAGAGGAATACAACATGGCGCTCGGCGCCAAACGCGCGCAGTCGGCCAAAGATTACCTGGTGACGCTGGGCATCCCCTCCGAACGCATCTCGACCATCAGCTATGGCAAAGAGCTGCCGCTGTGCCAGGAGCATGACGAAAGCTGCTGGGCGCAAAACCGTCGCGATCACTTTGTGGTCCAGCAATAGGAGCTAAACCCGTGCGTGTGCCCCTACTCGATATGCTCCCGTTCCCTCTCCCGCGGAACACCGCGCTCGGCCGGGTGGCCGCGGCCGCAGTGCTCGGCGCCGCATGCCTGCTGGTCGCAGGATGCTCCAATCAGAACGACATGCAGCAACTCAACCAGAATCAGTTCACGCTGCGTGGAATGATCGCGAGCGATCGCCAGCAGATCCAGGCGCTGAACCAGCAGGTTCAGCAATTGCGCGATCAGATCACCGAAGCTCAGCACGGAGCCACCCCGGGCGGGCCCGATCAGCTTGCCCAGGCTAACGATCGTATCGCCAAGCTCGAATCTGAAGTCAGCGCGCTGCAAGCCGGGATGGCGGCGCAGCCGGGCACTGTCGCGCTTGGCACCACGCCCGGCGAGGCGGTAGGCGGACCCAGTGCGGCAGGAGCACCCGCGGGGGGTGAGCCGGGCGCGTCGGCGGAGCCGGTCTTTCCGGCGGCGACGTGGCCTGATGAACTCGACCAGGAAATCTCGAATGCAGAGAGTTCGAGCGAGCCGGGCGTCAAGGTATATCGCGCTGGATTGCAGGCGATGAAGGACGGGAAATACCCGCTCGCGGTGGCGAACTTCACGCGCCTGCAGCATCAATATCCCAAATCGCCGCTGGTCGAGCCGGCGGATTACTTTGCCGCCAACGCATTGTACGAGACCGGCAAGTACGATCAGGCGATTTTGCAGTTCAACGACCTGGTCATGCGCTATCCCAAGGGCCGGTTCGCCGCGCAGGCTCTCCTGCGCCAGGGCGAAGCGTTCCTAAAGATGAACGACAGAATCGACGCGCGGCTGACGCTGCAAAAACTCATGGCCGATCACGACGGTACGCCGCAGGCGGCCGCGGCCAAGACCGTGATGGCGAGTCTCGTCGGCGAATGACGTCCGCGCGTCCGCCGGTCCGCGCGTAGCGGCGATGGAAATAATCCGCGATCTTGAAGCGATGACGCGTCATCCGTACCCAGTCGTGACGCCGGGCAACTTCGACGGCGTCCATCTGGGGCATCGCGCGATTCTCAAGGCCGCGATCGACCGCGCGCGCGCCGCGGGTGGCACTGCCTTCGCCCTCACCTATGATCCGCTGCCGGCCAAGCTGCTGGTTCCGGACCGCGCGCCGCGGCTCATCCTGGTGCCAGAGGACAAGCTCGAGCTCTTGCGGCTCTCGGGCCTTGACGGCGTGATCGTCGTCAACTTCACGCGCGCGCTGAGCATGATCGAGCCGCGCGATTTCGTGCGCGATTATTTCCTCGGACGGATCGGCGCGCGCGAAGTGGTGATCGGCCATAGTGTGAACTTCGGTCACAACCGCGCCGGCAATGCCTCCGTGATGGTCGAGCTGGGGCGCGAGTTCGGTTTCGATACGACGGTCGTCGGGCCGGTGAAGGTCGCGGGAATCGAGGTCAGCTCGACCAAGGTCCGCGAGCTGATCACGACCGGAGAGGTTCGCGCCGCCGCCAAGCTGCTCGGCCGCTATCACTTCCTGCACGGTCGGGTAGTTCGCGGGCGCGAGCGCGGGCGCACGATCGGTTTTCCTACCGCGAATCTCGAGAGCGAAACCGAATGCCTCCCGCCCGACGGCGTCTATGCCACCCGCGTGATTCTCGGCGACGGCGCGTTCGGCTCGATCACCAATCTCGGGATGCGCCCGACGTTCGCCGAGACCGCGCGCTCGATCGAGGCGCACATCTTCGATTTCAATCGCGACATCTACGGCGAGCGCATCAAACTCGAGCTGATCGAGCGAATCCGCCCCGAAAAAAAGTTCGACTCCGCCGAAGCACTGAAGAATCAGATCGCGCTGGACCTCGCGCGCGCAAAAGAAATCCTCGCCAGCGCCTGAATGCCTGTCTCCGCGCCCTTATCTGATTCCTCGACCTGACAGGGAGAGGGATCAGAAATCGCTAGCCGGCGGCGCGAGCGGGAGCTATCCAGTCGCGGGCGAGGCGGTCCGCCCATTCGGGAATCCGCGCGGCATCGGTTGGCGGATTCGAAAGAATCACGACCTCTTGCACGCCCGCGTCGCGATAGCGCTTCATGTCGTCGCCCGTGATCTTCTTGGTGTACGGCGACACGATGGACTCGATCTCGCGCGGGTCGCGGCCCCGCTCGCGCATCAGGGATTGCAGCTTCGCGATCTTCTCCCGCGCATCATTCGGATCGCAGTTGAACCCGAACCATCCGTCGCCATACTCGGCGACGCGCTTCAGCGCCGGCGCACTCTCGCCGCCGAACATTACCGGCAGCTTCGCGCCGCGGGCGGGTTTGGGAAAACTCTGCGCGGCGTCGAAGTTGACGAACTCGCCGTGATACGTCGCCGCGCCGTCGCTCCACAGCGCGCGCATCGCGGCGATATATTCTCGCGTGCGTTGAGCGCGACGCTCGAATGGAATGCCCAGTGCGGCAAATTCCTCGGCCGACCATCCGATTCCAACTCCCAGAACGAAACGCGCGCCCGCAAGCCGATCGAGTGTCGCGGCCTGCTTCGCCAGCACGACGGGGTTATGCTCCGGCACCAGGCAGATTCCGGTCGCGAGGCGAATCTTGCTGGTGGCCGCGGCGGCAAAAGTCAGCGCGAGAAATGGATCGAGCCAATCGGCACTGCCGGGCAACGGGAAATCGCCCTCGGCCGAGTACGGATACTTCGAGTCCTGGCGATCGAAGAGTACCACGTGCTCTCCGACCCACAAGGTCGCAAAGCCGACGCGCTCGGCGTGCGCGGCGGCGCCGCGGATTATCTCCGGATGAACCGCGGTCCCGATCCCGATTGAAAACAGTCCAACTTTCATCGCAATCCTCCATTGATCGAACGGTCACCGCGGTTTTATGAACTTGAGCATGAAGCGATCAGTCTGGCCGCGCTTCTTGAACACGAACCAGGTGCGGTCGTCCTCTGGGTGCCGAAGCGCGCTCGACGACGCCGCCAGCTTGAACCCCGACTTCTCAATCTCGCTGATGACGAAATTTTCGTCGATGCGATGCAGCGTAGTCGTGTCGCGATCGCCCGATCCGGCTTGTGCGCTGTGATCGACGATCCCATAAACCCCGCCGGGCTTGAGCGCGGTGAAGATCTGCTGGTTGATCTTCGCGCGATCCAGCTTGAGCCCCACCATGTCGTGATAGTTCATGTTGATCAGCACTGCGTCGAGGCTGTTCGGCGCAACCGGCAACAGCTCCGGCGCGTCAAAAGGTGTCGCCACTTCGACCACGTTCGGAAGTCCGTGAATGCGCGCGTGCCATTGATCGGCGATCTTCTGGTACTTGGCGGGAAATTTCGGAATGTTCTGTGAATAGACTTTGCCATTCGGTCCGACCACCAGCGACAAAAGTTCCGTGGTCCATCCGCCTCCCGCCCAGATATCCGCGACCTGCATTCCCGGCTTGATTCCGAAGAACGCCAGCATCTGCTCGGGCTTGCGGCCCTCGTCGAGCGCCTTGTCGTCGGCGGGACGGTCGGGAGAGTTGACGGCGGCCTTGATGTAAGCGGGAATTCTCCCTTCGGGAATCGGCGCGGTCTGATTGATCTTCGCCATCAGCGCAGGATTCTGCTGCGCGTCCGCGACCGAAAGGGACGCGCCCATGGCAATCGTGCTGAACGCAATCGCCAACGCCAGGAATCGGATCTTCATCGACAGATTCTCCCCGCGCCGTGCGGCGCGACTTGCGACAGTTCAGAATCGTGAACTCAACTCGCGATTGGTAGCACGCGCGCCGGCGTGCGAAAAGCGCGGCGCACAATCGGAAACTCATCTGGCGTGACTCGATTTCGTCTGTTAGGTTTTGGGTGCTCTCGATTTCGAACGAGGAGGTCAGTCCGATGGAACAGCGATATCAAAACAATTCTGCGAAAAACTGGCGGACCGCATCTCTTCGCCCGTTTTCTCTCTGAGTCTTCCCCATCCCTTTAGGCCTGGAGGCCGTGCGCAAAGCCCGCGGCCTGCCGGTTGATCGCCATTTCCTTTTGACCTGCTTGATTCGCGAGGTTCATGAGATGGCTGGAAAATCCCGGCGTCAGAAAGACGCAATCGCGCTCACGAGAAATCCGCTCCGTTCGCGTTACGAGATCGCTCACCTCGAGCATTTCGTCGCGACCGTCGAGAGCGAAAGGTCCCGGTCGGACTGGGACGGCGAGGTCGAACGTATCCTGCTGGCGATGAAATCTTCGGACGACGAAACTCGCGCCAGAGCAGTGCGCGAGATCTGTCCTTGCCGGATGCCCTGGGAGGCTTTCTATCGACTGAGAAAAGCTGCCAAGCGCCTGCAACACGATCCTAATTCCAAAGTCGCGGCGGCCGCGCTGCATGTCGAGGTCGACGCGCGGCAGGTCGCGATGTCTGAAGGACGCATCGAGCTGATGCGAGAGCATCAGGAAGCGGCGCACGAAAAATCGAAAGAGCGGCGCTCTGCCGGTCGGCTCCGTCGCTGAGCGCCCGGTGGACTTGGGCGCGGCGCACGCGGCAAGATAAACTTAAGGCCGCGCTGCGCCGCGCCAGGTATGAATGGAATCTCCCTCGCAACCGAATCCCGCTGACAATTCACCTGCCGCCGAAGCGCTGCCCATGCGCATCGTCGCGTTCGAGAGCAGGATGGCGGCAGAGGCGGCCGCGCTTATCACGCGCGGCGGCGGGGTCGCGATCGTCGCACCGGCAATGCGCGAGGTTCCGCTCGGCGAAAATCCCGCGGGGTTGGATTTCGCCGAACGCCTGCTCGCAGGTGAAATCGACGTTGCGATTTTCTTAACCGGCGTCGGCACCCGCGCGCTCTTCCAGGTGATGGAATCCCGCCGTCCGCGTGCCGATCTGGTTGCCGCGTTGGGCCGAACCGTGACCGTGATCCGCGGACCCAAGCCCGCCCGCGCGCTGCGCGATCTGGGAATCGAACCCACCGTCGCCACGCCCGAGCCCAATACCTCGCGCGAGCTTCTGGCGGCGCTGGCCGCGTACCGAGATCTTCGCGGCGCGCGAGTCGCAGTGCAGGAATACGGCGTCTCCAATCGCGATCTGATCGCGGGACTCGAAGCGCGTGGCGCTCAGGTTTCGGTCGTGCCGGTTTATCGATGGACGATGCCCACCGACCTCGAGCCGCTTCGCGCGGCGCTGCGCGTGATCGCCGAAGGCTGCGCCGACGCCGCGATCTTCACCAGCTCGCACCAGGTCACCAACGTGATGCAGATCGCGCAGGCCGGCGGAATCGACGCGGAGGTCCGGCGCGGACTGGCCGCGATGGCGGTCGGATCGATAGGCCCGGTCTGCAGCGAAGAGCTGCGCGCGCATGGCATTGCGATCGATTTCGAGCCGGCGCATCCGAGGCTCGGGCATCTGGTGAAAGAGGCCCTAACGCGCGCATCCGCGATTGTTGCGGACAAGCGGCGCGTGGCATCGCACGCCGAAATTTCAATCGCGCCCAGAACTTCGCGCCTCAACGAGAATGCGCAGAATCTGCAGCACTGGGATCATCCCATGCTGCGCGCGTGCCGCCGCGAGCCTGCCGATTACACTCCCGTGTGGCTGATGCGCCAGGCCGGCCGCTACATGCCCGAGTATCGCCGCGTCCGCGACCAGCACGATTTTCTAGAGCTCTGCATGCGCCCGCAGCTCGCCGCCGAAATAACAGTGACGGCGGTCGAGCGGCTTGGCGTGGACGCCGCGATCATCTTCGCGGATATTTTGCTGCCGCTCATCCCGATGGAGGTCGGGCTGCATTACGAAAAAGGCGACGGCCCGATTATCGACCGACCGATTCGCACGGCCGCGGATCTCGACCGCGTGCCGCGCCTGGACGCGAACGCGCTCAGTTTTGTGGCGGAATCGATCAAGCTGGTCGATCGCGCGATCGGAGCAAAGACTCCGATCATCGGATTCGCCGGCGCGCCGTTCACGCTCGCGTCGTATGTGATCGAGGGCGGCACGTCGCGCCAATATCAGGCGACCAAAACCCTGATGTACAACGACCCCGATACGTGGCATCGCCTGATGGACCTGCTCGCGCGCGTCACGATCGATTACCTGAATATGCAGGTCGCGGCAGGCGCCAGTATCGTCCAGCTTTTCGATAGCTGGGTCGGCAGCCTCGGCCCCGACGACTATCGCCGCTTCGTGCTGCCGCATACCGCGTCAATAATTGGGGGCGTGAAGCCGGGCGTGCCCGTCATCCACTTCGGAACCATCACGGGAAACCTGCTCGAGCTCATGCGTGAGGCGGGTGGCGACGTGATCGGCCTGGATTGGCGCGTCGATCTTGCCGAGGCGTGGAGGCGGCTCGGCTACGACGTCGCCGTCCAGGGAAATCTCGATCCGATCGCGCTGTTCGCCCCGGTGCCGGAGATTCGCACGCGTGCGCGAACGATTCTCGATCGCGCGGCAGGGCGTCCGGGACATATCTTCAATCTCGGCCACGGAATCCTGCCCGACACTCCGGTCGATCACGTAATCGCGCTGGTCAACGCGGTCCACGAGCTCAGCCGGAGAGATAAGTGAACCAGCCGCGCGGCTGCGACGCGGTTTTGATCGTCGGTTTTGGCGGACCCACTCGCGCCGAAGAAATCCGTCCGTTCCTGGATAATGTTCTGCGCGGACGCTCCATCCCGCGCGAGCGCTACGAAGCTGTCGTGCACCATTATGAGCTGCTCGGCGGACGTTCGCCGTATAACGATCTGACGATGCGCCAGGCGGACGCGCTGCGCGCGGACCTGGCGCGCGACAATCTCACGATTCCGGTCGCGGTCGGGATGCGCAATTGGCAACCGTACGTTGATGACGCGCTCGCGACTCTCGCGCGTGGCGGCGCGCGCCGCGTTCTGGCATTCATCATGGCGGCGCATCGCAGCGAAGCCAGCTTCGAGCGCTACCAGGAAACGATCGCGGCTGCGGCCGAAAAACTCGAGACTCGTGCTCTGGAAATAATTTATCCCGAGCCGTGGTTCGCGCATCCGAAGTTTATCGCCGCGGCCGCCGCCCGCGTCGCCGGGGCGCTCGCGAATTTTGACGCTTCCGAACGCGCACGCGCGCAGCTCATCTTCACCGCGCACAGCATCCCGGTCGCGATGGCGGCCGCGTCACCGTACGTCGAGCAGCTCACCGAGTCCTCGCGCCTGGTCGCGGCGAAGCTCGGATTCGATAATTGGACGCTCGCTTTTCAGAGCCGCAGCGGAAGTCCGCGCGAGCCGTGGCTCGAACCAGATATCGGCGCCGCGCTACGCAAGCTCGGCCGTGGCGCGAGCGCGATCGTCGTACCGATTGGATTTCTGTGCGACCACGTCGAGGTGCTGTACGATCTTGACATCGAAGCGGCAGCGATCGCGCGCGAGGCCGGAGTGCGGATGCATCGCGCGGCCACGGTCAGCGACCATCCGGAGTTTATCGCGATGATCGCCGAGATCGTTCGGCGGCGCGCGCGCGCCGCGTGATGCGATGCATCGCGTAGTTGTGATCGGCGCCGGGATAACCGGGCTTGCCGCAGCTCATCGGATACGCGAGCTCGCGGCCGAGCGCGAATTTCCGCTCGAAGTGATCGTGCTCGATCGCTCTGCGCAGACCGGCGGTCCGCTCGCCACCGTGCGCCGAGACGGGTTTACAATCGAGACCGGCGCGGATTCCATCCTGAGCGAAAAGCCGCAAGCCGGTGAGCTCGCGCGGCGCATCGGCCTCGGCGACGATCTCATTCCTACTCGTGAGGAATTTCGCCGCACGCGAGTGGTTCACAACGGACGCCTGGTCGATATACCCGACGGCTTTTCGCTGATGGCGCCGTCGCGGCTCGGCCCGGTGATGAGGAGCGAACTGTTTTCGCCGGCCGCCAAATTGCGAATCGCGCTCGAACCGTTGGTGCCGAAACGAAAAGACCGGCGCGACGAAAGTCTGGCCGCATTCGTCACCCGCCGTCTCGGACGCGAGGTGCTCGATCGCGTCGCGCAGCCGCTCGCCGGCGGAATCTACACGGCCGATCCGTCGCGCTTGAGTATCGCGGCCACGACGCCGCGCTTCGTCGAGATGGAACAGCGCCACGGCAGCGTGATTCGCGGCCTCCGCATTGCGGAGCGCCAGCGCGCCAAGATCGTCGGCACATTTGCTCGTGCCTTGGGCACCAGCGGCGCGCGATTCAGCTTGTTCTATACGCTACGCAATGGAATCGGCTCGCTGCCCGACGCGCTCGCCTCTAACTTGGGAGAGTGCGTGAGGCTCGGCGTCGAGGTGAAGCAGATCTCTCCGCGCGCCGACGGATGCACGATCGTCACTGAAAGCGGCGAGCAGATTTCCGCCGACGCCGCGATCTGCGCCGCACCGGCCTACGCCGCCGCTCGGATGATTCGCGCGGCCAACCCGCGCCTTGCCGATCTGCTAGACGCGATCAGCTACGCGAGTGCGGCGACGGTTAACATGACGTTTCATGAGAGCGACTTTCCCGCGCCGCCAAACAGCTTCGGCTTCGTCGTGCCGATAATCGAACGGCGCCGGATTATCGCCGGCAGTTTCACCAGCTTGAAGTTCGAAAATCGCGCACCCGCCGGAATGATCCTCGCACGCGTGTTTATCGGCGGACAACTGCAGACCGCGATGATGCAGCTTGACGACGACGCGATGGTCACCGCCGCGCGCGAGGAATTTCGCGACCTGCTGGGCGTGACCGCCGCGCCGGTATTCGCCCTCGTGCGTCGATGGCCCGACTCGATGCCGCAGTACGAGGTTGGCCATCTGGATCGCGTCGCCGACATCGAACGCGCGGCCGCGGCGATTCCGCGTCTCGCGTTCGTCGGCGCGGCCTTTCGCGGCGTCGGAATCCCGGACTGTGTCCGCGCCGGTGAACAAGCGGGCGCCGCGATCCTCGACCTGCTCGCGCGCAATCAATGATAATGGGCGCGATGGCGCCGCGCAGCGAAATCTCGGGTGCGGATGCTCCGTGGCCGCGCGTGATCGCTCACGCCGACATGGACGCCTTCTACGCCTCGGTCGAGATTTTGGATAATCCCGCTCTCGCCGGATTGCCGGTGATCGTCGGCGGTCACAGCGCACGCGGCGTTGTGACTTCCGCATCGTATGAAGCACGCAAGTTCGGCGTGCGCGCCGCGATGCCGACGGCGCAGGCGCGCAAACTCTGCCCGCACGCGGTGTTCGTCCCCGGGCGCATGAAAAGATACATCGAGATTTCGCGGATGGTGCGCCGCGCATTCGACGCGACCAGTCCTATCGTTGAGCCGCTGTCGCTCGACGAGGCGTTTCTCGATCTGACCGGCACCGCGCGCCTGCTCGGCGCGCCAATCGAGGTTGCCCGCGCGCTCAAGCGCCGCGTGCGCGAAGCAACCGGGCTAGTCGTTTCGGTCGGCGTCGCCAGCACCAAGATGGCCGCCAAGATTCTCTCCGACATGTCGAAGCCTGACGGCCTGCTCTTTCTCGGACCGGAATATCTGCGCGAGTTTCTCGATCCGCTTCCGGTCGAAAGGCTATGGGGCGTAGGCCGCGTAACTCTTGCGCGGATGCATGAGCGCGAGATCCGCACGATCGGCGATCTCGCGCGGCGCGACGCGGCCGAACTGCGCGAGTCGTTCGGCTCTCAGGGCCAGCGCCTGCACGAACTGGCAAGCGGAATCGATCCGCGCGACGTGGTCGCCGATTGGCAGCGAAAATCTTACGGCGAGGAAAATACTTTCGCGCGCGATCTCGAACTCAAGTCCAACGAGTTGCGCCGAATCCTGATTGCGCACGGCGAGGCTATCGGCCGCCGGCTGCGCGCTGACTCGGTCCGCGCGCGCACCGTCGTTCTGAAGCTCAAGCTCGCGCGGCCGCTCGGCCAGGGACGCTATCCGCTTCTGACCCGTAGCGTCACCCTTGAGCATCCGAGCGACGACGGCGGTGCGATCACGAACGCCGCCATCCAGCTGCTCGCGCGGGTTCCGACTCGCGATCGGATTCGGCTGGCGGGCGTGCAGGTGCATAACCTCGAACGCGCCGGCGCGCAGGCGGACGCGACTGAGACGCAGCTCGAACTCTTCGACGGATCGGGCGCATCGGCAGCCCGGCGCGCGCGGCTCAATCGTGCGCTCGACGCGGTCACCGCCCGTTTTGGTGATGACGCGATCACTCGCGGCTTCGCGCACGCAGAGCGCGCCGCGCCAACACACCGGATCAAGTAGTCGATCCAGCGCTGTAGGTGTTGCGAGGCTTGACTTAGTGGTCGGCAAGCCGTTTCATCGCCCAATGCGAATCTTAAAAGCCATATGCGCGGTCGCGTTCCTGATCCTGCTGATCGAGGCGTGGAGATTTGCGTCGCTGCAGACCGGCGGCCCGCCGCACATGGACCTCGAGCTGACCGGAGGAATTCCGGCCACGCTCTTTCTGCCCGGCTCTGGAAATCCATTTTTCGCGCTCCAGCCGCTGCCGCCCGACCAACGCCGCCCCGCGGTGTTGCTGGTCCATGGATTTTCCTCGGACCGCGCGTTGATGAGCGTGCTGGCGCGCCGGATCGCGCGAAACGGATACGCGTGTCTGACGATCGATTTGCGTGGACACGGCCACAACCGCAATCCGTTCGCGCGCAATTTCGGCTCGGAGAGTCTGCGCCAGGACCTGACCACGGCGGTGAATTTTCTGCGCACTTCGAGCTACGTCGATGGTTCGCGGATCGTTGTGATCGGTCATTCGATGGGCGCGAACGCCGCGCTCGACTACGTAACCCACGACCCGAATATCAAGGGCTCGGTGATGATCTCGGGCGGCTTTCGCCTCGACGGACCGGATCATCCGCGCAACACGCTGTTCATCTTCGCGCAAAACGATCCGGAATTTATTCAGGACAGCTCCAAACAGATGGCCGGAATTCTGGCGGGCACCGGCGCGATCGAGCTCGGAAAAGTTTATGGCGACGCCGCCAGCGGAACCGCGCTCGAGGCGGTGCAGATTCCTCACACCGATCATATCACGATCACCCGCTCTACTGTCGCCGCCGCCACGATTCTCGGCTGGCTCGACACCGTCTTCGCCAGGCAGGAGCGCACCGCACCCTACCGTCTCGAAACATTGCGCCTGCGCACCGCCGCGATCGGGATGCTCGCGTTCCTGATCGTGCTCGTCGGGATCGGCCAGATCGCCGGAGCGATCGCACCCGAGATGCTTCGGCGCCCCTCCGGCTCGATCATGTGGCTCGGTTTGCCCGCGATCGCGATCGCGCTGTTGATCGTGATGCCGTTTATGGCGGTCGGTGAGCCGGCGTATTTCGTTTCGCTGATCGTCGGCGACGATTTATTCGCGTGGCTGGGAATTGCCGGCGGCGCGATACTCGCGCTGATGGCCGCGCGCTCGATGATCGATTGGCTGGGCGTCGCCGCAGGCGTACGACGCACGGCGCTGGCCGCGATTCTGGCTTTCAGCGCGATCTATGTGCTGCAAATGCCGTTTGGCGAGGTGTTTCACACCCTCGCGCCGACGCCGGAGCGTCTGCTCGCAACCGTGGCCGGCACCGCGATCGTGCTGCCGTTCTTTTTTTCGTTCGAATGGCTTCTGCGCCGCGGAGGACTGGTCGAATCGACCATCGCATGCGTGATCGGGCGCGCGGTTATCATCGTGATGCTGATCATCGGAGTCTCGCTGCGGATTCTGCCGGGGGTGCTGATGCTGACCATGTCGATCATGGTCTTCCAGTTCATCGCGTTCGAGATTTTCGCGGTCTCGACCTACTCGCGGTCGAACAACCTGCTCGTGATCGCGCTGGTCGAATCGGCGTGGTTCGCCTGGATTGCGGCAATCGCCATGCCGATCACATTTATGTTCTGAGCGTCATGCGCCGGACGCTCGCGCCGTCACATCGTGTCGTTGCAGGTACGCAGAAATCCGCAGCGCAGGCACCAGTATTTGCAATGCCCCATCGGCTTCATCGCGGCGCCGCATACGTCGCACGCCACGGCGCCCGGCTCGAGCGCGCAACTATCCGCGTCTCCCGCATCGGTTGCACCGCCGGATTGAAATTCATCTGCGCGTTTGCTCGCTTTCATCACTGCCATCTCCCCACTTTATTTGTCCGGCTGCCGCGGACCGTGCCGGCGCAGAAAATCAATTCGGCGGCGCGCAAGCTCGGTCGCCTCCTGCGAAATCCAGAGCAGATGCGGCGCGCCTTCCACGCGGATAAATTCCGCGCCCGGAATCGAGCGTGCGGCGAATTCGCCGTGCGAAAAACTAACCGCGTCATCGTTGGTGCCGTGGATTATGAGCGCTGGACAGCGGATCTGATCGAGCCCGAGCGCGTCGATCCGCGCGAACTGCTCGAGGTCGTTCAGCAACCCGCGCTTGCGCAAAGTCAGCGGAGAAAACGTACCGATAAGGCCGCGCACGAATTGCTGCTTGGCCGGGTCGGCTGCGATTTGCGCAGCCAGCGCACGGGCGCCGCTGCGATCAAGGGTTCCCTCGATACGAACCATCTGCCGCGCGATCGCGCCCGGATAATGCGCCGCGAACCAGTCGATTATCCCGGTAGTGAAATCGTTCATCGCCATCCGCATCATCGCCCGCTGAATCGCTGTCAGATCGTCGCGGAAGCGCTTACTGATCGCGCATTCCGCAATCAGCGCCCAGACGCGATCCGGATGCCGCGCCGCGAATGAATACGCCGACGGCCCTCCGCCCGACGCCCCCGAGACACAGACGCGCTCGACTCCCAGCGTGTCGAGCAAGCACGCGGCAGCGTCAGCCTGCTGCTCGGGAGTCCTGCCAACCTCGAGCGGAGTGCGCAAGTAGCCCGGCCGCGACCATCCGACGATCCGGAATCCCGCGGCAACCACGTCGGCGGCGACCAGCGCTATTTGATCGTAGCCGCCTGGCGTTCCATGAAATCCCAGAACGACCGGACCGTCGCCCGCGGTAAAATACTCGATCGGCCCAGCCGCGGTCCGCGCGATTTCGCTGTACGGCGCGCCGGACGCGCGATTGGCGCCGTCTGTCTGGTCATGTGCGAGGTCAGGTTGCATCACGCACGAGCGGAAAATCGGAGCTTAACAATTTTGCCGCATCCGGACCATGCGCTATGCCGCATCCTATGACACGACATGGCGTAAGTGAGTCCTCAACAGAAAAAGCGTCAGCCTGAGACTTGCGAACGAAAGCAGAATCCCCAGCACAAACATCGCCGCCACCGCGAGGGCTGCCACCGTGAGCTGTATGCGTACGGAGGCCTCGCGCCTCGGCACCCGCAGTTGGAATATCGCGCGGAAATCAGGATGCCACAGCAATCCCAGCGCCCATCCGGCGTTAGCGATTTCGGCCGTAATCAAGAGTGTCCAGAAACTCGGGCCTATCGCCTGACCGGTTTTGGTGAATTCCGAGAGTAGCGCGCCTCCCGAAAATTCGGACGTGGCCCCCACCGCACCCGCGATACACAAGCTTATCGCGATTCCTTCCCACGCTCTTCCGAACCAGTCCCGCTCGATCGAGAGTCCGCCCAGGTATCCGCTGATCGCGAAGGTGGTCAGGATCGGCCACAGAAACCGTTCGGCCAGCGAGATCACCACGATCATTTTGGCCCACGGCGTCTGCGAACCGGGGACTGATGGGAGCAAGAGAAAGATTTGCAGGATCGACACGCAGATCAGAAGGCATCCGACCGCCAGGCCCGCGCCGAGGCCATACCTTTTCGCCCGCGGCGGATCGCCGCGCAACCCCCGCATCCACGCAAAAGTAATCACCCCCGGTCCGAGCACCGAAGTCGCCATCTCCCACACTACGGCCCATCCTTCCAGGCTCAGCTGTTTTTTCAGAACGTTATGCAACAATCCGTGGAACAGACTCGCGATCGCGATAATCGCGAATGCCGACGCGCGAATCAGAAACCCTTTGTGTTCTCTGTCCGCATCCCTTCTGTCGGCGATTCGCATGCGCTCGAGCAGCGGCTCGATCACCGCCAGCATCCCGAGCGAGGTCAGCGCGATCACCGCCAACTGCCCGAACTGATCGGCCAGATCGAGTTTGGCGAACGCCGCAATCGCCTCGTACAGAAGGAATATGAAGCATGACGAAAGGCCCGCCGAGGTCGACAGCCTGAGTTGTGCCTTGAGCTCGGTCTTTGCCATGAATACCCGCCGCGAAATTGCGTGAATCCCGATTGCTAGCATGGCCACGCACGCGAATCACGGAAGTTTGCGCGGCTTTGCCCGAATACCGCGATCGAGGATAATAGTAAATTCGCGACAGCCTGGAGGGTCGCTTCGATGGCGCCGCAGACGCTTTTTGAAAAGATCTGGAACGCTCACGTGGTAGTCGATGAACCGGGAAAGCCCGCGCTGCTGTTTATCGACTTGCACCTAATCCACGAGGTTACTTCCCCGCAAGCCTTCGAGGCACTGCGAGTGGCCGGCCGCGGCGTGCGCGACAAGCGCCGCACCTTCGCCACGCTCGACCACAACGTGCCTACCGTCGATCAGATGAAGCCGATCGCCGATCCCGATTCGCGCGCGCAAGTCGAGATGATGCGCAAGAATGCGCGCGACTTCGACGTCACCCTGTTCGACCTCGGCTCGAACGACCAGGGTATCGTCCACGTGATCGGCCCAGACTTGGGTCTCACCCAGCCGGGTATGACGATCGTGTGCGGCGACAGCCATACCTCGACCCACGGCGCGTTCGGCGCGCTCGCGTTCGGAATCGGCACCAGCGAAGTCGAGCACGTGCTCGCAACCCAGTGCATCTGGCAGGTGAAGCCCCAAACGCTCGAAATCCGGCTCGACGGAACCGCCGGTCCGGGCGTGACCGCGAAGGATTTGATTCTCGGCATCATTGGACGTATCGGCACCGACGGCGCGACCGGATGCGCGGTCGAGTATCGCGGCGCGGCAATCGAAGCGCTCTCGATGGAAGAGCGGATGACGGTGTGCAACATGTCGATCGAGGCAGGCGCACGCGCCGGAATGATCGCGGCAGATCAGAAGACCGTCGATTACATGCGCGGCCGAAAATACCTGCCGTCCGGCGCCGAGTTCGACGCGATGGCGAAAAAGTGGCTGACGCTTCATACCGACGACGGCGCGAAATTCGATCGCTCGATCGTGTTCAACTCCGCCGAGTTCGCGCCGCAAGTCACCTGGGGCACTAACCCCGGGATGGTCGCCGACGTGACCGGCAAAGTCCCCGACCCGCGCAAAGCCGCTAACCCCGGCGATCGCGACACCCTGGAACGCGCGCTGGATTACATGGGACTGCGGCCCAACACGCCGATCGAGGAAATCGCGATCGACCGCGTGTTTATCGGATCGTGCACCAATTCGCGTCTGAGCGATCTGCGCGCCGCCGCCGCGATCGTAAAGGGCAAGCACGTCTCCAAAACCGTGCAGGCGATGGTCGTGCCCGGCTCGGCCAACATCAAAATCGAAGCCGAGAAAGAAGGACTCGACCGTATCTTCCGCGAGGCCGGCTTCGATTGGCGCGAGGCAGGATGCTCGATGTGCCTGGGCATGAACCCGGACATCCTGAAGCCGGGCGAGCGATGCGCCAGCACCAGCAACCGCAATTTCGAAGGCCGCCAGGGCAAAGGCGGACGCACGCACCTGGTGAGTCCGCAGATGGCGGCGGCCGCCGCGATCGCAGGCCACTTCGTCGATATCCGCGATTGGCACCACTCCTGACCGGAGCGCAGGGAACATGCAGAAATTCAAAAACTTCACCGGATTGGTCGCGCCGCTCGATCGCTCGAACGTTGACACCGATCAGATCATTCCCAAACAGTTCTTGAAGGCTGTCGTCAGAAGCGGGCTCAAAAAGGGCCTGTTCTTCGATTGGCGGCGGCGCCCCGACGGATCGCCCGATCCAGATTTCGTGCTCAATAAGCCGCGCTACGAAGGCGCATCGGTCCTGGTGGCGCGCGCCAACTTCGGCAACGGATCGTCGCGCGAGCATGCGGTGTGGGCGCTGGCCGACGCGGGTTTCCGCGCCGTGATTGGATCGTCGTACGCTGATATCTTCCACAACAACTCGTTCAAGAACGGGCTCCTTCCGGTGACACTCAAGCCCGAAGAGATCGAACAAATTTTTCGCGCAACCGCGAAGTATGAGGGGTATCATCTCACTATCGATCTCGAGGCGCAGACGGTCGGCGATGATTTCGGATGGTCGGCGCATTTCGAGATCGATCCGTTCGTCAAGAAATGCCTGCTCGAGGGCCTGGATGATATCGCGCTCACGTTCGCGCACGAAAAAGCGATCATTGCGTACGAGGCCGCGCATCCCGTCCCCTATCGGCAGCCGTAACCGTCCGCGCAGACTGCCGCAAGCGCGACGATCGCAAGGGGGTTAGCCTGCCATGAGAACACGCGCACTGATTTTCCAGGCCTCGAAATTCGCGATCATCGCCGCGGCCGCGACTGTGCTCTCTTCGTGCTGGTACTACTCGCGTCCGACCGACGGCGTATCCGGCGAAAACTGCCAGAAGACCAGCTACGGCCTCGCGATGATCGACACCTCGAACGAGAACTGCGCGCCCTCGACCCCGCCGCCGGCGGCAGCAGTGCCCCCGCCCGCTCCCGCTACGCAGTGAGCGAAGACTCACTGAGATTTTCGATCCGGTTGCTATACGGTAATACCATGTATTACAGTAAGGCAGTACGTCCGAATGCTCGGAGACTCAGGTATGGCCGCAAACAAACGACATCTGATTCGACCGATTGCGAAAAGCCGGCTGACCAGTAAAAGCCAGGCCACATTGCCCGCCGCAGTCCGAAAAAGCCTTCATCTGAAACCGGGCGATACGGTTATATTCGAAGAACAGGAAGCGGGAACAATCCGTATTCGCAAGGCGGAACCGCTGGACCTCGAGTTTCTAGCAGCGCTCGAAGGCACCTTGTCCGAGTGGAGCTCTGACAACGACGAGCGCGCTTATCGTGATCTGTAAGCGGTATGATGTAGTAATCGTCCCATTTCCATTCACAGACCAGCGCGCAAGCAAGCGCCGCCCGGCGGTCACGCTCTCTTCGGAAGCGTTCAGCACAGATAGCGGCCACACCTTGCTGGCTATGATCACTAGCGCCAAAAATCCGCCGTGGCCGATGGACCTGCTGATTGACGCTGCGAGCGTGGGACTTGGGTCACCTTCTAAAGTACGGATGAAACTGTTCACTCTCGACAATCGATTGATCCTGCAAAAAATCGGCAGTCTGTCGGCCACTGACCAGCGCGCCGTCGGTGCTGCCATCCAAAGATTGCTGAACATCTGAAAGCCAACAATGGCTATCGACGCAAACCATACATTCATCGTCGGACCTCCGCACGCCGGGATGCGGCTCGATGTTTTTATTTCAGCGCATCTCGCGCCGGAGTACTCGCGCTCGCAGGTTGCGCGGATGATCAAGGCCGGCCTCGTCACGGTCAATGGCGCATCAGCGCGGGCTGCATCCGCGGTGCGCGCTGGAGACGCGATCGCGGTTGCACCGCCGCTCGCGCCCGAGCCTCATCAATCGACTGGTGATGCTCCTGCGATCGAGGTGCTGTTCGCAGACGCGGAAATAATCGTGATCAACAAAACCGCCGGCATGACGGTGCATCCCGCGCCGGGGCATCCTGATGCGACCCTGGTCGATGCGCTTCTGGCGCGCTTTCCGGAACTGGCCGCGATGGCCGAGCCGGACGGCGTGCTGCGCCCGGGAATTGTGCATCGCCTGGACAAGGAGACCTCGGGCGTGATGATCGTGGCGCGCACTCCGTACGCGCGCACCGCGCTTTCGCGCGAGTTCAAGGATCGCACGGTGCAAAAGATCTATCTCGCGATCGTGCGCGGCGTCGTCGCGAAGGATCGGCAGACGATCGCACGCGCGATCGGACGGCATCCGGTCGAGCGCAAGCGGATGTCGATCGCGTCGCACAATCCACGCGAGGCCACCAGCCACGTATCCGTGCTCGCGCGCTTCGAACCGCAGTCGCGCGAGGAGCTCGGCGCGACGCTGGTGCGTATTCGTCCCGAAACCGGCCGCACGCATCAGATTCGCGTGCATCTCGCGTCGATCGGTCATCCATGTCTCGGCGACAATCTTTATGGCGGCGCATCCAAGCGTACGGACGCGCCTTCTTTCGAGCGCCACGCGCTGCACGCGTTGGCGCTCAAGATCGCGCATCCGCGCTCGCGCGCCGAGCTCGAGTTTATCGCGCCGCCGCCCGAGGATTTCGCGCAATATCTCCGCGCGCGCGGGATTTCATCCGACTCACCGACACTGCGTCGGTGGATTCGAATTGAATGATCACCGTTGACACGGGCGCACAGGCCGGTTAGCGTCTATGGTGAGCTTCCGCACCAAGGACGCTGTGGCGGGGTGGAGGAGAAGATACCTCTCGCTACCGGGCGGCCCGAGTTCTCGAACTTTCTGATTCTCTGTTCCGATTCCCGGCCGCTTGGAGCAAGTGAACTACCAAGGTCTTCCGCGGGGCGGAAAACCTGTCCGAATCAAGCACCTAAACCTGCGTTGCCGCATCGGCGGCGCGCGGAAATCCAGCATAAATAGTGAGGCAGTTTTGCGGGGAAGGCACATGGCTAAGGGTCGAGGCGCAGCGCGCGAAGGTCAGAATCATCTCGAAGACGTTTCCGCGCCGCCGCGCCAGGTTCAACCGCATCACACCGAACCGCTCATCGTGATGACCGATGAGGGAGTGCTCAATCTAAAAGCGCTCAAGAGTTCGAAGATCACCGAGCTGGCCTCGATGGCGCGCGACTTCAACGTCGAAGGCGCGACCAACATGCGCAAGCAGGAGATGATCTTTTCGATCCTGCAGGCGCAAGCCGCCAAGAACGGATCGATCCTCGGCGAAGGCGTGCTCGAAATTCTGCCCGACGGCTTCGGCTTCCTGCGCGCGCCCGACTACAACTATCTTCCCGGCCCCGACGATATCTACATCTCGCCGAGCCAGATCCGGAAATTCAATCTGCGCACCGGCGACACGGTCTCGGGCCTGATTCGTCCGCCCAAAGAGGGCGAGCGTTATTTCGCGCTGCTCAAAGTCGAATCGATCAACTTCGAGGATCCGGAAAAGGCGCGCGACAAAATCCTGTTCGACAACCTGACCCCGCTCTACCCGCAGGAGCGCATCAAGCTCGAATACGATCACGAGGATCTGACCACCCGCATCATCGACCTGGTCGCGCCGATCGGAAAGGGCCAGCGCGGACTGATCGTCGCGGCGCCGTTCACCGGCAAGACGATGATGCTGCAAGCGATCGCGAAAGCGATCGCGCACAATCATCCTGAGATCGTGCTGATCGTGCTGCTGGTCGATGAGCGCCCCGAAGAAGTCACCGACATGCTGCGCTCGGTGCAGGGCGAGGTCGTGAGCTCGACCTTCGACGAGCCGCCGACCCGCCACGTGCAAGTGGCCGAGATGGTCATCGAGAAAGCGCGCCGGCTGGTCGAGCATGGACGCGACGTTGTGATTCTGCTCGATTCGATCACGCGCCTCGCGCGCGCCTATAACACCGTCGTTCCGCCCTCGGGCAAGATTCTTTCCGGCGGCGTCGACTCCAACGCGCTGCATAAGCCCAAGAAATTTTTCGGCGCCGCCCGCAACACCGAAGACGGCGGCAGCCTGACGATCATCGCAACCGCGCTGGTCGATACCGGCAGCCGGATGGACGAAGTGATCTTCGAAGAGTTCAAGGGCACCGGCAATCAGCAGGTAGCGCTCGACCGCCGCCTGCTCGAGAAGCGCGTCTTCCCGACCATCGACATCCAGCGCTCGACCACGCGCAAAGAGGAGTTGCTGCTCCAGCGCACGACCCTCAACCGCATCTGGATTCTGCGCAAATTGCTCTCGCAACTGAACGCGGTAGAAGCGATGGAATTCCTAATCGACAAAATGCAAGGCACCAAGACCAACGACGAATTCCTCGAGTCAATGAACGCGTAGCGCGTACGATAGTATCGTCCGCTATGTTCGCCATTAGGACCGGCGTCCCGCCGATCGTGTGCGAGTAATGCGTGTCATTCCCGCGTGTGGTTGCCGCGCGAGGAATCCCGGACGAGAGCGCACTACATAAAGCGCAGAGTCGGAGATGGATGCCTCGGGATTCCTCGCCCAAGGCTCGGAATGACGGTTGAGGGCTCAGCTGGGGCTACGATTCTCATGCACCAAAAACACCAACCGTCATTTCGACCGAAGGGAGAAATCCCTAGGCGCTCATGCACTCACCCGCGGTTGATGTAAGGGCCAAGGGCCGAGCAAGGGATTCCTCGCGCGGCAGCCACGCGCGGGAATGGCAATCCTAAAATGCGCGCAACAATGGAACAGGGATGACGCGCGATAAAGGATCGCCGGGTAGGTCAGTTAAACTGACCTACCATCCCGCTGAGGCGCTCCTTTGACCCACGGGCGGCAATCTATAATACTGGACGATTGCTCCAACATGGGGGCCAGCGCGTAACTTTTGCGAGGTTTAAGAATAACGCTATGACCGAGATCAGCATGAAGCAGCTCCTGGAGGCCGGGGTCCATTTCGGCCATCAGACCAGCCGCTGGAATCCGAAGATGAAACCCTACATCTTCGGCGCCCGCAACGGGATTTACATTATCGATCTGCAGCAGACCGTCCGCATGTTCCGCGCGACCTTCGATTTCGCGCGCGACCTCGCCGCTCAGGGCGGCACGATGCTGTTTGTCGGCACCAAGAAGCAGGCCCAGGATATCGTCAAGGAAGAAGCCGAACGCTGCGGGATGTTCTACGTCAACAACCGCTGGCTCGGCGGGATGCTGACCAATTTCCAGACCATCCGCGCCTCGATCGACCGGCTCAAAAAGCTCGAAGAAGTTCTCTCTGACGCCGAGATGGCGCAGGCTCTGACCAAAAAGGAAATGAGCGACAACGCGCGCGAACACGGAAAGCTCATGTCCGTCCTTGGCGGTATCAAAAACATGCGCAAGCTTCCCGACGCCCTCTGGGTTATCGATACCAAGAAGGAAGATATCGCGGTGGCCGAGGCCAAGCGGCTCGGAATTCCGGTCGCGGCGGTGGTCGATACCAACTGCGACCCCGATCTGATCTCGTACCGGATTCCCGGCAACGACGACGCGATTCGCGCGATCAAGCTGTTCACCGCCGCCGTCGCCGACGCAATCCTCGAAGGCAAGCAGCTCGCCGAGGAGCGTCAGAAGGGCCAGCAGGACGACGCCGCGGATCGCGACAGCGCACCGGCGCCGGAATCGCCCAGCGCAGTTTAACGCACGAAGAAAACCAGCAGCGGGACAACCGCTCGCGCCCGATTCGAACGCGGATCGGTCCCGGGCGCGAGCCCGCGAACTAAATCCGCGGTGCCAGCTCAAATGGAAGTCAAACCCTCAACCGTAAAAGAACTCCGCGAAAAGACCGGCGCGGGCGTGATGGACTGCAAAAAGGCCCTCGCCGAGACCAATGGCGACCTCGAAAAAGCCACCGCATGGCTGCATGAGAACGGAATCATGCAGGCCGCCAAGCGCGCGGATCGCAAAGCCTCCGAAGGCTCGGTCGGCAGCTATATCCACGCCGGCGGCAAGCTGGGCGTGCTGGTCGAGGTGAATTGCGAGAGCGATTTCGTCGCCAAGACCGACGATTTCCAGACCCTGGTGAAGGAAATCGCGATGCAGGTCGCTGCGGCCAATCCGCGCGTCGTCCGGCGCGAGGATCTTCCGCCCGAGATCGCCGAGCAGGAACGCCAGATCTACGCGCAGCAGGCGCAGGCCTCCGGCAAGCCCGAAGCCGTGATCGTCAAGATTGTCGAAGGCAAGATGGAGAAGTTTCTGAAGGACATCTGCCTGCTCGAACAGAGCTACGTGCGCGACCCGAACCGCACCATCAACGACCTGGTGCTCGAGTTCGGCGCCAAGCTCAAGGAAAAGATCGACGTGCGCCGCTTCGTGCGCTTTCAACTCGGCGAGAACACCGAAGCCAAAACCGACTGATTCCGATCCGGCTCGATTAGAGAAACGCCAGCAGCCAAAGCCCAGGAGTAACGATGGCGATGGACGAGGTTGACAGATCCGCGGGCGCCAAGCCCCGCTTCAATCGCGTTCTGCTCAAGCTCTCCGGGCAGGCGCTCGCCCCGGCTAACGAAAGCGGCATCGACCTTGACGTGCTGGCGAAGTTTGCGCTCGAGGTCAAGGATATCGCAGCCCTGCAGATCCAGCTCGCGATCGTGATCGGCGCCGGCAATTTTATCCGCGGCTCCGACTACGAGGCGCGCGGCATGGACCGCTCGACCGCCGACCAGATGGGCATGCTCGGCACCGTGATCAACGCGCTCGCCCTCCAAAACGCGCTCGAGCACGTGGGCGTCAGCACGCGCGTGCTCTCAGCGGTCGCGATGCAGGCCGTGGCCGAGCCGTATATCCTGCGCCGCGCAGTGCGCCATCTGGAAAAGGGCCGCGTCGTGATTTTCGCCGCCGGAACCGGCAATCCATATTTCACCACCGATACCGCCGCCAGCCTGCGCGCGCTCGAAATCGGCGCCCAGGTGATCCTGAAGGCCAGCCACACCGTTGACGGCGTCTACGACCGCGATCCGGTGCGCGAGCCGGGCGCCAAACGCTTCGACCGCCTGACCTATCTCGAGGTGCTGCAGAAGAATCTCAAGGTGATGGACTCGACCGCCATCTCGATGTGCATGGACAATCATCTGCCGATAGTCGTTTTCAATTTGCGTAAACCGGGTAATATAAGAAGGGCCGTGATGGGTGAACCGATCGGCACCTGGGTGGAAAGCGCGTCATGACCGCAGAAGTCATCGATCTCGCGCACAAGGAGATGGAGAAGTCCGTCGAGGCCTTCCGCCATGAACTCTCGCGCGTGCGCACCGGGCGGGCGTCGACCGCGCTGGTCGAAAACCTGCAAGTGAATTACTACGGGGCCAAAACTCCCATGCGCCAGTTGGCCGGTCTTGCCGCGCCCGAGCCGCGCCTGATCGTGATCACGCCCTACGACAAGGGCGCGATGCACGATATCGAAAAGGCGATCCAGACTTCCGATTTGGGCCTCAACCCGATGAACGACGGCAAGGTGATCCGGATTCCGCTGCCCGAGCTGACCGAAGACCGGCGCAAAGACCTGGTGAAGCACGTGCGCAAGATCGCCGAGGAATTCCGCGTCGGCGTCCGCAACCATCGCCGTGACGCCAACGACATGCTGAAGGAACTCCACAAGGACAAGCAGATCGCCGACGACGATCTGCGTGCCGCCGAGACCAAAGTCCAGGGTTTCACCACCGGGTTTATCGAGAAGATCGATAAAGTCCTGCAAGCCAAGGAAGCCGAGATCATGGAGGTCTGAGCCGAGCCGGACCTAAAGCCCGAGTTATTCGCTCGCACTTTGCGCTCGCATATACCGGTGGCAATCTCACTTCCACTAAACGATTTTCCGAGCCTCTCGCGCGATCCCGCGCGTCTGCCGCGCCACGTCGCGATCGTGATGGACGGTAACGGCCGCTGGGCCCGCCGCCGCGGACTCGCCCGCACCGAAGGCCATCGCCGCGCCAAGGATTCCGTGCGCGCGGTGGTCGAAGCCGCGCGCGAGCTCGGCATCCCGTACCTGACCCTGTTCGCGTTCTCGGCGGAGAACTGGACCCGTCCGACCACCGAAGTGGATTTCCTGATGCGCCTGCTGCATCGCTATTTGCTGACCGAGACCAAGCGGATGATGAAACGCGGAATCCGCATCCTGGCGCTGGGCGACACCGAGCGGCTACCCCCGCGGCTGCGCCAGGTGCTGGCGGAAGCGGTCGAGACCACACGCGACAATCGTGACATGACGGTCGCGCTCGCGCTTTCCTACGGCGGACGCCAGGACGTCGTCGCGGCGGTCAAAAAGCTCGCCGGCAAAGTCGCCTCGGGCGAGATGACTGTCGACCAGATCGATTCCGATGCGGTCGGACGCGCGCTCACCACCGCCTCGATGCCCGATCCGGACCTGCTCATCCGCACCTCGGGCGAATTGCGCATCTCGAATTTTTTCCTGTTTCAGCTCGCCTACACCGAACTCTATTTCACCGACACCCTGTGGCCCGACTTCCGCGAGCGCGAGTTGCTGAGCGCCCTGGCCGCCTACCAGGCGCGCGAGCGCCGCTTCGGCAACGTCACTCCGGGCTAGCCGCGCAACCGCCTTCCGGGAAATCTCCGAGCGTGCTGACCACCAGGCTCCTGACCGCAGCGGTGGCGCTGCCTGTCGTTCTGGCGATCGTGATTTTCGCGCCCGACGCGGGCTTCTCTGCGTTTATCGCGATACTGGGACTGTGGGGACTCTATGAAATCGCCGCAATGACCAATTCGCGCGATCCTCGATCGATCGCAATCCTCGCGTTCGCAGGCGCGGCGCCGCTGTTCATCCTTCTCGCGATTGGTGACGGCGGTTTATGGATCATTCCAGTCGCCGTGATCCTCGCGATGATCTGGCTTATCCTCGCGGTCGCGATCCGCGGCGGCTTCGGAGGTCCAGTCGGCGCCACTCTGACTGCGCTTGGCGCGCTCTATGTCGGCGTGCTGTTTCCGTACTTCGCGATGCTCCGGAATCTGCGCGGCGGTATCCCGACGATCATCCTGATGCTGCTGCTCGTGGTCGCGAGCGACAGCGGCGCATATTTCGTTGGCTCCGCGGCCGGACGGATCAAGCTCGCGCCGCGTGTGAGCCCGAAAAAATCCGTCGAAGGCGCGATCGGCGGCCTTATCGCCGCGGTGACCGCGGGAGTGATCCTGCGCCGATGGCTCGCGCCGGATTGGAGCGCCGCCGCGACCGCCGGGATCTCGGCGGCGATCGCGATTCTCGCGCAGCTCGGTGATCTGGCGGGTTCGGCGTTCAAGCGGACCGCCGGAGTCAAGGACTCCGGCTGGATCTTTCCGGGTCATGGCGGATTGATCGACCGCACGTGCAGCCTAGTGTTCGCGGCAGTCTTCACCTACTATTGTATTAGATGATGCGGTGCTGGGACCGCAGGCGGCTTCTGCCTGATTCACCCCGTACTGGAGTTCTATGCTGACGTCTATTGTTGCAGCCGTGGTTATTCTCGGCGTGTTGGTTGTCGTCCACGAGGCCGGCCACTTTGCGATGGCGAAAAAGCTCGGCGTCCGCGTGCTGCGTTTCTCGATCGGATATCCACCTAAATTATTCTCGATCCGGCGCGGCGAGACCGAATACCAAATCGGCGCGACTCCGCTTGGCGGCTACGTGCGGATGCTCGGCGACGAGGTTGGCGAGGAACCCAAGTCCGAGGAGCTGGAAACCTTTATCACCGAAATTGGCCACGACCTCGTCGATACCGCGCGCCTTCACGGCATCGTGATTGCCCGCGGCAGCTTCGACCTGCAGGTGCAAAGCGTGGCCCACCAGCTCACCGCCGATCGCGCGCACGCTACAGTCGGCAACATCGCCGCCGCGCAAGCCGTGAGCGAATCGAACGCGGTCGCGGTCTTGGGCCGCGAGCTAAAACCCGAAGAAGCCGCGCTGGTAAACCGGCTGCGGATGGACCCCACGCTGGAAGCCGCACGCGCCGCCTTGCGCGATAATCCTCCCGATTCGGTGATAGCGGCATTCCGCGCTCGCGCCTTTCCGTCTCAGCGGCTCTGGAAGCGCTTCGCCATCGTGCTCGCGGGACCAGCTTCCAACATCATCTTCGCGCCGATCCTGCTCTGGATTGTTTTCATGTATGGCGTGCCGGTGGTGCAGCCTGTGGTCGGTGATATCAAGCCGGGCCTGCCCGCGGCCGCCGCCGGCCTTCGCACCGGCGACCGGATCGTCGCAGTTGACGGGCGTACCACGCCGACCTGGGCGGATTTCGCCAACCTGGTCGAAGCCAGCAAGGGAACTACTCTGCGGCTCGAGGTCGAGCGTCACGGCGCCAACGCCTCGTCGCACACCTTCATCTCGCTCAGCCCCAAGCTTGAAACCGAAAAAAATATCTTCGGCTCCTCCGCCAAGCGCTGGATTATCGGCGTGATGTCGCGCGGCGACGAAATTATCAAGCGTGAAAATCCCTACGACGCCGCCGTCGACGCGGTCATGACCTCGGGCTCGATGACGGTCCAGTTGGTCACCGGAGTCGCCAGTATCATTTCGGGCGCAACCCCGGTGCGCGAGGCGCTGGGCGGCCCGATCATGATCGCCCAACTCGCCGGACGCGAAGCGCACGAGGGCTTCGCGAGCGTCGCGATGTTCACCGTGATGCTGAGTCTCGAGCTTGGAATCATAAACCTGCTCCCGGTGCCGCTGCTCGACGGCGGCCATCTCCTGTTTTTCGCTTGCGAGGGAATTCGCGGCAAGCCTCTCGCGCTGCGCCATCGCGAGATGGCTCTGCAAGTTGGTCTGTTCCTGCTGGTGGTGCTGATGGCGTTTGTGATCTTCAATGACATCGCGCGTATTGTCCAAGGCTGAGAGTCTGCTTGAACAGGCCGCCGCGGGCCCCGCGGTGCTCGGCCTCGATACCGGTGTGTCCCCCGCGAGCCTCGCGCTGGTCATGAACGGACGGATCGCGGGCGCGGTCTCGCGCGCCTCGACCGCGCACGGCGCCGCTCTGGCCGATGCGGTTGACGAATTGCTCGCGACGGCGGGAATCACGCTCGGGGATTTGGGTGCGGTCGCGGTCGGCATTGGACCGGGCTCGTTTACCGGGCTCAGGATCGGCGTCAGTTACGCAAAAGGAATCGCATTTGCCGCCCGCTGCGCTATCCTCGGGATCCCGAGTCTCGACGCGGTCGCGCTCGCGGCGCTCGAAGATCCCGGCGCCCGGAGCGGAATGACGGTGTGCCCGATTCTGGACGCTCGCAAGGGCGAGGTTTACACTGCCCTTTACCGAATCGTGCCTGATGGGTTAGAGAAGTTATCTCAGGACTTAGTGATGCCGCTCGCTCGTTTGATATCGAAACTTGCGGAACCTGGCCAGGGCGCAATTTTGGCGGGCGACACCAAGGCAAACGATGCGGCTGCCCTTTTGCAAAAGAAGGGCGTCGAAGTGACTGTACAAGGTAGCCGGATTCTCGAAACGCGCGGACGCTATATCGCCGCGCTGGGTGCTGCGCGCGCCGCGCGCGGAGAATCCGACTGTCTGGACACCTTCGAGCCGCTTTATGTCCGGCCGCCGCAGGCCGAGGCCGCACGCGCAGCCGATGCCTCGGAGGCCATAACGGAGGGCGTATGGAGCGCAGAGAGGAAGAACTCATTCGGCAGCATCTGACCCACGACGATGAGCTGAAGTCGTTGTTCGAGGAACACGAATCGCTCAAACACCAGCTCCAGGAATATCGCAGCAAACATTATTTAACCAACGCAGAGGAAATCGAGGAAAAGCGCATTCAGAAGCTCAAACTGGCTTCCAAAGATCGGATGATGGCGATCCTGGAACGCTATCAGTCCGGACGCCCGCTGAGCTGAACCCTCGGCTGGACATCTCTCCAAGCCGCACGAGTGCCACGATGCGCGCGAGCACGCCCATAGCATGCCAAGCCACACTATATCCGTCCTGGTTGAAAACGAGTTCGGCGTGCTCGCCCGCGTGGCGGGCCTGTTTTCCGGCCGCGGCTTCAACATCGAATCTCTGACCGTCGCCGCCGATCCGCTGGATCCCAGCGTCTCGAGGATCGTCCTGGTCGCTGAGGGCGACGACCAGGTCCTCGAGCAGATCAACAAGCAGCTCAACAAGCTCGTCTCAGTGATCAAGGTCACGGATTTCAAAGGCGTCGACACCGTTGACCGCGAGATGGTGATCGTCAAGGTCGCCGTCGACGAACGCACCCGATCCGAACTGGACTCGATCGTGCAGGCGTTTCGCGCCCACGTGATCGATATCGGGCCGCATTCGGTGGCCGTCGAGCTTACCGGAAACACCGAAAAGGTGACGGCGTTTATCGCGCTGGTGCGTCCGCTCGGAATCAAGGAGATCGTGCGCTCGGGCAAAGTCGCGATGGCGCGCGCGGCGCAGCTCAGCAGCGAAAATCACAAGCATCATCGTGCATAGAATTCGTGCATAGAATTCGCCGATAGCACTCAAACTTTTCTGGAGAAAATTCTGATGAAAGTCTTTTACGACCGCGACGCGGATCTTAACGCGCTGCGCGGCAAGAAAATCGCCGTGATCGGTTTCGGCAGCCAGGGCCATGCGCATGCGCTCAACCTGCGCGACAGCGGGATGGACGTGCGCGTCGGGCTTAGCGCCAACAGCGCCTCGCGCGACAAGGCGATCAAGCAGGGCCTGCCGGTCTTCGACGCCGCCGAAGCGACGCGGCAGGCCGACGTGATCATGATACTGGTGCCCGACGAGATGGGCGGCGATATCTACGCAAAGGAGATCGCGCCAGGCCTAAGCCCGGGCAAGTACCTGGCCTTCGGCCACGGCTTCAACATCCATTTCAAATTCATCCAGCCGCCGCCCGACGTGAACGTCTTCATGATCGCGCCCAAAGGCCCCGGCCATCTGGTGCGCTCCGAGTACGTGAAGGGACGCGGCGTGCCGTGCCTGCTCGCGATCCAGCAGGATCCCTCGGGCGACACGCGCAAGGTCGGCCTCGCATGGGGCAGCGGAATCGGCGGCGGACGCGCCGCGATTATCGAGACCACCTTCAAAGAAGAAACCGAAACCGATCTGTTCGGCGAGCAGGCGGTCCTGTGCGGCGGCCTGACCGAGCTTATCCGCGCGGGTTGGGAGACGCTGGTCGAAGCGGGCTACGCGCCCGAGATGGCCTACTTCGAATGCCTGCACGAGGTTAAGCTGATCGTTGATTTGATCTACGAGGGCGGAATCTCGAACATGCGCTACTCGATCAGCAACACCGCCGAGTACGGCGACATGTCGCGCGGCAAACGCGTGATCGGAGAGGAAGCGCGCGCCGCGATGAAAAAACTGCTCGCCGATATCCAGTCGGGCAAGTTCGCCAACGAATGGATCGCGGAGTACCGCGCCGGCCTGCCGCATTTCAAGCAGATGCGCAAAGAGGGCGAGATCCATCCGGTCGAAGACGTCGGCCGCAAGCTCCGCGCCTTCATGCCCTGGCTCGCCAGCGACCGCCTGGTGGATCGCGCAAAGAACTAGCGGCCAAATGCGTGAGTACCGTAGCCGCCGCTGGGGCCCCATCCGTCATTTCGAGCCCCAGGCGAGAAATCCCGAGGCGTCCGTGCACTCATCCGCGAGTCCTGCGGAAGCCAATGGCCGAACACGGGATTCCTCGCGCGGCAGCCACGCGCGGGAATGACAGACCTCGAGGGTGGCGGGGCAATGGCGGAACGCGCATTACGACCTCAGGAAGACCGTCGGCTAATCAGCAGAACCAACCAGCGGCACGTCCATGAGCAGCAACTTCGATAGCTCGCGCCCGCATCCCGGCGCGATCGCCGCGCGCCTTGGTGCCGCGATCGGAATCGCGGGTGAAGGCGTCGCGATGGCGCTCGCCGGCGCGATCCTCGGGATCATCCTCGCGCTTTTCGGACTGCATCTGCTCGGCGTGGTCGTGATTCTCGCGGCGGCCGCGGTCGCGATGTTCTTTCGCGACCCCGAGCGCTTTCCCGCGCGTACCGACGGAGTCGTGATCAGCGGCGCCGACGGCAAGGTCACCGATATCTCCGAGGCCGAGATGCCAGGCGCGCCCGGTGTGAAATTTCGCCGCGTCGCGGTCTTCATGTCGCCGCTCAATGTCCACGTCAACCGCGCTCCGGTCGGCGGCGAGGTGCTGCGCGTCGAGCATACCGCCGGCGAATTCCGCGCCGCATTCCGCGACGACGCGAGCGAGCGCAACGAACGCAACCTGATGGTTTTTGCCGACGCCGCCGGACGCCGCTACGGCATGATGCAGGTGGCCGGGTACCTTGCCAGGCGCATCATATGCAGACTCCGGATTCATGATAGAATTGAATCAGGCCAAAGGATCGGCCTGATCATGTTCGGCAGCCGCGTCGATCACTACTTCGCCCCCGAGTTCAAAGTCTCCGTCGCGATCGGCGACCGGGTCCGCGCAGGCGAATCGATTCTGGCCGAGCTCGAGCCGGAGAAAAAAGCGCAATGAGCACCGACTCGCGCCGCACGCGGCCGACTCGCACCCGCGAAATCCGCTCCGACGAAGATCGCGAGCACGTCCGGATCATCCGCGGCCGCTTCCTCGAGCAGCGCAGGAAAGTCGCCGGACCGCTGCGCCGCGGCGTCTTTCTGGTTCCCGCGACAATCACCTCGCTCGGCCTGCTCTCCGGTTTCTATTCCGCCATCTCCGCGATCGGCGGCCATTTCGAGCTCGCCGCCGTGATGATCCTGATCGCATTTATTTGCGACGGCCTTGACGGCCGCGTCGCGCGCCTGTCGCGCACTTCGAGCCAGTTCGGCGTCGAGTACGACAGCCTCTCCGACGTCGTCGCCTTCGGGATGGCGCCCGCGATTCTCGCCTACACTTGGGCGCTGATGCCGATCGGCACGCTCGGAATCGCGGTCAGCGGACTATTCGTCGTCTGCGCCGCGCTGCGCCTGGCGCGTTTTAACGTCCAGGTCGAAACCGTGGACAAACGCCGCTTCGTCGGCCTGCCCGTGCCGGGCGCCGCGATCATGATCGCCGGAACCGCGCTTGCCTACAGCTACTTCGAATTCACTTCGCCGCGAGTGTTGTGCCTCGCGATGGTTCCGCTGACGCTCGCTTTGGGCTGGCTGATGATCTCGCGGGTCCCCTATCCGAGCTTCAAGGGAATCGACTTCAAGCGCCGCGCGCAGGTCGAGTTGCTGATCGTAGTGCTGGTCGTGATCGCGCTGCTGTTCGCGCTGCCGCAACTGACCGCCTTCGTGCTCGCCACCGCCTTCGTGCTCTCAGGTCCCTACCTGATGATCCGCGGCGAAGAGCTGTCGGAGAAGGTTCCCGTGATGGGCCCGATGCCCTCCCGCGCCGCCGCAAAATCCTCCGCCCCAACGCCGCCCCCCGCCCTGCGCAAAACCGGCTCCCTCACCGACCCACCCGCCCCACCGCGGTAAGTCGCGAGTCAGATAGCGCTCGTTCTCGCCCATTCAGCGAGAAGCTAAATCGGTTTCAGACGGCAGCTTCCTTCATGGTCGGAATCCGATCGATCCGGCTGCCAAGCTTCCGCTTCGCGTGCCACAGATCGTACTTACGCTGGAGATTGAGCCAGATGTCGGGCCCATTGCCGCACAGCTTCCCAATCCGGATAGCCATGTCGGGAGTAACCGCGGCCTGACACTTCACGATCCGATATAGGGTCTGACGGGACACTCCAAGCTTCAGCGCCGCCTCGGCAACGCTCAGCTTCAGAGCCGGTAGGGTATCTTCGGCGATGATCTCGCCCGGATGCGTCGGTTCGCGCTTGATTTCGGCCGGCGCCGGATATTCGCGCTTCATATACTCTGCTTCTCCTAGATATTTGAAATGAATATCAAGCGGTGTCAGGCTCTTTGAGAGCGTCAATGATACTGTTCTAAATCCACTCGATAAACATCGGGTTTCTCCCATTGAAAGGTGATTCGCCACGGCCCGTTGACCGAGATCGCGTGCCGTTCGTTCCCTTCGGAGTCCTTTCCTCTGAGCCTGTGGTAGCCCGATCCCGGTTTCGTATTCAGGTCGAGCAGATCGGTCGCGGCATCTAATGTATCGAGTATGCGCCTTACACGCCGCGCCAGTGATGGCGCGACTGCGGCGCTTGCGCCAGTCTCGAACAGATCACGGAGCCCCTTGTGGACGAAGCTCCTTATCATCATCTTTGAATGTAATGAAAGGCGCAACAAATGTCAAGAAAGACGCAACAATCGATTCACAGGAAAGCTGACGCGGTCTACAAACGCGCGCCCGGCACGGGCGCAACGTCGTCGCGCGCGGCCGGATCGTAACCGCAAGCAACACACCTGAATCGTCCGAACATCGCGCCAAGCCCGCTCTTCTCCGCGAAGAATTCGCGATGACATCGCGGGCATCGAGAGGAAAGAAGAAAGTATGAGGCAGCTAACAAGATCCCTAGCGGTACGAAGATCAAGAACTGCCGCCCCGGCTGAATCATTTCCGATCTGACGAAATAGGCTATGAGCAGGATCGTAGCCCACCCGACGATCATCAGCGCCCTGCCCGCTCTCAGAATTCTGGCGGCGGCTTCGCGCGGCACGCTCGCGGCCATATCGTCCATTACATCAAGACCTCGCCGATAGCGAAGCTCCGTGAATCCTCCGACGCCCCTGTAAACCATTTGTGGACATTTTACAAGGCTGAACTGTTCAGCCTTATCGAGCTCAGCCTTCTATGCGATACTTGTCTGCATGAACCAATCCGGAAACTCGTCTAGTTTGATTTCAATCTTCTCCGGGCCGTCGTTCGCGCGGCGAGACGGTCGAGACGAAGAATTAGCGAAAACCAAGATGGACCCACGAGTTTGGAAAATAATCCTTGAAGCTGCTGAATATTTTCTTTATGGCGATCTCAATTTCCTTGAACAAACCCACTGTTATAACCGCGTTATGGCGGCGTATTACTTTGCTGCTCGACGCTTCAAACGACCACGAGGCCGCGCACGATCCTCCACTTCGCCTTGACTGAGGTATTTCGTGGCGCTTAGTATCTCCTCACTATGTTCCGCATCGCGCTGCCCGGACTGCTGCTTAGCCTGGCCCTTACGAGGGCCCTCGCCGGGTGCGTCGCGGAGCAGGCTTAAGCGCCTAAACCAAATCCGAGACGAACGCCCTGGGCGGTGGGCCGATAGAGCCGCCCCGGGCGTTTTCTTTTTTGCGCCATCGGCGTCTTCGGTCCACGCGGGGATGAGGAGGAACTGAACCAATGGCTACCGAGACCGCCGAACACACCAACTCCGATTGGGTACGGATCTTCGACACCACTCTGCGCGACGGCGAGCAATCGCCCGGATGCACGATGAACGTCGAGGAGAAAGTCGCCCTCGCGCGCCAGCTCGAGCGCCTGAACGTCAACGTGATCGAGGCCGGCTTCGCCGCCTCGTCGCCCGGCGATTTCGAATCCGTCCGCCGCGTCGCCGAGGCCGCGCGCGGCCCAATCGTGCTCTCGCTCTCGCGCACGCGCGAGGAAGACGTCGATTCGGCGCTCAGCGCGGTCAACAAATCCGATCGCCCCGGGATTCATATCTTCATCGCGACTTCCGATATTCATCTGAAGTACAAACTCAACATGACCCGTGAGGACGTGCTCGACGCCGCAACCTGGTCGGTGACGCGCGCCAAGAAGCATCTCGACTATATCGAGTTCTCGTGCGAAGACGCCTCGCGCTCGGACTGGGACTACATGGTCACCGTATGCAGCAGCGTAATCGCGGCGGGCGCCACCACGATCAATCTTCCGGACACCACCGGCCACGCGATTCCCGAAGAGTTCGGGCGGATGTTCGCGTATATGCGCGAGCGCGTGCCCGGCGCCGACAAAGTTATCTGGAGCGCGCATTGCCATAACGATTTGGGCCTCGCGGTCGCCAACTCACTGGCCGCGGTGCGCAACGGCGCGCGGCAGGTCGAATGCACGATCAACGGAATCGGCGAGCGCGCGGGTAACTGCTCGATGGAAGAAGTCGTGATGGCGCTGAAGACCCGGCACGACCTGATGGGCGTGCAGTCGCGCGTCAACACGCGCCAGATCTATCCGGCCTCGCGCTTGCTCTCGCAGGTAATTGGACAGCCGGTCCCGGCCAACAAGCCGATCGTCGGCGACAACGCGTTTGCGCACGAGGCCGGAATCCATCAGGACGGCGTGCTCAAGTACAAGCTGACCTACGAGATCATGCAGCCCGAGGATATCGGGATTCCCTCCAACAAGCTGGTGCTGGGAAAGCATTCGGGGCGGCATGCGTTTGCGAACCGGCTGACAGACCTCGGCGTCGATACCGAGTCGGTCGATATCAACAAGGCGTTCGCCGAGTTCAAGGCGCTGTGCGACAAAAAGAAAATCGTTTACGACGACGATATTCTCGCGCTGGTGACCGAGGAGACGCGGCGCACCGTCGATCACTTCGAGCTGGTCGATATGCGCGTCTCGTCCACCTCGTCAAAGGCGGCGCCGCATGCCGAGGTCACCCTGCGCGTCAACGGTGTCGAGAAGACCGCCGAATCAGAGGGCGACGGGATGGTCGATGCCGCCTACAAAGCGATTTACAAGATCGCCGGCATCCAGCCCACGCTCGAGCGCTACTCGGTCAAGGCTATAACCGGCGGCACCGACGCGCTCGGCGAAGTGAGCTGCCTGGTGCGCGACAACGGGATGACGGTGGCCGGCGCCGGTGCGCATAGCGATATCGTAACCGCGTCCGCGCTGGCGCTGGTAAACGCGCTCAACCGTCTCAGGGGACGTAAGCATCAGCCGTTAAAGCCGACCTCTGACGTGGCGTAACCATCCGGGGCTTGCCGCAATTGCCGCGTTCGGCTAAGTGCTATGGAACTTGACTTTTATGTTCATCCGCTCCGGACGCATGGCGAGCGCACGCGTGACGCGCTCGCCGCGCGGCGGGAGCCGCAACCAAACCCGAGCCTCGCGAAATCGCGCGCGATCAGGAACTTCGCTTCCGTAAATGGCCTACAAAATTTTAGTGCTCAAGGGTGACGGTATCGGCCCCGAGGTCGTGGGCGAGGCGCTGCAAGTCCTCAAGGTGATCGCGCGCCGCTCCGCAATCGATATGGAATTCAAGGAAGGACATATCGGCGGCCACGCGATCGATCAGTTCGGCACCCCGATGCCCGAAGATACGCTCAAGCACGCGCAGGACAGCGACGCGATCCTGCTCGGTGCCGTCGGCGGCCCGAAGTGGGATAATCCCAACGCCACCGTGCGTCCCGAGCAGGCCCTGCTCGGCCTGCGCAAGGCGCTCGGACTGTTTGCCAACATGCGCCCGGTGCGCGCGGTCAAGGAATTGCTCTCCGCCTCGCCGCTCAAGCCCGAGATTATCAGCGCGGTCGATCTGGTCGTGATCCGCGAGCTCACCGGCGGCATCTACTACGGCCAGCCGAGCGAAAAACGCGACGGCAAGGACGGCCGCGAGGCGGTCGATACCTGCTTCTACACCGAAGCGGAAATCGAACGCGTGCTGCGCTTCGGCTTCGAGCTCGCGCGCAACCGCAAAAAGAAGCTCACCTCGGTGGACAAGGCCAACGTGCTCTCGACCTCGCGGCTGTGGCGCGAAATTGCAACCGGGCTCTCCAAGGAATTCAGCGACGTCGCCTGCGAGCATCAGCTCGTCGATTCGATGGCGATGCATCTGCTGCGGCGGCCGAAAGACTTCGACGTGATCGTCACCGAAAATATGTTCGGCGATATCCTGACCGACGAAGCCTCGGTGCTGGCGGGCTCGATGGGCCTGTTGCCGTCCGCGTCGCTCGGCGAAGAAATGAACAGCGCCGGATATCGCATCGGACTCTACGAGCCGATTCACGGCAGTGCGCCCGATATCGCCGGACGCGACGAGGCCAATCCGTTGGCCGCGATCCTGTCGGCCGCGATGCTGCTGGAGCATTCGCTCGGGATGCGCTCGGAAGCCGAGGTGATCGAGCAGGCTGTCGATTCAGTCGTGAAGGACGGTCATCGCACGCGCGACCTGGCGGGCGGCAGCGGAACCAAAACGGTTGGATGCAAGGCGATGGGCCGGCTGGTGCGGGAGAAGATCGAGAGCCTCGACGCCTGATGAGTAACGACGTCGAACCGAAAGTGGCCGTGGTCGGCGCCACCGGTGCGGTCGGCAACCAGATCGTGGAATTGATCGCCGCGCGCGCGTTCCCTCATTCCGACCTCAAGCTCTTCGCCACCAGCGCCGGATCCTCCGGCACGCTCGAGTCCGGCGACGATGAGTATCTGATCGAGCAGTTTGAGGACGCCAGCGATCTCGCGCGCTACGACGTGGCGTTCCTCGCGGTACCGGAAGATCCGGCGCTCGAAATTATCAACGCGCGTCCCGGCCCGATGCTGATCGATCTGAGCGCATGGTCGCGCGCACCGACCGACGCGATCGTGTCGCCCGGCGTGACCTCGCGCGAGCGGGTCGCCGCGCTTCGCGGACGCAAGCTCTACGCGACTCCGAACCCGATCTCGCACGCACTCGCGCTGTGCCTGGGCGCGATCGGACCGGTCGCTACCGCCTCTGCCGTTGCGATGCAGGGTGCGTCGGCGCGCGGCCGCCATATGATCGCGCGCACCGTCGATCAGACTACCGACCTGCTCGCCGCGCGACTCGACCTCGAGGAAGATGAAACCCAGCGCGCCTTCAACGCGTTCGTGCGCGAGGGCGAACGCGCGGTCGCCGGAAGAATCGCGCAGCAGGTGATCGCGATGCTCGCCCGGCCCTCGACTTCCGCAATGTCGCTCAGCGTACAGCTTACCGCGATTCCGGTGCTGCACGGCACGATGCTCACGTTGCACACGCGCGAGCCTGCCGACGGATGGCTCGACGCGCTGCGTGCTGCGCCGGGAATTCTGATGGTCGAGGAATCGGAACCGCTGTCGCTGGTCGATGCTATCGGACAGGAAGCGATCCTCGTTCGCGCCGAGGAGCATCCCTCCGGCGCGGAAATCTTCTGCGCGTTCGACAACACACGGATCGCCGCGCTGGGCGCGCTCTGGATCGCAGAGACCTTCGCGCTCGACGCACCTTCGGGTCACTGAATCCCGGCTGACGCACTTCGGACGGGCGCGCGATGCTCGTAAAGCTGACGCTCGAATACGACGGCACGGCGTACTGCGGATGGCAACTGCAGGCGGGCCAGGACTCGATTCAGGGAAGGATCGAAGCGGCGCTCGCGCAGATCTTCGCGGCCCCCGTCCGCGTATATGGCGCGGGCCGCACCGACGCCGGCGTCCATGCGCGCGGACAGGTCGCCGCGATCCGGCTGCCGCGCGAGTTTGCGCCCGAGGAATTGCAGCGCGCGCTCAACGGCATCCTGCCGCGCGATATCGTGATCCTCGAAGCCGTGGCCGTCTCCGATAATTTCGATCCGCGCCGGCACGCACGCTCGCGGGTATACGAGTACCGCGTGCTGAACCGCGCGGTCGCGTCGGCCTTCGAGTATCGCTACGCGTACCTGGTGCGCGACCCGCTCGATCTTTCGGCGATGCAGGCGGCAGCGGCGGTGTTTATCGGCGAACACGATTTCGCGGCGATGCGCACGCTCGGCTCTGCGGAACGGACCACGATGCGCCGCGTGATCGCGAGCGACTGGCGGCGCCATGGCGAGCTGCTCATCTACCATGTCGAGGCGACCAGCTTTCTGCGCCACATGGTGCGCACGATGGTGGCGGCGATGCTCGACGCGGGGCGCGGCCGAATCGAGGCCGCCGAAATCGCCGCGATCCTCGCCTCGGGCGATCGGGCGCGCGCACCGGCTGCCGCGCCTTCGGCCGGTCTCTATCTCACCGAGGTGCGCTACTGAGCGTCGCCCTGCATGCGGAAACGCCTGTCATAGCGCAGCGCACGGAGCCTCGGGTGCGCAAACCCCGCTCTGCGTGTGGAAAATGCGCCCACCTGTTCAAAAACTCGCTCGATTTCTAGGAAATGTGCACAGATCACGCCGGCTTCCCCTTGAAAAACGGCTGCCACTTCGTCACCCTTTGCCAAAGCCCGAATATCGGGCCGCAAGGAGGCGGATGATGACGCAGTCGCAGGTAGCAGCCCACATGGCTGACAAGCTCGGTGTTTCCAAGAAGCAGGGAAAAGCGGCGCTCGAGGAGCTGACCGCTCTGGTCGTGCGCGAACTCAAGAAGGAAGGTTCTCTGCGCCTTGCCGGGCTTGGAATTTTCCGCAAACGCCAATCCAAGGCGCGGATGGGCCGCAACCCCGCCACGGGCGAGGCAATCAAGATTCCGGCGCGCACCCGCCTTCGCTTCACGCCGGCCAAAGCGCTGAAGGATTCCGTGCTCGGCGCGAAACGCAAGTAATCGAAGGATTCAGAATCGGCTGCGCCCGTGGGCCGGAGCACCGTGCCGATAGTTTTTCAGCAAACCGCAAGGCGAACGCCGCCTTGCGGTTTGTGATTTTCAATCTTCTCGCGCTAGTTCTGTAGTGCGTGCCATCGCGCTCGCCATTGTCGTGTGCATCACACGCAAGAATCCCGAACGAGAGTGCCGCTGCACGTAACCGTCGGCTCGGAGCACGGACGCCCCGGGATTCCTCGCCCAGGGCTCGGAATGACGGTTGGGGACTCGGCTAAGGGCTATGATACTCATGCACTAAGCCCACATCCGTCATTTCGACCGAAGGGAGAAATCCCGAGGCGTTCATGCACTGACCCGCGAGTGGCGAGCTCCTGACGGCAAGAACGGGTTCCTCGCGTACGGCGGCCATGCGGGCGGGACTGACACACCGTGCGGCTGAACTACTACTCTATGATTTTGAGTTCTTGCGAGCGGCGCGCGCTCGCTCGAGCCATTCGCGAATCCGGATTTCGTAGCCGCGCTCGTTGGGCTCGTAATAGATGCGCTCGGCAAGCTCGTCGGGCAAATAACTCTGGTTCGTGACCGCGCCGTCGTAATCGTGCGGGTAGCGATAGTCCTTGCCGTAGCCGAGGCCTTTCATCAGCGCGGTTGGCGCGTTGCGCAGCGGTACTGGCAGCGCACCGCGCTGCGCGTCTTCGCGTGCACGGTTCATAGCGAGATATGACGCGTTCGACTTCGGCGCGCACGCCAGATAGGTGACGCCCTGCGCCAGCGGAATCACGCCCTCGGGCAGGCCGACGAAATCGATCGCGTCCTTGACCGCGAGCGCGACCTGCAGCGCCCGCGGGTCGGCGTTGCCCACGTCTTCGGACGCGAAGATAACCATCCGCCGAGCGATGAACAGCGGCTCCTCGCCCGCTTCGACCATACGCATCATCCAGTACAGCGCGGCGTCGGGGTCGCTGCCGCGCATGCTTTTGATGAACGCCGAGATGACATTGTAGTGCTCCTCGCCCGCGCGATCATAAAGCAGCGCCTTGTGCTGCGCGGCCTCGCGCACCGCGTCGGCGGAAATCTCCTTCGAGTCCGATTGCTCGGCCAGCTCGCCCGCGATCTCGAGCGTGTTGAGCGCACGGCGCGCGTCGCCGCCGGAGAAGCGAAGCAACTCGTCCATCGCGTCCGCGCCGAACGAAAAATCCTTCGCGCCGAGGCCGCGCTCGCGGTCCTCCAGCGCGTGCGTGATTATCGTGCGCAGCGCCTCTTCGCTGAGCGGGTTCAGGACGATCACACGCGCGCGCGAGAGCAGCGGCGAGATCACCTCGAACGACGGATTCTCGGTCGTCGCGCCGATGAGGGTGATGAGCCCGCTTTCGACATGCGGGAGAAACGCGTCCTGCTGCGCGCGGTTCCATCGATGAATCTCGTCGATAAACAATACCGTGCGCTTGCCGCTTTCAAGCGCGCGGCGCGCGTCTTCGACCGCGTCGCGCAGATCGGCGATTCCCGCGCTGACCGCCGACAATCGATGAAACTCCGCGCCCGATTGCTGTGCGAGCAGGATTGCAAGCGTAGTCTTGCCCGCACCCGGCGGTCCCCACAGGATCATCGAGTGCAGCTTCCCCGCCGCGACCATCCGCGTCAGCAGCTTGTCCGGTCCGAGCAGATGCTCCTGCCCGATTACCTCTTCGAGCCGCGCGGGCCGCATCCGGTCGGCAAGCGGCTGCGCGAGCGGTGTCCGCGGCTTGAACAGCTCCGCGGTCCCCGATGGTTTCCTGCGCGCCACGCAATCGACGCTAGCACAGCCCCCACCGAAACTCCGCCCGCAAAAGGAGCCAGCGGCGACTTTGAGGGCCGATTGCGCTGGCGGCGGTGCCTGATCTAGCCTCGATGCGGGCTGGACAGGAGCCGGCACCCCCATATGATCGTCGGAATCGATATCGGCGGTTCAACCACGGATGCCGTGGTTTTAGAGAACGGCGGACTCCACGTCGTCACTATCGAAGCGAACGACCCAGTCGCCGCTGCCGCGGGAGCGCTCGGAAAACTCGCGGCCGAGTTCGGTATCCGGCTCGAGGATATCGAGCGTATCGCCGCGACCGGCGCTGGCGCGCGCGTGCTCGGCGATTCCCTGCTCGGCCGCCCGATCCTGAAAGTCAACGAGTTCACCGCGATCGGCGTGGGTGGAACTTCGCTGGCTGGAATGGAACAGGCGTTGGTGGTTTCGCTCGGCACCGGCACCGCGATCGTTTCGGTCACGCCCGGCAAGATTCAGCACTTCAGCGGCACGGGTGTCGGCGGCGGAACTCTGCTGGGGCTGGCCCGGCACATGCTCGGCGTCGTGACGATCGAGCGGCTCGAGGAGCTGGCGCGTAAAGGCGATTTGCGCCGGATCGATTTGACCGTGCGCGATATTGCGGGCGGACCGATCGGCGATCTACCGCCCGGAACCACCGCCGCGAATTTTGGCAAGATTGGCGCCGACGCGACGACTGAGGACAAGGCACTCGCGATCATGAACATGATCGTCGAATCGATCGGTGTGCTGAGCCTCGCGAGCGCGCGCGCATGCGGGCAGGAGAATATCGTCCTGACCGGCAAGCTCTCGCGGCTGTTCCGGTTCATGCAGGAAGCCAAGCGGCTCGACTTTCCGTTCGGCCGCCGCTTCGTCATTCCCCAGCACGCGGACTACGCCACCGCGATCGGCGCCGCCCGCACCGCGCTCAAGGAATAGAAGCTAAAACGTCGGCTTCACCGTCAGCCACGCCGGGTTCGCGAAATTGAAAATGTAGGCTCGGCGCGGGCGATTCGCGCTGCGATTGGGCGGCGTGAAGTGCGGCGTGCCGTAGTTGTGCACGGTCGCGCCTCCCGCGCGCAGAGGACACGCCACGGCGCTTTTGAGGTCGAGCACGCGTTCCGGATCGGTAATCGCGAGCATTCTAGCGTCGTCGGTGGGTTCGCCGCCAGCAACGTGATGCTGCAGCAGCGGTTCGCGATGCTGCCCCGGAATGAAATGCATGCATCCGTTTTCGACATCGACGTCGTCGAGCGCGACCCAGAACTGCACGATCGCGTTTTCCGGAACCCGGATTCCCGCACGCGCGAACGGCGCGTACGCATACGACATATCCTGATGCCACGCGGTCGGCGCAGGATGGCCGGGCGGCTTGTAGATCAGCATGTCGAATACGAATTCGGGCTGGTCGATATCGAGCAGCGCGCGCGAGATCTCGCGGGCGTTTTCCAGCGCCTGGTTGCGCACGAACGACGGATGATAGCGCGACGGCACCATGATCTGCCGCGTGACCCGTCCGAGCCGCCGGTCGGTGGGCGAGCAATCGATCGCGCCGGACAGGAACTGATCGTAGAGCGCGCCGAGTTCCGCGACGGTCGCGCGGTCCGCAAGCTGCTCGAAAGCAAGGAAGCCGTCAGCGCGAAACTTCGCAACGTTGGGGGTTATGGGGTGAGGCAGGCCTTGCATATGGTTTCCATGCGATTCGCTGCGGTGCTTACGACGAGATTTATCGCGTAAGCATCGCCTCGGCCAGAGCTTGCGAGGGTTTGTGTCATTCCGGCGCGGGGCAGCCGCGCGCGAGGAATCCCGAACGCTGGTCCAGTGCATGAGACGCCGACTCGGCGCATGGACGCCTCGGGATTTCTCCCTTCGGTCGAAATGACGGATGTGGGCTGGGTGGTATGAATACTGGATCGTCTGCCAACATTGATCGTTATTCCATAAGCCGCCAGTCGTCATTCCGAGCCATAGGCGAGGAATCCCGGGGCGTCCATGCTCCGAGCCGCACGGCATGCAGAGGCCCTCCGATCGGGATTTCCTCGGCCCTGCTCACAACGGGCTCTCGCGCGGCAGCCACGCGCGGGAATGACAGCAGATGACCCCAACGGTAACCTTCTGAGCGGCGCGATTCCGTTCCATGTTGCGCGCCGATGACGCTAGAATGCGGTCGCTAGCGGGCGATGCGCGCCCGAAGAATTTTCGCGCAGGATACATCGCATGGCTTCAGAGCTGCTCAAAGGTTTCCGGATGCTCGATCTGGCCGACGAAAAAGGCGCGTTGGCTGGAAAGATTTTCGCCGACATGGGCGCCGAGGTGATCAAGGTCGAGCCGCCGCGCGGATGCTCGACGCGAACAATTCCGCCGTTCCTCGAGGATCTGCCCGGCTCCGACCGGAGCCTCTACACGATCGCCTATCACGCCGGCAAAAAATCGGTGACCGCGAATCTCGACTCTCCCGCCGGACGCGAACTCGTCGCGGCGCTCGCGGCCAAGTCCGACTTTCTGGTCGAGTCGTTCGAGTGCGGTTATCTGGATTCGATCGGGCTCGGCTACGCCGCGCTCGCGGAAAAGAATCCTCGCCTCATTTACACTTCCGTCACTCCGTTCGGCGACACTGGCCCCGCGCGCAACTACAAGTGGGCCGATATCATCAGTTGGGCCGCGGGCGGCGCGATGTACATGATGGGCGAGGAAGGCAAGCCTCCGCTCCAGATGAGCCTGCCACAGGCCGGGCTGCACTCCGGCGGCGAGGCGTCAGTCGCCTCGATGCTGGCGCATCAGGCGCGCGAGCGCGACGGCCGCGGCCAGCAAATCGTCGTGAACATGCAGGCCTGTATCGTGTGGTCGCTGATGAACGAGCAGGCGATGCCGATACTGCACGGCGATCATATCCAGCGCACGGGAGTCTTCACCGGCTCGAAAGATACCCGCCGCAAAATGGTTTACCGATGCAAGGACGGGCACATGTCTACGCTCATCGCAGGCGGCACGCTCGGTGGCGCGTCAACCAAAGCTCTGGTCGCGTGGATGAACGAGGCCGGCTTCGCCGCGCAGTGGATGAACGAAAAAGATTGGGCGTCGTGGGTGCCCGGAATGTTCATGGCGCTGACTGAGCGCGACCATTTCGAGATTAACGATCTTGAAGATCGAATCCAAAAATTCTTCATGACGATGACCAAGAAGGAAATATACGACGGCACGCTCAAGCGCCGCATCCTGCTCGCACCGGTGGCGACCGCCGCCGACATCGCGGGCGACCCGCAGCTCAAGGCGCGCGAGTATTTTGTCCAAGTCGAGCACGACACTCTCGGGCGAAAGATGACGCTGCCAGGAGCGTTTGCGAAGCTCAGCCGAACACCGCTTTCGGCGCCGACGCGCGCGCCGAAGATCGGCGAGCATAACCGAGAGATCTACGGCGGATTGCTCGGGCTATCCGACTCGCGCCTTGGCGAACTGCGCGCCAGCGGCGCGATCTGAGGGGAAACTGCGATGAGTGAATTCGCGCTCAAGGGCGTAAAGATCCTGGACTTCGCGTGGGTCGGAGTCGGGCCGATCACGACCAAATATCTCGCCGACAATGGCGCCGAGGTGATCCGGGTCGAGTCCCTGGCGCGGCCGGACGTGCTGCGGCTTGCGCCACCGTGGAAAGATGCGCGGCCCGGAATCAATTCGAGCCAGTTTTTCGCGAGCTACAACACCTCGAAGAAAGGCATCACGCTCGATCTCGGAAAACCCAAAGCGCGCGAGCTGGTGAAGAAGCTGGTGCCGTGGGCCGATATCATTGTAGAAAGCTTCACGCCCAAGGCGATGCGCAATTGGGGGCTTGACTATCCGAAACTGCGCGAGCTGCGTCCCGACCTGATCATGCTCTCGACCTGCATGCAGGGTCAGACGGGACCCAACGCGCTCTATCCCGGCTTCGGACAGTTGATGGCCGCGCTGTCGGGCTTTTATTACATCTCGGGTTACGACGAGAACTCGCCCTGCCCGCCCTACGGGGCGTATAGCGATTTCGTAGCGCCGCGATTCTCGGCGTCGGTGCTGCTGGCGGCGCTTGACTACCGCCGCCGCACCGGCGTTGGCCAGTATATCGACATGTCGCAGTACGAGGCGGCGCTGCATAACATGGCGCCCGCGCTGATCGATTATTTTGCGACCGGGCGAGTGCTCGGGCCGCGCGCAAATCGCTCTGATCGTTACGCTCCACACGGTGCATATCCATGCGCCGACGAGGACGGGCACGAGCGCTGGATCGCGATCGCCGTCGCCGATGACGCGCAGTGGAGCGCGATGCTGCAAGTGCTCGGCGGAAGCTCCGGCGATGAGCGCTTCGCGTCACACGCGTCACGGCTCAAGAACGCATCGGCGCTCGATGAGTTCATGAACTCGCTCACCCGCGCGCACAGCGCCTACGAGTTGACGGATAAGCTGCAGGCGGCCGGGGTCGCGGCGTATCCAGTGCAGAACTGCGTCGATCTTCATCAAGATGAAAATCTTGACGCGTTCGATTTCTGGCATTGGCTCGATCACAAAGAGATGGGCCCGTCGGTGTACGAAGGCCTGGAGCATCGCATGAGCCGCACGCCGGGCGAGCTGCGTTTCGCCGCGCCGGTCATGGGCCAGCATAACGAGGAAGTCTTCTCCGGGATGCTCGGACTAAGCTCCGACGAAATCGAAACGCTGAAAAAAGAAAACGTGATAATGTGACGCGTCCGCCGCGGTCACGGCTGCGCCGCCCCTGCTTGATGCCTTGCGCTACGAATTAAAGATCGCGCTTCGCTACCTTCGCGCCCGGCGCAAGGACGCGTTTATCTCGGTCACCACGATCTTCACCGCCGTGGGCGTGATGATCGGCGTCGCCGCGCTGATCATCACACTGGCGGTGATGGGCGGGTTCCAGCAGAGCCTCAAGGAGCGTGTGCTCAGCCTGACGCCGCAGGTGAAAATCGAGAGCTCCGAGGGATCGATCTCAAACTACGGCGAAATTGAGAAGCGCGTCCTCGCAGTGCCGGGCGTCGATGGCGCCGACGCATACGTTGTCGGACAGGGGATGCTCAGCTCGGGCCGCGGAATCGGCAGCGTGGTCGCGCGCGGCGTCGAGCCCGGCAATCCCGCGGTCGCCAAGGAATGGGGCCGCTTTGTTACCGAGGGCACTCTGGCCGCGCTCGCGAAGGATTATCCGGCGGCGGCGCAAGGCGGCGCGGCGGTAGCCTCGGGCGGCGGAATCGCGATTGGAGCGGGACTCGCGCGCACGCTCAAGGCAAAGCTCGGCGATCGGCTGCGGACGGTCGCGCCAATTATCTCATCTACCGACGGAACGCTCTCGACCCGGACCGGCGATTTTATCGTGAGCGCGATCTTCGACTCCGGGTTGAGCTTTCTGGACACGCAGATGGTCTTCATGGATCTGACGCATGCGCAGAGTTTCTTTGGACGACCCGGCAAGGCCGACGGTATCGACATCCATCTGGCGAACCTCGACCAGACCATCGCGGTAACCGCGGCGTTGCGCTCAATTTATGGACGCCCATACGTGATTCGCAACTGGATCGATTACAACGAAGCGGCCTCGGCTGGCTTCCAGATGCTGAAGGAAGTCTATTCGATCGTTCTGGTGCTGCTTATCGGAGTGGCGGCGTTCAACCTGGTCGCGACGCTGATCATGGTGGTGATGGAGAAGCGCAAGGATATCGCGGTGCTGATCTCGATGGGGGCGACGCGGCGCGACGTGCGCCGAATCTTCGTGTTCAAGGGGCTCATCGTAGGCGCAGCGGGGACCGTAGCCGGCGAGCTACTGGGCGCAATCGGATGCTTCGCGCTCGCGCGCTACCATTTCATTCATATCTCTAAGCAAATTTACGGAATCTCGACTGTGCCGATTTCCGTCAGTCCGATAAATTTCTTGTGGGTCGCCGGCGCCTCGATGTTCCTGTGTTTCATCGCGACGCTTTATCCGGCGCGCCAGGCGTCGCGCGAAATGCCGGTTGAAACCTTTCGCTCGTAACCCCCGCGTCCCTCCGCACCTTCACTTCCGCACCTACCTCACATCGTCGCACACCTGATCACGGTTAAGCTTGAACCTGGGCCGGAATTTCTGTTCAGGGATTGGTCGGCGGCTTGAGCTTCGACTTGCGCACGACCAGCGTCTCATGGCCGCGCACCTTGATGGTGCGGGCGGGCTCGGAATGGTTCGACCCCATCATTTCGGGACGCGCGGGCCGTGATGAGGTTCGCTTGCGACGCCAGTTGCTAAGCTCCTGGGAGAGCTTTGAGGCAACCGAATCGTTATCGGCACCGTCGCCGCGGTTGGTCTTCTCGGGTTCGTCGTTCATTTCAGGTTCACTCATACGTGTTCAATCTCCTGTGACGTGGATCCGTCCTCCTGTCGATCATGACGTTTGGAAAGAATGTGATTTCGAAAACTTGGTTTGGCTTGATACGGAATGCTTGGTGAAGTGGCGCGGACATCCGCGTGGAAGTGAGCCTCAGCGATCTATGCTGGATTTATGCTGTATGTCAGGGAGTTTCGTGACTACGGCCGAATTCTAGGCTCGTACCGGTAACTTTAGATCTGGAATTATTGCTGGAAGAATGGCTTGCAGTAGAGTCGCGCCGGGCCCGGGATTCGGACCCGGCGCTATCGATAGCTGAATTCAGGCGGATTATCCCGCTGCGCCTATTGGAACAGGCTCTGCATGCGGAGCGCGAGCCCCATGTCGCCCGCGATCCGGAGTTTACCGGTCATGAAGGCCATCTGACCGTTCAGCTTGCCGCTGATCATGTCGAGGTAGTCCTGCGCGGTCATCGAGATAGTAATGCTGGGGGGGGATGCCGCAGGGCCCTCTTTGACCTCACAGTTTTCGTCTTTGATGATTACGTGCCATTTGCCGCCGCCGTCGCCGGAAAGGTCGAACTGGTAAACCGCGTTCAGACCCTTGGCGGCTTCCTTGTTGAAGCGATTCGGCATTTCGGCAAAAACCTGCTTTGCTGACGTTGGTGCTGCGTCGGGCATGGGAAACGAGAACCTCCTGGGGGGAGCGGCCGGTGCCGCTTTCTGCAAATCATCTAATCGCCCGTTCCGTTCGTTGTCAATAGCGCAAACGACGCTTCATATCGTAACTTTGGTTTGCGTCAATTCAGCCGCGCATGCCTTTCGAGCTTGTGGATCAGAACCCAAACATGTTCCCCGGCACCACCGTGATGACGTTCCCGCGCACTGTGACTGGCGCGGCGCCCTCGGTGATCGTTACGGCACGCTGCTTTTCGAGATCGGTCTTTACCGTGCCGTTCAAGTAGGCGTCCTTGCCGATTACCTTGACCGTCACCTTCGGCAGTCCCGCGTTGGCGAGCTGTTGCTGAATCGTAGCCTGCTCTTGCGCCCACACTCCCGTGTCAGTTGTCACAGTGTTGATGACCTGGACCACTCCCGGCACTGAGCGGATGGTGCTTTCGGCGAACGCCTTGTCCTTGTCGTCGAATACTCTGCCGGTCAGCGTCACCGTGCCGCCCGCGGTCGTGTAGGCCTGCACTCTGCCGAGTCTGCGGCTGGTCTTGAGAGCGCTATTGACTCGGTCATAGAGCGAAGGAGTCGGGCGCGGCCGCGGCGTCGGCGGGCGGCGCTTGCGAACCACCGGCGGCGGCGCGGCGATCACCGAGGGCGCCGCCGCGGGCGCGGCAGTCATCGCCGGAGACGCGGCCGAAGATGCTGCCGAAGACGCGATTGGCGAAGGGGTCGCGGAAGTGTATTCGGGAGTCTCGGTCGGGCTCAGGCCGGAGAGTTTTGCGCTGAGCGCGGACTCGACGGCAGCTTGGTCGGCGGCGGTTTGTGCGAAAATTATCGGATAGCTGATTTCCACCTGCCCGCCGCTGAACGGCGCGAAGCTCCACGCCGTCACATCGCCGGCAACCTCGGCGTCGAGGCCCGGGTTCGGCGCGGTAGAGGTCAGCACCGAGGCCTGCGCGATCGTGCCATCAGGCAGGACCCGGATCCGCACCATCATCCCGTCCTTGTAATTTGGGTCGGCGCTCAGAGCGTGCTGATAGGCGTCGAGCAATGCGGGCTTGCCGCTGTCAAAGCTGTTTCGGGTCACCGATACGCTGCGCTCCGGCGCGTTTGCCGACTCGCCGGTCACTTGGATTGGAATGCTGCTCGCGAGCGCAACCATCGGCACGGCGGCCGTCTCGGGCGGCGCGACCGGTGAAGACGACCCAATCGGCGAGGGCGCGCCCGCGCTCGGATGATGCGCGGTCAGATGAATCGCGAGCCACGCGCCGCCGACAAGAGCGATCAGCGCCGCTAGAATATAGGCGATCAGCCGGAGGAATCCGCCCGCTCCACCGGTTTCGTCCTCATACTCGGGCGGCTGTTCGGGCGTCCTGCCGGTGAACTTGCCCGACAATGGGCGCGAGGAAATCTCGGTTCTGCTGCTACCGGGCCGCGGCGCGACTGGCGGCGCGGAAGCAGCGGGGGGCGGCGCGGACGTAACCGCTTCACCGGCCAGGCGTGCACCGCAGAAATTGCAGATTACTTCGCCCGGCTCCGCTTTGCCGCCGCAGACTGGACACTCGACCCCGCCAGACCCGCCGGCGCCCTGCACGAAGGCAGGATCGGCGCCCACCAGCGCGGTGCCGTCGGTTTCGCAAAAGGTTTCGCTGTCAGGATAGGTTTTGTCGCAGGACGGGCATCTTTTCATCGAGTGCGCGCGCCTCCATCGGGGGCGTGAAGCCGCTGTGATGATATCTGCGCCGACCGCGTCACGCCAAGCATTATTGAGTGCCCGGCGCGGAAAATTCCTGGTCCGCTAGCGGTTCAGACCTTGGCCATCACCTCGTCGCGCAGCCGCTCCATCTCGGCTAGCTGCTCGCGGGTAGTCGGCGTGGTGCCGAGGATTATTCGCGAGACCCCCATCTCCGCGAACTCGCGAACCTGCTCGACCGTCACCGGACCGCCCAGGCGCGGGCTTACCGTCAACTCGAGCGGGGTGGTGCGTCCGAGCGCCGCCTCGTGGCCGCGCAGGCGTTTGATCACCTCGCGCGTATCGGACAGGCTCTCGGCTATCCCGTACCATCCGTCGCCCATGCGCGCGGCGCGTTTCAGCGAGGGTTCCGTATGCCCTCCGAACACGAACGGCGGATGCGGTTTTTGCACCGGCTTCGGCATCATGCGGAAGCCCTCGATACGAACGGTCTTGCCCGCGTAAACCGGATCGTTGCTGGTCCAGAGCTCTTTCAGCAGCTCGACGTATTCGCGAGAGCGCAGCGCGCGATTCTTGAAATCCATTCCAACGGCGGTGAACTCTTCTTCGAGCCATCCGATTCCGACGCCGAAGATGAAACGGCCACCCGATAGCACGTCCAAACTGGCGACGGCCTTCGCGGTCGTAAACGGATTTCGGATCGGCAGCACGTAGATTCCCGTCGCAAGCCGAATCCGCGTCGTGATTCCCGCGATAAACGCGAGCGCGAGCATCGGATCGTGCAGCGGAGTTTCCGGCGGCGCCGGCATCCGCCCGCTCGACGAATACGGATACGGCGATTGGTACTTGACCGGCAGGATGATGTGCTCCGGAATCCAGAGCGATTCGTAGCCGAGCTCCTCGGCCTTGCGCGCGACTGCGCCGAGGCTCGAGGGATTCGTCTGCATCAGGAAGGTGCCGAACTTCATCGCTGCCTCCAATACTCAGTCGGCGGCCGCGCCTTCGAGACGGAAACCGATTCGCACCTGGACCTGGAATTCGGGTTTACCATCTTTCTGGACCGAGCCGCGTATATTGCCGACCTCGAACCACTGAATATTTCTGATCGTCTTTTGCGCCTTGGCGATCGCGTTGCGGACCGCCTGCTGGATACTGTCGTCGGACACGCCGACGATTTCGATGATCTTGTAACTGTTGTCCGGCATGATGATATCTCCCTGGCGCGGGCTGCGGACGCGCCCGGCTCAATCGTGTTTCAAATCGACCGCGAAGACGGCAGGATCTTCAATCGTCCGCATATCGAGAATAAACGAATCGTCGGCGACGCGCCCGATAATTCTCGCGCGGCGGAAGCGCGCGGCGATCGCGCCGGGGGAAATTTGTGCGTGCGTGATCCTGACGCCGGCCGACTCAAGCGCCGCGTCTGGCAGCGATCCCGAGCCGGCACGCGACGCGGCGTCCGTCACCTCGACGCTAAATTCCGCACCGAGGCGTTCGGCGAGTATTGCGCGGGCACGCTGCGCGATCGCGCGCAACTCGGCCGGCCTTCGGCGCATCAGGCGCAGCGTCGGGATTTCATCGGCGATATCCGCCGAACGCAGATAAATCCTAAGCGTCGCCTCGAGCGCGGCGAGCGTGAGCTTGTCGCATCGCAGCGCCCGCCGCAGAGGATTCGCTTTCAGCTTCGCGATCAGGCCGCGCCGTCCGACAATCAACCCGGACTGCGGGCCGCCGAGCAGCTTGTCGCCCGAGAAAGTCACGATCGCCGCGCCTGCCGCGATTCGATCCGCGACGATCGGCTCGTGCGGTAATCCGTAGCGCGCGAGATCCACCAATGCGCCCGCGCCGAGATCCTCGACCACGTCGATACCCTGCTCACGCCCGGTCCGCACCAGCTCATCGAGCGGCACGTCGCTGGTGAAGCCGACGATCCGGTAGTTCGACGGATGCACCTTCATCAGGAGTGCGGTTTCGGGGCCGATCGCGTCAGCGAAGTCGCGCGGATGCGTCCGGTTCGTCGTCCCGACCTCGCGCAGCCGTGCGCCCGCGCGAGTCATCACGTCCGGAATCCGGAACGCGCCGCCAATCTCGATTAGCTCTCCGCGCGACACTACAACCTCGCGTCCGATCGCCAGCGTGTTAAGCACCAGCAGCACCGCGGCGGCGTTGTTGTTCACGACCGTGGCCGACTCAGCGCCGGTCAGAGCGCAAAGTATATCCTCGACGATCGCGTCGCGATCGCCGCGCTCGCCGGATTCGAGATCGTACTCAAGGTTAACAGCTGATCGCGCCGCCATCTCGATCGCCTCGATCGCGGACTCGGCCAGAATCGCGCGGCCCAGGTTGGTGTGAAGCACCACTCCGGTTGCGTTCACCACGGGGCGCAGATGAGGTTCGTCGAGTGACGCGGCACGCGCAGCATGGCGAATGATCTCGGCGAGCAGCGCGGCGCGCTCGCGGTCGGCGCCGTGTCCCTCTCGAAGCTCATCGCGCAGGTCCGCTTGCGCACGCCGCATGAGCATCTTCACATACTCGGCGCCAAGGGCGGCCAGGATAGGTTCGTTTTCGGCCGCGCGCAGGCATTCGTCGATCGGCGGCATCGCGCTGAGCGCCTGCTCGCGCGATTTGCCCGCGGCGTCCGACGCACCTTCGCGCTTTGCCGGTCCCGATGCCACGATCGCGATTATCGAAGAGCGCGGCGCGCGAACGCAAGCCCGCATGCTCGCGCGCGGGGTTTTCGCTGCCTCAGCCATTCGGCTATGTTCCAGTTCGGCGCGTCATGACCGCCAGGGGTGTATCGCGATGCGACTACCTTCCGAGGATTCACGCGATCGCGCGGCCAGCAGATGCCCGGTCACGGGCATGTGCGCGGAATTCAATCCTTTCGTTGATCCATATCTCGCGAGCCCGTACTCGTTCTGGCTTCGCGCGCGGACCGAAGAACCGGTCTTTTATAGTCCGGAAATCGATTACTGGGTCGTCACTCGTTACGCAGAGGTCAAGGCGATCTTTGCCGATCCCAAAACCTTCTCCGCGTCGAACGTTCAGAATCCTATCGCCCCACTGTCGCCGAAGGTCGTCACCATCCTGCGCGAGGGCGGCTTCGGCGCCGTGCCCGCGATGTCGAATGCCGACCCGCCCACGCACACGCGCATCCGCAAGTTCACCGGCCAGGCGTTCACGCCGCGCCGGGTTGCGAAGTTGGAGACCGATATTCGTGCGATCGTGACGCAGTTCCTCGACGAGATCGAGCCGCGCCGCGGCGCCGATCTGGTGCGCGAAATGGTTTACGAGCTGCCGGTGCTGGTGCTGTTCATATTCCTGGGGATGCCCCCGGCCGACGTGCCGCGCGTGAAGAGCTGGGCGAAGAACCGCCTGATGCTCACGTGGGGGCATTTGTCCGAGGCTGAGCAAATAACGGAGGCGATGGGCCTGCTCGAGTACTGGCGCTACAGCCGTCGTCACGTCGAGCGTCTGATCGAAAATCCGCCGGACAATTTCGTCGGCGATCTGATTCGCGCGCGTAACGGCGACGACCGGATTCTATCGATCTCGGAAATCGCGACGGTCGTTTACGGGCTGCTCATCGCGGGACACGAAACCACCACCAGCCTGACCGCGAGCGCGGTCGTGAACCTGCTCGAGCATCGCGCGGCGTGGGACGAGTTGTGCGCTAACCCCGCGCTGGTTTCGAACGCGATCGAAGAGATCCTGCGCTACGACACCTCGGTCATCACTTGGCGGCGGCGCACGGCGCGGGCGGTTGAAATTGGCGGAGTCAAGATTCCCGAGAACGCTAATCTTCTGCTTGCGATCGGTTCGGCCAATCACGACGAAGCCGAATTCCCGCGCTCCGGCGAGTTCGATATTCATCGCGGCAACGCCAAGGAGCATCTCGCCTTCGGCTTCGGAATTCATTACTGCTTCGGCGCCCCGCTGGCGCGCCTGGAGCTGAAAATTATTCTCGAAGAGTTGACCCGGCGGATTCCCGAGATGCGGCTGGTGCCGAATCAGGCTTTCACCTATTCGCCGAATATCTCATTTCGAGGACCGCAGCGCGTCCTGGTCGAATGGTAATCGCGCAGCAGAAGTTACCAGCAGATAAATCAGATCTGCGGCGCAGGTTCCGCAATAGCTTCCTGCGCCTGGGCGAACATCTTAAGCCGCGTCAGCAGCAGGAAGCCGCAGGCCAGCGCAAACCCCGAACAAATCATCACCGCGATCTGCGGGCTCAGCCGTTCTCCGACGAATCCCACCGCCAGGCTTCCGAGCGGCGCCGTGCCGATGAACGACAGCGTATAGATGCTCATGACGCGGCCGCGCAATTCGTCGGCAACAAACAGTTGCAGCATAGTGTTGGTCGTCACCATGTGATTCATCAAGCCCGCGCCGATAAACATCTGCGCAACCAGCGACAGCCACATCCATTTGGAAATTCCGAACACAAAGATCGCGCACGCGGTGCAGAACAGCCCGAACACCAGGTTCTGGCGCAGCGCCTTGGGCGCGTCGGAACGCACGTTCATTACGATCGCGGCAGCGACGGCCCCAACTCCCTGCGCCGCCATCAAAAAGCCGTAACCCCTCGCGCCGCTGTGCAGCAGGTCGCGCGCGAACATCGGGATCAGCACCGTGTACTGCATCCCGAAGCCGCTGTTAATCGCGACCAGCAGCATCAGGTAGAAGCTCGGGCGATGTTTCCAAACGTAGCTCAGGCCCGCACGCACCTGCCGGAGCATCACAGCGCCGAACTGACGGCGCTCGCGCCGCGGGGTATCCATCTCGAGCAGGCTCCAGATGACGGCAAGATAGGAGACCCCGTTCAACAAGAAGCATCCGGCCACTCCGGTGATCGCGATCAGGATACCCGCGATCGCCGGGCCGACCATCCGCGCGCCGTTAAAGATCATCGAGTTCATCGAGATCGCGTTCGGCAAATCTTCTTTGCCCACCATCTCGACCACGAACGCCTGCCGCCCGGGCATGTCGAAGGAACTAACCAGCCCGTTGAGCGCGGCCAGAATCATCACATACTCGACCCGCACGACTCCGGCCCAGGTGAGGGCGGCGAGCACGAACGCGCTCAGCATCAGCAGGATCTGCGTCGCGATAATCAGGCGGCGCCGATCGACATGATCGACCACCACCCCGGCGAACAAACCCACCAGCACGATCGGCATGTAGCCCGCAAACGCGACCAGCCCCAGCATCATCGAGGAGTTGGTCAGCCGCAGCACCAGCCACGCCTGCGCGACCGATTGCATCCAGGTGCCGATGAGCGAGGTGAGTTGTCCGACGAAAAACAGGCGGAAGTTGCGATGCCGCAGTGCGCGGAACGCGGCCAGCCGCGTATCCCACAAGTTGTCGTGAATAGCGGGAGTGTCGCCGGGCTCGCCGGCTTCGACCGCTTCTATCTCTGGTACGGTATCGATATGCGTCTCTCCCCGAAGGTGAAAGCAACCGTCAGTTTGCCAAACTAATGCCGCGCAATCGAGCGCTTTTTGCTATTTGCTCCGCGGGGTTGCCGCGCAGCGCCTCGTTTGCAACGCTGGCCGCGTGGAGATCACGAGTATCGAAGCGCGATTGCGCGACGCCGGCGGTATCGTCAAATCGGTCATGGCAGCGCATTCTGCGCACGCCTCGCTAAGCGCGGCGACCGGCGCGGGAGTGCGGCTTGAGGTGTCGTTTGATTATTCCGATGGCGCGGGCGTCGCGCGCGCGCGGATCACCAACGATGGCGATCGGCCGGTTCGGCTCGACGAAGTTCGCTTTACGCTCGCGACTGGCTTCGATTCTTCGGCACCGGCTCGTTTCTTCAAGCACGGTTACCAATCATGGAGCGGTTCGGGCGCGCAGGTTGTGGGTAGCACGAAAACGCATCGGTACGACGCGGCCAACTCGATCGTCCGGATAAATCATCAGAGCGAAACCACGCGTCCCGCCGGCGCGCCCGAAGCTGCGACCTCCGAAATGTTCACTATCGTCGAATGCGACGGGCATCCGGAGCGCGCGCTCGCCGGATTTATCGGCGCTGCGCATCAGCTCACTACTTTGACGGTGCTGGCGCCTGACCGGATTGTGGCGCGCGCGATTGTGGACGGCGTGGAACTCCGCACGGCCGAAACGCGCGAAATCGAGCCGTTATACATCGCGCGCTCGCAGGAGAGCGCGGCGCGGATGGCCTCGCGATGGGCGGCAAAGCTCGGCTCCGCGATGCACGCGCGTATCGATGCCGTCTACCAGCGCGGATGGTGCTCCTGGTACCACTATTTTCATGCGATCAGCGAAGACACGATGCGCGCGAATCTTTTGGCGCTGGCCTCGATGCGCGCGGAGTTTCCGCTCGAGGTGGTGCAGCTCGACGACGGCTTCCAGAGCGCGCTCGGTGATTGGGACTCGACCAACGCGAAATTTCCAAGCGGCCTCGCGCGTCTGGCCGAGGAGATCCGTTCGGCGGGATTCGAGCCGGGCATCTGGACCGCGCCGTTTCTGGCTGCTCGCGACGCGCGCGTGATGCTCGAGCATCCACAGTGGTTTATCCGCCACGAAAGCGGCGGGCCGCTGCGGGCGGGCTACAACCCCAACTGGACTGCCGACGACGACAAGTTCGCCTACGCGCTCGATCCGAGCAATCCCGCATTCACCGAGCATCTCGAACGGCTGTTCCGCAAGCTCACCGCGGAATTCGGATACTCCTATCTGAAACTCGATTTCCTCTACGCAGGCGCGGCGCAGGGCGCGCGCCACGATCAAAACCTGACTCGGGCCGAGATGCTCCGGCGCGGACTGGAAGCGATCCGCCGCGGCGCCGGCGAGAGCGCGTTCATTCTCGGATGCGGCTGTCCACTGGGCGCGGCAGTCGGCATTGTTGACGGTATGCGGATCGGGCCGGACGTTGCGCCCTATTGGGGCATTGAGGGTTCGGGCGACCCTTCGACGGTGCATGCGCTCGACGCGATTATCGCGCGCAGCTTTATGCATCGGCGATGGTGGCTCAACGATCCGGACTGCCTGATGCTCCGGGCGCGCGAGACAAAGTTGACCGCCGACGAGCGCGGCGCGCTGGCCGCGACGATCGCCGGCTCGGGCGGAATGCTGCTGGTCTCGGACGATATGGCGCTGGTCGGCGATGACGAGCGGCAAATCTACCGTGCGGCAGCGGCGCTGGGCGCCGAGATCGATTCGGGTAGCACCGACGCGCCGGTTCTCGCGGCCGACCTGATGACCACCGCGCCAATCAGAACCCTGGTGAAGGAAACGAAAAGCGGTGCGGTCGCCATTATCGTAAATCGCGGGGACGAAGCCGCAAGCGTGCTTCTCGCGACGCTGGGAATCTCCGGCTCCGCCGCCACCATCCGCACCCTCACGGGAGCCGAAGAGCCCGCGCCCGACCAGATCGACCTCGCACCACATTCAGCGCGAATCGTACGGTTCAATCGCTGAGCGCCTTTAGGCCGCCGCGATTTCGATTGTACTCGCGCCTGCGCCTGCGTGCAGAACGGCGCGCTTGCCGCGAGGGTCGATTCCGAGCGGTGCATAATATTCGCGATCGATCGAATCGAATATTCGCTCGACATCGGCGGCGGGGCTGAGCGCCACGATCGAGCCGCCAAATCCCGCACCAGTCAGCCGTGCGCCGAGCGCGCCGCCCTTGCGTGCGGCGGTGACGAGGAGGTCCAGCCGCGGCGTCGAGCAATCGAAGTCTTCAGCGAGGCTCGCGTGCGAGGCGTTCATGAGCACGCCCATCGCTTCCAGTTCTCCCGCCTCAAGTATCGCGGCGGCGCGAATCACGCGTTCGGTCTCGTTCAGCACGTGGCGGGCGCGGCGGAGAATTTCGAGCGGCGCCGTGGGATCGAGCCTAATCCGAAGCGCACCGCCGCCGAGCAAATCCTCGGCAAGCGCGTCGCGCGCGACTCCGAGGATACGCGCGGCGTCGGCAAGGTCGGGAGCAAGCCGCGGCGGCGCCGCCGCTTCCAGAATCGCGATCAGATCCGCCGCGTTCCAGTTCACGCATCCGCTCACGACGTCTCCAAGCGTCAGGACTCCGTTGAGCTTCATCTGGCGCGCGATAATTCGCGCGGCTAAAGAGCACTCGACCACGCGGCGATTGTACTCGTTGCGCACACTGCCGGATTTGTCCGCAATCTCGCAACTGTCGGCCACTACCAGCGCCGCGCCAGAAGGCATTTGGATCGCGCGCACGCGCAGCGGATTGAATTCGATGAACAGGGCCCGATCGCGCTGCCCCATCAGCGACGCCGCCTGATCCATCCCGCCTCCACGGGTGCCGACATACCATTCGCTGCGCGCGACCATCGCGGCGCACTCGAGCGGCGCAAGCTCGACCGCGTTCAACTTCATGAACGCAAGCGCCGCCGCGACTGTCAGCGCCGACGACGACGACAGCCCCGCTGCAACCGGCACCCGCCCGTCGGCGATCATCGTAGCGCCACGCAGTTTCGCTCCTCCGATGCCGCGCGCACCGAAGTGATCGATCACCCCCTGGACGCCAGCCTTGACGTAGTTTGCCCAGTCGCCTGCGGGATAGGCGGGAATTGCTTTTTCGATCTGAAACCTGCGCGATCCGAATGCCGGATCGGTGTTGCGCAGGACAATTTCATCCGCGGACGACGCTGCGACGGCGATTATCGTCGAGCGATCGATCGCGGCCGGCAGGACCGGCAAGCCGCTGTAGTCGGTATGCTCGCCGATAAGATTGACGCGTCCCGGCGCACGCACTGCAATCAGGCGCGCATCGGCACCGCCGAGAGCCCGCAACTCGCGGGCGAGAGCGGCGGCGCGTTCGAGCTCGGCCGAGTCCCATCCGTTGTCCGGCTTGGGGATCACTTGAGTCTCGGCTTTCGCGTTCCTGGTTTCGGACGGAAGCGCTTGCGCGCGAGCTCGAGATCGGCCGCGGTGCCGACGTCGCTCCAGAAGCCGCGCATGTCGATTGCGCGCACCTCGCGGCCATCGTTGATCATCGCGGCGATCGCAAGCGGTAGCTCGAGCTCGCCGCGCGGCGAGGGGACAAGCTGCGTAACGTAATCGAAGAGCATCGGCTTGGCCGCGAACAGGCCGGCGTTGTTCCACTCGGTATCTGATTCGCCCTGGGGAGGTTTCTCGACCAGTCGTTCGACGTGCATGTCGGCGCTCAGATAAACCGCGGCTCCGCGCCACGGATCTTTCATCCGGTTCGCGGCGAGCAGCAGATCAAAGTCGTTTTCGGCGGCACGCGCGACGAAGCGCCGATAATTCGCACGGTCCATCAGCACATCGCCCCATCCGAAGATGAACTTCGACTGGTCCGCGATCTTTTCCCGCGCGGCCAGCATCGCTCCCCCGGTGCCGTTAAGCTCTCGCTGAGTTACGGCCTCGAGCTCGATTCCTGGATTGTCCAGTGCAAACCTGGCGCACCACGCGGCGATCTGCTCGCCCAGATATCCGGTCACGACGATAAATCGCCACACGCCCGCCTCCGCGAACGCTCGAACAATATGCTCGATCAGCGGAGCGCCAACGACCTCGAGCAAGGGCTTGGGAGTATCCGCCGTAAGCGCCCCGAGCCGGGTGCCGCGGCCCGCGGCCAGCAGGACCGCGGTATGAGCCGAATGATCCATCGGCCGAGGATAGCATCGCCGCGCCCGACAATGCTGCCGCGCACGAGCCGGCGGTCGGTCGAATGCGCTTTGCTGGCGGTGTAAGATTTCCCTAGGATACGGACGGCAGCTTCGCCCATCATCTTTAGAGAGTTTCTATGTTCGGCGAAATCAATCCCCGCACCAAAGCCCGCGCGCCTTTTATCACGATCGAAGAGGCGCTCGAAGAAACCCGCCGCGGCCACATGATCATCCTGATGGATGACGAGCAGCGCGAAAATGAAGGCGACCTTTCGATGGCGGCGGAGAAGGTGACGCCCGAGGCAATTAACTTCATGGCCAAGTTCGCGCGCGGACTGATCTGCCTGCCGATGGCGGCGGATCGGATCGATCGGCTGGGCCTCAGCATGATGGTGGGCGACAACCAGGCTCCGCTCGGCACCGCATTCACCACCGCGATCACCGCGCGGCGCTGTGCGGGCAAGGGTATCTCGGCGCAGGATCGCGCGACCACCGTATTGCAGGCCGTGCGCGAAGACGCGAGCGGCAGCGAGTTCATCACGCCCGGCTACGTCTATCCGTTGCGCGCGCGCGAGGGCGGGGTGCTGGTGCGGACCGGGCAGACCGAAGGCGCGGTCAACCTGGCGCGGCTGGCAGGACTCAAACCTGCGGGCGTGATCTGCGAGATCTTGAAAGACGACGGCAATATGGCGCGGCGCGACGACTTGGTCGAATTTGCGCGCGTGCACGGACTCAAGATTGTCACCGTCGCCGACATTATCGAGTACCGATTGCGCACCGAGACGATGGTGCAGAAGATCGCGGAGGCGCGGCTTCCGACCCGCTACGGAAACTTCCGCGCCATCGTGTACCGCAACCTGGTCGATTACACCGAGCACCTGGTGCTGGTGATGGGGACGGTCGATCCGCAGCGCCCAATCCTGGTCCGGGCGCATCGCGAGTACCTGCCCGGCGACGTGTTCGGCTTCACCGGACGCAACACGCGCGAGCTTCTGCGCTCCGCGATGGAGCGAATCGCGCGGGCGGGAGAAGGCGTGCTGCTCTACCTGAAGCGCGAATCCAACGCGATCGCCTCGGAGCTCGAGGGCGCCGGCGGCCATCTGCCCAAGTCAAACCGGCCGAGCACGCGCTACGGCGCCACCGAGTCTGATTTCCGCGACTACGGGATCGGCGCGCAGATCCTGCGCGATATCGGGGTGCGCAAGATGATCATCATGTCCGACGCAACGCCGCGGCTCGCGAACCTGCCCGGTTACGGACTCGAGATCGTCGATTCGGTTCCGCTCTCGACTACCAACGGCAAACGAACCGCGGCCGCAAACGGTTAGGGGCGTCCCGCGTCACCTCGCCGGACGATTCACGCCCGACGCCAGATGATCGATTTGATGAAACATCGATCCAGATCGCGCGCAGTACGCGTTGCCGCGCTAGTCGCGTGCATCCTGGCCTTTCGCACGAGGGTCGTTCAGGCGGCGCCGGAAACTGCGGCCGCAGACGTATTCGCGCATCACGGATGGTTCCTTGGCTTCGTTTTCGTCTTCCTGGGCGGAATCGCGCTGAATCTGACGCCATGCGTTTATCCGCTGATCGGCGTGACCGTCGCGTACTTCGGCAACCAGGGCGGCGGGCATCGCCGCGTGCTCGCGCTCGCGATCCTGTTCGTGCTGGGAATCGCCGTGATGTTCTCGGCGGTCGGGGTCGCGGTGGCGATGTCGGGGGGGCTGTTCGGCGCGGCGCTGCAGAATCCTTACGTGTTGTCGCTGCTCGCCGCGATGCTGATCGTGCTCGCGCTGTCGAGCTTCGGGATGTTCTCGCTGCAACCTCCGCAGTGGATGCTCCAGCGCGCGGGCATAGCGCGGCCAGGATACGCGGGCGCGGCACTAATGGGCCTCGGGATGGGCGTGGTTGCCGCGCCGTGCATCGGGCCGTTCGTTCTGGGGCTGCTCCTGATGGTCGAGCGCAGCGCGAGTCCGGTGTTCGGTTTCGCGTTATTCTTCACGCTCGCAATCGGACTGGGCTTCCCGTACATCTTCCTGGCGCTGGCTGCCGGCAGTATCCGTAAGCTGCCGCGCTCGGGCGAGTGGCTGGCGTGGGTCGAGCAGCTATTTGGCTTCGTTTTGATCGGGCTTGCGCTGTACTTCCTTGATCCGGTCGTGCCGCACCATTTTATCTCGCGGATCCTGCCCTACTACGCGGCGGCGGCGGGAATCTGGCTCGGATTCATAACCGGTGCGGGACGCAGGCTGCGCGCGTTCCTGGTAATCCGCACGGCAGTCGGCGTAGTCGCGGTGGCGGCGATGATCTATCTGCTGATACCGCGGCCGGCGCTGAAGGAGATCGCGTTCGCTCCGTTTGATGCAAGCGCGCTACAGAGCGCGGCAACCGCGCGCCGTCCGGTGTTGATCGATTTCTCGGCCGATTGGTGTATCCCGTGCCGCGAGATGGAACATTCCACCTTCGTCAATCCCGCAGTGGTCAAAGAGGCGCAGCGATTCGTGCTGATGCGCGCCGACCTGACCAAGAACGACCACGCGAACGATCAGCTGCGCGGAAAGTTCGGCGTCGAGGGCGTGCCGACCACCCTCATTATAGATTCGACCGGAGAAATAAAGGTGCGAAAGTCCGGATATATAGGCCCGGACGAAATGCTCGATGATCTGAAGCATATCGATTGAGAGGTTAGCCGTGGCCAGTGAAACCTTCGTGCGCGAATTGTTCGAGGTGGTGAAAGAGCGGCGCTCGTTCGGACGGCATCCGCTATGGCTGAAAATCGCCGACGGCAAAGTTTCGGCAGTCGGGATGCGCGTGTTCGCGGCGCAGTTCTTCCTGCAAGTGCGCGAGTTCCCGCGCGCGGTCAGCGCGTTGCACTCGCGATGCCACGATCCCGGCGAGCGGGTAAAGCTCGCCGAGAGCCTGTACGAAGAAGAGACTGGTCTTATCTCCGGCAGCGCACCGCATCCTGAGCTGTTCATCCGGCTCGGGATCGCGCTCGGAATGTCGCGTGCGGAATTGGTCAACGCGCGCCCGCTCGCTTCGACCGCGGCACTGATTGACTGGTTCGAGCTATCGACCAAAGACCGCTCCTTCCCCGAAGGAATCGCCGCGATAAACGTTGCCGCCGAAGGACAGGTGGTCGGCAACTTCGGGCCGTTCGCACGCGCTCTGGAAAAGCACTATGCGCTCTCGCGCGAGCAGGTCGCGTTCTTCGACGTGCACGAAATCGCCGACCGCGATCATAGCGATGTAGGCGACAATATCCTCGCTACGATGACCCTCGGCGACGCAGAACGCGCCCGCATTCGCGGGGCAGCCGAACGTTCGCTCGATCTGTGGTGGCAATTCTTCGACGGAATCGAGCGCGCGGCGGCCTGAGCGCCGCAATAAACGAACCAGAAACAAGATTCTATTTTGACTCCAAACCCAAACGAACCCAAGCTCAGAAAATCACTCTTCCCTGTGGATAGTTTTCCGGCATAATTACTCGACAAATCCCCTTTCCAGCCAAACGAGACAAACATCGTTTCACTTCCCTGCTTAAACTCCCGCTCCGTCCTTTACTTTTTATCCTGCCCCGTCTATAATTGTTGCTGGTTGAGGGGAGGTCGGGACGGTACCTATCCGCTCTTTTTTTTATGGCAAACAAGCAGGGTTCTGACGACTACGGCGCCGATTCGATCAAGGTTCTGGAGGGCTTGCAAGCGGTTCGCAAGCGCCCCGGAATGTACATCGGCGACACCGCTGAGCGCGGGTTGCATCATCTGGTTAACGAGATCGTCGACAACTCGGTCGACGAAGCGCTGGCCGGCCATTGCACGGAAATCGACGTCGTAATTCTTGGTGACGATCGCGTCTCGGTCGAGGATAACGGCCGCGGCATCCCGACCGACATGCATCCGACCGAAAAACGCTCGGCGCTAGAGGTGGTGCATACCGTCCTCCACGCAGGCGGCAAGTTCGAGCGCAGCGCATACAAAGTGTCCGGCGGACTGCACGGCGTGGGAGCGTCGGTGGTCAATGCGCTTAGCGCCGAGTTCGAGGTCGAGGTTCATCGCGAGGGCAAGATTTTCTTTCAGCGCTACGAGCAGGGCGTACCGAAATCAAAGGTCGAGCAACGCGGCGTCAGCAAGACCACCGGCACCAAGACGACGTTCTCTCCCGACACCGAGATCTTCAAGGAGGTCAAGTTCAAGTACGAGATTATCGCGCGCTATTTGCGCGAGCTCGCGTACCTGAATGCGGGACTCAAAATCCGCCTTAAAGATGACCGCACTGGCAAGCAGGAAGAATTTCACTTTGAAGGCGGAATCGCGGAATACGTCGAATCGCTGGCTGAGAACAACGAATGCTTTCACGACGTGATTTTTTTCAAGGGAGTGAAAGAAGGCGTGGATATCGAGGTCGCGCTGCAATGGACCGACGCGGTCCACGAAGTAATCTTCAGCTACGCGAACAATATCCACACCGGTGAAGGCGGAACCCATCTTTCGGGACTCAAATCCGCGCTCACCCGCACGATCAATTTTTACGCAGCCAAGAACAATCTCTTCAAGAACAAGGATACGCGTCTCGAAGGCGACGACACGCGCGAGGGGTTGGTTGCGATTATCAGCGTCAAGCTCGGCGAGCCACAATTCGAGGGTCAAACCAAGACCAAGCTCGGCAACTCCGAAGTCGAAGGTTACGTCTCGGCATTGGTAAATGAAAAGCTCGGCGCGTTTTTTGAGGAGACTCCGTCCGACGCCAAGAAAATCGTCGGCCGCGCGCTCGAGGCGCTGCAGGCGCGCGAAGCCGCGCGCAAAGCCAAGGAGCTTGTCCGCCGCAAGGGCGCGCTCGACTCGGGCTCGCTGCCCGGCAAGCTGGCGGATTGCGCTGAACGCGACCCAGCGCTGTGCGAGTTGTACCTGGTCGAGGGGCAGTCGGCAGGCGGCACCGCAAAGGAAGGCCGCGACCGCAAGACCCAGGCGATTTTGCCGCTGCGCGGAAAGATCCTGAACGTCGAACGCGCGCGAATCGACAAGATGCTATCGTCAACCGAGCTTCGCGTGCTGATCACGGCGCTCGGAATGGGCGTGGGCAAAGACAAGGACCTAGCCAAGCTCCGATATCATCGAATCGTGATCATGACCGACGCCGACGTTGACGGCTCGCATATCCGCACGCTGCTGCTGACCTTCTTCTTCCGCCAGTTCATCGAAATAATCGAAAACGGTTATCTCTACGTAGCGCAGCCGCCGCTGTTCCGCGCCAAAAAGGGCAAATCCGAGCGCTATCTGAAAGACGAAAACTCGCTCGAGGATTACCTGACCGATCTCGGCGCCGAGGCGGTGACACTCGAAGCGGGCAAGGGCAAGGACGCGCGCGAGTTCAAGGGCGCCGCGCTCAAAGCAGTCGTGCGCAAGGCGCTCTATTACGATCGGATGTTCGAGGCGCTCGAGCGCCGTTCCAAGGAGCGGCCGATTATCGCCGCGTTCGCAAAACTTTCCGCCGACAAGACGATTACCGACGCGAGCTTCGAGTCCGAGAAGGCAGCCAAGGCGATGGCCGAAGCGATCCGCAAGGACACCGGCGACGACAACCTGACTCATCAGATCGTGCAGGACGGCGAATCGCGCTGGCGCGTGGTTTTCTCACATAGCCACAACGGCTCGCGACCGCCGACGGTCGTTGACGCGACGCTTCTGCACACCGGCGAGATTCGCGAAATCCGCCGCCTCGCGCCCGATATTGAGGCGATCAAGGCTCCGCTAAAGCTCAAGAATGGCGAGAACGAGCAGACCGTCGCGACGCTCAAGGCCGTCGCCGAAGCGGTTCTCGCCGCGGGGCAGAAAGGCGTCGAGGTGAATCGCTATAAGGGTTTGGGCGAGATGAACGCGGGACAGCTCTGGGACACGACGATGAATCCCGAGACGCGCTCGATGCTGAAGGTGCAGATTTCGTCGATCGAAGAGGCGGAAGAGATTTTTGCAAAGCTGATGGGCGATCAGGTCGAGCCGCGGCGCCAGTTTATCGAAGAGAACGCGCTCAACGTGCGCAACCTGGACATCTGAGCGGCGCAAACGCGGTCCGCCGCCGCATCGGCGATGGGCGAGCCGTCTGATGGGACCAAGAGAATTCCTGCAAGACGAGATTCGCGCGATGGTGACGAATTGCGCGGTCTGCGAACGCGACGCGCGCGACGCCGAGCAGGAGCTGGGAATCGTGCTCGACCTGGAAGCAATCGCGCATCCGGAGGATGCGTTCGATTACGACCTGATACCGCATCAGCGGCAGCGCCATCGCGAGAAGCTGCGCCAGAACATCGTGGTGTGGGCGTCGCTGCGCCACTCATGCTGCTGACAGATTTTCAAGTTCGAAAGTTCCGCGCGGGAGATCCGGAATAAATGGCTGAGACCAACGGCAACGAACCTATCCGTAACGAACCGTCGCTGCTCAATATCGAAGACGACATGAAGCAGTCCTACCTGGACTACGCGATGTCGGTAAATGTCGGGCGCGCGCTGCCGGTTATCCGCGACGGACTGAAGCCGGTCCATCGCCGGATCCTGTACGCGATGTTCCGCGCGGGATTGCTCTCGAACCGCCGCTATATCAAATGCGCCGCCGTGGTCGGCGACGTGCTCGGAAAATACCATCCGCACGGCGACATGTCAGTGTACGACGCGCTGGCCCGGATGGCGCAGCCCTTCAGCATGCGCTACCCGCTGATCGACGGACAGGGCAACTTCGGCTCGGTTGACGGCGACCCGCCTGCCGCGATGCGTTACACGGAATGCAAGCTCACGCGTCTGGCCGAGCGCCTGTTGCTCGATATCGACAAAGATACCGTCGATTTCATTCCCAACTACGACGGCTCGCAGGAGGAACCTGAAGTTCTGCCCGCCGAGATTCCGAACCTGCTGATGAACGGCTCGGACGGAATCGCAGTCGGGATGGCGACCAATATCCCGCCGCACAATCTGACCGAGGTCTGCGACGCATTGCTCGCGCTAATCGAGAATCCGGCGTTGACCTTGGAGAAAATCCTCGACATCATTCCCGGGCCCGACTTTCCCACCGGCGGACAATTGCTCGGGCGTCAGGCGATCCGGCAGGCCTACCTTACAGGACGCGGATCGCTGCTGATGCGCGCGCTGGCCGCTATTGAGACCGACAAGCGCTCGGGCCGCGCGTCGATTATCGTGCGCGAGATTCCCTACCAGGTGAACAAGGCGCGGCTGATCGAGCGGATGGCCGAACTGGTCAACGACAAGCGCCTCGACGGAATCAGCGATCTGCGCGATGAGTCGGACCGCGACGGAATGCGGATCGTGATCGAGCTCAAGCGCGACGCCGAGCCGCGCATCGTGCTCAACCAGCTGTACAAGCTCACCCAAATGCAGCAGAGCTATGGAATAATCCTGCTCGGGATCCACGAGGGGCGGCCGCGCGAGCTCAACCTGCGCGAGATCCTGCTCGCCTTCATCGACCATCGCAAAATCGTTCTCACGCGCCGTACGCAATTCGAGCTGCGCGAAGCCGAGGCGCGCCTGCACATCCTCGACGGGCTGCTGATCGCGCTGAACAATCTCGACGCGGTGATCAAGCTCATCAGGGCTTCCAAGGACGCGGAGGCTGCGCGCACGGGATTGATGCGCCAGTTCAGCCTGACGCAGATCCAGGCGCAGGCGATTTTGGATTTGACGCTGCGCCGCCTGACCTCGCTCGAGCGCGAGAAGATCGAGACCGAACACAAGGAAGTCGAAGACACGATCAAGCGGCTCAAGAAGATCCTGGCGGACGAGAAAGAGCTGATGAAGCTGGTCGCAAACGACCTGCGCTCGATCAAAGAGGAATTTGGCGACGCGCGCCGCACGCAGATCGTCGAAGCCGAGGGCGAGTTCTCGATCGAGGATCTGATCGTCGAGGAAGACGTGCTCGTCACCGTCACCCACGGCGGCTACATCAAGCGCACTCCACTCTCGCTCTATCGCACCCAGAAGCGCGGAGGGCGCGGCAAGATCGGCGCGACCACCAGCGACGAGGATTTCGTCGAACACCTCGAGCGCGTATCGACGCACGACCGCCTGATGTTCTTCACCAGCATGGGCAAGGTCTATCAGCTAAAAGCGTACGAGATGCCCGAGGGCGGACGCGCCGCTAAGGGACGCTCGGTCGCGAACCTGCTGAGCCTCGGCGCCGACGAAACGCTGCAGGCGTTCATGCCGGTGCCGCGCGAGATGGCGGGCAAGTTCGTGTTCTTCTCGACCCGGCGCGGACGGGTGAAGAAAACTCCGCTCGAAGAATACGATAACATCCGCTCCACCGGCATCATCGCGATCAATCTCGAGGACGGCGACTCGCTGGTTGACGTGCGCATCACCGACGGCAACCAGCAGATCGTGCTCTCGACCCGCGCCGGGCAGGCGATTCGCTTCAAGGAAGAAGAAGTGCGTCCGATGGGCCGCGCGACCGGCGGCGTCACCGGCATGGAGCTCGAATCCGAAACCGTCAAGGAAGGCAAAACCGTCACGCTGGTCCAGGACGAGATCGTCTCGATGTCAACGGTGCGTGACGACGAAACCTTGCTGACGGTGAGTGAGCTCGGTTTTGGCAAACGCACCCCGGCGGACGAGTATCGGCTGACGCATCGCGGCGGCAAGGGCGTCATCACGATGAACGTGACTGAGAAGACCGGAAAAGTGGTCTCTGTGCGGCAGGTCGGCACCGATGATCAGTTGATGCTCATCACCGACGGCGGAAAGATCATCCGGCTAAAGGTGAAGGACGTTCGAATCACCGGCCGCAACGCGCAGGGCGTGCGCCTCGTCAGGCAAGAGGAAACCGAACGCGTACGGGCGGTCGCGAACCTGGCCGAAGGTGAAGACGAAGACACCAATGGCAATGGCACCAACGGAAGTGATGTCCCTGACGACCCGGAGGAATAGTTCCCGCCGCTACCCACTGGCCCGCAGAAAGTAGTTCACCTGCCCGTGCGGGAAGGGGTCACGGGTTAGGTCGGTCTTTCTCTAGGCACTGGCGCTCGGGCGCGAGGATACGGCGGCGTACCATCGCGCCAGATTTTTCTGCTCCGGCTGAATCTTGATATCGACGGTGCGCGCGAAATCGATCATACATAGCGTAGTGATGTCCGCGATCGAGAATCGCACGCCGGCGATAAACTCACTATCGCCGAGCGCGCGATCCAGCATCGCGAATCCGGCAGCCGCGGCATTGCGCTGGATCATCCCGAATTCCTTGATCCGTTTCGAACGTCCTTCCGACACGGGACTCAGATGCGACCAGACGTGGCCGACCGCCGCGAAGATCGATAGCTCGACGCGCCGGTTCCACATCTCGACGATCGCCTGCTCCTTTGCGCCGACTCCGAACAGATCGGGCTCTGGATGCAGCTCCTCGAAGTAGCGGCAGACTGCTACGCTCTCGCTCAGGTACGATCCGTCGTCGAGCTCGAGAATCGGCAGCGAGCCGAGCGGATTCATGCGGTAGAACTGCGGCGTCCGGTTAGCGTTGCGCATGATATCGACCTGCTCGAGCGCAATCGCGATCCCCTTTTCAGCAAGAAAAATCCGCACCCGCCGCGGACTCGGCGCGAGCGTGAAATCGTACAGCTTCATCGCTATGCGGCAGCGCTCGGGCGCGCGGATACCGCCTGATGCCATCGTTGTAAATGCTTATACTCCGGCGCGATCGAGATATTGTTGAACTTGGCAAAATCAATCGCGACCATCGCCGTGATGTCCGCAATGGTAAACTTGTCGCCGGCTAAAAACTGCCGCTGGCCGAATTCCTCGTCGAGCCATCGGTAGCGCATCTCGACAACTTCTTTCTGCTGCTGGCCGACCTCCGGAATCTGCTTGACGCGTCCGCGAGTCAGCTCGTGCAGATGAATCCAAACCATCCCGATCGGGACGAACAGCGCGAATTCCATGCGCCGATTCCACATCTCGATGGTCGCGCGCTCGAACGCTTCCTTGCCGAACAGCGCGGGCTCCGGATGCAGCTCCTCAAAGTAGCGGCAGATCGCAACGCTCTCCGCCAGGTGGCGACCGTCGTCGAGTTCGAGCACCGGAATTCCGCCGAGCGGATTGATGCGCAGAAACTGCGCCTGCCGGTTGACGCCCTTCATGATGTCGATTTCCTCGAGCGGTACCTTGAGTCCCTTTTCGGCGAGAAAAATCCGTACTCTGCGCGGATTCGGCGCTAGTTTGAAATCGTAGATTTTCATGATTCGTCTCCTGTCCGGTTTTTCATCGGAATTGAAATTCTATTTTCGGTATGCCGCGTCCGCAGCCTCGAGCGCGCGGCCGCGCGCCACTTCCGCGCCCATCGCGGTGAGCACCTGCTCGAGCGCGCCCAGCAGCAGCGTCACATTCTCGCGCTTGCAGCTTTCACCCATCAATCCTACCCGCCAGACCTTGCCGCGAAACGGCCCGAGCCCGGCCGCAATCTCGATATTGTAGTGCTTGAGCAAAGTGGCGCGCACTTGCGCCTCGTCGATCCCTTCCGGCACCGCGACGGTTGAGAGTTGCGGCAAGCGGCGGCCCTCCTGCGCGACCAGCTTCAACCCCATCGCGGCAAATCCGGCGTGCAGCGCCGCGGCGTTCGTGCGATGCCGGTGCCATCGCGCCTCGAGCCCCTCTTCGACGACGACGCGCAGCGCCTCGTACAGCGCGTAGTTCATCGTAATCGGCGCGGTGTGATGATAGACACGGCTCTCGCCCCAGTAGTTCGCGATCATCCCGAGGTCCAGGTACCACGACCGGCATTTCGTCCTGCGCGCCTTGATCACGTCCATCGCACTCGCGCTGAAAGTAACCGGGGCAAGGCCCGGCGGCGCGCTGAGCCCCTTTTGCGTGCAACTGTAACACGCGTCGATTTTCCACTGATCGATTTCGACCGGCACGCACGCGAGCGAGGTGACCGCGTCGGAAATCATCAGGGCGCCATAAAGATGCGCGAGCGCGGAGATCTCCTCGAGCGGCTGATGCACTCCGGTCGAAGTCTCCGCGTGTACGATCGCGACGAGCTTGGGCTTCTTCGCGCTCTTGAGCGCGCGCTCGACCGTGTCGGGTTCGACGATACGTCCCCATTCGGCCTCTGCTTTGTGCACCTTCGCGCCCAGACGCTCGGCCGAGTCGGCGAGCCGTCCGCCAAACGCACCGTTGACGCCGACGATCACCTCGTCGCCGTCCTCGATCAGATTGGCCATGATCATTTCCATTCCGGCCGAGCCTGTGCCCGAGGCGGGGAACGTCAGCTCGTTGGAGGTGCGGAAGACCGCCCGTAAGAGCTTCTTGAGATCTTCCATCACCGCGATGAAATCCGGATCGAGATGACCGACCACCGGCGACATCATCGCCTTCATCACGCGCGGGTGCACGTTGGACGGTCCCGGACCGAGCAGGATCCGCGCAGACGGTTTCAGTTCAGAAAATGTATCAGCCAAAGTGGTTTCTCCATGCGGCGCGCGCGGGCGTATCGATCATCGATACCTTGCCGTGAGATTATCGCGCCGCGAGCGCGCCGGGAAATGCCGCCCGCGACGCGATTCATTATCATATGGTAGAGTTCAGCTCGTGAGCGATAACGGCAAAATCGCGCCGCCGCTTGACCCCGGCGTGATCGACGAGCTGCGCGCAATCGTGGGCGCGCGCGCGATCGTTTCGCATCCGTCGGAGCTCAAGGTTTATGAGTGCGACGGATGGACGATAGAAAAGAGCGCGCCGGACGTGCTCGTAATGCCGCGCACCACCGAGGAAACCAGCGCGATCCTGGCCGCGCTGTGGCGGCGCAAAATCGCATTCGTACCGCGCGGCGCCGGGACCGGGCTATCGGGCGGAGCGCTGCCGGTAGAAGCGCCGGTGATGATCTGTACCTCGCGGATGAACCGGATCCTCGCGATCGATCTCGCCGGCCGACGCGTCGAGGTCGAAAGCGGCGTGGTCAATCTGCACGTTACTAATGCGGTCAAGAACGCAGGATTTTTCTACGCGCCGGACCCTTCCTCGCAGCAGGCGTGCACGATCGGCGGCAATATCGCCGAAAATTCCGGGGGACCGCATACGCTCAAGTACGGAGTCACCACCAACCACGTGCTTGGCATCACGCTCGTGCTCGCGTCGGGCGAGATCGTCGAGCTCGGCGGATCGTGCGACGAAGGATGCGGCTACGACCTGGTCGGCGCGGTGGTGGGCGCCGAGGGCACTGCGGGAATCGTAACGCGCGCGACGCTAAGAATCATGCGCGAGCCCCAGGCGCATCGCACGTTCCTCGCGACCTTCGCTGACGCGGAGGCAGCAACTCGTGCGGTCTCCGCGATTATCGCGGCGGGAATCGTGCCCGGGGCGATCGAGATGATGGATCAGCTCATCATTCGCGCGGTCGAGGAAGCGTTTCATGTAGGACTTCCCGTTGACGCGGGCGCGGTACTGATTATCGAGCTTGACGGTCTTGCGCCGGCGCTCGACGAGCAGGCTGCGGCAGTGACGTCGATCGCGCGCGGAGCAGGTGCGAGTGAGGTTCGCGTTGCACGCGATGAAGAGGAGCGAGCCGCGCTATGGAAAGCTCGCAAGCGCGCATTCGGCGCGGTCGGGCGGCTCGCGCCAAACTATGCGACTCAGGACGGCGTTGTGCCGCGCACGCGGCTGCCCGACATCCTGCGCGTGATAAGCGGGGTCAGCCGCAAGTACGGCCTGGCGATTGGAAATGTATTCCACGCCGGCGACGGCAATATCCATCCGATAGTCCTGTACGATGAGCGCGAACCGGCGCAGGTGCGCGCCGCTATCGACGCGGGCCGCGAGATCCTGGCCGCGTGTGTGGCGATGGGCGGGAGCCTGACCGGCGAGCATGGAATCGGCGTCGAGAAGCAGGGCGAGATGCCGCTGCTCTTTTCACCCGACGACCTGATCGCGATGACTGAACTGCGCCATGTGTTCGACCCGCTGGAGCGCTCGAACCCCAACAAAGTAATTCCGCGCCCGGGCGCGTGCGTCGAGGTCTCGGCGCCGCATCGCCAGGTGCCGATCTGACCTTCGCTCGTGACGGACACCGCTAAGATCGCAGACTGGGTCGCCTCGCTTGTCGGCAACGATAGTCTTCGCGCGCCGCGAGGACTCGAGACCCGCGCCGCGACGGTGATCGCGGCTCCAGCAGATGTCGGCGAGATTGCCGAGCTCGTGCGCAAATGCGAAGCCGACCGAATCTCGATTGCGGCGATCGGCGCGGCACGCACGCTGTCGGAGATTCGGCGCGCTCCCGTCGCGATCGGGATCTCGCTCGAGCGGATGGCGCGCGTCATCGCGTACGAGCCGCATGACATGACGATCGTCGCGGAGCCGGGCATCAGCGTTGCGGCTCTAAACGCCGCGATCGCGCCGTCGGCACAGCGCCTGCCGATCGATCCTCGAAATCCGGAGGCGACCACGCTCGGCGCGATGATCGCGGCGCATCAGGCGGGTCCACTTCGGTTGTCCGAAGGAACCGCGCGCGATTTGTTGATCGGAATTCAATACGTCGGCCACGGCGGCCGGACGATTCGCAGCGGCGGGCGGGTGGTCAAGAACGTTGCCGGTTACGATTTGATGAAGCTCATGAATGGTTCGTTCGGCACGCTGGGAATAATCACAGAAGTGTCTTTCAAGGTGCGGCCGATTCCCGGCAACTACGCTGTCGCGATTGCGGCGATGAGGGACGTCACGATGGCGTTTGCCGCCGCGCATGCGCTTTCAGACGCAGCGCCATTCGCGCATCTCGAAATAACGAGCCCGCAGATCAGCGCGGCACTTGGCCGCGAGCCGCGGTATTTTCTCTGGGCGGGATTTTCCGGAACGCAGGCCGAGGTTGCGTATCTGCACGTCACCAGCGCGCGCAGCCTCGATGGCCCGATCGATTTCTTCGCTGGAGCCGAAGCGACGAACCTATACTGCGCGCTGCGTGATTTCGATTTCGGCGCGGCCAACCTGGCTGCGCAGATCGCGGTCCCGCCAGCAGAACTGGCGCGCGTGCTTGAGGAATCGGGCGCGGAGTTTCGCGCGCATGCGGGCTCGGGAATCGCGCAAATCGTGACCCGTAACCCGCTCTCGGTGGACGCTGCGTCCGCCACTGTTCTTCGATGGCGCCAGCTAGCGCGGGGTGCGGGCGGCCATCTCAGGGTGTTACATGCGTCCGCAGCGATTCGCGCCGCGCTCGAGTTCTTCGATTCTCCGAACGATGGCGCCCTCAAACTGATGCACGCGATGAAAGCTGCGTTCGACCCGGGCGGAATCTTCAATCCGGGATGCTTCGTCGGAGGAACCTAATGGCATCCGCGGCGCCCTCACAGCCGGTACGCAACGTGGTGGATTACGAACTGCTCTTTGATTGCGTCCATTGCGGGCTTTGCCTGGAAGCTTGCCCGACTTACGCGATCTCGCGCTCCGAAATGGATTCGCCGCGCGGACGAATCTATCTGATGAAAGCGCTCGCCGAGGGACGCCTCGACCTCGACGACAGCGCGGCGCGCCATCTCGACTTGTGTCTCGGATGCCGCGGATGTGAAACCGCATGTCCCTCGGGAGTGCATTATGGGCGGCTTATCGAAGACGCGCGAATGTTCGTCGAATCGAATTATTCCCGCGGCCCGCTCGACGCGCTGAGACGCCGTCTGATTGGCGCGATCTTTCCCTACCCCGGCCGCCTGCGCACGATTCTCGCGCCGCTCCGGCTACTCGAATTTCTGGGACTTCGTTCCGCACTCGAGACGATCCTGCCGCGCTCGATCGGCTCGTGGCTGGAGCTTCTTCCAGCCTCGTCGCGGAGCGGCGCGGTCTTGCCGCAACCGCTCACAGAGCCATCACGTACTTCCAAGAGAGTGCTCGTGCATCGTGGATGCGTGACACAAGTGCTAGCCGATTCGGAAAACATCAACACCGAGCGGTTGCTGATCGCCGCAGGCTATCGCATCGCTCATCTTGAACACACCGACTGCTGCGGCGCGCTGGATCTTCATTCAGGCAATCGGAAGCGCGCCCTCGAATTCGCGCGCGCCAATGTGCGCGCGATCATGCGCAGCGGCGCCGAGGCGGTCGTCTCGGCCGCGTCGGGTTGTTCAACCGCGCTTGCCGAGTACGGATTTCTCCTGAAGGACGACCCGGAACTGGGCAACGACGCGCGCGCGGTCGCGGGCAAAATCACCGATCTCAGCGCGCTGCTGCTCGCGAGCGAGCGCTTTGCGATGCCGGAGTTCCGATGCACCGTCACCTATCACGACGCGTGTCATCTGGCGCATGGAATGGGAGTGCGCGAGACGCCGCGTAAACTGTTGCGCTCGATTCCCGGCCTCGAACTGATCGAACTCACCGAGTCCGACATGTGCTGTGGCAGCGCCGGCAGCTATAATCTGACCGAGCCTGCGATGGCGCGCGCACTCGCGCAGCGAAAGGCCGAAAATATCGCCGCGACCGGAGCCGAATACGTCGTCATGGCGAATCCGGGCTGCGAGTTCCAGATCGGTGCGGAGCTTCGACGCCGCGGCTCGACAACGCGAGTAATGCATCTGGCGGACTTCCTCGCGATGGTAATGGCGGCCGGCGGGCGCCCGTGATACGATGGTTCCGTAACGGAGCCATTTTGGAGCACTCGCGACCAATGAATCTGTCGATAAAGAAAGTTCCCGGCAAGTTGGTCCGGCGCCTGCGCGCTCGCGCCAAATCAAATCATCGCTCTTTGCAGGGCGAGCTGATGTCTATCCTCGAGCGCGAAACTTCCAAACTGGATATCGACGAAGCACTTCGCCGAATCGAAAGGCTCAATTTCCATACCCCCGACGACGCGACCGAAATTGTCCGGCGCGACCGCGATGAGCGATCGCGTCGTTGACGCATCAGTCTTCGCGGCGGCCTTTTTCGCCGAGGCGCGTGCGGCTGAGGCGCATGATCTTCTGAAGGGTTTCGAGCTCCACGGCCCGGAGTTATTGCCATATGAGATGGCGGGCGCCGCCGCCGCGAAGACTCGAAGCGACCCCGCCCTTTCAGGCACGATCGCGATCGCGTTAGAAACCGCTCTTGCAGCGCGGGTAAATCTAGTATCAGTTCCGGGCCGACAGTTGCTCACCCTCGCTCTGGCAACAGGATTGAGCGTGTACGATGTGTCCTACCTGTGGGTCGCGCGTGAGCTTGGATGCGAGTTGGCGACCTTCGATCGCCAACTCGCACGCGCCGCGGAGCGTGAATCTTTGCTCGCGCGATGAGGAAATTTTGTGGACTCGGCTGGCGAACTCGAAATCAAGCTGTACTTCGCGTACACGAGTCCGTTCACGTACCTCGCGATGGCGCCGGCGTACGCGCTCGAGCGGTCGCATCGCGTGCGCGTGCGCTTTATTCCCTACGGCGTCAACATCCGAAAAACTTACGGCAATCTCGACAACCCCGACGCGGATCGGCGTAAAGTCCGGTACCTGTATATCGACGCGCGGCGGATCGCGAAGGAGCGCGGGCTCGTGATCTATCCGCCGAAAAGGATTTTCAGTTGCCGCAACGCTTTCTATGGGGGCCTATTCGCGCAACGCGGAGGACTATTTCGTGATTACTCCGACCGCGTGTTCGAGCGTTTCTGGCGAGCCGAGCTGGACGTTGAAGATCGCAACGCGGTTGGTGTGGTGCTCAGCGAGGTCGGCCTCGACGCTGGAGAGTTCGCGCGTTACGCCGACAGCGGCGCGCGCAGTGATCTTGACGCGTGCTTTGCCGAAGCCGATCGCGACGGCATATTTGGCGTGCCGACTTTTGTTGTCGAGGGCGAACCGTTCTGGGGCGAGGACCGAATCGAGTGGGTTATCAAGAAGCTCGACGAGATGGGACTTCGCCGATGATCGGCGTCACGCTTGTGTGATCGGAAGATGATTCGGCTGCGCGCCGACGCGCCGTAGCCACGCGCACACGGCAGGATAAGGCTCTAAATCGTAGCCGCCCTCGCCCGCGACGTGAGTGTACGCATAGAGAGCGATGTCGGCGATTGAATACTTGCCGTCGGTGAACCACTCGCGCGAGCTCAGATGCGCTTCCATGACGCCAAGCGCGTCGTAACCGAGCCTCATGATTCGCGCTAGATCCGCGCGGCGCTCGTCGGCGACCTGCGGATACATCGCGAGAAATCGCGCGACTGCGATAAACGGTTCATGGCTATACTGCTCGAAGAACAGCCACTGGAGCCCTCGCGCGCGCGCGAAGCGATCGGCGGACAGCATCGGAGTGCCCTCGGCGAAGTACCAGAGAATCGCGTTGGATTCGAACAGGCGGCGACCGTCTTCGAATTCGACCGCAGGAATTCGTCCGTTAGGGAATTTGGCGAGAAACTCCGGCGTCCGCGTCTCGCCTTTTACGATGTCGAGTTCGATTCGCTCAAACGGAATATCGAGCTGGGTAAGCAGAAGGCGGACCTTGTAGCCGTTGCCCGACGGCAAGTAATCGTACAGCTTGATCATGTCTCGTCGCGCTACAACTCCGGACTGGTCGGCAGGAACGTCTCTCCCATCAGGTAGGCGTCGCATGCGCGAGCGCATTCGCGCCCTTCCCAGATTGCCCACACGACCAGCGACTGTCCCCGCCGCGCGTCGCCGGCCGCAAAAACTCCGGGCACGCTCGAAGCATAATTCTCCGTCGCGATATTGCTGCGCGCGTCGAGCTTAAGGGAAAGCTCGGAAATGATCCCTTCCGGTTCCGGGCCGAGGAAGCCGAGCGCGAGTAACACCAGATCGCATTCGAGATCGAACTCGCTCCCCGCGATTTCTTCCATCACGTTGCGCCCGCCGTCGCGCTTCCAGTTGAGCCGCACGCCGTGAAGTTTTTTGACCTGGCCACCGGTTCCGCTGAACGAACGCGTATTGATGCTCCAATCGCGGAGCACGCCTTCCTCGTGCGAGCTTGAGGTGCGCAGGATCATCGGCCAATCCGGCCACGGCATATCGGCCGTGCGGCTCTCGGGCGGCATCGGGAGAAGCTCGAACTGGCTCACGCTTATTGCGCCTTGCCGGTTCGACGTTCCCAGACAGTCGGAACCGGTATCGCCGCCGCCAAGGATGACGACCCGCTTGTCCTTTGCAGTGATCGAGACACTCGGATCTATAGTATCGCCGAAGCCGCGCTTGTTCTGCTGTGGAAGGAAATCCATCGCGAAGTGGATTCCGCCGAGTTCGCGGCCGGGCATCGGCAGGTCGCGCGGCTTGGTAGCGCCGAGCGTCAGGCAGATCGCGTCGTGCTTTTTGCGTAGCTCGTCGGCGTGAAGATCAATTCCAACGCGGCAGTTGGTGACGAACTCGACGCCCTCGGCGCGCATTTGCTCGACGCGGCGCAGGATGTGCCGCTTTTCGAGTTTGAAGTCGGGAATCCCGTACATCAGCAGTCCGCCGATCCGATCCGAGCGCTCGTAAAGCGTGACCGAGTGTCCGGCACGCGCGAGTTGCTGCGCGCAGGCGAGTCCGGATGGTCCCGAGCCGACCACAGCGACGCGCTTTCCGGTTTTGCGCGCGGGCGGCAGCGGCGTGATCCAGCCCTCGGCCCACGCATGATCGACGATGTTCTTCTCGATCAGTTTGATCGTGACCGGATCGCCGTTGATATTTAAGACGCAGGCCTCTTCGCATGGCGCCGGACAGATGCGGCCGGTGAACTCGGGAAAATTATTGGTCGAATGCAGCCGCTCGATCGCGTCGCGCCAGCGCCCGCGGTAAATCAAATCGTTCCAGTCGGGAATGATGTTGCCGAGCGGACATCCCTTGTGGCAGAACGGGATTCCGCAATCCATACAGCGCGCGCCCTGGCGGGCGAGCTTATCCTCGGGCATTTTGAGATCAAACTCGCGCCAATCCTTAAGGCGTTCGGCGACGGGCCGCTTGTGCGGCGTCTCGCGCCTGATCTCCATGAAGCCCGTGATTTTTCCCATTTAAAACGGTACTCCCGCGCTGATGCGCTCGGCTCCCAACCGCGCGTGCGAAATCAAATCAGACCGCTGCCAGCCGAGCCATGTCGTTGCCGCGGCCCAGATGCTGGCGCTCGAGCACCATGCGGTACTCAGTCGGCAGCACCTTCACGAACTTCGCGGCGTATGCGTCCCAATCGCCCAGGATTCGCGCGGCAACCGCGCTCTGGGTGTATTGGCGATGACGCGTGATAAGCGCGTGCAACTGCTTCAAGTCATCCCGATCGGTGACCGGACCGAGCTCTACCATCCCGGTGTTGCAGCGGGCCGCGAAGCTGCCGTCTTCATCCAGAACGTACGCGAGGCCACCCGACATTCCTGCCGCGAAGTTGCGTCCGGTCTTTCCGAGCACGACGACCAGTCCGCGCGTCATGTATTCGCAGCCGTGATCGCCCACGCCCTCGACCACCGCGTGTGCGCCGCTGTTGCGCACCGCGAATCGCTCACCCGCAACACCGCGAAAGAACGCTTCACCTCCGGTTGCGCCGTAGAGCGCGGTATTGCCGATCAGAATATTTTCCTCAGCCTTGAAAGTGGCTTCCTGCGGCGGACGTACCGCGATGAATCCACCCGAAAGCCCCTTGCCGCAATAATCGTTCGCGTCGCCTTCGAGGTAGAGCGCGATTCCCGGCGCCAGCCATCCGCCGAAACTTTGCCCCGCCGAACCTTTGAAGTGAATCTGAATCGTGTAGGGCGGCAGACCCTCAGCGCCGAAGCGGCGCGAGACTTCCGCCGACAGCATGGTTGCCGCGGTGCGATTGACGTTATGAATCGGCAAATGAATCTCGACCGGTCGGCGATGCTCGAGTGCGTCGCGCGAGAGCTCGATCAGTTGATTGTCGAGCGCCTTGTCGAGTCCATGATCCTGCGACTCGATCGCGTGCAGTGGTTCGTCGTCGGCCACGTCGGGTTTGTGCAGGATTCTGCTCAAATCCACGTTGCGCGCCTTCCAATGTCCGATCGCGTCGTTCGCGTCCAGGCATTCAACATGCCCTACCATCTCGGCCACGGTGTGAAACCCAAGCGTCGCCATGTGCTCACGCAGTTCGTCAGCGATGAACATCATCAAGTTGACCACGTGCTCGGGCTTGCCTTCGAACTTCTTGCGCAGTTCGGGATCCTGGGTTGCGATTCCGACCGGGCAAGTGTTGAGGTGGCAGACACGCATCATGATGCAGCCCGAGGCGACCAGCGCCGCTGACGCAAAGCCAAATTCCTCAGCGCCGAGGAGCGCCGCGATCGCGACATCGCGACCGGTCTTTAACTGACCGTCGGTCTCGACGCGGATGCGCCCGCGCAACCCGTTCATCACGAGAACTTGCTGGGTCTCGGCGAGGCCTAGCTCCCACGGCACACCGGCGTGCTTGATTGACTGCAACGGAGACGCACCGGTGCCGCCATCGTATCCGCTAATCAACACCACGTCGGCCTTTGCCTTGGCGACTCCCGCGGCGATGGTTCCTACACCAACTTCGGCGACGAGCTTGACGCTGATGCGCGCGCGATTGTTCGCGTTCTTCAGGTCGTGAATGAGTTGCGCCAGATCTTCGATCGAATAGATATCGTGATGCGGCGGCGGCGAGATGAGTCCGACGCCGGGGGTCGAGTAACGGATTTTCGCAATGAAGTCGTCAACCTTATGCCCGGGCAATTGACCCCCTTCGCCAGGCTTGGCGCCCTGCGCCATCTTGATCTGAAGCTCGTCAGCGTTGACCAGGTAATGGCTGGTCACACCGAAACGCGCCGACGCGACCTGCTTGATCGCGCTTCTGCGCCAATCGCCATTTGGATCGCGCTCGAAGCGGGCAGGATCCTCGCCGCCCTCGCCGGTGTTGCTCTTGCCGCCCAGCCGATTCATCGCGATCGCAAGATTCTCGTGCGCTTCCTTGCCGATCGATCCAAAAGACATCGCGCCGGTTTTGAAGCGCTTGACGATCTCGGTGGCCGGCTCCACTTCCTCAATCGGCACGGGCGGCCGCTCGAGCTTGAACTTGAGAAGCGAGCGCAGCGTCGCAAGATTGCGGCTCTGTTCATCGACCAGCCGCGTGTATTCCTTGAACATCCGGTAGTTGCCGGAGCGCACGGAATGCTGCAGCTTCGCAATCGTGTTGGGATTGTACATGTGGAACTCGCCCCGCCGGCGCCATTGGTAGAAGCCGCCCGCGTCGAGTTCGCCGTCGAGATTCGGTTGCATCTCGAACGCGTGCCGGTGGCGCGACGCGGTCTCGCGCGCGATCGTGTCCAGCCCGACCCCGCCAACACGCGAGGCGGTCCAGGTGAAGTACTTGTCGATTACTTCGCGGCCAAGTCCGATCGCTTCGAAGATTTGCGCGCCGCGATAGCTCTGGATGGTCGAGATTCCCATCTTCGACGCCACCTTGATCATGCTCTTGGTGGCGGCCTTAATGAAATTGTGGACGGCGGTGTCCTCGTCGATATCGGGCAGCCGTCCGTCTTCGATCATCCCGGCCAGGGTCGCGTACGCAAGATACGGATTTATTGCGCCCGCACCGTATCCGGCCAGCAGGCAGCAGTGCATCGCTTCGCGCGGCTCGCCCGACTCAACCGCGATACCGCAGCGCGTGCGCGTCCCCTCGCGAATCAGATGATGATGCACTGCGGCGGTTGCAAGCAGGCTGGGGATCGCGGCGAACTCGGAATTCACGCCGCGATCCGACAGTACGATAATCGTAAATCCGTCGGTGATCGCTCTGGAGGACTTGGCGCACAAGTCGTCGAGCGCGGCGCGCAGGCCATCCTCGCCGTCTTGCACATGGAATAGCGTCGGCAGCGTGATCGCACGGAGACCCGGCTCAGCCAGGCGTTTAATCTGTTCGAGCTCTTCGTTGGTGAGGATCGGAGTCTTGAGCCGCAGTTGCCGGCAATGCGCCGGCGATTCTTCGAACAGGTTTTGTTCGGAGCCGATAGTCGTCTCGGCCGAAGTCACCAATTCTTCGCGAATCGGATCGATCGGTGGATTGGTGACCTGCGCGAACAGTTGCTTGAAGTAGTTGAACAGCGGTGGCGCTTTGTCCGAGAGCACCGCCAGCGGAGTGTCAGTGCCCATCGAGCCGACCGGCTCCTGCGCGTTCACCGCCATCGGCGCGAGTATCAGTTTCAGATCTTCGTTCGTGTAACCGAAGGCCTGCTGCTGCTTGAGCAGATCCATCCCCTCGAACCCGGCGATCGCGGGGGCACTCGGCGGCGCGGGAAGTTCTTCGAGCTTGATTACATTTTCGTCCAGCCATGTCCGATACGGCTGGCGCGCGGCAAAACCTTCCTTGATTTCCTCATCCTGGACAATGCGTCCCAAAGCGGTATCGACCAGGAACATCCTTCCCGGTTGCAGCCGCCCCTTGCGCGCGACCTGTTCAGGCGGGATATCGAGCACGCCCGTCTCTGACGCCATCACGACCAGCCCGTCCTTGGTCACCAGGTAGCGCGAAGGACGCAGGCCATTGCGATCGAGCACCGCGCCAATCCGGACGCCGTCAGTAAACGCGATCGAAGCGGGACCGTCCCACGGCTCCATCATCGAGGCGTGAAATTCATAGAACGCGCGTTTGCTCGCGCTCATCTGCGGGTCGTTCTGCCACGCTTCCGGGATCATCATCATCACGGCGTGCGCGATCGGACGCCCGGTGCGTATCAGCAGCTCGAGCACGTTGTCGAACTTGGCCGAGTCGGTCTGGGTGGGCTCGACGATCGGCGGCAGCTTGGCGATATCCGCGCCGAACAGCGGCGAAGAGAACATCATCTGCCGCGCATGCATCCAGTTTTCATTTCCGCGCAGCGTGTTGATTTCGCCGTTGTGGGAGAGAAAGCGGAACGGATGCGCACGATCCCATGAAGGGAACGTATTGGTCGAAAAGCGCTGATGAACCATCGCAAGCGCACTCGCGAATGCGGGATCAAGCAGGTCGGGGTAGAACTTCGGGATCTGATGCGAGATAAGTTGGCCCTTGTAGACTATTGTCAGGGTCGAAAGCGAGCAGAAATAGAATAGCTCCTGTCCTGCCAGCCCGAGAGAGTCGATCGCGCGGAACGCGCGCTTGCGGATTACATAGAGCTTGCGCTCGAGCGCCTCTTGATCGGCGACTCCAGCGCCGGGTCCGATGAATACCTGCCGAACCTCGGGCAGGCCGCGCCCTGCGATCTCGCCGCACGCGCTCGGAACTACCGGGACGGTGCGCCATCCGAGGACGTGCTGGCCTTCCTCGCGAACGATTTTCTCAAACGCGACTTCGCATGCGGAGCGCTTGTTTGCGTCGAGCGGCAGGAAAACCTGGCCGACCCCATATTGGCCCGGCGACAGAAGATCGAAGCCGCACTTGAGCGCTTCACGCTTCAAGAATTCGTGTGGAATCTGGACCAGCAGCCCGGCACCGTCGCCGGAGGTCGGATCGCATCCGCAGGCTCCCCGATGCGTCAGGTTGTCGAGGACTTGCAGCGCCTTGGCGACGATATCATGCGAGCGCTCGCCCTTGATGTTGACGACGAAGCCGACTCCGCATGCGTCGTGTTCATGTGCGGGATCGTACAGGCCTTCGCGCTCGGGAAGACTGCTCCGATTGTGCATGGTTCACATCCGTCTCGGGTCAGGGAGCGCAACTGGTTTCGGTGCGTGACGGCTTTTGCGGCCGTGGCCGTTGCCCGGCTCCGGCGCTTCGCCGTTAGGATGCACCGCGATCTGGCTGCGCTCGGTATGGGTCGAAAGCACCACCATCGTCTCCGTCCGCGCCACTCCCTCGATCGAGCGGATCGCACTGATGAGCCGCTCAAGCGACGAAGTGTCGTCGGTTTTGATCTTCAGAAGAATCGTGTGCTGGCCCGTGACGTGATGACACTCGAGAACATCGTCGAGCAGATCAACGCTCTGTTCAAAGAGTCCAATAGTTTTCGGATGCGCAATCGAAACGCCGATAAATGCAGTGACATCCTTTGCGAGCCGGCGCGCGTCGAGCGCGGCGTGATAACCGCTGATCACACCACTGTCCTCGAGCTTCTTGACGCGTTCGATCACGGACGGCGCAGAGAGCCCGACCTGTTCCGCAAGCTTGACGTGCGCAATACGACCGTTGGCCTGCAAAAGGTTCAGGATCTGCAGATCGATGGCGTCGAGCTCGGGGATATCGCCACCTAATTTCATAAGGCAATCCTCGCTGGGGTTCGCCGAAGATAATGGGAAAGCGGGAATGTGTCAAGGATAACAGAGGGCGAATTTCAATAAAACATTATTTTATATAAATCGAAGCCCGCCGATCCGAGTTCCTTGAGGCATCGAGCCCTTTGCACCTCATTTACCGTCTGAGTTGGGAAGGCTGCGGCAGCAGAGATCCGCCAATTCGGACGCTTCACCTTTGGCTTTAAGCGTGCAGATACGAGGTGCGACGACACGCCAATTGGTGCTGTCTCTTACGCTGCGAGACGCGCACACGGTTGGAGGAAAGCTGACCAGAAACCGATCAGACCTGTGATTAGTCCTCAGTGTTTGTTCAGGACTTGGCCCAGCGCATCGAACGCGACCAATTGCTCGATTCCGAGTTGATCATCCCAGAAATCATCGTAGGCGCTGGTTTTGACGATGACCATGTTGTACTTCGGGCTTACATAGATGAACTGAAAGAAGACTCCCTCGGCGGAGTAGGCGTGACCTTCACCCGGATAGATGAGCCACCATTGATAGCCATATGCGCCGGGATCTCCGGGGGACAAATGGCCCCACCCAACCTGCGAACCCTGCGGATTGGTCGCGAGTTTGATCCACGAGGCCGGAACAATCTGTTTGTCGCCAACTTTGCCTTCGTGCAGAAACAGCAAACCGAAGCGGCCGTAGTCGCGCAGGGTTGCATTGATGCAGCAGTAGCCCGCCTCGGTTGCGTTTGGCCCCGGACCATCGGTGAGCCAGGTCGCATCCTGCTCCATTCCCAGCGGCTTCCAGATACGGTCCGAGAGCATCGTAGCCATCGGCATACCGGTCACGCGCTTGATTAGTATTCCAAGCACAGCGGTATCGACACTACGATAGACGAATTTGGTACCCGGCTTTTCGGTGCCACGGCGAAGCGTTTTCGCGTACTGATCGAGCGTCTCCGACTGCTCCGTCATGGTCTTGTCCCACATGATCTGGACGTCGGACTTGTTGTCGGTGTAATCCTCGGTGAACTTCACTCCCGAGGACATTTCCAGAAGGTCTTTGATCGGCACGCCGTCGTAACCAGAGCCTTTTAATTCGGGAAGATATTTGGTGACTGGATCATCCAGGCTTTTGATCTTGCCATCGGCCAGCGCAAGACCAACCAGCGTCGAGGTGAAGGATTTGGCGACCGACCACGAGGTGAATCGGGTCTTGTCGTCGGCGCCATTGAAGTAACGTTCGTCAACGATCTTGCCGTCCTTGATCACCAGAAATCCCTGCGTGCGAGTACGCGCAAGCAAATCGTCCAGGGTTTTATGCTTTCCGTTGAAATTATAAATTACCTCAAGTTTTTGCCCGCCGCCCGGCAATACAGCGACCGGTCCGCCCCGCTCGATGACGTGAAAGGGGAAAACCGTATCCATCGTGCGAAAAGACTGGACGCGATTGGCCGGCGTCAGAATCGTCCTACGCTTCGCGATCGCTGCGGAATCGGCCGCGTATGCCGGAGCGGATGCTGAAAGAATCAGCGGCAGAACGAGTGCGAGCAGGGTTCGTCGATTCATGGCTTCCTCAATGTCCAACCATTACGGCGTCTAGATCTCTCCTCTTGAGCGCCGCCGTACCGACGCCGTCTGCGTCAGCTTTCCGCCTTGTCCGTCTCGCCGAAATGCTACGAACTAGCTACTCTCCCTTGAAATTCGCGGCGCGCTTTTCGACGAATGATTTGGCGCCTTCCAAATGATCTTGCGAGGTTAGCATCATTCGCTGTCCATGGCGCTGATAGTCGAAGAAATATGGCAGATTCAAATTCAATCCGACGCGCAAGGCTTCTTTGGCAAGGCGCTGCGCCAACGGCGCTTGCGCCGCGATCTTCTGCGCGAACGCAGCCGTCGCCTCCCCGAGCTGCGCGTGCGGCACGACTTTGTTCACCATTCCAATTCGCTCGGCTTCGGCCGCGTCGATAATGTCGCCGCTCAAGATCAACTCATACGCGCGCGCCAGACCGACGAGGCGCGGCAGCACGAGTAAGCCGCCCGCTTCGGGAATCAGTCCGCGGCGAATGAAGACTTCTCCGAACCGCGCCTGGTCCGAGCAGATCCGCATGTCGCACATCAGCGCGATATCGCAGCCGTACCCGACCGCTGCGCCGTTGACCGAAGCGATGGTTGGCTTCGGGTAGGTGACGAGAAAATCCAGCGCGACCGGCTGATGCGTGCGCCACTCCTCGACCTCGGAGCGCTTGGAGGGTTTGGCGTCACGAAATTCGGGATTGAGGAAAATCTCCTTGACGTCGTCGCCGGCGCAAAATGCGCGGCCCGCGCCAGTGATCACGACCACGTGAACCGACGCGTCGTGCTCGGCTTCGCCGAAAGCCTGGCCGATCTCGGCCCAGGTCCGGATCGTGCCGGAATTCATCGCGTGCGGGCGATTGATTGTTATCGTCGCGATCTTGTCGTGCTTCTCATAAAGAATATCGCTATAGGCCATGAAACCAAACCTCCGTGCGTTCGCGCGAAATGCGTCGTGATGAAATTGCTATCGCAGATGGATGAAATCGGCGTCAAGTCTCACGCCAGATTCAGAATGGAGTCCAACGCAGCTCGGGAATGAATTGCGTCAGGTACAGACTCAGCATTCCAACCACCGCTGATTTTTCCTGGCCCTGTGCATAGCCATTTAACCCGAACTGTCCGCCGACTGTGATCTGATAAGCGGCGGCCTGATAACCCAGCGCCGGCGTCATCAGGAACTCTGGCGGGGTCTTGTTGGAACGTCCATCGAGGATTTGCTGATAGTTGAATTCGACCATCGGCACCAGCCGCGAGACTATCGGTATGCGGGCTACACAATCACCCGACGCAGCCAGATAGGGCATCGAATAGGACAGCGCCACGTCCGCCTCTCCGAGGTCGCTCTCGTAGCCATTCCAGGTCGGCAGGTATCCGGCGTCGGCCTGAATCGCGAATGGACGCAGATAAAAAATCGGGCCCTCAGAGCTCAGGTCACCCATTCCTTTTGCGAGCATCAACAGCGGTCCGCCGCGAGCGTGGCCGTCGGCGCCAGCCGAGATCTGTCCGGTCGGCAAATCCATCTCCGTTCCGATCGCAAGTCGCAACTCATGCTCGTCGGACTTGAAGAATGCCCACTTCGGCAGGACCTGGAGGTTGGATAATCCGCTACTCGAGCGCAGTCTGCGCCGCAAAGGATCGTTGATCGCCTCTGAAAACTGGATGCTGGTGTTTTCGCTGAGCTTTTTCTCGAGATCAAAGGAGAACGAGAAACTGTTCTGGCCGCTCCCGCTCGCGATTCCGGGTAGCAAATCCAATTCGTTGGAGGGATCCGGATCCTCGGTGACCAACGTATCGGGAAAGTCACGCGCGCCGACCTGCGCATGCGCCGGACGCACCGCTCTCGTCAGCCAAAAAGCAATCGCCAATACCGTCGCGGCCCGGACGATTCTCCGGTCACACGTGCGGATACGCTTCACTACCCATTTCAAGCGCGTCAAGCCCCGACCACTCCACTTCCGCCAGCACCCGATTTCCTATCGTTCGCTCGACTATCGTGAAGAAGATCCACGCCAGTCCGAATATCACGATGATGTTCGTGGTGACACCGATAAGCTGCGCGACAAATTGGCCCGGGTCGCCGTAGAGCAGACCGCGCACTGGACCCGCGACGGCGTTCCACCCTTCTCCGTAACTGCCGTCGGCGAAAATTCCGAGCGCGAGCGATCCCCACACTCCACACGCGCCATGCACGGCGATCGCGCCCACCGGATCATCAAGTTTGAAGCGACGCTCAAGCTCGATCACCGTGGCCACCACCACCAGTCCCGCAACCAGACCGATAAACACGGCGCCCGCGGGGGTCACGAAGGCGCACGGCGCCGTAATCGCGACCAGCCCGCCCAATAGTCCGTTGCTCGCCATCGCGACGTCAGGTTTTTTATAGCGATGCCACAAATAGAGCAACGCGGCGAGCGCACCCGCCGACGACGCCAGCATCGTGTTCGCCGCGATCACGCCGATACGCGAATCGGTTGCAGCCAGTGTCGAGCCGGCGTTGAATCCGAACCATCCGAACGCGAGGATCAGCGTCCCCACCATCGCCATCGGCAGGTTATGTCCGGGCAGCGCGCCGATCGCGCCGTCACGGCGAAATCTCCCAATACGCGGCCCGAGTACGATCACACCCGCCAGCGCGACTACTCCGCCCGTCATGTGGACCACCGACGAGCCCGCGAAATCGACGTGGCCGTGGCCCAGTCCGAGGTTGACGCCAAGCTGCGAGAGCCAGCCCCCGCCCCAGACCCAATTGCCATAGAGCGGATACAGGAACATCGAGATAAAAAATCCGTAGATGAAGAACGCAGAGAACTTCCACCGCTCGGCCATCGCACCGGTCGGGATAGTCGCAGCGGTATCCATGAACACGACCGCGAATAGGAACATCGCGAGGCTCGCGGGATCGTGACTGACGCTGGCGAGGGTAAATTTGCTGAAGCCCAGAACTCCCCAGGCGTGGCCGCCAATCGTGAACGCGAGTTCGTGATGCCCGATCGCCGCCGAGCCGAGCGAAGGCCAATGATGCACTCCGCCCATCATGAAGGCGTACCCGGTGAGCCAGAATCCGATTACGCAGATCGGATAGATCACCAGGTTCATCGCCATCGTGTTGACCGCGTTTTTCGCGCGGGTGAAGCCGGTTTCGACCATCGCGAAGCCGACCTGCATGAACATCACCAGGAATCCCGCGATCAGCACCCACGCAAGATTGAGCGACTGATCGAAGGGAATCGCGGGCGATGCGGACTCGGCATGCGCGCGGCTGGCGCCGAACAGCATCGGAGCCGCGGCGGCGATCGCCAGCGCGCAAAGAGCAAACCTCGAGCGGCGGCGTGTCATCTCATTTCCCCTCGGAAAGATTTGCGCGGCGCGACGTGCGCCGCGGGATATCGGTTGGCAAGCCAGATCAGGAACACGAAGAATCCGATTAGCGATACGAAAAACAGTGCGAACCCCGCCCCGCGCCGGAACTTCTGCATGCGCAGGCTGCGCGGTTTCAAATGCTCCGCGCGTCCGCGCGGAATCACCCCCGACGGATCGCGCAGATCGGCCAGCATTTCGGCGGCGCTCGCGTAGCGGTTTTTGGGCGAGGTTTCGATCGCGTGCAAGATGATCTCCTCGAGCTTGGGATCGAAACCCTTTACGAACTCTGACGGCGGATGCGGATCCTCGTTGGTTTTCGCGCGCATCACATTGTAGACGTTCGGTCCCGAGAACGGCAGATTTCCAGTTAGCATCTCGTACAGGATCACGCCCAGCGCATAGATGTCCGTGCGCGCATCTCCGCGCCGGCCGCTCACCTGCTCGGGCGCCATATAGTCGGGCGTGCCGATAGTTGACGACAGGCCAGACCAGGTGAGCCGTCGCGCGGATTCGTCCAGCGCGATCCCGAAGTCCATGATCTTGACCGTACCGTCGCCGGTGACGAGCATGTTCTCCGGCTTGAGGTCGCGATGCACCACTTTCTCGCCGTGCATGTATACCAGCGCTTCACAGATCTGGATCGCATAGCCAAGGGCCTTCGCGGTCGCCATCGGCCGTTCATTTCGCATCAACTCGCGCAGCGAAATGCCGTTGACGAACTCCATCGCGATATACATCCGGCTCTTATGCCTGGGCGTCATAACCTTGATGACGTTGGGATGGTCGAGGCGACGGACTACTTCCTCTTCACGCTGGAAGCGGCTGTAGAAAATTACATCGCTCTCGAACTGAAGGTAGGGAACCTTGATCGCGACGGTTTGTCCGCTGGTGATGTTGACCGCTTTGAAGATGGACGCCATCCCGCTGCGTGCGATCACCTCGGTAAGCTTGTACTGGTCGAGGGTTTCGCCGACGCTGACCTCGCGCATGGAATCTATGCCTGGCAGAAATAGGGTCTGGGCGCGGAAGTTACCACGCCACGACGCCCCAAACCAGCCGCTCGGTTCAATCGACTACGCGCCTCTGCCGAACATCCGCGCCAGTCTGGCGCGCCATCCGGGCGTGGTCGGCGCAAGGCCGGTATCCGCCAGCATCGTGAAGACCGCGACGGTCAGATTGTCTGCGGTTCCGCGCTCGTTCGCGGTCTCGACCAAAGCGTGGCATGCGGCGGTCGCGTCGAGGTCGCGGGTCATGTGCTCGAGCTCATTGTCGTGCAGAACGTTGTGTAATCCGTCGCTGCACAGGATCAGGCGATCGCCCTGTACCAGCGGTATCGAGATTCGATCGACTGAAACAATCAGCTCCTGCCCGATGCTCCGCACCAGCATCGAGCGCTCCGGATGATTACGCGCGCGGTCGGCGGTTAGCAGGCCCATCCGGACCTTTTCTGCTACCATCGTGTGATCCTTGGTGAGCTGCGAAATCGTATGCCGGCGCGCCAGGTAGAGCCGGCAATCTCCCACGTGCGCGGCCGCGAGCATCCCCTTATCGACCGCTACTGCGGTTAGGGTGGTGCCCATCCTGCGCAGCTCCGGCACCGCAAGCGCGCGGTTGTGAATCTCAATATTCGCGAACTGGACCGCACGCGCCAGGCGTTTGGCCGCTCCCCACGAGGCGGGGCTTTCCCGCCACGCCTGCAGAGTCAGCTCGATCGCCATCGCGCTTGCGATTTCGCCGCCCTCGTAGCCGCCGATTCCGTCGGCGACCGCGAACACCGCCGCGTCAGGCGCGTCGATCAGATGGCCGCAGGAGTCTTCGTTGTCGGGGCGATTGGTTCCGACATCCGACAGCAGCGCCAGATCGAAAACACCCGCGTGGGATGCGGGTTCGGCGGACGGCTGCATATGCTCAGCTTCAGTCACAGACCAATACTATACGATTCTGGCAAATGGGTTGGGGGCGGACGGTGCCGAAGCACCTTCCGCCCCCGGGGTTACAACCGGCGTGGCTCGCTACGCCGGCTTGGCGACCAGTATTGTTGATTTCCCCTTCTTCTTCGAGTTGCGGATGAAATATATCGCTCCGTACACTCCCCAGATTAAGGAAATCGCGACGGCGAGGAGCGGCTCTTTCACGCTACCCAAGCCTTCCAGAGGTCCGATGACGTAGAAAGCGAGGCAGGAGAAGTTTGCGATCGCACCGAACACGGGAATAACCACGTGTTTGAAGCCGTGGAAAGATTCGTGCTCGCGGAAGGCCACGATACATACGATGTTTGTGAGCCCGTAGAGCAGGAAGGTCCCGAAGTTCGAGGTCAGCGTCACCAGCAGCAAACCATTGGGTAGCGCCGAGAGGCTCGCGTTCGAGCTCATCCCGATCGCGTACCACAGGTTGTGCGGCAAGGTTGCGATGGTTTTGTCGTCGGGCGCGGAGCCGCCGGCGAAGTAAAATAGCGCCGCATATGCGCCGAGTACCGCCGAGATCATCGCCAGCGCCCAGATCGCGCGATGCGGCGTCAGGTTCTTGCCATGCAGAAGGCCGAAGTGCTCCGGAACTTCCTCATCGCGTCCCATCGCATAGGTGACGCGCGCTCCGGTATTGATGCAACTCAGCGTCGTGCCGATGAGCGCAAGGAACACCGTCAGCGCCTCGACCAGCATAAATGCCTGTCCATGACCGCCCAACAACGCGTTGCCGACCAGCACCATCATGTCGCCAATCGGAGCTGCCGAGCCCTTTGCCGCCGCCAGGCTGTAGGCGCTGCTCATGAAATAATTGGCTGCGAAATATTCGATCAGGTAGCAGAACAGACCCTGGATGGTCAGCGATAGCAGGACGCCTCGGGGAATATCCTTGGTTGGATTCTTGGCTTCTTCGCCAAGTGACGTGACCGACTCGAAGCCGACCAGCAGCAAGATCGCTACCGTCGCCTGCAACATCACCCAGGAGAAATGGTGCGGCAGGATAACCGACAGTGCATTCATATGCGACGGATTGTCCCCGCTGAACGCATAGCTGATCGTCGCCGGGATCGCGTTGCCGTTCGGGTCGAGCGTAAGGCCCGCGGCGCCCGCGGGATGCGACATGCGGTAAGCGATCGCCAGCGCCGAGAAGAACAGCAGCGCGACGATCTGAATTCCGTTGATCGCAATATTCACCATCGTCGAGCCGTTGACGCCCTGGAAGGCAATCCACGCGACCGCAAAGGCGAAAATTACCGCGATAAGCGCCATGAAGACCGGCCCCGGAATTCCCGCGTTGATCGTGTTCGGCGCGATATTGCCGACGATGTATCCGATCATGATGCCCATCGTCGCAACCATGACCCCGGGATACATCCAGTAGTACAGATGCGAGGCCCATCCGATCACGAACTTTGCGATTCGTGAGAACCTGTAGGCATGGGTCGTATTCAGGAATGCTTGCTCTGCGAATAGATACGAGCTACCCGCCCCCGGGTAGAGTTTGGCCAGCTCCGAGTAGGAAACCGCGGTTGCATAGGCCAGCAACAACGCCACAAAAATCCCCGCCCACATCGCCATGCCCGACGGAAACGCGTAACCCGCTTGCTGGACGAACGTGATCCACAGGAAGGCGCCAGGCGCGATTAGCGCCATAGCGTTGACCGTTACTCCGGTCAGCCCAAGTGTCGCCTTCATCTTGGGTGCTTCGTTTGACTCTGCCATCTCTCCTCCTTCGGCTGTGCCCGTCGATTCGGGCTTGCTCCCCGTCTGATTCGATTCCGATGCGGGTTCGCTTTCGGCCTAAGCGCAAGAGGAGTGCCATCGAGATGCTATCGATTTGCAATGAAATCCAGTTGCACTTTGCACGGACAATGCTCATGCGATGAGCAACCGCCCGCCGCACAGTCATCAATCTGGACTATTGATGGAGTATCGGACCTACGATGGTTCGAGTTTGGATAGGTAATTCGATGGAGTTTCGCCGCAGACGATTCAGATCGCGATATCGCCGCGCTCATCAGTGCGGATCCGGATCACTTCGCATACTTCAGACACATAGATCTTGCCGTCACCAATTCTGCCGGTCCGAGCCTTGCGCTGGATCGCGTTGACGACCGCGTCGGTCTGCTCATCGCGCACGATTACTTCGAGTTTGAGCTTCGGTTTGAAATCGACGATATACTCCGAGCCGCGATAAAGCTCGGTGCGTCCCTTCTGGCGGCCGAAGCCTCTGACTTCGTAAGTCGTGATTCCAGTAACGCCGGCGAGCTCGAGTTCCGCTTTCACCGCGTCGATCGTAAACGGCTTGATGATCGCCTCGACCTTCTTCATCCACTGCATCCTTTGCGCGGTGCCACCCGGCGCGTCACTTGCCCCGGCATTAGACGCAAGAGGGATGCCGCCGAAGAACAGCCATTAGGGCGGATTTTTCCAGATTCTATGCGCGCTTAACGGGCATCGGCCCGCCGGACGGTCATCACGTCACAGGCGGATGCCGGCACAGGCGAGAATCGTTACGCTTCGTCTCCCGCGCGGGCGCGCGGCACGCCGATCGCGACCATCAGAATGGGACTCTTACCGGCCGCGTGCGGCTCGAAGAATTTAGTCGTGTCGTCGTCGTAGAAGGTAAGCCCCGTAGCGCCGCGCCCGAGCGTATAGGCTCCCAGATATGCGCGTCCGCCAAGGATGCCGGCTTCGAGATGCGCGTCGCGATAGCCGCGATTTCCTAACGCCGCAAGCGCGCGCTCCAGATCTGCCATGTAAACAAGCAGGACCGAGCAATCCATCCCGAGCGGTTGCTCCAGGCACAAATATCCGGCCTCACCGCGAAATTCGCCCGCCTTGACGAGCTCCAGGCCGCCGCCGATACGGTCATGGAAATAAGCGCCCGGCGCGAAACCGTTGACCGCGTTGACTATCAGATAAGTATCGACGACCGACGGAAAGTCGGCGCGCGGATGCGCGCGTTCGGTCGCGAGAATTGCCTGCAGCTCCTGGCCGCGAATCGGAGCCTGCGCGAACTGGCGCGTCGAACCGCGGCGCAGAATCGTCTCGCCCAGTCCCGCCGCGTTGTCGGGAGCGGGTGAAATGAATCGAATCAATTCAGGCTCAGCTTCAGCGGCGATCACCGTCGCATCGGCGATTTCCGAAACTTCCGCGCCGGGCCCCAGGCGCGACTCGCGATGAAACCTCACGATCGGCTCGTAGCTGACCTCGCTTTGCGACAGCGCGATCGACTCGAACGGAAAAGGCTCGAGCGCGGGAGATTCGACAAGCTCGGATGCGCCCGCACCAAGAGCGATCAAAGCGACCGCGCCCTCGCGGTCCGGGTCGAGCCCGAGCAGCGATTCGATTTGCGGATCCTCGAACGCGGTTACGATCTCGACGCCGATTTGTTCGGCGCCCGCCGCCGCCAGCAGATTTGCGATCATAGTACCCGCATCCCAGAAGCAGTAGCGGTACGCGCGCGCACGGTACTTCCACGCACTGCGCCAGAAAATTGAAGTCAGGATAATCGCCGCGCGCGCCCGCGCGATCGAGTGACGGCCTGCCGCCGCTCGCGACAGCATCGCACGCCAATCACCGCGCCGCAGTCCGCGCAACTTCAGATCCGCGGGCGAGAAATGGTACAGCGCCGGCTCCAGTCCCTCGACCTCGGAAGCCGCTACATACATCTCGGTTGGATAGAGCGCGCCCGCCGACGCAGCCGCGCGGAAGTGATAATCCTCGCCGCCGACCTGCCGCGATCGCGTGAGCCCGCCGGTGCAGAACAGAATCCGCGTCAACTTTTCGATCCCCAGCGCGGCATTTCCTTCGGATTGTGCGGCCGCCGCGATCGCCGCGAGCGCAGGCATCGCCGACAATTCCAATTCGCGCGGCAACGCAAGTGCTCCCGCTGTCGGATAGATCTTATAGGGCGCGGGTCGATTGTCCCAATCCAGCCGATACCCCGACGACCGCACGCTGGTATACGAGTGTTTGGTAATCTCGTGATAAACCCGAGCCGCCTCGATGTACTGATTACCCAATTACCTATTACTCCAGGCTGCGCTCATCTTTCCCGAACCCTCTCCCGGTGCAGGGAGAGGCGGCGCGCGCTGATGCACTGAATAAGCTGCCTCTCATAACTTCTCCTTTTCGAGGCGAGGAATCAGATCGGCGCGACAGATCAGAAAATCACTTTTGCAAGGCGCCGGTTGCCTCGGCCATGATTTCGGAAAGATCACGAACGCGCATTGTCTCCTCCAGCGAGCGTGATTTTACCGCATCTTCGATCATCGTCATGCAGAAGGGGCATCCTACCGCTACGCACTCGGGTTTGGCTTCGCTCAACTGATCGAGGCGCTTTTGATTGATACGGGTGCCTTCGTGCTCTTCTTTCCACATGCATCCACCGCCCGCGCCGCAGCAGAAAGTCCGGTTCTTCGATTGATCGACGTCGGTGACTTCGGCGCCGGGGATTGCTCGCAACATTTCACGCGCGCCGTCCCATTCGCGGTTATGACGCGCCATGTAGCAGGGATCGTGATAGGTGACGCGCGCCTTCAAAATCTCTTTCGGCTTCAGGCGTCCGGCCCGGACCAGCTCGGCCAAGAACTCGGCTTCGTGCAGGACTGTATAATTGCCGCCGAAATCCGGATACTCATTCTTCAGATTGTGAAAGCAGTGCGGGCATTGAGTGACTATTCGCCGCGGCTTGTAACGATTAAGCGTCTCGACATTCTGCGCCGCGACGGTCGCGTACAAATACTCATTGCCGAGCCGACGCGCGGGATCTCCCGTGCAGGTTTCCTCTTTGCCCAGGATTCCGAATTTGACCCCCGCCTGCTGCATCAGCGCCGAGAACGCGCGCGACACTTTCTGATTGCGCTCGTCGAACGAACCGGCGCATCCAACCCAATAGAGCACGTCGAGATCACCAGGATCCTCGACCTCCGCCATCTCCGGGATGCCGAGACCCGCGGCCCATTCCGCCCGTTTCTCGGCTGCGAGTCCCCACGGATTGCCCTGGTTCTCGATTCCCTTGAATGCACTCGTCGCCTCTTGCGGAAATTTGCTTTCCATCAGGACTTCGTAGCGCCGCATATCGATGATGCGCTGGATATGCTCGATCCCGACCGGGCATCCTTCCTCGCACCATCCGCAGGTCGTGCATCCCCAGACCGCCGCTTCGGTCGCGACCTGGGTGATCATGTCGGGCCCGTCCCAGACTGGAGCTTCCGCGCCCTCACCGCCGGCTTCTTTTGCTGCCGCGGCGGCGAGCAGGAACGGAGCCTTCTGCAGCAGATGCTCGCGCTGCTCGATCACGAGAAATTTCGGATTCAGCGTCTTGCCCGTGTTGACGGTCGGGCAGTTGATCGTGCACCGCCCGCATTCGAGGCACGACGACATATCGAGCAACTGCTTCCACGTATATTGCTCGACCTGCGAGACTCCGAAGGTCTCGGCGGTCTCGAAGTCCTTGATCGGCGCCAGGCGTCCGCGCGGTCCGAGATTGCGGAAAAACAAATTCATCGGTCCGAAGACAAGATGGCGCAGCTTGGTGAATGCGAAACACGCGAGCAGCACATACACGAGCAGCAGATGCGTCAGCCACAGGTAGCGATGATAGGTCGCGCCGGCGCCGAGCGCTCCCTCGATCCTGCCGATCGTGCGGCCGATGTAGGCCCATTCGGTGAACTTCGGATGAGTCGCGTTGATGCGCGCGCCCTCGAGCATTAGCCCGGTCAGCGCGACCAGCACCAGCATCGTCATCGGAAACCAGTAGCCGAGATGGTTCTCCAAATTGTCATTGACCTTGTCGGCAGGAGGTTGATTCAGCACCGACGGTTTGCGCACGCGCCGGCGCGCGCCTTCCGCCAATATGCCCGCGATCAGAATCAGGAAAAAGCTGTCCATCGCGGCTTTGAAGACCAGGTAGAAATCGCCGTAATAGAAATAGAGCTTGAGCCCGAACACCTCGACCAGGTCGCGCACGTCGCTGTTGATCGCGACTATTGTCGTGCCGATCAGCAGGCCCACGAAGCCAACATAGAACGAGTAATGCATCCATCCCCAGGTCTCGCGGGTGACGTAGCCCTGTCCGAGCGCGTCGCGCAACGACAGGAACACTCGGCGCGGAATCCGGTCGAGGCGATTCTCGGCGACGCCCAGCCGAATCCTGCGGTACCATCCGAGGCCCGCCCACGCATACGCGGCAATCAGCACCGCGAGCAGCGAGTACATCAGGACGATGAATGGGATCGGGATGTTCCAGAGAATCTGGCGGGTGACTTGCTCGTTCATTTGGGCTCCGGAGGACTCTGCGCCGGCGGGCACCGCGGATACGGGCGGACCCAGACTGGCATATTGTACCAGTCTTAAATCAGACCCGCGCGAGTAAATTCAATGCTAATCCCAGCGAATTATCGAGGCGAGCCAACCCCTCGCATGACGGCGCCGTGCAGGGTCAGACCTTGAAGCGGATATGGATGATATCGCCGTCGCGCATGATGTAGTCGCGTCCTTCGAGGCGGAACTTTCCGGCTTCCTTGACCTTTGCGTCCGATTTGAGCGCGGCAAAATCCTCGTAGCTGACGACCTCGGCACGGATGAATCCGCGCGCGATATCGCTGTGGATGACGCCAGCCGCGTCGAGCGCGCTGTCACCGCGATGCAGCGACCATGCGTGCGCCTCGGGCTCGCCGGCGGTGTAGAAAGCGATTAACCCCAGATGCGCGTAGAGCGCCGTGATTAGCCGGTCGCGCGCGGGCGCGTCGAGTCCGGCCGCGCCGAGCATCTCTTTGCGTCCGTCGGCTTCGAGTTCCCACAACTCCGATTCGAATGAAGCCGCGAGCCTGAAGACCTCGATTCCGCGCGCGTGGACGGCGGTGCGCTCAGCCTCGGTGATATCGGCCGCGGCGGCTTCCATCTCGCAATTGACGACCGCAAGCACGGGCTTGCGCGAGAGAAACCCGAAGCTCGAGAACACGGCGAGCTCCTGCGACGTCATCTCCATGAGCCGCAGCGGCTTGCCCTCTTCGAGCCATTTGAGGACTTTTTCGAGCGCGGTTTTCTCGAACTCAGTCGCACTGCGATCTTTTTTCACGCGCTCGAGCCGGCGTTCGGCCTGATCGAAATCGGCGAAGACCAGCTCGCCCTCGATACTTTCGAGCGCTGGCAGCAGCTCTTTGTGCATCGCGGCGAACTGCGGAATAACGACCAGCAGCGCGTCGAGATCGCGGATCAGCGGCAGCAGGCTCGCGTCGAGCGCAGCGCCTTCTTTCTGTTCTTTTGGATTGGGGGCGAAATCGAGAATCGTGAGTTCGACCGGAACCTTCTTTTTCGAGCCGTAGGTGGCTTCGAGAAAATCCAGGCGCGGGTCGGCGACTTTTATCTGTCCCGGGCGGCCGCGATTTTTCCCTTCGGCGGCGCCGGGAATCGGCGCAAGCCCGGTGAGCGCGTGGAAGACGGCAGACTTTCCGGCGCCGCGCGCGCCGATAATTCCGGTTTTCAAAATGTTCAATCCTCGAAACAACCGAGGCTGACATATCGCCGCGAGGGACGAAAGTCCGGCGGTTTCCTGCTATAAGCCCGAGCGAGGTGAACGATGCCCCAGGCGCCGGCAGACTATCCCGTCCGATACCCAATCGATTTCGGCGACATCAATCCCGATGTTCGCCAGCGCGTCGTCCAGCTCTACGCTGCCGATCTGGCTAAATCCCGCGGCGTGTTGTGGATGCCGCCAAAGGGGAAGCCCCGCACCGTCGTGATCATGTCGCATCCGCGCGCCGACTTCTCGGCTCATTACTCAATTCCATATTGGGTCGATGCGGGCTTCGCCGCGTTCGCGCTCAATACGCGTTATCTGAACAACGACGCAATGATGCTGCACGAGAATCTGCTGCTCGACCTCGCGGCGGGAATCAAATTTCTGCGCGAGGAAGAAGGCTTCGAGCATATCGTGATGCTCGGCAACTCCGGCGGAGGCTCGCTGCTTTCCTACTATGACGCGCAAGCGCGCACGCCAAAAGGTCAGCGCGTGGCCGCGCCTCCGGCAGGAGGTCCTCCTGATCTGAACAAGTTCGATTTGCCGCTATGCGACGGTTTCATCATGCTGGCGGCGCATCCGGGCCAGGGGATGGTCCTGATGAGCTGCCTCGACGCGGCGGTGGTTGACGAATCGGATCCGTTCGCGTCCGATGCGGCCCTCGATATGTACGAGGAGATCAACGGCTTTCATACGCCGCCCACGGCAAGTAATTATTCGAAAGGGTTCGTCAACCGGTATCGCGCGGCACAGCGTTCGCGATGCGCGCGGATCGACGCGATCGCACGACGGCATATAGATGAAGCGAATTCCTCGCGCACGGCGATGCGCGACAAGGATTTCGCCGCGATGCCGCCCGCGCGCAGGAACTTCGCGGCTCGCCGCGCGATGGCGCCGACGTACATGATTGTCTATCGCACGCAGGCCAATCTGAATTACTGCGATCTTTCGATCGATCCGTCCGAGCGCGCCGTTGGCTCGATCATTTCGCCGCGCCCGGACCTCGCTAACTACTCGGCCTTCGGGCTCGGCCGAATCGTCACGCCCGACGCGTGGCTCTCGACCTGGTCAGGGCTCTCCTCGTACGCGAAGACCGCGATGAATCTGCCCAAGGTCACGGCGCCGACGCTGGTTGTCGGCGCGAGTGCGGACCAGGATATTTTTCTCTCCGACGTGCGCGCGGAGTTCGAGGCGTCGGGCGCAAAAGACAAGACGATTGCGTTCGTTGACGGCGCCGATCACTTCATGCGCGCCGGCGGCACCAAAGCGCACCTCGGCGATCCGCGTCCGCGCCTGATGAAGGTGCTGGCCAACTGGACGCGCAAACGCTTCGCACCATAGCCTAGTCAGCGGCTATCTCTCGTACGCCGCGAGCTGCTCCTGCCATTTGCTTCCGAAGGCCATTATCAGCACCTGCTGATTGATCGCCTCGTCGCCCTCGAGACTGCGCAGCTCGCCGCCGCCAGTGTGAGCGATCACTGCGAATGCGGCGCGCGCCTGCTGATAGAAGGCGGGCATCGGCGCGGCCGCGGTGTTGGCCTCGCGATGCACGCGGATGTTCAGCTCGTGCTCGAAGCGCTGATGCTCCTGCGCGGTCGGATCGACGACGCTGACGGTGCCGTTTTCGGCGCGGAATTTGCGCTCGAGTTCGAGGATCGCCGCAAACTTGTCCTGCTTCGGCGGCGCGTCGCCAGCCAGCACGATCACCTTGCGCGCGTAAGGCTTCCAGTCCATCCGATCGATCGCGGCCTGCATCGCGCCGTAGGTGTTTTCTTCCCATTCGCCACCGCCCTTGGTCTGGATCGCGGACAGAAAAGCGTCGAGCTTCGCGGGCGACAGCGTCAGCGGCTGCACGTCGAGCGGCTCGCCCTCGCCGCCGTACACGACGATTCCAATCCGCGCGGTGGGAACCAGGCGCTGAATCGCGCGCACCAACTCCTTCATCCGCGCCTTCACGTCCGCCATCACCAGCCGCATCGAGTCGGTCCCGTCGATCACCAGCACGACGTCCAGTCCATTGCGGCGAAGATGGCCGATGAACCCGCCCCATCCGTCACCGAAGCCGGGGCCGTGCCCGGTGCCAAGTCCTTCGCCGCCACGATTGAGCCTGATTCCGCCGGCTTCGGAACGCACGTAGTCAGTCGCGAGCGCAACCGCCTGCGCAGTGTCATCAGTCTGCGGCAGCTGGGTTTGCTGCGGCGCGACATCGGGCATCGGAACCTCTGGCATGTCGAGCTTCTGCATCTCGTCCCCACCGGCTCCGCCGCCGCCAGCCTCGAGATTGACCAGGATCAAATCGCGGCCGCGGCTCTCGTGGACCGTGATGATCAGAAACAGCAGCGCGCCGACATGAATCGCGACCGAAAGCGGAAACGGACCGCCGACAAACCGGACCGCGCGCGCGACCACTCCCGCTCCGGCAGCTTCGCGGCGCCTGGTCCGCCGGATCGCGATAGCGACGACGACTATCGAGAGGCAAAGCGCTAGCAATGCGAACAGGTACGGATTCATCGCGGCACCTCCTGATCGAGTCTGGGGCATCTATCAGGACGCTCCTGCATGACGCTCCTGATGATCAGATCGCGCGCGGACGGTTTCCTTGCAGAATTTCTTTTGCGCGGCGGGTTCAGAGCAAAACGAACCCAGACGCTAGGGAGTGCTACTCGCGGAGCCGATCCCCCGACCGAATGCAGTGACTTGATTCTGCCACTGTTCGCCAAAGGCGAGGATCAGCACCTGTTGGTTAATGTGCGAATCGTGGGTCAGCGAGCGCATCGCACCACCGCCCGCGTTGGCGAGCACCTTATAGGCGGCGCGCGTCTGCTGATAGAACTCCGGAAGCGGCGAGATCTTCGGCGGCTCCTCGCGATGCACCTTGAGCCAGAATTCGCGCTCAAAGCGCTCGTGCTCTTCGGCCGCCACGTTAACGGTGTTGAAGGTGCCGTTCTCGGCCTTGAACTTGCGGATCATCGCGACCAGCGGCGCGAAGTCTTCTTTGCGCGGAGGCGAATCACCAACCAGCACCACCACTTTCTTTGCGTAGGGTTTCCAGTCCATCTTTTCCATCGCGGTCTCGCACGCGCCGTAGGTGTCTTCCTCCCATTCACCGCCGCCCTTGGCGGTAATGTGATCGAGGAACTCGGTCAGCTTCTGCGGCGATAGCGTGAGCGGCTGGATCTCCATCTTCTCGCCGTTGCCGCCGAATACGATAATGCCGACGCGGGCGATCGGAACCAGCCGATGAATCGCCTGGATAAGTTGCCCCATCTTGGCTTTCACATCGTTGATGATCAGGCTCATCGAGCCAGTGCCGTCGATCACCAGCACCACGTCCAGACCCTTGCGCCGGAGTTCTCCGATAAAGCCGCCGAAACCCGCGCCGACACCGTGACCGTAGCCCGAACCCATGCCGCCGCCACGGCCGATTCCGATTCCGCCGCCACCGGCAGCGCGCACGTAGTCGTCGGCCATGCCGACCGCCTGCGAGGTATCGACCGCTTGCGGATTGTCCATCTGCCGCGGCGCGGTATCGGGCATCGGCACTTCAGGCATGTCGAGATCCTGCATCTCGTTGCCGCCGCCTCCGCCGCCGCCTGCTTCGAGATTGACCATGATAAATTCGCGTCCACGCTGCTCGTGCACCGTGATGATCAGCAACATGATGAGGACCAGGTGAATCGCGACCGAAAGCGGGAACGGACCCAGGATAAATCCAAAGCCGCGGCGCAGCGCGGCGACAATTCCTTCATCCTCGCCGTGCGGCGAGAGCTCGGCGTCGTCATTGGAATCACTGAATTCCGCGAGATCGCGCTCCGGAATGCTGGGCGCTTCCAGAGCGCCCGAACGGACCAGAGCCGCAAGGTTGCGCTGGCACAATGCGCATCCTGCCGCGTGGCGTTCCCATAGCGTGTATTCGTCCGCGTCCAGCAAACGGGTAGCGAATGCCGCGAGCACGTCGGCGTCGGGGCATTCGTTCCCGGACGTATCGAGCACTTCGGCAAGGCGGCGCGCGGTGAGGACGTCGAGCGCGTCATTCCTGAGTTCGCTATTTTCGCCGTCTTCGCCGTTTACGCGATTAGCCATTACTTTGCCTGCGAAAGCGATCGGCCGAGATCGAACGGCCAATCGTCGGTTCCAAATTCGAAGCAGCGGGTGATTTGTTCGTCGCTAAGATGATGCTCACGCTTGAGCTCGCGCGCGACTCCGCGCCGAATTGCCACACGGATGCGTGCCAGATTGCGCGAAACGGAAGATTCGTGTTCGCCGAGGAGTGCGCCACTTTCCGCGAGCGTGAGACTTTGCACATAATAATACGAGAGGCGGAGTCGATCGCGCGGATCGAGTTCGGCGATCGCCGCGTTCATCGCCTCCGCGAGCATCGGAATAAACCGCGCGCGGTCCGGATCGACAGAAGCAGCGTGATTGTGGTTGCCACTTTCTACGGGCTCGGCGGCGGCGGCCGCTATAGCCGCGTTGGTATGGTAACGTTCGCGCAGCCAATCGGCCTCGCGGCGGACGATCACGACGCGCAGCCACGCGGCCATAGCACTGCGGCCATGATAATGATCGAGCGGAGAGCGGCGCGGATTGCCAGCGCGTGCAGCGTCAAACAGATCGCCGTACAAAGAAGCTTCGATTTCGCGAGCACGATTCGTATCGCGCGCGATTGCGCGAACGAAACTTTCAATCACCCCATGGTAACGCGCGTCAAACTCGCGCCATGCGTCTGCGTTCCCGGCGCGGCATGCCATTGCAAGCGCAAGATCATCGACGTGGAGCGAGTCGAGGAAGACTTCGATTTCAGCGGGATTCGGGATATCCGCGGCAAATCGGCGCTCGATCGCGCGCTCGAGCATGTGTGCAAAATCGGATTCGGCAATTCTCCAACGGCGGGCCGCGCTGCGCTCATAGAGGCGCGCGAAGGTCTCCTGATAAACCGCGCGAAATCCCGGGGGCCCGTCCATCGAGGCTCATCTTCGGCTCGATCGCTTCGAGTCTCAAGACACCCGCGGATGGGTCTCTCTTTCCCGACGCGCGAGGGTCCGCTAATCTCGGCATCCAGCGAGCGTATGCTGGCGAGGCCGAGATCGCGGCGTGGGAGCCACCCTAGCTCAGTTGGTAGAGCAGCTGATTCGTAATCAGCAGGTCGTCGGTTCGAATCCGACGGGTGGCTCC
>CAVWKW010000005.1:0-510026 GCA_963755705.1 uncultured delta proteobacterium
GCTGATTCGTAATCAGCAGGTCGTCGGTTCGAATCCGACGGGTGGCTCCAATAGAATCAAGGACTTTTCCCGCTTCAACCCTTCCCTCATCATCGGACTGTGCCCAATTTTGTGCCCACCCTCTCCTGATTTCGACGGTCGGATCGACATTTCGAGCCCCGCGATGGCGGCTTCTTTCGCTTTCTGCCGGATGTGACTGTAGTGCTCCATCATCTTGCGGCTTACGTGGCCAGCGAGTGCGCGAACGGTCTCCTCACTGTTGTTCGGATTCTCGAGAAGCCGCGTGATGAACGTGTGGCGCAGATCGTGCCACCTATACTTCAGCCCAACCTGCCGGAGCGCGGTATACCAGGCCGACTTCCACTCGTTTAGTGGTTGCTGAAAATCAACGGAGTAGATGAGAGGGCCGCGCGCATCGCCCGCGAAGCCGATCTGGTGGCTGGGAAAAACGAATGCTTCCGGGTCGGCTGCTGGAAGTCTGGAGAGCCAGAGCGTAAGCACGCTGCGAGCCCTCATAGTCAGAGGTATTTTTCGGCCTGTGCCGGCGTCGGTCTTCGATTTCGCCACGACCAACTCACCTTTCGTAATCACTCCTTCTTGCCATTCGAGATTCAGGTCTCTTCGGCGAAGAGCCTTCGCTTCACTCGCGCGCAAACCGGCATCAACACAGAGGACAAAGAGCGGTAGCAGTGCCGGACTGCGGCTCGCGCCGCACGCGGCGTATAGTCGTTCGTCGTCATCGGGAAGAAGCGCCTTGCCCACGTCGTGCTTCTCTCTGAGCCAATCCACGTTTTCCGATAGGTTGTGCCACAGGCGGAATGTTTTCAGGATTTGCCTTAACACGCCGATCTCATAATTGACGCTCCGGTGACCGAGCCCCTGCGTGAGGCGTTTCCTCTGGAGTGCTCTGATGTCGGCGATATCGATATCGCAAACCAAACGGTCCTTAAACTCGGTGGTCAACGACTCGACGTACTGCCTGTAATTTCGAAGGGTACTTTCGCTCTTTCCGACCTTCGCTTCGATCCATTCTTTGGCGGCTCTGGGGAATAACGGAATGCGCTCCCGCTTGCCGATTCGGTTCACTCCAAGCTCAAGGTCGCGGCGGCGGGCACGTTCGGCTTCTCTCGCAACCGTTTTCGAATTCGTCTTGGCCGACTCGCGGATAAAGCTGCCCCTGAAAAAGGAACTTGTACCAGTACGTTAAGCCTGAGCCAGATAGCGACGAACTTCGGTATCCAGCACGACTACGCGCCGTCCGAGATGTGCCGCTTTGAGCCGCCCTCGTTTGACCTCCAGACGGATGAACGGCACCGAGACGCTGAGGCTGCGGGCTAGCTCGTCCAAGGTCCAGCCGAGTTTTGGGGTGCTCAGCCTCTCCGAATCTGCGGCTTGAGCTTGGGAACTGACTTGAACTACTGACATGATGACAACACCTCGATCCATTGAGTGCGACGGTCATTTACCCATCGTCAAGCTGGATCATAGACGAATTCTGATGTAATTGTCAAATTCCATAATTTCGTCATATGGACGGATTTCACGATTTGGTCAGCAGGTCCAAACGCAAGAGCCGGACCCGTGCGGCCTGTTCGGAGACCTGGCAACGTCGCATGATCCGCGCGACCACGGCGCGGCCGGAATCTGAATCGATGTTCAGCGGGAACTTGCTCCCATCCCGCATCGCGATCTCGCCGCCCATTACGAGCACGTACGACCGCGGCATCAACAGCGCGCCGCTGATGTATGCCGCCTGCCATTCCATCCAATCGTTCTCCGGAGCGGTCACGATGGTGTCGCGGTGGCAAGTCCATGATGGCGCGGCAGGTTCGCTCTGCGCTTCTGGCCCGGACTTTCTCCACAGCGGAGCGTGAAACCAAACGTGGCCATATTCATGTCCGAGAGTAGTTCGGAGCCGGTTTTTGTAGCGCGGATCCGAGAGCCGTTTCGCAATCAGTACCCTCGGCTTTCGGTCGAAAAAGAAGTCGGTATGTCCGTCTTCTTCTTCAGGCAGATCGGCATACATATCGAGATCATCGGCCTCGGCCTCGATCATGCGGATCAGGTCATCGGTCGGGATCGGGAGTCTGAAGCCGCCGGAGTGCTGGTCCATGAACTCCGCGATGATTTGCTCGCATCGCTCGTCAAGCTCTTCCGTCTTGAAGTAGAGACGCTTGATCGGGCGTCCGAGCGGATCGCGAAGCAGCTTCATTTTCGCTTGCCGGGCGGTTTGACTCCCAGCGCCTTGCGGAACGCGCGGTAGGCGGCTTCGACCCGCGGCTGATCGGCCTCGGTCTTCACGTCCGGGGGCTGGCGATTCGCATGAAAGTACAGCACATCGGGCGAGATGCCGACAATCTTCGCGAGCTGCTCGATCAGATGGTCGTCGGGCGGGTAGCGGTGATCGTGCTCGACCGCGTTGAGATAAGGCGGATCGACGGGTCGGCCGTCTTCACGTCTTAACCGGGCGGCAACCTCTCTCTGGGTGAGCCCCGCCTTTTTGCGAACCTCTCTGAGCATTTGACCGAAGGTCTTCATTCCAATTGATCAGCGCGAACCATCGCCGCCTCCTCGTCGCTCCAGCATAGCTCAGTTAGCAGCGAATGTCATCAAAACTGATAATGTCGCAATTGTGGAACGGCTGAGCACGATGCCAAACGCACCGGACTGGCGTCCGCTTTCCCGAAGGGACAGGACGCGCTTCCGCCGGATGAAATTGCGGGAATATTTTGAAGGCGCGCTCCCCTCGACCGAGATAGGGGGAGCGCGCAGGATCCTGGGAAGCGCGCAACGGAGCGCTGCACGGCGTGACAAGCGAAGCGTCCGGCGTCAGCCGGTGGCGCGCCGTGCCCGTGGAGCGAGCGCCACCGATTTTGGCGGCGGGGGCCGATTGATCACCTTCGGATGCCGTGGCCTCGATTAAGCGTGTGCCGCTGCTCATCGGGCAGGACCGTGAAGGAGGAGTGGCGAACGCCGATCTGATGCTCGATCGCCATGGATTTCTCGCGGCTTCTATCGAGCACTCTGAGGAGCTGGCCGCGGTCGTTCGTATAGATTGCGACGGAGCTTCTGGCGCGGCTAATCGAGACGTAAAATTGCTTGCGATTTACGAGCTCGGGCGAAAGCCGCGTGTCGATATCGACGATGACGCGATCGACGGTCGCGCCTTGCGCGGAGTGCGAAGTGGAGGCGTACCCGTGGTCGATGTGGCGTAGACGATCCGACGTGACGCTCAATTCCTTGCCGTTGTCCAAGCACAAAACGGCGCGGTGAGCGTCGATGATTTTGATGGTGGCGAAATCGCCATTGGCAACGCCAAGTGCCCGGTCGGGAGAGCGAAACTGTATTCGGTCGCCTTGTCCGAAAACTCGAAGTTCCTCGCGAAAGGTTTCAACGCCGAACAGCCGGACCGGATTGTATTGGACGCGCCGCCCGTTGCCCGTATCGATCGTAAGCATGTTCGCATCGCGATCGACTTTTTCGACATGGGCATAGGCGCCTTTGGCGATCGCGAACTGTTTACTGCCGCGCGTGAAGCGAATCACGTCGCCCGCTTCATAGTTGTAGGCGATCGAGCGCTGCGCGCCAGAGAGGCCGCGATTCACCAAAATGGTCTGTTCAGTCCCGATGGTCGATACGTGACCCCGCGCGATCAGCTCGGCTCTGATCGCTCTGTTCAACTCGCGCCGCTCGTCGTTCGCCGGGCTGACGACCAGAACTCGCTCCCGGGATTGATGGGCATCAACGTACTCGCGAGCAATCTGTTGGCGGCGCCGTTCGAGGTCGGCAACTTCGCGGATATCGCCGCGGCGCTCGAGAATCGCGAGCGACTCCGCGACTTCGCCTCTGGCGGCGTACATCACCACTTGACGTAGCTCGGGATCGCGCTGGCGACGGATGGTATCGAGCCGGGCGACCAGCATTCCGGCCTCCTGCATCTGATAGACGGGCCGCCCCGCTTCGATCGCATGATGCTGGCCCTGGTCGCCTACAAAGATGATCCTCGCGACGCTTTGCTCGCGAGCCTTGCGGAGAAGCCGGTTAACCTGCCGCGTGGGGAGCAGGCTCGACTCGTCGATGATCCAAAGTTCGTTCGAAGCAACTTGGGTTGACGGACTTTCGAGGAGGCTGGCGACGGTCCTTGCTGACACCCCGGCCTCGGCGAGTGACTTGACCGCGCACGTCGTCGGTGCGAACCCGCAGACGGTATGCCCCTGGCTTTCCGCGAATTCGCGTATCGCGCCGACCGTCGTGGTCTTCGCGGCGCCTGCGCGGCCTTCGATTGAGGTGATCCAGTCGCTGGACGCAAGCGTGAGTTCGGCGACGGCAGTCTGATCAGGAAGCAAGTTGCGCTGGCTCGCCCATCGACGAATCTCGTCCGAATTGCTGATCGCCCACGCCGCGCCCTGGCCCGCACGCATCAGTTCGATGTTCCCGCGCTCAAGCGCGATCATCTCTGGCGTCGTGTAGGCACCTCGTGGCGAGTTCACAGAATCGCCAGCGACAATCAGCTGACTGGCTTGCTGGAACTGCTCGCTCTCAGCGCGTATCTGATGAAGGTCGCTATACCCCATCGCGTGCTGCAGAGCTTTCGCCTCAAGCGCACGCCGATCGATTACGGCCTCGCGCTCGCTGTTTTCGTCGATACTCGGGCGGATGGCTTCTCCCGCCTTTTGCGGATGTCGAAACTGGATGGGTCCGCGTTCGCGCGATTGCGACAAGAGACGCTCGACTTCGATTCCATACTGCAGCGCGCGTGAGCGCCACTCCGCCTTCAGACTTTCTTCGTCGCGATGATCCTTGGCCAGCCGCGTTCGATGGGCGATGTTTTGCGCCGCCTGTGCGCCCGCGAGCCCTTCACGGACGAGGGCCTGCTCGATGTCCTGGCGACGACGGGAGAAGGCCATCACCTGCTCGCGTGTGTAGCCGGCCAGCTCCCAGCGTCCGTCTCGACCGCCGATCCGGATTTCGTATCCTAGCTGTTGAACCTGTCGGGCCAGTTCAGAGCGGTAAACTGCCGTGGCGAAGGCTTGCGCGCGATAGATCTCAATCGGGTCGAGGCCGCGCCACTGTCCGTCCGGGCGGCGGGTCATGTTGGCGATGACGACATGCGTGTGAAGGTGCGGATCGGGACCGTAACCGTCTTGAACTCCACTGGCGGGCCTAGCGGCAATGTGATCGAAGCGCGCGGCGACGACATTGCCCGTGACAACCCATTCGCTCCCGCCTCGACGCCGAGAGAGCGCATAATGTTCGAGTTCAACGAGCGCCCGACTGAGTGCCGTACGATGCGCTTCGATGAGGCGGTGATCGTCTCCGGCCAGCCCTTGAATGCTCACCGACTTCGGCGCGTTGAAGGTCGCGTCCCAACCTGCGCGCCGGTCGTCGTAGCCGTTCGCCTTATGAATGAGCACCTCACCGGACGCGGGACAAAGCCCGCGCAGTACAGAGCGGAAGTCTTCGGACGCAATCTCGCCGGAGAGTCCCAACTCTTCAGCGCCGCGGCCGAACCATTGACCTACGACCCGCTGCTTCTCGGTGTAGTAATCGTCCTGCGAGTACTTCTCTTCGTAATAGGTTTCGGCTTGGGCGGCAGTTAGCGCGCCTTTGGACATTACCAGCATTAGTCCTGAATCCTCACCGGAGCGCCCGCGGTCCCATTCGGAGGCGTCGGGGGGCGACTGATTGTCCGCGTCGCCAAGGCGGCGCCGGAATCATGGCTGGCCGGTCTCGGAAGCGCGCGCGGAACGAACTCGACCTGCCGCCTGCGCGGAACGCACGGCTTCACTTTGACGCGGGCGCGATCGAGACCGGCGATGCAGAGATAGCCTTCCAGCCTCGGCAGCCGCTGGACCTCCGACGCCATCACAACGGGCTCGGTCCGGCGTGCAGGATGGAGGTTGTACCGGTTGCCATGATCGGCCGTGCTTATTCCGATCTCCTCGCGCAGCGTCTCGCGCTCGCCGATCTGCCGCGCGATGAAGGCCGCCGTCTCGGGCTCGTCCACCCGTAGTAGAAGCTTCGTCGAAGGCATGGACGCCAGCACCGCGGCCTGCTCGTGGCCATAGATTCGGCGCAGTTGAGCGATGCTCTGGAACCCCAGCACGGCGGCGAGTCCGCGCTTTCGTCCGCGAGTTACCAGCGTCTCGAGCTTCGCCTGACGGCCAAGCACGGGAAGCTCGTCCACCACGATCCAGACCCTTCGGCGATCGCTGGCGGAGTTGAGCAGGCGGCCGACAATGAGATCGAGCCAGAGATTCGCCAAGGGCAGCGCTGCCGAGTTGGACTCGTCGCGCATGGTCACGAACAGCCATCCTTCGGGATGCTCGGCCCATTGGAGCGCGCTCCACGAGAGCCGTCCGTCGGCGGGCGGCAAGTACAAGAACGGTCTGGTTGCGTTCGCAACCGTCGCGATAATGCCGGCACCCTGCTCGTGCGCCCCGGGATCGATCAGGCTATACGCGGGCGTGCCGGAGATGGCCTTGATCAACGACAATTAAATCTGCCGGTTGACGACAATTAGAATTGCCGGTTGTCGCCGTCCCGACGGCGCGCGAGAGAAGTGGAGTCAGGCGGTGAGACTCCATGGTGAAGGATGCGCAGGTCGGGGTGTTGCGGAGAAAGCGGATGGAAGGCAAGACGCAAGAGGCGGCAGCGGCGACAGCCGGGATGAGCGTGCGCAGCGCGCGCAAGTGGGAGCGTGGTTTGTGCCCGTCGCAGCGGGGTAAGCCGCGCACGTGGCGGACGCGGGGAGATCCGTTTGCCGAGGTGTTTGAGGGTGAAGTGGTGGCGCTGCTGGCGGCCGATCGGGATGGCGTCCTGGAGGCGACCACGCTGTTGGGCGAGCTTAACCGTCGTCATCCGGGCCGGTTCAGCAAGGGGCAACTACGAACTCTGCAACGCCGGGTGCGTCAGTGGCGAGGCCTGAACGGGCCGGAGAAGGAAGTATACTTTCCGCAGGAGCATCCACCCGGACGCGAAGCCGCCTATGATTTTACCAACTGCGATGAGTTGGGCGTCACCATCTGCGGTGCGCCGTTCGCGCATCTGTTGTTCGAGCTGGTGTTGAGCTTCAGCGGCTGGCGCTGGCCTACGGTGGCGCTGAGCGAGAGCTTCGAAGCGCTCGCGCCGGGGGTGGAGGAGGCGCTGTGGCGGTTGGGCGGAGTGACGGAGGTGCTGCGCTCGGACAATCTCTCCGCGGCGACCCACGAACTGCCGCTGAGCGGCGGACGGGCGCTGACCAAACGCTATCAAGCCTTGCTGGAGCACTACCGCATGAAGTCAACGCGGATCTTCCCACGCAAGGCGCACGAGAACGGAGTGGTCGAGCAAGCCCATCGGCGGACCAAGTCGATCCTGGCGCAGATGCTGGTGCTGCGCGCGAGTCGCGACTTTGCCTCGGTCGGAGAGTATCAGCGCTGGGTGCGTGAGGTGATCGAGCGTGAGCACAACGCGCTGCTCGACACAAAGCTGGCCGAGGAACGATCGCATCTGCGCCCGCTGCCCTCGGTGGCGCTGCCCGCGTACACCGCGATTATCGCCAAGGTTCGCCGTTGGAGCACGATCCGGGTGCTGAATCACACCTATTCGGTTCCGGCCAGACTGATTGGCGAGCGGGTCAGGGTACTGCTGCATCACGACCATCTCGAGGTCTACTTCGCGGGCAAGCTGGTCGAGCGGTTGCCGCGCCTGCGCGGCCAGCGGTGGGCGCGCATCGATTATCATCACGTGATCTGGTCGCTGGCGAAAAAGCCCGGCGCGTTCGCCCGTTACCGCTGGCGCGAGGAGATGTTCCCGAGCCTGGTCTTTCGTCGCGCCTACGATGTGTTGCGCGGCTTCCATGGCGAGCGGGCCGACCTGGAGTACGTGCGCATCCTCCATATGGCCGCGACCAGCGGCGAGGCGGTGGTGGAACGAAGCCTGCGCGAGTTGCTGGAAAGCGCCGCGCGATTCGCCGCCGAACAGGTGCGGCGCACGGTCAGACCCGAGCGGCCGAGCGTGCCAGCGGTCACGATCGGAGCGCCGGATCTGCGCGCGTATGACGCCTTGCTTGAGGAGGTGAGGTCATGAAAGCCCCGCAAGTGGACATTGTCGAGCGCACGGCCGAGTTGCTAACTCGCTTCAGTCTCAGCACCGCGGCGCCCGAGCTTGGGCCGCGTCTGGAGAGTGCCGGCCATCGCGAGGCGCTGCTGGTGGTGTTGGAAGTACTGGAGCTGGAAGCCGAGGCGCGCGAGCAGCGCAAGATCACGCGTCTGCGCCGCGCCGCGCAGCTTCCGCCCGGCAAAACCTTCGAGACGCTGGAAGCGAGCACGCTGCCCGCGCCGCTGCTGCGAAAACTGCGCGAGCTTGCGCGCGGCGAGTTCCTGGAGCGGGCGGAGAACGCGCTGGCCTTCGGTCTGCCCGGTGTGGGCAAGAGCCACGCCGCCTGCGCAATCGGCGACGCGCTCATCGAGTTGGGACACTCGGTGCTGTTCCGTCCCGCCTATCAACTGGTGCAGGAGCTGCTCGCCGCCAAGCGCGATCTGGTGCTGCCGCAGAAGTTGCGCCGGCTCGATTCGTTCGAGCTTTTGATCCTGGACGACATCGGCTACGTCAAACAGAGCCCGGAAGAAGCCGAGGTGCTGTTCACGCTTATTGCTGAGCGGTACGAGCGGCGCTCGATGCTGATCACCAGCAACTTAGTCTTCAGCGCTTGGGAGAAAATCTTCAAGGACCCGATGGCTACGGCGGCCGCGATTGACCGCCTGGTCCATCACGCGATGATTCTGGAGTTCAACGTTCCCAGCTATCGCACCCGAAAAAGTAGGCGAACCGAAACCAAAACCGCCGACGGTGCGGAGGCGAGGGCCGACTGATGCGCGACGGTGATGGTCGGGGTCTGGCGCGCCGCTTGCAAAAAAGGCGCAAGCCCCGCGCCAGACCCCGACCATCATCCCCAACTATGAGAGAAGCGAGAAAAGTGGTCAGAGCAGCGAAACCGAATCTTTAAACCTGGCGACAACCGGCAAAAATAGTTGTCGTTAACCGGCAAGAATAGTTGACGCTGAACAATGGCCTGCTTCAACTTGTCGCGATCGAGTTCGAGCAGTTTCGGGATGCTGTGCGGCTCTCGCGGGGTGGCGACTTGAAGCAGGCTTTCGAGCAGGGTTCGGCTGGATTGCCGGAAGAAGTGGTCCGATCCGCTCTCGTAGCCTCGAGGCGGTTCGGGAATCAGAGATGCCGCGAGGTTCGCCGCGTCCGCCTGGTAGTAGCGCTCGCTCAATTCCAGCCACGGCGACCAGTACGGGCAGCGCTCATCGACCGGGTTCAGGATCAGGTCACCACGCACGGGCCGGTAGAATTCGGAAACGTATTCGCACTCAGGATCGACCAAGATCGCGAGCTCGCCGCGAGCCTGGATCTGGCGCAGCATCGAGCGGATCGCCATCGACTTCCCCGCTCCGGTCGCGCCCGTGATGAGGAAATGCTCGCACTCGATCGAGCGCGGAATGCGCACTCGGGCAAGTTCGACTCCCGCCCGTTCGCTCCGCGATTCGCTGCGGTGAAGTTCGCGTGAGAGCTGGCGAGGACGGATCAGGCTGAGGCCTCGCAGATGCTTCCCCTCGGAAATATCTTCGGGATCGCGGAGAAGGAAGTAGCCGAGCGCGACGAGAGTCAAAGTTGCCGGTATCGCTCCCCAGATGCTGTATGCGGCGAACCATTCGCCGAAGGAGCGCCCCGAGTAGAAGCGCCAGTTCAGAAAGGCGTACACGCTTCCGATCGTGCAGCGACGGCCGCGGTACGGCAGCGACAGGAAGTAGAGCGGAAGCTTCTGGGTGAAGATCCAGGCGAGGATCCAACGACCGAAGTATTGATGAGCGCCTGCCACGATCCGACCGCTCCAATACCAGACGAAGAAGAGATCGGAAGCCGCCCAGATGGCGATCCAAAGGAGCAGAAACCGGAGCCAGAGGCGCAGCAGCGTCGCGGCTGAACCACAACTCAGTTCGTACCTGACGGCAGTTCGCGACATATTCATATCGTGGTTCTCCTGAGCCGCTGCATGTAACGCTCGGCTTCGGACTGCGCGCTCTGGCGGATCTGATCGGTAATTTCAGAGCCGACCTGATGATCGAGCAGATGCTGGAGAGTGAGCCGCGTGCGGGTCAGATCGAAGAGAATCTGATCGAGTCCGCGTTGCGGGTTCGACATGCGGGGCGACCCGTCCTGAGCGCCACTTTCCCCGCCGAAGTGCTCGGCGAGGCACAGCGCGGATCAATTTGCGCGGCGCAATTCCTCTGTCCCGCGCGGTTTTCTCGATCCGTTCCAGCAGCTTCGGCGCTCGCGTCACGCCGCCAGGTTCATCACGAGATCAGGATCGATCAGGATCGTAAGCGCCTCGGTCGGCACCAAGATGCGCTCAAACCCGTAGCGCTCCCGGAGCAAGCCGATGATAGTCTCCTCGCACTTGCGCTCCAGTTCCTCGATCTCCCAGAGGGGTCGCTCCTTGAAGCGGCCGGCATCACCTTGAGGGACCGTCTTTTGACGCCTTACCTCTCGGCGGAATTAGTCCACATCTTGTTACTTATGCCGTTTTGGACTACTAGAGGCTGAGGCGTTCCGTTAAGTCTAAACGCGCGGTTGAGTTTTTCGTTTTAAGCAAAACGCGCATTGGGGGAGTCGCAGTGCCATCGTTTTGCGAGTTGTTCGAAAAGATTACCGGCCACCCGCCGTTCCCTTGGCAGGAGGCGCTTTTTGAGGAACTCGCCGAGAAGCGGTTTCGTAGAATCTGCGACGTTCCAACGGGCCTCGGCAAAACATCGATCATTACGATATGGCTTCTTGCGCTTGCGTATCACGCGCGCGCGAAGACGGTGGACGGTTTCCCGCGTCAACTCATCTACGTCGTCAATCGTCGGACCATTGTTGACCAGGCCACGCGTGAAGCCGAATGTATCCGGAAGGCGCTTCTCGCTAAACCGGAGCTCGCTGCAGTCGCCGCCATTTTGCAGGCCCTCAGCATCCGAGTGTCCGACGCACCATTGGCAATCAGTACGTTGCGCGGCCAGTTTGCCGACAATGCCGAGTGGCGGAATGATCCGGCTCGACCTGCCGTGATCGTCGGCACCGTGGACATGATCGGCAGCCGGTTGCTCTTCTCGGGCTACGGCTGCGGGTTCAAATCCCGCCCGCTGCACGCTGGATTTCTGGGTCAGGACACACTTCTGGTCCACGACGAAGCCCATCTTGAGCCCGCGTTCCAGGAACTACTTGTCACCATCGAATCCGAGCAGCGTCGGTCACGCGATTTCGGTCGTTTCGGGGTGATAGCGCTGACTGCTACTTCCCGTTCGAGCCAAGGCGGCGATCCCTCGGTTTTTACCGACAAGGATCGTGCCCACCCGGAAGTCCACAAGCGGTTCGAGGCAAGCAAGGGAATAGCTTTCCACCCGATCGACGATGAAAAAAGCACCCCAATCGAGGCGATCCGGCTCGCGCTGGAACATAAGGATGACGGCCAGCCGATTCTGGTCTTTCTGCGCAAGCTGGATCATGTGCAAAAGGTCGTTGACGGGCTCCGCAAGGAAAAACTGCCTGTGCAGACGCTCACCGGAACTGTTCGTGGCCTTGAGCGCGACGCGATGGCGACCACAGACCCGATTTTCGCCCGCTTTACCACTAAGTCTGATCCTCAGGTCACGCCGCAGTCTGGCACTGTTTACCTCGTAAGCACGTCAGCGGGTGAAGTCGGTGTTGATATCTCGGCGGACCATCTGATCTGTGACCTGACCCCCTTCGACAGTATGGCGCAGCGCTTCGGCCGCGTGAACCGGTTCGGTGACGGCGACGCGCGGATCGATGTTGTCCATACAACGCGGACAAAGGACGGACCACCGGCAGACGACAAACAATCACCGTTCGACCAGTCGCGCGAGCGGACGCTGGCGCTATTGCGGCGGCTGCCTGAACGCAACGATCATCGGCACGACGCGAGTCCATCAGCTCTAAGTGACCTGCCCCTGGCCGATCGGAAGCCGGCCTTCACGCCGGCTCCGACCATCCGTCCAGCCACCGATATTCTCTTCGACACCTGGGCGCTCACTTCCGTCCGTGAAAAGCTGCCGGGACGCCCACCGGTCGCGGACTGGTTGCATGGTGTGGCTGAATGGGAACCGCCCGAAACGCATGTCGCCTGGCGTGAGGAAGTCGCACTCTTGACTCCCTCATTGCGCGAGAAACACCGGCCCGACGATCTGTTGGACGACTACCCGCTCAAGCCGCACGAACTGCTGCGTGACCAGACGAAGCGGATTTTCGAGAATCTCAAGCTACTTGCAACCACAAATGCGGATTCACCGGTATGGATCGTCAATGACAGCGGTCCGGTCAGCGTGATTACGCTGGAGCAGCTCGCGAAGCTGAACGATCGAATTCTCGAAGACCGGATTGTTTTGCTTCCGCCGGCGGCGGGCGGGCTCAAGGGCGGTATGCTCGACGGCAAAGCCCCCTTCGATGCAACGCGCGACGATTACGACGTTGCGGACAAATGGATGGACATCGATGACACCCCGCGTCGTTCGCGAGTTTGGGATAGCGCCCCCCAGCCTGACCGGATGAGGCTCGTACGAAGTATCGATACCCGCTCTGACGCGGAGGAGACGGACGAGGACGATGAGAACGCGGGTTGACGGTACTGGCGCTGGTACGTTCGACCACGCTCAGCCGACGACGACGGCTCGCGCAGCGCCCGTCAGCCGCAGGAGCTTGCGCCCCATCTCCAATCGGCCGCGAGCTTTGCGGCCGCGATGGTCGAGAAGCTCGGCATGCGCGATCCTGAAGCCTCGGCGGTCAGACTCGCGGCGGGTTGGCATGACCTCGGCAAAGACCGCAGAATCTGGCAACACTCGATCCACAACCTCGATTACCCCGATGCGGTACTGGCAAAGTCGGGAGGCAAGATGCGCCCGCAGGAGTTAAGCGGTTACCGCCACGAATTCGGGTCGGTCATGGATCTTTCCATCGGCGATTCACATCGCTTGGAGTTTTTCGCGCTCGCGCTGGAAGTTCAGGATCTCGCTCTGCATCTGATCGCGGCCCACCACGGTCGCGCCCGACCTCATTTCCCGGTCGATGAGGCGTTTGATCAGAACTACACTGACGGCGAGGCCGCCGCGGTTGCCGTTGAGACTCCGCGTCGATTTGCGCGGCTGCAACGAAAGTACGGGCGATGGGGCCTCGCTTACCTCGAGTCGCTGGTCCGGGCCGCCGATGCGCTGGCGTCGCAAGCCAACAACGTCCGCAATGCAGAACCATCCGAGGTCGGTGGCATACGCAGGACGGCAGTTAATGAGCCAGGTTGACGAACCCGCGATCAGTGTCCACGTCGATCCGACTAACCCCGGGCAGTTTTTCGCCGCGTGTGGACTGCTCGAACTTGCCGACCGTCTTTGGGGCGGCGCCGAAGGCTGGTTTGAGGACGGAGCATTTTTGCTTCGACCACTCGAACGCCCTGAGCGAGCCGACCGGAGCCTCGGCGATCTTCTGCGTGCAATCGCGGGCGCATCTCTGCAACCGTCCGACCCAGAAGACGAAGTTTCATCCCCAATCGAGATACCAGAACCGTTCGAGCTGCGCCTCGACTGGTGGAAGGATGATCGCGCGGGCGGTGATCGACTCAAGGGATGGGCCGGCAGAATGAGCAGCACCCGTATTGCGCGCGCGATGCAGAGTGTGTTGCGTTGGGAAGAGCTACAGAATAGTGCCTTGTTCGATTACAAAACGGTCGTGTGCGACCCGGCGGAGCCGGATAACAAGGTTGAACCATTCTACTTCGACGCCCGCCGAGGGTCGAGCGCGCGGCCGATCGATATTGGGTTCTCGCCTGATGCTCTCAAAATGCAGAGTCTCGCCTACCCTGCGGTTGAGTTCCTGTGCTTGGTGGGGCTTCAGCGTTTTCGGCCTATGCCGGCCGCCACGCCACGCGTTTTCGATTTTTACACCTGGACAATCCCGTTGTCGGCTCGCATCGCCCCACTTGCCGCCTGCGGCCTGCTGACGCATACCGGGGTCTGCGGTTTCCGCTTCGAGAACGCCTTTCGCACGGACCAGAGGAAACACAAGGCATTCACCACAGCCACAGCATTTGCGAGGAACCTACGATGAACGAGCTATTGAGGAAGTTTGATACCTGGTTGCAAGACGCCGGGCCAGCCGCCCTGGTTGTGCGCGAGCACTTAACGCCCGTCGAGGGCTCGGACGGCGTGCTGTTCCCGCCGACTTTTGCCGCCAGTCAGGACGGGACTTTCAAGGGCGGGTATAACGTCGACCACTTCACCGAAACCGAGAACGTTTGCCTGATCGACAGCGTCGGTTCGCAGGCGAACCGGATCGAGCCGCTGTTTGCAAAGGCGGAGTACGCGGCGCTGATACCGCAGATTTTCGTAAGGGCAGGAGAAAAAACCGTAAATCTGCTGGAAGCTGGCCATCGCGCCGGGGACGCCATCGTGCGCTGCTCGGCGTTGCAGGAGGAGCTGCAGACTGGGTTCAGGGCGGTGCAAAATGGCGACGCTGCACTGCTGGCGAAGATCGCGCCTACCTCCCTCGTTTTCGGCGCGTGGGATTCCCGCGATACCCAGGCAAAGTTGCCGAGGCTAATCGCCTCAACGATTCGGGCGTTCAACGTTCGCGAGTTGACACGGTCGGCTCAATTTGTGCCTGCTGCGGAATATGTCGCTGCTGGGTTGCTCGACGAATCCGCTGATAAAAAGACCAGTGATGCATATGCCGAACGCGGGTTTGTTCACGTACCCGCCTCCAGTACTCCGGGCGGGGTAATCGCGACCGGCGGAATCCGCCGCGATGCCTCACTCCACATGGCCGCTCTGCGTTTGCTTGCCGTAGGCGGGAACCAGTCCGACGAGCTCAAGCTGCTACGCTACATTCTCGGCCTCGCCCTGACCGCGTTCACTTACTCACCGTCTGGCTATCTCCGGCAGGGCTGTAACCTCGTGCTGGACCCTGACAGGCCGCGCGAGTTTGCGGAGGTCTATGGCGACGGTCGCCGCGTCGCCGCGACCCTCACTCATACTGACGCCGTCGAGTACGCCCGCGCTGCCGCCAATGACTTTGGCGTCGGCGCGAATCGCTCCGTCGAGTTCGACAAGGAGCAAGCCAGGAAAGACATCGCCGGCGATGTCAACAAGAGTACGAAAAAGCCACGGAAGTCCAGAAGCAGGACGACCGAGTAGCGCGACATCGCGATGGCCCATTACCTATGCGTTTCGATCCGTCTTCTCGCCCCCGCATTCCACGGCCGGCGCGACGGCGGCAAGCCCGAGTGGCCGCCCTCACCGATGCGGGTATTTCAATCGCTGGTCGCCGCTGCGGAGGCGCGCTGCCGCGCGGAGTCACTCGCTCTGCACGTTAAGTCCGCTTTGGAGTGGCTGGAGAAACAGGCGGCACCGGTCCTGATCGCTCCAGCCAGTGTCAGCGCGTCCGGGTATCGTCTGTCGGTACCCAACAATGCCATGGATATTGTCGCCGGGGCGTGGTGTCGCGGGAACTATTCCAACTCCGGCGATGCCAATCCCGCTACACATCGCACGATGAAGGCGGTCCGGCCAACGTTGCTACTCGACGGTTCAGCCGTACACTACCTGTGGCCTCTACACGATCCGATCGGCGGAGAAGTTCGTGGTCATGTCGAAGCACTCCAAGAAGTCGCCCGCAGCGTCGTTGCCTTAGGCTGGGGTATTGACATGGCTGTTGGCCACGCCACGGTCCTGTCTGATGATCAAGTCAGCGCTCTGCCCGGCGAACGATGGCTGCCGTATAGCACTTCAGTGGCTGATGGGTTACGAGTGCCGGTGCCGGGCACGCTCAACGATTTGGTTCATCGGCATCAGCGGTTCCTTGCGCGCCTCGGGCCCGATGGTTTGAGTCCACCGCCGCCACTGTCCACGTATAGGTTCGTTGAATACAAACCTGCGAGCCGTCCGCCATCGCGTGATGTAGCCGCTTTCTCTCTCTTGAAGCTCGACGCGAGCGGGTTCCGCGCATTCGACACGGTTCGCCGGGGCCTCACCGTCGCGGGCATGATGCGGTATGTGCTCAAAGTTGCAGCCGCCCGTGCAGGCTGGTCTGAGTCGGACATCAACTCGCTCATCTTGGGCCATGGCGAATCGGGAGACTCCGACGAGCACATCGCGATCGGGCCGCGGCGTTTCGCCTACCTGCCCCTACCGAGCATCGAGGCAAGGCGCGAAGGCAACGCTCGTGTAGTAGGTAGCATCCGCCGCGTTATACTTTCGTCCTTCAAGGAAGACTTTGAAGCTCAAGTTGCCTGGGCGCGGCGGACTTTGTCAGGCCAAGAACTCATCAGCGAGGACGAGAAGCAACCCCTCGCTCTTCTCTCGTTGCTCCCCACAACCGACAGAGTCGTTGGACGGTACACTCAACAGGCTGCTTCGTGGGTAACCGTCACACCCGTGGTTCTCCCCGGCTATGACGATCCGGACCACTACCGGCGGCGTTTGAAGAATGGAATCGTCGCCGATGAACAAAAGAAGCTGCTAAGCCGCCTCGACGACCGCATTGATGGCCTGCTCCGCAAGGCCATCATTCAGGCTGGCTTCTCGAGAGTTCTGGCGGAGCACGCAGAGCTGGAATGGCGCAGCTCGGGCTTTTTGCCGGGAGCTGATCTCGCCAGCCGTTACGGAGTGCCGGATCACCTAAGACGCTTTCCTCGGCTTCATGTCAGGCTTCGATGGCGTGACGCGCAGAAACGATCAGTACAAGTTTCCGGGCCGATCTGTTTAGGCGGCGGGCGCTTTTATGGGATAGGTCTTTTTGCGGCTGTCTGAGAAACCCCATGCGCAAGACCTACCTCGTTTGCTACGACATTCGCGATGACAAGCGGTTGCGGACCGTGTATAAGACCATGCGCGATTTTGGGGATCATCTTCAGTACTCGATTTTCGAATGCCAGTTCACTGCCGCCGATCTCGTCCGATGCCGGCATGTTCTCAGCGAAATCATTGACCATCGAAAAGACCAGGTCCTGTTCGTCGATCTCGGTCCGGTCGAGGGGCGTGGTGATCGCGTGATAACCGCGCTTGGGCAGGCATACTCGCCGATCGATAGCCCCTGCATCGTCGTCGATGGCGAATCGGAATCGCGTACCAAACAAGATCCATTGTAGCGAGGCGTACCCTCATGGCGGACCCGGCAAAAGCCAATCCAGTTTCAATCGACGCGAATCGCCTGGAGAAAAGTGGGAGCGAGCCCAAGCGGCATGTTGAAGTTGATCTTCCGGACTATCTGCCGGCGAGGATGCTCAACGAATTCGTCTATTGCCCGCGCCTGTTTTTCTATGAATGGGTCGAAGGAATCTTCACCCATAGCGCCGACACGGTCGAGGGTGCGCTGCGGCACGAGAAGCTCGAAACCAAGTCGGACCCGCTGCCGCCGCCGGACCAGGAGTCGCAGATCCATTCGCGCTCGGTCACCTTGAGCAGCGAGACCCATCGATTGATCGCCCGGATGGACCTGATCGAAGGGGAAGCCGGAGTGGTCGTTCCGGTCGATTACAAAAAGGGCAGTCCTCACGATACGGACGACGGTCCCGAAGCGTGGCCGGCGGACCGCGTACAACTTTGCGCGCAGGCTCTGATCCTTCGCGACAACGGCTACCAGTGCGACGAGGCGATCGCATATTACCATGCGACCCGCCAGCGCGTCCGGGTCGCCATCGATGACGGTTTGGCCGGGGAGACGCTTCGAGCAATCGAAGACGCGAGGGCGCTCGCGCTCAGCGCGGAGATTCCCGCGCCCTTGATTGACAGCCCGAAGTGCCCGCGCTGCTCGCTGGTGGGAATCTGCCTGCCGGATGAGACCGTGCTCTATGAATCAATCACCGAAGCAGTCGCCGAACCTCAGCTCTCGTTATTCGACGGTGGCGCCGACGGGTTGGCTTCCGCAGCGGGCCGCGGTAATGAACCCGTTCGCCGGCTCATCCCCGCGCGCGACGATCTCCGTCCCTTGTACGTTACCGGCCACGGCCTCATCGTCGGAAAGACGGGTGAAGTGCTGCAAATCAGGGAACGCAAGAAGCCGGTCCAGGAGGTCCGCGTCGGCGAGATTTCGCAGGTGAACGTGTTCGGCAATGTGCAGTTCACGGCGGCGGCGCTTCAGGGACTGTGCTGGGCGGAGAAGCCGATCGCGCACTTCTCGTACGGCGGATGGTTCTACGGCCTCACCCAAGGATTGGGCCTGAAAAACGTATTTCTGCGCAAGCGGCAATTCAACCTGGCTGAGGAGCCGTTTTTCGGCCTCAGCGTGGCGCGCGAGTTCGTAGCGGCAAAAATCCGCAACCAACGGACGCTGCTGCGCAGAAACCATCTCGAGCCTCCGCCGATCGCGCTGGCGCAGCTCAAGCGTTACGCGGAAGCCGCTCTGGGCGCGGAAGACCTCGGCGAATTGCTCGGCATCGAGGGCAACGCGGCGCGCATCTATTTCGCGAACTTCAGCGGCTTGCTGAAGGCCGGCGGCGATGATGGAGCCTCGACGCCTTTCAACTTCGAGTTCATCCACCGCAATCGACGGCCGCCCACAGATCCGGTCAACGCCCTCCTCTCGTTCGCCTACAGCATGCTCGCCAAAGATCTGACCATCATTTGCCACAGCGTCGGCTTTGATCCGTTCATCGGTTTTTATCATCAGCTGCGCTTCGGCCGCCCGGCGCTGGCGCTGGACCTGATGGAAGAGTTCCGGCCTCTGGTCGCCGATTCGGTGGTGATCGGGGCAATCAATACCGCGATGGTCGGCCCCGAGGACTTCATCCAAGTCGGCCCGGCGGTCAATCTGACGCCAAAGGGGAGGAAGGGATTTTTACGCGCCTACGAGCAGAGAATGGACGCGCTCGTGACGCATCCCTTGTTCGGCTACAGGGTAAATTATCGGCGCGTGCTTGAGATTCAAACCAGGTTGCTGGCGCGGGTGCTGACGGGCGAAGCACGCCGGTACGTCGGGTTCGAAACGCGCTAAGCGATGCGAGCGGCGAGGTGACGACGAAAACCGGGGGTGCGCTCGATGCCTGGAAGAGCTTGCATATATTGAACTTTCCGACTACGCGAGGAAGAGCCTGCCGATGCACTGTGCCGGTGGCACTGGGCGCTCGCAAAGCGTCCCAAAGTTCTTTGAAAATTCAATAGTTCGGAGCGGCCGATTTCCGCGCTCATCGGAGCGCGGCCCCATTGAAGCGATGGCATCCGCGACATCACTGGCATCGCGATGCGCATTTCCGCGCTCATCGGAGCGCGGCCCCATTGAAGCATACGCAGACGATCAGCCTCGCGGTGCGTGCGTCGAATTTCCGCGCTCATCGGAGCGCGGCCCCATTGAAGCATCATCCGCAGACGATCCCACGATAGCCGCATTTCCGCGCTCATCGGAGCGCGGCCCCATTGAAGCGTCGATATCCGTCGCTGCCGAATCGGCGCGTAATTTCCGCGCTCATCGGAGCGCGGCCCCATTGAAGCGTCCAGCTCGCGCGCGAGCAGTCACCGGTGATGGCGCAATTTCCGCGCTCATCGGAGCGCGGCCCCATTGAAGCGGACTCCGCCGATGTTGCTCGACATCCGCGTACTGATTTCCGCGCTCATCGGAGCGCGGCCCCATTGAAGCGATCTCTCGAATGCGCAGGTAATGGAGTTCATGCGATTTCCGCGCTCATCGGAGCGCGGCCCCATTGAAGCGAGCTTCCACCTGGCGGAAGCGTAGCCGATCTGCTACATTTCCGCGCTCATCGGAGCGCGGCCCCATTGAAGCAGCGTCGTGCCTGTGCTGCCCGGCGCGACGACCGCCATATTTCCGCGCTCATCGGAGCGCGGCCCCATTGAAGCGCACCATGACCCCGGATGCAATCAGAGAAAGGTTCGATTTCCGCGCTCATCGGAGCGCGGCCCCATTGAAGCAGGCGCTCGACGGTCGGCGTCGCTGTTTTTATAAAATTTCCGCGCTCATCGGAGCGCGGCCCCATTGAAGCAGAATCTTGGCGAGCGCCATCAGCGCCGGCGTCTTCGAATTTCCGCGCTCATCGGAGCGCGGCCCCATTGAAGCGATCGTCGCGCGCTCGAACCACAAGACATTCTCCAGCAATTTCCGCGCTCATCGGAGCGCGGCCCCATTGAAGCAACTTGATAGGAATGCGTCTGATTTTAGGCGTCGTATTTCCGCGCTCATCGGAGCGCGGCCCCATTGAAGCTTGAAACCTGCTCCACCGGCGATTCTCTCGAAACTTCCGATTTCCGCGCTCATCGGAGCGCGGCCCCATTGAAGCGGCGGGATCGCCGCCCTTGCGGTCATTCAATCCGACGAATTTCCGCGCTCATCGGAGCGCGGCCCCATTGAAGCGTCCCCGTTCCGTGCTCCACCCCCGCCTGCCCGGCAATCATTTCCGCGCTCATCGGAGCGCGGCCCCATTGAAGCTAGCCGAAAGGAGGCGGACAGGCACTCTGCCTTGCCAAATTTCCGCGCTCATCGGAGCGCGGCCCCATTGAAGCGGGATGATGCTTGCGGCCTCGCGCCGGGCTTTCGCATTTCCGCGCTCATCGGAGCGCGGCCCCATTGAAGCGCGTCGAGTTGCGCGAGGCGCTCTCCTATCTGCGCCAGATTTCCGCGCTCATCGGAGCGCGGCCCCATTGAAGCGTTCGCGGGCGGTTGCACTTCAGCAACTCCACGATGCATTTCCGCGCTCATCGGAGCGCGGCCCCATTGAAGCATCGCGAGTACCTTCGCGAGCCCGAAACGCTTCCCGACAATTTCCGCGCTCATCGGAGCGCGGCCCCATTGAAGCGTACTAGTGGCATTCACCGCTCCCACCAATCGAGTCAATTTCCGCGCTCATCGGAGCGCGGCCCCATTGAAGCGTCGATATCCCGGTCACGCTCGCAGAGGCGCGCAGGCTATTTCCGCGCTCATCGGAGCGCGGCCCCATTGAAGCGATTTTGTGGTCATGGCTTTCCTCCTCAGCCTTCCCAATTTCCGCGCTCATCGGAGCGCGGCCCCATTGAAGCATCAAGTTCCGCACGTACCCCAGCCGCCCCCTCAATCAAATTTCCGCGCTCATCGGAGCGCGGCCCCATTGAAGCAACTCGGAGGAATCACGATGAAACATCTCCGTCTCGCGATTTCCGCGCTCATCGGAGCGCGGCCCCATTGAAGCTGCCACCGACAAGTTGGGCGAGGGCGGCCAGCAGACGAATTTCCGCGCTCATCGGAGCGCGGCCCCATTGAAGCGAGCGCCGTAGTCGCGCCCCAGTTGCTCGCGTAGAAAATTTCCGCGCTCATCGGAGCGCGGCCCCATTGAAGCCCCAGAGTGGCTCTGCGGCCAGCTAATGAGTACGCATTTCCGCGCTCATCGGAGCGCGGCCCCATTGAAGCAGGAATACGGTCAATAGCACAATCAATCTGCGGCAAATTTCCGCGCTCATCGGAGCGCGGCCCCATTGAAGCTCGTGAAGCGCATCCCATTCGTCGAGCACTCGCAAATTTCCGCGCTCATCGGAGCGCGGCCCCATTGAAGCAGCTGTCCCCCCCTTAGTCCCGGTCGAGGCCGAGGCTCATTTCCGCGCTCATCGGAGCGCGGCCCCATTGAAGCTTTACCCCTGAAACGTCGGTCACGACGAAAGCATATCTGTATTTCCGCGCTCATCGGAGCGCGGCCCCATTGAAGCGTAGTAACCAACCGAATGTCCGATTTCGTCATAAACTGATTTCCGCGCTCATCGGAGCGCGGCCCCATTGAAGCGCCAGAGTTTCTTTCACGATCCGCACGGCTTCTTCCTGCACATTTCCGCGCTCATCGGAGCGCGGCCCCATTGAAGCCACAAGCGCGCCCGCGTTATTGTACGTTTTGAGAATATCATTTCCGCGCTCATCGGAGCGCGGCCCCATTGAAGCACTCCAATCTTTCGATCGAAGTTACCTGACAATCTATCAGATTTCCGCGCTCATCGGAGCGCGGCCCCATTGAAGCGCCCGACTGCAAACGCCGCGCGAGCTCGAACCTGGACAAATTTCCGCGCTCATCGGAGCGCGGCCCCATTGAAGCATAAGATAATTTTGAATGGTCCCGTTAATGGCCGTAAATTTCCGCGCTCATCGGAGCGCGGCCCCATTGAAGCGGCGAACAGCTTGTTGACGGCTTCGACTTCGGCGCATTTCCGCGCTCATCGGAGCGCGGCCCCATTGAAGCTTCGACGCCCTTTGCGATCACGTCGATAGCCTTCGAATTTCCGCGCTCATCGGAGCGCGGCCCCATTGAAGCAAAAAGATCGAGGAAAGCGCCGCAAAGGAATATGGCAGATTTCCGCGCTCATCGGAGCGCGGCCCCATTGAAGCTACGATCTGGTGAGCGCATTTCCTGCACGGGGACGCATTTCCGCGCTCATCGGAGCGCGGCCCCATTGAAGCAACACGCTGCCCGGCGACCAGTAGAGGCCGGTGCCGGATTTCCGCGCTCATCGGAGCGCGGCCCCATTGAAGCATTATGAAGCCGATCCCGCTCGCGCAGTCAGAAGAGTGATTTCCGCGCTCATCGGAGCGCGGCCCCATTGAAGCGTATCCATCTGCTTTCCTTCGTGCCTCCTCGGTTACATTTCCGCGCTCATCGGAGCGCGGCCCCATTGAAGCCATCTCTGTCCGGTTGGGGAGCGCAGCGATAATTGGCCATTTCCGCGCTCATCGGAGCGCGGCCCCATTGAAGCCAGTTGCTCATGTTGGCGATTTGGTCCGCTGCCCCGCCATTTCCGCGCTCATCGGAGCGCGGCCCCATTGAAGCAGGTAGAACACCATCCGCTCATCCAAATGCAAATACAATTTCCGCGCTCATCGGAGCGCGGCCCCATTGAAGCCTTGGTCGTGCCGAGCGCAAAGTCCACCGTCACCTTCGAATTTCCGCGCTCATCGGAGCGCGGCCCCATTGAAGCCTCAGAACGCCGCGCCCACCACCAACCTCGACGTGCTGCAATTTCCGCGCTCATCGGAGCGCGGCCCCATTGAAGCGCCCTTTTTGCCGGGAGCGTGGTAATTCTTCTGCGCCCACATTTCCGCGCTCATCGGAGCGCGGCCCCATTGAAGCATTCCGAGGTTGGCCATTTTCAGGGTTTTCTCCAGCTTCTCATTTCCGCGCTCATCGGAGCGCGGCCCCATTGAAGCAATTTTAAGGATGCGTCGCGCTTTGATTTTCTGCGGGTATATTTCCGCGCTCATCGGAGCGCGGCCCCATTGAAGCGTGGGCGTAGCGGCGGATGCTGCTGGGCTTTAGGCCTGTAAATTTCCGCGCTCATCGGAGCGCGGCCCCATTGAAGCTTGTCGCGCAATGGCTTCTGTAAGTGTTGCTCTAGGGCAATTTCCGCGCTCATCGGAGCGCGGCCCCATTGAAGCCTCATCGATAAACCAAGGCTCGCCGATCATGCTCGCCTCATTTCCGCGCTCATCGGAGCGCGGCCCCATTGAAGCCCAGCAACGGAAATGGCCTACACTTGAGGGCCCGGCGTAAATTTCCGCGCTCATCGGAGCGCGGCCCCATTGAAGCTCCTGATCGATTCGTCGGGCTTGGTCGAGCGCATCCACATTTCCGCGCTCATCGGAGCGCGGCCCCATTGAAGCGTCTTTTCCCATAAATCCCTTCTCCGACGCATGCCATTTCCGCGCTCATCGGAGCGCGGCCCCATTGAAGCGATTTTCGCCAGGTCCTCGTTCATCGCGACGGTAAATTTCCGCGCTCATCGGAGCGCGGCCCCATTGAAGCATTTTGATCGGGCCTCCGGTCGTTAACGGTTATGCGCTGATTTCCGCGCTCATCGGAGCGCGGCCCCATTGAAGCACTAGCTCGCCCTGCGCGTCGCGCTGCTTGTTGTCCACGATTTCCGCGCTCATCGGAGCGCGGCCCCATTGAAGCGCAGTAACGTTCTTCAATCTCGATGCCGATTGCGCGGCATTTCCGCGCTCATCGGAGCGCGGCCCCATTGAAGCAGCGGTTGAGCTTTGCTCTTCGCGATCCACACCCTATTTCCGCGCTCATCGGAGCGCGGCCCCATTGAAGCGGCTTTCTCTGCGACGCCCACGCCCGCCGCGATTTCCGATTTCCGCGCTCATCGGAGCGCGGCCCCATTGAAGCGGATATAGGACTCGCTCTCATGTCCGTCGCTCTCGCATTTCCGCGCTCATCGGAGCGCGGCCCCATTGAAGCATAAGCCGCCACCACACGGTGCACTTCCGCTCTCTGGATTTCCGCGCTCATCGGAGCGCGGCCCCATTGAAGCTCATCGATCACACTCCCATGCGCGCCGCTTCCGGCGCGGAATTTCCGCGCTCATCGGAGCGCGGCCCCATTGAAGCCGCTGGACTGCCGCATTGAAGCCCGGTCAGCCGACGGGCATTTCCGCGCTCATCGGAGCGCGGCCCCATTGAAGCAGCGATAGCGGCGGTGCGACGACGCCCGAGATGATCGCGGTCGCCGCGCGGGTTGACGCGATTCCGACCAAGCGCGCACCGCTCAACCAGACACGCTTCTTGGATCGTGACCAACTCGGCGCGCTGTTTGCCGAGCTACCTGCAAAAGGAAGCAGCGCGAACCGCGATCGCGCCTTGCTGCTCTTTCTTTACAACACCGGAGCGCGCGTGCAGGAAGTGGCCGACCTCAAGGTCGCTAACCTCGAACTCGGTCCGCAGCTCCGGATTCATTTACATGGCAAGGGTGACAAGTGGAGGAACTGCCCCCTCTGGGAGGAGACCGCCAGTCAACTCCGAGCACTGATCAACGAGCGAAGGCCGGGCGACGTCTCATCTCCAGTCTTCGCATCACGGTCTGGACAGCGGCTGACCCGTTTCGGGATTTACAAGATCGTGCGCCGGCGAACCCGCGCGCTCGAAGTCGCGCAACCATCGGCGCACCATCGCGGTATCTCCCCTCACGTGTTTCGTCATACCACCGCAGTTCATCTGCTGGAGGCGGGCGTCGAAATCAACGTCATTCGCGGCTGGCTTGGACATGCCAGCCTGATCACCACCAACCGCTACGCCGAGATCAGCGCCAAAGCCAAGGAGGCCGCACCGCGCGCCTGCCAGCCGCCGGTCGAAGCCTCTCCGGGATTCCCCCGAAGCGCCGTCTGGCGAGACGACCAGGCTCTGCTCAACTGGCTCAGTTCGCTCTGAAGATTATGTGTCCGCTTCCGTCTGCTTGCTCTCCCGTCCGCGGCCTCCTTCCCCCGTCGGCAACATAATCGCCAGCGGCACATAAGTACGATTATGTGGCGCGCCACATAATCGTACAGCACTTCGCGCGGCACTCCGCCGAAGTAGTAGAACGCGCGCTCGTGACAGCCAAGCAGGGTCTCCATCCGCTCGTCGGTGACGAACTCGACGTAGGTCGCCCGGCTCCAGCCCAGCGTCGCGATGAACACCGACAACCGATCGCGACCGCGCCGGATGGTCGCAAAGTCCGCCTGCATTCTGGCGGCCCGGCTCGGTCTCGAACCGGATCAGCGGCTCCGGCGCGGCCACGGGTCTGAGCGTCGCCAGGTGATCCTTCAGGATGCTGATCCCGCCCGAATAGCCCAGCGCCCGCAGCTCACGCAGCAGCACCGTCGCCGGAATCCACTCCTGCGCCGCCACCTTCACCCGCTCCGAAAGCCACCGTTCCACGCAACGCGGAACATGCGTTTCAAGAGAACCGTCTTTCGAAAGAGAGCGCGGATCAGCGCCTGTGAAAAAATCCTGAGGTTTATGATGTCATGAAAAAGTCAAATGACATTTGACCTTCGCATGACAACGGCCTCCGACGACACAGCTAAAAGCCGCGGGTTAGCCGATGAGGCGATCATATTCGGCGTGATCGCCGATCCAGAACCATAAGATTCCTCCCTCGACATCAATTCCGAGGGTGCGGTGATGAAGCCCGACGCGGCACGACCAAAACCGGCTCACGCGCTTGAGCTGCAGAGAAGGGTGACGAGGATCATCATTGAGAAGGCGGTACTTCTCATCCGCCAAGCGCTGGACCGCCGGTCGCAGGCCCCGGTAACAAGCCCAAAACTTCGGGGAGGCGAAGTGCCTCAAAACTCGGTGGATTTTCCCGCCGCATGGTCGCGAAGGGCTTCATCGGCGAGCGCGTCGAGTTTCCCCGCTTTTACGTCTCGCTCGGTCTGGCGATCCCATGCAGCTGCATCAAACTCGGCGAACCATCGCCGAAACTCTTCGAGTTCCTCAGCCGAGAGACCGGAGACTTTCTTCTCGAGGGCTTCGAGTTTACTCATAGACGAAACGATACCACCTTCTCTTTTTGCGGGCTAATGCCTGTCCCGTGAGCAGCCGCCCACGCGTGCCCCCGTGGGAGCGAACCGCTGTCGTGCCGGTCGCGTCGAAGACCGAAGGGATAAGGGGAGAACAGTGGCGATCATTTTTCGATCGGAAATCGTCTCGCGGACGGCGAAATCACTGTGCCCGATTTTGTGCCCTGCTGTGCCCAAAATTGTGCCCCTCCTGCGTACCGTTGCTGATCACTTGATGGCGGTCAGTCGCATCTACCTATGTGCCTGAAGTCCTTGTGCCCCAAGGGGTTCGTTGATTTCGAGTATCATGGAATGATATCGATTAGCCTCGACGTTTTGGAGCCGGAATACACTTCGTAATCAGCAGGTCGTCGGTTCGAATCCGACGGGTGGCTCCAATATGTCAAGGAAAAGAGGGAGCGACCGTCGGATTCACCGAAGCGGCGCAGACTGCGGCTCGGCTGCTGGAGCAATAGCATTCGGGGCGCTACGTAGAACTCCACCGCAACTGAATCGGCCAGATCAACCTGCGACAGGTTCGCTCGCCTCTGAGGGAGCGCCCGCCGCTAACGCGGCGTGAGCAACACCACGGGGATATCGCGTTTCGTTCCGGCCTGGTACTTGTCATAGTCGGGCCACTGCGCTGCCATGATCGGCCACACGCGCTTCTTTTCTTCCGCGGTCGCAGTGCGTGCCCGGACCGGAGTCACTTTGTCCCACACCTGGATCTTTACATCGGGGTGTGCGAGCAGGTTTTTGTACCACCCAGGATCCTCGGGCGCGCCACCTTTCGAAGCGACAACCAGATAGTTGTTGCCGTCGCGCCCATAGATTAGCGGGAACTTCTTCGTCTCGCCAGATTTCCGTCCGATCGTGTGCAGCACCAGACAACTGGTGTTGTTCCAATCGTGTCCAATCTTACCGCCGGTCGCCTCGTACCGACGGACGTGCTCGTCTCCGAACAAGCTGTAGTCAGGCATGGGGATAGACTGCCACGTTGGCCGCCCTCTGGCCAACCCTGTCGTTACCGACCGCCGTTCTCGCGCGGCTGCCATAGCGGCCCTTTGAATTGCGGTGGTCGCGTGGCCAGAAACGCGTTGAGGCCTTCCTGCGCATCTGCGCTGCGCGCCATCTCCGCGATCGATTCGTTCTCGAGTTCTATCTGCTCGTAGAGAGGATTGGTGACCGCGCCGTAGAGCAGATGTTTCACCCCTCCGTAGGCGCGCGTGGAGCCGTAGGCCAATTCATTAGCCAGCGATTCCATCTGCGCGATCAATTGATCATCTGGCACTACCCGCGTGACCAGACCAATCGCTTCCGCTACGCGCGCCGTTAAAGTTCGATTCTTCAACGCCAGTTCCATCGCACGGTGGAGTCCCATGATTCGCGGCAGAAAGTAAGTCGAGGAGACGCCGGGGGTTAAGCCGCCCCGCGCCTGGTCCAGCTAGAAACGTGCAGACTCGGCGGCGAGGACGAAGGTCGCCTGCGTAGGCGAGGCTCATCCCGTACCCGGTGGCTCGTCCGATACCGGTCAATGCGTCGGTGATCAAAACAACGGGGGTTTTTATGGGAAACTCCCGCATTTTTTTGTCTGCGTCCTGTTGACTATTGAGATTCATGATTTCGGCACATAGGCGAACTCAAACTTCAGACCGTCCGGATCAGTGAAATAGACTGCGAAGTATCCGCGCGCGTATGGATATTCGGCTGGCGCGTCGAGTACCGTCGCTCCCATTCTCTTCAGAAGCTGGTACATTTTCTCAACGTCCGATCGGTCTTCGGCGGTGAATGCCAGATGGTTAAATCCGGGAGCATTCCGATCGTGCAGTCTCTGCGCAAACTCTCCTTTCGACGGACGGATCGATATTGAGTAGCCTGGCCCGACCCACGCCTTGAGGCGTGTCTTCATCGCCTGCTGAGTGGATTCCGGAACTTCGACGCTTTTGAAGCCGATGAGCTCAAACACTTTGTTGTAAAATGCCGTCGAGCGCTCCAGGTCGCTGACCGTCGGCGCAACATGACTGATACTTCCGCGAGCCATCTCAATTGCCTCCCGAGTATTCTTCTTCACGCATTCGTGAACCCAAGCCCGATGCTGACCGGACGCTGCATCGGGGCTCAGATTTGGGCGGCGCCGCCGTCAACGAACAGTTCGGTGCCGGTGACGAAGCTGCTGTCGTCCGAGGCGAGGAAAACCGCGGCCCGTGCAATTTCGTCGGGCGTGCCGAAGCGGCCCATGGGCACCCGGTTTACGATGCTTTCCAACATCTGCCGGCCCGCAGGCCCAGACTTCGCGATGCGGTCATAGGCGGGAGTGTTGATCGGACCCGGACTGAGCGCGTTCACGCGGATTTTCCGTTCCTTCAAATCCATCGTCCACGTGCGCGCGAACGACCGTACCGCGGCCTTGGTCGCGCTGTAGACGCTCGACGCAGGATTGCCTTTGGACGCCACGATCGAGGCGTTCAGGATGATCGATCCGCCTTCGGGAATCAGAGGTAGAGCTTTCTGCACGGTGAACAACAATCCTTTGACGTTGATGTTGAACATCCGATCGAAATTTTCCTCGGTGATTTCGCCCAGAGGCGCGAGCTCTGCGATGCCGGCATTCGCAAACAGGATATCGATGCGCCCCGTCTTCGCCTTCACCGCGTCGTACAGCTTGTCCAGGTCGCTGAGTTTGGCCACGTTCCCCTGGACGCCGGTTATGTTTTTGCCGATCTCTTTCTCCGCCGCTTCGAGTTCTGCTGGCCGGCGCCCTGTGATAAACACATATGCGCCTTCCGCGACGAATCGCTTCGCCGTGGCCAGACCGATGCCACTATTTCCGCCGGTGACGACAGCCACTTTGCCTTCGAGTTTTCCGGTCATTGCGATCTCTCCATATGTGCTTTTCGAACGGAGTGTGCGCGGTGAAACGCGCGCGGCACTTTTAGCCAGCTAGCATTCCTCCATCCACTGGGACGGACGCACCGGTCATGTACGAGGCGTCGGCGGAGGCTACAAAGACGATCACATGAGCGATCTCTTCCGGGGTTGCGAGACGTTTGACTGGCACGGTCGAGACGAGTGCAGCCTTATTTTCATCCGTACTGGCGAAGCGTGTGAGCATACCCGTGTCCGTAGCGCCGGGAGCCACTACGTTTACGCGAACGCCCGTACCGGCGACTTCCAGTGCGGCGGACTTGGTCATTCCTTCCACCGCATGTTTACTCGCCACGTAAACAGACGCTCCTGCAGCGCCGACGCTTCCGTAAGCCGATGAAACATTGACGATGCTCCCATTGCCCTGGCGCAGCATCACGCGCAGCTCATGCTTCATGCTGAGCAGCGTGCCGAGCACGTTGGTGTCGAAGGTGGCTGCGTAACTCTCGGCGGTCTGGTCCGTGACCAAGCCCATCTTGCCTTCGGTGCCGGCGTTGTTGACGGCTACGTCGAGGCGCCCAAAGCGAGCGACGGTCTTACTGACCAGGTCATGCACATCGTCCTCATGGCGCACGTCGGCACGCCAATACTCCGCCTCAACGCCGATCTCGCGGAGTTCAGCGACTAACTTTTGGCCGACTTCGTCACGTCGGCCGGAGACGACGATGCGCGCGCCTTTGCGCGCGAAATCAATCGCGGTGGCGCGTCCGATACCTGTCAGCGCGCCAGTGATTAGAACAACGGGGGTATTCATAGTGAACTCCTCTTGGTAGGGAAATTAATGGGTCAGCCAGAGCCGAGCTCAGGCAGTTTCAGGCGCCCAGAAAACCAGCGCGCGCACCTCGATGCTTTCGCGCGGCGCGGCGTCGGGCGGGCTGTTGGGATCTTCGAACGAGGTGTGCGCGGTGAAGCGCGCGCGGCCGTCGTCCTTGGAGTCGTAGCACTTCAGTAAGATTGCTTCATTGCGTTGCATTCGCGGGAAGTAGTACCAGCGATGCCTGGGGTTGAAGAGGAAGCCGAGGGTTTCGCCGACACGCTCGCGATAGACGAGATCGGTCGGCACACTATCCTCGAGGTCGAGGCTGCGCGCGTCGCATAACGCAAGTGGCGAGCTTTCGATCGATCCGCGAATCGCGCGCCAGACATTGATCTCGGCGAAGCGATTCTGGAGCAGGTGCTCTGCTTCTTCCGGCAGATGGTCGCGGACGCGGCGCGGCGCGGATTTTAGGCTGTAGTCGTTGTGGACGACCTTGGCAGGCGGACGCGCGCCTTTCTCTCCACGCTCAGCGAGGACAGGATTGCGCACGATGTGATCGAAAACCACCACGCGCTCGGCGCCGGTTACCCTCTTCAGCAGACGCTCGACCTCAGGGTAGTAGACCGACTTGACCTCGTCGGGATCGTAGAAATCCTTGACTGCAGTTTCGTGTTCCGCGAGCACGAAACCGTTGATGTCGAGCGAGAGTTTGCCGAGCATTTCGCGCCCGTTGCGGATAGCGACGCTTTGCGCGGTGTATTTTCCGGACCGTCGAGGTACTCCGGCCGGCGGCTCAAAGGCATAATTGACCGGCTTTGGCGTCGCCTCGGCCAAGTAATTCAGCCGTGCGTTGACGGCTTCGATTCCCGTGTCCTCGTGTTTCTGGATGCTGACTTCCATTTTCAAATAGCCTCCGTTGATTGACTGCTATCTCTCGCGCTGAAACCTCGACGAAGCGAAAAAAGTCGCCGGTACTGTCGAGTGCTTCCATCAGCTGCATTCCCGGTTCCGGGCCGGCTCGCAAATCGCGAAGGCGTTGGCCGTTTGCGAATGAATTTTTGCCGTGCGCTTTAATGATGTCGTTCATCTTTCGGGCCTTGATGCTTGTATATACAAGACTCGCGCCAAAAATCCAGGCCGTGCGAGTCAATCATCATCGCCGCGATCTCTTGGCCGCATCGCCCAATCCGCGATTACTATTGCCACCACGCTGAATATTGCGAGTAACAACAACCGGCTGATTTCGTTGTCCATAGTAACCGTCCTTGTTGGTTGACGACTTTCAATGCGATCTCCCAAGGTTCAGTGCGCAGGGCTTGCCGCTTTGCCTATTTCGAAGCGTCGGATCGTAAAGGCCAGCGGCAGGCCCAGGATCACCACCACACCCAACAAGTGAAAGCAGTCCATCGCGGCGAGCATCGTCGCCTGCTGCGTCATCAAGCTCGACGCGAGGCCGTATGCCTGATGAATCGAGTCGGGCCCACTAGTTCCGCGGGTCAGCAAATAACGGCTGGCCTGGTTGACGAACTGCTGGACTGTCCCGTCAGCCGAGGTCAGGTGGCTCACGAGGATGCTCTGATGATATTGCGTGCGTCGTTCGAGCATCGTGGTGACGAATGCGATCCCGAAGCTCGCGCCCCAATTCCGGCACAGGTTCATCAGGCTCGAGCCCTTGTTGTTCTTGTTTTTCGGCAGGTAGGAATACGCGAGCTGAGTTACCGGCACGAACATAAACGCATAGCCGAACCCCTGGAACGCGCGGGCGAGGGCAAAATGAAAGTAATCGGTCTCAGTAGTGAATCGGCTGTAGTAAAACATTGAGAGCGCGGCGATGGTGAAGCTTGCAGCCAGCAGACGTTTCGCGCCGATCCTGGGAACGATTCGCGCCACGAAGGGCGCCAGCAATACGATCACCGCGGCGCCCGGCCCCAACACCAATCCTGCGTCGGTCGCCGTATATCCGAATAGCGTTTGCAGAATTTCGGGTATAAGCACGGTGCTGCCGAACAACCCGAACGCGAAAATGAAATAGTAGATGCATGCGATCGAGAAGTTCCGGTCGCGCAGCAGAGCAAGTTCGACGACCGGATCGTTCTGACGCCACTCCCACCAGATCGCGATAGCGATCGCAACGACCGCGATAATGAGAAAACTCGCGATGAGATGGCTACCGAGCCAGTCGTCACGTTCGCCGCGATCGAGCACGACTTCGAGGCATGCGAAACCAATCGCAATGAGCGCGATACCGACACGGTCGATCCGCAGCTGACCGCCGCGCCATACTTGACGGCGTTCCTCGGCGAACTCCGGCGGGTCCTGGATCAACCGGCTCGACAGCAGCAACGAGATCAACCCGATAGGGACGTTGATAAAGAAAACCCAGCGCCAAGAGAAATTGTCGGTGATCCAGCCGCCGAGTGGAGGACCGACCGCTGGCGCCGTTACGATCGCCATGCTGTAAAGGGCGAACGCGCCTGCGAGCTTCTCCTTGGGGAAGGTATCCACAAGGATCGCCTGCTCCACCGGCGCGAGACCGCCACCGCCAATTCCTTGCAGGACACGAAACACAATCAGCGCTGAAAGGCTGGATGCGACTCCACATAGTAAGGACGTGATCGTGAATAGCGCCACGCTCATCATGTAGTAGCGCTTGCGGCCGAACACGCGGCTGAGCCACGCACTCATCGGCAGGATGACCGCGTTGGCAACGAGGTAGCTCGTCAGTATCCAGGTGCTTTCGTCGTAGCTGGTGCCGAGTCCGCCCGCGATGTGCGGTAGCGACACGTTGGAGATGCTCGTGTCGAGTAGCTCCATGAAGGTAGCCATCGTAACGGTCAGCGCGATCACCCACAGATTGCGCGCCGCCGGCGAAGTGGTCGTCGTCGAGGCGTCAGATCTGACGATGGCTCGGGCCGAAGCTATTGCAGCCATACCGTCGGCTCCACTGACATTCCGGGATGCAGAAGATGATGTGGATCCTGTCCGGGTTCGAGCAGGATTCTGACCGGCAACCGCTGCACGACTTTCACGTAATTGCCGGTCGCATTCTCGGGCGGCAGAAGGCTGAAGCGATCGCCGCTCGCACCGGGCATGTGCTCGACGTAACCGCGATAGTCTCGGCCGAAGGTATCGACGTGGATCGTGACTCGTTCGCCATGATGCATTCGGGCAAGTTGCGTTTCCTTGAAATTTGCCGTCACCCAGATGTTGTCGGTTTCGGTCACGAACATTAGGGTCTCCCCCGGCTGGATCCGCGAGCCGAGCTGGACGGCGCGCTTGCCGACGATTCCGTTGGCCGGGGCGTAGATTTTCGTATAGCTGAGGTTAAGCCTGGCCTGATCGAATGTAGCTTGAGCGGCCTGGACTGCGGCCTGGGCCTGGCCAATCATCCTCGCCGCGGCAGCTTCCGCCGCGCGGTCCGAGTTAACTGCGGCCGCATCGACCTTGCCTGTCATGACGATTTGGTCGTTGGTCTCGCGGGCGATCACGTCCTGGTCGAGGAGTTCGCGATATCGTTTCACGTCCATTTGAGCCTTGTTATCGGTGGCCGTGGCTGCTGCGAGATTGGCGACACTGAGGTCGTAATCCTGCTGCGCCGCTTTCACCACCTGCTCAACCTCGGCCAGATTGGCCGCGGCGTTCTCGACCGCGACTTGATAGTCGCGCGGGTCGATCTCGACCAGCAGTTCGCCTGCCTTGACCCGGTCGTCGTCCTCGACGTGCACCCGGACGACGGTTCCGTTAATGCGCGAGCTCAGTGGATCGATATGGCCGTCTATTTGCGCGTCATCGGTGGATTCGTACGATTGCAGATAGTTCCATGCGAACGGGGAGACCGCTCCAACGACGAGAATAAGCAGTACCAGTAATACAACTCGTTTGGTTGTGCGGCGGTTCCATGGACTTCCGTCCGAAGTGCCGGACTTTCGTCCAGGCACATTAAGCAATTCGATCTGGGGCTCGAGAACTTCGTCGGAATCTGTGCGCAGGGCCTCCAACCCGTCGCTCGAATCGGTGCTCTCATTCAGATCTCGCAGATCTCGCGAGCTGACTTGCAAATCGCGACTGCTTTGGCCGTTTGCGAATTGATCTTTGCCGTTATTTCCACCGATGCTGTCCATTTCTCCGGCCCTCGTGCTTGTATATACAAGGTTCGGACCAAAAAGAATTTCTCGATTCCGACCGTTCCGCTGGTGGCATCCGGATTGCTCAAGTAGCCGAGGCCACAAACATGGAAGCGAAGGATTTTACGATTCGGAAAACGCCATGTAGCAGTCCGCTGCCCGAGCTTGAGGTTCCGATGATCAACACGATGGTGGCGTGTCTGGGAGTCGAACACAGAAAGTTGAACGGCCTTAATATGCAGTTGGCATACGGTGCCACGAGACTCGCCAGCGATGGCGGTGCGATTGAAGCGAATCAAAAGGTCCTGCGGGTGTGGGACGAGATCCAGCAGGATCTATTTTCGCACCTGCAACTCGAAGACGGGCTGGTCTCCTGGGGCGAGGCGCATCACGCGATTTCGGGCGCTCTGCTCGATACGCTGAAGAACGAACGTCAGGAAATGCGCAAGCTGATCGCAACCTTGCACGAGCGGTCGTTGGGCGTGAATCGCAAGCTAACAGCAGGAGACCGCAGTACCTTCGCGCAAACGCTGCTGGCGTTGGCCCGGACGCTCGACTCACACGTCGAGCGCTACGACAGTGAGGTGCTGCCCTCGATACTCCGTGCGCTCTTCGCCCAATAGCGTTCCAGCTATTGCGCGGGTCAGACAATCCTCGCGGGCGAATTTCATTTCGTCAGACGCGCCTAATTTTGAGTGCTTAGTTTGCGAAGGGCGGACCTCAACTCCGCGACGGTATCTGTGCCGAGGCGCCGACTGACTTCCGCTTGAGCCTTCTGCCAGGCTGGAAGGCATTTGCGAATCAACGCGTGGCCCTTGTCGGTCACTTCGATCAGATGACTACGGCGATCCGCGTCCTGCACGAGCCGCAGCCAGCCTCTGGCACACATCCGCTCGACGTTGCGGCTGAGCGTCGATTCATCCAACTGGAGATGCTTTTTCAGCTCCACAGGCCGAGCTTGTTTTCGATTGGCGACCGAAACGAGGACGCTGAACTGGCTGGTCTTCAATCCGGCGTTTGCAAGCGCGCCGTCGTAGATCGCGCTGACCATCCGATTCAGCTTGCGCACGCAACCACCGACGCATACGCCTTCGACGCTCTTAATATCCAGACTTTTGGCATCCATGGTCATACTCATTGTATATGCATGCATTCGCCTCTGGTCAACTGTCAAGATCGGCGATGTTGCTACTCGGCTGGTTTCGCGCCCATGGGCAATTCCCGAAAAACGATCCGGCGTGATTCGGATGACGTGGGCCGGAATGCTGCGCATCAACGAGGATAGTTGCAACAAAAAAGCGCGCCCACTTCCGACCATCTCGTCGGCTCCCAGCAGCGGCAAAGTCCAGTGCGGCGGCTCGGACTGTGATTTACCAGGTCAAACCCGAACGATTCGACCTGGGACGGGCTATGGTCGGGTTGAGGATAAGGAGCGGCGAGGGGGAGTTCCCCTCGCGCGCCCTTCGTAATACGCATTCTTTCCGGAGTCTTCGAACCTCCACTAGACGACTAAACTAACTTATCCGCCGAGCCTCAGGCGAGGTCGAACCGATCGAGGTCCATCACCTTGGCCCAAGCCGCCGCGAAGTCTTTTACAAACTTCGCCTTCGAGTCCGCGCTCGCATAGACTTCCGCGACGGCGCGCAGCTGCGAGTTCGAGCCGAAGATCAGGTCGACACGAGTGCCGGTCCACTTGACCTCGTTCGTCTTCCTGTCGCGCCCCTCGTACGCGCCTTCGGAACCGGCAGACGGCTGCCATTGCGTGCTCATGTCGAGAAGGTTGACGAAGAAGTCGTTGGTCAGCGTTTCGGGCCGCTTGGTAAAGACGCCAAGTTTGGATTGCCCAAAATTTGCATTCAGAGCGCGCAAGCCACCGACGAGAACTGTCATCTCGGGGGCTGTCAGCGTCAGCAACTGGGCCCGATCCACCAGCAGCTCCTCCGCCGGTATTGGGTTTCCTTTCGGGAGGTAGTTAATAAACCCGTCTGCGGTCGGCTCGAGTACGGCAAATGAGGTCACATCGGTCTGATCTTGCGAAGCATCTGTGCGCCCCGGCGAGAAGGGAACCTTCACGTCGTGCCCGGCCTTTTTCGCAGCTTCCTCGACGGCTGCGGAGCCGCCGAGAACGATCAGGTCGGCAAGCGAAACTTTCTTCCCGCCAGACGGTGAAGCGTTGAACTTCTTTTGGATCGCTTCGAGCGTCTGCAGGGCCTTCGCCAGTGCAGCCGGCTGGTTCACTTCCCAATCCTTTTGCGGCGCAAGGCGGATCCGGGCCCCGTTCGCCCCACCGCGCTTGTCGGTTCCGCGGAACGTCGCCGCAGACGACCAGGCAGTCGCTACCAGTTGGGAAATGGACAATCCGGATTTGAGGATCTCAGCCTTCAGGACAGCAATGTCTCGCTCCCCAACCAACTCATGATCGACTGGGGGAACAGGGTCTTGCCATAGCTGGGGCTCCTTGGGGACGAGCGGGCCAAGGTATCGCGAGCGAGGCCCCATGTCACGATGCGTCAGCTTATACCACGCCTTGGCGAACGCATCTGCGAACTCCCGAGGATTTTCGTAGAACCGCCTTGAGATCTTTTCGTAAGCAGGATCGAGCCGCAAAGCCAGGTCAGTGGTCAGCATGGCTGGCGCCCGACGCTTTGACTTGTCATACGCATCCGGCACCGTACCGGCGGCTGCGCCATTTTTCGGTTGCCACTGATTCGCACCGGCCGGGCTCTTGGTCGGTTCCCATTCGTAGCTGAACAGGTGCTGGAAGTAGTCGTTGCTCCATTTCGTTGGAGTCGTGGTCCAAGTGACTTCCAGGCCGCTGGTGATCGCGTCACCCGCTTTGCCCGTGCCGAATTTACTCTTCCAGCCAAGGCCCTGCTCCTCGATGTCGGCGGCTTCCGGCTCTCGGCCCACCAGCGCCGCATCGCCAGCACCGTGGGTTTTGCCGAAGGTGTGACCGCCGGCAATCAGCGCGACCGTTTCTTCATCGTTCATTGCCATGCGGAGGAACGTCTCCCGGATATCTCGCGCTGCAGCGACCGGGTCCGGCTTTCCATTAGGCCCTTCCGGATTCACATAAATCAGGCCCATTTGAACAGCGCCCAAGGGAAGCGCGAGCTCGCGGTCGCCGCTGTAGCGCTCATCCGCCAGCCACGTGCGCTCGCTCCCCCAGTAAAGCTCATCGGGCTCCCAGACGTCCTCGCGCCCGCCGCCAAAGCCGAAGGTCTTGAAGCCCATCGACTCCAACGCGACGTTGCCGGCGAGAATCATGAGGTCGGCCCAGGAGATTTTCCGGCCGTACTTCTCCTTTATCGGCCAGAGCAACCGGCGAGCCTTATCGAGGTTCGCGTTGTCTGGCCAGCTGTTCAGAGGCGCGAAGCGCTGCTGGCCGGCTCCGGCGCCACCGCGGCCGTCGTGAATGCGGTACGTGCCTGCGCTGTGCCACGCCATGCGAATGAACAGCGGTCCGTAGTGGCCAAAGTCGGCCGGCCACCAATCCTGCGAGTCCGTCATCAAGGCATGAAGGTCTTTGATGACGGCATTCAGGTCGAGGCTCTTGAATGCATCAGCATAGTTGAAGTCCTTGTCCATAGGATCGGCCAAGGGGGACTGCGGGTGCAGGAACTTCAGGTTCAGCTGATTCGGCCACCAGTCCGCATTCGTCGGGTGTCCGGGCGCTGCGTTTCTGCGAGCACCCGATACCGGGCACTTGCCGGTTGATAGATCGTGATCAATTGCCATATTTGTTGTCCTCCTGATTTTCATTCAGGAAATTGTCTGGTTTGTTTCCTCTTTACTACTAACCCTGAGGTTTCTATTCGGACTGATACACAGATCTCAGATTGATGTGCTGTGCTGTTTGGCCTGCATTCGCTTCTCGGCAAGCTGGCACCGCCCGCAGAGAGCCTCGATTTCCAGCGAACAGCGCAGCAGTGCGAACTCTCCCAGGCTGGGCGTACCTGAGAGAAGCTTGTCCACCTCGGGTATCTCGATGTCATGTACCCGTCTGCATCGGACGCAAAAGACATGATGATGAGGCTCCACGTTGCCGTCAAAGCGGGCAACATCGTGCAGGAGCGTTACCTTGCGCGCCTCTCCGACTTCGCAAAATTGCTCCAGAATCCGATGGACCGTGGCCAATGATACGTGGGGGTGCCTGCGACGTACTGCCGCGCAGATCTCGTCGGTGCTTGGATGGTTCTCCGAGGCCAGCAGGGCCTCTATGACGGCGAGCCTCTGGGGTGTGACGGCAATCCCGCGCTCATGACACCGCGCGACAAACTCGCCCAGTCGTTGAGCTGAGTACCTCTGATGCCACCGCCGATCCACCAGCCGGAGTTCTCGCATAACTAGCCAACCAACGACACTCAACGCTACCTACAACCAATGCCCGGGAAAAAGGAGATGACGGCTGACAGGTTGGATAATCTGCAGGTTCAGCGATACCTGCCCTCACCTGCAACTAACAACTAAGGCCTACAGCATATCATGTAAGATTGTCAATCTTCGGGTCTCAGGCAACCGCGCAACGCAACTTTTGGCCGCCGCCCATTCATTGCCCGGTCTCCGCAGTGAGGCAGTCGATTTTCTCGCAAGCACTCAGTTGGTGTCATCCTGAGCCGTAGGCGAAGGATGACGGAATAAGAATTTCGGCGTTTGTCGACATTCTCGCAGTGTTGGACGGAGATTGCGGGCGCGACTCGGGACACTAGAAGGCATGGTTCAGATCGTGACGGTGGGGCCTGGCGCGGGGGCAACAGGTTCCGCATACCATAGGGGTGGGTTCTTCTTCGACGATGCGGGAAACGCGGCTCTCGTATTCGGTGCGCGAGTCACTCGCCTCGATTGCGCGCAGCACTTCCTGTTCAAACGCGATGTGCGTCGCAAGTGAATAAAGGGGTGCCGCGTCCGGAGCGACCGTCTCGCACTTACTACACCTGAACAATCCTGAAGATTCATCCTCAGCGAGCGGAACAACCGGCCATCGGCAACCCTCCGCCTCCAACCTCTGCAGGTGCTCGATGAATGCACGCGTATCTTTGAGAACTGCGGCCTTGTCCCAAGTTGACATGAGAAGTTCACTTCATCACTCGTCGCATAGCCGAGACAATCGATTATTTCGTGCTGAGGCCGCGTTGGAATCGCGACCGCGGGCGTGATGGTGAAGGATTGCAAGCCCTCACCATAGATGAAATTGTTAGGCGCGGTTCCGGGGGCAAGCCGCACCAAGGACGCGTGGTATCGCGCTACGCGGTATTAAGGAGAGCAAAGTTGGATATTGTGAGAATCCTTGCAGAGTTAAAGAGCGAACGCGACCGGATCGATCGCGCGATTAGCGCCCTCGCCGCAGTCGGAGCGGCGGCAGCGGGCGCGACTCCGAGCAAACGCAAGGGTCGTCCAAAGCGCAGTGGGATCACTCCAGCAGGCAGGAAGCGACTTTCGGAGGCGATGAAAAAACGCTGGGCGGAGAAGAAAAAGAAACGCGCCTAGCTTGCGCTCCCTAAGAAGTTAGACAAGTCGGGAACTAAAAAATTAGATCGAAGCTTATCATCTCGCTCGCGACAGCGGGCTTTTTTTGCATGAGCGCGGCCTTCGGCGCGCCAGCCTCGACATCGTCGAATGAGGCCACGCTCGAACGTAACTTTGACGCTTTAATTCGCCCGGACGATCTGCGCGACTGGATGAAGCTGCTTGCCGCGCAGCCGAACCACGTCTCCTCGCCGCACGACAAAGCCAACGCCGATCAAATCCTTGCCTGGTTTAAGAGCTGGGGCTGGGATGCGCACATTGAAACCTTCTGGGTTCTCTACCCCACGCCTATTAGCGAGACCTTCGAGCTGATCGGACCCGAAAAGTTCAAAGCCACGCTGCAAGAGCCGCCTATCCCCGGCGATTCCAGCGCGACCGCGACCGATCCCGCGCTTCCGGCCTACGTCAACTACCAGCACGACGGCGACGTCACCGCCGGCCTTGTCTATGTCAACTACGGGATGTTGCACGACTACAAGATGCTCCAGCGCCTCGGCGTTAGCGTAAAGGGTAAGATCGTCATTGCGCGGTACGGCTCTGGATGGCGCGGGTTGAAGCCCAAGCTCGCGCAGGATCACGGCGCGATCGGCTGCATCATATATTCCGACCCTGCCCAAGACGGCTATTCCATCGACGAGACTTATCCCAACGGTCCAATGCGGCCGCCTCATGGTATACAACGCGGCTCCGTGCTCGACGTGGGGCTTTATCCCGGCGATCCGTTAACGCCTGGGGTTGGCGCAACCAAGGACGCCAAGCGGCTGAAGATTTCCGACGCCCCGACCATCTTGAAGATTCCCACGCTGCCGATCTCTTACGCCGACGCTCAGGTTTTCCTCGCGGCGCTGGCAGGTCCTGTCGCTCCTCCCGCTTGGCGTGGCGCGCTACCAATCACCTATCACGTGGGACCGGGACCTGCGGTAGTCAATCTGGCGGTGAAGTCCGATTGGCAGATCCGGCCAATCTATGACGTCATCGCGACCATGAAGGGCTCGACCTGGCCGGACCAGTGGGTGGTCCGTGGGAATCACCACGATGGTTGGGTGTTCGGAGCCACCGACCCACTGTCGGGTCAAGTCGCGTTGCTTGCCGAGGCCAAGGCGTTCGGCGGCCTCGCCAAGCAGGGTTGGCGCCCCAAGCGTACGATTGTCTATACGAGTTGGGACGCCGAGGAGCCTATGCTCCTGGGCTCGACCGAATGGGCGGAGCAGCATGCGACCGAACTAAAGAAGAAAGTCGTCCTCTATATAAACTCCGACTCTAACGAACGGGGCTTTCTGGAGGTGGGAGGCAGCTCTGACTTCCAGCACCTAGTGAACCAAGTCGCCGCGGATGTAGTCGATCCGGAGACCGGTGTTTCCATTGGTCAGCGGCTGCGCGCCAAGATGCGAATAGCTGCCCTCGCACCGACGGCCACTGAACAAGTCAGGAACGACGCAAAGATCGTGGCGGATCCGGACAAGGACTTCCCTATTGCGGCGCTGGGTTCGGGTTCCGACTTTTCAGCCTTTCTTGATCACCTGGGTCTGCCTGCGCTGGATGTTGCTTTCGGCGAGGAAGGCCATTCCAGTGGCGTCTACCATTCTCGTTACGACACTTTCGAGCATCATAGCCGCTTTGTCGATCCGGGCTTCGTATATGACGCGATGCTGGCCAGGACGGTCGGGCGGATAGTACTTCGCGTCGCCGATTCCCAGGTTCCCGTCCAAAACGCGAGCGATTTCGCCAACGCGGTCTCGGACTATCTCGATCAGGTGAAGAAGCTCTCGGCTGACCAACGGCAGGAGGCTGACACGCAAGCCGAGCTGCTGCGCGATCGGGCGTTCCAGCTAGCGTCCGATCCCACCAAGCCGAGCGGGCTGCCTACAGTGCTGGACCGCGTCCCGCACCTTGAGTTCGCCGCACTCGAAGACTCCGTAGGTCGTCTGAAGCGCAGCGCCAAAGCTTACGACGACGCGCTCGCGAAAAACGCTTCGAGCCTGTCCGCCGGTCAGATTGCGCGTCTGCAGGTGTTGATGTTGGACATCGACCAGACTCTCGCGCCCAACGTGGGTTTGCCCGGAAGGAGCTGGTACAAGAATCTCATTTACGCCCCCGGTCGCTTTACCGGCTACGGGGCCAAGACCTTACCCGGTATTCGCGAGGCGATCGAAGACCGACGCTGGGCCGACGCCAACCGATACGTCAAGCTGACTGCCGAGGCGCTCAACGCCTATAGCGACCGCCTGAAAAAGGCAACGGCCGTGCTCAATGGAAGTTGAGGCTCAAATACCGGCCGGTGTCTCTATCGTCACCGGACCTGCAATACCTTGAGTTCGCTGACTCTAGGTTTCTCCGCCCTTTCGTCCATGGCTGCAAAGGCCCGAAACCGCACTCTCTAGAACCCGACATCTATCGACTTCAACTCATAGGCAATTGCGCATAGATAATTGCGGCGCGACTAACGTGGTTTATATTGGTTTTCAACGTGGATTTGACCTTAGGTCCAGCTTTGTGGCAGCTTTTGCCATTCTTTCCACCGTTAAGCAACGACATTCGAGATCGGTCAGGTAATTGCAGGCAGAGGAACGCACGTCATGATCAAGGCTCGCGGGGTGAACCGCGTTGCTCTCGGGATCAGCGATGCAGCGCGCTCATCCGAATTTTATGGCAAGTTACTGGGCCTCGAGGTCGTGCCGTTTCCTCCGACCCATCGCGAACGCGACCCGGAGTGGCAGGGAAAGGAATAGACATCCATGGTCAAGATCGTTTACGTACTGGCGCGGCGCGCGGATGTACCTGCAGACAAGTTTTACGACTATTGGCTCACCTCGCACGGACCGCGAGTGCGCGGTCACGCCCAAGCGATTCACGCACGCAAGTACATCCAGAGCCACCTGATCGACACGCCTCTCAACCGCGGATTTCAGGAACCGCGCGGAATGCTGGAGCCGATGGCCGGCATCACCGAGGTCTGGTGGGACTCGCCCGCCGACTTCGAGCGCGGCAGCGACGACCCGGCGCGCGCCGCGGCAACCCGTGACCTGGCGGAAGACGAGGCTAAGTTCATTGACATCGCCCGCTCGCAAGTGTTTCTGACCGAGGAGCATACGATCTTCGACTACACCGGCGGCGCCAAGCTCGGCCCCGATGCGATCAAAGTCACCTATCTGCTCAGTAAGCGCGATTCGTTGCCGGTCGCGGAATGCCATAAGACCTGGCTCAACGATCATGGACCGCTGGTAACCAGCTTCGCGAAAGATATGCGCGCGGCGAAGTATATCCAAAGCCACACTATTGCACCCGAGTTCAACGCGGCCGTGGTGAAGGACCGCGGCTTTGCCGCACCGCTGGATGGAATCACCGAGGTATGGTGGGGATCGACGGACGACCTGACCGCCAGTTCCGCTACCCCTCGAGGGGCTGAAGTTTCCGCAAAGCTTATCGAGGACGAACGCCGCTTCGTCGAGATGTCGCGTTCGCGATGCTTCCTGACCAGGGAGCACGTTATCTTCGATTACACGAAGGAGGTCTGAGGAGCGCTGCCCGACACAATCGACTTGCGCAGCAAGCTGGCGAACTCGGGCTTCTTCCACCCGTCTCGAAACTGAAGGGCCGCTGATTTTCGCGCGTCGCGATCCTGCTCTTTACCCGCAATTCCCGAAACGAGGTATCAAGATGTCCGATCGCTCGATGACAAAATGGGGCTCACTTTCATTCCTTGCGTTGGCGCTCAGTGTAATGTTCTCGGCCGCGGTGTTTGCGGATCCGGTGGCGGATGCGGATAGCGTTAACGACGCGTTCTACAAAGCCACTGCCGCATGCGATATTCCAGCGGTCCTGAATCTCTATGAGGACAACGCGGTCGTAATCTGGCCGGGTCAGGGCGAATTTGCTGTCGGTAAGCCCGCGTTCCAAAAAATCCTCAAAACTTACTGCGGCGGCGGTGTGAAGCAGTCGTTCAAGGTAGTCAGTAGCGATGCGCGGCCGGTTGGCAAAGACTACATCGTTCATTTCGGACAGCTCGAGGTCACTACGCAGGGTCCGGATGGAAAGCCCGTCACGCAGCGCGTAAGAACCGACGAACTGCTCCACAAGTCAGGAGGCAAGTGGCGCTACGAGATCGATCACGCGTCCGTCGGGCTTCCGCCGCCTCCCAGCACGGCAAGCGGCGCTCCCAATAACGATTCAAAATGATACTTCCAGGAAAACGGGCGTCAGAGGTGATTCTCGAGGCTGATGGCAACACGGTCGAGTTAATGGTGCAGGGGTAAAAAGAGCAATGGCCAAGATTTTGATCACCGGAACGAACAAGGGAATCGGCTACCACGCCACGCTGTTCCTGGCGCGCGCGGGACATGAAGTGCTCGCTACCATGCGCAATCCGGACGCCTGCGATCTCGAGAAGATCGCCACGCGGTGGTAATGAACTCGCGTCCGCACTGCCGTGGCAAGAAAATCCGCGGGCACATCGTTTCGCACGGCGACTACGCCAAGGAACTCGCAGCCTACGTTACGGGCGCCGGCATTTCCGCGCTCGATGTTATCGGATGGGCCACGCGCAACGGCGCCGAAATGCTCGGAATGAAAGACGAGCTGGGAACGATCGAAGCCGGCAAGCTGGCCGATCTGCTGGTAGTAAACGGCGATCCGGTGCGCGGCATTACAGTGCTGCAGGATCGCGCCAATTTAGACGTGATCATGAAGGGCGGGAAGTTTATCGAGTGCCATCTCACGCCAGGCAAAGCCGTGGCGAGGTCCGCATGATACGCTGCCCGAATTGCAGAACCGAAAATCCGGTCGGCAAAAAGTTTTGCGGTGACTGCGGCGCGCCGCTGGCCAATCTTTGCCCCAAATGCGGCGCCGACAATCCAGCGGACAAACGCTTTTGTGGAGATTGCGGCACGGTGCTCGGAACGGCCGCGGTTGCCTCGGCAAAAAAATCGAATGATTCACCAATTCGAATATCGGAGACGCCCGCACCCGAAAATCTCGAGGGCGAGCGCAAGACGGTCACAGCGCTGTTCGCCGATATCAAAGGCTCAACCGACCTCGAACAGGACCTTGATCCCGAAGAAGCGCGCGCAATCGTCGATCCGGCACTGAAGCTGATGATCGATGCGGTCAAGCGCTACGACGGATACGTCGTGCAATCCACCGGCGACGGCATCTTCGCCCTGTTCGGCGCGCCCGTCGCACACGAGGATCATCCTCAACGCGCGCTGTATGCCGCGTTGCGCATGCAGGAGGAGTTGCGCCGCTACAGCGACAAACTGCTTGCCGACGGACGAGCGCCGCTCGAAATTCGCGTCGGCGTCAACATCGGCGAGGTCGTGGTGCGTTCGATTTCAACCGGCGGCGGACATGTCGAGTACACCCCGATCGGGCACACCACGAATCTCGCCTCGCGGATGCAGACCGTCGCCTCGACCGGAGCGATCGCGATCACCGAGCACACGCGAACGCTGGTCGAAGGATATTTCGCGCTCAAGCAGCGTGGACCGACAAAGGTTAAAGGCGTCAGCGAACCGGTCAACGTTTACGAAGTCACCGGACTCGGGCCGCTGCGCACGCGGCTGCAACGCTCAGCCAGCCGCGGACTGACAAAATTCGTCGGGCGCGAGCGCGAAATGGAGGCGCTCAAACTCGCGGCCGAGCAGGCCCGCGCCGGACGCGGTCAAATCGGAGCGGCGGTCGCCGAAGCGGGCACCGGCAAGTCGCGCCTCTTTTTCGAGTTCAAGGCCAGGAATCAGTCAGGATGGATGGTCCTGGAAACTTTCTCGGTCTCACATGGCAAGGCATCGGCCTATCTGCCGGTGCTCCAGATTCTGCTTGGCTATTTCGATATCGAGAGTGACGACGACCCTCGTAAACGGCGGGAGAAAGTCTCGGGCAGGATCGCGGTCCTCGACCGTACGCTCGAGGATACGCTGCCGTATCTGATGGCGTTGCTCGGGATCATCGAGGGGGATGATCCACTGGCGGGGATGGACGCGCAGGTGCGCAAGCGGCGCACCCTCGACGCGATCAAACGGATATTGTTGCGCGAATCACTCAACCAACCCCTGATGCTGATCTTCGAGGATCTGCACTGGATCGACGAAGAAACTCAGGGGTTACTCAATCTCCTTGCCGACTCGATTGCCAACGCCAAGATCCTGCTGCTGGCGAATTATCGGCCCGAGTATTCGCATGACTGGAGCAGCAAAACCTATTACACGCAGTTGCGCCTCGATCCGCTGGGTATGAAATCCTCCGACGAGATGTTAACCGGCTTGCTCGGCGACAGCGCGGCGCTGGCGCCGCTCAAGCGGCTGATCGTCGAGAAAACCGGCGGCAATCCGTTCTTCATGGAGGAGACGGTGCAGGTGCTATGCGACGACGGCTCGCTGGTCCGTGAAGGCTCGGTGACCAGGCTCACCCGGTCGCTGGGCGACCTGAAGATCCCGCCGACTGTGCGCGCGATCCTTGCCGCGCGCATTGACCGGTTGCCCGTCGGCGAAAAGGAGCTGCTCCAGACACTCGCCGTGATTGGCAAGGAGTTCGCCTTGTCGCTGGCCAAGCGGATGCTCGACGGAACCAACGATGACGAGCTGGAACGGATGCTCGGGCACCTACAGACGGCCGAGTTCATCTACGAGCAACCGGCTCCCGGCGACGTTGAATACACCTTCAGGCATGCGTTGACGCAGGAGGTGGCTTACAACTCGCTACTGATCGAGCGGCGCAAGCATCTGCACGAGCGCGCCGGAGAAGCGCTCGAAGCGCTGTTCGCCGGACAACTCGAACGCCATCTTGAACATTTGGCGGATCATTACAGTCATAGTAATAACGGCGCCAAGGCCGCGGAGTACCTGGGACGCGCCGGGCAGCAGGCGCTGCAGCGCTCCGCCTATGTCGATGCGATCGTTCGTCTTACCGCGGCCATCGAACTGGTAAAGAAATTCCCGGACGATCCGGAGCGCGTCCAATGGGAATTACGCCTTCAGTTGGCGCTCGGTCCCGCGCTGATGGCTCTCAGAGGCTACGCCACGGTCGAATTCGAGCACGCCTACACGCGCGCGCTCGACCTATGCGACCAACTGGAAGACGATTCGACCCGATTCTCAGTGCTGTATGGCCTCTGGTCGTTCTACCTGGTCGAGGCGCAGCTGGAAAAATCTCGTGAGATCGGCAAACAGCTTCTGGACCTCGCGCGCCGCTCGCAGGATGCCGTCTTGCTAATCGAGGCCCATTGGGCGCTGGGCTGTAGTCTGTTCTGGATGGGCGAGTTGACGTCGGCCAGTGAGCAGCTCACTCAGAGCCTCGAACTATACGAGCCCAAGATGCACCAGACGCTCAGCATACGCTATGGACAGGATCCTGAAGTTAGTTGCCTCTGCTACCTGGCCTTTGTTCTCTGGCAGCGTGGCTTTCCTGATCAGGCTCGGGCGCGGGGTGACAAGGCAGTGGCTCGAGCGCGAGAAATTGCCCATCCCTATGATGAGGCCTTTTCGCTGGGACTTACTTCGATGCTCCATCAACTTCGCGGCGAAGTAGGAGTGACCGACGAACGGGCCGAACGGGCGCGGGCGTTATCGGCGGAGCAGGGATTTCAGTTCTGGGAAGCGGTGGGAATGCTGATGCGGGGATGGGCACGGCAAGAAAAGCCCGAGGAAGCGCTCACGATGGCCAATCAGGGAGTGCGGATGTACCAGGAAATAGGGTCGAGGGTTGGGCGCACATGGCTCCTGGCGCTAGTGAGTGAGACAGCGTGCAGGGCCGGCGACCGTAGCGTCGGCCTCGACACCCTGAATACGGCCCTTGGCGCGATGACCAAAACCGAAGAGCGATGCTACGAGGCAGAGCTATATCGGCTCCGCGGCGAGTTGACGCTCATCGAGTCCGGGGCGATTCAAAATAATGGTCCGCGCCTCCCAACTGCTGATTCGCAGACCGAAGCTGAAGCCGACTTTCTCAAAGCGATCGACATCGCTCGGCGCCAGCAAGCGAAGTCCTGGGAGCTGCGCGCAGCGATAAGCCTGAGTCGTCTGCGGATGGCCCAAGGCAAGAATGGCGAAGCTCACGAACTATTATCAGAGGCGTACAACTGGTTCACCGAGGGCTTCGACACCAGGGATTTGAAAGAGGCCAACGCGCTTATAGAGTCGCTCAGGTCGTAGGTTCCTTTGAATTCGGTCATCCACTCGCTTGAAGGAAGCGCGGACCGCCAGATCCGGAGCACCGGAAAGGAGAATGCGATTGTCTGAAAGAGAATTGCCCGCCTACGTCGATTTCGGCGCGAACCCTCGCTATCAGGCGCCGTTCACAATTCAAGGATGCCGCATGAACAATTTTGTAGTCGCGGCGGATTTTGAGAAATTGCGCGCTCTCTTTTCCAACACCCTGAATAAACCATCCGGCGGCGCGGTGGATTTCTGGCCGGTGGGCCTTCCAGGGTTCGCCTTTGTTCTCTTCAGCTTCGTCGATATGCGGCATCAGAGCGCCAGGGAACCCACTCTTGGTTGGATCAGGGAACAGGAATTCACCGTCTTCGTACCGGGGTTCGATTTCAACGCGCTTCACAACGGAGACCGAGGCTTTTCCTTCTTCATTCCGTATATCTTCGTTGACAGTGATGCGGCCTTGATCGTCGGGCGCGAAGGCTATGGATTTCCCAAGCGCCTGGGAAAAATCACCTTGCCGCCACCACAGGGAGATCCCAGCCTCTTCGCTCTGGATACGCTCGTCATTCCCGGCACCAGACCAGACACAGAAGCGGTTTCCAAACGCTTGATTGAGATTCATTCCGCGGGCGAGGCCAACCCGGAGGATCGCTCGGTGGTGTTCAGAGATTTCGAATCTATGTGTAAGGAGATAGCAGACCGCGTGTTTGGCGGGCCAATAAAAATCACGCGGGTAGAAGAACATCTCCTGGACATCGGGAGAGAGATCGGCCTCGGAGTACCGCTGGTCTTTCTGAAGCAACTGCGCGACACCGCGCTACAGGATCGCGCCTGCTATCAATCAATCGTGGCCTCATCATTTTCACTCACCGCGTTTACCGGTGGCGGGTTGCTGGGAGACTACGAAATCGTTCTTAATGACTTTCCCAGCGATCCACTCCGAGAAGAACTGGGACTTGCTACTGGAGTTATCAAGCCGAAACTCAGCTTCCATGTCGAATACGATTTCATTGTTCCACCAGGCCACGAACTGTGGCGGGCTAACACGACACCGTGAGACCGCGATGGGTAAACTACGGCACATGACTCAACAAGAAGAAACCGATCGTGGCTAACAACGGTAAACGCGAGAAGATCGTCATCCTTGGCGGCGGGGTAGCTTCGATAGCAACCGCATTCCACTTGACCAGGGATCCCAAGTGGAAAGAAAAATTCGAAAGTATCACCATCTATCAAATGGGTTGGCGCCTTGGTGGTAAGGGAGCCAGCGGGCGCGGTCAGTACGGGCGCATCGAAGAGCACGGACTGCATTTATGGTTAGGCTTCTATGAAAATGCGTTCCGAATGATTCGGGAATGCTATGCGGAACTCGGCCGCCCGCCTGGTAGTCCACTGGCTACCTGGGACGAGGCGTTCAAGAAAGCAAGCTTCGTGGGTGCGGCGGATCGCTTTCAGGATGATTGGTCGGTCTGGCCGATCGATTTCCCCGAAGACTCGCTCAATCCCGGAGACCCTGGTACTCGCGATCCTTCGTGGGACATGTGGTACTACGTCGAGCGCGCCTTCGAGCTAATGAAGAGCGTCCTTGAGTCACTGCTTGGTGGAACCTTTCAAACTGCCCTCTTTGCCGTGCAGGAATTCAAGCAAACAATGTCACTCGATTCCGCGCGGCATACTCCCGTCCAGCACGCCGGATTGCTCAATCTTCTTGACGACTTTGTCAATCGGATACGGAAGGATCTGCAGGAGCGAAGCAACACCGACGTCGAGGCATGGCGTTTGTGGTGTGTCATTGAACTTTGCGCGGCGAACATTCGCGGGATCATCGATGACGGTCTAATCAAGGACGGCCTCGACAAAATTAATCAATACGACTACCGCGAGTGGCTGAAGAAGCATGGCTGCGACCAACAGGTCGCTGATGAATCCGCGGTCCTGTCTGGTTTGTACGACCTCGCATTCGCCTACCAGGATGGGGACCGCACTAAGCCCATGTTCGCGGCGGGAGAGGCACTACGTTCAGGCTCCCGCATCGCCTTCACCTACAAAGGGGCAATCTTCTGGAAAATGCAAGCCGGGATGGGCGATGTCGTCTTTGCTCCGCTCTATCTTGTGCTGCAGAACCGCGGAGTGCAGTTTCGTTTCTTTCACAGGGTCAAGAACTTGCGGCTGTCCGAGGATCGGCAGTCTATCGCCGCCATCGAAATGGCTCGCCAGGCAACCCTGAATGATGGGACCTCTGAGTATCGCCCGCTGGTTTCCGTCTGCGATCTCCCCTGCTGGCCGGCAGAGCCTTTGTATGAGCAGCTACGCGAAGGCCCGGACTTGCGCGACAAGAGCCGGGCGAGCGAAAAGGCCAGCGGCTACAATCTCTATAACCTCGAGTCATTTTGGACCAAGTGGCAGGACGTCGGCGAATACAGCTTGAGCGCCGGCAAAGACTTTGACCGTGCCGTGCTGGGTATTTCTCATGGGTCGCTACGCTACCTCACCCAGGAGCTAGTGAACGACCCGAACAATCCGAAGTGGAAGCTGATGGTGGACCGGGTCACGACCGTTCAGACGCAATCCTTCCAGGTGTGGCTCTCCGAAGATATGGAAAGCTTGGGTTGGAAAAAACAGATTGATCTTTCGGGTTATGCGGAGCCGTTCGATACCTGGGCCGATATGCGGCAGCTAATCGATCGCGAAGCCTGGCCCGCGGATCAGAAGCCGCAGGGTATTGCCTACTTCTGCAATGCGATGCCGACGCCTCTGTCGCTTCCGCCCGCAACCGATCCGACGTTTCCCGTCACCCAGGCGAATCTCGTCAAGGACAACGCGATTCGGTTTCTGCGCCACGATGTTGAAGTGTTGTGGCCAACGGCGGTTCGCGGTGGTGATTTCCGATGGAATTTGCTTGTGGGAGCGGGTGAGGCAGCGGGAGACAAACGCTTCGCGTCTCAGTTCTGGCGCGCAAACTGCGACCCGTCGGAGCGTTACGTTCAGTCACTCCCGGGCAGCAATCAGTATCGGATCAAGACCGCCGATACCGGATACAACAACCTCTATATCGTGGGCGACTGGATTGATTGCGGATTCAACCTCGGCTGTGTCGAGGCAGCCGTCATGGCGGTAGTGTCGGTCAAGTGGTGGAAAAGCATTTAGCGTCAGCATTCGACGAGCGAGCGATTGATTATGCAGTCGCTATGCAGCCTCCGCTTGCGAGTTACTATTGGCCAGGGCTTGCCAGCCGACCAGGCGGCGCAGCGTGATCTGGCCGCTGCGCAATAGACCAAAGAGCAGGAACAGGACCGCCTCCTCGCTCGGCAGCGAGGCCTGGGTTTTGGTGCGGCGGCGAAACTCCTCGTTGATTCGCTCCAGCGCATTGGTGGTCCGCAGCGCCTTCCACTGTGAGCTCGGGAAACTGTTGAAGGTGAAGAGCTCGTCGCCGGCCTCGGCAAAACTTGCACTGACCGCCTGCGAGCGCAGTTTCCACTTGCGCGTGAACGCGATCCGCGCCTGCTCGACCGCCTGGCGGCTGTCGGCATAAATCATGCGCCGATAGTCCTCGGCGAGTTCCTCGCGCAGATGGGCCGGGGCTTTGGCGAGCAGGTTCCACAGCTTGTGATTGGTGCAGCGCTGAATCGCGAGCTTGGGCCACTGCATTTTGAGCGCCGCGGCCAGCCCCGGATTACCATCGATCACCGCCAGCAGCGGGGCACCGAGATTGCGGGCGCACAGCGCGCGCACCGCGTCGAGCCAGGCTTGCTCACTTTCGACTCCTGCCAGGCGCATATCGAGCACCACCCGGCGGCCGTCCGCGCACACCCCCAGTGTGACCAGCACCGGTACTCGCACCCGCTTTTTCCCGATCCGCATCCGCGGATACCAGCCGTCCAAAAACAGGTAGCGGACCTTCAACTCGCCGAGATCACGCCTGGCCCATGCCGCGAAGTCTTCGCGCAAACGCCCGACCAGACGCGAGACCGCATCTTTGGACAACGGCGCGCCGCGCAAAAGTGGAGCGAGTGCTCCGCGCAGCCGCCGCGTGTTGGTCCCGCTCAGGTACACTCCCAAAATCGCCTCGTCAACCCGCTCGGTGCGCCGCTGGTAGCGCGGGATCATCCGGCTGCGCCATTCTCGGCGGCGCCCCTCGTGGTCCTCGATTCGCGCCCGCGGCATCGCGATCGTGGTCGCTCCAAGGCTGGTGCTGAGCTGGCGCTCACGCTTGCCGTGCCGGTATCCAGCCCGCTCCGCGCCCACACGCTGCGAGCGGGCCGCGCCCAGCGCCGCTTCCAGTTCCTCCTCGACGATGGCTTCGATGGTCGCCCGAATCCGCTCCCGCATCAGATCCTCGAGCGGCGCTTTCCCTGCCCCTAAATCCCTGCTATCGCTTTCCATGGCGTCATCCTCCGGCTCCCGCCGTCAAGCGGGTGCGAGTTGTGGCTCAACTCGCCGGATCATGACGCTTTTCTTCTTTTCCACCAACTTCGCGACACTACCCGTCATGGCGGCGATGGAAGCATCTAACGCCATTTCCGGCTCGCCGCAGCTCATAGAGATTGTCGGATACAAGCACCCGTAGGTGCCGCGGCGAGCTCCAAATAGCCGATGCCGACTTTATCGCGCTGATGAAAAAAGTAAGCCTCGACAAGTGAATCGCGCGCAGTGTCCGCCGCCGGGCTTCCGGGTGATTCGAATCCCCCGGTGGCTCCGAAGAAATCCAATAGATTCAAATGGTCCGATCCGATTCCCTTTGGGTACGGGTACAGCGGTGATGGTAATCGGCACGCTACCGTGTCATGTAGAAGCAAATTTCACTTGATGGCGCAGGTGGCGCAGATCGATGAGCGAGCGGCAGGCTGGCGCGATTCGGATCGGAACCTCAGGGTTCAGCTACAAGGAATGGGTCGGAGGGTTTTATCCGGCCAAGACGCCTGGCGCGAAGATGCTCGAGTACTACGCCGAGCGCTTGCCGACGGTTGAAATCAACATGACCTTCCGCCGCCTGCCGACCCGCAAGCTGCTGGAGGGCTGGGCTTCCAAGACTCCTGCACACTTCCGTTTTGCGCTCAAGGCACCGCAACGCGTTACTCACTTCGCCAAGCTGCGCGGCACCGAGGAAGTGCTCGACTACTTTATCGAGACCGCGGGCGCGCTCGGCGAGCGTATCGCGCCGACGCTGTTCCAGCTCCCGCCGAATTTCACGCGCGACACGGCGTTGCTCAAGGATTTTCTCGCGCAGCTGAATGGACGGATACCGGTGGCGTTCGAGTTCCGCGATAAATCATGGTTCGACGATTCAACACTTGCTGCGCTCTCCGACGCGAAAGCCGCTCTCTGTATCGCGGAGAGCGAAAAGCTCGCGACGCCAGTGGTACGGACCGCACCATACGTTTACCTGCGGCTTCGGATGGAAAATTACGACGACACAGGGCTCGCGGAGTGGGCCAAACGTATAAGCAAGTTTGTCGATGACGGCACCAAGGTATTCGCGTACTTCAAGCACGAAGTCTCCGCACCCGACCTCGCAAATCGTCTCCGCGCCCTGCTCTCCGGCGCAATCTGAATCTGCGCGTTGCGCGACAGATAAGACGGCTTGTCCGCTTTGACAAAAAATTCTATCGGAACTAGCGTGACCGGCAGCGACCGATGATCCCTGCGGAGGCTTGCGTATGGAACTCCGACCTTTTGGCCAGACCGGTATTCAGATCTCCGCCGTAGGCTTCGGATGTTGGGAGATTGGCGGCGGCTACGGCGGTATCGAAGAGTCCGAGTTTATTAAGGCGGTTAATCGCGCGCTCGACCTCGGGATCAACTGCTTCGATACTGCCGAGGCGTACGGCTTCGGCGCGTCGGAAAAATCACTCGCCAAAGCCCTCGGTTCGCGCCGCAAGGAAGCCGTAATCACGACCAAGTTCGGCGTCGGCTACCCCGACGCGCCGAATTATCGCGACAGCACCCGTAGGCGCGTTGTCGAGTCGATCGACAAGAGCCTCAAGGCGCTCAACACCGATTACGTCAACGCTTATCTGATCCACTGGCCCGATCGGGTCACGCCGTTCGAGGAGCCGATGCAGGCGCTTGATGAGCTCGTCAGGGCGGGCAAGGTCAGGGCTGTGGGCTTGTCCAACTTCAAGCTCAGCGAGATCGAACGATGCGCACGGACACGGCGCGTCGATGTAGTTCAATACTGCTGGAACATGTTTGATCGCCGCATGCAAAAGGAAATTTTTCCGTACTGCCGGGAAAACGGAATCGGCGTTATGGCCTATGGCTCTCTCGCCTACGGCATGCTGACCGGCACGCTCAGCGAGGAGTCGGCGTTCGAAAAGGGCGACTGGCGCTCGCGCCGCGGCAAGCTCGGCAATATCAACCTGTTTCAGCATCTGTTCGGCCCCGAGCACTTCCTCAACAACCTGCGCGCGGTCGAGGATCTGAAGACGATCGCGAAGCGCTACAACAAATCGTTGCCGCAGCTTGCTTTGCGCTGGACGCTCACGAATCCCGTGATCAGCACGGCGCTCGTGGGATGCCGCAATCCGCGCGAGGTCAACGACAACGCCGGCGCGCTTGGATGGTCCATTTCCGAAACCGATATGAAAGAAATCGATGCAATCTTTGCGCGTCACGGCGCGATCACGATGCCCGGGACGTGGCTCGAGACTGAATAGTCACTAGCTAGTCAGCTGAGTCGCCGCGAATAGCCGAGGTGCAGTATGCCTGTTCAGAAATTTGCGCCGATGACCAAAAATTTCCCGACCTTCGATTGCGATGCTCACGTGACCGAGCCGCCATGGCTGTGGGAGCGCGCGAAAGACTGGCTGACCAAAGACGAATACGAGGCGCTCAAAAATACCATCTGGTACGATCCGGAAACCGATCAGTTAATAGTCAATGGCAAGGGCGGCGCGGGAATCGGCTCGCAGCGGATCGGCGGAGCGGCCGGGATGGTCAACGTGCTGTCGCTCGCGGGACCCGGGCTCAAGCACGATATCCAGCGCGCGCTCAACGTCCGCAATTTGAATCCCAAGACCGCCCTCACCAAGGAACAGGCTGAGTATATCGATCACAAGGGTTCCTACGAGCCCAGGCCGCGCCTGCGCGACATGGATGTGCAGGGTATCGACCAGGTGATGATCATTCCTACCGATATCGATACCTACCCGTGGCTGCTCAATGCCGTCGGCGCCAAGGCGATGTGCAAGGCCTACAACGAATGGGCATACGAGTACTGCCAGGAGAATCCTGAACGGCTCTATTTCGCCGCGATGCTCCCGATGCAGGATCCAAAATTCGCGGAACAGGAAGTATATCGCGTCGCGGACAAGGGATGCCGCGTCGGATTAGTCCGGCCGATTGATGCGATGGGCAATTATCCGATCCAGCCCAAGTACGAGCGCGTATGGCGCGCGATGGAAGAGACCGGAGTCGTGTACGGAATGCATCCGTTTCCGGCCTTCGGGTCGCTCAAGCCGCCGGGATACACCGAGCAGCATTCGGGCGCCGAACTGATCTCGCTGACTGCGACCTCGTCAGGCTTGCCGCACTCGTTTCTGATCAACGTGCAGGATTTCCAGGCGGAAGCATCGCTGTGGGTCGTGATGGTCCTGATGTCGGGATTCTTCGACCGCTTTCCGAAACTGAAGGCCGCGGTGTTCGAGGCGTCATCGACCTGGCTAAGCTTCGTGCTCGATGAATGCGACAAAAATTACAAGCTCTATCGCAACGAGCGGCGGCTGCGGCCACTCAAGAAGCTGCCGAGCGAGACATTCTTCGAGCGCTGCGTGACCGGTTTTGAGGGCGACGAAGCTCCGCCCTCGCGTCTGCCGGAATTCTACGAGAACATCCTGGCGTGGTCCTCGGATGTGTACCATCACGATGGCGACGATGCGTGGCGGGCGATCGATACGATGCGGAAATGTGAACTGCCGGAGCCGTATCAAGCCAAGTTCCTGGGCGGTAACGCTCGTAAGATGTACCGGATCGATGCGCCCAAGAACTTCATCGCCGATCGCGTCACCGAAATTGAACGTCCGGACTGGTGGCCGACCGAGGAAGAGATCAAGCGATCGCTCAACCCCGAAGCTTCGGTCAGACGGCAGATGCCTCCGCGCTAACAACGAGGCGGGAAAGAGGACGACCATGGCGAATATGCGGTTTGCAGTTTTCGACAGCGACTCGCACGTCGTCGAGCCGCCACAGTTGTGGAGCAAATACCTCGATCCAGAGTTCCGCACGCTCGGGAAAATTGCCCTCTGGCGTGAGGACGGCAAGCTCGGCTCGTACCTCAAGGTGAACGGCAAGATTTTCCGCGATCCGATGAACCCGAATATCCCGCGCCACGCGATCTGGAGCCCCGGAATGACGTGGGACAAGGTCGGCGAGCTCGATCCTGGTACTCGCCACGCTGCGACCGCGGGAGCGTCAATCGCCGAGGCGCGCCTGCGCGACATGGATGCGATGGGCGTCGATCAGGCGCTGCTTTACCCGACTTGGTTCGCCGAGGGCTTCCACCTCGTCGAGGATCCCGATATCGCGTACGCACTCGCGCGCGCATACAACGACTGGATAGCGGATTTCTGCAAAGCCGCGCCGGATCGGCTGTTCGCCGCCTCGATGGTTCCGCTGCAGAACATGGATTACGCCGTCGAGGAGCTACGCCGCACCGCTAAGGTTCCCTGTTTTCGGGCGGCGTTCATTCGGCCGATGTTTCTTGAGGGCCACTACTTCACCCACCCGATTTACGATCCGCTATGGGCAGAGCTCGAGAGTCTCGGCACCACCGTCGCGGTGCATCCCGCGACGGGACTGTGGAATCCGGAGTGGACTTCGCACGGTCCGTTCTTCGAGAAAATAAAGACTCGCTTGAACCATCGTGCGTTCTCAACTGCGGGCGGAGCCGGTCCGGCCGCTGGCGGTGGCTCGGACATCACGTTCGGTTTCACCGCGTCGCCGCCGCTGGGTCATCCGATCGCGCAGATCCTCGCGCCCTGGCTCGACAACCACATGTTCGTTGCATCGACGCTGATCGGATTCACCGTGATGCAGCGCTATCCGAAGATGAAGATGGTGGTCGCGCACGGCAAAGCCTCGTGGATGGAAGAAGTGCTGGAAAAAATGGAAGCGTCAACTCGCACGATTCCGCTGCTGCACTATTATCCGGTGCGGACCGATACCGAAGAGATGTGGGAAGAAGGCAAGATCATGCTCGGCTTCGACGCCGAGGAGCGCCTGATCCAGAAGCTACCCGGCGACTTCGCCGAGAAAATCGTCTGGGGCTCGCGCTATCCGCATCACGACACGACCAGCGCTCACGACGCGATCGCAACGCTCATGGCAGCCCGAATCGAGGAACCAACCATCGCCAGAATGCTGGGCGGCAATGCGGCCGGACAATTTGGCGTCAGGCTGCTCCACGCCGCCGCCGCATAGTGTGCTTACCCAATTCGGTGGCGACGAAGGTCGCGCGACCCGGTGGGGGCATGATCGCGAACGTGTGAAGAGGCAGTGAAGCATGGATTTCGATCTAAACGATCAGCAGCAGGAAATCGTCCGGCAGGTCCGCGTCTTATGCGCCAACTTTCCCGATGAGTACTGGCGGGAAAAGGATCGCAAGGCGGAGTTCCCGAACGAGTTTTTCCGAGCGGTCGCGGAAGCCGGTTATTTGGGAGTGGCGATTCCCGAGGAATATGGCGGCAGCGGTCTCGGCGTGACCGAGGCCGCGCTGGTGTTGCTCGAGGTGGCGGCCTCAGGCGGCGCGATGGCTGCGGCAAGCTCGATCCATCTTTCGATCTTTGGCGTGAGCCCGCTGGTGCACCACGGCACCGAGGAACAGAAGCGCCGCTATCTGCCGAAGGTTGTGCGCGGAGAAATTCACGTCGCGTTCGCAGTGACCGAGCCGGATGCCGGCAACGACATCACGCATATCAAGACCGCTGCACGCCGCGACGGTGATTCGTATGTATTAAACGGCCGCAAAGTTTTCACAACCAAGGCGCGCGAAGCGAGCAAGATGCTGATCCTTACGCGCACTACTCCATTTGAGCAGGTCAAGCGAAAGACCGACGGAATGAGCCTGTTCTTCGCTGATCTTGATCCCTCCGCCGTCGAGGTCCGCGAGTTGGAGAAGTTGGGACGTGCGGCCGTCGATACCAACATGCTATTTGTCAACAATCTGCGCGTTCCCGCAAGCGACCTTATAGGCGAAGAAGGCCGAGGTTTTCACTGCCTGCTCGACGGCCTCAATCCGGAACGAATCCTGGTCGCCGCGGAGGCTATCGGGATTGGGCGCGTCGCGATCACGAAAGCGATCCGCTACTCAAAAGAGCGAATCGTCTTCGATCGTCCGATCGGAAAGAACCAGGCGATCGCGCATCCGCTGGCTGATTCATATACCAAGCTCGATGCCGCGGAATTGATGATGCTTCGCGCGGCGACCCTGTACGATCGAGGCAGGCCCTGCGGCGGCGAGGCTAACGCCGCCAAGCTTCGCGCGGCGGACGCCGGATTTGAAGCATGCGATCGCGCGGTTCAAACCCTAGGCGGATACGGATATATCCGCGACTACGACGTCGAGCGATATTTCCGCGAATGCCGCCTGACGAAGATAGCGCCGGTTTCACAGGAGATGGCGCTCAACTCGATCTGCGAGCACGTTCTTGGGCTGCCACGCTCGTACTAGAAACTGGACGAAGGAGTATGCCGATGCATGTAGGATATGGTGTCGCCTTTCAGAATCCGCACAATACTATTTCCGATGCCGAGGTCTATCGTAGTGAACTGAGACTTTGCGAGATGGCTGAGCCGCTCGGGTTCGATTCCGTCTGGTCAGTTGAGCACCACTTCGATGACTACACGATGTGCCCCGACGTCCTGCAGTTCCTCGCTTACATGGCCGGAAAGACCAGCAAGGTGCAGTTGGGTTCGATGGTTGTGGTTCTGCCGTGGCACGATCCGGTCCGCGTCGCCGAGCAAATCTCAGTCCTTGACCATATTTCGAACGGCCGTTTCATATTGGGACTCGGCCGCGGCCTGGCGCGAATTGAGTATGAGGGATTTCGTCTCGATCAGAACGAGGGACGAAATTTGTTCGTCGAATACGCCGAACTCGTGCTGAACGCGCTCGAAAACGGTTACATGGAAGGCGGCAAGTACACCAGGCAACCACGCCGCGATATCCGGCCGTTTCCTTCGCGCTCATTCAAAGGCCGCACCTACGCGGCGGCGGTTTCTCCCGAATCGATGCCGATCATGGCGAAACTGGGCGTGGGACTTCTAGTTATTCCCCAGAAGCCATGGGAGGCCGTCAAAAAAGATTTCGAGATTTACCATAAGGTCTGGAGCGAGGTTAACGGCAGCGCGCCGGCGCCAAAGCCTCTGTCGGGAGGATTCTGTTTCGTTGACGAGAACAAGGATCGCGCTGAAGAAATGGCGATGAAGTGGATATCGGATTATTACCACACCGCGATGCGTCATTACGAAATGACTTCGCAGCAATTCGGCTCTCACAAGAGTTACGAGTTCTACAGCAACGTAGGAAAGTACATCGCGAAGCATGGCCTGGATGGCGCCGCGGTGGACTTTGCCAAACTGATGCCGTGGGGAACGCCGGACCAGGTGCTCGAGAAAATCCAATTCATCAAGGACACGATCGATGCAAAAGGCGTGATGCTGAATTTCAGCTACGCCGGGATGCCCTTCGACGAGGCCGAACGCAACCTCAAGTGCTTTGCGAAACACGTGCTGCCTGAATTGAAGAAGATGAAGACCGAGGCGCTCGCCGAGCCGTCTCCGCTGCCGATGCCACAGAGGAGCGCGCAGGCGCGCTGATTCGATATGGCTGGACTTTTCTTCGAGGACTTTCACGACGGGCAGACGTTTAAGCACGCGATCACCAGGACCGTCACAGAGACGGACAATGTGCTGTTCACCGCGCTGACACACAATCCGCAGCCGCTCCATCTCGACGCCGAATTCGCTAAGACCACGGAGTTTGGGCGCCCGCTCGTCAACAGCATCTTCACCCTTGGCCTGATGATCGGCGTCTCGGTGGGAGACACGACTCTGGGCACTACGGTTGCCAATCTCGGCGTGACGGATGTCGTATTTCCGAAGCCCGTCTTTCACGGCGATACGCTTCATTCCGAAACTATCGTGCTCGAGAAGCGAGAGAGCCGCTCGCGCAAGGACGCCGGAATCGTCCTGTTCGAGCATCGATGCATCAACCAGCGCGGCGAGGAAGTCGCACGATGCAAACGCTCGGCGTTGATGCGCAAGCGGCCAACGTCATGAGCCTCCGTTCGATGCTGTTCGTGCCGGGCGACAGCGAGCGCAAGCTCGGCAAGGTTGCAGGCGGTCCAGCCGACGCGCTCATCCTCGACCTGGAAGATTCCGTAGCCAAGGACCGCCTGCCTCTCGCGCGGGGAATCGTCGGCGAATATCTGAAAACTTCGCGCGGCAATGCGCGTGCGCAGCAATTGTGGGTGCGAATTAATCCGCTTTCGACCGCCGACGCACTGCCTGACCTCGCCGCAATCGTTGGCGGCGCTCCCGATGGTATCGTCGTTCCCAAAACTAATTCCGGAGCCGATGCGACTCTGCTCGGCCATTACCTGACCGCGCTCGAAACGCGCGAGGGAGTCGCGCCGGGCAGCGTCAGGATTCTCGTGGTGGCGACCGAAACTCCCGCCGCGATGTTCACGCTCGGAAGCTTCGCGGGCTCGACGCCGCGTCTCTTCGGCATGACCTGGGGAGCCGAGGATTTGCCCGCGGCAGTTGGCGCATCGACCAATCTCGATGATTCCGGCAAACTCGATTTTACCTATCAGCTCGCGCGCTCGCTGTGCCTGCTCGCCGCCACCGCGGCGGGCGTCGAGCCGCTCGACACGGTGTACACGGATTTCCGGGACGGCGCGGGTCTCATGAAGAACGCGCAGGCGGCGCGCCGTGCGGGCTTTACCGGAAAGATCGCGATTCATCCGGACCAGGTGGAAATCATCAACCAGGCATTCACGCCTTCGGCCGACGACATCGCGCACGCCAAGCGGGTAATCGCGGCCTTCGCGTCCGGTTCGGGCGCGGGCACCGTAGCGCTCGATGGCAAGATGCTCGACATGCCGCATCTCAAACAGGCGCATCGAGTCCTCGCGATATCGAAACCGCGATAGTTCCAGACGACGGGGTCCATCGCGAACAGTATCGTTCGTATCGAAACTTGACAGTGTCAAGTGTCCGCGCTTATGCTGATCCTCGATGCGGCGCGTTGTCCCGCAATGAGGAGCGCGGAAGATGAACCACCCAGAATATGTCGCCCCGGACGGTTCGTGGATCAGGCCGGAAATTTTCTCCGACCCCGCCCTCTACGAGCTGGAGAAGCAGCGCGTCTTCGGCCGCTCATGGCTGCTGCTCGGCCACGTATCGCAATTGCCGAAGCCCGGCTCATTCCTGCGCACCTACATGGGCGAAGAGTCGGTGCTTGTGACTCGCGACCGCAGCGGCCGGATTCACGCCCATCTGAATGCCTGTCGGCATCGCGGCTATCAAGTTTGTCAGGAAGATCGCGGAACCGCCCAGCGATTTCAGTGCCGTTACCACGGCTGGACCTATGACAGCGATGGGAGCCTCGCAACGGTGCCGGGCGAAGAGTCGATTTACTACAAGGAAATCGACAAGCGGCAATGGGGACTCGTGCCCGTCGCTCGCGTGGAAACCTACAAGGGGCTCATCTTCGGCAATTTCGATCCGAATTCACCGACGCTCGGAGGATTCCTCGGCGACATGGCCTGGTATCTCGATATCATTCTCGATCGCCGGGAGGGTGGAACCGAGCTGCTCGGGCCGCAGCGCTGGCGTATCGCGAGCAACTGGAAAGTAGTGGCCGAAAATCATTGTGGCGACGAGTACCACGTCGGCTTCGCGCACGGTTCCGCCCTTCCTCACGACTTGGGGGCTAATCGCGCCACTCCTCTGCCTTACGCGCGCGAGGTTCGTCCGGAACTCGGCCACGGACTGGGCGTCAACATTTTCCCGGACGAAATGGCTCCGCAGGATTACCTGAAGCTCACCCTCGGTGGATATCCACCACACGTCGAGGAATATCTGCTCAGCGTGCAGGATGAGATTGTCCAGCGGCTGGGCTCGCAGCGGGCCCGCATCGGCCTCATCCACGGCGCAGTATGGCCGAATTTTGGAATGGTGCCGATCGTGAATTCCCTGCGCGTGATCCAGCCCAGGAGCGTCGCCGAGGTGGAGATGTGGTCGTACTGCCTGGTTGATCGCGATGCGCCGCCCAAGGTGAAGGCGTGGATCTCCGGCCAATCGGCGCGAACATTCGGACCCGCCGGAAGTTTTGAACAGGACGATGCGGGAAACTGGGCGGCGGTGACCGGCTCCAGTCACGGAACCGAGACGCGTAAACATCGCCTAAATCTTCAGATGGGAGCCGGCCATGAAGAGCGATCGGACCGCGTTCCGGGCGAACTTGGCCTGACCGCCAGCGAGATCAACCAGCGTGGCTTTTATCTCCGCTGGATGCGCGACATGTTCGACGGAGTAACCCCATGAACAATAGCGAAGATTTCATCCGTCTGCTGCAAGTCCAGCAGTGGCTCTATCACGAGGCGCGTCTGCTCGACTCCCGACGCTTCGATCTATGGCTTGAACTGCTGGACGAAAAGATTCGCTACCAGGTTCCCAGCCGTTCCTACATCCGGCAGGGGCACGTCAAGGATTTCTCCACCTGGTCGGTGGACCGCGAACTGGACGCGGACGATTCGTTGGCGCTGATCGACGATGACCTCACCGGGCTTCGCACTCGAATCGAACGCCTGCAGAGCGGCATGGCCTGGGCCGAGACGCCACCCTCGATGGCTCGGCGCCTGGTAAGCAACGTCATGATCACGGGCATCGATGCGAACGGGCGAATGTCAGTGGTCAGCACGCTGTTCCTGGCCAAAGTCCGCGGCGACCAGCGCGTGCTCTTCACCGCGGAACGGCGCGATTGGATTGTCCCCGCCGGTGAAAGCTTCCGCCTTCAGGAGCGTTACGTCGTCCTCGATGACGTGGTCCTGGCATCGGAGAACTTGTCGCTTCTCTTTTGAGCGGATCGCGGAGTCTTCGCGCCGGCTTGGCTGAACATCTCGGATGTCATGTCGATAAAGGACCTGATCGAGATTTCCGGAGATTTAACGCTCAGAGGACCGTCGAGCCAGATCGTCGCAACTCCGTGCGCCGCGGCCCATAGCGCATTCGCGATCTCCATCAGCCGTTTGTCATTTTTCGCGATGCCAGGATGACATTCCCTGACTGTATCGACGAGCTGCTGGAACGAAAGATTGGCTTGCTCACGGGCTTCCGGGTGGCGTTTGAAGTCCACCAGCTCGGGCCGGAACATCACCCCGTAGTAGACGGGATTCTCAATCGCGAACAGCATGTAAGCGCGAAGCACGTTGCGGAGATTCTCCGCAGGGCGCTCGCGGCGGTGCTTTGTACGGACTTCCGTCAGACGCGCGTCCAGCCGCGCAAAACCCTCTTGCGCAATTGCCGCAAGTATCCCTTCACGGTTGGCAAAGTGGTGATACGGTGTCTGGTGGCTCACTCCCGCGCGGCGCGACATCTCGCGAAAGCTCAGCCCGCCGAGACCCTGCTCGTCGATCAGACGGATGCTCTCGTCCACCAGTCTTCGCTTTGCCTCTTGAGCCTTCACTGCGCCAATCCGGAAGGTGCTCCCGCTTTACCCTGACATCGTCAAGTATAGCTGAGTATCATTCGATTCGCGCGTATGGCGACACGACAGATTGCCGGTCCATAATCGGCATAGGGGGTAGCGCCGCAGCGCTACTCCCCTGCCACACCACCGGACATGCGGGTCCGCATCCGGCGGTTCGGAAGGTTGAGGTTAATCGGCAAGTCTGGGTACTCCAAGTCGGTCGTAGTAGCGGGCAGTGAGGCCGGCGTGGACCGACATGGCGGCCCGATGCCACCAGCGTCGGTTAACCGCCGCGGCTTGCGCCGCGACCGCGTCCGACAGTCCGAGGCGGCGCATCTCGGTATAGATCTTCGAGCCGCGCTTCCACTGCTTGAGTTGCAGCGCCCGCAGCCGGTGGCGGAGCCATTTGTCGTAGTCAGCGAAGGTCTTGGGCGTGTCCGCCAGTTGGAAGTATTGCTTCCATCCCGGCAGATACTTCCTCAGTTCCGCGACTACGCTTCTCATGCTCCGTCCGCCGCTGCGTCTGGTTATCAGCCGCACGCGTTGCTTGAGCGCGCGCAGCGCCTTGGGTGCGACCCGGCATGCCACCGCGCCGCCCCTGGCGTACCAGAAGCTGTAGCTCAAGAGGCTGCGCTTGTGCGCGAGTTCCACCTTGCTCTTCTCGCGATTCACTTTAAGTCGGAGCTTGGCGTACATCCGCTCCAGCGCCGCCATCACCCGTTCTCCCGCGCGCCGCGACCGCACATAGACGTTGCAGTCGTCGGCATAGCGCACGAACGTGTGCCCGCGTTTCTCCAGCTCCTTGTCCACTTCGTCGAGCAGGAGATTCGCCAGCAGTGGCGACAGTGGTCCTCCCTGCGGCGTTCCTTCAGTGCGCTCCATCACTACCCCGTCGGCCATCAGGCCGGCGTTGAGATAGCGGCGGATTAGCCGCAGGAGCCGCGAGTCATCGATTCGCCGCGCCAGTCTTCCCATCAGCACATCGTGGTTGACCCGGTCGAAGAACTTCTCCAGGTCCACGTCCACCACCCAGTGGCGTCCTTCCTGCACATAGCGCTGCGCCGCTAACACCGCGTCGTGCGCGCTGCGCCCCGGTCGGAAGCCGTAGGAGTGCTCCGAGAAGCTGGGGTCCAATCGCGGCTGCAGCACCTGCAGTATCGCCTGTTGGATGAGCCGGTCGAGCACGCACGGAATGCCGAGCTCTCGCACTCCGCCATCGCGCTTGGGAATCTCCCGCCTCAGCACCGCTTTGGGCTGGTAAGTTCCAGCGAGTAGTTGCTCGCGGGCTTCCTGCCAGTGCTCCATCAGGTACTGCGGCAGTTCTTCCACCGTCATGCCATCGACTCCGGGGCTGCCCCGGTTCTCACGTACCCGCGTCAACGCCGCCCTGACGTTGCCGCGCGCAACCACCGCTTCCATCAGGCGGTCGCTTCCCGAGCGCTCCTCTCCGTTCGTCAGCGTCAACGCTTCACCGCTGCGCTGGACCCTCGAGGCTTCACCTCTACCTTCCAGCGGCAGCCCCAATTGCTCGGGCTTCTGGCGCCTGGCGTCTTTCGGACTCACAGCGGTTTCGCTCTCCCTTCCGTTCGGCCCTTCATCAGCGCGGACATCGAGGCATCTGCCGTATCCCGCTGACTACTACGGCCTCTGCTGACTTCTCGCTCCGCGCTCCTGCGCGTCGCCCTTTCAGGCATAAAGCGAGATCTCCCCAGGTAAGGCTCCGTGACCTTCGCCGCACAACCGCCGGATCTACGCGATGACTCCTTGGCCGATAGAGCTTCGCGGTCATTTGCCCGCTCGCCCTGAGCCACCTCGCCTTGTATCCGGTTCCTGTTCGTCGGCTCGCGGCTTTGCTCCGCGCTTCCTCCAGACCTCATCTCACGATGACGCCCTTGCGCTTCGCTAGTGCTCGACGCGGCCTGCTCGCACAGAGGACTTTCACCTCCAAGTCACGCGCCATGCTGGGCGCACAAAAGAGGACACCCGCCGGTTGGCGGATGTCCTCTTTTGGACATTGACCGAAAATTGGCGGCTACTTGGTCTTGTTGTTCGCCGGGTTCTGATCGGAGTCGGTCGATAGGTGATGCTTAAGATTCTCTGCCATCGCGAGGTGGGCCTGAAGTATGGGAAGCGTCTGCTGTATATACAGTTCGACGTTGGGATCGCCCTTGAAGTTGTGTTCGGCGGCCTTGAAGGTGCTGAGAGCCGCCTTATGCCCGGCGATTTGATCGTCCAGATATGCCTGGTTGAAATCGCCGCCATTAAAGTCGTTGAGCTTGCTCTTTTCGCCCTTCGAGGCGTCGGTTCCCTCGAACTTTATGTTCCGCTGCCGCGCGAGTGCCGAGGCCGCATCCTCATTGGCTTCGTGATCGCCACGAATTGTTTCCGCGTACGTCATCATCGCCTGGTTGTCGCCAGCCTTGTCTTTGGCGATCTTGGCGGTTGAGACTTCTTCGTAATTCATTTCGTTGGCTTTGTTCAGAAGTCTGCTCAGTTCTTGCGCTGAAGCAACTCCGGCAAAAGTAAACAGGAGAATTCCAATTCCGAGCGGTACTATTTTTTTCATCATAGAGATTATCCTTCGACTTCAGTCTCGCGTGCTATCTCGATCTTTTTCATGGGACGCGCGGCATTCAGCGTGGCCGCAATGACAGTCAGTCGCACCTTCGTCGCGCTCGCTGGATGCGCACTCGCTCGAGCAATACTTCTGGCCAGTCTCGACGTCGCAACTGCATCGCTGATGACCGCAATTCACTGCAAAAAACTCCATGTGCGCGGATGGTTTGTGGCGCACAGCTCGAAAGGAAGAGCAAGATATAGGCCGCTTCAAATCTGAAAGATTTAGTCATGTGTGACTATGATTTCATGGTACGGTGAGGATTAATCGGTCAGTAAATTTTTCTACATACGTATAATCGCTGCGCGGGAGAAGCGTTTTACCGAGTCGTGGCGATGGCATATCCGATGCTCTCCTGTTCGAGGCACATATGGATACTCCTGAAATACTACATAGTTTGATTGCGACCTGTGTCGATAGCGAAAAGCGCTATCGTCACGCGGCTCAAGACGTAGAACGCGCTAATCTGGAGGCATTTCTCAATCGCCAGGCGGATTCACGCAAAAACGCGGCTGCCGCGCTCCAAGCCGAACGTCACCGTCTCGGTATCGACGAGAAGAAATCGGGATCGATCTCTGGCTTCGTAGATCGCGAGGCGTTGGACTTCAGCGTAATCATGAGCAAGGGCGATACCGGCGTCATCGAATGGTGCCGCGAAGACGATGAAAAGGTCATCGGGCAATATCAAAAGGCGCTACGTGAAACCCTTCCGCCGGATTTGCGCAAAACGATCGAGAATCAGCTCGAGCAGATTCGCGCCGCCGTCGTAAAGGAGGAAGACATCCTGCGGCTATTCGGCGGTCCCAAGTCCTGATCAACACTGATCGATCGCGTCGATCGCGCAGATCTTCAGTTACGGTCCCACCAGAGAAGTACCGTGGCGAATAAGAAGCTTTCAACGTACCAGGCCAAACGGGACTTCAGCAAAACCGCCGAACCTAGTGGCCAGACTGCGGTCTCTCCGTCGCACCGCTTGCGCTACGTGATTCAAAAGCACGCAGCCTCTCGCCTGCACTATGATTTCAGGCTCGAGCTTGACGGGGTGATGAAATCCTGGGCCGTCACGCGCGGCCCTTCAATCGATCCCCATGACAAACGCCTTGCGGTCGAAGTTGAGGATCATCCGCTCGATTATGGCGACTTCGAAGGCACAATTCCCCAAGGTCAATATGGCGGGGGCACCGTGCAGTTGTGGGACCGCGGCTACTGGACGCCGGAGGACAACGTTCCCCCACAAGCCGCGCTCAAAGCCGGCAACCTGAAATTCAACCTCGACGGCGATCGACTCCACGGTAGCTGGGCACTGGTGCGCATGAAGCATGACCGGACCGGAGACAGGCGAAACAATTGGCTGCTGATAAAGCATCGCGACGAGTTCGCGCACGAGGGCGATAAAGATTCGCTATTGGCCGAGGATCGATCGGTCGCGTCGTCGCGCCCGATGAGCGATATCGCGGCGGGTAAGGGACGCGGACCAAAGCCATTCATCCTCAAAACGAAAAAGCTGGCGAAAGCAAACGCGACTTGGGGCTCTATTGGCGAAGATGCAGCCGAACCACGCCGCAACCCGCAACGAACCCATCAAGGAAAGCCACGAAAACCATCTGCAGGCGAAACTCTCGTAATGGGAGTGAAAATCTCCAAACCAGACAAGGTGTTGTGGCCCGCCGATGGCGGTAGCCAGCCGTTTACCAAACTCGATCTGGCTCGCTATTACGAGGCTGCAGGCCCGCACATGATCAAGCATCTGAAGGGACGTCCGTGCTCGATCGTCCGTGCACCGGACGGGCTTGGTGGCCAACAATTTTTTCAACGGCACGCGATGCCGGGCTCGTCCAAGCTGTTCGCAATGGTCAAGGTCGCGGGTATCGCCGAACCGTATCTGCAGATAGATCGGGTAGAAGCGCTGGCTGAAGTCGCGCAAATGGCCGGACTGGAATTACATCCGTGGAACTGCCAGCCGGGAGATCCGGAAATGCCGGGGCGGCTGGTTTTCGATCTCGATCCGGCTGATGACGTTGATTTCGCCGCAGTAGTCGAGGGCGCGCGGGAGATTCATGATCGACTGGTGGCGGTCGGTCTCGTCAGCTTTTGCAAGACCACCGGCGGCAAGGGTTTGCACGTGGTGACGCCGTTCTCCGCGACCAGGAAAGATCGCATAGACTGGGCGGCGGCGAAGGCGTTCGCGCACCAAGTCTGTCTGCAGATCGCGGCGGACAATCGCAATCGTTATCTGACAAAGATGGCCAAGAAAGATCGTCCTGGCAAAATCTTTCTCGACTATCTGCGCAACGATCGCATGGCGACGGCCGTCGCTCCGCTGTCGCCGCGCGCTCGCGCCGGCGCGCCGGTATCGATGCCACTTTCATGGTCACAGGTCCGCTCAGGACTCGATCCGAAACGTTTCACTATCCGTACAGTGCCAAACCTGATTGCCAAGAGCGATGCGTGGCAAGATTACTGGGACGGCGAGCGGCCACTTTCTCCCGCGATCAAACGATTGAACAAAGCCAAGGCGGCGTGAATTTTGCCGCGCGCAGGGAGAAAGCCGACCCGTGGCGGGCTCGCCGGCCTGCCGGTACCCCTTAGTACGCGGCCGATGGAAGCACGGCTGGTGAGCGAGTTGCCGCGAGATCCAGGATGGCAGTTTGAACCCAAGTGGGATGGTTTTCGATGCCTGGCGTTTCGCGGAGACGATGAAATCGAACTCAGAGCCAAGTCAGGCAAGACGCTGTCGCGCTATTTTCCAGAGATCGTCGCGATGCTGGCCGCGGTTGCGCGCAAACGCTTCATCCTCGATGGCGAGCTCGCCATTCCGATCGATGAAACTCTTTCGTTTGATGCGTTGCAGGCCCGTTTACATCCCGCTGAAAGCCGCGTGCGCAAGTTGGCGACAGAGACGCCGGCAATTTTCATCCTGTTCGATTGCCTGATGTCCGCCGAGGGAGCGAGCCTCATGGACTCGCCGCTGACGGACCGTCGCGCCGCGCTCGAAGAATTCTTCGAATCCGCGAAGCGCGAACCAGCTCTCAAACTGACCCCATACACGCGCGAGTATCTTACGGCGCAGCGATGGCTGGACTACACGGGCGGCGCGCTCGACGGAGTAGTCGCCAAACGCATCGTCGGACGCTACCTGCCCGGTGAACGCGCGATGTTCAAGCTCAAGCGGATGCGCACCGCGGACTGTGTTGTCGGCGGTTTCCGATATGAGCAAGGAAGCCGCGAGGTCGGTTCGTTGCTGCTCGGCCTCTACAACAAGGATGGCAAGCTTGATCACGTTGGATTTACTTCCTCAATCGGCAACGCGGAACGAAAGGCGCTGACCCCCCGGCTCGAGGCGTTGGTTGCGAGGCCAGGTTTCACCGGAAACGCCCCGGGCGGTCCGAGTCGATGGAGCACGGAACGCAGCGGAGAATGGGAACCGCTGCGGCCCAAGCTGGTCGTGGAAGTTCGTTACGATCAAGTCACCGCGAACCGGTTTCGCCACGGCACGCGGCTCATCCGCTGGCGTCCGGACAAAGCGCCCGAGCAATGCACCTTCGATCAAATCGAGCGCGAAGCCACGCCGGCGAAACTGATTTCACAGACGCTCGACCGGGAGCGAAAGTGGAAAGGTGCTGAAAGAGTGCCGCGCGGCGGCTTCAGACCGGCGTGACGATGGACATACAGCGAGCGACCTTGGGTTATGAAAGCTGGATGCGCTCCTGCACCACGGTTATCCAGTCAGACTTGCGTTCAAAACACGAGCAGATGAAAGCCGATCTGTTCATGTTTTTTCGGGGAACGTTTTACCGCTGGGCCCAGGTATGGCCGAAGGTCTGCGCTGATTTGCGCGATGCGCCTGACGTCCTCGCTAATGGCGATCTGCACGCCAACAGCTTCGGCACCTGGCGCGATTCGGAGGGCCGGCTCGCCTGGGGTGTAGATGACTTCGACGAAGCTTACCCACTGCCCTACACCAACGATCTGGTTCGGCTTGCGGCAAGCGTCAAGATAGTAAACGACTCCGGACACCTGACCAGCGGCGTGAAGGATGGCTGCGATCTAATTCTCGAGGGATACGAGGCGTCCCTCAAAAGTGGTGGCCGGCCGGTAGTGTTGGCAGAGCACGAGAAGGTTCTGGAAAAATTGGGAATCGACGCGATCAAACGTCCCCAGGATTTCTGGAAAAAACTAAACCAGCTTCCTGCGGCGCGCCAGGGACTGCCCCAAGAGGTGAAGAAGGCGCTCGAAAAAACTCTGCCTGAGGTTAATCTCGAGTACAAAGTCGTTCTCAGAAAAGCAGGGATGGGAAGCCTCGGGCAGCAGCGTTTTGTAGCTATCGCCGAGTGGCAGGACGGATGTATCGCGCGCGAAGCGAAGGCGATGGTTCCGTCCGCATGCGGCTGGCTCGATCGCCACACTGGAGATCACAATTCCTACTACGGGCAGGCGATCGCATCCGCGGTACGCGCACACGACCCGTTTCAGATAATCGTGGGTAAGTGGCTAATCCGCCGCCTCTCACCGGATTCCAATCCGGTTGATATTGCCAGCTTGCCCCAAAAACGCGACGAACACGTCCTGCTTCGCGCGATGGGCTCCGAAGCAGCCAACGTGCATCTCGGCAGCAAGCGCCAGATCAAAAATATCCTGAAAGATCTGCATCGAAGGAAATCCGGTTGGCTACGTACAGCCGGGAAGCAGATGGCCAAGGCGATTGAAAAAGATTGGAAGAAATACCGGCGGGCTTGATTGTCGGCGAACCGCTCCGGTAATTAGATGGACAACTAAGCGATGACAATCTTACGATGAAGGCGCCGCAGTGACGCTTGACGGTACGCCTTCGGCGCGAGACAAAACGGCGGCCGCGTCGGACGCGATCATCGCCACAGTGCGGCGCTTCTGGGGCTTTGAGAGCTTGCGCGCGCTGCAGGCAGAAGCTATCAGGGCCGGTCTGGATCGCCGCGACTCGTTGGTCGTGATGCCGACGGGTGGCGGCAAGTCGCTGTGCTATCAGGTGCCGCCTGCAGTCGCGGGACGGACCGATATCGTCGTCTCGCCGCTTATCGCGCTGATGAAGGATCAGGTGGATGCGCTGCGCGCCTGCGGCTATCCTGCCATCGCGCTGCATAGCGGAATGGATTTCTCGGAGATTCGCGACGCCGAGCGCGAGATCGCCAGCGGCCGACCGCATCTCATTTTCGTCGCGCCGGAGCGGATGTTGACGCCGCGGTTTATCGAGCTAGCGCAGCGCATCGGCGTCGGCACATTCGCGATCGACGAGGCGCACTGCATCAGCCAGTGGGGGCACGATTTCAGGCCCGAGTATCGGCAGCTCGCGGAATTGAAAACCCGGTTTGCGAATGCGAGCCTGCATGCCTATACCGCGACGGCCACGGAACGCGTGCGCCACGATATCGTCGCGCAGCTCAAGCTCAAAGATCCAGCGGTGCTGGTCGGCTCCTTCGATCGGCCGAATCTCCTCTACCGCGTAATTCCGAAAAGTTCCATCAAAGCACAAGTCGCAGAGGTTGTACGCCGTCACTCGGGCGAAGCGGTGATCGTTTACTGCATCACGCGAAAGGATACCGAGACGATGGCAGCGTATCTGGCGGACGGCGGCCTTCGCGCCGCGCACTATCACGCCGGGATGGAAGCCGATGATCGCCGCCGTACGCAAGACCGCTTCGCCGCCGAGGAGATCGATGTGGTGGTCGCCACCGTCGCCTTTGGGATGGGCATCGACCGCAGTGATATCCGCTGCGTGATCCACGCGGCGCTGCCTAAATCTATCGAGCACTATCAGCAGGAGACCGGCCGCGCCGGGCGCGACGGTCTGCCCGCGGAGTGCGTCCTGTTCTATTCCGCAGCGGACGCGATGCGCTGGCAGGGATTGCTCGAGCGCAGCGCCGCAGAGGCGGAATTTCCCGCGCAGGTGCTCCAGAGCGCCAACGAATTGCTCGAACAGATACGCCGCTACGCCACGGTCGTCGGATGCCGTCATGCCGCGCTGTCCGGATATTTCGGCGAGCAGTACGCGAACCCAAATTGCGGCGCGTGCGACCAGTGTCTGGGTGAGGTAGAAGGCGTGGCGGACGCAACCGTGCTCGCGCAGAAAGTTCTCTCGTGCGTCGCGCGAGTCGAGCAGCGCTTCGGAGTCGAGCAGGTGGTCGACGTGCTCATCGGCGCTGACAGCGAGCGGGTGAAGCGCTGGCGCCACGAGCAACTCTCCACCTACGGACTGCTTAAGGATCTTCCGCGCAAAACGGTGACCAATCTGATCTATCAGCTCGTGGACGCCGCGCTTCTCGAGCGCACCGGCGGTGATCGCCCGATCCTCAGGCTCAACACCGATTCGTGGGAAGTTCTGCGCGGTAAGCGCGGCGTCAAGCTGCTCCAGGCGAAAAAGCCAAAGGCGGCCCGCACCCGTCTCGAGGAAAACAGTTGGCGCGACGTGGACGAGGCCCTCTATGAAAGCCTGCGCGAGCTGCGCCGGGAGATTGCGGTGGAACGCTCGGTAGCGGCCTTCGTGATTCTGCACGACTCGACGCTGCGCGATCTTGCCCGCGCGCGACCCTCGACCATCGGTCAGTTACGCGGGATTCGTGGAATGGGCGAAAGAAAGCTCGCGGATTTCGGCGACCGCCTGCTCGAACGAATCGCACAACACGAGCAATCGCGGCCGGCCAATGCTGGAAAGGAATCAGGCGACTGATGCGCGCACGAAGCCTGATGGTGATGGGTACGGCATCTGACGTCGGCAAGAGCGTCGTCGTAACCGGGTTGTGCCGCGCGTTTGCGCGCCGCGGCATTCGCGTTGCGCCATTCAAATCGCAGAACATGTCGAACAACGCCGCGGTCTGCGCCGACGGCGGCGAGATTGGCCGCGCTCAAGCGGTACAGGCGATGGCCTCCGGCCTCGAACCGTCGGTCGAGATGAATCCGGTTTTGCTCAAACCGGAGAGCGGCTTCGGATGCCAGGTGGTTATCGCAGGCCGGGCGCGGTTCCGCATCAACGCGTGGCAGGAGCACGATCGATATCGCAAGAACGCATGGCCGGAAATCGTGCGCAGCTACAATTCTCTCGCCGAAGCGTTCGACCTGATCATCGTCGAGGGCGCAGGCGGCGCTGCGGAAATCAATCTGCGCGATCGCGACCTGGCCAACTGGGAAATCGCGGACCTCGCGGATGCAGCCGTACTGGTCATCGGCGATATCGACAAGGGCGGCGTGTTCGCCTCGCTGGTCGGAACGGTCGAACTGCTCAGCCCTGCCGAGCGGCGGCGGGTCAAGGGATTGCTGATCAACAAGTTTCGCGGCGATCGCGCCCTGCTCGAACCCGGGCCGAGCTTGCTCGAAGAACGCACCGGAATCCCGGTGATCGGCGTGCTCCCTTATGAGAGAACCCTAGGTATCCCGCAGGAGGATTCCGCTTCGCTCGAGACGCGCGTATCGGTTTCCAACACTGCAGCAGTGCGAATCGGCGTAGTGCGCCTACCGGAGATATCCAACTATACCGACTTCGAACCGCTCGAGGAGGAGTCGGACGTCGTGGTTAATTATCTGAGTGATCCCGCGGCGGCTCCAGACGTTGACGTGCTGATTCTGCCCGGATCAAAGACCACGGTCGCCGATTTGAAGTGGCTGCGCCGTGCCGGATGGGAAGATTATCTCGTGCGCTGCCTCCGGCGCGGTGGCTTTGTGCTGGGAATTTGCGGTGGTTACCAGATGCTCGGCCGGCGCATAGTTGATCGCGACCACATCGAGAGCGATCAGGCTGAGACCGTCGGCCTCGGACTACTCGGTATGGAGACGGTCTTTGCGTCCGGAAAGATTACCGATCGTGTAACCGCCGTCCACCTGCCGACCGGTCTTTCGATCGAAGGATATGAAATCCATTCCGGACGGATAGCGGGCGTCACCGAGGCGAACGCGCTTTTCAGGATCGACAGCCGCAGCCAAAGCTCCGTACAGAATTTCGACGGCGCCCAGTCGGCTGACGGCAGAGTTATCGGCACCTCGATCCACGGAATTTTTGACGCACCCGCTTTCCGGCGCACGTTTGTCGATATGGTGCGCGAGTCGCGCGGTCTCGGACCTCTTGCCGATTCAGCGCACGCCGCTTCCACACCGGATCACAGCGCGGCGTTCGACCGGCTCGCCGATCTGCTGGAGACGCACGTCAACATGCGCCGCATAGCCGCGCTCGCCGGCCTCGACTGGGACGCCAAAGCCCGCCGGTGAAGAATCGCGCCATTGCAAGCGCAGCGCGCTTCGATTACCGACTAGTTATTCACCCGGCAGCCGATGAACGCCAGGGACAACGCGAGGATGATGGATCCATGCCATTTCTCGAACGCGACCACGGAGTGAAGATCTACTACGAAGAGCGCGGCACCGGACCCGCCGTGTTGCTTTCGCACGGATACAGCGCGAGCGCGCGGATGTGGCGCGGGCAGATGGATGCGCTGTCGGATCGCTATCATATTATCGCGTGGGATATGCGTGGACACGATCGCTCCGACTCGCCCGATAATCCCGCGCTGTATTCACATGAGGCGACCGTCGCCGACATGGCTGCCGTGCTCGACGCGTGCGGCGCCGAGCGTGCGGTGATCGCGGGGCTGTCGCTGGGCGGATTCATGTCGCTCGCGTTCCATTTGGCGCATCCGGAGCGGACCATCGCGCTGATGCTGTTCGATACCGGACCCGGCTACAAGAAGGATGGCGCGCGCCAGGAATGGAACCGAATGACTGATGCGACCGCACGCAATTTTGAGCGCAACGGAATTGATGCGACGACAGGCAGCCCCGAGACTCGCGTCGCGCAGCATCGCAGCGCCCAAGGACTCGCGCACGCGGCGCGAGGGATGCTGGCGCCGCGCGACGGCAGCGCAATCGAGTCGCTGCCGGCGATTCGCGTGCCCACGCTGGTCCTGGTGGGTGCCTCGGATGAGCGCTTCCTGCCCTCTGCTGACTACATGGCCGCGAAAATCCCGGGCGCTGAAAAGGTCGTCCTCGCCGGCGCCGGACATGCCGCCAATATCGACCAACCTGAGGCGTTCAATGCCGCGGTAAGCAAATTCCTTAGTCGGGCCACCGCCTGAACCTAGTAGCTAGCCAGCGCCAGCCACCATTGTGCGCTGCCTCCGCGCTCAGAAAGGGAACGCGCATTGCCTCGCGATATTCGCTAACATCGCGGGGAGCGATGCTAACCGTCCCTTCAGAGATCGAGACGCGATATGCCGGCTGAGCGCAAGGCGGCCACCAGCTCCGTCAACTTCGAGCGCGGATCCGACTCCTCGCTTATCGTGCATCTCTCGGGCCCGTGGCAGATGCGACATGGGCTCCCTTCGGGAGATCTGCTGAACCGCGAGTTGATGCGCTCTGGCGAGGTCCGGCGCGTCGTGTTCGAGGCCAGCGACCTCGGCAATTGGGACTCGGGCCTGCTGATATTCGTCACCAACGCGATTGAGACCTGCAAGGCGCGCAAAATCGACACCGACATCTCCGGGCTGCCCGCGGGGGTTAAACGGCTGATCGACCTGTCCGAGGCGGTCCCCGAAAACAAGGATGCGGAGACCAAGGTCGAGAAGCGGCCGTTCGTTGAGCGGATCGGCCGCGCGACAATCAATTATGTGGATGGCCTCGACGAGTTCGTCGCCTTCCTGGGTGCGCTCGCGATCGCGTTTGGCCGGTTAATCAGCGGGACAGCGAGATTTCGGCGCGTCGATCTGATGATCGAAATCCAGGATTGCGGCGCGCGCGCATTTGGAATCGTCACGCTGATCAGTTTTCTGGTCGGCGTGATCCTGGCCTTCATGGGCGCGGTGCAGTTGCAGCAGTTCGGCGCCTCGATCTACGTCGCCGACCTGGTCGGGATCGGGATGGTGCGGGACATGGGCGCCATGATGACCGCGATCATCATGGCGGGCCGCACGGGAGCCGCATTCGCCGCGCAGCTCGGGTCAATGAAGGTCACCCAGGAGATCGACGCGCTGACCACGATGGGCCTCGCGCCGATGGAGTTCCTGGTAGTGCCGCGGGTGCTCGCGCTGGTCCTGATGATGCCGCTGTTGTGCGTGTACTCGGACATGCTGGGAATTCTTGGCGGAGCGGCGGTGGGAGCCGGGATGCTCAATATCTCGCTTGGCAGCTACATGCGCGAAACCGTCGCCGCAATCGAGCTGGGCGGGGTCTTTGGCGGAATTTTCAAGGCAACCGCTTATGGCGCGATTATCGGAACCGCGGGATGCCTGCGCGGTTTCCAATGCGGCAGCAGCAGCTCGGCTGTCGGCGACGCGGCGACCAGTGCGGTCGTGACTGGAATCGTATACGTCGTCGTGGCCTGCGGATTGTTTGCGGTGCTGTTCAACATTCTCGGAATCTGAATGGCGGAGAAACGTTTGAGCGAAACCCACAGCATCCAGACCGCGCGCCCGAGCACAAAGTCCGGCGAGCCTGACATCGTCGTGCGCAACCTTACGATGGCGTATGGCGATTTCGTGCTGATGCGTGATCTGAATTTCGACGTCAAACGGAGCGCCGTGTTCATCATCATGGGGGGCAGCGGATGCGGCAAAAGCACGCTGCTGCGCCATCTGCTGGGCCTCAAGGAGCCGGCCAAAGGAGAAATCCTTTACGGTGATCTGAACTTCACCCACGCTGCGCCGGAGGCGCGCGAGCAAAAGCTCCGGCGCTTCGGTGTTCTCTACCAGGGCGGAGCGCTGTGGAGCTCTATGACGCTGGCGGAAAATATCGGGCTTCCGCTTGAAGAGTTCACAGATCTTTCGGAAGGTGAAATCCGCGAAATGGCGTCGCTGAAATTATCTCTCGTCGGACTAAAGGGTTTCGAGGATTACTACCCGAGCCAGATAAGCGGCGGGATGCAGAAGCGCGCGGGTCTGGCGCGCGCAATCGCGCTCGATCCCGAAATCCTGTTCTTCGACGAACCGTCGGCCGGACTCGACCCGATAAGTTCGCGGCTGCTCGACGAGTTGATTCTGGAAATCCGCGACTCGCTCGGTGCCACGGTAGTGGTGGTGACGCACGAGCTCGCGAGCATCTTCGCGATCGGCGACGACAGCATCTTTCTCGACGCCGACAGCCATACCGCGATTGCCCAAGGCAATCCGCGCGAGTTGCTCGAACATTCGACCGATCCTCGCGTGCGCCGCTTTCTGACCCGCGGCGCGGAAGGCGATCCGGAGGCGGCGCAGGGCGGCAAGGCGGGTAAATAAATCGATGGGCAAGAAAGTCAATCCAACCATGGTTGGTGTGTTCGTTCTGGGCGCCCTGGCATTGGTGGTTATCGGAATAATCGTCATCGGCGGCAGCAATATCTTCCGCCGCTCGCATCGTTTCGTTCTCTACTTCAGCAGCGACGTCAACGGCCTGCGCGTCGGGGCCCCGGTCAAATTTCGCGGGGTCGAGATCGGCTCCGTGGTTGCGGTGATGCTGAGCCTGCCGGGAATGGAGGGCGGGCTTACGCAGAGCAGCGCCCAGATACGGATTCCGGTCGTGATCGAGCTCGACTCGGCCAAGCTGATAAGCCACGGCGCTGAGGTCAACCTGGAAGATCCGGAAGAGATGCAGCGGGCGATCGCGATGGGACTGCGCGGACAGCTCGCCACTGAGAGCATCCTGACCGGTCTCCAGTATGTCAACCTGGATATGCATCCGCAGGATCCGGCCAAGTTTTTTCTCGGCAAGAATTCTCCCTATCCCGAAATTCCGACGCTGCCCAACACCTTCGAGCAGGTACAAATAGCGATCACCAAGGTTCTGACCGCGCTGGAGCAAATCGACTTCAACAAGCTGGTTGGAGAGGTGAACAGAACCATGGAGGCCGTGACCAACCTGGTGACCTCGCCCAAGCTCGCCGCCTCAATAGATGCGCTCAATCGCACCGCCAACAACATGAGCGCAAGCGCAGAAAGCATCCGGCGCCTGTCCGATACGCTCGACCGGAAGGTCGATCCGATCTCCAAGAACCTGGTCGCGACCACCGATCAGGCGCGCGCGACGCTGAGGCAAACCCAACAGACGCTGGCTGCGGTGCAGGCGTCAGTGGGGCCGGGCTCGCCGGTCAACTACGAGCTAACGCAGACGCTTCAGGACACCGCGCAAGCGGCGCGCTCGCTCAAGCAATTGACCGACTACCTGCAACGCAACCCGAGCTCGGTGTTACGCGGACGCGCGCAACCGGCAGATTCCAAGGGGGACTTGAAATGAAGCGCGCCGCACAATTCGCCGCGATCGCGATTCTGGCCATCGCGGGTGCCGCCACCGGCGGCTGTCCGCTCAGCCTTCAGCCGCGGCCCGACGACTCAAAATTCTTCGTGCTCTCGCCCATCGCCGCCGCGTCGTCGCCGTCGGCCGGCAGCAACGCGATGGTTATCGGGATCGGACCGATCAAGCTGCCCGACTATCTCGAGCGCCAGGAAATCGTAACCCGCGTCGCGCCGAACCGGATGGTCCTGTCCGGCACCGACCGCTGGGCTGAGGGACTAGACGGAAACTTCACCCAGGTATTCGCGCAGGACCTGGGCGCGACGCTCGGCACTCAACGCATCGTGTTCTTTCCGTGGTACCAAACCGCGACCATCGATTACCAGGTCCAGCTCGACGTTTACCGCTTCGAGAGCGACGGCTCCGGCACCGTGACGCTGACCGCGCATTGGCAGATCCTCGATCGCGGCGGCAAGCTGCTATATGTGACCGATTCGACTTTCACCACGACCGCCGCATCACCAGGCACCACGGCCATCGTCGCCGCGATGAGCACTGCGCTGGGCAACCTCGCGCAGGAGATCGCATCGAAGATCGCGTCTCTGCCCGCACCGAGAACGTAGCCTGCGACAGCCGCGTGAGAACGCAATGGCGCGTACGATCGATCACGTCGCCGATGACGCAGCTTGGTTCGTCGCGGAGGCGGGAGCTAGGCGCGATTCTTGATCGTCGTTGATTCCGGGATCACCGCGCAACATTCTACCGAGTCCAGACGCGCCTCAGATTCCGGAAAATATCTGGCCCGCACCCATTGCGAGACATCCACCAGCGCGATCATCACCGGTACCTCGATCAGCGGCCCGATTACAGCAGCGAACGCGGCTCCGCTTTCGATTCCGAAGGTCGCGACCGCCACCGCGATCGCCAGCTCGAAATTGTTCGACGCGGCGGTGAAGGACAGAGTCACGGTTTGCGCATAGCTCGCACCCGCTAAACGGCTCAGCGCGAACGACGTCGCGAACATGATTACAAAGTACAGCAGCAGAGGAACCGCGATCCGGGCAGCGTCAAGCGGCAGCCGCAAAATTTCGGCGCCCTTGATCGAGAACATCACGACGATCGTAAACAGCAGGAACACGAGCGTAAGCGGACCGATTTTCGGAACGAAGCGTTCGCGATACCAGGTCTTGCCTTTGCGGCCGGCCAGAATCTTCCAGCTCGCAAAACCAGCCGCGAACGGGATGCCCAAATAGATGCCGACGCTGGCGGCGATATCCGCCATCGTCACATTCACCGCGATCGTGCGCAGCCCGAACCATCCCGGCACGATCGTCACGAATACGAACGCATACGCGGAGTAAAACAATACCTGGAAGATCGAATTGAAGGCGACCAACCCTGCGCAGTAATCGGAGTCTCCCTCGGCCAGATCGTTCCATACGATCACCATTGCGATACAGCGCGCAATGCCGATAAGAATCAGGCCGACCATGTACTCCGGCCGATCGCGCAGGAAAATCACCGCCAGCGCAAACATCAGCACCGGTCCGATGATCCAGTTCTGCACCAGTGAGAGCCCAAGAATCTTCCGGTCGCGAAGCACCAGGCCCAGTTCGTCGTAGTTAACCTTGGCCAGCGGCGGATACATCATCACGATGAGTCCGATCGCGATCGGAATCGACGTGGTGCCGAGACTCATGCGGCCGAAAGCCGGCTTGACGCCGGGAAAGAGGCCGCCCAGCGCCACTCCGACCACCATCGCCAGAAAGATCCAGCCGGCAAGGTAGCGATCAAGAAAGCCAAGACGCCGAGGTGCGTGCTTCAATTCCGGGATCTTCATGCTGGTCGTCACGACGGTTTAAGCTGCCCGATTTCCTTCAGCCGCCCCTGGAGAGCGGATCGATCGATAGAATCAAACGGCAGGCTTGCGAAAATTTTCACGCGGTTGTCCAGCTCGGTATAAATCCGCAGAAAGAAGCGCCGCTGTTCCTCCGCGCTTCCTGAGAACACCGCCGGATCCGCCGCGCCCCAATGCGCGCTGATCGGTTGACCGGGCCATAGCGGGCAAACCTCGCCCGCCGCCTGATCGCAAACAGTGAAGACGAAATCAAGATGCGGACTTTCGGGGCGCGCAAACTCGTCCCAACTCTTGCTGCGCAGCGTATCCGTTTCGTAATGAAACGCGCGCAATAATTCCACCGCCATCGGATGAACTTCGCCGCGCGGATGGCTTCCCGCGCTGTACGCAGCGAACCGTCCGCGGCCCCACCGGTTCATCGCGCATTCGGCCATTATGCTGCGCGCGGAATTGCCAGTGCATAGAAAAAGGACGTTGTAGATCCGATCCTGCACGCATCAGGCCTCAGGCTTTGCACAGCAAGCGCCAGCCGGCGTCCCGGCAACCTCGACGGCAGGATTGGAGCAGCAGGCTGCGGAAGCCCCGTCGGTCCTCTCGGGCCCGGTCCGTGTAGCGCGAATGTCTTTTCCATAGGTGGTATGTTCACCGGTGGTGAAGAATGTCTCCCACGAGAGCCCTTGCGGGTCGGTCGCCCACGCCTTGTCCGATCGCGCGTAGCAACACGCGGCGTCCTTCTGCTCCAGCACAGGACGCGCCGCATCGGCAAGCCGCTGCGCTATCTCGCCGAGATCGTCCGACGACTCGACCTGGATGCCCAAATGATCCAGACCAGCGTTGCTGTCGGTTTTTGAGACCGCAAAGTTAATACACGGATCTTCGAGCATCCACTTCGCGTAATCGTCCTTGCGAACCGTGGGGCCGCCGCCGAACAGCGTCGAGTAAAAGCGGATCGAGTCCGCCAGATCAGCGACTGCGACATGCACATGAAACCGCTTCATATAGTGTTACTCCTCCGTTTGGATTTTAAGACTTTGGATTTTGCGAGACGTTCGGGCGCGCATGCCGCAGGGGCGCAGATTTCGGGCCGTCCCCCGCAGCAGTTCTCGGTCAAGTACCCGAGGAGTTCGTTCATCGCCTGGAAGTTGGCGCGGTAAACGATCGATCGGCTCTCGCGCCGATGCGCCACCAGCCCGGCGAAGCGGAGCTGGTTCAAATGAAACGAGAGCGTGGGCGGCGCGAGATCCAGCCGCTCGCCGATCTGGCCGGCCGCCATCCCGCCCGGTCCTTGCTGCACCAGCAGACGAAAGATGTCGAGGCGGGTTTCCTGGGCGAGCGCGCCGAGCGCCGCGATCGCGACTGTTCGTTCCATATTTCCATCTATATGGAAATATCAAACTATGTCAACAGCGCGCGCAAGCTTGGAGGCTATGCCTTCAGGATTCCTTGCCGGGGGCGACGTGCGGCGCCCATTTCAGGATTCCGAGATCGGCGACGAAAATCGCGTAGAACGATTTGACCAGGATCAGCTCGATCACCGTTGCCAGTGCGAGGCCTCCGATCTGCGCGTAGCACAGCGGCTGCCATAGCGGGCCGCCGTGCAGCGCGAGCGGAAACAACGCCAGCAACGTAGCGCCCACGGTCACCATCACAGGACGCAGGCGCTCGATTCCCGCGTCGAGTAATCCCTGGATCAGCTCCTCGCCCATCTCGCGGCGCTCCTCGATAAACTCAAACAGAACGATCACGTGACTGACGATCACGCCGACCAGGCTCGCGATTCCCAAAAACGCCATGAAGCCGAACGGCGCACCCATGATCCACAGCGCGGCGACCGCGCCGACCGCGCCATACGGCACCGCAACGAACACCAGCCACGGCTTTACGAGATTGTTGAACTGCACCACCAGCGCGATAAAGATCAACACCACCGAAATCAACAGCACCAGCGCCAACTGGCCAAACCCTTCGCTCTGCTTGGCCTGCTCGCCGCCGATCTCTAGCCTGTAGCCGGGCGGCAGGGTTTTGGCGAGCGCGTTGAGCTTCGGATTGGCGACCTTCATGACCTCTGACGCAAGCACGCCCGGCGCCGGATAGGCGGCCACAGAGATCGTGCGAAAGTGATCGCGGCGGACAATCCGCTCCGGAGACAGACGAAACACGATTGGCGCAACTGCCTGGATCGGAACGCGCCCGGTTCCCTCCGACGCATAAACATAAAGATTGCCCAAATCCGAAAGTTGGGCGCGCTCCTCCTGCCGAAGCCGCGCTACGATTGGAATGCGCAGGTCGCCGCTGATTAGGGTGCCTACCTGCCCTCCAGAGAGGCCGGCTGCGGCGGAATTGGCGATGTCTTCATTGGTGACGCCCGCGAGATTCGCACGATCAGGATTTATCGGCAGATCGATGACCGGACTCTCGTCCATCCAATCGGTGCGGATGCGCCGCGCGCCCGGAACCGAACGCAGCGCCGCCTCGACCTGGTTGGCGATACGATCAAGCGTCTCGATATCTTTCTGCTCGCGCGCGGGATCGATGTCAGCCTGTCCGAAGATGTGCACCTCGATCGGGTAACGCACCGGATTGGTGAGCAACTGGCACACGTCAATGTACGCGCCGGAAACTTCCTTCGACAGAAGATTCTGGAGCGGGCCGACGAACTTCGGCATGTCTTCCTTGTTGTAGATTTCGAGGATCAACTGCGCGTAGTTGGCCTGTGGCGATTCCGGTGAGACGGAAAACCAGAAGCGCGGTCCGCCGCCTCCGACAAAAGTGGTGATCGACTTCAGGATCGCACGCGGATGCCCGTGCTCGGGGTGTTCCTTGCCGTATTCAGCGGCCGCGCTGCGCACCACCGCCGCGACTTTTTTTGCGGTCGCGTCGGTCTCGGAAATTGCGGCGCCGTTCGGGAGCCATACGTCGATGTACGACAAGTACTGCACATCCTCGGGAAAATAGGCGCTGCGCAATTGCTTGGCGATCAGAAATCCGGCGAGCAAGAACAGCATGGAGCACGCGACGAATGTCTTCCGATGCTCCAGCGCGTAGTGGCCGGTCGCGTAGTAAAGGCCAGTGAAGCCGTGCGTGCGCCGATACTCGATCGGCGGCAGCGGCTTGCCGGGCTTCATCAAGTAGTAACCGAGCTGCGGAATAAAAGTCATCGAGATGATCCGCGACGCGACCAGCGCGCAGGTCATCACGATCGGCAGGCTGTAGAGGAAATTTCCGGTGTCGCCCGAGAGCAGCAGGAACGGCAGGTAGGCGACGATATTGGTGATGGTCGAGAACAGGATCGCGCGTTCGAGCTTGGTCGGCCCGAGCCACGATGCGATTCCCGCCGGATGGCCGATCCCCAACTCATGCTTGATCGCGTCGCCCGCCACTACCGGATCGTCCACCAGAAGTCCGAGCGCGATTATCAACGTCGCGATCGATACTTGCTGGAGATCTATCCCGAGCACGTACATCATTCCGAACGTCATCGCGAGCGTGAGCGGAATCGACAGAGCAATCAGCAGCGCCGCGCGCCAATCCCAGAATCCAATCAGCGCAATCACCACCACCAGCACGATCGCCTCGTATAGCGCGTCCATGAACAGGCTGACGTTCTCGCGCACCTGGCGCGGCTGATCTGAAGTGCGCGAGATCACCAGGTCCTCGGGCAGACGCGTCTTGAGCCCGGCGATCGCTTTATCAACCGCCGCACCAAAGGCGCTTATTTGCTCGCCCGATCGCATAAAAACCGCGATCGTGACCGCGCGCCCGCGGTTCCAATGTCCGTCGGCGGTCTTCCAGGTATAGAAATTCAGGAGCCGCGGCGGCGCCTCATAACCGCGCGAGATATCCGCCAGATCGCGCAGATAGAACGGAGATCCGGATTGCGATTTGCCGAGAATTACGTCGCCAATCTCTTGCGCGTCAGTAAATTCGCCGCTCGGATGCAGCGTCACGTCGGTGCCGGCCGCGTTGATCATCCCGGCCGACTGCGTGATATTGCGCGACGACAGAATCTGCGAAACCTTGCTCGGGGTGAAGCCGTAGGACGCAAGCCGCTCCTGCGAGTAAAACAGATTCACCCATTCGGGCAGCACTCCGGTGCGCGAGACCTTCTCGACGTCGGGAACCGCTTCCAAAGCACGCGAGATCAGATCGGTATAACGCTCGAGCTCGCGATAGGTGTACTTGTCGCCGGCCGAGGCTTCCAGGATCGCCTCGGTCTGCGCTGGATCCTTGATCTCGACCGGTGGCCATGCGTCGGGATGAAACGCCTCAAACATCGAGGTTCCAACTTGGGAGTGGATAAAGGTGGTAGCAGTTTTCGCCAGGTCGGCACCCGCAGGCTGTGCGGCATCGAGGCCCGAGAAGCCCGACCCGTCCAGCGGACGAATGTCGGTTGCCGCGTGATGCTCCGCCAGATAGCGCGACAGCGCGTCACGCACCCGCGTCACCGACTCGGCAGGCATCGTGGGCGGAAAGATCGTCACCAGCGAGATCCGATCGGATTTAGAGTCCGGAGCGGCGTCCGCGCGGGCTTTCTCGATCGCCGCACGCACCTGACGTGCACGCAGAGCTATCTCGACCTCGTTCGCCTTGGGACTCGCGACGGTCAGCATCAGCGCCGCGGTGTCGCCAAAGTCGCTCTGGAACTGGATCGGACCGGCTCCAGCGGGCAGATTGCGGATACTGGCGAGTTTGAGATTGATGTCGTTGAACTGCTTTTCGGTGTCGCCGACGTTCTCGGTGAGTTGAACATAAACTATCGCAAGGCCGTCGAGCGTAAGCGATCGGATGCCATAATCTGTGCCGGTGCCGGCCGGATGGATGTAGGAGTTGGTCGCGATCTTCTCCTCCATCTTGCGCGTCACCGTCTGCTCGATTTTTTCGGCGCTGACACCGGGCCATGGGCATATCGCAAGCGCCTGGCGCACCGGAATGTCCGGATCCTTGCGCTTGGGCATGTGGAGGTAGCCGTAAACGCCCCACGCGACCACGGCGGCAAGCAGCATCCAGGAGATGGCGCGGTTTTCGACAAAAAACCGCGCGGTGTTGTGGGTCGTGCGGATTATTTCTTCGTCGCTGCGATGTGCCATTAGGGGATAATCCGGATTTCCTGGCCGTCGGTGACCATCGTCGCTCCACGCACGATAACGCGCTCGCCAATTGCGACCCCGGAATCCACCGCGATTTCGTTACCGACGATATCGCCCAGCCGCACCTTGCGCATCCGCGCGATCGTCTTGCCGTCCTCTTGAGTGGCGACAAATACGGCGTACCCGTTGGGATCTTCGGGGGGACGCACCACCGCGTTGATCGGAACTGTCGCCGCGGTTGCGACTGGCGCGGACGCGTCGTTGGCAAGCTTGAGCGACGCGATCATCCCGACGCGCAGGCGGCCGTCCTTGTTCGGAATCGTGACCTCGACGTCGAAGGTGCGCGTGTTCTGGTCGGCGCTCTGAGCGATCCGCGTGATTTGTCCTTCGAGTTGCACTCCCGGCAGCGCTTCGCTGCGCAGGGTCTGCACCTGCCCCTGCTTCAACTGGCCCACCTCGATATCCGATACCGCAAAGATCGCCTTCATCTCGGTGGTGTCGGCAATCTGGAAGGCGACGACGCTCGGCCCGACCAGCGAACCGATTTCGATTCCGCGGCTCAGCATCACGGCATCCATCGGCGACGTCAGCTTGCAGTACCCAAGATTGATCTGCGCCTGCTTGAGCGAAGCCTCGGACTGCTTCACCTGCGCAGCGGAGGAGCGGTACTGCTGAACAGCGTTGTCGTAATCGCGTTGCGCGATGATCTTTTGCTTGAACAGAGCGCCATTACGATCATAGTCGGCTTTCGCCTTGGCGTAGGTCGCCTCCGCGTTGACCACCACCGAGGCCGCCTGGTTCACCTGCTGCTGATAGGGTCCGGTCTGAATCGTCGCGAGCAGCTCGCCGTTTTTCACGGGGTCGCCGCCCTGGACATCCCGGGTGCGTCCACCGGTTCCCGCAACTTGCTTGATCGTTTCGACATAGCCACTGACCTGGAACGTCAGACCAACCTGGCGATAGGGCTGAAGGTTCGCGGTGTAGGCGCCGCGATGAGCCTGGGTTGCCTCTTTGACCGCGCGCACGGTTACCGCGATTGGCGGAGCGACGGTGGGCTTGGGATGATTGCCGCATCCGGCTGCGCCGGCCATTGCCGCTGCAATCAACGGTGCAAGCGAAAGATTGCGTATGTGCAAGCGCGCCCCTCCTGAATGACTACCGCGCCGATGGCGGGTCTGCCGCTGCGAGCCGCCCCTCTCCCCAAAATGCGCTCGCGATACTATCAGAAATCGCTGAGCCTTCGTGCTACCCCACACTACGCGTAAACCCGCGAGGATTCGCGAATCCGCGCTTTAATTTCGTCGCGCAGTGCTTTGGGTTCAATCACCTTGATGAACGGGCTCATCGCCATGATCCAGTTGGCAAGCTCCGCGGTCCCTTTGAGCTTGAGCCGCAACAGCATCCTGCCATCGCGACCAGTCGAGAGCTGCTGGGAAGGATGAATAGTGCGGGCGCGAAGGCGAGCGTCGGTTTCAGGGCTCAGGCTTTTCAGGACCACCGTGGTTTCGCGATCCTCGCTGACGATTCCGAATGCTCCCTGCACGAACGTCGCCGGATTGTAGGACGCGGGAAGCTGGAATCTTTCGTCAACGCCGTGCGCGTCTTTGATGAATTCCACCGAGCGCATCCGCTCGATAGCCAGATAGATTATCCCGCTGCCGCGATTGCTGCGGCCGAGCAGGTACAGTCCACCGCGATATTGGACCAGAGTGTACGGATTGAAGTCGTGCGTCCGATCGCTGCCATCGGTTCGGTTCATCGACGCATAATGGATTCGCAGGCGTTTCTCATCGAGCAGCGCGCGCATAATTACGTCGATCTGTTCTTCGTACGGCCGGTAATCCTTGGGGACGTACTGGACGGTGTAGAACTTGCGGTTGAAATCGCGCAACCTGAACTGCCATGCTGGCGGCAGATTGGTCCGCACCCGCTCCCAGATATCATCGACTCCCGACTTGAGCACGGTGCCTTCCAGAAACTTCAGTAGCGCCAGACTCGAGTACATCGCCGCGGCCTGGTAGACATTCGAACTTGGGCCGCCCCGCCGCGAAACCATTCGCAACTTGCGGCTCGGACCGGCGCCTGCCGCCTCGACCACCATCTGGCCCAGCTTTCCCCGCATCCCGACCAATTCGCGTACGTAGCGATCCACCGTTCGTCCGCTCACACCGAGCTCGCGCTGAATTCGCTGAAGCGGAACTCCAAGCGGCTCCTCGGTCAGCATCATCGCAATCCGCGCGTAGCGAATTCCCGACTCGTAGGTTGGCTTTCTTGATTTGACCGCCATCGGCGCACCCTCCTTTGCGGGCATCCGCAGTATAGCGTTTTACTAAGACAACCGCTGTCTTGTGGAGAAGATATAATGACCGTGTTGGACGAGATAAATCGAAACCCATATCGTCAGCCTGCGCGCGGGGATCAACGGGGATGCTTAAACTTCACTACTCGAACCGGCTCGAAGGATTGATCGAGCCGCTCGCAGGGGCGATCGCCGATCGGCAGCGGCGCGATCCGCTGCGGAAGATCTCGATCGTAGTGCCTAATCGCGCGGTCGAGCAGTTCGTGAAGTACCGGGTCGCTGAACGTCTGGGAGTGGCCGCCAATCTGGCTTTTCCGTTCCTGCGCACCCATCTGACCGGCATCGCGCAAAGCGCCGGCCCTCGGCTGCGCGTTCTCGGGGCGAGTGCGCTTCAACTCGTCATCTTCAACAGCCTGATGAGCGAGAGCAACCGCGGCTATGCGAAGCTCGCGCCCGCCTGGAAATACATCGATGCGGGCGGCGGCCGTGGCACTCCGGAGGCGGAGCTTAGAGCCTTCGAGTTGTCCGGACGGATGGCAAAGCTCTTCGAAGAATACTCGATTTCGCGCCGCGCGATGCTCAGACAGTGGAGCAACGATCGCATTACCATATCCGATGCTGCGATTGCTGAGACCGAGAAGTGGCAGCAAACCCTGTGGAGAATCATTTTCAACGCCGGCGACGCCGCAAATCCCGAATGGACCGGCGACGCCGCTCACGATTGGATGCTGCTGCCGGACGCGTTCGCGCGGATCGACGATACGACGCTCGCCGCCGCGATGCGCGAGGGACTGCACGTGTTCGGACTCGCGTCGCCGGGCCAGGCTTATGCGGAGATTTTCGCGCGCCTCGGCAAACTCGGCGCGCTTTCAATATACGCACTCAATCCCTGCCGCGAGTTCTGGGAAGATCTTGATACCTCGCGCCGCTCGGCTGGGACGAATTGGGTTCACCGTGGAAGCCGGATCGGCGGGGACCTCGATACGAACGAAGATCCTTTTGCCCTTGCTACCGCGGACAATCGCGCGCTCGAGCTATGGGGCCGCCCGGGCCGCGAATATATCCGGCTGCTCAATGAACTCAGCAATTGCGATTTCGAATCGAACTTTATCGACGCGGAGGACGGAAAAAGCGCATCCGCCCTGTCGCATCTTCAGCAGAATATCCTGGACCGCTCGCAAGGTACTGAACTGCAGGATGCCGCCGCGATGGCAAGCATCCGCTTTCTCGCATGTCCGGGGATCCAGCGCGAGGTTGAAATTGTCGCGAACGAAATCTGGCGGCTGCTGAAGCAGAGCGCGTCAGGAAAGAATCCGCTGCGCTTTCACGAAATTGGCGTGCTGATTCCCGACGCCGAGTGCGAGGCTTACGCGCCGCATATAGAAGCAGTCTTCGCGCGGATCCACGGTATTCCGGTCGAGATCAGCGGATGCACCGTCTCACGTCAAAGCCGTGTCGGCGAAGCCATTGGCCTGCTGCTGAAGCTCCCGCTTGGCCGCTTCACGCGCGCCGATCTGATGCGCCTGCTGAAACATCCCGCGCTCAGCGCGGGCGACTCGAAGCTTGACCTCGAACGGTGGGACGGCTGGTGCGAGGAGCTGGGAGTTTTCTTTGGCGCCGACGGAGGCGACCCTGCCTCAACCTATATCCCGTCCAATCTTTTCAACTGGGACCAGGCGCTCAAGCGAATCGCGCTGGGGGCGTTCATGTCGGGCGAACGCAGCGGCGACGATCGGCTGTTCGATTCGGCGGCAATCGGTGCGTTGATGCCGCTGGAGATCGACGAGAGCGAAATTCCCGGTGCGCAGGCATTCGTAAGCAGGGGGCGCGCTCTCCTGGCCGACGCGAACGCGATCAGGTCGGAGCGCCTAAGCCTCAAGCGATGGGCGCAACTGCTCGCGCGGATGATCGAACGATACATAATCGCCGCCGAACCCGACGATCAGCGCATGCGCGACCGGTGTCTCGCCGTAATCGATGCGATGCATGCGGAGGAAGTCGAAAGCCCGGAGGTATCTTACGCCGTCGCGGAAGCGATGGTGTCGGCGCTGATCGAAGATCTCGGCTCGCACCAGGTTCGCTTCGCGGGGCACGGAGTAGCGGCGGGTGCGATGGGCACGCTGCATTCAATCCCGTTCAGGGCGATCTTCGTGATGGGCCTCGGCGAATCATGTTTTCCGGCGCGAGATCCGCGCGACCCGCTCGATCTTCGCCAGACGCGGCGCCATGCGGGCGACTTGCGTCCGACCGATCGCGATCGATACCTGTTTCTCGAATCGATCCTGGCCGCACGAGAGCAGATCGCGTTCTCCTACGTCGCGCGCGATGCCCACACCGGCGATGCGCTCGAACCTTCGACGGTGATCCGTGAACTCCAGTTCATTCTCGGCTCGTATCTGAACGAAACCGCAGTCGATGCTCTTACACTGACCCATCCGGTCAGCCGGTACGATCTGGGCTATTTCGGAGATCTCGGCGGCGCCGCATCATCGCTCAACGGACTGAGCGTCGAGAGCGCCGCGCGCCGCGGCGCCCGAGTCTCGGTGCTGCGCGAGGATCTGGATCGTTTCACCGATGACGCCGCGCACCTTGACGCGCGGGAATTGCTGACCGCACTTGCGCCGGAGGCGCGCGAGGCCCTGCGTCGCACGCTGCGTCTACCGAAAATTGGGGAACCGGCCGGGACCGCCGATCGCGAGGCAGTTCTCGACTTGCCCGTGGCGGCATTGCGAAAATTCCTCGAGTGCCCCGCCCAGGGAGCGGCGCGTTATGCGCTCGGGATGAGCGAAGACGAGGATACCGACGAAGAAATCGTGGATGAGCCGGTAGGTATGACCAAGCTCGATCAGGTTATGCTTCTGCGGGAAGTTTTTTGGAACTTGCCGAAGACCGACGCCGACGCTAAATCCGAATACCAGCGTGCGGCTGTGCTGGCGCAAATGAGGGGGCATGCACCGGTAGGTCCAATCGCCGATGTATTGCGGGATCAGGATTTGGATCTGATCCGGGGCTGGAGCAAGTACGCCGAGGCGGCGCAGACCGGGGATTTGTCGAAGTGGAAGGAGTTTCGGATCGGCCGCGCCGACCAGAGGGCGTCCTCCGCGCAAGAGATTCTGCCCTATCTCGTACTCAAGGTGCCGGTGCGCACAGCGCGTGGCAAATCCTTCATTCGGCGCGTCCGAATTTACGGACGCGCCGGAGTCTTCTCACCCGGTTTAAACTCGTCGTTGCAATGTGTCGCGCGCAAAAACGCCAAAGCCAAACATTTCCTGCCATTGTTCCTGAATGCGATCGTGCTCAAAGCGGCGGGCGAACCAATTGCAAAAGAGTTCAGGGCGATCCTGGTGGGCGTGGGCGCCGCGGCCGAAAAGAAGAAGCTGCCGCTGTGGGTCACAACTCTTATAGCGCCAGAAAGAGACCAGGCTGTCGAGTATCTGACTGAACTGGTCAGTGACCTGCTTTCCGACCCCCACGATTATTTCCTTCCGATCGAAGCGGCTGAAAAAGTCTGCAACTTATCTTGCACGGGCAGCAGCGCTGCAGAGGCGGTCTCGGCACTCGAGGAAATGCGCGACCAAGAGGGAGATCGCGGTTTACCCAGCTCGGCGTACGGTCCGCTACGCCGATGGCGCGATCTCGAGTTGCCCAGCGCGGCGGAAATTTTCGATCTCGTGAATCGCCGCTTCGGTCCGATCAAAGCGCTGTTCGGCGATGAGGACGCGGAAGAATGACCGGCGATCCTTATTCCCGCCCCGTCATCCTCGACAAGATCGGGCTCGGCATGCATCGCGTGATCGAGGCCAGTGCCGGCACCGGCAAGACCTTCACGCTGGAGCATCTGATCGTTGAGCTGCTGGTCCGCCAAAAGGCACAGCTCGATCAGATCCTTGCGGTCACCTTCACGCAGCGCGCGACGGCGGAGTTGCGCGCTCGCGTTCGCGCTGCGGTCGATCGCGCATTGCGCGCGGCGTATGCGGGCGATGAAGCGATCAAGGCGGCATTCCCTGGCGTTGAGCTGGTCGCACCGCTCGAGGCGGCGCTATTTTCTTTCGAGCGCGCACCAATTCATACGATCCACAGCTTCTGCCAGCGAGTCCTCACCGAGCTCGCATTCGACACCGGCGCCAGGTTCGGGACCGAAGCGGCGGACGGGCGCGCTTTGTTCCACGAGGCGTTTCGCGCGGTGTTACGCGAAAAAAAAATAGCCAGCTCCGAGTACGCCGGGCCATTGACGAAGTGGGTTGGAGATTTTGGCAAGTCGGTTGACGATCTCGAGAAAATGCTTTTCGAGGTAAGTAGCAATCACTATGAGCCAAATGTTGGCGGATATGAGACGTCAACGGAAACCCTATTGGCGGGCCTGCTTGTACCGCCGATTCGGAACTGGTTGCGCGCGGAAAAATTCCGCCGCGGGGTAATCGACTACGACGACATGCTCGAGCGCGTCCACGAGGCGCTCACGAAGGATACAGGCGGCAGGCTGGTGGCGGCGCTGCGTTCGCGGTTTCGCTTCGCGCTGATTGACGAATTCCAGGACACTGACGAGATCCAGTGGGAGATCTTCCGCAAGATCTTTGTCGCGGACCATTCGGAGAGCGCGCTTTATCTGATCGGCGATCCCAAGCAGGCGATCTATTCGTTTCGAGGCGCCGACGTTCAGGCCTATTTGCGGGCTCGCAGCCAAATCGCCGCACCGCCGAATGATCCGATCGCGCTAGTCGAGAACTTTCGTTCGACCGCAGCGATGGTCGCCGCGATCAATGAGATTCTGGATCAGAACGCGAACCCGCCGCTGTTCAAGAGCGCGATCCAATATCAGAATCCGGTCTCCTGCGGGCGCGAAGATCTGCATGCCAGGATGGCTGGCAAGGACCTGGTCCCGATCACCCTGATTGCGGCGAAACGCGGCGCGAAATACAACGCTGCGGCGCTCAGACGAATGCTCGCGTGCCGGATCGCCGCGACGATCAGAACAATCGTGAAAGATCCCGGCTCGGCAATCACCGTCACTGACGAAGCGAAGCCGGGACCAGCAGTCAATTATGGAGATATCTACATCCTGACCAACACCAACGCCGAAGGAGTCAAACTTGCCGAGTATCTTCGCGCGGAAAGTGTTCCATATGCATTCTACAAGCGGGAAGGATTGTTCCAGACCGATGAGGCTCACGACGTGCTCGACATGCTTCGAGCGGTTGCCGCGCCCAATAATCGATCATATCGCCTGAAGGCTTGGGCAACGCCCTTTTTCGCCGTCCCGATGCGCGAGCTCGCAAAGTTGGTTGAGCCGGAACCATCAGATCCGCTGATGGCGCGGCTGGCCAAATGGCACGGCCTGGCGAACGACGGAGATTTCGCAGAGTTGTTCGACTCGCTGCTGGAAGACAGCGGACTCGCAGCGCGCCAACTGTTTGGGGCGCCGAATCTGCGCGAGCTTACCAATTACGAACACCTGTTCGAGTTGATGCTCGAGGAATCGATAAGAGAAGGATGGTCGATCGCGGATATCATCGATCGTCTCGCGGCTTACGTAGGCGAGTATCGGCTGCCGTCGGGCGAGGATCCGAATCTCATGCGGCTCGAAAGCGAACGCGCGGCAGTCCAGATCATGACGATTCACAAGGCCAAGGGACTCGAAGCTCGAGTCGTTTTCGTGTTCGGCGGTTTCTTCGCGAACAACAATCCGCGTCCGGTGAAGATCTATCATGACAGAGAGGGCGATCGTCAGCTCGCAATCGGGAGCGAGGCGCAGCGCAAGGAAAAGAAGAAGATCGATCAGGACGAGGCCGAAGAGAGTCAACGGCTGCTTTACGTAGCAATCACGCGCGCCCGCGCGAAACTATATCTGCCATATGTCCCAACCAAACCCGGAAGAAACGACATCACTGGAAGATATAGGCAACTGAATGATCGCCTGCGCGCGATGGACGCGGCAGGCCAGCTTGCGGAACCTCTGTTTGAGACCGTTGCTTTGGAGATGCAGCCGCGGCAGTCCAGTCCGAGCGCAAACGCCATAGGCGGATGGCAGCCGCCTGCGAGTCTGCTCTCAGACTCGAGCGTCGCGAAGCTCGAGAGCGAGATCGCAAGCCTCGCGCGCGCAAGCGCCGCGCTTTCGACGCTGTCGTATACCTCTTTGCATCGGCGCGCCGCAGCCGCGGCTGAGATCGACCCGACCGAATATAAAAGCGATCTCGAGCCTGCCGCCGACGTAGCAGAGATTACATCGGAGCCTCGTGGAGGCGCCGCGGCGGGAATCTTTCTGCACGAGGTGATCGAAAAGCTCGATCTGAAAACTCTGGCCGCAGCGGGCGATCCGGCTACCTGGGGCGCGCTCCCAGAAATCCGCGAGCTGTTTGATTCCGCGCTGCGGCGCCATCAGGTGCCTGAACGCGAGCGTTGGATGACTCGGGGTCCCGAAGTTGTCTTCAACGCACTGCGATCGCCGATCGTAGCTGGAGCTTTAACAATTCCGGCGCTGGCCGGATGCGAGTCCTCGCGCGAAATGGAGTTCGCGTTTCCAAGGCCCGAGGCAGGGCATCGATTGCTTGATTCTGTGCCGGCGAATGACGACGCGCGATGGCGCATCGAGCGCGGCGTATACGTCGGATTCGTGGACTTTGTGTTTCGCTACGAAAATCGCGTTTATTTTGCCGACTGGAAAAGCGACCTGATGGCCTCGTACGAACCGAATTCGGTAGCGGAGCATGCTCAGCAGAATTACAGCCTGCAGGCAAAGATCTACACCATCGGCGTGACGCGTCTGTTGGGGATTCAAACCGAAGCTGAATACGAGGCCGGGTTCGGCGGCCTGCTCTATCTGTTCATTCGCGGTATCACGCCCACCGGCGGCGGAAAGCGCGGCATCTATTTTTATCGCCCGCCATGGTCCGAAGTGGTGCGCGCGGAACGCGAACTGATGCGGCCCTTCGAAATGAAGCGAAAATGATGAAGCTCGTTTACTCTCCGCTTGGAATGGACACCGCGTGGCAGCGCAACGCGCGTACGGAGCGCGCCGCGACGCGATTCGAGACCGACATGGCGAACCTTCGCGCGTCGGTTGTGGAACTCAATCTCGACGCGGATGCAGTGCATCTGGCGGCAGAGATCGCCGCGCTCGAGCCGGGCTTCGAACTTGACGACGACGCGCGCTTCGCGCTGATCGTGCTGATTGTGTTATCAATCGCCGCCGTGGCTGAGGGCAATACGCGACTTCCGGTGACGGGTGCGGAATCGAGAGAACCGATGGCCCGGATGCTTTCCGCCCTGATAGCGCCGCCGTTCGAGGAGTCCGCGCACGAACGGATCGCGGAAAAGATCGCGACGCTTCTGGCTGCTGATGGTGCGTCCGCGGTCATCGGGCGAAACCCCGACGCGAGGCGTCCGCTGCTCTATCTCAGGCCGTATCTGTACCATGAGCGGATCTTTCGCGCCGAGCAGAGGCTCGCCGAACGCCTTGCTGCGATGGTGGATAAAGAAGGTGCGCCGAGCAAACCGACGATCGCGAAAGCGATTGCGGACATCGTTGCGCGTCCCTCCATAATTGCGGGCGTCGCGGCGGTTCTTTCCGACGAACAACGCCGAGCAGTCGAAATCGGTGCGGTATCGCGCCTTGCAATAATCTCGGGCGGACCGGGAACCGGCAAGACTTCGATCATCGCGGCGATCCTGCGCGTGCTGGCGCGCCTGGGAATTGATTCTGCGGCAGTCGCACTGGCCGCGCCGACCGGTAAGGCTGCGTATCGGATGAACGAATCGATCCGGAATACGATGAGCTCGATCGCCAATCCCGCCGAAGAGGACTTCGCGCTCACCGCGGCGATTCCCGCCGCGTCCACGATCCATCGCCTGCTCGGATACTCGAGCACACGAAGATCTTTCGTCCATCATAGCGGCAATCCGCTCGACGCCTCGATCGTGATCGTCGATGAAGCATCGATGCTCGATCTGACGCTGATGGATCATCTGACGGCGGCTCTGCGGCCGCAGGCACGCTTGGTGATCGTCGGTGATGCGGATCAGTTGCCTTCGGTCGCCGCGGGTGCGGTGCTGCGTGATTTGATGCCCGGTGAGGCTACCGCGCCATCGAACATGATGGCGGAGATTAGCGCGAAGCTTACGGAGAACTATCGCGCCAAGGACGAGGACATCGGCGGCGCGGCGGTCGCGATGATGGCGCGGCAAATCAACCAGGGCCGCGGCGATCTAATCTCGGCCGCCGATAGTCCGCTAGTTCGGCGCGCGAGCGTAGCCGAGATCACATTCTCCGGCGTCGAGCTCCTGAACGGTGCGTCGGAGTCGCTGCCGGAGTTTCTGACGCACTTCGCCCGCGCGCACATCGATTCGGATGAGTACACGTCGATGGCGGCGCGAACTTACGCGCTCGAGGATGGTGCGTTCAGTGCCGAGGACTCGGCGACCATAGCGCGGATGCTCGCGCATCTGGCGCGCGCAAAGATCTTGTGCGTAACCCGGATTGGCCGCCGCGGCGCCGAAGCGATCAATGCGCGGATGCATCGCGCGGCGCTGGGCCGCAGCATGCGGCCCGAACGCGGCACCATGATCGCGGGCGAGCCGGTAATCGTCCTGCGCAACGATTATGATCATATGCTGTTCAACGGAGACCAGGGTGTGCTGGTGAACCTTGCCGAGCGGGGAGGCCGCCGCTCGCTGGCGGCAGTGTTCGCGCGCGAGGCGGGCCTGGCCGTGTTTCGAAATGAGATGCTGTCGGACGCGATCGATCTGTGTTACGCGATGACGGCGCACAAGGCCCAAGGTTCGGAGTTCGATTGCGTCGCGCTGATTCTGCCCGAGCGCGACATGCCGCTGCTCTCGCGCGAGACGATCTACACGGCAGTCAGCCGCGGCCGGCGGTCGTGCGTGATCTTCGGCGATGGGAATCTGCTCGAACAGGCAGTCTCGCGGCGTATCGAACGCTTCTCCGGACTCGCGCAGGCTATAGAAACTCATCACAGCGGGAAAAAGGACGGCTGAATAAAGCTCTCATCAAGTGACCGTGCTCCTATCCGCGGACGGCTGCGAATTGCCAAAATAAGCAGGCGTCATCGCGGATGCGCGCGTACTATAATCAAGACGCGTGACTATTTGACGAAGGGAGAATCTCCAATGCAGGTGGGAATGATCGGACTAGGCAGAATGGGCGCGAACATGGTGAAGCGGCTGATTCGCGCCGGCCATCAATGCGTAGTGTTCGACGTGAGCCAGGACTCGGTGAAGGCCTTGGTGAAGGAAGGCGCGACGGGCGCCGCGTCGATGGATGATTTCGTCGGCAAACTGACCAAACCGCGCGCGACATGGATGATGGTGCCGGCGGCGGTGGTCGAGAGCACCGTTGCGGAGCTCAGCAAGCGTTTCGAGCGCGGCGACATTATCGTCAACGGCGGCAACTCGTACTACGTCGATGATATTCGCCGGGCGAAGATGCTCGCTGCCAGCGGAATCCACTACGTCGATTCCGGAACCAGCGGCGGCGTGTGGGGGTTTGAGCGCGGTTACTGCCAGATGATCGGCGGCGAAGCCGGGGTGGTAAAGCATCTTGATCCGATCTTTTCTGCGCTGGCGCCTCCGATCGACAGCGCACCCCGCACCGAGGGGCGCGACAAGATCAAGAACAGTACCGCTGAGCACGGCTACCTGCACTGCGGTGCCAACGGCGCCGGGCATTTCGTCAAGATGGTGCATAACGGGATCGAGTACGGGATCATGGCCGCTTACGCCGAGGGACTGAACATTCTGCATCACGCCAATATCGGAAAGACCAAGGGCGCATCCGACGCCGAGACCACGCCGCTGCGCAACCCTGAGCTGTATCAGTACGACATGAATCTCACCGACATCACCGAGGTTTGGCGTCGTGGCAGCGTGATCTCGTCATGGCTGCTCGATTTGACCGCGAGCGCTCTGCTGGGCGATCCGGAGCTCAAGAAATTCGCCGGACGCGTATCGGACTCGGGCGAAGGGCGATGGACAATCGACGCCGCGATCGACGAAGGGGTGCCGGCCGGCGTCCTGACTTCGGCGCTGTTCGAGCGGTTCAGTTCGCGCGGCTTAGGCGACTTCGCCGACAAGCTGCTCTCCGCGATGCGCTATGAATTTGGTGGACACCTTGAAAAGCCCAGCAAGTAAGCGTACGCGGCAGGCGCGAAGTCAGCCAGAGAAAGGAGCCTCGATGCCGAACGAAAAAGTTGAGAATGTCGAAAACCTGACTCAGGCGCGGCCAGGTGATCCATGCACGATCGTGATTTTCGGCGCGGCCGGGGATCTGACCAAGCGCAAGCTCTTGCCGGCGTTCTACAATCTGCTGGCTAGCAAATTCATGCCCGAGAAATTTGCGATTGTGGGCGTGTCGATAGAAAAGTTTACCGACCAGGTTTTCCGCAATCAACTCTCTGGCGAGATCAAGAAATACGCGACCGAGAAAGTCGATCCGAAACTGTGGAAGTCGTTTGTCTCAAGAGTCTATTACCACTCCGGAAACTTTACCGATCACAAGCTCTACAGCTCGCTGAAGGACACCCTGGCAAAGGCCGCCAAGGAGCAGGACCTGCCGGGGAACTGCCTATATTATCTGGCGGTCGCGCCGCAATTCTTCGGAGAAATTGTGCGCCAACTCGGCGCGGCGGACCTTGCGGAAGAGAAGGATGGAAATTGGCGCCGGGTGGTGATCGAAAAACCGTTCGGCCGCGACCTTGAATCCGCGCAGGCGCTCAACAAGGAAATCAAGAGTGTGCTCAAGGAAGATCAGATCTACCGAATCGATCATTACCTGGGCAAAGAGACCGTGCAGAACATGTTGGTGTTCCGCTTCGGCAATGGGATTTTTGAGCCGATCTGGAATCGGCGCTATATCGATTCCGTGCAGATCACCGCGGCGGAGACGGTCGGAGTCGAAGAACGCGGCGGCTACTACGAAACCGCGGGTGCACTGCGCGACATGGTGCCCAACCACATGATGCAGCTCATCTCGATGATCGGGATGGAGCCGCCGACTTCATTCGGAGCCGAGGCCGTGCGTGACGAGAAGGCGAAACTCTTGAACGCGATCCAGATCCTCTCCTCCGAGGACGTGATCACGATGGCGGTTCGCGGTCAGTACGGCGACGGAACCGAGCAAGGCAAGAAGGTGCGAGGTTATCGCAAGGAGGACCAGGTCAATCCGGAATCACACGTCGAGACCTATGCCGCGCTCGAGTTGCATATCGACAACTGGCGCTGGGCGGGCGTGCCGTTCTACGTCCGTACGGGCAAGCGGCTCGCGGAACGCGTTACCGAGCTCGTAATCAACTTCAAACGCGCGCCTTTGCTGCTGTTCAAGGACACTGGCGTGGAACAGATGTCCACGAATCAACTGGTCATGCACATTCAGCCCGACGAGGGCATCTCGCTGCGCTTCAGCGCAAAAATTCCCGGACCCTCGGTCAAGATCGGTTCAGTCGACATGAACTTCAAGTACACAACTTATTTCGGTGCCGCGCCTTCCACTGGATATGAGACCTTGCTGTTGGATTGCATGATTGGCGATCCGACGCTGTTTCAACGCGACGACATGGTCGAGGCCGGATGGCGGGTCGTGACGCCGGTGCTCGACGTCTGGAGCGCGCTGCCGCCGCGAGAATTCCCGAACTACCCGGCGGGAAGCTGGGGGCCAGAGGAAGCCGATCGTTTGCTCGCGCGTGAGGGGCGCCACTGGAGGACCATCACTGAATGATTCTGGCCGGCGACATCGGAGGCACGCACGCGCGCGTCGCCATTTTCGATCTCGCGGACGGAAAGCTCAGATGCGTGCATGAACAGGTTTATCCGACGCACGATTTCCCGAACCTCGAAAGCGTAGTGCGCGCGTTTCTGGATCAGCTCAAGATCGCGCCCGCCGCGGCTTGTTTCGGCGTAGCCGGCCCGGTGATTGCGAATCGCGCGCAAATGTCGAATGCCGGATGGTTGATTGACGGAGCGTCGCTGGCGCGTGAGGCTGGGGTCAAGAATGCGTCCGTGATCAACGATCTCGTCGCCAACGCCTACGGCGTCGCTGCGCTGGAACCTCGCGACTTGCTCACACTAAACGAGGGCAATCCCAATCCACGCGCCAATGCGGGCGTGATCTCCGCGGGCACCGGTCTTGGCGAGGCGGGGCTGTACTTCGACGGACATACCCGGCGCCCATTTGCGACCGAAGGCGGCCACGCGGACTTCGCACCGGCCGATGACCTGCAGATTGAACTGCTGCGGTTTCTACGCGCCGAGTTTGGCCGCGTCAGCGTCGAACGCGTGCTGTCGGGCGGGGGTCTGTACAATATCTACCGGTTTCTTCGCGACACGCATCGCGGCGAGGAGCCGCAGTGGCTCGCCGAGGAAATCAAAAACGGCGACGCCGCCGCCGCCATCACCCGCGCGGCAATCGAGAAAAAATCCGCGCTGTGCAGCGCGACGCTCGAGGTGTTCGTATCGGTCTACGGCACCGAAGCGGGTAATCTTGCGCTGCGGCTGATGGCGAACGGTGGAATCTATATCGGCGGCGGAATCGCTGCGAAGATCGCGACGCTCCTGGCCGATCCCGCCTTTATGCGCGCGTTCAGCGCAAAGGGCCGGATGAGCGAAATCGTCCGCCAAATTCCAGTGGGAGTGATCCTGAACGACAGCACCGCGCTGCTCGGCGCTGCGCGCGCCGCCGCACTCGATACGGCGATGCTGAAGGACTGAGGCTCGTGCGCAGGATCAATGCGCGTCGTTCAGATGCGCGCGAACCATCGCCGGCGAGATCACTCCCGACGCGAGTTTGCGGGCCGGGCTAAGACGCAGCATGTGAAACAGAAATATCGCTAACGCGAAGCCCGCGGTCACCACGCTTAGCGAGGTGATCGCTCCCGGATCGGAAGTCGCACCGCCCATCCGCTCGATCGCGAGAACCGCCGCGGTGACGGAAACCGCCAGCGCCGAGGCCGCAACGATCGCAACGTCGCGCACCGGCGCACGAGCACCATCCTTCAGAAAGCGGCCGAGTTCGCGCGGCGAAAAATAATCGAGGAACCATCCCGTGGCCTCGTCAACTCCCCGAGCGTTCGGCGGTGAGATGATCCGGCCGCTCAGAGGATCGGTCGCCGGTTGCCCCTGGTTGTGGAGTTCGACGCCCGCCAGGATCTCATGATGAATCTCGCCGGTAATCGGATATCGCCATGCGATGAGGAACGAAAGCGCACCGCAGAGCGCCGGCGCCAGCGCGAAAATCGCCTTGATCGCGAAAATTACTTCCGGCGTTTGCACCGCGTTGGGCACGTATCCGATTCCGGCCAGCACCGCGATTGGCAGCGCGGCGCTCGGGATAGCGACGAATTTCGGCAGGATGCTCCAAAACGCGGTGTATTGGCCCTCGCTGCGCCGCCCGGTATAGAACTCGTCGTAGTCGATCACGTCCGCCTGCATCGAAGGGCCCAGAAACAGTCCCGCGCCGAAACTCGCGCCCGCCCAGCTAATCAGCACGAACAGCATCGTCGTGTCGCCTTTGCCGATAAAATACATCGCGGCGCCGCCCGACACGCCCATAACGAAGCTTGCGAGCCAAGTGTTTAGCTTGCCGAATCGTTTTGACGCCGCGACCCACAGCGGCAGGCACAGGAACCCTACGCCGAAATAGCCGAGCAGCTCGATCGAGAGCCACAGCGTGGGATTTTTCGGCTCGATCACGTACGCGTTGAAAAACGGAAGCAGCGTCGCCGGAATGGCGCCGGTGATCGAGCCGACAATGTAGCTCCCGAGCAGAATCCTGAACGGACGATTGCGCAGCGCGCGGCGAACTCCCGGAACCAGCGGGTTCGACTCGCGCTTGGCGAAACCGGGCCGCTCCCGCACCCCATACGCGAGCATCCAGTAGAGCGTCGTCAGCAACAGCGCGAACACGATTCCCAGAACGTGAAAGACCTTCCGTTCATTCCAGCCCATCGCGTGCATCAGGATACCCGGCGCCGCCGAGGCGACGATTGTCCCCAGGATCGTGAACGCCTCGCGCACTCCGAACAGACTCGAGCGCTCGTTGTAGTCCAGCGTGAGCTCCGGCCCGAGAGCGTAATGCGGCAGCACATAGACGGTGTGAAAAATGAAATAAAGGATGAAGGTGACCCCGAACCACCACGCCGATTGAGTGCCGGTCATGCCAATCGGCGGACTCATCATCGCGTAGAATGCGATCCCGCATAGCGGCGGTCCGATGATCAGGTACGGGCGCCGCCGTCCGAGCCGGGTGCGCGTGCGATCCGAGACCCATCCGACGACCGGGTCGCTGATCGCGTCGAGCGAACGCGCCAGCGCGATCGCGATCGCGAGATACCCAAGCGGCACCAACACCACGTCGGCGTAGAACTTGGGCATGTTGATAAGGATTGGGATTACAAGTGCGGCGCCCGCGAAGTTCGGCGCTCCATAAAGGAGCTTGAGCCTCCACGATACGTGCTCGGACGCCAGAACCGGCATTTCGGCCGGAATTTTCAATGCGGAATTTTCAGTTGCCATTATTCAAACGAACGCGCGAAAAGTTTACCGGAACCGCACTCCACGATGATACCCAAAGGCGCCGGCGCATCGAGATCGCTTTGGCTTACCAACCGGACTCGCTGAACGCTCGCGGGCGCAGATGAGTCCACGGTCGCGCCGCTTCGTATTGCGCCGCAAGCGTGATCAGATCGAACTCGCCAGCGGGCCGGCCGACAATCTGAAAACCAATCGGCAAGCCACCGCGCGAAAACCCCGCCGGCAGCGTGATCGCCGGCTGCCCGGTCGCGTTGGCCGGGTATTCGAACGCAATCCAGGTCCACAGCTCGTCGAGATAGAGTTCGGGGCGCGAAGGAAACACTCCGTTCCGCATTGGCGGCATCGTCATCGTCGGTGTCAGCAGCGCATCGAATGGATCGAGCGCCTGCACGATCGCGCGCGCTGTATTGTGCATAACGGCGACGAGGTTTACGTAGTCGGCGGCCGATAATTTTTTCCCGTGGTCATACATCTCGCGGACCACCGGATCGACGGCGTCGAGATCCGCGATCGGAATTGCGGCGATTCCGACGCAGATGAGCGAGCGCGCGCAATCCAGCAGCATGGCACCGGGGTCGAGCGCGAGGTTTTCAACCCGATGCCCCAGCTCGCGCATCGCAGCGCACGCGCTATCAAATGCCGCGGCGACATCGGGATCGACCGGACCGAGTTTAGTTTCAGCGATCGCTGCGAGCCGGAGCTTTCGCGGCGCGGCGCGCGGAGCCTCTGCAAACGGGCGCGCGGGCGGCGCGGCCCAGTAAGGATCGCCGACCACAGGGCCCGCGAGCACGTCGAGCATCAGCGCGGCGTCGCGTACCGATCGCGCGATCGGTCCGCGCGTCGCGAATCCGCCCCAAGCCTCGCCGCGATGCGGCGCGTAGGTGAGCCGTCCGCGCGAGGGTTTGATCCCGACCACGCCGCAGTTCGACGCGGGACCGCGAATCGAGCCGCCGCCGTCACTGCCTTCGGCAAGAGGACCAAGTCCCGCGGCGACTTGCGCAGCCGCGCCACCGCTCGACCCGCCAGCGTTGTATTTCGCGTTCCACGGATTGTGCGCGATTCCGCACAGTCCGCCCTCGGTCGTGGGCCGTCCGCCGAATTCAGGCGTCGTGGTCTTGCCGAGCAGAACCCCGCCCGCGTCGCGCAGGCGGGTTGCGATAATCGCATCTTCGGCTGGAATGGAATCCGCGAAATTCTTCGAACCCAGCGTATTCTGTATTTCCCTGATGGGCGTCAAATCCTTCAGTGAATATGGAACACCATACAATGGCAGTTCGCGCGCACGCGCCGACTCACCTTCAATCCGCGCAGCGTCCGCGAGCGCTCGCTCGGCGGTGACAATCATGTAGGCGCCAAGATCAGGATTCAGGCGCTCGATTCGCGCGAGGAAAAATTCCGCGACCTCGCGCGGGCGCAGCTCCCCTTTGCGGATCAGATCGCGCAGCTCTGAGGCCTCGATAAACGGGTCGAGCGAAAGCATCGCGGGCTAGACTGCGGTCAATCCACCGTCCACCGAGATCGATGCGCCTGTCACAAACGACGCCGCGTCGCTAAGCAACCAGGCTACCGCTTCGCCGATCTCGCTGGCGCGTGCCTTGCGCCCTACTGGCTCGACCTGGTCGAGCCGTCCCGCGAGCTTGGGCTGCTGGGCGATCATGCCGGCGACAAGTGGGGTGTCGACCACGCCGGGGCATACGTCGTTGATTCGGATCGCGGCGCGCGCGTATTCGATCGCCGCGCATTTTGTCAGGCCGACGACGCCGTGTTTGGACGCCGTGTACGCTGGCATCGAATGCGACGCGACCAGGCCCGCCGCCGATGCGGTATTCACAATCGCGCCGGGCGACTTCTGCGCGAGGAACTGGCGAATCTCGGCGCGCATGCAGAGCCATACGCCCTTGAGATTTACCGCCATGATCTGGTCCCATTCCTCTTCGCCGTAGTCGGCGGTCTTGCGCTGCGCACCGGCGATTCCGGCGTTGTTGAAGGCACCATCGAGCCGCCCGAATTTCTTCACTGCCGCCGCGACCAGCGCGTCGGCATCGGCCGCCCGCGCAACGTCGCAGCGCACGAACTCGGCCTCGCCGCCCTGCTCGCGAACCATCCGCACCGTCTCGGCGCCGTCGCGCTCGGAAACGTCGCCGATAATCACGCGCGCGCCTTCGCGCGCCACAATCAGCGCGGTCGCGCGGCCGATTCCTGATCCGCCGCCGGTTATGATTGTGCTCTTGCCAACCAATGAGGGCATCGCGATCCTCCCTTGCTCAGCTACGCCACGGCTCGACCAGAATCTTGGCGTGATGCTCCGGCGAGCCGAGATCCTCGAACGCCTGCGCAACGCCTTCGACTCCGACCTTGCCGGTGATCAGCGGATCAGCGATGGTCTTTCCCTCCGCGATATTGAACAGCGTCTGTCCGAATTCCTCGGGCGTATACCCGAGCACGAACTGCACGTTCAGTTCCTTGGTGATGCCGAGCATCGGCTCGAACGAGTCGCGTTCCATGCACACGCCGACGACGATGATCCGCGCGGCCGATTGCGCGCCCGACATGATCGATGCAATTACACCCGGCACGCCAACGCATTCGAAGATTACGGACGGGCGCAGCGCCGGGCCCGGCATCCAGGGTTGCACTGGCGGCGCCTTCGACGGATCGCTGTAGGTCGCGACCTGCTTCCAGCTTTCGTACGCTGATTTTTCTTTCGGATCGACGACGAAATCGGCGCCCATCTTAAGCGCGAGCTCGCGGCGGCGCGGCGAGAAATCCGCCGCGACAATCGGATGCTGCCCCTTGAGCTTCAATGCCGCGATCACCGCGAGACCTACCGGGCCGCATCCTATGACGAGCGGAGCGTCGTCCGGCGTCAGATGCGCCTTCTGCACCGCGTGAAATCCGACCGCCATCGGTTCGGTCAGCGCAGCGCGCTCGGTCGAGAGACCGTTGGGAACCTCGAGCAGCAACGCTTCCGTCAGGCGCATGAATTCGCCGTAACCGCCTGGGTTCTCGTTCGAGTAGCCCACGGTCTCGATTCCGGTCGAACGAATCAGGACCGGAAAGGAGCAGACTCGCGTCCCGGCCTTGAGGCGCTTTTGCGTGCCGGGTCCATAATCCGCAACCTCAGCGCAGAACTCATGACCCATCACAATGTCTCGTTTCAAATCCATCACGAACGCGGCGCCCGCGCGCTTGGAGCTTTCGACCATCTTCTCCGCATGCTTGAGCGCGTGGAGATCCGACCCGCAGATTCCACACGCGAGAGTTTTGACGATCACTTCGCCCGGCCCGGGCTCTGGAACCGGAATATCGGCCACGACCAGTTTCTTGTCACGCATTACTGCCGCACGCATTTGGAATCTCTCCTTGTAAAACTCGTCTGCGGTCTCACTGTACCAAGGTTTCCCCCGCATTCGTCCAGCGGACGGCGGGGCCGCATGAAGCTTTCGATGATTGGATTGTATTTGCAGTAGGAATGTAATAATCGTGGGTTTCGACTGTCGCAAAGCCACACTCCTCAGGAGCACCGCGCAATATGAGTTCAATTGTTCCCAATCCGGAAGCGTTTCAGGCTCTGATCGCCGACCCGGACCAAGGTCCGGTCGTGATGCTCAACCTGCTGAAGTTCAAGGCTGTGGCCGACGGCGCGGGCGGCTCCGGCGCCGACGCATATCGCCGCTACGGCGACGCGGCGACAAAGCTGGTCGAAGCGCGCGGCGGCCGCGTGCTATGGATGGGCAGGCCGGCGCACCTGCTGGTTGGCGAGCCATCCGACGAGTGGGACGCCGTCGCGATTGTCCAGTATCCAAGTCCACGCGCATTTATTGAGATGGTGACCAGCGCGGAGTACCAGCAGATTCATGGAGATCGCGAAGCGGGACTCGAGCGCACCGCGCTTATCGCATGCCGCACTTTGACTGACATATTGCGCTGACCGTTTGGAGCAACCGCCGATGGGCCGAAAGATTCTGTTCATCACCACCGATCAGCAACGCTACGACTCGCTCGGATGCAACGGCGGAAAGATCGCGCGGACTCCTTGCGCCGACGCGTTGGCCGCGCAGGGAATCAATTACCGGCGCGCGCACAATCAGAACACGGTCTGTATGCCCGCGCGTTCGACGATGATCACCGGGCAGTACGTGCGCACCCACGGCGTGCTCTCCAACGGCGTGCCGCTCCCCGCCGACGCTCCGAGCGTCGCGCGATGGCTGCATGACAAGGGAGGATACCGGACTGCGCTTATCGGCAAAGCGCATTTCGAGCCGCTGTTCGATCCGAGCGGGCGATGGTTCGAGAACAATATGGCCGACCGAGGAAGCTTCGGACCATATCGCGGCTTCGAGCATATGGAACTCGCGATGCACGGGCCGATGGGGCGATGGCACTACACCAAGTGGCTGCGGGACAACTTTCCCGACGAGGTCGCCGGATTCGTCACGATGCTGAGTAACAAGGCCGGCGGCGACACCGGCGCTCCGGAAGTAGGCTACAACCCGATACCGCGCGGCCACTATCACACCGACTGGGTTGCCGACCGCACGGTCGCTTATATCGATCAGCTCGCGCAGAACGGGGACTGGTTCATCTGGATGAGTTTCCCTGATCCGCATCATCCGTGGGATCCGCCCGCCAGCGAGGCGCGGCGCATCAACTGGCGCGATCTCGATCTGCCGCCGGGGCATCCGGGCTCGCGTGAGAAAATCGAAACAATCCTCGCGGAAAAACCGCGCCACTGGCTCGATTGGTACCAGGGACGCTTCGGAAACGATGAAGGCGGCGCGATGAACTTCGTGCCGTGCGAAATGACGCACAACCAGGTGCGCGAGATCAACGCGCTCATCCACGTCAAGAACGAATTGATCGATGAAGCATGCGCGCGCGTGATCAAAAGAATCAACGAGCGCGGATGGGGCCACGATACCGACATCTTTTTCACCACCGACCACGGCGAGTTGCAAGGCGACTTCGGCCTGATGTTCAAGGGGCCGTATCATGTTGACGCGCTGATGCGCGTGCCGTTTATCTGGCGGCCGGCGCTGTCGGCGGGAATTACTCCAGCCGAAATTACGGAACCCGTAGGACATCTCGATCTCGCACCCACGTTCTGCGAGATCGCCGGTGTGCCGCGCGCGGACTGGATGCAAGGCGCGCCGCTACCGGTCCAATCGGGATCGGCGCGGCAACGCGTCATCACCGAATGGGACAGCCAGTTCGCGCAAATCGGGATGCATCTGCGATCAATCTATCGCGACGAATGGATGCTGACCGCGTACGAGAAATCCACGCGCGACGCAGGCTTCAACCTCGCGCTGCTCTACCAGGCACTGCGCAGACCCAACCCGGTTCCGGATATCCGCTACGAAGGTACTGAGGGCGAGATGTACAAGCTCAATGAAGATCCTCTGCAATGGCGCAATCTCTGGAATGACCCCGGCTACCGGAAGATCAAATCTGATCTGCTGGCCGATCTGTACGATAATCTGCCGCCCGCGCGAATTCCCGCGCTGACCGTGGACGCGCCGGCGTAGAACGATCTGTTTTGGCGGGATGACGAGCGGCTTGCGGATACCGAGCGGCCACGAAGGCACAAAGACACCAAGAAAAAACATCGGAGGGCTTTCCTGCCGGGAAGTCCCCATATTGCCTTAGTGCCTTGGTGTCTTAGTGGCCGCCTGGTGCCTTGGTGTTTCATACCCTCAAGCTGCGCGGTTGGCATCGCGCGCGTGCGGCGCTAGATTCGCGGCCATGCCCAGACAACGAATCGGCGATATCGAGATTTACTACGAGATTCACGGCGACGGACCGCAGACCCTGGTGATGATCCGAGGCCTCGGCTCGAACCTGACCGCGTGGTACGAGCAGGTTCCTGAATTCTCACGGCACTTTCGCGTCGTGGTGTTCGACAATCGCGGCGCGGGAAGAACCGACAAGCCCGACGCGCCCTACTCGCTGCGCCAGATGGCCGACGAGACCGCCGGCCTGATGGACGCGCTCGATATCCGGCGCGCGGCGTTGCTCGGAATCTCGATGGGCGGGATGATTGCGCAGGAGTTCGCCCTCGCGTATCAGGGCAAGCTCTCTTGCTTGATCCTGGGATGCACCACCTTCGGCGGCACCGAAGCAGTCCGCGCGGCCCCGGAGGTGATGGAGGCACTGCTCGCGGGCGAAAAGGCCAACGCCGATCAGCGTCGCGTCCAGCAGCGTTCCGCGTTCACCGACAATGCAATTGAGAATCGCCGCGAAATTATCGATAAGCACGAACGCATCCGGATGCAGTACCTGATTCCGCCGTTCGCGTATCAGCGTCAAATCGAAGCCGTCATGAAATATGACGTGAGCAAACGGCTGGGAGAGATTCACATACCGACGATCGTGATGGCTGGGCGCGACGATATTCTGGTGCCGCCTGAAAACGCGAGATTGATCGCGGCGCGGATTCCCGGCGCGAAGCTGGTCGAGCTTCCCGGCGGCCATCTGTTCTTCACCGAATATCCCGCCGAGTTCAATGCCGCGGTGATCGAATTCGTAAAGGCGCATCCGTAAGATGACCATTCTTGCTGAACCGCTTGATTCGCCGGGATTATCACCTGCCAGCATGACTTTGGGTCGAACGCACGAGATGACTCGGCAGACGTTTATGAACCTGGACCTGGGCGATTTCGGCGCGGAAAATCCGCGATAGACGTTATCCATGCCCGCGCGTAAAAGTGAGAATCGTGAAGGTTAAAGCCGCAGTTGCGTCGCGGGCGGGCGCGCCGCTCGAAATCACCGAAGTCGATCTCGAGGGGCCAAAGCCGGGCGAGGTCCTGATCGAGATCAAGGCTACCGGGGTCTGCCACACCGACGCATTCACGCTCTCGGGTAAGGACCCTGAGGGATTGTTTCCCTCGATTCTGGGACACGAGGGTGCCGGTGTCGTCGTCGAGATCGGCGCCGGCGTCGCCACGCTAGTGCCCGGCGATCACGTGATCCCGCTCTATATTCCCGAATGCCGCAACTGCGAGGCGTGCCTGTCAGGCAAGACCAATTTGTGCGTCGCCATTCGCGAGACCCAGGGCAAAGGCTTCATGCCTGATGGCACCAGCCGCTTCTCGCGCAGCGGCAAGATGATTCATCACTACATGGGCACCTCGACCTTCGCGAACTACACTGTCGTTCCTGAAATCGCGCTGGCGAAGGTTCGCGCCGACGCGCCGTTCGACAAGATCTGTTACATCGGATGCGGCGTGACGACCGGAATCGGCGCGGTGATCAATACCGCGAAAGTCGCACCCGGCGATCGGGTCGCCGTGTTCGGGATCGGCGGTATCGGGCTCAACGTAATTCAGGGCGCACGGCTAGCGGGCGCGCGGATGATCGTCGCGATCGATCTGAATCCGGCGCGCGAGGCGATCGCGCGCAAGTTCGGCGCAACTGACTTCGTGAATCCATCGGAGGTGAAAGACGAGTTGGTGCCACACCTGATCAACCTGACACGCGGCGGCGCCGACTACGCGTTCGAATGCGTCGGCAACGTAAAGCTGATGCGGCAGGCGCTCGAGTGCTGTCATCGCGGATGGGGCACTTGCGTCATAATCGGCGTGGCCGGCGCGGGCGAGGAAATCTCGACGCGTCCATTCCAGCTCGTTACCGGACGCACCTGGAAAGGCACCGCATTCGGCGGCGCTCGCGGCCGCCGCGACGTGCCAAAGATCGTCGATTGGTACATGGAAGGCCGCATTAATATCGACGATCTGATTACGCACACGATGCCGCTCGGGCGGATCAACGACGCATTCGATCTGATGCACGCGGGCAAGTCGATTCGCAGCGTAGTGACATTCTGAGATTCGTTTTTGGAGCAATCGTCAAACCGCCCGAAACTCCGCGCCCCGGCCTTCCACGTGATCGCCGCGTTCGCGTGCTCGCTTGCGCTGGCGGGATGCTGGCCTTTTGGCCATAGCGGACCGACTCCGCAGCAGCAGTACCTCGACGCGCTCAACCATGGCCATTCGGCTGAGGCGAGCCAAATCTGGCTCAACATGTCGGCCGAGGATCGAGCGAAATGGGCGCGCAGCGAGGGCGTGGCGCCGCAGGTCTCGCCCGACGAAATAAAGAAACAAGTGATGCAGCATTACCAGGACGAAGTCGGCACCGAGCAAGAGGGCGACAGCGGCGTGACGCAGATTGTACCCGCGGGCGGAGCCGGCTTGCAGAACCTGCCGTCGATCGCGGGTCCGGCAAATTCCGCGCCCGCCGCTCCAGCGTCCAACATCGCAAACTGAGAGTCACGCCGATGGATTTTGGATTATCGCCTGAGCAACAGCTTTTGCAGACGACCCTGCGCGAATTCTCGACACGCGAGCTGCTGCCCGAATATCAATCGCGTGATCGCGACGCGGATCTTCCGCCGGCACTGGTCAGCAAGCTCGGAGCGATGGGTGTGCTCGCACCGATGGTGTCGGCCGCGAACGGCGGCTCCGCGCTGGACTTCGTTTCACTCGGGATCGCGCATGAGGAAATCGCACGTGGTGACTTCAACGCCGCTTACGTTCTCCTGATCGCGGCTTTGGTCGGATCGATCATCGCACGCAGCGGAGACCAGCGCCAACAATCGGAATATCTGCCACCGATCTGCCGCGGCGACGTGATCGCGGCGCTCGCGGTCACGGAACCCTCAGGAGGCTCCGACGCCGCACACGTTAAGCTCTCCGCGCGCCGCGACGGCGACCATTACATCCTCGATGGAGAAAAGACTTCCATTTCATTTTCGTCGTCGGCTGCAACCGCTTTGGTGATGGCGCGCACCGGCACGCTCGAACAAGGTGCGCACGGCGTCACTGCGTTCTACGTCAACCTCAATTCCTCCGGCGTCTCGCGCACCCGTTTTCACGATCTAGGCTCGCGCGCGATCGGCCGCGGCTCGATCTTCTTCGACTCCGTGCGGGTGCCGGCCGCGTCGCGTATCGGCGCCGAAGGCGCGGGCTTCGTCCAGGTGATGCAGGGGTTCGATTTCAGCCGTTCGCTGATCGGCCTGATGTGTATTGGCGCAGCCGAGCAAAGCGTCGAAGAGACTTGCGCGTATGTTGCTGGGCGTGACGCGTTCGGCGGAAGCCTCGCCCGGTTCGAGGGCGTCTCGTTTCCGCTTGCCGAAGCCGCCGTCGAGCTGCGCGCCGCGCGGCTGCTCTGCTACGAGGCGCTGTGGCTTCGCGACTGCGGGCGGCCGCACGGATGGATCGCGGCGGGCGCCAAGTGGCTCGCGCCGGAACTGTGCGCGCGCGTGTTGCATCAATGCCTGCTTCTGCACGGGCACATGGGTTTCAGCCTCGAGCTGCCGCATCAACAGCGCATGCGCGACGTGATCGGTCTCGAGATTGGCGACGGCACTGCGCAGATCATGAAGCTCCTGGTGGCGCGGGAGATTATCGGCAAGGCGGCGCGCTCTTATTAAGGAAAATCGATAATGCCAACTCGCGGATGGCCGATCTTGTGGAATGCGCGATGGATTTGGGCGCCGTCAAAGCGGCGGCGGGTCGCCGCCGTGGCCTCGAACCCGATTCCTGCGCGCGAGACGTGGAACCGATTCTGCTATCTGCGCAAATCAATCGACCTCGCCACGGTCGCGCCTTCAATTCCCGCGCGCGTCACCGCTGATTCGCGTTTCATCCTTTACGTTAACGGAATCGAGGCGGCGCGCGGCCCCGCTCGCTCCACGCCCGCGCGGCTGGCGTGGACAGAGATCGATCTCGCCCCGATGCTGACGCGCGGACGCAACACGATCGCGGCGTTGGTTAGATTTTACGGCGCGCCGACTCCATGGTGGATTCCAGCACCCGCAAGTTTCACGCTCGGCTTCGGATCGTTTGCCTTCGAAGCTCCTTCGATCGATTTGATCTCCGATCGAACCTGGAAATCCGCCGACGCGCCTTATCGCCAGGGGGTTCCTGCACCACCGATTCTGCCGCAGCCTCCGCTCGAGATTCTTGACGGCGCGCTCGTTCCGCACGGATGGACCGGCGCGGAGTTCGACGATTCGTCGTGGGAGAGTGCGGCTGAGTTGATGGCGGCGACCTTCGCGCCCAATCGCCTGCGGATCCCAGTCGAGCCCTACTCCGCGCCCGAGCCGGCCGATATCGCGCCGCTCACCGCGATTCCAGTCGGATTCACCGAACTCACGCGCCGTACTCTGTCCTCTATTTCGGGCGACGACCCGCTGACCTCGTATCCGGCGGCCGACGCTCAACCCGGCGCCGGCGCTGATGCAATCACCTATGACGCGGGCGCGATCACGCTCGCGACGCCGTGGCTCGTCGTTCGAGGACCGTCAGGCTCGATCGCAGACGTCTATGTCGGCGAGGATTTGCGCACCGACGGTACCGCGGAAATCGCGCCGCGATTCTACGCGAGCCGCTTCATCCTGGGCGGTCGCGAATCGGAACGATTCGAAGGATTCGAGACGGTTGGTTTTCGCTACGTTACCGTCATTACGCGCGGCGGTGCGACGGTCGAATCCGCCGGCGCGATCGAGCGCCGGTACCCGCGCAGTGGCGACGCGCGCTTCGAATGCGACGATCTGCGCCTGAACAAAATCTGGAGGGTCGGCGCGCGCACCCTCGATCTGTGCTCGTCCGATGCGTTCGTCGATTGCCCCGGCCGCGAGCAACGTGCATGGCTGGGAGATTCTTATATCCACGCGCTGCTTAGCTTCGTAACGAACGCTGACTGGCGGCTGGTGCGGCGTCATCTCCGAATCTGCGCGCATTCGGCGCGCACCGACGGATTGCTTGCGATGGTCGCCGCGGGCGATTTCTCCACTGCCTCGACCACAATTCCGGATTACTCGCTGCATTGGGTGCGTGCGCTGGCCCGGTATTTCGAATATTCCAGTGACTCCGATCTTATCCGTGAACTCGCACCAGTGGCTCTGGGAGCCCTAGGCGCGTTCGAGCGCTATCGCGCCAAAGACGGACTGATTCGCGGAATGCCGGGTTGGATGTTTATCGATTGGGCGATGACCGAGCGCGCGGAAGTCACTGGCGCGATTGACGCGCTTTATGCCGCCGCATTGGAAGATTTCGCGACGCTCGCCGACATCGCCCTCGGCGATACGCGCGCAGCCGCAGACGCGCGCGCCCGCGCGCTTCGCACGCGTAACGCCTTCGAGCTGTTGTGGGACGATCGCAGGGGCGTGTACGTCGATGCGGCAGATGCGAAAGTACCGCACGAGCGCGTGAGCCAGCAGACCAATGCGATTGCGATTGCGAGCGGATGCGTCCCGCGCGAGCGATGGCCGCGAATCCTCGATTACATCCTCGACGAGTCGCGCTTGATCGTGACTCCGACCATCTCCGACAATCAGGTCGCTTACGTCGCACAGCGGATGAACCCAGCCGAGTACGGCGAATTCAGCGCCGAGAGAAACGTCGTCGCGGCGCAACCTTTTTTCTCGCATCTTGTACACGACGCGATCGCGCGCGCCGGCCGCCGCGATCTGCTCGCCGAGCGATGCCTCAAATGGTGGCCGCAAATCGAGCGCGGCAACACCGCGTTCGAGGAATACTGGAACGCGCGCTCGGGAACCGGCAGCCGCTGCCATGCATGGTCGGCGACGCCCACCTACGACCTCACCACCCACGTGCTGGGCGTTCGTCCCTCAAAGCCGGGGTATGCTGAGGCGGAAATCGCACCGCTGTTCGGAGCGCTGCGGCATCTCGAGGGCGCTGTCCCCACTCCCAAAGGAATAATCGAGGTCACACTCGATCGCGAGCGCGGCGGAGAAGTTACGCTGCCTGAGGGCGTCCATGCGGCCGTTCGGTTCGACGATGCTCCGCTTTGCGGGGTACGGCTCGGCCCGGGGCGCCATCGTATCGCGCGCGCGTAGTTTCCAGCCTGATGCTTATTCGATCAGATGCGCAGCGAACCGCAGGCGGATGTAATCAGCGGTCCAGCGGCCGCGCGCGTCGCATAGTACAGGGCGCAGCAATTCGATTGCTTCAGCCAGAGCCTTTTTTCGATCGGCGGGTTGGAGCGGGCGGAGGAAATTCTCGGCAAACGTATCGAGCCATCCTTCTATTCCAGTCGGCAGCGGAGTGGGCCGTGGAATGATCGCGAGGTAATCGATCGCGAATCCGGCGCGCTCCAATCTCTCGCGGTAATCGTCCGCGGTCGGGAAGTACCATGGGATTTGCGCTGAGCCGCTTATCCCGCGGCGCGCGAGCACCGCCTCGAGCGCGACGATTATCGCGGCAACGCATCCGTGGCCGCCGAACTCGCCGACGAATCTACCGCCCGGTTTCAGCGCGCGCGCCACTCCCGCCAGCACGCTGTCGGGCTCGCGCATCCAGTGCAGCGCGGCGTTCGAGAACACCGCGTCGAATTCGGACTCGAACCGCAGCGACTGTCCGTTGACCACGCTCGCATCAAGTCCGCGCGCGCGAGCTCCCGCAACCATAGCCTCGGACGCATCGACGCCCACGACGATTGCACCTGCCGCCGCAACCTTTTCCGTCAACACGCCGTCACCGCATCCGAGGTCGAGGATTCGCTCGCCCGCGCGAGCCTGGAGCATCGCGAGCACAGGCTCGCCGAGGTCGCTCACGAACCTTGCATTGCGGTCGTATGATTCCGGCTGCCAGGTATTGAGTTGCTCTGGAGGGTTCATTTTCAGACGGACAGGGCGCGCGGGCGCCTCTATTCTTCGTATATGCCGCCTGATCGCGAGGCAAACCGCGTCCGTTCTCGAGATACTTTCTTGCGCACTTGGCCGAACTGATTTATCGTCCGCCGGATGGCCCCCGACTGATGGGCGCCAGCGAGATTTGCACAATGTGCCAATCACCAGCGCAATCCACCCGAACATCCGCGACGTATATCAAGGCAGGGATACGTGGCCAGCGTCGTCGCTAACCGAATACCCGACGAGGAATTGATCGCCGAGATGGCGGCCGGCAGGCAGGACGCCCTGCGGACCTTTCATCTACGTTACGGTTTCGCCGTGACTGCCGTTGCGCAAAGAATCGTAGGTAATCAGGCCGATGCCGAAGAGGTTGCCGCCGACGTGTTATGGCAGGTGTGGCGCGAATCTTCACGCTTCGATCGCGGACGCGGCTCGGTCGCTGCATGGGTGATGATGCTGGCGCGCAGCCGCGCGATCGATCGTCTGCGCGCGCGCAAGTCGCGCGAACGCACCGATGAGGATCCGGCGGCCGAGACGATGTCGGATGATCCGACGCTCGAAATTCACAGCTCCCAGCGTCGGCGCCAGGTCGGAGACGCCCTCGCCGCGCTCAAGAGCGAAGAACGCGAGTTGCTTGAACTTGCCTATTTCTCGGATCTCTCGCAGTCGGAGATCGCGACCCGCACCGGTATCGCGCTTGGTACGGTGAAAAGCAGAATGCGGGCGGCAATGATAAAACTTCGCGACGCGCTCAAGGGGCGCGTCGAGTAGGCGTGATGACGCACGAGGAACTGAAAGCTCTGCTACCGCTGTACGCTCTCGACCGGCTCGAGGGCGAAGAGGCGCGCGCGCTCGCGCAGCATTTGGCTGTGGGATGCGACGAATGCGAACGCGAGCTGGCGTCCTTGCGCGAGGCGCTGGCCGCGCTGGCGTTCGCTTCGGCGGGCGAGAACCTCGAGCATCCCGATCGAGTCTGGGAGCTTCTCTCCGAGCGGCTTGCGAGCGACGCGTCTGCTGCGCCGCACAGCGAAGCGGTTCGCCCTGCCGCTTTCGAGATTGATCCGATCGAGCGGAGCTTTCGGCGGATGCGCCGTGCATCGGCGTTCATCGGCGCTGCCGCGGCAGTCCTGATCCTCGTGCTCGGCTACTCGAACTTCGAGCTCGGCGCGCATTTGGCTTCCACCCGCGCGGCAAACGAGATCGAGATCGCCGCGATGCATCAGCAGATCGCGGCACTTCAGCAAGGCATCGAATCGGCATCGGAACGGATCGCGGCGCTCAAGTTGCAGTTCGACAGTACCACCACGCTGACGTTAGCCGCCTTTTCGCCCGATACCAAAATGATGCACCTGGCCGGAATGCCCGCATCGCCAAAGGCCGCCGCGACGCTCGCGCTCAGCCCGAGCAATCACACCGCGCTGCTGCAAGTCGCTGGGCTGCCGATGGCGCCGGCCGACAAGGTTTACGAAGTATGGTGGATTGGGAAGAAATCCGGTCCGATACGCGCCGGAACCTTTAAGCCCGCGGCCCAGGGCACCAGCTCCGTCGATCTCAAGATGCCGCCCGAAGGCGAGCAGATTCTCGCATCCGCCGTGACCCTCGAGCCCGCGGGTGGCACCGACAAGCCAACGGGATCGATGTATCTGAAGGGCGATTATCCGCGATAATTTCTCCGCACAAAAATCCAAACTCATCTACGCCACGTATATCTGGTGTGATCTCGACAAATTCCAGCTTCGATCTCGATCGTTACCTCCGCGTCTCGGGCGCGACCAAACCGGAAGCGTTCGATTGGAACGCGCCGCAGCCGCGCTTGGGCGAAGAGGCGCTCTTCTGTCTTGCCTACATGATGGATATAGAATCGCACACGATTGTCTATATGCGCGACCTGCTCTCAACCGCGATTATTCGCGAGAACGACGTCACCTCATTTCTCTCGTGCTGGGCATACGAAGAATTTTTTCATTCGCTGCTGCTTCGCAGGATACTTGCGGCGCAGGGCGTCGCGTTCGACGACCGCCGTTTCGCCGACCTGCGCAGGAGCCGCGGCCTTCTCGACAAAACTATCGTGCCGGTCGCGCGGCTGGTCTCGCGCCTGACGCGCCACTTTCCTGCGGTTCATATGACTCTCGGCGCGATCAATGAATACTCGACGCTGACTGGCTATCAGGCTCTGATCCGTCAAACCGGCGGCGACTCGATGCACGGCCGCGAAGCCTCGCTGCTCACCACCATTTTGGAGAGAATCATCAAGGACGAACGGCGTCACTTCGCCTTTTACTACAATCAGGCGCGCCGCCGGCTGCGCGAACCCGCTGCGCAAAAGCTCACCAGCTTTCTGCTTCGCCGCTTCTGGACTCCGGTCGGAGTTTCGGTGCGCGGAGATCCCTCGATGCGGCGAGTATGCGGATTCCTGTTTCCCGACGACGGCGGCCTGCGTGATCTCGGTTCTGTCGATGCGATGACGCGGCGCCTGCCGGGGCTTGAATGGTTCAATCTGGCGCGGCGCTACGCTCAGGATAATCAACGCGCCCACGTCGCGCCGCTGAGCCCCGCTTTCACCTGATTTCCGCGCTAGTCTGCGCTTGCCGCGGCGCGCGAGTGCGAGTATTCCCTGCCTCAGGAGGCGTTCGCTTCGCGGAAGCATCGATGTTCACCGGGATCGATCATGTCGTTATCGCGGTCGCTGATCTCGAGACTGCGATCGCAAGTTACGCGCAAGCCGGATTCGCTGTCGTGCGCGGCGGCAGGCATAACATCGGCACACACAACGCTCTGATCGCATTCGCCGACGGTTCCTACATCGAGTTGATCGCGTTCCTCAATCCTGTTCCGGGCCATCCATGGTTCAAAGCCCTCGAGCTCGGCGGCGGCGTGACCGACTTCTGCGTGCGGACCGACGACCTTGACGCCGACGTCGCCGCATTGCGTCGTGCGGGCGCTGCGATTGGCGATCCGTCAGCGATGACGCGCGACCGCCCCGACGGTTTCCGTCTGAGCTGGGTGCTCGCCATTCCGCAGCCTCCCTTCAACGGGCAATTGCCTTTCCTGATTAGGGACGAGACCGCACGCGATGAGCGGGTCCCGCGCGAGCGATCGCATCGCAACAGGGCTATCGGAATCGCGCGGGTAACAGTCGCCGTCGAGAATCCCGCCGCGACCAGCAGATACTACGCGCGCGTGCTGGGACGGCCTGCCGCGCCGCGCCGGCGTCTCGACCTGGATGCTTCGGGAGTGGCGTTCGCTATCGGTTCTTACGAAATCGAACTGATGGCACCCCGCAGCGAGCTCAGCCCACTCTCGCAGTGGCTGAAAGTGCGCGGTCCGTCGTTGTGGTCAGCGACCTTGCGCGCCGATGGTGGCGCGGAAACTCTCGACCATACGAAATTGCTGCGCTCCGCGCGGCTCACGGTCGAATAATCCAATCGAAGGACGCACGACGATGGCGCAGCAGCAATTGAGCTTCGGCTTCACGGTCCCGCAGCGGGGCGTATTTTTTGGAATCTCATCCTGGCCCGAAATGATCGCCCTCGCCGCCGAAGCCGATCGCAATCCGCGCTTCGATTCGATCTGGGTCGGCGACAGCGTGATGGCGAAGCCGCGGCCCGAATCGATCGCGCTGCTCGGCGCGCTCGCCTCGGCCACGCGGCGCACAAAACTTGGGGTCGGATGCATGGCAAGCTTCCCCATTCGCGATCCGATCCTGTTCGCCTATCAGTGGTCCACACTCGATCTGATTTCGCAGGGACGGATGCTGCTGGCGGTGTGCACCGGGATCGTCGCGGGCGGGGTGAGTGCGCGCGAGGGCGGAGTGTGGGGAATCACCGACGGCCAGCGCGGCAATCGGATGGCCGAGAGTATCGAAATCTGCCGTCGCCTGTGGACTGAGGACAATGTCAGCTTCACTGGCAAGTACCGCTCGTTCTCGGACGTGACGATACATCCACGCCCGGTGCAGCGCCCGTGTCCGATCTGGATCGCGGCGAATCCGCCGCCGCAGATGGCGGAAAAGCCGCTGCGCCGCGTCGCGCAAATCGCCGACGGATGGATGACAGTGAATATCTTTCCAAAACTCTTCGCCGCCAACTGGTCAAAGCTCGCCCAGTACTTGAAGGACGCGGGAAAAGATCCAGCCGCGTATCCAAACATCGCCTACCATAACATCAACATCAATTCCGATCGCACCGCCGCGCTGGCGGAATCCAAACGCTTCCTCGACGAATACTACGGTCCGGTTTTCGCGCCGCCGATGATCGAGGCCTGGACCGCCGCCGGCACGCCCGAGCAGTGCGCGGCCAGCCTGCGCGAACTTGCCAAAGACGGCGCAAAGTCCATCACGCTGCGCATTACCGGATGGGATCAGGAAGGCCAGTACGAGCGACTGGTGAATGAAGTCCTACCACGTGTTGATCTCTAGGGCTGCTCTTTCGCGCCGCGCAAAAGTGTAAGATCGACCGCGCGATGGCGTCTCACTTCAACTTGCCGCGGATCGTGATCGCCGCGACCGCCAGCGGTGTCGGAAAGACCACCGTTACGGTCGGACTGATCGCGGCGCTGCGCTCGCGTGGACTGCGCGTCAGCGCGTTTAAGTGCGGGCCCGATTACTTGGACCCGACTTATCACGCGCGCGTACTCGGACGGCCGTCGCAAAATCTCGATTCATGGATGATGGGCCGCGACGCGATTTTCACAACCCTTGCGCACGCCGCGCGAGACACCGATATCGCGGTCATCGAGGGGATGATGGGGCTGTTCGACGGAACGACGCCCACCAGCGACGAAGGTTCCACCGCGGAGATCGCGAAGTGGCTCGACGCTCCGGTGATCCTCGTGCTCGACGCCTCTGGAATCGCGCGCACGGTCTGCGCGGTCGCGGCGGGTTTCGCGCGCCTGGACCCCGCGGTCCGCATCGCAGGATTGATCTGCAATCGCGTCGGCGGACAGGGGCATCTCGCTTTGCTTCGTCAGGCACGGCCCGAGGTTCCTGTCCTGGGCGGCTTCCCTGACCAGCCCGAGATTGCTTTTCCGGAACGTCATCTGGGGCTTTTGAGCGCAACTGAGACCGCTGTGCCGGACGAACTGTTCTCCGCGTGGGCGGAGCTTGCGGCCGAGTGGGTTGACCTCGACGCAATAATCGCGATCGCACGCGCGGCGCCTCCGCTCGCGATTCCACTTTCTTCCGAGCGCCGCGAGCATTCGCATCCGCGATGCCGAATCGCGATCGCATACGATGAAGCATTCCACTTCTACTACGACGACAATCTTCGCCGGCTCGAGGAACTTGGCGCGGAACTGATCCGCTTCTCGCCCTGCCACGACTCCGCGCTCCCGGCGGCCGACGGCCTATACTTCGGCGGTGGCTATCCGGAAGCGCACGCGAGCGCGCTGGCGGAAAACCTCGCGATGCTGTCGGAAGTTCGCGCATTCGCGGCGCGCGGCGGACCGATATACGCGGAGTGCGGCGGCCTGATGTATCTGTGCGAGGCAATCCGCACCCTCGAGGGAGAGCAGTGGCCGATGGCGGCCGTGGTGCCGGGCGTCGCCGTGATGCAACCGGGCTTGCAGGCTCTTGGATACGTCGAGGTCGAGACGTGTGCGGAAACAATTCTCGGACCGGCAGGAACACGCTTTCGCGGACATCAGTTCCGCTACTCGACCCTCGAGGACTCCGGCAGTTCCATTCAGACGAGCCGCAGCTACCGGGTGACTCCGCGATGGGGCCGCGGCGCATTCGACGAGGGTTTCACCTCCGGCAGCGTGCTGGCCAGCTATGTCCACGGGCATTGGGCGTCGAATCCGGAAATCGCGCGCGGCCTGGTCACAGCGTGCGAAGATTTCCGGAAGATTCAGCCGCTGCGCAAGACACACGGCTAAAAAGAATCTAGGATTCGATCCATGAAGACCGATGATTCCTCCGGCCCGGCGAGCCATCGTGAGGATCCGCCCGCCGCTCCGCTGACGCTCGAAGGTTTCAGCATCCTTCATCAGATGTTCCGAATCCGGCGCGCGCCGTGGCGAGCGCTCGCGGCGCCGGAGCGCGCCAGTATTGCGCAGGAAGCATCGGCCGCGCTCGGCCAGATGGGCGAACGCGAAGACGGCGAGTCCGCGGCGTTCGCTCAGCTCGGGCACAAGGGCGATCTGCTTCTGGTGCATTTCCGCCGCAGCTTCGACGATCTGGTCGAAGCGCAAACCGCCATCGGCAAACTCAGACTCAGCGATTATCTGGAGCCGACCACCTCGTACGTATCGATGATCGAAATCGGACTCTACGAGGCGACGGTTGCGCTGCATGCTCGCCTGGCAGCGCAAAATGTCCGTCCCCGAACCCCTCAATGGAATCGCGAAGTCGAAGCCGAAGTCGCCTCGCAGCGACAGAAAATTTCGCCGCGGCTCTATCCGAAAATTCCGCCGCGCCGCTACCTGTGTTTTTATCCGATGGATAAAAAACGCGACGGCGCCGACAATTGGTACCGGCTCGCGATGGACGATCGGCGCCGCCTGATGCATGAGCACGGATTGGTCGGGCGGCGCTTCGCCGGCGAAGTCACGCAGGTTATTTCGGGCTCGATCGGTTTCGACGATTGGGAATGGGGCGTCGATCTGTTCGCCGATGATCCGCTCGTTTTCAAAAGGCTGGTTTACGAGATGCGTTTCGATGAAGCGAGCGCGGCGTACGCGAAGTTCGGTCCGTTCTATGTCGGGATCAGAATCGCGCCCGCGGAAATTGAAAAAATCTTAGTGACCTGAAAGAGTTCGGTTCGGCGACGACACGAAGGAGATCCTTGATGATTACCTCAGGCGACGATTTTCCCATTCACCAGACGCCAGAACCGGTTCAGCAGGTGTTCACCAGTGACCGGAATTTCTACGACCGCTTTTTCTTCAACGGATATTGGCGCGAAGGCGAGCCGTACTTCGCGGTCGCGATGGGAATCTATCCCAACGTCGGCATCATCGACGCGTCGATCAACGTCATCTGGGCGGGCGTTCAGCATTGCGTGCGCGCCTCGCGGGTGCTTGGCGCCGATCGGATGGACACCAGGGTCGGCCCGATCTCGATCGAGATCGTGCATCCGATGCGTGCGATACGGTTGCGCGTCGATCATCCTGAAATTAAAGCCGACCTGACGTTTGAGGCTCGCGCGATGCCGATCGAGGAACCGCGATTTTCGCGCCGCACGGGCGCGCGGATGATGTTCGACATCACGCGTTTCACGCAGCACGGCGGCTACAGCGGATCTTTGACGGTCGCCGGACGCAAGTTCGACGCGAATCCCGCCCGGGTCTGGGGCTCGCGTGATCGCTCGTGGGGCGTGCGTAATATCGGCCCGCAGGATCCAGCCGGGGTTCCCAACACCGACCCACCACAGTTTTTCTGGCTATGGTCGCCGAACAATTTCGAAAACCTGTGCACTCATTTTGACGTGAACGAAAATTCCGACGGCTCCAGGTGGCATCAGTTCGGCGCGATCGCGAAAGCCGACACCGCCGCGCCGATCGAAGTTGCGAGCGCCGTGGATTGGAAAGTGAACTATCTTCCCGGCACGCGCCACGCCCGGGAAGCTGAAATTATCCTGCGCACCGCCGGCGGTGAGCAGCGCGTCGAGCTACAAACCATCTACAATTTCTATATGCAGGGGATTGGCTACGGCCATCCGAAGTGGGGACACGGGATGTACGTCGGCGCCAACGTCTCGGAGTACGAGTCGTTCAAGCTGGCCGAGGTCGATCAGTCGCAGCAGCTCTTCCAGCACATCCAGGCAGTATGCCGCGCCAAGCTCGGCGCGAGTGAGGGCATGGGTATCCTCGAGATGCTGATCATCGGCCCGCACGCACCCAGCGGACTGAAGAGCATGCTCGACATGCATAGGTAGCGAAGCCTCGCGCCCGCGCGAAGCTATTTGCGCAGCTTGCCGAGCACGCGGTTCACAATGCCCGCGGGCTGCGGCGGCTCCTCCGGGGCCGACGGCGCGCGTCCGTCGCGAAGCGCCTCGAAGGTTTCTTCGACTTCGTCGTCGAGCGGGAAGCGGCCGCTTTGCGCTTTCGAAAAGATCAGACGCCCGTTAACGAGAACGTCGAACTGTCCCGACTTTCCAGCTTTGATTACCGTGTCTTCGCCGAATCGATCTGTGAGCGAGGCGGCCAGACTGGCCGCGCGTGGCTTATAGCCTCAGGCTGAGCAGTAAAGAATTTGGGTTGCCATGATGCAAGCGTAAGCCCACCGGCGCGCCGATTCAATTCGCCAGCTACTTGCCGTTGGGCAGATCGACGAACACGGCGGCGGCCACGACGGACGACCATAGCCCGTCGCGATCGCCGATCGCGGATTGGGTGACGTTGCGCGTCTTCACGATTTTATCGGACACGCGCCACACGTCCTTGCGCTCGTCGTAGCTTGCATTGGGATCGAAATCGACCCCCAGGATCGTCGCCAGCATCTGCGCCGCAAGGTCTTCGGCGTAATCTCCCGCCTTCTGGTCGGTCTCGCCAAAGCTGTGATGCTCCGACAGGTAGCCGTATTGATCGGGATTTGCGGGAACCGCAACCCCGACCGAGGCCGCGATCAGACGATGCGGCTCGTTGGTCGCATTCTCGCTCATCACCGCAAACACGATCTGGCCCGAGCTCAAATATTTGAGTCCTTCCTGCTGGCTCAGCATCTTGCATCGCGGCGGGAAGATCGATTTGACCCGCACCAGGTTGAATTCGGCGATTCCGGCGGAACGCAGCGACATCTCGAACGAGGTCAGCTTCTCGCGATGCTTGCCCACGCCCTTGGTCAAAAATACGCCTTTTGGCAGCGGCCCCATCGGTTCTGATTCTCCACAAGACCGCGGTGGCGCCGCGGCGTATTGGTTTAACCATCCCGTGCGGCGCGTGCCGGTATCGCAGGAAGACGCACCGCATGAACGAAAATCGCAATCGTTTTATACAATCGCGCCCCGGCGCGCTACCTCAGAGGGTGTTCACCGGCTGATACTCGCCAAACACGCGGCGCATCGCGTCGGAAATCTCGCCCAGCGTGCACCATGAACGCACCGCGTCGATAATCGGCGGCATCAGGTTGTCACCATCGCGTGCGGCCCGTTCCACCTGCGCAATCGCCGCTGAAGCTTTTGCCGCGTCGCGCTCGGCACGGACCCGCGCGAGGTTGCGCTTCTGCTTGTCCTCGAGTTCGGGATTGACCTTCAGAATATCCTTGGGAAGCTCGCCGCCGCCGGTGAACTGATTGACACCTACGATTATACGCTCTTTGGTCTCGATCTCGCGCTGATAAAGGTAGGCCGCGTTCTGAATTTCGCGCTGCTGATAGCCGCGCTCGATCGCCGCCACTGCGCCGCCGAGATCGTCGATCTTGGAAAGGTACTCGAACGCGCGCGTTTCGAGCTCCGAGGTCAGTTTTTCGACATAGTACGATCCGCCAAGCGGGTCGGTCGTGTCCGCGACGTCGGATTCGTACGCGATCAACTGCTGCGTGCGCAGCGCCAGCAGCACCGACGATTCGGTCGGCAGCGCCAGCGCTTCATCCTTCGAGTTCGTGTGCAGCGATTGCGCCCCGCCCAGCACCGCGGCCAGAGCCTGCAGCGTGACACGTACCACGTTGTTGTCCACCTGCTGCGCGGTCAGCGTCGAGCCGGCGGTTTGCGCATGAAACCGCATCATCATCGAGCGTTCGTCGGACGCGCCGAAGCGCTCCTTCATGATTTTCGCCCACATCCGGCGCGCCGCGCGGTACTTCGCGATCTCCTCGAAGAAATTGTTGTGAACGTTGAAAAAGAACGACAGCCGGCTCGCAAAGCTGTCCACCTCGAGCCCCGCCTTTACCGCCGCATCGACGTACGCGACCGCATCGGCGAGCGTGAATGCCAGCTCTTGCGCCGCGGTCGAGCCGGCCTCCCGAATATGGTAGCCAGAGATCGAAATCGTGTTCCAGTTCGGAACTTCTTTCGACGCGAAACTAAAAATATCCGTGATAATCCGCATCGAGCCGCGCGGCGGATAGATGTACGTTCCGCGCGCGATATATTCCTTGAGCAGATCGTTCTGGATCGTGCCGTTGACCTTGTCCCATCCAACCTTGCGCCGCTCCGCCGCCACCAGGTACAGCGCCAGCAGGATCGACGCGGTCGCATTGATCGTCATCGAGGTCGAGATTTTGTCGAGCGGAAGCCCGTCGAGCAGCATCTCCATGTCCGCCAGCGAGCCGATCGACACGCCGACGCGTCCGACTTCACCCGAGGCGAGCGGATGATCCGAATCGCGGCCCATCTGGGTCGGAAGATCGAACGCGACCGAAAGCCCGGTCTGCCCCTGCTCGAACAAGTATCGATAGCGCTTGTTCGATTCCTCGGCGGTGCCAAAGCCCGCGTACTGGCGCATCGTCCACAGCCGCCCGCGATACATTGTGGGCTGCACGCCGCGCGTGAACGGATACTCCCCCGCAAAGCCCAGGTCGGTGACGTATTCGAAGCCGTCCAGGTCGGCCGGATCGTACTGGCGCTTGATCTCGATCCCCGAGGTCGTCGTGAATTTCTTTTTGCGCTCGGCGCCGCGTTTGAGCGCGGGAGCAAGCTTGCGCTCTTCCCATTTCTTGCGCGCGTTATCCAGTGTGGTGCGTTCGTTGTCCGCCATCGTTGATAAACCCGGCTACTCGATCACCACGAGCAGCTCGCCCTTTTCCACGGTCTGGCCCGCCACCACTTTTACCTCGGTCACCTTTCCCGCCTTCGGGCTCTTGAGTTCGTTTTCCATCTTCATCGCTTCGACGGTCACAACCCCCTGCCCCGACTGAACTTCATCGCTAGGCGCGACCAGAACCGCGACGACGCGGCCCGGCATTCCGGCCTTGATCTCGATCCTGCCGCTGACTTCGCGTTTGTTCGCCGCCGCGCGCGACGCGCGCCGTGCCGCATCGACTATCGTCAAGCGCGTCGAGCCGGTGCGCGACGCGACCACGATCGCGTCGCCGTCGCGCGCGACATCAAGATCGAACGAGCGCCCGTCGATAAGGATCGAAAACGAATCCGGTCCGACTTTACGCAGGTCGGCGTCGAAGCGATGCCCGCCGAACGTTATTGCGAAACTTTCAGCCGAGATCTCCTCGAGCTCGATTTCGTGTTCCGCGTCATCAAGGGTCGCGACGTAGCGCATCAGTACCGATCCTTCCTCTATCTCCGAAGCGAGTCGAAGCGTGCAAGGCTGCGCCACGCCGAGCCCGCCGGTTGCGCAGTTCGCGTTGGCATCTGGCCGTTGCTGTGATTCGCGCTGCGCTGCGCCGCGATCGCTGCCAGCAGCATCGCGGCAGTGCGAGCGTGATCGTCGCCCTTCGCGGCGGCGCCCGGATGATACTCCTGCGCGATAAAATTGGTGTCGAAATCGCCGGCGATAAACCGCGGATGCGTCATGATCCAGCGGTGAAACGACAAGTTGGTTGTGAGCTCGCCCGAGATCACGAACTCGCTGAGCGCGCGGCGCATCCGATCGATCGCCTCGGCGCGATTTGCGCCGTGCGCCGCCAGTTTCGAGATCATCGGATCATAAAACATCGGCACTTCCGCGCCCGCATAGACACCCGCGTCGTTGCGGATTCCGGGACCTTCCGGAAACCGCAGCGTCTGGATTTTGCCCGGCGCTGGAACGAAACCCGCCTCGGGATCCTCGGCGTAGATGCGGCATTCGATCGCCCATCCGCGCTGCGCGAGGTCCTTCTGCTTGAATGGCAGCGGCTTTCCCGCCGCGATCTCGATCTGCGCGCGCACGAGATCGATTCCCGTCACCAGCTCGGTTATCGCATGCTCGACCTGGATCCGCGTGTTCATCTCGAGGAAGTAAAAGTTGCGATCCGCGTCAGCCAGGAATTCTATCGTTCCGGCGCTGTAGTAGCCCACCGCTTTCGCGGCCTGCACCGCGACCGCCCCCATCTTTTGGCGCATCTCGGGCGTGACGAAGGGCGACGGCGACTCCTCGACCACCTTCTGATTGCGCCGCTGGATGGAACATTCGCGCTCGAATACATGGACCGTGTTGCCCTGCTTGTCGGCCAGCACCTGGATTTCAATATGGCGCGGGCGCCGCACGAACTTCTCGACGTAGAAACGTCCGTCGCCGAATGACGACTTCGCCTCGCTCGACACGGTGCGGACGATCGACGCGAGATCCTTGTCGTTCTCGACCATCCGCATGCCCTTGCCACCGCCGCCGGCCGCCGCCTTGATCATGATCGGAAATCCGATCTTGTTCGCGATCTCGCGCACCTGCGCTTCCGTTTCGAGCGTGCCCGGAGATCCCGGCACGACAGGAACTCCCGCCGCCGACATCAGTTTGCGCGCCTCGACCTTGTCGCCCATGCGCTCGATCGCCTCGGGCGGAGGACCAATCCAGACCAGACCGGCTTTTTCGACCGCGCGCGCGAAGCCCGCGTTCTCCGAGAAAAATCCGTAGCCCGGATGCACCGCGTCGGCGCCGGTTTCCTTCGCCGCCTCGAGGATCCGATCGATCTTCAGGTAGCTTTCCGCCGCCGGAGCAGCGCCCACCGCCACCGCATAATCGGCCTCGCGCACGTGCAGCGCGCCGCGGTCAGCCTCGGAATAGACCGCGACTGACTCAAGACCCAATTCGCGGCAGGCGCGAATGACCCGCACCGCGATTTCGCCGCGATTCGCAATCAAGATCCGTTTGAACATCAGTGATCCAGCAGTTCCGGTTCCCGAACCGGAGCATCGGTTATTGATTCGTTTATACTCAAAAGATCTCGGGCGGGCGACTCATCGAATGAATGATTGCGGCGGTTCGCCTACAGCGGGATATTCCCGTGCTTGCGCGGCGGATTCTTGTCGCGTTTGTTTTCGAGCGCGCGCAGCGCCGTGATGAGCCGCGGCCTCGTCTCGCGCGGCATCAGCACTTCATCCACGTAGCCCAGCTCCGCCGCCTTGAACGGATTGGCGAACCGCGCACGATAGTCGTCGACCAGCGTGGCGCGCTCCGCCGCCGTCATCTCATTGCGAAAGATAATGTTGATCGCCTGCTCTGGACCCATCACCGCGATCTCAGCCGTCGGATAGGCGAAGTTGAAATCCCCCCGAATGTGCTTTGACGACATCACGTCATACGCGCCGCCGTACGCTTTGCGCGTGATCACCGTAACCTTGGGCACCGTAGCCTCGCAGTAGGCATAGAGCAGCTTGGCGCCGTGACGGATGATTCCGCTGAACTCCTGCGCGGTGCCGGGCAGGAACCCCGGCACGTCAACGAACGTCACCAGCGGGATATTGAACGCGTCGCAGAAGCGCACGAAACGCGCGGCCTTCACCGACGCGTCGATATCCAGGCATCCGGCCAGGAACGCCGGCTGATTCGCAACCACGCCGACCGAGTATCCGCCCATCCGCGCAAAGCCCACGAGCATGTTGCGCGCGTAATCTTTCTGGATTTCGAGATAGTGCCCGTCATCGACGACGCGCCGGATAATGTCGCCCATGTCGTACGACTTGTTGGGATTTTCCGGCACGATCGCGTCCAGCGACGCGTCGATGCGATTGGGATCGTCGCCGGTCGGCACAAACGGCGGATCCTCGACGTTGTTCGACGGCATGTAGGACAGCAACTCGCGCAACGCGAGCAGCGCGCTCTCGTCGTCGGGCGCTTCAAGGTGGCAGACGCCGGATTTCTGCGAATGCGTGTCCGCGCCGCCCAGCTCCTGCATCGTGACTTCCTCGTGCGTCGTCGCGCGAATCACGTCCGGCCCGGTGATGAACATGTACGAGGTGTCGCGCACCATCACGATAAAATCCGTCATCGCGGGCGAGTACACCGCACCGCCGGCGCACGGTCCCATGATCGCAGAGAGCTGCGGCACTACACCCGACGCCATCACGTTGCGCAGGAAGATATCGGCGTAGCCCGCGAGCGAGACCACGCCCTCCTGAATTCGCGCGCCGCTGCCGTCGTTGATCCCGATAACCGGGCATCCGGTCTTCGCCGCAAGATCCATCACCTTGCAGACTTTTTCCGCGAACGCACCCGACAGGCTGCCGCCGAAGACCGTGAAGTCGTGCGAGAAAACGCAGACCTGCCGCCCGTCGATCGTTCCGTAACCCGTGATTACGCCGTCACCCGGAATCTTCTTCGAGTCCATGTCGAAGTCGGTGATGCGATGAGTCTTGAACTTGTCGAGCTCCACGAACGAACCGCGGTCGAGCAGAAACTCGACGCGTTCTCGCGCGGTCATGCGTCCGTTCTGCCGCTGCTTCTTTAGCCGCTCTTCGCCGCCACCGCTCTCGGCCTGGCGCGAGAGTTGATTCATCCGCTCGATGTTTTCTTTAAGCCCCATGCCAACAACTATCCAACCTCAAGTCAGGGTGATCGGGAAATGATACGGCAGTAACGCCCGGCGGCGCAACGCATCGGCAGAATAGATACCGCATGTTCGCAGATGGTTAAAGCCGATTGGGACATATCCGGCTGTCTTTGGAAGTGATCTAGAACGTGCGTCGATTTCCATTTAGCGCCTCGCCCGCACAATCCGGCGGTCCGCGCTCTCGCGCGCCGAGATAACCAGCTCGCGGAACGGTCGAGCTTCGAAGAGACTGTGGCCGCTCATTCCGAGACGGATCTCTTGCGCGGCAGCTCGAAGATCGTCGTACACGCTCTGCAAATCGTCGAGGCCGATTTTCTGCCGACTGCGCGACAGCACGTTTCGATAGTGCGGCAAGAACCCCGCGTGGACTGCCGCCGTGTACGAAAGGATCGGTGCCATTGATATCGCTGAGCGACTTCTCGAGCCTGTGCGGCTCGGATTCGAGAACAAACCACTGGTGAGCTGCTCGCACAGTGCGCGCCCAATCGACTGCCAGACCGAGTTCGAACGGCATATTGAAACGAGGTGTGAAGGGAGCATGTCGATCGAGCTCGACGCGCGACAAATCGTGAAAAGAAAACCCGCACGAGCGAATCAGTTTGATGATTCGATCTAAACGGCGGTCGCTGCTTGGAATCTCGATCGTTGCGCGCGGCGTCAAACCGAAACCGCACAGCCCAGCAATGAAAGCTAGATAGAGATCCTCGTATCCGGAATCGTAGGGTACGTTGAGAAACGCTTGCCGAGCCGCGTGCGTGCGCCCGGAACGGCGCCCCCACCGGCTGCCTCCCGCGCCGTACTTGGGCGCGTTCAATCTTGACGGCGACCCATGCTCCGCTTGACCATTGCAGTCGTTCTGCGGGCTCGTGAACTGTGGCGCTTGAAAATGATAGCGGGACCGGCCGGGTCGCGCTCGACGATCTCATCCACCATCGCTTGAATCTCTCGCACGCGGCGCATCGGTACGCCTAGATCACGAGCAATCTCCTCCACCGTGGGAATTGGGGTGCGTATGACCGCGTGTCGCTTCACAGTTGTAACTTTAGGCGCGCTCAGACGACCTTGTCAAAGTGCGCGGTGGCCTACTCGCTCGCGTGCGGGGTGAAGCCACTGAAGACCAGCTTGTCGCCGGCTGCGATGTGATGGCGCGCGGCGAAACCTCCCTTCACCTCGAGCACGTAGCTCGAATCAGCATCGACCGCCCGCGGCGTCAGGGTGTACGGCGCCGCGTCAGCGACAATTCCGACGATCTTGCCGTCAGCATCCGCGAAAATCATGTCGAGCGGAATCTCGGTGTTCTTCATCCAGAAACTGAGCCGCGCAGGTTCACTGAATACGAAGATCATTCCCGCGTCTTCGTCGAGATGGCTACGATACATCAGTCCGGTCTCGCGCTCGGACGCCGTATCCGCGATCTCGACCCGCACCCGCACGAGTTCCTTGCCTTCGGGCGCGACAATCGCCACGCATGGCCCGCGCGCGCACGCGATTAGCAGCAGCGCGAACAGCGCCGCGCATGCCTGCCAGCGGAGGACGAAGATTGGCCTGCGCATCGGGATCAGATTACTCGGCCGTCAGATGTGCCGCCGCACCTTTCTCGGGCGAAATTTCCTCGAGCTCCTGGCCGGCGGTTTCCGGATAGCCAAAATACATGATGAATGGGGCCATCATCCAGAACACCGTCAGATAACTGATCGCGGTCCAGTGCGAATGGAAATATGAAAACAGTATCCCCTCGATCAACAGACCGATTGCGCCGCCCGTGGTTCCCGCGACGGCGAGTGCGCTGCCGGCGGTCGAGCGATGCGAAGTCGGGAACAGCTCCGCGCTGTAGGCCGCGACGATCGTCCCGGAGGCGGAGTCGAGGAACAGCTCGAGGATCCATGCCGGGATGATCACCACGCCCGAGGAATTGTAGATCACGATGGTCAGCAGCGGCGCAAAGAAAAAGCAGATCGAACCCATCGTGCGCCGCCCGATCCGATCGCTTAGCCGCCCGACAACGATATTTCCCAAAATTCCCACCGCCCCGCCCACGATAAACAGCGTCGATACGTTGCCCGGTGAGTAGCCGTGCGCCTCCTGCAAATACTTCGGGAAGAATATCCCCGCCGCGTTGCCGCCCATGCTGCCCAAGAATGAGACCGACATCAGCAGCCCGAGCCGCCCCGGGTATGCGCGAAACAGCTCCATCACCGGCACCAGCGGATTCGAGGTTCGTTTCGAGGCGCGAACCTCGTCCTCGTAGCGATGGCTCTCCGGCAGCGAGCGGCGCAGCGGAATGATGATCACCAGTGGAATCAGGGCAAGCGCATACAGCCCGCGCCATCCGTAGGGCATCACGTTGATCAGCGCGAATACTCCCGCCGCGAGGCCGTAGCCGACAGAGGTCAGCGCGCCCAGCAGCCCGACCGTCCATCCGCGCACTCCCGCATCGACTTCCTCGACCAGGATCACCAGCGCGACAATACCCTCGGCTCCGGCGAACGCGCGCGCCAGGATTTGCAGGATCACGAAACTGCGCGCATCCGGCGCAAGCGCGCTCAGCCCAGTCATGATCGTGTAGCCGTAAATCGTGTAAAGCAGCAGCCTGCGGCGGCCAAATACGTCCGCCAGCGGAGTGAGAAAGAACGTCAGGATATAGCCGAACCGGATGAGCGAGAGCATCGCGCCGAGTTGCGACTCCGCGATCTTGAGCCCTTTCTGGATCTGCTCGAGCGCGAGACTCAAGAGCGCGCGGTCGTAGTTGTCGAAGAATCCCGCCGTGCATGCGATCAAGAATACGCGCCACTGGCGTCCGGTGAACGGCGGCGTCCTGCCGAACATCCCCAGATGGAAACTGCGCCGCGGCTCCTCGCTTGGGACAGAAACCTCTGCGGCAGCGGGCAACGGTTCACTCATGATCAAATTCCAGTACGCGGAAGCCGCCGCAGCGGTCTAATCGATCGTCATCTTGAGCCAGTTGAGTCCTCAAAGAAAGCACGACCATGGTATGCGGACCTTTCGCGCGCCGACATATATGATGGGTTCGTTTTGCCAAATGCCATCGCATGACAACCCGCTGTGGCCTGCGCCGCTGAGACCGCTCGCGCGCGGGGCGCTGCGCCTGTGGGCGCGGACCGGCTGGAAGACCTACGCTCGATACCTGAGGGTCGAGCGGCTTGCGCCCAGGCTGGCCTCCGCCCCGATACAGACGCGGCTCCCGGATGGCTCGGTGATGCGATGCGACTTCTCCGACTTCGTGCAGCGCCAGATTTACTTCGGCGGCCTGTTCGAGCCGATCGAGTCGTACCTGTTTTTGAAAATGATCGCGCCCGGCATGACCGTGTTCGACATTGGCGCGAACTGCGGACAATACACTCTGCTTGCCGCGCGCGCAGCCGGAGCCGGCGGCGCAGTGCACAGTTTCGAGCCGATACCCGGGACCTTCAGAATTCTCGAAGAGCACGTGCGCCTCAACCGATGCGGCAATGTGACGCTCAACCAGGCCGCGCTGTGGAACGAAGCCACCGACTTGAGCCTCGGCAACGAAAGTGCGCAGGCACAATCCGGACGCTGGAGCGCCGGAGTCGCAACCAGAGATCCGTCCGCAGTCAAGGTCCGCGCGATCCGCTTCGACGACTACGTCCGCGAACACCAGATCACCCGGATCGATCTGATCAAGATGGACATCGAGGGCGCCGAGCCGTTCATGTTCCAGGGGGCGCGCGAATCGCTCGCGCACTTCAAACCCGCACTTCTTATGGAGATGAACCGCAAGGCGCTGGATCGTCTGGGATGGACCCCCGAGCGTCTGTGGGACGAATTCAAGGCGCTCGGATACCGGGCGTTCCAGATCGGACAGTCCCGGCGTCAGAGCGGGCCGGCAACGGAGTTCGGCGCGGGCAAGGTCGTCAACTTGATCCTTCATGTGGGCGATCTCCCCGCCGGAATCCTATCGGGATGGGACCGCCGCCAGGTCAAGCGATGGGCCTGCAGTGGATGGTGAAGCGTCACAGGCTTCAGCCTGAGGGATTGCGGAATTAGCTCCCGCCGATCTCGCGAGCAGGCGATCCCTTTGCATGGCTTCGGCTCGGTGCGCGCTACTCGATTGCGAGCTTGAGCGAATCCAGTCCACGCAGGAAGTACGAGCCTTTGTAATTCAGTTTCGAGCCGGGATCGCGCAAGCGCATACGCGGGAATCGCTCGAGCATCGCGCTGAATGCGAGGTTCGCCTCCATCCGCGCCAGTGGAGCGCCGAGACAGAAGTGAATCCCCTCGCCGAAGGCCAGATGCTCATTCGGATCACGCGTGATATCGAACTCCTCCGGATTGGGAAATTGCGCCGGATCGCGATTGGCCGCCGCGATCACCACCACCACGATCGATCCCGCCGGAATCTCGACCCCGGCCAGTTCGATCGCGCTCTTTGGAAATCGCGCGGTCGATTGCACCGGACCGTCAAAGCGCAGCATCTCCTCGATCGCGCGCGGCAGCATCGCGGGCTCGCGGCGCAGCATCTCGCGCTGCGCCGGATTTCGCATCAGCGCCAGGGTTCCATTTCCGATCAGATTGGTCGTGGTCTCATTGCCTGCTATCAGCAGCAAGGAAACGAAGCTCAATAGCTCGCCCGCGGTCAGCGCTTCGGAGTCGTCGTGCGCCGCGACCAACGCGCTCACCAGGTCGGCGCCGGGGTTGCGCCTGCGCCGCTCGATCTCGCGCCCGAAGTATTCCGCCAGCGCCTCGAGCGCTTCGATCGATTCGGCGGGCGGCGGAGCGCCAGGCAGCGTCGTTCCCGCCGCGATAATCCGATCCGACCAGTTCTTGAACATCGCGTATTTTTCCGCCGGCACCCCGAGCATTTCTGAAATCACCATCACCGGCAGGATATTGGCGAGGTCGGCCATCACCTCGAATTCGCCTCGCGCTGCGGCCCTATCCACCAGATCGTACGCGATCTCGCGGATGCGCGGCTCGAGCTCGCGCACACGGCGCGGAGTGAAGTCGCGGCTCACCAGCCGCCGCAGTCGGGAATGGTCCGGCGGGTCCGAGCCGAGGACGTTTCGCGAATCGGCAAACGGGCCCTGGTATTGATCGGGCGGCGGCGGAGGACCGACACTCGAAAAATGCGCATGGTCGCGCAACACGGTGGTCGCATCGCGATAGCGCGCGACCAGCGCAAACGGCGCTCCGGGCAGAAGGGTCACGCGCGGAGGACCGGCGAGCAGAGCGGGATAGTGCGGATATGGATCGGCGCGGAAGTCGGGATCCCAGGGATTAAAATAATAAGCTTGCTCCATCGCCGATTTCTCCCAGCCGAGCGCGCTATTCGAGCGCCATCGGCAGCGCGGCCAATCCGCGCAGGAAATACGAACCTTTGTATTGAACAGGGGCCGCGGGATCTTTCATCTTAAGCTTCGGGAAGCGCCGCAGCGTCTCTCCGATCGCGATCGCGCCTTCGAGCCGCGCCAGCGGCGCTCCAATGCAGAAATGAATTCCTTCGCCGAACGCCACGTGATCGCGCGGCTCGCGGTTTATATCGAATCGATCCGGTTCGGGAAACTGCGCGGGGTCGCGATTCGCCGCCGCCAGAACGATGAAGCATCGGGTTTCAGCGGGAATCACCGTGCCGCCCAGATTCACTTCGACATTCGAGTTGCGCGAGGTCGATTGCACCGGCCCGTCGTAGCGCAAAATCTCTTCGATCGCGCGCGGCATCAGCTCCGGATTGCGGCGCAGCGAATCCATCTGCTCCGGATTTCTGCCCAGCGCCAGCATCCCGTTGCCTATTAGATTGGTCGTCGTCTCGTTGCCCGCGAGCAGCAGCAGAACCACGAACGCGAGCAGCTCGTCGGCGCTCATGGCTTCGTTGTCGTCGTGCGCGGCAACCAGTGCGCTCACCAGGTCGGGCCCCGGATGACTGCGGCGCTTTTCGATTTCGGCGGCGAAGTATCCGCGCAACGCGTCGGTGGACTGTTTGATCTCCGGCGGCATCGGCATCCCGGGAAGCGTGTTGCCGCCCGTAATGATCCGATCCGACCAGCTTTTGAACATCGCGTTTTTCTCCGGCGGCACCCCCAGCATCTGCGCGATAACCATCACCGGCAGCGCGTTGGCAACGTCGGCCATCACTTCGAGCTCGCCTTTGCGCTGGACCGTATCGAGCAGCCCATTTGCGATTTCGCGGATGCTCGGCTCGAGATCCCTGATTCGCCGCGGAGTGAAATCGCGCGCGACCACCCGGCGCAGCCGCGTATGCACCGGAGGATCGGAAAACAGCATCGTCGCCGCGCCGCGAAACGCCCCGCTCTCGATATCCTCGTTCGAGCGATTGCGCTCCGCGCTCGAAAATCGCGTCTGATCCTTCAGCGCCGCGGTGACGTCGGCATAGCGCCCGACCAGCGCGGTCGGCCCGAACAAATCGATCAACTTCGGCGGACCGTCGTTGATCGCGCTGTAGTGCGGATACGGATTGGCTCGGAATTCAGGATCCCACGGATTGAAATAGACCGGACGCTTTTCGATGCTCACGTAGATCTTCCTCGATTTCCACCGTGCGGTGGACAGTTCAGCAAACGCGATGCCATCGCGCGTGCTCGGTTTCTCCGGCTCTTTCCGCTCCGGGATGCGCAGCAATCGCGCTGCATGCAGGAATCATCACCCTATTTCGACCGCATCATTGTGGCTACGGAACAAACTCGCCATGCCCGCCGTGAGACCATGGAGCGTAACCCAGCGCGAAGCGAATCCGGTCGGGTATGGGCGGATGGTCATAGAACAGGAACAGATAGCTCCTGATTATTTTCGGGAACGAGACGGTGATGGATAAAATCACCGGACTTGTGGCAAGGTTTCGATTGGGCGTGCGAAACGGGAGGATCGTCTCAGCTCCGTCGCACGAATATTGGTGAACGCGGGGCGCAGTTCATGCGGCAGGGCATCGACGAGACGAAAATACCCCGGATTGAGGGCGCGAAGATCGCGATCCTCAAGTCGCGCTGGTATTCGGACGTTGTCGAATCTCTTGCGGATGCCTGCCGGACCGCCTTGGCGAACGCGGGCTGCTCATCGGTGTTCGAGCATACGCTGCCCGGCGTATTCGAGCTGCCATTTGCCGTGCATCACCTCGTCCGTAAGGTCGGCCAACGCTTCGATGCAATCATCTGCCTAGGCGTCATCCTGAAAGGCGATACCTCCCATTTTGAAATGATCACCCCGGAGGTGTTCACCGGTCTCGCGCGGCTTAGCCTCGAAATCGACATTCCGATCCTTGTCGAGATCCTGCCCGTGCTCGAGCTCCGTCACGCTGTCGAGCGCGCAGGCAAGGACGAGTTCAACAAGGGTCTTGCCGCGGCATCGGCCGCCGCCGAGATTATCGCATGGCGCCGATCGGCCGGGTGATCTTCGGCGCTCAGGTACGCACCCTTTGCTTCCCCGTGGCCCTGTGCCGACTCGACGCCAAACTTCACGCATAGAAATGCTTTACGGCTACTATGAGCTTGTTTGACGAAATTCGAGGCGCCTGCCGAGAGGTGGCCGAGAACGCCCAATTAGTTCGCATCGATCGCGCACGTTTGCGCGACTACGCGATCTCTTTGACTTCTGCGGGGGTGCCGCGTCCTACCCTCGATCCACGTCCCCACTTTCTCGGTCACGGTGATCAAACGCTCGCCTTCATCGTTGTATTAGATACGATCAATTTCGGGTCGGGCTGGTTTCCATATCTTCGCAAACGACCCGGGATGTCCGGTTCTTTTACGATCGCTTCCGCCCTCGCAGACGCATTCAGGTCCGGACAAAACTTTTCGGCGCATCATCTGTTGCAAATGTCGCCCCATGATTGCGCTCTGACGTTTGGCCAGGATTCGACCGCATACCCTCTCGGACAACTCATGGAAAAGTTCGCCCAGGCGCTGAACGATTTGGGGCGTTTGGTCCTGGACCACTACGGGGGCACCTACGCGGCCCTGGTCGAAAGCGCTCACGGATGCGCGGAAACTCTCGTGGGGAAGCTGGCGGCGATGCCGTTCTTTGAAGATGTAGAAATATGGCGCTCCCGGAGGATCCCCTTCTACAAGCGAGCGCAATTGATGGCCGCCGATCTTGCACTAGCCTTTGGCAATCAAGGGTGGGGAAAATTTCACGACCTCGATGAGTTGACTATTTTCGCTGACAACTTGGTGCCTCACGTCCTGCGTGTTGACGGAGTGCTCGCGTACGATGGACACCTTGCCAGGCAGATTGAAGGGCAAGAGTTGATTCCGTCTGGTTCAGATGCGGAGGTTGAGATTCGAGCTTGCGCGGTGCACGCGGTCGAACTCTTGGTCAAAGAAATCCAGGCTGCAGGTCAGGCCGCCACGTCAGCGTCACTCGACTTTCTGCTCTATAACCGCGGCCAGTCGCCGCGCTACAAGGCTGCGAACCCGAGGCATCGAACGCGAACGGTCTTTTACTGACAGCGTGCAGGCAAGGACGAGTTGAACAAGGGTCTTGCCGCGGCATCAGCCGCCGCCGAGATTATCGCATGGCGCCGGTAAGGCCCACGCGAGGCGCGACTCTCCGCGCATCTGAACGCCGAAGATTCACCCGGTCGATCCGGTTCACCTTCATCGCAGGCGACTAGTCAGTCGGTCGCGAGGTCCAGGCCAGCAAGCCCGCGCAAGAAATACGAGCCCTTGTACTTGAGCGGCGCCTCCGGCGCCGCTAGCCGCAGTCGCGGAAACCGCTCGAGCATCGCGCCCATCGCGATTACCGCCTCGAGCCGCGCCAATCCCGCGCCGATACAGAAATGAATTCCTTCGCCAAGCGCCAGATGCTCGTTCGGCGTGCGCGTGATATCGAAGCGGTCCGGCTCGGGGAACATCGCCGGATCGCGATTCGCCGCCGCAAGGATCACGAACACTCCCGTGCCCGATTTGACCTCGTCTCCGCCCACCACAGTGTCCGAAGTGGTGACGCGAAAGGTCGATTGCACCGGTCCGTCGTAGCGCAGCATCTCCTCGATCGCTCGCGGCAGCATCGCGGGCGTCGCCTGGACCATCCTCATCTGCTGGGGATGCCGTCCGAGCGCGAGCGTGCCGTTGCCGATCAGATTGGTCGTGGTCTCGTTGCCCGCCAGCAGCAGCAAGATGACGAACTGCAAAAGCTCGTCCGCGCTCAGCGCCTCCGCTTCGTCGTGCGCGGCGACCAGGGCGCTAACCAGATCGACGCCCGGAGATTTTCTGCGCCGCTCGATCTCCGCGGAAAAATAGCCGCGCAATTCGGCGAACGCCGTCTTGATATCTTCGGGAATCGGCATGCCGGGCAGAGTGTTGTCGGCCTCGACCACTTTGTCCGACCAGCGTTTGAAGGTTTCGTACATCTCCGGCGCAACCCCCAGCATCTCCGCGATCACCATCACCGGCAGCGGATTTGCCAGATCGGCCATCAGATCGAAGCGGCCGCTCTTCGCCGCCTTGTCGAGCAGCGTCGCCGCGATTTGCCGGATGCGCGGCTCGAGTTCACGAATCCGCCGCGGAGTAAAATCGCGCGAGACCAGGCGCCGCAGCCGCGTATGATTCGGCGGATCGGATTGCAGCACGGTCGGCGTATCGCCGAACGCCTCGGTCTGATTGTCAAACGCGGAATCCTTGGGCTGCACGCTCGAGAAGTGCCCCGGATCGAGCAGGATCGCTTTCACGTCGGCGTAGCGCGCGGCCAGCACGAGCGGAAAGCCCAAATCCAGATGCCGCGGCGCTCCGGTATAGAGCGGCTTGTAGTGCGGGTACGGATTGGCGCGAAACGCTTCGTCCCACGGATTGAAATAGAAGTCCGCCGCCGTCGCGGGCGCGGATTCGGTTGCTTCGCTCATTTGGCGCTCTCCTTTTCGGGCTCGTCCAGCCCCATGCCTATGATCAAGGTTGCCGAAAGCTTCTTCATGGTTTCGATCGCGCGGGCAAATTCGGGCGGGTCGGGCTCGTCGGCAGGAAACAGAATTCTCTCAAGCCCCAGGGATTCGAGCTGGCCGAAGACAACCGCGATAAGCTCGTTCAGGTCAGCGCAGCGATCCGCGGGCCAATCCAGCATCGTGGCGAAACCTTCGAGCAAGCCGTCGCCAAATCGCTTGCTCGCGTCGCGCACCGCTTCGTTGAGGGCGGGCTCGGTCCTGCTGGCGACCACCAATTCGAGCCACGCATAAAAGGTCGGACCTTTGAAAAACGGCCACAATGTGTCAATCAGCCCGGTCATCCTGCGCGAGCGGTTTCCCGTGGGACGCTCGGCGGACATGTCGCGCATCTGCGCAATCCGCAGGGCGAACACGTGCTCGAGCGCGCTGATAACCAGCTCGTCTTTCTTGGGAAAATGATGCAGTTGCGCGCCACGCGAGACTCCCGCGCGACTGGCGATTTCAGTGGTCGTCGTGCCGGTATATCCCCGCTCGAACAGGCACTCGACGGTGGCGTCCATAAGCCGCTGCCGAGTCTCCGCGCTGCGTTCTTCCTGAAGATTAGACATAGTTTCGTTAGCGGAAATATAAGCAGGCAAGTCCGACTGATGCAAGCAGTCCTGATTGTTTCTTTCTCGGATTCGTAGAGGCGCGTCGCGACGCGCCCGTCTTTGCGCGCCAACGATCTGTGCAACACCCGCCTTACTGTCACCCCACCTCGACTTTCACGGCAGAATGACATCCCGGGGACATTTGCGAGAAAATCGACGCGTCCTTTTGGGAACAGGTCAAGTCTCAGGCCGATCTCAAGAGGTCGCAAAACCTTTGGGACACAGGCGTTTTACGCCGTCCGAACGCCTCGCCGCTTCCCTAACACTCGTTCGGGTTTTTGCCAGATTTGTTCATGGCTGAACTGTTCAGCCTTATGCTCGAATCCACTTCGTGCAAAAGTGATCCCGTGGAAGCAACCCGCACACCATCGCGCACCATTTTGCCTGACCTATTCCAGCTGGATGCTCTCGCTACCAGGCGCAGTCATCAATCCAACCACCAGGACACGAAGGCACAAAGAAATAACTCATTTCCGCTCGCAGCGTGCGGACATGAATATTCTTCGTGTCTTGGTGTCTGCGTCTTCCTTGGTGCCTTCGTGTTTAGTTTTTTGCTCCGAAAATCGATGACCGAAAAAGCTGCAGAATCAAACCCATTGGCGCGAAATCGGCAGCATTTTCAAGGAGTTTATTTCTTAAGTCACTAGAAAAGATACCAAACGAACCCACCGAAAAATGCCCAACTTCAAAAAATCCAAGGCATAACCTTGCCCAACGACCACGCCAATCTACTTTCCGCGGAACGACGGGCGGCGCTTCTCGAGAAAGGCCTTCACGCCCTCGCTATAGTCCTCGCTGTCGAAGCATCGCGCGACAAGCTGTGCTACGGCGTCGCGGTCGCGATCGGCAGGGTCCTTCAGCCCCTCGCGAATCGCGGTCTTCGCCGCCTCCATCGTCAGCGGAGCATTCGCCGCCATCCGGGTCGCGTAGTCGCGGACCTGCGCTTCGAGCTCAGCGCCCTCGACCACGCGATGAATCAGCCCCATCGCGCAGGCCTCGTCAGCGTCGAACAGCCGCGCCGACATCAGGATCTCGCGCGCGTTGGCCGGACCGACGGTTTGCGTCAGCATGATCACGCCGTCGAGCGGATAGGCGAGTCCCAGCCGCGCGGCCGGGATGCCCATGCGGGTTCCGCGCGCCGCGATCCGGATATCGCACGCCAGCGCGACCTGCACTCCGCCGCCGATACATACGCCCGAGATCATCGCGATGATCGGCTTGGCGCATTCGACCATCGACGCGATCGCGCGTCCCGGCGCCTCGCGATAGGCGTGCGCCTGTTCCGCGTCGGCGCGCAAGCTCGGAAATTCCGAGATGTCGGCGCCGGAGATAAACGCCTCGGGCGTCGCTCCGCGCATCACGATCACGCGGATGGCAGGGTCTTTGTCGAGCGCCTCGACCGCTTCCGCGATTCGGTTCCAGGTTCTAAGATTCAGAGCGTTGCGCACCTGGGGACGGCTCAGGACTATCCATCCGAGCGGCGCCTCGACGCGTACGATAACCGGGTCGGCGGAATTTTGATCACTCATTTGACGCGCACCCATTGGATTGAATTGCGATGACCATTATCGACCGCGCTTCCAGCACCGATTTTGAGCATATTTGCGAGCTGGACGAAATCGTCTTCAAGGGTCCCTCGCGCCGCGGTTTAATTGGGACCGCTCTCGCACAGGGGCGATGCGCGATCGCGCGGGTGGACGGCCACGTGCGCGGCTACGTAATCTCGGGCGAGTTTTTCGGCCACGGATTCATCGAGCTGCTGATGGTGCATCCCGACTATCGCCGGCGCGGAATCGCAACCTCGCTGATGCGTTCGGCGGAGATCGACGCGCCGACCGAAAAGCTCTTCACCTCGACCAATCAGTCGAACGCCGCGATGCAGCAGCTATGCGAACGCCTGGGTTTCGTGCGCAGCGGCATAGTTGAGAATCTCGACGACGGCGACCCCGAAATAATCTATTTCAAGCGCGTGATGCCCGGGTCGTGAGCCACGCGCTACAGCTTTGCGATCACCTCATTCGCGATCGTTTCGAGTCCGCGCGTGATCCCGTCCTTGTCGTAGCCCGGCGGCGCAATTACGACGCGCGACACACCCACATCCCGCACCGCTTTGATCGCGTCGAGCTTTGCGCGGCCCATGCAGGAGAGTTCGATCTCCGCCGAGTTGCGTCCGGCCTTGGTGGCTTCAAGGCTCATCATCGTGAACAGTTCCTTCAACTTGGCCGGCTCCCCGATTGCGGGGAAGAATCCGTTGCCGTAGCGGCCCGCGCGGCGCGCGGCAGCCGGCGAGTGGCCTCCGATAATGATCGGCACTCCGCTCTTACGCACCGGCTTCGGAAAACATTGCACCGGACCGAAATTGAAATGCTGCCCGTGGAACGACGACGCGCCGTCGCTCCACAGCGCGCGCAGCGACTGGATCGCTTCGTCGGTGCGCTTGCCGCGCTGATGGAAATCGAGGCCAAGCGCCTGGAACTCCTCTTCGAGCCATCCGCTGCCGATCCCGAGCAGCATCCGCCCGTTCGAGAGCACGTCGAGCGTCGCAACTTCCTTGGCAACGTACAGTGGATGCCGCTGCGGAAGGATCAGCACTCCGGTTCCGAGCTTGAGGTTCTTCGTGATCGCGGCCGCATATGCCAGCGGCAGCAGCGGATCGGGTATCGCGACATCCTCGGGGCCCGGAATCTTCCCGGAAGGCGAATATGGATAGGGCGATTTGTAGTCTTTCGGTATGACGACGTGCTCGACCGTCCAGATCGACTCGAAGCCGCATCGCTCCGCGGTCTGCGCCAGATGCGCAAACAATTCCGGGTCGGCGAACGGACCGGAATTGACAAACATCAGGCCTAATTTCACGGTTGCCATGAAGTAACCTCGCGCATTCGATTTGAGTAAACGCCAATCTACCGTGCCGCGCGAATTATTTCACCTTGAAACGTGCGCGCCGCGCTTTACCGGCGAGCAATCGATTCCAGACATCCGGCTTGCCGCAGCACCACGTCGATCGCGGCTTTGTCGGGCAACGCAGCGTACTTCTCGCGCAGAGCGCTCAAGGATTTCGCATGATACTTTTGCGGCTTTTGCGTCCAGGTCTTGCCGGCCAGCTCGACGCTGAACTCTTCGGCGCCTTTCGCGAGCGCGGCGGCATTGGCCACCGTCCACGGCATGAAGAGCCTGCCGACCTGACGCTCGAGCAGCGGCGTCAAGGTGGGCGCGAGACTCGACCACGGCTCGAACGCGCCTTCGGCCCTCGGCCAGAGCATCCGATGGATCCATGCCAGCACGTTGGGCGTGGTCGCGTTAATGATCGCGCCGGGGGTCGGATCGGTCCATGCGTTGTACAGTTGCCCCCACATCGCGAAGTCAGCAAATGCAGGACGCTGGCCGAACAGGTACGCGCGGTCGGCGAAGTGAGGCTCGAGAATCGCGATCGCGTCGCGGAAGGAGTCCTCGATTTGCGGCGCGGTCACGGAATTCGAGCCGACGAAAGATACGCGGCTGACCATCCGCTCGCGAACCATAGCGATCCCGTTGGCAAGCTGCGCGTCGTCCAAAGTGGGCATCATCGAGCGCGCGATACGCCCCGCGCCCGATAGCTGATCCGCCTCACGCGCCCAGCGATAATGGAACATCCACTTGTTCCCCCATTCATCGCCGAACTCTTCGAGGAGTACCGATATAAATCTGGCGACCGGATCAGCCGGGTGAATCGAGGGCTCCGGATGAAGCGCCTCGACCTGTTCGATAATCGGGGTGGAATCCTGGATGCCTTCGTTGTGAGGGGTCACGACCAGCGGCACGAGCGGAAGCTTCGAGTATTTCTGGTACTCGCCTTCGGCGTCCAGGCTGCGCGGAATCCATCGGTGCGGAATTCCCTTGTAGCGGAAGTACGAACGAACCTTCACCGAGTACGGCGAGAGTTCAATACCGTGGATTCGATATACGTCAGGCATTGCAATTGTCCTCCTGGGCCGGGTCAGGAAATTTCGTCTTCGCGTTCGGTCCCGCTCGGTCAGTCGATACTCATACCGGAGCGGACGTTTCTTGTACTACGCGAAGCGGCCCGCCGTCACACCTGCGAAGAAGGGGAAGCCGCACGTATCTCGCGCTCTCGAACCAGTTATAGTTGAGTTGGTGTTATTGACCCTCACGCGCGCGATCTATAGCCTCGGTCGTTTCCACTGGAGGCTTTGATCGTGCCGCAGATTCTTGTCCAAGAACTGTCGAAGTCGTATCTCGTCTCCGAACGCGAGGCCGGCACGTGGGGCGCCGCCAAAGGACTCCTGCGCCGGCGCCGCCGCGTTATCGAGGCTCTCAAGGGGATCAGCTTCTCACTCGAACGCGGCGAACTGCTTGGCTTCATCGGCCCCAACGGCGCCGGCAAATCGACGACCATAAAAATTCTCTCCGGCATCCTCCGGCCCTCGTCCGGACGCTGCGAGGTCCGCGGCCTGGTTCCGTGGCGCGACCGGATCCGCCACGTCGCCGGTATCGGCGTGGTCTTCGGACAACGCAGCCAGCTCTGGTGGGACCTGCCGGTGATCGAAGGATTCGAATTGCTGCGCGACATCTACCGCGTCGAGGAGGCCGAATACCGCAAAAGCCTGGACGCGATGGTGTCGCTGATGCGGCTCGAGCGCCTGCTCGATCAGCCGGTGCGCCAGCTCTCGCTCGGCCAGCGGATGCGATGCGAGATCGCGGCCGCGATGCTGCATCGGCCCGCGATTCTTTTCCTCGACGAGCCGACGATCGGCCTCGATGCGCCGTCAAAGCTCGCGGTGCGCGAGTTCGTAAGCTCTCTCAATCGGGACGCCGGAGTCACCGTCATCCTGACCACGCACGACATGCACGATATCGAGGCGCTCGCGCAGAGGGTCATCGTTATCGGCAACGGCGTGATCCTGGCCGATACTTCGTTCGAGCGGCTTCGCGCCGAGGTCCTGACCGAGAGGCGGCTGTTTATCGACTTCGCAGGCGAAGCGCCGGCGCTCGAGATTCCGAACGTCAGAGTGCGCGGCCGCGAAGGCAACTCGATCGAGCTGGCTTTCGATCCACGCCGGGTTCCCGCGCCGGAGCTGATCGGACGGCTCACCACCGAATACGACCTGCTGGATTTCCATCTCGAGCAGCCGCGAATCGAAGAAGTGATCGCTCACTTCTATAACTTGCACGGCGCGACCGAAGCATGATGCGCATCCGCCCATATCTGACCGTGTTCCGAATGCGGTTCGCGCTCATGCTGCAATATCGCGCGGCGGCGCTGGCGGGCTTCGGCACGCAATGCTGGTGGGGATTTATCAAGGTGATGGTGTTCGCGGCGTTCTTCCGCAGCAGCATCGCGCGCCAGCCGATGAACCTCGCGCAGTCGGTCACCTACGTATGGCTCGGGCAGGCGTTTCTCGCACTGCTGCCGTGGCTTGCGGATCCGGAAATCTCGCAGATGGTAACCAGCGGCAACGTCGCGTATGAGCGCCTGCGTCCGCTCGACACCTACTTCTTCTGGTACGTGCGCGCGGCGGCGTGGATGATCGCGCGGGCGGTACCGCGATGCCTGCTGATGTTCGCATTCGCCATTCTGATCGTGCCGATTCTGGGCATGGGCGACTGGCGTCTGCGATTGCCGGCGACCCTCGAATCGGCCGCGCTGTTTATCGGCGCGATGGCCGTGGTCGTGATGCTTTCGAGCGCGTTCGTGATGTTCGTAAACCTGGGCTGCGTGATCACGCTTTCGGAGCGCGGCGTCAACGCACTGATAGTGCCGTTCGTGCTGGTGTTCTCCGGCAATATCGTTCCGCTGCCGTTCTTTCCAAAATGGATGCAGCCGTTTTTGTTCGCGCAGCCATTTGCCGGCCTGGTCGATATTCCGTATCGCATCTACTTCGGCGGCCTGACGGGATGGATCGCGCTTGCCGGAATCGCGCAGATGCTCGCGTGGACAATCGTGCTCGTCTTCGCGGGGCATCGCGCACTCGGCGCCGCGATGGACCGCCTGCAGGTTCAGGGCGGTTAAGGCAAGTCGAATGATGGACGGCTACTACCTTTATCGGCGGTATATCGGCGCGTCGATTCGCGGGCAAATGCAATACCCCGGCTCGTTCCTGATGATCTCGCTCGGGGAATTTATCGTGACCCTCACCGAGTTCATCGGCATTTGGGTGTTGTTCCATCGCTTCGGCCAGATTAGAGGATGGACCTTTGCCGAGATCGCGATGTTCTACGGAACCGTCAGCGTCAGCTTCGCGATCGCCGACGCGATTTCGCGCGGCTTCGACGTATTCGGCCCCCAGTTCGTCAAGACCGGAAACTTCGACCGCCTGCTGGTGCGCCCGCGCGCAGTCACGCTGCAACTACTCGGCTATGAACTGAGACTCAACCGGATCGGCCGCTTGATGCAGGGCGTCCTGGTGCTGGCGATCGCGATGCATCTGCTCGGAATCCATTGGGACGCGCGCAACCTCGCGCTGTTCGCCGCCGCTATTGCGGGCGGAATCGCGCTGTTCGTCGGGATCCTCATACTGCAAGCGACGCTCGCGTTCTGGACGATCGAGAGCCTGGAGATCGCCAACACGCTCACGTATGGCGGCGTCGAAGCCTCGCAATATCCGCTCGATATTTATTCGCGATGGTTCCGCGACTTTCTGATCTTCGTCGTGCCGATCGGATGCGTCACCTACGTCCCGATCCTGCGCCTGCTCGGAAATCGCGAGCTGCCCGCTCCCGGATGGCTCCTCGACGCGGCCCCGCTATGCGGAATTATCTTTCTGATGATCGCGCTATGCGCATGGCGCCTCGGCGTCCGCCACTACACCTCGACGGGAACGTAGCGTGAACTCGGGGACGGACGGCCCGCGAGCCGCCCCTACGAAGAAACATGATTGAGTCTTCGTGGCAAAGGCTCGCGTCGCAACGTCACCCTCTTCGCATGCTTCTGCTGGATACCCTCTCCCTCCGGGAGAGGGCGACGCAACGCGATGCTTGCGGTTTTTTTCGCAAGCATCGTGACGCGTGGGTGAGGGTGCTGCTCTGCGATTTATCCGCACACATACAGATGACGCTTCGCGTGGCCGACGGGCCGTCGGCGGCCACTGAAAAAAGCAAGATGAGAAAGTCAGTAGGGCCGGCGTCCCGCCGGCCGTCGTCGCACTGCGGCGATTTCGCCAATCGATTTCGCTTGTCCGAATTCGTCCGTCGGGCTAACTATTCTGCCTATGGATATCGGAAAAGTTGGAATGTGGTTCTTCCTCGACGCGATGAGCGCGCCCGATAGCGCCGAGTTCGCGAAGAAGGTCGAAAAGGCCGGCTACAAGACGCTCTGGATTCCGGAAGCTATCGGCCGTGAGCCGTTCGCGCACGCCGCCTACCTGCTCAGCCATACCGAGCGGCTCAATATCGCCACCGGTATCGCAAATATCTGGGCGCGTGACGCGATCACGATGTCGGCGGCGTCGAAGACCGTAGCCGAGCTGTCGGGAAATCGCTTCATGCTCGGTATCGGCGTCAGCCACAAGCCGCTGGTCAGCAATCTGCGCGGCCATAACTACGACAAGCCATACAGCTTCATGAAGGAATATCTGCCGAAGATGAAGACCGCGCTGTACGGCGCTCCGAAGCCGTCGGAAGAAGTGCCGGTCGTGATTGCGGCGCTGCATCCGAAGATGCTCGCGCTCGCGGCGGCCGAGACCAACGGCACCCACACCTACTTCGTGCCGCCGGAGCATACCGCGAAGGCGCGCGCCGCGATCGGCCCCAAGCCGATGATCTGCGCCGCGCAGGCCGTGATCCTCGAGACCGACGCAGCCAAGGCGCGCACCGCGGCGCGCGGCTATATGAAGACCTATGTCCCGCGCCTGCCCAACTACACCAATAATCTGAAAGCGCTCGGATGGGCCGACTCCGAGTTTGAAAACGGATGCAGCGACAAGCTGGTCAACGCGATCGTTGCGTGGGGCACCGAGGACAAAATCCGCGACCGAATCAACGCGCATCTAAAGGCCGGCGCGACCCACGTATGTATCCTGCCTATCCGCTCGGACAATCCGATGCTGCCCGACATGCGCGCGGTCGAAGCCTTCGGCAAGTGATCGGTATCAATGAATATGATTCGAACTCACACGGTTTTCTCGCACCGACTTGGTGTCGCCGTCGCGATGGCGGCGCTGACACTCGCGCTCTCAGGATGCTTCATGACCGGCCAGGAGAAGCAGGCCGAAGACGCCGAGGCTGCGGCGTCGAAGGCACAAGAATCGGCGGCGCGGGCTGAAGATGCGGCCGCAAAGGCGCTCGACGCCGCGCAGAAAGCGACGGTCGCGGCTGATCAGGCGACAGCAGCCGTGCAGGAGGCGACCAAGGCGCTGGATCGCGCTTCCGATCGGCTCGAGCAGCTAAGACAATTCGAAGAGCGGAAAAAGGCGGCCCGTCATACGCATCATCATCTGGCCAAAGCCAAAAAGACCGCGCCGGTTGAAAGCGCCGCCGCCACTGCCGCGCCGTCCACCGCCGCTGCGGCGCCGTCCGCCGCGAGTTCTGCGCCGCCGGCGAATTAGGCCGCGCAAGAGCCTGCCGATCCGTTTAGAATCTATCCTGCCGAGGCGGTTGTCCGCGCGCCCCCGGCGGAGAGGCAAGTGCCTGAACCCACCCCTGTAAAATCCGAGGCGCAAGTCCGCGGCGAGCTGATCGCGCCGCCCACGCGGCGTCATGCATGGATCAATATCGTCGGGCCGCTATGCGCGCTCTTCCTGGGAGTCGCCGGCGCCGCGATCTACCTGAAGCCGATCGGCACGCTCAGGTGGATTCAGCAGACGCGCCTGGCGTGGTCCGGGGTCACAGAAAACGAAATCGCGCTCGACGACGGCCTGATGACTTACTACATCACGGGCGGCTATTGGGATCAGGATCCGATCGTGATGGTCCACGGACTCGGGCCGAACGCGGCGTTGGTCTGGCGCGACGTGATGAGCCCGATCGCTGACGCGCATTATAAAGTCGTCGCGCCCAATCTGTACGGCTTCGCGGGATCGGAACATAAGCAGATCGATTACTCGATCGCGTACCAGGCCGGCGCACTCGCGCAACTGATCGACAAGCTGAAGCTCGAACATATCAACCTGGTCGGCTCCGACCTGGGCGCCGACGTCGCGCTCTACTACGCCGTCGATCATCCGGACAAGGTCGAGCGATTGATCCTGGTGTCAGGTGGGATGTTCGGTGCGGCGGGCGCTGCGCGCCTGCGCAAAGGGATGATTCCGACCACGCCTGACGCGCTCCAGGCCTATATTGCGCAGAGCTTTTTCGATTTGCCGCCGATGCCCGATTTTATGAATCAGCGGATGCTCGCGGCGCTGGCCGACGACGTGCCCGCGCAGACCGACATGCTGAACTCGGTGCCGAAAGACGAAGCGCATATCCGCTCGAAGATCGGACAGATTTTCAACACGCTGACGATCATCCTGTGGGGTGCGAAGAATCCGTATTACACCACCCACGACGCGGAAGCGCTGCACACCGCCCTGCCCGGCTCCGCCACCGTGGTCTTCAAGACCTCGGGACCGTTCCCCCAACTCGAGCATCCCGACGAGTTCACCGAGTCGGTGATCTTCGTCGTCAAGCAGACCGAAGGCGGCACCTGATCGCAACTGCGAACGCGGCGGCTTGCTTCGGGGCTATCGCTCTGCGATAAGCGGGTTTTGCACCTGCATGAGGAGCGGACCCTGATGAAACTCTACAACATGAATCTTTCCAACTTCGCGACCAAATGCCGGATCGCGATCTACGACAAGGGCGCTCCGATCGAGATTGCGCCGATCCCGAACAACGATCTGAAGTCGCCGGAGTATGTGAAGATCAATCCGCTCGGCAAGGTGCCCACGCTCGACGCCGACGGCCTGATGATCGCCGAGAGCGAGGTAATCAACGAATACCTGGAGGACAAGTTTCCCAACCCTCCCTTGCTGCCCAAGACGCCTGAAGACCGCGCGCGCGTGCGCGGATTCACGCGCTTTCACGACCTGTATCTCGAACCTCCTCTGCGGGTGTTGTTCGGGCAGATGAACCCCAAGACGCGCGACGATAAAATCGTCAACGAAAATCTGAGCGACGTCAACTTGCGTCTCGATCAGCTCGACAAGATGCTCGCCGACGGCGGTTTCGCGTGCGGTCAGGAATTCACGCTGGCCGATTGCGCGCTTGCGCCGACGATCTTCTTCACGGTGAATCTGCTCGGGATGTTCGGATCCAAACCTCCGCTGGAAGGACGCCCGAAAGTCGCCGCATGGTGGACCCACGTGCAGACGCGCGCGTCGGTGAAAAAAGCACTCGGCGAGATGGCCGAAGCGCTGGCAGCAATGAACCGCGGCGCCCGCTAAGCCTGCCGGGTTTAAACGCGCATAAATAGTCGCTGCATGAGTGCTTCCTCGTTATGGCGTAGCATGCCATAATCCATATGCCGCCGATCATCCTCGAGGCACGGGACGTAATCGGCGGCGGGCGCTATCTGCAGGAAGTCCGGATATCGAAATTCCCGCCCAGCACCGATTCGCTGGAGGGAATCCGGTACGCCCTGTGCCTGGTGGACCTCGAGAGCGGCGAGGTAATCTTGCTGTATGACGTTCATCGAGGAAAGGCTCATCATAGGCACCTGCGCGGCGCGGAGGCTGCGTATGATTTCGTGGACGAGGGCAAGCTGCTCGATGATTTCTTTCGCGACGTGGCTCTCGTTCTGAAGGGGGTGCTATGAGCGCACGCACGCTTAATATCGGTATCCGCGGCGGCGTCGAACGATCAAAGGCGCTGCGCGAAGCACTGCGCAGGGTCGCGACCGGCGACCACGCGCCGCAGGGTCCTGAGCTTTATTTCGAGACCGTCGATGAGCTTCGACGAATCCTGACCGATAAACGTCTGGAGCTATTGTTGGCGATTGCCTGCCATCGCCCGGCGTCCATCCTCGAACTTGCCGGTCTGGTGAAGCGCGATTACAAGAACGTCAGTATGGACATCACGCTGCTCGAGCGCCTCGGTGTGGTCACCCTTAAAACTCGAGTCGGCAAGGGCAGAGCACAGGCGCCGACCGTGCCCTACGACGAGATCCGCGTGACTATCGATCTGCGGCAGCCGCGTCCCGCCCGCGCGGCCTGAGTGGTTGCCTACCAGGGCAGGCCGCACAAATCGATTGGGCCGCTCGGCCATTCGCGCGTGGTGAGTCTCAGGACCATCGTGTCTTGGGGATAGGTGACGATTCCTGAGGGCTGCCAGAATCGGGTCGGTCCATCGACATGAATCCAGCCGGCTTTTTCGTATACCGGCGCGACTTTGCGCCGGCAGATCAATAGACCGAATTCCGTGCCGAGCTTGGTGCGCATGAGGTCTTCGGCGGCGTGGAGCATCGCGGTCGCCACGCCGCGCTTGCTGTATTCCGGCTTCGTGACGACGTTGCCAATTCCGGCAACCCGGACGCGTTGATCCGCGGCGGTCATCTCTCGCGTCACGATTTTCAGGCTGCCTACGAGAAGTCCCTCGATACAGGCAGTCGCAAACCATTCGGCGGGCGCCCACTCATAAGCGATGTGGCCGAAGACCTGGTCGGTCCAGCATTTGAGTTCGCCCTTCAACTCCGGACTGATCTGTTCTGCGCGCTCGACGCGGACCTCGATGGCGTCTGATCCCATCGGCTAGTCTTTTCGTTTGGTGATCTTGTCGATCGCGTCGAGGTCGTCGGGCGTCATCTTCCAGCCGCACGCTTTGATATTTTCGCTGACCTGCTCGGGTTTGGTCGCGCCGGAGATCACGCTTGAGACCTCGGGCTGCGCTACCAGCCAACTCGTCGCGAGCTCGACCATCGAGTGCCCGGCGCCACGCGCGTGCTGCTCGAGTTTATCGAGCACGGCAAAGTTCGCGTCGGAGAGCATCTGACCCGCCCGCGCGCCCATCGCACCGAGGCGAGTGTCTTTCGACGGCTCCTGGCCGCGGCGATATTTACCGGTCAGGAATCCGCTCGCGAGCGGAAAGTAAGGCAGAATCCCGACGCCGAAGTGACGGCACGCGGGAATCAGCTCGCGCTCGATTCGGCGGTCGAGCAGGTTGTATTGATTCTGCGCCGAGATGTACGGCGCGAGCTCCTGCGCGCGCGAGATCCACGCCGCCTCGGCGACCTGCCATCCCGCGAAATTGCTCGAACCGATGTAGCGGACCTTGCCCGCGCGTACTATCGCGTCGAGCGCGGCCAGAGTTTCCTCCTGCGGCGTCAGAGGGTCAGGCGCCTGAATCTGGTAGAGATCGATATAGTCAGTCCCCAAGCGCTTAAGACTCGCCTCGACCGCGGCCATGATGTACCTGCGGGAGCCGCCTTTCTGATACGGCCCGTCGCCCATAGCCATCCCGAACTTGCTCGCAACGATTATCTCGTGGCGGCGGCTTCCGAGCGCCTTGCCCAGCATCTCCTCCGACTTGCCCCGTCCGCCGTAGATATCGGCGGTGTCGAACAGAGTGATACCTTCGTCGAGCGCACGGCCGACGACCGCGTGAGTCTGCTCGGCGTCGATCCGCATGCCGAAGTTGTTGCATCCGAGTCCCGCGATTGAAACCTGCAAGCCCGAATTACCAAGTCTTCTGTATTCCATGCCTGATAATGTTTCGGCATACCGCCTGCGGTCAATCGCCAGGCGGCGCGCCGCTTGCGCAGGCGCGTGCCCGGTCGTATCGTCGCCGACAGAGCGCTATGACTGCAAATTTCGGGAATGCCGCATCATCCGCCGAGCTGATCGATCTCGATCGCTATCCGATTCTCGACCTCACCAGCGTGCGGGCGCGAGCGCTGGCCAGTGATTGCCGCGGTCAGCTTGATCGTACCGGCGCGTGCGAGTTGCCCGGATTCATCAAGTCCGATGCGGTCGCAGTTCTGGTGCGCGAGGCCGATGAACTCGCGCGTGAGGCGTATCACAGCGTGGTTACCGGCACCGCGTACCTCGAAGCGCCGGCGGCGTCGTGGCCGGCAGACCATCCGCGGCGTCATTTTGACAAGACCTCGGTCGGAGTGGTTGCTTACGATCAGTTTCCGCAGCACTCTCCGATGCGCCGGCTGTTCGAGTTCGAGCCGCTGATGGAATTTATCGCGGCGGCGATCGGCAAGCAGAAGCTCTACCGCTATGCCGACCCGATGGGCGCGCTCAACCTTGCCGTGATGGGCGACGGCGAGCGGCTGCATTGGCATTACGATCAGACCGACTTCGTCACCTCGATCGCGCTGCGCCCGGCCGAGGACGGCGGCGATTTCGAATACGTGCCGCTCATCCGCAGCGCTGGCGACCAGAATTATCCGCGCGTCAAACGACTGTTCGACGGAGATCCCGACGGCGTCGTGCGCGTGCCAATGCATCCAGGAACGCTCTTGCTGTTCGAGGGCCGCAATTCAATTCATCGCGTCACGCCGATTCGCGGCGCGACCACGCGCTTGGTCGCGCTGCTCGCGTACGACACCCGGTCCGACACGCGCAGCAGCAAGACGCTGCAGATGGCCCGCTATGGGCGGACCGCCTAAGCACGCGCGCAAAACCAAATCCCGGCCGCCGGCTGCGCGCACGCGCGTCGAGCATGATCTGATCGGAGCGCTCGAAATTCCCGCGACTGCGCTTTATGGAATCCAGACCGCTCGCTCGGCCGCAAATCTTGCTTTTTCCGGCAGCACGCTCGGCGACTACCCGGCGATGGTGCGCGGACTCGCGATGGTCAAGTGGGCGGCGGCGTGCGCGAACCTGGACGCTGGAGTGATCGACGCACCAGTCGCGCGAGCGATCGAGCACGCCTGCCGCGCGCTTATGGCAGGCGGCTATCGCGATGACCTTATCGCCGATCCGCTTGGCGGCGGCGGCAGTATCGGGATCAATCAGAACGTGAACGAGGTGATCGCGAACCTCGCAAGCGAGCATCTGGGCGGCGTGCGCGGCGCGGATGCGATTGTGAATCCGAAGACTCATGTCAACGCGTCGCAATCCACCGCCGACGCATGCGCGACCGCCGCGCGAATCGCGATCCTCGAACAGGCGCGCATGCTCGAAAGTACGCTCACGGAATGCGTGCGGGCCTATCGTGCGAAGGCGCGCGAACTTCGCCGCGTGATCACACTCGCACGCACCTGCCTGCAGGACGCGCAGCCGACTTCGCTGGGCGAATTCCTTTCCGGTCACGCCGCCGTGCTCGAGCGCCGCGGCGCTGAACTGGCGCGTACCGTGCGCGAGCTTCGCCGCGTTAACCTGGGTGGTACGGTAATCGGCGCCGGGACCGGCGCGCCGGCCGCGTATCGACGTGTGATCGTTCGCCGCTTGCGTCAGGTTACCGGACTCGATCTGATTGCGCGCAAAAACCTTTTCGACGCGGCGCAGAATATCGACGACCTGGGCGCGGTCGCCGCCGCGCTCGGGATGCTCGCCGAGGTGCTGCTCAAGCTCGCGCAGGATTTGCGCCTGCTCGCGTCTGGACCCGAGGGCGGCTTCGGCGAAATTACTCTGCCAGAAGTCCAGGAAGGTTCTTCGTTTTTTCCCGGAAAGATTAATCCCGTGGTTCCAGAGACGATGCTGCAATGCTGTTTCCAGGTGCTCGGACATGAACGCGCCGCGCGGCTCGCGCTCGAACGCGGCGAGCTGAATCTCAACGTGTTCGAGGGCGCAGCGGCGATTAACCTCCTCGAGGCGGTCGCGATTCTCTCGCGCGGCGTCGCGCTATTCAGCTCGCGATGTATTACCGGAATTGGCGCGAATGAAGCCCGATGCCGCGAGCTTGCGGCGCGATCGCGATTCAAAGCCTGACCGCTTCTTCTCCGTCCTAAAATCTTTACATAGTCCCCGCGCCTTATCGCCCGCGCCGCGCGTTTTTGTGCGAGAAACGCAAGGTTAGGCAAACACTGCGATACTGGCACTCACCTTGCTCCTTACCAAACAGAGAGTAATTGGAGGCATCTGAAATGCTGTACTGGACTTTGGTTTTTCTGGTCGTTGCGATTTGCGCGGGAGCGCTTGGATTCGGTGGAATCGCCGGCACGGCCGCCGGTATCGCCAAGGTTCTGTTCTTCATCTTCCTGGTGATGTTCGTGGTCGCGGTCCTGTTCGGAAGAGCGCTCATCTAGCGATTGTAGATTCCGAGCCATCGGCGCCGATCCTCGACCATCGCGCGGCGGCTCTTGAGGAGAGCGTACGCCGCGTCCAGCGTCATTGCGCGGCGGTTCATGAGGAACCACGCGACTACCAGCGGCGCCCGCTCGCATCCTTCCTCGCAATGCACCAGCACGCGTCGTCCCATCTGCAGATGTTGTTCGATTAGCGCAGCCGTATCGTTCATCGAATCGATGCCGCGCGCGAGAATCGGCATGTGAATCGCCTGCGGGGGCTCGCCTTCAGGAATATCAGAGAGCACGTTTATAATCGTGCCGTCGAAGCGCTGCGCGTCCTGCAGATCCCCCACGAAGAGATTTTGGATAATCTCGCTTTCCCGCCATCCCGCCGCCATAACCGGAGGTCACCGAACCAGTTTTGCAAGCGTCGCAACGCCGGGAATCGGGCTCGATTCCGCTTCCTCGAGTTGTCCTCGCTCGACCAGCGTGCGCCAGAGCTGCTTCGGATCGGTGCTGAAGACCGCGGCGGCATCCACCGGCTCGACGTACCACGCGCCGTTTTGTATCTCGCCACGCAACTGTAGCGGCAGCCACTGCGCCCGCCCGTAATAGACCCGTATCGCGTCGGGTGCGGGATTTCCCTTGATAAACGCCGCTACCGACGCACGATCCTCGATCCAATAGAGATCATCCGCAATCGCGGTCGCGCCAGCCGGCGCAGTGGCCGCTCGCGCCAGCACCACGGGGGCATTCATCTCGACCGGACCGCCAAAGTACGCCGTCACGTCGCCCAATCGTTCAGGCGCATCGGGCAGCAACGCGCTAATCGGAATGGTGGTGGGTTGATTGATAATCACGCCAGCCATCAGCGGCGGCTCGCCGCCGGGCAGCAACAGGATAACCGATTGTGCGAAAACCGGGTCGTCGAGGTCCGGAGTCGAAACCAGCAGCGAGGGTACGACCAGTGGAGGCTGCGCATGCGCTGATGCTGCGAAGCCACCGGCACAGAGGACAATGACGACCGCGGCCGCCCAAGGCATCGCACGCGCTCGCACGGCTTTCCTGTTTCCAAATGAAGATCGCGGGAACATCGAGTCACCGGCCGACACCTTGAGGCTTAAGAGGAAAGGAGCGGCCGCGTCAAGCCTCGTGCTGGATCGCGCGAATGCGGAAGGCCCGGAATCGCTCCCGGGCCTTCACGTCTATCAACCACTTCTGCCGAACGAAATTCTATCAGGTCATTTCGGCGTTTTGCCGGCGCCCTTCAGAGCTACGCTCTGGCCAAAGCCCGGCTCGAGATTATCCTTGATCATTAGGGTGCCTTCGTATTTGGTGTCCTGGGTCGGAGTGAAGGTCACCGAAACTTCGCAAGTGCCGGGCTTGACCCCCTTGGACCGCGGACCCAGATCGTCGTCATCGCAGGCCTGACTGATACTGAACGGGCTCGCCGCTCCGGATTCCGACTCGATCAGAATCGGCACCGGATGCTTCTTTTTGGTGATCTTGCCACGGTTAGTGATCTTCACCGTCTTGACCTTGCTCGATCCCACATCGACGGTGCCGAAGTTGAGGCGTTTGGGCGCAACTCGCAGCTTGCCAGGGACGGGGGTCGGCGTCGCCGTCGGTGAGGGAATCGTGGTTGCCGCCGCGACGACGTTGAAGCCGGTCGAGGCGCTCGACGCCACGTATTGCGAGGTTCCAGCGAAGCTCGCGCTGAGGGTCTTTATACCTGCGGAACCAGCGCCCGCCGCGCAGGTCGCAATACCGCTCGCGTTAGTCGTTCCACCGCAGCTCGAGCCGCCGAGCGATAAGCTAATCGACTGCCCCGCTAGAGGAGCCGCAGGACTCGAAGAGACGTCGGTCAGTGAGGCTACCAGGTTAACTGACTGACTTGGCGTTCCTGTGGTCGGACTGGAGTTGAGGCTCACGAAGGTCACATCCATCCCCGCTCCCCACGTCACGACCGCCTGATTTGAGGTCAGGGTGGTGCTGGCGAGCGCCGCCGCCGCGGTAATCGTATCGACACCTTGATGGATGGCGACGTAGGTGAACGACGCCTGTCCGCTCGCGTTGGTGTTCCCCGTTCCGATTTGAGGATTCGCGCCGGCGACTTGGAAGGTTACCGGAGTCCCTGTAGGCGCTGTCACGTAATGGAAGCTCGCCGTCAGCGTCTGCGAGCTCCCCTGCGCCGGATTAGGCGACACCGTGTTGGGATTGAGCACCAGCGCGGGCGCCGGCGTCGCGGCGGTGTATGAGCATCCGCCGCTGGCATCGGTGATCTTATATACGGCGTTGCTTTCAGCCGCATACACACAACCATCGGGCCCAAAGATCAGATTACCGAAGCCCGCATTATTGACCAGGGTCACACTCTGGCTCGCTGGACTGGTGGTGAGATCGTAAGTGCCGAGAAATGCCGGCGTAGCGCCAATCGGAGGGAAATTGGCGAATAGCGACTGTGCGTCGCCGTTGGTCTGTGTACCCACCGCCAGGAGCCCCAGTTGGGAGACCGCAACTCCCGGCACCGTAACCACCGTGGGAGTCGGAGGACCGTCGGTCGCGCTCACCTGCGCTACGAGGGGTTGCCCCCAGACGTACATCGTGCCGTTGGGCGCGAACGCGATATTGGCGTTGGGGGTAGCCGGCAGGTTCGCATAGACGCTCAGCACGGGACTGCCGCTGGCCGGGTTCGAGATGCGCCACAACGCAGGGTTGTCAGAGCCGGCTCCGAAGCATGAATCGTCGGTGAAGAGGTCGCCGCTCAGCGGGTCGATCGACAACGCAGTCGGGCAAGTAAGGTTGGGTGCAACCGTGCGAACCTCGGTGCCGGTGCCCGGATCAATCTGAACAACCGCCCCGGTCGTGAAGTTCCCCGTGGTCGCATCAAAGCTTCCATAGAGATTGCCGCTGGCGTCGAACACCAAGCCCGCAAGCGTTGGACCGAGCGCGGTGGTGGTTATCAAGGTGCCGCTGCCGACGACTCCGCCGCCCGGCGGGAATTTATAGATATTGCCGGTGGGAGAGTCGCTGACATAGAGGTTTCCGGAAGAATCGAACGCCATTCCATACGCGCCCCCGCAGGTAATGTTGATGCCGCCCTGGGAATAAGATTGCGCGAAAAATCCGGTGGCGTACGGCGTCACCAAGAATCCCGGGGCGGCCGGCGGGGTTGCGGTGGCGCATCCCGATGTGGGGCTGTTGTTATAAGTAACCGGTCCGGTTTCGGGGAACGGAAGATTTCCGTCGCTCACGTCAACCGCCGAATAGGTTACCGTCTCGTCGTTCTGATCGGTTGCGGTGAACTCGATTACCCCACTGCTGTTGGTGACAGGAGGAATGGGTCCGCTTATAACCGAATTCCCGCCCGACTGATTGATCTGGATCAGCTTGCCGGGGCTGGGTCGGCCGAGCGAGTCTTTCAAGGTCACGGTAATGTCGGTCGGCGTAACGCCATCGGCAAGGACGGTGGTAGGAAATACATCGAGTCCGGCCGAGGTTGACGGCGCCGTCACAAACGCGAGCGACGGTTGCGCGGTGAGCGTGACGCTGTCGCCCGTTGCCGTGAGGGTCACGGTCTCGGCAGTGGAATCAGTCACCTGGAATGAGACATTGCCGTCCGCGTCCGACACTCCGCTCGCCGGTGAGATATGGGCGCTGCCAGTAGCGGTAAGCGTAACGGTTTTTCCAGCTACCGGTAGTCCGTTGCTGTCGTACAATGACACGAGGCTCACGGAAGCCGTCGTGCCGTCATCGGGCTCGCCGATTGGTCCAATTGCGCCGGCGGGTTGTACCCCGTTTTGCAGGTACGGTGCTACCGCCGACACGGACGCGCTGACCGACCCTGGGGATTGCGAGGTCAACGCGCTGTAAAGTTCGCTGAGATCGGGCGACCCGAGTCCGACGTGGGTGAAATCGCTGCCCATCGACGCGGCGTTGTGGAAAGAGGCGGTGGCCGAAAGCGAGTACAGTTTCGGATTGAAGAATCCGACATTCTGGCCCGCTCCCTGATTGAGCAGTGCGGTGTACGCGGCCCATTCGGGAGCCGACAAACTGGTGCCGCCGTACTGCTTCCCGTTGGGACACCCGCCGTCATCCGCCTGACAGATCTCGACGCCATGAAATGGGTCGGCATTCGCGACTACGTCGGGAACCATGCGCATGCTCGAGCCGGTTAGTACGCTCTGATAGCTCGGGGCTGCGAAAAACTTACTGGTGCCGAACCCGCCCTGACCCGCCGGCGGCGTCGTGTTCAAGTCGTTCCACCAGGTCTCGGTGCCGTAAGTGAAGCCGGGACCCGAAGTGAGCGAACTGCCGCCGACGGCGGTCGCATTGGGCGAATCGGCGGGAACCGCCACTGTATTAGGGCTGCCGTCCAGACAGGTACTGCCGCTATCTCCGGAGCCGTTGAAGATGGTGATGTTGGATACGGCGGCATTCTGGAAAATCGTGTCGATACTGTTGACGTCCGCGGCGGTGGTTTGATCCTCGCAGTACGCCCAACTGTTGCTGATGATTGAAACGCCGTCACCGACCATCTTGTTGAAGACGGCCTGAAAGCTGCTGCCGGCGCCGCCAAAGGGCGCGTCGTAAACCACCACCTTGGCCCCGGGTGCGACGGCGGTCACGGCGTCTATATCGAGCAGCACCTCGTCCTCGCCGGCGCCGATACTGGCGCCGCCGTTAACATTTACTTCGCTGATATTGTTGATCTGGCTTGCCGGCTCTCCGATCAGGGCAAGGAAGTCGCTCACATCGCTAAGATTAAAATTGTCGAACTCAACCAACCCGACCGTCTGGCCGGTGCCATCAACGGATTGCCACGGGGAAGCTGACGCGGGCGTCGAGCCACCGACGCCAAGATTCCGTTGCGTCGAACTAAGCTCGATCTGCGGTTGCGATAAGGGCGGCGGCGGCGGATTGCAGACATTTGGCACGGAAATCCGGTCGCTATATCCGGCGGCTGCCGCTTGTGCGTTGAAACAGAGAGCAAGGTTTTTGATAAAGCATTGCCGGAACGTCACAGGATCGCTGATTGTGCCGATCGACTGGACGGAAGCGATAACGGTGCAAACCGCAAGAAATAGCGCCTTGCGGCCGGGCTTTGGTGTCGCGTAGCTCGAAAGGCCGCTGATTGCCAACACCCGAGAGGCTATCGGCTGAGGTAGTGCGGGCTCAGCTTGATTCGCAAAAAAACTCTGCTTGCCGATTTCGTAATCGCCGATAGTCACATCGAACGCGCGCTCGGCATCGCCTCGCGTGCCCGCGACCGTAATCGTCAGCCGATTCTTTGAGCCCTCGACCAGGTGAAACCCTTTCGCGCGCAAATAGGCGAGCACTGACTCGTAATCGTCACGGCTTGGCCCGAACCGCTCTGCGATTTGGCCTTGCGTCAGGTAGTGATGGAAATTCTTCGAATGCGGATCAGATATATCGTGCAGGAATTTCTCGAAGGCCGCCTGATGGTCACGTTTGAGCACGAGCGTGATGATAAGCGGTTCATTTTCGCGCGCCGACGCCGTGGGGAGTTCGGTCGCCTCCGACAATGCCTGCAGCACATGTCCCGGCAGCCGAACCATCGCCGTAGCAGTATGGGTATTCGGAACAGGTATCGCGGATGAAACGGCGGCTCCAGCAGGCGATACAATAATCAAGAACAATGGTAGCAGCAGGACCGACTTCATCCAGCGATACATTGCTTCCCCCCTGGCTTGCGGGCTTGAGTGACTATCACTGCAACCGAAGCAAGCCTCTCCGCGGAAACGGCTGTTGGCTCACCAGACATGGTCAACCGCAGAGATTGCTTGCGACGGCATCCCTCGTAGCGCGGATCTGCTTCTTATCGCAACGGAACAATGTGAAAATCAGAGGTACAAATCGCGTGAGCGCGAAATTTCACGCTCGTGACTCACGATCTGGCTATTGGCAAGTCCCGAATATGGCTTAATTCAACGCGCCCGGCGATTCGGATACATGCCATCTGATCGGATGAACCGGATCCGGCTGATAAACACACGAATAGCCAGTATGAATACTGATCGCGAGATTGTGCCCGACTGAGATATCCAGCGAACGAATTTTCCGGATCGCCGCCTTGATTGCCTTGGTCACCATCACCCGTGCATGGCCCGGCGTGGAATCGAAATCGCCGGCCGCGGCCGACCCTCTGCGCGCGCGCCCCGATCCGAGTTGCGCCAGCTCTTCGGCGGCGACGCTCTTGCCCGGACGCGCGAGCAGATGCCCCAGGTAAAGGAGACCCTTGGTGCTGCGCAAGCGCATTTCGATACCGCCCTGCGCGATCGTCCAATATTCTCCCTCGCAGCGAAAAACTCCCTCGGCCGGGTCCGTTTCGCTGACTCCCGCTTGCTCCCCGGTCCGCGCGCGATTTCCTTTGGACTGCCCGCGCGCCGCGTTCACCTTGTCGATCCATGCCTGACCCGCGCCGTGGCGCTGGTAGATCTCCTGCGCTGCGTCGAACTGCACCGCCGCGCGCGAGAGCGCACCGGCAGCCAGCAGCGCACAGGCCCACATGTGATGCGTCTGTGCCATGTCCCACGGCAGATCATAGCGGCGGAAGATTTGGAGCGCGCTCGTGAACTGCAGGTCGGCCGCGTCGCGATTGCCTTCGGCCGCCGCCGCCATCGCCTCGGCAAGCGCGGCGCGTCCGAATAGCCCGCGAAAGTCTTCACCACCGGCAATAATCTCGCGGCATCGCGCCAGATGGCCTCGCGCGTCTTCGACCCGGTCGCGCAAAACCGCGATCAGCGCCGCTTGCGCGTGGGCGTTCAACGCGTACGGAATGTGCGGCCCTTCGATCGCGGCCCGCAGCGTGACCTGGTTCATCGCGTCGGCAGCGGCCAAATCACCGGACGCCAGAAATACCAGCCCCTGGAAATAGGCGTAAACTGTTTCGCCATCGCGGCTTCCCGCCGCGCGCATCGCGTCGCGGCTTTCGTCGAGTATCGTCCCGGCGCGCTCCCAGTTTCCCTCGTAGAGCAGGATGAAGGCTTCAACCACCACCCGCGGCGACTCCGCGAGCAACTCTTTGGCGCGAGCAAGCTGGCCGCGAAAAACGAGCCCAAGCGCCATCTCCTGGATCAGCACGCGGCGCTGAAAGAGCGCATGCGCCATCCGCGGTTGCGCCAGCTCACGCGCGAACCATCGCTGGCCCTCGCGCGGGTCCCACAGCGCCAAGGGGTGGTAGCCGCCGCTCCACGCGGTATCGAAGGCGCCGTCGAAATCGTCAAGCCGGTCGGCGCGATGCTGCGCGTCGTCCATCAGCGTTCCCGCATCCGTCAGCCGTCCGCTGTGGAACAGATGGTCCGAATGATGTGCGGCGGCGCGAATCCATAGCGCTTCCTCACCGAGATGCGTCGCGATTTCCATTGCGCGATGCGACGCGGCCAGCCCTTCTTGCGTGCGCAGCGCGTGCGTCGCGGCCTGCGCCAGTCCGGTGTAGAGAACCACCTTCGATTTGCTGTCGGGGAGCGACCGCAGGACCAATTCAGCTTGCCGATATTCTCCCATCGCACGCGGAATATTCATTGCGGGCGAGCGCAGCGAGAACATCAGTCCCAGCCGGGCGTGCAGATGCGCCGCCTCGATTGGCAGCGCGGCGCTTTCATAGATTTTCGCCGCGCGCTCGACACATTCGATTCCGCGCGGATGATCAAATTCGGTAATCGAGTAGGCGTCACCGAGCCGTTCGAGAATTCGCGCGAGTCTTCGCGGATCGAAAGGTCCGTGTTCGGCGAGCATCAGCGCGGTTTGCCAGTGATACGCCGCGCGTTCGTAGGCGAACGCGGAAAACGCGGCCTCGCCGGCGGCGGTCGCGTATTTAATCGCTTTGGCGCTCGAACCACCGTACGCGGCCGCGACCGCGTGATGCGCGATCTGGTCCAGATGCATCGCCGTCTCTGACTGATAGAGATCCTCGAGCACGCAAACGATTTGCGAGTGCATCCGCGCCCGGCTGCTTAGATCCATGTCCAGATAAATGACTTCGCGAATGATCGCATGGCAGAAGCGGTAGTGGCCCGGACCGTCGGGCACCAGAATGCCGGCGCCAATCGCACGATCGAGTGCGCGCAACATCGCTTCCGGCGCAAGACCCGTCACCCGTTCGAGCACCGTCCCCTCCCATTGGACACCCAGCACCGCCGCCGCCGTGAGCATCGAGCGCGGCGCGGCCTCGAGCGCGCTTAGCCGGCCGCGAATTGACGCGCGCACACTCTCAGGCACGGCAAATTTGACGCGATTACCCGCTCCGCCGGCGGCGCTTTCCCCCGACAGATCCATCGATCGCATCACTTCGGTGATGAAGAACGGGTTGCCGCCGGTGCTCCGATGCAGCACCGACACAAATTTCTCGTCGGGAGTGCAGCCGGCTCCGCCGGCGACCACTTGCGCGACCTCGGCTTCGCTTAGTCCCGCAAGCGGAAGCTGCCGCCCGCTGCGATACAGGTCCGACAATACGCGCACCAGGCCCTCGGAGCGGCGGACCTCTGCCTCGCGATAGGTTGCCACGATCATCACCGGCGCGTCGTGAATCTCACGCACCGCGAACCGCAGCATCAGCCACGAGGTCTCATCCGCGTCGTGCAGATCGTCGAGGACGATCAGCAGCGGACGCTCCCGCGCGAAGCTCGCGAGCAGGGTTGCGAACGCGTCAAACAGCCTGAACCGCAATTGTTGCGCGTCGTCCTTGCCTTCCGCCGATGACGCAACCGCCGCGACCGAATCTCCTGCCAGCCGCGCAATCTCCGGAGCCGCTCCACCCAGCATCGCGGCGAGCCGCTCCTGGTCGAAACCGGTGGTCAATGCGCGCACCACCTGGGTCATCGGCCAATAGGGCGGCGCGCCCGCCCCTTCGCAGCATCGTCCCCACACGGCCAGCATCCCGCGTGAGGCGGCCTCTGCGGCGATTTCCGTGGCGATTCGGGTTTTGCCGATTCCAGCTTCTCCGGTCAGAAGAAAAATCTGGGTTCGTCCCCCCATCGCGCCGGCCAGACCCGCGCGCAACTCGGCCATCTCGCGGCCGCGTCCCACGAATTCGGTTTGGCGAAACCCACTTTCTGATTCGACCGATGCAGGCACCCGATAGGTCCCCACTAAGGACGTGCGATTCTTTAGCGGACAATTACGGAATCCGCGGCGCACTTAATGATGGATTTATTCGATTTTCATCGCTGGTTCCAGCATTTCGATGTCGTGGCACGCACAAACCCGACGCCATTACCGTCACCCTGCTCTCAATGACGATTTGGTCCCTCGCGTTCGGTCCACTTTCGATAATAATTCGCCCAGGATTGCGACGACTTTTATCGGCGAAGCCACCCGAAATTGCGCCCAACTGCGACGGGCGCTGCCCACCCTGATTGTTACACCGTCATCGCAAAGCTCCCGGAACGCGTCTTCGTCGGTGGTGTCGTCGCCGATATAAACAGGAATCAGCGCCTGCCCGACCAGCTTCTGGATCTTGCGTACCGCGGCGCCCTTGCCGCCGAGACCCCGCGGTATGAATTCGTCGACCATTTTCCCCCGCAGGATCGTGACGCTCGGGCATCGCGCCTCAACCAACTCGCGCAGGGCCGCGCGGACGACGGCTGCTGCAGCAGGTTTGACGTTGCGGTAATGCAGCGCAATTGCGGTCCGCTTGTCCTCGATCACAAATCCCTCGCGAGACCGGAGTTGCTGCTTCATCCAGGCGCGAATCTTCGCGATTTCGGCCCGCGCCCGCGCGCTCGCGTGCTGAGAGTATCGCTTGCCACACGGATCGACGAGATCGATTCCGTGGCTGCCAGCCATCCAGATGCCCTCTTCAGGCCGAAGCAGGGCGCGCAATGTAGCCAAATCGCGACCGCTGATTATCGCGAGGGTGATCCGCTCCGGATACGCCGCCAGCGCACGCAGCATCCGGCGCACGCCGGGAACTGGACGCGCCGCCGCTGGGCGTGTGGTGATCTCGGACAGAGTGCCGTCGTAATCAAGGCATAAGAGGAGCTTTTGCTCCTCGATGATCCGCGGAAGTAGCTTCCGAGGAAGTGGCTTCGGGATTGTGGTCGGGGCGGCTGGTGAGGACCTCTGCGCGGAGATTTTCATTCGTCGTCGGGTTCGCGCAAAGGCGAAGGAAAAAAAGTTGCTCCGATTTCAGGTTCGGATCGGGCTATGATGATGTCAAGACATCCTATGCGGGATTGGCGGCTCCGCGATGATCTCTGCGTTGCACGATCACGGGATCGCGCAGTATTCTTTTCCCGCTGTTGCGATCGGTCAGGGTCATGGACGCCCCTATGATAATGGAAGCAGCTAGCCGCAGAGTGGAAATGGAATCCGGCGGACGGCTGATCGTCGTGACCAACCGGGCGCCGGTAAAGGTGATTGCTCGCGGCGACGCAACCCGGGTCGAAACAACGGTCGGTGGCGTCGCGACGGCGTTTGTCCAGTTGCTGGAAAAATTCGGCGGCCTGTGGATCGCATGGTCGGGCAGCTCCGAGGAATTTGGTTCGCTCAGGCTGCCGATCGACAATCCGCGTTTTTCGATGATCCTCAAGGGTCTGACGGAAACCGAAACCACGCAGTACTACTGGGGGATGTGCAATCGCGGGTTGTGGCCTCTGATGCATCAGATGACGGCAAACTGCCGTTTCAACAGCCGCGACTGGACCACCTATCGCGCGGTTAATCAGAGCTTCGCCAATCAGTGTCTCGCGCAGGCACGCGCGGGCGACACGATCTGGATTCAGGATTTTCATTTGGCGCTGATGCCCGCGATGGTGCGGCGGCAGGCGCCGCATCTGCCAATCGGGGTTTTCTGGCACGTGCCCTTCCCGCCCGAAGAAGTGCTTAGCAAATTTCCGTGGCGCGACGAGCTGCTCGAAGGGATGCTCGGCGCGGACTTGATCGGCTTCCAGACCGAGGAGCATAGCCGCGCGTTCCTCGGATGCTGCCGGAACCTGCCGGGGGCCGAAGTCGATCGCGAGCACGGGATTATCGTTCATCGCGGACACGCCGCCCGGGTCGGCGCCTTTCCGATCGGCGCGCCGCTCGATAGTTTCCAGCGGCTTGCCGCCGATCCTCACACCGCGCGCCGCGTCCGGCAAATCAGACGCGGAGTCTACGTTGAGAAGCTGATTGTCGGAGTCGATCGGCTTGACTACACCAAGGGTCTGCTCGAGCGGCTGATGGCGTTCGAGCGATTTCTCGAGCGGCATCCGCGCTACGAAGGACGCGTCACCATGCTTCAGATCGCGGTGCCCTCGCGCACGCGCGTGCCTGAGTACATGATGCTGCGGCGGCAACTCGAAGAGCGGGTCGCGCGAATCGTCGCACGCTTTTTCCACGACGGATGGTTCCCCGTTCGCTACCTGTACAAACAGTATCCGCCGCAGACCATCGCCGCGTACTACCGCGCCGCGGATGTCGCGATGGTCACGCCGCTGCGCGACGGGATGAACCTCGTCGCCAAGGAATACGTCGCCTCGCGCGTGGACGGCGACGGCGTCTTGGTGCTGAGCAAGCAGGCAGGAGCAGTGCACGAGCTGAAGGAAGCGCTGATCGTCGACCCTACGAATATCGAAGAGCTAGCCTCCGCGCTGAAGCGCGCAATCGAGATGGAACCCGACGAGCGCAGGGCCCGGATGCGCATGCTACGCGCCCGAATCGCAACCAACACGCTGACGGACTGGGCCGACGGCTTCCTGACCGCGCTGCACAATGCGCATCAAGCAGCCCCCGCCCGCCAGACTCTGGCGATATAGAAGACTCCGAGTCTCTCCAATTCGCGCACGATTGTCGGCCCGCAAAGACGAGCGCGTCGCGCCAGCGCCTCGCGATTAAAAAAGGGAAGCAGAGCAGCACCCTCGTCGCGCGTCACACGAGAAGCGGGTCGAGTGCCAAGTCGCACGTGGGGAGAGGGTTCCGAGCAGGAGATAGTGGCGCGGGCGTCTCGCCTGTGGGAGATGGGTGCGCCGCAGGCGCTGCCCACCAATGAATTCTTCTTCTTATCGGGCTTCCAAAGCACCAGTTCCCGCACCTGCCGCGGACGCGTTCATTGGTGGGCGGGCCGCTCGCGCCACTGATCATTTTGCTCTCCGATCGGGATGTCTAAATCGTTCCTCGCGACCAAGGGGCCGCGGGGACGGCGGCCCTACTGAATGCCAGGCCCGCCGATCACTCCCTGCGCAGCCGAAGCCGAGATAATCAGACGATATGCAAACCGCTCCCTGGACAAGTCCAAGGAGCGGCTTTTAATATCGAGGCAGCGAGCGCCGGAAGGAAATCGTTACGCTTCCAGGCGCTCACTCGAGGCGTCTCCGCGCGACGCGGATGCGTCGAGAGTGAGGCCGCGAGTCTGCTCGGTAAAGAGCTTCGCATAGGTTCCGTTGCGGCGCAGCAGATCGGTGTGCGTTCCGACCTCGACCACGCTGCCCTTGTCGAGCACCACGATCAGGTCGGCCGTCATCGCGCTGCGCAGGCGATGCGCGATCAGGAAGACCGTGCGGCCGTCCATCAGGCGCTCCATCGCTTCGTGGATCAGGTTCTCGGACTCGGAATCAACCGCCGAAGTCGCCTCGTCGAGGATCACGATCTTCGAATCTTTCAGGAAGGCGCGCGCGAGCGCCAGGCGCTGGCGCTGTCCGCCGGAAATCTTCACGCCGCGTTCGCCGATAACGGTGTCGAGCCGATCCGGCAACTGCTCGACAAATTCGATCAGGTTGGCCATCTCGAGCGCCTGCCAGAGCATCGGCTCGGTCGCGTCAGGCCGCGCATAAAGCAGGTTGTCGCGCACGCTGGCGCTGAACAGCAGGGCTTCCTGGGTTACCAGGCTCACGCTGTCGCGCAGCGATTTGAGCGTGAAATGGCGTACGTCCTTGCCGTCGATCAGGACCCGCCCGGTGGTGGTGTCGTAGAACCGCGGAATGAGATTGGCAAGCGTGGTCTTGCCCGCGCCCGAGCGGCCCACCAGCGCGACGCGCGCGCCGCCCTGTACGTGCAGGTCGATTTGGTTGAGCACGTTGCGGCGCTCGGCGCCCTCGCGCGGAGTGTAACCGAAGTTGACGCCCTCGAAATCGACCGCGCCCTTCTTTACCTTGAACGGGCGAGCCAGAGGATGATCGGTGATTTCGGGTTTGAGATCGAGAAAGCCGAAGATACGCTCGATCGCCGCCATCGAGGTGGACACGACCACCGAAAGCTGCGCGAAGCGCTCGAGCGGCAGATACAGGAATCCGACGTAGGTGAAAAAAGCGATTAGCGTGCCGAGCGTGATACTTCCGCGCATGATCATCAGGGCGCCGACCCAGACGACGATCGTCGGCGCGCCGCGGGTAAGGAGCTGGATCAACATTTCCTGCTTGGCGGCCAGACGAACCTTATCGACTGAACGGGTGTAGAGCCGCTCGCCGCTGTTGCGGAACCGGCTGACTTCATGGGCCTCGCGGCCGAATGACTTGACGGTGGCCGCGCCGACGACGCGCTCGTGAACCTCTGCGTTGATGTCGGCGACCGCTTCCTGCATCCTATGGCTGACCGCTTTGATGCGCGGCGCGAAAACGCGCATGAACGTAACCCATAGCGGCGCGATAGCTATCGCGACCAGCGCAAGGCGCCAGTCCAGCGCGAACATAAGGAGCACGACCAGGCAAAGCGGGATCGCGTCGGTCCAAACGTCGATCAGCGCCGAGCCTACGAGATCGTTGGCCTGCGTGACGTCGTTCAGGACGCGCGAGACGACCTCTCCGGATGGATTGCGATCAAAGAAGGCGTGGGGAAGACGCTGTAGCTGAGTAAATAGCTTGCACTGGATGTCGAAGATTAGCCGGTTGCCGGCGATTCCGCCCCAATAGTTGCGATAATAGCTCGCGATCGATTGAATTGCATAAAGCGCCAGCAGCGCGATGCTCAAAACCGCAAGCTTGTCTTGCGGGGTCACGCCCATCCCGAGGAGCGTTGCGCCCTGGATGCATAGATGGTCGATAGTGCCGCTGATCGCGTCCATTTTAGGCTGCGAAGCGACCAGCACGTCGATGACGTATTTGAAAGCAAGCGGAAAGGCGAGGGGCAAAGTGAACTTCGCCACGCCCATCAGGGCTGCCCCGACCACATACCGCGTATGAGGCTTTATGTAGGCTAAAAACCTGACCAGAGGGCGGTCTGAGGAAGAAATAGCGCTGTTGTCCACTAGCCTTTCCTTTGCTTGATGCTGAGAGCCGGTCCAAAAACGGATGCAATTTAAGGGATTGCAACTGTCATACCCCTCTCGTTTGCTAGAAAGCGTAGATATTTCCAAGGCTTTTATGACGACCGTCTTAACTGGCTCCATACCGTTTGGTAAGCCATGCCTCATTTCGGAGAGTCGCCGAACCTTCCCGTCTGTTGAACGATCTGAACGCGCACTGTTGGCCGCGAGCGAAATTAGAGCGATAGTCATCTCACCGGGAGCACCGACCGAGGTAGATGGGGCGATGGATGGGGCAGACGACGGCGCAACCAGGCGGTGCCGGGGTGAATGATCGGTCCGGGCAGGCCGAGAACACTGCCTCGGCTTCGTTCGCGATTATCGGCGCGATTGTTATCCTGCTGGTTTATCAGGGTTACACGCTGTCGGTGGCGGGTGTCGCCTCGCCCTGGATCGCAAAGAGCTTCGACCTTACTCAGCCTGAACTCGCGCGGCTATTCGCCTGGATGTCGATCTCGGCATTCGGGTCACTGTTGCTCGCGCGATTGGCGGACCGGGTCGGGCGGCGGCGGATCATTATCGCGAGCCTGTTCCTGACGCCGATTTTTTCCGCAGGCGCGGCGATTTCGCCGCATGCATTTTCCTTTGCGATATTTCAAATCCTTATCTCGGCGCTGCTCGGCGGCTCGGTCTCGTCGGCGATCGTCCTGCTGGCGGAGGAATTGCCGGTCGAACGCCGCGCGCAGGGGCAAGGTTTCGCCGCCTTCGCCAGCGCGGTCGGCGGCGTGCTTGGATATCTGCTGATCCCCTTTCTGCTCAAGTGGGGATATTCGTGGCGATGGCTCCTGGCGCCCTCGGTGGCGGGCGCGATCCTAATCTGGCCAGTGGCGCGGATGCTGCCGACGGAGAAGCGCTTCGCGCGCAAGCATGCAATCCAGTCGCGCGATCAAAGCCATTTTTATGACATCCTGCATCCGCTCTATCGCCGCCGATCGCTGACTTTGCTCGCGTGCGCCGCGCTCGACACGATGGCCGGCACAGCGGTCAACGGATGGCTGTATTTTGAGGCGGTCTCGATAATCGGTCTGGCGCCGGGCAACGCGAGCACACTGGTAGTCGTCGGAATGGTGGTCGGGATGATCGGGTTTCCGATCGGCGCGTGGACCTCGGAGCATCTGGGCCGCGTCCCCACCGTCGCCTGGTTTGGCGGTGCGGCATGGCTCGGAGCGATCGGGTTTTATTGGGGTCCGGCCGGCACCACCGCCCATCCGATGTTTTTCTTCTCGCCACCTACTGCTGGTTCAAAGTTGGTTCGTCGATTATGACGGTGGGCGCCAACGCGGCGGCGACCGAGCTGTTTCCCGCCGACCTGCGCACCACGATGGTCGGATGGCAGATGATCACGGGAGCGGTCTTCTCGATGCTGGCGCAGGTGGTGATTTCCGGGCTGATCGGCCCGCTGGGCGGACTCGAAAATGTGATTCGGTACTTTGCGTTGCTCGGGATTCCCAGCGCGATCCTGTTCGGCGCATTTATCGACGAGACGCGCGGGATGACGCTTGCGGCGGCATCGAAGGAAGCGCTTTGGGATCGGTTGCGCGGCCTGCCCAAGGACAAACCTGAAGAAAAGGCGGCGGAAAATTCCCTCAAGTAGGAAGTCAAATCGAACCCACCGCAGATTAAACTGATGACGACCAAAGCCAAATCGCTAGTCCGACTCCCGCTTGGAGCATTGGTCGTGCTCTGGCTCATTTGCGGTCTCACCACCGCGGGCAATGCCGCGCGCCATCGCCACGCCAAGCGTACCCCCACGCCAAGCGCATCACCGACTGCGACGCCCCTCCCGGCGACGCCGCTGGTGCTTGTGACCGGAGGTGTCGGCTCGTTGCGCGCGCTCACTGCGACCAGTCCCACGGTCCTCGACACGGCCGAGGTCTATGATCCAGCGGCGGGAGTATTCCTGCCGATCGCTCACATGACGGCGCGCCGCGACCGCCAGTTCGCCGTCCGCCTGGGCGACGGACGCGTGCTGGTCGGCGGCGGCGTCGATACGATTTTGGTGCCGATGATCCTGTTTCCGGGACCGCCGATGCCTTCGACGCTCGGATCGACGGAAATTTTCGATCCTGTGAAGGGCGCATTCTCTCTGGCCGCTTCGATGATCGACGCGCGCGACGAACCCACCGGCACGCTTTTGCCCGATGGCAAAGTCCTGGTGGCGGGCGGCGGCGACACCGAAACCGAACTCTACGATCCAGCCGCGAATAAATTTACCGCGACCGGGAAGATGAACTCCGCGCGCTTCGGACAAACCGCTACGCTGACCGCCGACGCGAGGGTGCTGATGGTTGGCGGTGGAACTGCCGATGCGGAGATCTACAACCCGGCTGACGGAAAATTCGCGGCCGCCGGAGCGATGACTACCGACCGCATCTACCATACCGCGACCCTGCTCGAAGACGGACGCGTATTGATCGCGGGCGGCAGTCCCTACGCGCGCCGCGCGCCGCTGGACACGACCGATCTCTACGATCCGAAGACTGCCAAATTCACTGCCGGGCCCAAAATGACCAAGCCCCGCGCAGGCCAAACCGCGACCCTGCTCAAAGACGGCCGCGTGCTTATGGCAGGGGGCAGCGCGGACAATTCCGCGGAGATTTTCGATCCCGCGTCCAACAAATTCACCGCCACGTCGGCGATGAACGTGCGTCGCTACGGCCAATTCGCGGAGCCCTTACCGGACGGCAGGGTTCTGATCGGCGGAGGATGGGACGCGAACTACAGCCCGCTGGCGAGCGCGGAGCTTTTCGATCCCTCAACCGGCAGATTCACCGCGACCGGCGAGATGACGCATGCGCGCGCCGGTGCAACCGCAAATCTGATTTCCGCAAAAACGCCGATCACCTGGTTCCTCCCAACTCCGACCGCCACCGCGACCTCGACCCCAACTGCAACTGCAACGGCGACTGCGACTTCGACGCCGACAGCAACTCTAACTGCGACCGCAACTCCGACGGCAACCGCCACTGCCACCGCTTCAAAGACACCAACCGCAAAGGCGACCGCGTCCCGGTCGCCGAGCGCATCGCCGACCGCCAAGCCCGCGCCAAAGGCGTCGCGCACTCCAACTATCACCGCGACGCCGACCACGCCGGCGACGATCACTGCAACCTCAACTCCGGCCGCCACCACATCTCCACAGGCCTCGGCCACGGCGACCGCGTCGTCGTCTCCCGTAAACGATTCACCCGACGATTCGAACGCGACTACTCTTTGACTTCAAAGGCTACGAAAAACACTCGCAGGTGCTTCAAAGGCTCTGCCGGGAACCGCCGGAAGGGTATCCCCAGCGCTTAATGATATCGCGGGGTCTAAAGAGAGCGGCCAAAGAAAATGCGGCAAGAAGACAAATAGCAACGACAAATCCGAAACCCGCCGGTTTGGCAAAGACTGACGACTTTGTCGCGAACAGGCCGCTCAGAAGAAAAAGCCAAATGGCCCAACACTGCAATTGAACTCTGACGAAGGGCGAGGCTCTAAGCATCGCCGGCCAATCTGTCGCTGAGATCATAAAAAATAGACCAGCTTCACCAAGTACGAAGTCGGTGCCACTGATTCCAGGAAATCGCTCAATGAAGCGGAACCCATCTGTTATCGCATCAGACACGGTCGAGACGATTACACCCACCAGCACTAGGCCAAGCACCGCGGCTAGTACTCTCTCGAGTTTCGAATCCAACATTGTCATTGCTGATTCGTTTGCAGCATTCGCCGCCAACTGTTGCTATCCATCAATTAACGGCTGACACATCACAACATCAGATACTGTCAGGCTGTCTTTGCCAAGGCTTGTTTCATGGCGCCGACCTCTGCCCGGACTGCTCGGCGTACGACGGTTTCGAGACGTGCGCCTCGGATGTACTCGCGCAATGCGTCGTTGATCAGGGTCTGATAGTTGCCGCCGCCAGCACGATCCACAGCGCTTTGAAAATGCTCGATCACGTCGTTGTCGAGCCGAATCGTGATTCTGGTCTTTCCCGGAGTCCGGGGCACGATCGGACCTCGCCGCGCCTTGCTGAAATCGTATTGTCTTTTCATCTGTCTCTACCTTCGTACTGCGACCGCTCTTCGCGCGTGGCCTTGCGGGCGGAGATAATTCTGTCGCGCTCCTGGCGAGTTGCGCAAATGACCACGAGGATCCTTCCAAGCGATCCCATGCCAATCGCCACGAAGCGCTCCTCTTCCGGATTGTCGTCCGGCATCGTCAACATGGCGTCATCTTCGAATACGTCACCGCTTCGGCGAACCGGACCGCGTATTTGCGTAGATTGCCGGCAGCTTTGCCTGGATCCCGCTCAAATTCCACAGCCGTTCAATCCGTGCATAGATGTACACCAAATTGAGATATAGGTCGAGAGTCCGAACATGATGCGCCGCCGTCACATCAGCCCTGAGCCCGCGCGGATTATTCCCTGACTTCGACGGCGACTGATTGCGGCTTCTTCAGGACTTCGACGGCTACAGCGGTTTCGGTGCGGCGGAACAGGAGCGAGATCGATTCGGTGCCGACGCGCAGGTCTTCGAGCTTCAGCCATTGGAGCCAGGTCGGCATCGCGGGTGATTCTATGGTCACTCGCTTGTCGGCGCCGCTTATGCTGAGCCCGAGCATCGCCTGCACGATCGGAAAGACGCTCGCCGCTGACCACGCCTGCGGATGGCAGGCGGTGGGATATGGGACGGGGCCAAGCTCGGGGGTGCGATCGAAGCCGCACAGAAGCTCGGGCAGGCTGCCAATCTGCAGACGCACGCCCGCGTTGAATAGTCCCTCGAGAATTCGGATGACGCCCTGGCGATCGCCGGCGCGCGCAAGGCCGATCGCGGCAAGCGCGTTGTCGTGCGGCCAGACCGAACCATTGTGATAGCTCATCGGATTGTAGCGGCGCTCTTTCGAGCTGAGCGTACGGAGACCCCAGCCGGAAAACATATCGGGCGCGAGCAGCCTTTCGCACATCGCGGTGGCGTGCTCGCCGCCGACCAGGCCGGTCGCCAGACAATGCGCCCCGTTGGAGGCCATCACCTCGCACGGGTGCTTGTCGCCGTCGAGCGCGAGCGCGATCATCCCGCGCGACTCGACCCAGAAGGCGGGCAAGAAGGCGGCCTTGAGCGCCGCCGCGCGGGTGGTAAGTTTGGCCGCAACCTCGATTCGCCCAAGGCGCACTGCCACTTGCGAAATTCGCGTATAGGCGGCATAGACGTAGCCCTGCACTTCGGCCAGCGCTATCGGCGCCGTGGCGAGCGAACCATCGGCGTGAGAGATGGAATCGAACGAGTCCTTCCAGCCCTGGTTGGAGAGTCCGCGCGGAGTTTTGCGGCTGTATTCGACAAAGCCGTCGCCGTCGATATCGCCCCATCGCTCGATCCATTCGAGCGCGCGTTCGATGTTGGGCCACAGCTCGCGCGCGAGCGTCAGATCGCCGGTGACTTCCGCATGTTCGCCAATCAGCCAGAGAAACAGCGGCGTGGAATCGACCGAACCGTAATAGCGGCCGAAGGGAACCTCGCCGGTGGCGGCCATCTCTCCGGCGCGGACTTCGTGAACGATTTTGCCGGGCACCTCGTCGCGGGAGTCGTCAATTTTCGTCCCCTGCATCGCGGCCAGCGCGCGCAGGGTCTGGCCCGCGATATCCGGGTTGAACGCGAGCAGCGAGAACGCGGTGATAATGCTGTCGCGGCCGAACAGAGTGGCGAACCACGGGATTCCGGCCATCATGAAGGTGCCGGCCGAGTCGATCCCGATGAGCGAAGTCAGATCGGCGCTCGAGGCCTGGAGCAGACGGTTAAAGAGGTCATCACTGGTGCTGAGCTTCGCCCATTGACGATCGCGCGCGGAGATTTCCGTGCGCCGCAGCTCGAGTGCGCGGTCGAAATTCGCCGCGAAGGTGTCGGCGTCGGCGGGAACTTCAGCAGGCGCGGGATCGAGTGCGCAGGTGATCCGCGTATGGAGCGTCACCGATTGTTCGGGATCGAGTTCGACCACGAACGAGGCGCAATCGCCGGTAAGCTTTACCGGTGTTGGCTCGAAGGTGAGTTCGGTGATGCGAGCCACGGCGTCGAGTCCCTCGTACCGAAGCACGACGGCGCCGTGCTTGACCTTGGGCCGTGCGCGTTTGCCTTTGCGCTTGCGTTTGACGCCGCGGACCTCGAACAAATCGTCGAAATCCGCGTCGAAGGAGAGATCGAGTGCAAAGCGTACCCGCTCGCGCGAATAATTGCGGGCCTTGACGCGATGAAACATGGCCGCATCGGCCAGCACCCAGCTGCGTTCGATCTGGATCGAGGTGCGCGGGACGGAGATTGCGCCGTCACGCGCGCGCAAGAACGGGTTGGTCAGATTGACCACCAGCTCGGCATTGTCGTCACTCAAGAAGGAATTGAGGAAACAGGGCGCTTTGCCGTCGATCAATATTTCGAAGCGGGAAAGGAAACGAGTGTCGCGATGAAACAGGCCCAGGGCTTCGAGCGGCGACACCGCAATGTCTCCGGTGGTATCGAAAACCGCGAAGCTCTGCGCGTGAGCCAGCACGCGGCCGTCAACGGTGGTGGCGCCGGAAGAAGCGAGCACATAGTACTCGGAGCCGACCTTGAGCGTGATCGGTGCGTGGCGCGGCGCGCGGGCGATACGGCGGCGCGGCTTTGATCGGCGCGCGGGCGCAAGCTTCTTCATCGCGCGGCGCTCATCGCGTCGGACAAGGTGATGCAGGAGAGGATCTGACGCGATGAGATCTTCACGATGGTCTTTTCCCCAGCGCGCTATTTGGCTTGCGCCTGCGCGATCAGCCGCCGAAAAAGGCGCTCGTAGTTATCCACTTGTACGTCAACCGAGAATCGCGCTTCAAATTCCGCGCGGCATCCGCTGCGCGAAAGTCCGCCAATTTTTTTCACCGCGGCCGCCATTTCGTCGGTCGTGCTCGCGATCATCCCGGTAACGCCGGGCTTGATGATCTCCGGCACCGAGCCGCAGGGCCGCGCCACGATCGGCGTGCCGCACGCCATCGATTCGATCATCGTGAGTCCGAAAGGCTCCGGCCAATCGATCGGGAACATCAGCGCGAGCGCGTCGCCCAGGAACTCGTTCTTCTCGACTTCGTTGATCTCGCCAATATATTCGATATCGGGCGGCGAAAGGCGCGGCTCGATCACGGCTTCGAAGTAGGCCTTATCGACCACGTCCACCTTGGCCGCGAGCTTGAGCGGTATTCCGACCTTGCGCGCGACCTCGATCGCCAGGTCGGGACGCTTCTCCGGGGAAATCCGGCCGAGAAAAGCCAGGTACTTGCCCGGTCCCGGACTGAAGCGCAGCAGATCGCGCGGCAATCCGTGGTAGATCGTCTCGACCCAATTCATGAATTGCAGCGGCACGCGCTGCAAGTCACTGATCGAGACTGCGGGAACGTCGCGGTAGCGATAATAGATCGGCCGCAGATCATCTATATCGAGCCGCCCATGCATCGTCGCGACGGTGGGCACCTTCACCAGGCGCGCGAACGGAAAGCTCCAATAATCGATATGCGAATGGATAATATCGAAGCGGTTCTCGACGTCGTCGTAGGCGTCGCTGATCATCGGAAGCTGGATAAAAGTGCCCAACTCGGGTTTGCCCGCCAGGCGCAACGCGGTCGGATAACCGGGAGAAAGCTTGGCCTTGGTGATCGAATCGCCCGAGGCGAACAACGTCACCTCGTGGCCGCGGCGCACCAGCTCCTCGGTGATATAGGACACGACGCGCTCGGTACCGCCGTACAGCTTGGGAGGAACCCTTTCGTACAGTGGCGCGATCTGCGCGATTCGAAGCGGCCGCGAACCGGCGTGGCCGCGCGATGCATCAGCTGTGTCTTCCAATCTCCGCTACTCCTTCCTTAAGTGATACGCGGCATATCGACAATCCGCCAGCGCGCCTCTCAATTATGCCAGCACCGCCGCGACCGGAAAATATAGGAATTCGGGGGCGCTTGGCTACAGCGATATCCCGCATGCGAATTTCTCCGGGAGCGGCTGGATACGCGCATCCCGAACCGGCATGATAGAGATTCACTATTGCTTGACGTCGGGCGCTGTTCCCGGCCGATTTCTTCGAGCTTGTTAAGAGGACTAACGCGGGCATGGCGGTTGTTCCAGTTTCCGAAGCCAATAGCAACCTGTTCAACGAGCTGATCGAGCATCACATCCGCTTCACCCTGGCGAAGCGGCGCATCGACTTGACCAAGCACGACTGGTATCGCGCTACCGCACTGGTGGTGCGCGATATGCTGACCGAAAAGATGCTCGCGACCACCAGACGCTTCGCGCAGCGCAACTCCAAAAAACTCTACTATCTGTCGCTCGAGTTTTTAATCGGGCGCTCGCTCGAGAATAACCTCTTCAATCTCGGCATCGCCGATACCTGCCGCGACTATTTGGCCGAAAGCGGCGTGGACCTGCAGATTCTCTTCGACGAGGAACCTGACGCCGCGCTCGGCAACGGCGGCCTGGGACGGCTGGCGGCCTGCTTTCTCGATTCGCTCGCGACCCTGGATCTGCCGGGCTACGCATACGGAATCAACTACGAATACGGGCTGTTCCAGCAGGAGATTCGCGGGGGCTACCAGGTCGAGCGTCCCGACGCGTGGCAGCGCGAGACCTCGCCGTGGCTATTGGCGCGTCCGGAGGAATTTCTGCGGATTCCGGTTTACGGCCGGATCGAACACCATATCGACGACCGCACCGGCGAGTACATTCCCGCATGGGTGGATCAGCGCGTGATCGTCGGAGTGCCGTCGGATTTGCCGATCGCCGGATACGGTGGACGCACGGTAAACTTTGTCCGCCTGTACTCGGCCCATGCCTCGGACGAGTTCGACATGCAAATCTTCAACGCCGGCGACTACCTGAAAGCCGTCGAGCAGAAGATGCTGTCGGAGACCATCTCTAAAGTTCTGTACCCTTCCGACGCGGTGGCCGCGGGCCGCGAGCTTCGCTTGCTGCAGGAGTATTTCTTTGTTGCCTGCGCGGTGCGCGACATCGTGCATGCATTCCTCGCCCGCGGCGAAGACCTGATTGACTTTCCGGCGCGAGTGGCTATTCAACTCAACGACACGCATCCCGCACTGACTATTGCGGAACTGATGCGCACCCTGATCGACGACTATGATCTCCCATGGGCCACCGCCTGGGAGATCTCACGCTCCACGCTCGGATATACCAATCACACCCTGATGCCGGAGGCGTTGGAGCGATGGCCGGTCGGATTGCTCGAGCGCGTGGTCCCGCGCCATCTGCAAATCATCCATGAAATCAACCGCCGGTTTCTTGCTGACGCAGCGAAGGTATGGCCGGATGATCCCGAGCGCCTGAAGCGCGTTTCAATCGTGCAGGACGGCTCCGAAAGCCACGTTCGCATGGCGCACCTGGCGATCATCGGGAGCCATTCGGTCAACGGGGTTTCCGAGCTTCATTCCGAGTTGCTGCGGACCCGCCTGGTTCCGGATTTCTTCTCGATGTGGCCCGAGCGTTTCAGCAACAAGACCAACGGCGTCACCCAGCGCCGATGGTTGCTGATGGCAAATCCCGGACTCGCGAGCCTGCTCGACGCATCGATCGGGCCGGCGTGGGTTACCGACCTGGAGCAATTGAGCGCGGTCGAGCAATTCGCCGCCGACAACGAGTTCCAGGAGAACTTCATCGCGATCAAGCGCGCCAACAAGGAACGGCTCGCCAGAGTGGTGAATCGAATCGCCGCGGTCGAGTTCGATCCCGCCGCGATTTTCGACATCCAGGCCAAACGCATTCATGAGTACAAGCGGCAGTTGCTGATGGCGCTCGGGATCATGCATCAATATCTGCAAATCGTTGATGACGGCGCGGAGCTGGCGGTTCCGCGCGCTTATGTTCTGGCCGGAAAGGCGGCGCCCGGTTACTGGGCCGCGAAAATCATCATCAAGTTGATCAACAATCTTGGCGAGATCATCAACCACGATCCGAAAACCCGCGACATGATCAAGGTCGCGTTCCTGCCTGACTACCGCGTTTCGCTGGCGGAAAAGATTATTCCCGCCGCTGACGTCTCCGAGCAGATATCCACCGCGGGCCGGGAAGCGTCGGGCACCGGCAACATGAAGTTCGCGATGAACGGCGCGCTCACGATCGGAACCCTGGACGGCGCGAACATCGAGATCCGCGAAGCGGTCGGCAACGAAAACATATTTATCTTCGGGTTGACGGCGGAACAGATAGAATTAATGAACGCGAAGAATGAGTATCGGCCGCGCGACTACTATGAATCCGATCCGCGCCTTAAGCGGGTGCTGGATGAACTGGCGTCGGATCGTTTCTGTCCGGACGAACCGGGACTATTCAAATGGATGCGCGACACGTTGTTGAATCACGACGAATATTTTCTGCTGGCCGATTTCGCTTCCTATATTGATACTCAGTCGGAGATATCGCGCCAATACCAGGATCGCGTGGTGTGGAATCGCAAAGCGATCCTGAATCTCGCGCGGATCGGAAAATTCTCCAGCGACCGCGCCGTCGGCGAGTACGCGCGCGAAATTTGGCATATCAATCCGGCGTGATCCGGCGCCGGCCTTTGGCAGATATAGCTACTTCGCGGCCGTAGCGGGCAGTGCGACGTGCGCCTCGGGATAGAACGCCTGCGCGAATGACGGCCGCGCCCTTATCCTCGCGTACCAGTCCTGGAAGTGCGGCAGTCCGTCCCACACGCTTTCGATGCGGAGGTCGGACATCCGGACGATCGTCGGCAATACGCAAAGATCGGCTAGCGAGATTTGCGCGCCGGCGAGCCATCGCGTTTCCCCCGCGACCGCGGCGTCGATCCGCTCGACGGTTTGGCGCAGCCGTTCGAGCGACTCGTCCATCTGCTCCTTCGAGAAGCCAGTGGTGCCAAATCTCCGGTAGTGGCCCTTGCGTAGCGGCGTGTTGGCGATATAGCGCTCGCGCGCCCGCTCGCTCATAGCGCTCCATCCGGCCAGGAAGAGTCCATTGAACGACGGTATGCGAATCGAGGCCGTAGGAACTTCCTCGATATAGCGCAGCCATGCGCGAACTTTCGCGCGCTCGTACGGCGTCTCGGGCATCAGCCGCGTGCCCGCGCGAGGCGCGATTTCCTCGAGATATTCGCAGATCACAGACGAGTCGATCACCGGGCGTCCGTCGTCGAGCAGCGTCGGCACCACGCCGTTAGGATTGAGCTTCAGGTAAGACGGGGTAAGATGCGCCCCGGTCGCGAAATCGATCGGATGGCCGGTCCACGGTAGCCCTTTCTCGGCAAGACACAGGCGTACCTTCTGGCTGCAGGTCGAGATGTGCGCATGATACAGCTCGAGCATCCTGATCGATCCTAGGCGGTCCGCGCTTCCGGAAAGATTCGGAGGAAATTTTCCGAATAAAACAGGTTGCGAATCTCTTCGGAGCGATCACCCAGTGCGGTCTCGAAACGCGCGATAGGATTTCGCCCGCCCTCGGTATGCGGATAGTCACTCGAGAATAGGTACAAGTCCGGATTCGACTCGTCGATCAGTCCGCCCACTGCCTCGAACACAAACGGAGTAAACGCCATCTGCTGAGTAAGCTGTTCAGACGGAGTGCGCGTGAACTTGGCAAGGTTCGCGTCGGTCTTTCGCCAGATCTGGACTACCCAATCCAGCCTCACCAGCAGCGACGGCACCCATCCGGCGCCGAGCTCGACGCATGCACCGCGCAGCTTCGGAAAGCGCTCGAACACGCCGTCGATCAGCATCATCGACAGGAAGGTCTCCGGCCCCTCATGCAGCACCGCAACGTCCTTGGTGCGCAGGTTCTCGCCTCCGCCCATCCAGTCTTTGACCGGCGCCCTGCCGTTGTTCATCCATGCCTTGTCGAGCTGCAACGGCGAGCCGCCGACGTGCAGGACAAATGGGATACCCGCGTCCGCGAGCGTCGCCCAAAAACGGTCGAACGCGACATGCCCGGGCGACTTGTCACCACACGCGCGATGCGGAACCCAGACCGCTTTCAATCCGTGCTTGATCGCGAACTCGAGCTCCGCGAGAGCGAGTTCCGGTTCGTCGAGCGGCGCGGCCGCCACGCCCATCAAGCGCCGGTCGCGCGCGCAGAACTCCGCCATATGCCGGTTATGCGCACGCGCCGCGGCGTAGCGAATCCGTGGCGAGATTTTCGAACTTGGCGAAAACGGCATCGCGAGGCTATGCGTCGCAAACACGAGCTGGCTCTTGAAGCCCAGCATATCGAGCGCGACCGAGCGCTCGGAACTATCGAAGGCGCCCAACGCCTGAATCTCCTTCGATCGCTCAATCAGGTGATCGCCCAGTGACAGGAGTTCGGAAACGTGCTGATGGCTATGCTGTCCGCCGCGCGCCATGATCTCGGCGACCTCCTCGTCGGTGACGAGCGAGGCGCTGTAGCTGACCGCGGGGATCTCCGCACGGAGCCCGGGATCGGCATAGCGCTGCAGGAAATCCGGCAGCTCCATAATATGGCTATCTGCGTCGTAGAACGCCCGATTGTCGGGTGCGTAAGCCATGAGCGGTACCTCTCGGATGGTTTGTTTTAGCGGCTAGATTGAAGCACGAAACCCCGCGCGCCGTCCACGCAGCCCGTATCCGCGCCCGCGCTCAAATCCAGCTGCCGAGCGCAATCCCGGCGATTACGGCGACTCCGCCGGTGATCACGCTGCCGAGCAGATAAGTCGCGCCCACCACCATCTCTCCGGCCTGAAACAGCCGCGCCGATTCATATTCGAAAGTCGAAAAAGTGGTGTAGCCGCCGACAAATCCCACTGCAAAGAACAGCCGCCAATAGGGACTCAGCGAGACCCGTTCTTGCGCGAACGCGAGGAACAGCCCGATAATAAAGCTCCCAGTCACGTTGATTACGAAGGTTCCATACGGAAAGGTGGCGCCGAAACGAGAGGCGAACCATCCCCCCACCAGATAGCGCGCGACCGACCCGAGCGCTCCGCCGATCGCAACCGATATGGCTCCCAACACTGGTCACATCCTTCCTGGCGCGATTCAGGCCAGCAGCGCCCGCAACATCTCGGTCCGTCCGACAATCCCGACCAACTCGCCGTCACCGTCAACCACCGGCATCCGTTTGACCCTCTTCTCCGCCGATAGCGCCAGCGCGCTCACCACCGGCATCTTGTCGCGCACCGTTATAACTTCCGGCGTCATCAGCTCCCGCGCCGAGCGTGCGCGCAGCTTCCGGATATCCTTGCGCGCATCGTCGCTGACTTTCCCGATCGGAATCTTGGACACCAGAATTTCGAGCAGCCCGGGCGAGCCCTCGCGGCTCAGCTTCGAGATCAGATCCGAATCCGCGATGATTCCCGCCACATGCCGACGGTCGTTCACGATCACCACCCGCTTGTGCGAGGACGCGACCAGCAGATCGAAGACCTGCTCGATCGTCGCCGACTCGTGCAGGGTCGGCACCTCACGCGACATCACGTCGGACACCATCGCGTGCGGACCGCCGGCAGAAGTCTCCGGATGCCACTCGGGCAAGTGAACCGCGGCGATCGTATTCAGGATGTCGAGGCGGCCGAGAATCCCGACCAGCGTCCCTGCCGGATCGAGGACCGGCAGGCGCTTCAGACGCTTGTCCACCATCAGCCGCGCCGCCGCTCCCAGCACGGTATCGGGCGTCGTCGTCACCACATTGGTGGTCATTATCTCGGACACTTTGCGATTTGGATCCTCGAGCGACTCGTGGAGCTTGCGCACAAAGTCCGGGTCCGCGATCGCCTTGCGCAGACTGATAGTCAGGTTCATTCCGCCGCGCGTCAGCAGATCGTTGTCGCTGACCATGCCGACCACTTTGCGCTGGCCGTCGATGACCGGGACGGCAGTAAAGTCCTTGCCCAGCAGCAGCTCAACCACTTGCGTGATCGGACTATCGGGATTCACCGTCGCGACTTCGTGCCGCATGACCTCAGACACGTTTACATCGGGCAAGCCTTCCCTCACCGGAGCGCCCGATTGGAGCACCTCAACCTCTAGCGCCGTGATGAGCGCGTTGGGCGCCATCTCGCGCACGGCACTGATCACTCGATCGATCCGCGCGGGGCGGTCGACCACCGTCACCACGATCGGCATGTCCATCGAGAGCCGCAGGATTGCCGACGTATGGATAAGCGACGACGCGCCGAACCCGGCTATCCCGCGGGTCGCGGTCGCGCCGCTGCAGCCTTCGCGGCGAAACAATTCGATCAGCGCCATGTATAGCGCCTTATGCTCGTGCTGATCGGTCTCGCCAAAATAGATGGTCAGTTGTTTGCCCTTTCCGGTAAACATCATCACGCACCTCTGGGGACTGGATCTCCGCACACGCGGAGCCGGCGCATGCGACTCCTGGAGCTTAGCAGATGCAAAATCCTGGCAACTGAATGCATGGCCCTGTCCTCTTGCCGGCAGGGCCCTTTCAAACAAAAGCCCCTACCTGTGTTTAACACCAGTAGGGGTCATCAGCTCACTCAGATGGGAGCGGTTATCGGTGAACCCCATCACCGTTCGCCGTTATTCATAAAACAATCGACCGCGCAGGCAGTCAAGGCTGCGTTCGCGAAACGCCGCGATCAATCCGTTACCGCACCGAGGCTGCTCGACGATACCTGCGCCGCGTACTTTGACAGCACGCCCCGAGTGTAACGTGGCGCAGGCGCGTTCCACGCCGAACGCCGCCGCGCAATCTCGTCTTCCGGCACGTTGAGTTGCAGCACCCGCCGATCGCCATCGATCGTGATCGAGTCGCCTTCATGCACTAGCGCGATCAGTCCGCCAACCTGCGCTTCCGGAGCGACGTGTCCGACCACCAGGCCGTAGGTCCCGCCGGAAAATCGCCCATCTGTAATCAAACCCACCGACCCTCCCAGCCCCGCGCCGATCAGCGCCGAGGTCGGCGACAGCATCTCGCGCATCCCGGGGCCGCCCCTCGGGCCCTCGTACCTGATCACCAGCACGTCACCGGCTTTGATCTTTCCATCGAGGATCGCCTTGAGCGAGTCTTCTTCGCACTCGAACACGCGCGCGGGCCCGGTAATCTGGCGGCTCTTTATTCCCGTGATCTTCGCGACCGCGCCTTCGATGGCAAGATTGCCGCGCAGGATCGCCAAATGCCCTTGCGCATACACCGGATGCTCCCACTGATGGATTACGTCCTGGTCGGCGCGCGGCGCCGCGGGTACTTCGGCCAGATTTTGGGCTACGGTCTTGCCGGTGATCGTCATCTCCTCGCCGTGGAGCAGACCATGCGCGAGCAGCATCTTCATCACCTGCGGAATCCCGCCCGCTCGATGCAGATCAGTCGCCACGTACGGCCCGGAAGGCTTCAAGTCGCACAGCACCGGCACTCGCTGGCGGATGGTTTCGAAGTCGTCGATCTCAAGCGGCACTTGCGCCGCATGCGCCATCGCCAGCAGATGCAGCACCGCATTGGTCGAGCCTCCGACCGCCATCACGATCGCGATCGCGTTCTCGAACGCCTTGCGCGTCATGATCTGGCGCGGAAGTAGCTGGCGGCGAATCGCCTCGACCAGCACCTCCCCCGAGCGCGCCGCGCTATCCGCCTTCTCGGCGTCAACCGCCGCCATGGTCGACGAATACGGCAGGCTCATGCCGATCGCCTCGATCGCGGACGACATCGTGTTGGCGGTGTACATCCCGCCGCACGATCCCGCGCCCGGACAGGCGCGGCGTTCCACCTCCAGCAGGTCGTGCTCGCTTATCCGATGCGCGCTGAATTCTCCGACCGCCTCGAACGCGCTGACGATAGTCAGGTCCTTGCCGTTGTAATTACCCGGCTTGATCGTGCCGCCGTAAACGAAAATCGCCGGGATGTTCATCCGCGCGATCGCCATCATCGCGCCCGGCATGTTCTTGTCGCATCCGCCGATTGTGATGACACCGTCCATCGCCTGCGCGCCGCACGCGGTCTCGATCGAATCGGCGATCACCTCGCGCGACACCAGCGAATATTTCATCCCTTCGGTGCCCATCGCGATTCCGTCGCTGACGGTGATCGTGCCGAACACCTGCGGCATCGCGCCCGCGGCCTTGATCGACGCTTGCGCGCGCTCGGCCAGGACGTTCAGGCTCATGTTGCACGGAGTGATGGTGCTGTAGGAATTGGCGACGCCGACGATCGGTTTTTCGAAGTCGCGATCGGTAAACCCGACCGCGCGCAACATCGATCGGTTAGGCGTGCGCTGAACGCCCTGAGTAATGACTTTGCTTCTTAAATTTTCTTGCATGGCTATTTTTTCGCGATTGAAGTTTCGCTCGCACTCCCCGGAAAAACGCAAACCCCTACGGCTGTTCGCCCGCAGGGGTCATCAGCCCTCTGAACTGGAAAGAAATAGAGAGCGGTTATTCGGTGAACCCCATCACCGCTTGTGCGGTCATCATTCCAGCATCGCCCCGCGCGGGTCAAGGAATGCTCACGCTCAAAGCGTGCTCGCACGAGGTGCATCGGCAGATGGACTGACATCCACCGATTGCCTTTGCCTGCCTGTGGACGCCGACGGCCTCGTCGGCGCGCGCGAAGCGTCTTCTGCGCGGGAGTTTGGATTCAAAATCGGATGCGCTCCGGCGAAGTTGATTCTCAGACAAACGACCTAACCCCTGTCCCCTTCCCGCATGGGAAGGGAAACACTGATCGCAAGCGTTCGAGTGGTCTGGGCAAATTCCAGCTGCCACTGGCGACGATCCGTGTGCGAATCTTATCATCGAGGTTCGGTTTCTGACTCCCCTTCCCGTGCGGGAAGGGGTCGGGGGTTAGGTCGATCTTTTTTGACCTGCTCGAGAACCAGATTCATTTTCCCCGCATCCAAGATGACGCTTCGCGTCAGCCGACGGGCCGTCGGCATCCACTGGCAGAAAGAGCTCGACTCGATCAGGCGAGGCCTATCGCGGAAAGCGCCGTGCCGATCGGTTTGCCCAGATCTACGGGCGCCCCCGGCCGATAGATCACCTGCATTGCCTCGGCGAGTTTCAGAATTCCGCCATTACGCGAAATGACGTCGCCGATTTCCTCGAGGTACGCGGAAAGTCCCGTGGATGAATGGTCGGCGGCGAACTCGATTGGCGCGCGCTGCGTGATAAACATGAGGCGGCTCAGATCTTCGGCCGCATCAGCGGGAAGCTGCGCATATTTTTGAGGATTACGATAAAGATTCCACACCTTCTCATCTGGAATCGCGAACCTGAGATCGGCGGTGAAATCCATGCCAAGGCATGGAACGCCGCGCGCGGCGCAAACTTCTGCGACCTTCGCGGGAGGATCGTCAATCGCGACCGCGGGCGTGTTGCTGCGCGCAACCTCCGCGGAGTTGCTGCCGTAGCGCGCGCGAAAATCCTGAAAACTCTGCGGCACTTTGGTCAGATGATAGAGGATGAAAATACCTTCATCGGCCAGAACGTTCCGCGTAACGTCGTCAATCAACCGCTCCGCGCTCCCCGGATGCTCGCAGTGATACAGGACATGCGAGGCAAAGACGACTCGAAACTCGCGAGCACGCGCCGGCGAGCCGCGCGACCCCAGCAGATCGAGCAGATGCCCCGCGAATGAGTCGCCCGCACGCGCGGAAAAATCCGCGAGCTTGATCGTCCCCGCCGCGTGCGCCGCCGCGAGCGTCGCGAGCGACTCGCCAGTGCGTTCGTCCGCATATTCAGCGCTGTAGTCAGTCGCGCGGATCCTGAAGCCCGGCGCGAACTTCACGCCTGTGAGATATTTGACCAGCGTGTCGCACGGGCCGCATCCGATGTCGGCTATCGTGACGGGACCGTCTCCGGTCAGTACAACCCCCGCGTCGCCGAGACTATTCATAAACGCCGCGTTGATGCGCGCGGTCTTGTCCTTCTCGTCAGTCGCCGCCTTGAACGACGGGTAGATCTCTTCATAGCGGTAACTATCGATCGTGATGCTCATTCGATCATAATCTCACAGAGAATCGGCCGGTACGACTGGTTGTAATTCGGAGGGAGGGTCTTGGTATCGAAAACGAAACTGCTCTCGTTCGTCAAGACGTTCAAGTGGGAGGAAGTCGATGAGGCGCTGGCGGAAAATCCCGCCATGCTTGAGGTTCGCGACCAACGCGGGCGGAGCTGGCTTCATGTTTGCTGTGGCGTAAATCCGAACGACAAGAAATTGACCCCCCAGCATAGCGTCAAGACCGCGGCGGTCCTCTTAAAGCGCGGCCTCGAAATCGATCAGGCGGCCTTCACCGAGGGAAAGTGGCAGGCAACTCCACTTTGGTACGCGATCGCCCGCGGGCAGAACCTGGTGCTGGCTGAGTATCTGCTCAAGCAGGGCGCAAATCCCAACTATTGTCTGTGGGCGGCCGCTTTCAACAACGACCTCGAAGCGATCAGACTGCTGGTCCGCCATGGCGCCGACGTCAACGACGCGTCCGTTGACGAGTCTCCGTTCCTCGGCGCAATCAAGTGGAGCCATTTCCGCGCCGCCGAAGAACTGCTGAAGCTCGGCGCCGATGTCAACTACCAGGACTCGCATAAAATGACCGCTCTCCACTACATGCTGAAAAAGGGCAGCGACAAGAAACACTTCGCGATGCTGCTCGCGCACGGCGCTCGCGGCGATATCAAAAGCAAGGACGGCCTCACGGCCGCCGCGATCATGCGCAAGAAGAAGGATCCGGACTTCGCCAAAATGGCGGACCAGCTCCGCTGATTTCGACCAATCGGGCGATCATTCGGGATGTCCCGAGCGCCGGACATCGACTTGCCCGGACGTGGCCAGCCAACGTTAGTCGGAAGAGATGAAGCGTTTGATCATTGGTTTCCCCCATCGAAGAGCTTTGCATAACCGGCGTGAGCACTGAAATTCCCTATCCTTGTGAGGCTGTCGATTTTCTCCGGACGCTCAGTTGTTGTTACCTGTCACGGCACAGGACCATAGTGGCGCGGGCGTCTCGCCCGTGGGAGACGGACGCGCCGCAGGCGCGCCCTACCAATGAATTCCTCTTCTCAGCGTTGGATGGGTCGGGTGCAATTGTTCTCACGCGCGGGCGCGTCTGCGGCCGATTCATTGGTTGGGCGGACCGCTGGCCCGCCGTCTTCCACGGGCGAGACGCCCGCGCCACTATCACTTTGCTATTTATTGATATACTAAATCCCTTCGCGGAAATCATTCACCACCACCCGGAACGAAAGTTAATTGCTCAGGGCGGATTGCGAACCCTCTAGTGCAGACCAGCCCGTGCAATACCCTCGCCACGCCACTTGGACTTCATGGCGGATAACGGGCAAACCATTTATCGGCAGTCTTCAATATTCAGCGGACCGTCACGAACGCGCCGACCTCAGATGTTCGCTAAACCAGTCGCGCGCCATCTGCGCGCTCTCGCGGTAGTTCTTCTCATAGATGTCGTAATGCGTTCCGGGGAAAATGTGATACTTCACGATGGTGGTACTGGGTATAGCGTTTTTCGCCGCGAGTCCTGAATTTTCGCGTCCGCCGTATTCTTCCTCCTCTTGATCGATAATCAGCGTCGGCACCCCGATGTGAGTAGCCGCGACGCGAGGACGATAACGCCACATCGTCGTGAAGTCTCCGACACCCTTTAGCGAGTCGGGCTGTTCCTTCGGCCGCGGGATCATCGTGATCTCGCCGTGCGCCATCGCGCTTGCGAGCTTCTGCACTTGCTCCATCGGCGCGGCGAATCCCTGCGCGTCCGTAGCCGGACCCATTCCCGGCACCTGGCTCACCACCGCTTTGATTCGTGGATCGGTTCCCGCCATATAGATCGCGTGGCCGCCGCCAAAGCTCGAACCCCAGATTCCTATTCGATTCGGATCTACCATCGGTTCCGCGATTAGGTAGTCCAGTGCGTTGTGGATATCGCGATTCTGATCGAGCGGATCGACTACTTCTCTGACCTGCATGGCCCGAACATTTACAAAGCCATCCGCGTCGGCAGCGGGTTGCTTTTCTGGAGTGATCAGCCGAGCGTCGCTTTCAAACCATCCGCGATAGTCGAACGTCAGGCAAACGAACCCGCCTTTGCAGAAATATGGCGCGTAGGTCGAGCTGAGATGAGATTTCGGGCCGCCCCATCCATGACAGAGAAGTATTGCCGGCCTCTTTTCGCCGTCGCGAAGGTCGTCGGGCACAAACAGATCCGCGGCAAGCCGCGTGCCCTCGCTCCAGATAGTCACTTCGTTTTTCATAGTCTTGTCCTTTTGCGATGCAGATAGTCACTTGGCCGCTACGAGCAGCTCTCGCGGCGCATCATACGTCTTTCATGATCCGGTCGAAGCGGTTCCTGATGTACTGCGCGGTATCCTTGTGCGGAATGATGTAGAGCTTTCCCAGGCCGATTCCTTCCTCGAATACAGTGTCGGCAATCTCCGCCGGAGAAGTAGCCTGTTGGATAAACTTCTGCATCCGCTCCCACGCCTTCGCCATTTCCGGAGTCGGCGGTTGTGCAACCGTCTTGTTCTGGAGATTTTCCGGCCGGTTGCGGCCCGACTCGTTGATTCGGGTATTCACCCAGCTCGGACAGAGCACCGACGCCTTGATCGGCGCGTGAGTCCGCTCGAACTCCAGCGCCAATTGTTCGGTCAGCGCAACGACCGCATGCTTCGTCGTCGCATATGACGCGCTATGATGCCCCCGCACCAGACCCGCAATCGAAGCAGTGTTGATCACGTGTGCCGGCCGATTCTGTTTCAGCATGATCGGCACGAAAGTCCGGATGCCGTGAATCACACCCCACAGATTGACCCCGATCACCCACGTCCAGTCCTCGAGCGTGCTTTCCCAAACGGTAGTGCCCGCGCCGACTCCAGCGTTGTTGAACAGAACCTCGGCACTGCCGAAAGTGTCAAGCGTCTTTTTGGCCAGACGCTCGATCTCCTCGGGCCGAGACACGTCGGTGACCACGCCGATCACATTATCCTTCCCTTGCGCCAGCTCGTCGCGCGTCGCTTCGAGCACCTTCTGCTCGACGTCGGCAAGCACGACATTCATCCCCTCGGCGCAACATCGTGCGGCCATAGCCTTACCGATCCCGCTGGCGCCGCCGGTCACGACCGCCGTCTTTCCCTTGAGCTCCTGTATAGTCATCTATTGCTTCCGCCTCCGACGCGACCAGACTTCGAACGCACACTCATCGGCCGCCCTTCGATGCTATTAGCATCCGCTTGCGTCGCCCAAGTCAACGACATGGAATGTTCCAAGCCCTTGAACGCGAATGGCGAACGCCACGTGACATTAGTATTCTGGCGCACGGTTTAGGAGCTGTCATAACGATGAGCATTGACGATGGATTTCCAGATCAGCCGTCGGCGAACGTCCACTTCGACAAAGTGAAGGCGCGGCAAGCCGCGCGCGATCCTGGACGGCCCGGCGAACAGTGTCGTGCGAAACCGAATGCATACACGCCGATCATCGACCGCGCTCGCTGCGAAGCGAAGGCAGACTGTGTCGCTGTGTGCCCCTACGGAGTCTTCGAGGTCCGTCGGATCGACGACGAGGACTTTCGCGGCCTGTCGTTCTTCGCGCGACTCAAAAGTCGCGCTCATAAAAAGCTTACTGCCTATACGCCCCGCTCCGATGCCTGCCAGGCCTGCGGCCTGTGCGTAGTCGCCTGCCCCGAAAAAGCGATCACGCTGATCCCTCAAACGCAGCGGCCGTGACGCCGTCGCCTTGCGGCGCGAAGGCATAGGGCCTATATCGGAATTAATCGGACGCCGAGGATGCTCGGCGACTCCGATTAACAAATGGAGTGCTCCATATGAAAACCGAAGCGTCACCGCGTGCGATCGCCCCCAGCAAATTCGCGCACGTCGTTTACAAAACCCACAAGTTCGCCGAGATGATCGACTGGTATATCAAGGTCTTCGACGCAAAGGTGCAGCATCGCGATGACCGCCTTGCGTTTCTGACCTACGACTCCGAGCATCATCGCTTCGCGTTTATCAACCTGGGCCAGACTGGCGGCGAACGAGCACGGCGCGACGATGACGCGGGAGTGCATCACGTCGCCTACACCTGGAAAAATCTCGGCGAGCTTCTCGAAACCTACCGGCGCTTGAAGAGCTGCGGAATCGTGCCTGCGCAACCGATTCGCCACGGACTGACGCTCTCGTTCTACTACGCGGATCCGGACAAGAACATGATGGAGTTTCAAATCGATCTGATGGAGCCGAAGGCCGCCAATGATTTCATGGCCGGTCCCGCGTTTGCGGCCAATCCGATCGGAGAACGTTTCGACCCCGACGAACTACTCGCCCGCTTCGACGCGGGCCAGCCGGTGGACAATCTGATCTTCCGATCCGATCAGGCCGAGAGCGCCGGAACGGCGTACGCTCGGAATGGTGCCGCCGACAAACGAACCCACGGATAAAACGAACCCACGAATCAATAATGTTTCACGTGAAACGTGATACCGCGAAGAATACCTAGTCGCCATATACCTATTGCTTCCTGGGAATCTGGGCGCGCAATGAGATATTCCACTGATACGCCGTATGCGAGGATGTATAGGTGAGTGAGAAGATAGTACTGCTCCCTGATTCGCAAATTCCCGCGGCCGCGGCGACGCTCGCGCGCGCGTTTCAGAACGATCCCCTGATGGCCTACACCATCCCCGATCCGGCCGAACGCGCGCGGCTGCTGCCGGATGTGTACGCGCCGATGCTCCGCTTCGGATTCCTCGCGGGCGAAGTCTATACGGCCGCGAACGCGCCAGACGGCGTCGCGCTCTGGCTGCGGCCGAACGCGAAATGGACGCGCGAGAATATCGAAGCGTCGGGGATGCATCTGCTCGCGAACCTCATCGGCAACGACGCGTATCAGCGCTATCGCGAAGTAGTAGGACGCGAATGGCGGGCGCGCGAACGCGACATGACCGAGGCTTGCTGGTACTTGCTGTTGCTCGGCGTCGAGCCGAGCGCTCAACGGCGCGGACTCGGCGGCGCATTGATGCACCCGATCCTCGAACGCGCCGACGCGGAACAACTCCCGTGCTACCTCGAGACCGAGAACCAGCGCAACCTCGCGTTCTATCTAAAACAGGGCTTCGATATGATCGTGAACGGAGAGGAGGCCGGAATCAGCGGTGTCCGCTTCTGGACCTTCCGCCGCATGCCAAAAACGCTGAAAGGAAATTGAGGCCTGGCGAGTAAACCATGGCAGATGAAAACGGACTCGGGGTAGTCGAAGCAAAAGATTTCTCGGCCAGAAACTTCCGCCTTGAAAACGGCGAGGTCCTGCCCGAGCTCAAGCTCGCGTACGAGACCTATGGAACTCTGGCGCCGAACGGGCGCAACGCGATCCTCGTCACCCATGGCTACACCTCGAGCCAGCACGCGGCCGGACTCGACGCTAATGGCGAGACCGGATGGTGGGACGGACTTATCGGACCGGGCAAGGCGATCGACACCAATAAATATTTCGTCGTGTCGTCGAACATGCTCGGATCCTCGCACGGTTCCACCGCGCCCGCGAGCATCAATCCGAGAATCGGCAAACCGTATGGTCCGGATTTTCCGGACTACACTTTGGTTGACATTGTCAGCGCGCAGCGCGCGATGCTCGACGCGCTCGGCGTGAAGCATCTGGTTGCGGTCGCGGGTCCGTCGTTCGGCGGCTACCAGGCTTTTCAATGGGGGGTTACGTTTCCCGACGCGATGAGCAGCATCGTCCCGGTAGTCACGGAGCCGAAAGCAACCGAGGGCGGCCGGATGGTCGCCGATCTGCGGGCGCGGTTTGCCGGGGCTCCCGGATGGAACGGCGGCCATCATTACGGCAACGCGGCGATGCGCGGTTTCATGACCGAGCTGCGCATCGCGACGCTCAAGCGCTACGGTATCGAGGCTGACCTCGCCGCGAGGTTTCCCGATCCGGCCAAGCGCGAGGCCGCGATCCGTCAGCTCGCGGAAAAGTGGGCGACAGTCTTCGATCCCAATTCGCTGATCGCGCTGGCGCAGGCGCGCTCGCATTACAACGCCGAGAAGGACTTCGCGAAGATCCGCGCGAAAGTGCTCTACGTGCTGTCGCGCACCGACAAGCTGTTTCCGCCGAGCATCGCGCCGGTCGTAATGGCGAAACTGACGGCGGCCGGGGTTGATGCGACTTACTTCGAGATCGACAGCGACAAGGGCCATCTTGCGAGCCACTCCGACTGGCAGAAATGGGATCGCGTGCTGCGTGATTTTCTGCAGCGCCTGGACTGAGCCGGATTTCAACTCGCGAATGGTGCGCCGCTCTGCGTAATCTTCGTACGGTGATCAAAGGCGGCGCGAGAGCAGCACCCCTCACCCGCGCGGCGCAACCTTCGCGCGCCAGAGGATGCCTCTGGTCTCGCCGGTGCGCATCGCGTCGAAGAGATTGGCGCCGGCCGTGAGCGTCTCGAAGCCTACGATCCAGAGTTCATCCTGATCGGCGCCCGCTAATGCGCAGGCGACGGGTTGGCCTGCTGGCGTCACGACGCGTGCAGTCAGGCGGCCGGCGGAATCGTAACGCAGGACGCCTTCGCCGCCCACCGGACAGCAGGCCCAGACGCCGCCGGCCCGATCACCCGTCATGCCGTCGGTAGTAAGTCTTACGAATGGCCGAGGCTCACTGAGATCTCCGTCGAGTGAGATTCGGCATTGCACGACGCGGCCGCGCATCGTTTCGGCCAGATAGAGCATCTGGCCGTCCGGGGAGATAACCAGTCCGTTGGGGAAAACAGATTTTCCAGCACGACTTTGAAGCGACCCGGGCCGTCGACACGAATCAGCCTGCCTTTTTTCTGCACCGGCGCTTCGCCATGGAAAACACGCGCGCCGATGTCATCGACATACAACCGGCCCTGAGTATCGACTACGACGTCGCCCAGATAGCCAGTCACAATCGCACTGAGGTCGGCATACTCCTCGAGCACCTGGCCGTTCACCACATAGAGTTTGGCGTCGAACATCGAGGTGATGACCAGACGGCCATCGGGCAGGACGCCCAACCCGTTGGGCTGCTGCGGTATTTCGAACAGCGTCCTTAAGGTTGAAGTGTTCGTATCGAACTCGAGCACCTTGCGGCCGATCATGTCGGAGAAGACGAGGCGGTCGCCGATCGCACGAAGCCCTTCACCGAAAAGGAAACCTCCCGCGACGCGTTCGCCGATGCTCGGCTCCACTATCCGCTCCGGCATCAGCACGCCCGTGACGCGATCGAGGATCGCGTCCGGATTTGCAGGCTCTTCCTTCGAGCGCCATCCGACGTGTTGATCGGGACGCACCAGCACCAGGCCGTAGCCTTCATATTTCTTGGCCGCCTCGGCTTCCGGAACGTCGAGCACCGTCATCGGGAAGCGACGCGACCTCGCCGCGTTGACGAGAGCGCGACCGCTTGGCGGCTGCGCTCCGATTCGCAACAAAGTAAACGCAGGGCCGAGCTGATCGAAGATAGAAGTACCGCCGGCGCGCCAGATATGGGGCAGACGGACGCCGGGCCACGAGGTCTCGATGTACTTCTCGACCGAGAATGGCGGCGGCTCGGTTCCGTCCTGATCGATAACCGGTGAGTTGGCGTAATAGTAGCCAAGCTGGAATCCAGGGCAATCGAACTCGTTGACCGTCAGGTCCCAGATCCTTTGACCAAACTCCTTTCGCGCCGCCGCGCTCGCCTCGAGCTCCGGAAGACGTTCGGCGCTCTCTCGGCTTACCGCGGCGAACGCATGCATCCATTTGACCGCCTGCGAGGCGACCTTCGCGCCGATCGGCGCGCGCTCGATCTCGTAGCTGTCGAGAATTTTGGGGTCGAGCCAGCCCTGCGCCACGCCGGCGATCCGCCAGCCGACCGCGATCGCGTCGGCGACGCCCGCATTCATGCCGAATCCGCCCATCGGGATCCAGATATGCGCGGCGTCGCCGGCCAGAAAGACCCGGCCCTCGCGGAACTTGTTCGCCACCATCGCCCGCGGGATCCAGCGCGCCTGTCCAACGATCTCGTATTTGAATGGCTGGCCGACCATCCGGAACATCGCAGGCTCAGGATCGAAGCTTGCCAAATCCTCACCGTGCGGCACCGCGGTATGCAGCAGCCACAGGTCTTTCCCATCGATCGCGATCAGCACGCCGCCACCGGCCGCGCGATACATCCATCCCGGCATCCTGGCGCACAGTTTCTTGATGTCCGGCGATCGCACGAAGGTCGAGCAATTGCGCCCGAGCTCCGGGATTCCTTCCAGCCGCGCGCCGATATCGCGGCGCACGATGCTGTTGGAGCCGTCGGCGCCGACGAGGTACTGGGCGCGAAACGTCATCTCCGCGCCGGTTTCGACTTCGCGCGCTGTGACAGTGACGCCGATTTCGTCCTGTGCCAGCGAGACGTATTCCCATCCTTCGCGCAGATCGACGCCGTGCGCCTCAACCGCATGCTTGCGCAGGACCGGCTCGACATAGAGCTGCGAGATGAAATGCTGCGGCTCGGGAGTTTGCCAGTCCGAAGCGATGCCTGTCGCAGTTCCGTTCTTGTAATCAGCCGGGGTCGCGCGGCGGTAGCGCGTCAGTTCATAGCCGGCGAGACTCGTCATATAGATGACGTCGGTATTGTAGTCGGGCGGCAGGCCGGCAGCGCGCACGGCGTCGGCGCATCCGAGCCGGCGGAATATCTCCATCGAGCGCGCATTGGTCGTGTTGCAGCGCGGGTTCGGCGGAATCTGCCGGCGCCTCTCGAGCACGATGCTCTTCATCCCGCGCAGCGCGAGGTCCATGCTGAGCGTGACGCCGACCGGCCCACCGCCCGCGATGAGTACGGGAATCTCTGTGATCATTGATAATCGCAACCTGTTCGTGGCATTAGGCGCATATGATTATCGACTGGATTTACAACAATCCGACGTGGCTCTGGGGAACCATCTTTGTCGTGCTGTTCACCGCGTGCGCGTGCGGCGGACTGATGGTCTTCCATCGATTGGTTCACGTCAACTTGCGCAGGGCGCACAACGATCTCGCCGGATTCACGATTGCGATTATCAGCGTGCTGTACGCGGTGCTGCTGGCCTTCATCGCGATCGCCACGTGGGAATCTTTCAGCCATGCGTCGGACATCGTCGAGAACGAATCGGACTACGCCGGTGGGATGTACCTCGATACCGCCGGTCTGTCCGATGCCAAGGGCCAGGAGATTCGCGACGCGCTCGAGAAATACGTCGAGGTGGTGGTCGACGTGGAATGGCCGATCCAGCGGGAAGGCAAGACGCCAGACGAAGGATGGAAGCCGCTGCGCGACCTCGCGACGGCGATCGCGACGATACATCCGCAAACTTCCGGCGAAGCGGTGATCGAGGCGGAACTGCTCAAGTCATGGAACGAGCTCTACGACGCGCGCAGCGCCCGGCTGTCGGCAGTCCAGGGCCATATTCCGGGCGTGATCTGGTGCATCGTCTTTTTCGGCGCGGCGATCACGACCGGCTACACCTACTTCTTTGGTTTCGAAAGTTTCGGCATGCATATCGCGATGACGGCAACGGTCGCCGCTACGCTCGCGCTGGTCATAGTAATGATAATCGCGCTCGACTGGCCGTTTCGCGGCGAGATCAGCATCTCGCCCGACCCGTTCATCATGACTCAGCAGTCCTGGGCCGTCGCGCCGCTAAACCAGAAATAGAAATCCCGAATCGCGTCCCATATCGTCTTCCGCTCAATCATTGATAGGCGCGACCGGTTCGTGGCATTACACGATCATTCCCACACTCGCGGCGGAGCACATTTCGAGAGAACGATGAGTGCGTCAGAGAAAACGAAATCCGAGCCGGCGCGGCGCGTCCAGTTTGCGTTCACCGACGAGCAGGAGCAGTTCCGATCGGCGCTGCGGCGATTTCTGAATGATAAATCGCCGACCACCGAGGTTCGCCGTCTGATGGCCACCGCCGAGGGTTACAATCCCGACGTGTGGCGCCAGTTGAGCGAGGAACTCGCGCTGCCCGGAATCCAGATTCCGGAGCAATACGGCGGCGCGGGGTTCGGCATGGTCGAGCTATGTATCGTTACCGAGGAGCAGGGCCGGGCACTGCTTTGCGCGCCTTATTTCTCGACCACGGTGCTCGCTGCGAATGGGATATTGAACGGCGGCACCGAAGCGCAGAAAGCGAGCCTGCTGCCCGAGCTCGCGAGCGGCGCGCGGCTTGCCACGCTGGCCGTCACCGAGCCCGACGGCAACTGGGATCCGCATTCGATCGAGCTCGCCGCCACGCCGGCCGCCGACGGCTATCTTCTCGAGGGAACCAAGAGCTACGTCGTGGACGGCCATGTGGCCGATCTATTGATCGTCGCCGCGCGCGTGGGCGCGAAAGGTGGCGACAACGGTTTGGCGCTATTCACGCTCGGCGCAAATTCCAGCGGAGTTGAACGGCGCGTGCTGGAATCGATGGATCCGACGCGCAAGATCGCGCGGATCGATTTTCATCGCGCACATGCGGAGCTGCTCGGCAATCCGGATAACGGCGCGAAGGCGATCTTCCGCACGCTCGATCAGGCGGCCATCGCGCTAGCCAATGAAATGGCCGGCGGCGCGCAGGCGATGCTCGACTCGGCGGTGGATTACGCGAAGCTACGAGTTCAATTCGGGCGGACGATCGGTTCGTTCCAGGCGATCAAGCACAGATGCGCTGACATGCTGCTGGATGTCGAGCTTGCCAAGTCGGCCGCGTACTACGCGGCTCAAGCCTCCGCGATCGACGACCCGGAATGGCCCGCGCTCGCATCGCTGGCGAAAGCCGCGGCGTCGGAAACCTACCTGCGCACCGCCGCCGAGTGCATCCAGATTCACGGCGGCATCGGCTTCACCTGGGACAACGATACGCATCTCTGGTTCAAACGCGCCAAAAGCTCCGAGGTCTTTCTCGGCCAGCCGCACTATCATCGGGAACTCCTGATGCAGCGCTGGGGAGTTTGCGATGGGGAGTCTGAGTGATGAGCAAGATCAACGAAAGCGAAGTGCGAGCCGAGGTGCGTGCGTGGCTCGCGGCCAACTGGGATCCCGAGATGTCCCTCGTGGCGTGGCGCAACAAGCTCGCCGACTCCGGATGGGGGATGCCGCAATGGCCGGAGGCATGGTACGGCCGCGGCCTGCCTATCGGCCTCACGCGCGTGGTGGACGAGGAATTTTCGGCGGTGGGCGCGGTCGGCGCCGCGAAAACGGGAGTGCGGCTGCTGGCGGCGGCGACGCTGCTCGAGCATGGATCGGACCTGCAAAAGAAGAAGTTTTTGCGTAGAATTCTCACCGGCGAAGACAACTGGTGCCAGCTTTTCAGCGAGCCGGGCAGCGGCTCCGACCTTGCCGGAGCAACCACGCGGGCGGAATTGAACGGCGATCATTGGATCGTCAACGGCCAGAAGGTGTGGACGACCAGTGCGCATCATGCGGACCATGGCCTGCTGCTCGCGCGGACCGACTGGGATGCGCCCAAGCATGAGGGGCTGTCATATTTTGTGATCGACATCAAACAGCCCGGCGTTGACGTGCAGCCGCTCAAGCAGATGAACGGCCACGCGTCGTTCAACCAGGTGTTCTTCACCGACGCGACGATTCCGGCCGAGAACCTGGTCGGCGGCGTAGGCGAGGGCTGGAAAGTCGCGATGACGACGCTCGCCCACGAGCGCCGGGGCGCCGATGGGCTGAGCGCACCGTCAAGGCGCGGTTCGCGTAACGGACGTATCCACGCCGAAGAGCGGGCCGAAACCGAAATCGCGAACCAGCCTTACACGTGGTATCCGCAGCGCGCGGGCCGCGTGGACTTGGTGATCGAGCGCGCGAAAGAAACGGGCGCGAACCAGGATCCGGTCGTGCGCCAGGAGATCGCCAAGCTGATGATCATGGCGAAGTCCGCCGAATGGACCGCGCGCCGCGCCCGCGCCGCCCAGCAACAAGGGCGGCCGCAGGGTCCCGAAGGCTCGCTCGGAAAGCTCGCGGCCAGCAACGTCGCACGCGCCGCCGCTCGCGTGCACACAATGATTACGGGCGCGGAGGCGATGCTCACCGGACCAAAGAGTCCGCGCGACGGAATTATCGCGGAGATTCTAGTCTCGGTGCCCGCGGTCTCGATCGCCGGAGGCACCGACGAGATTCAGCGCAACATCATCGCCGAGCGCGTGCTCGATTTGCCGAAGGAGCCGCGTTTCGACACCGGCCCGTTCCGCAACGTGCGCAAGAACTAGCCGCGCAACGCGTAACGCGTTTTTTCGTTCCAAGGGAGCACACCCATGGACCATAGCGATCAGCCAGTAGTCGCAATAATAGGTGCGGGTGAAATGGGAGCGGCGGTCGGACGACGGCTCAAGCTGCGTGGCGCGCGCGTCCTGATTTCTGTTAAAGGCCGCAGCCCCGAAAGCGAGCGGCGAGCCCGCCGCGCGGAACTGGAGGTCGTCGATGACGATGCCGCGCTCGTGCGTCAGGCGGATTTCGTACTGTCGATCGTTCCACCGGGAGTGGCGATGGAAATCGCCCGGCGCTATCGGAGCGCGCTGGACGCCGCCACGAAAGATGCGATCTTTGTCGATTGCAATGCGATTTCACCGGCGACGGCGCGCCGTATCGGCGATGTCTTTTCAGGATGCCGGTGCCGTTACGTCGATGCGGGAATAATCGGAGGTCCGCCACCTGAAGATCTGAACGCTGCCGGTCCGCGATTCTATGCGTCGGGCGACCAGGCGAGGGACTTCGCGGCGCTCTCGCGCTTTGGATTGGACATCGCGGTGCTCGACGGTCCGATCGGCGCGGCTTCAGGTCTGAAGCTCAGCTACGCCGGCCTGACCAAAGGCATCACCGCGCTGGGTTCGGCGATGATCGCGGCAGCATCGCGCGACGGTCTCGCCGACGCGCTCCGGAGCGAGCTAGCGCGCAGTCAGCCGCAGATACTTGCGCGGCTTGCGCGCCAGGTTCCCGCGATGTTCCCGAAGGCGTATCGGTGGGTAGCCGAGATGAAGGAGATCGCTGAATTTCTGGGCGACGACGATCGCGGTGCGATGATTTACAACGGCGCTGCGTGTCTGTACGAACGAATCGCGACCGAGAATGCGCACGATGAGACGGACGGCGTCCGAGCGCTCGCGGATTTCTGCGCCGCCGCGATCGATTCGACCCGCAACTCGTCGAAATAGAATTTTCAGAAGCTTATTTTCCTTTCCAATTAGGTTGTCGCTTCTGCGCGAACGCGAGCCCACCCTCGCCGGAGTCTTCGGTCTTGAGGAGCTGCTCGTAACCCTGGTGCTCGAGGCGCAGTCCCTCAGCCAGCGAAACATCGAGACCACCCATCGCCACTCGCTTGATCTGCTGCACCGCCAGCGGCGCCGACTTGCAGATCTCAGCGGCAATCTCGTCGCATTTGCTCATGAGCTGATTCATCGGAACGACGTGATCGACCAGGCCGAGCCGCAGCGCTTCCGCAGCGCCGATCCGGTTGCCGGTGTACAACATCTCGAGCGCCCGTCCGAGTGGAATTAGCCGGGGCAGGCGCTGGGTGCCTCCGCCTCCGGGCAACCATCCGAGCCGAACCTCGCCGAAACCGAACTGCGCATGCTCCGCCGCGACGCGAATATCGCATGCCAAGGCCTGCTCGAGGCCGCCGCCGTTGGCGTGGCCGTTGATCGCCGCGATTACCGGCTTGTGCAGTTCGAGCATTACCGGGAACGGCGACTTTCCCGCGGATTTGCCGCGTCCCTCGGCGTAGTTCGATTTCACGTCGCTGCCGGCGCAGAATGCGCGCTCGCCGGCGCCGGTCAGAATCGCTACCAGCAGTTTTGGATCGTCGCGGAACTCGGTCCAGATTTCTGCCAGCCGATTGTAGGTTTCAAAATCGCACGCGTTGAGCCGCTCCGGGCGATTGATGGTAACGCGCGCGATCGGACCGTCTTGGTCGAAAATCACCTTCATCGAGATACTCCTGGCCACGTCGGTCAGTTCGATTCGGAAGAGCCCAGCACTTCGGTCAATCCGAAGGCGCTGCGCCCCAGGAACTCCAGGCTCTCATCGCTGTCGAGCGGATGATAAAGGCCGGCGCGCACGTCGCGGAACAAGCGCTCGAGCGGCAGACGCTTGAAGTACGAAGAGCCACCAACAGCGCGCAGAGCCAGATCCACCACCCGCACGGAATTTTCCACCGCGATCATGCGGGCGGCCACTGCCTTGCGCGACCAGCTCATCGGGTCGTCGCGATCAACTTCCGCCGCCGCCTTCCACATCGCGGCGCGCGCACCTTCGATCAGCAGATCCATCTCACCGACCTTGTTGTACACGCTCGGCAGATGGCTCATGGGATGTTTCAGCGGGTAGCGTTTGCGATCGCGCATGAACTCGACGGTGAAATTGCGCGCCGCCACTGCGATTCCGATATACGGAGCGCCGATCGCGAAGGGCGCCTTCGCGAACACCTTGGTGACGCGGCCACTGCGTGAAACCGGTCGTTGCAACACCACCGCGGACTCCGGCACAAACGCGTCCTTAAGTTCCGAGCTCCGCGACTGGGTCGATCGCATGCCCATCACGTCCCAATCATCCTTGAACGAAAATCCCGGCGTCTCGCGCGGCTCGATGAAGCAGGTGATGATTGCGGCGCGCTCGGGCGCGTCATCCCATAACGCCTCGAAGAAGAACAGATCCGCCGCGATACTCTGGGTGCCGAAAATCTTGCGCCCATTGACGATAAACCCGCCCTCGACCCGGCGCGCGGCGGTGCGCGGACGGAGATTAATCACCGCATTGTCCGGTTCCGATCCCGAGCCGGCGCAAATCAGGCGCTCCTTCACAATCCGGCCAAGCTTCTCTTCGACGTTCGGAGCCTTGAACTTTCTATAGAGGTCGCAGAGCAGCCCGACCGTGTTGAAGTGCATGTTGATCGCAAGCGCGGTCGGGCCGCATCCCTGGGCGAGCCGTTCCTGCGCCTTGATTCGCTCGAGCAGGGTCGCTCCCATCCCGCCGAATTTCTCCGGAATGGTCAGCACGGTGTAGCCGCTATCCTTTAGCCGCGCGTAGTTCTCATGCGGGAACGACGCTTCGCGATCGTGCTCGGCCGCGCGGGTGGCGAAATCGTCAGCGAGCCCGGCGGCAAGATCGATGAAGCGCTGCTCGCGCTCGGTATTGATCTGATTCATCGCGGCGCCTCAGGACCAAGCGTCGTGGCCGGCCATATAGTTCATGTTATTCTGCGCCGGATTGCGGTTCACAAGAGGACGCATGAACAGCGGATGGCGCATGCTGCGCACCTCGTGCTCGATGGTGAAGAGCACGGAGCCGGTTTCAGGATCGGCTATATCCTTGAATCGATACTGATGCTGGTCGCTCTCCTCGCTGACAAGACCCTTTTCCTCTAGAGCGCGATGGGGCCCGGAGAAATCAGCAACGTAGACCTGCACATGATGGCCGTCGTAGGCGGGTATCTCTTCCGCGGTTTCACGAAAAATGAACTGTTGTCCAATTCCGACCGGCACTTGCGCGTAGCGTCCCTCACGATCTTCCGCGGTCGCCGCCGGTGCGCGCATGGTCTGGCGGTAGAACCGCGCGATCCCGTTGGCCGCGCCCATGGGCACGGTGAACTCGACATACGCGATGCCGAGCCGCATCGCGCCGTTGTTCGAAGCGGGAAAATGGCATCGAATACGGTTGCCCCACGGACAGGTCGTCTCGACGAAAGATTCGTGTTCGTGAAAATCGAAGCGCGTGCCCTCGAGTCTCTTGCGCATGCGCGTGAGGCGCTTTACCAACGCCTCGCGATCAGGCAGCACGATACCCACGTGGCCGCGCAGCACCTGCGGCTGGCCGGTAGGCAGATGGAACTGGCTGCGCCCGATATTGACCCACATATTGCTGACGCTGGTCATCAGGTAAGGATCGCGCGTCAACCCCAGTCCGGCGATATAATACAAGGTAGCGAGCTGCTGATCGGGCGCGGTGATATTGACGTGCTCGAGCGCGACAATGTTGCCGAGATCTTCAGCGGTCCGATCGAATTGACCGTCCATGTGCCTTCCTCCGATCGCGCGGCGGCGCGCGTAGCTTCATCAGAGCGGATTTACCACGAAGAGCGCAGGCGCGTCGAAGGGCATTTCCGGTGCATTTGAGGAAACCTGTCGTCCCAGCTGACCGGTGAGGGATAATCTGGCGTCATGCAAACAACACCCGCGGTCCGGCGCGCTCCGCTTCTGATCTATGACGGCGATTGCGGGTTCTGCGTCTACTGGGTGCGCTATTGGCAGAAACTCACCGGGCAGCGGGTGACATACGCGCCGTACCAGGAAGTTGCCGCGCAATATCCGCAGGTTCCCCTTGCCGCCTTCCAGCGTGCCGTCCAATACGTCGCGCCCGATGGAAAAATTGCGAGCGGCGCCGAAGCCTGTTTTCTTACACTCAGCCACGCGAGCGGCAGAGGCTTCTGGCTGACGCTTTATCGGCACCTTCCCGGTTTTGCGTCGATCACGGAGTTCGCCTATGCCTTTGCCGCTTCGCATCGTTCCACGCTTTACCGGCCGAGCGTGTGGTTATGGGGGCGTGATCATGAGCCGCCGCGCTTCGATCTGATTTCATGGCTGTTTCTGCGAGCCATGGGACTGATCTATTTGGTTGCCTTTGTTTCATTTGGCGTGCAGGCGTTGGGACTGATCGGCAGTCACGGCATCCTGCCGCTATCCGAGTTCACCTCGGCCGTTCGGAGCCAACTCGGATCGGAAGGCTACTGGCAGTTTCCGATGGTGTTCTGGCTGGACCAAAGCAATCTTGCGATTTTGGCTGTCTGCTGGGCTGGAACGGCACTCTCGCTGTTTCTGATTTTCAACCTGCTGCCGCGTATGAGCTTGTTTTTCCTCTATGGGTTTTATCTCTCGCTGTTTTACGCCGGTCAGATTTTCATGGGCTTTCAGTGGGATTCGCTTCTGCTCGAATCCGGCTTCCTTGCACTTATTCTGAGCATCGCGACCAGGCCGGGCATACGGCTGCTGCGCTGGCTGCTGTTTCGTTTCATGTTTCTTTCGGGTTCGGTGAAACTTCTGAGTGGCGACCCGACCTGGTCTAATCTCTCCGCGCTCTCGTACTATTTCCAGACCGAGCCCCTACCAACACCGTTGGCGTGGTATGCCCATCACCTGCCGCAGGTAGTCCTCAGAGCGTCAACCGCGGCGACTCTCGTGATAGAACTGGCGTTGCCGTTTTTGATTTTCTTTCCGCGGCGGCCGAGGTTCGTCGCGGCGTTCGGCTTTCTGTTGCTGCAAGTGGTGATCCTTCTCACCGGCAACTACGCTTTTTTTAATCTTCTGACGATGGCCTTGTGCCTGACGCTGTTTGACGACGCTGCGCTCAGCAAGGTTCTTCCGAATCGCCTAACGCGGTTTGTGCAAGCCCGCGTCCGCGAAATCAAGCTGGGGAAGATCGTTTCTTTCGCCGTCGGAGCGTGCGCGTTTTTAATTGTATTCGTCGGGGGTAGTGTCGCGAAGTTGGTGGAAAAGAAGAAAAGCGTCATGATCCGGCGAGTTGAGCCACAACTCGCACCCGCTTGACGGCGGGAGCCGGAGGATGACGCCATGGAAAGCGATAGCAGGGATTTAGGGGCAGGGAAAGCGCCGCTCGAGGATCTGATGCGGGAGCGGATTCGGGCGACCATCGAAGCCATCGTCGAGGAGGAACTGGAAGCGGCGCTGGGCGCGGCCCGCTCGCAGCGTGTGGGCGCGGAGCGGGCTGGATACCGGCACGGCAAGCGTGAGCGCCAGCTCAGCACCAGCCTTGGAGCGACCACGATCGCGATGCCGCGGGCGCGAATCGAGGACCACGAGGGGCGCCGCCGAGAATGGCGCAGCCGGATGATCCCGCGCTACCAGCGGCGCACCGAGCGGGTTGACGAGGCGATTTTGGGAGTGTACCTGAGCGGGACCAACACGCGGCGGCTGCGCGGAGCACTCGCTCCACTTTTGCGCGGCGCGCCGTTGTCCAAAGATGCGGTCTCGCGTCTGGTCGGGCGTTTGCGCGAAGACTTCGCGGCATGGGCCAGGCGTGATCTCGGCGAGTTGAAGGTCCGCTACCTGTTTTTGGACGGCTGGTATCCGCGGATGCGGATCGGGAAAAAGCGGGTGCGAGTACCGGTGCTGGTCACACTGGGGGTGTGCGCGGACGGCCGCCGGGTGGTGCTCGATATGCGCCTGGCAGGAGTCGAAAGTGAGCAAGCCTGGCTCGACGCGGTGCGCGCGCTGTGCGCCCGCAATCTCGGTGCCCCGCTGCTGGCGGTGATCGATGGTAATCCGGGGCTGGCCGCGGCGCTCAAAATGCAGTGGCCCAAGCTCGCGATTCAGCGCTGCACCAATCACAAGCTGTGGAACCTGCTCGCCAAAGCCCCGGCCCATCTGCGCGAGGAACTCGCCGAGGACTATCGGCGCATGATTTATGCCGACAGCCGCCAGGCGGTCGAGCAGGCGCGGATCGCGTTCACGCGCAAGTGGAAACTGCGCTCGCAGGCGGTCAGTGCAAGTTTTGCCGAGGCCGGCGACGAGCTCTTCACCTTCAACAGTTTCCCGAGCTCACAGTGGAAGGCGCTGCGGACCACCAATGCGCTGGAGCGAATCAACGAGGAGTTTCGCCGCCGCACCAAAACCCAGGCCTCGCTGCCGAGCGAGGAGGCGGTCCTGTTCCTGCTCTTTGGTCTATTGCGCAGCGGCCAGATCACGCTGCGCCGCCTGGTCGGCTGGCAAGCCCTGGCCAATAGTAACTCGCAAGCGGAGGCTGCATAGCGACTGCATAATCAATCGCTCGCTCGTCGAATGCTGATGCTAAATGCTTTTCCACCACTTGACCGACACTACCTTCGTCGGCTTGACCAAGATTTACGCGCTGTTCGGCGGCCGACTCTCCGTCCCGGCGATGTGGATCGATCGTGAAATTGCGCCACTGCGTATCGTCAATTCATATGGTTTGTTTGCCGTGATGACCACCACTCTGCCGGAAATTATTGTCGAGGGTTCGGATGACGGCGTGCACTGGCGCGAATACTCCTTCAAATACAAACCGGGCGACGTCATGCGACGACCGCAATGGAACTTTCCGCACCAGCCGCGCCTCGACTGGCAGATGTGGTTTGCGGCTCTCGGGACCGAGTCGGAAAGTCCATGGTTCTCGCTGTTCTTGCAACGGTTGCTGGAGAACTCGCCGGAGGTGACGGCTCTGCTCAGCGGAAATCCGTTCCCTGACAAGCCCCCTCTATACGTGCGGGCATTGCTTTACGACTACCGCTATACCAGTCGCGCGGAAAAAGCAGATACGGGCGCATGGTGGGTGAGGCAACCGGAAAGACTGTACTATCCTGCGATATCTCTCGAGCCGTGAGTTCTCTTGCGGGAATCGTGCGCTCGACCGAGTGCTCAATCTCACTTCGCAGGTGATGCAGAATGAGCGTCCTCTCCGGCCGAGAGGAAGTGCAGCAGCGACTCGTTGAACATCACCGGATCCTGCAGAAATGCGAAATGGCTGACCGCGGGGAGGATCAGCTCGCCGCAACCTGGAATCAGGGCGGCCATGTGATCGGTGTCCTCACGCTTGATCGCTTCATCGTGATCGCCGTTGACGATCCACGTCGGCACCTCGATATGGCTCAACTGATCGTCGGTAAAATGCGGCTCGGTCGCCCACATGTGCTCGATGTTTGCGAGGAAGGCTTTGAACTGTGTAGGGGTCGGCGAGAGCAGCGCGTACTCCTTCGCCGCGCGCTGGATATAGGCAGCGAAGACGGGGCTCTTGCTTACATCTTTCACCCCCGATGGATCCGAATTCGCGGCAAACGCGAACAGCCGCGTCAGGCGGTCCGGATGATGGATCGCGATATCGAGACCAATGATCGCTCCGTCACTCCATCCTACGATAGCGGCCTTGCGAATCTGCAGATGGTCCATCAGCGCCAGAACATCTGACGCCATCAGATCATAACCGATTGGCGCGCCGGATCGTGTGCTACGGCCATGGCCGCGGCTATCCAGGACGATCACATGGTAGTGCGCGGCAAGGACTGGCACCTGCAATCCCCAGTAGTCTGAATTCGCGAGTCCACCATGGACCAGGATAACTGGTGCGCCGTGACCAAACTCTGCGTACCACAAGTGGATACCGTTAACCGACGCGATACCGGCGGCCTCCGGCGTGGGCAGTATCGGCGTCGGCGGCAGACGCATCCACGGATATTGCGCGCCAGCGGACTGCGCGACCGCGAGCGCCGCCAATATCAACAGAGCAATGAAAAAAGGGCGCATTCGATTCAGACCAATTAGAGGTCGGCCCACTTGCGAGACTGGGGAGAACTGGATGGTGGACGCAGCAGGATTTGAACCTGCGACCCCATGCATGTGAGGCATGTGCTCTAACCGAGCTGAGCTATGCGTCCACCGGGAATCGGGATTATCGCGCCGACGCGCCAGCCTCGCAAGCCCAATCTCGACGCCGCTCACACGCGCGGCCGAGCTTGACTCCGCTTCGATGCTCGGACAGGTATTCTAGCGCGAGCCCACGCCGGTCCAGGTCCGGTTTTCGAAATGCGTAGAATAGCTATTGTCGGCGCTGGTTTCAGCGGGTCGATCCTTGCGGTGCAACTGCTGCGCCGGCTCGGGACCGATCTTGGCGTTGATCTGCATGTCGATCTGATCGGCAAGCGCGGTTTCGCGCGCGGGCTTGCCTATTCAACCACCAGCGAGCGCCATCTGCTCAATGTCCCCGCAGGCAAGATGAGCGCGTTTCCGGCCGAGCCCGATAACTTTCTCAGCTGGCTCCAAAGTCATACGGCGCAGGGTGACGGTCATCCGATAAAGCCAGGCAGCTTCGTTCCACGGCTTGTCTATGGGCGCTACCTCGAAGACCTGCTCGCGCAGGCGACGCAGGCGCATCCCGAGCGGATCGCGACGCATCGCAAGACTGCGATCGCCGTCAAGCCGGTCGAAGCGGGACTGCGAATCAGCTTCGCGGAGGGCAAAGATCTGGACGCCGATATCGTGGTGCTCGCGCCGGGAAATTTCTCGCCCGCGGATCCACCGGTTGCCGATCCGGCTTTTTACAGATCGTCTTTTTATCGGCGCGATCCCTGGGCGGCCGGCGCGCTCGCGCAAATCGATCCCGATGCGCCAGTTCTGCTGATAGGCGCGGCGCTGACCACGGTCGATATCGCGATTTCGCTAATCGAGCTTGGCCACGTCGGGGTGATCCATGCGATCTCGCGGCACGGATTGTTGCCGCGCCGCCATCTTGAGGCGTCTGCGACTCCCGCGATCGCGCCGTTCGAGCTCGATGCGCTTCCCGCGTCGGCGCGGGGGATGCTGCACGCGGTGCGCGCGCGGATCGAGTTTGAATCTGGGAACGGGGTTCCGTGGCAATCGGTAATCGACGCGCTGCGTCCAGTCACGCAGGACATATGGCGCCGCGCCTCGCCGCCCGAGCGTGTGCGTTTCATTCGCCATCTGCGGGCGTGGTGGGACGTGCATCGGCATCGTGTGGCGCCGGAGATTGGTGCACGAATCGATGCAGCCCAGGCCTCCGGCCAGTTGGTTTTTCACGCGGGGCGAATTGCAGGTTATCGGATCGACGATCCTTTGGTGCGGGTCGAATATCGAAGCCGCGGTTCGGCCAAGCTCAAATCGCTGCGGGTCGCGCGCGTGATCAATTGCTCGGGCCCCTCGGCGGATTATCGGCGTATCGACGATCCCCTGATTCAATCAATGCTCCAAAGCGGGCTGGTCCGCAGTGATCCGTCACGCCTTGGCCTCGAGGTTACCAGCGAACTTAATCTGGTCGGCGCCAACGGCACTGCGAATCCGCGTTTGTTCGCGCTCGGCTCAGTTACCAAGGGCGCGTATTGGGAAATTATCGCAGTTCCCGATCTGCGCTCTCAGTGCGAGGCTCTTGCCGAGCACCTGATGCGGGTGGCGCCCGCAAAGATCGAGCGGCCGCACGGCCGCATTTGACCCGGACGGTCCGCCTGCGCGAAGGTGGCCGAATCAGCGTGCTGCGGCGCGCAAGCCACAGGAGGAACGGCTATGGGGCGGCTCAAGCAGGTGAGCCTGGGCGAGGCTTCGCCTGAGGTAAAGGAACTCTACAAGCAGTTTTTTGGCGACCGCGACCCGGTCAAGCATCCGGGCACCGCGACCGGCACTCCCGGCGATTACTGGACGACCTTCGCGCTAGTGCCGGATCTCCTCTTCCAGGCCCGAAATTCGCTGATGGCGCTAATGCAGCCGGGACGCAGGCTGCCCGCCAAGCTGCGCGAGCTCGCGATTTTGCGCACCGGGATCGTCGGCGATTCGAGGTTCGAGTACTCGCAGCATCTGAAAGTAGCGCGGATGGTCGGCGTCACCGACGACAAGCTGACCGCGATCAAGAGCTGGGCGGTCTCAGACAAATTCAGCGCGGCCGAGCGCGCCGTGATGCAGGTGACTGACGAAATCGTCGGGCGTAATCTGGTCGAGGACGAGTCATTCGCGGCGCTCAAGGAGCATCTCGACGACGCGCAGATCATGGAGTTGTTCTACGTTATCGGATTATGGCGGATGCACGGGATGATCGTGCGCGCGTTGCATCTCGAGTTCGACGGCGATACCACCGCGCGGATGCAGGAAGTGCCGGCCCCCGCGCCAGCCAAGAGTTAACCAGATAGCGGAAAATTACGGAGGCGATAACGATGAAGGTCGTAGTTTATACGCAGGACCGATGCCCCGCGTGCCATCAGGCGATGGAATATCTTTCGCGCAACCAGATAGCCTTCACCGAGAAGAATATTACTCACGATTCAGTGGCGCGCGACGAGCTGATCGCGCAAGGATTTCGCGCGACCCCAGTCACGATGATTGACGAACAGCCCCTCCTCGGCTTCAGCGTTCCACAATTCAGAAAAGCCCTCGGTCTAAACTGAACTAGCGCCAGCGTCGTCGGGTTCGGGTGCCGATCAGACGGCGTTCATCAGGCGGATTACTTCGGCGCGGCCCCATTCGACTTCGGCGCGATGGTGATTCGCCATCGCGGAGAGAAAGTCGCGGATCGGACCGTCGGGCGGCGCGACCGCGAGCGCGTCCTCGCTCTTGCGCGCGGCCCATTCCTGGCCTCGCGACATCAGGCTTAACCGCTCGCGAACCGTCGCAAGCGCGGCGACCTTGGCGGCGAACGGACCGGTCTTGTCCGATGGGACGCCGCCCTCGGCGCGAATCAGTGCTTCGAGCTCGCGGACGTTGCGCGCTTCTTCCTCACGCGAGCCGCGCAGGAAGACCCGCAACTGTTCCTGCTCGACCTCGCGGATTAGCTCCTCGAGCGCGAGGGTTCCCGCACGCTCGGATTCGAGCAGCAAATTGAGGGCATCCTGAAGCCGCGGGTCCACGGCGCGAATCTAGTAAGGGTGGCGCGCAGGTGCAAGCCATCGATCAGGTCGCCTCTAGCCTTCGACGGCGGACTTTTCGAGCTTGTCGCCCAGCAACTCGGCCAGGCGTTCGGCGGGCAAGCGCCGGAGATCGGCGATCGCGAAGCCGGAAGCCGCCGCGTGTCCGCCTCCGCCAAAGCCTTCGGCCAGCACCGCCAGGTTGATATCGCAGTCGGCGCTGCGCCGGAGGCTGACGCCCTGGCTGCGAAGGTCGAACAGGGCAACGACACTGCGATGCTGACCCTCGTAGAGATGCGCGGCGACTTCGCTGCTGTAGCCGAAGCAGCATGCGGTGCGCACCTTGATTCCGTTGGCGAGCATCCGATCAACGGTCGTGGCACGCGCAAGCTCGACACTTTTTTGCATCCCCTCTTTCCCAGCCTCGAGCGCAGTGCGCAGCCGTCGCGTCATAACCGGTTCGTGCAGACGAAGGATTTCGCGATACGAATTCTTTCCGCCGAGAGTCTGCACAGCGAGCGCCCAATCGGAGGACTCGGGGATCTTGTGGATCCAGCGATCATGATCGTCGGCAATCGCGGCAAAGGGCGCAAACGCTTCGAACTCTTCGAGCCGCTTTGCCGGCATCGAATCACGCGCGAGTTTGCGCAGAAAGTTGAAGGTCAGGCGCGCGGCCGAGTACTGCTCGGAAAGAATCTTGCCGGTGAACGGAACCTTGAACTCCGGCGCGCCAGCGCGAGACACTGCGGTGCGATGATGATCGATCCAGAAGACCCGCGCTCCGCGCTCGATAAGCGAAGTCAAATGCGCCCCCGTCTCGGGCGAGGTCCAGGACAGATCGGTGATCCAGATCTCGTCGTTTTCGGCGCTGGCCGATTTGAGCTCGAGTCCGCGGATCGTCCGGTCAGCTTCGTTGTTGCCGGCCAGGGTGGCGATTACGCGCTCGCCGTCGTAAAAACGCGCTATCGCCGCGGCCGCCATCACGCCATCGAGGCATGAGGGTCCGTGGCTGACGATCTGAATAGTGCGCGGCTCAGGCATGGGGATGCGACTATAAATAAAAGCACGTCCGCAAGCGAGCCGGTCGCCTCTATGCTTCGAGCGCAGGCGGCCAACGCATTGACGATAGCGCGGTTCGGACTCGCCGCGGCGTGGATTGCGCTATATTTCGCGACGCCCACGGCGCGGGCGGTGTTTGCGCTGATCGCGATCGCGGCGGCCGCCAGCGATTTCTTTGACGGCCGGCTGGCGCGCCGGCTCGGCGTGGGCGGCGGAGCGGGCCGATGGCTCGATCCGGTAGCCGACGTTACCTTCGTGCTTGCCGCGCTGGGTTGTGCGGCGGCCGCCGACGCGATCCCGCTCTACATCCCCATTTTGATCGTGGCTTCGTTTTCACAATACGCGATCGACTCGCGAATCCTGCATCGCGCGGGCGGTCCGATCCGAAGCCGGCTCGGACATTGGGGCGGAGTGGTGAATTACGCGCTGGTGCTGGCGCTCGCGATGACGCCGCCCGGCGGAGCCGCGCGGGCGGCGATCAAAACCGCGGCGCCCGCGATTGCTCTTTTCTATATAGCGGCGATCATCGAGCGCGTGCTGGCTTATCGCTCGCGCGATTGACGCGACGCCCGCAGGGTGCTGAAAAGCTCATTTCAACACCCTGCGATGGAAACCTGATGGAATGCCGCCGGCGGCGGCCCGGAAAATTTTCTTAGGAAATTTTGGCGAGCAGGTTCTTCATATCGTCGGCGTGCTCTTCTTCCACCTTCAGGATCTGCTCGATCAGGATTCGGGTGGTCGGATCCTTGTCGCTGAGCCATCGCACGATATCCGAATATGACTCGATCGCGATTCGCTCGGCCACCAGGTCTTCCTTGATCATATCGGTCAGCGAACTGCTTTCGTCGTATTGCGAGTGCGCGCGTTCGGCCATGCCCTCGGGGCTGTAGTTCGGCTTTCCGCCCAGCTGGCTGATGCGTTCGGCGATCCAGTCGGCATGTTGCTGCTCCTCACCCGCATGCTGCAGGAATTCCTGGCGCGCGGGATCGGCGTAGATGCCGTCGGCAGTGTAGTAATGACGCTTGTAGCGCAGCACGCAGACCAGCTCGGTCGCCAGGACGTCGTTGAGCACTTTGACGACTTCCTTGCGGTCCGCCTTGTAGCCGTCGGTTACAGGACCTTCCTCCATATGTTTGCGCGCGCGTTCACGAATTTTCTTTACGTCGGTAACAAATTTTGCCATGGGATGAGGCTCCTCTCAGGTGTAGTACCAATCGTACCGCGTTTCGGACTCGGGATACACGGCCTTTCCTACTACGCCGCCGGCCGCTGGGCAACGATCACGCCGCCCGGAAAGGACAGTTTGGGGGCGATGAAGAGCGGCGGGCGTCGTGCTAGGTTCTTGAGCGGCGGTTGGGGATGGACGGGGGGCGTTCGCATCGTGACTCCGGCCGCAAGGTCATCCGAATTGGAACCGCGCATTATTGTTCGCTCAGAGCATCCGATCTCGCGCCGCGATATCGACCCCAATGTACTGAAGGTTCTGTACCGCCTGGCTGGGGCGGGCCACGTTGCGTACCTGGTTGGCGGATCGGTGCGCGACCTGATGCTGGCGCGGCGTCCCAAGGATTTCGACGTCGCGACCTCGGCGCATCCGCAACAGGTCCGTGATCTGTTCCGCAACTCGCGGTTAATCGGCAGGCGCTTTCGCCTGGTACATGTCTTTTTCGGACCGCAGAATATCGAGGTCGCAACCTTTCGCCGTCAGAGCGAAGAGGTCGCCACCGAGGGCGATCCGCTGATCCGCGCCGACAACACCTTCGGCACTCCCGAGGAAGATGCATTTCGCCGCGACTTCACGGTCAACTCGCTGTTCTACGACCCCCAGACCTTTAATGTGATCGACTATGCCGGCGGCGGAGACGATCTGCGCGCGCGGCTTATCCGCACCATCGGCGTGCCCGAGTTGCGGATGCGCGAAGATCCGGTGCGGATGATGCGCGCGGTGCGCTTTGCCGCCAAGCTCGGCTTCGAAATCGAGCCGGCGACCCGCGCCGCGATCGAAACGCATCGCGCCGATCTCGCCAAAGCTTCGGTTCCGCGCCTGGTCGAAGAAACCTATCGCACGCTGGGCCAGCCCGCATCTGCTCGCGCCGCTGCCCTGATGGACGAGATCGGTCTGCTCGAGGCGCTGATCCCGTTTCTTTCGGAGCATCTCAAACGACATCAGGGCGATCCGGCGCAGGCGCCGACGATTCACAACCTGGCCGCACTTGGAAAGATGATCGAAGGAGTTGCCGCGCCCGATCACGCCTTCGTGCTCGCAGCGATGATGCTCGATCTCGCGCGGCGCGACCCGGCGAGCCGCGGGGATTTCGATCTGCTAGGAGAGTTGCGCGCGCGCGGATTTGCCCGCGGCGATACTGAGCGGATGCGCCTAATCCACGATGCGTTTGAAAACATGGCCACGCCGTCGCGCCGCACGCGGCGTCTGATGCGCCGACCATACTTCGCGTCGGCGCGGCAGTTTTTCGAGGCGATGGCGCCGACTTATGGAATCGATACGCGAATCCTTGCTCGTTATCTAGAAAATCCCGACGGCTTCATCGCGCGCCCGCAGCCGCAGACACAAAACAACTCCGACGCTCCCGCCAGCGGCGGGCATAGGCGCCGCAGGCGCCGTTAACGTGGCGGCAGAATGCATCGGCGCAACGGTTCTCCCGACATATCCTCTCCGCTTGTGTCTGGGCAGAACGACGCCAGCGCAGATGCCAACGGCGACGCGCGTGTGGAAGTGTCGGCCGAATCCTCGCCGCCGGCCCGCGCGTCGCACTCCGAGCCACGCAACTGAGACGTAATGGTCTGTCGGGAGAGCTTCAGAACCTGTCGGGAAAGCGTGCAGACGCCCAAGGCGAGATTTTTCGCGATCGCTGCCACTCGATGTGACGAGCACGATGCGATACGCATCACCCGCACGCGCTCCGAATGATACAAAAATGGGCGGATACTGTCGTTCCGAGCGCGAACCTGCCGACAGTTATGATCGTGCAGATCGTCCCGCGCGGCGCGCATCGCGAGGAATCTCGCCAGTCGCAAAGCAGCCCGCTCCAATGGCTTACGCGAGCCTCTCAAGGCTAGACGCTAGCTGGATGCGATCTAAATGCCGCCAGCCGCTTCTTGCAGGCGCTCGTCAGCCGTCAACAGCTCCAAGCCCGCAATCCTCTCGCGCGCCAATATGAAAGTCGCAAGATGCAGCGCGTCCAGAGTTCGGAGGGCTCTTCCAGGCGCAGCTCGCCGCGCCATATCGCACACGGACACGGTCAATTCCCAGATGTCGCATCGCGCCCACACCGCGTCGATCTCACGTTGCGCGTCGGCGAGACGGGTTTCGCTCACTCGTCCGATTTGCCTCAAGCGATGAATCGCGCGCGATGACTCCACGATCGAGAGCCGCGAAGTAATGAGCGCCGGCGCCGCAGCGATTCGCGCTTCCAGCTCAGGGCTGGTCCCAGTTTCGATGACCGCCCGGAGAACCGCGGAGGTGTCAAGATAGATACAAGCAGCCATGGTTCGAGATCATCGGTCGCCACGAATCTCTTCCAGAACAGCGGCAGCGGCGCCGTTCGGGAGTCCGAGCCCCTTCGCCTTCCATTTCCAACGTCCCTTCGGCTCTCTGGCGCGAGTCAGGTCGCCGTGTTCGGATAGCAAATCCAGGAGTTGGCCGAGCGATTCCGGCGTGCCGGGCTGCCTGCGCGAGGGGCGCAGCTCTGCCACGACCTCGTCGCGATCGGTCACCAATACGGTCTCGCCACTGCGCACTATCCGCAGATACTCCGACAATCTCGACTTCAGCAATTTGATGCCGACCGATTTCATTCTTTGATAGTAGTCACCGGTGGTTACGTGATCAACAACCCGCGGTGCATGCGCACGGCTTGTCCGCCGATTACTCATCGAATAACTTCTAGCCGTGGAAGGCGCCATGGCGGCTCGCGACGGCCAGACGGCGCCGATTCTTTCCCCAGAGGTTTTCCCTTGGCGGCGAGCAGTCTGCGTACAGACAAGATCTGGATGGACGGAACCCTGGTGCCCTACGACGAGGCCAACGTTCATGTCCTGACCCACAGCCTGCACTACGGGCTTGCGGTATTCGAAGGGATGCGCTGCTACAAGCTCGACGCGGGAGGCTCGGCAATTTTCCGGGGCAAAGAGCATATTCGGCGCCTGCTGGAGTCGGCTCATATTGTCGAGATGCCGATGCATCACAGCTCCGAGGAGCTGCTGAAGGCGTGCGCCGACGTAATCCGCGCCAACAAGCTGGCAGAGTGCTACCTGCGCCCGATCGCATTTTATGGCGAAGGCGAGATGGGGCTTGCGGCGCGTGGCAACAAGACTCGCGTCGCAATCGCGGCCTGGCCGTGGGGCGCGTACCTGGGCGAAGACGGCCTCAACAAGGGCGTCAGGCTCAAGACCTCATCGTTCGTGCGGTTTCATCACAACTCGATGATGCCGGCGGCGAAGGCTTCGGGGAACTACATCAATTCGATTCTGGCGGGCTACGAAGCGCGCCGCGGCGGCTACGACGAGGCTCTCCTGCTCGACACGCAGGGCTTCGTCGCCGAGGGCAGCGGCGAAAACGTGTTCGTGATTCGCGACGGAATCGTGCGCACGCCGACGCTGAGCTCGATCCTGCCGGGAATCACGCGCGATTCGGTTATTAGAATTCTGCACGACAACTCGATCGAGGTGCGCGAGGAGCTCTTTGCGCGCGACGCCTTCTATGTCGCCGACGAGGCATTCATGACCGGCACCGCGGCCGAAGTAACCCCCGTGGTCGAGCTCGACGACCGCCGTATCGGGAGCGGCACGCCCGGACCGATCACGCGCACCGTGCAGAGGGTCTTTCAGGACGCGCTGCACGGCCGCGGCGGAAAATATCCCGAGTGGCTCTATCGCATCTGAGGAGTCAGCATGAGAATGCTCGCAACCGTTTTGGTCTTCGCCGCAGTGGTGATCCTTGCGGTGATTGTCTTTCGGCCGCGAATCGCGCGCGCTGAGCTGCTCAAAGAGGGGCAGGTCGCGCCCGGGTTCTCGACCCAGATGGTCCAGGGCGACCAGACCACGCCGATCTCGCTGGCCGATCTGCGCGGCAAGACGGTGGTGCTATATTTTTATCCTAAGGACGACACGCCAGGATGCACCAAAGAGGCGTGCGCCTTCCGCGACGGCTTCGCGCGCTTTCAGTCGGCAGGATTGGTGGTGCTCGGATGCAGCGTGCAGGACTCCGACGCGCATCGCGCGTTTATCAAGAAATATAATATCCCGTTTCCTCTGCTGCTCGACCCGGACAAGAAAATCGCGACCGAATACGGCGCTGCCAACGGAATACCGATTCTCGGCCTGGACCGGCGTATCACCTACGTGATCGATGGCGACGGCCGAATCGCGAAGGTCTATCCGAGCGTCGATCCGTCGGTGCATGCGACCGAAATTTTGAGCGATCTAAAGATACCCGAGCATCCGGCCGCCGCACCGTCGCCTGCATCGAGTCCCGCACCCGCCGGCTCAGCGCCCGGCGCGTAGCTAAGGTCAGGACCCATAAACTGAACGAAAAACTCGGATGACGATTTCGAGCCCGGGACGGACCTCAATCAGCCGGTCGATGGCTTGCCGGTGTAAACCGCCAGTTGAGCCTCGAAGGCTCGCTTGTAGGCGAGCCGCACTTCGCCGCGGGCGACATAAGCGGCCAGGTTCGGATATTCGTCCAGAATACCCGATGATTTCAACCTGAGCAGCACCGACACCATCATCAGGTCGCCCGCGCTGAACGCACCATCGAGCCAGTCGGCATCGCCCAGGCGACCGGAAAGTTGGCCCAGCCGGTCGCGCACGCGATCCTCGACCAAAGGCAGGCGCTCCTTATACCAGGTCTTGTCGCCCTCCAGGAGCCTGGCGGTTTCGCGTTCAAGGATCGGCGGCTCCACAGTGTTGAGCGCGGCAAACATCCATGTGATCGCGCGCGCCCGGGCATTGGCAGCGTCCGGCAGCAGGCCCGCATGGCGTTCGGCGATATGGAACACGATCGCCCCTGTCTCGAACAGGGCGAGATCGCCTTCCTCATAGGTCGGAATCTGGCCGAAAGGATGAAGCGCCCGATGCGCGGGTTCCTTCATCGCACGGAACGAAACAAGGCGAACTTCGTAGGGTTGGCCCACTTCTTCAAGCGCCCAGCGAACGCGCGTATCACGCGCCAGTCCCTTGCCGCCATCGGGTGACCGTTCAAAAGCGGTAATGGTGATGGTCATCGTGAGGCTCCTCCTTAGCGAAAATCCTCGGTTGCGGGGCTGGCAAGCTGTCAAGGCAAACTCACCGAGATTGAAGACGATCCCGTTCCGTGTCCGGTTTGTCCGCATAGCAGACCTTTGCAAACTCGAATTCCATCTGATGCGGCATCGTGATTCGACCGCACACTCTACCGTCAGCGGCACAAGATCGAGAACATGTTCGCAAGGCTCAAAGACTGGCGACGCATCCATACCCGCTATGGCAGATGCGCACACACCTTCTTCTCAGCCATCTGCATCGCCGCAACCATCATCTTCTGGATCAATCAATGAGCCCTGACCCTAGATCCCGCTCGCCTCGGCGGGCGAGTAGCCCAGGCTGACGGCGAGCATCACCGCGGCCGCTGCGATCGCGGCCGCATCGGCTGATTTCCCGACGCGTATCGAGAGCGCGGCCAGATGCACGAACATCTCCGCCTCTTCGTCGTCACGCCGCCCGACCAGCCCGTCGAGGTCGAACAGCACGTCGATGAGAGGATTGGGGTCGTAGCCAGATTCGGCGAGCGCCTCGCGGGTGGCGCACCGCCAGAATTCGCGCGGCTCGATTTTCTCGAAATCGACCAGCTCGGCGATTCGCGCCCGCATCCGCGCGACGAGCCGCCGATAGCGGTCGTTCGCGTCCAGAAACTCGGCGACATCCTGCGCCTCGAGAAAATCTCCGACCGTGCCGTCGTCGCCATAGACGCCGAGCGAGCCGGGCGCCGGTTCAAGACGCACGAACCTCTCGCCGCGCCCGTCGGCCCCGCGCTCGATCCCAAGCGGATAGAGTTGACAGGCGAGAGGACGACCCTCGTGGATGCCGCATCGCACGCCCTCGAGCATCGTGCACGCGCCCTCCGCGTCGAATTTGAGAATCGAGCCGCGGCGCAGCGTGAAGCGCGCGATCGCCTCGCGGGTCGAGACTCCGGCCGCCCGCGCGATCTTGAGAAGGTCATACGGCGCGAGTGCGATCACCTTGTCGCGGCAGCATTTTCCGCACGCTTTGCAATCGTAGGAGAACGGCGTCGCGCGATTCACGACTTGGTGGTGGAGGCTAGATCCTCGGGAACGAAGCCAGGCACCCACTTCTCGTACTTCGCCAAATCGTCGTCTAGGTTCACCCACGCAGCCTTCGACGATGTGAATACGTGCATCGAAGGGCGTACGCCCGGGTCGTCCTCCAATAGGCCGGCCGGAACGCTCACCATCCCGGTCGCATTGACGAATGCCGGAGCGGGCGAGCCGCATCGGCCACAGAAGCTCCGCGCATGGCCGGGGGTCCATTCGTATCCCGGGTTGATCAGATCTTGGCCGCTCAAGAGCTTGAACCGTTCGGAACGGACGTGCGCAAACGTTGCGACTGAGGCCCCGGTGGTCTTGCGACAGACCGAGCAATGACAGTAGGTCATCGCTCGCACCTTTTCGATTTCGAACCTGATTCCTCCGCACATGCAGGTTCCATGGATCATGGCTACCTCCCGATCGATCTTGCACTGGATCTGCTTCAAGATATCGGAGTAATCGTTCTGTGTTCTAGTTTAGAGTTTTCTTGTTTTGATTTCACATGCAACCATCGCCCGATCTTCCCGATTCAGCGCGATTATCCAACTCCGTTGAACGATCGGTATTTTTTCGCTTCTCCGGCGCTTGCAGGAGGCGCCGTGGCGCGCTACCCAAGTGAGGTCCGCCGCGATAGCATCGTAGTGCTGAATCAAACAGGAAGGTTCCTCTGCTATGGATTTCAACTGGTCGCCCGAACAAGAAGCCTATCGAATGGAAGTCAGAAAGTGGCTCGAGGCCAATCAGCCCCCGCCGCTTGCGCAAATCGACGAAGAAAACAGCGCCGATGACGTTGTCTGGAATCGCCTGAAGGCCTGGCACACCAAGCTTTACGAGGCGGGATGGGCCGGACTGACCTGGCCCAAAGAATACGGTGGCCGCGGCGCGACCTTTATCGAACAGGTCATCTTCCAGCAGGAGATGGGGCGGCTCGGGCTTCCGATGGGATGCAACGTGCTCGGCGTGATCATGAACGGCCCGGCGCTGATGCAGTGGGGCACCGAGGAACAGAAAAAGCGCTACTTGCAGCCGATCCTCGCCGGCGAAGAGATCTGGTGCGAAGGGATGTCGGAGCCGGGCGCGGGCTCGGACCTTGCCGCGATCCAGTGTCGGGCGGAGTTGAAGGGCGACGACTTTGTGGTCAACGGGCAGAAGGTCTGGACCACGATCGCGCATCGCTCGCACTTCTGCCAGCTTTTCGTCCGCACCGATCCCGACGCCCCGAAGCATAAGGGCATGAGCGCGCTGATCGTCGATATGAAAAGTCCGGGGGTCACGGTGCGTCCGCTGATGCAGATCACGGGCGACTCCGAGTTCAATGAAATTTTCTTCGAGGATGTAAAAGTCCCCAAGGAAAATTTGCTCGGACCGTTGAATCAGGGATGGCAGGTGCTGGTCGCCACGCTGATGCACGAGCGGTTCGGAATCGGCGAGACAATCGGAGGCACCGAACAGACCCTGCACGCGCTGGTCGAGCTGGCTAAGCGCGCGCAGATTAACGGGCGTCCCGCGATCGAAGAGGACGACATCCGCCAGCAGCTAGCGCAATTCGCGATCGAGGTCGCCGCGAAGAAGTACAACGGGCTGCGCTCGCTCTCGCGGCGGCTCAAAGGCCTCCAGCCGGGCTCCGAGGCGTCGATTTCGAAGCTGGTCTCGACCGATCTGGGCCAGCGGATGGTCAAATTCACGACGCGGCTGCTCGGTGAATACGCGATGCTCGAGTCGCACACGCCGTTCGCCCCGCGCGGCGACTGGATGAAGCGCATCCTGGCGTCAGAATCCATGACGATTGCGGGTGGCACCTCGATGGTGCAGCGGAACATGATCGGGGAGCGAATCCTCGGATTGCCGAAGGGCTGAGTTTCTCGGAAATACAGAATAGTGATGGAAGGGCGGTTCGTCGCGAGCCGCCCTTCTTTTTTTGGGTTGAGGAAACGTCATCTCAAGGGCATTGATTTTGCTCGGTTTCCCCGGCAGCGGCATAAAACCGCGTTGGCGACGGGGGTTACTGCCGAATCGTTGGGCGACTGCTGCTCAAACGGGCGGCATTAGTGTGTCTGGCGCTTTTGACGCCATTATCGGAGGCTCCTGATGGCTCGCAGGGATGCGCTCGCGGGTAGTTCCGTCCCTTTCACAACATTTTTCGTAACTGCTGCCGCGTTATTGTTCGTGATCGCGGGTGCGTCTTCGGCACACGCGGCGATTCCAGCCGTGCCGAAGATCGACGGCGCCGACACCGCCTGGGTTCTGCTCTCGGCGGTGCTGGTCTTGATGATGACAATTCCCGGTCTCGCGCTGTTTTACGGCGGGATGGTGCGGCGCAAGAACGTGCTCTCGACCCTGATGCAGAGCTTCATCCTTGCGGGGCTCGTGTCGATCCAGTGGGTGCTCTTCGGCTACAGCATCGCGTTTGCCCCCGGCAGCGGATTTGCCGGCACGCTTTCGTGGGCCGGCCTTGCGGGAGTCAGCGCGACGCAGGCGTACGCACCGTACTCCGCGACGATCCCGCATCAGGCGTACATGATCTATCAATGCATGTTCGCGATTATCACGCCGGCGTTGATTACCGGCGCGATCGCGGAGCGGATGACGTTCAAAGGATTCGTGATTTTCAGCCTGCTCTGGACCACGCTGATTTACGATCCGCTCGCGCATTGGGTGTGGGGTTCCGACGGATGGATTCACGCGATGGGCGCGATGGATTTCGCCGGCGGCACTGTCGTGCATATCTCATCGGGTGCGGCCGCGCTGGCTGGCGCGCTGCTGGTGGGCAAGCGGCGCGGATACCTGAAGGAGCACATGGCGCCGCATAATCTGACACTGACGATCACCGGCGCGGGCCTCTTGTGGGTCGGATGGTTCGGGTTCAACGCCGGCAGCTCGCTCGCCGCCGACGGCCTTGCGGTCTCGGCGTTCGTCGCGACGCATCTGGGCGCTGCCGCCGCGATGCTCTCGTGGGTCGCGGTGGAATGGTTCGTCGCGGGCAAGCCGACCACGCTCGGCGCCGCGTCAGGAGCGGTCGCGGGGCTAGTCGCGATCACGCCCGCCTCGGGCTACGTCGGCCCGGTGCCGGCGATCGCCATCGGAATCGTTGCCGGAGGGCTATGCTTTGGCGCGGTGCGGATGAAATCGCTCTTCGGCTACGACGACGCGCTCGACGTGGTGGGCGTGCACATGGTCGGCGGAATCTGGGGCGCGCTCGCGACCGGAATTTTCGCCAGCGTCGCAATCAATGCGGCGGGCGGCAACGGACTCATCCGGGGAAATCCTCATCAGCTCCTGGTGCAGGCGATTGCCGTGGTCGCGAGCGTCGCGTTCTCGTTCGTCGGCAGCGCAGTGCTGTTCAAGGTGACCGATGCGCTGGTCGGAATCCGCGTCAACGACGAAGGCCAGTACATGGGCCTCGATCTAAGCGAGCACGAAGAGAACGCCTACGCCTTCGTCGAGGGCTGACAGCCTCAGTCCTCAGATACGACGACGGCCCGGATGACCGCGGAGCGCGGTGAGTAGCGTGCCGGTGCCTTGCATCAGATGGCCGAGGCCGCCGGCTACTTTCGCGGTGGTGCGCCACGCTTGATTGCTCTGATTCGACAGATGGTCCTCGAGATGCATTTTCTGCTGCGGCGTGAGTGAGCTGTATCCGCCTTCGTAGTAGAGCGGGGCATAATTCTGCGCTGCTGTCTGTGGGAACATCGCGGTGCATCCACTGGCTCCGGTTAGAACGGCGAACAAAAGCGCGAGCACTATCCAGCGCGTCGCGTGTGATCTTTTGTTGCCGTCGGGCTTCATCGCAATACCTCCTGCGATGAGCTGCACTCCTCAGTTCATCGCTTGGCCGCCCACAACAAGATGCCGGTTCCCTGGGTCAGGGTGCCGAGTCCGCCCGCGACCGAAGCGGTCGTGCGCCACGCGGCATTGCTCTCGTTGGAGAGATGGTCTTCGAGCTGCATCTTCTGGTCGGGCGAAAGCGAACTATACTGCTGACCGTTGTAGTAGCTGGGCGTGGCCTGTTCTGCCGCGCCCTGCGGGTTAAATGCGGCGCATCCGCCCAAAGACAGGATGGCAGCGACGCCGATTAGAAAAACCAGGACGGCGGGCCATCGCATCTGGATCCGGTCCACTCCCGCTGCGGTTGAGTTTCGAAACTCTGCAGTGCTGGCCATTGACGTACCGCTCCTCTCGGCGGAATCTCAGCTTCCACCTTTATTCAGAGCGACGATCGTGCCATCGAGCCGCCGCGCAGGGGGCCTTGCGGATACTGCGAAATCTGACGCACGGATAAACGTCTGGTCAGATTTGGCACGCATGCGCCGTGGTTTGATTTGCAGGATCGTCACAATCCTTCGACGCGATGGTGCACGTAAACGTTTCACGCAAAATGATGACGGTACGTTAAGGCGCAGTGGGATTACGCGTCCGGACAGACGCCAGTCAGCGCTGCATCGCCTGGAAGATGAACGGGCCCGCTTCCGCCATCACCTCGCCCACGATTTCGGACAGCGGCTTGGAGGGGAGCGCGAGCTTCTCGGTCAGGTTGGTCATCACGGCCAGATAGCTCTGCTTCATTTCGGGACTGATGGTTTCGAGGCGAACAGTCTCCATCACCTCGACGAAGCGCCGATGAACCTCGACGATTGCGATATCGGTGGGGTCGGTGAACTTCTTCGACGAACGCGCCATGACACTACCCTCGCGCGGAGAAATCGGGATGAGACTTAATTATATCACGCTCGTCGTGCATCCGATGCGATCGGTACCGATCGCTAGGACGCGGCGCGGACCGGTTCCGGTTGAGCCTTTATCGACTGAGCGGGACCCCTTCGCAGGTTCGCGTAGGTTTTGAGCGCGGCGATCACGAGTGGTGCGACGCCCAGCACGATGAAGATCAGATCACCCGGCAGCCGCGCCCATTCGAGCGAATGCATGAGCGTGCTGTGTCCGAACGCTTCGCTGCGTGCGTGCCAATATCCGTTCTGCAGCACGTCATAGAGTTGCAGCACGCCGCCGGGGAACAGATTGGTCACGATCATCAGCACGAGTCCCAGGTTCAGTCCTACGAACGAAACCCGGATGTATTTTTCCGTGTCGCGCCACTGCTCGTCGGAAGAGACCTGCCGAAACGCAAAGACCATCAGCGCGACCGCGAGCATCCCGAACACACCCATGAACGCAGCATGCGCATGATTTGGCGTGAGCATCGTGCCGACCTCGAAGTAGCTAACGATCGGCATATTGATAAGAAAGCCGAAGACGCCGGCGCCGACGAAATTCCAGACCCCGACCGCCATCAGAAAGTAAAACGTCCAACGATGCGGGACGGAAATGTCCTCGCCGCAGGTGTCGCATCGCCCTCGCGTCAGCGCGATGAAATCCCACGCGTCGAGCGTTAGGAGCGTCAGCGGGACGACCTCCATCGCGGAGAAAACCGAGCTCAGCGCCATCGCGATCTGCCCTTGACCGGTGAAGTACCAATGATGTCCCGTGCCGATGATTCCGGCGCCGAGATAGAGCAGCGCGTCGAGATAGACCACGCGCGCGGCGGTCGTGCTCGAGACGATTCCGAGCTGGTAGAAGATGATCGCGACCGCGCAGGTGACGAACAGCTCGAGAAAATTCTCGACCCACAGATGGATGATCCAGAACCTCCACAGATCGACGATCGTGAAGTTGGTCGCGGTATTGTAAAAGAACGCGGGCACGTAAAAGACCGGAATCGTGACCGCGGCCGCGATGAATAGCCACGAAAGCTCGCTTGATTCGTGACCGCTTAGCCGTGGCGCTATCGCGCGGTACAGCAGCACCACCCACAGGACCAAGCCGGCGGCGAGCATCATCTGCCAGGCACGTCCAAGATCCAGATATTCCCATCCCTGGTCGCCGAACCAGCTCCAAAACCTGCCGAACCATTGATGCACTCCAGCGAATTCGCCGAGCAGGCTTCCGACGACGACTAGTACGAGCGCAACAAACAGGACATTCACCCACAGCGTCTGCGCGCGCGGCTCGGCGCCTCCGATGACGGGAGCCAGGAACAGTCCGCCGGCGACGTAGGAGGCCGAGATCCAGAAAATCGCGAGTTGTAGATGCCAAGTGCGCAAAATCTGGCTGGGCAAAATCGCCGAAAGATTAATTCCATAGAAGCTGCCCGAGTTGGCGCGGTAATGCGCGGTGCCACCGCCGACCAGAGCTTGAGCAAGGAACAGCAGCGCGATCACCGCGAAGTATTTAATCGTCGCGCGCTGGCTCGGCGTCGTGACGCCGGGGAGCATCTTCGGATGCACGTGCCCGCGTTGCCGGCGCCATCCGAGGAAATCGAAGCGGCCGAATGCAAACAGCACCGCCGCAGTCGCGCCGAGCAGCGTGATTACGCTGAGCGCGCTCCATAGCACCGCGCCGCTGGTGGGCAGATTGCCGGCCGAAGGATCATAAGGAAAATTATTCGTGTACGAGTAATTCAATCCGGGACGATTCGCGACCGAAGCCCACGCCGCCCATGCGAAAAACGAAGTCAGCTCGCGCAGTTGCGCGGGGTCGCTGATGTAATCCCGCGGAAGGCCGGCGTCCTGTGATGGATTCGTGAAGTAAGCGGTCCATAGAGCGATCTGATGCTGGTAAGAGGCGGCTTCCGCTTCGGTGAATGTCAGAGTTTTGGTGACAGGATCGTAGCGGTTGCGCTTGAGCATCCGTGTGACTTCAGCGTTGACGACGAGGCGCTGGCTCGGCGCAAGCTGCGCTGGCATCACGAAGCCGTGGCGCTCGGTGACGCTCTTTTCAGTGTCGATCGCGAGCGTGTGCAGGTACTGGGCGGAAAAGTCGGGACCCAGGTATGCGCCGTGTCCCCAGATCGTGCCGTTCTCCATCAATCCGTAGCGCAGAAAGACCTGTTGACCGGCAGCGACATCGGCCGCGGTGAACAACACCGCACCGTTCGGACCAACGACGCGTTCTGGAATCGGCGGCGCGTCGGAATAGGTCAGCTTCGCGAGCCATCCGAGTACGCAGAAGCACACGACGATCGTGGCAATAGCGCAGCGCCTCCACCAAGGTGAGAGTGCCTGATCTTCGCCCATCGCGATTCCTTGTGCACCGGGGAGTTACAAGATACCGAACACCTTTACCTTCCCACGATCAAGCAGATCGATACTGTTTGTAACCCTTTTCCAATAGGGCCACGCACCAGGCGGTCACTAAGACACAAAGACACAAAGAAGAAATTATTTGAAAGTGCCGGGCCCTTATTTTGGAGCCGGTGCTTTCTTCTTGGTGCCTTCGTGTCTTAGTGGCCGCTTGGTGCCTTGGCGTTTTACCTCAAGTCTCAGAACAGGAAGCGGCGCGTGTTGATGCTGATTAGCAGGCCCATCGCACCCATCATCAGGATCAGCGAGGAGCCGCCGTAGCTCACCAGCGGCAGCGTGATTCCGACGACCGGCAGCATTCCGGTCGCCATCCCGATATTTATCGCCACCTGCCAGAACACGATCGCGATCAGACCGATCGCGAGCAACGCGCCGAAGCGGTCGCGTGCGTGGCGCGCGATCCATGCGCCGCGCAGGATTAGCGCCGCGTACATCGCGAGCAGGGTCAGCGTGCCGGTCAGACCGAACTCTTCGGCGAAGACCGCGAAGATAAAATCGGTGCTTTGCTCGGGCAGAAAATTGAGTCGCGCCTGCGTGCCCTTCAGAAATCCCTTGCCGGTAGGGCCGCCTGCGCCGATCGCGATTTCGCTCTGGATAATGTGATAGCCCGAACCGAGCGGGTCGGCTTGCGGATTGATGAAGCTGACCAGGCGCTGGCGCTGATATGGCTTCAGGTAGTGCCAGCTAAGCGGAGCCGCGCCCATCCCCGCGACCGCCAACAGCAGCATCACGCGCCAGTTGAGTCCGCTCACAAACACCAGCGTCACGGTGATCAGCACCAGGATAAGGCCAGTGCCAAGATCGGGTTGCTTCAGCACCAGTGCGACCGGAACTCCGAGCAGCAGCGCCGGGATGATCATCTGGCGCAGGCTCCATCCGCCCTTGGGCGGTTCCTCACGAAAATACCGGACCATCACGAACACGACCGCGAGCTTGGCGAATTCGGAAGGCTCGAGATGAAAAAAGCCGAGATTGATCCAGCGCCGCGAGCCGCCGGTCGAATGGCCGATAACCTGCACTGCGATCAGCAGCGCGAGCGCGAGCGCATAGATCGGATACGCGTAGGTCTGCAGCGCGCGATAGTCAAACAGCACCGCCACCATCATGATCACGGCGCCCACGGCGATCCAGATCATCTGCCGGATGACGAGCGGATCAAGATGTTTATGTGGCCCCGCGTAAGACGCGCTCATCACGCTTAGGAGCCCTACTGCTGCCAGCGCGATCACCAGCCAGAAGACAGTCCAATCGAAATGCAGAACCAGACGGCGATCGATCGCGGCCACGGGTCTAGTGTTCGCCGCCGGCGTCGGAGGAATCTTGGTCAAGTACACGCGCGATCGCGGTCTTGGGCGCGGAATCGTCCTCGCGGGTCAGGTCGGGCGCGGCGGGCGGCGGATAGAGTTGAAAGAAGCGCTTCATCACCGCCGCGATTTCCGGCGCCGCCGCGCTGCCGCCGTGGCCGCCGTGCTCGACCAGGCAGGCGACGGCGATCTGCGGATGCTCTTTCGGCGCGAACGCGATGAACCATGCGTTGTCGCGATACTTCTCAGGCATCTTGGATTCATCTTCGCCCGCGGTCAGGCTACCCTTGTCGCCCACCACCTGCGCGGTTCCGCTCTTGCCGCACACCGTGATTCCGGGCAGAGCAGCCTGATGGCCGGTGCCGCCGGGACCGTTCACCACGTCCGCCATCGCATCCTGCACCGTCTCAAGATTATCGGGCGAGATCGGGATGCGCTGCTCGACGACGGGCAGGTAAGATTTGGCGACGCCGCCGTCGAGTCCTTCGACTTCCTTGACGAACTGTGGGCGGTAACGGGTACCGCCGTTGGCGACCTCTGCGGCAAGCTGCGCGAGTTGCAGCGGAGTTGCGGCGACGTAGCCTTGTCCGATCGCGACCGAGAGCGTTTCAGCCGGGTACCATCGCTCGTGGTAGCGCTTTTCCTTCCACGCTGACGACGGCATCAGGCCCGGTTTCTCGTTATCCAGTCCGATGCCGGACTTCACGCCGAAGCCGAGCAGGTTGGCCCAGTGCGCAAGCTTGTCGATTCCGAGATGCTCTCCGACATTGTAAAAAAACACATCGCACGACCGCACAATCGCGGTATGCACCCCGATTTCGCCGTGACCCTGTTTGCGCCAGCAATGATATTCGCGGCCGCCGAACCATAGGCCGCCCGGACAGTCGTAAATCGTACTATCGGTCAGGGTTCCTTCCTGCAGAGCAGCGATCGAATCGACAATCTTGAAGGTCGAGCCAGGTGCGTAAGTTCCCTGGATTGCGCGATCTTCCAGTGGATGATTAGGGTCGGTCATCAATGCGCGCCAGGCAGCCGGCTTAACTCCGGCGCCGAAGACGTCGGGATCAAAGTCGGGATGCGACACCATCGCGATGATGTCGCCATTGTTCGGATCGATCGCGACCATCGCGCCGTTCTTTCCCTGCATCGCCTGCTCTGCAGCCTGCTGCACGTCCAAATCGATCGTCAGGACGATGCTCTCGCCGGGGGTGTCGGGAATTTCCTTTAGCACCCGCAAGCGTCGGCCAACCGCGTCAACCTCAACTTCCTGACCGCCCGCCTCGCCGCGCAAAAACGGCTCCCATCCGCGCTCGAGGCCAAATTTCCCGATCTCGTCGCCCATGTGGTACGCGGTGAGCCGGCGCAGATCGTCCACGCTGACTTCGCCGACGTATCCGAGCAGATGGGACGCCAGATTGCCGTACAGATAATGGCGTCCGGGAGTGATTTCCAAGCTAACGCCGGGCAGTTCGAGCTGATGGGTTTCGAGCGAAACGACTTGTTGCCAATCCAGGCGCTCGGCGACGATCACGGGCTCGTAGGGTGGACGGCCGGCTTCCTCGGCAGATGCGATCTTGTCAGCTACGTCAGTGACGCCGAGATAGCGCTCGAGCTTTTCGATCGTGGCCGACAGGTTGTCCGAGTCTTCGGGCACCATCTCGGCGTCGAAGGTCGGACGCGTATCCACCAGCGGGCGATGGCGCCGGTCGAAGACCAGTCCGCGCGGAGCAGGCACGCGCCGGATTCGGATCCGGTTGCGGTCGGCCAGTTCGGCCATCTCCGGATGATGAATCACCTGCAAATAGTAGAGACGCGCGCCGACGATCGTGAAGACCAGCGCCATCAGGGCGGTCAACACGGCGACCCGGGGCTCGAGCTTCGGGATCGAACGATTTCGCGTTTTGGGGCGGAACTTCGCCACTGGAGGGTTCCTGTCTATATCTATCTATTCACGCGCGAGCGCGACAGGCAATCCGGCGGCTCGTTTGAGCAGCGCGATAAGTCCGAATACCAGCGGCGCGACAATCGCTGAAATAGCGGCCTGCATGGCGATTCCAGGCAGCATCGCGCCGGTGGCGGCAATTCCGGCGGCACCATCGGCCAGGACCAGTCCGCCAATCGAGGTCACGATCACGCCCAGAAAAACAAACGTCGCGCCGACTGCGGCATTGGTCACCAGGAGCCGGCTAGAAATTTCGTAGGTAAGCAGAAAGACCATCGTGATCAGGAACGCATTGACGCCAAGCGTCGAGCCCGAGAACGCGTCAGTCGCATAGCCCATCGCAAAAGCCAGAATTGCCGGAACCACACCGTGGTTGCGCAGGCCCAAGTCCACCGCGAGGATTACGATCAGGTTTGGAATCAGGATCCGGGTCTGGATCCAGTATGGCACTGAGGTCTCAATGGCGAGCGCGAGGTAGGTTAAAGTCGCAAACAGGATCACCAGCCGCACACCGGTTAGCCTCGAATATCGGGCGGCGCGGGCGGCGCCTGCTGGGTAACGATCAGCACCTGTTCGAGCGCGTGGAAATCAACCGCCGGCCGCACCTGCACCAGGAGAAACAGGCCGGGGCCTTCGCGATGGACGCTCGCGACGGTGCCGACCAGGAGTCCGCGCGGAAAAATTCCGTCGAGGCCCGAGGTTACGATCGAGTCGCCGGGTTTCAAATCCTCCGAGCGATCGACGTACTTCATGATGATCCCGTCATCGACCACGCCGGCAACAATTCCCCGCGCGCGCGAGCGCTCGTCAAAGCCGTCCAGCGCGGAGTTGTGATCGTCGATCAGAAGCACGCGCGCGGCGTTCAGGCTGGTATCGATAATCCTGCCGACCACGCCCTGGTTCGACAGCACCGCCATTCCGGGCCGCAGCCCGCTGGATGATCCCTGTCCAAGCACCAGGGTGTGCGACAGTCCGGTGGCGTCGCTGCCGATCACGCTGGCGGCAACCGCGTCGAGCCCAAGCGCGTCACGCAGTTCTAGCAACCCGGAAAGGTGCTGATTTTCGGTCTGGAGTTCGGTAATTCGCGCGTTTTGGCCTTTGAGCTCGGCGATCTGAGCGCGCAGCCGCGTGTTCTCTTCGCGCACGCCGACCAGGTCCATGTAGTTGTGGACAATGGATGACGCGCCGTCACCGAGGTGTGCCGCGGCGGCCTGCACCGGACGCATCACCTGGAGCATCGCGAAGGCCGGCGCCGCCGCGTAGTCGGCGCGGCTCAAGCTGCCAGTCAGCAGATGCAACGAAATCAGTAGTAACGCGCCCGCAGTCAGCACCACGCGGTTGCGCCAAAGAAAAGTACCTGAGATTTTGCCCCGGGCCGCAGGCACACTCTGCCTCATCGCGGGACGCGCGAACGCCTAGTCAACCGTTACGCCGCGCAGCAAGGACAGTTCGTCCAGCGCCTTGCCCGCACCCATCACCACCGCAGTCAAAGGATCCTCCGCCAGCGTCACCGGCAACCCGGTCTCCTCGCGCAGCAGCACGTCCAGGTTGCGAAGCAACGCGCCGCCACCGGCCAGCATAATGCCCTTGTCCATGATGTCGGAAGCGAGTTCGGGGGGCGTGCGCTCGAGCGCGATTCGAACCGACTCGATAATCTGGCGCACGGGCTCCTGGAGCGCCTCGCGGATTTCCTCGTCGGTAATCTCGATCTCTTTCGGTACTCCGGCCACCAGGTCGCGACCGCGGATTTCCATGGTCTGAATCTCGTTGCCGGGATAAGCCGAGCCGATGGTTATCTTGATCAGCTCCGCGGTGCGCTCGCCGATTAGCAGATTATACTTACGCTTGATGTGCTGGATGATCGCTTCGTCCATTTTATCGCCCGCCACCCGCACCGAGCGCGGAAAGACGATCGAACCCAACGAAATCACCGCGACTTCGGTGGTGCCGCCGCCGATATCGACTATCATGTTACCGGCCGGCTCGGTGATTGGCAGTCCTGCACCGATCGCGGCCGCCATCGGTTCCTCGATCAGGTAAACCTCTCGCGCGCCGGCTGATTCAGCCGACTCGCGCACCGCGCGCTTCTCGACCGCGGTGATCCCGAACGGGACTCCGATTACGACTCTCGGGCGCGGCCTCACCAGGGTCTTGCCGGAATGCGCCTTCTGGATGAAATAGCGCAGCATGTTTTCGGTGATCTCGAAGTCGGCGATTACGCCGTCGCGCAGCGGACGAATCGCGGTGATCGAGCCGGGGGTTCGTCCCACCATCCGTTTCGCCTCCGCCCCGATCGCCAGAATCCGGCGCGACCCGCGCGAGTCGCGCTGAACGGCGACCACCGAAGGTTCATTGCAGATGATCCCTTCGCCCTTGACGTAAACCAGCGTGTTGGCGGTGCCGAGATCGATCGCAAGATCGTTAGAGAACCAGCCGAAAATCGAATTGAGAACCACTGAATTTTGTCCTTGGATAACGCTCGCGTCGCGCCTGAATTTCGCGCCAGATTCTAAACTTCCGTCGCCCAGCACTCTCCGTGGACGAAGTCAGGCCGAGGCCGAAGTCGCTCAGGATAAAAACCCGGATCAGAGGGAGAAACCGGCTCCTCGTCCACCCATCATCTCGGCGATGAGGCTAACAGATGGTCGCCGGGTCGGGCAAGCGAGTGCGATGCAATTGCGCGCCAGAAGGCTGCCCGGATATAATTGGGGCGCCATGCTCGATATGATGCGCCGCCACGCCTACTCGTGGGTTACGCGGACCATACTAATTTTAATCATTATTGTGTTCGGATTCTGGGGAGTGGGCTCCGGCTTATTTTCCCAGGTTCATCCCGTGGCGAGTGTGGACGGAAATCGGATCCTCGCCAATGAAGTTGACAAAGAGTCCCAGCAACTGCAGGAAATCATCCAGCAGATGTATGGGGCGAATGCCGCTGCGGTAATGAAGAACATTAATCTCCGGCAGGAGGCGCTCGACCGGATTATCGAAAACCGTCTCATCGCCACCGAGGCGCGGCATCTCGGGATTCATGTGAGCGATGCCGAGCTGCAGCAGAAGATCGCGACCCTGCCAGGCTTCCAATCAAACGGCCAATTCGATTTCGACCAATACCAGGAGGTGCTGCGCGAGCGCGGGATGATTCCGGCCGAGTTCGAGTCCACGATGCGTTCGGAGATGACCCAGGACACGCTTCAGCAGATGGTCGACCAGGGCGTGCAGGCGAGCGATGCGGAAATCCGCCACGCGTTCAATCTGCGCAATCAGAAAGTCGGGCTCGCATATCTGGAGTTCCCATGGGCCGATTTTACTGCAACGGTCAATCCGACCGACAAGCAGATTGCGGATTTCTACAACGCCCACCTCGAGGATTTCCGCGAACCCGAGCGCGTCCAGATCATGTTCATCCACTACGAACCGCTCGCGCTCGCGGCCAAGTTCGCTCCATCAGACAAGGACGTCGAGTCTTATTACAAAACCAACCTGACCAGCCGCTTCACGCATCCCGACATGGTTCACGCACAGCATATTCTGGTAGCTGTCCCCGAGAGCGCAACCGATAAGGAAAAGGCGGCCGCCAAGGCCAAGGCCGAAGACATCCTGAAACAGGCGCAATCCAAAGGCGCAGATTTCGATAAACTCGCCGCGAAATATTCCGACGACCCGTCCAACAAGGATCATGGCGGAGACCTGGGTTCGTTCGGTCGCGGTCAGATGATCAAGCCCTTCGAAGACGCCGTTTTTTCGATGAAGCCCGGCGAAATTCGGATCGTCGAGACCACGTTCGGGTATCACGTGGTCAAGCTCGACACGTTCACGCCCGCGCACACCGACACACTCGCAGAAGCGCGGCCGAAAATCGTCAGCGATTTACGGGAGCAGACCGGAACTCGTCTAGCGCGCCAGGCCGTCGACGAAGATTTGACCGCCGCACTCGGTGGCGCCGATTTGCCAGACCTCGCAAAGAAGCGCGGAATCGACGCGGTCACGACGCCGCCGTTCGCCAAGGGCGAGCCCATCGCGGGCGTCGGCGAGGATTCGAAACTCGCCGAGGCAGCGCTCGCGCTTGACAAGGGGCAGGTCCGCGCGGTGCCCGAACAGGACGCACCTTACCTGATCAAGGTTATTGACAAGACCCCCTCGCACGTTCCGCCGCTGAAAGATATCGCGACCAACGTCCGCCAAGCCTATATCCGGGCGTACGCGGAAATTGCGGCGCACAATCAGGCCCAAAAGCTGATGGCGCAAATCAAGACGCCGGGCGACTTGCAGAAAGTCGCCGCCGCCAACAAGCTCGCAGTTCACGATGTCGATCCCTTCGAGCGCGCGAGCCACGCCATCTCGGGCATCGGGCAGTTCCCCGAGGTTACCGATGCCGCCGGCACCGTTGCCACCGTGCCCGGGCTGATTCCGAGCGTGATGGAGCAGGACGGCAACGCGTTCATCTTTGAGGTGACCTCACGCTCCGACCCCGACGACGAACAGTGGGCCAGCGCGAAGCAGTCATTCACCGATGATTATCTGGCGCGGCGCAGGGCTCAGGTGTGGACTCAATTCATCGATCAGTTGCGCACGCAGTCCGATATTGTGATCCATGCCGACCAGTTGAGTGCTTCGGGCAACTCGGGGATGTAGCGCCGCGGTGTGAAAGCGAAACGAAGCGAAACAAAAGCTGTGATTAACTCTTCCAAACGGAATTCTCCGAACAAATGAAATCTTCCGACGACGAACCTCCGCCGCAAATCGCGTCCGGCCGCCCGCCTGGCAGTGTCGACAAGCGGGAGTTTTTCTTTCCCGGAGCAGGCCTGAGTGCTCTGTTGATTCACGGCCTTACCGGAACTCCGTATGAAATGCGATGGCTTGGTGAACGGATGGCCGCGGCCGGAATCCGCGTACGCGGCGTGCGGCTTGCCGGACACGCGGGTGCGCCCGAAGAGCTGGGCGCGGCGAATTACGACAACTGGTACGAAAGCGTGGTGCAGGGTTTCGAAGATCTGCGCCAATACGGCGACCCGAATATCGTGGTGGGGCTTTCGGCCGGCGCGGTGCTGGCCGCGCGCCTGGCCATAGACCAGCGCGAGGCGGTAGCGGGTATCGCGATGCTGGCGCCGGCGTTTTATCTGCCGCGTTCGACGATGCTGCTGCTCAGGATGGTGCAGAAGTTGGGCCGAATCTCGCGCCAGCTATATCTGTATAGCCCAGATGATTCCGATATTCACGACGCGGCCGCGCGCCGGATTCATCCGACCACGCATCTGTTCCCAATCACGGCGCCGATCAATCTGCTCGATATGTCGAAGATCGTGCGCCGCCGCCTTCAGCGCATAACCCAGCCCGCACTTGTGATTCACTCTCGGCTCGACCACACCTGTCCGTTCGATCGCAACGTGAAGTTCGTAATGAAGCATCTCGGCAGCACGGAGAAACGCTGCGTCGTGCTGGAAGAGAGCTATCATGTGATCACGGTCGATACGGAAAAGGAACAGGTCGCAGCCGAGGTGCTGAACTTCGCCGCGCAGTTCCGCCAGCAAGCGCCAAAAGCGGCCAGCGGATGATCGACGCTACTGACGAGCGGATTCGTAGTACTCTTCGAGCAGGTACTTAACGTCGGGTCGCCCCAGAACCTCGACAAAACAGATCTCATTGCGCTCATTCAAATCAAGAATGAGCTGCCCTTCCATCGAAGCAAGCTCGACGTAGTTCGCGACCTTCACTTCCGCCGCAGTCGCAAAGCTCGCGCAATTCTCGTCGCCGCAGTCGCATACCGACTCGATCGTGAGCGCGCGCAATGGCGCCTCGAGCGGATCGGCCCCCTGCTGCTTGAGCAGAAACACCATCTCCTCGAGCAGGTCGGGAAGCACATCATTCAGCATCGGTCCGGGCATAGCGCTCAAGCCTAGTCGATCGGCCTCGCCGATCAAATCCCGCTGCGCGCGGGTGATGTGCCGGATCGATTGATGATAGGTTGGGGCAATGGCAGACGCGCTCGATGATGTCCTGGTCGTGACCACCAACGATGTGCCGGGTTACGAGATAATCGCGGTTTTTGGCGAGGTCTTTGGGCTGATCGTGCGCGCCCGCAATGTGTTCTCGAACGTCGGCGCGAGCCTGCGCACGCTCGTCGGCGGAGAGGTCGGGGGCTACACTTCGCTCCTCACCGAGAGCCGCCTTCACGCCGTTCAGCGCCTGCGCGCCGCCGCGGTCGAGAAAGGCGGCAACGCAGTGGTCGCGATGCGCTTCGACTGCAACGAGATCGGCGGCATCATGAGCGAGATCGCCGCCTACGGCACCGCAGTAACGATCAGGCCAAAGAAATCGTAATCAAGCGCTAAGCCCGCGTGCCTCACACGCCGCGGGTGTTGGGCGGCCAGATGTGTTTGTGCATCTGCAACTGCATCCGCGCGGGGAGGCTATCTTCGAGGATCCAGCCTGCCAATGTTTCCGGATCCATTTCGCCGAAGGCGGGACTAATCAGTACTGCGTTGACGCGCGCCGCAAGGGCGCGCGTGCCTATCGCCTCGCGCGCCCATTCGTAATCGACGCGGTTGGCGACCACAAATTTGATCTCGTCATGCGCGCGCAGGTGCTCGAGGTTGTTCCACAAGTTGCGCTCCGACTCGCCGCTACCAGGACATTTCAGGTCCATGATTTTGATCACGCGCGGATCTAGACGGCTTATATCCGAAGCCCCCGAGGTCTCGATCATCACCGTGTCATCTGCAGCGAGCAGTGCGTCGATTAGCAGATAGACGCCTTCCTGCAAGAGCGGCTCGCCGCCGGTTATCTCGACAAGATTGCACGGATGGCGCGCGACCGCTGACGTGACCTCTTCGATCGTCATCCGCTGCCCGCCGTAGAACGCGTAGGCGGTGTCGCACCATCGGCAGCGCAGGTTGCATCCAGTCAGACGCACGAACACGCAAGGACGACCGGCGTGCGTGGACTCGCCCTGGATGCTGTAAAAAATTTCCGTGATGTTGAGTCGTCCTGAAGTCATCGCAGCCATGGCACAGTCATCGCGGCTTAGCCGAACTTCGCGCGCGCGATCTCGCGTGCTTCTTCCATCACGACGCGCAGCGCCACCCCATGATTGATCGCGGCGTGACGACAATCGTCATACTCGGGCGAGATCGTAACCTGCGCGTGTGAATGAGGATATGCGTGGGCGTGCGGATGAGGATGCGGCTGGTCGCCAGAGATTTTGACCCGAATCTTTCCGAACCGTGTTTCGACTTCCTGGATCTCCCGATGCAGTTTCAGGCGCGAGACCGAATGAAAACGCAGGCCGATAGTCGAAGTCTCTTCGAAGATTATCCTCGCCAGTTTGTCGCGATCGGCAGCCTCGGCGATCACGCCCAGCGTCACCGCCGGACGCCCTTTTTTCATAATCGTCGGCGTGAGCGTAACGTCACGCGCCCCAGCGCCGAACAGACGCTCCATCACGTGATCGTAGATTTGCGGATTCAGGTCGTCGATATTCGCCGCGATCTCCACCATTTCATCGGTCTCGAAGGCCGAATGCTCGCGCCCAAGCATCATGCGCAGCACGTTGGGCCGATCCGCCAGCGTCCGCGAGCCCGCGCCGTAGCCGATCTTCTCGATTTCGAAATTCAGCGGAAACGTGGCCGGCCGCGCGAGCGCCTTCACGAATGCGGCTCCCGTCGGTGTCACCATCTCGGCCGCGCCATCTCCGATGCGCACCGGAAATCCCGCGAGCAGCTCTGCGGTTGCCGGCGCCGGCACCGGGATAATCCCGTGCTGCGAACGCGTAAAGCCCGCTCCGGCCGGCAGCGGCGACACGAATAGGTCGCCGACCTCAAGATGTTCCATTCCCCATGCGGCGCCCACGATATCGATGATCGAATCGACGGCGCCGACTTCGTGGAAATGCACCTGGTCAGGCGTGGTGTCGTGAACCTTCGCCTCGGCGTCGGCCAGCGCCTGGAAGATCGCGATCGCGCGGTGCCTGACCGGAACGGCCAGCGCTGCGGCGTTTTCGATCATGGCGCGAATCTCGCCAAAGTGACGCTCGGGCTGGCGCTCTGCAACTTCGACTTCGAATTTGACCGCTGAGATTCCGGAGAGTACGCGGCGCCGATGCGACAGCTGATAGCCGGAGAGCGAAAGCGACGCGAGCGCACGCTCGAGTTCAGTGAAATCCGCGCCACAGTCTAGAATGGCGCCGACGATCATGTCGCCGGACAGGCCGGAGAAAGCGTCCAGATATGCGGTTCTCATGTTGCGACCTTTACATGCTATCAGGGCGCCGATAGAATCAAGAACTCGGCCCTTGCCGGAACAACCAACCATGAGGCAAAGAGACCTCAAGCTCTTCAGAAAACTGCTCGAAGACCGAAAGAGCGAAATCCTTGCCGAGGCCGAACGCGCCGTCGGCTCGATGAACAGTGGCCCGGAAGAAGCCTTTGCCGATCCGACAGATCGTGCGACGCTCGAGTCGGATCGCAACTTCCTGCTCCGGATGCGCGATCGTGAGCGCAAGCTGCTCAGCAAGATCGAAGAGGCGTTCGCCCGGATCGAAGACGGCAGCTACGGACGCTGCGAGGAATGCGACGGCGAGATCGGCACCGAGCGGCTGCGGGCGCGTCCTGTCACCACGCTGTGCATCGGATGCAAATCCGCGCAGGAAGCCCGCGAGCGGCAGACCTGAGCACGCGATGGTTTAATGAAAATCACCAAGGCGGTTATTGTCGCGGCGGGATTGGGCACGCGGATGCTGCCGGCGTCGAAAGTTATTCCCAAGGAAATTCTTCCGGTGATCGATACTCCGGCGATCCAGGTGGTGGTCGAGGAAGCGGTCGCCTCGGGAATCAAAGATATCTTTGTCATCGTCGCTCCCGGACGCACGATCGTGCTCGATCACTTCAAGGCCGCCCTGAAACTCGAGACGCACCTTGAAGAGCGCGGTAAACATGAAATCCTTGAAAGCGTGCGGCGCACCAACACGCTGGCGCGCTTCACCGCCGTCGAGCAGGCCAAACCGCTGGGACTCGGCCATGCGGTCCTGCAGGCGCGCGAGGTGATCGGCAACGAACCGTTCGCCGTGATGCTGCCCGACGACATTTTCGATTGTCCGCGTCCGTGCCTTGCGCAGCTGATCGCCGCGGCCGAGGCCAAAGACGCTCCGGTGGTCGCGCTGCTGAAAGTCGCGCGCAGCGAGATCCCGAAGTACGGGATCGTCGAGGCTAAGCCGGCCGGCGATCGGCTTTACGAACTGAACGGGATGGTCGAGAAGCCGGCGATCGAAAAGGCGCCGAGCGACCTCGCAATCATGGGGCGTTACGTGCTGACGCCGGATATTTTCGAGCTGCTCGCATCGGGGAAACCGGGAGCTGGCGGCGAGATTCAACTGACCGACGCGTTGATGGCTCTGGCGCACCGGCGCAAACTCTACGGCTATCAATTCGAGGGCGTGCGCTATGACCTTGGCGACAGGGTTGGCTTTATCGCGGCGCAGGTTGGCTTCGGGTTGAAACGCCCTGATCTGGCTGATAGGTTGCGCTCTTACTTGCAAACGATTCTGGCGTCATAATCACTACCAATCTTCCGCACAGGATGGGGCAGTAGCTCAGCTGGGAGAGCACCGCGTTCGCAACGCGGGGGTCGAGGGTTCAAATCCCTTCTGCTCCACCATTCAGTCCCTCGGTTTTCGGACATCTCAGAGAATCGATCGAAATCCGCGCGTGTGCGCGCGATTTGCGATCATGGATGGACCCGGAGAACGCCCCCGGCGGCCAGAATTGGCAGAATCTGGCGAAACCTATCCGGGCGCGATTTCGCTAGGTCCCAGTGTATGCCAGGCGAGAGGCCTTCCCATGTCGCCGCGACAGAGCAATGAGTGCTGAGGCCGGCCGGTTGCGCCGAAGCCCCGGCCCGAGAAGGAGAACGAGATGAACGCGAATGCCAAACCCGTCACTGCCACGCCGACGCCAGCACTGCCCTCGAAACCCAGGAAAGCCGCACGGCGGCCACCGCGGTCATCGCGTGCGGCGGCCAAAGTGGAGAAGTTGGTCTGTCGATATTGCGGCAGCAACGATCTCGCGCCGTCGTTCGAGAAGCGTCGCGATGCCCGATGCCGCGCCTGCTTCAAGAAGCGCTACGGTTCGGCCGCGCGCAAGAAGGGGAGCACCCGCACTTGGAAGGCGAAGGCCGCGAAGTAGTTTCGCGGCGCCAAACCAATCGACTTGGGGCCGGGCTCCTCGAAGGAGTCCGGCCCCGTTCGTCATCTGGATGTGAATCAGCGGATGAGCACCTGTTCCTGCGCGCGCCAGAGCAGGGGCAGATCGACCCGGCGGGAGAGACCGATCACGGTGAGGTCGAGCGGCTGGCGGCCTTCGGCGATCGCCTCGACGATCCGCGGCGACAGAAATCCGAGCCGGAGCAGCCGATGCACGGAGCGACGATCGAGTTTTTCCCGCCTCGCTATCTCGGAGACCGACTGCACGCGGCCCGCGATCAGATCCTGGGACCACCGGCGGGCGCGGGCGACCGCTTTGAGAAGGGGCAGATCGACCCGGACGGCTGTGGCGTCGCCCTCAAGCACCATGCGCATCTCGACCCCGCGCCGCTTCATCTGCATCGGCACGAATCTGGTGAGAACGATGTGGCGCGGCTGCGCGCCTTTCTGTTCTTCGGCCGGCGGGATCGGCACCTTGAGCGTAACTCGGATGCCGTCGCGGCTGAGCTCGGTCCGCTCAATCAGGTCGGCGAGCGCCGCTGCGGCTTCACGCTTGGTGCGCAGCCGCTCACTCCACGCTTGAGCGGACTTCAGGACCGCCGGCAGCCGATGCGCGTCGCTGCCGGACTCCTCGACCGCCTGCGCGATGGCATCGCGGGCGGCGAGAATCTGTCGGGCGGCGGCTGAGACCGACCGCTCAAGTTCGGGCGCGGATAATCGCCACCCGTGCTCCGCGTCATCCGGTCCGCTCCTGACCAATTTTCGCGAGACGTAATAGCGATAGCGGCGATGGCCTTTGGCTGCGCCCTGCACGTACAGAGGCTCGCCCTTTTCATCGAACAGCTTGCCTGCGAGCGGACTTCGCGGCGCTTCGGTATTGCACCCCTCGCCCCGGCGGACCGCCCGATCGCTCAGCCGCTCCTGGACCCGCTCCCAAAGCTCGCGGCTGACGATCGCCTCGTGCTGGCCGGGGTGGCGTTCATTCTTGTGGCGGATCTCGCCCAGGTAGATCGGGTTGGAGAGCAGATGGTAGAGCGCTCCGCGCGAGAAGGGCTTGCCGCCTCGCTGCTTTCCGTTCTTTGAAACCTTGACTCCCGAAACGATCCCGCGCTGGTCTAGGTCTCTCTTTAGAAGTCGGACGCTGCCTAGTTCCAGGTAGCGCTCGAAGATCTGCCTCACGGTCTGGGCCTGGCTGTGGTTGACGACGAGCTTGCGCTCGCGGACCTCGTATCCCACCGGGAGCCCGCCGCCCACCCACATTCCCTTGCGCTTGGAGGCGGCGATCTTGTCGCGGATGCGTTCACCGATGACTTCGCGCTCGAACTGCGCGAACGAGAGCAGCACGTTGAGGGTGAGGCGCCCCATCGAGGTGGTGGTGTTGAATTGCTGGGTGACGGCCACGAACGATGCTCTCTGTGCGTCGAACAGCTCGACCATCTTGGCGAAGTCGGCGAGCGAGCGGGTCAGCCGGTCAACCTTGTAGACCACCACCACATCGACGAGTCCCTGGCGGATATCGCCCATTAAGCGTTGCAGGGCGGGGCGCTCCATGGTGCCGCCCGAAAAGCCGCCGTCGTCGTAGGCGGTCTTGATGAGCTTCCAGCCCTCGCCGGCCTGGCTCTTGATGAACGCCTCGCACGCCTCGCGCTGCGCGTGCAGCGAATTGAAGTCCTGCTCCAGCCCTTCTTCCGTGGACTTGCGCGTGTAGATGGCGCAACGCCTGATCGGAGTATTAGCCATTGGCCGTCTCCTTGGCCCGGCGCTTGAGGCCAAAGAACAGAGGTCCCGACCAGTGGGTGCCGGTGATCGCGCGCGCGACTTCTGACAGCGACTTGTAGCGCCGTCCCCTGTAAACGACGTCGCTGTCGAGCACGGTGACGCGGTGATGAACGCCGCGCCATTTCCGGATCAGGACGGTACCCGCGCCGGCGCGCCGTTTCGGAATCCGCTCCGCAACAAGCTCAGCGCGGCCATCGCCGATGCGATCGAGAAGTCGCTGCGCGGCCGGCTTGAGGCCGCCCAGGGCTCTTTCCTGAAGCCGGTAGGCAAGCGCCCGAACCATGAAGGAACGTCCAAGGTACGGCAATGGATCGGCACCGAATACGCCCTTCCACCTTTGTCTGAGCACTTCCGCGTCGAGCTTGGAAAGATTCGCAATCTCCCACGCCAAGTCTTCCGAACCACCGCCGGCCCTGCGCGGCGTTCGGCTTCGATTTGGCGATTTTTTTCGGATCATTGAGACCTCCTTCTGGTGTCCATTTGCGCTCTGTTTGCAGCACAAATCCAGTTCCCGGCGGGGCGGCTAACTTAGCGAAATCTTTGAAGAATTTGCCGCCGAAAGCCAGGATTTTTGACCAAAAGCATGGTCGCTACACTCTGATCTGGATGCGAGCGGGACCGGACCTGTAAATGAAGAGTCCGCGGCCTCTGCGGCGAAGCGTAGGCGCTTGGGTCGAGAGCGTCTCCGCGCAGCACCCGGTGCTCGCCCAGCAGCCACACACGCGGTTAACGGGTCGGAAGGGGCAGGTCATGTTATACTTGCCGAGCGAAGCCACGATGCTTGCAGATTTCATCAACATGGAGTGCAGCGTCCGTATAGACGCAACGAGCTTGGCGGCTCGACACCGTCGTCGATCTGGACCGAGTCTCAACAGCCCCAAAGGGCGAAAATAAACCTGCGAATTCAGGGAGCGCCTTTGTTGCCGCAGTCGCCTGAATTGGCCGGAGGCGCAGGCTTTACCTACGAAGGGGAAGTCGCGGCCTTCTACCTGTCCTCTCTTCTGGCACAGGCATTTGCGCCTGGGATTAACGACCGGGTTGTGTGCAGTGTCTCTGTGCAACAGCGCGACTTTGGCGAGCCCCTAGACGATGTGATCGTCGAATTCCGAAGCGCCACCGGAGAGCTTGCCCGCCTCAGCCTTCAGGTGAAGCGATCGCTTACCATCAGCAATGCGAAGTCCAACAGCGATTTCCGTGAAGTTATACACGACAGCTGGGCGACGCTGACCAAACACAATTTCCGCCACGGCATCGACCGTTATGGCGCCGCCGTCGGCGCCGTGGCGCCGAGCAAAGCGGAAGCCATGAACAAGCTCTGCGAGTTCGCTCGCGAGAGCCAGACCACCGATCATTTCGACTTAAGGTTTGCCCTGAATGGAAATGCAAGCAAAGAGGTCAAAGAAGTCAAAGACGCTATCGTTGCCCTACTCGACGCGGCCAACGGGAATCCGTGCACCAATGAGCAGGTGCACGAGTTTTTGGCTCACTTCGTTCTGATCCAGTTCGACTTTCTTCGCGAAGGGGCGGGCGATCCTCCAGAGTCGATGAATCGCATCCGCGATTGCCTTGTGCCGGACGAAGCCGACAAAGCCCCCCTTGTATGGTCCCGGCTGATTGAGCTAGCCCGTAACTCAGCCGGCAGCGCGGGCCAATTCGACCGCGCCCGGCTGGTACGTTCCATCGCCCACATCGCTCGCCTTCGGGGCGCATATTCCCTTCGCTCGGACCTCGAGAAGCTGAAAGCTCTCGCCCGCAGCTACGCTGAAGGTATTCGCGACGATGTTGGCGGGACGCGGCTCGACCGAGCTCCGCTCCTCAAAGATGTTGATACGGCACTTTCGAGTTCGCGCCTCGTTCAAATTCGGGGGCTGCCCGGGAGTGGTAAGTCGGCCCTACTTAAGCGAATCGTGCAGCGCGCCATCGAGAACGGACCTGTCCTGTTCTTGAAAGCTGATCAGCTCGAAGGGCATAGCTGGGTCAGTTTTGCCAGCTCGCAGGGTTTGTCTGGTGCACATCTATCAGATCTCCTCGTTGAGATCGCAGCTACCGGCTCGCCGGTCCTCTTTATCGATGCCGTCGACCGCGTCGAGAAGGAGCATCGGCCAGTCGTGCTTGACGTGCTAAGGACAACCATCGAGTCGCCCCTGCTCGACAATTGGCGGATCCTCGTCTCGCTACGTGATAGCGGCATCGAACTGGTCAGAAATTGGATGAGCGATGTGCTTGAGGCAGTTGCGCCCAGAAGCGTAACCGTAGAGCCGTTAAACGATGACGAGTCGGAAATCCTGGCTGAGTCGAAACCGCACCTCAAGGCCCTGCTGTTCGGGGCGGATCAAGTCAAGGAGATTGTGCGGCGTCCTTTCTTCGCCAAAATCCTCGACCAGAGCTACGTCGCCGATCCGGACACGTCGCCACCCCAGTCCGAGGTCGATCTCATCGAAAACTGGTGGGCTCGCGGGGGATACGGTGCTTCTGGACAAGACGCGATTGGACGTCAGCGGGCCATCATCAACTTGGGAGCTTTCCGAGCCCGACATCTGAGCGATCCAATCCGTTTGTCCAGCCTAGAAGAATCTACTGTAGCGACGATCGATGATCTGGTAACGGACGGTATCCTACAACATGTCCGCCCCGGACACACGGTTCGGTTCTCTCATGACATCTTTTTTGAATGGGCCTTTTCCCATATCCTTGTGGATTGCGAGGAACAGTGGCTTAAGGAAATCCACGATTGTGGCGAGCCGCCTGCTGTGGCCCGAGTCGTCGAACTCCTCGCACAGCGCGAGTATGCGGACGGCGAAAACTGGTCGCACGTACTAGCGCAGATCGCTTCGTCAAAGATGCGTTCTCAGTGGACGCGAGCGTGGCTCCTAGGCCCGCTTGCAACATCGGCGTTCGAACATGATGAGGACCAGTTCGTCCGTGCAGTCTTCGCAAACGACTTCAGTCTTCTAAAGAAAGCGCTCGTTTGGTTTCAGGCTGAGAAGACGGTTCCGAACCCGCGTGTCCTCGCCCAGAGCCTCACGCTGGAACAGCGGCTACGATTTGCTGATCTCCTAGGCTGGCCATCCGACTTCCCCGCCTGGCGCCGCTTTATCTCGTTCCTGCTGAGGAGAATCTCAGACATTCCAGTCAGGCTCTATCCCGCCGTCGTAGCGGTCTTTGAGGTGTGGCAGAACGTTCTGGCCGGCGTGCGGAATGCGGTCTCGCGAGCGATCGTGACACAGTGCGCCGAATGGCTTAGCGATATACAGACGCTCTCTTCAGCCGAAGAACCAGAGGCCAGATCGACACGCTGGGAGCAGGTCGCGGATCTCGGTGAGTTCGGAAAATCATTGTCGCAGCTGATTTTGAGAGCATCGGTGGCCGAGCCGACCTTTGCGGAGGAATACCTAGAGCGAGTGATCGGTTCGGAGCGCATACACGAGAAGGCATTCGAGAATATCGTCGCGTTTTCACCGACGCTTGCGCAATCGCAACCAACTTTGCTGGTCGAGCTGACTTTCAAACACCTGATGGAAGAGCTCCCTGACGATAAGGTCGCGAGGGAGAAGGCCGAACTCGAGGCGGCGGCTGAATGGCGCGCGCAGACACGGGCCAAGCCCGAAAATGAACGAACCGAGAACGAGGAGCTCGCGCTTTCCGGGGGCTTCCCATTTTTTGGACGTGACTTTTCGTATCACGATTGGAATGCGCTTTCGATCAATCAGGTGAGTCGGGGCTTTTTTCCGGCGTCGCCGCTCCGCGAACCATTTCACTCCCTTTTCCAGTCATCGCCTGAGGAAGGGCTTCGCCTTCTACGCGAGCTGTGCAACCACGCTATAACGGCCTGGCGCCAACTGCACCGCCACAGTCATGATAGCTTGGGTACGCCCATGCCACTTGAGATCGCCTTCCCATGGGGACGCCAGAAGTTCTGGGGCTGTAGCAGAGAGTATCTTTGGTTCCGGGGATCAGTCTGGGGACCTAAGCCGATCGCCTGCGGCTTCTTGGCACTTGAGGAATGGTGTTTTGCTGAGCTCGAACGTGGTCGGCGTGGTGACCACGCATTGGATTGACCCGTTCAGAGAATTCCTGAGAGTTCTCGACGGCACCGACATCACGCGGGTGCGTCAGTGCCCGATATGCAATCATTTCTTTCTGTCCTTCCGGAAAGACCAAAAAGCCTGTTCCAAACGATGTAATGCGGTGCGCCGGGTGCGCGACTGGCGCAAGAATCAGGAACAGCACGAGTACAAACGCAAGTTGAGAGGTGCGGGACTCTTGAAGCGAACCAGAAGGAAGCGTCGATCAAAACCGAGTGCGTAGCACTCCCTTCGATCGACTTAACGGAAAATCTCTAACTCCCGCGCTCTTTACCCATCCGATGCAGCATTCGCGACGTATCCGGCGAGACGGTACTCATCTCGATTATGGTGGTGCCCGAGTTCGCGCAGGCCAGGACTCCCTCCGGTCCGTCGTAGACGCTCAGGACGCGTTGTCATTTGGCAGACACGAAATGACGACCTCTGATTTTCTCGCGAGCTGGCGGAGGCTTGGAGCAGTCGTCGCTCCGCGGGCGGCCAGCGCCGCCTTACCACTAATGTGGTCGTACGCGACGAGCTTGAGGCCGCTGTTTAGAAGTCTCCGCGCCATGAGCTGCCCCATAGCGCCAAGGCCGATAAATCCAATCGTGGAATTCTGCGAAATCATTGTCCTGATGCCTCTCTTCGAATGTGCGCCACAAATTCCTAGAGGACTGAGAACGATCGGCATCGAAAGCGTCGCTACGGCCATGAGCACCAGCCCAATCAGTGCCAAGATGAGGGCCCGCGTGTCCTCGTTGTAAGAGTGGCAAATATCGTCGGTAAAACTACTTTCGTCTCGTAAGGCGGACCTCTGGCAATGCGCCGTTAATTCAAAGCTAATCTCAGATCCATCTCTTCAGCCTCCGGTTCAAACTGCGTGCGCGATCATCAGGGTTGTCAAGATCTCCTTGTATGGCTTCGTCGATCGCCGCGCTGATCACAGGACGGCGCGAGAAACCGCGAATGGTGATGGGGTCGGCTCGGTTGCGTAATGCCTCGATCACCTGGCGGCCAGTTTTTCCATTTGCACCCACGATCAGAATCTTCATGTGACTGTTTCCCATTTGCGTTTTATAAGCAGACCTTGTGTCCACCCAGAATGGACAACCGATCATCTGCGCGACGCGAATCGAGATTGAATTTGAGCCGTCGCTCTACCACCTTTGGCGCACTGACGGTCTCGTTGGGTCTCGCGCTTGTGAGCTGATCTCCACCCGATGCGCCCAGACGATACTTGGCGCGAGCACATGGCCTAACGGCTTCGGGCTAGTCCGCTATCCCCACATGGACCCGAGCAATGAGTATTAAAATGACCCTTGGGCAGGGTTAAGAGCGCTCCTAGCAACATCATTGCGCCAATGCCAGCTGGAACTGCCCATGCGGTGATGGTCAGCTTGTCTTCTGAAGAAGCTGATGGAAGGCGACGTCCATCTGGGCGCAGCGCCTATGACACGAGTGTCAGCGCTACTAATATGGCCGGGTACGCCCAGTTCGTCGGACTGTCACCCACGAAGACATGGGATGCCACCGCCCCTGAAAAGTCGAATAACGCCCCCGCGTATGCCCATTCCTTGAGGCGCGAAAAGTGCGGGAGCAATAGCACTGCGCCGCCGCCGAGCTTCCAAACCCCGAGGATATAGAGCATGTAGAGGGACCCGGCGAACAATTCCAGAGTGATGATGAGTGTACAGAACCAGAAGGCGACGGTTCGCGCTCGTCCGCCCACGTTGAAAGGAGCCTGCCGAGGTCAACCAGCGCGTCTCCCAACGGTCGTCAATTTCCAATCGACGATCGCTATTGCCGATATAAACTGCTGGCGCCGCTTTCTTTTTCAAACGGCCCTCAAGCAAGCACAAACCGGAACGAGCCGCCGTCTTTGACTATCATTCCGGCAGACGGACTTGCGAAATTCGTTTACCCTTGCATGTCAACTTACAAAGGAATGAGAGCTCTCATGGCTACACGATTCGCTCTCCTGCTGGTTTGTCGCCCACAGCAGATGCGCAATTAAACTGTTGTCGATTCTGTTTGCTTAAAGTACGATCGAATTTGTGTGTTCTCGTATACATCTTACCGTTACTCATCTTCCAAAATGCAGCAGGGTTATGACTGTACGCGTCTGTTTCCGGCAAGGGGCGACGGTAAGATAGCGATCAGGTTACAGCTGAAGGTCACCCGTCCGAAGAATGGAGACTCTTATTCATTTGAGGCCGCGCTCCGATTCGCTATTCGTAAGCGGTGGGCGCTCAGTACTAATCACCGGACTCAATGGATTTATTGATCCCACCCACGCTCATGGACTGATGGTGCATCAGACACGGGTCCTCTCATGCTACCGATACCTCATAGACGGAGAGGAGTTTCAGCCAGTCGCGCTCGCCAATTTGGAACAACACAGTTGGCTCGGCTACTATATCCAGCTCCCGCCGGAGAAACGCAATGCGAAACTGAAAAGCTCTCAACACACTATCGAGCTATGCTCACGTCGCGAAGTGGGCGATGGAATGCGCGACGACGTGCGGTTGACCAATTTTAATCAGCGAAAGAGTTCGTTCGAGTTGCAGATACAGATCGATGCGGATTTCGCAGATCAGCAAGAACTATCAGGTGATCGCAAGCAGAAAGGCAAGCTGAAGCGCATGTGGCGCAAAGGCAGTGACGGAAAATGGTCGCTTGGCTTCGACTACCTTGCGCGTCATCGTTACAAGCATCAGGACGATTCCGGTGAGTCCAAACTCCATCGCGGGCTGACTGTGGCCGTACCGAACTCTGATTCCGAACCACGGTGCGAACGACTCAGGACCATAAAGTTCAAAGTTGAGCTCGCGCCGCACGCATCGTGGCGCCTAACTCTCGATTTCACGCCCTTCGTCGAAGCTCGCGATCTGCCAGAACAGTACCGTCATAGCCCGATATCCGGCACGCGCGGAGACTTTACCAATCTGCGAGAGCGCTTTATCGATCGCTCCGCCAGTCTCGAGGTTGCGGCCGATACAACGCTTGGTCCGCTTGTCAGCGCGACGCTGGCGCGCTCCAAGTCTGATCTGGCCGCGTTACGTCTATATGATCTGGATCACGAAGCCGACGCATGGACCCTCGCGGCCGGCCTTCCGATATACATAGCGCTCTTCGGACGCGACACTCTGATAGCGTCATGGGAAGCGGCATTACTAAGTTCGCAGATGCTTCGGGGTACCTTGGCGGAGCTGGCCAAATGGCAGGCGGTCAAGCAAGACAACTGGCGCGATGCGGAGGCCAAGCGGATGCTGCATGAAGCTCACACGGGACCGGTCTCGGTTCTGAACTTCGTGCCGCAAAAACGTTATTACGGAACGATCACCACCAACAGTTTTTTTTCGGTCGCGCTGGCGAAACTATGGCGATGGACTGGCGAACGCGAGTTGGTCCAGCCGCACCTCAAGACCTCACTCTCGGCGCTGGAGTGGTACGATCGCCACGCGCGTTCTTCTGCTGGCTTCTATCAATACCAAACCCGCTCGAATCAGGGAGTTAAGAATCAAGGTTTCAAGGATTCATCCGACGCAATCGTCCATGCGGATGGTTCCCAGGTCAGTGACCCGATAGCGATCACCGATGTGCAAGGCTACGTGTACGCGGCGCGCTGTCAGCTTTCTCAGCTACTATGGAATCTTGGAAAAAAGCAGGAAGCCAAGGAACTCCACGATTCAGCGGTCGAATTCCGAAAGCGCTTCAACGATTGCTACTGGATGGAGGACGAGGGAGCCTTCGCGATGGGTCTGGATAGCAGTGGGCGCCAGATCATGTCCGTAGCTTCCAACACCGGGCATACACTGGGAACTGGTATTGCGAACCGGGACTATGGAATTCGGACTGCGGCTCGAATTTTTGAGTCGGATATGTTTAGTGGCTGGGGCGTACGAACACTGTCCGCGGATCATCCGGCGTTCAATCCCTATAGCTATCATCGCGGCACGGTCTGGCCAGTCGAACAAGGGGAGTTCGCAACTGGACTCTGGCGTTATGGCAGGTTCGATGATTTGAACCGGCTTTGCCGCGCTCAATTTGAGCTGGCGGCGTTATTCGACTCGCTACGGCTGCCGGAGCTGGTGAGTGGTCATCCGCGCGACGAGGATCATCCGTTCCCGGCGCTGTACCCGGACGCCAATTCTCCGCAAGCATGGTCAGCTTCTGCGACCTACGCAATGATCGAAGCGATGATCGGGTTCTTCCCGATGATGCCGTTCAAGCAACTGCTGCTTGATCCTCACCTACCACCATGGCTGCCGGAGTTTACTTTACGCAACGTAAATCTGGGGAGTGCGACAATATCGCTGAAGTTCTGCCGGGAGCCGGACGGTTCGAGTGGATTTGAAGTGATCGAAATGCAGGGTGAAGTGCGCGTTCGGAGGTATCCGGATCCATGGTCGATCGCCGATCTCTATGGCGACGAGGTGGAGAACCGCCTCAATGATCGATGATATTTGGGTCATCTCAGGACGAGGTACTATATACTTTGTACGGACGCATTTCAGTTTCTTTTAACGTCAGACCGAAACCGGGCCGTGACAGGTCTGGAGATAGCAATCCGTCGGTTACTTTGAGCGCGCCATCAAATGCAATCGCTTCTATCCGGGAATGGTCAAAGAAATATTCAACGTTGATGGCACGTTGCGCTGCGCAGCAGGCATGCGCATGAATCGATGGTGAAGTATGTGCCGAAAGAGGCATCGAATGGCTTTCACATAGAGCGTCGGCCAGCAAAAATCCGGTGATTCCCCCGCATCGAGTCGCATCGGCTTGAAGAACGTCGACCGCGCCGGCGCTTAGCATCCGTCGGAAATACCAAGAATCATACCCATACTCGCCGGCGGCAATGTCCATTCCCGGCGGTCCAGCGTCGCGTATCAGCCGCAATCCTTCCAAATCGTTTGAGGAGACGGGTTCTTCAAACCAGGTGACATCATGTTCTCGAAATCGATGCGCCTGATAGAGAGCCTGTTTGCGGGTATATGCCCCGTTGGCGTCGACAAACAGGTGGACGTTCGCTCCAATCGCTCTGCGAGCCACACGGACGCGATCGATGTCAGCGGCGGCATCGCGGCCGATCTTCATCTTGACTGCGAGGAAGCCGGCTTCCGCCCAGCCGCCCAATTGCTCGCGCAGTTTTGAATCCGAATAGGAGGTAAATCCCCCGCTACCGTAGGCCATGATTCCCGACCGCGCGATGCCGAGCAGGGCGGCAACCGATAGATTTAGAAGCTTGCCCTTCAAGTCCCAGAGCGCGTTATCCACCGCGGCAATCGCCATCGAGGCGATTCCAGGCCGACCTAGATTCCGTATCTGATCGGCCATCTTCCGCCAAGCGCCGCCGATCGCGAGAGCATCGTGCCCGAGCAAAGGCGGGACAAGTGACTGATCAATCAGCTTTGCGGTGGAGATGTCCGCATAGCTATAGCCGAGCCCGGTTTGACCGGCCGCAAGAACCTCGACCAGAACCAGCGACGTCTTGTCCCATTGCAACGTGCCATCCGACTCCGGTGTTTCGGTTGGGACGGTATAAACAGACACTTGAATGCTTTCGATGTGGGGATTGGATTGCACAAAACACCTCGAATCAAATCCTCGGTATACCATGACCCCAGGTATCCGGCGGAGATAAGTCACGTCTTAGCGGCGGCTTTCGGATTTCCCGCCTCTGCGGCTTGAAAACTTCTTCACCTTCCGCAACCAGGGAGTCGGCAATGCGGGCGGCGAGCGCCATGATGGTGAGGCCCGGGTTTGCGGATCCTTGAGTCGGCATAATGCTGCCGTCACAAATGAACAAGTTCGCAATATCGTGCGTGCGTCCAAACTGATCCACAACCGAAGTCTCCGGATCATTACCCATTCGCGCCGCGCCGACGAGGTGCGCATACCGCGCCTCTTGGACAACTTCCTGGGCGCCAGCCGCCCACATGACTTCCATGGTTTTGTTCTTCCCGTACTCAATCAGCTTCTGGTCATTGTCATAAAGGTTGAAGGTGATGCGGGCGCTCCGAATACCAAGAGAATCTTTTTCTTCCGCCAACTGCACGCGGTTATCGGCATGAGGCAAGATCTCTCCCAAAAATCCGAAGGCCGCCCAATGATTGTAGTCCATCATGACGCTTCGTAGTCCCCAGCCCCAAGCGCCTTTCGCGGTCATCATCTGCGTTGCAAAGGAGATCGGTAATGGTCCTACCGTTTGGATCGCAAACCCGCGCGCAAACCCGCGTTTCGCGTCGGTCTCATAAAACTCCTCGGTCAACGCATGCGCGGGCGGAGCCTTGTACATCCGGACGAGTTCCTTGAAACGGCCGAGCACGACGTTACCAGCTTGCGCCATCAGATAGCGACCCACGCAATCACTCGAATTCGCAAGTCCATTTTCAAATCCAGGACAAGCGGAATTGAGTAAGAGACGAGGAGTTTCAATTGAGTATCCCGCCACGATTACCGCTTTCGCTTTCTGGAAGCGTTCGCGACCTTCCTGATCGAAGTAGGTGACTCCGGTCACTCGCCGACTATGGTCCGCATCGATACGCGAGACCATGCAGTTCGCGCGAATCTCGGCGCCATTCTTCATTGCGTCGGGCACGTGCGTGATGAGTGTGCTCGCCTTTGCGCCTACCTTGCAGCCCTGGATACAGAAGCCACGATATATGCAGTGCGGACGGTCGGCGCGCGAACCGTTCAAGATCGCGACCGGGCCGCCAACAGATACTCCTATTCCGAGCTTCGTGCAGCCTCTAATCAATGCGTCACCCACTCCTCCCATCGGATGTGGTCCGTATGGGTATCCATGAGGATCTCCCCACGGATAGTAGGAGGGGCCGGACACAGGAAGCTCCAATTCCATGAGTTCGTAGTATGGTTTGAGCTCCGAATAGGTGATCGGCCAGTCGGCACCGACGCCGTCCGTCGAATGGATGTGGAAATCTGAGGGGTGCAACCGAGGTGTGAACGACGCCCAATGAACCGTGCCTCCGCCCACCCCCTTGCCGCTGTTATTTGCTCCAAATGCCAATGGGTGCTCGCCGCCGCTGATCCGAACGTCATTCCAATAGAGGTTGTGAGCGCCCTTCTCGTCGCTTACCCAGTCCCGCTCGGTATCCCAGAACGGGCCTGCGTCGAAGCCAATGACCCGAAATCCCGCCCGTGCGAGCCGTTGCAAGAGGACGCCACCTCCCGCGCCCACACCTACGATGACGTAGTCGATCTCGTCGGATTCGGAGAAGTGATGCATCGGGGTCTCGATCCGCTGGATGGCACCGAGCATGTGCACCCTTCCGTCCGGAGCGCGAAACTCTCCGAGAATCGGCGATTTCAATGCGTTCCTCTCTGGCCGAGCGAACTGCGATGTTCAGCTTTCCCCGCGACTGGTTCGAAGGTGTCTGACACGGAGGCTTTCGGAGCTTTCCATTCGTAACGCTTTTCCTCCGACTCCCATGGCTCCGCTTCACCGCGCTCAAGACGCATATAAGCGCGAGGATACGCGGGACCGCCAAAGCCTATTTCGTCCCATGCCCAAGGGTGTGAGTAATAAGCCTCGGCACAATCGGAGACCAGCAGCATCCAAAACCGCTCGACCGGCATTTGTATCCAGATATCGTGCGCCGCAGACGGGTTACCATCGTGTAGCGAGCGAAGGATTTCATCCTGCTCGAGTGGGCCAATTTCTATGAATCCACAACGATATAGATGCTGGGCAATCTTCTCGATCGCGGCCAATCCTAACTTGAATGCTTCACGATCGGGCGGCATGTCTTCATACCGGTAGCCATTGTGAGAGTTTTCGAACAACCGCCTATCAATTTGCGGGACGATAGGTATTTTATGTGAGTCATCGCGATCGTCTTGCGGAAGAATCCGATCGCAAACCGCACCGAGAAGGCGAATTTCTTGCGGACTGAAAAATCGGATCTCGGGAACATTGTTGACGCGGTCCAAAACCACTTCGCGGGTTTTGGCGTCCCAAAACTTTTGCTGCCGGAGGGTGCTAAATTTCGGATAGTAGCCCGGTTGCGCCAGCGGTCCGATTGGCTTTCCCGTACGGACATAAATCGGACGCGTATCCACTCTCGCGATTTCGCTACTCATTTCCGTTTCTCTCTGCGGAGCAGGCTTGCCAACAGTCCCAGGAACCCGCTGGCGGCGAACAACAAGGGTGCGAAGATCGGCGGCCCATAGATGATATTGTAGATGGGCTTTTTCAAACCTCCCGGCCGCCGCAAGACGCCTCGCGCGTGGTACGCAAACCCGATGGCCCCGTCCAATATCGCTACGGCGGAAGTCGCCGGAAGCAAGGTATGAGCTGCGCGTGGGCTCTTGACGGAGGCAATCCCGGCCGCCATCAAAATCGGCGCGACGACCACGGGCGTCCACTGAGCCTTGTAACGGAAATTATTCTTGTAGTGTGAGTACCAAGCCTCAAATCCACTGAAGAATGACGACACAACGGTTGCGATAGCCATTTGCTTCTGAAAGCGTCCTTCGCGCACGTCTTGAGTCCAGCTGATTGGTTCGTACTCGGCCGTGACGATCTTCGCCCAGTGCTCCGCGTGGGTCGGAAGAGGCAGGATTCCAACTCCGCCCGGCTCGGCGCGTCGAAGGAAGGAAGCGAGAAGTCCAAGATATGCACTCACCCCAAACAACAGTGGCGCAAACACCGGAGGACCCATAACCATATTCACGACAGGCAGTCGCCATCCACCCGGTTTCCGATGGATTCCTCGAACATGAAAATAGAAACCCACTACGCTGTCGCTGAGTGTCAAAACGGATATGATGGGTAGAATTGTGCGTGCCGCGCGTTTGCTGAAATAGCCCGACAAGCCACCCACAACGAGGGCTCCGCTCAGGATCACCGGTGTATACATGACCCGTCGGCTGTAGCTGCCGCGATAGTGCTCGTACGTGACCTCGAGGCCGCTTAGCGCGCCCGATAATCCAGCAATGAGTGCTAACCAGCGCTGGAAGCGGCCTTCCCGAATGTCAAGATCTATTGCCCTCACGCGTCGCTCCAGAACTGAGTCGAGCACTTCAGGTATTAGTACTTTGGCCGGGCCGTTGCCGTTGGCGTTACCAAGCATGGTTCTTATTCCTCAGGCTGCGAAAGGCCGCTTTTGCTTCGGGGATCGCGAGCGGGAGAGCTGTGAAGGAAGCCGCCGCCGTCAAAAGAGACCACGGAGAGACCGCTCGATATTTACGACATGAATCCATCGTGAGCTTACCCGCGAGCGCTGCATCCGCGAGAAGTTTCACCGCCATCCCGAGCGGCACCACCGGCCGTGTCTGGCAGCGGTTCTCGGCACCCAGGCCAGTCAGGCAAGCAGTTACTGCGTAACTGAGTAAACCCAATAGGGCATCCGGCATGCGGAGAATTGAGTAAGCCTCGCCGGAGCCGTTGACTTTCTCCGCATCAAAACCGTGCCAGCGTGGTCCTGGCAGCTTCTTCAAAATGCCCATCTGGTATAGCGCGATTCCGCCCAGCATCGCGGAAGAGAAAAACATGAGTCCTATGATATTGCGTCGTCGTTTCAAAAATCGGCTCGAGCCATTGCGCAACTGGTGACCGAATTCATAGAGACTCAACTCGCTTTGCATCAACCGTGTTTCCTTAGTGTCGCGAGAAAGAGCCCTGTCAGCGCCATGCCCGCCAACACGACGAGGCTGCGATGGCTTGTCAGACTGATCGATTTGCGGTTCATAAAACTCTGTACGCTAAAATCTTTTGCACGATCGTCAAACATTCCGTGTGCAGAATACTCACCCTGCACTGGTTCGAATAAATTGTCCGGTCGATTGGGCGAAACCCGCTCGGAGGTTTGCTGACCGTCAAATGCATGTTTCGCCAGATAGCGATCAGCGAAAGATGGAGCGATATCCTGCGCATAGATCGCCTCTACCGTCGGCCATCCTACGTATACTTCCCGTCGCTTATGGTTGGCCGCCCAAACAATCGCACGCGCGGCCACTTCGGGCTGGAAGATCGGTGGCACCGGCTGCGGGTGGCGTGGCAAGCGTGTGCGGCACCAACTGAACTGAGGCGTGTTCATCGCCGGCAGCATCACCGCGGTGATGTGGACGGAGCTACCATCGTGAATCAGCTCGGAACGGATAGCGTCCGTGAATCCCACGATCGCGTGCTTGGCGCCGCAATATGGAGATTGCAAGGGGATCGAGCGGTAAGCGAGTGCCGAGCCTACCTGAACGATCGTGCCGCGATTTCGTGAGTGCATGCGTTTAAGGGCCGCCATGGTTCCGTAGACTTGCCCGAGATAGGTGACTTCCGTGGCGCGCTTGAATTCGTCCGCGGTAATTTCCAGGAATGGAGCAAAAATCGTAGTCATCGCATCGTTGACCCAGATATCTATCGGCCCCAATTCCCGCTCGACCCGCTCGGCAGCCGCTTCCACCTCTTCGGCATTTGCAACATCGGCCGGAAGCACCAGAGCCTTTGCGCCCAACTGTTCGACCTCGCGACGGGTCGCTTCCAAACGTTCTTGCCCACGCGCGATCAGCCCGATATGCGCCCCTTGACGCGCGAACTCTGTAACCACCGCTCGACCCACCCCGGCGGATGCGCCGGTGACCACGACCACTTTTCCTAGATTTGCATTCTTCATTGTGACTTTGTCTACTTCCCGATTAATCATTAACTACTAATTCCTCGACGCAGTATTGAAACGGGGTCAACAGCTCCATTCCTTGTCTCGTGATCGTCACCATGTCGCAGTGTCGGATCCCGCCATAACCCTCGAAATAGATGGCGGGTTCGACGTTAACACCATGCCAGCTTCCATTCGATCGTCGGACTTTAGATGAAGGCGCGGCTTCGCATTTGCATTGATCGCGGAAAATCCTACGCCGTGCCCAGTAGAGTGCTTGAACTGCGGTCCGAATCCACGTGCCTCCAGGACATTTCGTGCCGCCGCATCGACGTCGGCCCCGTTTGCTCCAGGGCGAATGGCACCCAAAGCGGCCTTGCGCGCCGCGAATACAGCGTCATACATTTCCATCCGGCGTTCGTCGAGTTTGCCGACAGAATAGGTGCGCATAACGTCGGTCCAGTATCCATCCGCATAAGAGTTCATGTGTACGAGGAGCAGGTCCCCCCATTCGATTCGCTTCGCCCGTGATCGAGCATATGCTCCCGAGGCCAGCGCAGAGTTGGCGCCGGACATGCACCACGCGAAGCCATCGGTCCGGCTCAGTTCCGGAAACTTCACGAGACTCGTGCTGAGCGGTTCGCGGAACCTCGCTGCGGTTTCCACTTCACTTGTTCCGGATTTGATCTGTTCGAAGCCGCGATGAAATGCTTGTTCCGCGATGCAGCAAGCAGTGCGAATCTGTTCAATCTCGAAGTTGGTTTTGCGCGCGCATAATTCGGCTAAGATTTCATCTGCAGATGTGAGCGTCCTGATGGAGAGCGTTTCCTCAAGGATCGTGCGCATTGTTCCGCTATAAAGATGCATTGCCGAGTACGATGAAGGCTCGGAGGTCTCGTGCGCTTCAAAACCAACGCGAACCGGTTGCGCGGAAAAGCTCGCCGCCAGCTTCCGGAGCGGCGATTGTATGGCCCTCGCCGTTGTAGTGAGTTCATTCACTGAGCCCGGCTCAAAAGTCCAAATATCGTTTGCCCAGCCACGCTTCGCGAGATCCTTCTCGTCTTCCGGAACTATGAGACTGATTTTTCCTTCCGCAGAGCCAATCGCTATTCCGGCGCCTATTACCGGCCAATAGCCCGTCAGAAGCAGTACGTTCTTAGGAAGAGCGCAGACAATCAGGTCCCACTTATTTTCGCGCAGTGCGCTTCGAACTCGATCTCCGCGCTCCGGGTTCTTCATTGCTAGATCACTTCGCGAATCTTGTCCTCGAGAACGGTCTTGATAATCTTCCACCGATCCTTCTCGCCTTTTCCCAATGCTTCGGCAAAGTGAAGCGCTTGTTCGGCGGAAATGTTGCCTGGCAGCGGTGGTTCGTTGGGATCCACAACGGCCTCGATCACCGCGGGTCCCGGATGCGCGAGCGCCTGCCGCAAAATGTTCTCTGCATCCTTTGGATCTTCGATAGTGAAGCCGGCCGCCCCGCAGCATCTTGCATACCCGGCGAAATCGATCGGCTGCAGCTCCACTCCGAATTGAGGGTTACCTTCCTGCGCCATCTGCTCCCATTTTATCTCGCCAAGCACATTGTTCTTGATCACGACTACTTTGACCGGCATTTTGTACTTTACCAGGGTCGCGATTTCGCCCAGCAGCATCGTCAGGCCGCCATCTCCGACTACACAAACCACTTGTCGGCCAGGAAATGCGACCGCTGCTCCAATGCTGTACGGCAGGCCATTGCCCATGGTCGCCAGAGATCCGGAAAGAGAGAACTGCATCTGATCCCGAATCTCGATGTACCGGGCTGTCCATGTCGCAATCGTGCCGCTATCGGATGAAACTATCGCGTTTGAATCAAGCAGCTTGTTCAAGTGGTACGTCACCACCTGGGGCTTCATCGGAATGTCACTCCGGCTGCCGCGCTCTTCCATGAGCTTATTCCACGCGGTCATGCGCTTCTGGGATTTCTCGAGGAAGCTTCTGTTATTCTTGTGTTCGATGAGCGGTAACAGTGCGCGGAGCGCGCCGCGACAATCGCCCACAAGGCCGACCTCGACCGAATGCCGCAGGCCAATTCGGGAGGGATCGAGATCGATCTGAATCGTCTTTGCTTGTCCGGGCTTCGGCAGAAATTCCATGTATGGGAAGCTGCTGCCGGCGATAATAAATGTGTCGCACTCCCGCAGCGCGTCCTGAGAAGGCGCCGTGCCGAGCAAGCCGATGCCGCCGGTGGCGTAAGGATTACGATCAGGAATGGCAGCCTTGCCCAGCAGCGCTTTAATCACCGGTGCAGCAGCGGCTTCGGCCAGCTCTAACACCTCTTCGCGCGCGTTCAGACATCCTCGTCCAATCAGCATCGCGACCTTCGATCCCTGGTTAATTAGATCAGACGCCTGCTTGAGAAGCCGCTGCGGGGGGACAGGATGCGACGCGGAGAATAAATCAGCGCTGTGCTGAGCGATATTCGCGGAGGAACGCTCGTCATCAGACTTTGTCCACTCCTGGATATCTTTGGGAATCGTAATATGAGCAACCGTTCGCCGGGTCAAAGCAGTCCTGATCGCTTCATCGACTACATTGATGACGTGTGCTGGTCCCATCACTCTCTGGTTGTACCCAGCGACGTCCATAAATAGCTTGTCAAGGTCGACATCCTGCTGATAATGGGTTCCAATCAAGTCGTGAAACGTATGGCCCGTAATCGCTAGAACCGGTTGTCCGTCGCATTTCGCATCGTAAAGCCCATTGAGTAAATGGATACCTCCCGGGCCAGAGGTTGCGAGACAGACGCCTAGCCGATTCGTGAACTTGGCATAACCGCAAGCAGCAAAGGCCGCCGCTTCTTCGTGCCGGACCTGGATAAAGCGCAGCTTGCCTTGATGAGTGCGTAAAGCTTCGAAGATGCCGTTGATGCCATCTCCTGGAAAGCCGAAAATAGTATCTACGCCCCAGTCAATAAGCCGCTCTACGAGTTGGTCTGCCACCGTGGTTGATTTGGACATCGAAGCTTCCTTCAGAACGAATTACGTCAATTAGACTCTGGGCCTGGATCGATTAGGTTTGTGGAATCGACCTCCGTGCGTATGCCTGCCGTGAAGTCTGGATCGACCGAGTTTATTCCTCTCGCTCACGATCGAGATCGTCCCTCCCGATGCCAGACTCGCAGCAATTTGCGCGAGGCTCGATCCATTTTGGGCGACGACCAAGGAATCGCGAATGAGAAATCAGACGAAGTAAACAAGGCTCCTCAAACCTTTGACGCAACGAATATGCCACTCGTCATTGTCATGCACACGGCGCGGAGTTTGTCGCTACAGTTGTGGAGTTTAGCCTCAATTTTCGCGACACAAGCGATGCCGCCGTCGTTCTCATCCTTCCAGACTCCGCTGTGCCTCCGGAACGAAAAATTGGGCAGTCAGAAAAAAATACGGACAATCCAGTTCCTGGCGTGACTCACGGTTAGGATGAGAAATTTTTTTATTGATTGAGTCGCGAAATCGCGACTAGCATAGAAACTGACACAGGGACGATCCTCTGGCTGCATTTCGAGTTCGAAAATATCGTGAGCCCGACAGCTCCCGCGTATCCGGCGATCGAACGGTGCATAGCGGTTTCGGGATAACGACGAAAGGCTGGATGCTGCTTGCGACGAAGTCCAACCGCCTCAGTCCTGAGCGTTAGCCAATGCGTTGATGAAGTGTTGCGCACCAGTTCCCGCGCTGATTTATTCGCAGCAAAGATTCGGGGGCCGTCGTCTCTGTCAGTTAGTATACGAGTCAGCTCGTGTATCGAAAATGGATTGTGATCGATTCAAGTTAGCTGGCCACACCTACTCAGGAGAATGCATGCCCGATTTCAGTTGTGATTATTCTCAAGCCGGTAAACCGTTCGGTCATTTTTGGGAGCATACCGTGGGAAGCGGACATGCACCTCTCACGCTGCGGGCCGATTGGCAGGCGCAGCTTCTGTTAAGCCACAAAGAATTGGGCTTTGAACATGTGCGCTTTCATGCGCTGCTCTCAGAAGAAATGGAAACCCTCATTTGCGAGGAAGACAAACTTATTGACTCGTTCTTTATTACCGATCAGATCATGGACTTTCTTTTGTCAATCGGAATAAGGCCGTTCGTGGAATTCAGCTTCATGCCCAAGGCTCTGGCATCGGGCAGCACGACGGCATTTCGGTACCAGGCGAATGTAACCCCACCAAAGGACTATCGGCAGTGGGCAATGCTGATCAACAAGCTCGCGGCGCATTGGGTCGAACGATACGGCGTCACGGAGGTTCGCCAATGGTTCTTCGAGGTATGGAACGAGCCGAACCTTAAAGCATTTTGGACGGGATCTCAGCAGGACTATTTCACCCTCTACCGGGTGACCGCTGAGGCGGTGAAAAATATCGACTCTCTTATCAAAGTGGGCGGACCGGCGACGGCGAAGAATGAATGGATTCCCGAATTTCTGGACTTCTGCCGCACAAACAAAGTGCCCGTCGATTTTGTAACCACGCATCATTATCCGACCGATGCCTTCGGAAAAATTGGTGCGAACACCGAAGAGCAATTGGAGCATGCGCCTCGCTATATCATGCGCAAGGACACTGCTAAAGTCCGCGATCAATCGCGCGGTCTGCCAGTCTACTATACGGAATGGAATGTCTCCTCCAATCCGCGTGATCCACTCCATGACGAATCCTTTACCGTGAGATCGACAAGGCCGTGCCGCGCCATCTTCCATTCGGCTGTCGCTTTCTCATTCGCCGACCAGGTCGGGCTTGAGACCCATAGCGGCCGTCCGCTCCAGCGCCACCGCGACAAACGGGGGAGATTTTTCAATTGCATAGCAGCGTCTGCCGGTCTGCTCAGCTGCGACCAGTTGCGATCCGCTGCCCGAGAACGGCTCCTAGCAGAGGTCGCCGCGTTCGGTGTGCATCTCCATCGGAAGAGTAAAGAGTTTGCACGGCTTGGAGGTGGGGTGCGCGTTGGTCTCGACCTCGGAACTCGGTACCTCTCAGACCGTGCTCGGGAACTCCCCTGCGATCCTGCCAAGCTCAGAGCGTAGTGTTCTCGGTCGCTCGCCTCTGATCCAACCGAAGAGGCAGGGCTCACGCCGCCACAAATACGTAGAATAGGTCAGCACCGGCCGACTTTTGACCCAGATGATTTCCTGATGAACGAAGGCGCCGAATTCGGCCCAAATCGATTCGAGCATCATCTGGCGGCGCGACGCGTGCCAGCAATACCACGCTGCGTTGCGCGCGATCGCCTGTTCGATCGCCGTTTTGATGAAGGCACGATAAAGCTCGACCCCCGCCGTCTCGGCGTTCTTGACGTCGGCGGTTTTCGCCTCCACGTATTGACCGGACCAGTCCTTGTCGCGGTTCGCGGCGCCGCGATTGCCCCAGCTTTGCGGATGCGATCCGCCCGTGTACCCGACCGCGTATGGCGGATCGGTCGCGAATAGAATCGCGCGCTCATCGCCCATCAGACGCACGACGTCCTCGGTTTTGGTTGAGTCACCACACAGAAGGCGATGCTCGCCCCCAGAGTTGACCGGTGGGAGTACCCCACTTCTCTTGCAGCTCGCCAGCTTTATCGAAACGCGCGGGCGGCTCGATGAAATCCTCCGGATGGATTAGCCGCCATACTTGGTCACCCGCGGTGCGCCTGAGCAAATCCTGCACCGCCTCATTGTCGCTTCGCACCGTCTCTAGTAGTGACTTGATCCGTTCCACGTCCGGCTCCGCCATTGCGGCCAGCGGATCGAGCGTCAGCAACATCTTGTCGCCTTCCTCTTCGGTAACGTCGAGCACCAAGACAGGAACCACGGAATTGGGGGTTGTCTCGGCACGCAGGTGTCCATCAATGAGGACCAACCTACCGTCAGGCAGCTCCCGCGCGAGCAGCGCGTCCGAATAGCCAACCTCGGTAAGGAGTCCACGCAGAGCGTCCGCCTGAGCCTTGGGATGCCGACGCCAGTTTTTAGGATTGCGAACCAGGCCGCTTGCTGGAACTCGGCGCAGTTCCTTGATTCGGTCACGGATCTGGGTCGCACACGATTGCTCGGCGGATTTCGATGGGTTCATGACAAACTTGCTCCAAATGTTAACATCCGACGTTTGCCTGATTGCAGGTTATTCAAATTTGCTCATATAAAATTCTCGAAAGGTGCAGTGAATTCTACCGGGTCCGTACTGAACGGAGGAGATAGCACCCGGAAATAGTTGAACAGCCGTGACGTTGAAAGAGCTTACAAGCATATGAAATCAGCCAAATATCAAAAGCGCCGAAAACGAGAATTGTCCGAGCGGCTCCGCCCGTTAGCACTACTGGTCGAAATGGCGAACCTGGAAGGCGACGAAGAGATTAACAACCTCCGACGCGCGGACCAGCTTCTGCTCGAAGCCAATGGCGAGTTAATTCACAGATCTTCAGGCGGTTTCAGCAGAACTGCTGAGACTGTCGAGTCACTGAGAAGCAAGATGATAGAAGCGGCGGAAGAGACGCGAGTTATCCTCGAGAACTTCGAGGCTCGCGTTGAAAAGCCGAGGCATGCAGTCGCGCTCGCCGCGCTTCTAGAACATATGCGCTTGGCAACCTACGCGCGCGCGCACCTAAGGGCGCTTATGTTCACGTTATTCGAAGTGATCGCCGCAGTGCGCAATGCGTTGATCGAGGTCGCAATTAATCTGGCCTCTCCCGATGGACAGGTGCGGCTGCCCGAAGAATGCTATCAGCCACGGGCAGTTCTTTACAGAAAACACAACCGCATCACTGCTGGAATCGTTCCTGTCGGTCAATGGCTGCTCCCAATCCTCGAGGGGCTCGAAGCGGGAAGGCTGAAAGTGTGCGGTGGCTGCAAGATGCTTTACGTTGCGCGGCGCCGAGATCAACTCGGCTGCTCCCAAAGATGCGGTGACACCGAATATATGCGCCGTTACCGTCGCGCTGCCTATCGCAAAGGGAACAAGCGAACAGTGAACTCCCTGGGATCTGCAGGTCGGCGGCTGAATGTAGTCAGGACACGAAACTGAATTTTCGAGTTGAACTTTCACGGACCAAACATCGAGAGCTTCAAAACCGTAATAAGCGGAAAACTCTATGGCAGTTCCTGAAAGACGGCGCTTTAGAGACGACAGGAGAAGTGCGAGCTATGTCGGCATGGACTAAGTGGTGGTCCCTTAGGTGTCATCTATTGACGTTCGGAGCACGACGGCAGCGTAGCACCCTCAGCCGCGAATTTGCTCCTGATATCTTGGTGCTTCTCTTCTTTGAGGATTACGAAGGCGCCAGGGCGTCTAAGTGGCTGATTTAGTACACTGTAAACATTCAGTCAACACCGCTGATCGAGATAGATGGTGAGGCACTACCTGAAATCCTTCAGACTCGTAGATATCAAGGCGTAGATACGTCATAATCGAGGCTGGCGGTTGATGCGTTTTGATCTTTGAACTAATAACTTTTCGATTTTTCTTACGATCCGAAGCTCTAACACCGGATGATTCTGATGAAGCGAATCTTTGATAAACTCGATTCACCCTCGGGAACCAGTAAACACTTTTATGTGGAGAGGCGGTCACGCAAAGGCTTCGCCATCTGCCTTGCGATGGTATGTTTGGCTGGCTGGGGTTGCTCTTCGAACCAACTGCCGGTAGCAAATATTGTGCAAATTGAGTCAATCGATCGCCCACCAAAGCAACCGGACTGTTCATTGACTATTCTGCACTCAGACCTTCTGGCGAGCAATTATCAAAAAGTAGCGATCGTGGAGGCTTGGGGTAAGCCCGGTCAGGAAGAGGCTGTGCTTGACGCAGTTCGCCGTGGTGCATGTGAAACTGGTGCCGATGCGCTTCTAATAGTTTCTAGCCAGTCCCAGGTTGATGGCCGGAGCTCAACGGACGATCCTCCAGAGACTTCAGGTGCACCCCAGGAAAACGGTTCCAGCGCGTTGCGAGATTACAAAGGGAGCTTGGCACCACGAATCGGAGAGTTGGGACACGCCGGCTACTACGTCGATGGCATCGCACTCATTCAGAAAAGTTTGTGAGCGTTTAATTTTACGCCGAATACATCCGGCTGTGGGCCGAAAGTAAAACAGGATCGATTGCGCCTTCGGGATCGCTGCGTTGCAGTTTATCCTAATGCAGTTGACACATGCGGCGGGAATCTAATGCCTACTCGCGTTCCATACACCTATGGACGAAAGCGAACCACCTGCGTAGCAGGTATAATCCCCTTTCATTTCGTTTCCGAGGACTGACCCAGTGAATTTGCAGGTAATCGCGTTTGGAAGGGTCTGCACTTCGATTTTGAGTTTACCATCGTTGATCGTGCCGTTTGTAATTTTACCGCTAGGATTCGGGCAATCAGTGGTTGCCTTTTTGCCGGCGTAACATCTATAGGAACCCGAGAGAGCTTCGTCTTTCTGAATCAAGCTGAATTCGATGCTTTGAATCTGGTTCACGGTCCTTCCCAAGCCGGTAGTTCTCCGGGTACCCTTCCAGGCCCCGGTCAGGTTCACTTTGCTATCGTTCTGCGACCGCGCAAGAGCGGTCACGGGCCAGCCGATCGTCGCAACTAATACCAACCATATTCCAAATGTCTTTATCTTAGAGATCATACCGGATTGTTTCTCCCATTTGGCCCGTTTCTTGTCGCTCCTGACCTGTGCGCTACGTTGGCGCGGATCACAACAACATGATCTAAGCAGCCGCCGCTCGGTTTCACCTTTCCGCAACGCTGCTCAACGGCGGTTGATCGAATTCGCGCGAGGCCAAACAAGAATTTTTGGACTACTCCTGAAAGACATGTATCTCCAGCTCGGAATAGCCCGAAGACCTGAGAGGAAGCACTCGCTGATAATCCGGATCATCATGCCAAGCGGTGACGGCGTCCTCGTCTGGAAACCTGATGACTGTTCCCGTCTGCCACTTACCTGAACCCGTCAAACTACGAGTTCCAGACCCTCGAGCTGAGGATCTGGCCACCATGTTTAGCTATTATGTGCCGAGCTATCTTTTGATATTCCTGAAGTTTGTCACTTTCGTTTGGGTTAGGATTTCCGCAGACTATGACTATTACACTCATCACTCACCCTCTGGTTGGTATTCGAATCTAGGCCAGGAAACGACGCGGATTGAACGTCGTCCCGTGACTGCGGCAGCACCATCTATCGGCTACTCGATGCAACCTTTGACGATTACCTAATTCCCAAACGCTCACGAGCGTAGAGTTCCGCAGAAGTATCGAAATCGACACTGGCGTGTTGCGCACCCACGTTGATGTTCCTGAATGCGGCTTGCAAAGCGCTCGAAGTATAAACTGCGTGCGCGCCCGCCCCAGAATAAAGTCGTCCGACGGCACGGCGGCATAACTCTGCACAATACGCTGCATGCCATTTGGCGCGCGCGCGATGTGAGAGGTCAAATTTGGCGCCCGTCGAAACGAGCGAATCGAATTCAGCTAAGATCTGATGCAACAATAGATCAGCGCATTGAATCTCTGCGGTCGCTTCCGCCAGGCGAATTTGAGTAGGCGCATGCTCAGCCTTGCGCGTCCCAGTCGGGATCACCTTTCGTTCTTTGGTGCGCTCGGTAAAACTCTGCAAAGCAAATTTGGCAGAACCCAAAAGCGCTGACGCCACCGAAGCGCACAGGATTGCTTCGGCGGATAACCGATATAGGTTGGTCGAGTGGTTAAGAGCGTGAGGACTATCGCCGGCGAATAACATCTTAGTGTCCATCGCGCGATGTGCAGGAACGAAAATATCTTTGGCGACTACGTCCTTACTTCCGGTCCCCTTCAGACCCATCACCTGCCAAGTATCGTCCACGAGGATTTCCTCGCGGGGGACAACTACGTGAACCAGCGGACTTCGCGTGTGTGGATCAGCGCAGCCCAGCATTACCCACTGAGAGTGATCGACGCCGCTACAGAACTGCCAGCGGCCTCCGATCCGATAGCCTCGATCGACTACGTAGGCGGAGCCCTGCCAAGAGAGTGTTCCCGCTACTAACCCGTCACGCCCATTGCCAAACACTTCATTCTGTGATTCTTCAGGAAACGATCCCATGCACCAGTGGTGAGCAGCTATCACCATAAGGATCCATCCGCTCGATGGGCAGGATTCGGAAAGAAGAATGACAGCATCGTTCAGAGTCCGCAAAGACAGCTCATATCCCTCGGTGCGCTTGGACTGTGGAATCCGAAACAGACCAGCTTCGATCATTGCCCGCATGCTTTCGGGAACTACTTCTCGAGCGGTGTCGCAGTCTTGAGCGCGTTGCGATAGCTGCAAAGCGATCGCGCGGACGCGCCGCATAACCTCGTCGTAGTCCACCACCGAGCGTCGACGCTCGTCAAATCTGTTGGGCGCCGTCAGAGTCATTTCGCTTCTCTCAGGATGGTCTATCCTCGAGGCCTCAACTTCTGGTTTTGCTCGAACGAAGACGCTTAGCGCAGCGCCGGAAATACGTGCTCGGCAAACATCCGTATAGAATCCATCTGTTTCTGGTGAGGCATGCCGTCCGCACGGATAATCACTTCGTCGGCGCCCGCTTGCTGATATAGCTTCAGCTTTTTGATGCATTCCTCGGGATCTCCGACGACCAGCGTGCCGCTGTCGCAAAGATATTCGAAATCGGGATGGACTGAAGCGTCGGCGAGTTGTTTACCCATGTACTGATAGGATTTCACTTTGGTAGCAGCCATTTCGGCGTATATTCGACCTGCTTCATTGATGAAAGCCATCATTGGTTCTTTCGCGAGTTGTCGTGCATACTCCGTCGTCTCGGCGCAAAGGCCCATGGTTAGCATGGCTGCTCCATTCGTGATGAACGAACCTACCGGCCGCGCGGTCTTTATGCTCTGGCGATATATTTCAATATGTTTCGCGGTCTTCTCTGGCGCAGTGAAGTCGAAGCAGAGAACGCCTATACCTTTCTGACCCGCCAGCTCGTACATTTCGGGACTTGTAGTAGCAGTCCAGAGAGGTGGATGTGGTTTCTGAATAGGTTTTGGATTCACCACAGTTGGAGGTATATGATAGAATTTCCCGTCCCAAGAGAAGATCTCTTCGGTCCAAATCTTCGGAATCATCTCCAGAGCTTCTTCCCACTGTTGCCGCGTCTCTTCTAGCGGGACCTCGAAGGCTCTCAACATACCGAGTTTGTTTCCCCGGCCGGTGCCCAAATCCATTCGACCGTTACTCAAAATGTCCATCATTCCGATCCGCTCCGCTATCTTAAGCGGATGATTCACGTTCTTAAGCAGAAGCACTATGCCCTGTCGAATTCGAATCTTCTTGGTGCGCATTGCAACCGCAGTAAAAAAGATTTCAGGCACTGAAGAGGAGTATTCCACGGGAGTAAAGTGTTGCTCTGACATTCCGTAGGAATCCCATCCAACCTGATCGGCCAGCTCGACCTCTTTAAGCATCTGCCAATAGCGGTTGTAGTAGTCACGCGTCGCGGTCTGGCACTCTTGAAACAACTCGAACTTCATTATGTTTTTATCTCCGTTTTTCCGACTGCAGCCTAAAAAGCAGGATTTGGTGTGTACTCGTGCCGTATGATGCAACAGCCGAGCCACTCATTAATTCTGGTTAGTCTGAGAAAAGTCGCGGGGTATCTTTACGGAAAGAAGAGCTAATTGGTACGATAGGCTACATCCGTAGCGGCTACATCTGTGTTTCGAATTAGATCTATGCCAACCGCGCTCGGCACCAGCGCGGACCCGGCGTCGCCAGTGAGAAAATGAGGTCTGTGGGCTCCCAAAAAACTCGACCAGTGACTATGGGAAAGTCAAGCGACATGACCTGCCTCGCGAAGACCTACCGAGTCGAAAATAGGGGAATTAGCTTATGCGACACGGTTAAGCCGGACTTGACCGCCGTTTCATGCACTCATGGGTTCGAGTGAGTAGCTCGAATTGCCCGCCGCGGGCTTTGCTAACCCAGCCGGAACTGGTTCCGGACCGAGCGCTGCGGTTCCCAAGAATACCTCGACATTCGAGCACTGGTCCCGCCGCCTGCCGTTGAATGATTCGATGGAGCTGTTTCCGCCGGCTGGATCGGCCGGCTGAGGCCGAATTGTATTCCGTCCGGAGACACACACGCGTCCATTGCTTTGGTTGCGAAGCAATTCCGCACCGCGTCGTCTCTTCTCGAAGGGAAAGGAAATTCACATCAGTCGCGCTGCCGTGCCCGTTTGCAATGGGCTCTTCTCGCAGAGAGAGGGTACTTCGGATCCGCCGCGTGGCTCGTGTAACTCACCGCGTGACGGTGACTACGGGCGATCGGCCTCTCGGGACCATCGGCAACTTCGCAGAGGGAAGAGCATGCGCAGAAACTAAGTGGTTCGCGTGAGGCACGTCGATTGCTTCTATCTCGATCCCGATCAATGTCGGTCACCGGGCAGAGGAGAAAAGTGTTAGGAATTGCATAGGAAATATTGACAATTGTCTCGCAGGCAAGTCGGTATGCGCCTTTTTTAGCGGCATACCGCCGCCCGTCGGAACCTTCGACGGGATACGTGCCCATCAATGATGCGCTCCCATGGCGTCGGTCCTGCTCGAGTACGAACGGTGCCGAGTTCGTCTAATACGCGCAGAATCCGATTGGAATTTGCTGCGGACGGGTGACACCTTCAACGTAACAATGTCAATCGATGGGGCAAGTATCAGTGCGAACATTCCTAAAGAGACAGCTCATCGTTACGGGGCGGTTACGGCGCGTTTGACAGCAAAAGATGTTCTGAAGTATAGACCGCAAACCAATGGCCTCCGCGCGCAGTTGACCAAGAAGACGCCGCTTCGAGTTAATTACAAATGGCAGCAAATCTAAACCCAATATGGGAGAGCTTTGTGGGTGGCTCGTCAGTTGAGCTCGACCTCCTCCGCCCCGAAGTACGTGATTCCTGGCGCCGCTGCCGGGAGGCTGAACTGGATCCAAGTATCCAAAGTGCACCAATAGTACTGTCAAAGAGCGAGTCCGAAGAAGTATGCTCGCACAGTCGTTTGTACCGCGCGTCGCGAGAGATTCTTCCTGCCGCGAGCGAATATCTGCCTAATAAGGCTGATTCGACCGTCATATTGATCAATGCGGACTGCATAATGCTCAGCGTCCAAGGCGGCATAAAAGGAGTGATAGCTGCAGAAGCTGCAGGAGGCGTCGTAGGCTCCAGATGGATGGAACGAGATACTGGCACGGACGCGCTATCACTATGCATTCGTTTGAAGTCACCGGCTTTCGTCTCGGATTTCGAGCATTACTGTAAGGTAGGACACGGATGGACCGGCGCTGCGGTGCCAATATTTTCTCCCCACAATCATTCCTTGATTGGCGCCCTTGCTGTTTATAACTATGGCCTCAACAACCCGGAACGGATGCTTCGCCTTTGTTCGCGATTTGTTTCGTTCATCGAGCGAGAATTAAGGAACGAAGCCGTTCAGCGTCGCCTGTTAACCCTGGAAATGCAAGAACGAATTCGCTCTTCGTACCCCAACGACAAAATTGTTTCAGTCAGCGAGTACGGAGAAATACTGAGCTGTGGGAATGAATGGATTGTGCCTTTAAAATGTTTCGAGCAAATGAAAGAAGGAGCCGAGCTGCATCTCTCGGCGGGTCGCGGACCTATAGAACTGAAAGGGCGACTGCGAGACCGCTTAGGGCAACCCTTCGAAGCTCGATTTTTCCCTGCCATGCATGAAGGAGAGGTTGCGGGGTTCGTTGCGGTCTTACCAAGCCCGCGCAAGCACGCGGCGATAGGGACTCTTCAAAGCTGGAAGGCTGTACACCATTTCGACAACATGGTTGGAAGCTCCCCGGCAATGCAGAAATGCATGAATGACGGGCGTAGGTACGCGTCCGTCGATCTGCCGGTTCTGATCAAGGGCGAGTCTGGTACCGGTAAAGAGCTATTTGCCCAAGCTATCCATAACGAAAGCAAGAGGAGTAACCATCCCTTCGTAGCGATCAACTGCGGGGCGAGTCGTGATGAGTTACTTGCATCAGATTTGTTTGGCTATAGCGAAGGATCCTTCACTGGCGCAATGCGAGGTGGAAGAAGCGGCAAATTGGAGACTGCAGAAGGGGGAACGATTTTTCTTGACGAAATAGAAAGCATGTCGCCTTACATGCAAGCTTCGTTGTTACGCGTGCTCGAAGAGGGATTTTATTCAAAGATTGGGGGAACGGACCGAATACCGTTCGATGTTCGGTTCCTGGCTGCAACAAACGCCGACCTCAACACCAAATCAGGAAACATATCGTTTCGTAGTGATCTGTACTTCAGGCTGGCTAGCCTGACTTTAACTCTCCCGCCTCTGAGAGAGCGCAGGGCTGATATCCCGGAATTGATCGAATACCATTCACCAGCCCTTTCCAAAACAATGTTACCCGCGACAATATCTCGGCTACAAGATTTTTGTTGGCCCGGAAACATTCGCCAACTCAAGAATGTACTGCAACGAGCCGAGGTGCGCGGTCTGATCGATACAGATGTGCTGGAGACGCTAAAAGAAGAGTTGTGTATGGACCGCTGTATTCAGAAGGCATGTTCCTTTCGAGATGAGAGGCCATTGACAACTTATTCCGCCGAGTGCGATCCCGTAGATAACGACGAGAAACGGCGAATAATCAACGTTCTGCAACAATGCAACTGGAGTGTGACGGCCGCCGCGAATAAGCTCGGCCTTCATCGTGTGACGCTATCGAAAAAATTGGCACGAATGGACATTCGACGCTTCTATAGCTGATTGCCCCCGCTCCTCCTCGATACTTATCGGCCTCAGTCTCCTTCGACTGATTGAAAGAAGAATAGAGAAGTTGTTCTCCTCTCGTTGGATCTCATCGGCGACCGGATCGACCCTGTTCAGCCATAATCACCTTCGTGCCTTTCGGGTTTTGCGCCGCGCGATTACGTGGGGTAGCCGAAGCGAAACGAATACCAGCGTAGCGCTACCACTGTAGTCACTCAATAGATGTTCCTCCCTATCTTTTTCATATTGATCTTTCTTTTTAGCCTCTATTTCCGAAAGCTGCTAGGCATCGTTTTTGCAAACCGCTGTGCATGCAATCGTATTCGCGATCCCGTTAAAGCTCTCCCTGAGGAGGAATCGATGAAGTTCGAATTTTTGCGCAATGCCAAACCTCCACGCGGAGCCATTTCTGTATCTTCGCTGAAAGTTAATGCGCCGACGTGGCACGACTCCACAATAACTACGTAACAGCTAAGATTTCGTAAGGAGATGACAAATGGCCCACTACACATTGCTTGAAATCTGGCGTCCCCGACCGGAATGGTATGCCCTCCCGACACAAAAGAAAAAAGACTTTGTTGCTCGTTCGGGAGAGATCCTGAGTGCGGTGATCGGAAAGGGTGCGAAAATTATCGGTGTATATAAATGCCGCGCGGCCTCCAGCGAGGGATGGGACATGTTGGGGTATTGGGAAATGCCGAGTTTTGATCTGATCGGCGAATTAGCGGATCGACTCGATAAGATGGGCTGGAATCGATATTTCGAGCAAATAAATCTGATAGGAACCGCTACTACCGCTGAAGACTACATGAAGAGTTTGGTTATCGAATCCGAATATTAGCTCTGCGTCCGTCCACGCTTACGAAGGGTCAGGGATGAGGGCTGGATGGATACGCGCGAGAGAGCATCTACCGGAGCACCGAAGATGTCAATGAAATGGCTGGTTATCGGAAGCTTTGTTCTGTTATGCGGGTCGTTGGTGCCGAGGTCCGCGCGTGCCTGCGAATCCTACGACGAGTACAGTCTGACAGGATGCGCTGACCTATGGACTTCAGCTTACGTTCGTCTGCCCAACACAAGGGAAACCCTGTTCGATGCGGAAAGCGAAAAATACTTCAGCGCGCACACAGACCGGATCGAGTTTCAGCGAAGCGAAGCGCATTTAACGCTCGATCAACAGCCGAAGGCTGTCTCCAGTCTCGTGGGCTTTCCGGTGAGTTGGCATCTCGAGTTGAGACCCTGGTTCGACTCGACCTATGACCTCCCGGACTCGGTTGGTCAGGGCCGGTATCATCAGTTCCTGGCTGACGACCTCGAGACCAATCTCAATGGGCGAATGGCCGATAACTATGATCCTCTATTTCGCGAGTACTACCTTGATTTGCGTCCTAAGCATTTCTTCATTCGGTTGGGCCGGCAGATAATACCATGGGGAAAATCGGATGGTGTCTATGTGTTAGACATCATAAACAACTTCAACTTGGTCAACCCGGAAATTTTTGATGAGCAGCAGGTTAAAATCCCCGTTTGGGCCGCCAATATCAATTGGCAAATAAATTCCACGTATACGTTACAAGCGCTCTTTATTCCTCAATACCTACCCACTTACTACGCCGGGGCTCAGATCCAGCATGGCTTCCCTGTACAAGGGGGTTATGGCGATTTCACCTACAACAGCGTTGCATACTTCAACAACTATCTGAACGGCTCGGCCGGTTTCAAGGTTCCTTCGACGACCAACCTGCCGTCTACCAGGTTGAACAACTGGGTTTATGGCGCACGCCTGGACAACGGTACAGCCGGCGACGTGCACTACACCCTCAACTACCTATACACCTACACCACGACCATGATTGGGTATCCGGGCAACACCTCGACGTTCGCTACGGCCGCTACCGCGGCATGGCGTCCGCACCGAATGCAGGTAGCCGGTGGCTCTGTTGACTACGACTGGAACAACGGAAATGAGTGGTTGGATGGCACCGTATTTCGGGCGGAAAGCGCAGTGAACAATGGTGACGTGTACTACGAGGGCGTCTTGGGCAACCCCGTTGACGTTACCCATTGGCAGTTCATGGGTGGCGTAGACAAGACAATCCTGGGTGACGAGCTGCAACGTCCCGTATTCGCGAGCTTTCAATATTATCAAGACCTCGTCCTCAAGGAAAATAATAAGTGTGCATGCGAGGGGCACGACGAACAGTTTCAGGGCCTGGGTTTCGACGGCAGTAATTCCGGGTTTCGCGGAATGTATATGAGCGTATCGACACTCTATTTCTATAAGACTTGGGGAGACGGCGACTTTGTCGGGAGCACTCTCTCTGTCGTACACGACTGGCAGTTTGACGATTGGTGGGTAAAGCCAGAAGTGACGTATCAGTTCAATGATAAAACCGCCTTTGCGCTGGGATTCGATGTCTTCGCAGGTGGGAAGGCGACTCCTTACGGAGAATTCACGAATAATAGCAACGTGTACTTCACTATCCATAGGGTGTTGTTTTAAGTTCGCCAAGTGCGACCGAGAAGCGCGCCGCGGCGAGAAGACCAAAAAGTCAGGAGGTAATTACTATGGCTAAAAATGAAAACGATGAGCGACGAGCCAATGATATTGCAGCGATCACGGAGCTGTATAACAAGTGGCGACGGGCGTGGTTGCACGTTGATCCAAAGTTGATGCTCTCCTTGTTCGATCGTGACTTCGAAGGCGTTGTGTATCAGTCGGAGGAGAATCCGGAGGCTCTGCTTTCATATGATGCCGTGGTATCCTACTGGAACAATGCAGTAAATATTCTTTCCGCAGTGCCTGAGTGGAAAGAATTGAAGAAGCAAATCAGTTTTCTCAGCAACGACGCCGCTTTTATTTGGGTGCTGCTGGAGACCAAGCTTCTTCTAAACGTCACGCCGCCTCAGGAACTCGGTGGAAAGCTGCGTTGCGGTCTTGGTTTGCGCAAAGCAAATGGCTATTGGACGATCGCCCATTACGACGAATCACGCCATTTCCTGATGAGTCCCGACGCTCAGGGGATTTGGTCTTATAACATCGAGCATACAAAGAGGATAGTGAGCTAGGCTTGGTCGCCCAGAAGTGCGTGCGGGTTAAGAATTCGGCGGAGAAAGAATTATGAAAGCGCTCGGAAGAACACTGCTTATAGTACTGACCATCGCGACGTGCGTTGGCGCTACCTATTGGTCGGTATGCCTCGCCCAGACAGCGGAGGACACTGCCACCATGGCATACCCTGTGGGGAACAAGAATCCAACCCCATTGTGGCCCGATAACGTAGCGACAATGCCTGGGCCCGAGTTTACCGCGCTTCTGGCAAAGCTTCAGCCAGTAGTACCTAAAGTGATCGCCGGTCAGCCATACAGCATAAAACCTGGCGATAAACCTGGGACGTATGACGTGAAATGGGGTAATGAATCGATGGTGTGGACGCCTCAGCCTTGGATGGAGGCGAATTATGCCAGGCTCGGGCCGTACTATTATTTGCAGTGGACGCGGAAGAATATGCCCTTTCGTTGGGATGTGCCCATTGAAGAGCGGGATAAGATCCCAGCTCGGGAGCTTCCGGCGCGCACACTGGCCTTCGTATATTACATGGCCGGCGCCAAAAACGGCTGGGACCAATGGGAACAGAAGATATATTCACCAGATGGCAGCCTCCGAACGGAAACAAAAATTCTCGAGTTCTATGCGACTCCGCTGTTCGGACAAGGAATGGACTATTACACCCCCGCAGAAGCAGCCGATGCAACTAGACTCTACATGTGGGAGGCAATGTCGCCGGAAGAATTACGTGGTCAAGGGGGAGTCACGATAGAATACAAAGATCCTAAGCGCGTGCCGGAAGATCTTCTTTACCTTCCGACGGTTCGCAGAACCCGGCGTTTGGCGGGCGCGGTCGCGCAGCAGTACTTCCCGGGCGGCTTATTTCGCTATGAGGATGTTACATTCAATACCGCATTGCCGCAGTTGGATTACAAAGTAATAGGGTTCAAATTGTTCGACCCCCCTGCGGATCTTCGCGGCTACCGCCCCACTGACTATCCAGAGGTCAAAAGGATCGGGGATGCGGGTGACGTAGTTGCGATACTTCAAGTCACGCCTAAGCCAGGAGTTAGCTGGTGGTACGCGAAACGAATCACCTACTGTGGCCTGATGGCAATGGTGGAATCACAAGACCAGGAATTCGACGCGAATGGCGTCAAAATCCGCCAAGCTGACGATATGCCGAAAACTGGTAGCGTTCTTCACATGGGCGGTCCAGACGGGCCGCCAGCGCCGGACTGGTGGACTTCATGGGGAGCGCAAAGCATTTCAGAATACAGCACCGGTTTCGCTCAGGACGCGTGGGAGGCGACCGGCGGATATGATGCCGATACCTCGGCATCGATGTTCTCTGAGAACACGTTGGCCCGTCAACCGATGTCGCTCAGTGAATGGTTGCATTGACCCAAGAGTTCGTCCTCTGGCAGTCAAGTAAGGTGCTTTGATCAAATGTCTGAAACGAAGAACACGCCGAAACGAGGTACCGACCTGAAGCGTGAATTGGACCGCTACACGGGAGTCAACCTCTTGCTTGCCAAGATGGCGCACTTCGTTATTCGCCGCCGGCGTTTTGGAGTCGCCTTACAACTCGTGATCGCCGTTCTCTGTATCTGGGCGATAAGCACGCTGCAGCTGCGCGACGATCCTAATGCATGGCCGCCTCCAAACGAGCCTCTTGTCAAATTGAATCAAAAGATAATGGGCATCTTTGGCGGTGGTAACTCCGTTAGTATCGAGGTCAAAGCTGACAGTGGTACTATCTATACTCCCGCGAATCTTAAGACAATAAAAGACATCACCGATGCCCTATACCTGGTCCGTGGCTGCATCCCCTTCGCAGTCAGATCGCTTTCCACACTGAGCAGTGAGCGTTATTCAATTGACGATATAGGAAAGCCCGACGAAAGCTTTCTCATAACGCCCATCATGCCCCAGTACGTAACCAGTGAAGCCGGATCCCGGGACGTCCAATCATGGGCGACAGCAAATCCGCTGATCAATGGGGTGCTAGTGTCACGGGATGGAAAGGCAGCGCTAATTCTCGCCGACTTTCGTTCCGAAGTGCCACCGCATGCGATGGTCGAAACTCAGATCACGGATCCGGTCTCCATTTATCAGGCGATAACAGGGATTCTCAAACGTAACGAACGTCCTGGCATTACTCTACGTGCCGCAGGAACCCCAATCATTGTAGGGTGGGTCAATAGCATCGGGCTGCGGTACATCGCCGGCGCGTTCATTTTTTTTGTCGCTGTCATAGCAGCCATATTGTGGTACGCATTCCGTACTTATAGCGGGGTGTTTCTCCCGCTACGAGTAGCGGTGTTGGGCGTACTCATGGGGTTCGGCTTTTATCGTCTATTCTGCGGTAATACGTTATATTCTGCTGCCGCATTATTGGCTCCTTTTATAATTGTCGCTGCTGGCGCGTGTCATTCCGTCCAGTTTCTGTCGCGATTCTACTATGAAGAATATCCTCAGCATCGTAACGTTGAGAATGCGATCATCAGTACGTTTGTTTCAAGGCTCCGGCCGATGCTTGTTTCACTGCTGTGCGACATCATACCTTTCGCTGTAATGGCCGCTGTACCATTTGAAAACGTCCGAGCACTTGGAATCGTAGCGGTTTTTGGTCTCGCGTCTCTCACCATCGACGAATTCGCACTCATGATACCCGCCTTAAGCTCCGTCACCATGCACGAGCTCGAGGGAATAAATAGCCGCGAGGGCGCGCGCTCCTCCGAGCGAACGGACCATGCGCTTGCCCAGATGGTACGACGAACGTTGGACAGTCCCACTATTATGGTGTCGTTACTTGGCGCAAGCCTTCTTTTGAGTGCCGGTTCCGGGTGGTTGATCACACGGGCGACATTTGGCCAGGACAATACGTACGCGATTCACAATTATCTAACTCGCTCGTGGAGGCACAACGATATATATCTGATGGAACGTGAGATCGTATCGCGATTTCATGGTATTTATCCGATGATTGTATTGGTGGAGGCATCAACGCCGGGAGCCAAGGTATTGGAGCAACCGGCAGTGATGAGGGGAATCGATCAATTGGCGACGTTCATGAGCGCGCAGCCGCACGTAGGAAACGTTTCCAATCTGGGCTACCTGGTAAAGTTGAACAACTCCTTCATTCATGAGGAGTCACCTAACTTTGAAACTGTGCCCGATACGCAATACGAGATCGGTCAGATATTGCATGACGTTGCTGACCGTTCTCCCGGCGTATATCACTGGCTGATGACCGATGATTACGCTTCAGCGGTAATAATTGCCGATCTGGATAGCACACAACCTGAACTGGTTGAACGAATAATGACGGCGACGAGAAACAAAGCGACGCAAATTTTCGGCGGGTTGCCCGTCAAAGTGAGTGTCGCAGGCGGTTCGATCGGAATCGCCTCAGCGTTTAACCACAACGTGGCGTACTGGCTGTTTGTCGGCGGACTACTAGGATTGGTAGGAACGTTCATTCTCGCGGTGATGTGCATAAGATCAATTGTGCTCTCATTGATTCTGCTCCTGCCGTTGCTGATCGCAATGGTCATATCTGTCGCAATCATGTACCTCGTGGGAATCGAGTTGAATTCGAATGCTATCTCCGCGTTGGCGATCGCGAGCGGTATTGGAATCGACTCTGAAGTGTATTTGTTGTTTCGGGTTCGCGAGGAGTTCGCAAGGCTGGGAAATTTCCGCGACGCGCTTGTCGAAGGATACGTGAAGATCCGCAGAGCCCTGTTGGTTTCGAACGGCGCTCTGATCCTAGGCTGCTGGGCTTTGATTCCGGTGCCGCTTTACATCGGATACGTAGGTTTTGGAATGGGACTAGTGTTACTATTGTGCTTCGCAATGAGCGCCACGTTGTCGCCTATCCTGTGGTGGTGGTTTGGTCAGCGCGTAGTGGTCGGGAACCAAGAAGCGACAAACTTGAAGAGTCGTATTAGCGCTTGAGTGAGGTCGCTTGCAATTGGGCCGGTCTGAGGTTGCTACTCGCAGGGACGGCGGCGTGGATCTGGAACCCGTTACCCAGTGTTGAGCTTTCGCCAGATAATCATCGCGGAACTTGCGGGCGTATGTGAGAGAACTCGCGAACACGAATTTACGGTGAATCGCCTCCGTTGAGCTATACTGTCGATCAAAGCACCCAACACGAAGATTTGATAGGAGAATAACAGTGCCAACAGCAGTTCCATCGGTTGAACGGGCGGCGCAGGGCGTAACCTCTACAGCCGTGCTGGACTTTCTGAGAAAGCCAAAACGTATGCTGATTGAAGGTAAGTGGGTATCGGCTAAATCAGGCAAAACGTTCGAAACCATTAATCCCGCAAATGAAGAAGTGCTTGCTCTGGTTCCGGAAGGTGAGAGAGCGGATGTCGATGAAGCGGTCAAGGCCGCGCGGAGGGCATACGAAGGAAGCAAGTGGTCAAAGATCAACCCGCATCAGCGCGCTCGATTTTTGCTGACTATTGCGGACTTGATCGAAAAGCACGTCGAGGAGTTGGCGATACTCGAGACTCTCAACAACGGAATGGGGATCTCGTTGGCTCGTAATTTTACTTTGTTAGCCGTCGACACCTTCAGGTATTACGCGGGATGGGCGACCAAGATTTACGGTGAGACCAATCCCTCTGATCCCTCTATGTTCAACTATACGTTGCGCGAGCCGGTTGGCGTCTGCGGGCAGATAATACCGTGGAACGGCCCGATCGCTATGCTTGCCTGGAAGGTCGCACCAGCGCTCGCGTGCGGAAACGTATCAGTTCTCAAGCCCGCCGAGCAGACACCTTTGACCGCGCTTAGAATCGGCGAACTGATCATGGAAGCGGGTCTTCCGGAAGGCGTCGTTAATATCATTACCGGATACGGCGAAACCGCCGGCGCCGCGATCGCATCCCATCCCGAAATTGACAAAATTGCATTCACCGGTTCAACCGAAGTCGGCAAACTAATCCTCCAGGCGTCCACTGGCAGCCTGAAACGAGTATCGCTCGAGCTGGGCGGCAAATCACCCAATATAATCTTCTCCGACGCAGAACTTGAAGATGCGGTACCTACTTCACTGATGGGCTTTTGCATGCTCTCCGGCCAAGTCTGCTGCGCCGGGACGCGAGTATTTGTGCAGCGCGATTTCCACGATCGCTTCGTTGAGCATCTGACCCGCTACGCATCGAATGTCAAGGCCGGCGATCCGTTGGACGATGGGACCATGATAGGTCCGCTGGTTTCCAAAGAACAGTTCAACCGCGTCAATGGTTACATCGATGCCGGAAAAAACGAAGGTGCCAAAGCTGCGCTTGGTGGTGAGATTCGTACGGGCAAGGGCTATTTCGTCGATCCCACGATTTTCACAGACGTCAAAAACAGCATGAAGATCGCGCGCGAAGAGATTTTCGGCCCGGTTGCGGCAGTGATTCCCTTCAAGGACGAAAACGACGCGGTCTTCCAAGGCAACGATACTAACTATGGTCTCGCCGCCGCAGTATGGACGCGGGACGTGAGCCGCGCTCATCGCGTAGCGCGGGCGCTCAAGGCCGGTACAGTCTGGATCAATTGCTACAATAACATCGATTCGATTTCACCGTTCGGCGGCTACAAACAATCTGGCATCGGTCGCGAGCTGGGTAAGCATTCAATTGACCTCTATACGCAGATCAAGTCGGTATATCTGAAAATCTAGGTATTAGCTTTCTCTAGAAGTATTGACCCAATACGATCGCGCGCGTTGTTCTACGGTCAGCACCCGAACCGCACGGCCCTTCGCAGATCCGATCATGACTCTCTCTTTATAATTGGTCAACCTTGTGGAGAGCAGGTCATGTGGACGCTACCGTTGAAGCTCTCTATGTAGCCGTTCTGGAGGGCCGCCCCGGCGTGCGGCGTACTCCAATGCGATGCGATGGCTTGAGCACAGGCATTCAAGTAGCGGCTGCAGAACTCGGGACCATTGTCGCAGCGCAGCGAGCGCGGCGCCGACAGTTCATGATCCGTTCCAGGGCCCGTGCAACTTGCCGCGAGCTGATCCCGGTATCGACTTCGGTGGCCAGGCATTCGAGGTGAACTGATCGCAATCAAGTATTTTCAGGGACTTTAAACGAATCTATTCACAACCCCATCGCGTGATGCATCCGCAAAAGCTTCGCAAGACGAATCTCCGCAAGGTTTACTTGTGATTGATTTTCGCGCGAGAGCCGTTGCAGCCCGATCGAAAATTCCTTGCTTTATCACCTGACTTTCATTCGATCGCCGGGCGGACCGATAACCAGAGACATACCAGGCGTAGATAAGCCTGTCCCGGATGCTTCAGTCGGAGCTATACGATCGTAGCTACAACCCGCTACAGTTGATCAGTTCCGACCTAAATCACGGTCGTTTTGGCGCTATTGAGCGGCCTTTTCTCGTGGCCCGCCGTTTGCTTTCGAAGGACGCTCTATGGCGACGGACTGTCTCCATTACGAAGCTAGTGTAGGTAGGAGAAAACGAATGAAATTTGGACTCCTTACGGAGGGCGAGGTGCCCAAGGGCCTCTCATATAGCGCGCGTTACCATGAGATCATAAAGGAGGCAGTGTTCGCGGAAGAGATGGGTTTCGATTTCTGGGGTACTTCGGAACAACATTTCGTTCCGTCTGCCTACGCGGTCTCGGCGCCGGAAACTCTCTATGGGGCTGTTGCTGCGCTAACTTCGAAATTGACGATTCGTCACATGTCAGTCGTGATGTTGCGGTACAATCACCCAATTCGTATCGCGGAGCGCCTGGCGACGCTCGACATTCTTTGCAAGGGGCGACTGGAATTGGGCACCGCACGGTCGAACAACATAGAGTACCTCAAAGCCTTTGGCGTGGATCCTGTAACAACACGGGAGGAGTACCGCGAAACACTCGAGGCGGTCGTGCGGGCACTCATGGAGTCGCCTTTTGAATACCATGGAAAATTTTATGACCTCGGTCCCACAAACATCGTTCCCAGGCTCCACGGACCAAACTGCCCTCCGATGTATGTGTCTGCAACAAGCATCGAAACTCATCGCAGTTCAGGAGAACTGGGCATTGGAAGCATGACGCATGACAACTGGTTTGGTTGGGATTACATGAAGCAATGTGTGAGCGCTCACAAGGATGGCCTCCGAACCGCCCAGCCGATCGGTGGTTTGTATGCGACGAACCCACACATGGCGCTTTTAACATTTCCTGCCCATGTGGCAGCCACGAGAGCCAAGGCCATCCAGGAGGCAAGGCATTCGGTCTTGGGCCTTTTCAATCACGTGTCGAAGCTCTATTTAGGTCTTGCTCGCGCTGAAAAGGAGAAGGGCGGAACCGGGTATTCGTATTTTGAAGGTATGCAAGCGCTAGTCGAGAAGGGGGGCTCGGATATCGAGTACCTGATAGACCATTCGCCTACAATACTGATCGGCGATCCCGAGCAGGTTATCAAACGTATCAACGAATATCAGGCCGCGGGTTTCGACGAGGTCATTCTGAAAATCGACGGCTATGGCCATAGCGCGGTCATGAGGAGCATCGAAATGTTTGGCAAGTATGTGTTTCCCGAGTTCCGGAATCCTCGTGCGATACCCGAAAATGACTGGGAAGGCGTTGGTGTGACGGTTCCGTCATATCTCCTCTAACAGACTGCGTTCGGTCCCCCAATTCTCTTGCAGCTCGCCAGCTTGTTCCGAGGTGGGAGTAAAGGTAAGAAGGAGAAGGATCGCACGGTATCGAAAATGGCAGTCCATTCGGAACGCTATCACCGCAGCAAGCCGATGACTGCAGCAGAGCATCAGTTGCTCACAACCTACACGGCGCTCCGCGATGATCTCGAGAGTGTGCTGGAAATCGGTGGTTGGTTACCTCCAGTGGATCAGAAAACTCTGGACGATTTGCGGCGCGCGCTCCGAGGCCACACTTTAGTGGCCGCGTTGGATACTAAAAGGGCTAGATAAACCTTCGCAAGAGTAGGTTCTCTGCCTTGCGGTTCCATCGCAGCTGCACACCATCTCTCGATTCCTCCGCCGCAGCCAGTCCTGCGATGTGTAATTTCACCCTCTCGCCCAGCGCCGAGAATCGCGAAAATCTAATCGATTGCGATCCAGTCTGCCTGCGGCAAGGGCCGAGGTGAGCGCACACGGCTCCTCTTGCCAGAACTCAAACTGCTGCAACACGATTGTGTTTTCGCTACAATTAGTTGTCAACGGTTTTGTTGAGAGCCTTCGCCTGAGCGATACGCCTCCGCCATAGAAGGAATTCCGTTGGGCGGGAGAGGGATGTTGTAGGTCGAATGGATGGAGCGAATTGCCGATAAGTGACGTCTCTCTGACTCGGCGGCAGTTCCTTGCCAAGTCGGCTCGACTAGCTCCTGGCGCCGGGCTCAATCTGAGCGCGCTGGGTTCGACCAGCTGCGGCGGCGGCTCCAGTTCCAGTTTCAGCTCCAACAATTCGGCTTGGCGAGAGTTAGCCCGTCGCATTTCTGGCCCGGTGCCACGGCGGGGCGAGCACGGCTTCGGGGCGACGGCGTCCCGGCTGGAATCGATTAAGCGCCGGTCGATCCCTGCAGGTTTTTCCATTTCCCGCAAAGCATCCCGCCCGCCAGCACGCTGGAGCGCCGATCAAACTTGCGCGAGGCGCTATTTGCGTCCGCGCGTCGCGCCTTGGCCAGAGCCGCTTAGGAGGAGATCGTTTCGATGGAAAAACGGAGAGACAGGGTCGGTATTCGGCATGCCGCGCTAAGCTGTTGCGTGATCGTGGTGCTCACGGTTTATGGCGGGATCGTGATGGCGCAGGACGTGCCGATCGTCGGCGACCACGTCAACGCTGTCACGTTCAGCAGCGAACTGCCGGGCAGTCAGCCGCTTCAGCTTGAAGTGATAATGGCGCTGAACAACCGCGCGCAGCTGACCCAGCTCGAAGCTGACGTTCAAAACCGTGATTCTCCGTCCTATCATCGATGGTTGACGCCCCAGCAGTTCGCGGCCAGCTTTGGTCCGACCACCCAGCAGCTGCAGGCGGTTATCGCCTGGCTCAGGAACCGCGGACTGATCGTGACCGCGACTGATCCTCTGACCCGCGCGGTGCGATTCACCGGTCTTTACTGGCAGGTCAAGAAGGCGCTTGGGACGACGATTCGCGGTGATGGGGTTAACTACGCCAACGTCACCGATCCGCAGGTGCCGGCGGAGTTGGCGCCAACGATAGTGTCGATCGAAGGGTTGCGCACGCATAGCGGCGAGGCGGCGCAAACAGAGAGCGACGCTATCGTCAGCTCCTGCACAGAGCCGGCCGGATGCAATACCGGTCCTTATTTCGGGCCCGGCGATCTCTATACTTTTTATGATGAGACTTCGGTGCTCACGGGCGGCAACCTCGGCACCAGCGGCACCGCCACGTCAGGCGACTGCATCGCGCTGCCGGAGAACGCCAGCATCAATCCCGTGGCGTTGACCAATTTCGTCAACCAGTTTAAAGGCCTGCCTTCGCCGCTGCCGTCGCCAGGCGCGTTGCCGCCGATTGTCTATACTGTAGTGAACCCGCCAGTAGCGGGCGCAGCCCCCACCGCGACGCCCGGGCTGCCGTCAGACAACGAGCCGTATCTGGATATCGAGTGGGCGCATGCGGTGTCGCCCAAGACGCCGATTCGCGTTTACTATGTGAACGGCGACTACCTGAACGCGATGCAGTACGCCGTGCTCCAGAATCAATGCGGCGTGATCAGCAGCAGCGTCGAGGGACCGTGCGATCCCGTGACGACCATACTTGCGTTGGATGACGTCGAAGCCGAGGCGTCGCTGCAGGGCCAGACTATCTTCAAATCTTCGGGTGACTACGGCAGCAACTGGAAGTGCGGAAGTCCGATTCCGGCCGAACTCACCCAGAGTTCCCCAGATCAGCAGGCGTACAACCAATCCAGTTGTCCAACGTCCAACAACTACGCCGACGCAAACGGTAATCTCTGGCAGCCCAGTATCGACGAAGAAGCTGCCAGCGCGAATATCACGGTGGTGGGCGGTACCAAGTTCCAGCCGATCTATGATTCCGCGGGCAACGATCTCAGCACTGTCGGCGACGGCCTGGAGAGCGTCTGGAATAATAACGATAGTGGGACATCCCCCATCTATTGCCCGCTCAAGGATGCAAGCGGCGGCGGTACTAGCGTGATCTTCGGCAAGCCCGCCTGGCAAACCGGGATCGGCGTGCCCAACGACGGAGCACGCGATATCCCGGACGTGGCGATGGGCGCCGACGGTCCCGCTGTGGGTGTGACTCCGGCGATCGCGTTGCCGGGATTTTTTGTGGCGACGCAAAAGACCACCGACCCGGCACCGACCTTTGCCCTCACCGGCGGCACCAGTATCGCCACTCCGATGTGGGCAGGGGTGTCGCGTCTGGTCGCGCAGGCCCAAGGCGTAACCAGGCTGGGCAATATCAATTCGCGCTTGTACGAACTGGGTAATCTGCAAAGTCCCAGTTCCGGACTCCACGATGTGACCACGGGCAATAATGCTAACAACTCAATTCCCGGCTACAGCGCTGGGGTTGGCTACGATCTGGTGACTGGATGGGGATCGCCGGATATCGCCAAGCTGGTAGCCGCCTTTCCGGGTGCCGCCGCGTCGACGACTCCGGTCAACACGACCGTCAGAGGCGGCAAAACCGCGGCGCCCGGAACCCTCACGATAACCAATACGACCAGCGGCATACTTAGTTTGCAGTCGGTAACTATCAACCTTAGCTCACCCTCCCTTTTCTCATCCCTGACGCTTAGCGGCACTGTGGGCACTAACACGACGCAAGTTGCGGCCGCAGTACCCTCGGCGTCGAGTGTGTTCACTTTTTCACCGCTGGTCAGCATTCCTTCCAGTGGTTCTGCAACTTTGGTCCTTCGAGGGCTGACCGTTGTTAAAGCTCCGCGAAGGGGCAGCGATTCGCGTCGTATAAGAACTTCCTCCATCGCGGTTGCTCAGGGCGGAGTCGACGTTGGTGATGGTCAGGGAGGAATAATAGAGGTCTCGGGCTTGCCGGCGACGTTGGGCAGCGTGAGGGTACGCTTTTAATTCGCGCCACGAGCGGAGCCTTCTCAGCTTGGAGAAACTGCTGTTGTGACAATGCTCGGGGCCGTGCTTTTTCGAGCCCGGATCTCTGCGGGTCGAGTTGAATCGACATCCTGCTACCCCTATGCAGCCTGAACGAGAAGTAATCGCTTGTCTCGGTAATGCGACGAGTGATGAAGTGAGCCTCTCATGTCGACTTGGGACAAGACCGCTGTTCTCAAAGATACGCGAGCATTCATCGAGCACCTCCAGAGGTTGGAGGCGGAGGGTTGCCGATGGCTGGTTGTTCCGCCCGCTGAGGATGAATCTTCAGGATTGTTCAGGTGCAGTAAGTGCGAGAGGGTCGCTCCGGACGCGGCACCTCTTTATTCACTAACGACGCACATCGCGTTTGAACAGGAAGTGCTGCGCGCTATCGAGGCGAGTAACTCGCACACCGAATACGAGAGCCGCATTTCCCGCATCGTCGAAGAAGAACCCACCCCTATGGTATGCGGAACCTGTTGCCCCCGCGCCAGGCCCCACCGTCACGACCTGAACCATGCCTTCTAGCGTCCCGAGTCGTTTCAAGCTCAGGGCCTGCAATCTCCCTCCAACACTGCGGAGACAGAGTAATGAGTGGACGGCGGCCAAAAATGCGTTGCGCGTTTGCCTGAGACCGATTAGCGGGACCGGCTATGTTCCCGATATTCCCGTTCACGCAAACGCTGTTACGAGATGCCGATACGACCCGCGCTGGGCCGAACTCCGCCCTGCACCCAATCCTAAGTAGTTGCGCAGCAGCTTCAGCCTGTGATGCAGAGGGAGTGCGGTCAGGCAAATGCAGCGACGATGCGTTTGTTGATCAGATCGATTTGGACAGGATCGTCGCTGACGGGTCCGAGCACCAGATATTGCAGGCCGGCATCGACGAGGTCCGCGATTCGGGCGCGTATCCGATCGACGGAGCCGATGAAGTAGGACGTCCGCAGATGGTCCCATTCGCGATAACCGCCCATCACGCGCAGAAACGGTTCCTTGGATTCCGCGGCCGCTTTTTCCTCGTCAGCCGTATCGACAAGGTGGATGAAATTGCAGTGACCGAAGACCAGTGAATCAGGATTTTTCCCCATCGCTTGCGAATGCTCGCGCAGGAGTTGCCAATCCCGTTTCACCATCTCCTGCGAACCGGCGGCGCGTGACAGCCAATGTCCGGCCTTGACGATTCGATCGGCGACTGTCTTCGCCAGCTTGGGCCGATCGTGACCCTGCAAATCCGGAGTTTTCGATCCGCCTCCGACCCACAATTCCGGCATCCGCGACGGTCGCGGATCGAGTGTGACATTCTCGAAATTGTAATAGCGCCCCGTGAACGTCGCATTGCTCCTGGTGAGTAGTAGTGACAGCGATTCAATCATCTCGTCACATCGGCGGCCGCGCTCCTCGATTCGCGATCCGGTGGCGGCAAATTCCTGCGCATTCCATCCTGGGCCGACCCCGAGCATCAACCGCTCGTCGGAAAGCGCACACAGGGTCGAAACTTCCTTCGCGAGAACCACCGGATTTCTGACCGGCAGTACCAGGATTCCGGTCGCGAGTTTCACGCGCGACGTGATCGCGGCCGCATAGGAAAGCATCTCGATCGGCTCGAGCCAACTGACCGAATACAGCCCCGGAGAAGTAAGCAGATGATCGATGACCCAGACGTCGATACCGTACTTCTCGCACTTCCGGATCGAGGTGCGAACGCGCTCGAGCCGCGCAGAGTCATTGGACGCATAGCTCGGAATCCAAACTCCGAATTTCAGCTTGCCCATATCGATTGCTTTTACCTTCGTCGGGACTTCGTGTCTCGCCCGGATCATTCGACGAATCTCGACCTCACGTCCGCCGAAGGGATTGGGAAGGCTTTAGTTCGCGTGCGATTCCGGGCGCCGAACAGCTCGTCGACTTCGAGATCGAGGAGGTCATCGACAACGCCGAAGGCTTTCCGCTCCTGACCAGATTTCACCAACCATCGCGTTTCAATCCCAAATCTGGGCCTCTCGCTTCGATTGGCTTTTCGATAAGAACAGGTGCAAAAGATTGAGCTGGATGTGATTATGATCACCTTGGCGCTGGCAAAAAGGACGAGATGAAATCGTGAGAATTTGTGAAGTTGTATGAATAAGAGCAAGCCCCGTTTCGGCCTCACCCTACCAAACCGAGGTGTAATCACCGGTGCGACCACCATCTCCGAGATGCTCGAGATGGCCGAGTGGGCGGACTCCGCTGGGTGGGACTCAGTCTGGGTTGGCGATTCAATCTTCGCCAAACCGCGTCTCGACGCGATTGCGCTGCTCGGCGCACTCGCGGCCCGGACCGAGCGGGTCCGCTTGGGGCCAGCGTGCTTCGCCAGCACTCCACTTCGTGATCCTCTGATCCTCGCCTATCAGTGGGCGTGCCTCGATTTCATGTCGGGTGGCCGCACTATTTTCGTCGCGTGCAAAGGACAGCCCGAGGTCGGCGGCGGCAACTTCGAGCAAGAGTTTGCCTCGCTCCGGATCGATCCGAAGTCGCGCGTACGCCGAATGGAAGAAGCGATCGAGATCATGCGGCTGACCTCGTCAGGCGAAGGTGTTAGCTACGACGGCAAATACACCAGTTTCCGCGATCTAACGATTCTGCCGCGTCCCGTCCAACAGCCCCTCCCCATCTGGGTGACGGCCAACCCGCGCTTGCCCCACGACTTCCCGAGCGCGTTCCGCCGCGTCGCGAAACTCGGCGACGGCTGGATGACCACTGGCGGTACACCCGACATGTTGCGCCAATCGCTCGCGATGATTCGCGGCTATGCGCACGAGCTCGGTCGCGATTTGCCAGCGAACTTTGAGGTCTGTGTCTATTACAACATCAACGTCAACGAGGATCGCGAGGCGGCGCTGGCCGAATCCAAGCGCTTCCTCGATGTCTACTACTCGACAGACTATTCGCGCGACTTTCTGGAAAACTGGGTCGCCATGGGATCGCCCGCCCAGTGCATCGAGAACATTCGCGGCTTCTTAGATGCAGGCGCCACCACGATCACACTGCGAATAACCGGCTACGATCAGAAAAAGCAGTTCAAGCGTGTGACGCAGGAAGTACTGGCGGCACTGACCTGAGGTGTCGCGATTTTCGCCGACCGCTCACCACCAAACTGGATCTTCGATGTGATCGACAGCTATGGCTTGGTGTTTGGCGTCTTCGCGGCGATTTGGTTCAGAGCGGCACTCATGCCAGGTGAGGAAATGCCACACGAGTCGTTGAACGTGAGTGAATTGCTTGTCAACGCTGTAAGGTTACAGGTCGGGGTTGTGCAACCGGCAGCAGTCAGCGCGGCGGTAATATTGGCGCATACGTCCGACTCGAACTGCGATAGCGAGGTTCCGGCATCCAGGGTGAAGTTGAAGGCGCGAGCCGAGAAGATAGATCAGTTTCTGCATCACCTCCGAAGTAGCCTTTCTGGGAACAAGCAACTCGGTACGCAGGTGAGCGAGTTTATCGATTGGGCCAAGCGATATTCCGACCGTATGAGGAAGGCCTGCACCGCAGGTGAGATCAACAAGGCGCTCGTCAACGCAGAGCTGTTTAAGCCCTCGACGACCGTTGCTCGTTAGTCTCAGTCTGAGCGGAATAGGAAAACTAAAACGCAGTTTGGATCAGGAGCTCGGCGCTGGCCGCGTCAACCACCCAGCCTGTCAACCGCCGCTTGTCAACCATCGTATGGGTGTCAACCGCCTTGTCAACTGTCAACCGGTTGACAGAGAGCACCTCGAACCGGACTGGGTCATCCACACCTCAGTCTCTCGATTTTCGAATCTCGCGGAGAATAGCTCGCAATCCGCGCGTGCGCGCGCGATTGGCAATCAGAGGCGGACCCGGAGAACGTCTCCGGCGGTGCCAATCGCGCAAATCTGCCAAAACCTATCTCGGCTCGATTTGCCTAGGTCCGTCTTCAAGGCAGTTGATCGACAGAATCGGCGGCCGGCGCAGCTGCGCCCGATTCGCCTGACCGTCGCCACTGCAGGGGCACAATCTCCTTCCAAAACTGCCGAGACAGAGCAATGAGTGGTGACGACGGCGGCGGCGTCGAAGCCATCACCCGAGAAGGAGATTTCACGTGGACACCAATGGTAATCCCGTCACGGTCAAGCCGAAGTCTACAGTGCCCTCGAAAATCCGGGCCGCACGCCAGTCACCTCGCTCATTGCGACCGGTAGCGAAGTCAGAGAAGCTGGTCTGCCGGTACTACTGCAGCGATGATCTCGCGCCGTCATTCAAGAAGCGACGCGACGCGCTGCCGCGCCGCACCAAACGGTTAACGAATTCCGCGTCGTCAACGACTTCTCCGGCCATCCCGAGCGCGACCGCCTCTTCGCCCAGCACTGTCCGGTGCTCCATCATGAAACGCATCGCCTGCTCGTATCCCCTCCGCGAGTTCCGCCGCACGTTCTAAATCGCCGAAGCGGCCCACCCCGGCGGCAAAGGCCCGGCTAGAGGCGCGAAGCCGCGAATCGCCGGCCATATCGCTTACGGTTTTGCCGATCTCCGATACGCTCGCGTCCGGAGAAAGCGAACGGCCCAAACCCAACGCTTCGACCCGGCTTGCGACAAACGGCTGGTCCCGGCCCATAGGCATGCACAGCATGGGAACGCCGGAGCCCGCGCCAGCCACCGCCGTTCCATGACCCGCGTGTGTAATCAGGAGATCGGTGAAGGGAAGCATGCGATCGTGCGGAACGAAAGATCGCAGTTCCACGCCTCCACCGGCTGAAAATTGTTCCACCGCCATGTTCGGCCCGGTGGTAATCAACGCCTCCACCGGCAGCGACGAAAGCGCTTCGCATATCCGCTTCAAAACCGGGGACTGGTGTTGAAAACTGGTACTCAGGCTCACGAGAATAAATGGGCGCTCCCGATATCGTCGCGGCCAGGGGGCGCTCTGGACCGCCTCACGAATCGGGCCGACATGATGGACGCACGGAGCAAACGCGGTGAGCAGGCTGAAGGCCGGATAACCAAAGACCAGCACGGAGTTGAACGTTTCAAGGAATCGCGAATAGCTCGGTTTCTCGGCCGCGCCCGCAAATTTTTCCATTACCGGCTCGAGCAACTGATCGAAACTCCCGTACACCGAATGGAACAGCACTCCTGTCGGAATTCCGCGAGCGCGGCAGGCGCTCAGGATCGAAAGCAGCATGCAGTCGATCAGACAGATGTCCGGCCGCACCTCCTCGACGATAGCGCCGAAATCTGCGGCATATGCCGGCGAGCCCCACACTTTGGCGGCAATAATGGACAATTCCTCGTCCGGGGCAAGCTGCAACTGGGACGAATACTGCCACGCGGTCGCGAACCGATGGACTACCGCGCCGTCGGTGCGCGATTGCGCGGCGACCGAGTCGCTGGTGAGAACGTGGACTTCATGGCCGCGACGGACCAAGGCCCGTGCCAAGGCGCGCTGGGGCGGCTGATTTCCCGCGCCGTCCCAATGGACGATCAGGATCCTGCGTGGCGCAGGCAGGTTCGGCATGCTCCCCTCCGTTGCGCGGCCGATGATGTGACCAGCCGGTTAGTACAAAAGGACAAGAACGTTGTCAACGCCGGTTGAATGTTGACCCAGTTCACCAGCGAGGTCGCGAAGTAAAACTGACCCACCCTCTGCGCTCTGAGCAGGGGGAGCGCGGGGGACTTTCCCCCTCGCCGCTCTGCCTAATGCTTCGCGGTCTTGCCGAGCAGTCCGGCCTTGCGCTTGTCCTTGAGTCGGAAGCTCTCGCCGTTGATGCTGACGATGATCGAGTGGTGAAGGAGGAATCGGCTGAGGTTGAAATCGGCATAGGCTGAATTGCAGGTAGGGTCGGCTGTTTAGATCCAGTCTGCTTTGATATCGATCGACATCAACGTCTACAAGCGTCGAATCGCACTTTCAGACGTCGTCTGCCAGACGATAAAAGGGGCTCTCAGTTCAAGTCCACTCTGCTCCACCATTCAGTCTTTCGGTTTTCGGACATCGCGGAAGAATCGCGCGAAAACCGCGCGCGATTGGCAATCAGAGGCGGATCCCAGAACGCGTGGCGTCGCACGATTCGCGCGAATCGGCCAATTCCTCTCTCGGCGCGATTTGCCTAAGTAAGTCCGTATGGCGGTGCTTTCCGGCCCGCGGTTTCTGCAGGATTGACGATTATTCGTGCCATAGGAAAGACTTCTCCTAAGTGTTCGAATCTATTTTTCGTGGGACGAGAGAGATCATCCTTCCAGCATTCTGCGATTTATGCCCAGGGAAGAGATGCGCGAGGCCAAGGTAGACGGCTTCGTGCCCAGTAATTCTGCCGCACCGCCCGGTCCCGAAACCTTTCCGTTGGTCTGCTTCAAAGCCTTGACGATCGCCTCGCGTTCCTGCCGCTTCAGTTCGTCACGCGTCAGGAGCGTGGCCTTGACTTTCGGCGGCGGATGCTGGGCAGCATTTTCCCCTGGCCGCGGCGCGGATAAATCGAAGGTGAGCGGCCCATCCCGCCAGAGAATGATGGCGCGCTCGACCGTGTTTTGAAGTTCACGCACATTACCGGGCCAGTCGTACGAGCCGAGTCGATCCAGTGCCGCCTTGCTGAGCCTGGGCTCGGGACGATTCATCCGGCGCGCGCTTTGGCGGATGAAATTCGCAACGAGGGGAGCTAGATCCTCGCGGCGCTCTCTGAGCGGCGGGACCTCGATAGGGAAAACGCTGAGGCGGTAGAAGAGGTCCTGGCGAAAGCGACCCTCGTCGACTTCCTTCTTTAGGTTCCGATTGGATGCGGCGATGATCCGTACATTAAGCTTGCGCGTGCGGGTATCGCCGACCCGTTCAAGCTCCTGTTCCTGCAACACGCGGAGCAGCTTGGCTTGCATCGCGAGCGGCACTTCACCGATTTCATCGAGGAATAACGTGCCGCCATCGGCCAGTTCAAAACGGCCCGGCTTGTCCTTGAGTGCGCCTGTAAAAGCCCCTTTTACGTGCCCGAAGAACTCGCTCTCGAAAAGACCCTCAGGCACCGCGCTGCAATTCAGTTTGATCAGAGGGCGTTCGCGTCGCGCGCTGTGCTCGTGGATGGCCCGCGCGACGAGCTCCTTTCCCGTACCGCTTTCCCCGGTGATCAGGACGGTAGCATCGGTCGGCGCAACGAGTTGAACCTGCTGCATCACTTTTCTGAGCCCGGAACTTCCTCCGATGATGTCCCCGAAATTCTGTTCGTTGCGAATTTCGTCGAGCAGGTATGCGTTTTGGGCCTCGAGGCGTGCCTTCTCCTGTTCCATCAGGACTTGTTCGGTGATGTCGATGAACATACTACGGGTGTAATTGCCGCCGGGCTCCGGCCTGCACCACCATCGGACCCACACCGGCCTGCCGTCGTCCTTGCGGTGAAGTTCGAGCACCACTCCTTTCTTGTCGGTTCCGGTGGCGAGAAAGGAGAGCGCATACCGCAGACGGCGTTGAGCTTCGGGCGCATCAGGGACAAACGAGGTCGCGGGTAAACCGACGATCTCATCGAGCTTGACGCCCAGAATCTGCATCGCAGTGCTGTTGGCCCGCAAGGTGCGCGTGTCAACGGTCTGGAGGTACGCGATCGGTGCTTCCTCAAAAAGGTCGCGGAACTGTTCCTCGCTTTGGGCCAGGCGCTGATTCGCTTCACGGAGTTGCTCGCCGATCGTTCGTTGAGCGCGTTCCAGCCGGGCGACCTTATCAGCGTAGACTCGCAGTTCCATCTGATTCATCGCGAGCGCCGCCAACGCCCGGAGCATTTCCGCCTCGCCGGAGGCCAGTTCACGCGGCTTCTGGTCGAGGACCCACACGGTTCCAAGATTGAAGCCCTCGTGATTGCGCAGCGGAGCAGCCGCGTAGAAGTGGATGCCGAGATCTGCGACGAATGAGTGGCCCAGAGCGCGCTGGTCATGGGCAGCGTCGCTTAGGTGGTAGATTCCTTGCGACAGCATCGCCGAAGAACATAACCCAGCGTCGCGCGCTGTCTGAGGGACGTTAATGCCGACGCGAGACTTGAACCAGACGCGGTCTTCGTCTACCAGACTCACGCCAGCCATCGGCACCCCAAAGAAATTTGCCGCCATCTCAGCGATACGGTCGAAGGCAGGTTCCGGCGGCGTGTCGAGGATTTGGTATCGCCGCAGCGCGTTCAAGCGCTCAGCCTCGTTCTCGGGGAGCACGGGTTTCATGGCGTCAACGCCTAACTCTCGCAGATAGCGGTCGCCGATCGCGAACTCTTACAATTCTTGCGAACAATCGTAATTTTACGATTCTTCGTAGTCCAGCGCTTCGCTGATCATCCGGAAAACTCCGTGCCCATAAACGCTTTTCGCCAACGGCCGCTTGGCACGAAAGCTGTGTTTGGATCTGGAGCAATCAGCCCACAGGCGACGATGAGCGGATCCAGTGACCAGAATCGCATACAGCCAGTTGATCCCGATCATGCAACCGGCACGATCGGGCGACTTTTCGCTGAGATACACACGAAATTCGCGCTGGTGCCGAATCTGTTTCGCGTTCTTGCGAATGCGCCGGCGGCGCTTGAAGGACTCTTGGCTCTGAGCGCGGCGCTCGCCCGCGGAGCCCTCGACGAAAAAACTCGCGAGCAGCTCGCGCTGGCGATCGCCGAGAGCAACCTGTGCCCTTACTGCTTGAATACGCACACAGCGATGGCCGCGAAAATCGGGCTGAGTCGAATTGAAATCGACTGCGCGATTTCGGCGAGCGCAGCCGACGCGAGAACCGACGCCATCCTCAAGCTCGCCCGCAGCATCGTCGTCCAGCGTGGTGAACTCTCCGACGCAGACCTTGGGCGAGCTCGTGCCGGCGGTTTGAGCGACGGGGAAATCGTCGAGACGGTCTCTAACGTAGCGCTGAACATTTTCGAGAACTACATGAGCCACGTTGCGCGGGTCCCAATCGACTTTCCGCAAAGCCAATCTCGCGGGACGTCCGATTAGAGAGGCGAATGAAATGGCCAACATTGAGCAGTGTGACGACCTGATTTTAGGCAGCGGAATTGCCGGCAAATTTACCGCATGGACCCGCGACAGCCCTCGTCGCATGGCAATCGTCGAGCGCGGGCTGCTCGGCGTCGCCTGTCCCAACGTCTCCTGCCTGCCAAGCAAGAACCTGATCTGGTCGGCCAAGGTAATCTCCCTGGCCCGGCGCGGCATCGAGTTCGGGCTCAAGACTGACTCGTTGAGCGTCAACATAGCGGCTGTCCAGTGCCGCAAACGCACGATGGTCCGGGAGCTGCGCAAGGTACGCGAGGATCATACCGAAGCCAGCGGCGCGGAATTGATCTATGGCGTTGCGCGATTCGTCGCTCCGCGCACCGGGGGATCGAGCTCCGCGACGGCGGTACGAGAACCAGCCAGGGAGACCGCGTCTTTCTCGATCTCGACGAGGCGCCGGAGCTTGATCGCTTGCCCAGGCATTTGATCGTGCTCGGCGGCGGTATGTCGGCCTCGAACTATCGCAGGCGTTTCGTCGATTCGGTTCGGATGTGACCTTGATCGAACACAGTCGGCAACTCGCCAACCGCCTCATTAGGTTGAGTGACTCCGAGCAGATGAATCAGAGAGGAGAATCCTATGCAAACCTTTCAAGCTGATTACTTCGCGGCGTATCACAATCTTAAGCTGACCCGAGATGCCAACGGTGTACTGGTTGCTGAATTCCACAGCAACGGTGGACCATTTATTATGACGGCGCCAGCTCACACAGAATTTGTTGACGCCTTCTACCGGATTGGGCAAGATCGAGCGAACAAGATTGTAATCCTGACGGGCGCAGGCAGCCAGTTTATTGGTGATGTCGATTGGTCATCTTTCGGTGACGTCACGGATCCCGGCGTCTGGAGCCAGGTTCACGACGAAGGTATTCAGGTTTTGGAAAACATTGCCAACATACGCGTGCCAGTCATCGCGGCCATAGAGGGACGTGCGCACGTACATTCAGACTACGCACTACTTGCCAGTGTAATTGTGGCGGCGGAGAGTGCGACCTTCGAGGATGTGGCCCACTTCGCCGCGGGCGTTGCTCCGGGTGACGGCATCTTTACGACTTGGAGTTACCGTGCTGGAGCAGGACGAGCGGAGGCGTTCCTGCTGAACCCACAGCCGCTGCCTGCGCGTACCGCATACGAGTGGGGAGTAGTTGCCGAAGTTGTACCAAATGGTACTGCACTCAGCCGGGCGCGGGCATTGGCGGAGCTGTATTTGAAAGCCCCTGAAGTGACGCGCCGCGCCACCCGAATCCATTTTATTCAACCGTTGAAGGAGCGGATCGTGCGCGAAGTTGGCTATGGATTGTCGCTCGAAGGCGCGTCGTCGGCCGATCTCATGAAATCAAGGCGAGCTAAGGGCCAGCCCGTCGCTTGGAAAGGAAATGCCGCGTGATGAGCGCGCCCAGACCCAATCTTTTATGGACAGTTAGCAATCAAAGAAGCTGCTCAAAGAACTCAAGGGTGCAGTTGGGACATTGAGATGAAAAAATTAGCTGGCAGGGTGGCAATCGTAACCGGAGCATCCAAAGGAATCGGAGCTGCTGCGGCCAAGGCGCTCGCGGCTGAAGGAGCTGCAGTCGCGGTCATCTACTCCTCGGGAAAAGAAGGCGCCGAGCGCCTGGTGTCGCAGATAACACGCGAAGGCGGCAAAGCGACCGCGATTCAGGCTGACGTTTCCAAAGCGTCCGACGTAAAGCGCATGTTCGAGAAGACCAAGGAAGTCTTCGGGTCGGTGAATGTGCTGGTGAACAATGCCGGCGTCTTTCAATTCGAACCCCTGGAAGCGATCACGGAAAGGGAGTTCCATCGTGAATTCGATATCAATGTGCTCGGGACGATTCTCGCGACGCAGGAAGCGCTGAGATATTTCCCATCCAGCGGCGGCAGCATCATCAATATCAGTTCCATCGCCAGCGAGAATCCGGTGCCGAGTTCATGTCTCTATTCGGCAACCAAGGGCGCCATTGATACGATTACAAAGGCGCTGGCGAAAGAGCTCGGGCCCCGGAAGATCCGTGTAAATACCGTCGCCCCGGGGCTGGTTGATACGGAAGGCAACCGCAGCAGCGGCTTTGTCGGCAGCGCGGCGGGAGAAGCGGGCGCAACGGCTACCCCGCTGGCCGCTAGATTTGGCAAGCCGGAAGAAATCGCGCCAGTCATTGTTTTTCTCGCCTCAGACGATGCGGCGTGGCTGACAGGCGAACGAATCAGCGCATCCGGCGGCTTACATTAAGGATTCGTTAAGTGTCGCTCCAAAACAAAGTTCAAGGAATGGGGCCCTGGCTTTTGGCGAAAATCAACGATCTTCAAGTTGAGGTGCTTGAAATACTGCATCGAACACCGAGGGTGAAGTTTTCTTAAGGCGGCGCAAGTAGGCCTCGGTCAGCGCGACGCGTGCCACGCAGTTGTCGCAAAGTTCAAAGTCATCATGGTCGGTGTCGCGTTCGCAATCGAAGTCGCCCTCGGCAACCACCGCTTCGCAATTCAGACAAAAATGCTTGTGCATCGGACACTCCTCCGAACCTGTTAAGAGCAAGAACAACTGCAATTGCTCGGAATGCGCCTGACTATAGGACTAAACGACATTGCACATGCTGGCAAAGGGGACGGGTTGCTCTTCAAGGGTGGTAGACTGCCGTGAACTGAAGAGACTTCGTTTCAACGCCCCCCGTCAACAGAGTACAACCAGACCATGTCCTCGAGCTTGACGAGGCAGCCGGCTCAGAGCCCCTTCACGAATTTGACGAGCAGCTCGTTGACCTCGCGAGGCCGCTCCTGCTGCACCCAATGGCCGCATCCGCTTAGCACGTGCGAGCCACGCAACCCCGGCAACGTCTTGCTGAAGTTCGAGATCGCGGCGCCACCCCATCTTGTCGGCCCGTCCTTCTCGCCGCCGATGAACAGCGACGGCACAGTGATCGGCTGCCCCGTGAATGCGGCCAGATCTTCCCAGTCGCGGTTGACGTTGCGATACCGATTGAGTCCACCGGTGAGGCCGGTGCACTCAAATTCGCTGACGTAAAAGTCGAGGTCTTCGGCGGTCAGCCAGCCGGGCAGCTTTTCCGGGATCGTGAGCCGGTCTCGCATTCTGCCGCCGTGAGGAATCGTGGCCATAGTGCCGCCGGCAGCCGGTGCGGGCGCATCGCCCGAGGCGCAGTAGTAAAAGCCCAGCAGCCACCCGCCGACGTCGGGCTCGATCTCTGCTTCGGCGCGACCTGGCTGCTGAAAGTACTCAATGTAGAATTCCTCCTTGCCACCCATCGCGCGGAATGCCTCGCTTGGCCGGCGCGCTCCTCGGGGTGAATAGGGGACGCTCAGGAGCGCCAGCGCGCGGAACACGTCGGGGCGCAACAGCGCGGAGTTTGCTGCTATCGGCGCGCCCCAGTCGTGGCCGACAATGATCGCGCTCTTCTCCCCGAGTGCCTCGACCACGCCCAAGTTGTCGGCGACATGCTTCGTCATTCGGTACTCGTCAATCCCCGTGGGCGCCGACGAGCGACCGTAACCGCGCACATCGATCGCCGCCGCGCGGTAGCCAGCATTGGCGAGCGCATGGAGCTGATGCCGCCACGAATACCAGGATTCCGGAAAGCCGTGGACCATCAGAACGAGTGGACCGTTGCCCGCCTCGACGAGGTGGATGCGAATACCGTTGGCCATTACGACGCGGTGCTTGAGTTCAGTCATCTGTGCAAATTCCTCAGCGAACTGGACGAACTCTATCTCAGGTCAGGGCGCATTTGTATGGCGCCGTCCTGCATGTAACGAAAACCTTGAAAGTGGCCTGAACTCCATCGTTCGGACTTTTCAGAGTTGTCAGGCGGCACACCATCATAGGGCTGACACCTCAAGATTGTTTTTGCCGGGCAGGCCAACATCCGGCCGACTCTACGTACAATCGTTGGGAATTGGGGTGCAGGCCTGTCCTCCGCAGAAATTGCCGGCGTAACTTGAAACGCGGTAAATTGCGACCGATTCGAAGGGAAGGAGATGGCACTTGCTGCTGCAAAACCAGAATTTCAGCTTCGAGTCTCGCCCGTGATTTGAATCGGGATCGCACGACAAGCAGGAGCTTGGTCAGGAACGCAAACATCGCGCCCCGATTAGCACAGCTATCGCGCTCCCTCACCCCGGACGAGGTTTTCGGTAGCGACAACCGCTGATTTGCCAGAAACGACTAACGTCATCAAGGTGATTATCAGTCGTTGTGAATCAAGCCGGTGACGCCTGCGATGAAGATCGCGCTGAGCAGCCACCCCGCGATGACTTGCAGCCACAGGTAATAACGCAACACGGAGCCGCGAACCGGAATCTTCAGGCCGAAAATGGGGTACTCGCCGGACGCGGTTTCATCAGGCCACCAGTGCTGCTCCTGACGAAGATTTACGAACGGCACAAACACGTCGAGCGAGTAGAGCATCGGATGAAGTCCCACCATTGGATCTCCGGACGGTGGAGGCGTGCGATCCGGCCATTTGAAACGCATGACCCCGGCGCCTTTGCCAATCGCTACGACGAGCGATCCGAAAATTACGACTGCGAACGACCACACGATTGCGCGCAGCGGCTGATAGCCGTAGCCGATCGTCGTGTTTAGAAAGGCACCCCAGATCCGGCCCGGCAAACCGAAGCGGCTATAGCTCGCGTCATCACTGGCGATCATCACCTGAATCGCACCCGGCTGGTCGCCGCTTTCGCGCAAGACCTTGGCGAGTTGATGGTAGGGCTGCGGATGGAAACCTGGCTGGAGCCGCACCCAGCGCAGCCGGGTGTCGGCGTCGCCAGGCGCGTTGGTTGGGCCAGTTTGGGAAAATTCGGTGTAGGTAAACCCGTCGATTAGAAGATTGCCCGGCGCGGGCCAGCTTGGTTCGTCATCGATCAACGCCGTTGCGTTGACCCCGGTCAGATTCAGAAAGCCGCCGTTGGGGAGCGACACGTTGGTCCACACCAGCGCGTTCTTCACGGACATTCCGGACGCGTCGAGCCCGTGGGGCTCTCGGGCCGCGCCGGAAAATGTTGCCTGCGCTACAAAGAAGTCGGTGCCGATTCTCGACGTAACAAAATTCACTAACCCATCGGATAGGAAAGGCATCCCGTATCCAACAATGACGTTGCCGGCTATATCGGTGCTGGAAGCATCGATCGCGGTCTTTCCGGGACTAACAAAGCTGCCGTCAAGGATGAGGTCAGCGCCAATTGTGGTGCCGCTAAGTTCGACGCCGCCGTCCATATGAACATCGCGGAAGATCACGCTGCCTCCGACCCGCGTCTGCAGAGCATAGAATGCACGCCGGTCAACATTTTTCGGATCGAACAGATCGAGATCGAGCGCTGAGCTCTTGAAGTGGCCCGAGGTTGACAATGAACCGCCGATTCGCGCTTCGAAGAGGCTGACCTCGCCATCAGCTTTGAAACCAGCGTCAAGCTTGACGTCGTTCTCAACCTCAATACCGGGCGCGTCCAATTCGCGGATATGGCTGCCCCCTAAATCGAGGGAAGGAATATGGGTCGCCGAGAGAGTCATGCGCTTGGGTATCGCGCAGTTGCGCAGAACGATCGGAAAGGGGACGTGAATCCGTGACAGATTGAATCGGCCCATGATCCGCGCTCCGAGCAGGCGGATGCCGCCCGGATCGACCAGCCGCGCCGCGTCGGGGTCGGCGCACAGCCATCGAATCAACTCGGCGCGAACATCTCGATCGTGGGTCCACCTATCGGCATTCACGGGATCGTTAGTCGGATCATTGAGAAGCGCACTCGAGCCGCCAAACGCGAAATCGCCTTGCGTGCGGTTCTTGACATCGACGAACACGAGCATAGCGCGCTCAGCCTTGGTCAAATTCGGGAACTGCCCGGTAGCCAGCGCGACGAGGCGACTCGAGGCATCGGACTCGTCGCGAGTAGCCGCATGACAGGAAATCGAAGTGTTGAGGACGCTGATGAAGACTGCGCTCCACATCAACATGGCTCGTGCCGTCATCGTGTTGTCCGCGATAGTGCAGTCTCCCTTGGTCGCTTCATGGTAGCGGTGGTACACAACTTAGCGCCTACAGCATCGCTTAGCGAGGTTTCAACTATGAGGCTTCAGAAAAAGGTCGCGGTTATTATCGGTGGCGCGAGCGGGATGGGCCGCGAGATTACGATGCGGTTTCTTGAAGAACGGGCGTCGGTAGTCATCGTCGATTACAACGAGGATACGGGGAAGCAGACCCCTGGCGTCTGCAGCCGAACGCGGAGTTTGCGGCCGGTGTGAATCGGAGGCTCAACCCACCGCCCAGTTTCATCGCGACTATGCAACCTGGGGAGCGGATTGTGGCTCACGCTTCCGAAATGCTGATGTACGCAATGATGTTTGCGTTTCCGCTGGTCGGATGAGGAATGCTATCGACGGCACGCTACGCAATCGTACTTTACGGCCCGCCTGCATCTGCTGTGACTAGTCAAAACCTAAAGCGGGACGTCGCATCCCAGTTCGATCGGCGGCGCGACCCCTCGCGTGAGGAAGTTCAGATCGGTATTGCCGCGCCCAGACAGATCACGGATCGCGTTATCACTCGTCCAGTTTATAAAGTGGCGCGTCCGCGCGATTGCGCAGACGTGCCGTATCCCTTTGAGATCTTTGAGCGGCGGATCGTAGAAGTCGTTGGCTACGCGTGAGTCCCGCTGTCACCAGTTTTGGCAAACAGTTCGAGGGGCGTGCCCGTCCGGGTCTGAAAAGTAGCCCGATCTGCCCGATTCCCAAAACACTACTCCTTCTGTTCCGCTGGAAATCGATCGGTTGTTGAGTAGCTGGCAGCAACGCGGCGAGTGGCGAGAAACTTCGCAGGTCCTACTTGATTTTCTGCGCTGTCGTCTGGATGCGATCCATCCAGAATACGAGCCTGGGCGTGTAATCGTCTGGCAGGCAGTCGCTACAAATCTCCTGGGCCAGACGCGTCAGGTTCTCGAGCGCAATCTGGAGTGGCTCCGAGCGAGCAAACTCCGGCGGCAAACGCTCGAGGAGTTCCGACAACACGCTCAATGCTGAAGCCAGGTTTGCAAGAATCGACGCCAGGACCCCTTCCTCAACGATCAGTCGCGGCTGATAGAGCAGATCGTGGATCGAACGCATCTCTCCAAGGAAAATCAGCGCGGCGCTGTCCAAGCGCGCGCCGATCCGATTCAGCGATGCCCGCGCCTCGCACATCTCAGTGATCGATAGCAGCTCCGAGATTACCATGTGCAGGTTGGTCTGGACGCGATCGAGGCGTTCTTCGAATGTGATGCGGTGGATTTCGAGAACCAGCTCTTCCTGGCGATGCGAGACAAACTTCGCGACCACTGCGCCAAAAATAAGCAGCGCGCTGATCGCCTCCGCGACCGCGATCACCCGCGCGATCCCAACCGGCACGATGTCGCCGTAACCGACCGAAGTCGCGGTCACGAAGCTGAAATAAATTGCGCTTGCAAATCCATTTAGATCGGTGCCGACTGGCGAGCCAGTCTCGATCAGTCCGTGCTCGCCCACCAGCGCACCAATCCAGTAGCCCACGCCGCACAACAGGATCATCCCGATCCATATCAGGAATAGCTGTAGGGTAGACCGTCGCTGGATAAGATCGAGAACGGAGTTATCCAATAGCCGCATTCGTGATAGGCGCGCGGGACCCCGGCCAATCTCTCCGCTCAGCGAAAGGGACAGCGGAGGACTGGACAGCTTCACTATCCCCGGGTCCGGCTTCGAGGCCGCTTCAGCCACGCGCTCTGTCGGTTCTCTGGATTCGATCCAGTCGGCAAGTCCTGCGCGATACTCGCGGACGTTCGAGTAGCCGAGCGCCTTCAACTGCTGCTGCGCCTGCGGGCTGCGATCGCAAGTCAATTTTCCGCAATAAACCACTATCTCGGCGGCACGGTCGGGAAGAAGCTGCCGCGCGTGACTGCCGACCAGTTCAAGCGGGATACTGAGCGCGCCCGGAATATGTTCTACTGCGTACGACTCGGCAGGCAGTACATCCACGATCGTAAGTGATGGATCGTGGAGTCGCTGCCGGAGTTCTTCGCGGGAGATCTCCAGCGCGTCCGACAAAATTGCGGCGGCGTTGACTTTTGAATTCATGATCTCACAGCAGCAGCCCATTAGCAGAATACCTCTCAGTTGAAGGTGTGGCCACGCAGCGAAAGGTCCAGCTCGGAAAGCCAACGAAATTCCGCCAGTCTATTTTTCCAGTTCACGGACAGCACCACCGAATTTCTCAACAAACGTTGAATACACAGGACTCTCGCAGGAAGAGGCTCGCAGGCCACTCTTCCGGGGAAAGATCGAAAGCCTGTCGGATCATTCGCTTGCTGGCTTCAACAGACAATTGCGCTCGACTGGCGATCCGCTCGGCCAGATCGAGGAACGCATCGACAAGAGCTTCCCGCGGGTGTGCCTCAGTGACGAAACCCCACTTGAGTGTTTTTGTACGTCCGCAACAGGAAAGGGATGAAGATGGGCGATACCCTGCCGCACCGCTCATCGGCAAAATAGATTCCGGGCATGTCAAATGCCACGTCTTGTTTCACTGCCGAAGCGGAGCGACACTGACCGAGCCAGCTTCGGCGGTTCCTCTAAGCGGGGACGTGTCGAAACAATGACCGGGGGGGTGTTACCGTCGCTCACGTCGGTTAATATCAGAAACAGTCAATCGGAGACCTCATGAGCGCCGAGCAACTCCTGATTGTTGAGGATTTCTTCAAACCAGCAACATGGGAGAATCCTTATCCCGCATATTCCTTTTGGCGCGCTCGCTCGCCATTCATCGCGCGTATCCCGTTCGTCCTGCCCGACGGCTCCGAGCTCGAGGCCTATAGCTGGCTGGTACTGAAGCACGACGAGGTGTACGGCGTGCTCCGCGATCACGAGACCTTCTCATCCGACTTCCCTCCCGTACCCAACGGGCCGCCGCGCCTCCCGCTTATCCAGGACGATCCGCCGCGCCACTCGGTGCTCCGCCGCATTGTCAACAAGGCCTTCACCGCGCGGCGCATCGCGCAGCTCGAACCGTGGATCCGGGAGACCGCAGCGGAACTGCTCGCCGCGATGGGCTCGGGCGAGGCCGACGTGGTCGCGAGCCTGGCGATTCCGCTGCCGGTCCGCGTGATCGCGCGGCTGCTCGGAATTCCCGGCAGCGACTACCTGACCTTCAAACGCTGGAGCGATTCGTTTCTCATTGCAAACGCGCGGGCGGTTGATCCGGACAGCCGGTTACGCAACAGCACGGAGATGGCGAGGTACTTTGGGCAAATCGCGGCGGAGCGGCGAACCAAGGGCGCCGAGGATCTGGTCACCGCGCTGGTTGACGCGGAACTCGACGGCAGGCGGCTCGCGGAGCCTGAACTGCTCGGCTTCTGCATCCTGCTTCTGATCGCCGGCAATGAGACGACCACCAATCTCATCAGCAACCTGTTGAACCTGCTTGCTGCGCGGCCGGAGTTGTGGCGCCGCATTCGCGAAAATCGCGCGCTGGTCGAGGGCACCATAGAAGAGACCCTCCGCTACGAGAGCCCAGTGCAGGCCCTCTATCGATGGGTGCGCCGCGAGGCAGAAATCGGCGGGCGCCAGATTTTTCCGAACACTGTAGTGGCGGTCGGGTTCGGATCGGCCAACCGCGATCCGCTGGCGTTCCCAGATGCTGAGGAGTTCAACATCGAGCGCGACTGGACTCGCCACCTTGCGTTCGGCAGCGGGATTCATTATTGCCTCGGCGCGCCGCTGGCGCGGGTTGAGGCCGCGGTCGCACTCAACGCGATGCTCGATCGGTACCAAACGATTGCGCCAGGATCGCGGCCCGGCACCCGCCAAAGCGCGAGCAACGTAATCTTCGGATTCACACAGTTGCCGTTGCAACTCGGCGGTTCGTGAGAGAAGCGAATCAGCGCCTGGCAACGCTGGGCGAAAGACGTGGGTGTTGACGGTGTCGTCGTGCCGTCGTCGTCAGGCGGTCGGCGCGGGCTGGAAAAAACGGTGTCGATATGCCGCGACGGCATCTGCCATGGCAGAGAGTGGTGGCGGCGTCGAATTGAGCATTCAGAAACAGCACCAGCCGAAGATTAGTTATCGTGACGCTGCGAGCGGTTATCCTATTTTCCCTTGAAGACGGGTTGGCGTTTCTCGAAGAAGGCCTTGCGGGCTTCCTTCGCGTCCTCGCTGCTGAAGGCGATGTGAATATTGGATAACTCATAGCGGAGCTGCTGTTCCACGTCGCTCGTCTCGAGGGATTTCACCATGCCGCGCTTGAGAAGCCGAAGCGTGATGGGCGACCAGTGGCAAAGATCCGCGCAGTAGCGCGCCAAACGGTCGACGAACTCCGCGTCGTCAACGAGTTCTCCGGCCATGCCGAGCGCGACCGCCTCTTCGCCCAGCACTGTCCGGTTCTCCATCATGAAACGCATCGCCTGCTCATAGCCCATGGCTTGCGGCAGCGTGATCGTAAGGCCAGCGTCAGGTGAACCGCCAATTCTCGTATAGCCAGCCATGAGCTTCGCGCTGCGGCTGACCAGCCGTACGTCGGTCGCCATGGCGAGACCGAGTCCGGCCCCCACGGCTACTCCGTTGATGCCCCCGACGACAGGTTTGTCGCACCGTTTGCGGATCGCAAGGAGGAAATGTCCGACCCAGGAAATGTCATCGAGCTGAGCCGACTGTGCCGACAGCGGCGAAAAGCGATCGCCACCGGACAAATCCAAGCCGGCGCAAAACGCGTCGCCGCTGCCGGTAATCGCAATCACCCAGACGTCATCGGTCCGCGCCGCATCCTCAACCGCGGCGATCACGCCCCATGCGAGCGCATTGCTCAGCGCATTCTTTTTCTCCGGGCGATTGAGCGTGATGGTCCTGACATGGCCCGCATCGGCGATTTTCACGACGTCTGTCATTTTGCTTACCTTCTATGATTAAGGGTTTCGATCGCGGGATCCGATTGTTGCTCATCCGCTGCGCTCAGGCCAACTCTGGAGGACCTGACAGGGAGCGTGAGCTCGAAAAGCGCACACGTGCGCGATTCGCGATCGCGCACCGATCCGGAGAGCGCCTCTTTTGGTGGCATCCTTCGACGATTGCTTCCACGATCCTTGGCGACAGGAATCCAAGTGACACACTTGGTCGGGATTTTCGCACTTGCGGAGAATCGCGCGAAAACCGCTCCTGTGCGCGTGCGCCTGCGCGTCAGTTATTTGACGGCATCTGTATCTTTTGCAGCACCTGATCGAGATTGAAGCTTCCCGGCTTGGACCGCGGCGGAAATTCCTTGAAGCTTTCAAGGAACTGGCCGACGATAACTTGTGCGGGCACGAATGCCCAAGCATTATCGACGCGCCAACGAGGATAGTCTTCGGATTCTTCGGCTCGCTCGAAGGGATCCATCCGCAAATTGTACAACATCGGCAGGCGCAGCGAGACATATGGTTCCTGCCAGACTTCCAACCCATGCGCGCGTTGTATCGAAAACAGCATCTTCCAGTTGCCATATCGCAGTGCGGACAATGATCCGTCGTCGGTGAAGTAAAAGAACTCCTTGCGTCCGCTCGGACCTTTTCCCTCTAACATCGGCAATTGATTATATCCATCGAGGTGGACCTTGTAGGTCTTTCCTCCGACCGAATAACCGGTCAGCAGTTTATCCTTAATGTCGGGTTGACCGCCGGCAGCCATCAGCGTCGGGACCCAGTCCAGCAGCGAAATGATGTCATTTGAGGTCGTGCCTGGCTTGATGTGTCCCGGCCACCTCACCATCATCGGGACCCTAAAGCCACCTTCCCAAGTGGTGTTCTTCTCTCCGTGGAAAGGTGTCATCCCGCCGTCAGGCCAGAACAGGAGCTCGGCCCCATTATCAGTGGTGTAGATGACGATGGTATTGTCTGCGATTCCGAGCTTGTGGAGTTCGGCAAGCAGTTGGCCCACTTGGCCATCGTGCTCGACCATTCCGTCGGCGTAAACGCCGAGACCAGTCTTGCCTTTCGATTCAGGCTTGAGGTGGGTCCAGATGTGCATGCGGGTCGTGTTGATCCAAACGAAGAACGGATTGCCAGCCTTGTTGGCGCGTTCCATGAAATCGACGCCGCCCTTGACAAACTCGTCGTCGGCGGTCTCCATTCTTTTGCGGGTGAGTGGACCGGTATCCTGGCACTTTTGCTTGCCCATCACGCCGAAGCGCGGATCGACTGTGGAATCAAACGAGTTCGTGGCGTAGCAATGCAGCACTCCGCGCGGTCCGAAGCGTCGCATGAACGCCGGATCCTTCGGGTATTGCTCCTGCTCCGGTTCCTCTTCGGCATTCAGGTGATACAGGTTGCCGAAGAACTCGTCGAAGCCGTGTACGGTCGGAAGAAATTCGTTGCGATCGCCGAGGTGGTTTTTTCCAAATTGACCAGTGGCGTACCCGAGCGGCTTGAGCAATTCAGCAAGCGTCGGGTCCTTGTCGCTCAACCCCTCTTTCGCTCCCGGCAGCCCGACCTTGAGTAGCCCTGTCCGAAATGGACTCTGACCCGTGATAAACGCGGAGCGCCCGGCTGTGCAACTATTCTCCGCGTATGCATCGGTAAATTTCATGCCGTCGTTGGCGATGCTGTCGATATTCGGTGTTCTATATCCCATCATCCCCTCGTTATAGGCACTAATGTTCCAGTAGCCAATGTCGTCGCCCATAATGACGAGTATATTGGGCCTCGTACCGTTCGATTGCGCCAGCACTGTGCCGTGGTTGAGCAGAAGTGCCGCAATGAGAATCGTCAGAGCCGCTCTCGTTATTCGAAACATGTAGTCTCCCCTGCGAGGTTCATCGCCGAGCGGCGGTTATTGTGTTTCATCGATTCGAGTTCGCCACACAGTACTTCAGACTAGAATTTCCAGATGAGATTGAGGGCGACGAAATTAAGATAGTTCGTTGAGTAATGCCCTTGCAGTGTTCCGGCGAGGGGTCCGCGGCTACCACTGAAAGGACCGGGGCCCGCGTCCATGAACTCCCATGCGGCACCGGCGGTTACGTCATCGTTGATCTCATATTGGATGCCCGTGCCGTATCGAAGTTGGCGATCTAAAGGTAAGACAGGAACGCGATTGGTCTTTGAGACAGGCGAACTGTCATACGCAAAGCCCGCCGACCACAGCCATTTCTCGGCGATCCGAAACTGTTGTCCTATCGCGATCTGGCACGTGTCCGAGAAATGAAGGTTAGCGGTGACGGTTCTTTGTTTCGCGGTGGAGATTCCGACTGGAAACTCCCCGAACGCAGACCAATTTTGCCAGCCAACATTCCCCAGCAAACTGAACCTGGATGTGACGTCGTAGACCGCGCTCATCATCGCCTGCTGCGGCACTTCCATGGGGATATTGACTTTTGCTCCGCCGATTCTTCGGCGAAGAAACGCAAGCGCCGGACCAAGATTTGTAAGATGAGGGCGGAAGCCGAACTTGTAATAGACCGGCGATTGATAGGTGAGTCCGATGCGGAGTTTGGCGATCGGCCTCAGCAGTACGCCAACGTTACCGCCGAATGCCTCGTCCCACGATTCGAGGGCCAAGCCGCCATCCTGCGCGCGAGGAAGTATGTTATTAATCTTCGACTGAAACTTCATCCGTGCGATCGAAAAGCTGACACCTGCTCCCACGGAAAGCCAGTCGTTCACCTTGTAGGCGATCGACGGGTTGACAGTGCCAGAAATGATTGACTCGTAAGTCACGTAATAGCGTCCGACCCAGGTCTTGCCATAGTTGCCGCTAAGACCAAAATTTGAGTCGACCGCCACGCCGAGCCGGAACCGTTCGGACAGCTTGTAGACATAGAAAAACGCTCCCAGCGGAGTAAACACGCCGGAATTTCCGCCACCACCGCCCGAGGTTGTAGTTTGTCGAGCAACATCGAAGTTAGTCGAAGGCAGTAGTGCACCGGACGCGCCCAGCAATTGTGAACGGTCCAGGAGAGTCATTCCGGCGGGATTGGCCGCCGCGGTCGAGGCGTCCGCTGCCATAGCCGCTCGGCCCGCGCTTGCGGTACCGAGATCAGGTGCGCCGGTTTCATACAGCGCCATACCCGCGCCTCGCGCGGACGTGGCCAACGTCAGCAAAATGGCTGTCGCCAAAACAATAGTGCTATGCATCTTACGCGAGCTTGCTTGCACGTACGGGAACGATTTTGTTTTTTCAAAACTCTGCATCGTTAGATCCTTCGCTCCAAGCATCGTTAGATCTTTCATTCCAAAATCGCCTCTTTTTGGCACATTCCGCCGAGCAATCGACCAGATGCACAACTCCTCTTCGTCTAGAGCTCTAAATCAGGGAAAAGCAGCGTCAAACCAAACCTGACTGTGTACATCGGGGTGATGTTTGTATTCTGCCTATAGGTCATCCATTCCCCGGACACCCACGGATTGAGCTCCAGGCCGGAAAGCTTCCAGACACGTCCAATGCCAAAACTTATTGGGATCGTGGTCGAACCGCCGTGACGCCAATTGACGGTCCACGTCGAGTCGGAGGACTTCACGTACCAGCCATGACCGAGGGTGTATGAAATCCTCGGCTGAAATTGCATTTGACTTTGAGGCGTCGCCGAAGAGTTCGTGTACCCAATCGAGATGGGATTCTGGAAGATAAAACCGACCATCAAACGCGGGGTTCCACGGTAGGCCGTAGCGAGCGCGGGTCCCGCTTGCCATGTATGATTTCCCGCAGCGGACACTCTTCCCGTCGGTAATACAAAGGTCGGCCCGACGCCCCAGCCAAATCCGGTTTTTTTGGGATCAGGCCAGTTAGAGACGAATAGATCGAGAAGTTCCATATCCTGGTACTCGGTTATCGTCGAACTGCTGGCTGAGGTCGCGATCTGCGAGACTTTAAAAGTCGGGCGGATGATCTGCTGAAATGGAAACCCGGCAAATGCTTGTATGGGCACAATCGGGCGAAGCTGAATGGTGTTCGTCTGCGCGGACGTTTTGAAATTTCTGGGAGTATACAGATCCTGAAACTGAAGCTGGGCGAGAATCGCGGTCGGGTCTTCTACCTCCGTCGCGAGCTGATCCTCTTCAGACTGAGCTTCAGCCGAATTGGACGTGATCGTACTGCCTCGGATACTACAGGTAAGCACAAATGTCACAGTAAGGGCGCATGATGCGATCGTCCAGGGCTTCATCGCTTCACACTAGTCTTCTAATGGGTGTCCTTTGATCAGTTTCGGAATGACGGACGCAATGGCGAATTGCAGGTTCCACTTCTGGCCGAACACGTCAGGATGAACCGGCACGTACTGACCTTGAACCTAAAACTTCACATAAAGCGGCTCATTGATTACTTTGCTGACATAGAAGCCGATAAAAAACGTGACTTCGTTCCCGCTCTTCTTGGTGTACCAGGCTACAAGCATGTTCGCCGAAGTGCCTATTCCCCATCCATCGCCAGGCAGGTACACGAAAAGATATTGAACGTTGATTTTGCTCACGGTCTGTGAGCCGAAAGAGCCAGAGATCTTGTAACTCGGTCTTTCACGCGCCTCCGTTTCGTTACGCGGCACTGGAGGATTCATTGCGACATGAGCACCTTGCCAGTAGTGCTATCTATGTTGAATAGCCAGAAAGCCGTTACGTCCTCCTCGAGGATCATCGCGACCATACCGACGCCGGGTGCAAAAAAGTTGTAGCCTGTGTTATGAGTATGAGCGGGACCGACTTTGCCCTCGCACTTGACACGGAACAGTGCCGACTTAAAAGTGCCGGCTGGCACTGTTACCTGGTAAGTCCCGACGTAGGTATAGGTACCGTTGATATACCCTGAGTATCTCTGGTCGCTCGGGTCATCCAGATAGTTTACCGAGACCTGCTGCGAGTAGGCCCGCGTCTCTCCTGGTTGCATGCCCTTGGGCAGGAACGGATTGGCAGGTGTGGTGATGACCACCACGCCCTCACCCGAATCGGTTACGGCGGCCATTATAATGTCGCCCTCCGAGGTCTCGCGCATGAAGCTGTTGAGTGTGGGCGTAAGCTGAAACCGCCAGGCCATTTTGCCGCCCGGGCGCCTGGTCTTCGCAAGCGCGAGGGCCTGAATGTTCCCGGCGTAGGGGCCCGCCATCACCTGGTAGTTTCGCGTCTTATCTTGAAGTGGGAAGTAAACGGAGGGGTCCGCGATAGGCTCACTGGGCAGCGCAGCGCCTACCACGTTCGGACCAAGCTGAGCGATGATGTTCTGCTGGTCCTCCTGTGGCAGTGGCAGCACCACACCTTGGCCACGGGCGGATCCTGACCCAAGCAATAACAAGCCAAGCGTTATGGTTACGAATGTTCGCATAATTATTTCTTCCGTCGATTTTCGGACGTTCGGCAGGCACACTACCTGTATTGTGGGCACGCCAATGACCACTTAGTTGCCAATTGTCTCACTCTGAACAAAGACGCTGCCCTTTGGTCCGATTCGGACGCATTCGCCTTGGCCAGTATAATCGGGGCTGCACACCGGTTTGTCCATTGCCGGACACTTATATAGCCCTGCGCCGAGCGGCTGGCATTTGCTCAGATCGAAATGCAACTCGGTCTGTGCCAGAGCAGCTTGCTGGGGCGCTGGCGGAGGTTCGGACGAAGCGCAGCCGCAGAGTACCAGAAGCCCCAGCACTGCCAAGGTGATAGCCATTCGCTTACCCAGTTGTTCCGCCCTACTTCCTGAATCTCGATCTGCCATCGAAGTTCCTCCCGTAGATGTTGATACGGTTTGCCTTGAGCCTGGTACTGTACGTCGGCTATCCCGTCCGGTTTTTCGCCTCTAAAGCTCTTTCCTTTCTCGGCAGCTCCGAACACTTAACGGCCGCCACAGGCCGTCGCTTTCGGATTGGATACTCACCTATTGGCCTTCATGCTGCTTCATCATTTCCTCGACCTGAGCCTTTACAGCTTGAAGGTTGAAAGTGGCCGGCGCCTGCATCGGGGGATAGTCGATAGCCGACATCGCGAGTTTCTGGACGTACTTTTGTACCATCACGAAGCGCCAGAACTCGCGAGCCATGAAGTCATTCATGTAACCTCCACCCATTTCGTTCAGGCTTTCGCCCCGGAGATCCGGCGTGCGTTCGAATGGATCTTGGCGGAGATTTACGATGGTGGGCATGTCGGTGGTGACCTTCTCCCCAGGCCATCCGTTTGGTTGCTGGACGAACTGGTACTTGAAGTCATCGATGCGCACGGCTCCGAGGTGTGGCCCCCCGAAGTAAAAAACCTCGTGCCGCTTCGATTCACCTTTGCCGTTAATCAAATCGATCTGGTTATAACCGTCGAGGTGATTCTTGTACTCGCGATCGCCAAGCGTCACTCCTTTCAGGAGTTGATCGGTGATATTGGCATTGCCAGCCGCCGCCGAGAGCGTGGGTAGCCAGTCGAGTCCGGAGAAGATACCGTTCTCAACTCGGCCAGCTTGAACGTGACCCGGCCAGCGCACGATACAAGGTACTCGGAAACCTCCCTCAAAGGTGGTGCCCTTGGTGGCTTTGAACGGCGTCATGCCGCCGTCGGGCCACGTGAAGACTTCGGCGCCGTTGTCCGTAGTGAAGATGACTATGGTGTTGTCAGCCTCGCCGATGTCATCGATGTGCTTGAGGAGCGCGCCGACACTGTCATCCATCTGCGCCATGCCAGCCTCTTCGACGTTGTAATTATTCTTTGCGTTCATCATCGCCTGGTACTTCGGCGGAAGGTAGGTAAAGACGTGCATGCGAGTAGTATTGTGCCAGATGAAGAATGGCTTCCCGTCGCTCTTGGCCTTGTCCATGAAGCGATCGGTATTCTGGACCAATACGTCATCGAATGTCTCCATGTCGTATTTTGCCTGACGACCTTCCTGCCAGTTCTGGAGGTCTTTCATGTTGGGAAATGGCGCAAGCGGACCCTCATCCTTAATCTTCTGTTTTCCGACCTTGCCCCAGCGCGGCATCACACTAGTGTCCTCGGTGTCCGAGGCCCAGCAGTGCGTGAGATTGCGCGGCCCTGTCTTGTCTATCCAGTCCTGGGGGTAGTCGAACCAGTACGGATCTGACATCGCGTCGAGGTGGTACAAATAGCCGAAGAATTCGTCAAAGCCGTGTACGCACGGGAGGTATTTGTTCAGATCTCCAAGATGGTTCTTTCCGAACTGGGCGGTTTCGTAGCCCTGTGCCTTTAGGACGGTGGCGAGAGTGACGGCTTGAGCCGGCAGTCCCACGTCGGCGCCGGCCTGTCCAACGGTTGTCAAACCGGTACGGAGGGGTAACTCACCGGTGATGAAATTGGCCCGCCCCGCGGTGCAGCTTGCCTCGGCATAGTAGTCGGTGAAAATCATGCCTTGGGATGCAAGTTTGTCGAGATTCGGCGTCTTGCCCGACATGATTCCGCGGTGGTAAGCGCCGATGTTAAACCAACCGACGTCGTCGCCCATTATAACTATAATGTTAGGCTTCTTGTCCTGAGCCCACGCCAGATGCACGAAGGGCAGGACCATCACAACGCCGAGCAGAACAGCGATAGCGAAATATCTAAGTTTTGAACAAGGCATTGGAATGCTCCTTATTTCTTCGCTTTTCAGTGGGAGCTCGACGTCCGAACGCCGAACGAGACCAGACGCTGATCCGTGAGGTCGGCCCAGTATTTGATGGCGTTCTCAGCATCCCCCCACTGAAATACGACTACGTTCTTAACGGACGTGCCCCCGACTCGCTTGTCAACCGCGGCCGCCAGCAACTCTCCCGATGTGGAATCGTTCACCTTCAGTGCTCCCTGCGCTGAACCTACGAACGCGTATGTGCCTGTCGCCGCCATCTTTATCAAACTGAGCGCGCGAGCCTGCGGCACTATGACTGAAACGCTACGCAAAACGGGTACCGCTGAAGTGGCATCGGTCAAGGCGGCGGAAAGTTTCAACACGCCCGGCCCAGGTTGATCGACGATGACAAAGTTCTTTCCGAGATCCTGTACGAAAACGTTGTACGCGTAATCGCACAGCGCCTGCTGATCGGCCGCGGAAACCTTGGAATCGTCATTCGCCCAGAACGTGACCGGCGCAATCATGATTTTGTTGTAGCTGCCCCAGTTAGCACTCGGATTGACGTAACGGAGCATCGCCTTCTGATCCGAGCCTTCGGCGGGAGGCGTTAGCAGTGAGTAATCATTACCGAGAAATCCGGTCGGTGGTGGTGGGGCTGGTGTCTCTCCTGACGCGCGCTGGATAAGGTTTGGTTCCGGGGCGGCTGTTTGCGAACAGCCGGCTAGTAACAATCCGGCAACCAGAACAGATAACAATCCTATAGTGCTCTTCATGTTTCCTCTTTCCCGAATCATCGTGTTCCTCCGACTCTTTGTCTCTGTCGTTACAAGTAATAAACGCAACTGCAACTATTCGCCCTCGCGCAATGACCACCCATTGGCCGCAAGTTGCTGGCGCGCGAGAGGTGTCATCTTACCGGTTATCCAAAGCACGCGATGCCGTAGCTTTATCAGCTGAGGATCAGTCGCAAAGCCCGCGATACGCTCGGTCCACGATAGGTAGTCTACCGGCGCGGGCAGTATCACAGCGTGATTCTGATCGTGCGCAACCAACACGCCCGGAGCCTGAATTCTGGCAATAGGACTCTTTTGTTGGCCCCATTGATCGAGCATATGCAGCGAAGTAACCAGAAACCGCGCCTGGTACTCGGTCATCACGTTGGCCAAAGCCACCGCGGCCGCGCGACGTCCCGGAATGTCGCCTAGAGCTTCCAGATCTTTGAGCGCGGAGACCTGAAGGCTCAAGGGGATGGCGATATTGCTGCTGAAGGCGGCGATCTCTTCAGGTGACAATCCCAGTTTCTTCAGCTTTTTTTGAACCAGCAAGATGAGGTCTGCTTTCGGTGTCTGATAAACGACATCGTCGGTGAACTCGACGCTCGTAATGATCATTGACCCCGGTACTGCCATCATGGCTGTATCGACGGTCATGCGTGCGGAGAACATCACCCATGCCACCTTGTTCAGTTTTTTCGTGAGTATCGGATCGGAAGTATAAGGATCGACGTGGAGCTTTCTGGCGAGATCGCGACGGACCTGATCGTAGCCCAAAGCCGTCAATGTAGCGTTGGCGGTCTCGCCGGCAGCTTTTCCACTTCCAGGAGAACTGGTCGCCGACGTATAAATTGCACCGGCGCCGAGACTGACGCGGCCAAACAGTTCTCCGACCCCGCTGGGCAGACCCGTCACCGTATCCATCGGATGGATGACCATGTTTGCGGCATCGGTTACCGGTCGTTCTGCACTCGAGGCGAGTGCCTTGGCGAATACACCGGTCTCACTTATGTTCTCGAGCTGTGCGATAGCGGGAATTTCGGAGAGGCGTATCTTTAGTAAGTCCAGGCTTTCGACGTAGTAGGTGCCCGCGTCGCCACGAAATACACTCGCGTCAGCGACTATAGTGTATTGGCCCATCGCGCCGTTCGTCGGCACCTGTGGCTGCACGGAAAATCCTGGTCCCGAAAGCGCGCTCGCGGGCAGAAGCTCGGATGCGTTGATGACCGGTGGCTCCTCGTACTGGCCTCCCGGCGCAGCGGCTTCGGGCGGCTGGATGCTCGCCGTAGGCGGAGGCGGTGGTTGTTCAGCAGGAGTTTGCGCGACTCGGGTCGGTTCGGGTGCGGCCGTTTGAGAACAAGCCGTCAACAAAAATCCCGCCAACAACGCCGACGCCAGACTCGTTGCATGCTTCATCCGATTGCAGTGGGGTTTCATCTTCTCCTCAGAACTGGTCCTTCCGTTCGCCACCAGAGTCATACATTTTCCGAAGAAGCGATATTGTACTTTGGTACAATGGCGGATATGTCCGCCGCGGATGCAGAATGCTTGCAGATATTGACGGATCTGATCCGCATCACTTCCTCGCAGCCGGTATCGTTTGTTGGAAAAGAAATCGACGGCCACAGTCATTGTTGTAGACGACGACACGTCGTGCCTGCGCGCGCTGCGACGGCAATTACAGATTCTGGGATTCAGCGTGCGGGACTATCAGAGCGCGAAAGAGTTCCTGGCAAGCGAGGTTCCAACCGGCGACGTATGTCTGCTGTTGGACGTCTACATGCCGGAAATGACCGGGATAGAACTATGCCAGAGTCTGGCAGCGTTAGGACGCTGCCTGCCGACGATCCTGATAAGCGGCCGCGACGATGAACCAACCCGGAAAATGATATGCGACGCGAAGCCGATCGCGAGCTTGCTCAAACCCTTCGATGAGAAAGACTTGCTGCGGGTGCTCCGAAAAGCGCTGCGCCATCCGCGGAATTAACCGCACTAAACGCTATTAACAGCGCTGCATCATCAAATAATGCTTCGGGAAATTTGCCTGAACCCATAGTTAACAATTGCGCTATTTTGGGCTTTGATACGATTGCGCCAACATTGTATGGTTCGCACCGCGGATTACCGTGCCGTGGCCTCCGGTTCGGTCGTCCTATTTCCTTTGTATTTGAAACGCCCGCGCGCAGGCTTTATTTCATGCAACGACTTCACCGACGAGCGACCAGCGCCACCATCGACCGAAAGCCTGAAAGAATCGGCCGCGTAGGCCGCGCTCGGCATGAAACCAAACGCTTCGAATTGTTGGTGGACGAGTTATCTGCGGCGATGGCGCTGGTACCGGCCGATGCTGTGAACCGTGAAGTTGACTCCTGGCTGGGTAAAATCTGCGAAACGCTGGATCTCGACAGAAGCGCGATTTATGAGCGCGACGCACAAGATCAGCCGGTACGCACGACGCATACTTGGCTTCGACCGGGTTTTCCGCCGTTCCCGCGGGACTATGATCCGGAGAAGTTATTCCCGACAGTCACCAAATTGGTGATGACAGGTAAACCGTTTACGTTCGCGAGTCCAAGAGAGATTCCCGCCGAGGACACGGAGACAAGGCGTTTCGTAGAGCAATACGGACCCAAGGCTTCCGCGGCGCTACCGATGTGGGCCGGCGGCAAGATCATCGGAGCGGCAACCTTCGGCAAGTTCCGCTCGCTGCGGGAATGGACACCTGAACTTCTCGCTCAGTTGACTTTCGCGCTGCGAATCTTGGGTAGCGCGATCGAACGCAAGCAATCTGAGATGGAGCTCCAGCTGGTTCGCACTGAACTCAGGGTGGCTTCGCGCCGCAACCTGATGAGTGAACTCGTCGCCTCGCTCTCGCACGAAATCAACCAGCCGCTTGGCGCGATTTTGAGCAATCTTGGAGGTCTCGCGCGTTTGCTTGCTCAAGGAAATCCGCAACCGCAAACAGCCCTGGAAGCCATCAATAACGCGATTGAAGACACGAAGCGGACGGCTGAGATCGTTCGGCGGATTCGCTTCATGTTCAAGAAACATGAGGAGCAAAAAACCGCTATCGACATCGGCGTTTTGATCGACGAAGTGATGAGGCTGATTGGAGGGGAGGCCGCTGCTCGGAAAATCTCGGTGCGGCTCGACGTTTCGCCACGCAAACAACGAGTCATGGGCGATAGTATCCAGCTTCACCAGTGCATGCTGAATCTCCTGATGAACGCGTTTGACGCGGTCGGAGATGCCAACTCAGAACGACGCGGCGTAACGATCAAGGTGTCGCCGGTGAAGGCCGGATGGGTCGGCGTCAGCGTAAGCGATAACGGCAAGGGAATTGATCCGGCTGTCGCGAAACGGCTGTTCGAACCTTTTGTCACGACCAAGAGCGAAGGATTGGGACTGGGGTTACTCGTCACCAGATCAATAGTAGAGAGTCACGGCGGAAAAATCTGGTCAACCTCCAATCCTGATTCCGGCACTACATTCACGTTCACGCTTCCCGACGCCAAAGAGAAACGCCCGAGCGCATCGAGGCGCGTGTAGTTTTTCAATCAATCCGAAAGTGCGCATCTGCGGAGCGGGGATGGCGGCGTGCCAGTTTTCCTATTTTATTCATCGGGTTTCGGAAGAAGAGTGAATCTCGAGGATTTCAGCCATGCGCACCAGGTCCGCCAGAGAGCCCGCTCCCATCTTGAACATCACGCTCGCACGGTGCGCCTTCACGGTGCGCTCCGTCGTTCCCAGTTCTGCGGCGACTTGCCTGTTGAGCAACCCTGTTGTTATCAAGCCGAAGACTTCGCGTTCGCGGGAGGTCAGAGAATGACGATGCTCGTCGAGTTCGATCCGTTTGCATTGTTCGGCACGCCGTTTACGGGAGAGCTCGGCTCCTCGAGCTATCGAGTTCAATAAAACTTGGTCTTCAACCGGCTTTTCGAGGAAATCCACAGCGCCACTCCTCATCGCGTGCATTCCAAGCGACAGATCGCCATGGCCGGTAATGAAAATGATCGATGCGTAGGGAACGATGCGGCTGAATTCCTCCTGAAGCTGAAGTCCGTTCATCTTCGGCAGGAAAATGTCAGTGACTATACAATCAAATTTGCACGCATCCGGAGATTCGAGAGATTCTTCCGCGGTTGCGTAAGGAACAACTTCGAGACCTGCGGTGCTGAGCTGAAAGACAAGTGCCTGGCGTACCCGCTCGTCATCTTCAATTATTGCAACCCTGATCCGCTTGGTCGTACCGACAGCTCCGCAGCCCGGAGCGTTTTTGGCGCTGCAATTTTGTGGTGCGACTCGAGTACCGGTCACCGTCGTCTCTCCCAAGCCAAGGTATCTTGCGACAAGCGGGGGAGAGAGTAGGACTCTGACGGAGTTGAGGCAAATCGACTGCAATCTTATATGGCTGAATTTGGTTCTTCGCGGAACATATAGTCCCCACGCTCCAGCCAAAGGTTGACGTTGAGCAAGAAGAAAACCCGCGGAAAGCAGCCGAATACCGCTGCGCTCGCACGAGCCGCGCAAGCACTACGGTCGGCGGCGCTCCGGTACCGCGCATGGCTCTTGCTGCCAATTATCACGTGCGTCGTTGCAGTCGCCATCCTGGTGCGTGCGAGGCGTGAGCGCGTGCCTCCCGCACTTTCGTTAACGACATCCCCTGTGCCCGACGCGAAATTCGTTGGAGCCGCGCAATGTGCCACTTGTCACGAGCAGGAAAATGCCCTGTGGCGCGGATCGCATCATCAACTGGCGATGCTACCGGCCGCAAATTCCACGGTCTTGGGTAACTTCAACCGCGCGAGTTTCAACAACAATGGCGTCACGTCAACCTTCTTTCGCAAAGGCGAGAGGTTTATGGTCAACACGGATGGTCCGGATGGGGTGCTTCGTGACTATGAAATCAAGTACACGTTCGGCGTCTATCCGCTGCAGCAATTTCTGATTCCCATGCCCGGCGGACGGCTGCAAGCGTTAGGGATTGCCTGGGACACCCGCCCGAAGGACCGAGGCGGTCAACGCTGGTTCTTTCTATACCCGGGCCAAAAGATCACTTATCAGGACGCGAGGCATTGGACCGGCATCGATCAGAACTGGAACTACATGTGTGGAGATTGTCATTCGACCAATCTGCGCAAGAACTACGATGCTGGCACCCGCACTTTTGCCACCTCCTACTCGGAGATCGATGTCGCATGCGAGGCTTGCCACGGTCCCGGCTCCAATCACGTCGCGTGGGCCAAGAAGCAGGGTGATTGGAAGACCTTTGCCAACGAAGGCCTGACGATCGCGCTTGACGATCGCAACGGCGTCGAATGGCCGATCAATCTCTTGACCGGCAACGCGCGCCGAAGCTCGCCGCGTCGCTCGGAGCGGGAAATTCAAATGTGCGCGCGGTGCCACGCGCGACGCGGCGAGATTCATGAAGATTACGTGCACGGTCAGCCGGTCGGCGACGATTACCGGGTGGCGCTGCTCGACGAGGACCACTATTTCCCGGATGGGCAAATCAAGGAGGAAGACTACGAATATGGGTCTTTCATCCAGAGCCGGATGTTCCATGCTGGCGTCACGTGTAGCGATTGTCACGAGCCGCACAGCCTCAAACTTCGGGCCGAGGGCAACGGTGTTTGTCAGCAATGCCATTCCGCGCAGAAGTACGATTCGCCGAGCCATCATTTCCACCAAGCCGGATCGGCTGGCGCGCAGTGCGTCGCATGTCACATGCCAACACGCACGTACATGGTGGTCGATCCGCGCCGTGATCACAGCATCCGTATTCCGCGCCCTGACCTGTCGGTGAAGCTCGGAACTCCAAATGCGTGCACCAATTGCCATACCGGCCGTTCCGCCAAGTGGGCGCTGGATTCAGTAAACAAATGGTACGGTCACGCGCCCAAAGGATTTCAACGCTTTGCCGAAATACTGAATGCGGGGTCAGTTGGAGCACCCGGCGCACAGCAATCACTCAAGGGACTGGTCTCGGACAGCGAACAACCAGCAATCGCTCGCGCCACCGCGCTTTCGATGCTCTCGCAATTCGCTCCACCTCTGTCCGACACAGCAGTTCATGCAGGGGTGGCCGATGATTCGGCGCTGGTGAGACGCGCGGCTGCCCACGCTCTGTCGAATACAGATCCAAGTGGCAGTGCGAATACGTTGGCGCCCCTTTTGAGCGATCCGGTTCGAGCGGTGAGAATCGAAACGGCTGAAGTGCTCGGTAGCTTGCCGGCCGAGGACTTACCCGCAGATGTTTCGGCTGCCTTTAGTCGCGCGACCGATGAGTATGTCGCCGCACAAGAATTGAACGCTGACCGGCCCGAGGCGCATCTGAATTTAGGATTGTTGTATGCGCGGCAGAATCACCCCGATGAGGCAGAAGCGCAGCTCAAAATCGCAATATCGCTCGACCCGGGTTTCGCGGCCGCGGCGGTCAATCTCGCCGACCTTTATCGCGAACAGAACCGAGATGAAGAAGGTGAGCGCGTTCTAAACGACGCTATTAGCCGTTCGCCGAATGATGCTTCGCTCGAACACGCGCTCGGCCTGCTGATGGTGCGTCAGAAGCGTAACGCGCGAGGGCTGGACTTGCTGGCGACAGCCGCGCGCAACGATCCAGGCAATCCCCGTTATGCTTACGTGTATGCGGTTGCCTTAAACGACGCTGGTCAGACACACGCCGCAATTGCGGCGCTCGAGAGTTCTGTCAAGGTGCATCCTTACGACCGTGATTCACTGGCCGCGCTGGTTGACTTCTCGGAGCGAGCAGGCGACCCGGCCAAAGCGCTGACTTACGCTCGACGCCTCGGTGAGCTCGAGCCGGAAAATCCAGAAGTCCGCCACACGCTGAAAGATCTAAGCCAGTATCAGCACCCCTGATATCTCAATATGATTGAGTTTTTCGCCAATTTCCCAAGGGATATATTGTACTTTGGTACAATAGTCGCCTTCTGTCGCAGCGGTGCAAAATGTGCCGTCAGTCAATGATGTGAATGCTTTGCGGATTTGGATCGGCGAGGCGGCGATCCCTCAGTGTATAGCGAACAGTTCAACCAGCCGGTCGCCGATGCGTCGCTCATCGCCTGTTCACATTGCGATCTGCTGCAGCATCTCCCTGACCTTGCGCCCGGCGCATCCGCGCGATGCCCGCGCTGCAATAAAGAATTGTGGCGCCGTCGCCAGGATTCGCTTAACCGGACGCTCGCGCTGACGCTCGCCGCGGCGGTTCTCTACATTGTCGCGAACGCTGTTCCGATGCTGGGTCTCACCATCGTGGGGCGCGGCGCTTCGACCACGGTAATCGGGGGCGCTCAACACCTGTGGGATAATGGGCAGCGAATCGTCGGTGTGCTGGTTCTATTTACCGCCGTGATCGCGCCCGCGCTGCAAATCGGGCTGATGCTGGCGATCGTGCTCGGCGGTTTGCGTGAACATCCGGCACAATGGGTGGGTAGATTGCTGCGGTATCATCCGACTACACGCATTTGGAGCATGATCGAAGTCATGATGGTGGGCGTGTTGGTCGCGTTGGTGAAGATTGCCGACTACGCGACGGTGATTCCCGGCATCGCACTGTTTGTGCTTTGGGTGCTGGTCTTTCTGCTAGCCGGCACGCAGGCGAGCTTCGACCCCAAGGAGATTTGGCAAAGGATTCAATGGGCCGACGGCGATGCGCGAAGCGCCGCCGTCGCAGGCGAGACGGCCGAGGGTATTTCATGAGTCCGACTGCAATCACCGGGATACAGCGTGGTCTGCAAAGTTGCGAAGGTTGCGGTCTGCTCTCGCGTCCGGCGCCGGGCGCAGACGAAGGACGCTGCCCGCGTTGCGGCGAGGCGCTCGATTTTCGCAAGCGCGCCAGCTTCCAGCGGACGTGGGCATACGTGATCGGAGCAGCGATTTGTTACGTCCCGGCCAACGTGCTTCCCGTCCTGACGACGACGACGGCTGCCGGCGCCGAATCCGACACCATCATGCAAGGCGTCGTATTGCTGTGGTCACCGACGGGATGGCCGCTGTCGATCATTGTGCTAATCGCGAGCATCATAATCCCGAGTGCAAAGATCCTGGCGCTCGCGTACCTGCTGATCACCACGCAGCGGGGCTCGGCGGCGAACAACGAACAGCGGATCCGGTTGTACAGGATGGTTGCGTTCGTCGGGCGCTGGTCGATGGTCGATGTGTTCGTCGATACCTTCACGGCAGCGCTAATTCAGCTTCAGCCGTTGATGTCCGTAGAGCCGGGCCCCGGTTTGATCTTCTTTGCCGCGGTGGTGGTGCTGACGATGCTCGCGGTGGAGTCGTTCGACCCGAGATTGATTTGGGATTCCATAAGTTCGCAAGATACAGGTTCGGAAGAGGTTTCTTATGCCTGATCGCGATCCGCCACGCTCTTCGATCCCAGAGTCGAGAGCTATTCCCAAGAAACACACACGGCTCTCGCTGGTTTGGATCATTCCGATCGTGGCGGCGGTTGTAGGCGCGTGGGTGGCAGTGACGAGAGTATTGAGCGAGGGTCCCAAGATAACGATCGTGATGAAATCGGCGGAGGGACTGGAAGCCGGCAAAACCAAGATTCACTATAACGGCGTCGATATCGGCACCGTCACAAAGATAGAACTGTCGGAAGATCACCAGCACGTCATCATGACCGCGCAGATGGCGCCGAAGACCGAAGCATTTCTCGTTGAAGATACCAAGTTCTGGGTAGTCAGGCCGCGTGTATCGGGCGCCAATGTCACGGGACTTGGGACTCTTATTTCCGGAGCGTACATTGGCGTGGAAATAGGCTCTTCGAAGGAAACCAAGCGTGATTTTACTGCGCTGGAAATACCGCCGGTCATAACTGGCGACATCCCCGGCCGCTTTTTCATCTTGAAGACACCCGACCTCGGTTCGCTGGACACCGGCACGCCAATCTATTTCCGGCGGCTGCAGGTCGGCCAGGTCGCGTCCTACGAACTCGACAAGGACGGCAGGAATCTAACCGTCAGGGTGTTCGTGCAGACGCCGTACGACCAGTACGTCAATTCGGATACTCGCTTTTGGCATGCGAGCGGCATCGATTTGTCACTGTCGGCGACCGGTCTCACGGTACAAACCCAGTCGGTGTTGTCGATCCTGATTGGCGGCATCGCGTTCGAGACATCCGCAAGTGATCCGATCGCGCCGCCGGCCGAGGAGAATGCCGTCTTTACCCTCTATTCCAACCGGTCCGAGGCCTTCAACCCACCTCCACGCAATCCTCAGACCTATCAGCTCATTTTCAAAGACTCGGTGCGAGGGCTGGCGCCCGGCGCACCGGTCGAGTTCCGCGGCATCCCGATAGGCCAGGTCACCGATGTTCGCGCGCAGATTGACGTGAAGACTTTCGAGTTCCTGGTGCCGGTGACCATCCAATTGGATCCAACGAGACTTGGAGTAAAGATCGTTGGCGCACCCTCACCCAACTATCTCGAGATCATGCGCAGAAAATTGATCGACAGCATGGTCGCTCACGGGGTTCGCGCGCAGTTGCGGACCGGGAACCTCCTGACCGGCTCCGCCTACATATCGCTCGACTTCTTCCCTGGTGCGCCCCCGACGACGGTTGACTGGTCGCAGAAACCCGTCCGGCTGCCAACCATTCCGGGCCAGCTCGAAGCGACTGAGGCGACAGTCGAAAACATCATCGAGAAAGTTGACAAGATGCCCCTGCAGGAGATTGGCGACAACCTTAACAAGGCTATTGCCAGCCTTGATCTGACCCTGGTAAGCGCGCGCGGCGCGATCGACAGCACCAACAGTCTCGTTGGTAACGCCAACCATTTGGTCTCGCCGGATTCGACGCAGGCGCAGAAGCTGGACAGCACCCTCGAGGAAGTGAGCCGCGCCGCACGCGCCGTGCGGGTGCTGGCCGACTACCTGTCGCGCCATCCCGAGGCGCTTATCCGGGGTAAGCAAGGGGGGCCGAAGTAATGGGAACCCGTATCGCTTATTTTCTCTCGATCTCGTTGCTCTTAGCTACCGTAACAGGATGCGCCACGGCGCCGGCGCGGTTCTACTCGATCGATTCCACTGCTATCGCCGACGGTGCCCCAGCCACTTCTGTTACCGTCATGGTCGGGCCGGTTGTCATCCCCGCTGCGGTCAACCAGCCTGAGTTTGTGGTTAACACCGCCCCCAACCGGGTCCAGGTTGACGAGTTCAATCGCTGGGTTGCGCCGCTGAACGACGCCATCGCACGCGCTGTCGCCGGCGATCTTGTGGTGCTGCTCGGCACGCCGAACGTGGCTACGGCGCAGCTGGCTAACTTTAATCCCGAATACCAGGTGACGATCGATGTCCTGCAATTCGAGTCCGTTCCCGGCCAGGCAGCAACGGTCGCGGCTGTTTGGACCGTGCGCAAAACAGACGGCGGAGAAATCCGCTCGGGCCGGACAGCCGCTCGCGAGGCCGTGCAGGGACCAGGCTTCGACGCGCTGGCAGCCGCGCACAGCAGAGCGATCGCGAAGATGAGCGCCGACATCGCGACAGCAATCCGAGCGGAAGCCGAACAGAAATCCTAGGCACCGGGCGAATAGATATGCCGGCGAACGAAAGCGTGATTGGACAACTGCGAGAGGCCATTCATCTTCGTCTTTCGCGGCACAGGCATACTGTGCTGCTCGTCGCGATCGTCGCCGCATTTTTGGTGCGGCCACTGATTGGCGATTCCGGAGCCGGTCCTCCGGTTTTCAGTCTGGCAATGTTGCTGCTGCTGCTGCTCGCCCTCTACAACATCAATGTCGATGAGCTGGTGGGCAACCGGGAAACCCTTCTAGCCCAGCGGCGGAAGCGAAGCATCATCGCCTGGACGCTGGGAGTTCCCGCGATCGCGGAACGATTCGTGATTCCGTTCGATCCATCTCCTTCGCTCTACCTGGCCGGTTCAATTTTGTGGCTAATGCTCTTCACCTATATCACCTGGAACGAGTTACGTGCGGTGCTCAGACAGAAAGAGATCACCGCGGAAGTCATCAGTATGTCGATATCGGTGTATCTGCTGTTCGGACTGACTTTCGGGCTTCTCTATATTGTTCTTCACGACATCCAGCCCAATGCCTTCAGCTTCGGCAGCTCGGGCCCGGCTTCCGAGCAACAAGTCATCCCTGTACTTATCTACTTCAGTCTGACCACGCTTTCGACCATCGGATTTGGCGACATCACTCCTCTTACTCTGCAGGCCCGCTACGCTGCGGTAACGGAAGGCATCACCGGACAGTTCTATCTCGCGATTCTGGTCGCCCGACTGGTAGGCTTACAAATGAGCCAATCCGGAAGCCAGCCAGCTCCATCCAGGACCGTCGATTCCCATCGCGCAGAGTGATCCGGCCATCGGTAGCGCGAAGGGAACCTTCCCCTCGCGGACTGCTATAGTCTGTTGACCTCTCTGCCAGAAGGCAGAAGGAGAGCTGTCCCATCCGAGATTTGCCCGCACGGAGAATCGGCGGATGCGCTATCACAGCTAACCAAGCTCAGATTGGTAGTCAGGTTAATCGACCGCGCTAAGTCTACAAACGATGAGTGCGATGCGACAGGCTTGGTTCCGACGCCCGCTTATGGACTGATCGGAAGTTCAAATGAAGATAGCTACCTTCAACGTCAACGGCATCGGCGCTCGCCTATCGGCTCTCATCCGCTGGCTGGGAGAATCCAAGCCGGATGTTGCGTGCCTTCAGGAGTTGAAGGCGCCCCAGGATAAATTTCCGGAAGCCGCTATTCGCGACGCCGGATACGGCGTGATCTGGTATGGACAGAAGAGCTGGAACGGTGTCGCGATCCTCGCGCGGGGCGCAGAACCTGTCGAGAGTCGTCACGCTCTGCCCGGCGATCCGGAGGACCTGCACAGCCGCTATATCGAGGCTCTGATCAATGGCGTACGGGTGGGATGCCTGTACCTGCCCAACGGCAATCCTGCGCCCGGGCCAAAGTTCGATTACAAGCTGCGATGGTTGGAACGCTTGACCAAACACGCGCATGAGCTACTCGCCGCGGCGGAGCCGGTAGTTCTCGCCGGCGACTACAACGTTATCCCGACCGATATCGACGTCTACAAGCCCGAGCGATGGGTCAAGGATGCGCTCTTTCGGCCGGAAGTACGGAACGGGTTCGCAAATCTTCTCGCCATGGGCTGGACCGACGCATTGCGTAAGCTGCATCCAGATGAGCGTATTTACAGTTTTTGGGATTACTTCAGAAACAATTATGTGCGCGACGCGGGCCTACGCATCGATCATCTGTTACTGAGTCCATCGGTTTCTCCTCGTCTGGTCAGCGCCGGCGTCGATCGCGAAGTCCGCGGCTGGGAAAAAGCGAGCGACCACGCGCCTACGTGGATCGTGCTCGAGGACTGAGCGCTCCATGAATAGCGTCCGTAGTGGATGCCAAGGGCGCCGCGCGCATCTTTCTTTAGCGAATTCCAGAGAGGGTTTCGTCCGACAAGAAGGCATGGACGGAACGATGCTCTCGTAGCGCTCGCAAACGATTCAGATGAACGTCGTAATGTGCGATCGCGCGTTTTCCCAAGCTCGAGAAGAAGCCGCCGCGAATGGAAGCCCGCGGATCCGCGAACCCGGCCACCGAGCTAGCTCTCAACCCATGGTACTCAGCCGGGTATGCCCAGTCACTGATTCCGACGTAAACGCCGAACTCATAAGCGCGAGCGACCGCCATGCTCTTCCATAGCGATCTTGCCACCCCAGGAGAGGGCCGACGGCTTATCGAGAGAGTCGGAACAAGAATAATATCCGGTCTCGGGGCGAGGTGGCCGAGCAAAACCGCGGAATACCAGAAGTCCGCGCATATCATCACGAGCACGCGAAGTCCGGCGACGTCGAACGTGCCCATCGAGCTTCCAGGGACAACGCCCAGCTGCGACTCTATTCCGTATGGGCGTTGCTTTTCGTAACGAGCGATGATGGCGCCGGCCGGATTTGCAACGGCGCCTCGATTCCGGAGATGCCTGCCGACGCGATCGTGATGGGAGCCGGCAACGACATAGCATCCGATTTGGCGGCCAAGATCTGCAGTCAATTTAACATATTCGTCTTGACCGCATTCGCCTCCGACCAGTTCCGGAAGGAGCATGATGTCATCGCGCGAAACGCTGAATCGACATTTGTCGATCGTGCGGAGTAGCCAGTCGGCCGTCGCTCCGAAAGTCATGTTAATCGAGCGCAGCTGGGTGAGATAGATTTTCATCGGAGTGCCTGTCGTCGAGGGGCAATTCCGCGAAGAAGAACGGTCACCAAAGCAGCCATTCGCTTGCGTCGCTTTGAGAGATTTGGAGGACCGTCCAAGCTTTTGCAGGAAGCCACTATCGCCGATCCAATTTCATCTCGCAACAGAGTCGTCTGCCTGATACTGACCGCGACCTTGTATCCGTTCTACAGTGTACGATAAGGATGGGAATCCGAACTTCGTGCGCGAACGATGAAAGACAAGTGAGATAAAGAAATGGAAGATTCGACCTTTATCGCTGAGCTGAAGCTGGATTTCGATCCGGATGCTTTGCGTGAGAAATACAAGCAGGAACGCGACAAGCGGGTTCGCACCGACGGCAATGCGCAATACGTCGAAGTTGCCGGCAAGTTCGCTCATTATCTGGACGACCCTTATGTCAAACCTCTTGATCGTGCTCCGCTGACCGATGAGGTCGATGTCGTCGTCATCGGTGGTGGTTTCGGCGGATTGCTGGCCGGCGCGCGCTTCCACGAAGCCGGTATCAACGACGTTCGAATCATCGAGTCCGGCGGCGACTTCGGTGGCACCTGGTACTGGAACCGCTATCCGGGCGCCCAGTGCGACATCGAAAGCTATTGCTACCTGCCGCTGGTCGAAGAGCTCGGCTATATGCCGAAGGAGAAATACTCCTTCGCGCCCGAGATTTATGAGCACTCGCGGCGTATCGCAAAACACTACAACCTCTATGACAAGGCCTGTTTCCAGACCCGGGTGTCGGAACTGCGCTGGGACGAAGACGCCGCGCGCTGGATCGTCTCGACCGACCGTGGCGATGCGATGCGGGCCCGTTTCGTGGTTATGGCGACCGGTCCTCTCAACCGACCGAAATTGCCCGCCATCCGCGGCATTGATGATTTCGAGGGTCACACCTTTCACACCAGTCGCTGGGATTACGACTATACCGGAGGTGACCATTCGGGCGGCCTGACCAAGCTCGCCGACAAGCGCGTGGCGGTCATTGGTACCGGCGCGACGGCCATCCAATGCGTGCCGTTCGTCGGCGCGCACGCCAAGCAGCTCTATGTTTTCCAGCGCACCCCCTCGTCAGTGGATGTGCGGGGAAACAAACCCACCGATCCCGAATGGGCCAAGAGCCTGAAGCCCGGATGGCAACGAGAGCGGCGCGAGAATTTCAACAACATGGTTATCGGCGTTCCGGTCGAAAAGGACCTCGTCAACGACGGGTGGACCGATATCTTCCGTAACCTCGGCATCGCGGCGAAAAAGTCCGCCCGCGCAGCCGAACTCTCGAAACGCCAGACAGCGATGCTGATGGAAATCGCCGACTTTCAGAAGATGAACAGCGTCCGCTCACGGGTCGATCAAACCGTCGCCGATCCGGCCACTGCCGAGGCGCTGAAGCCTTGGTACCGCCAGTTCTGCAAGCGGCCGACGTTCAACGATGACTATCTGCCAACCTTCAACCGACCGAACGTCAAGCTGATCAACACCAGCGACCGTCAGGGCGTCGAGCGGATCACCAAGACCGGCATCGTTGCGAACGGCGTCGAATACCCAGTCGATTGCATCATCTTCGCCACCGGTTTCGAGGTCGGCACCGCATGGACTCGACGCGCGGGCTACGAAGTGATCGGCATGAACGACGTCACCTTGACCGATTACTGGCGCCATGGAATGAAGACCTATCATGGCTTCTCCAGCCACGGCTTCCCCAATTGCTTTATCCTGGGGCAGTCGCAGAACGGCGCTTCGGTTAATCTGACCTCGGTCTTGGACGACCAGGCCCAGCACATCGGGTACATCGTCAAACAGGTGATGGACCGAAGCTTTCGCTACTCGCATCCGACTAAAGAAGCGGAGACGGAGTGGGTCGCGGAAATCAAGCGCCTCGCGGTGGTCGCGGCGCGTTTCCTGGCCAACTGTACGCCGGGCTACTACAACAACGAGGGCCACTTCGAACCTGGGGCCGACGGCTTTGGCGCCAACGCTTATGCTCCGGGCATCAACGCGTTCAACGCACTGATGAAGAAATGGCGCGAGAAGGGCGACCTCGAAGGCCTCGAGTTGGGTTAGGCACCCGACGCGCCTCGCCCGCCCGTCGAGGCGCGTCGCGCTCGCTCGCGCACTAGAGCCAGGATCGCCCGGCACATCGGCATTTCGTGGCCGGTTAGAACTCCGAGTTCGACGACTGCGCCCAGAAGCGCATCGATCTCCATCGGCCGTCCGCGCTCGAGATCCTGCAGCATCGAGGTCTTGTGCGCACCGACCTCACCTGCGCCGTCAATTCGGCGTTCGAGATCAATTCCGAATTTCACCCCGAGCGACTCGGCCACAACCTGCGCTTCCTGCATCATGGTCCGGCTCACATCGCGCAAATCTGGCTCCCCGGCCAGGCGATCGAGGGTCGAAGTCGTCAGAACTGAGAGCGGGTTGAGGCATAGGTTGCCCCACAGTTTAACCCAGAGCTCATCACGCAATTGTGATCTGACGGGCGCCTTCAGGCCGGCCGCGATCAACTGCTTTGACAGCACCTGAGTACGCGCGTTTTTCGATCCGTCGGGCTCACCCAGCGACAGGCGATTGCCGTAGGTATGTTCGATCACGCCCGGCTCGATCACTTCGGCTGCTGGATAGAGCACGCATCCGATAACGCGCGAGGGCGGCAACATTCGCCACACCGTGCCGGCGGGATCGACGCTGTCGATCGTGCGGTCGCGCCACTTGCAGTCGAGACCATAGAAATACCAGTACGGGATGCCGTTCACGCCCATAACGAGTGCGGTGTCGGGCCCGAGCATCGCGGCAATCTGCGTCGCGGCCGCGGGTAGCGAATGCGCCTTGAGGGTTACGAAAACATAGTCCAGCGCGTCTATTTTTTCAGCCCCGGCAGCGCATCGCACGCTTACGGTTTCTCGTTTGCCCTCGCTGATCAGCGTGATTCCGTTGTTGCGCATCGCCTCCAAATGAGGGCCGCGCGCGATGAACGTCACCTCTGCGCCGGCTTGCACCAGCTTGACGCCGAGGAACCCGCCGATTGCGCCCGCACCGAAAATAGCGATCTTCACTATTCGAGACCGAGAACTTTTGCCAACCCGATGCGTTGCAGCTTGCCGGTCGGCCCCTTTGGGATCGTCTCGAGAAACACGAACCTGCGTGGAACTTTGAAATGCGCTAGCCGCGCCGCGACGAACTCGTGCAGTTCGTTTTCACCGACCTTCGCATCCTGCTGCAACACAACCGCCGCCGCGACTTCCTCCCCGAGCATTGAATCGGGGATCGCGAATATCACCGCCTGCGCGACCGCCGGATGGTCCATAAGAGTGATCTCGATTTCCACCGGGCTGATTTTCTCGCCGCCGCGGTTGATCAATTCCTTAAGTCGTCCGGTGAGCCGCAGATACCCGGCTTCATCGAGATAGCCCTGGTCGCCGGTCCGGAACCATCCGTTGGTCCATGCTTTGGCATTCGCTTCGGGATTGTTCTCATATCCCGCAGTCACATTCCGGCCGCGAATCACCACTTCACCAATCTCATTCGCTTTCAGCAACCCGCCCATTTCGTTCATGATTGCGATTTCCGGACCCGATGCGATACCCACGCTGCCCGCAAAACGTTTTCCGGGCGGCAATGGATTGGACGCCATCTGATGCGCCGCTTCGGTCATCCCATACGATTCGAGGACCGGCACGCCGAACACTTTCTCCAATTCGCGCATCACCTGCGGCGGTAGCGAGGATGACGATGATCGTATCAGGCGCACGCGGCTCGCCCTGACAATCTGCTGGTTGCGCAGAGCACGCCCCAGAATCGCCTGATGCATCGTCGGGACGGCGGTGTACCAGGTGGGATTAGCTTCGGCAAACCACCGGAAGAATTTGAGCGCGTCAAAGCTCGGGGCGCATGCGATCGACGCCCCCGCCGAGATGCTCGACAGCACCGCGCCGATCAGACCATGGATATGAAATAGCGGCATGATGTTCAGGCACACATCTTCGCGCGACAGGTTAAGCGTCCGGCGGATGTTGACCGCCGACGCCGTTACATTGCGATGAGTGAGCGCAACGATCTTGGGCCGCGACGTCGTACCCGAGGTATGCAGAACCAACGCGATGTCGTCCGGTCCGGCGAGACCGAACCGTTCGGCTCGGCTCGCGCCCGAGTCGTAAGGCTTAAGCGAGAAGTCGCCTGCGGGGCGCGCCGGGTCAACCGCGAGCTCGATGATTGGTATGTCCAGAGCGCTCGCGACCGTGCGCGCGGGGCTGCCCATGCCCTCGAGGATCACGAGTGCCTTTGCTTTGAGGTCGGAAAGATAGAAATCGAACTCGCCCTGCCGGTAGCCGGGATTCAACGGCGCAACCGTCGCCACGCTGCCGATGGTGAGAAAGGCGCTCGCCATTTCAGGACCGTTGGGCAAGACGAGCGCGATGCGATCGCCCAGGCCGATACCGATGGCGTTGAGCGCGTGCATCGTCCGTTCGCCAAGAGCGCACAAAGCTTCATAGCTAAGCGCCTTGCGGCCAGGAGCGCCGAGCGCGCGATCGGCCGGGTCACCGGATTCGATCAGTTTCGCGATCGCATCGGCCGCGTAAATATTGTCGTCAACTGGACTCACCGGGAACGACACTCCATTTCTTGGCTCGATTCATGCGGTTGTTGGCGCATTGGCTTTTCAATCTACCGATGCTCTCCTGATGATATCCCACATAATCTGCGCACGCCCGCTGAAGCCAGTCCCTGTGGAGACTCGCCGAGAGCGGACGCAATCGGCTAAGCTTGCAGGATGGCTAAGGCGGTTCGCAAGGCGTTCGCGGCCGGCGCGGACAGCTACGATCGTGCGCGGCGCAAACTGGTTCCTTGCTTTGACGATTTCTATCGCACGGCGCACGAGCTGCTGCCCTTCGCGGCGGATGATCGTTTCGAATTGCTCGACCTCGGCGCGGGCACCGGACTCTTGTCGGCGATGATCGCCGAGACCTTTCCCAACGCGCGGCTCACTCTGTTTGATCTCACGCCCGAGATGCTGATGATCGCGCGCCAGCGGCTGAAGCCGCTCGGCAAACGCGTGAAGTTCGTGACCGCGGATTTCGCAAAGGCTGCGCCCGCCAAACCATACGACGCTGTCGTGTCGGCGCTGGCGATCCATCATTTGCCCGACAGCGGCAAGCGGCATCTCTTCGCCGATATTTTCAAATATCTGACCCCCGGCGGAGTGTTCATCAATGCCGACCAGGTGGCGGGCGAAGGCGCTGCGATCGACGAGCGCGCGCGCCAGATGTGGATCAAACGCGTGCGCGAACTCAAGGTCGCCGAACGCGACCTTAACGCGGCGCTGATGCGTATGAAGCAGGACCTGCCCGCGACCGTGGGTCAGCAACTCGGATGGTTGCGCGAAGCCGGATTTGTGGAAGTCTCCTGTTCATATCGCAACCTGATCTTCGCGATACTGTCAGGAACCAAGCCCGCCAACGTGCGCGGAGCGCGCCCGGAGCCGCCGGCTACGTAGATCGAAGCGCCGCAGCCGCTGGTTGGCGAACAGTCTCGGAAACCAGCGCGACGGCAGCCCCTTGAACGACGATCGTGCAGTGCTGCGGTTGCCGCAATTGGCCGGTCAATTTCAGTGGATCAACCAGATTGGCGCCCACTACCGTCAGATTGCTCATTTTCTGTTGCGCAAGTTCCGTCGCCGATCGCGATCGAAGGCGAATTGTTTTGATCTGTGGGACCCGGCTCGATACCGCGCTCAACATCTCATCCAGTTCCAGATTCCGTTCATCAACTGACGGCACCCAGATAACTTCGAGCGTATAATTTTTCGTTTGAGCGACTCGAGTCGCAAGGTCAAGCGACGCCCATCCATCTGGGCCATGGTCGATAACCGCGGAAATGTATTCGATCGGATCCGTGGTCTCGTTAACAACGATTCCTACGTTGACCGGAAGCGAGGCCACTCCTTCGAGGACGTCGCCGACAACTCCACCGCGAAAATCCGCGCCGAACATCGGGCGGTGAAATCCGAGCAGTATCCAGGCCGCTTGGACTTCTGTCGCCAGACGCACGATGTCGCGGGCCGGATTCTCGGTCCAGGTTGCCTGCGGAATTATTGCGGCCTCCCGTTCCAGGGCGTAGTCCAATGCGGCCGAGAGCGCATGCGAGCGCGGCGCGACCCGATGTTCAACTTCTCTCAAGCCTGATCGGATACCGCCGATCGGACGCCGCACGAACGCCGCGACTCGGGGCGGCGAATCGTCCGCGGCAGTCGCTGACAGCGCAATCTCCATCAGGGAGCCAACTTTTTCGGGATTCGATATTGGGACCAAAATTCCCTGTCGTATCGGACGCACCAGCCGCAGTTTCGCTCCGGTCTCATGCGCGGCAGGGTCTTCCAGAAATTCTTCTTTCGGAGCAATGAAGTGCAGAATCGGGGTTGTCGCGAACGTCGTGACCAACGCCATGATCACCAGCATCGCGAACAGCGTCGGCGGAATAACCCCGAGATCGTAACCAATGTTGAGTACGATCAACTCCATCAGCCCGCGGGTGTTCATCAAAACCCCAAGGGCTGATGAATCGCGCCAACCGAGTCCGGTCATGCGCGCAGCGATCGTGGCGCCGCTGAATTTTCCCAACGATGCGACCAGGATGATCAGTCCGCACACCAGCCACTGGTCCAGCCCGTTCACCAGGCCGATTTGTGTGCGCAAGCCGGTAAAGGCGAAAAATGCCGGCAGCAAAAGCACGATAACCAGATCTTCCAAACGGTCCGTGAGGTCGCGCGCCAGGCTGCTATCGTGCGGGATGATCGCGCCGAGGGCGAAAGCGCCAAAAATCGCGTGAATTCCGATGACGTCGGTGGTCAGTGCGGAAACCAACAGCGCAACGAAAATTGCCGCCATCAACCCCTGCGTCAGACCGCGGTTGCCATAGAGGAACGTCAACCGCACCATCGCAGGCCGCACCACCACTACCATCGCCACAATAAAAGCCAGCGCCATCACGATGACGCTCACCGCCCCGGCGGTATGCGCCTCGACGACGCTCACCACGAATGCCAGAAGACACCATGCGGTAACGTCATCGACTGCCGCGCAGGTAAGGGCAATCGCACCCATCCGGGTCTTATGGATTCCGCGATCGGTCAGAATACGCGCGAGAACTGGAAACGCGGTAATCGACATCGAAACGCCGATGAACAGCGAGAAGCTGGTGAAGGTAACGTTCCCCGGTGAGAAGGCCGGAAACAGGAACAGCGCGAGCGCCGCACCCATCAGAAGCGGCGCGAGAATGCTGGCGTGAGAAATTGCGACGGTTGCATGACCGCGATTCCTCAAGAGCTTCGGATCGAGCTCAAGCCCGACCAGGAACATGTAGAGGATCACACCGATCTGGGAGATTACATCGAGGAAAGGCGCAACCGATGTGGGCAGCACATACGAAGCGACTCCCGGAGCCAGTTGGCCCAGCACCGAAGGACCGAGCATAATACCGGCGACGATCTCGCCAATCACCGGCGGCTGATGAATCAGGCGAAAGAATGTACCCAGCGCTCGCGCCAGTACGATGACCACGATCAACGCCAGGAGGACATGCAACATTACATCGGTCGAAGACCCCGCTGATCGGCCAACAGACTTCGTTGCAAGCACAGCGGCGGAAGAGGTCAGGCCTTCGCCATACCAGCGAATGATCAGATAGAGGCCGACCACGCCGCTGATCATCAGCGGATATGCCACGGCAATTTTAAGGCTGTTCGTTCTATTTTCTGGAGCAGACTTCATAGTCACAGCCTCCAAGACGAACCTCAAAGCTTTGTTGGGTTACCGAATCTACTCGGGGATGGATTGTTGAGACCAGGGAGTTTCCCGAGCCCAAACCTGCCGACGAACGTCGGGGGAGTACTATGCGAGTCGGACCGACTCGGCGGTCCCGCGGAATAAAATCCTAGCCGCGTTTTTCTCTTGTTGCCACCAACTAATTTCGCAAGGAGCCGGTCGATCCGCTCTCATACTGACGAAACTGAACAACGTTGCCTTCGGGATCCTGTCCGTCGCACACGCGATAACCGTGAAAGTTCCACTCGCGCTCCGGTGGAAGAAGTTCGCCGCCGTGCTGCCGCGCAACCGCTCGCACTGTGGAGATGCTTGTAACTTCGAACACCAGCTTTATGGGGGTTTCTGTCCTGCGCCGAGGGGGACTTTCGATCTCAATTGAAGACGCGATGTGTTCTGGCACTGCAAGAATGACAAGTTGAAACGTCGGCGACGCAAGAACCACGTGATCCTTTTCAGCGCTCTCGACCTCGAGACTCAGCACAGCCTGATAAAATTCTTGTACGAGCGCCAGGTTCTTTGCGTATAGAACCGCTCCCACATGGAATGTAGTCGCCATCAACCCTCCGATTCGCCGACCTGGATAAACGCCTGTACAGGATCGCCCCTGCGACGGACGGAGCGCAACGGATCGCTTGCGCTGCCAGGTATCAGCCCCCCAATTCGTCTGCGAAGCAATTTGCGAGCAACAAAATACTTGCAGCTCGTTAACCAAATATATTCTGGAACAATGGAAACAAACGCGCGGAACCGGCCGTCTAATTGGTGGAAGAACAAGAAAATGATGAGTGAACAAGATTACGGCCTGGTAATGACGCGCAACACGGATGGCATCGGAAGTGCTCCGTTATCCGCTAGCAGGAGGCATCCTATGAAATCTAAACGGAAATTGATTATGGCGCTCCTCGGGCTCGCACTGTTTGCAACCCCGATCAACGCACTGGCGTATCAGCGCAGCCCGGTCGCGCGCACCAACATGGCAGCGCCGGCAAGGAACTTCGCACGGGCGCGAAGCACGGCTTTCGGCCATCCCGCGGCGTTCCGTTCATTCTCGAACCGCAACTTCGCGGAGCGCTCCAACACTATGCTCGGCGCAAGGCCGTTTGCGCGCCCGTTCCGGGCAAACCCCGCGATGAATAACTGGAGAGGGAACGAGTTCCCTCAGAACTACGGCGGTTATGGTTACAACCAGGCCCCCGGTTACGGATACGCAGCTCCGGCGATGGGAATGTACGGTGCCGGCATGCCGGCTTACGGGCCCTCATACGGTGGCGGCCAATACGCAGGTGGAGCTTGCACCAACGTGCAGCGGCTACAAAACCAGGCCCGCCGGGACCGGAACACCGGTCATCCCGCGGCCGCGAATGATCTGTTGCAGCGGATGAGGTGGGCCGAGAATCGCTGCGGAGTGGGATCTATATGGTAGATCAATGCGCCGGTCGCGGCATCTGACCTTGCTTTGACTGATTCCTCAATTGAGCGCCTCGCCTCTTCCCCCGGGCGAGGCGCTCACCTTTTTATTGCTGCGCGTCGCCCGAGAAGTTGTCGGGTCAAATTCCCTGATTGAGTTCCCAGTGGAGTCTCCCGCCGAAGACTGACACCGGACCGCGGTCCCGATTGAATGCCGGGTTGCTGATGAACTGGTAATCGACGGCCACGTGTATGGTTTTCCAGATTTGGAAATCGTAATAGGTTTCCACAACTTTCTCGCTACCGTAAGTTAGCGCGCCGTCGCCGTCCAATATCCCCACGCCGCCTGCCGCCAGGAATTTTTGTTGCTGCCGCGAAGCGCCGCTCAGGACGCCGGCAAGACCCACGGTGTCTCCCGGCCGCTGCCATCGGTTACCTTTTACGCTCACGCCGAGTGACGCCGTCCAATTGGCATCGGTGTACTCCATCGCCTGAGTTCTGCCGTCATTCCAGCCCAGACGCGAAAATATGCCGGCGTTTTTCGCAATTTCCTGTTCCCAGTTCAACCCAAAGCCGTATTTGTACCGGTAGGCTTGCGCCGGTGAGATATCCGCTCCCGGACCTTTGGCCAGCAATATAGCCGTCGCCGCGTTGTAACTGGCCATGTCCGCCTCGTTGAGCCACGCCAGAACCCGAATCGCTCCCGGACGACCGCTGATGCTGTAACGACGCTCAAATTCCGCCGCCATCGCCCAAGATCGCAAAAACGGACCATATTCACCGCGCGCCGGCCACATCAGATATTGATCGTCACCCGAGTCACCTGAGCCGATGTTTTCGAAATTATGGTAAGGCGGCATGGTGAAAAACGTATAGCGCAAAGCCCAGCTTCGCTGATTTAATTCCACCGCCAAACCGGTGGTGTATCCGACGGTATCCTGGCCGTAATCCCATGCGAGGTTGGTGACCAACGCCCAATTCATAAATTGGGTCTCCGGATCGTGCGCATAGGTGTTGCGGTCGATTACGTCAGTGGGGGAGAAGCGGCCGAGGGTGAAGGTCAGCCGCGAAATGTCCTGTCTGCCTGCAAGCGTGAGTTGGTCGTCGGGCACATCCTCCTGTTCGCCGCCCAAGCCAACCGTCTCGCGCAGAAATAATCGCGCAAACGTCAAGTTGGAAGGTTTGGTTCCAGTCTTGAAAGCGTCGCCGTTGGGGAAGGCCTCGATGCCGTGGGTCGTACTCAATCCAAAGCCTTGCCACATCAGTCCGTCCACGTGAGCCTCGGCACCGCGCCATAGCCGCACGCCGGCAAATAAATCCAGCGAGATTGTTTCCTTGACGTTGCCCGTGCGGTTCAGACTTGCCGGGCCGGAGTATTTGGCCGGAAAACCTGGGTCACCTTGCACGATGTCGGTGTTCTGAACGTGCCAGTTCCAAGTTTGCATTGGGGTATTGTTCGACCCATCGGGCGGTGGAAATTCCTGTGCCGCGCCGATGAGGCTCATCGTCAGGCAAAATAGAAACGTCAAGCCCGCAATCAACCAAATTGCGCTTCGTGTTTCTCGAGGACGGAACCTCGCTTCAGCGTGGTGGAAAACGAGGCAGTGACTGCGGATAGCTGCGACGCGTTTCGACATCTTTCCGGCCTCCTCTTTCGCGTGGCCGAAATGTCGTCGCTGCAACGAGACTCGGCCAGGCTACAAACTCCTGGACCGAAGGTCTCGTTCGCCTCTGCTTCGAGGTGGGGGACCGAGCCCGAAGGCTGGTATGTCGATCTCCCCGGCGCCGTTTTGGTCGGCGCGAACTACTCCCCTAAGGTGGTTTGCAATCTATCAGGACGGTCGGACCCCTGTCACCTCATCGACGTGGCACGAGCCAGCTCCTTAGCTTGCGGCCGGACGCCCGTCGAGCGGCAGCAAATCAAACCCAGGAAAGGACAGTTGCTGCGAGCGACTCTCAAATACTGGGACGAGCGTTGACACGCTTTTATCTTCGAAAGCATATTGGACGAACTCGGTCTGGACCGGTATTCCGCGGCATACGCGAATTGCGAAAATGAGCAGTCAGCGCCGAGATAGAAAGAGGGAGAAGTAGCGGGTGTCTGAGAGTCCGACCGGACAGCCGCGGTTTTTATCGTCGAGTGCCCGATCGCTTCATAAGGTATCTTCGGAATCGCACAAGAAATTGAGCGTGAATTCCCCAACTAACGCCCGACACCAGTTGCCTGGCCTCGTTGACCCCGCCGTTCTTCAATTGAACCGATCATGGCGCGATGTATCGACGGCGCCATCGTTTTTGTGTCTGACATAACAAAGCCAGTTGTATTAATGATGTCGCGAGCTGAAAGCGTAAATTTGGATAGATCAAGTGTGAAACGCTGGGCCGCGTTAATCGTGATTCTTCCTGTAATCGCGTTGTGCGCCTGCGGCGGCAGCGCTAGCTCCGGATCGGCCGCGCCACCGGCATGCAACGCCCTTCCCGCCGCTTCCTCTCCCGATTTTCTGGTCCACTTGACCGCGTTCATGAACCATCTGTGCTACCAGAAACAGAACTGGCAGCATGACGCCGAGGTCCGTACCAGCGATGGGGTTCATCCGTTCGTCAAGGTCTGGTACTCGCCTTCGCTCTTCGACTGGATGACGATCGATAACCGTGCCGGACCGGTGCCCGACGGTGCGATCGTAGTTAAAGAGCAGTACCGGACGCAGGACGCGCCGCTCACCGGATGGAGCGTGATGGTGAAGGACTCGGACCTGTCTTGGGACGGCTGGTATTGGGCTGATCTCGCAAGTCCCAGTCCCTCAAATCCCAACGCTCCGCCGAAGCCGCCAAAAGAAGGATGCGCCGAACCGCAAGTGTTGTTTAACGGTGCCGGATTGTATTGCGTGAACTGTCACGCCTCCGCGATCAAAAACTCGGGTACCTATTCTAGCACCGCGTACCTGAATCCCGGAAGCGGTGATGCCGGCGGCCTCTTTTCGCCTGACTCGGATATGCACCGTCCATTTAAGATTGAAGATACCCACGATCAGGAGGCGAAAATCGCCCGATCGGCTTCGCCGCTGCTGTCGAGTTTAGTCTTCGCCAATCTCAGGCCCTTGGCGGACGTGAAAGTGCCCTGCATGGTTTCCGAGGCGTTCGATCACGTGTGGTCTCCCAGCGCCCATAAGGGCGGACCGCAGGAGTTCCTGACCTCCGACCAGTGCGCCAGTTGCCACGATGCGACCGGGACGCTCGCGGACTTGGTGCCCAATATGATCTACAGTGGCGCGGATAACGTTCCCGTGAATCTCTCGCAGTATGGCGAGTGGCGTTACTCGATGATGGCGCTTTCGGGCCGCGACCCGATCTTCTTCGCCCAACTCGACACGGAATCCACGCTGCACAGGCATATCGAGGGCAAACCAGATGGCGCCGCGTTCGTTCAGGATTTCTGCTTTCGATGCCACGGGGTCATGGGCCAGCGCCAATTCCATCTCGACCACGCCAATCAGCCCGACAAGCTCTTCACCAGAAAAATGCTCGCAAACCCGCACTCCGAGTACGGCGCGCTCGCCCGCGACGGTGTGTCATGTACCGTGTGCCATCACATGTCCGCACAAGATCTGGGCGAAGCCTCAACCTACACGGGTCTTTTCAACCTGGGACCGGCCAATGAGGTCTACGGTCCGTTTCGATCCAACTACAACGCTGACGGTGGAAAGGTTGACGAAAGTGTTATCCCGCTGCCGATGGCGAATGCGTTGGGCGTGCTTCCCAAGATTGGTCCACAGGTCGAGTCCGCGGCGATCTGCGCGTCGTGTCACGTAATTATCTTGCCCGTTTTTGACGCCAACGGGCGGCAGGTCATCGAAAATGGCGAACCCAAGACTGAATACGAACAGACGACATTTCTGGAATGGTTGAACAGCGATTTCGCGTTCGTACCGTGCCAGGAGTGCCACATGCCAACCCAATATCAGGGCACCGATCTGGAATTTAAAATCGCAAATATCGAGGACTCAACGTTTCCAGCGATTCCGGATACCGGACCCTCAACGCGCCTGCCGGACATCGACCTGATATTGCAAGATCGGACGCCCTATAGCCGCCATCAACTGCTCGGAATCAATCTTTTCGCGCTCGAAATGTTCGATCAGTTTCGCACCGATCTTGGCCTGTTCAAGTTCGACCCCAATCTCCCCGGAGATTTGAGAGACCAAATCTCCGCTCAACGGAGCGCGGTAGCCGGAAGTGTCCAACAAGCTCAGACCGCGACCGCTACGGTCCAGGTCACCTCGATCGCCGAAGCAGCCGGCAATCTCACCGCCGACGTGATGGTCCAGAATCTGGCGGGTCACAACTTTCCCAGCGGGGTGAGCTTCCGCCGCGCGTTTCTCAACTTCCAGATTCTGGATGCGAAGGGAAATGTATTGTGGGCTTCGGGCAACACCAACGCCGCCGGTGTGATCGTCGATAATTCGGGAACGCCGCTGAAGACCGAGTTTTTCAGCCCTTCACAACAGACGTTTCAGCCGCACTTCTGGCAAGGCGCGCCTATCACAAGCGACCAGCAGGTACAGATCTATGAGGAGCTGCTGGTTGATCCGCAAGGCATGCTGACCACCAGTTTTCTCAGTCTGGACAACAAGGTCAAAGATAACCGGCTCCAGCCTAAAGGACGCGACCCCGAAGGGCCAAACGCGGAGGTGACGGCACCGGTCGGCACCGGCGCGGACCCGAGCTATCAGGGGGAATGCGGTTGCAGCACGGTCCGGTATGAAATACCACTCGCTCAGATTGCGGGTACTCCGGGCGCAATTCAGGCGACCCTGTATTACCAGAGCATTCCACCCTACTACCTGCGCCAGCGCTCAGAAGAGGGACATGGACCCGATACTGCGAGGCTCATCAAGTTTACAAGCCTGCTGGATACGCGGAAGTACCAGGAGATTTCGAACTGGAAGCTGCAAATCGCGACTTCCGGAACAGTCGCGATCCCGTAAGCGATGGCTCACGAGTCGCTACGTTCGCATTGACTCTTTGGCCGGCGGAGCGAACCACGTCGCATGTCAATCGCGGGCGGTCGCGGCGGCTGGTCCGGATTGGCCGGAATTGCCGAGGGCGCGAATTTCCCATTTGCCGTTTCCGGTCAGCTCCAGATTCGTATCGTGATACTGCGCCAGACTCGTCCGATGGCCGACGCTGATCAGGACGATTGGACTTTCGATTAGACGGCGATAGAGCATCGTTTCGTTGGCCTGGTCGAGCGCGCTGGTCGCTTCGTCAAGAAAGGCGAAACGCGGCAGGTTGAGTATCAGGCGCGCGAACGCGAGGCGCTGCTGCTCGCCCTGCGACAGGACCTCGGCCCAGTTGCGCTCCGCGTCGAGCCCGCCGATCCGCGCGGGCAAATCCGCAAGGTTCACTTCGGCGAGGACGCGATGCAGATCGTCGTCGCTGGCGTCTTTCGCGCGCGGGTAGCATAGCTGCGCCCGCAACGAACCCAGAATCATGTAGGGCCGCTGCGGCAGGAACATCATGTCGTCGAGCGGCGGGCGTACGATTCGACCGCTACCCGTGCGCCAGATGCCCGCGATCGCGCGAGTTAGCGAGGTCTTTCCGACGCCGCTCGCACCGGTGATGAGCAGGCGTTCGCCGTCTTTGACATTGACCGACAGATTCTCGATGAGTCGGGTTTGTCCGTCCGGAGTCTTGAGCGAGACATCTTCGAGCGCGATGCGCTGCGCCTCGGCGATCTCGATTCCGGGGCTGTCTTCGGCCACGCGCGCGGCATCGCACTCTTCGAGATAGGTTGCGAGCCGATTCACCACGGTGGCGTAGCTGGTCAGTCCCTGAAAATCGCTGATTACGAGAGCGAGGGTGCCCTTGACCGCGCCAAAGGCGGTCGCCGCCTGAAAGATCTGCCCCATCTGGATCTGGTGCGAGAAATAGGCGCCGGCCAACACGATCCACGGCACCAGGTTGACCGAGTTGTCGTACGCGGTCTGAACGAAGCCAAGATATAGCTGCCACTGAAGCAGCAGCTTAAAGTTCGAGACCACCCATCCGAAGCGCCGGCTTAGCTCGCGATGCTCCTGCGCTTCGCCGCCATACATCGCGATCGATTCGGCGTTGTCGCGCACGTGAACCAGGTCAAAGCGGAAGTCCGCTTCGTACCGCTCCTGATTGAAATTAATCACCACCAGGCGGCGGCCCACGATGACAGCGACGTAGGTGCCGATAACCGAATAGGCGATCAGCGAGATCGCCAGCCAGTGCGAGATCGTCCACAGGATCCCGAAGAACGCGCCCGCCATCACGAGCGAACCCACCAGGCTGTTGATGTAGCTGAGCGTCGAGCTGGTGAACGAGTTGAGGTCCTGCTGGATGCGCTGGTCGGGATTATCAATCTTGCCGTCCAGGTTCATCTGGTAGAAGGCGTGATTGCCGAACCCCGCACCGACGAACCATTCGGTCATCCATTCGCGCCAGAGAATCTGGAGCCTGCCAATCAGATAGGGCAGGAACGGGTAAACCGCGATGACAAAACCGATCCAGATGAAAAAGAGCATCAGCAGATAGTGAAATCGCTTCTGATCGTATTTCTGCAGCGCATCAACCACGTCGCGGTTGATATAGCTGAAGACCGCCGAGAACCCGACAAACAGCAGGATCATGACGAGCACGACCGCCAGCAGGGTGCGGCCCTTGCGTTTTTGGTCCGAAACCCAAAACGGTTTTGCAAGCCGCCACAGCCGCTGCCAGAAAACCCGATCAAACCTTTCCATTGAGTTCACAGGGATACCTCGTCAAGCGAGGATAAACTCGCTGCCACTAAATCTATAGTCGGATCGAGGAGTAGCGCAGCAGGTGCCGCAGCGTCGTCAAGTGAGCTTTTGAGGACTGCCGGCGCAGGCGGGCGGCCGCTATCGGCCGCCCGTCCTCCGGAAGTGTGGATTTAAGCCTGATTTAAGCCTGCGGCTTGGGGGCGATCGCGCCGGATTTGCGCAGCCGCTCGAGATCTCCGGCGCTGAAGCCCCAATCGCCGAGCGCGGCTTCCGTATGCTCGCCCGGCCGCGCGGGCGGGCGCTGGATCTTGCTGGGAGTGCGGCTGAAACGGGGCGCCGGTCCCGGCTGGAGAACGCCGCCGCTTTCGACGAAAGTGCCGCGATGCCGGTTGTGCGGATGATGGGGCGCCTCGTCCATGCTGAGCACCGGGGCGAAGCAGATGTCGCTGCCCTCCATGATCGCGCACCATTCGTCGCGCGTCTTGGTCAGGAACAGCGCCTTCAGCCGCTCCTTCATTTTTGGCCACGAGGCGCGGTCGTTCTGGCGCGGCAGCTCCTGTCCCTTGAGACCCGACAGGCGCAGCAGCTCGTCGTAGAATTTGGCTTCGATCGATCCGATCGCGATGTGCTTGGCGTCCTTGGTCTCGTAAACCTCGTAGTAGTGTGCTCCCGTGTCGAGAATATTTTCCCCGCGCTTGTCGTTCCATACTCCCGACAGGCGCAGACCATAGATCGCGGTCATCAGCGACGCCGCTCCGTCAACCATCGCCGCATCGACAACCTGGCCCTTGCCCGACTTTTGCGCCTCGAGGAGTCCCGCAACCACGCCGAGCGCGAGATACAACGCGCCGCCGCCAAAGTCTCCAACGAGGTTGAGTGGCGGGAGCGGCGCGTCGCCCTTGCGCCCGATACTGGCGAGCGCGCCGGACAGCGCGATGTAGTTGATGTCGTGGCCCGCGGCGTGCGCGAGCGGACCTTCCTGGCCCCATCCGGTCATGCGTCCGTAGATCAGGCGCGGATTGCGCTTAAGGCAATTGTCGGGACCGAGGCCGAGCCGCTCGGTCACGCCGGGCCGAAAGCCCTCGATGAGGGCGTCGGCCTTCTCGACCAGCTTGAGCACCGCCTCGATCGCCTCGGGCCGTTTGAGGTCGAGCGCGACCGAGCGGCGGCCGCGGTTCAGCAGGCTGTACTTTGTCTCCATCGCGATGCCGAGCGCGGCGTCCGCCGTGCGGTCGATCCGCAGCACGTCCGCGCCCATGTCCGACAGCAGCATCGCGCACATCGGTCCCGGACCGATCCCGGCGAGTTCAATGATTTTGTAGCCTGACAACACTCCCATGATTCACCTCGTGTTCTCGCGCTTGGCGCTGTATCCCTTCTCTCTAGTATAGATTCAAGAGAACATCACGGGGCGAAGAGCGAATAAATGATGGCGACAACAATGCCGCGGCTGCATCTTGAGGGGCGATGGTTCGTCAACGAATCCGGGCGGCGCGTGATTCTGCGCGGCGTCAACCTGGGCGGCGATTGCAAGGTTCCCTATCCGGAAGGCGGCACCAATTTCCCCTCTGACTTCTCGGACCATCGCGAGGTCTCATTCATCGGGCGTCCGTTTCCGCTAAACGAAGCCACCGAACATTTCGCGCGGCTCCGCCATTGGGGGTTCAACTGCGTGCGGATGCTGACGACGTGGGAAGCTGTCGAGCATCGCGGACCCGGCGAATTCGATACTGAATACCTCGATTATTACGCCGAGTTATGCCGCCGCGCGGGCGACTACGGGCTTTATGTCTTCGTCGATTTTCATCAGGACGTATGGAGCCGGATGAGCGGCGGCGACGGCGCTCCGGGCTGGATGTTCGAGAAGGTCGGAATCGACTATAGACGGCTGGGCGAGTCGGAATCTGCGCATGTGATGCAAAATCTCTACGACTACGCGCGCGGCGGCCGGCAGGAAGAACGCTACCCGACCATGAGCTGGTCGCAGAACGCGCATTGGCCGGCCAACGGAATCATGTGGACGCTGTTTTTCGCGGGCAGCGACTTCGCGCCCGGCCTCGTTATCGACGGGCTCAACGTCCAGGACTACATGCAGGAGCATTATCTTGCCTCGCAGGCCGAGATCGCGCGGCGGGTGCGCGACCTTCCCAACGTGATGGGCTTCGATACGCTGAACGAGCCGCACGAAGGATGGATCGGGCACTCGCTCAGCTATCGCCATCTTGGTCCGAGTGAGGAAAATCCTTTTCCCGCGGGTGCGGGCCTCGCATGGTCGCCAATCGATGGGCTGCTGGCCGCGCACGGAGCAACCCGGAAAATACCGGTTCTCGGCTACGACAAAGGGCTCAAGCGCACGGTCGTGCGGCGCGAACGCGCGATCAATGAGCGCGGCATTTCGATCTGGCAGGAGGGCCGCGCCGATCCGTTCGAGCAGGCGGGCGCGTGGCGGCGCGGCGCCGGCGGCGGCTACGAGATTTTGCGCGACGATTTTTTTCAGCGCGTCGGCGATCGCAAGGTCAACTTCATCGAGGACTACATGGGTCCGTTTTTCACCCGCGTGGCCGAGAACATGCGCGCGATCAATCCTGATTGGATCCTGTTCGCGGAACTCGATCCGCTCTCCGGCTTTCTCGGACCCGGTTTTCCCGCGGAGACTCCGGAAAACAGCGTCAACGCGGGCCATTGGTACGATATCGTAACGTTGGGCACGAAAACTTTCCGCACCGATTTGAGTTTGGGCGCGATGACCGGCGAGACGGCCGCCGTGGCGGCGCAGATTCAGACTCGCTACGAGCAGCAGCTCGGGCGGCTTGCAAAAACCTCGGAAAGAATTGGCAACGGAGTGCCGACGATGGTCGGCGAGTTCGGAATTCCGTTCGACCTGAACGGCGCGGAGGCGTACCGCGCATTCCGCGACGGCGACCGCACCAACACTCCCTGGACTCCGCATATCGTCGCGCTCGACTTGATGTACAACGCGCTCGACGCGCTGTTGATCAACAGCACGCACTGGAACTACACCGCGTCCAATCGCAACGACCTCGCGATCGGAGACGGATGGAACCAGGAGGACTTGAGCATCTTCTCGCGCGATCAGCAGACCGATCCCACGGACCTCGACAGTGGTGGACGCGCGCTCGCTGGGTTCGTTCGTCCTTTCGCCCGCGCAACGCAGGGAACACCGCGTAGGATGAAGTTCGATCGCCTGTCCGGCGCCTTCGAGTTCGTCTTCGACGCCGACCCAAACGCGCCGGCTGGAACTGAGACCGAGATTTTCGTCCCGCGCCTGCAATATCCTCGTGGATACGATTTCGATATCTCCGGCGGCGAAGGCCGCGCTGACACTGAGCATCAGCGCCTGCTCGTCACTGTTCGCCAAGCGGGCGAGGTTCGCGTCGCGCTGCATCGGCGCTAAACTGGAATCGAACCCGATGACTCCAATCATTGATTTTCGCACCGAGCCTTCGCGCTACCGGCACTGGAAGCTTTCAATCGCGGGAGCGATCGCCACACTCGCGATGGACGTGGACGAGTCCGCCGGTCTGGTTCCGGGCTACGAGCTCAAGCTCAATTCCTATGACCTGGGCGTCGATATCGAACTCAACGACGCGGTCCAGCGCCTGCGCTTCGAGCATCCGGAGGTAAAATGCGTGATGATCACCTCCGCGCGCGAGCGAGTGTTTTCGGCCGGCGCGAACATCAGGATGCTCGCGCAGTCGAGTCATCCGTTCAAAGTAAATTTCTGCAAGTTCACCAATGAGACCCGCATCGCGATCGAGGACGCGACGCAGAATTCGCGGCAGTTTTATATGACCGCGATCGGCGGACCGTGCGCGGGCGGAGGCTACGAACTCGCGCTAGCGACTGATTACATCATCATGGCCGACGACGGCTCGACCAGCGTCTCGCTTCCAGAGCTTCCATTGCTGGCGGTGCTGCCGGGAACGGGAGGGCTGACGCGCCTGGTGGACAAGCGGCACGTGCGGCGCGATCACGCGGATTTTTTCTGCACCACCGAAGAAGGCATCAAGGGCGCGCGCGCTGTCGATTGGCGGCTGGTCGATCAAGTCGCTCCACGCTCCGCGCTTCAGGAAACCGCTACGCGCAAGGCGGCCGAGTTCGCCGCGCGCTCGGATCGCAGCACCGCTCACGGCGGGATCGCGCTGGTCCCGCTTGCGCGAACGATCGACGGCGACCGAATTGAGTATCCGCATATAACCGTCGAGCTCGATCGCGCGCGGTCCGCCGCCATCTTCCGTATCCAGGGCCCGGCCGAGCCGGCACCCGCGCGTATCGACCAGGTGATCGCGCTCGGATGCGAATTCTGGCCGCTCGCTTTCGCGCGCGAGCTCGAAGATGCGATCCTTCATCTGCGCCTTAACGAAGACACGATTCATACCTGGATCTTCCGGACCGAGGGCGACCTCGAGCGGGTAAGATCTCACGATGATTTCCTGGCGGCCCACTCCAACGACTGGCTCGGCCGCGAGATCGTTCTCTACCTGAAGCGCACGCTGAAAAGGCTCGACGTGAGCTCGCGTTCGATTTTTGCATTGATCGAGCCGGGCTCGTGCTTCGGCGGATTCCTGCTGGAACTCGCGCTCGCCGCTGATCGCGCATACATGATGCGCGGAAAACGCGACGACGACGAACTCGCTCCGGCGCGAATAGCGCTATCGAAATTGAACTTCGGCGCGCTGCCGATGTGCAATGGGCTCGCGCGGATACAAACGCGCTTTCTCGCAGCTCCCGAACAGGTCGAGGCGCTGCGAGCGCGAATCGGCGAAGAGCTTGATGCCGAAGACGCCGACGCGCTGGGACTGGTCGGCTTCACTCCCGACGATATCGACTGGGATGACGAGACCCGGCTTGCGATCGAGGAGCGCGCCGCGTTTTCCTCAGACGCGCTCAGCGGACTCGAGGCGTCTCTGCGCTTCGCCGGACCCGAGACGATCGAATCGAAAATCTTCGCGCGCCTGTCGGCCTGGCAAAACTGGATCTTCCAGCGGCCCAACGCGATCGGCGAAAAAGGCGCGCTCAAACTTTACGGAACCGGGCGCAGGCCCGAGTTCGATCCGAGGCGAGTGTAATGGCGATCGATTATTCCGAGCGGATTCCGAACAACGTCAACCTGGACGGCGATCGGCGCCTGCAACGCGCGCTCGAAGCGTGGCAGCCGGAGTTCCTCAAATGGTGGGGCGAGATGGGACCGGAGGGGTTTCAGTCCTGCGACGTTTATCTGCGCACCGCAACCTCGGTCAACGCGAAGGGATGGGCCACCTTCGGCTACGTGAAGATGCCCGAGTACAGGTGGGGAGTATTTCTCGCCGAGCACGCGTCCGACGAACGTATCGGCTTCGGCGAGCATAAGGGCGAACCGGTCTGGCGCGAGGTGCCGGGCGAGCATCGCGGCGTCCTGCGCCGCCTGATCGTCACCCAGGGCGACACCGAACCCGCGTCGGTTGAGCAGCAGCGCCATCTCGGGCGCACCTGCCCCTCGCTCTACGATCTACGCAATCTCTTCCAGGTGAACGTCGAGGAAGGGCGTCATCTGTGGGCGATGGTCTATCTGCTGCACGCGCATTTCGGACGCGACGGACGTGAGGAAGCCGACGCCCTGCTCAAGCGGCGCTCCGGCAGCGCCGACAATCCGCGCATCCTGGGCGCGTTCAATGAGCGCACGCCGGACTGGCTCGCGTACTTCATGTTCGCGCACTTCACCGATCGCGACGGAAAATTCCAGCTCGGCAGCTTGGCCGAATCCGGCTTCGATCCGCTGGCGCGGACCTGCCGCTTCATGCTGACCGAGGAAGCGCATCATCTGTTCGTCGGCGAGGCGGGCGTCGGACGCGTGATCGCGCGGACCTGCGAGCTGATGAAGCAGCGTGACACCGATCGGATCGGCGAGTTCGGCGGGATCGATCTGGGGATCATCCAGCGCTATCTGAATTTCCACTACTCGGTGTCGCTGGATCTGTTCGGCTCCGAGCTTTCGACCAACGCCGCGAACTATTTCAGCGCCGGACTCAAAGGCCGCTTCAGAGAAACCGACGCGGCGGACGATCATCAACTGACCGATAGCGTGCGGCGCATTCTGAAACCTCAGGATGGCGCGATGGTCGAAATCGAACAGCCCTCTCTGGCAGCGCTCAACGAGACGCTCAGGGATTCGTACATCGCGGATTGCGAGCGTGCGCTCGCGCGCTGGAACAAGATCATTCGCGAGGCGGGCGTCGATTACGCGCTCGCGCTGCCGCATCGCGGCTTCAATCGCGCGATCGGGCACTTCAGCGGAACCAGCGTCACTCGTGCCGGCAAGGTCATCTCGCGCGAAACGTGGCTCGAGCGCCAGGCCGAATGGCTACCGACGCGCGCCGATCGCGAATTCGTCGCCTCACTGATGAAACCGGTTATCGAACCAGGAACGTTCGCCGGATGGATCGCGCCCCCCGTACGCGGGATAAATCATCAACCGGTCGAATTCGATTATGTGACCGGACTGCCCGCGGCTTGAGCATCTACAAAGAGAATCTTCCGCATGGTTATCACGCTCGCGCGGACTGCCGCGTTTGCGATCAACCTTGTAGGCGCGTTGCTCGCGCTAAGATTCGGCACTACCGGCGCGATCGTGGCGGGAGTTTCCCAGTTCATACCGATGGCAGGCGCGGTGGTGTTCATGAACCACTACCGCGCGTCGCTTCAGCAACAGCGCGCGGCAGCCGCTCCGGCGCCCGCCGCCTGACCGGCCGGAATTCTCCCGTTCTGAAATAACTCCCGCGCCCGCGGAATGTCCCGTGTTACGCGACGGCGTGACTGGCGTTGCGTTTCGCATGGATTTGCGTCTCGCATTGTTTTGGCAATGCAAAGTGAAATCCCGGCGATTTCACCGGGTAAATATATGAGCATTCGCGGGAAGATTGCAGATGGCACGGCGAGTGCACGGTAGGTCCGCATGAACGACCTGCTATCCATCTTCGGAACCGTCGCATTTTTCATTGTTTGCGTTGCATACGTCACAGGATGCCAAAGGCTATGAGCACCCTCGACCTTGCCATGGGCGCGACGATCGCCGTTGTTCTGTGCGTGTATCTGATTTACGCGCTGATCAATCCCGAAAAATTCTAACCTCACACGATTGGTAATGACAATGCTTTCGAACGAAGTATTGCAACTGGGTATTTTCTGCCTGCTCGTATTGCTCCTGACGATCCCGCTGGGCCGCTTCATCAAACACGTCTTTTCCGATGAACCGACTTTTCTCGATCCGGTTCTGCGTCCCACCGAGCGGATCATCTACCGCGTATGCCGAATCAATCCCGCGACCGAAATGGGCTGGGCCGAATATGCGATCGCGATGCTGATGTTCAGCATGGCCGGAATGCTGCTGCTGTATGGAATCGAGCGGTTGCAAAGCTTCCTGCCGCTTAACCCGCAAGCCTTCGGCGCGGTAGGAACCTCGCTCGCGTTCAACACCGCGGCAAGCTTCACCACCAATACCAACTGGCAGGCTTACGGCGGCGAATCGACCATGAGCTACCTGACCCAGATGGCGGGGCTGGCGTTTCACAACTTCGTATCGGCGGCGACTGGAATCGTGGTCGCGATCGCGATTATCCGCGGCTTCGTCCGCCGCGACGCGCGCACGCTCGGAAATTTCTGGTTCGATTTGACCCGAGCGACTCTCTGGATTCTGCTGCCACTCTCGATCGTGTTCGCGTTGGTGCTGGTGTGGCAGGGCGTGCCGGATAATTTCGAGCCTTATGTTCACGCCCAAACCGTCGAAGGCGCGGAACAGGTGATTGCGCAGGGACCGGTCGCCTCGCAGGAGGCAATCAAGGAGCTCGGAACCAACGGTGGCGGCTTTTTCAACGCCAACTCCGCGCATCCGTACGAGAATCCGACGCCACTGACCAATCTGCTCGAGATGCTGGCGATCTTCGCGATCGCCGCCGCATTGACTCACACTTTCGGCCTGATGGCAGGCGACACGCGCGAGGGATGGGCGTTGTTCGCCGCGATGGCGCTGCTGTTTCTGGTCGGCGCTACCTCCTCTATCTGGGCCGAGCAGCGCGGCAATCCTGACCTGGGGCGGATCGGCGTGAATCAGCACGCGAGCGCCCGTCAGTCCGGCGGCAACATGGAAGGCAAGGAAGTCCGCTTCGGAATCGTCAACTCCGCGCTGTGGGCGACGGTCACCACCGATACCTCCTGCGGCGCGGTCAACTCGATGCACGACAGTTTCACGCCGCTCGGCGGATTGGTGCCGATGGTGAATATGCAGATCGGCGAAATTATTTTCGGCGGCGTCGGTTCGGGACTTTACGGGATGCTGGTGATGGCCGTGCTGTCGGTGTTTATCGCGGGCCTGATGGTCGGACGGACGCCCGAATATCTCGGCAAGAAGATCGAATCGCGCGAGATGAAGCTCGCGATGTTCTACGTTCTGATCTTTCCCGCGGCGATCCTGCTGCCCGCCGCCGTTGCAATTGCGACGAAAGCAGGACTGGCCGGAATCTCGAATCCGGGGCCGCACGGATTTTCACAGATCCTCTATGCGTACACGGAAGGTGCGGCCAACAACGGCTCGGCGTTTGCCGGGCTTAACGCCAACACCGCCTTTTTCAATATTACGATCGCGCTCTCGATGCTGTTCGGCCGCTTCATGATGAAGATCCCGGCGCTGGCATTGGCAGGATCACTCGCCGGAAAACGCGTGGTGCCGCAAAGCGCGGGCACGTTTCCGACCACTGGCGCGGTCTTCGTCGTCCTTTTGGTTGGCGTGATCCTGATCGTCGCCGCGCTCACTTTTTTTCCGGCTGATGCGCTCGGACCGATCGTTGAACAGCTTTCGATGATTTCCGGCAAACTTTACTAACCGCGCCGGTTGCTAATGGAGGAACGCTCGAATGGCTGAACGAAAAGCGCCCGTACTCTGGGACCGCGACATCGTGGGGCGCGCCCTGGTTGATTCTTTTCGCAAGCTCGACCCTCGCATCCAGTTGCGCAACCCGGTGATGTTCGTGGTCGAGGTCACCGCGCTTGCGGTCACGATCATTCTGTTTCGCGACTGGTTCGCCGCGCGCGGTGCGCTGGCAAAGTTCGAGCTGCAAATCGCGCTGTGGCTGTGGTTTACCGTCGTGTTCGCGAACTTCGCGGAGGCGATGGCGGAAGGACGCGGTAAAGCGCAGGCCGATAATCTGCGCAAGACCCGCACCGAGACCTTCGCAAAGCTGGTCGCCGCCGACGGCTCGATCTCGACCGTGCCCGCAACCAACCTGCGGCGCGGCAACGTGGTCATGGTCGAAGCGGGCGACGTGATTCCCGGCGACGGCGAGGTGATCGAAGGCGTCGCCGCCGTCAACGAGGCCGCGATCACCGGAGAGTCCGCACCCGTCATCCGTGAGAGCGGCGGCGACCGGAGCGCGGTGACGGGAGGCACCACCGTAATTTCGGATTTCATCAAGATCAAAATCACGGCTAACCCGGGCGAGACCTTCATGGACCGCATGATCGGCCTGGTCGAGGGCGCGCAGCGGCAGAAAACGCCCAACGAGATCGCGCTCAGCATTTTGCTCGCAGGCCTGACCGTAATCTTTCTGCTCGTCTGCGTGACGCTGTATCCATATGCTCTGTACGGCGGAACAGTGCTCTCGCTGCCCGTCATCGTCGCGCTGCTGGTGTGCCTGATTCCGACCACGATCGGCGGACTGCTCTCCGCGATCGGAATCGCCGGGATGGATCGGCTGGTGCAGCACAACGTGCTTGCGATGTCCGGCCGCGCGGTTGAAGCGGCCGGCGACGTGGACACGCTGCTGCTCGACAAAACCGGAACCATCACGCTCGGCAATCGGATGGCCACCGAGTTCCTGCCAGTCCCCGGCGTCGAAGTCGCCGAGCTGGCCGAGGCGGCTCAGCTCGCGTCGCTCGCCGACGAAACGCCCGAGGGGCGCTCGATCACGGTGCTCGCGAAGCGCGAATTTAATCTGCGCGGACACGATCTGGCCGAGCGCAATGCGACCTTCATCGCGTTCTCCGCACAAACACGGATGAGCGGCGTCGATATTGACGACCGGATGATTCGCAAAGGCGCGAGCGAGCAGGTGCTCGAGTTCGCACGGCAAAACGGCGGCACTCCGCCCGCGGAACTCGCGGCGATCGTGGAAGGAATCGCGAAGGCCGGCGGAACTCCCCTGGCGGTGGCCGATCGCGGGCGCGTGCTCGGCGTCATCCATCTCAAGGACGTCGTCAAGGACGGAATCCGCGAGCGCTTCGAGCGCCTGCGCGCGATGGGGCTGCGCACGGTGATGATCACCGGCGACAACCCGCTGACCGCCGCCGCGATCGCACGCGAAGCCGGAGTTGACGACTTTCGCGCCGAGGCCACACCCGAGACCAAGCTGCGCCTGATTCGCGAGGAGCAGGCGCAAGGCAAACTGGTTGCGATGATCGGCGACGGCACCAACGACGCGCCCGCGCTCGCGCAGGCCGACGTCGGCGTCGCGATGAACGCTGGCACGCAGGCCGCCCGGGAAGCCGGCAACATGATCGATCTCGATTCGAATCCGACCAAGATCATGGAGGTGGTTGAGATCGGCAAGCAACTGCTCATCACGCGCGGCGCGCTGACCACCTTCTCGATCGCCAACGACGTGGCGAAATACTTCGCGATCATTCCTGCGATGTTCGTGCTCGGCTATCCGCAGCTTCAGGCGCTCAACGTAATGCATCTGTCCACGCCACAAAGTGCGATCCTTTCCGCCGTCATCTTCAACGCACTCATCATTATCGCGCTGATTCCGCTGGCCCTGCGTGGCGTGGCCTATCGTCCGGTGGGAGCGGCCGCGATCCTGACTCGCAATCTGCTGATCTACGGCCTGGGCGGCGTAATCATTCCGTTCATCGGAATCAAGGCGATCGACATGCTCATCGCAGCCGCGCATCTGGCGTGAGGTAAACCCATGATACGCAACCAAATGAAATCCGCGATCATTATGACCATCGTCCTGACCGTGCTGACCGGCTTCATCTACCCGGTCGTGGTTTGGGGAATCGCGCAAATCATTTTCCCGAGTCAGGCCAACGGCAGCCTGGTAATGCGCGATGGCCGTCCGGTCGGCTCGAGGCTGATCGGCCAGAATTTTTCCCAGGATAAGTATTTTCATCCGCGGCCGTCGGCCGCCGGCGACAAAGGCTACGACGCGTCGAATTCGAGCGGCTCGAATCTTGGCCCCACCAACAAGGCCTTGATCGAGGCGGTGCGCGCGCGCGTGTTCGCCGTATCCAAAGAGGACGCTCCGATTTCGGCCGCCGGTGTTCCGGCCGATCTGGTGACGGCGTCGGGTAGCGGACTGGATCCTGAAATCAGCCCGGCCGCCGCCGCGCTCCAAGTGGCGCGGGTGGCGCGCGCGCGCGGAATTGGAGAGGATGCGGTTCGCGCGATCGTGCGTCAGAATACCCGTAAGAGATGGGCGGATGTGCTGGGCGAGCCGGGGGTTAACGTCCTGGAACTGAATCTCGCTCTGGACGATTTGCCGGGTGCCCCGCGATGAACCGCCTTCTCCGAGGAGCACTGTCGCCCCAACATGAGGTTTCCGCGAAAAAGGCCTTTCCGCGTGTGGTTCGAGCGCAATGTGCCTTGCGCGGCGTTGGCCGCCGCGCCGATCGCGCGCGTCGTTGTGGCGGAGCACAGGGAGCCGATTCCGCTGAGCGAGTTGCCGTGGGCGCTCGGCGCGATCGCCGTCTGGTCGATTGTGATCGGCGCCTACTTCGCGATTGCTCGCGCTCAGCGCCGGCGTGCCGCACGCGAGCGCATCCGAAGCTTGCAGATCACGCGCTATGTCGATCTCACGCGCAAGCCGAGCGCAGCGCCGTCCGCACCCGACAATGAGCGGTAGCGATGGAACGATCGCGGAATCTGAAAGATCAAGATCGACCCGACCCTGAGTCGTTCCTTGACCTGGTTGCGCGATCGCAGAAGGGCCGGCTGAAGGTTTATCTCGGCGCCGCGGCCGGCGTCGGCAAGACCTGGAAGATGCTCGAGGAGGCGCAGCAGTTGCGCGCCAAGGACGTTAACGTCGTGGTGGCAATTGTGGAGACTCATCGCCGCGCCGAAACCGAAGAGAAGCTGGCGGGCCTCGAAGTCATTGCGCGCAAAATGTATCCGCACAAAGGCGTCGAACTCTCGGAAATGGATCTTGACGCGGTTCTCGCGCGCAATCCGGAGGTCGCGATCGTTGATGAACTCGCGCATACCAACGCGGTCGGCGCAAAGCATGAAAAGCGCTGGCAGGATGTCGAAGAGCTGACCCGCGCCGGGATCAACGTGATCACCGCGGTCAACATCCAGCATATCGAGAGCCTCAACCCCGTCATCCGGCGAATCACGGGAATCGATGTGCGCGAGACAGTGCCCGATTCGATCCTCACCCGCGCTGATCAGATCGTCAATGTTGACGTTACAGTCGAAGCGCTGCGCGAACGCCTGCGCGAGGGAAAAATTTATCCCGCGCAGCAAATCGAGCAGGCGCTGCGCAATTTTTTCACGCCCGCCAATCTCGCGTCGCTGCGCGAGCTCGCGCTGCGGGAAGTCGCACGCGGTCTTACCCGTCAGCGTCACGACGCTGAGACGTTCAAGCGCGAGGGGCGCGCGCGAGTTGTGGACAAGATCATGGTCGGACTGTCCTCGAATCCCGACGAGGGCGCCAAGCTGTTGCGCAAAGCGTGCAGGGTCGCAACGCAACTCAGCGCCGACTGGTACGCCGTGCATATCGAGACGCCCGCCGAGTCGGTCAAAAAGATCCGCACCGGAGATTTTGTCGCGCTGCTCGACAACATCAACCTCGCCAGCGACCTCGGCGCCGAAACCGTGTGGCTCAAGGCGCCCGACCCGGTAAAGGGAATGCTCGATTACGCACGCGACAACGGCATCTCGAAGATCATCGTTGGAAGGTCGCATCAGCCGCGATGGCGCCGTGCGCTGCATCGCGACGTCACCGCGCGAATCATCGCGAGCGCGCCGGATATCGACGTTGAAATTCTGGGCGACGACAGCGGTACCGAAAAATGAGTACGCCTTCTCTTCGGCATCGGATCCGAAACGGCACTTTGCTGCTGCTGGCATTGGTCATGCTGTTGGGCGCGTTCACTCTTCCGCGCGTCTACAGCCTGGGCGGCGCGATTCGCCAGACCCTGTATCGTAACTACGTCAGCATCGAGGCCGCACAGCATATGCACGCGGCCCTGGCGCGGCTTGAGCTCGCTGAACGCGACGGCCGCGCAAAGGACGCGCTTGCGCCTGAGCGCGCCGAGTTCATGCGCTGGATGGACACGGAGGATCACGACTATACCGAGGTGGGCGAGCCCGAGCTGGCGCATACTATTCGCGCGCGAGCGGACGAATTGTTCAGCCAGATCGCGGTGGCTCCTGCCGGCACGCGCCACGACGCGGAATTCAACGCGCTGCACGCGCGGCTCAATGATCTGATCGCAATGAACCGGGCCGCGATGTTTCGCGCCGACAGCCGCTCCGCGGAACTCGGGCTGCGCCTCACCTACCAATTCGCCGCAAGCCTTGCGCTGGTGTTGATCTTCGGCGCCGCGATCTCGTGGGGCCTCGGATGGTCGCTGTCGCAGCCGCTTATCGAAGTTGCCGAGCGGCTGCGCGGTGTCGGCCAGCGCCGCGGACAAGTCAGGCTCGGACCGCAGAAATTTGCCGAGCTCGACGCGGTCGCGCGCGAGTTCAACCAGATGGCGGAGCGGCTGGAACGATTCGAAAAACTCAACGTCGATCGGCTGGTCTACGAGAAGAGCAAGACCGAGGCGATTATCGAAAGCCTCGAAGACGGCGTGGTGCTGATCGATTCCGAAGGGATGGTCGCGCATATCAACGAGATTGCGGCACTGATCATGGGCGTCGAACCCAAAGATGCGCTCGGCAGTCCGTTCGAGGACCTGAGCAGCAATCATCCGCACTATCTGCGCGTGCGCGACGCACTGCGGAACCTGCGCAAAGCCGACCCGGCGAGCCAGCGAATCGAGGTGCAGCTCCATGTGCGCGGCCGCGACCATACGTACGTCCTCAAACCGGTACCGCTGCATCACGATGAAGGAGCGCCGCTCGGCACGCTGCTGATCCTGCAGGACGTGACCTATCTGCGCGATCAGGATCGCGCGCGCGCAAACCTGATTGCTACCCTGTCGCATGAATTGCGGACTCCCCTGACTTCGCTCGCGCTTTCGGCCGAGCTTCTGCGCCGCGACAGCGCGATGCTCGATCCCAAACAGCGCGAGCTGCTCGAAGCGATCCTCGAAGAATGCGCGCGCATGAAGGCGTTGAGTGACAATCTGCTGAACCTCGCGCGCGGCGAGCTCGCGTCGATCTCGGTCCAGCGCGAGCGCCTGGATCTGCGCCAGATCATAGAAGAGGTGGTCCGCCGCTTCGGACTTCAGGCGGAAGAAAAGCACGTGCGCCTGACCGAGCTTCTCGAACCCGTTCCCGAGATTTCGGGCGACGCGGTGAAACTCTCGTGGGTGGTTTCAAATTTGATCGGCAACGCGCTGCGCTATACGCCCGAGGGCGGCCAGATCGAAGTGGCTGCGCGCCCAGTCGATTCCAAGGTGCGGCTCGAGGTCTCGGATTCCGGTCCCGGAATCCCTCCCGAAATCCGCGAACATATCTTCGAGCGCTTCGCGCAGTACGGACGCGGCGGAGTCGAGAAGGGTTCCGCGGGGCTGGGCCTCGCGATCGCAAAAGATATCGTCGCTGCCCACGGCGGCCGGATTTTTGTCGATAGCAACGCGGGCGCTGGCAGCCGCTTCGTGGTCGAGCTGCCAGCCGGAGGAACCCTGTGATGGCATCCCTGCTGATCGTTGACGACGAAAAAAATATTCGCCGCAGCCTCGTCACATTTTTCGAATCGATCGGCTATTCCGTGGCGTCCGCCGAAAATGGCCGCGAAGCCGCCGCGACCCTTGCGCAACACGCGTTTGACCTGGTGTTGACCGATTTCCGGATGGCGGAGATGAACGGCCTCGAGCTGATCGGAGAGGTGCGCCGCCGCCAGCCCGATTGCCTGATCATCCTGATGACCGCGTACGCGACCGTCGAAAACGCGGTCGCCGCGATGAAGGCGGGGGCGTACGATTACGTAACCAAGCCCTTCTCGCTCGAACAGATTCAGCACATCGTCGAACGCGCGCTCGAGTTGCGCGGCCTGCAAGCCGAGAATCGCGCACTGCGCGACACGATCGACGAAGCGCCGCTGCTCGAATCGACCAGCGCCACGATGACCCATCAGCTCGAGCTCGCGCGCCATGCCGCCGCCAGCGACGCGACTATCCTGCTGACCGGCGAAAGCGGAACCGGCAAAAACGTGCTCGCGCGGCAGATGCATCGATGGAGCCGGCGCAAGGAAGGTCCGTTCGTGGTGGTCAACTGCACGACCCTGTCCGACGAGCTGCTCGAAAGCGAACTATTCGGACACATGCGCGGGTCGTTCACTGGCGCGGTGAAGGACAAGCCCGGACGGCTCGAAGCGGCGGACAATGGCTCAGTCTTTCTCGACGAGATCGCCGACCTTACGCCCACCCTGCAGACCAAATTCCTGCGCTTTGTTCAGGAACAGAGTTTCGAGCGGGTGGGCGGCGACAAGACGATTCGCGTCAACGCCCGGATTATTGCAGCTTCCAATCGCGATCTCGAAGCCGAGGTCGCCGGCCGCCGCTTCCGCGAGGATCTTTATTACCGCCTGAACGTCATCACGATCCGGGTTCCCCCATTGCGCGAGCGGCGCGAAGACGTGCCTGCCCTGGCGCAGTGGATGCTCAAGGCCGCCGCGATCCGGCATCAGCGGCCCGCGATGCGCCTGACGCCGGAGGCGTCCGCCGCGATCTCGAAGTATCGGTGGCCCGGAAATGTACGCGAGTTGCGCAACGCGCTCGAGCGCGCCGCGGTACTCTCGCGCAGCGACGAGATCACGCGCGAGGATCTGCCGGATTCGCTTTTTCGCGAGGCCGTCGATCTTCCATCCGGTGCCACGTATTCAGCCGGATCGCATTCCCCGAGCCTCGAAGATTTAGAGCGCGAGCATATTCGGCGCGTGCTGGCCGAGAGCGCAACCCTGGACGAGGCTGCCGCCGCGCTAGGGATCAACGTCACCACGCTGTGGCGCAAGCGCAAACGCTACGGGATCGAATGATCGCGCACGCTCCGCGCTAGCGGATGTAGTAGCCCGAGACGCGCCAGTGCCCGTCCTTCTCCAGCATCGGTGTGACGATCTCTTTCGCCGCGCGCCGTCCAGCAAAGTCGGTGGCGTAAACCACCACTACATATTTCCCCGGCGGAGCTCCGGGAAGCGAAGGCGCATAAGTGGCGGATTCGAACTTGCGCGAGGTCACTGCCCCAAGCAGCGCGCGCGTCTCGTCCATCTTCCTTACGAACTGATCCGCGGTCGTCGCCGCCTTGACCGGCGCTGCAGCCTGCTGCCAGGCCTGCGCGTATTGGCCCGCGTCGATTTCGTGTAGCCATCGGAGCGCGACTGCTTGCGCCGCGGTTTCGTCCGCCTTCTCGTCGGCTCTAACCCCGGCCGCGATCGCGACGATCAAACTCGCCGCGATCACTCCCAATCGAATTGCGCGCGTCATCCGTGGCAGTCCTCCGTAGCCGCGTAGCTATCAATCGATCGCCAGACTCGCGAACGAGACGCATGACTCGGTCTGCGGCTCCATCGCGATACCGTACTTGAGCAGCCGCGCGCTGCGTCCGCGCAAAAGTTCGAGCTGAGTGTACATCGGCGCAACCCCGCAGATTTGCCGCGCGTCGCGGTCCGCCGCGATCGCGCCAAAAAACCCGGCCGGATCGCCGCGCTTGAGATTTTCGATCAGCGCCAGGTCTTCGCGTTCGACCCGCTTGGCCACCGCCTCGTCGGCCGCAAAAGCGTCGCCGAATTTCCTGCCGACGTGCGCAAAGTCCACGCCCGCAAGCACCAGCACGTTGCGCTTTTCGGCCGCGATCATCGCGCCCAGAGCCTCGATAAACGAACCCACGCGCGGATCCTCCGCGGGCATCTTTCCAGACAGGATCATTTCGTGAAACGAGCTTACGAGGATCGGCACGACCTGGTAGCCGCGCACGCCCATCGCATAGGCCAGAAACAACGCCTGAAATTCGATCGAATGCTCGCCGCGATGCAAAAATTCGTCGGCAAACAAATCGCCGCCCGAGTAGCGCTCCGCGAGCCGATCCACGAACTCGCGATCGGTCTCGACCGGCCCGAGCGGCGTCAGGTAATTCTTGCGCGTCGCGCTGAACAGTGACGGTCCCGCGCCGTAATGCGAAGTGCCAAGGATGATCACCAATTCGGGCGGCTCATGCGCCATCAGCTCGGCGTACGCGTGCGCATAGGCCGCGGCTCCGCGGCGCGGATCGATATGCGGCGCGATAAGTCCGCGCAGCGTCGCTCCATTTTTGCGCGCGGGCTTGCGTCCCGGTCCCTCGGGAGGATCGAAGTATCCAGCAAGCTCATTTCGTAGCTGCGCCGGTTCCGGCGGATAGCAAACTCCGGCGAGCATGGCGGGACGGTCGGTTTGCGCACGAAATTCTTCGCGCACGCTGCGTTCATGCTCATGAAACGCGGGCGAGTCGAGGAAGTGCGCCTGATCGAGCGTGCTGACCAACTCGGCAATCTTTTCAAGTTCCAAAATTTCGCCGAAGCGCTTCCTAAAAGCAGCCTGCACCTCGCGCAGATCGTTGCGTCCGTCGAACAGCGAGATGATGAAATAGGCGCCCATTCCGAGCACGATCGATTCGGGCGCGAGACCGGTCGGATCGCGCAGGCAAATGTAGGTTTGTCCATTCTGATCGACCGGAAAGGCTTCGACCCAGCGGATTATCGGCTTATCCATTCGAAAGATTTCTCGAAAAAATTCTTCGGTCGCGCTAAAGCCCAACCCCGCTTCCAGTGCCGCGAGCGCGTGAAAGATGCTATGGCCTTTGGCACATCCCGGCAAGCGCCGGTTTACCGGCGCCGCGCGATCCGTGAGAATTTGCTGAAGTGGAAATATGAAAATCGTTCGTTACAGTTTGAATGGCAAAGTCAGCTTTGGCGCGCTCGACGGCGGCTCGATCACACCGCTTGCAGGCGCGCTCGACGCGCTCAAACCCGCCGCGGGCGCGGCATCAATTGCGGCCACGTCAGTCGCGATGCTCGCGCCGATCGCGCCTGGCAAAATCGTCGCGGTCGGCGTCAACTATCGCGACCACGCACAGGAGATGGGCCGCCAGCTCCCGGAAGAGCCGCTTCTGTTCATCAAGCCTTCGACCTGCGTAATCGCGCCGGGCGAGGCAATCATCTATCCGCCGCAATCGAAGCTGATGCATTACGAGGGCGAGCTCGCGATCGTGATTTCGCGCACGGCGACAAAGATCGCGGAAGCGAACGCGCGCGACTATGTGCTCGGATACACGTGCATGAATGACGTGACCGCGCGCGACCTGCAGCGCAAGGACGTGCAGTTCACGCGCGGCAAGGGCTTCGACACCTTCGCGCCGCTTGGACCGATCATCGAAACCGGAATAGCCAACCCCGACGATCTCGCACTGATCACTCGCCTGAACGCGGAGGTGCGCCAGAATAGCCGCACTTCGAATCTCATTTTCAAATGCGATTTTTTGCTCAGCTACATTTCCCACATCATGACGCTGTTGCCGGGCGACGTGATCTCGACCGGCACGCCGTCGGGCGTCGGCGAGATGAAGCCGGGCGATACGGTTGAAGTCGAGATCGAGAAGATCGGATGTCTTCGGAGCATCGTCGCCGCGCCCCGCTGACGCGCGGCCGCGCGCGCGCAACCCCCGCGCCGGCGAATCGGCGCTACCGGGTAGGTCTTGCGCAAGATCTGGCGCCGGGCGAGTCGCAGAAGTTCATGCTGCCGATTCGCGGCGCCGACGAAGAATGCTTCGTGATCAATTTCTCGGGTGAGTTTCACGCGTACGTCAATCGATGCCGTCACGTGCCGATGGCGATGGACTGGGTCGACAACCAGTTTTTCGCCGAAGAAGGGCGCTACCTGATGTGCCAGACGCACAACGCCTACTACGAACCGGGCTCGGGCGAATGTATCGCCGGGCCGGAGTCGGCCTGCGGGAAATTTCTCTATCGTGTGCCGATCGTAATCGAACAGGGAATAATTTACGCGCGAGCCCCAGAGCAGGAATTCGAGGATTGAGAAACAGCGCGCCTATTCGTACTCGTCGCCGAAATGGGCGCGCACGATCCGCGCCTTTAAATATTCCAGCGTGCCAAGGTCTTCGACGATATCCCCGCCGGTGTCATAAAAGAACAGTTCCCCATTCTTCGTGCGCCCCACGGCGATTATCCACTCGAGATCATCGCGATCTTCGAGCAAATAATTGATGGTTTGAGCCACGCCCCGCCCAGGGATAATCGTGATCTTTGGGCGGGCGATCTTTTCCTTTTCCTGCTTGGGCATCGTTCTGAATGACCCTCTGGCGGGAAGGTACGAACCGACTGACCTACATTAAGGATGCCCCGTGATTTAAGTCAATACCGCATCCGCCGCGATCTCGGCGTGATGGGTGTTCGGAAAAAAATCGAATGCGCGCACGCGCGATAACTTGTAGCCACGCGCCGCGAGCACGCGCAGATCCCGCGCCAGAGTCGCCGCGTCGCAAGATACGTAGACCACCCGCGCAGGGCCAAGCTTGGCGATCGGCTCGATCAACGCGGCCGCTCCGGTGCGCGGCGGATCCAGAATTACGACGTCGGGCCGAAATCCCGCGCGCTGCAGGAACGCCGCGAGCTCGTGCGCCTGCATCGCGGCGAATTGCGCCTCGCTGAGTCCCATCCGCTCTGCGTTGCGCGCAGCCGCCGCGACCGCCGGTGGATCCGAGTCCACCCCGGTGACGCGCGCGCCACGCCGCGCGGCTGGGATACTGAAATTTCCGGCGCCGCAAAACAGATCGAGCAGCTTCGTACCCGGCGCTGCCGCCGACATCGCCATCACCTCCGCGACCAGCCTCAGGTTCTGCGCGCGATTCACCTGGCTGAACAAATCCGCACCGGCGCGCAGCACAACGCCCGGCTCGATCTCCGCGTCGATTTCAACCTCACCCAGAATTGCGCGCGTTTCGCCCGCGCGCAGCACGATTCCCGCGATCCGCGAGTCAGCTTCGAGCGCGCGCCGCGCGCGTGCGATTTGCTCCGCGCTCGCAGGCTTCTTCAGATAACCGACCAGCACCGTGCGACTGTCGCCGGCCGCAACCGCTTCGATCTCGCTCAGATCGCGCGCGAGCACCCGCGCCAGTACCGAGGGCATCGCGAGGTTGTCTTCCGCTACAAGACAATGTTCGATCGCGATCAGCTCATTGCTGCCCAATTCGTGAAATCCGAGCGCACCACCACGGCCGACCTTGAGCCTGATACGCGATCGATATCCGAACTCGGCCGGAGCGGGCTCGACCAAACCCACAGGATCGATCTCAATGCCGAGCGCTCGGCCGAGTTCGCGCGCAATCAGCTCGGACTTGAGCCGCACCTGCGCCGGATACTCGATTTGCTGCCAGTCGCATCCTCCGCAACGCGGAAGGTACAGACACGGCGTCGCACGACGCTCGGCGCCGCCCGCGACGATCCGCTCGATCGTGCCGACGCTGTAGTCGCGCCGCTCAGATCGGATCGCGACTTCGACGCGATCTCCGGGCGCCACGTCAGGCACCATCACCGTCTTGCCCTCGCGATGCCCTACGCCGTATGGCCCAAGCGTCATCGCGGTGATTTCAATCTCTGGCATCGTCGAGGTCCCGGTTTCGTGGCCGGATATTGCGCTATGAGTGCCGGGCCGAGAACCAATATAATCGATCGAGCGGGTTCAGTCGCCGCGTTGAGTTTCTGGTCGTGATGGAAAGGTGATCGTCTTGGCGAGAGCAGATGCCCTGTCTGAAATTATCGAGCGTAACTTTCCCGGCGACGAGGCGGCGCGCCTTAAGCTATTCGCGCAGCGGCTTTTCGCGCGCGAGCCGCATGACCGTCTCGATCATTCCGCGCCCGACCACTACTTCGAAGCACTGAAGTCGGCCTACGCCTTCTTCCTCACGCGCACGGAGCCGATCGCGGTGTCGGTTACCCCCGCGCCGGAATCCGGCGTCACGATCGTTGAAACCGCGATGCCGGATCGCCCGTTCATCGTCGATAGCCTGCTCGCGTACTTTCATCAGCTCGGCGCTCCTGTGCTCGCGATGCTGCATCCGGTTTACAAGCTCACGCGCGATGCCAAAGGAACCATCGTCTCGTTCGAACAGACCTCCGCGGTCGAGCAAGGCGAATCGCTGACCCACACCGAGCTGGAACTCGCGGCTACAGCCGCCGCCGCCGAGCGGATCGCGCGTGAGGTGCGCGCCGTGCTGGTAGAGGTGCGGCAGGCAACCGACGACTTCGAGCCGATGGTCTCGCGCGCGCTGCAGATTTGTGAGGAGACCGCCGCAAACCGCGAGATCGTCAACGTGCGCGATTTTCTGCGCTGGCTGGTGCAGGGTGGCTTCGTTTTTCTCGGCTACCGCCATTACGACATTTCCGGTGACGGCCACACCGCCAAGTTTTCGGTCCGGTCCGGCAGCGAACTCGGAATCATGCGCGACCACGATGAATCCCGCTTCCGCAGCGCGGGCTCGCTGGACGAGATCGCGCCGACACGGCGGAAATTATTTTTCGACGGACCGCCGCTGGTGATCGGAAAGACTCCCGCCGAATCGCTGGTGCATCGCCGCGCCCCGATGGACAGCGTGACGATTCGCCGCAAGGGCGCCGCGGGCAAAGTGACTGGCTTCGACCACTTCGTGGGTTTGTTCACCTCCAAAGCCTACGCCGAAGAGGCGCAGCACATTCCGACTCTGCGCGCCAAGCTGAAGGCGGTGCTCGAGGCGGAAGGCGCGGTCGCGGGCTCGCACGATTACAAGGAGCTGGTGACCGCGTTCAACAGCTTTCCTAAGGATGAACTTTTTCGCGCGCCGGTTTCGGAGCTGAGTGCTCAACTGAGACTGATCCTGGACGTGAAAAACGAAGCCACGGTTCGCCTGTGCGTGCTGAGCGATCCGTACCGCGGCAATGTAATCGCGATGGTCGTTATGCCGCGCGAGGCATTCTCTGCACGCGTGCGACTCAACATCCAGGCCGCTCTCACCACGGGATTTGGCGGTACGCTCATATATTACTACCTGGCGATGGGCGAGGGTTACACCGCCCGGCTGCATTTCTGCTTCGCGGCGGAGCCGCCCACGGCGCAGAAAATCAAGGAGCTCGAACTCGAGGTCGCCCGTTTGGCGCACCGATGGGAAGAGCGACTTACCGAACGGCTAGTCGGAAAATTGGGCGCTACGCGCGGCCGCGCTCTAGGAGCGCGATGGTCCGGCGCGTTCACCGACGAGTACCGCGCCGCGGTTCCCGCAAAGCGTGCGATCGTGGATATCGAGCGGATCGAAGAGCTGCTCCAAACCGGCGCGACGTTTCACGTGGAACTTGGCCATAACCCCGAGGCGGACGAAAACGCGGACGAGCTGCGGATGCTGGGCGTCGGAGAACCGCCGATGTTGTCGGATCTGATGCCGATGTTGCAGAACTTTGGGATCAAGGTGCTCGCCGAGGAGTTCCATACATTCAAACCCAAAATCGAGGGGCAGATCGCAGGCGCGTACGTGCAGGCGTTCTCGGTCGAGGGGCCTGATGGGCGTCCGCTCCTGAAATCTCCGGGCGCGAAAACGATTGCCGACGCGATCGCCGCGGTGCGCGCGGGTCTGGCGGAAGACGATCCGCTGAACGCGCTGGTGGTTTCGGCAGGACTCAAGTGGCGTGACGCCGCTTTGCTGCGCGCGTATCTGGAAGCCGCGTTCCAGATGGAACTTGCTCCGGCGCGCCCTGCTTTGCGGCGCCTGCTGCTCAACTATCCCGAGCTTTCGCGTGCGATCTTCGAGCTGTTCAGCGCGCGGCTCGATCCCGATCGCGAGGACGATCCCGCAAAGACCGCCGAACTGCGCGCCACGTATTTGAGCCAACTTGGTTCAATCGAAAATATCGCCGAAGACCGCGCGGCAAGAATGCTCCTCAGCATGCTCGAAGCAACGGTGCGGACAAATTTTTTCTGCGCGTGGCCCGCACCCGATCCGTACATCGCACTCAAGTTTGAAAGCGGGAAAATCGCGGGTCTGCGCGATACTCCTCCGCTGTACGAGATTCACGTGAATAGCCCGCGAATGGAAGGTTGCCATCTGCGCGCAGGCAAGGTCGCGCGCGGCGGAATCCGCTTCAGCGATCGTCCGGATGACTTTCGGACTGAAATTCTTGGATTAATGAAAACCCAGACGGTCAAGAACGCGATTATCGTGCCGATCGGTTCCAAGGGCGGATTTGTCGTCAAACGCACGACGGAGAATTCCGCGCCGGGGGTCGAGGCGTACAAGACCCTGATGCGCGCGATGCTCGACCTGACCGACAACCGCACCGAGCACGGTATCGTGCATCCGCCGCGGGTCAAAGTACTCGATACCGACGGCCCATACCTTGTAGTCGCGGCCGACAAAGGCACCGCGGCGTTTTCGGATATCGCAAACAGTATCGCACTCGAGCGCGGCTTCTGGCTGGGTGACGCGTACGCGTCCGGCGGCGAGCACGGCTTCGATCACAAGGCGATGGGAATCACGGCGCGCGGGGCGTGGGAATCCGCGCGGAGGCATCTGCGCGAGATCAGCCGCGACCCCAATCGCGGGCAGCCGATCACGATGATCGGAATCGGCGATATGTCTGGCGACGTCTTCGGCAACGGGCTCTTGCGCTCGCGCAACTTGGCGCTCGTCGCCGCGTTTGATCATCGCCACATTTTTATCGATCCCGCGCCCGATCCCGCCGTGAGCTTCGACGAGCGGCGTCGGCTCTACGAGCTGCCACGCTCAGCGTGGGCGGACTACAATCCTGCGCTCATCAGCAAGGGCGGAGGCGTATGGCGCCGCGGACAGAAGCGAATTGAGCTCAGTCCGCAGGCACGCGCCGCTCTCGGGATCGAAGACGATGCGCTCGACGGCGAGAGCCTCGTCCGCGCGATTCTGCGCGCTCCAGTGGACATGCTCTACAACGGCGGCATCGGCACCTACGTGCGTGCGACCGACGAGACCGATGAATCGGTCGGCGACCACGCCAACGACGGATGCCGGATCACCGGCGCCGAGCTGCGCGCGAAGATCGCGGTTGAGGGCGGCAACCTGGGCTTCACGCAGAAGGCGCGCATCGAGTTCGCGCTCGCGGGCGGACGCATCAACACCGACGCGATCGACAACTCGGCCGGCGTCGACACCTCCGACCACGAGGTCAATATCAAGATTCTGCTCGACCCCGAGGTCGCGCGCGGCACTCTCACCTTCGACGAGCGCAACCGGACTCTGGCCGGCCTCGCCGACGAGGTTGCGCAAAGCGTCCTGCGCGATAATCGCGATCAGGCGCTGCTGCTCTCGCTCGAGCAGATTCGCAGCCGCACCCGCGTCGATGCGTTCCGCGAACACATGCAGGCGATCGAAGAGCGCGGCCTCCTGAGCCGGCACCAGGAAGCTCTCCCCAGCCGCGAAGCCTTACGCGAACGGCACGCACGCTTTGCCGGACTGGTCCGTCCTGAACTCGCGCTTATCACCGCGTTTACCAAAATCGACCTGGTGATGCGGCTGGAAGACGCGACCCTGACCACGGATCCGCACCTGGTCGATCGCTTCCTCGTCCGATATTTCCCGGCGTCGATCGCCGAGCGTTTCGCGGCGTCAATTCCGAACCATAGTTTGCGGCGCGAGCTTATCGCCACCCGTATGGTCAACGAGATGGTTGACTTGATGGGCTCGACCTTCGTGTTTGGCATCGTGCGCGATCATGGCGTCAACGCGGAGGCCGCGGTTCACGCCTGGCTGATCGCGTCGGAAGTGCTAGCGGTTTCGGCGCGTGCGGAACGGATTCGCACGGTCACCGCGGCCGCCACTGCCGACGCGGAGAACGGCGGATTCTTCGCACTGGAAAGAGCGGCGGGCGCAGCCACAACGTGGGCGCTCAGAAACTTTGCTCCAGACGCGGCGCTGGACCCCGCGGCGCGGCGCTTCCGTCCCGCCTTCGAAAGCCTCAGCTCTAAATTCGAGGAATTTCTCCAGGCCGGCGAGCGCGAACGTTTCGAGCAGATCTATCGCGAGCTTCGCGCAACCGTGGCAGACGGTGAACTGGCTCACGACCTCGCGCGCCTCGCCTTCGCGGATCATCTGCTCAACGTGCTGAGCATCGCTCTCACGCGCAAACTACCGGCCGAGCGGGTGGCCGAGGCGTATTTTGGCGTGAGTGCGCATCTGGATATCTCGCGCCTGGAAGCGAGCGTGGTCAATTTCGAGGATGAAGATCGATGGCGCCGGCGCGCCGCGCAGGAACTGGCGGTCGAGCTGCGCGAAGGCCGTCTGTTGCTTACGAACCGTGCGCTCGAAGCGGGAGGAGCCTCCGCCGCGATTGAGCGTCTGTCCAGCAATCGGCCGCGCGAATTTGCGGACCTGGAACGGCTGCTGGCCGAGATCGCAACCATGCAGACGATTTCGCTGCCCGCGGTTCACGTCGCCGCGCGCGCAATCTTTCGCGTTGCCGAAGCCGAGAAGAACTAAGAGACTGCCGAGGCAGAGGCACCGCTCAACGGTACTGTCGTTTGAAGCGCGGCGCTCGAATTTGGCTGAACTCCGCTGCCCGCACGCGCGATCGCGATCAGGTCCTGGTACAGCCGTACTCCGGCCGCGATGAAAAATGTCAACGTCGCGAGACTGATGCTCAAGGACATCAGGTCGAGAAGAATCACGATCGTCGAGACGACTCCAGTGGATTGCGCGACCGGTCCTAACATCAGGCTTACTTCATAGAATGCGATAAACGCCCAGGAATTGAATCCCCACGCTACCGCCAGGAAAACCACGACCCGCGACGCGACCGTAAAGAACCGCTTGCGCATCAGATCGCGGCTGAACAGTAGCGAGTGAAAGCTGTGCTCGCCGTCGAATACCAGCGCAAACTGCGCGAAATAGAGCCACAGGTAGACGACCCCCGCCGCGATCAGCAGCGCCAGCCGCAGGATAAAAATCAGCACTGCCAGGACCGGATAGTCGGTCTCGAGATTGAGTTTGAGCACTACTATCGCGACGCCAGGCGCGAGGAATTGGAGGATCCAGATCCACAGGTATGCCAGCGCGAGGCGCCCGGCGCGCGCGTACACCGCGATCGTTTCTCCGATTATTCCCGGAGCGCGTTCGCCGGTTTGAATTCGCTTCAACTCGACCAGGATCAGCAGCCCGGCGACTACCGATATCAGCGCGCCCATCCCGCGCATCGCATAGATCAACCACGCGGGATAAGGAGCGGGCGTCGTGTTCGTAGCGGGATGATAGGGCTCCTGCGCGAGGAAGTACCCGACCGTCGTCCCACCGCCGCCGCCCGAGCCCGCGAAGTAGTGCTGCAAGTTGAGCGCCTCGGGCAGCAGGCATATCGACGCGAGTACGATCAGCGGCGCGAGCACGACGGCAAGATTCAGCCAATTGCCGCGCAAGTCGTTTACCGCATTGGCCAGATAGATGAAGCTGCTCTTGATTCGCTGCTGCGCCATCGTGCGTAAGAACTTGTCATCGAGCTGGAGCCGAAACAAGTGCACCTCGAATTGCGCAGTTGCACCCCTGCCACTCGCATTCCGGCGATTGCCCGAGACGGTGTGTTCCGGCTACGGTTGGAGAAAATCGTGCGCACGTGGGCCGCGATTTGGACGGAGCATCCCGATGCCCGATGACGATCGAAAAGCCGCGCTCGAATTGGAAGACAAGATGCTTCGGCGTCTGCGCTTTCTGGTCGATCTGACCTTCCAGACGCTCGTGCAAGATCAGGATCTGACTCTTGAAGAAGCCTGGCAGCATGTGATCGCGCTTAAGGGTGCCGCGGTCGCGATGTTTCCCGGCAAGGAAGAGACTTTCGACTTGATTTATCTTCCGCGCTTCTCGCGCCTGCTTGCAGAGCGCTTCCGCGCGAACTGAGCATTCCAGTCTGCTGCGATGATGAAAACGCTCAGCGGCGAGATCGCCCGCACCGACGGCTCGCTAACCCGCGGACAGATCACCTTCTCTGAAAAGATCGTCGAGGTACACGAGGGTCCCGCCGCGGGCAACGATTACATCCTGCCCGGATTCATCGACTTGCAGGTCAACGGCTCGCACGGAATCGACGTGATGTCCGCCGACGCGGCCGCGCTTCGCACTCTGGGCCAGAAGCTCGCGCGCGAGGGCACCACGTCCTGGATGCCGACCGCGGTGACCGCGCCCTTCGAGCGAATCGAGCGTGCGCACGCGGCGATCGCCGGCGCGATCGCGGCCTCAGAGGCGGATCCCGCCGCCGCGCAAGACAGCGCCGCGATTGTCGGGATGCACCTCGAGGGTCCGTTCATTTCGCCGCGCCGGCTGGGCGCGCATCCTGCCCTGAACCTCGAACCGCACGGCGATGAATTCGAACGCACGGTCGCGATGCGCGCGCTCAGGCTGGTCACGCTGGCGCCGGAACTGCCGGGCGCTCTCGACGCGATCCGACGGCTGGTCGCGCGCGCAGTTGCGGTCTCGATTGGACACACTGACGCGACGCTCGAGGAGGCTCGCGCCGGAATCAGCGCGGGCGCGCGGATGTTCACCCATCTTTACAATGCGATGCGCCCGCTGGGTCATCGCGACCCAGGCGTAATCGCCGCGGCGCTTGCACGATCGGAAGCCCGGCCCGCGATCATTCCCGACGGCGTGCACGTGCATCCCGAAATGCTGCGCCTGGCGTACATCGCGCGCGGCATGAAGGGGCTCATCATCACATCCGACAAGGTTGCGCTCGCGGGCACCAGCCAAGATGCGGCGATCGAGGTCGGCCGCGCGCGCGCAAAAATCGATCACGGCGCCGCGCGTTTAGCCGACGGTACTCTGGCCGGGAGCATCATCAGCATGCTCGACGGCGTCCGCTTGATGGTGCGCGACGTCGGCGTACCGATCGCGGAGGCGGCGGTGATGGCCGCGAGCAATCCTGCCGTGGTCGGTGGATTCAACAACCGCGGCCGTCTCGACCCCGGAACCCGCGCGGATTTGATCGTGCTCAGCCGGGCGCTAGAGTTGAAGGCGGTGTTTATCGCGGGCCGCGAGCTCCGCTGAAGCATCGCCGCGCGAAAATGCGGCAACCTTCTCTCACGAAACAGGTGCATCCGATGCCTCTGAATAAGGCCTGTGTAGGCCGCCAGTATCCGCCGATCGCGAGCGACGTCACCGCCGACGCGATCAGCGCGTACGCCCGCGCCTACAACGAAAACAATCCCGCGTTCTTCGACGCGAGTCGGCCGGGAGGAATCGTTGCCCCGCCGATGTTCGGGGTCGTCGTTACCTGGAATTCGGTGATGGGCGCGGTGACGGACTCGGAAGTCGGCGCCGACCTGCTGCGCCTGGTGCATGGCGAGCAGGACATGCAGTTCCTCGCGCCGATTCGCCCCGGCGACAGAATCACTTCGCGCGCGAAAATTATTTCCATCGAGACCAAGCCCAGCGGCGAAACGATGGCGGTCGAGCTCAGCGCCGATAATCAGCACGGCGAACCGGTGCAGCGAATTGTGTTCAGCGTATTCATTCGCGGCGGCGGCCGCCGCGCCGCACTCGCGGAAGCCCGCGCGGTGGAAGTCGAACGCGGAGAACCGCTGTTCAGCGTGGCGCAAAAGATCGATCCCGATCAGACCGTCAGGTACGCGGCGGCCTCGGGCGATCACAATCCGATTCATGTTGACGAAAATATCGCCCGAATGGCGGGGCTGCCGGGAATCATCGTGCACGGCCTGTGCACGATGGCATTTACCTCGAAAGTTGCGATCGACAGATTGTGCGGCGGCGATCCGTCACGTCTGAAGCGACTTGCGGTCCGGTTCTCGCGGCCAGTGCGGCCGGGCGAAATGATCACGACCAAAGTCTGGCGCGACGGCGAGCGCGAGGGACGCGCAATTTTCGCGTTTGAGACCTTCAATCCCGGCAGCCAGGCTGTCATCAAGGGCGGTATCGCCGAAGTCGCAGGCTGATACGCGCGCTACGGCCATCACCGTGAAGATCACTCTCGGCCTGTCGCTCGCGCTCAGCGGGAAATATGCCGCGATGGGCAGGCAGGCCGAGGCCGCGCTGCGCCTGTTCGTTGCGGATACGAACGCCGGCGGGGGAGTGCGGCTCGGCGGCGAGCAAGCGGAAATCGCGCTCGACTGTATTGACGATCAAAGCAACGCGGCGCGATGCGCCGAAATTTATCGCGCGCTGGCTGCGGGGAATCGCGCTGACCTTCTGCTCGGCCCCTACTCGAGCAATCTTGCGGCGGCGGCGGCTCCGATCGCAGACGCGGCCGGACGCGTGTTTATCAATCATGGCGGCGCCGCCGATTCGCTTTATCAATCCGGATACAAAATGATCGTGGGCGTGGCTGCTCCCGCAAGCGAATATCTGACCGGCTTCGTCACGCTGCTCACGTCGCTCAAATTCTGGCGCAAACGGATGGCGATAGTTGCGACCGGTTCTCCGTTTGCGCGCGCCGTGGCCGGCGGGATCGAAATCGCCGCGAAGGATCGAATCGCGCGACGGCGCGGAGTTCGCGTGCGGGTTAAATGGAACGGCAGATTCGATTCCAGCCGCACCCCCGATGCATTGTTTCCCGCGCTGCGCCGAAACCGCGTGAACGTACTGGTCAGCGCGGGCAGCTACGAACACGACCTCGCCGTGATGCGCTCCGTCACCGACGACTCGCGCCTGAACATTCCCGTGCTCGCATGCGTTGCCGCCGGAGTAGCGCGCTTTCATGATGACCTTGGCGAGAACGCCGAAGGCGTCGTCGGTCCAAGCCATTGGGAGGCCGAGGCCAAAGTCACTCCCAGCCTTGGCCCGGCGCCGCACGAATTTGCGATGCGGATGCTGCGTGACGCCCGAGTCGCCCAACCCGACTACACCGCCGCGCAGGCGTATGCGGCCGCGATGCTTGCGGGCGCGGCGCTGGAAGCGGCAGGAGCGCTCGACCAAAACCGGATTCGCGCGGCGTTCTCGGATTTGCGCGCGACCACGATGCTCGGCGAGTTTGCGATCGATCCATCAACCGGCCGGCAGATCGGTCATCGTCCGCTGCTGGTGCAATGGCACGGAGGCCGCAAGGTCGTCATCGAGCTGGAAACGGGTGACGATACCGGCTCGCTCGAGATTCCGGCGGGGTGGAGGCTGATCGCGGCCGGAATCGAGATGCTGAAATTAAATCGCGGCCCCGACGACGAAGCCGAAGTGATATCCGGAGACGACCGCAGGCAGATCGATGAGCGTGAAAAAGACTGATCACGATCACGGCGGAGTGCTGGCGATCGGCCTGATGTCCGGGACCTCGCACGACGGGGTGAGCGCCGCGATTGTGAATATAGATGAGCGCCGGCGGCCACCCGCGCGCGCGATCCGTTTTCGCACCTATCCCTACCCGGCAAAGTTCCGCGCGCGATTGCTGCAAGCGACCGCGGGAGAACCCGTAGGTTCGGGAGAATTATCCGCGCTCAACTTCGAACTCGGCCGCGCATTCGGCCACGCCGCGATCTCCGTGGCGCGCGAAGCGCGAATCGCACTTTCGCAAATTGACTTTATCGGCTCGCACGGCCATACGTTTTTTCATCGGCCACCGCGAGTCGCAGGACGCGGGGCGACCGCCTCGACGCTGCAGCTCGGCGAGTCCGCGGTAATCGCCGCGATGACGAATCTTCCGGTCGTCGCGGACTTTCGTCCGATGGACATCGCGCTCGGCGGTGAGGGCGCTCCGCTCGCACCTCTGGCACATCTGTGGCTCTTCGCTGACGCCCGGCGTGGCCGAGTGATCCAGAATATCGGCGGAATCGGCAACGCGACCTATCTTCCTGCGGGCTCGCGGCTGGGAAATTCTGATCTGATCGCGTTCGATACCGGACCCGGCGTCGGACTGATCGACGCGCTCGTGAACCAGATGACGCGCGGAGAGATGCGGATGGACCGCGGTGGAAAACTCGCGGCGCGCGGGCGGGTCAGCGCCGCGCTGCTGACGGCGCTTATGCGGCGTCCTTTCTTTCGCCGCCATCCGCCGAAATCGACCGGACGCGAGGAATTCGGGCTGCCCTTTCTCGCGGAGATCCGGCGCGTCGCGAAACCGCTCGCCGTGCGCGGCGATGATCTGCTCGCGACGGTCACTGCTCTTACCGCGAGGTCGATCGCCGATTCGGTGCGCCGCTTTATAGCGCCCCGTGGCCGCGTCGATCAGCTTTTCGCGACCGGAGGCGGCGCCAACAATCCGACCTTGATGAAGATGCTCGCACAAGAACTCAAGGCGCTGGAAGTCACGACTGCGGCGACGGCAGGAGTGGACGGCGATTCGCTCGAGGCGGTGGCATTCGCGATTCTCGGCTACCAGATGCTGCGCGGGCGGCAGGGAAATATCCCGAGCGTGACGGGTGCGCGCGCACCGGCGATTCTCGGCAAGCTCACGCCACCCCCTCGAGTTTCGTAAGATGGGAGCATCACGATGCCGACTCGACGGATGATCACGCTGCGCGATAAATCCTGGATGTTTCAACATCGCGTCGCGGCGATCGCTCTGCGCGATGACCGCGCCCTGCTCTGCCGCGATAACGTGAACGGATATTGGTACATGCCGGGAGGCCGGGTCGAGCTTGGGGAGCCGTCCGATACCGCGCTGGTGCGCGAGATTCGCGAAGAGCTTGACACTGCGGCTCGAATCGAGCGGCTCGTCTGGGTAGTTGAAAATTTCTACGGCCCAAACCCCGATCAGACGCACGAGCTCTGCCTTTACTACCTGGTGTCGCTGCCCGAAAGCGCGGTTCCATCGACCGCGGAGGAATTCACGATCGAGGAATCCGACGGGCAGAAGAACACTTTTCGATGGTGGACGTTTGAAGAGCTGATCGGTGCGCGAGTTTATCCTTCATTCTTGCGCACCGAACTCCGCGCGCTGCCGATAACAGTTCAGCACATCATTCATAGCGACGAAGACGGCTGAACCTCCGCTCTCGCCCGCGGAAGATAATTCTCTGAGCGCGAACGCCCAAGCGGGTGGTCAGTAGCTGCGCTTGTCTTCCGGCGGGTCGATGGCGGCTTTCTTTGCTGAATCGAGCGCGGTCGAATGGAAAATCCCGTGCGCCATCGTCGAGGTCTCCGCGTCCGCCCGCGCCTGGTAGATCTTCGAGCGGGCAGCGTGCGCGGACTTGTCCTCGGGCGCGGCGCCGACCGCCCAATCGGCCAGATGCGCCGCGAGCGCTAGATCACCTGCGCCGAGCTTTTCGAGCGCCCGGGCCACGACCTTGTCCACGCCGCCCGCAAGCGATGCGATCTCCTGCGCGCGCGCAGCCTCGGTCGCGGGCTTAAGATGCGACGGCGTGCCGTCGTACCATCCGCCCTCGAGCCGCCAGATATTGCGCACGATAAATTCGGGCTCGTCATAGACCGGCTGGAGATAAGGTTTGTCCGCAAGATTTGCCGGCGGCTTGACCGAATGGATAACTTCGTCGAGCGTTGCGCCGGCGTTCATCATCGCGATCGCCTGATCGTAAAGGCTCTGCAGGAAATCCGCGGTGTCGGTCAGCACGCGACGGACCCGCAGCGCGCCGAATACGGGATAGCCGTGGCCCGGCAGCAAAACCTCGGCACCGAGCTTCGCCATCACGCGCAGAGCTTCGGCCCATTCGCGCGCATAGCGCTGCGCCTTCTGCGGATTGCCGGCGTTGGGCGCGGCCCAGATAATCAGGTCTCCGGTGCATAGTACTTTGCGCTGCGGAATATATACCCAACAGTGATCATCGGTCTCGCCGCGCGCATGATGGCAATCGAACTTGTGATCGCCTGCGACGACATTCAACTGATTATCGAAGTAGGTATCGGGATACACATACTCAGTGGGAAATGACGACGGGCGGCTGAACTGGCGCGTGTTGATGACGTTGTTGTAGCCCTGGGTGCGTTTGTAGCGGTCGAACCGGGCGGAGACGCCTTTTTGACCGACGATTCGCGGACGCGCCAGATTGCGGCTGCGCGCCTCCTCCAGAAGCGCGGGCGTGCCGCACGCATGATCGACATGACCGTGCGTGTAAATCGCGGTGTTGACGCGCTCAGGCGAGAACTTGCGCAAAAGCTCGAGCGTCGCCTTCTGATTGAAATACGCGCCGGTGTCGATCATCACCAGGCCCTCGCCGGTCTTTGCCGCGGTGACGTTCGCGAACCATCGGTAGAACATCACGCCGTCGGCGACTTCTTCGTACTCTCCGGTCGGCATCAGCGGATGAAACTGGCGAGTTGTGATCTCGCCATTGAAGATTTTTTCGGACTGATCCCTTATAACGCCCATCGTGTTGCTGGCTCCTGCATATCGGCGCGAATTATCCGCCGCATCCCGGCGATCGCGCAACCGGTGGGTTCGACTCGAGACGAGTTTCATTCCGGTTCGTTTTTCCATTCCTCGGGATAGAGCAGGAGCAATTCCTGGCCGAGCGTTCGTACCAGAAAGCGCTGAGTTTGCGCGATTGCGCGCTCGAGCGCGCGGCCGCCGATCAGCCAATGGCCGCGCCCCGGAACTTGCGCGAGCGTCGCGCCCAGCGACTGTGCGAACGCGATGGTCTGGGCGATCGGAGCGAAAATATCCGAGTCGCCGGCAACGATCAGCCGTGGCGCCGCGACACTGGAGAACGCGATCTCTCCGCGCGCGATCTCCAAGGCGAGCTTCGCACTCTCGGGCACCATCGCGCGGATAATCCCGTCGCGCTGGAATGGATCGGCGTCGGCTACGAATTCGAACAGGGTGCGGCCTCGTGGAGGATCGATACTGCCGCGCCGCCATGCCGAGAGGCGCGCGGCGAATCCGGAGACCAATGCCGACTGGTAGCCTGGCACCAGAGGCGCCAGCGCGACCGCGGCTTTTACGCCGGGACGCTCAGCCAGCTTGAGCGCGGCCAGACCTCCGGCACCGTGCCCGACGACGATCGCGGCGCGCCCGAGGGCGTCTAACGCCTCAGCACAGAGCGCGATCAAATCGGCGAAAGAGAATTGCGCGAGCGGCGCAGCCTGGTCCGCTCCGAGCGCGGCGCGCAGATCCGGCGCGTAGACTTCCCATCCGATCGTGGCGAAGTAACCCAGCAGCACGCCCAAATGGCGAGCGGTGGTGAAGGAGTCGGGTAAAAAAATGATCGGCCACGCGAATTTGAGCGGCTCCGGCCGCTCGACCACACACGGGAAGCGGCCGAGTAATTCGTCCACGGGCTCTCAGGCAGCGCGCGCCTGCCGCGCGAGCATCCGCGCGAACCGGAACGACGGAAAGCCGCCGCCTGACGCCATCTGGCCGAAACGCGCCATCTCTCGAGCGGCCCATGTCTCGCGCTGGGCAACCAGATGCGCCGCGTGCGTGGTGGGATCGTGGCGGAGTCCGCCGGAAGTTCTAACACTCGAGGAATAATACGGCATCAGCAAACGGTCGCGGCGGCTTGCGAATTCGCTCATCGCGGCCGCGCCGATCACGCGGCCATCTCGCGCCGAGAACCATCCGGGCGCAAGCTCGCCGACGATCTCCGCGCTCATCAGAGCGAGCGAATGTCCCTGCCCGAACAGCGGATCGACATGAAGTCCCGCATCACCGGCGAGCAACGCGCCATCGTTAATCGGCTTGCGATAAGTGTTTTGCAGCATTCCCGACGAATATATTTTCCCGGATGCGCGCCCGCCTTCGATGAGCGATCCGACCACGAACGAACGTTCGAACTCGCGCTTCAGATTGCCTTCCAGGTCGGTGCGAAAAGAACGCATCTGGGCCGCGTCGAATGCGACAGCGGCGACCACGCGCCCGTTCTCGCATCGGCACAGGATCGCGCCCTGTCCGGGACCCGCGTCGAGCTCGGTCACCAGGTCGTCACCAAAGCGCTGCCGGCTTACATCTTCATAATACGAGTAGTAATACGCGCGCGCGCATGGGACCTCGATGCGCTCGAAGGCGCCGAGTTTCGCCTCGCCGAGCTTCGCGACCGTGCTGCGCATCCCGTCGGCACCAACGACGAGAGCCGCGTGAAATTCGTGCGTGCCGCTTCGGTCCTCGCCGCGAACTCCCACGACCGCGCCGTCTTCGATCACCAGGTCAGTGAGCCTGAATTGCTCGCGAACTGACGCGCCCGCGTCGCGCGCCAGCGCAAGCATCGCCAAGTCCATCGGAGATCGTCCGAAGCAAAAACCGCGCAGGTCTTCGCCCTCGGCGGCCAGATCGACTGCATAATCGTAACCGGGGCCGAGCATCCGCATCCTTTCGTAGCGGCGCGCGCCGGCGCGTTCGAGATGCTCGAGCGCGTTCATCCGGGCCAGCACCTTCGCGCCTCCTGCGAGGACGATATGGGTGGAGAGTGTGTCGGACGGAAACGCAGCCTTGTCGAGCAGCAGAATCTTGAGCCCGCGGCGCGCAAGCAAAATAGCGACGGCGGTTCCGGCCACACGCGCGCCGACAATAATCGCGTCGAAGGTGGAATCAGGATGGTTCATCAAATCGTTCGCGCAGTAGCGCCGATTGCGATCATTAGGTGCCCGGTAACGCAGACGCAAGTATCGCAGAAAAGAAAGAGCCCCCTGTTACGGGGGCTCTCTCGGTTTACGAGGCGTTAGCGCCTCGGCTCATTCCAGCAGTTGGCCCGGCATCGTTAGCCAGCCTCCGAGGGTTAAATCCCGGAGGAAAACTTTTGGCTAGTTACTTCTTCTTCTTTTTGCCGGCTTTCTTCTTCATATTGCTCTTCAACTTTGACTTTGACTTGGTGACCCGCTTGGGGGCCTTCTTCTTCACTGGCATAGACACCTCCTCTTCCGTTGGCCGCTGCTGGATAAGCATCCTACCTAATGAGTGGTCTAAACTTTTCCACCCCTCGGTGCGCATTATAGAAACCCGTTATTGCGAATGCAACAGGTTTGACGATAAATTTATAAAGAAATTCTAAAGTCGGCACGAGCCGCTAATCGCATACGCTTTCCGAACTTTATAATGACGTTAAAAGATGAGCGGTCTTGAACTCCGACCGCGCGATGCCTTAGCATTAGCCGGATGTTCCGCTTAAGCAGCTACCTGCGCCGCCAATGGCTGTGTCTAATCCTGGGAGGGATCCTCGTGGTCCTTGGGGCGAGCCTCGCGATGGGCCCGCTGGGGCCGCGCGATCTGCTGGCGCTGCGCACCAGGCGCCGCACACTCGAGGTGCGGCGTGCGGAACTGCTGACCCGCAACGAGGAGCTCAGAACGGATGTTCAGAACTTGAGTTCCAACGATTTGTACCTGGAACACCTGATCCGCCGCGACCTCGGCTTCACCCGCGAAGGCGAGCTGGTGTACAAATTCACCGGCGATTCCGCTTCCACCCAGCACTAGAAGCTCTAGCAAATCGATCGGGGCAGCAGCCGGTACTCTCGCGCCGAGCGCTCCAGCTCCTCGCGAAAATCCGGATGCGCCAGTCCGATTAGCGCGCGCGCCCGCTCGGGCACCGACTTGCCCTTAAGGTTGACGATTCCGTACTCGCTCACCACGTACATCACGTCGGTTCGCGGCGTGGTCACGACATTCGAGTCGTCGATTCGCGCAACGATACGGCTGGCCCGGCGGCCGGCGCGCTCGTAGGTCGAGGCGAGGCACAGGATCGCTTTACCTCCGGCCGAAGCGTATGCGCCGCGAATAAACTGGAGCTGGCCGCCGGTGCCGCTGATCTGCCTGATCCCGGCGGTTTCGGAGCAAGCCTGCCCGGTCAGATCGATTTGCGCGGCGTTGCAGATCGCGACCGCGTTGGCGTTGCGCATGATGTGATGCGGCAGATTCGTGTAATCGACCGGACCGGCGAAACAGGCCGGGTTGCGATCGAGAAACTTGTACAGGCGCGACGAGCCCGCGGCGAAGCAATAAGTCATCTGGTAAAGGTTGTCCGCCTTGTGCGCGCCGGTGATCTTGCCTGCCTCGTACAGCGAGATGAGCGAGTCAACGAACATTTCTGTATGCACGCCGAGATCTTTTACTGCTGAGGTAGCCAAGAGCTCGGCGACCGCATTCGGCATCGCGCCGATTCCGATCTGCAGGCAGGCGCCATTCCTGATTTCCGGCGCGATCAGCTCCGCGACCTTCTGATCGGCTGGGCCCGGCGCCGGATTTTTCAGCTCGGGCAACACGCCGGCGCCCGCGTCGATCACCTGATCGACCTCGCTTATATGAACGCCGCACTCGAGCCCGAAAACGTACGGCATACTGGCGTCGGTTTCGATTACCAGGTGCCTGGCTTTTTCGGTGATCGCCTTGTGATAGGTCACCGCCGGACCGAAGTTGAAATAGCCGTGCTCGTCCATCGGTGCACATTTCAGCGCCGCGACGTCCACATCTACAAAACGGCGGTAGTCGTCAGGCGCCTCGCCGAAGTTCATTGGAATATGATGACACAGACCGCGATCGTGCATTCTTCGTTCGAGTCCGGAGAAATACCAGGAATAATAATCCACGTGGCGTCCGTCGGGATCGGCTTCGATCACCGCGCGCGGTTTCATCGCTAGGCATCCGCGCAACTTCACCCGCTCGAGCTTCGCCACGCGCGCGGCAAGCGCCTGATCGAACAGGTCGGGCTGCCCCAGCCCGAATCCGTACTCGACCCAGTCGCCCGACTTGACCGACGCCGCAGCCTCTTCGGCGCTGACGGTTTTTCGCTTCAGTTCGGAAAGATATGAATCCGCCATCTCCAACCTCCGTCGCTCGATGTCTCATAAATGCTATCCGCCGGGGCCGCTGGCAAGCGCCCGGCAGGATCGCGGGCGCTTCTACCACTCGCGTCGATACGGTACGTTCGTGCAGTCCGAACTCATGGTCCGTCTCAGAGGTCCGGCTTAGGAGATACCGAATTGAGCGACGCCATCTTCCAAATCGTGTTGTCACTTCACCTGTTCGGCGCGATTTTCTGGATCGGCGGACTGCTGATGCTCGCGAGCCTGCTCGGACGCGTACCGGAAGAAGTCGGGCTGCCCAAGGAGCGATTGCTCGGGACCATACGCCGGCTGTTCGAGGTCACGGTGAACCTGGGCGCTGCGATCACGATCGGGCTTGGAATCGTTCTGGTCTTGATGCGGCCCGAAGTTCTGCGGCAGGGATGGCTCCATGCGAAGCTGCTGCTGGTCGCAATTATTCTGTTTTATCACGTGCGTTTCTATCGCCGGATTCGATTCCTCGAAGACCATCCCAGCGCCTCGACACGGCGCGAATTCGCGGTCGTGCACGGAGTCGTGAGCCTGCTGGTGTTGGCGATTCTGCTGCTGGCGATCCTGAAACCGTTCTAGCGCGCGCTGCGGTTTGCGAGATTTGGTGTCCAAGCGCCGGCAAATCCACTCGGTGAGCGCAATGGCTGGGCGCACTCACTACCGGTACATAGACAAGTAATCCCACTAATCCATTTGGTCCACCTGTTTACGAAATCGCATAAGGTCGGCAGCGGTATTAGAACCGATCTTTCAATTCGCGCGCCTTGGCAAAGATCGCAACCGGATCATTCACCAGTGACGGATCGATCTTCTTGAGGCTCGCGCGCAGCTCGGCGCTGTCGGTGCGCAGAAACGGATTGATCTGCTTTTCATCGCCGATCGTCGAAGGAACAGTCCACTTGCCTTCGCCGCGCGCCTTGCGCGACCAATCGTGTTTGGCTTTGAGCGCGGCGTTGTTCGGCTCGAGTGTAAGTGCGAAGCGGAGATTCTTTTCGGTGTATTCGTGCCCACAATAGACCCGCGTCGAATCGGGCAGCGCCGCCAGGCGCTTCAGGGACGCAACCATCGTGGCCGCGACACCTTCGAACACGCGGCCGCATCCGCCGATAAACATCGTGTCGCCGGTAAAAACCGATTCGAGCTTCGGAAAATAATATGCGACGTGGCCGTTGGTATGCGCCGGAATTCCCATTACGCTTGCTTCGAGCGCGCCGATCCGGATCGTGTCGCCGTCGGACACCGGATTGGTCAATCCAGGAATCCTGCCGTTCTCGGCGCTCGCGCCGTAAACCTTGATGCCCGGGATCTTCGCCGCGAGATCCTGGTTGCCGCCACTGTGGTCGGCGTGCCAATGCGTCGTCAGAACCGCGGCGATTTGCACGCCGAGCCCGCGCGCGGCCGCGATAACCTTGTCGGCCTCCGCGCAATCCACCACCGCGCATTCCTTGCTGGTTTCGTCAACCACCAGGTACGCGAAATTGTCGGAGAGCTGGGGAACGATATGTATCGCCATCGCACTTCTCCCTGGATAACTGATTTAGGACTATCAGAACCCTACGATGTTGTAGCCGACGTCCACGTATACCGTCTGCCCGGTGACGCCAGTCGAAAGATCACTGAGCAGCACGGCAGCCATCTTGCCGGCCTCTTCGATTTTCATGCCGCGGCGCAGCGGCGCGCGATTTTCAACCTCGTGCGCCATCGTATGAAAGCCGCTGATCGCTGAGGACGAAAGCGTGCGCGCCGGACCGGCGCTGAGGGCGTTGACTCGTATATTCTTCGGGCCCAAATCTATCGCCAGGTAGCGCACGCAGGCTTCCAGAGCCGCCTTGGCGACTCCCATCACGTTATAGTTGGGGACCGCGCGCACCGCGCCGATATAGCTGAGCGTGACGATCGAGCCGCCTCCGCGCGCCGCCATCAGCGGTTCGGCCGCGCGCGCGAGCGCCACCAGCGAGTAGGCGCTGATTTCTAGCGATCGCGAAAAGTTCTGCCGCGTCACGTTCAAGAACCGATCGCGCAAATCTTCGCGCTCGGCAAACGCAACCGCGTGAACGAGCATATCGAGTCCGCCCCACTTGCGTTCGAGCTTACCGATGACTTCGGCGATCTGCGCGTCGTTGTTGACGTCGAGCTCGCCCACAATGTCGGCTTCGATCTGCGCAGCGAGCGGACGCACGCGCTTCTCGAGCACTTCCCCTTGATAGGTCAGCGCGATCTCGGCGCCCTGCGCGTGCAGCTCCTGCGCGATCGACCATGCGAGGCTCTTGTCGTTCGCGACGCCGACGACCAGCGCGCGTTTTCCGTCTGCAATTCCCATGAGCGAGTTTCCTTTCGCAGGTTTGCGCCGCGGACCGCTAGACAGCGAGTTTCATTCCGTCGGATGCCATCTCGATCTTTATTTGGCGGCGATGGTTCAGCACTTCGCGCCCGATATGCGTCAGCAGCATCCGGCCGACCTGGAATTTTTCGCGATGCTCGGCGAGCTCAGGATAGTTGATGTGAAATTTCAGATGCTTGCTCTCGAAGTAAGTGCATTCGCAGACGAAAAGATCGGCGCCCGCCGCGAACTTCACCAGCGCGTCGTTCCACCCGGTGTCGCCCGAAAAAACGATGGTCTTGCCGCCCGCTTCAACCCTGAGCGAGAGCGAGATGTCGGGCTTGGTGTGCGGGCTACGAATCGCGGAGAGCTTGATCTTGCCGATTTGCAGCGTCGCGCCGGGCTCGATCACGACAAAGTTCAGCTTGTGCTTTATCCGTTTCAGGTCAAAGCCCGGGAACAGAGTCTTCAAAAGCCGCCAGCATCGCGATTCCAGATTGCGCGGACCCACGATCGTTAACGGACCGTCAAGCCGGCTCTCCCACATGTATTCGAGGATCAGAAACGGCAGACCGCCGAAGTGGTCGCCGTGCAGATGGCTGATGACAATCAGATCGAGGTGGTTGGGTTGAATCCCGTGGCGTTTCATCGCGCCCAGAATCTCCGGACCCGCTTCCATCAGGATGCGCGTGCCCGCGGCTTCGATGATGAAACCGGCTTGCGCACGGCCGCCGCTGGCGAAAGCGTCTCCTGTGCCAAGCATGGTTACACTTGCGGTCTTGCGCACTGGCGCGTGATTGGAATTCATCTAACCAGACCTCATGCTAGTATCTACCTACCATATGGCTATGCAAAATACGGTGCGCCGAAATAGTGTGCATTCATGACACCGCAAGTAAAGATAGGTGCTGGTTTTGGATTGTGGCGGTTAGGGATGCCGTCGGCCGAGACGATCGCGCGCGTCGCCGAACGCGCCGAAGAGTGGGGGCTCGATTCGTTCTGGCTCTCGGACCATCTGCTCGCGCCCTCGCCGGAGCTTGACGTTGTCGCGACTCTCTCGCTCATCGCCTCGCGAACCTCGCGGATGAAGCTCGGGCCGAGCGTGCTGCTCCTGAACCTGAGACATCCGCTGATGGCGGCGAAGTCATTTGCGTCGCTGGATTATTTATCCGGAGGCAGAATGGTGATGGCGGTCGGAACTGGATCGAATCTGGCCGACTATGCCGCCTGCGGAATTTCGCCGGACGCGCGCGGCAAGCGGCTGGACGAGGGGATCGAAGTTCTGCGCGCGGTCTGGAAAGATCGGCAGGCGAGCTATCACGGCCGCTTCTTCAATTTCGGCAATGTCACGATCGAGCCGCGGCCCACACCGCGCGCGAACAACGACTTCGGCACGATGGACATCTGGATCGGTGGACGCGCGGAGTCCGCGCTGCGGCGCACCGCGCGGCTGGGCGACGGATTTTTTGCGTCGTTCCAGACACCCGAAGAATACGAATCGAGCATGACGAAAATTCGCGCCTATGCCGTCGAGTACGGGCGCGCCAATGCGCGAATCGAGTCGGGACTAATCCTGCTCTGCCGGATCGCGAGCTCGCGTGAAAAGGCGCTCAAGGAAATGCAGCCGATGCTCTCTGCGATGGGCCGCGGGTCCGAGGCTTTCCTCGAGCGCAGCGTGTACGGCTCGGCCGAAGATATCGCCGCGCAGATGGAACGGTACATCGCCAAGGGGCTCGACAAGTTCGTGTTGTGGCCGATTGCCGCGCCCGATTCATGGGACCAGCAAATCGAGCTGGTCGGCCGCGAGATCGCGGCTCATTATGCGCGCGCTGCCTGAGCGTCAGAAGCTAGCGCGCCTCTTCGGCGCGCTGATCGTCGCGGCCGCGCTATGCGCCGCAGCGGGATGCGGCCGGCCCGCACCACCGCCTGCCGCTCATTCGATTTACGCCAGCGCAGAGTCGGTCGAGGAAAGTTTTCGCGGACGCGAATTTATTCTCGGCGACAGCAACACGCTCGCGATGGTTCGCACCCTCGGTTCAGGCAACAACGCCTGGATGAAACTGCCGTTCTGGTTCGGCGTCAACATCCTGGTCCCCGGTGTCACGCAGCCTAAAGAAGGCGCCTACTACGTGATCAGCGAGGCGACGCTGGGCAAGCCGCTCGACACTCCCGGCGAATGGATGATCGAGGCGGGCAGCACGCTCGTGAAACAAGAGACCGTATTCATCACGACCCGCACGCACTACGACAGCGGCGGAAAAATTCTTCCGACCATCGTGCAATACATGGGCAAGCGCGAATTTATCCGCGGCGACGGCAAGAAGGTCGAGATCCCGGTCGTGCGCGAGGTCTCGTTGCCAATGAAATGGACCCTCGAAGGCCAAGTGCCGGCAAGCTACGCGCGTTTTCGAATCGGATGAATCGCGCGCGAATCAAAGGCTGGACCCTCGCTCTAGTGGCGGCACTAATGATCATGACCGCCGCGGGATGCCGCCCGGACAAGGCGCTGGATTTCGGTCCGACCGGCGAGATTAATACTCCGCCGCAGGACCAGCTAAGCCGCGACATTCTGCGCGATTTCGACGGCAAGGATTTCACCCTCGGCGACAACGATCGCCAGGCCCACGTTCATCTGACTGGATGGCCCGAGAATCGAGGCGTCGTGATGCCGTTCTGGCTGGGCGTTAATCCGCTCTACCCCGGATTTCTGCGGCCGACGGTCGGGCATATCTACGTGATGAGCGAATCGACGATGGTGCGGCCGCTCGGCCACAACGAGTATCTGATTCGCGCGGGCTCAAAACTGTTCAAGTTCGACACCCTGCTCGAAGCCACGCACACCCGCTATCTCGACACGGGCAGGATGCTGCCGATAGTGGTGCGCTTCGTCGGCACTCGCGTAATCACGGTCCCAAAAGACGCGCCCGCGATCGGCACGATCACGGAAAAGGTCCCAGTCCTGCACGAAGTCTCACTACCGATGCACGTGGACGAACCCGAACCCGGCTACGTAAAGTTTGAAGTGCTGAAGAACCCAACCTGAAAATATCGACGATTCTTTTGCCTACGATTCTCATCACCGGCGCCGCGGGAAATCTTGGCTGCCGCCTCGCGCGGAGGCTGCTGGCCGAACCGGTCAGACAGCGCCTGATGATCCATCGTACGCCAGTGGCTGACGACCTCGCCGCGATCGGCGCGGAGCGGATCGAGGTTGTCCCTGCGGATCTGGCGCGCCCCGAAACTCTGATCGCTCCGCTTCAAGGCGTCGATTGCGTAGTGCATTTCGCGGGAGTTCTGTTCCGACCGCGGCCAGCCACATTTCTTCCGGAGACCAACACCAAGTGGTTCGACAATCTGCTTGATGCGGCGCTGGCGGCCCGCGTCCCACGCGTGGTGCTGATCTCCTTTCCGCAGGTTGAGGGCCCGACCACTCCGGAACATCCCGCGACCGGACGGCTCGACTATTCGCCGGTCTGGATCCATGCGCGCACGCGGCTCGACGAAGAGCGCCTGCTGTTCCAGAAGACGCAAGGGACCTCGACCACTCCGGTCGTCCTCCGCTCCGCGACTGTCTATGGCCACGGCATCTTGATGATCGAAGCGGCAAGGTGGCTGTCGCAGCGCTACCTGCTCGCGGTGTGGCGCAAGCCAACCTGGTATCACTTCATCCAGACACAGGATTTCCTCGACGCGGTGACCTCATCCGCGCTGAAGCCAGGCATCAGCGGAATCTACCAGCTCGGCGACGACGCGCCGATGCCCATCCAGGATTTTCTCGACGATGCGACCCGCATCTGGGGAAATTCGCGGCCGTGGCGAATGCCCTGGTGGATGATTCTAGCGGCGGCGACCGCATGCGAGACGTTTGCGATGACCTTCGGAACCCGGTCTCCGCTTACTCGCGATTTTGTACGCCTCGGGCGCGTTGATCACTACTGCGACACACGTCGCATGCGCGCTGAACTTTTGCCGCAGCTCAAATATCCGACCTTCGAACAGGGCAAAAGAACCTTGCTGTAGTTATCTGCCCCCGACTTCCCGAACGACCGCGGTAGATCCGGGCGTCCGATCGGCGGTCATCGGCTCGAAGCGGCCGTCCAAGTTCTCCGCGAGAAATTTCTCTTCGCGAGCGTACCAATCGAGGCGGTTGTCGGGCCGCGCGAAACCGTGACCCTCGTCGGAATAGAGCACATAGGTCGCACGACCGCGGTTATTCGCGATCGCCTCGAAGATTTGCTCGGACTCCTGCTGCGTGACGCGCGGATCGTTCGCTCCCTGGCCGATCAGCATAGGGATATGGATCTGATGTGCGGAGTAGAGCGGCGATGCTGCCGTCAATAGCTCCTTGTCCTCCGGAGCGTCAGGATCACCGCAGCGCGAAAGCAACATTCCTTTCATTGGTCCCCAATATGCGGGAATCGAACGCAACAGGGTGAACAGACTTGACGGCCCGACCACGTCGATTGCGCAGCGATAGACATCGGGTGTGAAGGTCGCGCCCGCCAGCGACGCGTAGCCGCCATAGGAAATGCCCGAGATTCCGGTCCGGCGCGGATCCGCGATTCCCTCGTGCACTGCCCATTCCACCGCGTCGGTCAGATCGTTTTGCATCGCGAGTCCCCACTGGCGGTCTGAACCCGAGCGGAGTTGCCTCTTCGTCAGGAGTCGCCGAAACAATCGTACGCCACGGAGCCGTGGCGCCGTCGCGCACGCGGATCTCACTACTTCCATCGGGCTTCATCACGAACGCAGCGCGTATAGTAAGATTGTCGTCGGCAAGCCATTCCGCGACATCACCCGGATTCTCAGTGTCAAGCTCGACGGCGCCAGTGCGTAGATCGATTCGGTACACATCCATCAGCGCGCGATCGCGGATATTCAGCGGAATCAGGATTTGCGTCGGAAATCTTGGATTCGACATCGTGGGCTCTGCACGTACCCCTTGCCACGGGGTGAGATCGCGCACGTTGCGGGTGGCGAGATCGGCCGCAAATAGGTGGTAGTTTTCATCGCCGTCGGAATCTTGCCCATAGAGGATAGTGCCCGAGTCCCAACTCCAGCCGTACTGCGTGACGCCGCGTTTCCGGTCGGCGGTGACGATCCGCGCGTCGTCCTTGCCAAGGGTCTGCACCCAGACCTGCAACACGCGGCGCGGGTCGGGCGCGACCCACGCGAGAGACGTCCCATCGGGCGAGATCTTCGGCAACGCACGCTCGGGATTTCCGAGCAGCAACTCGCGCGGAATCAGCGGCGGTAACCCAGACGTTGTTTCGCTGTTAGCCATTTGCGTCCCCCAAGCACGATCAGGTGATCGCCTCATGTTCTCTGTGAAAGTAATCGCTCTGTCGGCATCAGTTTTGCCTTTCTAGATCGTCCGGGTTCGGTGTCATCCTGAGCGGCGTTGCGCGAGTTGAAGGACCCCGGATTGCCTTAGTGCAGGCTATCTTCGCCGCTCAGATCGTTCCAATCGGGATTGAGTGACTCGATCAATTTTATCTTCTTCGAACGCCGCCAGCCCTTAAGTTGTTTTTCGCGCGCGAGAGCCGAGTAGATATCTCCCGAACCTGGACAGATCGTAAGCTCCTGATTCGATCAATTACGCCAACTCCGCGCGCCTGCGCGTGAGTACCACTGCGGTGGCCAGTGGCACTCCGAGTCCTACGATCAGAAAGACAATCGCCAGAACCGGCCGCGCATACTGGGACTTCATGCCGTCGGCGCCAGCGGCTCCTGGAGGATTAACGATCGCGTACAATACTGTGTTCGCCACAACGTAAGCCGTGTATGCCCAGGCGAGTGTGACAGCGGGCCGCCGCATGCGCCAGATTAGAATCGCTAGCGCCACCAGGATGAATCCGAACACAGGCCCCAGGATGTCATTCGGGAGACCGCTCAGCCGACGGCCGAAAAACACAAAACCCGTCTGCGCACTGGCCAATACCGGCTTCAGGAAGTTTGAGATCGCAAGCAGCACGAACAGCATCGCGACAGTGGTCAGAAACCAACCGCGTTTACCTTGCTTCATCGATTTCCACCTCGCACGCGAAGGTTACTCCGATCGCGGGCTCCCTCGGGAACTTCATAAGTTCGGCTCATCGGCACCTTCCTGCAGCGTGGCGGTGGGGAGAATTTCGTCCGGGAGATCGTCGAGGAAGCGGGAGGCGCGGCCGATCATGTAGCCGTTCATGCGATCGAACATGTAGATCGGATAGGTCAGATAGAGCTCGTCGCGGGCGCGGGTGCTCGCGACGTACATCAGGCGGCGCTCTTCTTCGATTGACTCTTCGTCCACGCTCATCGGACCGGGGAAGCGGCCGTCCGCCGCCCAGATCACAAACACGATGCGCCATTCGAGACCCTTGGCCGAATGAATAGTGCTGAGCGTCAGGAACTCGTCCTCCGGACCTTCGGCCAGAACGCCGCCAAGAGAATCGCTCGGCGGCTCGAGCGCCATGTCGGAGAGCATCGTCTCGAGGCTGCGGTAGCGCTCGGTGATGTTCTGAAAGTGTTCGAGGTCGCGCTCGCGCTTGGGAAAATCATCCGGATACGCCTCGCGCATCAGCGGCAGATAATAGGCGAGCGTCGCGGCGATCTGCTCCGCGGGGCGTTTCGATTCGCCTCGGATCTCCGTGAGCAGCGCCGCAAGTTGCGCGTAACCCGACGCCGCGCCGCCGCGCCCTCCCGATTGCCCCAGGCGCGCGAGCTCGCGCTCGGGCGCATCTGAGGTTACCAGCGCCTCTACTGTGCGCTCGGCGGTGCGATGCCCGACTCCGCGCACGAGCATCAGCGCGCGCAGCCATGAAACCGCGTCCGCGGGATTTGCGACCACGCGCAGATGCGCGAGCACGTCCTTGATATGCGCAGTTTCGATAAACTTGAAGCCGCCGCGCTTGATGAACGGGATATCGCGGCGCTGGAGCTCGAGTTCGAGATCGAACGAGTGAAAGCTCGAGCGGAACAGCACCGCCATCTCGCCCAGCTCGACGCCCTCTTCGCGCAGCTCCAGGATACGCTGCGCGACGAAACGCGACTGCATGTGCTCGTCCTGCGCGCGCACCAGGATCGGCCGGAACTCGCCGCGGCGCGAGGTGAACAGGACCTTGGTGTACTTCTCGGCCGCGCGCGAGATCACCTCGTTGGCGAGGTCGAGGATTCCCTGCACTGAGCGGTAGTTCTCCTCGAGCTTGATCACCCGAGCGCCCGCGAACAGCTCGGGAAAATCCATGATGTTGTGGAAGTTGGCGCCGCGAAACGAATAGATCGACTGGGCGTCGTCGCCCACCGCCATCACGTTGCGATGCTCCGAGGCGAGAAGCTGCACCAACTCGGCTTGAATGCGGTTGGTGTCCTGATACTCATCGATCATGATGTAGCGATAGCTCTGCGACAGGCGCTGGCGCACCTGCGGATACTGCCGCAGCAGTTCGGCGAGCCGGTAGAGCAGGTCGTCGTAGTCGAGCAGTGCGCGCTCGCGCTTGTAGGCCTCGTACTTCTCGGCGAGCGCGACGATCTCGCCCTGATGCTCGATCAGGTGCGCGAAATCGAGCTCGATCTCCTCGGCCAGGTCGCGCATCTTGTTGCGCGCCATGCTGATCACCTCGGCGACCGTGCTCTTCTTCGGGAAGCGCCGCTCGCGCGACGCAAGTCCCATCCGCGCGCGCAGCAGATTGATCACGTCTTCCATGTCGCCGCGATCGAGGATCGTGAAATTCGGCTTGAGTCCCATCTGCGCGCCATGGCGGCGCAGGATATTGTTCGCGAACGAGTGAAACGTGCCGCCCGCGACCGAGCGCGAGCTCTCGCCGACCAGCCGCTCGACCCGCTCGAGCATCTCCTGCGCCGCGCGCCGGGTAAACGTCATCAGCAGGATCGCAGCGGGCGGAACCCCGCTCTCGATGAGTCGCGCGACGCGGTAGATAAGCGTGCGGGTTTTTCCCGAGCCTGCACCCGCGATCACCAGCAACGGGCCGTCGCGATGCGTCACCGCGGCAAGCTGAGCCGCGTTCAGCAACTCGGCATACTTGATCTTGTAGACGCGCTCGCCCGACTCCCGGTTGGGGTCGCGCAGGTAAATAACCTTATCTGCCACAGCGCCGGCGATCTTATCACGCGCCGCACGCGCCCGTCGCTCCTACCGCGGATCCGAGCGCTGTCGCGGCGCTTCCATCTGCCAGCAGCAGCATTTTTTTCAGAGATCGAGCACGCACGCGAGGCTGTCTGAAGCGGAGCGGCCATCATGCAACCGCAAACTCAGCCCGTTACGGCTGTCCAGGAGATGGCAACGGCTGCGCTCCGTCCTTGTAGATTCCCTGCATCGCGTTATTCCACTGCTGATTGGAGTTTTGCGCAGGTGCGCTCGAAGGCGGAGTAGCGGCCGCGCCATTGGAATTGATCGACGGATTGACTTGAATTGAATTGGTAATCGGGACGCCCGTAACGCCCAGAAAGCGCTTCGCCTTGCGCTCTGCGTCCGCCCTTCCTGCGTCCGTCGCGACGAAGCCGTACAGATGCACCTCAGGATCGCCGGCGTCGTCTCGCTGGACCTGCGCACCGACCAGCGGCAGGCGATGCTTATGCAGATACTTGGTCAGAGCTGCACTGCTGTCTTGATCGACGTGATACTGCTGCGCATGGACGGCGCTGGCAGCCAGTAGTATCGAGAATATTGCTCCGATAAGGATTTTTCGTATTGTGGTACGCGCCATTTGCTCCGCACTCTGCTCAGTCCCTGAGCGACAATATACGGCGCGCGGACGGATGTCGCGAATGGGGGACCGCTGGAGCGCTTGAGCGCGGGCCCGGGTCCGCATAATCTGGAGCAGGTTTGGGTAATGGGTTCGTTCGGTAAAGCTAGCCATTCAATTTTCGCCCTGCTGCACCTCTTGGGGTGTGTGCTCGCCCTCGGGATGGCGATTATACTGCCGGCGCTGCATACCCGGCATTTCGGACCGTCCTATAAGCCGGTCGAGGTGCGCCAAACCGCCGCACGCCACGAGTATCTGGGCCTGTCCGAGGATCAAAGCGAGGTCGGGGTGGAATCGCTTACGGCCTATGCCGGTCCGATGCCGCTGTCGCTCCTCGATTCGACCCCAGCCGCGACGCGTTGCTGGCGCGCGGCAGCGCTGTTAATTCCGAAGCCGGTCGCGCCGCGACATATTCGGCGTCTTAAAATCTCGTCCGACCCGTGCGGTCCTCCCTCCCTTCTCGCCCCGGCCTAGGCGCTTAATCCCGTATAACTGTCGCGGCGGATAAGAAGTCCCGCGACATTTCACAGACTGGCGTGCTCGCTTGAGCCGCCCGGAAATTCGCGCGAGGTGCATAGACGTGCCGAGCTTCGCATTGCGCAACCCGTTCACGGTAATCGTCGGGGCGCTGATCGTCTTGATCCTGGGAGTCACCGCATTCGCCCGCATGCCGGTGGACGTCTTCCCCAATCTCAAAATACCCGCGGTCGTGGTCGCAACCTTTTATCCGGGCATGCCGCCGCTGGACATGGAGCGCGACATCACCACCCGCTACGAGCGGTTCTTCACCCTCGGCAGCGGAATCGAGCATATCGAATCGCGCTCGCTGCCCGGCGTCAGCATGATAACGGTCTATCTGCATAGCGGCGTCAACGTAGACGCGGCTTCCGCACAGTTGGCTACTCTGGCGATGGCTGACTTGGGAGTTTTGCCGCCCGGCACGCTGCCACCGCTGGTGCTGAAGTTCGACGCCTCCTCGTTGCCGGTCACGCTGGTCACGGTCGAGGGAAAGGGCTTCAGCCAGGTCGATCTGGAAGATCAGGCCCGTTACAACATCCGCAATCAGCTCGCGACCGTATCCGGCGCGTCGATTCCAATGCCGTTTGGCGGCAAATTCCGCCAAATCATGGCCTATGTCGATCGCAACGCGCTGCAAGCGCGCGGATTGACCCTCAATTCAGTGGTTCACGCGCTCAACGACACCAACCTCATTCTGCCGGCAGGCGACGCGAAGATTGGCTCGACCGATTACTACATCTATTCGAACGCGATGATCGGGCATCCGGAAAGCCTCAATGAGGTTCCGATCAAGGTCGGCAAAAATCAGATGCCGGTGCGCCTCGGCGATGTCGGGAACGCCGAGGATTCAACCGCAATCCAGTACAACGTAGTCACGATCGACGGCCAGCCGTCGGTCTATATCCCGGTGCTGAAGCAGGGCGGCGCCAACACGATTTCGGTCGTCAACGGGATCCATGATCTGCTGCCCAAAGTCTTCGGGATGCCAAAGGGGATGAAGCTCAAGGCGATCTTCAACCAGTCGGACTACATCCTCGATGCGGTTCACTCGCTCGAGCACGAGGCGATCTCGGGTTCGATCCTCGCCTCGCTGATGATCCTGATTTTCCTCGGCAGCATGCGCTCGACGTTCGCGATCTTTTTGTCGATTCCGCTGTCGATCCTGGCCGCGACCTTCTGCCTCTTCATGGGCGGATCGACCATCAACATCATGACGCTTGGCGGATTCGCGCTCGCGATCGGCCGACTGGTCGATGACTCGGTGGTCGTGCTCGAGAACATCAACCGCCATCTGGCCGAAGGCAAAGAGCCAGCCGTCGCTGCGCGCGAAGGTGCGGAGGAAGTGGCGCTGCCAGTCCTCGCCTCGACCATCACCACGATCATCGTGTTCTTTCCCGTGATGTTCCTGTTCGGCGTCGCGAAGTACCTGTTCAGCGCGCTTGCTTTGGCAGTCGTGCTTGCGATGCTCGCGTCGTACGTGGTCGCGATGGCGGTAATTCCGATTTACTGCGCGCGCTTTCTGACCCAGGAAGAGGCCCGCGCGCTTGAGGAGGCGGCCTCTGGCGGTGGCGGCGGCGAACATTCGGGTAGCCTCTTCCAGAGGGCATTCGGCGTGTTCAACCGCCGCTACCAGCGGTTTGCCAACTGGTACGAGAAGCAGCTTCGGCGCGCACTCGATCACAAGCTTATCGTGATCGGATCGGTCTCGGCGCTGTTCGCGGTGTCGCTGCTCATCTTCCCGCTGCTCGGAACCCAGCTATTCCCGACCACCGATGCCGGCAAATTCATCATCCATATGCGCTCGCCCGCGGGCACCAGAATCGAGCTCACTCAGGCGCTCGCAGCGAAAATTGAAAATGAAATCCGCCGGATTATTCCACCCCAGGAACTCGAGACTGTGGTCTCGAACCTCGGCCTCGCGCCCAGTATCTCGGCCATCTACTCATCCAACTCGGGGGAGGACACGGGCGAGATCATGGTGACGCTCAAAGACAGCCACCGATTTTCAACCTTCTATTACATGGACAAGCTGCGAAAGCGGCTGCCAGTCGCGGTGCCTTCGGTCAAGGCGTTCTTCTCCTCGGGCAGTATCATCGACGCGGTGCTGAACTTCGGACTGCCCGCACCGATCGACATCCAGGTGAGCGGTCCGGACTATGGTCCGCTGTTCAAGGTCGCTCGCCGCATTGAAGCGGATGTGCGCAAACTACCCGACGTATCGCAGACCTACATCCCACAGGAACCGGACTATCCGACCATCGACGTCAAGGTGGACCGGGTGCGCGCCGCGCGACTGGGACTCACCGAAAAAGACGTGGTGACCAACGTAATCACGGCGCTGACTTCGAACCAGATGATCGCGCCTTCGATCTGGATCGATCGGAACACCGGTAACGACTACTTCCTGACCGCCCAGTATCGCGAACAAGCGATAAATTCGACCGAGACGCTTCTGAACATCCCGGTCCACCACATCGACGGCGCCGACGACGCACACGAGCAATCAATTTCGCTGCGCAATGTCGCGACCCTGGTGCCGGAGAAGTACCCGTCGGAAGCCGACCATTACAACATCCAGCGCGTCGTTGACGTGCTCGTCCAACCCGCGACCTCAGACCTTGGCGGCACTGAAAACTCCATCGAGAGCCGCCTTAAGTCCATGAAACTGCCACCCGAGGTTCAGATCACCTATCGCGGAGCGGTTGCGGCGATGCAGCGTTCGTTCTCGAGCTTCGGCTTCGGACTCGGAATGGCGGTGCTGCTGCTGTATCTCGTAATGGTCGCGCAGTTCGCGTCATTCCTCGACCCGGTAATCATCATGTTCGCGGTGCCGATGGGACTGATCGGAGTTATCTGGACGCTGTGGCTGACCCATACGACGCTCAACATCGAGTCCTTCATGGGAATCATCGTGATGGTCGGAATCGTGGTTTCGAACTCGATTCTGCTGGTCGATTTCGCCAATCAACGCCGCCGTGAAGGACAAGCGCTGCGCCCCGCCGTGGTCGAATCGGCGCGCATTCGCATGCGGCCAATCCTGATGACCGCGCTCGCCACCGTGGCGGGCCTGATGCCGATCGCGCTCGAAATCGGAGCCGGCTCAGAGGCTTCCGCTCCCCTAGCACGCGCCGCCGTCGGCGGCTTGACCGTCTCCACGGTCCTGACCCTCATCCTGGTGCCTTGCATCTATGAGCTGTTCTATTCCCGGAGGACAAAACAGTGAGCCGTCTTGGAAAGTCGTTAGTGATCGCCGCAGTCGTCCTCGCGGTGGCTGGATGCCACGATAGCAGCGACACGCCCGCCGTTCCGACCAAACTGGTGGCGACCACCGCCGATTTGCGTACGGTTCCGGTGATTCATCCGCAGCGCCATACAGTCGTCCAATCAATCGATCTGCCTGGCGATCTGGTGGGTTTCTACGAAGCCGCGCTGCACTCAAAGGTCACCGGATACCTGGTCAAGATGAACGTCGATAAGGGCGATTGGGTCAAGACCGGCCAGGTTCTGGCTGTGATCGAGGTGCCGGAACTCCAGCAAAATCTCGAACGCGCCGAAGCCAGCCGCGAAATCGAAAAGCTGACCTGGCAGCGACTGGATCGTGTGCGCAAGACCGACGCGCGCCTGGTCGCGCAGGAAACGGTCGATATCGCATATGCCAAATATATGGAAGCAAAGTCGGCGGCTGCTGCGCTCGAGACGATGGTCTCGTACACGAAGATCATCGCGCCTTTTGACGGCGTGATAACCGGCCGCTTCGCCGATCCGGGCGCCCTGATTCGCGCCGGCGGCGGCGACTTCGGCGTCACCGGCTCGGGTGCGGCGGTCAGCTCGGGCGCGATGGAAGGGGCCGGCGGCCATCTTACCGGAGGAGGTCCGATCCTGACCGAGGCCGCTATCAGCAAACTGCGCGTCTATATCTACGTGCCCGAACGCGAGGCCGGAGATGTGCGAATCGGGATGCCGGCATCGATGACCCTGCGCTCGTTCCCGGGCAAGACCTTCCATGCGACGGTGACACGGTTCGCATCGTCGCTCGATCTGGCAACCCGTACGATGCTCACCGAGGTCGATATCCCCAATCTCGATCATCGGCTCTATCCGCGGATGTACGCAAACGTGACGCTGATTCTCGCGCAGCATCCCAACGCGCTAGAGGTTCCGCGCACCGCGGTCTCGGGCCTGGGGCAATCAGAATCATTCATCTTTACTGTCGCAGACGGAAAGCTGCGCAAAACCCCTGTAGTCACAGGCCTTTCTGATGGGACCAACGTCGAAATCGTCTCCGGCCTGCACGACAGCGATGAGGTCGTCACCGACATCAGCCCCGCGCTCGAGTCCGGCGAACCGGTCCGGGTCCTGGCTAAAGCCGACGACGACGAAAATCCTTCCGCGCACGGAGATTGACCTATGCATTGCAGGTTTGTCCGACACCTTAGCCTGAACCTCTCGGTTGCGGCGCTTGTGCTCGGTATGGCGTGCGGCCTGTGTTCGCGCGCGCACGCCGAAGAAATCATGATTCAACCGAACTCGGACCTCACGCTCGAGCAGGCGACCGAGATCGCCTTGAAATTGCACCCGCTGCGGATGGAATCAGAATCTGACCAGACCGCTGCACGCGACGAAGTTGGCGTCGCCCGAGCCAACACCCTGCCACAGGTATACGGCTCGGCGCAGTACCTGCGCTCAACCGACAATGGCATAGGCAATACCAGCTATTTCGGACTCGACATTTTCCCGCGCGTCACGGGCCGGAATCACGACCTTCCCAACGGTGATTTTTCGCAGAGCACCGAATCCTCGAACAATTATCTTGGTGGAATATCCGTGTCGCAGTTCCTGTTCGATTTCGGACGGGTGCGCGGCTTTATCGACGAACGCCGCGCTGACCTTGACGCCGCGGACGCGCAGTTGAAGCTCACCGACCTGAATCTGATCTTCGCGGTTGCACAGCGCTACTACGAGCTCCTTGCCGCCGAGCAGGAAATCAAGGTCTATGAGGAAGCTATTCGCCAGCGCACCGAGCAATTGCATCAGGCAACCGAACTGGCCAAAGCAGATTTGCGTCCCGGTATCGACGTCTCGATCACCCAGGCCGATCTTTCACGCGCCGAGATGGATCATATCAAGGCCGTCAACGCGCGCGACGACGCCAAGGTCGCCCTCGACGCCGCGATGGGTATGGCCGACTCCGCGCCACCCTACAAGGTGGTCGGTACACTGACCTATTCGCCGGTCACCGACACGCTGCCCGATTTACTGGCACGCGCGTTCCAACTCCGTCCCGACTTGAAGGTCCTGGTGAACGAGGCCCGTGCAGCAGGCGCGCGCGTCGATCAATTCAAGAGTGACTATCTTCCAACCGGCACCGCCCAAATGGGCTACAGCGCGATGGGAACGGGACTGCCCGCTGCGAACAATTTTTTCGCGGGGCTGGTAATCACTTGGCCGCTATTCAACGGCTTTCGCACGGAAGATCAAGTAGCGGAAGCACGCGCCCGTGAACACGCAATTGGTTACGCGTTCGCCGACCTGCGCCAGCGGGTGGTCGAAGAAGTGCACACCTCATTTCTCAACTGGCAGGCCTCGGTGGTCGTTATCAAAAAAGCCGAACAGACTCTCGACGCCTCGCGCCAGGAGCTGAGTCTCGCGACCCAGCGTTATCGCGCGGGTCTGAGCTCGATTATCGAACTCGACGACGCTGAGCGCCGGTTCACCGAAGACTCCGCCACCTACGTCAACGCGCTGTACGGATATTCGGAGGCGCAAGCCGCGGTTCAGCGCTCAACCGGCGAATCGATCGCCTACATCAAGTGAGCGCCGGATACCCAAAAAAAGCCATGGACGCCGGGGAGGAGTTCGACCCGGCGCCCATGGCCGCATACTCCGGTTCCCACGCGCACTTCGCGGGAACCGGCTCGGGGGGCTATCTCACTTCCACTGCCTTTTCGATCTTCCCGTCAGCGTCGGTTTCAAATACGTAATGATGACCCTGGTACGCGTAAAAAAGCATTTCGCCGCCGGTATCGGTCATCGGCACCGCGCCCTTCGGGTCACCCATCTCGGCCGCCAGATCGCTGCGGGTCTTGCCAATCCATTCGCTCTGGCTCTGTTCCTGCGATGTCGCGCATCCCGCCATCGCAAGCATCGCGAGTGCCAGCATTCCAGTCATTATCGATCGCTTCATGCGTAGGTGTCCTTATACGTCCGGCTTCTCGCTTTCGGTTATGCAGTTAGTAGTTTACTTCCATGTTGATGAAGAACGCATGAGTATCGCGCGGTACCGCGTCGGTCACAGACTTTCCCGTCGTCGGTCCGGCGAACACCGGCGCAAATGAGTTCACGTATGATTCCGGAATACTGCGCTGCGAGTGATAGAACATCAGATTCTGCGAATCGATCGCGAAGCGCAGATACTCATTGTACTGATAGCTGACTCCCGCGACCCAGCGCTGGAAATCCAGCGGATCGTTATCTACCTTGGTATTTGGCTGAAACCATTCAAATAGTCCAAACAAGGTAAACGGCGTGGTCGGAATATGGTAATGGCCCATGAAGTCCAGACCGCGCTCGACCGCGCTGCCATTTTCCAGAAACGCCGTCGTCATCTTGCTGAACCCCGAGTAAGAGGTTGTGGCCGTGCCAAAGTAGTCCGCCGGTCCGCTCGACGAGAACAAGTTACCGCCGGTGAACGCGTTGTGGCCGAAATCGTATTCGGCGATCAAACCCCAGTTCTCCGCCGTGTAGTGCAGCATCGCCGCCGCGCGCATTATGTGACCAGTCTTCGCGTTGAGCAGCGAGGTGCCGGTGGCGCTGTCCGGCGCTACGTTGCCGTAGCCGTAATCATAGAAAAACGTCGCTCCCAGCCCGTCAAAGCGCCACTTCGCTCCGAATGGGTACACGCTCAGCCGGCCCATTACCTGCTTGGTGTTGGTCTGTTCGAAAGCGTGGAAGGTCGAGTTGTTATATGCGCCGATATCGTAATCGGCGTACTGCTTCTCATTGAACTTGATCGGTCCGGCGATAGATATTCCCGGCTGGGTTGACGACAAGCTCAAGTAGTTCCACGGCGTCAGGTTGACGTATCTATAGCCGTACAGATCTTCTTCCCACGCCACCAGAGGATTCGGAATGAATCCTCCCTGTATCCCATCGCCCCTGAGCGCATCCGACAGCCGGTCGAATACCTTATTATACTGCAGATATGCGTATTTGAGCCGGTAAGCCATGTCGCCGGACAGGTTGCTGCCTATCGCACTCGAGCTGCCGAACTTGTCCGCCGACGCGGTTCCGTTGGCGCGATATATATTTGGCGTCACGCGCAGCGTGAACCCATCGGCTGGAAAGAAAAAGAAGTTCAGATAGGCGCGGCTGATATCAAACGAACTGAAACTATTGTTGCCCGGACCCGGCGAATTGATCTGCGTGAGTTCCTGCGGTCCGAAGCCGGTATGAGTATAGAAGCGATAATCGCCGTACACTAAGGTGCCGATCGCGAACTTGTTCTGGAAGTTGGTAATATAATCGCGCCATGCAGGCTTGATCTCGGCGACCTGCTGCGCCAGTTGATGATTTTGCGACGCGAGTTCGTCGTTCTTTTTCTCGAGATCGAACAACTGCTGCTGATTCTGCTGCATCTGGGCCTGCGTCTTTTCCTCGACGCGCCGCTCGATCGCATTCGGGTCGAGCGCCGTCGCCGGAATCGTCGTCAGCAGCGAGCGCCCTTTGCCAGGCCGGGTAAAGACCTGCCCGGTTGCCGGATCGACGTAGAGCGTAAGCATCGGCGCGGCTCCCGCCGAGCTGCTCTGCGCGCGCACCGCGCCGGTTCCCGCCAAGACGACGAACGCTGCTCCCGCCAGCGCCGCGATCGCGTACCTGAATCTTCTCCTCTTCACGGAGATCCTCCCATTCGAGGATCCGCGGTCTCACCGCGAATCCGGGTTTTCCGCATCGGCGCGCTGCTCGTGCGCGTTTGCGTGCGGAGGTTAAGCGGTCCGGATCGGCCCCCGTCTCAACGCTAGTTCACGGACTTCTGAGAATCGTTCCAGTCAGCGCGCATCTGATTAATCTGCCGGGCGGTATATACTTTGCCGTCGCAGGCGTATTTGCTCGGCGTGCCGATGCTGACGATGCCGCAATCCAGGATGTTTGGCGGCGGCACTGGCTTCGCGCTCGCGGTCTGCGCCGACGGCGCAGGCGGATCAATCGGGCGCGCTGGCGAAAGGACAGAGCATCCCGCGGCGGCCAGCATGAAAGCCGCGGCGAGAGTACTCACTTTCAGAGCTTCGCCGAGTGTCTTTTTGTTCGACTCGTTTCGGTTCATCGCATTTTCTCCCGTGACTAATTGCCATTCTCCGGCAGATGGTTTCGTCAGCGCTGCGTTCCTTTCGGTAATCCCTCCGGTCAGGGTCCGACCGTCGCAATCCAATGCGCGGCGAGTGAAATCTAAGTGGCAAAGGTTACGGGCGAATTAACGCGCAGTTGCGCGCGATTGAATTCGCAGATGGGTTTTTAACTTTCAGGCGGGAATAACCCTGCCGATCCGGGGCGTTTGCATTTTTGCGCTGTGCTCAACCACAATTGCCCGACGACGCCGCGATCGAGCGGCGCGATTTTTTCTTCGAGGCTCGCGATGAAGGCGCTTGACGGAGTTAACGTTCTCGAACTCGCTTCCAACCTGGGCGCGGAATACGCCGCCTGGATCCTGGCCGAGCAGGGCGCGCGCACGATCAAAGTCGAGCCGCCCGGCGGCGCGGCGCATCGCGGCTCGCCGCACTTTCATCTCCTCAATCGCTCGAAACGTGCGCTGTTCTTCGACATCGCCATGCACTCAGGTAAGCCTCGCGTCGCGGAACTCGTGCGATGGGCCGATATCATCGTCACCGGCGCCACTCCCTCGCATCTCGCCGCGCTAGGGCTCGGCTACGAATCGATCCGCGAGATTAACCCGCGCGCGATCGCCGTCAATGTTCCTGCCTTCGGAAGCCGCGGACCGCTCGCCGACTTCGATGCGAACGAGGATTTGATCGCGGCCTTCGGAGGTATCACCGGTAGCCAGTGGGCACGCAGCTCGAATCCGGTCGCGCTGGTGTTTCCCGCGGCGAGCTATTCCGCGGGCCTGTTGGCGGCAACTGGTGCAACCGCCGCGCTCTACGCGCGGGCAGATGGCGCCGCGGGGCAGGCGGTCGAGGTCTCGATGCTCGCCGGCGCGTTTTCCCTACAAACCGGCGGCATCCTGCAGCACGAGTCGATGACCCGGCTCTATCACGGACCGCAGGATCCGCTCGGCCCGATTCCGGTGTATCGGTTGTTCCAGGCGAGCGACGGAAAATATTTTTTCGCCGCGTGCGGCAACGCGACCTTCTGGGGCAAGTTTGCGATCGCGATCGAACGCCCCGACCTCGTCGCCGACGAGCGCTTTGAGAACGCGCCGTGGGGAATTCCGAGCGCGCACTGGCAGGAGCTCAAGGATATCATCGAGCCGATCATTCGCACTCGACCGCGCGCCGAATGGCTGCGTATGCTGCGCGAGGCCGACGTCCCCAGCGCCCCGGTGATGACCCGGCAGGAGTTTATCGAATGGGAGCAGACCCGGGCGCTCGGGCTGCGCCAGGAGATCGCCGATCCCGCGCTCGGCGCGACCGTCCAGATGGGCTTGCCGTTTTTTCTAAACGACACGCCCGGCGCGATCACGGGAGCGGCCCCCGCGCTCGGCGACGAACGCGAAGCAACCAAGTGGCTCGCGGAACATCGCGGGCCGCAGGCGAGCGCCGTCGCGACTCGATCCGGCGCACTCCCGGCCAAGGGTCCGCTCGACGGAATTCTCGTGCTCGATTTCGCGAGCTACATCGCCGGCTCGTACGGTCCTATGATCCTCGCGCAACTCGGCGCGCAAGTGATCAAGATCGAAAGCCTCGAGGGCGATTCGTTTCGCCACTTCGGCTTCGGTTTTCTCGGATGGAACCAGGGCAAACGCGGGCTCGCGGTCGATCTAACCAAGCCCGAAGGCCGCGAGATTATTCACGGACTCGCCGCGCGCGCCGACGTGCTGGTCGAGAATCTGCGCCCCGGGCGAATGCAGCGTTTTGGCTACGACTACAAAACTCTCGCCGCGATCAACCCGCGCCTCGTCTATATGTCGGTCAACGGTTTCGGAAACCGCGGGCCCGAACACAATCAACCCGGCTTCGATCCGCTGTTGCAAGCACGCTCGGGCGTGATGGCGGCACAGGGCGGCCCGCATGCGCATCCGGTCTACCTGACCTGCGCGATCTGCGACTACGGCGGGGCGATGATCTCGGCCTTGGGATGCGTGATGGCGCTGCGGGCGCGCCAGAAGACCGGCCGCGGCCAGTTTTGCGAAACCTCGCTGATGCAGGCCGCGATGGCTCTGCAAGCGGGCGAGTTTATTTTCTATTCGGGCCGCCCGAATCTAGAAAATGGCGACCCCGAACGCCGCGGCAGCACGGCACTCGCGCGCGCCTACTCCTGCCAGAACGGCGAGTGGCTATTCATCTCGATCGATAAACCCGCGCAGTGGGAAGCGCTGTGCGGCGCGCTGCCTGGCATTCCCACGCTCGATTGGAACGCGGCACGCGCCGAATCAGTCGAGGGCCGTCTTGCCGCCGCACTCGAAAGTGCGCTCGCGTCCCATCATCGCGCCGACGTTATCGAGCACTTGCGCCGCGCCGGAATCCCGGTCGTACCAGTGCGCCATTTCAAGGAAATGTTCGACGACCCGCAGATCGCCGCCAACGAATTGATCGCGGAAGTAGTCCATCCGGAATTCGGCAAAGTCCGCCAGACTGGGATGCTAACCAAGTTCTCATCAACCGAAGCCCACATCGACCGCGCCGCTCCATTGCTCGGACAGCACACCGACGAAATCCTCCGCGAATACCTCGGCTACGACACCGCGAAAATAGTCGCGCTCCACCAATCCCGAATCGTCCGCTGATTCCAGACGCCGCCGGCGCCCATCCTTGCCAATACCGGCGCGAGCGCGGATGCTCTCCTGTGCGAGGGGCGTGCGGGGAGGAGCTTACAATGTCATCACAAGCTGACGCCGTTATCGCGGCCGAGCTTCAACCGGGCGAGGAGATGCTGTGGTGCGCGCAGCCCGACGGCACTTCGCGGTTTTTCATCCGGATTGGCGTGGTCGCACTATGCATCGTCGCCGCGATCGGCGTTCACGGTATCACCGACACTACCGCCTTCAGGCTCGCGATGCCGTTTGGACTCAAGCCCGGCTCGGCCGCTCTGTGGGCGCTCGCGGCGCTGATCCTGGTCGATTCGATCCTGTTCGGCGCATACACAGTCAATACCTACTACGGACTGACTAATCGCCGCGTGATTATAGTTTCCAATCTCCCGCGTCACAGCGTTCGCGATTTTGCGCTGGATGATTTCCGCGACGCGAAGCTCGGCTTCACGCGCCTTGGCACTACCGTCGAGATCTACCGCGGATCACCGGGAACATTCTTCAGCAATAACCTGATGCTGTTCGCGAATCCCTCGATCCAGCGCAGTCTCACCTCCGGCGTCGAGCATTATTTTCTGGTCGGAATTCCAGACGCCGGAATTGTGGAGCAAGCGCTCCGCGACGCCACCTCCGGAATACCAGCCACCCCATTCGCAACCCCCTCTTGAACCATTGATCGAACGGACAACCCTGATCCGGCGACCCCAACTCGATCCTGCGCGAACTCTATCCGGTAAACCGCCGGCATCGGGATTGCCGCCCAGAAATCGAACCCAATCGAAGGTACAAAGGCGTTCAAAGCCAAAGCAATCAAGTTACCATGACTCGCGGCCACGACGGTGCCGATGCGATGCCGCTGACGTATCTGCTCGAGCGCCGCAAGCGCACGCATCTGCGCGCCTGCGCCACTCTCGCCGCCCGGCGCGGCGTACGCGAAGTCACTCCATGAGCGCCTGAGCTCCTCACGCCAATTCGGCAACGCATCGACCGACAGCAGCCGCTCGCGCAGGTCGGCGATTTCCTCGATGACGAGACCGCGCAAGCGCGCGAGCGGTGCCACCGTCTGCCGCGCCCGAAGATAAGGACTCGAATAGATCGCGACCGGAGCTTCGGCCGCAAGCGTCTCGGCCAGCCGCTCCGCCACCGCCAAACCAGCCGCGGTTAACGGACGATCGGCCTCGCCATAGCCGGCGGTTCCCGGCGACACCGGCTCAGCGTGGCGCACAAGGATCACGACGAACGGTTGTGCGCTCATCGCATCAGTCAATGCGCAGTGCGTCCGCCGAGGGGAGCGTCGGGAATGGCGCGGCGGGTAATGTTTGATACCAGTATGCGACCGAGGCGATATCATCGCGCAGGGGCAGGAACTCGGCGCCCTTGCGCGGGTCGCCTTTCCATCCGAGCGCCTGGATCGTCACGCGAAGTTCGTGCTGGAAGCGCACCGGGTCGCCGATATGCCATCGGTACATCCCAAATCGCATCTGCGATTGGTAAAGCCCATCGGGACGAATCACCTGCGCGAGACCCGAGTATGGCGTCGTAAATTCGCGGTAACCTCCATTTTCGCGGCCGACGTCGAAATTATATGACCCGCCGAAATAATCTTCAGTGCCGGTGCCACAGATCGTCGGGAACTCGCCGTCGCCATCGAGAAAAAATTTGATCTCGCCCTCGCCCCACCATCCATTGTTGTGCACGCCCCAAGCGAGATAGGTGCCGACGTAATGTCCCTGCCCGCGCACGCCGTCGACGATCGTGACGACCTGCTTTTCCGGCAGTGGATTGACGCGCCGGAACTGCGCGTGAAAATACGCTGCGTCGGCCGGCACTTCGGTCAGCGTGTAGTTGATTTGATAAAACAGGATCATCGGCGCCGTGCCGATATTGGTCATCGTAATTCGCGCCCGGCTTCGAAACGGCATCTCCCAGTAGCAGTTGAACGCGCTGCCTGGGTTCACGCACACCGCGAGCGAGGAAATTTGCGCATAGCGGTTCCATCCGCACGCAAAAAAATCTCCCACCGGACATTCGACCGCCGGCGCGGTCTGATCGTCCCAATAGATGCGCAGGATCGACGCGCGCCACGGACCCGTCGGCGTCATCCAGATTTGCTGGATCGCTCCCTGCCCCGCGATATCCGCGAGGGTAGCGCTCTCGCCGGGCTGGATAATAATGTACGGCCGCACTTTCCATCCGCGCCCCAGGCTGCGCGCTGGGCTGGTCGCTGGGTCCGGCTCGGCCATCGCGCCGCGGCCTTTTTCGCCGGTGGGATTCTCTGGGCTGATCGAACGCGATTCCGCATTCGAGACCCGCCACAGTGTTCCGAGATGCATGCCAAGTCCGTTGAATGATGAAGCCATCGCGGGTGCCCCTCCGGGGCGCGCGCAATTGTAGGCGATCGGACCCGCGCCGCCCAAGCGCGCGGGAAGGCGGCTAGATTTCCATCGCGACGGTGATCAAATCGTGATCCGAAAAACGCCGCGACGCGAATGATTCTTGCGCCGCTACAACCTGCGCGCTTCCCGCCTGCGCGCGGATACCCCGCAGAGCTATCCAGTCCAGGCGCGGCCGAAATAGTGTGGGGATCGCACCCGAAAAAGTAAAGGTCGGACGTCCGAGTGCGTTGGCGCCGTCGATCTGAAATCCGGCCGCCGCCAAGCGCTCGAATATCGGTTCATAACGCTGCGGATTTTTGAATCGTTGCGGATTTATCAGCATGGTCGCAAAAGTGCGTGCGAATGATGCCGGATGCATCAGATCGGTGGTCGTCGAGTTTAGATCGCCTCCGAAAATCGCTGGTCCATCCTGTGGAAACCCCTTCAGAAAGGCATCCATCTGAGCCGCCCGCCCGGCGGGAGCACATCGGCTATGCAGATGCGCAACGCCAATCCAGATCGGCTCGCCGCCAAACCTCGCACGCACGACCAGCCCGGCGAACCCACCGGCGTAGTCGCGCCGCAGATTCCTGGCACTTTCCGGATGAGGATCCGGCATCGCAATCACCCGGATATCGTCCAACGGCGCCGAAGAAAGAATCGCGTTGCCCATGCATGCGCGCTGGTTCGTGTGATCATGCGCACCGCCCATTTGCCGGGTGAACTCCGGCAGATACGCCATGCTCATACCCAGCAGTGAAGCCAGTTCGGAAGCGACTTCGCGCCGCCGCGAGCGCGCGGTGCGCCAATCGGCCTCGCACAGCAGAATTATCGACGCGTCTGTGAGAGGAGGCTGCGACAGCCGCCGCGCGATTTGCTCGACCCGAGCGCCTCCAGCCGCATTGAACACGACCGCACGGATCGGGCCGTTTCTATCGCGCGCGGGCTGATTGCGAACAATCGGCGCATACGGATGCTCGAGGCTCACAGCGGCGTCCGATCAACCGAGCAGTTCGCTCTCCAGCGCCTTGAATTCCGTGATCGGCGTCGTGCAGGTGCGGTCGCGGCAGACGTACGCAGTGAGCTTGCCGTCAACCTGATTCTTTCCGCGAATCTGCTCGGGCAGAAAGCCGGCCGTGACCGCGCCCGACGGATCGGCGGCGAAAATCGAGAGGTTCGGGACATAGAGCAAACCCAAACGCTCGATCCACTCGCGAAACTCTGGCGAATCGCGCTCACCAACGATCACGACCTCGGTTGCGCCGCGATGATACAAATCAACCGCCTCGAGCATATGCGAAAACCCGAATGGCTGCTTTTCGATGAACTCGCGAAACAGCCTGAGAGCCCGCTCCGCTTCGATTCGGTACTGTTCCTCGCCGGTATACTCGAAAAGCCGCAGGAGGGCCGTTACCGCCGCGCTGTTGCCTGACGGCGTCGAGCCGTCGAAGGCCGCCTTGCTGCGCGTGATGAGCGCCTCGTGATCGTCGGAGGTGAAGTAGAACCCACCCTTGGCGCGATCGATGAACCGCTCGAGAATAACCGCGGCGAGCGTGCGCGCATGCCCGAGGTAGCGCGCGTCGAGCGAGGCTTCGTAGAGATCGATCATCGCGCCCGCGAGCAGCGCGTAATCCTCGAGATAAGCGTTGAAGCGGGCGGCGCCGTCCTTGTACGAACGCGTGAGCGCGTGACCGTCCCACATCTTGGTCATGATCAGGTCGGCCGCTCGCTGCGCGGCTTCGAGGAAGCGTGGCTCGTGAAGCGCCCGGTAGCCGACCGCAAACGCCGAGATCGTCATTGCGTTCCACGCGGTCAAAATCTTGTCGTCACGGCCCGGATGCACCCGCTTCTCGCGCGCGGCGAAGAGCTTTTCGCGAATCGTTCGCAGCGCGGTCTCGATTTCGGCATCGGACTTGTGGAACATCCGCGCCGCATCGCCGATCTCGAGCGTGCGATGCAGGATATTCTCGCCTTCGAAGTTGCCTTCGACGCTGATATCGAAATATCGCTCGGCTATTTCCGTCAGCTCCGGGCCCAGGATGTCCTCGACCTCTTCCGGTTCCCAGACAAAGAATTTCCCCTCGATGCCTTCACTGTCCGCGTCCTGGCTCGAGTAAAATCCGCCTTCCGGACTGGTCATTTCGCGCAGAATGTAGTTCAGGATATCGCGCGAGAGGTCCAAGAACTCGGGTTCGTTGAGCGCGCGCCCCGCGTCGGCGTAGAGCACCGCGAGCTGCGCGTTGTCGTAGAGCATTTTCTCGAAATGCGGCACCAGCCATCGCTCGTCAACGCTGTAGCGATGAAACCCGCCACCGATCTGATCATAAATTCCGCCGCGCGCCATCTTCCTCAGTGTATGCCGCACGATCTCGCCCATCGCTTCATCGCCTTCGCCGTCGAATACGCGAAGGAAAAGCGAGAAGACGAAAGTGTTGGGAAATTTCGGCGCGCCGCCGATCCCGCCGTTGACGCTGTCGTATGCTCCCGCCAGCGCGCGCGCAGCAACCACCGCCTGGTCGGGACGCAGCTCGCCCGCTTTGGGTTCGTATTCGGAAAGCGCGCCCAGCGCTGCGCCGAGTTTCTCGACGTTGTGCGAAACCTCGTGCGCGCCGTTGCGAAAAGCGTTGGCGACCGCGGCCAGAACCTTGGGAAAACCCGGCATCCCTTGCCGATCCTCGGGCGGCCAATAGGTGCCGCCGAAAAATGGCTTCGCATCGGGCGTCAGAAACATAGTGAGCGGCCATCCGCCGCGCCCGGTGATCATTTGAACCGCGTCCATGTAAATCTGGTCGAGGTCGGGCCGCTCTTCGCGATCGACTTTGATCGACACGAAATTCTCGTTCATTAGCGCCGCGATCGCGTCGTTCTCAAACGACTCGCGTTCCATCACGTGGCACCAATGGCACGCCGAGTATCCGATCGAGAGCAGGATCGGCTTGTTCTCGGCCTTGGCGCGCGCAAGCGCCTCGGCGCCCCACGGGTACCAATCGACAGGATTGTGCGCATGCTGGCGCAGATAGGGACTCTGCTCGTTAATCAGGCGATTAGTTTTGCCTCGCGCGGGATGCGCGGAGTCGTCGTGATGTTCGCTCATGTGGTCCAGCTTGAATTGCAGGTTGATCGGAATGCGTGCGCGTCTTTTTCTGACGCTAGCACGCACCTGCCGATTGCGCCACGCAATGTCAGCGCAACTCCGTTTTTTGGAACACTGGCGAAAGCCTGTGCCAACTGAGACGGCAGTATGGCGGCGATGCGCCGCCGACGGATAGAATTTCCCGCGATGAGTTCCAGTCCGACCAGTCTCCGCGACCAGACCTCGTCCGCCGATACGCTCTGGCGGCGGTGGTTCTTCGCAATCCTCGCACTGTCGGCGATTTTGTTTTTCACTCGCCTGGGCGCGCGGGCGCTGTGGTCGTCGGAATTTCGATGGGCCGAGATCGCGCGCGAGATGCTCGCGACGCGCAACTACTTCTGGCCGACCATCAACGGCCGCGTCTATTACGACAAGCCGCTCGGCTCCTACTGGCTCGTCATCTGGTCAACGTATGTGTCGGGCGGGATGAACGAACTCGCGGCGCGATTGCCGTGCGCTATCGCCGGCGTGCTCGGCGTGGCGCTCCTGATGATGCTGGCGCGGCGTTTGTACGACTCGCGCACCGCGATCGTCGCCGACGTAATCCTCGCGACCAGCTTCAGTTTCGTGTTTTTTTCACGCAACGCCTCCGCCGATGTCGAAACGCTCACAGGCGAGCTCGCCGCATTGTTGCTCTTTCTGAAATATGAAGAACGGCAGGACGGATGGTGGGTCGTCGGACTGTGGATCATCATGGCGCTCACGTCGCTGACCAAGGGACTGCTTGGCTTCGTTTTGCCCATCATGGTGATTGGGCTTTACTGCACACTGGCCGAGGGATGGCGCGCCTTCGGCGACGCGATCCTGCACGGCGCGATCAGCTCGCGCGTCCGATGGGTAATCGAGCGCAATCGATGGCTGTTCAACTGGAAATCTATTCCGGCGATCGTGATCGGGATCGCGCTCTACTCGTTCCCGTTCTGGTTCTCGAAGCAGGTCGAAGGCTCAGACAAGGGCCTGCAGATGGTCTGGCGCGAGAACGTGGTGCGCTTCTTCCATCCATTCGACCATCGCGGTCCAGTTTATCTTTATGTTTACGTAATCTTCGCGCTGATGGCGCCGTGGGCGATGCTACTGCCGGCAGCTCTGGTCGAGGCGCATGAACGCCGTCGCGAACATGCCGAGCCCGCACGCAGCGATCGCTTTGCATTGGTCTATTTCTGGGCAACCTTCGTCTTTTATACGATCTCCGGATCGCGCCGCAGCTATTACATCCTGCCGATACTTCCGGCTGGCGCGTTGCTCGTCGCCAGAATCCTGGCTGGCGATATGCTCAGATCGCGATGGTCGCGAATTTTGCTCGCAATCGGTTATGGCCTGACCGCGATCGCCACGGTTCTGGGCATCGTAGTGCTTTTGCCGCCGTCGATGATTCTGCGCGGCCAGATGGCTCTGTTCCCGGCGGCGCCCGATCGGGCGTTTTTCGCGATCGCCTGGATCGTCAGCATCGCGAGCATTGTCTATGTGCTGCGCAATTACCGGCCGGAGCGGGTCGTAGTCTCGATGGGCGTCATCGCGTATTGCGTCATGTTGTACATCTATGTGTTAGCGATGCCCGCGGTAGACGCGTACCGCGGGGAAAAACCGTTTGGGCTGCAAACCCTGCAACTCTTGCGCGGCGACACCAGTCATCTGGTGCTTTTTCGGACCGAAGGACCGCTGTTCTATTTAAATCCCCCAGCTCCGCTGCCCGAGTTCGACCATCCGGAGGATTTGAAGAGCGCCTTGGCAAGCGACGATGTTCGCTGGATAATCGTTCGCCGCCGCGACCTTTCATCGCTTGGACTCACAGCGACGGAGCTTCTGCACGAAGCGTCATTCCCGTGGGAAACTCCGGAACAGGTCCGTAATAAAGTGGTACTACTTAAAGTCAGCGCGGCGCCGGGTTCCGGTGGAAAATAGCCCGCGCTACAGGCGCATCGGCATCACGACGTAGGTGAATTTCGTGTCGGCTTCGGTTCGCACAACGCCGGGGCTTACGTCGTCGCTGAGTCCAAGCTCGACTTTGTTGCCAGAGGGGATCACGCCGAGCACCTCGCGCAGATAGTTGGCGTTGAATCCGATCGCGAACTCTTCGCCTCTAAAGTCAACGTCGAGTGACTCGCTCGCCTCACCCATCTCCGGACTGGTCGATGAAACTGTCAGGCTGCCGGAGGTGAGCGCGAACTTAACGCCGTGATATCGCTCATTCGAGAAAATCGCCGCCCGCTTTATCGCCGCGAATAGCGCGTCGCGATCAACCGCGATCGCATGCTTCGATTCTTTCGGAATCACTCCGCGATAGTCGGGGAACTCGCCCTCGACCAGCCGCATCGAGACTTCGGTCGAGCCGCGCTTCATGTAGGCAAGCTGGCCGTCGAGCGAAAGTTTCACGTCCTGATCGCCGGTCTGATCCAGAATCTTGCGCAGTTCCTGCAAACCTTTGCGCGGGATTATCGCGCCGCCTTCCATGGTGAATCCGGGAGCTTCACGTTCGACCATCGACAGGCGATGCCCATCAGTCGCGACCATCCGCACTCCTCCTGGCCCCGCAGCTTCAAGATAGACGCCGCTTAAGTTGTAGCGCGCTTCATCAGGGCTGACGGAGAAGACCGTTTTGTCGATCATCGAAGCCAGCACGGTCGAGGCGATTCCAAGTTCGGCCTTGAGCACTTTTTTGGCCGCGGCATTCTCAGGTTTCGCGGTGCTCTGGCTCGGCATCGCGGGGAACGAGCGCGGATCGAGGCCCATCATTTTGAACTTAGCGCGCCCGCATTTGAGCTCGACCCAATCATTGTCGAGCGTGTCGAGCTTGACCTCGTCGCCCTCGGCCTCGCGCACGATTTCGAAAAGTTTTCGCGCGTTGAGCGTGATGCTCTTGTCCTTGGCAGTGCGCGCCGCGATTTCGGTACAGATTCCGACTTCCAGATCGGTTGCGCTGAGCCGCAGGCTTCCGCTTCCTGGTTCCAGAAGAACGTGCCCGAGAATCGGCACCGTTGTCCGTCGTTCGACGATCCCCTGCATCATCGCAAGCGCGGTCTGCAAAGCTGCGCGGTCGATTACCAATCCCATGAACTATCCGTCCTGCCTGCTATTCTTCTTAAGAGATCTTAAATTAAAAGATCAGTAAAACCCGTAGAGGGTGTTGATTTGTTGAGTACTCCATCAAGTGCCTGATTTTCAACGTGAATCGTGATGGTACAAGTTGTCAGCGGTTTACCGTCTCGATCCCTGCGATCCTCGCCTGACCGATGCCGACCAGGTTTTGAGCCAAGTTATCCAGAAGCGCTCCACAAGCTTCTCCACATCAGGCCGCATTAGCGCGGATCGCTTTTAGATCGCGTTCGATCTTCTCGATCGAGAGCCGAAACGCCGAGTCGTTGGTCACCCGGCGCTGAATCAGGTTGTGCGCATGGATCACCGTCGAATGGTCGCGGCCGAACGCCTCTCCGATAACTGGAAACGAGCTGGCGGTCAGCTTGCGGCACAGGTACATCGCGACTTGCCGGCAGAAGGCGATGTGCTGGGTTCGTTTTTTCGATTTGAGGTCGATCAGCCGGATATGAAAGAAATCTGAAACCGTTTTCTGAATCATTTCGACGTCGGGCTTGGCTTCGTGATTGCGGATCAGATCGTGCAGCGCCTGCCGCGCGAAGTCCAGGGTGATCGCAGACTTGCTGAGCGACGCCAGCGCTCCGAGCCGGGTCAGGCATCCTTCGAGCTCGCGCACGTTGGACTGGATACTCTGCGCGATATACAGCGCGACATCCTGCGCGAGGCGAAGATTATCCAGCGCAGCCTTCTTTTGCACGATCGCGACCCGAGTCTCGAGGTCGGGCGGCGCTATATCGGCGATAAGTCCCGATTCGAACCGGTTGCGCAGGCGTTCTTCGAGCCCCGGAATCTCGCGCGGCACTTTGTCCGAGGTCAGGATGATCTGATGCCGGTCGGCGTGCAGCGAATTGAACGTATGAAAGAATTCTTCCTGAGTACGCTCGCGGCCCGCCAGAAACTGGATGTCGTCCAGGATGAGCGCATCGACCAGCCGGAACTTTTCGCGAAACTCGTTCATCCGGTCTCGCCGGATCGAGCCGATAAGCTCGTTCATGAAAACTTCCGCCGGCATGAACAGCACTTTGCGCGGCCGATCTCCGCTGCCGTAAATGTGATGCCCGATCGCGGTTACGAGATGGGTCTTGCCCAGGCCGACTCCGCCATAGATGAAAAGCGGGTTGTACTTGTCGCCCGGCTGATTGGCCACCGCCAGGGCGGCCGCATGTGCGAATTGATTGGCTGAGCCAACCACGAACTCCGCCAATGTATAACGCGGGTTCAGATGTGGATGGCGCTCCGCGCGGGGCGGTTCCGTCGTGGCCGGCGTCTTCGCAGCATGATGGCCGTTGCCATTGCTGTTGGCGTGCCCGTTCAGATTGCCATTACCGTTGCTGCGCGGTGTCGCGGACACACCGGCGCTCTCGCCCAAAGTCAGCTTGACCTCGACCGGTTCGCCGGCCTCTTCCGAGAGCGACTTCTGCAGCATCGGCAGGTAGCGTTCGTTAACCCAGTCGCGGAAGAACCGATTGGGCGCCTCGATCGTAACTGTTCGGCCTTGTTGTCCGACAAAGCTCAGCGGTCCGATCCAGGTTTCAAATCCGACTTGTCCCAGTTCTTCACGCAAGCGGTCATTGGCTTTGCGCCATAACCCATTCATTCATTCTCCTCCCCGATTTCCCGAGCCGTCGAAATCCACGGTCCGGATTCGACCACAGCTCGCAACCCGCGATCATTTCTGCACAAGCTTGTCCACATCTGTGGATAAGCACTGTTTTGGTCCGTCCTGAAAGCAGATTTGGGCCGGGTAACACCCGGCTATCAACTCGCTGGTGCGGTTTACGGTTCTGTCAGCTTCTGAATTCTCTGGAACAACAACGGCAAAGTGCGTGCGCTTTCGAGCCATCGATGATCACGAAGGTCGCCAAAACTTTCGCTTCGAAAAGATGTGCGTGAAGAAAAGTCTCGCGGCCAAGGCAACGTGATAAACTCTTTTCCGATTACTGACAAGTGCGAGCGCGCAGAATCACGTATCATATCGGATCGAAAAGGAAAATTTTGTGATCGACTTGATGTCACCGTTTCGCGCAAATTCACGCATCGATCGTTCGATCCAGCACGATGGCTCCTGGAGCCATTACAGTCGATCACAAATTTCTTCGCACGCGCGTATTGAGAGCGCGCCGATGCGCGTTTGACTGCATCGGCGAGCGATGTTAGCTGGCGACTCACAGGACACGATTGATGATCTCTGATAAAAAATCACGCGACTTGCTCGCTCGTGCACAGAGAATAATTCCCGGCGCGGTGAATTCTCCGGTGCGCGCATGGAAGGCCGTCGGCGGTTCGCCCCGGTTCATCGCGCGCGCAAGCGGCGTATACCTTTTCGATGCCGACGGCAATCAATTATTTGATTACGTGGGCTCCTACGGTCCCGCCATCGCAGGCCACGCGCATCCCGCCGTAATCGAAGCGATTACGAAACAAGCGCGCGACGGTTTGGGCTTTGGCGCCTCGACCGAACTCGAGGTCGAACTCGCGGAGATCATAACTTCGGCGATCGCAATCGCGGAAAAAGTCCGCCTCGTCAGCTCCGGCACCGAAGCCGGCATGACTGCGCTGAGGATCGCGCGCGCAGCAACCGGTCGTCCGGCGATAATCAAGTTCGACGGATGCTACCACGGGCATAGCGACTCGATGCTGGTGCGGGCGGGTTCGGGAGGCATGACACTCGGCGTGCCAGACAGCGCGGGCGTACCGGCGGAGTTGGCCGCGCTCACGATGGTGGCGATTTATAACTCGATCGAGAGCGTCGAGGAACTCTTTAGCCATAATCCAAATCGAATCGCGGCGGTAATTGTCGAGCCGATTGCGGCGAACATGGGGGTGGTGCTTCCCGAGAGCGGATTTCTGAAAGCGCTCGAACGGGCCGCGCATCGAAACGGCGCACTGCTGATCTGTGACGAGGTTATAACTGGCTTTCGTCTTAGCTTCGGTTCCGCGAGCGAAAAACTTGGGCTTGCCCCCGATCTGATCATGCTTGGAAAAATAATTGGCGGTGGATTGCCGGTCGGCGCGGTCGCTGGATCGGCAAAGCTAATGGATCTTCTCGCACCGGAGGGGCCGGTCTATCAGGCGGGGACGCTATCGGGAAATCCGCTTTCGGTGCGCGCGGGGATCGAGACGCTGAAGCTGCTCGAGGAGCCGGGCTTTTATGAGCGGCTCGACGCCGCGGGCGCGCGACTGGAGGCGGGGCTTCGCGATGCTCTTGTGCGCTGCGAAGAGCGTGGATGCGTCAATCGTGCGGGATCGTTGCTGACAATGTTTCTGGGTCCGATGCAGGTCCGCAACGCAAACGAAGCGCGAGCGGCTGACGCAGCCAAGTTCGCGCGATTCTTTCATGCGATGCTCGAACGAGGCGTCAATATCCCGCCGTCGCAGTTCGAGGCGCTATTCGTTTCATCCGCGCACAGCGACGCGGATATCGATGCGACCGTGGCGGCGGCGCACGAGGCGCTCGATATCGCCGCGCGGGGCTAGCAACGATGCAGTGGACGGCGGGCAAGGCGGCGCGTTTCATGGCGATCGGATTCGAGTTTTCGGGTCCTATCATCGCGGGCGCCGTGGTCGGCCATTATCTCGATCTCTATTTTCATACCGATCCATGGTTGACGTTCGCTCTATTCATGGCCGGGCTCGGGCTCGGCTTCTACCGGCTGATTCGCGAGTTGCAGCTGGCGCAGCGGACACTTGGGCAATGAAGTTCGGTTGGGCGGTTCCGAGTATCACGGCGATTCAGCGGACCAATGTTTTGCTGGTCGCGCTTACCGCGGCGACGCTCGCTTACTTTGTGTTGACCAGCGCCGCGATCGGATGCATGCTCGGCGGCGCGGTCGTGATCGCGAATCTGTGGGTCCTCGCGGCGCTTGGGCGTCTGGTTCTGGCCGCCGCCGGCGCGGGAATTTCCGGCAACGCAGCGCGCCTGGGCGCCGCCGCGATACCGCTCAAACTGCTCATCGTGGTCGGAATCGTGTACCTGGCTTTCACGCGCGCACATATCGACGGACTTGGCTTCGGTTTCGGTGTCTTGACTCAGTTGGCCGCGATCATTATTGAAACCGGACGAGCTTCGCTCGCCGGCACCGCCTGAGCGGACGCGCACGGAGAATTCCTTTGCAGAAATCGGTCAATTTTCTCGAGCTGATCGGCCGCGGAAAGGTTCCCGAGGTTATCGTCGGGACCTGGATCGTGATGGGCATCCTGATCGTCTTCGGGTTCGCCGCGCGCCGCGCGCTCGCTCGCTCCAAGGACCCGGTTATTCCCGACGACGGGATGAGCCTGCGCGCGATGTGCGAAGTGCTGGTCGAATGGCTCGATGGGTTCGTTCATGACGTGCTCGAGTCCCACGGCTACCGGGCGCTGGTGCCGTTCTTCGGATGTATTTTTGTATTTATCCTGTGCGCGAATTTCTTTGGCCTGATTCCGGGAATGGAACCGCCGACCGGGGATTCCGATCTGACTTTCGCGCTCGGCACGATTTGCTTCGGCTACTATATCGTTCAGGGTTTCAGATCGCAGGGCGCGTGGTACCTGAAGAGTTTTCTCGGCCCCTATTTGCCGCTGGCGTTCCTGATGCTGCCGATCGAGCTTGCCGATAACCTGTTTCGCCCGTTCTCGCTCGGTATCCGTCTTTACGCGAACATGTTTGCCGATCATACCGTGCTGAGCATCTTCACCGGGCTGACGAAGCTGGTGATTCCGCTGGCGTTTTATGCACTCGGCGCGATCGTTTGCATAATTCAGGCAATTATTTTCGTGGTGCTGTCGATGGCCTACGTGCGGCTGGCCGCGAGCCACGAACATTAGACGAAAATTTATGTAAGGATTTTTCGCGACGAGGACGCTCGCCCGAATTGGTGGTGGTAGAGGAAAGAAGATGCGGCGGCGCGGGCGCCGGATGCGCGCAAGACGAGGAGGACTCGAGATGGTTCGCAAAATGGGTACGGTGATCGCGATGATGGGCGTCGCGATTCTCGCATCGCCGATGCTGGCGATGGCGCAAGAGGCCGCCGCGGCAGCCGGTTCGGGCGCTCCGCTGCGTGCGGGGTTGATCGCGCTGGCGGCGAATATCGGCATCGGAATTGCCGCGTTCGGAAGCGCTCTCGGTCAGGGCAGAATGGCGGCGTCGGCGATGGAATCGATCGGGCGCAATCCGAACAGTGCCGGTCAGATTTTCGTTCCGATGATCATCGGGCTTGCGTTTATCGAAGCGCTGACCCTGTACGCCCTGGTCATCGCATTTTTCCTGCAGGCGAAGATTTAGTAGCGTCTGCTACAGCGACACGGATCGACAAGCGGGCTCCGCGAAAAGCGGCGCCCGCTTTCTTTTTTGCGATGGATCTTTGCTCCTCTGCCAGTGGAGTCCGACGGCCCGTCGGCCCACGCGAAGCGTCATTTACCTATCTCCGAGCTCCTTGCAGACAGCCTCCGCTTGAAGAGGGCGTGGATGAAGGTGCTGCTCTGCGATCGATTCGCCCAGAAGACGTTTCGCGTCAGCCGACGGGCCGTCAGCTACCACTGGCAGAGAGAGAAGAGAGCAATCGCGTGATTTCTTCAGCACCGCGAGAGTTGCTCGCACTGATCGCTTCGCGGAGATACTTCGTCCGCGGCTCGGGATGACGAACAAGATTAGGAGAGCGACGCTCCGCTCATCCTCTGCGCTTGGCGCCTTGCAGGATGTCGAATGGGGCGCGCTGCTTTTCGCGGCGCAGCAGGACGTACATCGCGCCTGCGCCGCCGTCGGCCGGACGGGCAGTCGTGAATGCCAGCACATGGCCGCCGATCGTTCCGTGCGAGAGCCATTCGACCGTCGCGTGTTTCAGGACCGGCCGGCCGCCGGGCGAACCCAGTCCCCTGCCGTGGACGACCAGAACGCTGCGATGCCCCTTGCGTACGGAATTGACGATAAACGCGGTCAGGGCTTCGTGCGCGGCAGGCTGGATCATCCCATGCAAGTCAACGTGCTCCTGCATCGCGAATTCTCCGCGCCGCAGCCGAGTGACCATCCGCGGATCGATCCCGACGCGCGAGCCTTCGACATATTCCTCAGTCTCGGTGACGTCGAACGTTCCTTGCCCGGACACCAGGTCGGATAGCCGGGCGACGACCTCTGCGTCTTCGCTGACGACCTTGTGCTCGACGCGCGGCTCAACCGGCGTGCGCCCCGAGCGAGTCGCGTCGAGCGGGCGGACTCCGGCGAATGCCTCACGAAACAGCGCGGCGTCATCGACGGGCGCGGGAGGCTTCGCGATCGGCAGAGAGGGCGGTGGAGCGGGCTTCGGCGACGGAGCAGGACGGGTGACCGGCCGCTGGCCGACGAGTTTTTTCAGATCTTTGAAGGGCGAGAAACTGACCGGCTGATTGATCGCCGTCTTTGCGGCTGCAGGGGGGTCGTCGGTGCGGCGAATTTTCTTTTTGCGGGCCATCGCGATTCGCAATCCACGCGCGTCGCACGGAACTTCGGATTTATTATGCCGCGCGGGACCTGCGCGTGGAACGGCCCCGCGTCGTCGCGTCTAAGCAGCTGATTGGTTAAACTGCGGCGGACGGTCAGCCTGCGGAAAGGGGAAATTGGGCGATGCGCAAATCACTGGTCATCATTGGCGCCGCGCTGGGCGGGATTATGGTCGCGATCGTCGCGATCCTGATTTACGCCGATGCCAATTTGAACTCGATCATCGCGGACAATCGCGATCGGGTGCTCGCCCGAGTGAGCGAGTCGATGGGCCGCAGCGTCCGCGTCGAGAGCATCAAGGCCGAACTCGGATGGGGCATCGTGGCCGATCTCTCGGGCGTCGAGATCAGCGATGATCCCACGTTCTCGGCCAAACCCTTCGTCACCTCGTCGAATGTGTATGCGCAAGTCGAGCTGATTCCACTTTTGGCGCGCCAGCTACGGATCAACAAGGTCGTGCTGAACCATCCGGAGATAACGATTATCCGTGACGCCAACGGGCAGCTCAATCTTGCGACCCTCGGGAGAAAGCATCCGAAATCCGCCGAAGAAGGCGAAGGCCCGGGCGGCAACACTTCGACACCTGGCGGCCCGGTCCAGAGCAATCCGATGGCGGAAACGCGGCGCAAGGAAGAGCGCAACCGCAAACATCTGGACGCTCTGCACGTCGCGAATTTTTCGATCGATCAGGGCAAGATTGTCTATCGCGACGCGAACCAGCCGCCGGTCGAGGTCTCCGGAATCGATTTCGAGCTGACAAATTTCAGTTTCAACTCGGCGTTCGCAATTGATCTCAAGATGAACGCGCTCGATGCGAATGCGCAAAACGTCGAGCTCTCCGGAACCGTCGGACCGCTGCTCAGCGGTTCGAGTATCGACGTGAACGCCGTGCCGCTCGACCTGAGCCTCACGGCAGGACCGTTCACGCTGGCGGATTTCAGGAAATTCGAGCAAATCCAGCACGCGATCCCGCCCAAGCTGCAGATTTCAGACAGCATCAGCCTGGAAGCGACTCTCAAAGGACGCCTCGACGAGCTGCATCTTCATGGCGCGACCGATCTGACCTCGAACCAGGTCAGTTTCGGCGATTCGTTTATCAAGCCGTCGGGCACCGTGCTCAAGATCGGCGTCGATGGCGACCGCGAAGGATCGAAGGCGAGTATCGCGGTCGCGCAGGTGACTTTGGATACGCTCGATCTGAAGGCGACCAAAATTGCATTCGGCGGCGGCAGCTTCAGCGGCCGGATCGATACCAATCAGTTCGATCTCGGATCGCTGGCGAAGCTTGCGCCGCCCGCCGCGAAGCTTGGCGTTACCGGCAAGACCCAGATTCACACCGACGTGAGCGTGGCCGACGGCAAACCGACCGCCAACGGCGTCGTGGCGCTCAGCGCGGTGACGATTCCGAAGCCCGGTGCGCCAGCGGGCGGAGCCAACGCGGTCAGCAATGTTACCGGAGATATCAAGCTCGCAGGCACCACTGCCGATATCGGTCCGCTGACGTTCAATGTGGGGGCGGCGAACGCGACCCTGAAGGCGCACGCCGATCCGATCTATCCACCGATCGTCAGCTACGACCTTACCGCCGACGCGATCCACACTGCGGATTTCGCGCCCGCGCGTCCGCCCGGCGAGCAGCTCACCAACCTCAAGGCGACAGGCACCGCGAGCATGAAGGCATTCGGCATCGACGACGAAAACAAGCTCACCTCGCCGGCCGGACTGTTGAATAACGTTGCGTACACGAACCTGAAGCTCACCACCTCGCTCGAAGGCAAACGGCTGCGCGTGATGGAGCTGAAGGTGGGGGCTTTCAGCGGGCAGATTTCCGCGACCGGCGAGACGCAGCTGACCGCGTCGGCTCCGTTTAACGCCTCGGTCGCGGCCGACAACGTTAACGTACAGCAGGCGCTGGTGTCGCAAAATTCCAAGGCCGCGCAAAAGGTACGCGGTCTTTTGACCGGCAACCTCCAGATTTCGGGAACTTCGGGCAAATTCGACCAAATCAAACCCACGCTCGCGGGCAACGGCAAGATTCTGCTGCTGCAGGGGAAGCTGGTCGGCATCAACGTCGCCTCAACCGCGCTCAAGAAGGTCAATAAGCTGCCGGGAATAGGAAAGCTGGTGCCCGACTCGGTGGTGAATAACCATCCTGAGCTGTTCAAGAACCCGGACACCGATATCCAGTCGGCCTCGCTGACGTTTCTCCTGAAGGGGCCGCGCGTCACCTCGCACGACATCATGATCAAGAACGTAGACTACTCGCTTGCCGGCGACGGATGGATCGATATGGATCGAAACATCGATATGGCGGCGCGGATCCTGCTGACGAAGGAGCTGACCAAGGAGATCGTCGCGCAAAAGCCGGCCGTGGTTTACATCAGCAACAAGAACAATCAGATAGATTTTCCGATGCAGATAACGGGGCAGTTGCCGAAGCCGATCGTAGTGCCCGATATCGAGGAGTTGGCGCAACGTGCGGGTCAGCGCGCGCTTTCGGAGCAGGGCCAGAAGGCGCTGGGAAAATATCTTGGCAACAAGGGGCTGGGAAAGTTTCTCGGCGGCGGCAACTCGGGCGGCGGCTCGGACTCGAATCCTCTGAACAATCTGAAGAAGCTTTTCTAGGTCTTTTCCCGTCCCTAGCCGGGCTTACGCGGCTCTGGTATTATAACTCTACATTTGGTAGTATATTGGTATCGCGGAGATGTTCCGCGAAGGGGTACTTGCGGGGCCGCGCCAAATTTGGCATCAAAGGGGACGGTATGGAAACACAAGTTCGGCAGTTCTTCGGACGCATCACCTGCTCCGTATGCCTGCAGGAACGCACGCCGGCACGTGCGCGGGTGTTCGTCGTGGTGGGGGAAGAGGAGGGGGATCCTGCGGTGATGGGCTTCTGCTATGCCCACGCGGCGCAGAAGGCAGGTTCCTTCAAGACAATGGCTCGCAACGCGGCGGTGGCGAGATTCACGCCGCATCCGCCCGAGCATTGGACCGTGATCCCGGTTCGCCCGCGAGTCTGAAAGACGGTCTATAGATTCATCTGCACGATGGTGGCGCCCGCGCCGCCGTGGTGTGGGTCGGCCGGTGTGAATGAGGCACAGTAGGGCGAGGCTCCAAGGTATTCCTGGATTGCTTTGCGTAGAGCGCCCGAACCGATTCCGTGCACGATACGGACTTCGGCGCGGTTGGTCAGAAAAGCCTGATCGAGAAATTCTTCGAGTTTTCGCAGTGCATCGCCCGAGCGCATCCCGATAACATTCAGCTCCGCGTGTTCACCTGCGTCGGTGGTGAAAGTGACCGCATGGCTCGGGTGTTTGCGTGCCGCTTCGAATGATTGCGCGGATTTTTCGCGCGCGCGGCGCAGGCGCTCGGGTGAGACTTCGATTTTGAGCCCGCCGCGAACAATCACGGCCTTCTCCGAATCGATGGAGAGCAGTTCGGCGCGAATTTCACCGAGCTCGACCTGATCGCCGGGCTTTAGCGGCGCGTTATCGGGCGCGGGCCGATCCGATTCGCGGGCGGGTGCCGCGGTTTCGAGCCGCGCCGACGCGTCGGTCACGAACTTGCCCAGGTCGGTGCGCGACTTCGAGCGGTCCTTGATCTCGCGCATCAGCTCCGAGCCCTCGCGGCGCAAGCTCTCGATCATCTCGTTCACCGCGGCGCGGCTACGCACTCGCTCGAGCTCGGATTTTTCTCGCGCATGTTCCGCCTGCGCGCGAGCGTCGCGCAGCCCGCGCTCGAGTTCCTGCTGACGAGCTTGTGCGCTCTCGGCGTCGTCACGAATCCGCGTGCGCTCAGCCTCGAGGCGAGTCAGCGCCTGGTCGAGCTCGATGCTCCCCGCACCCATCGCGGCTTCGGCCGCGCGGATTATCTCATCGCGAAGACCCAGACGGCGCGCGACCGCGAGTCCGTAGCTCTGGCCAATGGTATGCGGTTTCAAACGATAGAGAGGGGTCAGCCGCTCGGGATCGAAATCCACCGCCGCGGCGTCAAAGTCCGCGCGCGAGTATGCGTGCAGCTTGACGGCGGTTGAATGCGTCGCGATCGCGACCATGCATCGCCGGGCCGCGAGATGGTTCATCAAGCCGATGGCGAGGGCCGCGCCCTCGGCCGGATCGGTGCCGGCGCCCGGCTCGTCGAGGATCACCAGCGCGGGTTCGTCGAGCGAACGGACGATCTCCGACAGGTTTGCGATGTGACCGGAGAAGCTCGAAAGGTTGGCTTCGATCGATTGTTCGTCCCCGATATCGGCGAACACGCTGCGAAATACCATCGTCTTGCTGCCCGCACGCGAGGGAATCAACAATCCGCTCTGTGCCATCAGGGAGAGCAGGCCGATGGTTTTGAGCGCAACGGTTTTGCCGCCGGTATTCGGGCCCGAGATGACGAGCCCGTGCTGTCCCGGCGCGATACTCACGTCGATCGGCACGACCTCGCGCCCGCTTTGCAGCAGCAGCGGATGGCGTGCGTCGGCGAAGTCGATTCCGTCGTCAACGATCTCAGGTTCGACGCAGGCGCATCGCTCGGCGAAAATCGCGCGCGCGTTTAGCGCGTCAAGCTCCACCATCGCGGCGAAGGTCAGCTCGAGCTCGCGCACGTATCCTCCTGTCATCGCGGTCAGTGCGGCCAGGATTCGCTGTTCTTCCGCCTCGGCCTCACGCTCGAGCATCATCACGCGGTTGTTTAGCTCGACCGCCCACATCGGTTCGACGAACAGCGTCTCACCCGAGACCGAGCGGTCCTGCACGATACCCTCCAGCCGTTCCGCGTAGTTGAGCTTGAGTGGCAGCACGAAGCGGCGGTTGCGAACCGTCACGACAAAGTCTGAAACAAACGGCTCCATCCCGCCCGCGTTGAGCGAGCGCGCAAGCCGCGTTTCGAGCTCGCTGCGCTCGTCGCGCAGGCGCCGGCGCAGGCGGCGAAGCTCGGGGCTGGCGTCGTCGAGCAGGGTCGCGTCGTCGGCCAGGGCCGACAGGAGCGCGTCGGCCAGCTCTTTTGGCGCGAGCAAATTCTGATGCAGTTCCGCCAGATGCGGCAGCCGCTCGACGCGCGAGCGCATAAAGCCCGCGACGTGGCGCGAGGCGAGCACGAAATCTCGAATCAGCAGCAGCGACGCTCCGTCGAGCACCGCGCCGCTGCGCGCGGCCACGAGCAGCAAGTTTCGCTGGTCGGCGAAGGATTGCATCGGCAACGAGCCGGTGTGCGCGCGCAACTCGACCATCTCGCCGCTGGCGCGCAAAAGATCGCGAACCTCGGCGGGCGCGGTCGCCGGCCGAAGCCGCAGCGTCGCCTCGCCTCCTGGTTCGGAGGCGGCGTGGGCGGCGACGAGGTTCAGCACCTTGTCGAATTCGAGCGCTCTGAGATCTCGGTCACGCATTGTGGATTCGCCCTGCTTGCGCTGCGCAAGCGGGGCGGCTTAACGCTAATATCTAGCCGAAACCGCTGCGGCAGGCATCATGAGAAAAGCTTGAGGACAGCCATGGATCGAATCGAATCACGTATCCAGACCTCGTCAGAGGAATTCCGCAAAAACCGCGAGGTCATTGCGGCGCAGGTGCAAGCGCTGCGCGCCGAGATCGAGCGCGTCCGCGCCGGCGGTCCCGAGCACGCGCGCAAGCGCCATCTGGAACGCGGCAAGCTGCTCGCGCGCGACCGGGTGCGCAAGCTGCTCGACGACGGGAGCCCGTTCCTCGAACTTTCGACGCTCGCGGCGCACGGGATGTACGGCGGCGACGCGCCTGGCGCGAGTCTCGTCACCGGAATCGGTCGCATGCATGGACGCGAGGTGATCGTGATCGCGAACGATGCGACGGTGAAAGGCGGCACGTACTATCCGATGACGGTGAAGAAGCATCTGCGCGCGCAGGAGATCGCGATGGAGAATCGTCTCCCGTGCGTTTACCTGGTCGATTCCGGCGGTGCGTTTCTGCCGCTGCAGGCGGAAGTATTTCCCGACCGCGATCACTTTGGCCGGATCTTTTACAACCAGGCGCGGATGTCGGCGATGGGAATCGCGCAGGTCGCGGTCGTGATGGGTTCGTGCACGGCGGGTGGCGCCTACGTGCCCGCGATGTGCGACGAAAATATAATTGTTCGCGAGCAGGGAACGATCTTTCTCGCAGGACCTCCACTGGTCCGCGCCGCGACCGGAGAGGAAGTCAGCGCCGAAGAGCTGGGTGGAGGTGACGTGCACACAAGGCTATCGGGCGTGAGCGATCATCTGGCGGAAGACGACGAAGACGCGCTGCGCATCGCGCGCGCGATTTTCGAAAACCTGGGTCCGCGCGAATCGAGCCTCGGGGTTCAGGACGCGCCCGAAGATCCCTACTATGATCCCGCCGAACTCTACGGCGTGATTCCGGCCGACACGCGCAAGCCCTACGACGTGCGCGAGGTGATCGCGCGAATTGTCGATGGGAGCAGGATGCACGAGTTCAAGCCGCGCTACGGGAACACTCTGGTCACCGGCTTCGCGCGAATCTTCGGCTACCCCGCCGGTATCATCGCGAACAATGGCGTGCTGTTCAGCGAATCCGCGCTTAAGGCGACCCACTTCATCGAGCTCTGCTGCGCGCGGCGCATCCCGCTGATCTTTCTGCAGAACATCACCGGCTTCATCGTAGGCAAACGCTACGAGCAGGGCGGGATCGCAAAGGACGGCGCCAAGATGGTCAACGCGGTCGCCAACGCGCAGGTGCCGAAGTTCACCGTGATCATCGGCGCGTCCAACGGCGCGGGAAATTATGGGATGTGCGGACGCGCATTCGGTCCGCGCCTGATGTTCATGTGGCCAAACTCGCGCATCTCGGTGATGGGCGGGGAGCAGGCCGCGAACACCTTGCTTACGGTCAAGCTCGACCAGTTGAAGCGCGAGAGTCAGACGATGACCACCGAAGAGCAGCGCGAATTCACGCGTCCGACGCTCGAGAAGTACGAGCTCGAATCGAGTTGCTACTACTCGTCGGCGCGGCTGTGGGATGACGGCGTAATCGATCCGGTCGAGACGCGCAACGCGCTGGCGCTCGGAATCGCGGCGGCACTCAATGCGCCGGTCGCGCCGTCCGCGCAGTTCGGCGTATTCAGGATGTAGAGAAAGCGATGCCTGCGCAGGTGACACATGCGATCCTCGGCACTGCGGGCCATATCGATCATGGCAAGACCGCGCTGGTTCGCGCGCTGACCGGCCAGGAGACGGACCGGCTGAAGGAAGAGCGCGAACGCGGCATCTCGATCGAGCTCGGCTTCGCGTATTTCATGCTGCCCGACGGCACGCGCGCCGGCGTGGTGGATGTGCCCGGGCACGAGCGCTTCATCCGCAACATGCTGGCCGGCGCGCATGGCATCGACCTGGTGCTGTTCACTATAGCCGCCGACGACGGCGTGATGCCGCAGAGCGAAGAGCATCTGGACATCCTGCATCTGCTCGGCACACACCGCGGAATTTTCGTGATCACCAAATCCGATCTCGCCGACGCCGCGCGAATCCAGGAGGTGCGCGGCGAGATCGGGTTGCTCGCCGAGGGCACGACGCTCGAGAGCGCGCCGGTGATCGCGGTCTCGTCGCAGACCGGCGCCGGAATCGACGAGCTGCGCGGCGAGATCGTCCGGCAGCTCGAAGGCTTTGAGGGGCGTCGTGCGACCGGAATTTTCCGCCTGCCGATCGATCGATCATTCGCGATCAAGGGACACGGCGTGGTCGTGACCGGGACCGCGATCGGAGCCGAGGTTCGCGTCGGCCAGAAACTTCGCGTGCTGCCCGACGGCGCCGAGGTCCGCGTGCGCGCGGTGCAGATGCATTCCGAAGCGGCCGAGAGCGCGGGGCGATGCCAACGTGTCGCGCTCAACCTTGCGGGTGCTGAGAGGATCGAGCTCAAGCGCGGGCTGGTGCTCGCCGACGAGAAGCTCGACTTCGCGACCACGCGGTTTGACGCATCGCTCGAAATTCGGCCGGCCGCAAAACGTCCGCTGCGCGCGAACTCGCGTCTGCGGCTGTATATCGGCACGGCCGAAACGATCGGCCGCGCGATTCTCCTCGAAGACAAAACTGCAATCGCGCCCAAAGAACGATGCCTGGTCCAGATCGTTACCGAAGAAGCCGTAGTCGCGCTGGGCGGCGACCGCTTTGTGATTCGCGACGAGACTAATGTGCGCACGCTCGGCGGGGGCGTGGTGCTGAATCCTCTCGGCCGCCGCGCGCGCAAGCCGCTCGAGCGTTATCGGGCGAACCTCGTGCTCCTGCGCGACGGTGCGGGAGCTGACGCGCTGGAAGCGCTGATCGATCTGCAGGAAAGCCTTGCGCTGAGCGCTCTGCGCGCGCAGCAACTGCTCAATGCGCCGCAAAAGGAGATCGCGGCGGCGCTGAAGGACCCCCGCTTCATCAAGCTTTCGATTGGTGATGAAGAAGGCTTCACCACCGCGGCGAAATGGGATGCGCTTGGGCGCTTCGCGCTCGCGGCGGTGACGGCGCATCACGCGGCCGAGCCGCTCGCGCCCGGGCTCGAGATGGAAGCGCTGCGCTCGCGGCTTCAGTGGGAGGTCAGCGCGCGCGCGTTCCGTTCGATTATCGATCGGCTCGGCCGCGAAACCGGAATCGCGCGCGACGACAGCGTGCTGCGGCTTGCGGCGCATCAGGTGCATCTGGGCGGCGCGGCAGGCAAGCTCGGGGGACAAATCGAGCAGGCGCTCGAAGCCGCGCGCTATCAGCCGCCCGACCTGACCCAGCTAGCACTCGAACTTAAACTTCCGCCCGCGACGCCGGCGCAGATGCGCACGATCGCGGCGGCGCTCGAGCGCGAGGGGCGAATCATCAAAATCGCAACCGATCTGTATTTCGCCCGCGGCGCGATTGACGGTGCTCGAGCGCTGCTGCTCGAGCATCTGGCGAAGAATCCTGAAATCACCGCGGCAACGTATCGCGATCTGCTCGGCGCCTCGCGGAAGTTTGCGATCGCGCTGCTCGACTATTTCGATCACAGCGGCGTGACCACCCGAATCGGCGACGCGCGCCGCCTGCGCGCCCGCACGGGATGACATCGCACGCGCAAAAAGACGACAATGTGATCGATGCCCGAAACCAGGGACAATAATCCGTCGCGCGAGGACCTCATTCGCCTGACGGCGCGGTGCAAGGCCGCCGGTTGAGCCGGCAAGCTGGGTCCGGCGGATCTGGCGGCCACACTTGCGATGCTCGAACTGCCGAGCCATCCCGATTTGCTGGTTGGAATCTCGACCGGCGACGACGCCGGAGTGTTCCGTTTGAGTGACGAGTTGGCGATCGTCAACACGGTGGATTTTTTCACTCCGGTGGTTGACGATCCTTACACCTATGGACAAATATCCGCGGCCAACGCGCTGAGTGATGTCTATGCGATGGGCGGGCGCCCGATTAGCGCGCTCAATATAGTGTGTTGGCCGCAATCCGGGATGCCGGGCGCGATGCTCGCGGAGATTTTGCGCGGCGGCTTTGACAAAGTGCGCGAAGCCGGCGCTGTCGTCGTGGGCGGGCATAGCGTGGCCGACGAAGAAGTGAAGTTCGGGATGGCGATAACCGGCGTGATCAACCCGCGCCGTATTATCCGCAACGTTGGAGCGAAGGCAGGCGACGCACTGGTCCTCGCCAAGCCGCTGGGTACGGGAATTCTGATGACGGCATTCAAGCGCGACGCGCTGCCCGCCGATCAGTACGAAACCGCGGTCAAAGTGATGGCGCAGCTGAACGCGGGCGCGGCGGCCGCGATGCTCGAATACGAAGTTCGCGCGGCGACCGACATTACAGGCTTCGGGCTTCTGGGCCACGCGTCGAAAATGGCCCAGGGCAGCGGCGTTACGATGATTTTCGAGGAATCGGATCTGCCGCTGCTGCCCGGCGCGATCGAGCTATGCCACGCCGGGATGATTCCGGGAGGCGGAGCGCGCAACCGCGAGTACTACGAGCCGATGGTCAAGATTCATGACGAGGTTTCCGAAGTGATGGCGGCGCTCGCGTTCGATCCGCAGACCTCGGGCGGATTGCTAATCTCGCTGCCCGAGGAGCAGGCCATGAATCTGCTGGCAGCGCTGCATCGCGCCGGCTATCCCGACGCCGCGATCGTCGGATGCGTGGTCGAGCAGGGTGCGCTGCCGCTCGAGTTGAAGTGAACATCGGATACGCGGGAGTTTTGCGCGCGGATCGCGATGCGGAGTAGGATTCGGCTTCAGAGGCGCGCGCAACCGTGATGGATTTTTTCGACGTAGCAACCAGCACTCCGACCGTGCGGCGATTTTCGCCGCGTCCTATCGAACAACGCGATCTTGAGCGTGTGCTCGAGACCGCCAACATGGCACCGTCGGGCTCGAACGCGCAGCCATGGGAATTTGTGATCGTGCGCGAGGCGGAGGCGCGTCGCGAAATTCAGAAGATGTACCGAGCGTCATGGGAACCGTACAAGGAAAGTGCGATTATCCGCGGCCGCAAGACGCTCTCGCCGCGGGCACAAAAGGCGCTGAGCATCGGCGACGAGTTCGCGGCCTCGCTTGCGATCGTGCCCGCGCTTATCGTGATCTTCCTGGATCGTCCCAAGATGCGCGTCGTGCGCGGCTCGCCCGAGGATCTATCCAACTTCGGCGCGACATATGGATCGATCTTTCCCGCGATCGAGCTGATGATGCTCTCGGCGCGGGCGCTCGGAATCGGCACCGCGATGACCACGATGCTGTCGCCGCGCGAGGCGGAGACCAGAGCGCTACTCGGCGTGCCGGAAGATTTTCAACTGATCGCGCTGGTTCCGATCGGCTATCCCGCCGACGGGTTCAAGCGCCCTTACCGCAAGCCGGTGTGGCCGCGCCTCCACGACGGGCGCTTCGGACGCCCGTGGCGACGCACTACTTCCTGATGAGCGGAATGACCTCGCGCGCGAACTGATCGAGCTGCGCCGAGCGATCGCGCGGATGGCATATCGCGTCGATTCCGATATCGCGTACTCCCGCCTTGATGAACTCGCCGATGCGCTCCGCAACGTCGGCCGGAGTGCCGAGCGCGGCGTAGCGCTTGGCGGGCTCGCGGAAGTCCATCGCATAGCGCTTGCTCAAATGCTCGGCCGAAACGTCGAGCGCTGCTTCGTACGTCGCGCCCAAGGTGCAGAACAGATGCACGCAGGTTCCGAATTTCGTGATCTTGCGCCCCGCGCGCCCGGCCTCGCGCGCGATAAATTCGAGCCCGTCGCTAACCCGCTTGGGCGTGACGACATAAGGCATCCATCCGTCGCCGTACAGAGCAGCGCGCTTGAGCGCGGCCTCGGCGCGTCCACCGACCCAAATCGGCGGACCGCCGGGAGTGGAGGGTTTGGGCTCCATCTTGATCGCGCCGAAGTTGAAATACTTGCCGCGATGCTCGACCCGATCTTCGGACCATAGCCGCTTGATAAGCTGAATCGCTTCGTTGGTGCGTCCGCCGCGCTGCTTGACAGGAACGCCGCACGCGTCGAACTCGGGCGGAAACTCTCCGCCCACGCCGACGCCGAAGATGAAGTGGTCCGCGCCGAGCATCCGATCGAGCGTCGCAACCATCTTGGCGACGGTGGTCGGATTGCGCAGCGGGAGCAAATAGATGCTGGTGCCGTAGGTCAGTTCGGGGCGGAGCGCGGAAAAATAACTCAACTGGATAAACGGATCGCTGATCGGTCCGGTGAACGCGACGTGATCGCCCGCCCATACGATGTCGTAGCCCCAGCGCGCGATTTCGTCGATCATGTGCCGCGCCTGCTCCGCGTTTCCGACCCCGGCCGACACTCCGAATCTGATCCGGTCACTGACCGGCAGCGCATCACTCATCGCCGCTTCCCTCTGGCAAGAATTGCTCTCGGCTGATCAAATAGCGCGAATCGAGTTTGGGATAAACCCGAATCAGATCGCCGCCGGATTGGCGCGTGGAATTTCGGACAGAGCTATGCGCGCCGGGCGGGTTAAGCCCGGAGCGCATCCCCTCTTGATTGCGTGATACTGCTTGCCGACGCTTACGCGGCGCGGCTTACAGCCGAGGCTTGCAGCCCCTTGGGACCTTGCGCTACCTCGAACTGCACCCGCTCGCCCTGTTCGAGCGAACGAAAGCCGTTGCCGTCGATAGCGCTGTAGTGGACGAATACTTCCTGTCCGTCCTCCATGGTGATGAAACCGTAGCCCTTTTTCGGACTAAACCACTTAACCGTGCCGGTAGGCATTCCCCCGTACCTCCTGAAGAACCCCTCGAGCAAAAAAAGCCAATGACTCTGGGGGTTGCGCCGCCTCCCCAGACGACGCAACGTAACGGCGCGCATATACCATATGGCAGCCCGCGCACCAAACGGTCCAAAAAGCGGCAATTGCTTATCGGGAGCGGCGGTTACGCGGCGAAGAGCGCGATCGCCCTACTGGCTGTAGCAGAATTTGCAACCGCAAATGGCGAATCAGTCGCCAAAACGCACGATCGGCCGCGCGTGGATATGGCAATGGTCCGGAATTTGGCGCATCACGCCGTCGATTATGAAACGATCTTCGCCGTACTTCTTGCGCGCGACCAGCGACAGCGCCTCGATCATGAAAGCGCGCTCATCGTCCGACGGAGCCACGCGATGGTCCCCCAGAACGGCCATCGGAGTGTCGCAAGAGTCGCAATCAAGAATCGCGAACTTGAAAGGGTGGACAAACTCGCAGTACCGCTGCGTGTATTCGCGCAGCTCGCAAAGCTCGCACTTGGGCATCAGGACCGCTTCAGGACGAAATCACGCCCCGCGGGCGCAGTTAATGCCCGCGGAGCGTATTCGAGTCTGATCAGTTAGCCGGCGAACCCGCGGCCGACGGCGCCGCCATCGCTCCACCGCCCGTCGCGTTGTTCTGCACGGCAGCCTGCGCGCCGCTGCCCTTGCCCTGGGCTTTGGTCGCGGCCTTGGCAGCAGCCTTTGCATGCCGCTTGCAGCGATAGACGCTCGAGGTCGAGATGCTCATCTCCGTGGCGACATCCTTGGCATGCTTGCCAGAGTTGAGCGACTGCATCACGGCGTCGCAGTCCACTTTGCTGGCGGCATAAGCAGGAATGGCGACGGAAAACGCCATCGCAATCCCGAGCATCGCCGACGCAGCCACAATCGCAAATTTCCTCATTACTGTCCCCTCCGTTATTCTCGCGTAAATCGGTTATCGTGCATTATTCCAGAAGTGCCACCTGCAAAAAAAGCCCCCTCGGCGCGCCACTTCCTACAGTTCGAGCATCACCTTGGTCTGCGTGCTCGGCCGCGCCAGCTCCGCGAATGCCGCCGGCAGGTCCGGCATCGCGACGATATTCGTGATCATTGCGGAGGTATCAACCCGTCCCGCCGCCAGCATCGCGATCGCGGTTTCGATCTCGCCGGGTTCGAGTCCCAGGCTGAAGCGGACGTCGAGCTCCTTGTTCATCGCGCCTATCGGGCCCCAACTATCTTCTTCCATGCACACGCCGATGACGACGATTCTGCCCCCCCGGCGCGCATAAGACACCGCCTCGCCCAGGGTTCCGGCCGCGCCGATACACTCGAACACGACGTCGGCGCCGGCCGCGCGTCCGGTAAGCCGTGCGAGCTCTGAGGCGGGATTCTTCACGCGTGGATCGATCGCGAGGTCGGCGCCCATCTTGAGCGCTACTTCGCGCCGCCCCGGCGCCCTTTCCGAGACCACGATCGCGCGTGCACCTGAGAACTTCGCCCATTGCAGCGTGACCAGGCCAATCGGCCCCGCTCCCATGATCAGCACCGACTCGCCGGCGCGAAGTCCCGCGCGATGCACACCGTGCAGGCCTACCACCAGCGGCTCGACGGTCGCGCCGAGGCGATGATTCATTGTGGGCGGCATCTTGAAGACGCTTTGCGGCGTGGTTTTCATTTTCTCGGCGTAAGCTCCAGCTACATCGCCGAAGCCCACCAGCTTCATAGCGCGGCACTGCGCGCCCGTGCCGGCCTTGCACGAATCGCATACGCCGCAGGCGAGGTAGGACATCACGACGACCGCATCGCCGCGCTCAAGACCGCTGACACCCGCGCCGATTTCGTCGATAACTGCCGAGAACTCGTGCCCCATGATCGTCCCGGGCGGCATCCGAAAGCCGTATTTCGCGGCGTGCAGATCGGAACCGCATACGCCGCAGTTTTTCACCCGCACGACGATCTCACCGGGTCCCGCCACGGGATCGGGAACTTCGGTGACTTCCAGCGGCGCGCCGGCCGCCTTGAACACACATGCTTTCATCAAGTTACCTGTCGGTCGTTTTGAGCGCAGCGAAGAATCTAAGCGACGCGGTTATCTGCGATGCGTCAGGCACGGCCGGGGGCATGCGGAATCGCTTCGCGTCGAATCTTCGCTGCCATCGCGCTACTTTGCGCTCGGAAATTTTGGAGCGCGACGCTCACGAATCGCGCTTACGCCTTCCTTCACGTCCGCGCTGAAGAAATTGAGCATCTCCATCGCGAGCGAGGCGTCGAAGGCCGGCGCCGCGAGATGCAGCCAGTTGTTGAGCGCGCGTTTGGTGAACTTGACCGCCTGCTGCGGTCCGCGCGCGAGCTTCAGTGCAACCTCCGTCGCCTTGTCCATCAGCTTGTCGGCGGGCACGCACAGGCTGACCAGGCCGATGCGCTCGGCCTCCTTGCCGTCGATAAAGTCGGCGGTGAGCAGATAATATTTGGCCTTCGCCATCCCGCATAAAAGCGGCCAGATGATGACCGCGTGATCTCCCGCCGCGACCCCCAGGCGCAGATGGCCGTCGGTGATGCGCATCGCCTCCGATGCGATACTGATATCGGCCATGAAAGCGACCGCCAGTCCCGCGCCGACCGCGACCCCATTGATCGCGGAGATGATCGGCTTTTCGAGGTTGATCATGTTGTAAACGATATCGCCGGCTTCCTTGAACGCCTTGCCTATATTGGCCGCATCGCCCGCCATCCCCGAGATCATCTCCAGATCTCCACCGGCCGAGAACGCGCGTCCCGCGCCGGTGATGACCACGACGCGAGTGTCGTCATCCTGCGCGATATCGAGCCATACGTGGGAGAGCTCCCAATGCAGCCGATTATTGGTAGCGTTTAGAACGTCGGGCCGGTTGATCGTGATGAGCAGAATCCCGTCGCCCTTACGCTCGAAAAGCAGATGCTGATAGCTGCTGTAATCCATCGTCGCCATCATTCGTCTTTAGCGCACTCCCGCCGAGCTTAAAACCCCAATAACTTATTGCAGGCGGCGCCTCAGAAAAGGAACGGCCGCAGATCCTTTAAGAATCTGCGGCCGTTTTAGATCAACCGACAATCCCGTGAGACTTATTGTCCTTCGGGCACCAGTTCAACACGCCGGTTCTGGGCGCGACCATCGTCGGTCGAGTTGCTCGCGACGAAGTCGGTTTTGCCAAAACCCTGCGGGTTAAGTTGACTGGCTGGAACACCTTGCTGTTCAAGGTAACTGGCGACTGAATCGGCGCGGCGCTGCGACAGTTTCATATTGTACTCGTCGGAGCCGATTGCGTCGGTGTAGCCATTAACATCGATTCTGGTGCTTGGATTCGCCTTCAGCGTGGCTACTGCTTCATCCAGAACGGCAGCGTCGGCCGGACGGATATTCGACTTGTTAAAGGCGAAATGTACTCCGCGCAAGACCAACTTCTGTCTGACTGGCGGTGGCGGAGGCGGTGGCGGAGGTGGCGGAGGCGGCGGAGCTGGCCGCGGTGGCGGGGGTGCCGGTACTGCCTTCGGAGCCATCAGATATCCGATCGTGCCGCCGATTAAGGCTCCCATGCCTACACCGGTCGGACAGCCGATCTCATAGCCCTCGGCCGAGTGAACATTGTTGATCGCGGCGACTCCGCATCCGAGTCCTCCGCCGATCAGTGCGCCCCCGGCAGCTCCTGCTTCGGTGTAATGTTGTTGCTGCGGCGTCATCGAGGAGCATCCCGCCACCATCGACAGGACCGCCACCGAGATTACGTACCTTACCGATTTGTTTCGCATGCTTCTTCCCCACTTCCTCCTGGAAACCTGGTTTATTCCGAGCCCCGCTATTCGACCAACGCGGTCAAATAAAAGGCGGCGCGCGGTACTTCTTGGCGCGTGTCAAAAGGCTACCATCAACCGCAGAGCCCCGCCATAAAAAAAATTTGCTTCGCGGCATCAGCAGAGTTGACTATATGTCTTACGCGTCTGATCAGGCAGCTTAATATTAATGTAGTAGCCACATAACGCGCCTCTGAGCAGACAACTAATAGATAGACGGCCCTTATGAGCGATTGATTCGGGATAGCAGATGAAACGCCTGCAAATCCCGCCAACTGCCTGCGCCCATTCTCAAACGGCCACGAATTGGGTCTAAGACTCTTTATTCGCCTACCCTCCCCTTTACCTATGGGCGCCTACTGGTTACAGCCTCCGACCGCGGAAAGATTGGTCGCATCCAATGAAACGGCGCCGCTCGGCGCGATCGCGCCGCCCAGGGCCCGGCCTTGCAGTGTCGAGCCAACGTTCATCGTGACCGAAGTATCCGCCAGCACATTTCCTTCCAGTACGCAGTCAACTCCGGCCGTCGCTGAACTGCCTACTTGCCAATAGACATTGGAGAACTGTGCGCCATTGGTCAGTATGACGCTGCAGAGAGGAGTAGTCAGGGTCAGTGTCAACGCGGGCATCTGGAATATCCAGACGGCATTAGTATCGCCATTGGCGTCGAGAGTGAGATTGCCTCCGGTTATCTCGAATGAAGTTGCGGCGGAGGTATACAGTCCGGGAGGCAAAACCTGTCCGGCCAGGTTTTCGCCCACGACATTAGCCCCGGAAAGACCGGCGATGGCGTTGTATGCGGTCGTCAACGACGCGAGCGCCGCTATCGCAGGTCCATTGTCGAGTTGGATCGTTCCATTCACTACTCCAGGCGGAAATCCAGTTATCGATATTCCCGGATTCAAGCCAATATCACCGTTGATCACGGTATTGCCCGCATTGGTGATCGTCGCCTGCGCCAGAGCGCCATATCCGGAGGCTGCTCCGAGATTGACCGGCGACAGAGTCTGCGTCGATCCGGTAGTGAAGCTCCACGATTCGCTGTCGGCCAGCGCATTACCCTCCAGGTCCGTCGCGCCGGTTGTGACGGTAGCATCGTAAAGCGTGTCGGCCGCGAGCGAGCTCACGGGAGTAAAGGTCACGATCGAATCCGCCGCGTCATAGGTAACTTTACCGGCGACAGAACTCGCGCCGGGAGCTGTCAGGATGAAAGTCGCCGCGCTCAGGGTCGAGGGGTTCATCGCCTTGCTGAAAGTTGCGTTGATCGCCGCGTTCGGAGCCACCGAGCTGGCGCCATCGGCAGGAATGGTTGAGGTTACTGTCGGCTCGACAAGGTCCGGGCCCGCCCCGGTGGTAAACGTCCATGTGAAAGTCGCCGCAACCGCATTCCCGGTCAGGTCCGTGGCTCCCGTTGTGATCGTCGCAGTATACAAACCGAGGGCCGACAGAGGGCTCGTCGGCGTAAACACCGCGGATGCGCCAACTGGGGAATATGTCACCGTGCCGTCTACCGGATCAGAACTGGGATCAGTCAGGGTAAACGTCGCTCCAGTAATGGTTCGAGAGTCCATAGCTTCGCTAAACACCGCGGTCACGCTCTGATTGGTCGCAACATTTTCCGCAAGGTTAGCCGGATTGGTCGAAACAACGGTTGGGGTAGTGGTGTTGGCGCCACCGCTGGTTTCGAAGGTCCAGACAAAGTTACTAGCCAGTGGAATCTCGGCGGCACTCTTGGCTCCGGTGGTGATTGTTCCAGTGAATGCAGTGCTCGCCGTCAAAGGATCAGTGGGCGTGAAGATCGCCGTATCGTTGGATGCGTCGTAGCTGACGGTTCCCGCCACCGGACTCGGTCCCGGCGCAGTCACCGTGAAGGTGGCGGCGGTGAGAGTTGCGGGATCCATCGCCTCATTGAAACTAACCACGATCTTTTGATTAGTAGGTACCCCCTGGCTCCCACAGCCGGATAGCGGTGGATAGACCGAAACCACTACAGGTGTCGAAGTCGATGAGGGAGTCGGGGTCGGCGAGGAGACCGGAGTTGGGGTGTGATGAACCCTGGCGTTCGCACTGTTGCCGTCACCGCCCTGGCACGCGGCTACAAAAACTGTCAGCGCCAGCAGCGATACCAGAAAGCAACGTCTATCGAAATCGTATCCTCGCAGATTCTTCTGCCGCCGCCCTGATGACATCATGATCCCCCTTTGAACCCAGTCATCGCCGGATATTCGCAATAAGTATTACATTATGTATGTGAATCCTCGGCCCGCAAGCAACTTTGTTTACGTCGGAATACTAAGTAAGCGGCCGAACTGTATATTCGCGCGGTCATCAAAGCACAGAGTAGGTGTCTTTAGAAAACAAGGGCTCGGGAAAGACAGCAGTTGATTATCCGGCGGATCGAATTGCGCAGTACGAACTTAGCTTTCTAACTACGGCCGCGGAGTATTCCGCAGTCGAGCGCCCTACTCAATAACGTGCAGCTCGCGGACGTGGCGGATCTTTGCGTGATCTACCCAGTCGTAGCGATCGTGCTGATCGATCAGCCGTCCTTCAATGCCGGCGGCGCGGGCGCCCAGCATGTCGATCGAGTAGATATCGCCGGCGTAGCGCGCCTCGTCGGGGGCTATCCCCAGCCGCTCCAGCGCTATCTGGAAAATGCGCGGGTCCGGCTTGGATACGCCTACGATGTGCGAGTCGATTATCGTGTCGAAAAATTCCGCGAGGCCGAAACGCTGCGCGTCGCCTTCGACCTGGCCTTCGGCATTGGAGACGATCGCGAGCTTGTAGCCAGCGCGCTTTAAGCGATCGAGCGCCTCGTGCGTGCCCGGGCGGACGACGCGCCATAGAGTCGCCTCGCGATGAATCTTCTGGAAGCGCTCACCGCATTCACGGATTTCCTCCGCGGGGATTCCCGCCGCACCCAGCCATTCGCGGAAAAATTCCTCGTAGCCCAGATTCACATCGCGCTCGCGCCCGCTCATCAGGTAGCGATCGATCATCGCGCGTCCGCGATACTCCGCGAGCTCGAGCCCGAGCGCATCGAGTTTGCGTCCGGGCCGACTGAACTCGCGCGCGAGCAGCTCGTAATCGATAAACGCGAGCGTGCCGCCAAAGTCGAACAGGAGAGCCTTCGGGTTTTTTTCGCTGCTGGATTTTTTCTGATGCGATTTTGCGGGATGCGATTTGGTCTTCGGTGTCGCTTTCATCGGATCGACCCTACCCCGTCGCGTGTCCCGATGTCATCTCGCGTGGCCGCGAACCCATCGCCCCCTGCCGGTATTAAGCCCGAAGAGAATCGCCAAAAAGGACGTGGTTGGCAGAACGGCGTCAAGAAGATAAGATTTTTCTGGGTTTTTGCCTCTCCTCAATTAATGGATAATTGGTTCGAGGTTTAGCGCAACGTGTTCACCGGAATTATTGAAGACCTGGGTATCGTCGAAAGCCAGAAACGCGCGGGCGAGGGCGCCGTGCTGACGATCAAGACCGCACTGCCGACGGCGAAGATGAAGATCGGCGATTCGATCGCGATCAGCGGCGGATGCATGACGGTCGTCGCGAAATCCCGGGGAAAATTCTCCGTCGATGTATCCGCGGAATCCCTGCGCTGCACGACGCTCGGCGCGCTTAAGTCCGGCGACCGCGTGAACCTGGAACGATGCATGACGCTCGGGAAGCTGCTCGGCGGTCATCTGGTCGCGGGGCATGTTGACGGGCTGGCGCGAATCGTCGCGATCAAGCCGGAGAGCGACTCGCGGCTCTACACCTTTGAGGCGCCGGCCGCCGACACGCGCTACCTGATCGAGAAAGGCTCGGTCACGATCGACGGGATCAGCCTGACCTGTTTTGCGATTCATGGGCGGCGGTTCTCAGTCGAGGTGATTCCGCATACGCTCAAGGTCACGACGCTCGGCTACAAAAAACCGGGTGACGCGGTGAATTTCGAAAGCGACATGATGGCCAAGTACGTCGAGAAAATTCTTGCGGCGCGGGAGCTTCCGATTGCCGCGGCGGGAGCATAGCGCGGCTGCCTGCGCCGGTACCGAATAATCGCCATGAGCCTGATGCAGATACCGCGGAAGATCGAGTACGCGCTACGCGCGATGATCTACATGGCGGATCGTCCGGGCGGAGTTGCGCGCGGCACCGAGATCGCCGCCCACGAACAGATTCCGAAATACTATCTCGAAAAGGTAATCCGCGATCTGATGCGCCGCGGATTGGTGCATGCGCGGCGCGGTCCCGGCGGCGGCTACCAGCTCGCGCGGGGCGCCGACAGTATCTCGTTTCGAGATATTATCGAGGCGGTCGAAGGGCCGATCACCCTCAACGTGTGCACCGACGGCTCGAGCTCCTGCGCGCTGCAGCCGAGCTGCCGGATGTATCGCGTATGGGAACGCGGGCAGCGCGTGCTGCTCGAAGTTTTTTCCGATTCCTCGCTGGCCGAGATCGCGTCGTCGAAGTCGCCTTCCGACGCACTTGCCGAAGCCGCGGCCACCGCCGCCGCTGCCAAAAATTAGTCCGCTGATGAGTTCTGGATTGTTGCGATCTGGATGGTGCCGCGCCCTGGCACTCTTGCCGGAAATCCAGCGGTGAGCGCCTCTGCGACGAATTCGCCGCCGGCGCTCGCGGCCCGCACCCACGCGCCAAGCTTTTCGGAGAAGAGTTTTTACCTCGAAGAGTTTTACGGAAAAAGTCTGCTGTTCGCGATGGTGCCGCCGGGCGGCGATCGGATTAGCGATTTCAATTCGCTCATCCGCACCCTGCGCGAGCTCCGCCGCAACCAGACCCGCTGCATCGTGATCGTCTCGCCGACCGCACTGCCCAAGCTGCTCGCGCGGATGGGACGGATGGCGCCGAGCGGCGCGATCCCGGTCTTCGATCCCGCGCAGGGCTTGCGCTCGCGCCCATATCCTCCAGATTCCGCGGTTGCACAAATCTGGGAGGGGCTGCGCGCCGGCTCGATCGTGGTCGCCTCGACCAACGACGACGACTCGGCCGACCTGGCGGTCTTCGCGCAAGAGCTTGCGAGCCGCCTGCGCGTGTTCAAGCTGATCTTTCTCGACCGGCAGGACGGCCTTGACGATCGCAAGGGCAACCGCCTGTCGTTTGTCGAGATGACGCGAATCCGGCGCACGCTGACCGCCTCGGGCTCGCGGGTGCGCCGCGCCATCGTGCGCGCCGCCGATCGTGCGCTGAAAGACGGCGTCGGCTCGGTCAACCTGGTCGCGCCGCGCGGAGTCTACGACGAGCTGTTCAGCTTTATCGGCTCGGGAACGCTGTTCACCGAGATGCAATATGGGCAGGTGCGGCCGATTTCGATCGACGATTTCGAGGAAGTCGAGGCACTGATTCTGCGCGGACAGGCCGAGGGCTTTCTGCTCCATCGCACGCCCGAACAGATCGCGCGGATCCTGCCGTCATGCTTCGGCTACCGGATCGGCGACGAGCATCTGGCCGGCATCTGCGCGCTGCTGACCGACCCCTACCGCCGCGAACGCGCGGGCGAGATCACGGCGATGTACACGCTCACGCGCTTCCAGGGCGAAGGTGTTGCGGTCGAGCTGGTCAAGGAATGCGTCAAAGAGGCGCAGGCGCGGATGCTGCGTTATGTGTTCGCCTGCACCAGCGAGGATCGCGCGGCGCGGTTTTTCGCGCGGCTGGGTTTTCGCCGAATCGGACCGGAGCAGGTTCCGGCGCCGAAGTGGCGCGGCTACGACAAACCGCGGATCGAGCGGCTGAGTATCTTCCGCTATGAACTCGACTGACGCGGCCCACTTCCGCAGCACGGCTCGATAGAAATGAAAGCTCTACCCGCCCGCACCGTCGCCGTGCTCGTCGCGATCGTTATCGCGACTATCGTGCTCGTGACCAATCGGCTCGGCGCGAGCGATATCTGCAGCGGCAATGAGGCGGTCGAGGCGGTGTTCGTGCAGCAGATGGTCGAGCATGATCATCTTCTGTTCCCGCTCGAAAACGGCTCCCAGCCAATGTACAAGCCGCCCCTGTTTCACTGGACCGCGTTCGCGCTCGATCGGTTGACCGGACGCGAACGGGTGACGGCGGTAAACCTGCGCGCGACCGCGGCGCTCTACGCGATCGCCGGCGTGATCATGACGATCGGATTCGCGCTATGGCTCTTCGGCGCGGATGGAGCGATTCTGGCCGGCCTCGCGCTCGCAGCCTCGTATCAATACATCAGCCAGGGGCGCTTCGGCCGCGTCGATATGACGCTGTGCTTTTTCGAGGCCGCCGCGCTGTTCACTTTCGCGCGATGGCTGCCGCCCGCGCGCGATGCGACCATCGACACTCCTGCTCATCGGATGCTGCTGTATGTGCTCGCGGTCGCGATGGGCCTCGGGGTGCTGTCAAAGGGACCTGTCGGTGCGCTCCTTCCGGGCGCTGCGATAGTTGCGTTCCTGGCAAGCGAGCGGCGATGGCGGCAGATGCTCGCGATGCTCGAGCCGGGGCCGCTCGTCGTCGGCGCCGCGATCGCCTCGAGCTGGTACGTCGCCTGTTATTTTGGCGGGCGCTTCGGATTTCTTAACCGCCAGCTCGGCAGCGAAAACGTCGGCCGGTTCTTTGGTTCGCTGGGCGCGATGGCGCCGTGGTACTACGTCAAGCCGCTGCTGCTGAACTCGGCGCCGTTAAGCCTGCTCGTGCCTGTCGCGGTCGTCGCGGCATTGTGGCGACGCAGCGAGAGTGAACATCAGGAAGAAACAGGATCCGATCTGCGGGTGCGAGCGACGGTGCATCTGTTCGCAATCTTCTGGATCGTAACGGTCGTATTCTTCACGCTCGCGGCGTACAAACGGCGATCATACTTGCTGCCGCTATGGCCGCCGGCGGCGGTGATGCTCGCGTGGCTGATAATCTCGATCCGCGGCTCGTGGGAGCGCACGGCGAAGTGGGGATTCGCCGCGATCTGCGCGGTGCTGATCGTCTTCAACCTGATCTATATTCCACGCAAGGAGATTCGCGATTGCGCCAGCACCAGCTATCGTGCCGCCGCGCAGGAGATCACGCGCACGGTCGGTCCCGGCGATCCGCTATATACGTTCGGCTTCGATGAAGAACTGGCGCCTCTGCTCTTCTACCTCGATCGCAACGCGCCGTCGTTCAAGGGCCGCCTGGGCGACGCCCCTCCGGGTTATGTGATCGTTCCCGAGCGGGTCTGGAAAGCCCAGCAGGGGCAAGCGCTCGATCTAACTCCGGTCCTGACCAGCGAACACGGCGCGCGCCGGCTGGTTCTCCTGCGCCGAGGGAAAACCTACGCGCGCGCAACTGAGTAATTAATGGCTATCAGCCGTTCTGCGCGGCGGGTTTCGGGGTGACGGGCGCGTCCGCGGCCTTCGCGGTTTTTGCTTTCTGCCTTAGCTGCGCGAGCATCTGGCGAAGCTTCTGGGGATTAACCGGCTTCTTGAACAGCGCGCCTTCGAGGCCCTTCAGCCGCGCGCGCTTCATGATGTGATCCTTGTCGTAGTAGTACGCGGTCATCAGGATCACCGGCAGCTCAGGCATCTCGCCCTTGACCGTCATGTAGAAATCGTAGCCGTCCATCTCCGGCATCACGACGTCGGATATGACCGCATCGACCTTGACGTTGCGCAAAATTCCCAGCGCGGCCGAGGGCCGCGTCGCGCAATGCACTACGCATTTCTCGGCGCGGAGCACGTCGCCGAGTGAGTTTACCACCGCAAGATCGTCGTCGAGCACGACTACCGACATCCCCGCGAGCGGCAGATCTTCTGTTGGCTGCGGTATCGATCCTGGCGCGGGCGCGGTTTCGTGCGGCGGTGGCTTTTCGCGCGGATTCTCCCGCGGCGCGAGATCGGCCATCCGCTTGCCTGCCAGGTAGTCGCGCGTTTCGTACACGCCCTTGCGCGCCATCTCGTCGAGGCGGCGCACGATCGCCTGTACGCGCTCGATACTGGTGCGGATCGAATCGACGCGCTCGTTCTCGACTACTTTTTCCGACTCGTTCAGATGCGTGTCCATCGCGCGGGTGACGAGATCAAGGTTGTTCAGAATCGATTCGAGCGGGTTGTTGATTTCGTGCGCGAGACTGACCGCGATTTCGCCGGCGGTCGCAAGCTGCTGATTGAGACGCATCCTGCGGATATCACGCGCGAATCCGATCGAGCCGATTTCATTGCCCTGGTCGTCGTGGATGAGGCCGCCCGAGATCATTACCGGGATGCTCTGGCCGGCCTTGTTGCGGAAGGCGGTTTCGAAACTCGCGATCCGGTTTCCGTTGGGCGACTCGCGCATCGCGCGCATCACGCGGCGCGCTTCTTCGATTGACGGGTAGATACTGTCGGTGCAGGGCTTGCCGATCACTTCCTCGGGAGCGTAGCCCAGGTTCTGGCGCGCGCCGTCGTTGTAATAGCTAATCACGCCTTCGCGATCGACCGCGATAATCATATCGGGCGAGCTCTCGACAAGGCGTTGAAGGTACTTGGTATCGAGCGGTAACATTGTTTTCTGGCTACTAAATAAGATTATAGTTTGGAATTATGGGTTGTTGGTGCCGCGGCTTTCGCGTTGGCCTCGGTTAGGATCGCGCGCGCGGCCGGAATTTCGGGATCATCACCTCTTCGCTGACGCGCTCGAAGGTCACTTCCACCGGCATCCCGATCTTGATTTCGTGCGGCTTGATTCCGACCAGGTTGGAAATGAATTTCGGACCCTCTTCGAGCTTGACCACGATTACCGCGTACGGAACTTCGGACGCAAAACCCGGATGATAGACCTGGTGCATGATGTTGAAGCTGTAGACCTCGCCGCGTCCGCTGACCGGCACCCATTTCGCTCCGGCCGCCAGGCAGGAGGCGCACATGTCATGGGCGGGAAAGCGCAAAGTGCCGCAATGCTCGCAGCGCTCGACCATCAACTGGCCGCGGCGTGCGCCCTCGAAGAATCCCGCCATATCGGGAGTGACGGCGGGAATAGGTTTAGCAGGTGATGCCATGGGAATTATATTTTGATTACTCAAATAGAATCAGCTTCCTCGCCGTGCGCGGCGGGAGCGCTGACATACTAAATTTATGGATTTGCTCCGAGGATCAGCGTCGAATGAGTAGAGAGTATTCCGCCGTTGCCCGAGACCAGCCCGATATCATGCCGCGGCACCTGGCGTTCGCCCGCCTCTCCGCGCATCTGCACTATACCTTCTGCGACCGGGGTCATTCCCCACATATAAAATGAGCTGAGCTGCCCGCCGCCGGTATTTACCGGGAGCGATCCCTTGGGTCCGATCCGCCCGCCCTCGACAAATGGGCCGCCCTCGCCTTTGTTGCAGAAACCGTAGTCCTCGAGCGTCACCAGCACGGTGAAGGTGTAGCAATCGTAAAGCTCGGCGAAGTTGATATCGCCAAGCTCGATTCCCGCCATCTTGAACGCGGTCTTTTTCGCCAGCGGAGCGCCCGATACCAGCGTGTCCATCGGATCACCGCCCGGATGCCCCTGGCCCATGCCGAGAATATAGACCGGCGGATGCTTGAGCGATTTCGCGCGCTCCGCAGAGGTCACGATCACGGCCAGGCCGCCGTTGGAGACCAGGCAACAGTCATAGAGATGAAACGGCTCGACCACCCATCGCGCGGCGTTGTAGTCGGCCATCGTCATCGGCGTGTCATGGAACTGCGCCGCGGGATTGAGGTTGGCCCAATCGCGCTCCGACACCGCGATCGCGCCGAGCTGCTCCTGCTTGGTGCCATACAGATGCATATGTCTCTGCGCGACGAACGCGTACGCCGCGTTGACGCCGAATTGCCCGTAATGCGCGTTGAGACCGCGCGCGAAGCCGTAGGCCGCGGCTGATCCACCGGCGGCTTTGCCCTTGTCGGGCGACGGCGGACGCAGGGGAGCGTCGGCGAATACGCACGCGACCACGGTAGCCATCCCGGCCTCGATTGCTTGCGTCGCTTGCATGATCATCGCGCCCGCGGTTGCGCCGCCAAGGTTCATGGTCGCGGTCAGGGTCAGGTCGGTCAGGCCCATCGCCTGCTGGAGCGAGAACGAAGCCATCGCGTTCTCCATCCAGGTGACCCCAGGATTAACCAGCAGCCCGTCCAGATCCGAGCGCTCGAGCCCCGCGTCCGCGAGCGCAAGCTCTATAGCCTCGACCGCAAAGCCCATCGCGTTGGGATGGTCGAAATTCTTGCCCATGCGGGTTTGACCCAGACCCGCGATGGCGCATTTGGCTCTCAAATCAGTGGACATAAGTGGTCTCCGTATAGTGCGCGAAGGCCCCCCGATGCAATCCTAAGATCATAGCCCAACCGGTCTCGGGGCCAAAACGGGCCAAACCGGCCTCGTAGCCTCCAACCCCGCGCTTTCGTATTGTCTTCAGGAATTGATTGGCGAGGCTCAGGATTGGTTGCCAACAGTCGATTGATGCACTTACAATTGACGGCGGGAGATCTACCAGATGGCGGAACCGGTAAGCTTCGAGGCGCTCGCGAGCAGTCAGCATGTGCTGTCCAGCGCGGAGAATTTTGTGCTCTACGTCCTGCTCGAGGCGGTCGCCCGCGGCGCGGGTGGCGGCGGCGGCAGCAGGCTGCCGCTTAACCTGAGCGTCGTGATCGATCGCTCGGGCTCGATGTACGACGAGCAGCGGCTCGAGTTCGTGGTCGAGGCGGTAAAGTTTCTGGCCGCCAACCTGACCCCGGAGGACAAGGTCTCGATCGTCGCGTTCGCCGACAAGGCTAAAGTGATCGTGACCCCGGAAGAGGCGACCAACCGCGACGCGGTCAAGCGCGCGATCGACGATATCGACATGCTCGAGATCGGCGGCGGCACGCAGATGGCGCTCGGGATGCGCGCCGCGATCGAAGAGGTCAAAAAGAACCTCGACACCTCGCGCCTCAACCGCGTGCTGGTCTTGACCGACGGCCAGACCTACGAGGAAACCGCCTGCATCGATTTGGTGCAGCAGAACCGCGACAAGATTTCATTTTCCACGATGGGCGTTGGTGTCGAGTTCAACGAGAAGCTGCTGCAGCGGCTGGCGCAGGATTCCAACGGCAAGTACCACTTCATCGGCAACCCGGGCGATATCCCGACCATCTTCGACGACGAATTGCAGGGACTGCGCGCGGTCAGCCTGCGCAACGTCCGGATCGACGTGACGCTGGCGCAGGGCGTGCAAGTGCGCGAGACATTTCGCGCCTCGCCTGAGATCTACGCGATGGGCGCGCCGATTATCGGCGAGGATCGAAAAATCTCGTACGAGATCGGCGACCTCGAAGCCGGCGTCCCCGGCTCGGTCCTGCTGACGCTGGTGTTGCCGCCGCGCAAACCCGGAACCGTCAGGATGCTCCAGAGTGGGCTGCATTACACCGTTCCGGGAGGCAATGAAGCATCGGCCAGTTGCGATCTTACCGTCGAGTACACCCTCGACCGCACCCTCACCAGCAAACGCAACGGCCGGGTCATGAACCTGGTCGACCAGGTATCGATCGCCAAGTTGCAGGCCAAGGCCGAAGAGGAGCTCAAAGCCGGCAACGTAGATCGCGCGACGCGCCTTTTGGGCAACGCGATCCAGGGCACGCAGCGGATGGGCAACAGCAAGGCGACCCAGGCACTGGCCGGCCTGCTCGATCAGGTCAAGAAGACCCAAACCCTGCAGACCAAGGCGGCCAAGACCACGCTGTTGCAGGCACAAGCGGTGGTGCGCAAAACCCAGATGCTCGATCCCGATGCGCTAAAGGATTTCGGCAAACCTGAATAGTTAAACCGTTTCCACATTCGACAGGGGACAGGCGAAAAATCTCCCGCAGCCGAAGGACAGGGGCTCAAGACATGATCAAGTGCAGCGAGTGCAGCTACGAAAACATGGACGGTCTCGATTATTGCGACGGATGCGGCGCCAAGCTGGCGCCCTCCACCGACGCAGCGCCATCCGCGCCCGAGGCGCCCAAGACTGACGCGCCTCCGGCCGACGCGGCGGCGTCCGAAGCGCCCCCGGCGGTCGAGGAAGCCAAGCCCTCGGAGGCCCCCACGGGCGAGATCAAGCCGGAAGCAGCGCCAGAGGTTCCGCCCGCAGCCCCTCCTTCGTCTTCCGCGCCCGCCGCGCCATCGGGCGCTCCGATGTCTTTCAAGGCGACGCTCAAGATCGTTCGCGGCGGACGCAAGGATCAGGAGTTTCCGCTCGAAGACGGCAACAATCTCGTCGGCAGATGGGACCCCGACACCGGGTCGTTCCCTGAGGTCGACCTCGACGCCGACGATCCCGAAGCCAAGATCTCGCGCAAGCACGCGCTTATTCGTATTGCCGACGGCAAGATCACGGTCGAGGATATCGGCAGCCTAAACGGCACCTATGTGAACCGTGGCGCGCGCCTGGTTCCAGGATCCGCAGTCGAGATTAAAACCGGTGACGAAGTTATCATCGGGAAGACCTTTCTCAAGTTAACGGTCGATCCGATATCCTGATTCGCTTCGCCCTCTGTAGCGCGGCGCGCCATCCGGCCCTGCAAGCAGAGTCGAAGCCGGCAGACGTGGACGCATCATGAACCCGGGTGAGCCGCTGTCGGAGGGTCATCTCCTGGACGGACGCTATCGCGTCCGAAAAGTCCTCGGCGTGGGCGGTATGGGCAGAGTCTATCTGTCCAACGACACGCGCCTTGCGAGCCGGCCGGTCGCGGTCAAAGAGATGATCCTCGGCGACGGAATCGCCGAGAAAAAAGCGATCGAGGACTTCACGCGTGAGGCGACGGTGCTCGCGCGCCTGACCCATCCGGGCATCCCGACGCTGATCGATCATTTCGCCGAGAATGGACGCCATTACCTGGTGATGGAATTCGTCTCGGGCGGCACGCTCGAGGACGCGCTCACCAAGGGCGGCGGCAAACTCTCGGAGGCGCTGACCCTGCGCTACGCGCGCCAGATGCTCGAGGTGCTGGATTTTCTGCACGCGCAGACCCCGCCGATCATCTACCGCGACATCAAACCCGGCAACATCATGATCGACAAGGATGGCCGCGCGATGCTGATCGATTTCGGCATCGCGCGCTTTCTGCCCAAGGGTGGCAAAGCCACCATGATCGGTTCGCCGGGCTACGCACCGCCCGAACAATACGTCGGCAAGGTCGAGCCGCGCTCCGATCTCTATTCGATCGCGGCTACGATGCATCATCTGCTGAGCGGGCGCGATCCGGCGCTCGAGCCGCCGTTCAGCTTTCCGCCGCTAAGGAGCGTCGCACCCCAGGTTTCCGAGCAAACCGCCAAGGCTGTCGATCGCGCACTGAGCCATCAGATCGATCTGCGCTTCGCCTCGGCGCGCGAGATGCTAAATTCGCTGCCGCTGCCGCCCGAGGACCACTCGCAGTCGGGAGCGTTTGCCAATGGCGGCTCTTCGATGGGTTCGATGCGAACGGTGGTGTTGGCAAACCCAATCGCCGAGCCCGCAGGTAGCCCTCCGGCACAACCGATTCGTCCAAGCTCGCCAACGCCCGGACGGCTGACCTATCCACCGCAGGCTCCGCCCCCGCGCATCGGATCGGGGGCGTCGCCCTCGCTTACGAATATGCCGACCGTAGTGCTGACGCGTCCCGCCTCCGGAGTGCCGTCGCCGTCTAAGGCAACCCCACCGACGGGATCGAAGCCACTTAATCCCTCGATGCAAAAGGCGATCGACTTGGGCGTGCGCGCCAAGGCGCTGTTCGAGCGCGGGTTGCGGTCGAAGATCGTCTCAACCGTAATCCAGGGCGGATCGAACCCAAATGACGCATCGGGAAACCCGGCCGGCGTTTCCTCGACCGCGAAGACGCGCGAGCTGCGTCCGGGCGCGTCGTCGCCGCGGCAGGCGGCTCCGGTCTCGACGGCGGAGCGCGCTCCCGCGCCCACGGCTGCGCGCTCGGGCTCGGTTGCTCCGGCGCGGCAGCGGCCGATCACGCCGCCGCTCTTTCCCGACGACACCAAGGGGCGCACGACGGGCGCGCCCGCGCGATTGTCCGCACGCGGCGAGAACCTGGAGTTCACGATCAAGTTCGTCCATACGACTATCGGACGCTCTCAGAACGGGCAGGCGTCCAAGCCCGATATTGATCTGGCGGCGCTCAAGCGCGGTGCGGAGCGGGTCTCGAACCTGCACGCGGAGATCGTGCAGCGCGGTGCGGATTATTTCATTCGCGACCTGAGCAGCTTAAACGGCACCTATATTGCCGGGCTTGGGCGGCTCGGGCGCGATCAACTGTACAAATTGAAGGATCGCGACCAGGTGGTTCTGGGCGGTGCTATATTGCAGTTTCGAAGAGGTTAGCCGCGCTATGATCAAGTGTCCTGAATGTGGTGAGCAGGCGCCCGACGGCGCGAAATTCTGCGACCGCTGCGGCCGCGGGCTCGATCCGGCCTCCGTCGCCGCCGCACCTGTCGCCACGCGCCCGCTGCCGCTCGCCGCCGGTACTATTCTTAAGGGAAAATTCGAGATCGTCGAGCCGATCGCGGGAACCTCGATCGAGAATCGCTATCGTGCGCGCCGGATCGGTGACGACAAGTCCGGGTCGGTCATCCTGCGCGAACGCCTCGGCCCCACGCCCGTACGGGGAGCCGATTCCGAGGACCAGGTGGATTCCCAAATCGAAGCCACGACCGCTCCCGACGCCGATACGGCGCCACTTCCGCCGCCCGAAGATCCAAACGGGCCGCGGGCCAAGACCGCGGAGCTGAAGCCAACGCCCGTTGCTGCCACCGCTCCCGCCGAGGTCGTTCAGGCCGCGCCCGCGCTCGAGGCCGCGGAGGCCGCGCCGGACGTGGTCCCGGCCGAGAACGAAGCCGTGCCCGTGGCCAATAGCGTCGCCACCAACGAGTCGCAGGCTAACGGAACCGCGCCCGCATCCGATGCGTCGCAGGCCGACGCCGCGCCCGCGCCAGCCGAAGCTGCCACGTCACCGGACCTCCAGGAGCATCTTGAAGACCTTGCCCAGGACGATCTGGGCGAGGTGTTCGGCCGGGTAATGGCGCTGTCGATGACGTTATCGCATCCGGCGTTCCAGCGCGCCGAGGCAGGCTTTGCCGAAAACGGGCGCGTCTATCTGGTGTACGCGGACGAGGCCCTTAAGCCGATGCCAGCGCCGCCGCTTAGCGAGCCCGAAGCGATCTCGGCCGCGATCCAGGTGTGCCAGGCGATCGCGTTCGTGCATCGCCGTGGCCTGCGCTTAAACGATATCTGTCCGCAGTCGGTGGCGTTGTCGGGTTCGGGGCGGATCAAGCTGACCGGCCTCGACTACGTGAGCAACGACAACGAGTTGGCGGGCGATCTGATTTTCAACGACGGCTACACCGCGCCCGAGATTTATCGCGGCAAGAAAACCGACAAGCGCGCCGACATCTTCTCGGCCGGGGCTCTTCTCTACACCTGGCTCACGGGCGAGCGGATCGAGAGCGAGAGCTGGCGTGAGGAAGCTGGTCCGGTGCGCTTTTATCCGCCGCACGTGATCACGCCGGAGCTCGAGCAGGCGATATTGCGCGCGATCCAGTTCGAGCCTTCCGCGCGCTGGGCGACAATCGACGAGTTCAAGGCCGAGCTCACACGCCTCTTAGCCCAGTTCCGGATTCGCATCGCGGCGCTGACCGACGTCGGGATGGTGCGCGACCATAATGAAGACGCATTGATGCTGGTCGATTATGTGCGTGACTCGTTGGTCGAGCCGGACCAGAATCATCTATGCGTCGTGTGCGACGGGATGGGGGGTGCGGAAGCCGGAGAAGTCGCCGCCGCAATTGCGGTTAAAACGATCCGCGATTATGTTGAAACCCGGCTGACCGGTGCCGAAGTTATCGATCCGGGCAAGCTCATGAGCGCCGCGCTCGAAGAGGCAAATTCGAAAATCCTGGAATACGTCGGGACTCACCCGGAATCGCGCGGTATGGGTTCGACCGGCGTCACTGCTCTGCTTACCCAGACCGGCGCCGCGATGGCGTGGGTGGGCGACAGCCGCGGCTATTTGCTCGAAAACGGTGCGCTCAGGCAGGTGACCAAGGATCATTCGCTGGTGCAGCGCCTGATCGATATCGGGCAAATCACCCCCGCCGAGGCGCGTACCCATGAGCACAAGAACGTGATCACCCGCTCGCTCGGCGCGCGCCAGAGTGGTCCTGCGGGAGCGGAATCGGTGTCGGTCCGGCTAAAGCGCGGCGACCAGTTACTCCTGTGCAGCGACGGGTTGACGACCCACGTCGAGGACAAGGATGTCGCCGCGATCCTGCGCCGCAATCACAATCCCTACGACGCGGCGCGCGAGCTTATCGCGGCGGCAAACGCTGGCGGTGGCACCGATAACATCACGGTGATCGTGATATACGCGAGCTGACATTAGACGGCTTAAGTGATGGCGGAAAATCCAAACCCCACTGGACCGGTGACCGGACCGCTCGCGCCCGGAACCCTGCTCCAGAACCGCTATCTGATCGATCGCCTGCTGGGTGGCGGCGGGCAGGGGATGGTTTATCTTGCGCGCGATCAGCGCCTTGCCAATCGCACCTGCGCGCTCAAGGAGATGGTCGATCACTTTATCGACCACGCCAAGCGAATCGAAGCCAACGATTACTTCGCGCGCGAGGCCGACACCCTTGCCCAGCTAAAGCATTCGGCGATCCCCGCGATTACCGATCGCTTCGACGACCAGAACCGCCACTACCTGGTGATGGAGTACGTCGAGGGGCGCAACCTCGAAGAGGAGCTTGCCGCGCGCGGCGAGCCTCTCCCCGAGGGACTGGTTATCGATATCGCGCGTCAGCTCTGCGACGTGCTGAGCTATCTGCATGGGCACGAGCCTCCCATCATCTATCGCGACATGAAGCCCAGCAACGTGATGCTGACGCCCAAGGGGCGCGCAGTGCTGATTGATTTCGGAATTGCGCGGCTGTTCAAAGCTTCAAGCAAGGGCACCATGATCGGCACGCTGGGTTTCGCGCCGCCCGAGCAATACCAGGGCAACGTCGATCCGCGCAGCGACCTCTACTCGCTCGGCGCCACCCTGCACTACGTGCTCACCGGACGCGACCCCGAGAAATTTCCGCCATTCAGCTTTCCGCCGATTCGCGAGCTGCGTCCCGCGCTCTCGCCGAACCTGGCCGGCGCGATCGACGCCGCGCTCGCCTACGACGTGGCGCGGCGTCCCGCAACCGTCGCCGACTTCCGGGACATGATGCTCTACGGCCGCGGGCTCGAGGACGCGGGTTCGCGCGGAGTCACCGCTCGCGCAGGCACCGACGATCTGTCGCTCGCCGCAATTCCCGACGAGCTGCCGCAAGAGGTCTACCGGCCGCGCAAGCCAAAGAGCGCGGCGCGCCGCGCGATCGCGCTGCTGGTGTTTTGCGCGGTGCTGGGCGGGATGGCGTTTGGTGCGACCTATGTTTATTCGGATCCGCAACTTCAGAATGAGCTCGGGGTCAAAGGATTTATCGACGGGCTGCCATGGAAGCATGAGGAGCTGCTGGCCAAGGCGCAGCAGCATCCGCTCGACTTCGAGCAGATGACGCTTGCGCTCTCGACGCGCGAGGGCACTCCGCTCGGACCGCCGCAGGCCTCGTTCACCGATACCGATCTGACCAACGCGCGCTATCTCAAGTGGTCGGCGACGTTCACCAATGCGCTGGCGGGCCTGGCCGGCCGCTCCGACAAGGTCGAGGCGCGTTTCTACGATCCCAACGGACTGCAGATCGCTTCGAGCAACCAGGAAGTGTACCTGGGTCCCTCGCAATCGACCGCCGATTTCTCGGGCGTCGCGCTGATGCCCACGATGACCGATAAGCCACCAGGCAATTACAAGGTCGCCCTGTACATGGACGATCAAATGCTGGGCGAAAACCAGTTCTCGGTGACACAAGACCTGTCTGCGCGCAAAGCCGCTGCCGCTGCCGATGCGGCCGCGGCTGCCGCCGCGAAAGCCGACGACGCCAAACGCGCCGAGGAAGCGCGCCGGCTTGCGATGATCGAAGAGGCGCGCCGCAAACCGCTGCAACTGCGCGATATCCAGTTTCTCAATACCACCAAGACCGGCACCGCCATTTCCGGCGCGACCACCAGCTTCGACGTCTCCAAGGTACTGTTCGTCGGATGGCAGGTCTCGTTCGACAACCGCCTGTTCGGTCTCGAATCGAGTCAGTACCGCGTTAACGCCGCGTATATCGCACCCGACGGGCGCACGCTCGGAAGCGTCAACGACTGGCAGGACGTATCGCCGAGCGAGCGTATCGCCAGTTTCAGCGGGCGGGTCGGCAATTCCCGCGGAGGCGCTTTCCTGCCGGGTACTTACACCGTCAACTTTTATTTGAATGGGCAATACTTCGGGCAAAAGAAGTTCCGCGTGGTTGCATCCGCCGCGGGTCCGTATTCGTCCCCGCCCAGCAGTAGTGGCGGAGGATATAGCGGCAGTGGCGGCGGCTACAGCGGGGGCAGCGGCTATAGCGGGGGCAGTTACGGTTCCTCGGGAACCGCCACCGCGAGCCTGGTCGGTCCAACGCTCGCAACCGGCACGATCAGCGGCCTTCCCGGCGGAGGTCATCCGGGGATGGAACTTCGTTTGCGCCCGCAGCCCAATGGCTTTCTGCACGGGGAACTGGTGATTCACAAGCCGGGCTTCGAGTTGGCGCCGCTGGAGGGTTTTATCCGCGGCAACCACATCCAGTTCCAGGTGCCATACGGCAGCGACACCTATTATTTCGAAGGCGAGCGCGGCGGCGACACGCTGAGCGGCACCTACAACTCAACGCCGTCAGGCGGCAGCGGCACCTGGACCGCACAAGCCAACTAGCCGATAGATCATCGCTATGGTTACCGCCGAGGAATCTCGCGGGTTGCACAAAATCGGGCGACGCCAGCGTGTGGGCCGATGGTTCAGCGGGATCGGTGGTTTGGCTTTCGCCCTGATGTATTTCCCTTGGTTCGACCAAACCTCGACTAATAGAATTCGGTTATTCGAAGCGCTGGCCGCCTTAATTTTGATACTGGGAATCTCAGTGATTGCAGTATCGGTGATCTACCTTTGGCTTGGCGGGGTACGCTGCCCGCGCTGTCGAAAGCCATTCTTCGCAGAGTTCCGTCCAAACCCGCGCCGAATCAAATCCCGTTCGATCTCTTTTATCCCGCGCGAATTGGTGAGCCAGTTCTGCCGGAACTGCGGACTGGCCATTGCCGAAGCGGATTACATAGTCGAGCCGAGCACGAGATGAGCGTGCCGCTCACGTCTTCGCAGCGTGAGGGACTTGCGAGTATCCGCAGGCTGCAACGCGAATGGCTCGCGATGCTCGTGGCGGGGCTTGCGCTGTTTCTGCTTTCGATCGTCCTGGTCGCACTGGATTTCCAGCATCTCATTCGGCCGACAGTAACCGAATTGCACCTCGCGTCGTGGGAGTTTTTTTTGTTTATGTCTTCCATGATCCTGATCGCCGCCAGCGGCTATGTCGCATCTATGATTTGGACGAGGCCATGCCCCAGTTGCGGCGAGAAATTTTTCGTCCGGTCACGCCGCGCACGTGCCGACCTTCGTCTAGAATCTTTCCCCGCCGGTCCGCTGCGCCAGCAATGCCGCAACTGCGGCCTGAGCCTCGGTGAAGTCACGGTAGATTCCGCGCTGCAGAATCCCTAGAGCATTCGCTTTGTACGGTTGTCATCCCCGCTTGAACGCCGGGGCGCGGCGGGTAATGCTGTGCCCCCAGGTCGATCGATTCAATGGCAAGTAACCTTTCCCGCGAGAAACTGCTTTTCTATGCCGCCGCGGGCGGTTTGGGCGGCTTTGCCGCTTGGGGAGCCGCCGAGCCGTTTTTGGGCATCCGCTCGGTCTTCGGACGCGATATCCTGCTCGGCGCACTGATCGGGTTTTTTATCGCCGCATTCCTCGCCTCCATCGAGGCACTGAGCGTCGGCCAATGGCGGCAGGCGCTGCGCGGAATCTGGACCGGCGGGATCATCGGACTTATCGGCGGCGCGATTGGGCTGGTCATCGCCGAGGTCGCATTCGACATCTTGGGGGGAATCGTCGGACGGACGCTCGGATGGGCGGTCCTTGGAGTTTTCGTCGGACTGGGCGTCGGATGGGCCTCGCGCTCGAGCGCGCGGCGGCGCAATGGCGCGCTGGGCGGAATCGTCGGTGGAGCGCTCGGCGGCTTTTTTTATCAGAGCCTGACCTCGACCTTTCCGCAGGCCTTCGGCCGCGCGATTGCGATTATCGTGCTGGGCGCGCTGATCGGGTTTTTCATCGGACTGGTCGGCGAATTGCTCAAGCGCGGATGGCTTATGGTAGTGCGCAGCCAGAGCCGCAACGCGCGTGAGGGACGCGAGTATCCGCTGGTCAAAGGGGTCACGATTATCGGCCGCGCCGAGGAGTGCGATATCGGGCTATTCGGCGACAAATCCGTGCTGGGGCATCATGCGATCATCCGCCAGGAAGGCCGCGCCTATTTCATCAGCCCGACCGGCGGCGGCCAGGTGATGCTGAATCACCAGCCTATCTCCGGCCGCCAACCGCTGCGCAGCGGTGACAGGGTGGAAGTGGGCGGCACTCTGTTTCTTTTCCGCGAGCGCGCGCAAGTCGCGCAACGTTGACGGGGTCATCTGTGCGACGGGCTCAACCGATCGCCATTGCGGCAAGCTTCTCGATAGCGGTGTCTGCAATCGCGATCGCGCTAATGATTTCGGGATGCTCCGCAGTCGGACTTGGCTCGCAAGCGCCGCCGGTCGAATCCACTTCCGTCGAAAAGCTGGAATATTACCAGTACCAGGTAAAGGGCTATCAGAACAGTTTCCCGCATCGTTCCATCCTGGTCCTGATGCCGACCGACGGCCGCGATTTCTCGCAGGCGGGAACGCCCGACCATGCTCCACTCGACGGTAATCCCGCCATCGGAATCTCCCTTGGCCAGAGCGGGCAGGTGGTGCAGCGCCTGTACAGCAGTCCCTTGCCGGAGATCGTCCAGAAGGCGATCGGGGTCTCGGCGGAAGAGGCCGGGATGACCTCGATGTTGAGCCCTGACTCGACTTACGCCGCCGGGAAACCTTCTGCGACCGACTACGTGCTGGTCAGCACGATAACGCGCGGATGGGTGATCAAGCGGCGCGGACCGGACGGCCAGTATGGACCGGTGTGGGCGACCTCGGCGGATTTCGCGCTCGAGGTCACCATCTACAAGGCGCCGTTCAGCGTGCCATTCTGGCAGGGCACGTCCTCATCGCTATACAACGACCCTCCGATCGGGAGCTTCGGCCTTGGACCTGAAGACGAAGCCGGAGTCTACGACAATCCGGGCGAAGTGCTGTCGGTGGCGTTGACCCGCGCGGTCGCGGGGATTTTTCAACACGAGGATTTTCGGACCCTGGTCTCGCAGGACGAGATTCATCCGCGCTAGCGCCCACGCACCAGGCCTCAAACAAAAATCCCTTATCTGATCAGGGTTTTTTGCTAATCTTGAGGTCACTTGCTTCGCAGCCATGATGGTTTAGCCTGATGCCAGGCACTCAACAGACGTAATTTCGGCTAAACCTCGCGCATTGGGCGCGACTCAGGAATCAAGGAGAATATTTCGCGATGGCTGCTTCTACCCACGAGACCGTCGCTATCAATCATCTCGCATCCAAGCCAATCAATCCGCCATGCGCGATCGTGATATTCGGTGGCGCTGGCGCGCTGTCGCATCGCAAGCTTCTGCCCGCGCTCTACAATCTGTCGCTCGACGGCGATTTGCCCGAGCATTGCCCGATCGTGGCGTTCTCGATGGAAGATCTCGACGACGACAGCTACCGCGAGCTCGCGCGCGACGCGATCGCGAAATTCTCGCGCCGTCCGCTCGAGGCAGCGCGATGGGCAGAGTTCGGTCCGCGAATTCATTACGTACGCGGCCGTTTTACCGAGCGCGGCGATTACGACGGATTGCGCCAACGGCTCGAGCAGATCGATAACGCGTACGCCACCCAAGGCAATCACATCTATTATTTCGCTATTCCGCCGTCGTTTATCGAAAGCTGCGCCGCGATGCTGCATGAGGCCGGGATGATCCGTCCGCCCGACGGCGAGGAGCATTTTACCCGCGTGGTGGTCGAGAAGCCGATTGGCTACGACCTCGCTAGCGCGACCGCGATCAATGACCATATCTCGCTCAACTTCGACGAAAGCCAAATCTTCCGCATCGATCATTACCTCGGCAAGGAGACGGTGGAAAACCTGATGGTGCTGCGGTTCGCCAACGCGATCTTCGAGCCGCTGTGGACCTCGCGCTCGGTGGATCATGTGCAACTGACGGTGGCCGAAGACGAAGGCGTCGGCACCCGCGCGCCGTATTACGAGCAGGCCGGCGCGCTGCGCGACATGGTGCAGAGCCATATCCTGGGCGTCCTGAGCATTATCGCGATGGAGCCTCCGCGCACCACCAGGGCGCGCGCCGTGCGCGATTCCAAGCTCGACGTGTTGCGCTCGATCCGCCGCTTCAGCGACGAAGACATCGAAAAGTTCGCGGTCCGCGGCCAATATAGCGCGGGACTCGTCGCCGGCGCCGCGGTCCCGGCCTATCGCCAGGAAGAAAATGTCGCACCCGAGTCGCGCACCGAGACTTTTGTGGCGATGCGATGCTGGATCGACAACTGGCGTTGGGCTGGCGTTCCGTTCTATATACGCACCGGAAAGCGGATGCCCAAACGTGCCAGCGAGATTGCGATTTACTTCAAAGCCGTGCCCCGAATCCTGTACAACTCAAATCCGCGCGCGCAACTGGCGCCCAATATGTTGACCATCCGGATTCAGCCTGACGAAGGCCTGTCGGTTCATATCATCTCGAAGGTGCCGGGCGCCCAGGTGCGCCTGCAGCAGGTGGCGGTCGATTTTCATTACACCACCACCACGCCCGAAGCCTACGAGACTCTCCTGCGCGACGTCATTCACGGCGACCAGACCCTGTTCATGCGCCGCGACGCGGTCGAAGCGTCGTGGCGTCTGGTCGATCCGATTATCGGAGCTTGGGCCGAATCGCCTGCCGATCCTCCTTTGTACGCGGCGGGCTCGTGGGGACCGATTGAGGCCGCCTTAATGATGGCGGCCGACGGACGCGCCTGGCGCGCGCTCTAGCGAGCGCAACCGGGTGCCAGTGGGGAGACTGAATTGTATGGGCATCCGGGGAATAACGCTTTCGCATCGCGTCGCGACGCATCTCAGTCCGCGATTACCGAACTCGGACCTTGCGCTGATCCTCGAGCAGATCGAGTTCATCGGCAAACGCATCGCGCACGAACTCGCACACGCGTCGATTGGCGGCGAGCTCGGCTACACCGGCAAGACCAACGTCCAGGGCGAGCAGACCAAGAAGCTCGACGAATGGACCAACCAGGTCTTCGTCGAGGCGTTCTCGCATCGCCGTCCGGTATGCTGCCTCGCATCCGAAGAGATGGAGGCAGCGCTCCACGATAGCGAGCCATGCGGAGAGCCGAGTTACGCGCTGCTTTACGATCCGCTTGACGGTTCGTCCAACACCGACGTGAATGGATCGCTCGGGACAATCTTTTCGATTCGCAAACGCGCGCGCGGCCACGCGGCGGAAATCACCGACCTTTTGCGTCCGGGAACAGAGCAGGTCGGGGCGGGCTATATTTTGTACGGACCGGGCACGCAGCTGGTTTTCACCGCGGGAGCGGGAGTCGATATTTTCACGCTCGATCAACGCCGCGGCGAATTCGTGCTGTTTCGTGAAGGACACAAAATGCCCGCGCGCGGCGGCGCATACTCGGTCAACCAGGGAAATCTCGGCAAGTTTCATCCGGGCGCGCGCAAATTCGTCGAGCATCTGACCAGCCGCAAGAATAAATCGACCTCGTATTCGCTGCGTTACACGGGCGCCTTCGCCGCTGACTTCCATCGCTGCCTCCTCGAAGGAGGCCTCTATCTTTATCCGGGCGAAATCACGCCCGACGGAAACACCAGGGGCAAGTTGCGCCTGATGTACGAGCTTGCGCCGATGGCAATGATCGCGGAACAGGCCGGCGGCAAGGCCTCGACCGGTACCGCGCGTGTACTTGACGTGATACCGACGGCGCTCCACGAGCGTCAGCCGATCTATATCGGCAGCGCGGCCGAAGTGGAGCTGGCGGAAAAGATGCAGGTCGAAGGCTAACGACGAGCGCCGGCCGCCTAAGTATTTATGGCCAAGACTCTACTGGCCGGCGATGTCGGCGCGACCAAGACGCTGCTCGCGCTCTATCGTTCGGAACAAGCGGCTGCGCCGCTGACGCTCATCCGAAAGACGCGCTACACCAGTCATGACTATCCGGGCCTCGAGCAGGCCTGCGCCGAGTTCTTGAGCGACGGTGCGCGCGCCGATGCGGCCGGATTCGGTGTGCCGGGCGTGGTGATTGCCGGCGCGGCCGAGCCGAGCAATCTTGACTGGAAGCTCGATGAGAAAAAAATCTCGGCGGCGCTCGGCGGCACTCGCGTACGGCTGCTCAACGATCTTGCGGCGACCGCGATGGGGGTGGTGAAGCTCGCGCCTGCCGACTGCGAAGTTATCCGGCCTGAGGGTACTGGCGGCGCGCCAGGCAACGTTGCGGTGATCGCGGCGGGGACGGGACTTGGCGAATCGGCGCTCGCATGTGTGGACGGGCGCTACTATCCGGTGGTTTCCGAGGGGGGACATTCGAGCTTCGCGCCCGATGGCGATGATCAAATCGAGTTGCTGCGATTTCTCGCGCGCGAGTTCGGCCACGTGAGCTGGGAGCGGGTGCTCTCGGGACCGGGGTTGGTCAACGTGTACCGGTTTCTGCGCGCGCGCAGCGGCGTCGCGGAGCCACGGTGGCTTGGCGCGGCGCTCGGTAGCGGTGATCAGGCAGCGGCGATCAGCGGCGCCGCCGCGGGCGGACGCGATAAAGTCTGCGTTGACGCGCTCGCGATGTTTTGCGCAATGTACGGATCGGAAGCGGCGAATCTTGCGCTCAAAGTGCTGGCGATAGGCGGCGTGTACCTGTGCGGGGGAATCGCGCCAAAGATTTTGCCGGCGCTCAAGCGCGGCGAGTTCGCGCGCGGTTTTATCGGCAAGGGCCGGCTCGAACCGATGCTGGAAAAAATCGCGGTCCGCGTCGTTATGAATTCTGACGCGGCACTTCTGGGCGCGGCGCATACCGCGCTCGCGATGCTGTGATAATAGGGTAGGATTATTGACGCCCCACGTGCGGGCCAAAGGAACTTTCCAATGACCAAACGAGTACGCGAAATTCTTTCCTGGTACGATTCGGAAAACGCGGGCGTGCGCAGCAACCTGGCCCGGATGCTCAACCAGGGCAAGCTCGGCGGCACCGGCAAGTTCGTGATCCTGCCGGTCGATCAGGGTTTCGAGCATGGTCCTGCACGCAGTTTCGCGCCCAATCCTCCCGCCTACGACCCGCGCTACCATTTCCAGCTCGCGCTCGACGCCGGATGCAACGCCTACGCGGCACCGCTCGGATTTATCGAGGCGGCGGTAACCGACTTCCCGGGCGAAATTCCGCTGATCCTGAAGCTCAACAATCACGACGTGCTCTACGATGAGAAAGATCCCGCGCCCTCGGTGACCGGCAGCGTCAGAGACGCGCTCCAGCTCGGATGCGCCGCGGTTGGATTCACGATCTATCCGGGCTCGTCGCAATCCAAGGCGATGTACCAGGAGTTGCGCTCGATTGCCGAGGACGCGAAGGAGCACGGCCTCGCGGTGGTGGTCTGGGCCTATCCGCGCGGATCGAGTATCAGCAAGGCGGGAGAGACCGCGGTCAACGTGGTCGCCTACGCGGCGCAAATCGCCGCGCAGCTCGGGGCAAATATAATCAAGGTCAAACCTCCCACGGAAACTATCGAGCAGCCTGAGGCGAAAAAGGCGTACGACGCCGCCAAGATTCCGCTCGGGACACTGGCCGATCGGATTCGCCACGTGGTGCAGGCCGCCTTCGACGGGCGCCGAATCGTGATCTTCTCGGGCGGCGCCAAGGAATCCGACGAGCAGCTTCTGACTACCGTGCGCGGAATCCATGCGGGCGGCGGCTTCGGCTCGATTATCGGCCGCAACTCATTCCAGCGCCCCAAGGCGGACGCGCTGAGGCTGCTCGGCCAGGTGATCGATATCTACAAAAGCTGACACGCACGGCTGCGCGAGCGCCGCGCGCCGATCAGCGGCGCCGAAGCAGCTCGATGCCGGCGGTGAGCACAAGCGCGCCTTCACCTATGTGGACGATGGCATCGCCGCATTGATGCGCATGCTCAGAGCCCACGCGCCGGAATAGAGGGCCGCCTGATCGATCAAGACAACCGCTACGACTGGATAGATCACCCGAAGATCCGCCACGTATCGGAGCTGCACGTGATTGAGTAGAAAAGAGCTGTGCCCGTATTTCGTGACGCGTGACTCAAGGGAGGGGATTCGATGTGGGCCGACAAACTTTTGGCTGCACTTCTGGAAAATGGGTATTCAAAAGACTGGCCTAATAGAATCGCTGAGGGATTCAACGATTTGTACGGGTCACCGGACGGTCGATATCCTATTGGCGCGAAGAAGGTCGTGAAAGTCAGGGCGCCCGGGATGCCCGAAACCGACGACAGCCAGAACGTTCCATACGGCGCCCTGATTCATCCGAGCAATCCAAATTCCGGGGTCTATGGCGGCATGTCACTCGCGATCTTTCCCGTGACGGACGCGCCTTGTTTGCTGACCTTTGTCGTCGGAACGAACGGCCTCGCGCCAGACGAAAACGTGCTCGGTCGTCCGGGTCACGCGCGAAAGCTCAGCGCGCTATGCGGATGGCTCAATAGTAAGCAAGCGCATGGACGTTTGGTTGCGTGGGCCAAGCAGGAGCCTTCGCGTACTGATCTCGTCATTCCCGAAAATGTAAGCTCCGAGTTCTCGAACTATGCTTCAGTGTTCCGAAAATATGGTCGAGTCTTGTACGCAATTTATGTCCCGACCGGCGACAGGGAACAGACGCTCGAAGCCTTGACCGCATTTTTGGACCTGATGTTTGAAGAGCGCGGCGAAATTCCGATCAGGCAATATCAGGCCGCCCGCGATTTGATCCGGCAGCAGTGGCTGGAGCATCTGATGCCCGAAATTTCTGAAGCAGATGCCGCGACTCTATTAGAACAACGGCGCTATGTCGTTTTGCAGGGGCCCCCAGGAACCGGGAAAACGCGGATGTCACGGGAGTTGATTCGAAACCACTACGGCGGGCGGGGACGCACGATCCAGTTTCACGCAAATACCACCTATGAAAATTTTGTCGGAGGTCTCGCACCGGACACCGCTGTTGGCGCATTAGGTTTGAAATTTGCGCCGAAAAAAGGATTTCTGATCGACGCCGCCGAACAAGCAAACTCGATCAAGAAGCCCTATCTGCTGCATATTGACGAAATCAATCGCGCAGACTTGTCAAAAGTTCTTGGGGAAGCGATCTATTTGCTAGAGGCCGATGACAAATCGACTCGAACTATAGATTTACCGTTCGACTTTGGTCCGCCTTTCGAAACACATCTATCACTTCCGAAGAATCTGCATATCATCGGAACTATGAATACCGCTGATCGCAGTCTCGCGGTGGTTGACGTTGCGATCCGGCGGCGGTTCGCGTTTCAAAAGCTATGGCCGCAAATGAGGGTCGTGCGTGCGAGCGGCAGCGACACAATGCAGCATGCATTTGCCGAGCTTCTAAACATCTTTGTCGAGCACGCTAGCGATGACGCATTCCAGTTGATGCCCGGCCATTCATATTTTTTAGACAGCGATCCAAAACAAGCAGGGCAACATCTGAGAGTCACGCTCGCCCCATTGATCGAGGAATATCTTGCGCAAGGATACGTGACGTCGTTCGCGGAACCGCTGCGCTCCTACCTGCAATGGCTCAACACGCTGTGAAAGCTGGTCAGCGACAAAAGCCCGGTCATAGTGCGGTCGCGAGCCGCACGCGCCCGTTGCAGTTTCGTACTCTTGCAGAGGGCAACCTTCTCGAGATCGCGGATTCCGGGAGTGCGCGGCTCCCAACCGAGTTTCTACTGGGTGGACAAGCGCCCAGGAACCCGAGCGCGCAAGTCGCGCGATTGGCCGAGCAGTTCATCGATCAAAACGTCGAAAGGCTCCAATCGGTGGGAGTAGAGATGCGAACTCATTTCGACGGTTCTAGGGTCGATTTTGACTGCACCTCGGCGAATCGAATTGGTGCGGTTCCCCTATTGTCACCATCGAGTGGGAAATTCGATTTCGGCTTGATCGTCCGCCCGCGATTCGGCTGGTCCGGCCTAGGTACAGTGATGAATGCCACCGGATGGCGGGTAGTTCCGTCGCCTTTGGGTGGACCGCTGCTTCCGCGCTCTGATCGTAAGATACCACCATGGCTGTTGTCTTCGATTGTTCTCTTTCGCCTGAAGAAATTACTCGACAGCCTCGAACGGAAATTTGACCTTGTACGCGAATCACGCTCAGCCCCTCGCGGCAGTGTGGATTGGACGGGGTACGCGAATCGCCATATCAGTCGCGGACAGTTTCTCGAGGTCCCATGCCAGTTCCCAGACCTCCGTGACGATCGGAGATTAAGATCCGCAATCCGATTCGCGGTCGAGGCGCATCTTGGCAGCCTCGAAACCCAGCGTTTTGCCGGAATATATGTCCTCAAACTGATTGGGCTCTGCGAGGTGCTTCGCGATCGACTGCGCGACGTCGTGTCGCTTCGGCCACGACCAGTAGAGATATTCGGATGGATGCGCGCAACGCTCAAATCAGAGAATTATTCCGGCGGGATCGAAGCTATTCAGTGGACCGTCGAAGAAAGAGGCCTCGGCGGATCGAGCGATTTACGCGGCCTGGCATGGTCAATGTCCATGGAGGAGTTTTTCGAGGCGTGGGCAGAGGTAATTGTAGCCGGAGTCGCGCGGCTCTCCGGCGGATTGCTCAAGACCGGACGTCTGCGCGAAACCGTAGTGCCGATTTCGTGGGATCCTCCATATCTCGGCTCACAAAAATCGCTCGTTCCGGATGTCGTGCTAGAACGCGAAGACTTAACGCTGATCGTCGATGCAAAATACAAGCAGCACTGGGAGGAGATGCAGGATACTCGCTGGCGCAATCTCGATGAATCGATTCGCGAAAGGCATCGGGAAGACTTACTTCAAGTGCTTGCCTACTCGACAACCGCGCGGACGCCAAGGGTTGTGGTCTGCTTGGCTTATCCATGTCGAGAAGATACTTGGATCTCACTGCGCGAACGCAAACAGTTATTCCATCGCGCGAACGTTCCGGCACAGAATCGTCGTATCGAGTTGCTACTGACGGCGTTTCCGCTCTCTACGCGATTGCTCGACGATGTGGTTGGCGAAACCGCAGCACAGATTGCTCGCATCGAAGTGTAGCTGATGTGTGCCAATGAAGACCGCGCTTTGGTCAAATCAAGAACGAGGGGTAAAGATGATGCGAAACACTAACAGTCACCTTCGGGTGTCCGAAAGCTTAGTGCTGCTGGCGCGATACGAGGTTCTGTCTAGCTTTCAGGTTCTTTCCTGGCGCCAGAGAGCAAAGGCAGTACGGATGCTGATAAAATCGCGGGAATCCGTACCGGCCGCGATGGAACAGGCAGCTCGGCGATTAACCGCCAAGAAGAGAGGGACGGTAAATGACCGAGAGAACCACCCGTAAATTGAAAAGAGTCGAGGAGTTGACCGCGCACCTCGAGAAACTCGCCAACGGATGGGCATCGGTGATCCACTGCAAGGCCGAGCGTTTCGGCGGACCTGCGTGTAACCGGGTGATCATGATCGTTTTCCAGGATTTCTATCAGCCGCCTCCCGACGAAAACTATGGAGAGTGGACGTCGTCAACAGACATGCTCTGCAGAAGATGCGCTATTGACCTCAAGCTCCTAGAATAGCACTAGCGCCAGCGGGCGCCGTAAAATAGGTCAGACAGCCGCTTTTCTTCGTGCCTTCGTGTCTTGGTGGCCGGTTGATCCCTCGATATTGATTGCGGCACTGCGCTCTGTTACCTTCAGTTATGGCGCGTCAGATTAGCACGCACGCGTTTCAGCTCTTACAAACGGACGAAAGCCCGCAGGTCAACTGCGGGCTTTTTGCTTAAGGAGGGTCTCCAAATGCCTCATTCGGAGCTTCGCGAAGGTCTAACTTTCGATGACGTTCTCCTGCTGCCGCAGTTTTCAGACCTGCTCCCCACTGCCTGCGACGTCGCTACCCAACTCACGCCCAAAATCCATCTGCGCATACCGCTGGTCTCCTCCCCGATGGACACCGTCACCGAATCACTCACCGCGATCACCCTTGCCCAGCACGGCGGTATCGGATTTATCCATCGCAATCTCTCCGTCGAGCAGCAGGCCGCCGAAGTCGAAGCGGTCAAGAAATATGAAAGCGGGATGATCGCCGATCCGGTCACGGTGCATCCCGAGCAGCGGATCGGAGAGGCGCTCGCGATCATGGAGCGGCATCATATCTCCGGGCTGCCGGTGGTGAAGGAGGGCCGCCTGGTCGGAATTCTGACTAATCGCGACTTGCGCTTCGAAAAACGCCTCGACAAGCCGGTGCGCGACGTGATGACCACCAAGCTGGTCACGGCGCGCCCGGGCATCTCGCTCGATCAGGCCAAGGAAATTCTGCAGGCGCATCGAATCGAAAAACTTCTCCTCACCGACGAGCACGAGCGGCTGCGCGGACTTATCACGGTGAAGGATATGGACAAGGCGACGCGGCATCCGCATTCGAGCAAGGACAGCCGCGGCCGCCTGCGCGTCGGCGCCGCGATCGGCGTCGGTCCCGAGCGCGAGGCGCGCGCGCTTGCCCTGCGCCGCGCGGGGGTTGACGTCCTTTGCATCGACACCGCGCACGGTCACACGCACAACGTGCTCGAGGCGGTCCGCGCGACCCGCCGCGAGTGTCCCGAGGTGGATATTATCGCGGGCAATGTCGCCACCTCCGAAGGCGCCAAGGCGCTGATCGATGCGGGCGCGGACGCGCTGCGAGTCGGGATGGGCCCCGGATCGATCTGCACCACGCGGGTGGTCTCTGGCGTCGGCGTCCCGCAAATCACGGCGATCATGGACACGGCGGCGATTGCGGAGCCGCGCGGAATTCCGATCGTCGCCGACGGTGGAATTCGCTTCTCGGGCGATATCACCAAGGCGATCGCGGCGGGCGCGACCTCGGTGATGATCGGATCGCTTTTCGCGGGCACCGAGGAAAGTCCCGGCGAGACGATTCTCTACCAGGGCCGCACCTACAAATTGTATCGCGGGATGGGCTCGATCGGCGCGATGAACGAGCGCACGCATGACCGTTACGGGATGCAGGAGGCTGCCGAGGGCAAGCACGTGCCCGAGGGAATCGAGGGCCGCGTGCCGCATCGCGGGTCGCTCGCGTCGAATATCGAGCAGCTCATCGGCGGCTTGCAATCCGGGATGGGCTATCTCGGCGCCGCCAATCTGGCCGAGCTTCGCCGCCGCGCGCGCTTTATCCGCGTGAGCGACGCGGGCCAGCGCGAGAGCCACGTGCACGACGTGTTCATCACCAAGGAAGCGCCGAACTATCGCCAGTAGCCGCGCGACGTGCGGACGAGTGGGCGCGATCTAGGGCAGCGACACTTCGCCGCGGATCACCTCGACCACATTGCCGCCGACGCGAACGGCGTGCACGCGCGAGGCGTCGAGGCTTGCGCGAACGAAGATTCTGCTGGGGCGCTGCACTTCGATACCTTGCTCGATCAGCACCTGCTCGCCCGGCTGCGCGACTCCGTTGCGAACCATCCAAGCCGCGGCGTCGCCCGCCGCCGATCCGGTCGCGGGATCCTCACCGCCGATGAATTGCATCCGCGCATGGAGCCGCGCCGCGGGGTCTTGGGTTTCACGTGAAACAAAATAGAACTGATGCGTCGCGGTACGTTCGAGGTAGGGAAGTACTCGCGCCTGATCGACGTGCAGTTTGGCAAACGAAGCCATCGAGATTATCGGCACGATCGCAAATGCCAGCCCGGTAGAAACGGTCTGGATCGGCAGCGATGCGTCGATCGCGCCGGGCGGCAATCCGGTGACGGCCGCAACCTCGCCGGCATCGTGAACGAAGCCAAATTCAGGATCGCGCTGAGTCATTTCGCCGAACAGCTCGCCCTCGCGATCGGTGAAATGAACCGGGATTTTTCCCACCTTCAGATCGAGCACAATATCCCGGCTCTGGCGCATCTCAGCCAGCACATAGGCGGTGCCGAGCGTCGGATGGCCGGCGAACGGGAGTTCATAACCGATCGTGAAGATGCGCACGCTGACTCCGCGTTCGCGCTCGACGGCGGCGTCGCGCGGAAACACGAACGTGGTCTCCGAGAGATTCATTTCGCGCGCCAGCGCCTGCATTTCCGCGTCGCTCAGGCCGGCCGCGTCGGTGAAGACCGCCAGGCCGTTGCCCGAAAGCGCGTGGGAAGTGAAAACGTCGACGGTGACGAACGGATAACGCCTCATCGCCGGAACTCTATCGGCGTGGCGCGCTCGTTTCCACGCGCGGCGCTAAATGCGTCTCGAAGATTTTTGCAGGCCATGTCACAATCCATACGCCGCGCGAGCGGCTACAAGCGATGGCATCGGGCAACAAAATCAGGGTCGGAGTTCTGTTCGGCGGACGTTCGGGCGAGCACGAGATATCGCTTCGCTCGGCGCTCAGCGTGATGTCCGCGATGGATCCGGCGCGATATGAAATCGTGCCGATTGGAATCGATCGCGACGGCAAGTGGTACCTCGAAAACGACGCGCTCAAGCTGCTCGCCGAGGCGACGCCGCATCTGGCCGCGCTCTCGGCGGGAGATACTCCCGTCACCCTGCTGCCGCATCCGGATAGCCGCGCGCTGGTCAGGGCGCCCGCTCCAGGTGATCTCGCGCGAACTGGCGGAGCCGTCGCAGGCGATCTCGACGTCATCTTTCCCGTGCTGCACGGCACCTTTGGCGAGGACGGTACCGTGCAGGGGTTGCTTGATCTGACCGGCATTCCGTACGTCGGCGCGGGCGTGCTCGGCTCCGCGATCGGGATGGACAAGGACGTGCAGAAGCGACTGCTGCGCGCCGCGAAGGTTCCCGTCGTGCGCTATCACGCGGTCGTGCGCGCCGAGTGGCAAGCCAATCGCGCGGCCGCGCGAAAGCTCGCGCGCGGGCTCGGCTACCCGGTGTTCGTCAAGCCCAACGCGGCCGGATCATCGATCGGAGTCGGCAAGGTCAAACGCGCGGCCGAACTGGACGCCGCGCTCGAAGACGCGTTCCAGTACGACCGCAAAGCCCTGATCGAGGCCTCGTGCGCCGGCCGCGAGTTCGAGGTCGCGGTGCTCGGCAACGATCGTCCCGAGGCTTCCGTCGCAGGCGAGGTGATAGTGGCCGGTGCGCACGAGTTCTATAGCTACGAATCCAAGTACGTCGATCCGATTGGCGCGAAGACAAAAATTCCCGCCGATCTTCCGGCCGCGATCATGCGCCGCCTGGGCACGATCTCGATTCGCGCATTCAAGGCGCTCTCGATTCGCGGGATGGCGCGGGTTGATTTTCTGGCCAGCCGCGATCTCCGCCGTATCTGTGTCAACGAAGTCAACACGATTCCTGGCTTCACCTCGATCAGCATGTATCCGAAGCTGTGGGAGGCGAGCGGAATCCCCACCGGCAGATTGATCGATCGGCTGATCGAACTTGCGCTCGAAGAGCATCGCGAGCGCGAGAATCTCAAGTTCACCTATAATCCAAAATCGAAATCCTAACTGGCCGCATTATCGCGATGAAAGAAATCCTGGTCGCAACCACTAATCCCGCAAAGCTGGCCGAGTACCGCTTGCTGCTCGCCGCGTACGCGCTCGCGCCGATCTCGCTGGCCGACGCGGGTATCCGCGAGCATCCGGAGGAGACGGCTGCGACCTTCGCCGGCAACGCGCTGCTCAAGGCGCACTTTTATTTCGCGCGCGCCGGAATCGCGACCATCGCCGACGATGGAGGCCTCGAAATCGACGCGCTTGGCGGCGAGCCGGGAGTCCGGTCTCATCGATGGCTCGGCAACGCGACCGAGGATTCCGACGAAGCGCTGGTGGCCGAGGTGATGCGCCGGATGGAAGGCGTCGAGGATTCGCGCCGCACCGCCAGACTGCGCGCTGCCGCGGCACTCACCTGGCGCGACGGTATCGAGATGTGCGAGCGCGTGGTCGAAGGATCGATCGAGGGAGTTATCGCGCGCAAGCCCTGGCACGAGCTCAAACCGGGCTTTCCTTATCGCGCGGTGCTCTATCTGCCGGACCGCGGATGCTACCTCGGCGAGCTGGGAGAGAATCGCGCGGCGCAGGTCAGCCAGCGACGCAAGACCGTCGAGCTGCTGGACGACGAGCTGAGGCGCATCGCAGGCCTGCCGTGACTGATGGTCCGCGGCGTGCGGGGGGATTTGCAGGTTACCAACTGGCGCCATCCAACTTCCTGATGACCGCTTGAGCCAGAATCTCAGGAGGCATTATCCGGGCGTTTACCGCCATTCGAGGACCGGCAGGATCGGTGGAGAGCCAGTGCGTTACGCAGCCGCAATTCTCGCAGCGGTGAAATCCGATCCTGTGATTCATCCATGAATAGACTTTGGTCGAGCCTGAAATGGCGACGTCTTTCCGCTGGTAATACGCCCATAAGGCGCCGTAACGGAGGCAGATGGAACAGTTGCAGTCCGTGACGTTCCGCGGCGCATGGGCAATTTGTAATTTCACCTTACCGCAGTGACACGACGCCTCGATCATGGGTTCACCAATACTCTATCGAATCGCGCCCGGCTATCTATAATTCGCCGCGCACAGTAAAATTGCGCAATCCTGGTGGACCACAAGCGCAAGGGCCGAATCGTCGTGCTTCATCTCGCCGCGCGATACCCATTCGCGGGCGTCGTCTGGCAGCTACTGCATCACCTGATCGGCTTTCGCGAACTTGGCTTCGACGTCTATTACATCGAGGATCATCGCGCCCATTGCTACGACCCGGTCGCCGGCACCATAACGCGCGACCCGTCGCGCAACCTGCGGCTCCTGGGCGGCGTGCTCGAGCGCTACGGTTTCGGCGGACGCTGGGCGTTTCTGGATTCCGTGCGCGAGGAGTACGTCGGGATGCCGCGCATGCGATGCCTCGAACTTATCCGCGGCGCCGACGCTGTGATCAATCTGTGCGGAGCGACCGAGCCGCGCGAGGAGCATCGCGCCGCGCGCTGCCTGATCTATCTCGAAACCGATCCCGGCACGTTTCAGATTGAGTACTCGCGCAAGATCCCGCCCGCGGTGGAGTTCGCGTCGGCGCACAAACTGTTTTTCACCTACGCCGCCAATATCGGCGCGCCCGATTGCAAACTTCCGGCGGCGGGAATCCATTGGCATACCACCCGGCCTCCGGTGCTGCTCGACGATTGGCCCACCGGCGTTGGCCCGGCCAAGCCGCGCGCGTTCACCACGGTTGGAACCTGGCGCAACCACGGCAGCGATTTGGTGATCGGTGGCGATACCTACTATTGGTCCAAGCACGTAAACTTTCAGCGGATGCTCGAAGTCGCGCGCGAGGCGGCGCAGCCGATCGAGATCGCGACCGATCTCAATTCCGGTCCCGACTACGACGCCGCGCTGGCGGGCGGATTCTCGATCACGCCGGTGATGCCGATGTCGCTGGATATCGATGCGTATCGCAACTATATCAGCACCTCACGCGGTGAGTTCACCGTCGCCAAAGATATCTACGCACGCACCCGCTCCGGATGGTTCAGCGACCGCAGCGTATGCTATCTGGCGGCGGGACGTCCGGTCGTGACCCAGCGCACAGGATTTGAGAAGTTCGTACCCGAGGGCGACGGTCTTTTGGGTTTCGACACGGCCGGCGAAGCGGCCGATGCGATTGGGCGCGTCAACGCGGACTATGCGCGGCATGCGCGCGCGGCGCGCGAGATCGCGGCGGAATATTTCGGCGCCGCGAAGTTGCTCGGTGCGATCGCCGAGGCGATTGGGGTATAAGCGATGCGGTCAACGCCGCTGCAATTGATTCTCGGCTTCTGGGCGATCCATTCGGATCTGCGAGATTTCGCCGAATCCATCACAATTCTCGCCGCGCTGGTGGTGGCCTTCTCGCTCAGGCGCCGGCGTTCCTCGATCAGTTCGAACACCTTCGTGCTGATCGCGTCGGGTTTGATCCTCGACGTCGCCTCGACGCTGATACATCGCCGCGATATCGCCGAGAAAATCGCCGCCGCCGCGCTGGTCCTGTTCCTGTTCGGAGTTATCCGGCTGCTGCTCGAAGCGCTTGACGGGGCTACGCGGCGCGGGCGCGCGCACTTCTCGACCATCTTCAAAGACCTGGTGATGTTCGTGTTGTGGGCGGTGGTCGCGGGCGTCGTCTTGTACACCGACTTCGGCTTTCAGCCGCTATCGATTCTAACCACGACCACCGTGGTTGCCGCGGTCGTCGGTCTCGCGCTGCAAGAATCGCTCAGCAACGTGTTCAGCGGGCTGATGCTCCAGCTTGGCAAACCATTCGAGCCGGGCGATTGGGTGCGCGCGGGCAACTACATCGGACGGGTGCGCGGAATCGGATGGCGCTCGACCACCGTCGTCACCCGCGCGCACGAGCGGCTCGAGGTTCCGAACTCGCTGGTCAGCAAAGACGTGCTGGTGAATTTCAGTGGCGCGATCGGCGATGAAATCTCAGTCGGAATCGCCTACGACGTGCCGCCCAATCGCGTGCGCGAAGTCCTGGTCAAGGTGCTGCACGATATTCCGCACGTGCTGCGCGACCCGGCGGTGGAAGTGCTGCCCTGGGAGTACGGCGACAGCGCGATTCGCTATCGGATCAAATTCTGGATCGACGATTATGCGCTGCTCGAGCGTATCCATTCCGAAGTCGTGTCGAGCCTGTGGTACGCGCTGCGGCGCAACCGGATTGATATTCCCTATCCGATGCGCACGCTCGAGCTGCGGCGCGAACGCCGCGTGCGGATCGGCGTCGGCGAAGCCGAATACGAAGCCGAGATAATGACCGAGCTGCGCAAAGTTCCGTTTCTGGCCGAGCTGACCGACGCCGACCTTCACTTTCTCATTCCCACCGTCCAGGTGCATCAGTTTGGCGCGGGCGAAGTGTTGGTACGCAAGGGCGAGCCGGGTGAAACCATGTTCATCGTGCGCCGCGGCACGGTCGAGATAATCGGAACCGCACAGGACGGGACCGAGCGCCATCTCGCCTACGGCGGAGCGTCGCAGATCTACGGCGAGGGCGCGCTCTTAAACGGCGACCCGCGCAACGCGACGATCAAGGCGGTGACCGATACCGAAGTGCTCGAGATGAACCGCGACGGCTTCGCCCGCCTGTTCCGCGAGCATCCGAAAGCGGCCGAGGCGATCAGCGAAATCGTTGCTCAGCGCCAGCTCGACCGCGAAAAGACGCTGCACGTCGAACAACATGCCGACGGCAAGATGACCCGAGCGCAACGAGTCCTCGAGCGGATGCGCGAGCTGCTGGATTTCTAGCGGCGTTCAGGCGGCGCGCTGCGATTTGATTCGCGCAACCGCCGCAGGCCTCAGGTTCTTGCGCGCGATTTTGAGATCGTAATGAGTCTGTAGATTGAGCCAGAACTCCGGGCTGTTGCCGAAGTAGAGACCCAATCGCAGCGCGGTATCCGCGGTGATCCTGCGGCGGTTGTTCACGATCTCAGCGATCCGGTTCGGCGAAATGCCGATAGCCTTTGCGAGCTGGTTCTGCGACAGACCGTATTCGGCCAGAAATTCCTCTCTGAGCATCTCGCCAGGCGTGACGGGCGCAAATTCTTTCTTCATCGAAGTTCTCCTAGTGATAGTCAACTATTCTGACCTCGCGGGCGTCACCGGCGTACCATTTGAAAATAATACGCCACTGATCATTCACCCGGATTGAGTAGAATTCCTCCAGATCTCCTCTGAGCTTTTCCAGCCGATTTGAAGGAGGCACATTTAAGTCCTCGAGACGGCTGGCCGCATTGAGCGCATCCAACTTGCGCTTGGCACGACGGGCAACGCCTTGAAACTTGCCCACGAACCATCCCAAAAGAGGGCCTCGGTCTGACGGTTGCCGAAGGAATGTCTCACAAGTTCAATCGTATACCGAATCCCGGTATACGGGCAACGAGTGCGAGGCAGCCTCGATCGAAGCTTTCTGCCGGCTCCGCGTTACGCGATGCCGAGGAGGCCGCGTTCGAGCTCGTGCAGATTGCGCGCGGCGACGTGCGCGCGGACCTCGCGGGCGTATTGCACGATCGCGCTGTCGCCCGTGCCCCAGCGCGCGGGCTCTTCCGGATTCAGCCATACGACGGCGCGGCAGTTGCGCGCGATCTCGCGCAGCAAATCGGCGCGCGCCGGACGCCGGTTGTTGCGCCCGTCCCCCAGGATAACCACCACCGTCTGACGGCCAAGGACCTCGGCGCGACGCTCCCATAGTTCGCCGAGCACGCGCCCGAAATCCGATCGCGCATAGAGGTCGAGCGCGGGAGTTGTCACCAGGTGGCCGGACTCGAACTCCGCCTCGGCCAGCCGGTCGATATAGACGAAGCTCCGCACGCGATGGAAATGGTCGCGCGCGCCCGCGACCAGCTCGAGCATCAGCTCGGCCGCGTAGCGCACCGATCCGGAAATATCGGCCAGGATCGTCAGATCGATCCGCCGCGGTCGCCGCGCGCGAAAGCGCAGATCGGCCAGCGCGCCTCCGCGCTGCGTCGCAGCGCGAATTGTGCGCCGAAAATCAATTCGCCCAGCCTTCGCGATTCGCAAGCGCCGTCCGAGACGAACCCGGAAGCGGCGCTTCAGGATCGCCAGCGTGTCGCGCGCTTGCGCGTACTCGAGATGAGTGTAGGCGGCGAACGGCGCCCGCTCGAGCGCGCGAATCCGCGCAGCGCGGCCAGTTTCGATTCCGGATTCTGCTTGTCCGGCGTCCCGCGCCGTACGAGCTTGCGCAGCGCGCTCTTCCGTATCGGCCTTTGCGTCGCCGCGCGTATCGCCCTTGGCCCCGGCGCGATCACCCTTGCGATCTTCTTGATCCTGACGATCGCGCGCTGCGCTCTTTCCGCCGGGACGACTTGAATCCGGCCGCTCGCGAGGTTTCGAGACTTCGCCCGGTTCCTCGCCGGGACGTCCACGGCCACTTGCCGCGGACTCGAGCTGTCCGCGGTGATCCGGATGCGTCCCGCGCGTCTTGCCGGCCGCGGGCGCGGAGAAGAACTGTGCGAATGCGTCGTCAAAGACGGTCCGATCGGCTTCGTCCTTGATCAACGCGGCGGCCATCGCCTCGCGCATTGGCACGCGCTCGAAACCCGCCGCGGCGACGGCGCGGAGCGCGTCGATCGATTCAGCGACCGAGATGCGAACTCCCGCGGCGCGCAGCACGGCGATAAAATCGACGACCTGCTCGCGAAACGGAGTCACGGACGGTGCGCCGCCAGCGCCGAAGCTTTCGACTCGACTTTGGCGCGGTCGTCCTCATGCTTGAGCAGCACGCCCAGCGCGGTCCGAATCGATTCGGAGTCGAGCTCCGCGATTCCCAGCCGCACCAGGGCGCGGCACCAATCGAGCGTCTCCGCGATCGAGGGCGGCTTGCGCAGTCCGAGCTTGCGCACCGCGCCGACAAAGCGCGCGGCCTCCGCGGCCAGGCGCTCATCGAGGCCCGGGACTTTGAGCGCGATAATTTTCCGTTCCTGCTCGATTCCCGGGAAGTCGATGAACAGATGAAGGCATCGCCGCCGCAGCGCCTCCGACAACTCGCGTGCGCGGTTCGAGGTCAGCACCACGACTGGGCGCTCGTGCGCGCGCAATGTTCCAAGCTCCGGGATACTGACCTGAAAATCCGAAAGTAATTCGAGCAGGAACGCCTCGAACTCCTCGTCGGCCTTGTCGATCTCGTCGATCAGCAGGACCACGCGGCGTGGCGAGGTTATCGCTTTCAGCAGCGGCCGCTCGAGCAGGTACTCGCGCGAGAAAATGTGCTCGGAAAGATCTTCCCAGCGTGCGCCGTTGGCCTCGTCGGCCTGCAGACGCAGAAGTTGTTTCTGATAATTCCATTCGTACAGCGCGCGCGCCTCGTCCAGCCCCTCGTAGCATTGCAGGCGCACCAACTCGGTCGGCAGCATCGCGGCGATCACTTTGGCGACTTCGGTTTTGCCCGCGCCGGCGGGACCCTCGATCAAGAGCGGCTTCTCGAGCGCAAGCGCAAGAAATACCGCCGTCTCGACCCGCTGATTGGTGATATAGTCCGCGCGCTTGAGGCCCGCGGCGACAGATTCCTGCGTGATATTCATGCTCGATCGGCCCGCTGATGCACCAGCATCGCGGGCCCGCCCGGATCAGTCAAATTGCGTGCCTTTGGCGGAAAAATCGCAAATCTGTTAGACGCTGGATTCATCGGCGCGAACATGGATTATCGCGCGCGGAGGGTATTCATGGCGACCGCAAAAAAATCGAAACCCGCTGCCGGGCCGCGCACCTTCGCGCTGCACTGGGGCTCCGGGATCATCGAGGAAGAGATCCGCGTGGCGACGCCGTATCATGTTCCCTGTATCCAACTCCTCAAGTTCACCGACGGGATGGCGAAAGGATCGTACGAGATCCGCTTCTGCGTCTACGACCAACGCGGCCGGTTTCAGCGGATGCCGCTGATTATCGATGCCGACGAGATCGCGAAGATTCGCAGCGCGCTCGCCAGCGCGCCGAAGCTCAAGAAGATGCTCGCGCAGCTCACCGGCTAGAGGCAGCGCCTAAATCTGGTAAACGAAAACTCGGCTCTGCCTGGGATGAACGAAAACTTGCGCGCCGGGTTTGATCGCGAGGATCCGGTAGCGCTCGTGATCGATCTCGACCTGCACCGGATCGCCCCATTCAGCGATCAACTCGACTTTGACCTGCGGACCCGCCGCGTTAATCGCTCTGACAGTCGCGCGAAAGTTTTCGTGACCATGCGGGGTGCGGTCCAGCTCGAGCATATGCGGCCGCATGTAGAGCGCCGCGTTGCCCGAAGCTCCGTTGACCGCGCGCCGGTCAGCGCCGTCAAGTTCGAACACGGTATCGCCAAGATAGACCTTGCCGTTCTCGATTCGGCCGTGAAACAGATTCACGTTGCCCAGAAAGTTGTAAACGAAAGCGTTCGCTGGATGATGATAGACCTCTTCCGGAGTCCCGACCTGCTCGATTTTTCCCGCGTTCATCACCACGACGCGATCTGCCAGCTCGAGCGCTTCATCCTGATCGTGCGTGACGAAGATACTCGTGATGCGCAGCTCCTCGTGAAGGCGCTTGAGCCATCGCCGGAGCTCCTGGCGCACCTTCGCGTCCAGCGCGCCGAACGGCTCGTCGAGCAGCAGCACCTTGGGTTCGACTGCGAGCGCACGCGCGAGCGCCACGCGTTGGCGCTGTCCGCCAGAAAGTTGCGACGGATAGCGGCCGGCAAGAACGTCGAGCTGCACCAGCTTGAGCAGCTTGTGAACTCGCTCGGCGATCTCATCCTTGGAGGGGCGCGCTTGCCGCGGCCGCACGCGCAAACCGAACGCGATATTCTCGAACACCGTCATGTGGCGAAACAGCGCGTAATGCTGGAACACGAATCCGACCTGCCGTCCGCGCACGCTGATCTTGGTCGCGTCTTCGCCGTGAAAGTGCACCGTCCCGGAGTCTGCGGCTTCGAGCCCCGAGATGATCCGGAGCAGCGTCGTCTTGCCCGATCCCGAAAGGCCCAGAAGTGCGACCAGTTCGCCTGTCTCGACGCTCAGGCTCACGTTGTCGAGCGCGATGAAGCTGCCGAATTTCTTGCCGATGCCGCGAACCTCGATACTCATGCGGCGAGGTCCTCCTCATCCGGCGCGATCTCTTCAGTCACAACATCGGCGCGGCGTCCGACGATCCGCTTCGCGATCAAGGTCACAACCGCGAGTAAGGTTAAGAGCGACGCGACGGCGAACGCGGTGGTGAACTCGTAGTCATTGTAGAGAATCTCTATATACAGCGGCATCGTGCTCGTGAGTCCGCGGACGTTGCCGGAGATAACGGACACCGCGCCGAACTCGCCCATCGCGCGCGCGTTGCAGAGGATCACTCCGTAGAGCACACCCCACTTCACATTCGGTAGCGTGACGCGAAAAAATGTCTGCCATCCGCTGGCACCGAGCGAGATCGCGGCCTGCTCCTCTTCGGTGCCGCGCGCCTGCATGATCGGAATCAGCTCGCGGGCAACGAACGGAAAAGTCACGAATGCAGTCGCGAGAATAATTCCCGGTTCGGCGAAAGCGATCTGAATTCCGTGTGCGCGCAGCCACGGACCGGCGATTCCCTGCGCTCCGAACAGTAGCACGAACAGCATCCCGCCGATTACAGGCGAGACTGCGAACGGCAGATCGAGCAACGTCGTGAGGAGTCCCTTGCCGCGGAACTCGAACTTGCCGATCGCCCACGCCGCCGCCACGCCAAAGCAGAGATTCATCGGCACCACGACTAGCGCGGTTACAAGCGTCAGACGGATCGCGCTGCGCGCGTATGGCTCGGAGATCGCTCTGAGGTAAACGCGCAGACCCTCGCGCAGCGCGTATGTGAAGACCGCCGCCAGCGGGATGACCAGGAAGACGCCCATGAACAGCATCGCACCTAGCACGATCGCCAGACCGCTGAGTCCCGTTTTGCGGTTGCCGGAGGACGGACGGCTAATCCGCTCGATGAAGCTCGGGCTCGTTCGTTCAATTCGTATTGCGTTCATATGGCATAGATCCGCGAGGTCCAGCGTTGCAGCAGATTGATCGCAAGCAACATCAAGAACGACGCGAGCAGCATCACGAGCGCGATCGCGGCCGCCGCGTGGTAGTCGAACTGCTCGAGCTCGGTGACGATCAAGAGCGGCGCAATCTCCGTGCGCATCGGCATATTGCCCGAGATGAAAATTACCGAGCCGTATTCGCCGATCGCGCGCGCAAAGGCCAGTGCGAAGCCGGTCAAGATCGAGGGCAACACCGCAGGAAAGATCACGTGGGTGAAAGTTTGAAGGCGGCTCGCGCCCAGAGTCTCGGCCGCCTCTTCGAGTTCGAGATCGAGTTCCTGCAGGACCGGCTGCACCGTCCTGACCACGAAAGGAACTCCGACGAAAATCATAGCGACCACGACTCCCAAGCGCGTATATGCAACCTTGATTCCGATACGCGCGAAGATTGAACCGGCAATTCCGTTGGCCGCGAAGATTGCAGTCAGCGTGATCCCCGCAACCGACGTCGGCAGCGCCAGCGGAAGATCGACGATCGCATCGAAGAGACTCGCGCCCGGAAAGCGATAGCGCGTCAATGCCCACGCGGTCAGAAAACCCGCCGCCGAATCCACCATCGCGGCGATGAATGCGGCGCCGAAACTCAGCCGATATGCAGCCGCGACCCTCGGCGACGAAACCACCGACCAGAAATGGCCCAGGCCCATCCCCGCCGCCTGCAGAAAGATGGTCAACAACGGAATCAGGACCAGAAAGCTCAGATAGACGAGCGTGATCCCCATCGCGAGGCTGAAGCCCGGCAAGACGCTTGGCTGTTTCAGCGCCATCGCGATTACCGCCGCGTCCGTTTTTCAGCGCGCCCGATCATTGCTGATAAATCTGATCGAAGACTCCGCCGTCGGCGAAGAACTTCTTTTGGACCTTGGCCCAGCTTCCGAAGACCTGCTTGAGAGTGAACAGCTCGATCGGCTGCAGATCTTTCGCGTGCTTTGCCGCAATTGCGGGGTTCGTCGGCCTGAAGTGATTGCGCACGATGATCTCCTGCCCCTCGTCCGAGTACAAATATTCGAGATAAGCCTTCGCCAGATCAGTCGTGCCGTGGCGCTGATCAACTTTGTCGATCCATGCGACCGGCGGCTGCGCGACGATGCTTTGTTTCGGATAGACGATCTCGAATTGGCCCTTGCCCAGCTTGTCGATCGCCAGGTACGCCTCGTTCTCCCACGACAGCAGCACGTCGCCGATGCCGCGCTCGACGAAGCTGGTGGTCGAGCCGCGCGCTCCCGAATCGAGCACCGGCACGTTTTTGTACAGCGCCTTCACGAACGCTTGTGCTTTAGCCTCGTTGCCGCCCGACGCTTTGAGCGCGTATCCCCAGGCCGCTAGAAACGCCCATCGCGCGCCGCCCGAGGTCTTCGGGTTCGGCGTTATCACCGAGACTCCCGGGCGAATCAGATCGCCCCACTCCTTGATCTGCTTGGGGTTTCCCTTGCGGACGAGGAACACCTCGGTGGAGGTGTACGGGCTGCTATCTTTCGGTAGCCTGCTCTGCCAATCCGCCGGCAAAAGTCCCGCTTGGTCGGAAATAGCGTCGATATCGTAGGCGAGTCCGAGCGTGACCACGTCGGCGTCGAGCCCGTCGATTACTGCGCGGGCCTGTTTGCCCGAACCCCCATTCGATAACTCGATCGACACGTCCTGTCCGGTCTTTGCTTTCCAGTATTTCACGAACGCGGCGTTATAGTCCTCGTAGAACTCGCGTGTTGCGTCGTAGGAGACGTTCAGCAGGCGCTGATTTGCCGCACGTGCGGGGGTACTGAGTAGTACACTCGCGATTAAGGCAATCGCGGCAGCCGCAAACAGGCTTAACTGAGGCTTCAATCGGTACATTGACTCTATTTCCATATCCCTGTCGCGGATGCCGCTATGCATCATACCTTCTAGAAAGCGAGCTGAATCTGCGTTTCGAACACGCTTTCGTTCGGACGATCTTTGGGCGCGGCCGTCGTCCCTGCCCCGCCGTCGAAGAACGTATTGGCGTAGTCGTATTGCCATTTCAGGTTCTGGGTCGGATACCACGCGAGGCCCACGGCCACTTCGGTTGCCTCTTTTGCGGAGGCTGCCGGATCGGCAAATCCCAGTTTGAACTGGGCGCTGTCCGTCGCCACGTTGCTGATACGCGCGGCGAGTTCCCACGCGCCCCAGCCTCCGCTTTCCGGGGCAAAATCGCGCAAGGGCGTAAAACCGTTGTACGACTCGCTCTCGCCCGTCAGTGCATACATTGCTTCGACGCTGTAGCCATCGTCGGTGAACGACGCATAGTCATTGACGGTCTTGGTAACGATACCCCTTGTAACGGTGGTGAACCGGTTCAGTTCGTGAGTATCGGATGCATATTCCGCCAGCACTCCGAATGGACCCCAATAGTAATAGCCTTGCGGAGACAACCGGTATCGTCGGCCGGCCGCGGTGACCCCCTTGGTATAGCCAAACCACTCCACCTGTCCGTATGTTTTGTAGACGGAGGTGGTGCTGCCGCTCTCATCGCCATAGGTCGCGGCAAAGCCGAGCCCCAGGCCCCGGGCCCACGCGTACTGACTCTTCTTGAAAGGCTCGGCGAAGACGCGGCCCAGAAAATCCTTGCCGTCATTGACGTCGGATTCAACGCTGGCAGTGTTGTTCGGTACCCCATTCATTATAGCCAGTTGATAACTCAGTCGGCCGTCGAAGAACGCGCCGCGGACCTCGGGTCCGTAGTCGCGGTTCGGCACCAGGTTGTTGGTCTCCGCGCGTTCACTGAAAAGCACATAGGTATCCACCTGCAGGCGCTCGAGGCCGAACGGCGCCTTGAATTTGCCGATCCGAAATTGCGCCCACGGGATGTTGTCAGCGCCGACATACGCGTCCTGGAGGATGACCTTCCCCTGGCCAAAATCGGGAGTGATGTTGAAGTCGTAGTATTTGTCGAACGTCGCCATGAAGATTGGCCGCGCCCGATTCAGGTAGAACGTGCTCGGCGTCTTGTCGGTTCCGTTGGCGAAGAAACGCGCATCGCTCTGAATGATCCCGTGGAGTCCGAACTGCCAGTCGTTGTTGGCCGAGGCAATCGAAAAGCCCTGGGTCCCCGCGGTGATGACCGGCGCGCTCTTGGCCTTTGCCTGATCCGACGCAATCTGCGCCTGCTCGGTCTGAGCCTGCGCATCGAGTTTGCGGTCGATCACCTGGACCTTGTGATCGAGTCCTTCCAGCGTATCGACTCTTTGCTCGAGCTGCTTGATCTCCTTCCTCAGCTCGATAATCTGCTGATCCTTCGATGCGTCAGGGATCGCTGCCGACTGGGCAAAGGCTGAAGACGGAATATTCGTGATCCCCGCGACGGTAGCGATCCAAATGGCCGGCAGTATCGCCAGCATCAGGTTTCTTTTCACGGAAGACTCCTCCGACCGGGAGAGCTTCCGGATGTCCAGTCAGCTCGAATGGGTTTTTCATCGGCTCTGATTCCTGTGGCCCGAATCCTTCTCTGGTCCGGCGCAAGCTACTGTGCTGTGAACCTCGAATCGACTGGCTCAAGATCGATCCGGGCGGTCGAAGCGAAACTTTTCCTTGCGCTCGATCTGGATGATCCTGCCGTCCTGGATCACCACCTCGACGGAGCCAAAGCGGAGCCCCTGAATTGCCTGCGAGATACGCTCGAGGACTTGCGCAGGCGGGTAACCGTTTCTGAACTGGCTTTTCTTGTCATCCATAACTAAACCTATTAGAAGAATAGAATAGTCTTCTCGAAAAATGCCTCAGATGGAAAAGCTCACCGCCTCTTTTCCCAGCACCGCCAGCTCGACCTGTTTCAGCATGTCGTGCAGCGTAGTCGTATCCAGGATCTGCGCGGTAGCGTCGCGAACCTGCTTCATCACCATCCGGATGCCGCAGATTCGTTCGTCGCGGCATTCGCGGCATCGGATGTACGCGCTGCGGCTGACGCATGGCAAAGGCGCCAAAGGCCCGTCCAGCACCCGAATCACGTGGCCGAGGGTGATTTGCTGGGGTGGACGGCCCAGCGAATAGCCGCCCCCTTTGCCTTTCCTGCTCTGCAGGATTCCCGCGTTTTTGAGTTCCAGCAGGATGATCTCGAGAAACTTGCGCGAGATTTCTTCGCGCCGCGCGATATCCGAAATCAAGACCGGTCCCTGGCCGTATTCTTTGGCCAGGATGGTCAGCGCCTTGAGCGCGTATTTCGATTTCTTTGATAGCATTTACCCTATGGATTGAGTGGACTTATCATTGAAAGCCCGGCGGAGTCAAATCCGGGACGGTCGAATTATTTCGTGCGGTTGATTTTGGGCGCGCGCCGCCGTTCCAGGAAGATCCGTGCTCGACGCTTCAGGCCGTCGCGCTCGTCACGCGGCGCCGCCCGGATTTCCGCGACTAACGCGGAAACTTCGTCGCAAAGCCGTTCGATATCGAGTCCCGCACGGACGGGCTTCATATCGTCGAGCGCCAGCATCGCCTGCGACATCAGGTTGATCGACGCTTGCCGCCCTCCGCGCTCGAACCGCAGATGCAGCCCCGCGGCGATCTGGTTGAGAGCATTGGCGACAGCCTTCAAATCGTCGTCGTCGATAGCGCGCAGCGAATTCTCGAAGCCCTCCGCGGCGTCGAAATACTCACCGCGGTTGAACGCCGCGATCGCGCGTTCGAAATCAGGATTAGCCGCCATCAAGACTATTGAACGCTCAACGCCGCCGCGCGCGCAACAATTTTATCCTTTGCAGGGCGAGGGATAAGATGCGGGGCTAGGGATAAGAATCAGAGCAGCTCTTTTTCTTCGACCGCTTTGAACTCGGCTTCGCCTAGCGCTTCGGATTTGCGCTTGCCGTGCAACTCGTACATCTCGAACAGCGCGGATTTGTGCGGGCGCACTTTGCCGAGCGGGCACTTGGCCCAATCCTCGAGCGATTCGTCGCAATAGCCCATCCGGTTCTCGCCGCACTTGGGTTGCAGGAACACCGCGATCTCGGGCAGCACGCGCCTGATCTCCGCCCGCATCATCGCCACCATCCGCCGAATCTCCCACTGCGCGCGCAGGCACAGGCGCAGGTCGCAGATGTGCAGCATCTCGGCGAAATTGACCATCACATGAAAATTGGTCGGCGCGGCGTTGGGCAGCACGAAGCGCGCATCCTCGGCCGGAATACCCGCCTTGAGCGCCTTGGCGTACAGCTCCGACACCTTCGCGAGCAGCTCTTCGTACTCGCCGGCGAGCCCGACGCGCTGCCACGATTGCGGCAGCACATACGCCATCCGCTCCTGTTTGAACTTGACGTAGCGCTGGCTCTGCTGCTCGAAGCTGATTCCGATCCGATGCCGCACGAACTGATGCGACAGCGATCGCGATACGCCCGAGATCCCGAACCAGAACACGACCTGCTCGAGCGGCGAGGCGTGGCCGGTCTTCAGCCGCTCGCCGATAAACTTGGCGATCGTCTCATGGCTGATTTTCTCAGCTCGGATTTTTTCCCAGACTTCGATCGGAGTGTCCGACGAATAGCAGGTGCGGAACGCGGCGTAGAGCTTCTCGAGCGGAAGCTGCGCGTAATCCACCAGCTTGACCTCCATCTTCGTCTGATTGCTCATTGCGTCGTTCGTCCGCCTCCGGAAAATCCTACGCTCGATTCGATTTCCACGATCATATTCCATGCGCGCACGGGAATGCATCCATCGTCGCGACGTTTATCCCCACGGCGCCGATTTGCGTGGCCTACCCGGGGACTGCAAGATTGCCGATGCGAGGTCCACGATGCTCTCGGAACTGTACAAACTCGCCAAACCCGCACTGTTCCAGTGTGACGCTGAAACCGCTCATCGCATGACGCTCTCGCTCCTGTCAACCTGGCCGCTCCTGGCGCCGCCGGCCGATCCGCCCGAGCTGCGCGTCAAGCTTTGGGACCTGGAATTTTCAAATCCGATCGGATTGGCGGCCGGGATGGATAAAGACGCGGTCGCGGCCGGCGCATGGCAGGGACTCGGTTTCGGATTCGCCGAGCTCGGCACGGTGACGCCTCGTCCGCAGCCGGGAAACCCGCGGCCGCGCGTGTTCCGGCTGCCCGGCGATCGCGCGCTAATCAACCGGCTCGGCTTTCCGAGTGACGGGATGGACGCGGTCGCGCGCCGAATCGAGCGGATTCGCAATCGCGGCGTCGCGCTCCGGCTCGCGATCAATCTCGGACCGAACAAGGAGACCGCGGTGGAAAGCGTCGCGGAAGATTACGCGGCGCTGGTCCGCCGGATGGGCGTGCTGGCAGATTTTATCGTCGTCAACGTCAGCTCTCCGAACACGCCGGGCTTGCGCAACTGGCAATCGCCTGAGCGGATGCGCGAAATTGTTGCCGCGATTACCGCTGCGATCTCGACCTCGGCGCGCCGGCCGCCGATCCTGCTCAAGGTCGCGCCCGATCTCGAGCCCGCCGACCTGCGGCAGATCTGCGACGCCGCGCTCGAGCTCGCACTCGATGGAATCGTCGCGACCAACACGACACTCGCGCGCGACGCCGTCGGAATCAAATCCGAGCAGGTGGGCGGCTTAAGCGGTACGCCGTTGCGCGGCCGCGCGCGCGAATTTATTCGCGAGGTTCATCGCCACAGCGGCGGACGCCTCAAGATCATCGGGGTTGGCGGCGTCTCGAGCGCCGACGACGCATGGGAGCATATCCGCGCCGGTGCGAGCCTGGTCGAGCTCTACACCGCGCTCATCTACCAAGGCCCCGGCGTCGTGGCGGAGATCAAGCGCGGCCTGATGGCCTTGCTCCGGCGCGAGGGATTTCGCTCTATTAGCGATGCGATCGGCACCGGCGCCTGAGCGCGATTGTCCGGCCGCGAAGGAACCACGCGATGGCATCATCAGCGGCGCAGCCAAAACCAATCGTCGACGCGAAATGGGCGCGAGCGCATCGCGGCGACAAGAATGTCGTGTTCATCGACACACGCGCGGCCGACGACTACTGGGCGGGCCATATCCGCGGCGCCCGCCATTTTGATCCGTTTCCGTTTCACTACTCCGATAGTTCGGATCGCGGCATCCGGGAATTTCGCGCGCAGCTCGAATGGATATTCTCCGCGCTCGGTGTCACCGGCAAGGAAACCGTCGTATGTTACGAGAACGACTCCGGGATGCGCGCGGCGCGCGTGCTGTGGCTGCTCGAATGGATGGGGCATCGGCGCGCGCGGATGCTCGACGGGGGGCTCGGCGCGCTCGCGAATGAAAAGCTCTCGACCGCGCCGGCAGCGATAAAGCCGACCCATTTCAAAGGCAGCGCGCGCGATGAGGTCTCCGCGTCGAGCGCGTATGTCGTCGGCCGCCTCGGACGCCCCGAGGTGCGCATCTTCGACGTCCGCAGCGACGCCGAGTATTTCGGCGAACGCGTGCGCGCCCGTCACGCCGGCGCGATTCCCGGCTCGGTTCATCGCGATTGGACGGAAGCCAACACCCCCGAAGGCAAATTCAAAGCGTCCGCAGTGCTGCGGGCCGAGTACGAAGCGCTCGGCCTGCGTCCCGACGCCGAGATCATTCCATATTGCCAGGGCGGCTACCGCGCCGCGCATGCGCTGGTCGCGCTGCGGCTGGCCGGTTACCCCAATGTGCGCAACTACTGGGGCTCGTGGGCCGAATGGGGTAATCGCGACGACGTTCCGATCGAGCATCCAGTGCGCAAGAGCTAGAGGCCCTGATGGCTTCGTCGCGGATTTTGCTGATTACCGGATTCGCGCCGTTTCGCGGCGAGCGCATCAATCCCTCATGGGAGATCGCGCGCAGTCTCGACGGCGACGAGATCGCGGCGCTCAAAGTCAAATCAGTAAAAATCCCGGTCGGATGCGCTGCTGCAGTGCGGCGGCTCAACGCAGGGATCGTGCGCTATCGCCCGCGCGCGATCCTCGGCCTCGGACAGGCGGGCGGCAGGCCGGCAATCTCAATCGAGAAAGTCGCGATCAATCTGGCCGACGAAAACGCCGGTGCCGATGACCGCTACGGCGCGAGCGCGAAGCCTGTAATCGCAGGCGCGCCCGAGGCCTACTTCGCGCGGATTCCGATCCCCGCCGTGATGCGCGAGATGCGCCGGCGCGAAATTCCCGCGCAGGTCTCGCTCAGCGCCGGCGCGTACGCTTGCAACGCCCTGATGTACGCGAGCCTGCATCTGACGCGGCGTCGCCAAAACCTGCCGGTGGGTTTCATCCATCTGCCCTATGACTCGCGCCAGAGCGCGCGCCATCCGAACGCGCCGAGCATGGCGACCGGGGTGATGGAAACCGCGGTCCGCGCGGTCGCCGCGATCATCGCGCGCGCCGCGTTGGCTTAATCAGCCGCGTATCGCGGAGGCGAACGCTTCCAGCTCGGATGCGATATACGGACCCGCCGGCTGGTAGGCAATCTCGGTCGCACCCGCCGCTTCGAGCGCCGCTGCGCGCTCGCGCCATCCGGCGCGCGTCAGCGCGATTCCCTGCTTGACCAGCATCGCGCCGGTGACGAATGGCCGGTCGCGATCATTGATCGCGATCAGATGCTGATCGTGCAACGCCAGATGACGCTGACGGCTGGGCACTTTCTCATACGCCGCCGCCCATTCCTGCCCGCGTTCCACTAACTGGAGCATCTTGTTCTCGAGCGCGAAATGAAACAGCACCGGCGCCGCATGGCCCGCCGCGGCGAGCACTCGCGCCGATCCTGGATCCTCGCCATCACGAAGCACCGTGCCGAAAGTCAGCGCGATACTCCACTTGAAGCCGGGAATCGGGTTCGGCGCGCCAAACACGCCGTCGCCGAGTTCGCGCGCCACCGCGATTCCTTTTGGACCGGCGGCGCCAATAATGATCGGCACCTCGATCGGACGCGCCGCGCCGTAGCCTTGCGGATGAAGCATCCGGATCGCCGCGCCTTCCCACTGCGCTTCATCGCCGCGCAACAAGGCGCGCAGCACCTGCACATACTCGCGCACGTCGGACCACTTCATCGGCCGCTTGCCCATCGTCAGCCGTCCGGTGAAGCCCGACCCGATCGCGACCACCACGCGGCGCGGACCCGCGATCGATACGAGCGTTGCGATCGCTGCCGCGTTGACCATCGGATGCCGCAGGCTCGGCACCAGCACTCCCGGGCCCAGGCCGATTCTGCTCGTACGCTCGGCGGCGCGGCAGAGTTGCACCCAGACGTCGGGGTAGAGCGCGGGCGAATCGTAAAACCAGGCGCGCGAGTACCCCAGTTCTTCGGCGATTCGCGCGTACTCGTGACTTTCAGAAGAAGTCGCGAACGCGCATGAAAGTTCCAGTGCCATATGCTTATCCTTGTCCGTTCGGATTTTTATATTTATTTGATCGCGACTGCGTTGGGCGGCGTTGCGATTCCGCCCTCGAGGTTCATCGGCACCGATACCACCATGAACTCGTAACGATTATCCGCGGCGCAGTCAGCGGCAAGATCGTCGAGGACAAATTGCTCGCCCAGTGGCAGCCCGAGCATCGAGAGCGCGCGATAATGCAGCGCGCCTTCGTCCTTGAAATCCCACGGCCACTGCTCGACCGCGGGACAGTCGGTCCCGATCGCGGCGACGCGGCTGTCCCATAGCCATCCGACCATCTCGCTGGTCGCTTCGATTCCGCACGACCTGAGCGCCTCGAGCGGCGCCATCGCCTTCTTCTCCGCCGCCGACGCGCCGACGTATGCGCCCAGCCATCCGGTCCGCACCAGCAGGATAGATCCCGGCTTGAGCGTGGATTTCTGCGCGGTCAGCGCGTCCTGCAAATCCTTGAGCTTGTAGGTCGCCGAGGTCAGCGGGTCGAGCGGGCGGCCCTTGTCCTGCGTGAATTTGCGCACGTCGATCAGCACGCCACGTCCGACCACGCGATTTGCCCATTTGTGAATACTCAGTTTGCCGTCCGGTCCGTCCTTCACTTCTTCATCTTTGACCCCGTTGTAGAACGCGCGATGCCGCACGTGGCCGACGTGAGCCAGCCCGTCCCACTGGCTGCCTTCCTGCGTGTTGTAGTTGTCGAGCGAGTCGTCGTGACCCAGCAGACCGTATTGCTCGAAGCTCAGGATCGTGTGCTTGGCGGGCAGCCGATTGAACAGCGGGGGCTTGGCGTAGTTGATGGGAGTATCGAGCCGGAACACGCGCCCCTTTTGCACCAGCCGCGCCGCTTCGACGACACCCTCGGGCGTCAGGAAGTTGAGGCATCCGAATTCGTCGTTGTCGCCGAACACGCCCCAAGAGGATTCGGCGGGCGCGCCTTTCTTTACCGGCAAATCCTTGAAGCGCGGAATTTTGTCGTAATCAATTGATGCCATCGTTGCACTCTCCTCATTTGGTCTTCCATAGGGCGTCATTCGCGGTCCATTGTTGCAACACGGTCTCTGAATGTCATTCCCGCGCGTGGCTGCCGCGCGAGGAATCCCGATAGAAGGGCAGCGGCGTGTAATGTTGGCTCCGGAGCATGGCCGCTTCGGGATTCCTCGCCCAGGGCTCGGAATGACGATCGGGGGCTCGGCTGAGGCTACGATACTCATGCACCTCGCCCGCATCCGTCATTTCGACCGGAGGGAGAAATCCCGAGGCGTTCATTCTCGACTCAAACACCACATGCGGAGACCCTTCGCTCGGGATTCCTCGCGCGCGGCAGCCACGCACGCGGGAATGACACCGCAGCCCAGAGGCGAAAGACCTACGCGCCGCGATTCTTTTCAGCACCACTGTGGCTGTTCGCACTAATCGCTTCGCGTGGTCTTTCACAGCGGCGTTTATCGACCGGTCCATCCGAGCTTGTTCAATCGGTCTTGCGGTAGCGGCCGCCGTTGTCGCCCAGGATAAAGCCGGTCGCGCGGCCTTGCGCGTCGAGCTCGAACCGCAGCGGCTCGCCTGCGGGGCGTCCGAGACTCACGATAAATGTCTGCGGCGCGGCGGTCGCTACCAGCGGGACCGGGGGCGGCGGCGGGGGTAAAAACGGATCGGTCGGACTTGCGAGTACGAGTTTGCCGCCGCGGAACTCGATATGCAGCACGCCGCCGAAATTGTCCATCCCGACGTACCTGCCGATTAGCGGCTTGAATCTCTCCGGCGTCGCGATCGGGGGTGCCGCGCGAAATTCGGTTTTCGCCGCCGCCATCAGCATCTCGAGCGTTTCGAACGCGATCGCGCTCGCCGCGATATTGCCCTGCTTGTTGCTGAGCGCGACGACCCCGAGCTTGTGCTGCTTGTTGAACGCGAGCATCGAAAGAAATCCCGGCACCGAACCGCCGTGGTTCAAGTAGATATTCTCGCCGATTCGCGCCCCCATCCAGGTGAGCGCGTATCCGACCTTCCAGTCGCGCTCGACGAAGGTCACGCGATGCATCGCCGAGATCGATTTTCCCTTGAGCACCTGTGCGCCGCCGCGATCGTCGGCCTTGGTGCGGAATTGGAGCGAGATCCACTTGGCCAGGTCGCTGACGCAGGTGCGCAGCCCTGCCGCCGCTTCATACCCGCGCGTCGGAGGATCGGGCGCCACGGTCGGCACGTCCTGGTAACGCTCGGGCATGTAGCCGGTCGCGACGCGTTCATGCCGCGCGGCAATATCGAACCCGCTCGAGGTCATCCTCAGCGGCGCGAGAATATTTTCCATCACGTAATCGCGATAGGGCCGGCCCGACACACGCTCGACGACTTCGCCCAAAAGCGCGAACGCGAGATTGCAGTACTTGAACGCCGAGTCGGGCTCGATCACGACTTCACACCGCCCGAGCATCACCAGCGTTTCCTGCATCGAGGGAAATTCGAGATTGCTCCAGTGCCCGTCAGGCGATTCTCCGACCAGCCCCGCGCGATGTGTCAGCAATCGGCGGAGCGTCACCTCTTCGTTCGCGCCGAAGCGGCTCGGAACCGTTTTGAATTCCGGTATATGGCGCGCGACCGGATCGTCGAGGCGGATTTTGCCCTCATCGCGCAGTTGCATGATCGCGGTTGCGGTGAAGGTCTTGGTGATTGACGCCACGCCGCAAATCGTCTCCGCATCCATCGCGCTTGCGGACGCGATATCGGCGAATCCGAAACCGCCTTTCCACGCGACGGTCTGATCGCGGACGATCCCGAGCGCGATTCCCGGCACCCCCTGCTCGACCATGATCTGCCGCACGCGCGCCTCGAGCCGCGGCATCACCGAAGCGACAATCAGATCGGACACGACCGTCTCAGCCATGAGTTCGTTCCTTCTTCATAGGCAGTTGACGAGGGTTCCATTCATAGAGGACGTCGGGAGTACGCTCTTCATTGCGCGCGCCGTCGGTAAACTCGATCGCCTTAAATCCGCGCGCTTCGTAAAAGCGCCGCGCTGGCGCGTTCGCCTGGAACGTCCATAGACGCAGCGTCGCAGGGCGCTCGCGCATCGCGAGCGCCAGCAGCCCGTCGCCGACCCCGCGCCGCTGCGCCGCGGGAGCGATATATAGATGCTCGACCAGCTCGCCCTCGAGCGCCAGCATCCCGATTATTTTTCCCGCCGCCGAATCTTCGGCCACCCACACCTCGAGATTCGGCGCCAGGTAAGACGCGATCCATCCGCGAATCTCGTCGTCGCTATGCACGGTCGGAAAATAGCGCGCCGCCCCTCGGCGCGACTCGATATAAACCTCGGCAATTGCAGCCGCGTCGGCAGCGCGGGCACGGCGGATAACGAATCGCGCGGACGCCATAGCATCGTTTCGCCCCGCGCACCCGCCGATGTCAAGCGCGCAGGTTCCATTTTGTGCGGAGGGCCGCAGAGTTTGCGGATGGAAAATATCATTGGTGGCGCGGGGCCCCACTAATGGATCGCCCTGCCCGTGCAATGGCTGACCAGCGATCCCGACGCCGCGACTAATCTTGCGCGCCGCCGTCTGGCCTGATGATAATGTCGAACTCGCGACCAAAGGAGCGATCCGTGTCAAATTTCCGTTACGTGGCGAGATCGCTCGCATTCCTGACTCCGCTTCTGTTGTTCGCCTTTCTTCTCGGCCTCACCTCGTGTGGCGATTCGGTTTTTTCGGCCGGCAGTTCCACCGCATCACCAACCTCGACCTCTACCGCAAGCGGTGGCAACTTCGCCTACATAACCAACTACAGCAGCGGCTATATCACCGAGTTCAAGCGCAATATCTCGACCGGAGTGCTGACCTACAACACCCGCGTTGCGGCAGGCGCCGCGAGCGGTCCCAAGGGAATCGCGATCACCTCGAACAACGCCTTCCTGTACGCGACCAATGTCAAGGACGGCAATATCTACCAGTACACCGTCGGCACCGACGGCACCCTGGCCCCGATGACGCCGCCGTCGGTCGCCAATGGCGTGAACAGCTCTCCCGAGCAGGCCGTTACTCTGTCGATCAACTCGGTCCCGTCGTGGCTGTTCGTATCGAACTTCGGCGAAGGCTCGATCAGCGCGTATCCGATAACCTCAGCCGGTCCGCTCGGAACCGCCGTAACCACCAGCGGGGCCGGGATGAGCGGACCATTCGGCCTGGCGATCAACGCCGCCGGAACTATTCTCTACGCTTCGGATGCCTCCAACGGCACCATCTACGCATTTTCGTTCAATTCGACCACCGGAGCGCTGAGCAACATTCCGGGCTCTCCGGTGGCGAGTCAGGGCGGCACCTTCGGCTCGCCGGGACTTATCGCGCTGGGACCCTTGTTCAGCAACGGCACCATTCCCGGCACCTACCTGCTGGTAGGAGATACCAATGCCGCGAATGAGATAGTTTCACTGTTCTTTATCGCCAGCAGCAGCACCGGAGTTCCGGGATTCGTAACGCAAGCAATTCCCTCGAGCTCGGCGGCGATCGGCGTCGCATGGGCTACATCGACGGTCGCGGGCACGGAGATCGCGCTCTCGGCGAATCAGAGCACTGGCGCGACCGCGTCGGGTTCGATCACCTCGTACATCTTGAGCGGCAACGCACTATCCAATTCGAACAATGTGCTGTCGATCAACGGTCCCACCGACATTATCGTCGATCCGCAGAACGTGTTTGCCTATTCGACCGATCAGGGTGACGGAACCTTGTCGCAGTACGAGCTCAACGCCACATGCAGCGGAAGTACGCAGACGGTCTGTTTCGTGCAATCGATCAAATCCGACCCGAAGATCGCGAATCCGTCGCCGTTCGGAATCGTCCTGACGAACTGATCGAATCCTATCCGCCGCGCTGTCTTATTCCTCGCCCGGAAAGGGAGAGCTATGCAAAGCTCTCCTCAGGGGGCGAGGAATCTATCTACATCCGCAGGCAGGCTTCCGCGGCGAGCTCGAATAGCTGCGCGCGAACCGCGTGACGCATCCATCCGCGATCGTTCCATCTGCCGCCCAAATCGTCGGCGCCGTATAGAATCTGCCCCAGCATCACGCGCCGGAATTTTGCCGCCGCGAAAAACGCCGCCGCTTCCATCTCGACCGTCAGGCATCCCTCGCGCTTGCGCGCGAGCATCCGCGCCCGCGTCTCGCGGAAAAGTCCGTCGGTGGTCCAGGTCTTCGCGGACAGGTACTCGACGCCGCGCGCGCGCAGCGTCGCCTCGATCGCGCGAAGCGCCCGCGGATGCGGTCCGACCTCGCGGCTCGGCGGCAGGTAGTGGTACGAGGTCCCTTCGTCGCGAATCGCGGCGGTCGGCACGATGATATGCCCGACCGCAATCGACGAATCGAGCACGCCCGCGCCTCCGCACGCGATGAACTTGCGGCATCCGAGCGCGATCAGCCGCTCCAGCATCGCCGTCGCCATCGCGGCGCCGACGCGCGGATGCGCCACGATCAGGCGCTTGCCGTGGAACTCGATCTCGTGAATCGGATGCCGTCCGCCTTCGCCTTCAGCGACGCTGACCTCGCGTCCGCTATCGCGCGTGTGATGGTCCAGCACCTCGGGGAAGAAGCACAGCACGCAGTGCGCGGGCACATCAATCGCTTTAACAATCCGCCGCGGCTCGAGGATCGCGGTGCGCGCCGGATCGTACTCAAGGATAGGAAAGCGCCGCCGCGCCAGCGGCTTTGTCACCGCCCGCGTCCGCGATGGTTTCATATGTCGAGCCATTCCAATCGAGTAAGCCGAAGCCGCCTCGACGAATCAACTGCGTCGCCGAAGCGGCATCGCCAGTTGTCCGCGAGACTGGACACTTCCGAGCACGCAAAAAAAGACCGACCTAACCCCTACCCCTTCCCGCACGGGAATGGGGACAGACCAGACCACGGTAAGACTGGAACACCGACTGCTGCTGGTCGCGGGAGCGCCAGCCTCTCCAAAGCTCGTGGCATAGATTCCCCTTCCCGCGCGGGAAGGGGCAGGGGTTAGGTCGGGTCTGAGTACTGCTCTGCGCTCGATGCGTATGCTATCCGCGCGCGGCTGCCACTCCCGCCATCACGCGCTCGGCTACTCCCGCGCGCTCCTGGCCGCGGCGGCGCAGGTCGGCGAACACGTCATCCACGAACGCGCGCATTAACGCGACGTCGGGCATCAGCCGCGGCTCCGACATCATGCCGAAATACAAACTCTGGTTGTAACTCAATATCGCGACGCCGTAGCCGAGCGTCATCCCCAGCGGCACCAGTGGAATCATGTCGAGGCATCGATGCCCCAAGAGGTACAGCGGCACCTGCACGCCGGGAACGTTGGTCGCGATAAAATTTATCATCGCGGCCGGCAGCGCGAGTCCGCCCGGCGCCGGTTTCCATCCACTGACTTTCGCAAGCGCCGCCGCCGCGTCCATCGCACCCGTCGCCATCCGCGAGCCGAGCGCGACGATCGTCGGTGGGACTCCTTCGGCCAGCCGCATGAACGACTCGAGCGATTGCGCGCTGCCTGACTCCTTGATCCGGTCGGTCTCCGCCGCGATCAGATGCAGCCGCTCGACCACGTCCATCGGCGCGGCCGGCGCCGTCGGAAACATCATCGAGACCCGATTCCCGAGCGCGCCGCGCTCCTCGCGATGGCGCACGTTGACGGGGCATCCGATGCACAGCTCCTCGCCCTGTCCTTTGTATCCATGATGATCCAGATAGCGCGCCGCACCTTCAGTCAGAATCGTCAGGACGACGTCGTTGACCGAGCCGCCGAAGGCCTGCCGGATCGCGCGAAAGTCGGCGAACGATTGGCGCGTCCACGCGATCTCGCGCCGCTCGGTTGCGACTCCCGCGTTCCACGGCGTCTGCGCGATTCGCCGGGTCGCCAGCTCGGTCATCGTGCGCGCTGCCGACGCGAGCGCCTGCGCGTTTTTCGCGGCGACGCCCGGTTCGCTCATCATCTCGCGCGCGGCCGCTTGCGCACCCTCGATTGTCGCGAGCAACTGCGCGCGCGCGCCCTCGATAAATCGCGCCATACCCGACGACGGAGGATTCGGCACCCACGGCGTCTCCGGCGCTACGACCGGCTCCGGATCGGGCCGGAAATCGTACATCACCTTCAACAGCTCGACGCCCGAGACTCCATCGACCAGGCAATGATGCACCCGCCACACGATTGCCGTGCGTCCGCCTTCCACCGCCTGGTAACAATGCATGTCCCACAGCGGACGCGCGCGATTAAGCGGTGTTTCGTAGCCGCGCATGATGAGGCTGAGCGCGTCGGCTTCGCTGGTGCCGGGCGGCAACTCGTGGTTGAAGACGTGATTGGCGACGCTGAATTCCGGATCGTCTTCCATCATCGCGTGCGCGAGATTGAACGGCACCGGCGCAAGCCGCTGGCGATAGCGCGGGATCAGATGAATCCGGCTTTCGACGTGGCGCAGGATGTCTTCGAAATCGATCCGCCCCTCGAGCATCCCGATCGATCCGATATGCAGCGGGCCGTTTTGTGACTCGGCGTAAATGAAGGTCGCGTCCTGAGTGGACAGGCGGTAGCTTTGGGTACCGCCGCCGAGGATCTCGGAAGCCATCGCCATTCCTCCAGATGTCGCGCGCAGATGCCGCGCTCAGATGTAGCGCGGAAATTGCGCGCGGCTGATTCGGCTCAACCTTGGCAGGCATTCGCCGCGCTCTGCAAGCCAAATCACGCCTCGCGCCACTTGCCGCTTGCGCTCCGATGCTGCAAGGATGATTAGCTAACCGCGCGGCCCGATCCGGCCGCCAGCGGCGTCGCGGAGGGTTTACGATGGCGCAGAAGGCGAAGGGCGAAAGCAAATTTCCGATGCATCTGAAACTGCGCGACGGCCGCGAGGCAATCATCCGCATCATGCAGCCCTCGGACAAAGACGCGATCCTCAAGTTCGCCGCCAAGCTGCCCGGCGACGACCTGCTGTTCCTGCGCACCGACATCACCAACAAGGCGGTCATCGGCGAATGGATCGATAACCTGAAGAAGGGCAACACCATCACGATCCTGGCCGAGGTTGACGGCGACCTGGCCGCCTATGCGAGTGTGCATGTCGAGCCCGCACGATGGACCCGCAGGATCGGAGAGCTGCGCGTCAACGCGTCGTCGAAATATCGCGGACTCGGGCTCGGCCGCCGTCTCACTGCGGAGATCTTCGAAGTCGCGCGCGGACTCGGCCTCAAAAAGCTGACCGCCCAGATGACGCCTGATCAAACCGCCGCGCGCACCGCCTTCGAGCATCTGGGCTTCCAGGTCGAAGCGGTTCTCACCGACTGGGTAGAGGATCGCAAAGGCCACCCGCGCGATCTTCTGATAATGACCCACGACGTAACCGGCTTCTCCGACCGCATCGTCGCGTAGTTTCTCACCTGGCCTCTCCCTTTCAGGGCGAGGAATAAGACACCGGGCGGCGGACCAGAGCGCTCGCTACACGATTCTTTTCTGGCCGTGCTTGAAGCCGCCCTGTTCGCCGAGCGCGTCGTTCGGACGCTCGCGCGGCTTCTCGCGATTATCTCGCTCGCGACGGCGGCCGCCGCGGCCCGGTCCCGGAGCCGGGCCGGGTCCGTCGCCGCCACGGCCCTGCCGCGGCGCACCGACCGGGACGATCTCGATCGCGCGCAGAAAGCCCTCCCCCGATGATCGCGTCGTCAGCATCGGATCTTCCTTCAGCGCCAGATGGATCACGCGCCGATCGCGCGGCGGCATCGGCTCGAGCATCACGCTTTGGTGCTCGCGCTTGGCCCGCTCGCCCATCGACAGCGCCATGCGATGCAGTTGCTGGCGGCGGCGCGCGCGATACGCCTCGGTCTCGAGCATGATCGGCACCGCGTCGCGGATTCGCCGAGCGACAATCCGGTTGACCACGTACTCGAGCGCGTCGAGCGTCTGGCCATGGCGTCCAATCAGAAGCCCGGAGCCGTCGCCCTTGATCTCGAGCTCGAGCGAGTCCGGATCGGTTTCGACCACGCGCGAGACTTGCCCCTTCTCGCCCATCAGCTCCAGGATTCGCGCCAGGATCTCAGTCGCCTCGGCGGCTTGCTGCTCGAGGTTGGCGCTGCGCCGCGGAGCGTCGGGATTTTCGTCGCTGTCGCCGCTGTGCTCGCGCTCGCGATCATCGCGAGGTTCGCGCGGCGGTCTCTGAGGCTGCTGCTGCGCCGCCTGCGGGCGCGCGGGAGGCTGCTGCGGACGCGGCCCGCGCCGCTCTTCTCTCAGGTCGGGCCGATATTCTTGCCGGCGATCTTCTCTGCGATCGTCTTTACGATCTTCCCTGCGATCTTCGCGCCGCTCGTCCCTGCGCTCGGGCCGCTGCGCCGGAGGTGTCTCCGGATGCGAGGGACGGGGCGGTGCGGGCGGTGGCGACTGCACCCCCGAGGTAGCCGCAGCCTGCGGCCGCAGCGTGACGCGGATTTTCGCTTGCCGCGCGCCCAGGCCGAGCACGCCCGCGCGCGGAGTCGCGAGCACCTCGATCGTGACGTCATCTTCGGTGACGCCGTCTCCGGGCGCTCCGAGCTTTTCGAGCGCCTGCTTGATCGCTTCTTCCACCGTCGCGGCGGTGACTTCGATTGGGTCGGTCATACTCATGCGGTAGCCGGGCTATAGGCTTTGAATTCGCGGTTTAGAAACACCTGCTGGACCACGCCCAAAACGTTCGAGGCAAAATAGTACAGCGACAGGCCAGCGGGAAAATTCACGAACATCACGGTGAAGATAATCGGCGTCAGCATCATCATCCGCTGCTGATTCGGATCCGGCGACGTCGGCGACATCCACTGCTGCAAAAACGTGCTCGCGCCCATTAGCAGCACCAGCACCGGCAGTCCGTGGCAAGTCATGAACGGTATCTGCGGCATCCACGAGATCGGCAGGCAATCGGGTGCGGACAGGTCCCGAATCCACAGGATAAACGGCGCATGGCGCAATTCGACCGAGTTGAGCAGCGCTTCGTACAGGCCGATAAAGATCGGGAACTGGATCGCCATCGGCAGGCATCCGCCGACCGGGTTGACGTGGTTGCGCTTGTACAGATCGACCATCTCTTTCTGCTGGCGCTCGCTGTCGTCTTTGAACTTCTCCCGGATTTTTTCCATCTGCGGCGACAGCCGCTGCATCTTCATCATCGAGCGCTGGCTCTTGATCGACATCGGCAGCAACAGCACGCGCAGCGCCAGCGTCAGCAGCACGATATCCCAGCCCCAGTTCGGGGCGATCAGATGGAACAGCTTCAGCACGCGCAAAAACGGCAGCGCGATAATTCCCGAGTAGCCAAAGTCGATCGATTTGTTAAGCGCCGGATCGACCGTCTCCAGCGCCTCGAGCAGCTTCGGCCCCATGTACACTTCCGCCGCAAGCGTCGGGCTCGGTCCGAACAGGATTCGCGCAAACGCGTTGTCGCCCGGCTCCAGCGCCATCGACAGCACGCCCTCGCTCGGATTGCGCGGCAGATACGCCGACAAAAAGTAGCGGTCGCCGAAACCCGCGTAAACGATCTTGCCCGTGGCCGCCGGCGCGCCCTTCTTGAGCGTAGATTCGTAGTCGCTGATCACCTTGCCCTGCACATACGCCTGCACCGCCGGCACGTCGCGATAGCCTTCGTGCGCCGCCATCGGCTCGCTCATTGCCAGGCCGATCCCGTCGAGCTTGGGCCCGCCGCTCACCGCGACATTGAGCCCGAATGCGTACGACTCGCCGTGAAACTCGATTGATTTGTCGATCTTGGTGCCGTCCGCTGCCGTCGCCACGCAATCAACCGCGGCCGTTCCGGTCCCGGGCACGTCGATCGTCGCGGGACCCGCGCAGGTGTAATCGAGCGCCGAGTCGTTGACCAGCGAGCCCTCGCGCGCCAGCGTCACGCCCAACGGATAGCGCGCATCCTTCTGCGGAACCATCTGGTACGGACCGCTGGCCGCTGCGGCCGAGGTGTTGTAGCGGCTGAGCGTGAAGCTCGACAGGCGCGCGCCCAGCGTCGTCACCGTAGCCGTGTACAACGACGTATGAATCGTGATCGATCGCGGCGGCCCACCCGAATTGGCGCCTGCCAGCGCCTGCCCGGGAGCAGGCTTTGCGATCGCTGACGGCGCGCCCGCAACCGATGACGTCCCCGCCGAGGCAGCCGCCGCCGATTGTGCCGCGGCCGACGCGTTCGCGCCTGGAAGCTCCCCTTCGGCGGTCGCCTTTGCGGTGCTTTCAGTATTCTGGCTTCCTGGCGGCGGATACATCCGCTTCAGCACCAGCTCCTGGTAAGCGAAGATCAATCCCAGCGACAGGATTACTGCGATCAGTACGCGGCTCGAATCCAATTATATTCTTCCTGAGGTATTTCCCGGCCCGTCACTCGCGGCGGGAACCGGGTCGTAGCCATGCGCTCCCAGCGGATGGCATCGAGCGAGCCTTTTTGCCGCCATCGCGCCGCCACGCACGATCCCATGACGCCCGATCGCGAGCCCCGCGTATTCCGAGCAGGTCGGCTCGAAGCGGCACGCCCGCCCGAACATCGCGACCAGCAGCGGTGATATCGCGACGCGATAGATCGCGATCATCGCGAGCGCGAGCCCGCCGCCGATCGCGGATATTGCGTGTGTAGCGAATCGGGATGCGCCCGCCGCGCATCGACCAACCATTTGATAGATATTGTCGCCCCTGCCAAAGCTCATCGGCGTGGCCGTTTCCCGGCGAGATTCAAAGTAGCAGTCACAAGCTCGGCATTGATAGCCGTCCGCTCAAGATTCCCCGCGCCCACCAGCGCAATCACCACTATCGACATTCCATCGTCAAGCCGCTCCCGCAGTATCTGCCGAAAGCATTCGCGCACGTGGCGTTTCACCCGATTTCGCACCACCGAGTTGCCGACCCTGCGCGAGACGGTAATCCCGAGCCGCTTGCGCGGACTCGCCTCCGCTTTGCTCTCGCGTTCACCCGCCGCATGCTCGCCCGTGTAGTCGATTCTGCCCGCATAAAGAACAAAGTGTTTGGCCTGGAGCCGGATTCCGCGGCGCTGCAGGCGCAGAAACTCGGCGCTTCGATGCAGCCGGTCGGCGGCTCCGAAGCCCATCGCCCCGAAGCTCATCTTGGAGAGACTCATCTCGGGAAGCTCATCTCAGGATGAGCGCGGATCAGCCCGGCTGCTTGCGCGGAATCGTGGGAGTCAGGCGTTTGCGGCCCTTGGCGCGGCGGCGTTTTAACACTGCGCGGCCCCCGGGCGAGGCCATCCGGGCAAGGAATCCGTGGGTCCGTTTGCGTCGGCGATTATGCGGCTGGTAGGTCCTTTTCATCGGTCGGGGCCAACTTTATCGAGCCAGAAATCTGGCGCGCTTTAAGATTTCGAGCATAGGGGGCGTGGCGAGTTGTAAAGATTCCCCGCCCAATCCGCCATGCAACCACACCAGCGCCTCCCGAGCAAGCACCGCCCTTCCCGAAGATTAGCGCGTCGGGACAAAAGCACTGCGAAGCCACGCCTGGAGAGATTGAGAAGGAAAATTACCTTTACGGTCGCCTGGCCACATCGTGGCCCGCCGTTCGTAGCGCCCGGATCACCGGCCCGGCGCACCTCTCGTCGGCGACGGGTTCTGCTCCGGGGAATTGCCAAATGGCACAGGCTTTAGCCTGCCTGCCGTCCGCATCCTCCTGACAAGAGCGCCGATTTTGTGCTTAATCATTGCGTAGGCCTATGCCCATCCACACAAATCCCGAGGTGGTGATAATCGGCGGCGGAATCGGCGGAAGCGCGCTTGCCACCGCGCTTGCGCAAGCCGGAATCGCGACCACGATCCTCGAGAAATCGACTGTCCATATTGATCACGTGCGCGGCGAATGGATCGCCCCATGGGGAGTCGCCGAGACCAAGCGGCTGGGATTGTACGATCTCCTGATCAAGGTCGGCGGACATCACCTCAAGCGTCACATCCCCTACGGCGACGATATCGATATCGCCAGCGCCGAAAGTCAGACCCTAGACCTGACCGCGTTCGAGGCGATGGGGCTGCCGCCTCCGCTATGCATGCGTCACCCAGAGATGTGTGATCTCCTCAACGCCGAGGCGACCTCGCGCGGCGCCGCGATGCTTCGAGGCGTCACCGACGTTGCGGTCACCCCCGGCGACGCGCCCGTTGTGCGATTCCGGCACGAGGGCCTTGCTTTCGAATACAGTCCTCGCATCGTGATCGGCGCCGACGGCCGCAACTCGATCGTCCGCGGCCAGGCGGGTATCGAATATCATCGCGACCCTTCGCATCATCTGATGGCGGGGCTTCTGGTCGACGACACCGACGGATGGCCCGAAGATCTGCAAATCTTCGGAACCGAAAATACGATCAACTTTCTCGCGTTTCCGCAATCTCCGAGCCGGGTCCGGCTGTACATCTGCTATGGATTCGAAGATCGCCGCCGCTTCGCTGGCGCCGACAACCAGGCGCGCTTCCTCGACGCATTCAAACTCGGATGCGTCCCCGCATGCGAGCGTCTAGCCAACGCAACCCCCGCCGGTCCCTGTAATTCCTATGCCAACGAAGATACCTGGACCGACACGCCGTACGCCCCGGGCGTGGTTCTGATCGGCGATGCCGCGGGCCACAACGATCCGATAATTGGGCAGGGGCTTTCGATCACCTATCGCGACGTGCGTATCGTGCGTGACCTGATGCTCGAGAATCGTGACTGGACTCCCGAGATTTTCCGTCCCTACGCCGAAGAGCGGCGCGAGCGGATGCGCCGGCTACGCCTGACCGCCTCGACCTGGTCGATCTTAAATGTCGAGTTTGGACCGGACGCGAAAGCTCGCCGGATCAAAGTCCGCGAAGCCCGCGCCCGCAACGCCTTTCCCGACCTCGGCCCCGCCGCCTTCGTAGGCCCCGAACTACTCCCCGCGGAACTATTCTCCGAAGACATCCTCGACCGCCTCCGCGCAATGTAACGCGAAGTCCAATCTCGATGGATTCTCAGAAACACAAGCTAAAGCCTGTGCCACCAAAAAAACCGGATTCTGAGGCGGCATAGGCTTCAGCCTGTGTGTATTCGATTTTCTTATTCTGAAGTGGCACAGGCTTTAGCCTGTGTCTTCTCTCAGAAACAGCCACCGATACTCCTCGGGCCGCGCCGCAAGCTCCCGCTTGACCGGATTTTGCGTGATGTATTCGATTTTCTCCTGCAGGTTCGGCCTCATCCCTTATGATGTGGTCGAAACTTTCGTCCATCCAGACAGAGCCCCCGGTCCCGAGAACCTTATTGATCTGCCGAGCCGATCGACCCTTAATTCGCTGAAGAACCTGGCCGAGGGTGCAGGTATTGATGAGCTTGAAAATTGCGTGCGCATGATCCGGCATCACTACGGCCGCGTCCAACTCGATGCTGATGCGGTCGCAGGCCCGAATTGCCTCCATCACGAGGTCGTGTGCTTTGGCCGGAAGCGCGGTTTTCGAGCAGCAACGAAAGGTCACGAAGTAAGTAGCTCCGGGCACTTCGAGATGCGGCAGATTGCGATGCCTCGCGACAAGGTCTTCGGATTTCCAAGGATCAATTTCCCGAAAGTGATGAGGATCAATATCCGAAGGTTCTTTCCGGCCCATGATGAGCTTTCCAAAGAACACAGGCTAAAGCCTGTGCCACTTTAAGAGAAGACTCTCTCTAGCACAGTCCAAAGGTCATTCACCTAAGAGATCTTTGTTTTAAGTGGCACAGGCTTTAGCCTGTGTTTTTTCTTCGATGCTGCTCTTCCGGCACGCATCGCACCATCCTCGGCCGCGATGCTAACCTAACCACCCAATGTACCTGCCCGATACTATCGTCGCGCCCGCGACCGCGCCGGGAATCGGCGCCGTCGCGATCATCCGGCTCTCCGGCCCGCGCGCGTTCGAAATCCTGCGAGCGATTTGGCATCCCGCTCGCGACGGTGTCCCTCGCGAGCTGATCATCGGGGACGTGATCGACTCCGCGACGGGCGATGGCGGTCGTCTTCCCTAAACCCAAATCCTTCACCGACGAACACGTTATCTCCGAGTAGCGCTTCCGTGCGGGAAGTGGTTACTTCGCCGACGAATTCGGCGTACGGCAAGCGCGACGCCCGCACCCGATGCTCCAAGAAGAAGCAGCCCGGTTGCTAAGACCAGCTTGGCTACTAGCGGCAAGTCGAACCGCGGACGGAAGTCCAAGGGTGCATCGACATAGTGGGAGGTGTCCCCGACCCCCGTTTCGTAGAAGCTGTTAAGCAGGTGCTCGGTCGCTTGGGGTTGTAGTCCCCATATGTCCGTTGTGTGCCCCATCTGTCGCAGAATCACTTGCTGGCCCTTGGCGAGGTTCGGCAGTAACTCGTTGGTTGCGAATTGGGGTGGCGTCGAGAAGTCGACGCTGCCGCTGACCAGCAGCGTCTCGACTGCGGAAGGCTGAACTCTAGAAAGCGCCGCGGAAAGTGGTTGTGCCGGCCAGTTCCGGAGGAGGCCGTCGAACAGCAACAAGCTGAGCGGCGAGCCGAGGATCGAACCAGCAGGCGCCAGGCTCTTTTTGTAGTCGCGCGCCGGATCGAAGTCGGCGCTGCCTTTGGCAAGAAAGTCGCCCCAAACCCCGATCCTTGGAAGGGCAAAATCTGAGGCGATTGACAGGAGCGCAAGGCCGCTCGCATCCCCCTTCTCGGCGGCGAGACAGGCATCGAATACCATGGCCGCGCTACCCCGGTTGAAGAGGAGTAGAAAGGTCACGACCTTAACCTTGCCGGGGTCGATCGGGAACAGCAGCCAGCGCTTTGGCATATTGTGGGAGACGTTGCTGATGGTAGCGGCGAGATTGCTGGTGCGCCCCCTACAGATCTGGTCAGCGGCGCAAAGGCGGGCGTAGTCGCGCAGTTGCGCGTCAATGACGCCCGGCTCCCAAACGAAATGGCCAGGCGGATTGACACCGATCATGGCCGAGCGAGAGAGGCGTTCGGGATGAAGCGCAGCGTAGATTTGCGCTATGCGCGTGCCATAGCTTTCGCTGAGGAGGTTGATCGTTCCATAGCCGAGGGCGGTGCGAGCCATCTCCAGATCGGCGACTACCTCGGCCATTGTGTAGCCGGCAAGATCGACGCCTTGGCCCTGCAGGCGGCGCGCACAAGCGCTCGCAGCTTCTGCGAGATGTCGGCGCGACGCATCGCTGAGCAAATCGCCGTTGACGCCGTGGAGCGCGCTGCTCACCTCCGGGCAATCGAGCACATTCGAGCCGTCAACGCCGCGATAGCCAACCATAACAAAGTCGTGCCGCGCGAGCAGACTGGCCGGCGGCTGAAAGCCCACATTGGTCTGTCCCGGACCTCCCTCCAACCAGAAGAGCGGTTCGCCAGGATTGCGGCCGGTCGCGCGGATGCGGATGACCGGCAGACTGATCATGCGCGCTTGCGGCATCGCGCGATTTTCGGGAACGACCAGCGTCCCGCAATCCGCAGTCGCTTCCCCTTCGCGAGTCTTCTGCTCGCAGGGTGTGAGCCGCAATTCAGCGGCTGTTATGGGCATAGCGAGGCTCTCAGGGGCTAAAGTCACTGCCCCTATGACCGAGACCAAAATGAGCACTGCCGCGCGGATCTCCAGGCGACGATCTACGTCCATCGGCCGTGAGGCACTCATCGCCGGCCTGGTGTGATCGACTTGTTCTTCGAGTCATGGAGCATCGCACCACGCTTGGCGATTATCGCGTTCTGGTCGTGCGGGTCGCGCGCGTCTGAGATCAGGACGCTCTTCATGCTGGAATCGGTGTCGGACATCTTGACGATCCGGATTGCGCGATCGCGAAACCTCGGCTCGAGGTACTTCTCCCAGAGGTCCGGCAACTCCATCACATGCGAGTCGCAATCGATGACGATCGAATCAGCGGCGCTCATCGCTCAAAACCTAACACGAAGGCCCGCACCGTATTAACTGCGCCGCGCGCCTGTGGCTCCTGCAACCTCCAAATGCGCCGAAGAGTCTGGAGTTTTTAAATTAAGATATTGTTTTCCTGCCCGAGGCGCTCCCGTCGCAAGCATCATGACGCGTGCGCGAGCATTGTCCGTGCGACGCGTTGCTGGTGTCCTATTTTGAAGCCCGAACTCGACTGAGGGCGGCAAGGTCCCGCATATAGAACAAGACCACTACTAATAAACCCGTTAACATCAGCACGGCTCCCCATCTTTTGTTCGATGGTTTTGCCGCGACTGCATTAACGAATCCTCCGACAATTACGATCAGCAAGCCCACCATTTCCCAGACGGTGTAACTCATAGCGGCCTCATCAAGCAGCGCCAGATATTGGCAGAATCGACACTCTGCGATAAACCCCGAAACTATGAATGCGAACTGTCTTTCAGAAGTTCGCGATACTTGCCGCGCAGACCGATGCCCAGCGCTTCGTGCAGCAATCTCACGTCACGCAGGTCCTTCTCGTCCGGCTCGTAACCAAGATGAGATTCCATCTGCACGTCTCCGCTGATACACGGGAGCACACGCGCCGCTAACTGGCCGCGGCTACGCGCACCAATGAGACCAGCGACGACGCCCGACTCGGATCAGAAGCTTGTTGAATAGGCTTGGGCCGCTGCGCCGAGCGGCGGGTTTGCTGAGGCTTCGCTGCCGCACACCGCTACGCGCATCCTCGGCCGCGATGCTAACCTAAGCACCCAATGTACCTGCCCGATACTATCGTCGCGCCCGCGACCGCGCCGGGAATCGGCGCCGTCGCGATCATCCGGCTCTCCGGACCGCGAGCGTTCGAGATCCTCCGAGCGATTTGGCATCCCGCTCGCGACGGTGTCCCTCGCGAGCTGATCATCGGGGACGTGATCGACCCCGCGACCGGGGCGCATCTCGATCGGGCGATGGCGGTCGTCTTCCCTAAACCCAAATCCTTCACCGGCGAGGACGTTGCGGAGTTGCACTGTCATGGCGGCAGTTATCTGACACGCAGGATCATCGCCGTAGCAATTTCGCACGGAGCACGAATCGCCGATTCCGGCGATTTCACTCGCCGTGCGTTTCTGAATGGCCGAATAGATCTCGCTGAAGCCGAAGCCATCGCGGATCTGATCTCCGCCCGCAGTGAATCGGGACTCCGCCATGCGCTTGCTCAGCTTTCGGGTAGTTTATCGAAAAAAGTCGCCGAATTAAGAAAGAAAGTCGTAAGTATCCGCGCGCATCTGGAGGTCGAGATCGATTTCTCCGACGAGGATATCGCAATGCCTTCCCGTCACGCGATGGCCGAGGAGATCGAACGCGTGATCGGTGATGTTGCCGTTTTGCACGACTCTTTTTCACGTGGCAGAGTCGTTCGCGAGGGAGCACGCGCCGCGATTATCGGCAAGCCCAACGTCGGCAAATCTAGCCTGCTCAACCTGATGCTCGGGACCGACCGTGCGATCGTCACCGCGATTCCTGGCACCACTCGCGACGTGATCGAGGACTCCGTCCAGCTCGGTCCTCATGCGATTACCCTGCTCGATACGGCCGGAATCCGCACCGGACGCGACGAGGTTGAGCGCCTGGGTATCGAGCGCTCGCGCGTCGCACTCGGCGACGCCGACCTGGTGATCGCGGTGTTCGATTCGTCGCGTCCGCTCGACAATGAAGACCTGGCCGTTGCCCAGCTATGCGCCGGACGCGCTGGGGTCGCGTTGCTCAACAAGTCGGACTTGCCGCAAATCTCGGGCGTCTCGGAACTTCGCGCGGCCGGAATCGCGATGCCGATTCTGGCGATATCGGCGCTCGCCGGCGACGGGCTGCCCGCCCTGCGCGACGAGCTTGCTCGCGCGGTCGAGACGCTCGGCGCTCCCGACGGCGCGGGCGAGCTTGCGATTTCGCGCGAGCGCCATCGCGACGCGCTCGAGCGCGCGCTCTCCTCGCTGCGCGCCGCGCGCGCCAGCGTGCTCGAGCGGATGCCGCCCGAGATCTCCGCCGTAGATATAACCGCTGCGGCAGAGGCACTTGGCGCGATCACGGGCGAGGTCACCGGAGAGGACGTACTGGACGCAATCTTCCGCGAATTCTGCATCGGCAAATAATATTTTGTAGGTTTTCTATTCTTTAAGTTAGTCTCTGCTGATACCCTCGCCCCCCGGGAGAGGGAAGCGTGGCTCGGCGATTGCTCTTTTTGCAATCGCCGTGACACGCAGGGTGAGGGTGCTTACTCCTCGGAACCTCGCCAACGCCACCACCCCTCGCGCTTTGCGCGGGGCGCGGCGCCGCGCAATAATCCTGCCTCTATCGCCATGAAATTTGACGTGATTATCGTCGGCGCCGGACACGCCGGAATCGAAGCCGCACTCGCCTCCGCACGGATGGGCGCGCGCACGCTGATGCTCACGCTCAACCTCGACCATATCGGCCAGATGTCGTGTAATCCCGCGATCGGCGGAATCGGCAAGGGCCATCTGGTGCGCGAGATCGACGCACTCGGCGGAGAGATGGGCCTCGCGATCGACGAAACCGGAATCCAGTTCCGCTTTCTGAACACGCGCAAGGGCCCTGCGGTGCGCGCGCGCCGCGCGCAAGCCGACAAGGCCGCCTATCGCGCGCGTAGCAAACGCGTCCTCGAGTCGGTCGATAACCTGACGATTCGCCAGGCCAGCGTCGAGCGCCTGATCGTCGAGGGTCGGCGCGTGCGCGGCGTCGAGTCGCAAATCGGCGAGCTCTTCGAGGCCGACGCAGTCATCCTCACGACCGGAACCTTCTTGAAGGGACTGGTGCATATAGGGTTGCGCAACTTCAACGCGGGCCGCGCCGGCGACTTCGCCGCGATGGGCCTGAGCGACGACCTCGCGCATCACGGCTTCCGCATCGGCCGTCTGAAGACGGGCACCTGCCCCCGTCTCGACGCGCGCACGATTGACTATTCCAAGCTCGAGGTTCAGCCCGGCGACGAGCCGCCTCCACCCTTCTCGTTCCGCACCGAGCGGATCTTGCAGCAACAAATCCCTTGTCATCTGACCTACACCAATGCCCGCACCCACGAGATTATCCGCACCGGGATCGACCGTTCGCCGATGTACTCAGGCGTGATTCAGAGCCGCGGCCCGCGCTACTGTCCGTCGGTCGAAGACAAGGTGATGCGCTTTCGCGACAAGGAACGTCATCAGATTTTCCTCGAGCCCGAAGGCCGCGACACCGTCGAGGTATACCCCAACGGACTATCGACCAGCCTGCCGCTCGACGTGCAGGTCGCGATGGTTCACTCGATCGCCGGACTGGAAGAGGCTGAGCTGATGCGCCCCGGCTACGCGATCGAGTATGATTTCTCTGACCCTACTCAATTGAACTCTAACCTAGAGACGAAGCTTTTAGATGGGTTATATTTTGCTGGACAGCTCAATGGCACGACTGGTTATGAAGAGGCTGCTGCACAGGGCCTAGTCGCCGGAATCAACGCTACGCTTGCAATTCGCGGCGAACCTCCGATGCTCCTGCGGCGCGACCAAGCATACATCGGCGTGATGATCGATGATCTCGTTACACGTGGAATCGGCGGCGAGCCGTACCGGATGTTCACCTCGCGCGCCGAGTACCGATTGCTGCTGCGCGAGGACAATGCCGACCGCCGCTTATCCTCGATTGGCTCGCGGCTCGGACTCCTCGACGCGCGCACCCGTGATCGCGTCGAAGCCAAGACCGCGCACGTCGCTGCAGAGCTCGGGCGGCTCGGGGCCCTGGGCGTTCCGGTAAGCGATCACGTGAACGCCCTGCTGGTCGCCTTCGATTCGTCGCCCGTCACACAGACGTCGCGGGCGATCGAGATTCTCCGGCGGCCCGAGATCTCATACGCAACCCTGATGCGGATGCTCGGCGAGCCAGCCACGCTGACGCTCGACGAGGCTGCGGAACTCGAAATCGACGTCAAGTACGACGGCTACGTGAAACGGCAAGCCGAGGCTATCGAGCGCTTCAAGCGCCTCGAGGACGCCGCCATCCCCGACTGGGTCGATTTCGCCGCCGTGATCGGTCTCTCGACCGAGGTTCGCGAGCGTCTGTCGGCGGTGCGTCCACAATCGCTCGGTCAGGCGGCGCGGATGCCGGGGGTCACGCCGGCAGCGATTTCGCTACTGGCGGTGCATATTAAAGGCGGCCGCGAGCGAGCCTCACGAGCGACCTAGCCGTCGGCCACGTTTCACGTGAAACGTCAACTTCTGAATGAGGCTGAAGCGGAGACGATCGGTGAGGCCGTCAGGCTTCGGCTCGAGCGCGTCCTGCACGACGGCGATCTGAATACCCCGATGGCTTCGTTTTCGGCGAAGATGGCCACCTTCGCGACGCATCTGGCATTATGGGGTCAGAAGATCAACCTGACTGCCGCACCAACCGACCCCGACGAGATTCTGTTTCACGTGATGGATTCCTTGGCTCCGATCTCGATTGCGGCAAAACAAACCGACTCTATCCTTGCCCGCGCCCTTGCTCCGGGTCGCCGGTTAATCGATATCGGAAGCGGTGCTGGCTTTCCTGGCCTGATTCTCGCTGCCGCGACCCAGATCGAAACGACGCTCGTCGAGTCGCGCCGCAAGCGTGCGAGCTTTCTCGAGGCGGCATCGCTTGCGATGGGTTTGTTCGACGTAACCGTCGCTCAATCCCGGATAACTCCTGCCAGCGTTTCACGTGGGTTTGATCTCATCACCGTTCGCGCAGTCGGGGTATCTCCAGAGTTTTTTACGATCGCATCGGCGGCGCTCAGGCCCGGAGGCGTTGCGATCGCATATCTGAGTGCCGGGCAGGAAGTTGACCGCGAGGCTGCTGAGTCGGCCGGCTTGGCCGAGCTTTCGTCGGCGCGTTACGATATGTCGCGGGGTGATAAGAGAGTCGCGCGCATACTGGCGCTCTGGCTGAAAGAGAGCTGATCACCAGTTGTTGTGGATTCTCGAATGTGCGCGCTTTGCTTTTCGCAATCGCGCGGCGTCTAATGTATCGAGCGACGTTTCACGTGAAACAAACCCAGATGTGACGGCGCGCGGCGTGCGGCGCGTGCGAGGTGGCTGGCGGTGGGGCGGGTAATCGCGATTGCCAATCAAAAAGGCGGAGTCGGAAAGACTACCACGGCGATTAACCTCGCGGTGGCGCTCGCGCATAGCGGGCGGAGGGTTCTGCTGGTCGATCTCGATCCGCAGGGCAACGCGACCTCTGGCCTAACGATCGTTAGGGAACCAGAACCTGCCGGCGAGTCGGAGCCCATCAGCGAAACCGCGCCGACTCCATCCAAAACCATCTACGACGCTCTGGTCCTTGGCGCTCCGCTGGCCGAAGTCGTATGCGAGATGCGCCCGAACCTGTTCATGGCGCCGTCGGGAGGCGATCTGGTCGGGGCCGAGATCGAACTCGCAACGATGGAGGGGCGGGAACGACGTTTGCGGTTGTTGCTGGACGCAGCTGCCTTAGAATATAACTACGTTTTGATTGATTCGCCACCCTCGCTTGGAATTCTGACCCTCAACGCTCTCGTCGCTGCCGATTCCGTCCTGATCCCGATGCAATGCGAATACTACGCGCTCGAGGGGCTGAGTTCGCTGCTCGCGACCATCCGCAAGGTTAGGGTCGCGCTTAGTCCGGGGCTCGAAATCGAAGGGTTGGTGCTCACGATGTTCGATTCGCGCAATCGGCTCTCGCACGAAATCGCGCGCGAGGTGCGGCAGCATTTCCCGGACAAGGTTTTCCGCAGCGTGATTCCGCGCAACGTGCGCCTGTCGGAAAGCCCGAGCCATGGCCTGTCCGCGATCGAGTACGACCCGCGCTCGTCGGGCGCCGAGGGTTACCGCACGCTCGCGGCCGAGATTATCGAACGAGTCGAAGGCGCCGCGCCGGCGAGCCAAGGAGGATGACCCACGATGCTTAATCGACGACCGCTCGGCCGCGGACTCGACGCGCTGATCGAAAATACGGCTGCCGACGCCGCGTCGGTAGCAAACGCGGCGCAGGAGGGCGGCGCGCGAATCGTGATGGCGCCGCTTGAGCAGATTTCTCCGGGTCCGTTTCAGCCGCGGCTCGTCTTCGATTCCGAGCGGCTCCAGGAGCTGGCGCGTGCGATCGCGAGCCAGGGCGTGATCGAGCCGCTGATCGTGCGGCTCGCAAGCGGCGCCGCTCCGGCGTCCGGTCCGCAGCGCTATGAGCTGATCGCGGGCGAGCGGCGGCTGCGCGCGGCGAAGATCGCGGGACTCGACGTGGTGCCGGTGGTGATTCGCGAGCTCGACGATCGCGGCGCGCTCGAAATGTCGATCGTCGAGAATCTGTCGCGCGAGGATCTGAACGCGGTCGAGGAGGCGCGGGCGTTCAAGCGGCTGCATGCCGAATTCCAGATTCAGCATGAAGAAATCGCGGCGCGAATCGGCAAGAGCCGGCCCTACGTCAGCAACGCGATTCGTCTTCTGGAACTGCCGATCGACGTTCTCGAGATGATGGTGCGTGGCGAGCTGAGCGCGGGCCAGGCGCGTCCGCTGCTCGGCCTCACGTCGGAGGACGAACAGCTTATAGCGGCGGCCGAGATCGTAGCGGGCAAAATCACCGCGCGCGGCGCCGAAGCGCTAGCGGGGCGCAAGCGCCCGGGCGCGGCGCGCCCGTCGCATCCGGCGAATGACGCGAATCTCAACGCGTTAGCCGAAGGAATCCAGCGCGCGCTCAAGCGCAAGGTAAGGATAGTGCGGCGCCGCGGAAAGAATCCCGGCCGGATCGAACTGGACTATTACGACGAGAATGATCTGACCGCTCTCGCCTCGGCGCTGATAGGGCAGGCTCGCGCGTCGGGCGCATAGCAGAGAAGAATCAACCGGCCACTAAGACACCAAGACACGAAGAAAGAGAGGGTGCGAAGAGAAACACCAGGACATAAGAAAAACACCAAGGCACCAAGGAAAAGAGCACCAAGGCAGACAGAGGAAAAAGGGAGCGGGGCCTTCCTTCGGGAAGGACCCGCTTCTGCTTGGTGTCTTCCTTTGTGTCTTGGTGTCTTGGTGGTTCGATTTTGCTTTGACGGTTTGATTGGTTGGATGCCGAAGAACACAGGCTAAAGCCTGTGCCACTTAAGACAAGACTGATATCTATTTCACTAAGGGTTTTCTGGACCTATGGATAGGCAGGTCGTATCAAAGCAACGCGTCTTGGATCACGGCGAGGTGCTCACAAGCAACCGCGAAGTCAACGCGATGCTCGAGCTGGTCAAGCAGGAGACCGAGCGGATCGAGTCGCGGTTCCTTGAGCCGGCGTGCGGAAACGGAAATTTCCTGACGGCGATTCTGGAGCGCAAGCTGCAGGTCATCGAGAAGCGTTACGGCAGGTCGCAAGTGGAATATGAGCGTTACGCCGTTCTGGCGGTATCGTCGATCTACGGTATCGATATCCTGGAGGACAACATCCAGCAATGCAGGCATCGGCTTTTCGGTGTGTTTGAATGGAGCTACAGCCGGCTATTCAGGAACAAAGCCAGGAACAAATGCCGCGAGGCCGTCCGGTTCATTCTTGAGCGAAACATCATCCGGGGTGACGCTC
>CAVWKW010000006.1:0-84526 GCA_963755705.1 uncultured delta proteobacterium
CATGCTCTTTAACTGCACCCTGCACCTCGGACGGCTGCTGTGCGAGCAGTTGCGCCCCGGTCGGCGGTGGTGGTGGTGTCGGGCTCGGTTCAGTCGGAGACTCCGTTACAAGGTTCAGTGGTGGCGGCGCGGGCGTCTGGTGCTGAGTGGCGCATGCACTCAACACGAATGCGAGTGTCATTGCGGCGGTGCCTATAAATTTCATCGCGCTTCCTCCCTTTTGGTTCGATTAACCTTGCTGCTCGGTCCAGGTGATCTGCGTGACGTAAAATCCGAGCGGATTGCTTACGATCGCATCGTCGGAGTTGGGCGGGACGATCTGTGTCTGGAGAACGGCCTCCCAATGTGTGGGCGCTCCAATCACAACTCCATTTAAATCGCGCTGTTGTTCTGACCACCGCACCTGATAGCTGCTAGGCGAAAGCTGAAGGATCGAATCGATCTGGATCGAGACGGTTTGCTTCTCCGCGAGCTTGAAAGGGTTATGAGTGAAGCCGTCGGAGTGAAAATAAGCGTCGAGGAATCTGTCGGCCGCTCCGCGCGCATGCGCGAGCAGCGAATTGAGCATCTGATGCTCGACCTGTGCGTCGATGGTGACCGAACGCGCGTTGCGGATGAATGCCGCGACTTCGTATCGCTGCATTCGCTCGGTTACATCGGGAACGGATGCGGGAGTGAGCGGTTGCGGGATCGTCAGTGCGTATCCCAGCTTGTCGACTTCAACGACGTAGGGGATGTAGCGGCTTCGATTGCTGATCCAGACGAAGCCTGCCGCGAGAATCAGACTAAGGATCAGCAGGCCGCCGGCCGCTATCTGCCAGTTGCGTTTGCCGAGCACGAGATCGGCGTATCGCTCATCCCACTCTCGACGCGCTTCGACGTAGAGGCTGCTGCTCATCTTGCACCTCGGCATGCGGCTGAATTTCCGTTGATATAGTGGAGTTGACGACCCAGCATTTCGCGGCTTCAGCCGCTCCGCGACTCGACCCCCAATTCGAGCTGCGGTTGATACGAATTCCGCGCTGAAAGTCGGTGGCGATTTGGCGGGAATTGATCGCCTTTGACTTTGGCTCTACTTTGGCTGTTCTATCGTGCGGGAAGGGTCTGAACGGGTCTTTTGAGGGTGAGCGAAACGCCCGATAAGGCTTGGATATGCTCGATTGTGATCGATTGCGACCGATCGTGATCAGGCCGGTGACGGACTTAAAATCCTCTGGAGTGAAAACTCCATGCGGGTTCGATCCCCGCCCCCGGCATGAGGTTTCCTGAACCTGCATTTGGCCGTTCGCGCTCAGATCTCTGTCCTGTCAGAGCTCGAAGATTCGACAGCGCGGGTGGCGTTCGGGTAAGAGTACTTGAACGACACAGCGGGAGGCTCATCAATATGGCATCGGCTATTCTGCGCGAGGCGCAACCGGTGGTCGAAACCACCTGCGGCACGGTTCGCGGGTCAATCGCCGGCGGCGTGAGTATCTTCAGGGGAATTCCGTACGGCGCTTCGACTGCGGGCCAAAATCGTTTCATGCCGCCCCTCCCCGCGACCCCGTGGGCGGGTGTTCGCGATGCATTCAGCTACGGGCCGAGCGCGCCGCAGAATCCGTCTTCGATGCGCGGCAAGGTCGATCCGCGCGGTGGGTTCGCCGCGTACGGCGACGCCGACGGTATAGCCGAAAGCGAAGATTGCCTCGTACTGAACATTTGGACGCCCTCTTCCGGCGACGGTGGCAAGCGGCCGGTGATGTTCTGGTGCCACGGCGGCGGCTTCTCCTCGAGCTCGGGATCGCCGCTGATGTATGGCGGGGAGCGACTGGCGAATCGCGGCGACGTCGTAGTCGTGACCGTGAACCATCGGCTCGGCGCACTTGGATATAGCTATATCGCCGGAGTCGGCGGCGAGCGGTTTGCGGCGTCGGCTGACGTCGGGATGCTCGACCTGGTCGCGGCGCTTGAATGGGTCCGCGACAACATAGCGCGGTTGGGCGGCGATCCGCAGTGCGTCACGATCTTCGGCGAGTCGGGCGGAGGCGCGAAAGTCTCGACCCTGCTCGCGATGCCGTCGGCTAAGGGGCTGTTTCATCGCGCGGTGATCCAGAGCGGTCCGGGCTTCCGGATGCTCGAGCCCAAAAATGCGATCGAAACCGCTGACATGCTGCTGGCGGAGATCGAGCTCGATCGCTCTCGCGTCGGGGAAATCCAGAACGTCGCGGTCGAGCGGATCCTCGCGGCCGAGGCCGCGGTCGAGCGCAAGCTCGGCCGGCGCGTTGCAGGATTTCGGCAGGGCTTCGCGCCGGTGGTCGATAAGCGGACGCTCGAACAGCATCCGTTCGATCCAAAACCGTCGCCGCTATCCGCCGACGTGCCGGTGATGATCGGATACAACCGTACCGAGACCACGCTGTTCCTGGCCGGCGACCGCGAGGCCTTCGCGCTCGACGAGGCGGGGCTTCAGCGCCGCGCCAGGTTTCTGCTGCGCGACAACTCCGAGCGCGTGATCGAGGAGTTCCGCGCCGCAAATCCCGCTGCGACGCCTTCGGAGTTGTTCTTCCTGATCGGCACTGACTACCCGACCGGCGCGTTCTCGCGCAAGATCGCGCAGCGCAAAAGCGAGCAGGGCGCGGCGCCGTCCTATCTCTACCGGTTCGACTGGGAGACGCCGATAGCAGGCGGCAGAATGAAATCGCCGCACGCGCTCGAGATCACTTTCGTGTTCGACCACGCGGGCGAGCCGCTTGCGCCGCGGCTTGCGCCCGACAGTGCCGAGGTGCACGGACTTGCGGCCGAGATGAGCAGCCGCTGGATCGCATTTGCGCGAACCGGCGACCCCAATACCGGCGCCGGACCGCATTGGCCCGCGTACTCCGCCGCCGACCGCGCGACAATGATCTTCAATAGCAAGTGCAGGGTCGAGAACGATCCATCGCAAAAGGAACGGCTCGCGATCGATCGCGTTTTATTTCCGTCGGAAACCGCCTGAGCAGAAGGAGCACTAACATGATCGATGTATATTTTTGGCCGACCGGAAATGGAAAGAAACCGATTATCCTGCTCGAAGAGTGCGGGCTTCCGTACACTATCAAGCCGATCAATATCGGGCGCGGAGATCAGCTCACGCCGGAGTATCTACGGATCTCGCCCAATGGACGGATGCCGGCGATCGTCGATAATGAACCTCTGGGCGGTGGCGCTCCGATTTCGATCTTCGAGTCGGGCGCGATCCTGATGTACATAGCGGAGAAGGCAGGGCGGTTTTATCCGCAGGATCCACGCCGCAGATACGAGGTCTGCCAATGGCTAATGTGGCAAACCGGCAACCAGGGACCGAAACTCGGCGAGCAGGGACATTTCCGCCGCGCCGCGCAGGATACCAAGAACGGCGATCTCTCTTACGCGCTGCTTCGCTTCGACAATGAGGCGCATCGCATCTACGGAGTGATGAATCTCGGACTCGAGGGCAAGCGCTACCTCGCGGCCGGCGAATACACTATCGCTGACATCATTTGCTATCCGTGGGCCTCGAGTTGGCAGTCGCGCGGAATTGATCTGGAAGAATTTCCGAACGTGAAGCGCTGGCTGTCTGAAATCGGCGAACGCCCGGCGGTCAAAAAGGCCATGGCGCTGGGACCCGAATTTCGCGAGGATCCCGCAACCGTCACCGCCGAAGAAAGAGCCCGCCGCGCGAAGCTGCTGACGCATCAGCGAGCGCAGAAGGTGCCGAAGGAATGGGCGCACGCGGCGCGTTGACGGCTCCTGCGACTAATCAGCGCAGGAGCGATGAATTGTCGCGCCGCTCGAGTATCGCGATCGTTTGCCGATAGCCTTCGTCGATCGCGCGCTGGTACGCCTTCCAGTCGAGCATTCCCATCGGCTCGATCCGCGGTTCGATCAGCAGATCAACCTGCGGGCGCAGATGGCGCACTTGCGCCTCGCTGCCAACCGTTCCGGCGCGCATCAGCAGCGCGACGATATTGGGCGAACCGCGGCGCGCGGGCCGCAGCATATTGAGGAGGCTCAATTCCTCCAACGCTTCCGCATCGGCGGCCAGCGCGTGATCGCGCATCACGTCGACCGCGACCACCGGCCCGCTCCGCATCGCGAGCATCAGGTCGATCGGCATGTTGTTGAGCACGCCGCCGTCCACGAGGATGTGGCCGTTTTCGATAACCGGCGTCAGCACGCCTGGAATCGCGACGCTGGCGCGCAACGCTTTCCAGATCGGGCCGGTGCGAAAAATCCGCACCTGGCCGGTGGTCAAATCCGACGCTGTGCAAATCAGCGTGCGCCAGCATTCCTCGAGATTAAGATCGCCGAAATGCTCGCGCATCCGCCGCGAGACTTTGCGCCCGCGCGCCAGCGCGATGATTGGAATCGTGTAGTCGCTCAGCGGATTGCTCTCGACGAAGGCGGGCACCAGATGCGCGAGAGTGGCCTCGCGATCCCATTCGAGCGCCGCGGTGGCCGCGATGATCGCGCCCATGCTCGCGCCGGCGTAGAGATCGATCTCGATTCCCGCCTCCTTCAGCGCCGCCATCACGCCCAGATGCGCGAAGCCGCGCGCACCGCCGCCCGACAGCACGATCCCGACCGCGTGCCCTGCGATCAGCCGCGCCATCCGCGCGAGGTCCGGGGCGTTGCCGTCGCGCACGTGAGAGTGGCTGGCGCCGGGGAAGCGCCGCAGGATCCCGGCGGTATGCTCGGCGCGGCGCGAGTCGTGCGGATGCAGGATCACCGCCTCGACGCCCGCGTGCCGGCGCGACTTGATCATCGCGTCGATCGGATTCTCGCGCGCGGCAATCGACTGCGGCGCGGCGCGAGTGATCGCAAGTACGCGGTCGGCTTGCCGCAGGCACAGGCCGGTCCACTCAGTCGGCGCGCTTTCGCCGACATAGAGGACGAAATCGTGCGCCTCTTCGAGCTGCGCAAACCATTCGGTTCCACGCCCCGCGTCGGCGGCGCCGATGATCGCCGCCCTGTGCCCGCGACTCTCGAGCGCGCGGGAAAGTTCGCGCGCGAATGCTGCCGCATCAACGTCGGCTGCGAGCGGCTGGATCGCTAGAGTGCACGGCGCGTCCTGGCTGGCCGGCCGGCGCGAGGTGTTGCGCAGGCGGCTCACCAACAGGCCGTTCATGAAGCGCATTGCCGCGGAACTCGAATCGATCAACTGATCAAACGCGGCCCGCGGCATCCGCAAAAGCTCCGTATCGCGCAGCGCCTCGACCCGCGCCGAGCGCACCTCGCCGGAAAGCATCGCCATCTCGCCAACCGTCTCGCCCGCGCCGATTTGCGCGATCACGTGCGCGCCATTTTCGGCGCTGTTCGCGATCACGACCAGCCGCCCGGAAAGCACAATGAACATCGCGTCGCCGGGCTCGTCCTGTTCGAACAGGGTCCATCCGCCCGGCAGGCTAATCCATTCGAGCTGCGCGCAGATTGAGTCGCGCACCGCGGGCGCGAGGTCCGCGAAAATTGCCAGCGGCGCGATCTTCGCGGCGACAATCCGGGTCAGGCCGGAATCATTCATCAGGCGGAATTGTATAATAGATAGTGCGCGCCATACATTGCCGCCCGCGATTGCCCGAAGCCGCATGCGCGGCTACGATCAAGCATCACGCGCCGGAGGTGTTTCGATGAAGACCGAAGGATCAGAGAACAAATTCGATCGGCGTGAGTTCTTCAAGCGCGGAGCGGTCGCCGGCATGGGTCTCGCGCTGGCCCCGTTCGCGGCCGCGGCGGAGGCGAGCAATCCGCCGCCTGGTCCGCCGGAGGTCCGGCGCTACGTGGCGCTCGGGCGCACCGGCATGAAAATCTCCGACATCTCGTTCGGTTCGAGCCGGCTCCGCGACGGCCAGGAAGATATTGTCCGCCACGCCTTCGACGCCGGAATTAACTATTTCGATTCCGCCAATGAGTATGGCGGCGGCGAGTCGGAGACCACGATCGGCAACGCGCTCAAGGGCAAACGCGACAAAGTATATTTGACCTCTAAGGTGATTACCGCGCCCGATACTCCGCGGGGCGAAATGATGAGCGCGCTCGAAGCGAGCCTCAAGCGTCTGCAGACTGACTATGTGGACGTTTATTTCAATCATGCGGTCAACAATGTCGAACGGCTGAAGAACCCCGAATGGCATGCGTTCGTCGCCGACGCGCGCAGGCAGGGTAAGATTCGCCACGTCGGAATGTCGGGGCATGCTGGGCATTTGACCGAATGCCTTGATTACGCGATCGACAACAACCAGGTTGACGTGATCCTGGCGGCGTACAATTTCGGTCAGGATCCGCGCTTCTACCAGCGCTTCCTGGGCGGATTTGATTTCGTCGCACGCCAGCCCGATTTGCCGCGTGTGCTGGAGAAGGCGCATGGCAGGGGCGTCGGCGTGGTGGTGATGAAAACCCTGATGGGCGCGCGGCTCAACGACATGCGGCCCTATGAGAAAGACGGCGCGACGTTCGCGCCCGCGGCGTTTCGATGGGTGCTGTCCGATCCGAATGTGAATGCGCTGATCGTTTCGATGACCAGCAAAGAGATTATCGACGAATATCTGGGAGCCTCGGGATGGCGCGCCACCGCGGCGGGTGATCTTCCGCTGCTCCGGCGCTACGCGCGAATCAACGGGAGTTCATATTGCCGCCACGCCTGCGACGCGTGCGAGAGCTCGTGTCCCAACAGTGTGCCGATTGCGGACGTGATGCGCACGCGGATGTACGCGAACGACTACGGCGACATGCGCTTCGCGCGCGCCGAATACGCGATGCTCGCGAGTAACGCCGCCGCGTGTCTGTCATGCACCGCCAAGCCCTGCGCGGGCGCCTGTCCGCACGGCGTGCCGGTAGCCGACCTCACGGCGCCAACGCATCGGATGCTGGCGTAGGTCTTCGCCCGACAGTCAGTTGATACTTAGTCCCGCGCCCGTTGTCTATTTCCCTCGGCGCGGCGCTAGGCGCCTATTTGATCGCCGGGGACCCAGATTGTGTGGAAGCCTACCGGGACGCGTTGCGGAATCTTCACACTCGCTAACGGACCCTTCGCAATATTCTTCGCGTCGAGGATTACTACTTCGCCCGAGTCTTTCGCGTTTACGTCGGATACGAAAGCTACCACGTAGCCGTCGTCCTCATCGCGAGCGCCGAGCCTCGGCGCGAATGGGCATTCGTTGGCGGTGCGTCCGGGGCCGAATAGGTATTTCTCGGTCGAGTTGCGCTCCAAGTCGTACTTGACAATCCCCTCGAAGTGGGGAACCAGCGAGTTGTATGCATAGCGCGAGCGTCTGCCCATCCTGCTCCGGTTGATCGTCGGCCATTCGGTGCGCGCGTCGTCGAGTTGCTCTTCCTTTACCTCACCCGTCCCGAGATTGAAGCGCCATCTGCACACCTGCGCTTCGAGCCGCAGAAACGCGCGCATCCGCGCCAGCTCGCCTTCGCCGCGTTTGGCGCCGGGCTCGGGCTGGATGACGCGGCACGCGTCCATCACGATCACGTCGTTGCCGATCGCGTCCTTTTCCTCCCACGAATTGATCACGTGATAAATGTAGCAAGGCGACGCTTCGAACCATCGCACGTCGCGATTGCTGCCGAAGCGCGGCAGAATGCCGAACCTGCTCGGCATCTCCGGGTAGTAAGTTACCTTATGCACTCCGCGCTGTAGCAGTTCCGGATCCCAGAACAGCGGCAAGTCCATCAGGACTGAGTATCGCTCGGTGAACGCCATATCGTGCGGCAACCGTGGTCCGGGAATCTCGATCGGCGCGTGATGCGTCAACTCTCCCGCCGCTGACACGACGTTGTAGGTCATGAACGGAGCAGCGGTCGAATAGTCAAAGAACAGTAGTTCGTTGGTAACCGGATCGACCTTTGCGTGCGCGGAGACGGTGCGTTTTAGACCGCCGCGAAAGGTTTCGACGCCCAAAGTCTCGAGCGTGCGTGCGTCAACTTTGTACGGCAGGCCGCACTGGTACCACAGCGCGAGTGCGTAACCGTTGTGGAATACTACGTCGGTGTTGGCAGTGTCTTTGAGCCATCCGTCGGAACCCGCGCCCTTCGGCGCGTTCGGGTCGGGACGGTCCATCAACCCGGGCCATACGGCGTGCCCGGCATTCTGCTCAGCGCGAAAGCCATCGGTACGAATCCATCGGTTGCGGTACGAGGCTTGGCCGCGCTCGAAATGAATGGCATGAATCATTCCGTCGCCGTCGAACCAATGGTAACGTCCGCGCGGCTGAAAAATCGGATTTGGTCCGTTACGCAAATAGACGCCAAAGAGATCGTCGGGAATCTCGCCTGTAACTTCCAGGCTGTCGGCGGTGATTTCCCGCCCGATTGGTCCGAAGACTCCGCGCAGAAACGGATTCTCGCCAGCTTCGATATTGATCGGAATTTCGTTTTCGATTTTCAGCATCGGCCGTCACCCTCGATCGCGAATCCTGCTGCCGCACTGAACACTAGCATATGACGGCGATCCGTCAGTAGCGCCGGCGTACGCGGGGCTTTACCCCGGGGTATCTGTGGAACTAGGATCGGGCAGACAACGATCACGAACGCGATCGACACGCGAGGGAGACAGCCCCGATGAGCGAGCATCTTACCCATACCGGCCAACCGGTTGCCGAAATCGATCAACCAAACAGATGGCGGCTCGAAACCCCTGGGCATCAGGGATGGAAGCGAACCGCGCGCCCCGAGGATCCGAACAAGTACTTTATGGTCTCGGCCGATTGCCACGCCAACGAGCCCGGCGGCCTGTGGCATCAGCGGCTCGAAAAGGAATATTCGAAGCGGCTGCCGCGCATCGAGGTGGATGAGAACGGCGTCAAGTGGCAGGTCTCCGAGGGATGGCAGCGCTCGCGCCTGCTCGACAACCGCCTCGAGGGCGAGGATCACGTCCGCTCGAAAGCCGGCGCCGACCCGGCCGAGCGGCTTATCGATCTCGATCACGACGGCGTGGATGTCGAAGTTATCTTTCCGAACAAGGGACTGATGATGTGGGCGACGTCCGACGTGAAGTTCGCGGCGGCGCAGTGCCGGGTGTGGAATGATTGGGCCGCGGAAACCTACGGGCCGTATCGGGACCGGATGGTGCCGATGGCCTCGATCGCGACCGGCGATCTCGAGGGCTGCGTTGCCGAAGTCGAGCGCGTGGCCAAGCTGGGGTTTCGCGGAGTCACGCTGCCGTGCAAGCCAATCTTCGGAGCGCATGACGCGCGCCATCCGAATTACAATCTTCCAATCTTCGATCCGCTGTGGGCGGCGCTGCAGGATCTGAACCTGTGCGTGACCTTCCACGTCTCGACCGGGCGCGATCCGCGTGCGGCGCGCAAGGACGGCGGCGCGGTGATCAACTACGTATCGCATTCGCTCGCGCCGACGATCGAGCCGATCGCGAATCTGTGCGCGTCGGGCGTGATCGAAAAATATCCGAAGCTGCGTTTCGCCTCGATCGAGGCGGGCATCGGATGGGTACCGTGGGCGCTGCAAGCAATGGACGAGGCCTACAAGAAACATCACATGTGGGTGTTTCCGAAGCTGAAGCATCTGCCGAGTGAGTATTTCTGCAGCAACGGTTTCGCGTCGTTCCAGGAGGACGCTCCCGGACTTGACCTCGCGCCGAAGTACGACCTGTGCGGCAACTTCATGTGGGCCAACGACTATCCGCATCATGAAGGCTCGTGGCCGCATTCGGCCGAAGCGATCGAACGCCAGATGGCGCATCTGAACGACGAGCAGCGGGCGCAGATCCTCGGACTCAACGCGGCGCGGATGTTCAATCTCGAGGTGCGCCGCCGCGTCCCGATGCCCGCAGCGCGCGCGAACTGAGCAGGAGTCACGGCGAAAACTCATTATCATCCCTAAAAGAAAAACGGCCGGAAGCGGACCCGCTCCCGGCCGTTTTCGCAAACTATACTAATGCACGCAGGACGGTGACGCGGTCGTGAACACGTTGCCGAACCAATGGTTCGATCCGCAGCTGGTGTTCTTGTCAAAACCGTCGAACTTGTTGCCGCTCGCGTCGTTGTTGCTGACGGAGGTATTGGTCTCGCCGTTGTCAACATAGATTCCCAAGCCAGTAGTCGTGTTCGGGTTGTTCTCCGAGATCGAGTTGAAGATCTGATTGTTGTCTCCGGTGCCGGATGAGCAGGTCGTTCCCGGCGTGGTGGCATTGCAGCCGTCGTAGATACCGGCGACGCCATTCGAGGTGGTGAAAATCGAATTGACCGCGACCATATCAGAATCGTTCAGCCACATCCCGTACTGGCTATTGCTCTCGAGGTCCGCGAAGTTGACGCTGCAATTGTCGCATGCGGTTACTTCCACCCCGACCTTGTTCGACGACGCACTTATGTCGGAAAGCGATGCGTTGTTTCCGGTTTCCGTGAACCCGGTGCCGTTGTCGCCCGCGTTGACGCCTTCGACAGTTACATAGTTGGTTCCGAAGGTTCCGGACGACGAGCTGACGGACACCCCGGTCGCGAAGCCACTAACTCCGCCGTTGAGCCCTTCCAAATACACGTTCTGTGAATCGGTATTGAAACCGCTGGCGCCGGTGATACCGATTCCGGTGCCCTTTCCGTTATTCGCGGTCGCCTGGGTAATCGTAAAGCCCGCAAGGTTGACTACCACGTTCGTGATGCTTCCGCCGGCATTCCCGATCGCAACGCAGGTCCCGGTGCCCGAGTTCGCCGTAAAGCTGGCGCTCAATGTGTAAACGCCCGAGGCCGTGATCGTGCAGCAGGTCGAGAAAGTTGTGCCGCAGGCGGCGTCCGGCGCCGCGGCCGAATCCACCACGCCGGTGCCGGCCACGCGGTCATCGGCCGCCGCTTTATGCTTCTTTGCCAGCGCCGCCGCGGGACTGGCCCCGACCCCCAATGCGACGACCAGGGCGGCGATACCGACTGCCCCTGCTATCCTGAATGTTTTCATGCTCCCCGACACTTGCTCTGAACAAAACATACCGCCCCCTCCTCCTGCTCTGGTTTCGATTGAATCTCGCGTTGAAAAGAAAAGGCCGGAGACCCCACGAGGTCCCCGGCCGCTTTGGCCCGAGTATTATGGGTTGATGCAGGCGGGGCTAACAGTCGTGAAAGTATTCTCAAACCAATTCGTCTCGGCGCAAGTGCTATCGCTTCTTGCGAACGCGTCATCAGTGGTGTTGCTCGAACCGTCGGTGTACGCGACGTTGTTCGTGTCTTCGCTTGCGTCGATATAAATGCCGTATTTGTTCGAGTCAGAGACCGCGTTGAAAATCTTGGTGTTACTGCCATGACTCGAGCAGGTGCCGCCCGGCGACGTGGCGCAGCCCACGTAAATGCCGGCGTTCGTGTTCGACGCAGTATAGGTACCCCCCACCGCAGTATAATCGGAGTTGTCCACCCATACGCCGTAATCGGTGTTGTCCTCGAGATCTCCAAAGTTCAGCGAGCAGGTGGTGCACCCGTCGAACTGGACGCCGTACGCGTTCGATCCCGCCGAGATGCTGGAAATCGATACGTTGTCGCCCGCGGCAAGGATTCCTGCGCCGGTGTTGCTCGACACGTTTACGCTATCGACGAACCCGTTGCGAGTACTTGAAAAAGAAGTTCCCGGATTCACGGAAACACCGGTAGCAAAGCCGCTGATAGTACCGTTGGCGCCCTCAAGATAGTCGCTGCTGTTACCGGTCATGCTGACTCCGACCGCGGTTCCCGGATTCGTCGCAGTGTCGTTGATCGTGAAACCAGCCATATTGATCGTCACGTTGCTGGCGCTTACGCCGACGCAGCTGCCGGTCGTGATCGTGGTCGAGATATCGGCCGACATCGTGTACATCCCACTACTCGTGATCGTGCAGCAGCTCGAGAAGGTCGCACCACATGTCGCGGCGGGCGCCTCGGCCGAGTCCACCACGCCGGTTCCAGCGGCGCTGTCGTCAGCCGCCTTGTGCTTCTTCGCAAGCGCTGCCGCCGGGCTTGCTGCGATCGCAATCGCCACGGCGAGGGCCGCCGTACCGGCGACGCGTCCGATCCAGCTCGTCTTCGGCAAGCGCGCCGAATTCTTCGAAATCTCCATCTTCGTCAGGCTCCTCCCGCTCGTGGCGGTCTCTCATTTATTGCCGTTCTGGCAATTCGCGCCGAACCGTTGTTCCCCTCGGTCTCCCACACTCGTAGCTCCTAGCCTCTCGGCGTTTTCCGATGGCTCTGTAGCATAGTTCACTTTGAGACATCAGCGCGCTTCCCTTTCGTTCAAGATTAACCCCACCAAGGGCACGGCACGCTAATTCATCCTGCGCCACACTACCATAAAATGCATAGATAGAGCTAGCCATGGTGAATGAAGATAAATGTAGCAATTAGAAGGAGGCGTAACCGTGCCGTCAGAGTCTAAAAAGCACCGGGTTTCGTCTCATAGCAGCAAATGACGTGCGCTCAGTCGAAATAAACGACTTACAGAATCGTCTACTGATGGTATTATTTGATATCGGCTATACCACCAATAGATTCGCATCGACGGGGGCTGCTGGCAGGACGAGGTCCAGCGGATTATCAGAACAGCCGTTGGCCGAAGAAGAAGGCGTTGATGTCGCGCTTGCTGCCTTGGATCGCCGCGACCGGCTTCTTCGCCAAGCGCTCGGCAAGGGCGCGAGCCTCGGGCATCAGATCGTCGCGTTTGACGATGCGGTTGATGAGGCCCATCGCGAGCAACTCTTCGGCGCGGTAATGCCGGCATTCGAGGATCGCCTCGCGTGCGCGCCACGGGCCCATCCTCGCCGCCATCAGTTGCGCCGGTGCGCCGCGATAAGGCACGCCCATATCGACCTCGGGCACCCAGAACTCCGCGCCCTCGGCCACCAGGCAGAAATCGAACGCGAGCGCGAGCGACCATCCGCCGCCGACCGCGTAGCCGTTGATGGCGCCGATCGTCAGCGCGTCGAGATGAGTGATCGCCTCGAAGGCGCGTCCTATCAGGCGCGGGAAGCGGCCTGCCGTCTCGCGCGTGATGCGCGCGCGCTCGCGCGGGTCGGTCACCCCGCGAGTCGCGGAGAGATCTGCGCCGGCGGAAAACGCGGTGCCGGTTCCGGTGACGATCAGCACGCGGACCTCGCGGTCGTCGCGCACCTGGTGGATAAGGCTTTCGAGCTCGAGGATAACCTCATCATTCAGGGGGTTGCGTTTCTCGGGCCGGTTGAATGTGACGGTGGCGATAGCGGCGTCCTTTTCAAAAGTAAAATGTGTCGGCATCTGGATTCCTCGCGCGGAGGGCGCGGCGTCGATGCTAGCGCCCGGCGCGATTTCCCGCGATAGCCCGGGGGCGAGCCGCATGCTCTACTTGATCGCGGCAAATCTTAAGGAGCGTAGCGCGATGGACGTCAGCAAGATCACGCCGGGGCGCAATCCGCCCGATGAAATACACGTGGTGGTCGAGATTCCGCAGGGCGGAGTGCCGATCAAGTACGAGCTCGACAAGGTTTCGGGGGCGCTGTTCGTCAATCGCTTTCTGCATACCGCGATGTTCTATCCGGCCAACTACGGCTTTATCCCGAACACCTTGTCCGAGGACGGCGACCCGGCGGACGCGATGGTGCTGTCGCAGGTGCCGGTGGCTCCTGGAGCGGTCATCCGATGCCGCCCGATAGGAGCGCTGTTGATGGAAGACGAAAACGGGGTGGACGAAAAAATCCTCGCGGTGCCGGTTAACGAGCTCAATCCGTACTTCGACGGAATCAACGAGCTGGCCGACATGCCGGTGATCGTGCGCGACCAGATCGACCACTTCTTCCGCCACTACAAGGATTTGGAAAAGGGCAAGTGGGTAAAGGTCAATGGATGGGTCGATCGCGCCGCCGCGCGCGAGCTGATCAGCCAGGCGGTCGCGCGCGGGCCGAAAAAATAGCGGCTCGCTGCGGCGCGCCGGCCGGGCAATATCCACGATGCCGGAATTACCTGACATCACGGTGTACGTCGAGGCGCTTCGCGCGCGAATCTCTGGCCACAGGCTAATCCGCGCAATAGTCAGATCTCCATTTCTGCTGCGCTCGGCTGATCCTCCGCTCAGCGACGCGTACGGCAAAACCGTCCGCGAGGTACGCCGGCTGGGCAAGCGGATCGCCATTGGACTCGAGGGCGATCTATGGATGGTGCTGCATCTCATGATTGCGGGCCGGCTTCATTGGAATACCGCCGCTCCCAAAGCTAAGGGCAGAAATATGCTCGCGACCTTCGAGTTCGATAGCGGATGGCTGTGGCTTACGGAGGCGGGCACGCAGCGCCGCGCAGCGCTGCACGTGGTAGCGGGCGAAGCTGCGCTGGCGGCGCTTGGTGCGGGAGGCCTCGAGCCGCTTGACGCCACGCCGGAGGAATTTATGGCCGTGCTGCGCGCGGAGAATCACACGCTCAAGCGCTCGCTCACCGATCCGCACATCTTGAGCGGAATAGGCAATGCCTATTCCGACGAGATACTGCATCGCGCGCAGCTCTCGCCGATCGCGATGACGCAGAAGCTCGGCGAGCCGGAGCTCGCGCGGCTCTACGACGCGACGCGCGCCACGCTGCTCGAATGGACTGATCGTCTGCGAGCGGAATCCGCAGGTGGATTCCCCGAAAAGGTTACCGCGTTTCGTCCCGAGATGGCGGTGCACGGACGCTATGGTCTGCCGTGCCCGCGATGCGGCGCCAAGGTCCAGCGCATCCGGCACGCAAGCAACGAGACTAACTATTGCGCGCGATGCCAGACGGGCGGCCGCCTGTTGGCGGACCGCGCGCTTTCGCGCCTCCTGCACGAGGACTGGCCGCGCACACTCGACGAGATGGAAGCGCGCAAGCGTCGATGAATTCTGATTAGTCAGTTGAAACTAAGTAATGATCAAATATCAGGTTGCCGCTCGCGCTGACGACAAGGGACTGCTCACGCAAGACGCGGGTCTGCCGATAGGGTTCAATTTCGGTGGGTTCGTTTGGTATCTTTTGGGGTGCGAATCAAGACGCCAAAATCAATTATTGCCTTGAAATCATTGATGTTTCCGTTTTACGTGGCTTCGTTTTGGTCGATTTTTGGTATAGCTATTATCTTCCTTCGCCGCTCGATCGCCTATACTCATTACCTACTCCACTCGGCACGGGCCCACCCCTCTGAGTATACACATTCCACGACGAATAACAAGTCTGGCCAGTTTAGCGCTGACTGAGCTGGCGAGATCTGCGGGGCAATCAGGATCTCTGGCTGACCGGCGTCGCGCGATGACCCGCAGGCCGGGACCGGCGACTGTCTTTGCGACTGCCCGTCAGTGGGGCACACTGGCGTAAATTGAGGCATCCGCCGTCGCGTGGAGGAAGAACATCCAACGAAAGGTGGAGGTCCGGTTCGCGTCATCCGGGGCATGGTCCTTGCGGTAAGCGGCAAGGCGCATCCTTGCGAGGACCGGCGAGGATCGCCAAATGATCGTTGCGCCGGAACCTAAATTCGGGAGGACATGATATTGAGCGGAAGTGCGGGTCGTCTTCAGGCCATTGAGGCTGTCACCAACTATCGATCGATCTCAGAGCCATTGTCGTTCTCGAAGATCTCTGCATCAGAGTTCTTCGGCATGAATGTGTTCAACAAAACGGTGATGAAGGCACGGTTACCCAAGCCGGTGTATAAATCGCTGCTGAAGACCTTGGAGACCGGATCGACCTTGGACCCGTCGATCGCGGATGCGGTTGCGGCCGCGATGAAAGACTGGGCGATGGAAAAAGGCGCCACCCATTACGCGCACGTTTTCTACCCGCTGACCGGGTCCACGGCCGAGAAGCACGATAGCTTCCTGTCGCCCGACGGCGACGGCGGTGCGCTGGCTGAATTCTCCGGCAAGACGTTGACCCAGGGCGAACCCGACGCCTCGAGCTTTCCCAACGGCGGCATCCGCAACACCTTCGAGGCGCGTGGCTACACCATGTGGGACGTCACAAGCCCCGCCTATATCCTGGAGAACCCGAATGGCACGACGCTATGCATCCCGACTGCGTTCGTCTCGTGGACTGGCGAGGCGCTGGACAAGAAGACGCCGCTGTTACGCTCGATGCAGGTGCTGAACGAGCATGCGCAGCGGATCTTGAAGCTGTTTGGCCATGAGAATCCGGCGACGGTGGTCTCGTACGCGGGTGCCGAGCAGGAATATTTCCTGGTGGATCGTCACTTCTATTTCTCACGCCCGGATCTGCTCGGAACCGGACGGACGTTGTTCGGTGCGCTGCCGCCAAAGGGCCAGGAGTTCGAGGATCACTATTTCGGAGCGATTCCTGAGCGGGTGCTGGCCTTCATGCTCGAGAGCGAGCGCGAGTTATTCAAGCTCGGAATCCCGGCCAAGACCCGGCACAACGAGGTGGCGCCCGGCCAATTCGAGCTTGCACCGGTATTCGAGAACGGGAACCTAGCGACCGACCATCAGCAGCTCACGATGGTCACGCTGCGGCGGGTGGCCGAGAAGTATGGGATGTTTTGCCTGCTGCACGAGAAGCCGTTTGCGGGTGTCAACGGCTCGGGCAAGCATGTGAACTTCTCGCTTGGCAATTCAACCCAGGGGAATTTGCTCGATCCGGGCGACACTCCGCATGCGAACGCGCAGTTCCTGGTTTTCTGCGCCGCCGTGATTCGTGCGGTGCACAAGTGGGGCGGGCTGCTGCGCGCAGTGGTGGCGACAGCTTCGAACGATCATCGCCTGGGCGCCAACGAAGCACCACCGGCGATCATCTCGATTTTTCTGGGCGAGCAGCTCGCCGACATCTTCGACCAGGTGAGCAAAGGCGGCGCGAAAAGTTCGAAAGACAAGGAGACGCTCAAGGTCGGCGTCGAGTCGCTGCCTAACATCCCAAAGGACGCGGGCGATCGAAATCGCACCAGTCCGTTTGCCTTTACCGGCAATCGGTTCGAATTCCGCGCCGTCGGATCGAGTCAGTCGATCGCGGGGCCGCTGGTCGCGATGAATACCATCATGGCCGAGTCACTCGACTATATCGCAACCCGGCTCGAGAAAGCGGCAGGCAACGATCCGTCGCAGCTTAATGGCGCGATCCAGAAAGTCCTCGAGGAGATACTGGCCGAGCACGGCAGTATCATCTTCAACGGCGATGGCTATTCGGAAGCGTGGCACAAGGAGGCCGAGAAGCGCGGCCTGCCGAACCTGCGTTCATGCGTCGAGGCGCTGCCGCTGCTCGGGAGCAAAGAGACGACCGACCTGTTTATCAAGTACGGAGTTCTGAGCGAGCGTGAACTGCACGGCCGGATGGATGTATATCTGGAACAGTATTGCCTGACCGTGGGCCTCGAAGCGCGTACGACGATCGAGATGGCGCGAACAATTATCTTTCCTGCCGCAATCCGATACCAGGGCGAGTTGGCTTCGACCTGCGCGAGTCTGAAGGCAGTAGGCTACGTCTTCGATACCGATACGCTCGACAAAGTCACGGTCCTGGTCAAGGAGCTTCAGGACGGAATCATCAGACTCGAAGCGATGCTCGCGAAGCATACGGGCCCGAGCAAACTCGACCACGCAAAGCATCTGTGCGATACCGTGCTGCCCGCGATGGGGGCGGTGCGAAAAAGCGCCGACACGCTCGAGGGGATAGTCGCCGATGACTTGTGGCCGCTGGCTACTTATCAGGAGATGCTATTTATCATGTAGTCAGAGAAAAGCACGTTCCTGACCTGCAGATAGCTGGAAGGAAGAGGCCGCTGAGACGGCGGCCCTACTGAATTGTACTGGTTCGGGATCACAGGCTAAAGCCTGTGCCACAAAGAGACCCGGTGCGTGGCGCGATCGATAGCTAATACCTAGTTACCGAGGTTATACGCTCCGCCGCGCTCCAGCGCTTTCTTGAAGGCGGGGCGATCGTGCAGGCGTTTGATCCATCCGTCGAGATTTGGATACGCGGCTCGCACGCCGAACGCGCCCGCGACCTCGGCGACGAAACTCATCTGGATATCGGCACCGGTCAAACTGTCGCCGACCAGAAACTGGCGGCCGTGGAGAGATTTCTCGATGTACCCGAGGTGATTCGCGATCTCGCTGTCGATTCGGGGGCGCAGAGCAGCCCCTGATTCGCCCAGCCGCGCGACGTAGAGATTGAGCATCAGCGGAAGCATCGCGGAGCCCTCCGCGTAGTGCAGCCATTGCTGATATTCGTCGTAGGCGGGAGAATTCGCGGCGGGCTGCAGGCGGCCGCCTCCGTGATGGCGAAGGATATAATCGATGATCGCTCCCGACTCGATAATTGCGCGCCCGTCGTCGGTGATAACCGGAGACTTGCCGAGCGGATGAATCGCCTTCAACGCCGGAGGCGCGAGACGCGTCTGCGCATCGCGTTCATACTTCTTGATCTGGTAGGCGAGCCCAAGCTCTTCGAGCAACCACAAGATCCGCTGCGATCGGGAATCGTTAAGATGATGAACAGTAATCATGACAATTTTCCCCTCAGTATGATTTTACGATTGACAGGTTCCCCTACGATTGCAGTCGTGGCGGGAAAGCGCCAGACCCAAATTTCTTGCACTTAAAGCAAGAAACCCTCGATGTAGCCAAACGACGCGGAACTATAGAGCGGCGCGCCTTGCGGCCCGCTCGAGCCAGGTCTCCAGGTTGGGCGAGATTCTCAGGTTAAGGATGAGTGAAAGGACCGCAAACGGTACGATCGGCATGGCCGATTGCGAAGTGACGCTCAGCACGGAGCCATACAGCGCGATCGCATTTCCGAACGCAAGTTGTACTAAAGACGCGTTGAAGATGAGAGGTACCAGCGCGAGCATTCGCTGTTCGTCTTCCGGGAGAGATTTGATGCGGGCGACCTGAACGGGGTCTACAGGATACGCCGGATGAAACCGAAGGAGATCACTGGGATCAGGCTGCCGAGCGAGGACTGCACGCAGCCGCCGTTTCGGCAAAATCAAATCGGCGATCCACAGCGACGCGATCGCGGTCAGGACGGCGAGCACACAGATTGAAAACGAGAGCGGATTCGAGCGCAGCGCTTGAGCGACGCCGGTTGGAAGGCCGAAGAAGAAGCATATGACGGCGACGTAGATCAGGATCGATACGTTGAACATAATCCAGATCACCCGCTGGACTATTTCCATCCGACGAATCAGTTCGCGGAACGTTTGCGAGAACATATGCGGTTGCGAGGCAGTACCGCCGGAGCTTAGTGAACCGCGTACAGACTATTGTCTTCGGAGCCAACGTAGATTGTGCCGTCGGCGCCGCTCGCGGGCGAAGAGAAAATGCTGTTGGGCGTCGTGAACCTCCACTTCTGCTTTCCGCCTGAGGCCTCGAGATCGTTCCGGAGCTTGCCGAAAGCGCGGCGCAGGCCGTAGCGGTGTCGGGGATCGCGAATGCGCATGTTGTCGCGGGTGACGGCGCGGAGGGTTACGCGGATTCCGCTCCGTACGATCGTGCGGTCTTTACCGCCGGCTCATTCGATCTGCCGCAAAAGCCGCGCATCTAACGTGATCGCCTTAAGGGCATTCTGGAGACTGAGATTGCAAAACATCATCTCCGCAAACGATCTTCTTACGAACTTCGGTTCGGACCGCCTAACAGATGAGACCAACCGTGTCCCGGATGGCATTGGCTCACAGCTGCTTTGAGCCAATCTCGCGATTGCGTCGGCAAGATCTGCAGTACCTGGCGAAAGTCTGCTTCATCCTCGGCGCGAGGTTCCTTTGCTTTGAATAGTAGTGCGATTTCGGGAGCTATGTGTGGGACGGCCGCGACTTCGCTGGTCTTGATTGCTGACTCAAGCGGCATGCAAATTCTCATATCACGACGAAAGCGCCAGTTGCCGTTGTCGCGCTCGTCTATCAGGATCTCCAGGACAGAGCCGTCAAGTCTATCGATCGCTTCGAGTTGATGTATCGACGATTCCAATCGGTGCGCGACACTCCACGGCTCGCGACGAGCTGGCTGACCGGCTCTGCTATTTCGCACTAATCGTAGGTCGAACCCTGGTGAAAGATGAGTATGTAGCTTGCACTGATCGCCTCGAAATATCGCAATCTCGACGTCCTTATGGCGCCTGGTAACGCGGCCCAGGTACAAATCGATCGCCCATCCGCCAGCAATAGCCCACGGAGGACGGAATCCCCGCATCAGCCTTTCAACCCGTAGTGGAACTGAAAAGTCGCTTTCTGTCATCAGTCCAAAACCTCTCAACGTCTACTTAATTGACGGGCCCGCCAAGCTGTTGTGGCGCACCCGAGACGCGGATGGTGCCCGAATGCTCGAATTGCCTCGGGCTTTGTATCACGAAAAGGTGTCATAAATGGATGTAAATACGACGTGCTGCAATGCCGACGTTAAGAATGGTGAGTTTGAGCAATGGAAGAAGATCGCGCAAGTAGGACCGCTCAGGGTGCGGCGATAACGCGAGCACAGCATCAAATGCTCGACGACGATCCCAAGATCCTAGATGATCCCATAGCCCCACTTCTGGTCAACCCATCGAGTGAATTCTACAAAGGATTCCTCCTGACGTGGGGCGCGCTCCGACGCATCTGAAGACCAGAGGACAGTTGGTTATGCGCAGCCGGTATGCCGAAGACTGCCTGGCTGAGTCGCTCACCCGCGCGGCGTCACTCAATTTGCAGGTATATCCAGTCAATACGCAGGTAGCTCCCCACGATAATGAGTGGATTGTAAAGCGCAGAGACTCGCAGTTCTTGTGGAGCCTGCAGCCGTAGCCGACGTTCACGCGTCGCCTCCGCGCGCTTGTCCGGATGCGTTCCGCACGATTTTTCCGTAGCCTTGGAGGACTGCGGAGGGCATTTTCAAATGGCTGAAACACGGTGGAACCTGCGGCAGCGTTATGGCGATTGGGCACTCGTCACGGGCGCGTCCGCAGGTATCGGGCTCGAGTTCGCCCGCGCGCTCGCGCGCGAAAACCTGTCCCTGGTGCTGACCGCGCGCCGCGAGGATCGCCTGAACGCGCTCGCGACCGAGCTGCGCGATCGATACAAAATCGAGACCCGCGTCGTTGCCGCCGATCTTGCCGCCGTCGATGGCGCCGACCGGCTCGCGGATGCGGTCGCCGATCTTCCGATCGCGATTCTGGTCAACAACGCGGGCTTTGGCTACGCGGGCCGTTTTGACAAGCTCGACACCGAAAGGCTGCGGATGATGGTACGGGTCAACTGCGAGGTCCCGGTCGTGTTGACCAGCAGGATTCTCCCCGCGATGCTGAAGCGCGGGCGCGGCGCGGTGATAATTGTGGGGTCAGTCGCGGGCCGCCAGCCGCTTCCGCTGCATGCGGTGTACAGCGCGACCAAGGGGTTCGATCTGCTGTTCGGCGAGGGACTGTGGGGCGAGTTGCGCGGGACCGGCGTCGACGCGATCGTTCTCGAGCCCGGATCGACCGCGACTGAGTTTCAGCGGGTCGCGGGAGAGAGCGTCGGCCCCAACCATGGCGAGCCGCCCGAGAACGTCGTGCGGGTGACCTTTGACGCGCTGGGAAAGCATCCGTCGGTAATCTCAGGATGGTTCAACTGGGTGCGCGCGAATTTCGTGCGGCTGGCGCCGCGCTCGACGGTGGTGAAGATCGCCAAACGCGTGGTCGAAGGACAAACCCCTGTTGATCTGCGGTGACTATGACGAAATTTGAGTTGCAGAATACATACGATTATGGGCGAGAGAAAAAAATACTCAGTAACTTAAGTTTCATTCATAAAACCCGGAGGTATTTTTTTCTCCGGCGAGGTGCAACGAAAGCTCAATTCCGAACGTCTTCTCTAGAGACCATGATGCTACCACGCCGGCAGCTCGGCGTTGCAGGTTGAAAATGAAGACTGTCGGTGTAAGGGGCGGAAAACTTGCTATCGCAGCGCTTCTGGCTGGAAGCGTTCTGACAGTCGGGTCGATTCCCGCGCGCGCCGGACTTGGCGGCGACGCAACCTCCGTTCAAGCCGACGCTTCTGCGATGGCGGGTAAAATGTCCCCGGCGTCCTCGCAATCGGCCGCTACGACTCAGTCGGCGCAAACCGCAGAGTTCCTCACCCAATCATTTGTCACTGGCAACGGAGTCACGGTGCGCGAATATTTCGCGCGCTCCGGTCCCGTATTCGGCGTCGCATGGCAGGGGCATCGCCCGCCCGATCTGAGCGTGCTGCTGGGCTCGTATTATCCCGAATATCAAGCGGCAGCGCGGGCACATAAGGGTCCTGTCGGGCTGCATCACGCTGTGATCGCGGGTCCTAATTCCGTCGTCTATCTCACCGGCCATATGGGCAGTCTGACTGGCCGTGCGTATGCACCAAGCCTGGTTCCCTCGGGCGTCGATCCCGAAGCGGTAGTGAAATGAAGACTTCGATTACCCGGGCGGCGTTCGTGTTGGTTACCTGCACCGTGATGATCGCGACCGCCGCGCTCGCGCAGCACGTGTCCGATACCGCGACGCCTAACGCGCAGACCTCCGCCGCGCATCTGGCGTTTTCGCGAAAATCGATCGCATTCGGAATGGTGAAAGCCGCCACCGTCAAATCGCTGACGATCAGGAACAACGGCGACATCGACGCGACTGTGACGGTGAGCGCTCCGCCGGCGCCGTTCAGTTTGGTCTCGGGTGGAGGAACATATTCGCTGGCGCCGGGCGCCGAGGAGGCTATCTCAGTCGAGTTCGCACCGACAGCCAAGGGTCCGGTGAAAGCCGAGCTCGAGGTCGATTGCAGCGGATGCAAGCCGGCAAATGAATTCGAGATAGTTCATCTCAAGGGCAACGCAAAGGGACCGGTCGCGACGCCTACCCCGTCGGGTCCTACACCGACGCCGACTGCGGCGCCGACGCCCACGACGGCCAACGCTCTGCCGATGTCGGTGACCTCGGGACCTTACGGCACGGTCGATATGCCGTTCGCGTCGATGACAATCTGTGCGACCGGAACCACCAATTGCACGACAGTCAACAATATTCTGGTCGATACCGGATCGTTCGGATTGCGCATCTATGGCTCGCAGATTAGCGGTCTGGGGATTGCTCCAAATACCAACCAGGGAGAGGAAGTCGGCGAGTGCGCATTCTTCGGCTCCGGCTCGACTTGGGGCGCGGTCTCGACCGTTGATGCGGTAATCGCAGGCGAACCCAAGATTACAATTCCGATCCAGGTGATGGACGATAACGACGCGTTCGCGTCTGCGCCGAGCGACTGCACGAATGGGTCGGAGTTGATCGCGTCGCCGGAAGACGCCGGGTTCAACGGAATTTTTGGAGTCGGACAGCTTTCCAGCGATGAGGGGTACACTGAGTATTTCAACTGCTCGAGTAGGGATTGCTCGGCGCTCGATAATGCGCCCAACGCGGACGTCGTTCCAAATCCGGTCGCGGCATTTCCGATCGATAACAACGGCGTGGTGGTGAGCCTGCCGTCGATTTCCACTAGCGGCGAAGCGACAGCCAGCGGCACGCTCTACTTTGGTATCGGCACCGAAAGTGACAACCAGCCGGGTTCGGTAAAGACCTTTCAGGCAAATTCGGATACCGAGAGCGAGAATTTCCTCGATATCAACACGGTCTTTAGTGGCAGTACGGCGGGCGGCTTCTTCGATACCGGCTCGAACGGATACTTCTTCAACGATAATTCGATCAAAGAATGCACCGACGGCTCGGGATTTTACTGCCCCTCCTCGACGCTCTCGGAGAGCGCAACCAATCAGAGCATCGGTACGTCGGTAACCGGTGTGGTCGATTTCAACGTCGCCGATGCCAACACGCTGTTCGACACGGACGACGCCGCGTTCAACGACCTTGGCGGAACCTACGACGGCGGCAGCAGCTACGACGGTTTCGATTGGGGCCTGCCATTTTTCTTCGGACGAACCGTGTACATCGGCATGGCAGGCACGTCGTCATCGCTCGGCACCGGACCCTATACAGCGTACTAGTCTGTTCCGGATGGTTACCTGAGGCTGAGGGCGCGATTCCTCGCGGTCATTGCCACCCAACCTGACGTGCGCGACGCGACACGCACTGCGATCTCGCGCTCGGAATGACACGAAACGAAACCGGGAAGAAGTGTCATTCCGAGCGCGCGCAGACGATGAACTTGCCACGTGCGTATCACTTCGGGCGGCAGATGTCGCGAGGAATCTCGCCCTCACGCGCAGGCACACGTTCCCGAGGAGTTACGTAGACCTCTCCGTCGAGCGCCATCATTCGTGCGCTTGCGGTGGGTTGCCCTTGAGGCGGTAAACGATGCCGGTCTTGGTCGTGCCGAGCGAAACCCATTCGCGGCCGATTTGCTGCAGCGAGACGAAGAACCGATTGCATCGTTCCATCGCCTTTTCGTGAAGCTCGTTCTCGCGTTTGAACTTGCACTCGTAGGAGAACTCTCCCACCAGCAGCTTGTGGTCACCTCGTTGCCGCCACAGGGCGGCGTTGCACTTGGCGGTCACGCCTTTGCCGAAATCGAGATCGCCCAGATCTTGCAGCACTTCCTCGACGATCTCGTGGTTCACGAGCTCGATCTTCTGCGTGCCGGATTTCTTGAGCGTCGCCAATAGCGGGAACAGATTCACCAGCGTCGCCAACGATGCGGAATCGACGCCGCGCGCCTGGTTCAGGCCAAATTCCACATTGTGCGAGAACAGCATCCGGTAGCCGCCGAGCTTGTTCTTGAGCGGTAGAGCCTCGGCCTTGAACTTGATTCGGTATTCGCCGCGGATATTTGGGCGGACGTCGAGTTTCGCCGCGGTCTCGAAGTCGGGATGGCGAAATTTGAAGACCACCTCCGGTTCGCCCACAGGAAAGCCATCTTCATACGTGATACGCCGCCGCAGTATGAACGCATGGTTGTAGAGCGCGAAGTCCTTGGTATCGAGGAAGACCACTTCTCTGATCTTAGGTTTGAGATTCTTGAAGCCCGAGGTTGAAAAATCGACATCGTTTTCCTGGGCCGCGCGGCGCACGACCTTGGCGTAGTCGTGAAAGCTGGGAGGAGCGATAAAGCGGTCGGGCTTCAGGATCAGCTTGCACTCGAGGTAGTGAACCTCGTCGAGCGGATGGCCGTCGCTGTACATCGCCAGCTTGGAATTAGAGATCCGCGGCAGGACACCCATTTTAGCGGCCATTTGTCGATCCTCCGTAAGGATGCAGTTTCGGAACTACGAGTGCGCGTAAAACCCGACCTTAGTCCCATACGTTCCACTTGCGGTCAAGATCACGCGATGATTTCGCGATCACAGAGCATGCAGCGCCCGGGTCGCGAGGTATATCGCGAGCATCCCGGCCGCAGTCGCTACTCCGACCAAAGGCGAATCGTGTTCTTTCGCTTCGGGCAGGAGGTCCGACGCTCCGATATACAAAAACGAACCGGCGAAAAAGGCCAGCAACCACGGCAGCACGCCATGGACATTGAGTAGCAGGGTGGCGGCGGCGCCGAGCACCGGCGCAATCATGTCGAGCGCGAGCCAGAAGATCGCGCGCCTCAGCGGATTTTCATGCGCCAGCACGACCGTCACGGTGTTGAGGCCGTCGCTCAAGTCGTGGGTGATGATTCCGAGCGCAATCAGAAGACCTATTTGCGCGCTGGTCTGAAAGCCGACTCCGATCGCGACTCCGTCGAGAAAGCTGTGGAAGACCAGCCCCGCCGCCGACATCGCACCAAGTTCCTGCTCATGCGCTTTGGCCAGGTGAACATGCTCGCGCGCCCGATGCATCGCGGTGTAGCGCTCGAGCCCGAAAAACGCCAGGAATCCAACCGCGGCCAGCGGCATGTAGGAGACCCCGCCTTGAATCGCGAAGACCTCCGGCAGGATGTCGAACAAAGCCACCGCGATTACGGCGCCGGAGGAGAATCCGAGCAGGAAATGCAGCCGGTCGCGGAACCTGACCGCCGCCATCCCGCCGAGCCCGGTCGAGACCAGCGTCATCGACGCGAGAATTATCGGCATGAATCGCATGGTCGCGGTCGCGGGCTGCATGGAGTCGATCGATGTTACCGAAATGTGGCCGCGACTCTACCACGCCGCGAGTCCGCGCAAGCTACAGATCCACCGGCAGCTCGAGGTATTCGCGGTAGATAAAGTCGCGATGCCCCAGGAGCTGCGGCGTCGTCGCGCCGAGAATCAAAGGATCGGCACAGTCGTATGCTCTTCGCATTCCCTGCCGCATCGGGCACAGCTCGTGCGGGAGCGGTTTGATTAAGGTGGCGAACGCCGCCCAATAGATGTCGAGCGCCGAAATCCGATCGCCGATAAAGAAGCGGCTGCCTGAAGCCTGCTGACGCTCGAGGCGGCGGGCAAGGACCGCGATCATTTCCGCGCACTTTGCGGGCGCGCCCGCAACCGCCTCCGGCGAGTATCCGTACTTAGCTCCGAACGCGAGCGATGCTTTGCGCGCGGCTTCGTCGGCGCCGGATTCTTTCAGCATCCCTTGCACAATGATCAGCCGCCGCGTCCATCCAAAGCCGGTTTCGCCAGCCAGTAGATTGCAGAGTCCAAACATCAGCACCCGGTCGTCGAGACCCACCGGAACCAGCGGTGGAGTGGGCTGCAATCGCTCGGCGAAGTTGATCTGATCATTCCACACGCTGCGCGGGCGTTCGTCATTGTAAACCAGCACGGGCGTGCTCGCCTGCAAGGTCCATCGGGTGAGCGGAGAGTAGTCAACTCGATCGTGGCGGACTTTGACGTAAGGAATTTTTTTGACGTAAAGGACGCCCTTGATCGCCTCGCCCCACGGCCCCGGGATTCCGGGCGGCAGGACGACTCGCAGTCCGGGCAGGCTTATCGCCTTTTCTATGTCAACGTATTCCGCCATGAAGAGTGCCCCTCCGCTATTCGCGATCCATAGACCGTCGGACGTTAGCACTTAAGCGGTAGTTTCGCATTCCAATGTTGCATACCGATAAGGGGCACTGCCCATCGCGCGGCTTAGGAGCACGTAGGCCCCGGGAATGCGTCATTCGAGGGTAGCAAGTAATCTTTTGAGGCGGGAGGGATCGACTGGCTTCGTCAAGTGAAGATTGAACCCAGCCTCGTGCGCAGCTTGCCGATCCTCTTCGCGTCCATATCCGGTGACCGTCGATAGCGCTGTTGACCACGCCAGCCAAATCGACCGGCTTCTTTCTGAGTTCGACGTGATCGCGCTCGATCCGCGCGATGTCGAGCAGATCGTCCACGAGCCGAATAAGCTTATCTACCTGGCGTTCCATCATGTCGAGCTGCCGGAGGCCGACCTCTTTTGCATCGGTCCGCAGAAGCTCGATCCCGAGCCGGATCGGAGTCAACGGATTGCGCAGCTCATGCGCTAGGGTCGCGAGAAATTTGTTCTTCCGTTCGTCAGCCTCCACCAGATTCTTTCGGGAGAGCTGGCGCTCGGTTATATCCTCAATAGCGAGCAGGATCATTTCGCTGCTATGCTCGCTTTGGGCCAGCCGCCGGGCGTTCAGTAGTATAGTTTTCTTGCCGATTCCGGAAAAGTCATGGGTAACTTCGAAATCCCGCAGACTGCTGACGTCGGGCAGAATTCGCTCGAGCAGTCTGCGCAACGCGGGAATATTCCATTCGCCATTGCCAAGATCATAAAGATGGTGCTCCAAGGTCTCTTGCGGGCGCAGGTGAAAGATCTCGTAAAACTCGTGATTGGCTTTCTGAACCCGGAGATCACTGTCGAGCACGAGCAAAGGCTCTCTGAGCGTTTCTATAATTGCGTTCAGAAAGTTGCTGGATTGTTTAAGTTCGCCATTGAGCTCGCCGAGCTCGCGATTGCGGTCGCGCAATTCCTGATTGGTGACCCCAAGCTCCTCGTTGGTTGATTGCAGTTCTTCCTTGGCGGTCTCGAGCTCCTCGTTGGTGCTTAGAAATTCCTCATTGGCCGAGAGCGCCTCCTCATGCGCCGATTTCATCTCCTCCTTGGCGGCTTCATGTTCTTCGACGGTTGCTTGCAGATAATCCCGGGTCGCGTCCAGTTCTCGCCGCAAGCGCAGGATTTCATAATCTTTCTCCGTTTCCACCCCCGGGCCCGCGCCGAACAGAGATACCCACAGGCGCACGAACATGCCCGCGCGAGCCTGCTCATGCCGCGCGGCGGAGGCCGGTCCGAAAAGAATCAAAAAGTAGCGCGACTCGATACCGGGCAGCTTGGCCGGAACCACTTCAAAGCTGACTTCGCCCTTGTCGCCGGGTAACTCGACCCGTATCCCGTCTCTGCGCACCGGCCGTTCGCTTTTCTGCGCTTCATGAATCGCCGGAGAAAGCTCGACCAGCAAACCGGGACGGCAAATCTTCTGAAGGTTAAGACTCGCAGGGCCGCGCGCATGCTCCAGATAGCGGCTGGTCTCGCCATGGAAGTACACCACGTTGAGGCTGTCGTCGATTAGGATGGCGGCCGGCGCATAGCGTGCAAGCAACAAACGCTCGGTTTCGTCCTGCGCGCGATCGCTCTCAACCAAGGCGGGGTTTACCACAGCGACAACTTCGGCCGCTCCTGGCCGGGCCGCCGCTTCGGCGGTCGAAAAGGCCGGCAGAATCCGCGCCGGAACCGGCTGCCTTTGGTAGATCTGGTGGCGGCCGTCCACCAGTCGAAAAAGCTCCGATGACGTGCCGATAGTTTCCGAGGGTCCCAAGATCAGAAATCCACCCGGATTCAGCGCATAGTGGAAAAATGGAATGATCTGCCGCTGCAGGGTTTGATCCAAATAGATTAGAAGATTGCGGCAACTCACCAGGCCAAGCCGCGAGAACGGCGGGTCGCGCGTCACATCGTGCCGGGCGAAGACGCATAAATCGCGAATGGTTTTCGCTACCTGGTAGTGCTCGTCCAGTTTGACGAAGAAGCGTTGCAGCCGCTCCGGCGAAACCTCCTCCGCGATTGTGTCGGTGTAGAAGCCGGTGCGGGCCTTCTGGATCGCCGCATCGCTCAAATCAGTACCGAAAATCTGAATGCGGACGGAATTCGCGCGATCGCCAAGATACTCCATCAGGATCATCGCGATCGAGTAGGCTTCTTCCCCCGAAGCGCAGCCGGGAACCCAGATTCGGAGCGGGTCTTTGGGAGAGCGATTCTCTAACAGCGCGGGTAAAACCGTCTCGGACAAACCCACGAACGTTTCCGGATCACGAAAGAAGCCGGTTACCCGGATCAGAAAATCCTGGGCCAGCGCTTGAACTTCCTCCGGTTCATGTTTCAGCAGCTCGGCGTATTCCGTAATTCCGTCAATCTGGCGCAGAGCCATCCGGCGCGCGAGCCGGCGTTGCACGGTGCTGCGCTTGTAGCGCGAGAAGTCAGTTCCGTTTCGCCCCTGCAGCAATCGGAAGATCCGTTTGAGTCCATCGTCTGCTTTCCCGATCCCATCGGACGCCGGATCCGAGCTCAGATAGGGATGGTGCCCGATGCGAAGCATCTCCCTGGCCAGCTCTTTCGGCGACAGGACAAAATCCACGCAGCCGGTGGCGATGGCGTTTTTCGGCATCCCATCGAACTTTGCAGTCGCCGGATCTTGCGCCATCGTGATGCCGCCCGCGGCCTTAACCTCCTCCCCAGGCCCTGAGCGCCATCAGAATCCGTACCCGATAGAACCGCTGCGACAGTACGATGCACATGTTGCTCGGCGAGCGAGCGAAACAGGATATTGATGGGCCGCGGAGGCCGTTCCGAGCTTTCGCGGGAGCGAAGCTGCAGAATCCCGTCGGCGACAGTCATCGTTACGTTCGGAGGAATCACGTACAAGTGATCGGGCTTCAGAACCGACCCTTCCACCGCCGTCTCGACCGCAATTTTGGTTTTCTTCGCCAGAATTTCTGTCAGAAAACTCTGATGCCGGGGATCGAGGTGCTGCACCAGCAGAAAAGCCATCCCGGTTGTGGCCGGCAGCTCCGCGAGCAATTCAGAGACGGCCTCCAACCCTCCGGCCGAAGCGCCGATTCCAACGACGGGGAAGGACCTATCCGAGGTTTCCATCAAAGGCTTCTTGCAAACAGGATCATCCAGGTTGACGCCAAGCGATACCCCAAAAATCAGACTAATTTCAGACTGACGGTAGTACTTTCAGAAAGAGATATAAAGGCAAAGTTGGCGAATGAGTGTCGGAAAATTTACCCGGCGCAGGTTGTTGCCGTTCCTCATTCTCCGTCGGCAGTGGCGCGCTCGCCTTCGCGCGTCGCGGTTATGCTCCCGGGTACCCACCATAGCAGTGGCACTATCAGCGCGGTCGCGAGCGTGGTGACGATAACCGCCAGGATGAATCCGCCTTGGGTGTATATCCAGCTGCCGAACAAGTTTCCTGAATTGTAGGCTATAGCCAGCGCCGCGCCTGAGAGCATCACGCCGGTTCCTTCCAGACCTTCCGGACACGAGCGCAGGATCAAATCCATGTATGCCGCTGTCGCAAAGCCGCCGAACAGGCCGAACCCCACGGCGACCGCGATCGCGCTCCGGGGGCTGTCGGCGAAAAACATGATCGGTCCCTGGAGAATCGCGACGAGTGTTCCCCACCACAAGAGCTTCGACAGCGAGAATCGGTGGCAGACGACTCCATAGAGGAGAGTGGTCGGAAGGAAGAACCCCCATTGCAACGCGGTGAAGGTCCCGAATAACTGGCTCGAAATCTTCACTGTCTGCGTCAGGTGATAGAACATCGGGGTGCCCCAGCCGGGCGAGAAGTTCCACAAGAACCATATCATCGCGGCCGGCCAGATCGGACGATGCGCGGCCAGCCGCGCGATCGCCGACAGGCCGCTTTCAAGTACATCGGGATCGGAACGTCCCGCCGCGGTAACTCCGTTCAATTGCCAGAACGCCTGCGCGATGATCACCGCGGTTGCGCATCCGGCGAGGATGAAGGTGCCGCGTGCGGAGACGTGCGCAACCAGCCATCCGCCGAGGCATGCCGACACGACCAGCGGCACAAAATAGCCGAAGCCAAAAACCACGCTCAGCCTGCCGGTCATCAGGTTCGACTGCGCGACCACCGTCATCAGGCCCTGAGCGCCGGCGGCGATAATCAAATAAGCGATGACGGCGAATATGACCCCGTGCAGCAGATGGTAGTAATCGGTCGCAGCTCGGCTCAGCCACAGATAGGCCAAAAGGGCAGCCACACCGCCGAGCAGGAGGTATGCGCGGTCGCCCCAGACGCGAGGCTGCCAGCGGTCCCGAACGAAGCCAAACAGAAATCCGACATAGGCGGGAGCGCTGGCGATCGCGACGAAGATCGCCATCTGAAACGGTGACAAGAGAAGCTTGTCCTTCAGGATGTAGTAAATTGGAATCGCGGCGAGCCCGGTCATCGGCGTTCCGAGACCGATCGAGAGATTCAGCAGCGCGAAGTATGAGAGGATCAACCGGCGCGACGGTGCAGAGCCGAGGGCCGGTGTGGCTTGCTCTTCTGCGGGGTCGCCGATCGAATCGATTTTGGGCACTCTGGCTTGTCTTATGTCACTAGCGGAAATTCGAAGCGAGTCTAGCCTCGGTTCGATCTGGCCCGCAGCTTACGCCACGATCGTGACAGGTGCCACCTCAGAATGCGGTCCGAAAGCAGGTCCACTAGAATGGGCCTGATGAGTGGAACAGGCTTCGTCCGAGGGTTAGATTTGAGTATTGCGATCGGATTCAGGAATCAAAATGGAAAATTCCGCTAACAGCCGCGCAGCCGTATCGTTTCTGGAAATTTTTGCGTCCGGGCGGCCGCTGGTCTATGTGCGTTCCGCGGAAGAGGATCGAGTAGGAGATCTGCTGCGTGATGTTGGCCGGCAGATGGGCGGAACCAAGCCAATTCCGGTTTGGACCTGGAGTCTGACGGAAGGTCTGTGCAGCGACGCGCGGCTTCAGCCTGGCGATCACGCTTCGCGCAACCCGGCAGAGGCTGGCACCTCCGATCCGCGAGAGGCGCTGGATTTCATCGCGGCGCATAGCGATCCCGCGATCTTCCATCTGAAGGATTTTCACGAGCCGCTAAGGAATTCCGCGGAAGTTCGCCGCCGTATCCGCGACCTCTACCAGATCTGCCTGGATCGGCAGAAGTTCATCGTCATCACCTCGGCGGTGCGGGCAATTCCCGAGGAAGTCGAAAGAATCTTCGCGGTTATCGACCTTCTGCCGCCTGATCTGACGGAGCTGATGGATTTCCTTCGGTCCGAGACCGCGCAAAACTCTGCGAACGGAGCCAAGGCTGATGCCAGCGACGAGATTTTGTATCAGCTAGCGCGCGCCTTGCAGGGGCTGACGCTCGACGATGCGCGCCACGCGGTGCGCCGCGCGCTGTCGGCAGGACATGGGCTTGGGCTCGAATCGATGCCGGCGCTGCTCGAGGAAAAAGGGATCCTCATCAAGCGCAGCGGAGTCATCGAATACGTCGCCGAGAGCACCGATATCGGGGCGATAGGCGGCCTGGAAAATCTCAAGAAATGGCTGGTCGAGCGGCGAAAATTGTTTCAGCAGCGCGATCAGTTGAGCGCCGATATCGTGCCCAAGGGTGTTCTCGTGATGGGAATCCCCGGATGCGGCAAGAGCCTGTCAGTCAGGGCGATCGCCTCGTGTTTCGAGCTTCCGCTGTATCGGATCGACATGATCGAGATTTTCTCCGGCCGCCACGGCAATCCGGAAGCGGCGTTCGTCGAGGCGTGCCGCATGCTGGAGAGCATGGCGCCCGCGATTGTGTGGTTCGACGAAATCGAGATGGGGATAACCGCCTCCGAGACCGGCAGCCAGCAGGGCCGTATCTTCGCATTCTTCCTGACCTGGATGCAGGAAAAAGCATCTGGCCTGTTCGTCGCCGCGACTGCCAACCGAATCGACCTGCTGCCCGCCGAGATGATCCGCAAGGGCCGCTTCGATGAGGTATTCTTTGTTGACCTCCCGCACGACGACGAGCGGATTTCGATTTTCAAGGTTCATCTGAGCCGCCGGAGCGTCGATCCCGCAAAGTTCAACCTCGAGCAGATAATCGAATTCACCCGCGGATGGACCGGCGCCGAAATCGAGCAGTGCGTGATCTCCGCGCTGACCAAGGCGCGTCTGGCCGAGCGTGACCTGACCGAGGACGATCTGGTCAACGCGGCGGTCGGTGGAGTGCCGCTCTCGCGCTCGATGAAGGAACAGATCAATCATATCCGGCAGTGGGCGTTCCAGCGCGCGGTGCGCGCCTCGCCTGGTCCGGTAGCGCACTGAAGGCGCGCTGGAAAATCGCACCGATCTCGTGGCAAGCTGCGATCGCAAGTGGGTTCGTTTGGCATTGACAATTGCTCAGTCGAAAGCGTCGCCAAAAGCATAGCAATGACCACCACGCACGGAGAGTAGGAATATGGCGCAGGAAAAGCCTATCGGGCTTGCGGCGCGGCCCACGCGGCCGCAGGAATTCTACGACGAGATTAAGCGGAAGTTCGCCGAGGAACGCGACCTCAGATTGAACTACCGGCCCGACGGGACCGCGCAGTACACGTCTGACTTCTCGGGCGAGCTTTCGAAATACGAAGTCGATCCGCATGCGGGCGAAGTCACGCCGCGCGAGCCGATCAACGATACCGTCGAGGTCCTGTTTATCGGCGGCGGATTCTCGGCCCTGCTGACCTCGGCGCGCCTGCGCGAGCGCGGCGTCGAGAGCATCCGGATTGTCGAGCGCGGCGCGGACGTCGGGGGGACGTGGTATTGGAACCGCTACCCGGGCGTGGCGTGCGACGTCGTCGCTTACGACTATTTGCCACTGCTCGACGAGCTCGACTACGTGCCCAAGGATCACTACGCCAGAGGGCCCGAGATTTTCGCGCATTGCCAGGCGATCGCCAGAAAATACAATCTGTACGAGTTGGCGACTTTTCAGACCACCGTGACCTCGACCGTGTGGGATCCCGCCGAGCAGATGTGGAACCTAACGACCGACCGGGGCGACCGAATGAAAGCGCGGTTCGTCATCTGCGCCAACGGAACCCTGTCGAAGCCGAAGCTTGCAAAGATCAAAGGCCTCGAAACGTTCAAGGGACATTCGTTTCACAGCTCGCGATGGGATTACGCGTTCACCAAGCCCGATCTCTCAGGACTGGAAGACAAGGTCGTCGGGATTATCGGCACCGGAGCTACGGCGGTGCAGGCGATCCCTGGCCTCGGCGCGGCAGCGAAGGAGTTGTACGTGTTTCAGCGCACGCCGTCTTCGATCGACGTTCGCGACGATTGGCCGACCGATCCCAACTGGGCGCGAAGGCTCCCTGCCGGTTGGCAGACCAGGCGCCGCGAACGTGCGCGGATGGCGCCACAGCTAAGCGAAGAGCAGCGCGCCAAGCAAGCCGCGATGTCTCCGGAGGAGAAGATCCGCCGGCAGGAGAACGCGAATATCGAGGCGATGATGAAAATCCATCAGCGCATCGACGCGATCGTGAAAAACAAAGCCACCGCCGCGGCGCTCAAGCCGTGGTACATGCTGATGTGCAAGCGGCCGTGCTTTCATAACGATTACCTGCCGACCTTCAACCGGCCCAACGTCCATCTGGTGGACACCAGGGGCAAGGGAATTACGGAGATCACCGAAAAGGGTCCGGTGTTCGAGGGCAAACAGTACGAGCTCGACGTGCTGATCTATGCGACCGGCTTCGAGGTGCAGAAGACCGGTATCTACAATCAGATCAAGGGCGAGAACGGGCTCGAGCTGAACGACAAGTATCGCGAAGGAATCCGCACGCTCTTGGGAATCCACTCGCAGGGCTACCCGAATCTTTTCATCATGGGCGGCTACCAGGCTTCATTCCAATTCAATCTGACCGACATGCTCCAGGCGCAGGGGGATCACATAGCAGCGTGCATCGATTACGCGCGCCGTCATGGGTATCAGGCGCTCGATGCGACGCCGAAGGCCGAAGAATGGTGGGTCGGCGAAGTGATCGAGCATCGCGGCAAGACCAATCGCAACCAGGAATGCACTCCCGGCTACTACAACTTCGAGGGCGAGTTCCAACGCCGTCAGGACGGCAACTACAACGGCGGCTTCTTCCAGTATTGCAACCATCTGACCGAGGTGCAGGTCCGAATGGACGAACATTTCGCTTTCACGAAGAAGTAGCTATTACGGAATTTGATATCGCGCTCGGAAAGACCGGCGAGACGCCGGTCCTACTGGCGGAATTTAGTAGAGCTGCCGTTCTGTCGCCTCAAGCGCTAAATGTTGACCGGGCGCATGTCGTAGTATCGATCGCCGGCGGCGAATCCTTTGGGTGCGACTTCCTGGATTCGCGCCAGATCGCTCTTCGAGAGTTTCACACCGACAGCCGCCGCATTTTCTTCCAGGTACTTGCGGCGCTTGGTCCCCGGAATCGGAACCAGGTCATTGCCCTGCGCGAGCACCCATGCGAGCGCGAGCTGACTCGGCGTGATCTGCTTCTCGTCGGCGATTTGTTTCAGCCGATCTATGACACCGAGATTGCGCTCGAAGTTCTCGCGCTCGAACCGGGGCGAGAGCCGCGCGCGCATGTCGCCGGCGCCGAACTCGTCGATCGAGCGGATCGTCGCGCTCAGCATTCCGCGCCCCAGCGGACTGAAAGGAACGAACCCAATTCCAAGTTCGCGCAGGGTCGGAATCACGTCGTCCTCGTAGTCGCGCGTCCATAGCGAATATTCCGACTGCACCGCGGTGACAGGATGCACCTTGTGCGCGCGGCGAATAGTCGCGGCCGACGCCTCCGAGAGTCCCAAGTAACGCACCTTGCCCGCGCGCACGAGCTCGGCCATGGCACCGACGGTCTCTTCGATCGGCACGTTGCGGTCCACGCGATGCTGATAATAGAGATCGATATGATCGACGCCGAGGCGTGAGAGCGAACCGTCGCAGGCCGAGCGCACGTATTCCGGGCGCCCGTTGACGCTGCGCTTGCCGTCGGCGAAAACGTTGCCGAATTTGGTAGCGATCTGGATCCTGCTCCGAAAGGGTTTGAGCGTTTTGCCGACCAGTTCCTCGTTGTGATGATTCCCGTACACGTCGGCGGTATCGAAGAAATCGATCCCGAGCTCGATCGCTCGATTAAGCGTCGCGATCGACTCAGTCTCATCGGGCGTGCCGTACGCCTGGGACATCCCCATGCATCCCAGCCCGATCGCGGAAACGACCAGCCCCTGCGTTCCAAGTTTGCGCTTTTCCATAAATGTCTTCTTACCACTTGGCGCCGGATAAGGAGAAACATCGGAAGGCTGCCTTGCGTGTCATTCCCGGGCGCGGGGCCGCCGTGCGTGAGGAGTCCCGAGCGAGAGGGCACCGCACGTGGGCCTAGCTCGAAGCATGGCCGCTTTCGGGATTTCCTTCGGCCCCGCTCAGGACGGGCTCTCGCGCGGCGGCCACGCGCGGGAATGACACGCGTGGAGCGCGCGACAACAGCAGAAGAGATCCCTTCGGTCGATCGTACTGAAAAACTGCCGTCTCGCCGCGCAGGCTTGTCTCCTTTAAGGCATCGCGCCATGTATTGTAGCTTGGGCGAACGACGCGGAACCGCGTAATTGAGACTCCTCGCGGCTTCCACCGAATAGCTTGGCCGTCAGACGACGGCGTTTATTTCCTTAAACAAACCTCGATATTGGGAGAATCAGAATGGCAAAGACTTTTGGAGCGGAATCAACAGCGGATGAGGTCCTTGAGGGCGTCGATCTTTCTGGCAAGCGCGTGCTCGTGACCGGTGTCTCTGCCGGCCTCGGCGTCGAGACTGCGCGCTCGCTCGTCGCGCACGGCGCAACGGTCGTGGGCACGGCGCGCGATTTGGCGAAGGCGCGGCGCGCGCTCGCGGAAGCGGGAAACCCATCCGTAGACCTGGTCGAGATGGATCTCGCGTCGCTCAGTAGCGTTCGCAAGGCGGCGAGCGAGTTGTTGGCGAGCAATAAGCCCTTCGACGTGATCATCGCGAACGCGGGCGTGATGGCGTGTCCGCAGGGCAAGACGCAGGACGGCTTCGAAACGCAATTCGGGACCAATCATCTGGGGCATTTCGTATTCGTCAACCGTCTCGTGCCGCTGCTGAAATCAGGCGCGCGAATCGTGCTGCTCTCCTCGGCGGGTCATCAACTGAGCGATGTCAATATCGACGATCCAAACTTTGAGCGGACTGAGTATCAGCCGTTTACCGCGTACGGCCGCTCGAAGACGGCCAACATCCTGTATGCCGTGGCTCTCGACAGCAGACTCAAGGGACGCGGCGTGCGCGCGACGGCGTTGCATCCCGGCGGCATCCAGACCGAGCTGGGGCGGCATATGACGCCGGAACTGATCGAGCAGATGATGGCGCGAATTAGCAAAGGTTCGGGTAGCGGGGCGCCGGCGTTTCGTTTCAAGACGGTGCCGCAGGGCTCGGCGACCTCAGTATGGAGCAGCTTCGTCGCGCCGTCCGATGCAATCGGGGGACGCTACGAGGAAGACTGTCACGTATGCGAGGTGAATGACGACGCGACCTCGCGCGTCGGGGTGCGCTCATACGCTCTCAACCTAGCGCATGCGAACGACCTGTGGCGCAAGAGCGAGGAGATGGTCGGCGAGCGCTTCTCGTTCTAGTTGCTGGGATCGATGAGCACGAGACGGGAAGTAGCAGCCGCGGAGCAAAACTACGGAGAGGTGTCGTGCCCAGCCGGCAATCTGCATTGCAAAAGTATCGATCGGAACGCGTCCGGGCGGTTTACGATCGACGAAGAACCGATGATGCAGTTTGGCAGAGAAGGTTCGAGGAATTCCTCCAGTTGAGTGAACGATGCATAGCCAGCCTTCGACTCACGACTGGCGACACTGTCCTGGACGTAGGATGCGGAGCTGGCCGGAGTTTCGCCGAGCTCGAAAACAGAGTCGGCGGCAAGGGAAGAATCATCGGTATCGAGCAGAGTCCAGAGCAACTGGCCGCGGCACGAGCGCTGGTAGACGGCCGCGGATGGAGCAACGTTGTGCTGATCAACACGCCAGTCGAGGACGCTGAGATACCTTTTGAGGCGGACGCCGCGCTGTTTTCCTTCACTCACGATATAATGCGTACTCCGTCCGCGTTGCGGAACGTGATCGGAGACTTGAAGCCTGGTGGACGCATCGCCGCGATCGGCGTGAAATGGGCTCCATGGTGGCATCTCATCACCAATTGGAGAACTTGGCGGGGTTCTAAAGACTTCGTGACCACCTTCGAGGGTTTCAACAAGCCATGGAGCCATTTGGAGAACCTGGTCTCGTCACTCGAAGTCGAGTGCACGGCTATCCCGACGCCCCTGATTGGGAGAGCGGGTCTCTACAGAGCGGCCGCGGAAAAGTGAACGATGATTAGTCGAGGCCCGGTTGGACAGTTAATCTTTCCATTACTTCGAAACCGGGCGATAACTGGCGCATTCCGGTGACTCCAACTGATGGAACGCGCGACGGCCCGCGTCCTTCGGCCTTTAGCGCGTCGAGGTAGATGCCGATCTCGCGGCGGCCGCCTACACATGCGAACCCCAGATCGAGTTTTGCGGCGCGTCCAATCGCTTTCGTCGTGCCGCCACCCCAGAACAATTCGGGATACGGCAGGCTCGCGGGCGCGGCAGTATCCCTTGTCAGCGGAGGTTCGCGGGGTCCGGGCGCGATTACGTCTTCAATCGAATCTTATTCCTCACAGTCGTCTTGATTACCGGTTCGGCTCGGCAAGGATGCGCGCGTATTTCGCGCGATCAACGTTGCCGCCGCTGAGAACCAGCCCCACGCGGCGACCGCGCATCTGATCCTGTTCTCTGAGCAGAGCAGCCAGAGCCGCCGCGCCCGCGCCTTCGGCCACGTTGTGTGTATCAGTAAAGTAATGCCGCATCGCCTCTTCGATCTCCCCATCCGATACGCTGACCACGCGTTCGGCAAACCGGTTGATGATCTCGACCGCGTCAGGATCAGGAACGCGAACCGCGAGCCCGTCGGCTTCAGTTTTCGCCGAGTCCGTTGAGACAGGCTTACGACCCGCAAACGAAAGCGCGTAGGCCGGCGCTGCGTCCGACACGACGCCGACAATCCCGGTCGTAAGACCCAGCGCTTCGCGCGCCGCAATGGTTCCGCAGATCCCCGAGCCCAGGCCGATCGGTACGTAGACCGCATCCATTTCACTCACGGCGCGCAAGAACTCGAGCCCATATGTTGCAACACCCCTCACTAGCGGCTCACCAAATGACGGAACCATGGTGAGATTGCGTTCGCGCGCGACATCCGATGCGTGCTCGAGAGAGTCCTGGAAGTCCGAGCCGTGCTCGATCACCTCAGCGCCGAGCGCTTGGATCGCCGCGTTCTGCTCGACGCTGTTGCCGTGCGGGACCACGATCGTCGCGCGCAATTTGCGCCGTCGCGCCGCGAACGCGATGCTCCGCCCGTGGTTGCCGCGGGTAGCCGCGATAACGCCCACCGTCGCCGAGCCTCGGCTAAGCAGATCGTCGATGTAAACCAGGCCGCCGCGCACTTTAAACGCACCAATGGGCGTAAGGTTCTCGTGCTTCACCCAGAGCTCGACACCGCATCGCGCCGAAAGCGTTGCCCAGCAGATTTCAGGCGTCGGCTTCATCGCTGACGCGACCACCCGCGCGGCTTGCTCTATCTGTTCAAGTCCGGGCAGCGTCATCGGACAACCTCTCCGTTTTGAGGTCGAGTCCCACAAATATCGAGGAGACTCGCATCTGAGTACCTCCCCGGTTGCGATGAATCACTTCATTGCCGGGAGTATTTCGCGGCCGAAGCGTTCGAGCGACCGGCGCGCCAGCGTCGGATCGAGTCCGGGAAGCTGCATCGCCACATTCAGCTCGGTCATCGGAACGGAATCGACGATCTCGGCCAGACGGCGGAGGACGAAATCCGGCGGACCAAGGATACTGGTACGCTTGAGGCGATCAGGATCGGGGCGAATTAGCACGCGCGAGGGGTCGGCGCCCGATGAGGCGCTGAGCCATTTCGCGTACAGCTCCGCCTGGTACATCAGCGCATCGCGCGTATCGTTCCACGCCTCCGCCTCGCTGTCGGCAACATAGACGACCCTGCTGTTGATGATGCTGTAGCGCGAGGGGTCGCGTCCTTCGGTCTTCAGCGCGTCGAGGTAGATGCCGATCTCGCGCTTTCCGCCCACGCACGCGAATCCCAGATCGAGTTTGGCGGCGCGCCGAATCGCTTTCGCCGTGCCGGCGCCCCACAGCAGCTCGGGACACGGTCGGCTCGCAGGCCGTGGCAGGATCCGGACGTCGGCGAATTTGAAATATTTGCCCTCGAAGCTGAAGCGCTCGCCGGTCCATGCGCGGCGGAGTATCTCGAGGGTCTCCAATGTGCGGCCAAGGCGCTCGGCGCGAGGCACCCCGAATCCGGCGAATTCCTCCGCTCGGTAGCCGAGTCCGAGGCCCAGGCGTAACCGCCCGTTGGAAATCACGTTGACCACGGCCGCGTCCTCCGCCAGCCTGAGCGGATGCTGCATCGGCGCGAGCAGCACGAATGTGCCGATGGTGATCCGCTGCGTGCGCGCGGCGATCGCTGCTGCCGCCGGCATCATCGCAGGCAGGTAGCCGTCATCGGTGAAATGATGTTCGGTCAGCCAAATCGAATCAAAGCCAAGCGCCTCGGCGGTTTCCACTTGTCCGAGCATTTCGCGATATAGCTCCGGCGCCGGAATCGGCGAGCCGGGCGGATTGCGGAAATCGAGTTGGTAGCCAACTTTCACCTTGCGCATGGCATCCTCTCTGTGCGTCATCGCGCGCTCAGGGCGCTATCGACGTCAATTCCGTGCTGGTGATATAGCAGGCAACATCGGAGAGCGGGAAGTAAATGTGCAGAAATATCAAAATCCTTTTCAATTTCGATCCCCCGGTCACCCCTGAAGAGATTCGAGCCGCGTCGCTCCAGTTCGTGAGGAAAATCAGCGGCTTCAATAAACCTTCGAAGGCGAACGAAGCCACCTTCATGAACGCGATCGATGAAATAGCCGGCATATCGGCGCGTCTTCTCCACTCGCTCGAAACCAACGCGCCGTCGAGGAATCGCGAAGAAGAGGCGGCAAAGGCAAAAGCTCGCGCCGCAGAAAGATTCGGGGCATGAATCATAGGCTGAAGCCGGAGTCGACGGCGCTGTCCCTGGCTGAGCGGTATGCAGGATTTTTGAGGGAGAGGTAACCTTTGTTCAAGCGAGTACTGATTGCCAACCGAGGTGAAATTGCCATCCGAGTCGCGCGCGCCGCGTCGGCTTTGGGGGTCGAGTCGGTCAGTGTGTACGCCCCGGCCGACGCGCTCTCGCTCCATACCCGCGTCACAACCGAGTCGCGTGCGCTTCGCACTTCGCGTGCGTCGTCGAGCGATCCGGTGCGCGCCTACCTCGACGTCGAAGGGTTGATCGAGGCCGCAAAGGCCAGCCGCTGCGATAGCGTGCATCCTGGCTACGGCTTCCTGTCCGAGAACGCTGGCTTCGCGAAGCGATGCCTGGAAGAGGGCATCGCCTTCGTCGGGCCGGGCCCCGAGACGCTTGCGCTGTTCGGTGACAAGACCAAGGCGCGCGATCTCGCCCGCTCACTCGGTATTCCAATCATTCCAGGCAGTCTGCGGGCCCTGGCGAGCGCCGCGGACGCAATGACCGTCGCCGAGAAAATCGGTTATCCGGTCATGCTGAAAGCAGTAGCGGGTGGCGGCGGCCGCGGGATGCGCGCAGTCACAAGCGCCGATGAAATTTCGGCGTCCTTCGCACGCTGTCAGAGCGAAGCCTTGGCGGCGTTCGGCGACGGTTCGGTGTTCATCGAGAAGTTGGTCGCACGACCGCGTCACATCGAGGTCCAGGTCCTGGCCGACGGCCGCGGCAACATAGTTCATCTCTACGAGCGCGACTGCTCGGTCCAGCTTCGAAACCAGAAGGTTGTCGAGATCGCGCCGGCACCGGGACTGGAGGCCGGCCTTCGGCAACGCATCCTGGAAGATGCGATCCGCCTCGCGCGTGCGGCCGACTACGTAAACGCCGGGACAGTCGAATTTCTGGTCAACCCCGAGCGTGGCGAACATTTTTTCATCGAGTGCAATCCCCGTATCCAGGTGGAACACACGGTAACCGAGCAGGTCACGAACATTGATCTCGTCGAGGCTCAGTTCCGCATCGCATCCGGCGAGACTCTGAAAGCCTTGGGCATCGCGGATCAAGCGGCGATCAATGCGCCGCGCGGCTTTGCCGTACAGGCGCGCATCGTGGCCAGCGGCACCGGTGTGATGACGGCGTACAAGGAGCCGACGGGTCCGGGGGTGCGGGTCGATTCCTGCGGCTATGCGGGGTACGCGCCGCCGCCGCAATTCGATCCGATGTTTGCCAAGCTCATCTGCCAGTCAAACTCGACGCATAGCTTTGCTTCGGCACTCGACCACACTTTGCGCGCGCTGGATGAGTTCCACATCGCCGGCTTGAAGACAAATCTTCAGCAGCTACGTGCGGTGCTCTCGCATCCGGAATTGCGGGCGGGCGACGCCCGGACCAGCTTTTTCTCCGAGCATCCCGAGCTCGCCGCGCCGACCGGCACACGGGCGTCCGCCTCGGGATCGCTGATGCTGCTCGAGCAGCAAGCGACGGCACTGCACCGCGGCACAGCCGCACACATCTTGTCGGGTGCGCAGCACGCCTCGGCCGGCCTCGTCGTGTCGAGCGGCGAGGAGGGCGTCGAGAGCCCGATGGCTGGCGCCGTCATTGAGCTTGCCGTGGAAGCCGGCGCCGAGGTCGAGGCCGGCGCAACGCTGATGATCATCAGCGCCATGAAGATGGAAACCGCGATTACGGCGCCTTGTGCGGGCGTCGTGACCGATATCAGGCCCACCGAGATCGGTGCCACCGTTGCGGCCGGCCAGATTATCGTCACGATCGCTCCAGCCAACGGTGGCCGCGAAGCAGTCTCGCCGCGCCGCTATGGCGATGACACGTGGGCGCCACTGCTTGCCGACGTGCAGGAGTTGCAGGCGATCGCCCATCGCCGCTTCGCGCCCGATTCGACGGACCCGGGCGTAGTCCGCCAGCGCAATCGCGGTAAGCTAACCTGCCGCGAGCGGATTGACCTGCTGCTCGACGCGGGCAGCTTTCGCGAGGTTGGCAGCCTGGCGGGTTTTGCGGACTATGACGACGACGGACGCGTCGCGGGGTTCACGCCTGCCAACCATGTTGGAGGCTGGGGCAAAATCGACCGTCGAACCGCGGTGGTGTGCGCCGACGATTTTACCTCGCGCGGCGGGCATGCTGACGGTGCGATCGGTGGGAAGAGCGCCCATCTTGACCGGCTCTCGATCGACTTTCGCTGCCCGTCGATACGTCTGCTCGATGGCTCGTCGGGCGGGGGCAGCATCGCCGCGATGGTGCCCAAGCAGCAGAAGGCGGGCGAGAGCAGCGCGCGGCAAAGCTCGGGTGCGATTGTGGCGGGCCGACCTCGCGTGTCCGGCGACGGCGGTTCGTTTCTGCCGGGCCACCTTGGCAGCACCATGTATGTGACACAGCTGGCCGAGGTGCCGGTAGTCAATCTGCTGCTCGGCAGCGTAGTTGGGATCGGCGCCGCAAAGGCGGTGCTCGGTCATTTCTCGGTGATGGTACGCGACATCGCGCAGCTCTTCGTGGCCGGGCCGCCGGTGGTCAGCCATGCCATGGGTTACGACATCACGAAGGAAGAATTGGGCGGCTGGCATATCCACTGCCAGAACGGCTCGGTCGACAATCTTGCGGAATCTGAGGAAGAGGCCATTTCGATGACGAAGCGGTTCCTCTCATATCTTCCTTCGAGCGTTTACGAAGCGCCGCCGCTCCTGCCGCCAGACCCTGCCGATCCTGTCGATCGTCGGGAGGAAGAGCTGTTCACGATCATTCCCCGCAAGCGCATCATGACGTTCGATATGCGCCGGGCCATACGGTTGATGGCGGACCGAGGCTCGTTCTTCGAGATCGGTCCGTTATGGGGTACCGACCAGATTGTTGGCTTCGTGCGCTTCAACGGCTATCCAATGGGCGTCATCGCGTCTGACTGCCGGCACGTCAATGGAGGCGCGCTCACGGCCGACGGCTGCGACAAGCTCAAGCGCCATCTCGACCTATGCGACTTGTTTCATTTGCCCGTGCTTAACCTGGTCGACAATCCAGGCTTTGCGGTTGGTCTTGAGCACGAAGTCGCCGGCACTATCCGCAAGGGAGGCGAGTGGATGATCGCGTTCGCGCAAGTCGCGGTGCCGATCTTCACCGTTATCATGCGCCGCAGCTTTGGGGTCGCCGGCAACAACTACGCAACGCCGCGCAGCGGCGCCAGCGCTCGCGTCGTATGGCCTGCCGCGGATGTCGGCGGCATCCCGCCAGAAGGCGGTATCGAGGCCGCCTACAAACGCCAGCTTGCCGAGGCCGCCGACCCTGCCGCACTGCGAGCCGAGATCAATGCGCGCATCGAAAGCGCGCGGGGGCCCATGGGTCCGCTCAACCGGTTCCAGATGGAGGAAATGATCGATCCGCGCGACACGCGGCGTTGGTTATGCGAATGGGTGGAAAATGCTCATCGCATCGTCTCGCAGCCAGCGCTGCTCACGTCACGTGCTCTGCAATTCAGGCCGTAGTCCCAGGGCGCGCCGCAAGGAAGCTCCACCGTGTCCAGATAAGATCCTGCCACCTCCGTCAACCGTTTTAGATAGGAATGCGGTCGGCTGTTTTGGGCTGGGGTGCCGCGGGCCGGAAAAACATTCCTTTTTTTATAGCCAGGTAGGTGAGCTGTGACGCTCGGGAGCGGACTTTCGGGGATTGGACTTGAAGACAAAGCATCGCGTAGTCTCGCCTGTGCATGGGCGCGGATTCCTCTAAAGCGAACTGAAAATACTAGTGTCGAGTGTTCAATTCACTCCCTGCCTACCACTCTGAAAATGAAAGAAGACGAAACCGATCTCGCGCGCCGATTCCAGTCCGATGCTTCGGTCGAGGTGACGGCTGAAAAGATCGCGGATTTTTGCACCTCGATCGGCGACCTCAATCCGCTCTACCTCGATCCGATCGCAGCACAGGCCGGCCCCTACGGCGGAATCATCGCACCACCATGGTTTGCGACATCGATCCGGCGTGGTGAAGGTTCCGCGGAGCAGAATTTATTCCCGCGCGGCGGCCTGATGGCCGGCATCGACCTGGAGCTGAAAACCCCGATTCGTCCTGGCGACTCGATTTCGGCCACCACCAAAGTGAAGGAAACCTACGAAAAAACCGGGCGCACCGGCACGATGACCTTCACCGTGATCCGCTCGACGCTCACCAATCAAAACGGCGAGGTCGCCGCGTACGTCGACTATCGCATGATGAATCGCCAGCGCTAGCAGCCTGCCGCAGTTATCGCAAAACGCCTCGCGAACCTGGCCGATCGGATCGTGCCCGCGGTGGCAGTCGAGTTGACCTTCCTCCAGCATCCAGTGTGAGGAGAGATTCTGATGGAAATCGATATTGATCATGTCGCGATGCCGGTGGGCGACATCGAACGCTCGGTGGAATTTTATGTGCGCGTGTTCGGTGCGAAGGCTGATGGCCTGGAGAAATGGCGCGCGGGCAAGTGGCCGATCGTCAGCATCAGTTTCGGACGCAACCGGTTCAACCTGCATCCGCCGGACAACAAGATCACGCTGAAGGCGACGCATCCGATGATCGGTGGCGGCGACTACTGCTTCGTGTGGCCCGGCACGCCCGACTCCGCCATCGAGCATCTGAGGCGCAACAGCATCGAGATCGAGGAAGGTCCGGTGCCGCGCCTGGGCGGACGCGGCAAGGGGATCAGCGTCTACTTCCGGGATCCCGACGGGAACCTGCTCGAATTCATCAGCTATGCGGCATCGGCATAGCTGACGGATCAGATTTTATACAAACTGGCGACTGTCTCGCCCGCGAGTTTTGCACCCGAGGCCGCCGGCATCTCGGCCAGCAGCCCCTTCAGCTCGTTCATGTACTCGCGCCCGTGATCCTGATGCGGAAAATCGCTTGCCCAGAAGAATCGGTCGCCGACAAATTTGATTAGCCCGGCCAGCGCGCGCTCGTCCGGATCGGCGGAAATCCAGCTCTGCGTGCGGATGTAATGACTCGGCGGATTTTTCAGCGGCGCGCGATTTATCGGGACCTCGTACAGCGCGTCCATCCGATCCACCCAGTAACCGATCCACCCGCCGCCGGATTCGAGCACCACCGTTTTGAGCTTCGGAAATTTGTCGAACACCCCGAATGAGAACAGCGTCGTGAACGCGATCTGCGCGCCGTAGCATGCGGTCACCTGATGATACCAAATCGAGGAGCCCAGCCCGCTGAAGCGGCGCGACGCGAGCGACGCCGGCTCGAAGGTCGGATGGATTCCGTATGGAACGTCGAGCTCCTGGAACTTCGCGAACAGCGGATCGAAGTCAGGATGACCGTGCGCCTTGCGCAAGTGGTTGAAAGGCGCGACGAAGGCGCCCTTGCACCCGTCCTTGACCGCGCGCTCCAACTCGGCGACGGCGGCGGGAACATCGAGCATCGAGAGATGCGCGATCGGAATGAGACGCCCGCCCGAGTCGCGGCAGAAATCCGCGATCCATCGATTGTAGGCGCGGCAGTAGGCGATGCTGAGTTCCGGGTCTTCGACTTCGGCTTCCCACAACAGCCCGATGGTCGGGTAGAGAATCGCCTTGTCGATGCCGTCCTGATCGAGCAGCTTAAGCCGCTCCTTCATGTCCATCGAGCCGAACGGCGCGGAGTTCACGTAAGTGCGCGCCGCCGAGGGCTTCATCTCTTGAGCATTACGGCCCATCGCGCCCAGCGTGTGCAGCACGCCGCTGCGCATCAGTTGCGCGGGTTTGCCATCGTACTCGAGTAACTCCATCCCCTTGGCATCGCGCTTAATCTTGATTCCGCGCGCGCGATATTTTTCCTCGAGGTATTTGTCCCACATGTTGACCGGCTCGAGGATATGCCCGTCGGCGTCGATGATGAGCTGATTTCCCGGCATCTTTTCTGATCCTACAGTTTGTAACAGTCGATGACGTTTTTGCCGACGATGCCGCGGCGCGCCTCCGGTCCCATCGGTGCGACCATCCTTTCGAGCGCGTCGAGGTATTTGCCGCCGTGGTCCGGATGCGGAAAGTCGCTGGCCCAGAAGAAGCGATCACGTCCCACGTAATCGATCACGTAAGCGGTGGCCTGCTCGTCGGGATCGCCGGAGATCCATACCTGCTTGCGCACGTACTCGCTCGGCTTTTTTTTCAGCGGCAGCGTGCCGCCGATCCAGGTTTCGTAGCCCTCATCCATGCGATCCATCCAGAACCCGAGCCATGAGGAACCGGATTCGAGGATCACCACCCGCAGCTTTGGAAATTTGTCGAAGACGCCGAACTGGAAAAATGTCGAGAGCGGCTGCTGCAGGATCTGCGACGCAATCACGCCCAGCAGCGGCATCCGCTCCATCCCGTGAAAGCGCGCGCGATTGAGCCCCTTGGGTTCGAAGGTCGGATGAATCGCGAACGGCACGTCGAGTTTCTCAGCCATCGCGAAAACCGGATCGTGATCGAGATGGCCGTGCGGCTTGTGCGTGATGGTGAACGGCGCGACGAACGCGCCGCGGCATCCGTCTTTGACGGCGCGTTCGAGTTCGGCGGCGGCGGCCTGAGGATCTCCGAGCGATAAATGCGCGATCGGGATCAGGCGATCGCTGTAGGGCCGGCAGAAGTCGGCGATCCAGCGATTGTAAGCGCGGCAGTAGGCCTGCGAGAGCTCGACGTCCTCGACTTCGGCCTCCCACAAAATTCCCAGGGTCGGATAAAGCACTGCCTTGGCGAGATTCTCGCGATCGAGTAGCTCGACGCGCTCGCGCGCATCCATCGAGCCGAACGGCGCGCTTCCGACGTAAGTCCGCTCCGCGTCGGGGCGCAGTTGATCCTGCTCCTTGCCCATCCCCCCAAGTGCGGCGAGGAACCCGGGCTGCGCCATCTGGGAGAGTTTGCCGTCATATTGCAGGCATTCGAGGCCCTGCTCGTTTTTCACCACCTTGATTGAACGCGGCTGATATTTCGCTTCGAGATATTTTTCCCACAGGTCGGGCGGCTCGAGGATGTGTCCGTCAGCGTCGACAACGATATCTTTCGATGGCATCGTGCGAATCTCCGGTGGCACAGGCTTCAGCCTGTGCTCCTGACCGATCGTTTAATTGGCCGGCAACCATGATACCGAATATTCTGGCAAGGATGTCAAACACCGCGCGCGATGGTCAACGCAAAGCGGCGGCATTCGGGTGAGGAGACAGCGAGATAGTCGACACGGCGCAGGAGCTATGGATATGGCAGACGAACAAACAGCGGGAAAAAAGCGGCTTTCGGGAAAGGTAGCCGTTGTCACCGGCGCCGGCCGAGGCATCGGGCGCGCCGAGGCGATGCTGCTGGCGCGCGAGGGCGCGAAGGTCGTAGTCAACGATTTGGGCGGCGGCCCGATCGGCGGAGGCGCCGACGATCGCGTCGCTGCGCAGGTGGTGGAGGAAATCCGCGCCGCCGGCGGCGAGGCGGTAGCGAATTACGACAACGTCGCGACCATGGACGGCGGCGCGCGCATCGTTCAAGCCGCGCTCGATAGCTTCGGGCGGCTCGAGATTCTCGTCAACAACGCCGGTATCGTGCGCCCGCGCATCATCTACAATATGAGTGAGAGCGATTGGGACGACGTCATCGCGGTGCATATGAAGGGCACCTTCTCGACTATCCGTGCGGCCGCGATGATTTTTCGCGAACACAAAACCGGCGTCATCGTGAACACCGCGTCCGAGTCGGGACTCGGCCACCTGGGGCAATCCAGCTACTCTGCGGCGAAGGAAGGCATCGTAGGTTTCACACGCACGATTGCGCGCGACCTCGGGCGCTTCAACGTGCGATGCAACGCGATTCGGCCTCGCGCCGCTACGCGGCTGTTCGACCAGGAGGCGCTCAAAGCAATGGAGCGCACGCGCGCGATGCTCGGCGACCGCGGCGTGCCGGTGCCGATGGCGAATCCGCTCGACAACAAGCCCGAGCAGGTCGCCGCGCTGGTGGTGTGGTTGTGTACCGATGCCGCCGCGAATGTGAATGGCAGGACGTTTGTGGTCGGAGGTGAGATGGTCGGCATCTACCCGGAGCCCGAGCCGTCGCGCACGATGATTCGCGAGGGTGGATGGGACCTCGATGCGCTCGATCGCACCGCGCCATCGCAACTGACGTCCGGCCTTCGCAACGAATTTCTGCCGCGAAGCTGAACCCTACACCTCGCAGTTTGCGCAATCGGTTCAGTTTGAGTAGCTATCGACACGTCAGGAGGTTTCGCCATGACACCAGCACAACAAAAAGAACGAGCAGTCGAGTTTCTGTCGATGCTTGAGAGTCCAGACCCGGCTAAAATCGAACCTATGGTCGCCGACAATTTCGAATGGCGCGTGATGACGCGGATGCCGGGCTTCGCGCCAGTCAAAGGAAAGGAAGGGCTCAAGGGATTTGCCAAGGGCCTCAAAACGATGATGCCCAACGGTGTCAACATGAAGTTCGGCATCGTCTTCAGCGAAGGCAACAACGTTTCGGTACAATGCGAGTCGAACACGACCGCCGCCAACGGCCGCAAGTACAACAACCTGTACCACTTCTACCTCAAGTTCGACGGCGACCGTATCGCGCAGGTACTGGAGTACTGCGATACCAACCACGCACGCGAGGTTTTCGTCGCCGCCTGACAAGCGCAGGTGAAAGATGATCGTCGCGCAGATAACCCATGTGGTAGCGAAGGACCGCCTGTGCTATCGGCAAATTCCGACCAACGCACAGCTGGCAGAGGCGGTCGGCCACATCAATAGTCTTGCACCGCAACCAGACGTCGTAATTGCGTCGGGGGATCTGGTCGATCATGGCCGCGAACAAGAATACGAGGTCCTGCGCGAGATTCTCGCGCCGCTGGCGATGCCGGTGTTCGTGATTCCGGGCAATCATGACCGGCGCGATGCACTCCTTAAGATTCTTGCCGATAGGCCGTACCTGCCGCGCGCCGGATCGCCCTTTGTCCATTACGCGATCGATGACTACCCGATCCGGCTCATCGGACTCGATACATCAGTGCCCGAGCATCATCACGGCATGATGTGCGATGCGCGACTGCAATGGCTGGAGGAAATGCTGAACGCGCAACCGGATCGCCCGACGATGATTTTCATGCATCATCCACCGTTTCGCACCGGCGTAAACTGGATGGACTCATCCGGTCTGCATGGCGGCCGCCGGATGGAGGAGATCGTCGCGCGCCATGGCAATGTGATCCGGGTGGCGGCGGGCCACATCCACCGGCCGATCCACGTCGCATGGGCAGGCACCATAGCATCGACCGCGCCGAGCACCTGCCATCAAGTGGCGCTTGATCTCGCGGGCGGCGACGGCTTCGAGTTCGTCATGGAGCCTCGCGCGATCCAGCTTCACGTGCTCGATCCTGCCTACGGCCTGGTAAGTCATCTGAGCTACGTGCCGAGCGATTACCGTAAAGTGGCAATGCTGGGTAGCCTGCCGGAAAAAGATCGCGCGGTGTTAGTCGGGCGAGCAAAACGCGACTATGAAGACATGTGCCGCGCCGAGTACGACCTGCCGACTGTGACGAAGAACCGCGACTAAGCCCTGCTCTTCGATAGGGCGGACAAAGGATCAATGTCAGGCTTCGTTCCGGAGCGAATCACACCGGATCTCGGACCCGAGTGCCACTGCGCGCGCGCACTAGCGTCCCGACTCATCCGGCAAATCGGGGCTCGGGCTTTCCTTTTACGCCGAGTCCCTTGATCGCGAATAGCGCGCCGCCATCGGGGCCGGGTTCCATGTTGAGCGTCTTCGTCCCGATCGATGTCGCGTAAAGCACGTCAAGGTTTTCACCGCCGAACATTGCACTCGTGATAATCGGGACCGGAACCTCAACCGTGCGTGCGATGGTGCCGTCCGGATTGAAGCAGACGAACTTGCCGCCGCCCGCGATAGCCGACCAGAGATGGCCTTTCGCGTCAACGGTCGCACCGTCGGGCACTCCGCCCATCCCCTTCACTTTCACGAACTCGCGTTTGTTTGAGACCGTCCCAGTGGCGAGATCATAGTCGTAGGCGTAGATGGTCCGGGTCACGCTGTCCGATAGATAGAAAGTGCGATTGTCGGGGCTGAAGCACGGCCCGTTGGTGCATCCGATGGCCGGCTCGATAACGCTGAGTTTCAGGGAGCCATCGATGCTGAAAACTGAGCCGGCCGGGCTCGCGAACTTCGTGTCCAGCGTCCCTGCGACGAACCTTCCGCGCGCATCGGTCTTGCCGTCGTTGAAGGTGGTTCCCGGCTTGGCGACGATTCCGTTCGGCACCGGGGTTGTGTTGCCCGAATCAAAATCGAGGAAATAGAAGCCATCGCTCAGCGCGCAGATGGCGCCGCCTTTTTCACGGATCGCAAAGGAGCCGATCTGCTTCGGCATCTTCCAGCTCTTTACGTTGTTCGTTTTCGGATCGAGCCGGTAGATCGCCGGCGCATTGCCGTCGATCCAATAGAGCGCCTTTTCCGCGACGTCCCATACCGGACCTTCGCCGAGCTTGTTCTTTACGCCGGGGATTTTCTCGATCGAGATTGCCATCATTAACCCCTAGTAAGCCCGTGCGGTACGCCGACCAAGTTTCATGCGGCGCGGCGCGGGCGTTTCACATCGGAGGCCTTCACTTTCTCCGCCACCGGCGAAAACACAAAGGTCACAACGTTTTTCATATCGATCGCGTCGCTCGGAACGATTTCCGGTTTTCCTCCGCGCGCGCGCAATTCCTTCAACGTACCCGCCAGATCGTCAGTCTCGATTTCATAGAGAGCGAGATATTTGTGCGGGCGGCTCTGACCGCGTCCCATTTGCGCGTCGGCGAGGCAGAAGCGTTGTGCCGATACGAATCCGGGAATGTTCAAGACATCCGGCACATGATGGGTATTATACCAATCGTTGTATTCCGCCTCTTTGCCCTCAATCGGATTGGTCATGACGATGAAGGTGTATTTGGCCATCGCTCAAGCCTCCTGATTATTACCGCGACTGTCGGACAGTTCCTCGATCGCGCCGATTCTAGAATTTGCCGCACCAACCTGTCCAACCGATCGCGAAGGTGTCTCCGATGGACAGTTAAATCCGTGCGCGCTTAGAATCCCGAGCGAACAGGAGGATCAAGTCATGGCGACGAGCCTCGAAGACCGGATCAGCAATCTGGAAGCGAAAGTATCGGAACTATACGACCGCGAGGCGATCCGTGATCTGCGCATGCGCTATCACGAATGCATCAACGATGGGAAAGTGGCCGAGATTCCAGATCTGTTCAGCGAAGACGGAGAGCTTGAGTTTGGCCATCTCGGCAACGCAAAGGGAAGCGACAAGATCAGGGAGTTCTTCTCGGGTCTCGGCGGCCGGCGTCCCGAGAGCGGGCAGCCGCGTCGCGGTCTCTATCGCGTGCGGCAGTTCATTCACAATCATGTGATCCATATCCATGGCGATCGCGCCGACGGGCTCGCATATCTCGAAGCCAAACCCGTGTATAACGGCGAGAGCTACGTGGTCGCCGCGCGCTACAACGACGAATACGTGAAGCGCGCCGGTCAGTGGAAATTCAGCAAGATGAGTCTGACGCCGTACTTCATGGTGCCGATGAAAGACGGATGGGCGGGCGATGACCTGCTGAAGATGGGGCGTTAGGCGCCCGATGACGGCTCACCAGAAGCCGGCTCTGTCACCGTAAAGTCGATCTTCGCTAGAGTGGTTTTGCAACATCGAGGAACTCAAATGAGCGTAGCAGTCCGTATCGACCCCGAGACAGGCTTGAAAGTCTTCAACACACGCGCGGCCAAGGCTTCCGAGAAGATCGCCGGCAAGGGCTACTCTGTCCTCGCCGATCAGAAGCTTAAGGAGTTGCCGGAACTGCCACCCGGCGCGACCTTCGATGCGGAAGAGCAGGCCAAGTACCGCGAATTCAAGGAGGCCCGTCGCGGCGCCGCCGACTACATGTCGATGGAGGGCGAGTTCAAGAAGTATCTGGATGACGTATATTCGGAGCCGCCGATTCCGCGCGAAGCGTTGACCGACGAATGCGAGATACTGGTGGTCGGCGCCGGCTTCGGCGGTTTGCTGCTATGGCACAAGCTGAGCGAAGCGGGCTTCACCGATGTGCGCTTCTGCGAGAAGGGTGGCGACGTCGGCGGGACATGGTACTGGAACCGCTATCCCGGCATCGCCTGCGACGTTGAATCCTATAGCTACCTCCCGCTGCTCGAGGAGATGGGCTATGTCCCGTCGATGAAGTTCGCGTCGGGCTTCGAGATCCTGGAATATTGCCAAAACATGGCCCAGAAGTTCGGCTTCTACGACCACTGTCTGTTCCATACGACGGTCGCGGGAACTACCTGGGACGAAGGATCGGGCCGCTGGATCGTCGAGACTGATCGGGGCGACAAGATGCGCGCGCGCTTCGTGATCCTTGCCAACGGCATCCTCACGACGCCGAAGCTCGCGCGCATCGCAGGCATGGAGAAGTTCAAAGGCGTGTCGTTTCACACCTCGCGCTGGAACTACAATATCGACCTTCGCGGCAAGACGGTCGGCATCATCGGCACCGGCGCCACCGCGGTGCAAGCGGTGCCGGAGCTCGCGAAGATTGTCGGACAGCTCTACGTGTTTCAGCGCACGCCGTCCTCTGTCAACGTGCGCGACCAGCGCGCTACAACCGAGGAAGAACGGGCGGCCTGGGTCAGAGAGCCCGGATGGGCCCGCGCGAGGCGCACGCGCTTTTCGAAGATATCGCAGGGCCGCACGGCGATTCAGGCGAACGACGACTACCTGGCGGGCAAGATCCAAGACGTCAGGCCGCCGAAGAAACACGAGCACGAGATATCGCCGGAGGAGCTGCTCCGAAAGCAGCTCGATTCCAACTTCCGCATCATGGAGCAGATTCGCGCTCGCGTGGACACACTGGTCAAGGATCCGAAGACCGCTGCCGCATTGAAGCCATACTACCCGTATGGCTGTAAGCGGCCGACCTTCCATGATGAGTATCTACAGACGTTCAACCTGCCGCACGTCCATCTGGTTGATACCGCACCGCGCGGCGTGAGCGAGATAAACGAGCGCGGCATTATCCATGAGGGCGTCGAATATTCACTCGACGTCTTAATCTACGCGACCGGCTTCCAGTGGATGGGCACCTCGACCTTCAACATGGTAACCGGCCGCGGCGGACGCACTCTGAAGGATAAGTGGGAAACGGAAGGGACCAGAACTTTCCTGGGCCTGCATAGCCACGGCTTTCCCAACCTGTTCATCGTCACCGGCCCCCAGGGCGGCGGCGGCAGCTTCAATTTTACTGACGCGATCGATGCGCATGGCGACTATGTCGTGTGGATGTTGCGCACCATGCGCGAACGTGGCGCGCTCATCGTCGATGTCAAAAGAGAACCGGAAGAGCGTTACGTGGAGCATTGCCGCGATGTCAACGTCGCGACGGCGCCGCTTCGAGATTGCATCTCCTATTACAACGGTGAAGGCAACGCGAAGCCGGGGAGCCTCGCATATTACGGCGGCGGCAGATGGCACAAGTTCCGAGTTGACGCACAATCGACGCTGGAACCCTACATCTTCGAAGGCGAAGAACGGTCCGGTAAATGAGACCTCGCGCGGCAGAATAGGTTCCTCACTTTCCAGCGCGTATGCCGCAGTGCTGCGCTCATTTCACAGCGCGGTTCAGCCAGGCTTGGAACGTACGTCTGTGCTCCTTGTCGAATGACTCATTGCTCTCCGATGCTGCGGCCGCAAGTGGCCGCCTCGCGGGCGAGCTCGCAGCTGCATTCGCGCAAAAGTATTGATCACCGTCGGCATAGGCTTGCAATGGAGCTGCGGACATCGAGCGCCCCTGTATCCGTCTCGGTGCTAACGCTACTTCGCGAGACCTTCTGCCTTTAGGGTTTCGTGCACCTTCGGACGCCTGCCAACGCGCGCCTGGTAGGCCGCGACATTTGGATAGGCTTTGAGATCAATCCCGACGAAATTCGTCCAGTTTATTATCGTGAAGGCGTACGCATCGGCAACCGTGAACTTGCTTCCCAGCAGGTATTGGCGGTTCGCCAACTGGTCGTTGATATACGCCAACCTCTTGTTGATGTTGGTCTTCGCCGTATTCTTAACCTCGTCTGACGAGGCCTTGTTGAACAGCGGCCCGAAGTTCTTGTGAAGTTCGGTGCCAATGAAGTTCAGCCATTCCTGCAGCCGATAGCGCTCGATAGTGCCGGCCTTTGGTGCGAGTTCGCTCGCCGGATTCTGATCCGCAAGGTACTGAACAATGGCCGGGCCCTCAGTGAGAACACTCCCATCCTCGAGACGCAACGCGGGAACATAGCCTTTGGGATTCACCGTCATGTAATCCTCGCCTGTTTCCGTCTTGTGTTCGGCGAGGTTTACCTTTTCGAGTTCAACGGGAATGCCGGTCTCGGTCGCAACGATGTGCGGTGAAAGCGAGCAGGCACCAGGTGAGTAATAGAGTTTCATCGAAATCTCCTTGTCAGTTTAATCGGTTGCGTGAAATCGAAACTGTCTATCAAAAATTGATCACGATCGCAGTCTGTTGGTTTTGGACTCCAAAAAGAGAGCTACAACATCCGCGGCGGTTTCAGATCAACTCCGAGCGTCAACTTGAACGACCGTGACAGCCGTTCCACCGTCCACGGGCGATCACCCATCAGGACTCGCTCAGGCACAATGTTGCGAGTAGCCAGTAATCCGGTAGCCCGTTGCCCCGATAGCCTGTCCATTGACGTATTGGGCTTCGTCACTGGCAAGGAACACCAAAACCGGCGCCACGTTGGCCGGATCCATGATTGACTTAGCCGCCTCTCTAGTCTGACGAAAGTTCCCTGCCGGCTTCCGACCCAGTCCAGTATCAGGCCTGTCCGTGACGCAGCAGCTTGCCGGAGGTCGCTCCGGTGCATTTGTCGTCGGCGAAGGTCTCGACGCCATTGACGATAATCGAACGATAGCCCTTCGCATGCTGCACGCGGCGCCATTCGCCGCCCGGCAAATCTTGGGTCACTTCACCAATCCAATCCGGCGCGATGTCCAAGCCGTTCAGGTCGTAGACGACGACATCGGCCCACGCGCCTTCGCGCAGCGTTCCTCGATCGCGGAAACCGGCTGCGTGCGCAGGCAGGGCCGAAAGGCGATAGTGCGCCTCTTCGAGCGTCACGCGCTGCTCGTCTCGAACCATCCAGCGGAGAAAGTCGGTAGTGAAGGAGCCACCGGTAAAGAACTTCGTATGCGCGCCGCCGTCGGAAACGCCGGGGAAGGTGTACATTGATCCGTTGATGATCTCAGCATTGAACTCCGCGTTGAACTGCGGTTCGGCTTGAAGAAACTCAGCTCTCAAATCGGTCGCGAGCGACAGATCGATCATCACGTCAACCGGATGCCGCCCTTCTTCCTGGCCGATTTGCCCGAGCGATTTGCCGACGTACTTTTCGAGTTCGGGCTTGTTCTCTACCCATGAGACTATTAGCTTCACCAGCCGGCCGCCGATTCCCGGAGCGTTCTTGTTCAGCGCCGCCATCGACCGTTCGCTCTTAACTGCTTCGCGAATCGCCGGATCCTTCATCTTCGCGATCTTTTCTTCCCTCGAACCGGTCGTCATGTCACGCCATGGGGGCGCCATGTCGTAGAGATTCCAATGCTCGAGCGTAAACGCAAAGCCGCTGCGGACGGTACCGCCCTGGCCGAAAATCGGCAGACCCTTGGCGCGTGCATTGTGCAGCCACGTAAGACTCTTGCGATGAATGTCGGGGTTGCGGGTACTTGCAGTGATCGCCTGGAACAAGATGGGGCGTTGCGCCTCGCTGGCGAGTTTCTCGACAAACGCCAAGTCTTCCTTGATATGACCGGTGGCCTGCGTGATCTCGATGAAACCCTCGTCGCGCGCGCGCAAAACGCCTGCGAGATTCAGGATGTCCTCGTCGCACATCGTGTCGGTCACCATCGGCGAGCCGTCAAAGTCGGCTTGCGCAGAATGCTTGCCGAGGCGCTGTATCGAGAAGCCGCAAAGGCCGGCATCCATGCCTTCATTGAGGAGCCGGCTCATCTCGGCCCGTTCTGCTTCGGTTGCCGGGCGAGTTTTCGCCGCGTCCAGCCCCATGACGTAGGTCATTAACGACGCCGTCGGCATGTACTGAATGCAATTGACGCCCTTTGGTGCGCGATCGAGCGAATCGAGATACTGGGGAATCGTTTCCCAATCCCAGCTCATGCCTGCTTTCATCGATTCGTAGGGAATCGCCTCGGTGCGCGTCATTGTCAGCATCGAACGATCGCGGAAGTCGGGCTTCACCGGAGCGAAGCCAAAACCGCAGTTGCCGAGCACCACAGAGGTCACGCCGTGCCAACCGGAAATAGTGCACCAGGGGTCCCACCTGATCTGCGCGTCATAGTGGGTGTGCAGGTCAACGAATCCGGGCGCGACGATCAGACCATCAGCGTCGATGACTTTCTTCGCAAAGCCAGGCGCGCGGCCGCCGATCTGGGCGATTCTGCCATCCTTGATCCAGATATCGCCGCGAAAACTTGGCACGCGTGTTCCATCAACTACGGTGCCGCCTTTGATGTGTAGATCGAATTCCGCCATTGTTCCCTCCTCGTGTGGGTAAGGACAATTCGAACTGTTGTGCGGTCGCGCTGGCAGCGCGCTCATCCTGAACAAGCCAGATTCTTAATGCAAGTGCCGGCAAGAATTCAAACTCAAACTCGCCGACCAATTGCGGCGCCGGTACTGGAGTGATTGGCAAGGTCGGTGGAGAGGAGGTCGTGCTAAACGGCCTCACGGACCATTTTTAGATTAGCGATATAGAAAAATGGAAAGCCGCGACTCCAGTCAAAGTCACGCCTCAGCCGCTCTGGCGCAGCCGAACAATCTTTTAGTCGCGCCGCTGTTGCCCTTGATCGCAGCGCAAGCGGCGGAGGCTGACGCCACCCGCTCGGTCTCATCGGCCGTGATTGCGGCGTTGAAGAGCAACGACGTCATGCGCATGTCGGCCGTGAGAGCATTGGGGGGCCTCGAAAGCAGCATCACCGCGATGGGACGAGAGCTGGAAGCCGTGGCCGCGGCGTGCGGCTCGACCGGATGGTGCTTGTGGAACCACCTGTGCGTGTTTCACTTCTACTGTGGCCTTCTCGGCCCCGCTCACATCGAGTTGCTGCGCAGCATCACGGCCAATCGGCATTGGGTCTGTCTGCGTCGCCACGTTTGGCTCCGGCGGCCGCTATGCCGACTACACCGGAATCACCTTCCTCTTCGAGGCCGAGCGCCTGCCCCATCTGGTTTTGGTGCGCACCGATCATAAAGGTGTACGCATCGATCCGACTTGGAAGGCGATGAGCCTGCGCGCGTCGGCGACCGACCACCTTCACTACGAAGATGTGCGAGCGCCGCTCTCGAGCGTGGTGCCGTTCCCGTTGCCGTACCGTGTCGCTTTCCGCGATCCGGCTTATAGCGTCATCGATGATCGTTATCGCGAGGACTGGGTGGCGCTCTCGGATCTCTGGCTCGGCTGTATGGCGGTCGGCGTCGCTGACGCCGCACTAAAGGAAGCGTGCAGTGGCATCCAGGGCCGAGTCGCCATCATGGGAGTTAAGATGACAGAGCGGCCCACCATCCACGTGAATCTCGGTCAGGCCGTCGCGCTGATCGCCGCGGCGCGCGCCACTATCTACGACGCCTGCGCGAAGACCGATGCCCGCATCGTGGCACATCAAATTCCCACGGAGGGCAATTACCTGGAGCAGCTCAGCGCAAGCATGATGGCCCTGCGGCTATGCGACGATGCGATGCGGCTTACCCTGCGCGTCCTTGGCGGCAACGGCCTGCGCGAGGGGCAATCCTTCGAGCGGCGCTATCGCGACTTTCAGGCGATGCCGTTGCACATCAACGCGCATCCGGACCGTGTCTCCCAACAGCTTGGCCGCTACGCCTTGGGCCTGCCGACCGAGAATCCGTTTTGAATCTCAGTGGCGACGAGGTCGCACTCGCTGTCGATCGAATTCTTTCGAGAGCTGCGCTACTGAGCAGTCGTCAGACGAGCACGGTATTCGGCGGCAGACCTACCATCGCGCGGCCTTGTTGCTCGAGCACAGTGTCGAGATCGTACACCACGTGACTCGACATCGTATTGATGTCGCGAAGCGCGCGCTGGAGCGGATCGTCCAGGGAATGGGCGCTGGCGCCGGCGGCCTCCGATAGGGTTTGCACCGCCTCGCGCGCGAATTTGACGGCGTAGGCGATACGGCATCGCAGCTCGATGCGCTGGCCGGCGTTCGCGGGCGCGGAACTCTCCGCCAGCGCGAAGTTCTCTCTCGCCGCCTGCCGGATCATCGTCTCGGCTGTAGTCGTGAGCACGTGGGCTTTGGCCAGCCGCATCTGGGCGGCGGGCTTTTCGGCCTGGGTGGTCTCGGTGCCGACGATCACGCGTCTGGAGAGGCGCTCGCGAAACAGGCGGACCGCCTGCCGCGCGGTAGCGACCGCCGGAATTGCCGCGGCGACGGCCAGAAACGGCAACATCGGCATCCTGTACAAAGGATTCGTATGCAGCTTGCAGCCCGGCGCGGTGCCGTCCTGCATTTCCTTCATGTCGATGGCGCGATGAGCGGGCACGAAGACGTCACGCATCACGATGTCGTTACTGCCGGTCCCGATCATCCCGTCCATGTGCCATGTGTCAACGACGATCGCCTGTTCCGCAGGGACGGCGACAAAATACAGATGCGGACGCGGACCGTTGGGCAGCATCGCCGCCGCGAGAATCCAATCCGCATGCATCACGCCCGTGCCCCATTTCCACTGGCCCGTCACGCGATAACCGCCAGCAACCGGCGTCATGATTCCCGGCGGGAAGGTAACTCCCGGTGCGATGATGTAGGGGAAGCCGGCGCCAAAGGTTTCGTCCTGCAGCTCTTTTGAAAAATGGGCGAGCATCCAGTTGTGCTCGACGCAGAACGCCGCCACCCATCCGGTTGAGGAGCATCCTTCGGCGAGCGGCAACATCGCGTCGATGAACGCGTTAACGCCGAACTCGAGGCCGCCGTAAATCTTCGGCACGAAGTGGTAGAAGATTCCGCTCGCGCGCAGCTCTTTCCACACCGCGTCAACCGGCCGCCGCAGCCGTTCTGCTTCGCGGCTGTTGGCGGCGAGCAAGGGTTTCAGCGCGACGGTTCGATTGACGAGTCCGTCGGGTGTGACGCTGGCCAATTGCTCACGCGACAGCCAATCGCCGCCCTGCGGCAGACGCCGATCAGCCAGCGGCATCGAAGGACTCTGGTCGTTCACGAGTTACACCGTCGCGGCCGCGCTGGGCCCACGTGAGGATTCAAGTACGTCTCCGTTTCCGATGAAGTCAAGCGAGACCAGATGGCGAGCGCGCCGCGAATAATCGAACAAGCGGCGTGAGGCCGGGTGATTGGTGGAGCGGAAGAGATGAGTAGCGATCGTTGACTCAGGTGTAGTATTGACGCCGTGAGCCGCGTCGGCCGCCACAAACCCGTGAGTGACAGCTTGATACCGAATTCCCTTCTTCCTTCGAGCACCAACGGCGCTTATCGCGGCTCGACCGTGGCGGCGTATTTCCTCACTCTCTTCAGCGTTCTCACGATCGTGCCCGGATGTATCCATGTGTTTGCTCCTGATGGAGGAGCGGGAAGCATCGCTGGCCTCGACCTCAGCCACAACGGCCGAGTAATTATTGCACTTTTCGCCTGGGCGGGTGCGACGCAAATCGCATTCGGCCTGGCGATGCTAATTGTTTCGCTGCGCTACCGGACCCGGTAGTGTCGGTCAAGTGGTGGAAAAGCATTTAGCGTCAGCATTCGACGAGCGAGCGATTGATTATGCAGTCGCTATGCAGCCTCCGCTTGCGAGTTACTATTGGCCAGGGCTTGCCAGCCGACCAGGCGGCGCAGCGTGATCTGGCCGCTGCGCAATAGACCAAAGAGCAGGAACAGGACCGCCTCCTCGCTCGGCAGCGAGGCCTGGGTTTTGGTGCGGCGGCGAAACTCCTCGTTGATTCGCTCCAGCGCATTGGTGGTCCGCAGCGCCTTCCACTGTGAGCTCGGGAAACTGTTGAAGGTGAAGAGCTCGTCGCCGGCCTCGGCAAAACTTGCACTGACCGCCTGCGAGCGCAGTTTCCACTTGCGCGTGAACGCGATCCGCGCCTGCTCGACCGCCTGGCGGCTGTCGGCATAAATCATGCGCCGATAGTCCTCGGCGAGTTCCTCGCGCAGATGGGCCGGGGCTTTGGCGAGCAGGTTCCACAGCTTGTGATTGGTGCAGCGCTGAATCGCGAGCTTGGGCCACTGCATTTTGAGCGCCGCGGCCAGCCCCGGATTACCATCGATCACCGCCAGCAGCGGGGCACCGAGATTGCGGGCGCACAGCGCGCGCACCGCGTCGAGCCAGGCTTGCTCACTTTCGACTCCTGCCAGGCGCATATCGAGCACCACCCGGCGGCCGTCCGCGCACACCCCCAGTGTGACCAGCACCGGTACTCGCACCCGCTTTTTCCCGATCCGCATCCGCGGATACCAGCCGTCCAAAAACAGGTAGCGGACCTTCAACTCGCCGAGATCACGCCTGGCCCATGCCGCGAAGTCTTCGCGCAAACGCCCGACCAGACGCGAGACCGCATCTTTGGACAACGGCGCGCCGCGCAAAAGTGGAGCGAGTGCTCCGCGCAGCCGCCGCGTGTTGGTCCCGCTCAGGTACACTCCCAAAATCGCCTCGTCAACCCGCTCGGTGCGCCGCTGGTAGCGCGGGATCATCCGGCTGCGCCATTCTCGGCGGCGCCCCTCGTGGTCCTCGATTCGCGCCCGCGGCATCGCGATCGTGGTCGCTCCAAGGCTGGTGCTGAGCTGGCGCTCACGCTTGCCGTGCCGGTATCCAGCCCGCTCCGCGCCCACACGCTGCGAGCGGGCCGCGCCCAGCGCCGCTTCCAGTTCCTCCTCGACGATGGCTTCGATGGTCGCCCGAATCCGCTCCCGCATCAGATCCTCGAGCGGCGCTTTCCCTGCCCCTAAATCCCTGCTATCGCTTTCCATGGCGTCATCCTCCGGCTCCCGCCGTCAAGCGGGTGCGAGTTGTGGCTCAACTCGCCGGATCATGACGCTTTTCTTCTTTTCCACCAACTTCGCGACACTACCCCGGACCCTGGTGCCGATAATGCTCGCTCTGGCGATTGTCGAACGCACGCTGCACGCGCTCGATGCGTGGGTTTTCAGATCCATGCCGGGCGGACATCATCCACCGGAGTACTATGGCGTGCTGATTGTTCTCCCACTGCTGCTCGCGGCGTTGATCCTCTCGCTCCGCTCGTCGCCGCCTGCTTGACATACCGATTAGTTGGTATGATAATACCGACTAATCGGTATGGAAATGCAGCAGGCTGAACACGAATCCAAGATCAAACTTCTGGACGCGGCTCTAAAGGTGATTCGTACCAGGGGGTACGCCGCGACGCGGATCGAAGACGTCTGCGCCGAAGCGGGCGTCACCAAGGGCAGCTTTTTCCACCACTTCACCAGCAAGGAAGACCTCGGGCTGGCGGCGGCGGCCAGCTGGGATGCGTTTACGATCGACTTCTTCGCCAACGCGCCTTATCACCAGCCTGACGATCCGCTCGATCGTCTCCTCGCCTACGTTGATTTTCGCAAGGCGACATTGATTGGCGATCTGCCCGACTTCACCTGCTTTGCGGGAACCGTCGTTCAGGAAGCATACCGCACTCATCCGGACGTGAGCGGCGCCTGCGGACGAAACATTCTCGCCCACTCAAAGACCCTGGAAGCCGATATTGACGCCGCCATGCGAAAGTATCCGGTACGCGGCAAGTGGACGGCGGAAAGCCTCGCGCTGCATATCCAGGCTGTGATCCAGGGCGGCTTCGTTCTCGCGAAGGCGACCGGAAGCGCGGCCACTGCGGCGCGGACCCTTGAACATCTGCGTCGCTATCTAGAACAGACGTTTTCACGGCCAACACGTCGGCGTCAACGTCAAGAAACGAGGGCGCCGCGGCGATAACTAAAGGAGCACTGGTATGAAGATCTATTGGATCAAGGCGCAAGCTCCGCGGCGAGTTCTGGCGCTGGTCAAGCATCTCGGGCTCACAGCGGAACTGATCGAGATGGACCTGATGGCCGGGGCAATGAAGACGCCTGACTATATCGCGGTCAATCCGAACATGAAGGCGCCGACGCTCGTGGATGGCGATCTCATCCTGTGGGAGTCGTCCGCAATCATGGCGTATCTGTGCAACAAGGCGGGTTCAGACATGTGGCCAGCGCACCATCCCGCCGATCAGGTCGAGGTGCTGCGATGGCTTTCCTGGAACGATTGCCACTGGTCCCCGGCGGTGGCGCCATTTTACTTCGAGCACGTGGTAAAACCGACCTTCAAGATCGGCAAGCCCGACAGTGCTGCCCTGAAGGGAAAGACAAACGACTTATTCAGGTGGGCGAAGGTGCTCGACGATCATCTCGTTGGACGGAGCTATGTCGCGTGCGAGCGGCTGACCATCGCTGATTTTCAACTGGCTTCGATGGCGAGCTATTGGCGCGAGGCGGAGATGCCCCTTGAACCGTTTCCTAATGTCGTGTCGTGGGTCGACCGCTTGATGCACATACCCGCCTGGGCCGATCCTTGGCCGGCCGAAGCCGCATCGGTTCTAAACCCCGATGGTGACAACATTGAAGCGGTGTTGCGCGAAGCAAACCAATGATTTCAGACGACTATCTCTGATTCACGATCTACCGATACCACGATGCGCAACGAGCTTGCCACGATGGCGGGTATAACCTTGGCGTCGGTTGTCATGATCTATGCCCCAGTTGCACTCGCCGGCGAAACCTACGGCAACGCGTTGGTTCTCGGCGGAGGCGGTCCTGTGGGAGAAGCTTGGGAGTCAGGGGTAATCGCGGGCCTGGCGGACAGAGGCATCTATCTATCGCGGATGGACCGGATTATCGGTACCTCCGCGGGCGCGATCGTGGGCGCGCGGCTCGCCATGGGCATGACGCCCGAGCAGTTGACTGAACAAACGCTCACCCGATTCGAAGGCGCGCCGCCAGCGCCAACGCAGAAACCTCTTCCGCCTCCCGATCTTTCGTTTCTGGTCAGCCGGCTGGAGGAACTGAACGCGGGAAAAACGACGGAGCAATCGGTCGGCGTCGAAGTTGGTAGATGGGCGCTGAGCGCGCATCCGGTTGCGACCGAATCGGAGTTCGTCGCCAGCTATTGGCGGCGGTTTCCGAAAAAACAATGGCCAAGCGGTGCTTATGAATGCGTGAGCGTGAATGCCGCGGACGGATCGCTGAGGGTGTGGAATCAATCCTCTGGCGTTCCGCTCGCACTGGCGGTCGCGTCGAGTTGCGCGCTACCCGGGTTGTTTGCGCCCGTGGCGATCGATGGTCAGCCATACATGGACGGAGGCGCGCGATCGGCAACTAACGCTGACGTCGCACGCGGCTGCAAGACAGCGATCGTCATGGTCCCGACCGCCGGGATTAATCACCCGCTTGCGACTCTATCGGTCCCTCGCCTTGAGGTAGAAGTAGGGATTCTGCGCAAAAGCGGGTGCAAAGTCGCACTGATTCTTCCGGACTCGGCCAGTGTAAAAGCCTTCGGACAAAGCGGCGCAGAAGAGAACCGAAATGCCGGAGCACTGGACGCCGGACGGATTGAGGGACGATCCAAAGCGAAGCAGATCGCCACGCTTCTGAGTACCTCTGAAGGCTCGCGCGGAAATTTATCGCCGAAATCCGGGCATTGAGTCTTGACCGAAAAAATCATGTCGAAGGCACGCTGCACGCGCTCGATGCATGGGTTTTCACCGTGTCTCCGAACCGCTTGGCTGCGGTTGTCGCTACCGAAAATCTCGCCCGGGATAGTGACCGAACCTGGAGAAAGGCGCTCAATCAATGCGGCGTCGCCGGTGGACGCACGCTCCTGATCAGTTGCTCCGTGACTTCGACGGCAATCCAGTCAAGCTTCCACTTCCCGCCCTCGCGATACCAGTTGGTAACGGTATTGGCGGCGCGCAGGATTACGAAGGTCATCAGTTTCGGGTCGCCCCGCGCGAACACTCTCTTCTCCATTCCGCGGCGCAGGACCCCTATGAACATCTGCTCGATTCGGCGGAACAGGGTTCGAACGCGCTTCAGACTCGCCGGGCTGAGCGATACCGGGTTGCCCATCTCTGGTTCGTAGCGTTCTTCCCGATGAGAGAACCTGGTGATCAAGTAGGATATGGACTTCCGCAGTACCAGTTCCGGATCGTCACCGCCTGCGCGCACGATAACGTCCAATTGTCCGATGATCCGGCTCAGCGCGTCAACACGGATCTCGGTGAAGATTTCCTCCTTGCTCCGAAAGTAATGATAGATGTGTCCCTTGGCCAGGCCGCATTCGCTGGCAATCTGATCCATGTTGGTTCCGTCATAGCCGCCATACGCGAAGGCGCGCGCGGCGCCAGTCAGGATTTCTTGGCGGCGCTCTTCGACTTTGGCGGCATTGCGAACGCGATGCCCGCGGACCCCGATTTTGCCGCGAGCGGTCGCGATCAAGTTGCGTTTCGAGGCCATCGCTCTCTCCAGGTTCCTCAGACTTGACTCGAACGTCTATTTTAGAATATTCGTTCTAAAGATTGCAGAGACCTTGAAACCATTTTAAGGCATGCGAAGAAACCCTGTTCCACCGCACCAGCAATTATGCGCATTGAGCCACCGGGATCACAATGTCACATGAGATCGTAGTTAAGGACGGAACCATCGTAGATGGCACCGGCGCTCGGCCGTTCACGGCCCACCTCGCTATCGATGAGGAGCGAATCTCGGCAATTGGAAAGAACCTCGGCGAGGGACGCGAAGTAGGTATTCGTTCCGATAGTTGCGACCTCCAGTGCGATCGCGATTGTGGTGCTGCTGCTCTATGACATCGATCGATCAACCCACGAGAGAAATATCGAGCGGCTGGAATGCTCGGGTGATGACTCCGTCACGGGCACCAAGACGCGTGGCGTGAAAGCGAGGGCCGAAAAAACCGATGAGAAGAAGGACATTTCTTAAAGCGATCGGAACGGTGGCGCTTCTGCCGATATTGCCGCGCAGCCTCTCGGCGGCTGCGACAGCCCCGAAGCTGATCAGGTGCCGTCCTACCGATGCGTCGTGGCCCTCGCACGCGGCTTGGAAGCAGCTCAACGACGCGGTGGGCGGAAACCTGATTCCCGTGGACTTTCCGCTCTCGGTACTCAAATCGGACCCGGACGGTGCTGCCGCCAAGGAGCTTCTCGCGAACCTGAAGAACCCTTACTACATACGCGAGCAGGCTGGGCTAACACAGACCCTCGGATGGATAGACGCATGGAAGACCAGCCCGAGCGTCTACGCGGTCGCGGCCCGAAATGCGCAGGACATCGCGACGGCCGTCAACTTTGCCCGCAACAACAACTTGCGTCTGGTGATCAAAGGCGGCGGCCATAGCTTCCAGGGCACCTCCGATGCGCCCGATTCGCTTCTGATCTGGACGCGCAACATGCACGACCTCGAGATGCATGACGCATTCGTGCCACAAGGATGCCAGCATACGATCCAGCCCCAACCGGCGGTGACGGTTGGCGCCGGGACGATCGGAGTTCAGGCGTACGACGCGGTCACCACTAAAGGCGGGAAATACATCCAGGGTGGCGGATGCATGACCGTGGGCCTTGCGGGCCTGGTTCAAAGCGGAGGCTTCGGGAGTTGGTCGAAGCACTATGGAACTGCCGCGGGAAACCTGCTCGAAGCCGAAGTAGTGACCGCCGACGGCCAAATCCGAATCGCCAACGCATGTACAAATCCAGATCTGTTCTGGGCGCTCAAAGGCGGGGGTGGCGGCACCTTTGCGGTGGTCAGCAAGATGACCTTGCGCGCGCACGATCTCCCCGAGTTCTTCGGCGTCGCCACCTTCAAGGTCAAGGCTGCGTCGGACGATGCATACAAGCGACTGCTACTCGAGTTCGTAAGCTTCTACAAAGAGCATCTTTTCAACGACCGTTGGGGAGAGCAGGTTCACCTGAAACCCGACAACACGCTTGAGGTCAGCATGCTCTCGCATGGGTTGGATGGCGAGCAGGTGAAAAAGACCTGGCAACCGTTTATGGATTGGGTGGCGCAGTCGTCCAATGGATGCTCGATTCAGGGGCGAGCGAATCTCGGGAGCATCCCGGCGCGACATTACTGGGATCCGCAGTGGTGGAAGGAGCACTGGCCCGAGATTGTTTTTCCTCGAAATGGCAGCTTACTAGACGCGGTGATTGACGATGTCCTCGTACGGGTGAAGGAGCAGCCTTCCCTGAGTTTCGATCCGCGGCCCGGCGCGCAGCCGAATAACGCGTGGTGGAAGGGAGACACAGGCGACTGCGGGGCCTTCTTGTGGGGGTTCGAGTCGCTATGGCTGCCGGACTCGCTACTCGAGGCAGGCGCCCAGGCTCGTCTGGCAGACGCGCTATTTGCAAGTTCGCGGATCTTCGATGTCCAACTGGCGTTCAACAAGGGGCTCGCCGGAGCTCCGCCCGATGCGATCGCAGGAGCAACGGACACTGCGATGAATCCGGCGGTCCTGAGTGCCTTCGCGCTGGCGATCGTGGCCGACGGGCAAGGACCCGCTTATCCGGGAATCCCCGGTCATGAGCCGTCGGTCGCGGAAGGCCGGAAAACTGCGGCGCGGATCGATCAATGCGTGAATCAACTGCGCGCCGTCGCCGGCGACAACGGAGCCTACGTCAGCGAGAGCAACTACTTCCAGCGGGATTGGCAGCAAGCGTACTGGGGCAGCAATTACCCGCGCCTTGCCCAGATAAAACAGAAATACGATCCGGATGGGCTGTTCTTCGTCCATAACGGAGTCGGCTCGGAAAAGTGGAGCACTGACGGTTTCACCAGGTTATAAGCGGGCCGCCGCGGATGGGAAATAAGGTCAGCGCCAGCCCGGCGATATCATTGCTCCGCAATACCGACGCAGCACTTCACGCGGCGCGGTTGAGAACCATGTAGTGCAGGCCCTTTGAGATTGGCGCGAGACCGCTTGCGATCAGCGACCAGCTGTCGCCGCTGTCGTCGGTTGCGAATACCTCGCCGGAGGTTGTGCCGACGAATGCCGAGAATGAGGTGCCGCATTCCTCAAGCGTCATTGCCTCGATTGCGGAGCTCCACTGCTCGGGCGCGGGCAGGCCGCCACCGAGGATCTGCCAGGTGCGGCCCCGGTCGCGGCTGAGTCCGATTCGCGAGCCGGCGAACCCGGTCTGCATCCAGGTGAATGGATTGCCGCGCGCGCCAGACGCGAGCAACACGTCGGCGTGGCTTGGCAGATACGTGAGCTGATCCGGATAGCCGCCGATGGGCGATTTCGTATCGCTGTAGCGCACCCAGCTCTTTCCGCGGTCCTCGCTCACGCACAGGCCGGTGCCGCCCATCATGTAGAGCCGCCACGGACTCTTCGGATGGATCACGAGTCGATGTACGTCGAAGTCAAAGCCCTCTTCGAAGCCGGAAATCTCCTGCCAGGTCTCGCCCCCATCCGTGCTTCTCAGCAGATCTCCCTGCTCGATGCTTGCGTAAACGGTCGCGGGATCGTCCGGCGCGACGGTGATCACCTTGACGTGCGCCTTGTGAGGCGGTCCCGGGAAGGTCCAGCGCGCGACGCCTGCGCCGGCCCTGAGCGACGGGCACTCGCGCCAGTTCGCGCCGAGATCATCGCTCAGGTAGAAGTGGGCCGGCTCAGTTCCTGCGAACAGCCTAAGCCTCCCGTTCAGTATCGTGGCGCCAAGACTGTATACATCGTTGTGCGCGATTCCGTGGTCGCGACGCTCCCAGCTTTTGCCATTGTCGCGGCTCATCATGACGCCGCCGTGATAAATCGCCGCGAGCATCAGGTCAGACTGCGGAATGATCATCGAGCTGATGTGCGAGCCCTTAAGCGCTCGCGTGCCGACCCGCCAGCCGCGAGGCTCTTGCGTGCGTTCGAGTGTCACGATGCCGTCGGCGGTGCCGACCAGAAGCTCGCGCGACGGAGAATCAGAGGAGTAAACCGAGGTGCCGCTATGCGTCAGGGCGATTGCCATGTGGGTTCTCCTTGAAGAGAGGGGTTCGCAAACCGATTATGCGTCTGCGCCCACCGCAAACGCAAAGTCGCGAACGCGCTTTCCCTATTCAACAACCCGTGAGCGGGACACTCCAGCCTCACGCTGAACCCAAAGAGAAGGCAAGGCAATTCTCAGGTTTTCACGCCAGTCCCCATTTTGATGGTCTTAAGACCGCCCGTCGCTGCAGATGTTTGTCTGTCAGTCCCGTCAATCCGAAGGGGACACCCGCAAATGGTTATTGACGCCTCGTACTCCGCTAGAATTTTTAGCGATTGCTCCAGCGCGTGCGGCCATGTCTGAATTCTGTACGTGGCCCCTTAACGTCACAATACCGGCCGTGGTGCTGACATGGATCTCGTTCGAGTGGATGTCTTTGCCACTCACGAAAGCGGCTTTTACCTCGGTAGTGATCTTCGTATCATCCATTGCCGTGACCGTTCCGTGATACACGTTCTTGGCTGCCCCTTCGCTGTCTTCGCCAGCCCGATCCATCGAAGTGCCGGCTGACGCCGCTGGGCTGCTGCTCGCGTCCTGAGCAATGGCTGGGATCGACAAACCGATTCCCAGCACGATCGCCGGTACGATAGCTAATATCTTGTTTCTGCAACTCATAGTCTTATTTCTTCCTTGATACTCAACGTATTAGTATGGATTCGTCGTAGTGGTCGTCGTTGTCTGAGACGGTTCGTCGCCATTTCCGTTCCACGAAGTCGTGGTCTGTTTCTGTACCGAACCGTCGCCAGATGTAGTAGTCCTCTTCTGCACGGTAGTTCCGTTTCCCCAGCTCGAAGACGTGGTTGTTTCGTTGGGCCCTGGCGCCATTACCACTGGGGTTAGTACTTGTACGACGGGCGACGGAGCCATCACGACTGGGGGACTCGTTACCACGCTCGAGTAGGCGGGCGTGGTGCTCGTCACGGTGCCATTGGGATACTGAGTCGTGGTCGTGGTGCTACTGGTCGTTATCGGCGGCGCGACATACACCGCGGGCGCAGTGGTGGAATATTCAGTGGTCGTCGTCGTGGGCGGCACCTCTTCAGCGCAAGCGCCAATAAAGCCGACCGATATCGTGACTGCCACGGCGAGGGCTACATTTTTCAGAAGTTTCATTCTTATATTACCTCCATTGGATACTTTAGTTCGGCAGCAGGGAGCCCAGGTTCATGCCAACAAAGTTCAACATCAAAGCGTCGGTGCTGATCTGTCAAACGACACCGATTAGCCGGAGGGCGAGGAATAATAACCACGACGCCTCCTCCGCGAGCCTTGGATCCTTGTTATTGAGATTGGTCTAGCGGGAGGTGGTCAAAGGCGAGCGGAAGAACCACCTTAGAGCTGGATCAGATTCGGACTCGATTCTTATATCGATCCCTACTTGCTCATATTACATGGGGCGTGAAGCAAAGACACCGCAAGACTTCTCCGTTTGGTTATGTGGAGTACCGAAAATACCGGTTGAAAAGGTGTGAGAGATTTTTTTCGGCTTGGCGTAACGATCAAAAGACCTGCAGCCGACGCTGTACAGCCCGCGGTCGAAAGTAAACAGCCGAAGGCGACCCGGCCGCTGGCGGCGGCGAACGTGCAGCTGATGATGCAGGGCGAGGATCCCGCTGTTACTTAGGCGACCAGGTTGCCGGAGGTATCCTTCGGAGCTTCACGCAGTATGCACGCGCTATGATTGGATGCAGCTAAAGTCTCTCTCTGACTGAGACAACCTTTCGAGCGTCGTCATCTTTTGCCTGGCCAGGGCTTAATGCCAGCAGGTCGCTGAGTTCACCTACAGTCTGATTCGCGTTGTGCAGTTGATCGTGTAATTTGTCCGCGCTTCTCTTTACTTCCGGTCTGGCGACGGCCGGTTTACTCTTTCTAATGGATGTAGAAATGGTGCTCAGCACCTTATACATCGCCTTCGTATAAAGCTTGGACCATGTCAACTCTGCGACCAACGCCTCTTTTACTGATGTGGTCTCCGTCACGCTAGTTTCTACGTTATCATCAATTGCCAATTTCGTTTCCTCACAACCCTTCTCTTAAGAAAAGGGAAGATATATTCGGACCTCTTTGAGGCCTTGCTTGCGGGCGGGTTGGTCTAGCGAAAAGTGGTCAAAGGCGGGCGGAAGGGCCACCATTGGGCTGGATCAAGTTCGGACCAGACTTTACTAGAATCGATCCCGACTCAACCTGAACTATATTAGGTGTCATACACAAAGCGAATGCAAATCAGACATCTTCGTTATATCAATAACGAAGAGCGTCGATTAGCCACGGCCTGTACTCGAAGCCAACGATCCCCAGCGAAGCGAATCGAGTCAATCGCGCGCGATGCGAGAATCAAGTCAGCTGAGATACTAGCGTCTTCTATCTCCGCAGAGACGTTTGAATATGATCGTGGCAAGCATCACCATGCTCAGTCGATGATTGCAGGCACCAAACTCGCCGACTGTTCGAGAGGGCGCGTGGTTTTCGCGTGGACGCGAGAAATGCCCGATATCTGTCGTCAAACCAGAAGTCAGAGGCGTACTGGGTGGAGGCCGGGTGCTGGCGTCATTCGGCCGAAAGACGCCATTATCTCGCGGTGTTCCCGGCAGACCCGCAATTCTAGTAGTTCTCCGGCAGCACATAGGTGCCGTGAGGGACATCTTCAAAAAAAACCCCAAGATTGTTCGCCTTTGTGCTGCGGAGAACAAGATCGTTTCCCTTAAGCTCCGGCAAGCGATATACTGAGGTTCGTACAGCCAAAAAGGGTGTTGTTTTGCATGAAATACAAAGTGGACGCGACACTGATTTCGACAGGCTGAGGAAGTTTGACGCCCTCTCGTCTTTATCCTCCCCCGCACTTATTTTGCTTGCAGGCGCGCTCGCGCTGTCCGATTTCAGACGTTACGAAATAATTCTCCGCGAAGCCGCACTCGCGTCGGAGGCTAACATTCTCATGCGCGGCGTCGCTCGAGTAACCTGTCTGGGTGCTCACGGCGAGCGCGCGACCGTCGCCCTGCTTGCCCCGGGCCCGATTCCCGAGTTCCCTTCTCATCCGATCAGTCGCTCCGATTTCCAATGCGAAGCTTATAGCGATTGTAGAGTCGGCAGTCTTACTTGGAGAGATTTCGACCGCATTCTCTTGAATTCCTCAGAGTCGGCGGTCAAGACCTTCCATGAGAACGATTTGAAACATTGGTATCGTCTGCTGCTGCGCAGCTCCAGTTTTTTTAGTCTCGGGCTTCACGAGCGCATCGGAACGGCGCTGCTCGAGTTATGTTCGGACTTTGGAATCGAAGATGCGCGCGGCACGTTACTTAGCATGTCCTTCAGCCACCAAGACATCGCCAGCCTGGTTGGCGCTACGCGACCGAGAGTCACCGAACATCTGGCCCAGCTTGAGCGCGAGAACATTTTGATTCGCCAGGGGCGTCAATTCATCGTCTGCGCCGATAAGCTGGATGAGTCGATGAACATGCACCTTATGCAAGGAACGGAAATCCATAACCCGCTCGCTGATATGCGGCCTAAACCGACCGCCTCCCTGAAGCTGGCAGGAGAGGTTGATTCGCACCGAGGGAGGAGGATCGCGTTGCATCCGAGTCATGCGTTAAATTAATTCTCCCATCCGATGAGAGCTTGCCAAGGGAATGCGTCATTGACGCGAGCCCGCCGACCTCGCTTCCACAGTGAGGACAAAGTGCGTCAGATACGGCCTGTGGTTGTAGCCATATGCAATCTGCCGGGCATCGATCAGCGTTTCTTCGTTCGATTTTTCGAACGGGAACCGCTTTTCATGTTGAACGCGCGCGAAAGCGATGCTCGCGGTTGGATGGCTACGCAGAGCGCACGATTGGCAGACGTGGACCATCACTCTCCCTTGCTGCGGTCATCGTACGAGATGGAGTAAGCGGCTGACCGCGCCAGCGGAATCGGATCGGCCGAGAGACTGATACCGTCCGTTATGTTGGTCGGGTCGAACACGAGACGGCGCTCATCGGCGGCGCTGGTTGGGGAGATTCGGGTCACCTCCAGCCGTCCCAGCTCGACCAGGGGCCGGTCCGCCGGCCACAAGGCGGTGACATCGTCTGTCGGATCGCCCTCGCCAGCCAATTGCAATAGGAGGCGGAACGCGACAGGACCGTTTCTCAATCGGCCTTCGAGCTCCTCGCGCAGGAAGTTCGTGCTGCGTGTGCTCGCAACATCTGGGGAGAGATAGGATTCCCCGGCTTCGGGCGTCCAGCGATAGCGGCCGAATCGGCTGGTGCCATCCGCGGCAGTGAATTTAAAAGCATGCTCCGCATAATAGCTGGCCCGCCCGTAGCTGGCCGGCACCGGCTTCTGCATCAGACGCTCAATAAACGCGCGTGTGGCAGGATGACTATTCAGAAAGCGCGGGACCGCATCGGTTGCAGGCTTGCCGCTAGCGGGATCGGGGAGTTGCGCACGCAGAAAAGCGAGAAACTCCTCAGGTGTCCGCGCGGGAAACCCTTCGATGTGGAGCGCCAGGATGTCGGCGTTCTTGCCATCGGGCAACTGGAATTTAACCGCCAGGGCGCGAGCGTTCGGAATGCCATCGTGTACCTCCGGATCCCCGCTCGAATTGGAGAACCGCACTACGGTCGGGACCGCTTGCCCTTGCAGATGTGGTGCCCGGCTCACAGCGCCCGCCGATGCCGAACCGCGAAACGTGCCCGAGCAGACGAGGCCCTTGGCGTGAACGGGACGAAACCCGAGATGCGGACCGGCTAGCGCCCGCATGGTCTCCACGAGTTGAGCAACAACGGTTGGTGATGCGACGGATCCTGACATGGTGGACCTCCCTCCTGGATGCGGCTAGGTACCTCAGATGGTGGTCAAGCCTGACCAGCCTGGACAACTCTCTCCATGGCGAGCTCACTCTCCAGGCTCTCGCGATCGCGTCCGATAGTGGCCACGGCGAGCGTCTTTCCGCCGCGCCGGAATGAGAGCTTGCAGTCGTGCTCCTCGATACTGCCCTCCAAATCCAGCTGGTCCCACGTCTCGGCGTGACCGACGTAGTTGAGGGTAAAATCGTATTGAGTCGTCCAGAAAAACGGCGCCGTATCGAATCGCTCGCGGCGGCCGAGCATGTTTCGCGCCGCCGTCTGTCCCTGGCGCTCAGCCATCACCCAATGCTCGACGCGAATATGGTCACCGGTGAGCGGATCGGGCCAGCGCGCGATATCGCCCGCTGCGTAGACCTGAGGAACGCTGGTTTCGAGATACTCGTTCACCGACACGCCTCTGTCGGCCTTGATCCCGGCTCGCTCGGCAAGATCGATCAGCGGTTTGACGCCGATTCCGATCACGACCAGATCGGCATCGATCGCGTTGCCGTCCTTGAGCGTGACCTTTCGCTCGTCAATTGCGGCGACGCTCTGCTGCAGATGGAACACCACACCGTTTCGTTCGTGCAGACGCCGCAAATGTTCGCCCACCTGCGGTCCGAGAACTCTCTCCATCGGCAGCGCCTCCGGCGCGACGACGTGGACCTGCAGCTTCCTGTGAATCAGAGAAGCCGCAACCTCCATCGCAATGAAGCTCGCGCCTACCAGCACGACGCGCCTGGCCTTGGCGGCCCTGCCAATAATCGCGCGGCAATCATCCAGTGAGCGCAAGTAACAAACCTGCGGCGAGTCCGCACCGGGAGTCTTGAGTTTCAGTGGCTCGGCGCCTGTCGCCAGGAGCAACGCATCAAATTTGCGATTGCTGCCGTCGGCGAGCTGGACGCTCTTCTTCCGCGGATCGATCGCCGCTACCTGTGTGTTCAAGAGCAGTCCGATCTGGTGCTCGCGATAGAAGTCCGTTGAGCGCAATGGAATCCATTCCTCGTTCGCATTACCTGCCAGAAAATCTTTCGACAGATTCGGCCGGTCGTACGGAGTGGCGTTATCCGCGCTTATGATCGTGACGTCGCCGGAATATCCCTCACGCCGCAGCATCTCCGCCGCAGCGTTGCCAGCAGCACCGCCGCCCACGATGATGATGTTTTCTGGCGCCCTCGCGGAAACGGCCGGACGTTTACTCTCGGGCAGCTTCTCGCGCACGAAGAGCTTGCCGCCGCTCGTTTCAACCCCCCAGCAGCTGACCGGGTCAAGCGCCGGAGCGCGGAGCGCCTCGCCGGTGCGAAGACTGAAACAGGCGTGATGCCACGGGCATCGGACGGTATCGCCTGTTATGAGGCCCTCGGCCAATGGACCGCCATAGTGGGTACAGGACGCGCCGATGGCGAAGTAGGCATCGCCGCGCCGAGCGACCAGGACCGCCTCACCATTAGCGTGTCCTTGCACCATGTCGCGATCTGCCAACTCGCTGAGAGAAACTCCCTCCGCAAAGTCAGGTCCGCTCAGTTTCTTTTCTTCGGCCATTGGTTCGCCGGATTTTTATTTTGAGTTGTGAGCGATAATCGCACCGGCACCGACCGGACGCAACAAAGTGGGGAATCTCGCGAAGCCGTGACGGACGATGCTCCGGCAGATTAACAACCGCGCTGAGGTGCCTCCGCCCCACAGTCAGATAGCTGTCCGCTACCAGGTGACGACCCTCGCGTCGGCAGCGCGGCGGCAAATACAAGTATCTTCTAATTTGGGATGAGTCGGGCCGCGCGCGGAGCGTAACTCGTCAAAAATCTGTTCTGCTTCCGCTTCACTACGAATGGGAGGGACAGGTTATGCCCAGTCAATAGCGCGGGCAACGGCAGGCGCGCACCGGAAAAGAACGGTGCTCGATCCACACTGCACCGAAGTCTCTGCTACTTGGGACACGCTCCCAAGTGCTGGTCGATGAGATTCAAATCTGCATGGTTGGTCAGGCCGTCTTGGTTAATGTCGGCCCAACTCGAGTTCCCTTGCGACAGAGCTGCAAACGTTAACCATTGCTGGATATCTAATTGATTTACGACGCCATCGAGATTGATGTCGCCAGGACAAGCGGGTTGCGACGCAAGCAGTTTCTGCAGCTCCGCGCTCAGGGCGTCGTAGTTCTTCTGCTGTTTCGGGTCCAGCTTGTTCCCACTGGCTAAGAGGTTGGCGTCGGCCCGGTCCAGCGCGGGAATGGGGACATCCTCATTGATTTCGTAGAATTCGGTAACCGAGGTCGAGGCACAGGCGTTCGACGCGGCGTCATAAGATTCGTACTTGTTGACTACGATCTTATAGCTATTGTTGCGGATGGCGTAGGCCTGCAACGGGTAGATGTTGCTGGAAATCGTCTGTCCATGGTCGTGCTGCCAGACGGCCACGTCACAGCATAGCGCCAGCCCTTCGGCGGGGATGCCCGCGGTGCTGGGATCGGTTGCTCCCGGTCCCCACCAGATGCCGTTGTTGTCTTCGCAGACGCCCTTGGTCGGAGCGATCTGGGTGCAAGTGGTCGTGTTGTATTGACAGGGACCGTTGATTTGGCCGTTGGCGTGTTGGTTGGTGCCTATCTGCGTGAAACTGGTCGATCTAATGTCCGGCTGTTGCGGGTTTTCGAGATAGGGAAGCATGGGCTCCGAATCGAGCGTCCGCGGAACGCTCCGATGCACATCGACGCCGGCAATTTCACCGATCAATTGATAGAAATCGACTATATTGACCATGGCCCCCACTTCGCGGCCTGGCGCGGTTACTTTCGGACCCGAGACGATCCCGGGCACCCAAACCCCGGTCTGGTAAGCCGTGGATTTCGCGCGGCTGGTATCGAACGGCACCTTGACCACGGTACCCGTGCTGCCGTTGTCGGTGACCAATATGACGTAGGTGTCCGTCTCTCGAGGGCGGTAAATAAGTTGGCCGTTGGGGTCGCGGCTGGCGATGCCGATCGCCACCAGAAAGCGTCCGACCTCGAAGTCGAGCGCCTCTTCCATCTCGTTGGTCAAGATTCTTTGGGCGGTCGGGTTCGCGCAGTCGAGATTGCTGGAATCCAGCTCGGCGGCAGGGAGCAGCTGAATTGGTGGTTGCATAACCGGCGTGTGCACCGACGCGAAAGCCAGGGTCACCATCCACGGCTGCTTTGGGGGCTGCTGCTTGATCCAGTCGATTGCGGCATCGATCGGCACCGTACCACGAAAAGTTCGCGCTTGAATGTCGGTCGGAGGTACCTGGTCTACCGATCCATCGTCGTAGTTTATCACCAGCGGCGAAACGTAATGTCCGCTGAGAGTGGTGAAATCGATGTAGCCAGGAATGGGGTTATTGCACGGCTGGTTTGGATCAAAGATGCCGCCCGCGTCGCGGCAGACTCGTCCCGGCGCCTCCGCTCCGGCTTTTGTGACCACCGTGCAGGCGCCGTTGCCGGCGTAGCACGCACCGGTATCTGCGCCGCCGTTGCTTGCGTCGCGCACGAAGCCGCACGACCAGGTGCCTGCCGGAGAGACGCCGCCGGCGGTGGTGTCGATCGACGAGGGGTCACCGGTCGCGTCCAGCCAGCCGTCGAAATAGTCAAATCCCAGCGCGTGCACCATGGCGTAACCGTAGGGGTCGTTGGCCTGGATTCCCAAATGGAACTTGCCGAACAGTGCGCTCTTGTAGCCGCGACGCGCGAGCAGTTTGGGCAGGGTCATCTCGTTGGGATTGACCATGTAGTTCGCTAGGTCGTTGCTACCAATCGCGGTGTAGACTTGAGTGCGGAAGGGATAGCGGCCAGTGAACAGCGCGGCGCGCCCATTCGAGCACGCCGGCATCGACCAGACGTTATGAAATCTGATCCCGGCTTGCGCGATCGCGTCGATGTTTGGAGTTGCCGCAGGCGTTGAACCGCCATAGCCGAATAGTTTCCACTGGTCGATTCCTACGTCGTCAGTTATGACCAGGACGATGTTAGGTCGCGGGCGATCGCTGGATGATCCGGAACTCCCGCTACCCCCGCAGCCCGCCAGAGCAAACAGAAAAATAAGAGCGAACTTAGCGGTCCACTCGCGCCAATGGCTGCCAGAGACGTTGCGGAGTGACAGGAAGGAATTGGTCTGCATGTTTCCATCGTCCTGGCGGCCGTGCGGGTTATCGGCTACGTGAATTTCGTGTCTGCCGAAATTGGAACCAGACCTGAATCTGTAAGTGGTACTAATTTCTGCTGGAGCATATTTGTCCGAAGTCTCCGTTACAACATAGTGCAAGAAAACCGGTCACGCTCGACTTCAGCCGTCAGGGAAAACCAACCGACAATGCCCTGGTGGAATCCTTCAACGGACGGCTTCGCGACGAGTGTCTGAACACTAACTGGTTCCTTTCCCTTGACGACGCCAAGCGCAAGATCGAAGCTTGGCGCGAGTACTATAATGAGAGTAGTCCCCACTCCGCATCTGGGCTACGTTCCACCCAGGGAATTTCCTCAACAGGCCGCACGGAACGCCGGCCCATGAACCCGGATTTTTCACTCTCCGAGTGGACGAAAAATTGGGGGACCCTCAATCGAAAAAAAACCTCAATAAAACTGGCGGAGAGGGAGGGATTCGAACCCTCGGTACCGGTTACCCAGTACGCCAGATTAGCAATCTACTTCCGGCCAGCGAACACTAGGACCTTCGCAAGACTCCTTGAGACAGAAAACCCCTGCGGCAGTGCGACTTGCCGCATCCGGGCTGGTCGAGAAGTGTCTCATCGAGTCTCGCCAGATCTTGTTCAGTCCGGGAAGTTTTCCCCACCCTGTGCCCACCCGGCGCGCTTTTCTGACAAACCGCAGGAGAGAGTTCTATGAACTCGAATCCCTACGTAGAAGCCCATCGCGAATGGGACGAACGCTACGCCGATCTCGTTCTCGGCAAGCGCAACTGGCAGATCACCGCGGGAGGACTGCTGCTGCTGAGCCTGATCCTTGCCGCTGGAGTTGTCTGGCAAAGCACTCGCAGCCGGTTCATCCCATACGTGGTTGAGGTCGACAAGCTCGGCTATGGGCTTACCATTCCCAAACCTCTCATCCCGAGCACGGACCCGGCGCTCGTCGATCGCATGGAGCGTTACGAGGTTGCCAGCTTTATCCGCAATTCGCGCTCAGTAAGCAGCGACCCTAGCGCCGAGCAGCACATGCTCAACGACATGCTGGCGCATGCGAAAGGTGCGGCCGACAAATACCTCGACGGGTACTTCCACTCCAACAACTTCTCGCACAATCCCTTCAAAGAGGCCGAACACCAAACGGTCTCCGTGCAGATCGACTCCATCCTCGAACTCTCCGCACACAGTTTCCAAGTGAGATGGACCGAGCAGGTACGCGACCGCTCGGGCGCAGCGCTTGACGCTCCAACGCATTGGGAAGCTGCGCTTCAGACGCAAGTTTCTCCGCCCGGATCTGACGACGCGATCATCGATAATCCGCTGGGATTTTACGTGACGCAGATCAGCTGGGCCGAACAGCAGAGCTAGGTAACCGACGGAAGGGAGGCGAGTTCGATGAAGCGTATTGGCACCGTGGGCAGTTTGGCTTTGGCACTGACGATCGGAGGGTGTTCGGCACAACAAGGACACCAGAATCAATCTCAAGCCGCGAACGTAGCGCCAATCGAGCCTGAAGCCGCACCGCAGTCCGAAGCGACGCCCAAGCCTATCACCGGGGCGGAACTGCTCGCACAGCAGCCCTCGGAGGTTCGGGCAGCGTACAAGGACCACGATCAGAACGGCCAGTGGGCGACGTACAAGACACCACGATACGTACTCTATCCCTTCAGCCAGGGGCCCGATCCCATTGTCGATTGCGAACCGCTACGAACCACCGACCTGCAACTACAAGCGGGTGAGACCATCACCGACGTTGCGATGGGCGATACGGAGCGATGGATGGCGACGCCGGCATCGTCTGGCGATCCGACAAACCCGACGCCTCACCTCGCTGTGAAGCCTCAGGCGCCAGCGATTGCGACGAATCTGACCATCTACACGACGAAGCATATCTACCACCTGCAGCTACGATCGCGCGGCGGCCACGCCATGCAGGAGGTTGAGTTCTACTACCCAGACGATCTTCTGGAGGCGATGCGTAAAGCCGATGAGGCCGCGGCGCAAAGCACGACAGTTGCGGCGGCAGATCCACCGACGAGTCCGAGCGAGATCAGGCCGATCGCTTCCGTCGATCCGCGTCACCTCAATTTCGATTACGACGTCTCCGGTCCTCAAGTTCCGTGGAAGCCAATCAGGGCCTTCGACGATGGAACCCATGTGTTCATCCAGATGCCCAATGGCATGCGTTCCAGCGACGCGCCCGCGTTGCTGGTCGCGGCGGGCAACGGAAGCCAGATGGTGAATTACCGCGTGCGCGGCGAGTACTACGTCGTCGATCGCCTCTTCGGTCAGGCAGTAATGGTTTCGGGAGTCGGTCGACAGCAGGACCGCGTGATGATCCAGTACGCGGGCAACGCGAGGTAGGGGCCATGTCCGAGATCGAGGAAAGCAAGCAGCGTCCGGAAGTCGATGAGACTAAGCGGCAGCAGGACGAAGAGAAGATTCGCAACGAAGGCGGCCCACGACTCAATGGCAGGCTCGCCGCCACAGCAGTGGGACTCATGTCCGGGCTCGTGATCTTGCTCACGTTGGCTGTGCAGTCATCCGGTCCGGGCGCGCAACCTGCGGGTCGTAACGGGACCGACGATACCGCGTCGAACAAGAGCGAAGTTCAGGACCTCATCGCTCACGCTGGCGATCCGACGCCTGCCGCATTCGCTGCGCCTGCGACGGAACCCCCACCCATGGTCATCCCGAGAGAGCAAACCTCGGCGCCGACGGTCCCGCGCCAACCGAGCAGGTACGCGGAATGGGCGCAGGACAAGTACATGAAGGCCTTAGAGGCACCCGAGATGGTTTCCGCATTCCACAGCGGTGCGGCGCTCCAAATCCCGAGCGTGACTCAGACGGGCAATGGAGATGAGGGCAACACGCTCGCGATAAACAGTTTCCAATCGTCATCCGATTCGTCATCGGCCGTGAGACTTCATCCGCCTGCATCTCTGTACACGGTGATGACCGGCAGCGTGATTCCCGCAGTGTTGATCAGCGGGATCAATTCCGACCTACCAGGACCAATCGTCGCGCAGGTCAGCCAGAACGTTTACGACAGCGCCGGCGGACGATCACTGCTCATCCCCCAAGGCAGCAGGCTGATTGGTTCGTATCGAAGTGCAGCAGGTTACGGACAGAGCCGCGTCCAGATTCAATGGCAACGCCTAATCTTTCCGAACACCGCAAGCATGGACATTCCGCAGATGCCGGGAACCGACGAGGCCGGAAACGCGGGCTTCACCGACCAGGTGAACAACCACTACATGCGCACCTTCGGCACCGCAGCGCTCATGAGTCTCATCAGCGCAGGACAGGCGGTGGGACAGATGGCGGCGTTCGGCGGAGGCATGGGCGGACCGCTCGGTTACTACCAACCAAACCAGTGGGCGATGGCATCGCAGATGGCGGGCTCCTCCGCGAGTTCGCAGTTCGGTTCCGTTGGGCAGCAGGCGATCGAGCAGGGAATGAGCACCGGCCCGACCTTGGAGATCCGACCGGGCTATCAGTTCAACGTGATGGTGACCGAAGACCTCGTCTTTCCGGGTCCATACAAGGGCTGAGTCGTACACAAAACGAACAAGCACTTGTGCACGAAACGTACACAGGTGGTCTCGAAAGGAGAGCGGCAATGGGAGTTCTGAAAAAGAAAGAGGAACGGACCGAGACCGTCACCATACGCATCGCTTCGTCAGTGAAGGCGGAGATCGATCAATTACGTGAACGCGCCAAAGCAACGGGATTCGATCTGAACGCCACAATGTCCGAGTCACTGACACGATTGGTCAGGCAGGTACGGGAAGAGCTCGACGGGATCGCAGCGGCGCCCAATTCTAGAGGCAATCGCGCAAGAGCGCCGCACGTCAATGGTCTGACGCGAGCTGCAGTCGAGCTTTCTCAAGCGGCAAGCGGCGGCGGGAATGGCGAATAGCGGTAACTGAGATCGGTGAGAATGAAGGAGGCGGATTTATGGGGAGGGGAACGCGCGGTCGTAGAGCAAGATAAAGCGAAATACCACACCATACGATATGTCGCGCGTTCCCCACTTATTCCAAGGATTTTCTCAACATGAAGTACCATTCTGAAAATATCGTTCCCATGATCGGTGCGAGTGATATTTCGCCGTCCTGGAATCAGTTTCGGGCACCGCTTTTTGCGGGCGTTTCGATAGTTCTGATGGCAGCGGGAATGACGCTCTTAATGGAGCATTTTCGCGTCGGACTGACCCCCTCCGATAGTTCGTGTTCCGAGGGTTTCTATCGGCTCATCGACGCGCCGATAAGGCGTGGCGAGCTCGTTGCAGGATGCCTTCCGGTTAATGCTGAGCAGGAAGGTCTAACGCGCGGATACCTCGGTCACGGCGATTGTGCGGGCGGCGCTGAGCCGGTGCTGAAGGTGATCGGTGGCTTGCGCGGCGACGAGTTGGACATCGAAGGGGGGTGGATTGCAGTCAACGGCAAACGGCTCGCCAACAGCGCCACATTAACGCGGGACAGCGCCGGTCGCGTGCTCACGCACGTGGCGTGGGGAAAACGCCGAGTCGCCGCGGACGAGGTCTGGCTATTAGGTTTGAACAACCGGCGAAGCTGGGATTCCCGATACTTCGGTCCGATTCCATTGCAGGAGATTCGCGGAGTCGCCGAACCGCTTTTGACGTGGTGAGGAGTCATGGCGAGCAACGTTCACAGCACAGAGCAGGGTCTTAGGGTTCACTACCTCACGAATCTCGGCGGCCTCATTGCGCTCGCCGGCCTGGACATGGAGCCACCCGATTTTCTGCTCGGAGCTTTGCTCAGCATCGCAAGAGAGACCGTCGCTATTGGTCCGGAACAGCGCGCAGAGATCGCGGCAATGGGACAGGTGAAGCTTGACGAGCGGGCGACTGGGAAACGCGCGTGGACATCGTGGAATCGGGCGCGGGAACTCCACAGCATCACACTCACGAGTGCACAGATTCGCCGAGTAATCGTCGCCCTCGGAAGGTCGGCTCCGAAAGAGAGCGGAGCGCTAGCGTCAGCGCTTTTGCGAACGCTGGAAGAGGTTGAGTGCGATGGCTAGCCGGCCTCGATTTAACAAAAAAGAGGTCGAAATCCGGGTTCGACCGAATCGGCGCGGCGACCAGAGACGGCCCCTAGTGCCTTGGTGGATGCGTTTGGAGAAGAGACACCTGATCGCCAAGCGCGCGCAGGTTCGAGGCAAGCGGGGACGTAAAATTCGGACGGAAGGCGCGGCTTATCAGCGACGGAGCGTGGTCAAAGTGATGTATACGCGCAACGGCAAGCCGAGGTCGAACGCATGGGTTGCGCATGCGCGATACCTGACGCGCGAGGGTGCGCAGCTCGAGAACGAGAAGGGAGTGGGGTTCGACGTGGAACGGGACGTCATCGATATGGTCGCGGTGGTCGGAGAGTGGGAAAAGGCCAGCGATGAGCGAATGTGGCGGATCATCGTGTCCCCGGAAGACGCCAATCGCATGGACCTGAAGGACCATATCCGCGACTTGGTCGCAGCAATGGAAAGCGATCTGGGGACGGGGCTCGAATGGGTCGCTATCGACCACCACAACACCGAGAACCCGCATGCGCACCTGCTCGTGCGAGGCGTCAACCGGAGCGGCAAAGCACTGCTTATCGATCGGGATTATGTGAGGAACGGCATCCGCGCGCGCAGCCAGGAGATCGCGAGCCGCGAGCTAGGACAGCGTCTCGAACCGGAGATGCTCCGCGCTCGCGGAGAGACAATTGACAAGGAGCGATGGACGGAGATCGACAGAGCGCTGCAGCGGCGAATGAGCGGAGACCGAGTAGCGGATTATCGCGGTCTCGTTCCTTACAACGACTCGGCGCGAGTGCGCGCCGAGCAGGAAATGCAGCGACTTCAGTTTCTGGAAGCGCGGGGGCTCGCACGCCATATCGCCAGTCTAGCTTGGGAACTATCGCCCGACCACGAGCGAGAACTGCGTGCCCGGCAGCGAGCGATGGATGTCATCAAGCGTCAGGCGGCGGCGAATAAGGTTCGCTCTCTGAATGAATTGTCTGACGAGCGAGACGTGGTGATTGCGAATTCTGTGACCCGCGGCGGCTACCAAGGACGTTTTGTCGGATATTTCGAAGATGCGGAGGGCCGCCGCTACGCGGGTCTCCAGCGGGGCCACTCGGTAACAGCGATACCGACCGATCACCGGAATCTTAGAGCGAGTCAGGAGTACGTCGCTCGGCTCCACGGGAACGAATGGGACATCACAGAAGGACGCGATCGCACTCGCGGGCGCGAGAGGAGCTAAGACGATGGCTGAGCAACGTCCGTATCGATCGCGCGGCGCCGCACTAGGGCTGCAGCGGGTAAAGAAATTCGCCGCGGCGGTACTCGGAGCGTCGTTTCTTACGGTGAACTGGATGACCACGCAACACACCGCGTGGCTCATGGGCGATTCGCCGCGACTAGGACCATCTCTATTTACGCTTCCGTGGATGAGACCAATCTACGCGCCGTGGAAGTGGATGGTATGGGCGT